>NZ_NSDY01000001.1:1454791-5069099 GCF_002300185.1 Rhodococcus sp. ACPA4
AACAGTGCCTGGCTGGCCAACTCCACTGACCGTGTGTTGTGCTCGCCGTGAACCAATGTCGTCATCTCCGCCGCAAGACGCTTCTGTGCCTCTCGAGCATGCGGGCGTTCTGCGGTAGCAGTCTCGAGTTCTGCCAATTCCTCTGCACTCAGGAACGTGAACCAACGCAAGTACTTGATGACATCGGCGTCGCCGGTGTTCACGAAGTACTGGTACCAGGCGTACGGGCTGGTCATTTCCGGATCGAGCCACAGGCTGCCGCCGCCGGTCGACTTACCGAACTTCTTTCCGTCAGCCGAGGTCACCAGCGGGACGGTCATCGCATGGACACTTTCGCCATCCACGCGACGGTTGAGTTCGACGCCGGCGATGATGTTGCCCCACTGATCCGAGCCACCCACCTGCAAGGTGCAGCCAAGATCGCGTCGGAGGTGCAGGTAGTCGTTTGCCTGGAGCAGCATGTAGCTGAACTCGGTGTACGACATTCCGTCGGATTCGAGACGACGCTTGACGGTGTCACGCGCGAGCATGACATTCACCGAGAAGTGTTTGCCTACGTCGCGCAAGAAGTCGATGGCCGACATATTGCCGGTCCAGTTCATGTTGTTCTCGATGACGGCGCTGGTCGGAGAATCGTCGAAGTCCACAAATCGTTCGAGTTGGCCGCGGATTCGTCCGGCCCAGTCAGCGACGGTATCGGCCGAGTTCATCGTGCGTTCCCCGACGTCGCGGGGGTCGCCGATCAGACCGGTTGCGCCACCGGCAAGAACGATCGGGCGGTTACCGGCACGCTGAAAACGCTTGAGCGCAAGAAGAGGAACCAAATGTCCGGCGTGCAGGCTCGGCCCTGTGGGGTCGAACCCCGCATAGAGCGTGACCGGTCCGGCCTCGAGATCCTTACGCAGAGCGTCGAGATCAGTTGATTGGGCGATGAGCCCACGCCAGGTCAGTTCGTCGAGAATATTCTCAGTCACGGGCTAGATCATCCCACCCTCACGAAAGGGCGGGCGCTCGCGGGCTTCGACGGTAGGCCGACACCGCCGGCGAATCAGGAATCCACAGCCGCCACGGGATCTCCGCTGCCGAGCTGACACCGACCCGGGGCCCCGCTACCCAGTTGTCCGACTCGCTCAGGTCCAGTCGAATTCGTGAATCCCGATCGAAGACATCAGCCCCGTTGTCCGCCAACGTAATTCCTGCTGCGGACCCGAGATTTCCCGGTCCGCGCGCCCAATCGCGGGGCGGACGATCCGGTGAACGACGGCCGGAGACAATATCGTGGCCGGCTTCGACCTCTGCTGCGCGGAGGAGTACTCCACCGGCCACTCCGGTCGGACCGTACGAGATGTTCATGCAGAAGTGCATCCCGTAGCTGCGGTACACGTACAGCAAACCTGCGCGCTCGAACATCACCCGATTACGCGGCGTCTGCCCCCGATAGGAATGTGCTGCCGGGTCCGGCCACGGTCCGTCCTTCTCCCCGCCGTATGCCTCCACTTCGACGATCCGAAGGCTGACGTCGTCTACTGACAGTGTCGAACCGAGAATGATCAGTCCCGCCTCCAGCGGAGAAGTCACGCTCGCCAACTGCTTGATGCTCACCATTCGATTGTGCCTTTCCCCTTGACGCTGGGGCGCGTCCGGTTTCACAATTCAACATGTGATGAATTAACGGAATCGAGGTTCACCGTGACCACAGCACCTGCCATCGACATCCGAGGACTCACCGTCATCCGTGGAAAGCAGGAGGTTCTCCACTCCATTGATCTGCAAGTATCCGCCGGATCCGTCACCGGACTACTAGGCCCGTCTGGTTGCGGCAAGACAACACTGATGCGAGCGATAGTCGGAACTCAGATCGTCAAGAGCGGCGACGTACGAGTTCTCGGTGATCAAGCCGGAACACCGGCACTGCGTCGACGCGTCGGCTACGTCACCCAATCCCCCAGCGTCTACGGCGACCTGACTGTCACCCGCAACGTCCAGTACTTCGGATCGCTGTACGGAAAGTCCGGTGCCGATGTTCGGACCGCAATCGACGCGGTCGGGCTCACTCGCTACGCGGACCAGATCAGCGCAGACCTGTCCGGCGGACAGATCGGACGCGTGTCACTGGCCTGTGCTTTGGTTGCCGATCCCGATCTGCTGGTTCTCGACGAGCCGACCGTCGGACTCGACCCCGTCCTTCGAGTTGAACTCTGGGAGCGATTCGCTGATCTCGCCAAGGGCGGAACTACCCTGTTGATCTCCAGTCACGTCATGGACGAAGCAGATCATTGCGCCGAACTGATACTGATGCGCGACGGCTTCCTCCTTGCGCAACTCACGCCAGACGAACTTCGCGCGAAGACCAGGTGCGAACGCCTCGAAGACGCGTTCCTGGAGCTCATCCGGACCTCGCCGGTGGGAGGCGAAATATCATGAGTGTCACCATCTTCGGAGCAACGACAGTTCGCATTCTCATGCAACTGCGTCAGGACCGCCGCACAGTTGCCATGATCTTGTTGGTTCCGTCGCTGTTGATGATCCTGCTCTACTTCCTCTACGTCGACGTCCCGACAGCGCCAGGCGCAGTACCGCTGTTTCAACGGGTCGCCATCACTATGCTCGGGATCTTGCCTTTTGTCGTGATGTTCCTGGTCACTTCCATAGCAATGCAGCGTGAGCGCAGTTCCGGAACCCTCGAGCGACTACTCACCACCCCGATGGGCAAACTTGACCTTCTCGCTGGATATGCCGCGGCGTTTTCGTTGTCGGCTGCGGCCCAGGCGGCCCTCGCGTGTGCCGTTGCCTTCGGGTTTCTGGGTCTCACTATCGCCGGAAGCCTCGGCTGGGTGATAGTCATCGCCGTACTGGGCGCAATCCTCGGAGTGGCGCTCGGTCTGTTGGCCAGCGCTTTCGCAAAGACCGAGTTCCAAGCCGTTCAGTTCATGCCGGTGGTCGTGGTTCCACAGCTGTTCCTCTGCGGACTCCTGGTTCCGCGCGACCAACTACCGACTTGGCTCGAATGGATCAGCAACGTCCTACCGCTGAGTTACGCCGTCGACGCACTTCAGCAGGTATCGATACACGCCGATGCCACCGGCCAAATGTGGCGCGACCTCGCGGTGATGGCTCTCTTTGCCGCGGCCGCCCTCACACTAGCCGCTGCAACGCTGGACCGCCGAACCCCATGAGCAGCAACAACATACCGTTGCGGCCGGGGCGGCGGCCGGGAAAGTCCGAGACCCGGACGCAGATCCTCGAGAGCGCCAGACGCGCATTCTCGCAAAACGGATTTGCACGAACCACGGTCCGCGCCATCGCAACCGAAGCCCAAGTCGATCCGGCCCTGATACATCACTACTTCGGCAGCAAGGAGCAACTGTTCACCGCCGCAATCGCCCTACCGCTGGATCCGAAGAAGGTTCTGGCCCCGGTTCATTCGTCGACAAGCGACCAACTGGGTACGAGCCTGTTGACTGCCGTCCTCGGCGTGTGGGAATCGGAGCATCAGGCCGCCATTCTCGCCGCATTTCGCTCGGCCATTTCCGGCGAAGGAACCCGACTGATTCAGAGCTTCCTTCTGAACATCGTCCTGCGGGACATCATCCCGCGGGTGGATTCACCGGCCGGGACAGGAATTATTCGAGCCGAATTGGTGGCGTCGCAGATCGCTGGACTCCTGATCACTCGCTACATTCTCGAGCTTGAACCGCTGAAATCGCTGAGCGTCGACGCGTTGGTACCGCTGGTAGCTCCGAACCTCCAGCGGTACCTTACCGGCGAACTACCGATCTAACCTTCTGCCTTGGCGAGCAACTTCTCGTGCTCGTCGTCTGCAACATCGCGCGCTTCGTCGATCAGCAATACCGGGATACCGTTTTCGATCGGGTATGCGCGTCGCAGACGAGGGTTGTAGAGCAGCTCGTCCCCGACCAACAGCAGTGGACCCTTGTCTTGCGGGCAGGCCAAAATGCTGAGCAACGTCGAATCAATAGCCACGTTTATCCTCTCGAACCGAACACGAACCGATCAGGTTCAGGCTACCTGCTGAGCTGATACTCACCGCGAACCCGTACCCATCCTGGTTGGCATCAATTGCGCCGCAACTGCCTTGGTCAGCCGCTTGTACGACTGGGTTTCGGAGTCGAGATACCAGGTCCGCGGTCCCGGAGCCGGAAGCCCGGCCGCTGCGAGCACGGCGGGATTGGGCCGGAACGACGATCCAACGGCGATCTCGTCGACCACGTGCACGATGTCAGGACGCGCATCGAAGTCGAGGTGATCCAACGTCTCGGCGAGTTCTGCCGCACGGAAATTGCGGCCGGGCAAACAGGTCACCGCGGCGACAGCCAACTGGAACGGCGCCTCACCTACCGCGTACGCCACCGCAAGGTCCACCCGCGAGACACTCGACAGTGCGTCAACGATCGGAGCGGTGAAGACGGGTCCACGCAACGTCGAGATCACCGTGTTCTTGTGGTCGACCAGCCAGTAGTCGCCGTCGGAATCACGGCGGAACAGGTTTTCAGTGGGTATCCAGGAATCTCCGGCCTCGAAGAGTCCGCGCATGGCACCACCGGACAGATCGGCATTGAATCCTGCACGACCCAGCAACAACCCGACCTCGTCGTCGGCGCACTCACGGACAAACCCGTCCTCGTTCTCGAGGATCCGGCCGCTGAGCGGGTCGTACGCCGCAAGTCGCACCCGCGCACTACCGGGCAACGGACGTCCTTTGCACCCGATCTTCGATCCGGCCACATTCGCGAGGATCACGTCACCTTCGGTTGAGGCGTAGAACTCGAGGATCTGAGCAGGATCGAACGCCTCGGTGGTGCGCTTCCACAGCCCCGGCGGCATTCCGGATCCGATGAACAACCGAACGGGATGAGTACCGTCGAGCAGGAGAAGATCCTCGTCGAGAATCTGGCGCATCATCGACCACGTGTAACTCACCACGGTGACGCCGTAGCGATGGATCTCCTCGACAAATCGAGCCGGGTCCAGCCCCCTCGACAGCGCGATCCGGCTGCCACCTGCCATTGCGCCGCCGATTGTCGCCAGCAAACTTGACGAATGATGGAGCGGCGCAAGGCAATACACGGTATCGCCCCGGTCGAGGTCGGCAGCCGAGGCCGTACCGAATGCCGACAACGCCCACCGGTAGTTGGTAATCTGCTTGGCTTCGAGTCGGCCACCGGATTCCGCGAAGATGATGAAGGCAAGTTCGCGCGCAATCCCCGGATCAGGCCTGTACCAACCCGGCAGACTGACCGTCGTCGGGTCGATCTGCTCGAGATCGATGACGTCGTGCGCGGAATCCACGCTCAACCCACGCGCGTCACCGCCGCCGAGTACCAGTACCGGACGCCCCGCTGCGAGCACTTCCTGAACGTTTTCCGGATCGGTGATAATCCGATCGACATTTCCGAGTTTCACCGCCGTCGCAATGTCGCCGCCCGGTGGGAGCATGACTGCAACAGCTCCGAGTCGCGACAGCGCGGCGATAGCAGCGAGTGCACTCGGCCGGGTCTCCATGAGAATGCCGACGTGCGCTGCCGGGCGCACTCCAACCGAAATCAAACCGCGAACAACGTTGTCGATGCGGATGTTGACGGCTTCGTAGGTATGGACCCGGTTGTCGAAGAGGAAGCACTCCCCTGCCGGAGCCTTACGGCGCTGCTCGGCCAAGAGCGCACTGAGCGAAATCTTGGTGTGCGGCTGAATCTGATTGAGCCTGGCCAACCTGGGCAGAGCCCGAGCAGCCTCGCCGGACAATTCGAAAGTCCCGCGCAATGCTCCGCTGGCCAGATCGCTGATGCCCTTGGTCACGCCGACGCCGACCTCGGCTACCGAGGCCACGGTGTGAATGATCCGATTGCTCATCGACACCCCGGTCTCGTCCTCGGGGTACGGGCCCTGCGGCATGCGCTCGACGCGTGCCGGCCGTGTTCCGCCCTGCTCGATCCACTGCACGAACTCGCCTGTTGTCGGCCACGTGTGATTTGCGGCGACGGAACCAACGACCAGGCCGAAATGACCAGCGCGCAAGGTTGATTCGTAGACGTCAGCTCGCGGCGCTGCCTGCGTGATCCCGCGGACCGCTTGGGGCTGCCCGATGTCGTCGACCTCGCCGACAAATGCCAGAACGGGACAGGTGATCGACGCAAGCGTCACCGCTTGATCCTTGATGACGAACCCGCCGGACATCATCCGGTTGTGCACGACAAACTGCTTGAGCAGTTCGGCAACAGCGGGCCCGGACCAGCCGACCCATCCCTCCGTCGCCAGGAAGCGTCGTTGCTGTTCGCGCGGCAGGAGTGCCTCACGATCGTGAAGTTGCAGTAGGAAGTCGACACGCGACTTGAGCGTCTTGACGGGATCGAGCAATTGGAAGCCTGTCCGGGCCATCCACCCCGTGACCGCCAGCCTGTTGAAGACGTGATCCGCGAGGAAGTCTGCTCCCCACGTGGCTATCCCGGCCGGAATACCGAATGGGAGCGCCGCAAGCGTGTCGACGGGACTTCCGAAAGTGATGAGACTGGCGATGTTTCGGCTCTGCCGATATGCCGCAGCTTGGTAGGCGAACATTCCGCCCTGCGAATACCCGGACAGGTGAACGTCTTTGCCGGTATGCCGATGAACGTGATCGACGATCTCACTGAGCGCGATGATGTGGTCTGCAAGATTACGGCCCCAGCCACCATCCTGGGCGTCAGGTTCACCGAAGTCGACCACCCACGGATCAAGTCCCATCTCGTGCAGGATGCCGACTGCCCCCTGATCGCGCGTCACGTCGTACACACCGGCCGACATCATCATCGGCGGGACCAATACGATCGGCGGACCGGTCTCCCCTGGATCGGTGTCGGGAAAATACCGCCGCAGACGGTACATCGGCGCACGTTCGACGATCTCGAACGGCGAGGTTGTCAGATCCGTCTCGAGTCCACCCAGACGAACAACCTCCAGGCCGTTCTGCGCTGTCGCGACCACCCGCCGAAGCGGACCCAGCACCGACTTGGAATTCAATCCCACCATTTCACTCCCAAGTAACTCGCGTCAAAAACTCTGTCGCATTCGTGTCGAGCTAAACAAGCCTACTGCCCCCGAGAACACGTACGCGGCCAGTGAGGAAAAATCCTCTCTGACCGCGTACGACAACACCGACAACCGATGACTGATTTAGAGGGGCCACTCTCGCAGCGACTGAGCCAGCGTGCGTACGCCGTTCAGTTGCTCGGCCACCCGGACACCTGCGGTTCCGCCACGTGCGTTGCGTGAGGCGATGGAGCCCTCGACGGTCAGCACTTCCCGAACGGCAGGCGTCAACGACGCGTCGACTCCGGCCAGTTCCTCGTCGGTCAGATCCTCGAGTCCAACGCCGCGAGCCTCGGCGACACGCACACACGCGCCTGCGGCCTCATGTGCGACACGGAACGGAACGCCCTGACGAACCATCCATTCCGCGATGTCGGTGGCCAGTGTGAAGCCGGCCGGAGCCAACTCCGCCATGCGCTCGGTGTGGAACTCGAGGGTCTGCACCAGGCCGGTGATGGCCGGGAGCAACATTTCGAGTTGCGCAACCGAATCGAAGACCGGTTCCTTGTCCTCTTGCAGATCGCGGTTGTACGCCAAGGGCTGCGCCTTCAGCGTCGCCAACAATCCCGTGAGGTTGCCGATCAGACGACCCGACTTACCGCGCGTGAGCTCGGAAACATCCGGGTTCTTTTTCTGCGGCATGATCGACGATCCGGTCGACCACGCGTCGGCGAGCGTGATGTAGCCGAATTCCGGTGTACTCCAGATGATGACCTCTTCGGCCATCCTCGACAGGTCGACGCCGATCATCGCCAACACGAACGCAGCCTCGGCAGCGAAGTCGCGCGACGCCGTGGCATCGATCGAGTTCTCCGCCGAGCTGTCGAACTTCAGTTCTGCCGCAATGGCTTCGGGGTCGAGCCCGAGCGAGGAACCGGCGAGCGCGCCGGAACCGTACGGGGACACCGCAGCTCGCACGTCGAAGTCACGCAGACGCGCAACGTCACGCAACAACGGATGTGCATGTGCCAGGAGGTGATGCGCGAGCAACACGGGCTGAGCGGCCTGCAGGTGCGTCTTACCCGGCATGACTGCGTCCGGATGTGCAGCCGCCTGAGTGGCAAGAGCGTCGACGACGTCGAGCACTCCGTCCGCAACGCGGCGCACCGCATCACGGAGCCACATACGGAACAGCGTCGCCACCTGGTCGTTGCGCGAACGGCCGGCACGCAGACGCCCACCGACCTCGGGACCGACTCGTTCGATCAAGCCGCGCTCGAGTGCGCCGTGCACGTCCTCGTCGGACTCGCTGGGCCCGAAGGCACCACTTGCGACGTCAGCGGCGAGGCGCTCCAAACCGTCGAGCATGGTGGCAAGGTCGGCTTCGCTGAGGAGACCGGCCTTGTTCAGCACGCGAGCATGAGCCTGCGACGCCCGCACGTCGTACGGAGCCAGAACCCAGTCGAAGTGAGTCGACTTACTCAGGGCCGCCATGGCGGCGGCCGGTCCGGATTCGAACCGCCCGCCCCACAACGCGCCTTCATTAGTGCCGTGTTTTTGGGCGTCTCCGACACCGTGCGCAGTCATTCTTTACAGACCCAGATCGCGCTTCGCGGCGACCTTCGACGACAGACCGTGGATCTCGACGAAGCCCTTCGATGCGGACTGGTCGAAGCTGTCGCCCTCGTCGTACGTTGCGAGGTTGAAGTCGTACAGCGACTCGGGGCTACGACGGCCGTTGACCGTGATGGCTCCACCGTGCAGGAAGAGACGGATGTCGCCGGTGACGCGTTCCTGCGTCTTCTCCACAAACGTGTCGAGAGCATCCTTGAGCGGGGAGAACCACAGGCCGTCGTAGACCAGCTCGGACCAACGCTGCTCCATCTGACGCTTGTAGCGACCGAGTTCGCGTTCGAGGGTGACGTGCTCGAGTTCCTGGTGAGCGGTGATGAGCACCATCGCACCGGGAGCTTCGTAGATCTCGCGGCTCTTGATGCCCACGAGGCGGTCCTCGACGACGTCGAGACGGCCGACTCCCTGAGCGCCGGCGCGGCGGTTCAGTTCCTGGATGGCTTCGAGGACGGAGACCGGACGGCCGTCGATGGCAACCGGGCGACCCTTGTCGAAGCTGATGATCAGCTCGTCGGGTGCGTTCCAGTTGGCCGTCGGATCCTCGGTGTAGTCGTAGACGTCCTTGGTGGGCGCGTTCCACAGATCCTCGAGGAATCCGGTTTCGACGGCGCGGCCCCAGACGTTCTGGTCGATCGAGAACGGCGACTTTTTGGACACGTTGATCGGGATGTTGTTCTCTTCCGCGAAAGCGATTGCCTTCTCGCGGGTCCACGCGTAGTCACGAACCGGTGCGATGACCGAGAGGTCGGGCGCGAGGGCGCCGAAGCCGACCTCGAAGCGAACCTGGTCGTTGCCCTTGCCGGTGCAACCGTGCGAGACGATGGTTCCGCCGTGCGAGCGTGCGGCTTCGACGATGTGCTTGACGATCAGCGGACGGCTGATCGCGGACACGAGCGGGTAGCGATCCATGTACAGGGCGTTGGCCTGGATGGTGGGCAGGCAGTACTCGTCCGCGAACTCGTCACGAGCGTCGACGACAACGGATTCGACTGCGCCGCAGTCGAGTGCGCGCTGGCGCACGACCTCCATGTCCTCGCCGCCCTGTCCCAGATCGATGGCGACGGCGACAACTTCAGCGCCCGTCTCCTTACCGATCCAACTGATGGCAACAGAGGTGTCCAGCCCGCCTGAGTAGGCGAGTACGACGCGATCGGCCATGGTGTGTGTGCTCCTTCGGTTGAAAATCTTCTATCAAGAATAAGGGGTCAGGCGAGGGATTCGATCATGGCGCTGAGTTCCGCTCCGGAAAGCGGTTCCCGGGCCATCACGAAGATGGTGTCATCCCCCGCGATAGTCCCCACGATATCGGTCAGCGAGGCACGATCAAGTGCACTCGCCAGGTAGTGCGCAGCCCCCGGTGGTGTCCGGAGTACCGCCATGTTTCCGCTGGAGTCCGTGGACACCAACAGCTCTCCGAGCAGTCGCGACAGACGATCAGTACCACCTGACACACCGCGTACGGGGTTACCGTCCTCGGGCACCACATACACACCGGCGCCGCCGTCCGCTGCCCGGAGTTTCACCGCTCCCAGCTCTTCGAGGTCACGCGAGAGCGTTGCTTGTGTCGCCTCGATGCCTTCTTCTCCCAGCAGCGACGCAAGTTCCGTCTGACTGCGAACCGGGTGCGCCGCCAGCAGCGCGATGATGCGCGACTGGCGACCGGCCCGAGTAGGAGCGATGCTCACGCCGCGCCTGCGGTTCTCTGCTCGAGCAGCCAGACCAAAAGGGCCTTCTGCGCATGCAAGCGGTTCTCGGCCTCGTCCCACACAACACTCTGTGGGCCGTCGAGCACCTCGTCGGTGACCTCTTCCCCTCGATGTGCGGGAAGGCAGTGCAGGACAACGGCCTTGGGGTCGGCGAGTGCCAGCAGGTCGGCATTGATCTGGTACGGACGGAAGGGACCGACCCGGTCGAGACCGTCGTTTTCCTGACCCATCGACGTCCACGCGTCGGTGACGAGTGCATCTGCACCAGCGGCAGCTTTCTGCGGATCCCGGGTAACCGTGATCGTGGCGCCGGTTTCCTCGGCCCGCTTACGTGCCGCGTCGAGAATCCACTGTGCCGGTTCGAAGCCCTCCGGACCGCAGATCGTGACGTTGATGCCGGCCGTGACGCCGCCGAGCATCAGCGAGTGCGCCATGTTGTTTGCACCGTCACCGAGGTAGGTGAGGTTCAGACCCTTCAAATCACCCTTGTGCTCGGCCAGTGTCTGCAGATCCGCAAGGACCTGACACGGATGGAACTCGTCGGAGAGCGCGTTGACGATGGGAATCGTTGCGCCCGTTGCCATCTGCTCCAAGCGCTTCTGGCCGAACGTGCGCCATACCACGGCGTCGACGTAACGGGAGAGGACGCGTCCCGTGTCGGCCAATGTCTCCTCGCGGCCGAGCTGCGTGCTCCGACCGTCGACGACAACGGCATGGCCGCCCATCTGTGCGATGCCCATCTCGAAGGAGAACCTCGTGCGCGTCGAGTTCTTCTCGAAGATCACTCCGACGCCGCGCGGCCCCTCGAGTGGGCGACGCGAAAACGGATTCTTCTTGAGCTCGGCAGCCAAGGCGAGGACCTCGGCCTGCTGCGCAGGAGTCAGATCGTCGTCCCTGAGAAAGTGTTTCACCATGGTAGTCACTTCTCCCCCGGCTGATCAGCCGATAATGCGTGATCGAAAATGGCAGGTAATGCCGCCACAAACGCCTCGGCCTGCTCGTCGGTGAGGATCAGCGGCGGTGCCAACCGGATGACTCCGGGATTCGCTGCATTCACAAGATACCCGGCTTCACGTGCTGCATTTTCCACTGCGGGCGCAACGTCCTGCGTCAGCACCACACCGAGCAGAAGTCCGGAACCGCGGACGTAGTCGACCAGCGGATGGCCCAGTTCTTCGATGCCTGCGGTGATGGACTTGCCCAGGCTGTCTGCGCGCGAGATCAGGTCTTCGTCCGCAACGGTCTTCAGCACGGCAAGTGCCGCCGCAGCGCACACCGGGTTGCCACCGAACGTCGTCCCGTGTTTTCCGGGACCGAACAGCTCTGCCGCAGCGCCGGTCGCAATGCAGGCGCCGATCGGCATTCCGCCGCCGAGCCCCTTCGCGAGAGTGATGACGTCCGGAACGATGCCGACAGCCTGATGCGCGTAGAACCAGCCGGTCCGGCCGATACCGGTCTGCACCTCGTCCAGTACCAGCAGAGCGCCCCGCTCCGCCGTGATCCGGCGAGCTTCGACCAGGTATCCCTCCGGCGGCACGACAACGCCGCTTTCACCCATGATCGGTTCGAGGAACACTGCTGCGGTATCGGAATCGACAGCCCGGTCGAGAGCCTCGATATCGCCGTAGGGAACGAATTCGACGCCGGCAGGCATCGGTTCGAACGGCGCCCGCTTGGCCGGCTGACCGGTCAGTGCCAAGGCACCCATCGTCCGGCCATGGAAGGAGTTCTCGGCGGAGATGATCTTCTTGCGTCCCGTGGCGCGGGCGAGCTTGAAGGCGGCTTCGTTGGCCTCGGTACCCGAGTTGCAGAAAAACGCCCGACCGGACACATTGCCCAGATGTCCGAGCAACTGCTCTGCCAATTCGATGACAGGCTCGCTCGCATACAGGTTGGAGACGTGCCCGAGGGTCGACAGCTGATCCGTCACAGCCTCGATGATTGCGGGATGCGCATGACCGAGAATGTTGACGGCAATGCCGGCGAGGAAATCGACGTACTGCTTACCGTCGGCATCGGTGAGAACGGCGCCTTCGCCGCGTACGAGAGCTACCCGAGGTACACCGTAGTTGTTCATCAGCGAAGCGGACCACCGCTGCTGCAATTCGATCGTGCTCATGAGTTGGCTCCCTGCTCGGTGATGTCGGCTCCGGGCACAACCATCGTGCCGATGCCCTCACCTGTGAAAAGTTCGAGTAGAACGGAATGCGCAAGCCGTCCGTCGATCACGTGCGCCGACGGAACTCCGCCTCGCACAGCGCGCAGGCAGGCCTCCATCTTCGGCACCATGCCCGCGTCGAGACTCGGCAGAAGCTGTGCCAATGCGTCGGTGTCGATTTCGCTCGCGAGCGAGGAACGGTCCGGCCAATCCGTGTACAGCCCTT
This sequence comes from Rhodococcus sp. ACPA4, assembly GCF_002300185.1. NCBI lineage: Bacteria > Bacillati > Actinomycetota > Actinomycetes > Mycobacteriales > Nocardiaceae > Rhodococcus > Rhodococcus sp. ACPA4. Next base: position 1,467,540 of record NZ_NSDY01000001.1, read on the forward strand.
CGACATCGGTCAGAACAACCAGCTTCTCCGCACCGATCGCTTCGGCCAAGGCCGCTGCAGCCGTATCCGCATTGATGTTGTGAACAACGCCGTCCACGTCGGGAGCGATTGTCGACACCACCGGAATGCGTCCTGCCGCAATGAGATCAAGCACCGCGTCGGGGTTGACCGTGGTGACGTCGCCAACCAGGCCGATATCGGTCTGCTCGCCTTCCACTGCAACGGTACGACGCGTCGCTGTGAACAGGTGGGCGTCTTCGCCGGAAATTCCGACAGCGTACGGTCCATGCGCGTTGATCAGTCCGACGAGCTCACGGCCTACCTGGCCGAAGAGCACCATCCGGACGACGTCCATAACCTCGGGCGTCGTGACCCGGAATCCGCCACGAAACTCGCCCTTCATGCCCAGACGGGCCAGCATGGCATTGATTTGCGGTCCACCGCCGTGAACCACAACGGGGTGAATGCCGACAGTACGCAGAAACGCCATGTCCGCGGCAAACGCGGTCTTGAGCTCGTCGTCGACCATCGCATTGCCGCCGTATTTGACGACAACGATCTCGTCGCGGAAACGCTGTAGCCACGGCAACGCTCCGGCCAGGACGTGTGCCTTCTGATGTTCGCTGATCGAACTCAACAGATCGGTCATGACGAGTACGCCGAGTTCTCTTCGACGTACGCGTGCGACAGGTCCGTCGTACGAATCGTCACGGACTCGTCGCCGATCCCGAGGTTGATATCGAGTTCGATGTCGATGCCACTGAGATCGACATCGCGCGCGCCCGGTGCACCGACGCCGTCAATGCAGACGGGACTTCCGTTGAAGGACACGCTGATTCGATCGGGATCGAGTTCGATGGGCGCGATACCGACGGCCGCAAGCACGCGGCCCCAGTTGGGATCGGAACCGAACAGTGCGGTCTTGACCAGGCTGTCACGCGCGATGGTCCGGGCACCGATCAACGCGTCGGACTCGGAGGCCGCACCGCGAACCGTCACCTTCACACGCTTGGTGACGCCCTCGGCGTCGGCCATCATCTGATCGGCGAGGTCGTCGCACACTGCCAACACGGCAGCGTTCAATTCGTCCTGGCTGGGGGCAACACCACTGGCACCGGACGCGAGCAACAGCACGGTGTCGTTGGTCGACGTGGCACCGTCGACATCGAGGCGATCGAAACTCAGGTGGGTTGCGGCGCGCAACGCGGTGTCGAGCTGCTCAGCGGTCGCAACGGCATCGGTCGTGACGACACACAGCATCGTCGCCAATGCGGGCGCGAGCATGCCTGCACCCTTGGCCATGCCGCCGACATTCCACTTGTTTGCGTGGTGCAGCGACGCCTGCTTCGGCACGGTATCGGTGGTCATGATCGCGTACGCCGCGTCCGTACCACCGGAAATACCGCCCGCAAGTTCGTGCACTACCTCGGTGACACCGGGAAGCAGTTTGTCCATCGGCAACCGGTCACCGATGAGTCCGGTGGAACACACGGCAACCTCGATCGCGCCCGTCTCGGTTCCCCAGTTGCTCAGCGCCGACGCCACTTCCTCGGCGGTCTTGTGCGCATCCTGAAATCCACCGGCACCGGTGCATGCATTGGCACCGCCGGAGTTGAGCACAACTGCGCGCAGCTTGCCCGTCGTGAGCACCTGCTGCGACCACAAAACCGGCGCAGCCTTCACCTTGTTGAGGGTGAACACGCCCGCGGCCGCAAGATCAGGTCCTTCGTTCAGCACCAGCGCGAGGTCCGACTTGCCACTCTTCTTGATACCGGCGGCAATTCCGGCGCCGCGGAATCCGGCAGGTGCCGTCACACCCTGAGTGCGCAGCAGGCGGCCCCCGGCGACGTGCTTGACGTCGGATTCGGTTGCGTCGTCGATCTGCTGCGGATTGTCGGTGCTCACGGAGCTACTCCCACGGTAGAGAGACCTGCGGTCTCGGGTAGACCAAGGGCAAGGTTCATCGATTGCACTGCGCCACCGGCCGTGCCCTTGGTGAGATTGTCGATTGCTGAAATCACAACGAGCTGACCGGCGTCGCTGTCAACGGCGATACCGATCTGTACTGCGTTGGACCCGATCACTGCGCCGGTCTGCGGGAAGACCCCGGCAGGCAGCACATGGATGAACGGCTCGTCCTTGTAGGCGTTTTCGTATACTTCCCGCGCCTGCGCTTCGCTGGCCGTGGTGGCGGCAGTGCAGGTTGCGAGGATGCCGCGAGGCATGGGAGCAAGGACGGGCGTGAACGACACGCTGATATCCTGTCCGCCTGCGGCTTTCAGATTCTGGATGATCTCGGGAGTGTGGCGATGTACGCCGCCGACACCGTATGCACGGGCCGAACCCATCACCTCGGAGCCGAGCAAATCAGCCTTGGGAGCCCGGCCGGCACCTGAAGTGCCGCTCACAGCAACAACATTGACGTGCGAGCCGACAATTCCGGCCGCAACTGCGGGTGCCAAGGCAAGGCTTGCGGCCGTCGGGTAGCAACCCGGTACGGCGATACGCGTTGCGCCCATCAACTTCTCACGGTTGCCGGGCAATTCGGGAAGACCGTACGGCCACGTTCCGGCATGGGGGCTCTTGTAGAACTTTTCCCACAAAGCGCCGTCCTGAAGCCGGAAGTCCGCGCCGCAGTCGATGATGACCGTCGACTCGGGCAACGCCTTGGCGTACTGCGCGGAGTTTCCGTGCGGAAGGCCCAGGAACACCACGTCATGCCCGGCCAGGATGTCAACCGTGGTCTCTTCCAGAACCCGAGCCGACAGCGGAAGAAGGTGGGGGTGATGCTCGCCGAGCGTCGAACCCGCGTTTCCACCGGCAGTCAGCGAACCGATCACCAGGCTGCCGTCGGCGTACGAGGGGTGTCCGAGAAGCAGACGCAGAACCTCACCACCGGCATACCCACTGGCACCGGCGACGGCGACTCTGATCGGCTTGCGTATCTCCTCAGTCATACACATCATTATGCATCATCGTGCAAGGGAATGCATAATTACTTATCCCGGTTGTTATTTACCCATCGAGCGCCGAATCTCCTCCAGTTTGGCCTTCGCAGCCTTCTGACGCTCGTCCCACTGCTCGTCGACGGTCTTGCCCGCCGGACTTTCGTGCGCCAACTCCGCCGAACCGATCGACGTACCGAATCGTCCTTCGATCTTCTCCCGCACACGATCGAAGGTAGGAACTCCCGCTTCGGTGTAATCCGGCTGGATGTAATCGGCTTCAGGGATTATTGCGCCGCTCACGGCCACCACCGGGACATCGATGATCTCGTCAACTTCCACCACGGTGTCGGGAAGTTCCACCACCTCGGCGTCGGCGGCCGTTGAATCGGCTACTGCTCGACTCTGGTCGATACTCGCAGCAGCCGCATCAACGACGGAGAGGAGGACCGACAAACTGGGGCGACGTTCCGCGACCGCACGAATAACGGCCAGGAAATCCTTGTCGTCGAGTGCGTGCGCAGCTTCAACCACATCGTGCACAGAACCACCGTGTACAGAACCACCGTGCTCGGTCATCGTCAGTCCCTTCTCGAAAACGCCGACGGACAACCTCGATCCTTCCACGGCGGCCGCCAGGAGCGTCAGCGTGACGCGAGATACGCGGTAAACGCCTCCTGGCTCGAATACGCGGGAACGTAACCGAACTGCTCCTTGAGTCGCCGATTGTCGAGAACCGGCCGGTACTGGAGAAAACCGACCCGTTCCGGACCGTGCTCCGTCACACCGAGACGCCGTCCGACGCGCAGAACGCCGCGCAACAACCACGCCGGCAGTGTCAGAGTTCCCTTTCCCATCTGTGCTGCCAGATCGTCGACCGTCAACGCTCCGTCACCGGCAACGTTGAAAATGCCGACCTGATCGCCCGTCACCGCTTCGGCAAAGGCACCCGCCACATCGGTGTGCCAGACAAATACGAATGGGCTGTCACTACCGGCGACCTTGAGAAGCCGAGGGCGATCGAACAGTGCGGTGATCTGGTTGTTCACCGTCTCCCCGAGGATCGTGCCGATACGGAAGATCACCTGCTCGAGTTCCGGGTGCACAAATCGGTATTCGGCCAGCATTTCCTCGACGAGTCGCTTGTGGCGGCTGTATGTGAATGCGTCGTTGCCCCTGACCGCGACATCCTCGGTGATCCACGGCGGATTATCGGCGTGATAGCCGTAGGCCGCACCGGACGACGACACAACCACTCGTCGCACGCCGAATTCGACGCAGGCAGCAAGCACATTCCGCGTCCCGTCGACGTCGACGCGATACTCCTGTTCCGCGGTGGTGTGCTTGCCCGGATTGACGATGGACGCAAGGTGAACCACGACGTCCGGCCGGTGCTCGGCAAATACTTCTGCCAACTCCGTAGCGCTACGGACGTCCGCGTGCACTCGGCGCACGTCGTCTACGGCCACCTCGGGCACAGATAGATCCGCGCTGACGACTGTGACGCCTTGCGCCGTCAATGCCTCGACGACTGCAGTACCGAGGAAGCCGTTTCCACCTGTAATCAGTGCAGTGGTCACGCTGCTACCTCCGTTCGAATTCGCCGTTTCGACCACAGAGTTGCGAGCGCCAATCCTGCGATGATGTCCCAGATCCCCCACCAGCCGGCAACAATTGCCATGCCGCCGAGGCCGTCGAAGAAGGTGAACACCAACCCAAGCCCGAGCCCTGCGTTACGGATACCGACTTCGAACGAGACTGCGCGACGGCTGTATTCGTTCAACCCGGTCGCGACACCGCACACGTATCCCAGGCCGAGCGCAACAGCATCGTGCAGGAACACCGCGATCAGCACCACACCGATGTAGTCGACGAAGTACGACGCGTTGCCCGCCACTCCTGCCACGATGAAAATCAGCAGTGCAATCAGTGCGCCGTTCTTCACCCAGGGTTGGGCCTTCGCGGCCAGTTCCGGAAACTTCCGGGCAGCCCAGATTCCGATGACAAATGGCACCCCGATGATCAGCGCGATCTGCACGACCATCTCGAGGGCGTTCAGGTTCACCGATGCCAGCAGCGCGTCGGTCTCCGGGCGTCTGCTCCCCCAGAAGGCAAAGTTGAGCGGCATCAGGAAGATCGCGAGCACGTTCGACACGGCCGTCATCGACACCGACAGTGCGACGTCGCCGCCGGCGCGGTGGGTCAGGACGTTCGAGATGTTGCCTGGTGGGCAGCACGCCACCAAGATCATGCCGAGCGCAACCGATGGAGCCGGCGAAAGAACCAGTGTCAGAACAAATGTCACGGCGGGTAGCAATACGAATTGCGCCGCAATGCCCACCGCCATCGCCTTGGGTTTGGTCAACGCACGACGGAAGTCGTCGACCGACGTGTCGAGTGCGATCCCGAGCATGATCGCGGCCAGAACCACGTTGAGAATCATCAAGGACCCAGGATTGAAGTTGAGAACCACCTCGTCGATCGGCATCACTGCCCGCCTTCCGTCAATGCTGTGTCGAGCAGACCGATATGACGCTTGATCGCCGCGCGGTAGGCATCCTTGTTCACGTAGTAGGCCATCCGGCCCAACGTCAGATATCGATATCCCCCGGACAAGTCGGGCGGTGGACCAGCTGCGGCCACGTCGAATTCTCGGGCTGCCGCGGGAGCGTCGGTTCGCGCTTTGATCAGTTTCGCGACCATCTCGGCCTGCTCGAAGCGGCCCTGCCACCCGAGGCCCGATGCTTCGACCATCCCGAGAACAAACAGATTCTCGTGTCGTCGGCTTGCGACGTTGAGAAACAGATCCGGTGCTGCCCCTGCCCAATCCAGATGCTTGCGGGCAATGAACGGGTAGTCGAGGTGGTAGCCGGTCGCACACATCACAAGGTCGTAATCCGACACCGATCCATCGACAAAATGGACACTGTCCCTGTCGAACCCGTCAATGTCAGCGCGAACCTGCACGTCGCCGTGCCCCACGTGATGCAAGATCAGCGAGTTCACCACCGGATGAGACTCGTAGATCTTGTAGTCGGGCGCCGGAAACCCGAAGTGCACCGGATCGCCGGTGAACTGTTTGAGTACAAGCGTGTCGAGTCGTTGTTTGATCCACGGCGGCAACGGCTTTCCCTGGTTCAGCGTGTCCGACGGACGCCCGAACAGGTACTTCGGTACAAAGTAGTATCCGCGCCGGACACTCAGATCCACGGAATCTGCGTAGTGAACCGCATCGACGGCGATATCGCACCCACTGTTTCCCGCCCCGATGATCAGTACCCTCTTGCCGCGGAAAACCTCTGCGCTCCGATATTCGCTCGTATGCAGGAGTTCTCCGCTGAACTGCCCGCGAAACGTGGGCATATTCGGCTTGGACAACGTTCCGTTGGCGATGATCACGCCCCGATACTTCGCGGACGTGATCTCCCCGTCTCGCCCGCGGGAAGTCACCTGCCACAGCGAGTCCGTCGGCGTGACCTCGACGACGGTGGTTCCGAAGCTGAAGTGTTTTCGGAGGTCGTGGACATCGGCATAGTCGCGGAAATACTCCGCGAGTTCCACATGGCTGGGATAGTCGGCCACCGAATCCGCCATCGGAAATTCCGTGAACGCAGTAGTGCTTTTCGACGAGATGAGGTGGGCCGATTCGTACACGGTGCTGTGCGGGTTGTCGATGTCCCAGAGACCACCGACATCATCGTGGCTCTCGAAACCGTCGAACTCGATACCGGCCCGATCAAGGTTACGAGCCCCGGCCAAACCCGACGGTCCCGCACCGATCACCGCGTACTTGTTCTCTGTGCTCATCCGTTGTTTCCGTCCACCCGGCCTGCTCGACGCAGATTCTTCCTGTCGCTCGAGAGTGGCAGATAGTCCGAAATTAACGCCGATATGCCGGATAATGACGGAATGAGTGCTGATTATGCCGACAAAGGTCTGTATATCGATGAAATCGACTTGAGGATAATCAATGCGCTGCAACTCGCCCCGCGCTCCACATGGCTCTCACTGGCCGGGCCACTCGAACTGGATGCTGCGACAATCGCCCGACGGTGGAACCGGCTCTCCGACTCCGCGTTGGCCTGGGTAACAGTTACCCCTGGACCTCGCGTCCTCGACGCTATCGTGACAGCTGCTGTCGAAATCGACTGCGCACCGGCACAACTCGATGCCGTCGCCGATCGCCTGACGACGTTGGCCCACGCGGTCACTATCGAAATCTCTACGGGCAGAGCCGATCTCCTGGTCACAGCCGGAACCCCGGATCTGGCCTCGATGTCGCAATTCATCTCCCAACAGATCGCCACGATCGACGGCGTGCAGGGCTTGCGAACGTCGATCATCACGCGCTGGTTCACCGAGGGCGGCCGGTGGCGACTCAACGCGCTTGCGCCATCCGAGCGCGGCTTCCTTGCTGCCGGCGAATCGCGTGGGCGACGGTCACCTTCGCGAGTAGCCGCCGTGTCGGAACAAGACCGCACACTTCTGACCACGCTCGCTCACGACGGGCGGACACCGATGCGGGAACTTGCCGATTCGATCGGAATCAGCCCCGCCGCCTGCAAACGGCAAATCGACCGGTTGACCTCATCGGGTTTGGTGGCATTGCGGTGCGAATTCGCCCGGCCCGTCGCGGGACTACCGATACTCGCAACCCTGTGGTGCCGTGTCGACGCCGAGCATCTGGACATGGTTGGTCGGCTCCTGAGCCGAGCACCCGAGGTGCGGAATTGTTTTGCCGTCGTGGGTAGCGAGAATCTGGTGGTGCAATTGTGGCTGCATTCGCCCGCAGAACTCGACGCCTTCGAGATCCGAATACGCAGGGAGTGCCCCGAATTGCATATCGGGGAACGCTCGATCGTCCTCTACCTCCGCAAACTGCTCGGTCACGTACTCGACCAGCAGGGTCGCCGGACGGGCACCATCGCGCCGGATGTCTGGCTTCCCCGAGAAGCCTGAACATTCTCGAATCCGACTGAACGAGAAAGGGACCCGAGGCGCTGTGGCCTCGGGTCCCATGACAACTCGTGCTGCTAGCCGCGCATCTGCGCGCCTACAGCCTTGGACGCTGCCTCTACTGCTGCGTCACGCGCGGCACTGGCCTCGTCCTCGGTCAGGGTGCGATCCACGCCGCGGAAGCGAAGTGCAAACGCCAGCGACTTGCGGCCCTCACCAACTTGCTCGCCCTCGAACACGTCGAACAGACGAATGTCTTCGAGAAGCTCGCCGCCGCCGACGCGTAGAGCTTCCTGAACCTCGGCGGCCGGAACGTTGCGGTCGACAACGACGGCCACGTCCTGCAGAACAGCCGGGAACGGCGACACACGCGGAGCGGGCAGGTTCTCGACCAACGGCAGCGCGTCCAGATCGATTTCCAGCGCACAGGTGCGAGCGGGCAGTCCAGCACGCTCGAGAACAGCCGGATGCAATTCGCCGGCATGCCCGACAACGTTGCCGTCGACAAGAACCTCGGCGCAACGACCCGGATGCCACGGCAGATACTGCGCCGCACGCAGTTCAACCTCGACGCCGGCTGCCGCTGCGATGACGCGCACTGCAGCAAACGCGTCCGATGCCTCTGCCGCACGGCCGGGGCCCCACGGGCCGTTGAGCTCACGCAAACCACTGAGCACAGCGGCGACGTGTACCGGCTGCTCGGGCAGTGACGCAATCAGGTTTGCGATCTGATCGTCCGTCGGACGACGGTCGACCGGCAATGCATCGACAGGCTTGGTGTCAGGCCCCGGAAGCACAACCTGGGCAATGCCGTACAGCGCAAGATCCCGCTGGCCACGAGAAGTGTTGCGAGCCAATACCTCCAACAAGCCGGGCAGGAGCGTCGTAGCAAGTTCGGGGCGATCCGCCTCGAGCGGGTTGAGCACCTTGCTGGTATTGCGACGCGGATCGTCGCTGCCGAGTCCCCAGACATCGAAGATGTTGGTGGGCAGGAACACCGGCGGCAGAACCTCGACGAATCCGGCATGTGCAATCGCCTTGGACACCGTGCGCTTGCGACGCTGCTTCGGCGTCAATCCACGTCCGGCGGGTGCAGCCGGGAGAACCGACGGAATCTGCTCGAGTCCTTCGAGACGCAAGACCTCTTCGACCAGATCAGCAGGCTGAACCAGGTCCGGTCGCCACGACGGCGGGGTTGCGACCAACTGGCCGTGCCCTCCGTCGCTGACTCCGACCTCGACAGTGCAACCGACCTGGGTGAGACGACGCGCAGCCGTGCCGTTGGGGTAGCTGACGCCGGCAACGCGATCGGGAAGGTCGATGTCCATCCGAATCGCTTCACGCGGCGCAACCGCACCGACATCGGTGAGGACGGGTTCGATACGGCCACCGGCGATCTCGACGAGCAGTGCTGCCGCGCGGTCGACTGCGGCAACCGGGATCGCCGGGTCCACAACGCGCTCGAAACGCTTGCTGGCCTCGCTGGACAGCTTGTGCCGACGCGCAGTCTTGAAGACTGCAAGCGGATCCCAGGTAGCTGCCTCGAGCAAGATGTCCGTGGTCTCGGACCCGACCTCGGTAGTCGCGCCGCCCATGACTGCAGCCAACGAGATGACGCCGGAATCGTCGACGATCACCACATCCTCGGGATCGAGGGTGCGCTCGACCTCGTCGAGTGTGGTGAGCTTCTCGCCGGCTTTCGCGCGGCGAATCACCAGGTCGCCCTTCACTGCGTTTGCATCGAATGCGTGCAGCGGCTGACCCAGTTCGAGCATCACGTAGTTGGTGACGTCCACAGCAGGAGAGATCGGGCGAACACCCGAGAGCAGCAAGCGTCGCTGCATCCACCACGGGCTGACCGCCTTGGGATCGATGCCGGTGACCTTACGCATCACGAAGCGCGTCGCCTTGGACTCCGGTTCGAGCTGTACCGGCCACGCCTGCCCCTCAGCGGGGTGGGCGGGAACCGAAGCAGGATCGGCAAATTCGAGATCGAAGCCGCACGCGAGTTCACGAGTAAGGCCGCGTACCGAGAAGCAGTAGCCACGGTCAGGGGTGATGTTCAGTTCGATGATCGTGTCACCGAGCCCGAGCAACTCGTTGCCGTCTGCGCCGGGCTCAGCAGTGCCGGGTTCGAGCACGAGGATGCCCGAGTGATCCTTGCCGATTCCAAGTTCCGCGACAGAGCAGATCATTCCGTCGGAGATCTTGCCGTACGTCTCACGAGACGCGATGGCAAAGCCGCCAGTTAGGACAGCGCCGGGCAACGCAACAACGACGAGGTCACCCTCGGCAAAATTGCGGGCACCACAGACGATGCCGCGCGGCTCTGCTTCGCCGACCTCGACCTGGCAGAAACGGATCGGCTTCTTGAACTCGGTGAGTTCGGTGATCTCGAGGACCTTGCCGACCACCAGGGGGCCGTCGATTGCCTCGAGTGTGTCGAGTTCCTCGACTTCGAGTCCTACCCGGACGAACCCAGCGTCCAACTCTTCGGGAGTGACTTCCCACTCCGGAGTTGCCCGCTGCAGGATCTCGGTCAGCCAGGATTGCGCTACTCGCACGTCAGCTCAGCTCTCTCGTTTTCTCGATAAGTCTGTTGGTCGAAAAGGTCCGGATACCGGACGGTCAGCCGGCAACGCCGAATGGCAGCGTGAAACGCACGTCGCCTTCGACGATGTCACGCATGTCCGGGATGCCGTTGCGGAACTGCAGAGTCCGCTCGAGGCCCATACCGAACGCAAATCCCGAGTACTCGTCCGGATCAATTCCACTGGCACGCAGCACGTTCGGGTTGACCATGCCGCAGCCGCCCCATTCGACCCACCCTGCGCCACCCTTCTTGTTCGCGAACCACACGTCGACCTCAGCCGACGGTTCCGTGAACGGGAAGTAGTTGGGGCGCATACGCGTCCGAGTCTCGGGACCGAACAATGCACGTGCGAATGCGTCCAGAGTTCCGCGAAGATTGGCCATCGTCAGACCCTTGTCGACAGCAAGACCCTCGACCTGCGAGAACACCGGCGTGTGCGTCGCATCGAGTTCGTCGGTACGGAAGGTGCGACCGGGGCAGACGACGTAGATCGGAACCTCACGCGTGAGCATCGTGCGCACCTGCACCGGCGAGGTGTGCGTACGCAGCACCTGACGCGAGTTCTCCGGCGCCAGATGGAATGTGTCCTGCATGGTCCGCGCGGGATGATCCGGCAGGAAGTTCAGAGCGTCGAAGTTGAAGTGCTCGGTCTCGACCTCCGGTCCCTCGGCGACCTCCCAGCCCATCGCGACAAACACGTCGGCGACCTGCTCGGAGATCAAGCTGATGGGATGACGGGCACCCACTGGATAACGATCGGATGGCAGCGTGACGTCGATTGCCTCGGCGACCAGCACCGCGGCGTCTCGTTCGGCAAGGAGAACCTCGCGACGCGCGTCGTACGCAGAGCTGATGCGCGTACGGAAGATGTTGACACGCTTGCCCGCTTCGGCCTTTTCCTTACCGGGAAGGCTGCCGAGACCACGGCGAGCGAGGGCGATCGGGGACTTGTCCCCCATGTGCTCAACCTTGACCTGAGCCAGTGCATCCAGGTCCGCTGCCTCCGCGAGCGCCTTCTCTGCGTTCTCCGCGGCCGCGGTCAGCGCCTCTTCGGTGAGCGCACTCGCATCGACGTCCGGCGGGGTCGCGCCCTCATTTTTCGCCACGGCTGTGACACTCCTGTCGCTTCTCGGTTTGCTTCTCTACTGCGGTCGAGCATTGTGTCGAGCATTGTTACGCTCTTGCATTCTCTCAGGCTTCCGCAAATGGAATTCCGAGAGGTCACTTCCGTCTTGTTCGTCAGCCCTGATCGGTGTCGCGATTTTGCACCCGCGCACTCGCATAGAGGCAGATGGCGGCTGCAGTCGCCAGATTAAGGCTCTCGGCGCGCCCGTGGATCGGAATACGGACACGGTAATCAGCGCGGGCCGCTATGGCCGGATCAAGACCGTGCGCTTCGTTTCCGAACAGCCAGGCCGTCGGCTTGCTCAACAACTCGTCCGCGTTGTCGAGGTCGATCTCTCCGTCGGCAGCAGTCGCCAGGATCTGAATACCGGCGGCGCGGATCTGTTCGATCACCGAATCGGTATCGCGTTCACGAACAACCGGTAGGTGGAACAGGCTGCCCGCCGACGATCGAACCACTTTGCCGTTGTGCGGGTCCACGCTGTCTCCGGCCAGGATCGCGGCATCAGCGCCAACTGCGTCGGCAATCCGAATTACCGTGCCCGCGTTGCCCGGTTCGTTGACCTCGACCGGAACGGCAAGGAGCTTGGTATCCGGGCGGATCGCGTCCGACAGAGGAACATCGAGGAGATCACACACGGCAACCAAGCCGGGCGGAGTCACGGTGTCGCTCAGTGCCTTAGCTGCGCGGTCGGTGACGAGAGCAGCGCGAACTCCGGAGCTCAACGCCAGATCGATGACGTGTTGATACCGATCGGCAGCGGCCTCTGTGTAGAAGAGATCACGGACCACGGTGGCGGTTGAGCCGTTGGCCTTCAAGACTTCTGTGACGGAGTTTTCGCCCTCGACCAGGAATCGTCCTGCTTTACGTCGTTCTGCTGTGCGCAGGAGCTTGACAGCAGAAACGACCCGCGGAGTCCGCTCGGTGAGCGGATCCACGGGCCGTTGCTGTGATGCGTCGATCAGGCTGCTTCTCCGGCAGGCGCATTCACGTCAGCCGGCAGAGCGGCCTTCGCGAGTGCAACGAGGCCGGCAAAGGCCTCTGCATCGGAGACGGCGAGCTCGGCGAGGATCTTGCGGTCGACGTCGACCTCAGCCAGGCGCAGGCCCTGGATCAGGCGGTTGTACGTGATGTCGTTGGCCCGAGCTGCAGCGTTGATACGCGTGATCCACAGCTTCCGGAACTCACCCTTGCGTGCACGACGGTCGCGGTATGCGTAAACCATCGAGTGGAGCTGCTGCTCCTTGGCCTTGGTGTACAGACGCGAACGCTGTCCACGGTAGCCGCTGGATGCAGCAAGAATTGAACGACGCTTCTTCTGGGCGTTGACCGCCCTCTTTACGCGTGCCACGTGAAAATCCTGTCAATCTAGGGGCTGAGATTCGGCCCCGGGTGGTCAGTAAGGGGGACGACTCAGATGCCGAGCATGCGCTTGATGCGCGGTGCGTCATCAGGGCTGACGACAGCGACACCGTCGAGACGACGGGTGACCTTGCTGGCCTTGTGCTCGAGAAGGTGGCGACGGCCGGCCTTCTGGCGCAGGAGCTTGCCGGAACCGGAAACCTTGAATCGCTTCGAGGCGCCGCTGTGGGTCTTCATCTTGGGCATGGAGTCCTCAGTTCTTTGTTACGTGATGGTGCTTGGGGAATCGACTAGCTGGTCGGAGCTTCGGGAGCCGCTTCTTCGGCTGCCGGGGCTGCCGGGGCTGCCGGAGCTTCGGGAGCCGGCTTCGGAGCCGCCTGAGCGACGGGCGCCTGAGCGCTTTCCTGAGCCTTGACGCGGGTCTTGGCACCCTTGTGCGGCGCCAGAACCATCGTCATGTTGCGACCGTCCTGCTTAGCCGAGGTCTCGACGAAACCGAGGTCTGCGACGTCTGCTCCCAGACGCTGCAGAAGGCGGTAGCCGAGTTCGGGGCGTGACTGCTCACGACCGCGGAACATGATCGTGACCTTGACCTTGGAACCAGCTTCGAGGAAGCGAACAACGTTGCGCTTCTTGGTCTCGTAGTCGTGGGCGTCGATCTTGGGGCGAAGCTTCTGCTCCTTGATGACCGTAAGAGTCTGGTTCTTGCGAGACTCACGGGCTTTCTGTGCAGCTTCGTACTTGAACTTGCCGTAGTCCATGATCTTGCAGACCGGCGGACGGGCATCAGGAGCTACCTCGACAAGGTCGAGGTCGGCTTCCAGAGCCAAGCGGAGTGCATCTTCAACACGCACGATGCCTACCTGTTCACCGCCAGGTCCGACCAAACGGACCTCGGGAACGCGGATTCGATCGTTGATGCGGGTCTCAGTGCTGATGGGGCCTCCTAGGTTGAACGGTGCGGTCTTGTGACCGCACGCAGCTAGTTCTACCCAAACCCCAACAAAAAACCCCGCGGTGATATTTCTCCGCGGGGCCCGATGTCGACCGATCAGATCAAACCCAGCTCACGCCAGGAACAATCTCCTCGACTAAACGAGGAACCTGATGAAGAATAGATTCTTCGTCAGGTGACCGGAACCACTGAACTGCAGTTTCACCTGCCGCGCAGAGGTGGGAGTCGGGCTCCACTTGCTGCCCCCGAACATGTCGGAGGCGGTCGTTGGGACAAGAGTATCAGGCCGGCGGCGATGAATCTAATCGTGCCTGCACAAGACAAGGGCAGATTGAACTGCTCCGGACCGTGATGGAATCCTTGCAGACATGAGTGAGAACTTCGAAGCAGATCAGAACACCGACGCGAACCCTGATGTCCGCGAACTCTCCGAGGTTCCCGCAGTCGAGGTCATCAGCCGCGCCGCCGTGATGCTGATGAGCTCCGCAGCAGAGAAGCTCGGACTGTCCGACGCCGACCCGTCGGCCAGCCCCTACCTGGACCTGGACGAAGCGCGCCGGGTCATCACCGCGCTCGCCGGACTGGTCACCGCATCCGTCGAATACCTCGGCCCCCACGCGGGTCCCATTCGCGAAGGCCTGCAGGCCCTCCAGCGTGCGTTCCGCGAAGCGTCGTCGCACCCCGACGAGCCGGGCAAGGGCCCGGGCGAGAAGTTCACCGGACCGGTCTACTGAGTCACGAACGGCGACCACGCACATGGCAACCGCGAACAAAACGCAGCCGACTCCAGACGACGTCGGTGCCTTTGTCGATCGAATTGCCGACCCTGTCAAACGCGCCGACAGTGCGGAACTGATTTCCGTACTGTCGGCTGCGACCGGCGAACCGCCGGTGATGTGGGGAACCAGCATCATCGGATTCGGTGCCCGCCACTATCGCTATGCAAGCGGACACGAAGGTGACACCGCACTGATCGGGTTCTCACCTCGAGCGACCGCACTGACTCTCTATTTGTCACTGGACTTCGACGAGCACGCCTCGACGCTCGGCCGCCTGGGCAAGCACAAGATCGGCAAAGGCTGCCTCTATGTCAAACGGCTCAGTGACATCGATCGCTCAGTCTTGGAAGAACTTGTCACGGAATCCGTTGCGGCGGCCCTGAACATGAACTCCTGAGCCGTCAACTCGCGTCAGCTGCCGAGCGAGCCGTCGGCGGCGGCTCTCCGAACAGCGCAGTCTCTCGAGGAACAAAAAGCTCCTTGGTCAGCGTCGCTTTCTGGATCCGATCGAGACGGAACCACCGAACCGCGTCTCTCGTTCGGCACCAACCGATCACGAACCACCGATCTCGGGCGTGAGCCAGCAGATGTGGCTCGACCGCACGCGTCGATTCGGCACCGTCTCCGTCGATGTACCGCAACGACACAACACACTTACGTTCCAAAGCCTGCTCGATCGCGCGCCGGTTCACTCCTGACTCGTCATCAGATTCTTCGTCATGCCGAACCCAGACGCGCCCGCTGAGTTCCTCAACTCTGGCCCGACTGTCGGCGTCCATGACGTCGAGTAGTTTGGCCAGGGCTGCCCGTCCGTCGTCCGCGAACGGAGCGTCTCCGACAGCAGTCAGGGCCAGGGCGATCGACACTGCCTGCGGGACAGTGAAATTCACCGGAGGTAGCGTCGCGCGCCCAATCAGACGGTAACCGCCGCCAGGTCCGCAGCGACCTTCGATCGCGGATCCCGACTCCGTCAATGTCTCGATGTCACGCTTGACTGTGCGCGGCGTGACACCGAATTGCGCCGCCAACTGCGCCGCATTTGACCCGCGATCGCCACGACGACGCAACTCCTCGAGGAGTGCATGCAATCTGGCCGCTCGATTCACGTTTCCGATTGTCCCAAATTTCGATACCAAACGGTGACAAAATCGGTGACACGCAGTTGTCACCGATAGCCCGCCACTATGGGCTCATGAAAACTCACATCGTTCTGGTTCCCGGATTCTGGCTCGGCGCATGGGCGTGGGACGCGGTACTCCCCCACCTTCAACGCCCTGATACCCACGTAACCGCACTAACACTTCCGGGACTCGAGTCGGTGGACTCGCCCCGGAACACCGTGACTCTCGATTCCCACGTCAGCGCAATCGTCGACGCCGTCTCGAGGTCGGACGAACGCACGATCCTGGTCGTGCACAGCGGCGCCGGAGCGTCCGGGTACGCCGCGACCGATCGCGTACCCGACCAGATTGCGCGCATCGTCTACGTCGACAGCGGTCCGATGCCGGATGGCACCGCTCTTCGACCCGATCTCGCCGAGGATGCGATCGAGGTTCCACTACCGCCTTGGGCCGAACTGGAAGCAGACGGGAGCAGCATCGAGGGACTCGACGACGACGCCTTGACGGCATTTCGTGATCGCGCTGTCCCCGAACCTGCGGGCGCAGCTCGAGATCAGATCGTCCTGACCGATCCGAGACGCTATTCGGTTCCCACCACTGTGGTGTGCAGCAGCTATCCCTCCGACGTCATCAAACAGATGGCTGATGGTGGATTTCCCATTGCCGTCGAACTCGCGAAGTTGCCGGTGACGTACGTCGATCTTCCGACCGGACACTGGCCGATGTGGTCACGCCCGAAGGAGTTGGCCGAAACCATTCTCGACGCAGCAGACGCATAGCGTCACGACGCAGCAGTGATGCCGGGACGACAAACCGTCCCGGCATCACTGCGATCGCGCCTATCTCACCCTGTCAGGCCACCGATGCGGACTTCTTCCGCGGCGCAGCCTTCTTGGGGGCCGTAGCCTTCGCGGCGCGCTTCTTCGCCACAGTCTTCTTCTTCACGGGAGCCTGTTGCGCATGGAGTACCTCGCTGAGGAACTTGCCGGTGTAGCTCTCGGGCACGGCAGCAATTTCTTCCGGAGTTCCTTCTGCCACAACGGTTCCGCCGCCGGATCCACCTTCGGGACCCATGTCGACAACCCAGTCCGATGTCTTGATGACATCGAGGTTGTGCTCGATCACGATGACACTGTTGCCCTTGTCGACCAATCCGTTGATGACGATCAGCAACTTGCGAATGTCTTCGAAATGCAGGCCGGTTGTCGGCTCGTCGAGGATGTAGACGGTACGTCCGGTGGAACGTTTCTGAAGCTCGGCAGCAAGCTTGACGCGCTGTGCCTCACCACCGGACAGCGTCGGCGCCGGCTGTCCCAGTCGCACGTAACCGAGACCGACGTCCACCAGAGTCTTCAGGTACCGGTGAATCGAGGTGACCGGCTGGAAGAACTCCGCCGCCTCCTCGATGGGCATGTCCAGAACCTCGGCGATGGACTTGCCCTTGTAGTGAACCTCGAGTGTCTCGCGGTTGTACCGAGCTCCGTGGCAGACCTCGCAGGGTACATACACGTCGGGCAGGAAGTTCATCTCGATCTTGAGGGTGCCGTCACCCGAACATGCCTCGCAGCGACCGCCCTTGACGTTGAACGAGAAACGCCCCGGCTGATAGCCGCGCACCTTGGCTTCGGTGGTCGCAGCGAACAGCGTGCGGATCTTGTCGAACACACCGGTGTAGGTAGCCGCGTTTGACCGCGGGGTACGGCCGATCGGCGACTGATCAACCTGAACCAACTTGTCGAGTTGGTCGAGTCCGTTGATTCGGGTGTGGCGGCCAGGCACCTGACGCGCGCCGTTGAGCTTGTTGGCCATGACGGTGGCCAGGATGTCGTTCACCAATGTCGACTTGCCCGAACCGGAAACACCGGTAACCGCGGTGAGAACACCCAATGGGAAGCTCACATCGATGCCGTCGAGGTTGTGCTCACGCGCACCGACAACGGTGACCTGACGCTTACGATCGACCGGGCGACGGATCTCCGGGACCTCGATGAACTTTCGCCCGGACAGATAAGCGCCGGTAATCGACTCGTCGCAGGTGAGCAGCTCTTCGTAGGGTCCGCTGTGGACTACCTGGCCGCCGTGCTCGCCGGCATACGGACCGATGTCGACCACCCAGTCGGAGGTACGAATCGTGTCTTCGTCGTGCTCGACCACAATCAGGGTATTGCCGAGATCGCGAAGCCTGGTCAGCGTTTCGATCAGGCGACGGTTGTCTCGCTGGTGCAAACCGATGGACGGCTCGTCCAGCACGTAGAGCACACCGACAAGACCCGAACCGATCTGCGTTGCCAGCCGGATTCGCTGGGCCTCACCGCCGGACAAGGTGCCCGCGGCACGCGACAGCGAGAGATATTCAAGTCCGACGTCGAGGAGGAATCCGAGGCGGGCCTGAACTTCCTTGAGCACCTGTCCCGCGATGGCTTCTTCGCGTGAACCGAGTGTGAGGCTGTTCAGGAAATCCGCGCAGTCGGAGATCGAGAGTTCACAGACCTCCGCAATGGACTTGCTGCCGAAATCTCCGGCAGCAATAGTGACCGAGAGGATTTCCGGACGCAGTCGCGCACCGCCACATGCGGGACACGGGGTGTCACGCATGTAGCCGTCGTAACGTTCCTTCATCTGATCGGATTCGGTCTGCTCGAGCCTGCGATGCAGGAAGGGCATGACGCCCTCGAACTCCGCGTAGTAAGAACGGGTACGGCCGTACCGGTTCTTGTACCGGACGTGGACCTGCTCCTCACTGCCCTCGAGAATTGCCTTGCGCGCCTTGGCCGGAAGCTTGTTCCACGGCGTTTTCATGTCGAAGCCGAGGATGTCGCCGAGACCGGACAGCAATCGCCCGAAGTACTCGGAACTCTGCCCCATCGACCACGGCGCGATAGCTCCGTCCTCGAGGCTCAACTCCGCGTCGGGTACAACAAGTTCGGGGTCTACCTCTTTGCGAATACCCAGACCCGTGCACTCCGGGCAGGCTCCGTACGGCGAGTTGAACGAGAACGAACGCGGCTCGAGATCGTCGATCGCGAGTGGGTGAGCATTGGGACACGCCAACTTCTCGGAGAATCGCCGCTCCCGATCGGGCGCGTTTTCTTCACGGTCGACAAAGTCGAGAACAACAATGCCCTCGGCAAGGCGGAGAGCGGTCTCGATCGAATCCGTGAGTCGCTGCTTGGAGCTTGCCTTCACCTGAAGACGATCGACGACAACTTCGATGTCGTGCTTTTCCTGCTTCTTCAGCTTCGGCGGATCGGTCAAGGGGTAGACGACACCATCAACCCGTACACGTGAGTAACCCTGCGTATTGAGCTGTTCGAAAAGGTCGACGAACTCACCCTTGCGGGTGCGCACCACCGGAGCGAGGACCTGGAACTTGATGCCCTCCTCCATGTCGAGGACCTGATCGACAATCTGTTGAGGGGTCTGGCGTGCGATCTTCTCCCCACACACCGGGCAGTGAGCGGAACCTGCGCGGGCATAGAGAAGACGAAGATAGTCGTAGACCTCGGTAATGGTTCCGACGGTTGACCGGGGGTTCCGGTTGGTCGACTTCTGATCGATCGACACCGCAGGCGACAAGCCTTCGATGAAATCGACATCTGGTTTGTCCATCTGGCCCAGGAACTGACGCGCGTACGCCGAGAGTGACTCGACATACCGGCGCTGTCCTTCGGCGAAGATCGTGTCGAACGCAAGGCTGGATTTACCCGAACCCGACAAACCCGTGAAGACGATCATGCTGTCTCGCGGGAGATCCAGGTCGACTCCTCGCAGATTGTGCTCTCGCGCACCCCGCACGATCAGGCGATCCGACACACCAATTCCCTTCATCGTCATTCATCTGGGGCTGTCCACCAGCGACATCACCGACATCACGAGCACTCAAACGCAGCGAGTCCTCGAACGACGCCATGGTAGGCCGAGCCACCGACAAGTTTTGACTACAAGCACGAACCCAGCGTTCTACCAGCCCCTATTCGAAGGTAGCCTGCGAATCATGACGAATCAGCCCATCGTGATCGACAACTCCTATACCGGTCAGCTCTCCCCCGATTCTGCGCCTCAACGACGCACCATCGACAGTGCAACCATCACGAAGATGTCAGTCGGCCCCATGGACAACAACACCTACCTCGTGGTCTGTTCCGCAACCGGGAAATCACTCCTGATCGACGCGGCCAACGAAGCAGAGAAAATCGTTGCGCTGATCGAGCAGGAAGCTCCGGTGTTCGACTCCATCGTCACCACACACCAGCACGGCGACCACTGGCTGGCACTGAAAGACGTCCACGCTGCCACCAACGTGCCAACCGCTGCGCATCCGCTCGATGCCGAAGCACTTCCCGTGACCCCGGACGTTCTGCTCGAGGACGGCGACAGCGTCACGGTCGGAAACCTGACCTTGGATGTCATCCACCTGTCCGGCCACACCCCCGGCTCCATCGCACTCGTGCTCACCGAACCGTCCGGCCAGGTTCACATCTTCACCGGTGACTCGCTCTTTCCAGGCGGAGTGGGTAAGACCGCTGATCCCGAGAAATTCACCTCACTGCTCAGCGATGTCGAGACCAAGCTCTTCGGACGCTACGACGACTCCGCCATCGTCTACCCCGGCCACGGCAAGGACACGACACTCGGCGCCGAGCGTCCGCACTTGCAGGAGTGGCGCGAACGCGGTTGGTGACCCTTGCACCGCACATCCCCAGCGCTGCCCCGCCGCGCGCGTTGGGGATGACCGCCCGTCGACGGACGTGATCAGTCCGGGAAGTCGCTCAGCAGCCGACTCAGACGGAATGGACTTCGACTCCAAGTTGTCGACAATCGGACTAGCTCCTCAGCCACGCAGCTTACTGGGCCGCAACCTACCCAGGGTCCGTCACTCACGGCCGCGATAGCTGGAACGGGGAGCTAGGACAGCTCCTCGGCTTCTTTAGCTGAGCGGTATCATCATCGCGAACCGTCACTTCCAAGGAGCCCACATGACCGCACCGCTCCACAGTCGGCAACTGCGGTCCGTGTCGACCGCGAAGCGCACTGAGCGGGAGTCGGTGCGCCGCCGCCACGGAGCATCCGAGGTCACAATCTTCGGGTCGGTAGCCAGTGCCCTTGCCGGGGAAGAGCTTTCGGAGTTACTCGCCACACATGTCGGCGTCGTGGCGCGAGAAGTATCCAAGGAAGCAGTGCCGGAAACTGCCCACGCCGATTTGGTCGACGTGTGAGCAGAATTCTGGCTCCGGGCGAAACCTGCTGGCGCATCGAGCCGGCAGATAATCTTGCCTGCATTATCGATGCCGCTGACTACTTTCATCATGCGAAGTCCGCGATGCTGCAAGCTGAAAAACGAATCATGTTGATCGGCTGGGACTTCGACACGCGCATCAAACTCGAGCCGCGCGAGAAGACGCTCGACGGCCCCAATCGGCTGGGCAGGTTCCTACGCTGGCTTGTCCGCGAAAAACCCGACCTCGAAATCCTCGTACTCAAATGGAACGTAGGGGCCTTCACCGCAATCGGACGCGGCATGACTCCAGTCTTCGTGTCGAACTGGTTGACCGACGAGCGCCTTCGGTTCGAAATCGACGGCGCCCACCCAGTGGGCGCCGCGCACCATCAGAAAATCATCGTCATCGACGATGCTTTGGCGTTCTGCGGTGGCATCGACATGACGGTGGACCGCTGGGACACCTCGGATCACGTCGACCGCAACGACTACCGAATCACACCGAGCGGAAGGCGTTACGGCCCTTGGCATGACGCGACCACAGCGGTCGACGGCGATGCGGCCGCGGCCATCGGCGAATTGGCGCGGGCACGCTGGAAATCCGCAACCGGCGAGGATCTGAGACCGGTCAAGAGCACGGCAACACCGTGGCCCGTCAATCTGGCGCCCACGTTGCGGGTTGTCGACGTAGCCATCGCCAGAACTCTGCCGGAACTCGACGAACGCACTGAAGTACGCGAGATCGAGGCGCTTTATCTCGCGGCCATCGCCGGTGCCGAACACACGCTGTACATCGAAAGCCAGTACCTCGCCTCACGCACTCTGGCCGAGGCGATCGCTGCACGCCTGCGTGAGGCCGACGGACCGGAGATCGTTCTGGTCATTCCGCGCAATGCCGACGGGTGGCTGGAACAAAAGGCGATGGACGGGGCACGCCACGACCTGTTGCATCTGTTGTGGACCGCCGACGTCCATGACCGGTTCGGTGCGTTCTATCCCGTGACCTCTTCTGGTGCACCAATTTACGTGCACGCAAAGATCCTGGTGATGGATGATCGACTCCTGCGAATCGGGTCATCGAACCTCAACAACCGTTCGATGGGCTTCGACACCGAGTGTGACATCGCCGTCGAATCCGACGACGACTCAGATGTCGAGTTGCGGGCCTCGATCGTCGGACTGCGGCGCCGACTGCTCAGCGAGCACCTCGACGTCACCGAGAATGAGATCGACGACGCGTTGCGCGAGCACTCACTGTTGACGACGGTTCGCACACTTGCGTCCTCCGACGCCCGCAGTCTGCGTGAATTCGACCGAAATACAGTCGACAGCGAAGACCACGTGCTCGCTGAAAATGCACTGATGGATCCGGAACGTACGCCACCGAGGCTGAGCGACCGAATCGACGGGATACGCCGTCTCCTCGACAGACGCTGAGACTCGAACCGCTCCACGACCTGTCGATCGGAGAAGTAACAATGGAAGTCGTCACGACATATTCGACATCCCTGACGTTGGAGGTCGCCATGCAGTCGTCGTGTGCGGAACACACGGCAACGGCGCGGGGCCGAGGGGTTCGCCGCGCTGGACGCGCTGGCAGCGCGAACCTGATCTCAACCTGCTCGCAGTAGGCGACTCGATTGATCGCTCCAATCGCTGATCAATGTCGGCCGCGGCGCTTTTCATCTATCCCGGCGCAGATCGATGCGCAGGTCGTGGGGGCGAACATTCCGCCTTGCAACGGCACCATCCCCGTTTCGTGACTAAACCTACCGATCCCCCCTTTTTCGACGAAATCCGGAAGCGTTAGTTATCAATCAGCCAGTTCGTTCCGGAACTGAAAATATTTTGTCGATCTTCCAAACTTTCACTTTGAACTCACCGCCGATCCGAAGACATTCGATATTCAGTGATAGAAAGGAGGATTTTCCTCGGGATCATGAATTACCGCGTCGAGCCGAGAATCCGCGATGATAAGTTCGATCGCTTCTGCGGGGCCGGCGATCATTGCGAACTCACCGAACCGTCGGGCCAGGTTCACGTTTTCACCGGCGACTCGCTCTTCCCAGGCGGAGTGGGTAAGACCGCTGATCCCGAGAAATTCACCTCACTGCTCAGCGATGTCGAGACCAAGCTCTTCGGACGCTACGACGACTCCGCCATCGTCTACCCCGGCCACGGCAAGGACACGACACTCGGCGCCGAGCGTCCGCACTTGCAGGAGTGGCGCGAACGCGGTTGGTGACTTGGAGATGGGGGCGCCCGCTCCAGTATCGAATACCGGAGCGGGCGTCGTCGAAGATTCGATTTCGAAGAAACTGTGACTAGCTCGACACTCCGAATCGCTTCTCGATCCAGGCTGCTGTCAGATCGGCAAGCTCGTCACGGGCACCGGGGGTGAGGAAGTAGTGATCCGCCTCCAACGCGTGAAACTCCTTGTCCTGCGCGCCAATCAACCCGTGGATCGCGTCAGCATCACTGGGGAACACACCCGTATCCTGCAAACCGTTGACCACAAGTGCGGGAACGGTGATGTTGGGCAGATGCGCGACCGCCCGCGTCTGCGAGTCCTCGAGACTCCATAGCGAAAGCCACGTCCGCAAGGTGCAGGCCGAGGCAATTCCGAAGACCGACCGGTTGGCGCGCTCCGGGACTCCGGCGTAGCAGAGGTTCGCCTTGCGATTGGTGGGTTCGAGGGTCGGATCGACCATCCGCGGATCAGCCCAGGTCCGGAACACCGAAAACGGCCGGTCGTGGTAGCCCGCGGCCGTGAGTCGCTCGAATTCCTCCTTCACCCATCTGGTGATGCGATGGTTTCTGGCAACCTGCGCGGCCCGGTAGCGCTCGACGAACTCGACACTGTAAGCAGGCCCGTTAGCCGGATCGAACAAGTCGAGGGATGAATCGGTTGCCAGAGGATCGCTCTCATCAGTGACCGAACCGTCCATCCATGAAGTGAGAACGTCAGGCCGACCCAGGTGAGCTGCGGTCGAGATGTACGCATCGCCGGCCGGCAGGTTTTCGACACCTGCCGCCAGGGACATTCCGGGTAACGGTGTGATACTCGGTGCCACCGCCTGAGACTGGTAAGCCGCCATGAGCGAACCACCGCCCGAGTTGCCAAGCAGGATGACGTTCTCCACACCGGCTTCCTCGCGGAGCCAACGAACGCCAACTCCGATATCACTGAGTGCGTAATCCAGGATGAATCTCGCCTCGTCTCCGCGGAACCGGGTATTCCAGCCGAGGAAGCCGACCCCCCGTTCCGCAAGATAATCCGCCATGTAATGCTCGGAAAAGTCGATCTGGTAGTGCGTCGCGATGACCGCCGTCTTCGGGCGCGTTCCGGCCCGCCGGTGGTAGAGACCCTGACACGGGTGTCCACCCGCGCCCATCCGGGGAAGGTTAAGACTCGGCAGTCCGACAAAGGTGCGTTCGATGGCCACTACGACTCCTTGTTTATAAATCTGGGTTCAGATTTAGTATCACGGCGCCGAGCCATAAGTCCATACCTCTCACTCGCGCCAATACACGGCACGGAACCAGATCTCGGTCAACGTGGCGATGCATGCCTCGTCATCTACGCCCGCGGCGCCCCCGTTAGCCAGCTTCTCGTAACTGAACATGTTCAACATCCCCACAATCGCCGTGGCGGTGAGACGTGGATCGACGCCAGGGCAGTATCCCCGTTCCTGCGCGATGACGACTTCCTCGGCAATACCGGAAATAGCTTCGTCACAGAGCTCGTCCCAGACCCGAGCGAAGTCGTCGTTGACCATGGCGAGCTGAAAGACCCCCACCATCTCCGCAAGTCGCTCTCGGTATGTCTCCCAGTGGGCCCTGGCTGAAGCCTCTACACGCTGCCTCGGTTCGCGGCCGACCAGCTTCCGATTGGCCTGCGCACGCACACGCGCATCCACCTGGAACTGACGTGCCCAACTCTCGAGCAACGCCTCCTTGGATTCGTAGTAGTTGTAGAACGAGGCCGGCGATCTTCCGGCTTCCGCGAGAATGTCAGCCACGCGCATCTTGAGGAAGCCTTTCTTCGCGATCACCTTTCGTGCAGCCGCATCGATCGCTTCCAACGTCTCGCGGCCACGCTTTGTCGGTCGCGCCTTCTCAGGACCAGTCATGTGCGCACCCTTTCACGGCAGCCTTGGATCTCCAGCCGTCTTTCTACACCAGAAGCACGTTAAGGCTGCGCCCACTGCTCACTGCACGACCATTGTCCGCATATGAATCTGATGTTAGAATCATATTTTCACTCTGGAAGGGATGCCCATGAACTCGCCCCGTTTCGAAGTCCGCGGCTTCAACCATGTCGCGCTCGTCTGCTCGGATATGGAAAGGACGGTGGACTTCTACACCAACATCCTCGGCTTTCCGCTCGTAAAGACCGTCGATCTTCCCGACGGCATCGGACAACATTTCTTCTTCGACGTCGGCAACGGGAACTCACTAGCGTTCTTCTGGTTCACCGACGCTCCCGACGGCGTGCCAGGCATTTCCGCGCCGGTCGAGAAGCCCGGCTTCGGCGAATGGACGAGCGCTGTGAGTTCGCTCAATCACATCGCGTTCGATGTCCCACCGGAGAAGTTCCAGGACTATCGCCAGAAGCTGAAGGAATCAGGTGTCCGGGTGGGCCCTCTCGTGAATCACGACGACAGCCCTTCCCAGATCGCGACCGAGATGCACGACGGCGTGTACGTCCGCTCGTTCTACTTCCAGGACCCCGACGGCATACTCCTCGAGTTCGCATGCTGGATGCGTGCCTTCGGTCCGCACGACGTCTCACACACTCCGCGAACTGGAGCGGACCGCCGTAAGCCCGTATCCGTCAACGACTAGAGCCAGCGCTGACTGAATACCGGAAGGACGGGCCGTGGCGCCGCGTACCCTGTTCGACAAGCTCTGGGACGAGCACGTTGTGGTTCGCGGCGAAACCGGCCCCGACCTGCTCTACGTCGACCTGCACTTGCTTCACGAAATGACGTCTCCACAAGCCTTCGAGGGACTCCGGGCCGCGGGCCGTCCAGTCCGTCGGCCGGATCTGACCATGGCGACGGAGGACCACAACGTACCTACCACCGGAGCTGGGTCTCCCATCTCGGATCCGATGAGCCGACTGCAATTGGAGTTGGTTCGCCGCAACTGCGCGGCCTTCGGTGTGCCACACAACCCCATGGACTCAGCCGGCAACGGCATCGTTCACGTCATCGGACCCGAGCAGGGCTTGACGCAGCCCGGCCTGACAATCGTGTGCGGCGATTCGCACACCTCCACCCACGGAGCGTTCGGCGCACTTGCATTCGGGATCGGAACGAGTCAGGTCGAGCACGTCATGGCGACACAAACACTCCGCATGGAGAAGCCGAATTCGATGCAGGTATGCGTCGACGGCCATCTCGACACCAGCGTGAGCGCAAAAGACCTCGCCCTGTACGTCGTTCGCACTCTAGGTCCCAACGGCGGCGCCGGAAGCGTCATCGAATACCGCGGAAGCGCGATTCGTTCGCTCAGCATGGAACAGCGAATGACCTTGTGCAACATGACTATCGAATGCGGCGCACGCGGCGGCCTGGTTGCCCCCGACGGCGTGACCTTTGCTTATCTGCGCGGCCGCAAGCACGCTCCGACAGGCGCTTTGTGGAACCAGGTGCTCACCTACTGGCAAACCTTGCAGACGGACGACGGCGCCCTCTTCGACTACACGCACGAATTGTCCGCCTCCGACGTCTCCCCCACGGTCACCTGGGGCACCATCCCCAGTCACTCGGTCTCGCTGGACGGCTTTGTCCCATCCCCCGACGACTACAGCGATCCCGCCGAGCGCGAAGCGGCGACACGCGCCCTTGCCTACATGGCCCTCGAGCCAGGAACGCCTATGCGCGACATAACAATTGACACTGTTTTCATCGGATCGTGTACCAACGGTCGGCTCGAAGACTTACGTGCGGCAGCCCAGGTTCTCACAGGCCGCACCGTTGCTCCCGGCGTCCGGGCCCTCGTCGTTCCCGGTTCACGAGCCGTTGCGGCGGCGGCCGAGGCTGAGGGCCTCGACCGGATCTTCACTCAGGCCGGATTTGCGTGGCGTTCCGCCGGGTGTTCGATGTGCACTGCCATGAACCCGGATGCACTTGGTCCCGGACAACGTTCGGCATCGACGACCAATCGGAATTTCGAGGGTCGCCAAGGCCCTGGGGCGCGGACTCACCTGGTATCGCCTGCAGTAGCGGCGATGACGGCAGTGCGCGGCCGGCTCAGCGGTCCTGGGGACCACTGAGCCGGCCGGTTTAACCACCGAGCCGGTCGCAACACTCGGCTCCGTCTGCCTATCGAACCCCGAATCCGGCTTCACGGGTTCGGACCAGTGCCGTCAGTGTCGCATTGACCGGCGCAAGCCGCCCCACCTTTGCGGCTTCTCGGGGAACAGCGCCGTTGATCGATCCGATCTCACTGACCCGCCCGGCTTCGTGATCGAGTAGCGCCGACGGTTTTGCTGCGGGCATCGCCGCACCGAAATCCCGTACGAAAGCGACCGGGTCTGCCACATCGATCGCGATATCGCGGGCCCTGGCTATCTCCCAGGTCTCCGTCGCGGCGGCCCGGCTGACCGGACCCATGTGCTCGTGATCGAGCACATCGCCCACGGTGAGACCGGTGAGCGCACACGGCGCACTGTATGCGACATTGCAGATCAGCTTCTCCCACTGCATCGCTGCGATGTCGGCCACAGCCAGCGCGTCGAATCCCGCTGTCCGCCACGCACCGGCAACCCTGTCGACGGCCTCGAACGAGAGATCTCCGTAAGCACCGAATCGCATCGCCCTCATCGCGTTGTGATTCACCCGGCCAGGAGCGATCAGCGACGCGCCGAAACCGCTTGCAATGCCCACAGCCAGTCGGTCTGCGCCGACGTGCCGAGCGACCTCGTCCGCCGATCCCAATCCGTTCTGAATCGTGAGCACCACGGTGTCGTCACCGATCAACATCCCGAGGGAGGCGGCGGCGCCGGCGACGTCGGCGGCCTTGACAGCGAGTACGACGAGATCAACCGACTCGTTCGGGATCGTCAGGAAAGCGCGCACAGGCACCACACGTTCCCCGTCCGGACCTGAAATTCGCAGACCCGAGGTTGAGATGGCCTGAACGTGATCTCCCCAGCGGTCCACCACCAGCACGTCGTGGCCGGCCCCAGACAAGCGGCCTGCGTACACGGAACCCATTGCGCCGCAACCTACTACTGCAATCTTCAGAGATTGGTTCATGTCACCAACTCCACGATTCTCTCGGCCAGACCCGACTTCGCCTCCAACCCGAACCCGGGGTTGTCCGCGGGTCGAATCAGTCCGTCGGCCAGGACACAATCGTCGCTGTAACCGCCGAACGGTTGGAAGACACCCGGATACGCTTCGCAACCGCCCAAACCCAACCCGACGACGATATGCAGATTCATCAGGTGCCCACCGTGGGGCATTGCGGCCGTTCGATCGAAGCCCCGGTGTTCCATCAGCGCAATCATTTCCGCGTACTCGGTCAGGCCGTAACTCAGTCCCGCATCCATCTGGAGGATGTCGCGATCCGGTCGTAGACCACCGAATCGGAGGAGGTTACCGACGTCTTGTGTGGAAAAAAGGTTCTCGCCAGTCGCGATCACGCCGTCGTAGACCTCGCACAGATCGCTGCACAGGGCGTAATCGAGCGGATCGACCGCCTCCTCGTACCAGCGCAGACCATAGGGGGCGAGCGCCTCGGCGTATTTCAAGGCTTGGTCACGGTCGAAACGACCGTTTGCATCGACCGCCAGATGTCGTCCGCTCCCGGTGACCTCGATGGCAGCATCGATCCGGCGCAGATCCTCGCCGAGTTCGACCCCACCGATCTTGATCTTGACGGCCGAGTATCCGGCAGCCCGGTAACCGGCGATCTCAGCTCGCAATCTCCCCAGGTCGTCGATGTCCTGGTAGTAACCTCCGGCGGCGTAGACCGGCGCACCCGAAGCCAGCGGCGTCCGGCCGTATGCTCGCGCGATCGTCTGGTAAACCGGTTCATCGTGGTACTTGGCGAGCACGTCCCACACCGCCAGTTCGATCGCACTCGCCGCCGCCGCGCGGTCTCCGTGACCTCCTGGCTTCTCGTCTGTGCGGGCGACCTTCAGAACCCGAGCAGGATCCAGCAACCCGGTGGTCGGCGACAGCAGAGTGTCCGGGTCTGCCTCGAGGACCCGCGGAATCATCCGTTCGCGCAGAATACCGCCCTGCGAGTGCCTCCCGATCGAGTTGAAGGCAACACCCACCAACGGACGCCCGTTCCGAATTATGTCGGTGACAACGGCGACAAGGGACACCTTGTGCCGATCGAAGCTGACAACCGCGTTCGAGATGGCGCCGACCAGCGGCACATCAAGCTCGCGGATCTCGGTGATCCTCAATTTTCCTCCATAGCTGTTCTGAGCTAGCTGTTCTCAACGACGCCGCTGCATCGACACGTTGAAGTCGAATCGATCGCCCGGGTGTATCGACACCGTCACCTGGGCTACCGCCCCCGAGCTCTCTACATATCTGCGGGTGATTTCGAGGCAGGGCGAACCCGCCTCGGCACGCAATAGATCGGCAAGGTCGTTCGGCAAGGCGCACGCACGGATTCGCTGCTCGACGCGATCGGTCAGGCGCCCGGTACACCGCTCGACGATCTCGTTGATGAGACCGTCCGGGCGTTCGAGGCGGTCTCCGACGGTAGCGGCGACGTCAGGATCGAGGTACACGTCCGTGTGGCACACCGGGCTCTCTTCACCGAGATCACCGAGGCGCAACATCCGGATGCGCGCCCACCGATCACCGGCATGGCCGCCGATCTGCTCAGCCAACAGCTGATCGGCAACCACGCCGTCTCGAGTCAGCACCAGCCGTCGAGTCTCGACCGAGTACTGCAGCAAATCGTTCATGTTCGTGACGGTGCGCGAATATCCGCCGGTGGGCTGGATGGATTCCACCGTTGTCCCGATCTTGCGTCGCCGCGACACCATGCCCAAGCTCTCCAGGGAACCCAACGCCGAACGGACCGTGGCTCGGGACACTGCGTAGCTGTCGGCGAGGCTTATCTCCGTCGGCAGCTTCGAGCCCACCGGATACGACCCGTCCTCGATCCGTCGGGCGAGTGAACGCGCTACCTCCTCATACCGAGCTACCACTTATCTTTTCCTCCCGGTCGTGGGGATTCATGCGATCCCCCGCTCATGTTGCGCCCAATAGGGCCTGCGCAGCTCACGTTTGAGAAGCTTGCCACTGGGGTTTCGCGGTAGTTCGGCCACGATGTCAACCGACGTGGGGCACTTGTAGTGCGCCAGATGCTGCCGGCAGTAGGAGATCACGTCGCTCACATCCAGGCCCTCGCGGGTGGGCACAATCACGGCTTTCACCGTCTCACCCCAACGCTCGTGCGGCACTGCGATCACGGCGGCGTCGCGCACAGCGGGATGCGCCATGAGCACGTTCTCCACTTCCACCGGATACACGTTCTCCCCGCCGGAGACAATCATGTCCTTGACCCGGTCGCAGAGAAACAGATACCCGTCTTCGTCGAGGTAGCCCGCGTCTCCAGTCCGGAACCAACCGTCGCCACTGAGCACTGCGGCTAGTTCATCCGGCTGGTTGTGGTATCCCGTCAACAGCATCTCGCTGCGTGTCCACACCTCGCCGGTCGCACCCACCGATACCCGTTCCCCCGTGACAGGGTCGAAGACACCCATTTCGACGCCGCGCACAGGCCGACCGGCCGACGCGAGCAGCAGGCCGCCGCCGCCGCGATGATCCTCTGCATCGAGAATCGTTATCGGACCGCAAGTTTCGGTCATTCCATAGGCTTGCATGAGGTCACAGCCGAAGACGTCCTGCGCAACCGAGGCAACGGTGGGCGACATCGGCGAACCGCCATAGATCAGGGTCCGCAACTCCGGGTACGTCGAGCGGCGCGCACTCTCGTGCTCGACCAACATCTGCACCACGGCGGGCACTGTCAAAGCGTGGTTGACAGCGCCCCCGGCCAGGACGGGCAGCACCAACTCCGGACGGACGTCGAGAACGTGGTGCGAACCGGCGCCAAGCCCGAGACAGTAGAAGATCCAACCGGTGCCGGAAATATGGAAGTTCGGCGCCGGAACCATGACAACGTCTCCCGGGTGGATCTGCCAGGGTGGGTTGGACGCAAGATTGGCAGCGATCGCCCGGTTGGACAGCTGCACACCCTTGGGCCGACCGGATGTTCCCGACGTATAAACCATGAGCGCGATATCGTCCGGGCCGGCGGCGGGTGTCACAGGCTCCTCGGAAAACTGCGCCAGCCAATTCTCGAAATCCTGTGGCTGTGCATCCGGGACGAGTAGGCGGGTACGGCCGTCCTCCGGTACCGGATATCCGAACTGCGGCATAAATTCTGCCTCGACCACGATCGCATCCAGGTTCGCATCCGCGACTATCTCTTGCATCTCCCGGCGGCTCAGCCGCCAATTAAGTGGCGTAGCAGTGGCTTTCACCAAGGAAGCTGCAGCAAGCACCACTCCCCACGACACTGCACTCTTTCCCGCAAAACCGACGCCACGGATGGTGGCACTATCAGGCACCAAAACAGCGAAGCCGTTGGCGAGCCGACTGCTGTGCCGATACCACTCGCCAAAGGTATGTGCGGCAACACCTTCGACGGCAATACCAGGTGAATCGGGCCTTTCCTGTGACCAGTACTCGAGCATTCGTCCGATTGAATAATGATGATCCATGTTCTCCTCGTCCTCTTGTACGCGAAGCTGAAGGGCCGTTTAGGCGGAACCGGCTACCAGGCGCTCGCGCAGTTCGACTTTGCGCACCTTGCCCAGAGCATTGCGCGGCAGCTCTGTGATGTGTTGGATCGAGGACGGACACTTGAACCCCGCCAGCCGTTCTCGGCAGTGGCTGTCCAGTTCGCCGACATCCGGGACGACACCCGCTGCGCACACGACGAACGCCACCGGGGTCTCACCCCACTTCGGATGCGGCCGTGCAACGACTGCGACGTCGACAACTGCCGGGTGGTCGAGCAGTGCCCGCTCGATTTCGGCGGGGTACACGTTCTCGCCGCCGCTGATGATCATGTCTTTCGAACGTCCGACGATCCGGAGGAAGTTGTCCTCGTCGAGCACTGCCATGTCGCCCGTCCGGTACCAGCCGTCACTGGTGAAGGCTGCTTCGGTCTCGACGGGATTTCGCCAGTACTCGCGGATGACATTCTCGCTACGAACCCACAACTCGCCGGGTGCGCCCGTCGGTTGCGCGTTCCCGGCGGGATCGACGATCCGCGCCTCCCATCCCTGCGAGATCTGGCCCGCGGTAGCGAGCCGAGCGCTCCCCGGGACATGATCCTCCGGTCGCAGGACCGACAGGAAACCCTGGAGTTCGGTGCTGCCGTAGATTTGTCGGAACCGTCGGCAGATCACACGAAGCGCCCTCTCGAGCAGCTCCGATTCGATCGGGGCAGCGCCGTACTGCACTTCGAGCAGGCTCGACAGATCTGCGTCCTGTGTGGTCCGCTCCATCGTGTCAACGAGCATCTCGACGATAGTCGGGGCGGCGGTGAAGAAGTTGATCCGCTCGCGCCCGATCACGTCGATGACGCGGTCGATGTCGACACCGTCGTGAATGAAGAGCGTTCCTCCGGTGAGGAAGCACTGCATCGCCTGGGCGAACCCTGCGAGGTGGAACAGCGGCATCATCACCAGGTGGCGACTGCCTCGCTGCTGGTCGCCGATGTCGATCGCGAACCCCGCGAGCCCCCGGATGAGGGCGCCGTGATCGAGCGGGATGATCTTGGGCAGACCGGTGGTTCCACTACTGTGCATGAGGAACGCCGCCTGATCGGCACGCAACCGATCCCGTGGATACGGCGCCGGTGGTTCGCCGCAGCAATCCGCTCCCGTCCAGCCCTCACTCTTCGCTCCTGAAACCACACGGACGAGATCGTCTCGGTTCTCCATGACGGACTGATAGGCCTGGTCGACGAAAATACCTGCGGGCGTGGCAGTATCGAGCAAACGATCGATTTCGTGCGCAGTCATTCGCCAGTTCACGAGCAACGGCAGCGCTCCGAGTCTCATGAGACCCAATGTCTGAACCAGAAATTCGGCGCTGTTGCGTGCGATCACCGCCACAACGTCGTCCGGCCGAATGCCGCGTGCCCACCACTGCGCAGCAGTGCGCTCGACGCGGGCTCGAAACTGTCGGTAGGTCAACTGCTCCCGATCGTCGCTCACGGCCAGCGCGTCCGGATCGGATGTGGCACGCCAGTCAAGGACATGCAGCCAGGTGTACATCAGACGGTCTCCTTCTCCTGGTGTGGTTCGGGCGTCGGGTCAGGCTCAGGCGGCGGCGCGAGTTCTTGCTTCGGCCCGGGTCTGGAGCCCGCGCGGTGCGTCGGTCCGAGCAGCCATCCGAGAACTCGATCGAGCCCACCGCGGGCAAACATGATCACGAGAATCAGTAGACCGCAGTAGACAAAAACGCTCATGACGTTTGCGTCGATGCCGCCTTGTCCTACTGGCACGAGAAAGGGAATGTTGCCGGCGAACTGCCCGAGCACCCGCGGCAGTGCGGTGACGAACACCGCGCCGGCAATGGCGCCGCGCAGGCTGCCGAGACCACCGATGATGATGATGACCAGGTAATCGGTCGACAGCAGGAACCCGAACGCCTGTGGAGTGATGAACTGAATCGTCACTGCAAGAAGGACACCCGCAATACCGGCGTATACGGAGGCGACGAAGAATGCCGCAGCCTTGTTCCGGCCTACGTTGACACCCATCGCCGAGGCCGCCACTTCGCTCTCACGCACCATGGACAGAGCCAGGCCGGGCCTGGCCTGAACAATTCTGCGAGCCGCAATGTACGCAACTGCTACGAGTGCGATTCCGAGCAACCACAGTTTCTCCACCGCGCCGAAGGGCACACCGAGCACATTCCACGGTTCGCTGTCACCGAAATTCACGCCGAGGATCTCGAATTCCGGGACAGCTCTGCCGATGTAGCCACCGCTCAATTGTTCGACCTCGTTGAGAAAGTGAACCCAGATGAACACAAGCCCGATGGTGACGACCGCCAGATAGAGTCCGGTTACCCGACTCGACAACGGGCTGAGCAGCAGGCCCCCGATCCCCGCGGTGAGCACTGCCCCGACGGCTGCGACCGCAGGCGGCAAACCCAGGCCCCAGACATTGTCACCGGGTGGGCTCGCCAATGTGACGTACCCGTAGGCGCCGATACCGACGAAGACCGCATGCGCCAACGAAATCTGCCCCGCCACGCCCACGAGCATCGCCAAACCCATCGCAGCGATCGCTGCCGCCATCGCCAAACCGCCTAGTTGCAACCAGAACTCGCCGACGAAGTACGGCGCGATGACCAGTGCGACCACAAGACCCACCACGAGGAAACGTCCTCTAGACACGGGCCACCTGCTTTGTGCTGAACAGCCCCTCGGAACGCACCAGCAGGACGACCAGCAGAAGAATCCAGGCGCTGATACCCGAAAGGTTGTGCGCCCACCCGCCCAAAGAACTCTCGTAGGTTGCCGCAAACGCCTCCGTCAGGCCGAGCATCAATCCGCCGACCAGCGCGCCGGTGACCGATCCCAGACCGCCGATAACGGCAGCCGGGAAAGCGCGAAATGCTGTGTCCGCCAAGGACGGTGCAACACCTGCAGCCGGGAAGGACGCAAGGAACAACCCTGCGAGAACGGCCAGTGCACCACCAATCGCCCAGCTCGTCCACGAGACACGCGACAAACGCACGCCCATCAACTTGGCAACCTCCGCATCCTGGTTGCTCACCCGCATTGCCAGCCCCCAGTTGGTAAAGCGGAACAAGAGCAGAAACACCGCGATCGCAGCTACCGCAACGCCGAGCGCAATGAGCCGGGACGCAGGCATCGTAATCATCCCGAACTCGACGATGCGATCCCCGACCGGATCATTCAGTGGCCACGTTTCCGCTCCGAGACGACGGCTGACTTCGGTGACGATCAGCAAATTCACGCCGAGAGTAAGAATCGTCAGAGTTACGTGGTCCTGTGTTCGTGATTGACGAATGAAAACGACGTCGGTGACGATCGCGACCAGCGCTCCCACCGCCAACCCGGCTAGGACACCGACCAGATATCCATGCGATTCGCTGACGAGTGCCGCCACGAAAACGCCGGAGAGCAGGAACCCGCCGTGGGCGAAATTGAGGATCCCGGTGGCTCGGTAGATGACCACGAATCCTAGGGCCATCACGGCATACAGCGCGCCGAGTGAGACCCCACCGGCCAAGGCATTCAAGAAACTATCCACGAGAAGTCCTCTCGACTTCGAACGGCGCCTCACTACCGAGGTATGCGGCGATGACAGCGGGATCTCGTTGCACCACTTCAGGTGCGGCGTCGGCAATTACCCTGCCGGACTGCAATACGGTGATGTGGTCGGAGAGACCGAGAACCAAGTCCATGTCGTGCTCGACGAGAAGCACGGTCAGATCGAAGCGATCGCGGCATTCCAGTATCTGCTCACCCAGGGCCCACGATTCGGCATCGTTCATTCCGGCAACAGGCTCGTCGAGTAACAGCAGCGACGGCTGCGCACACAAAGCGCGGGCGATCTCCACCTTCTTTCGGATGCCGTAGGGCAACGGACCCACGGACTGGTCGAGGTACTTCTCGATTCCCAGCGCCTCCGCCATCGTGCGAACGACTTCGTCGTCCTCAGTCCTCTCACGACGCGCTGACGGGAGAGCAAGCGCAGCGGCGAACATCCCAGTGCGCGTGCGGTGGTGGCGACCGACACGAAGTGTGTCCGCCACTGTCAGATGCGGCGGGAGCACCAGATTCTGGAACGTACGGGCAATTCCGTGGGTGATGATCTGGTGCTGTGGCACTGTATCTAGCCGCACGTCACCGAAACGAACCATGCCCGACGCCAGGGGATACAGCGCAGTGAGTGCGTTGAAACACGTCGATTTCCCGGCCCCGTTCGGCCCGATCAACGAATGAATCGTGCCCCGCCGGATGGCAAACGAGACATCATCGAGTGCAAGAACGCCGCCGAACCGAACCGTGAGTCCCTCGGCCGTGAGAAGGTTTCCGTCTACTTCACTCATCACCCCGGCCCCCTGCCTTGGTCAGCACGGCGGAACCGTGGGCGGTGGTCTTACCCAGTGTGAGCTCGAGGAGCATGTCGGAATCGATCAGGTCTGCGGCCGGCCCCTGCGCGGCCATGGTACCGCCGTTGAGGACGTACGCATGGTGCGCGACGGAGAGTGCAAGCCTCGTATTCTGTTCAACCAGTAGAACACTCGTCCCGTCCGCATTCACCTGTGTAATCGTGTCCATGATCTGCCGAGCGACGAGAGGAGCCAGACCCAACGACGGCTCATCCATCAGTAATACCTTCGGCTCACTCATCAGCGCCCGTCCGATTGCGAGCATCTGCTGCTCTCCACCGGACAGCAGGCCGGCGGTTTGGCCGGCCCTCTCTACGAGGATCGGAAACAGTTCGCGGACCCGGCGCAGGCTGGCCGCCACGCGGGACCGCGAACGCACCGACAACGCGCCGGCCATGAGGTTCTCCTGGACCGTCAGCTGCGCGAAGATTCGACGCCCCTCAGGCACCTGAACGATGCCGTGTCGAACGATCTTGTCTGCATTGCTCCGATCGAGGTCCAGACCCTCGCCGCGCACCGTCCCGGCGACCACCTGTCCGCCTTGGGCACCGAGAATTCCCGAGAGTGCCCGCAGGAGTGTCGTTTTACCCGCACCGTTATTCCCGATCAGCGCAACGATCTGTCCCTCGTCGACGCGCAGGTTCACGTCGTGGAATACCTTCGCAGAACCGTAACTCACTGCAAGGGAATCGACTTCGATCATCGTGGCCCTCCTCGTCCTACACTCACTTGGTGTAGCTCTTGTCGGCGGCGTACTTCACTGCAGCGGCGCTGGCGGTGGGAGTCTGCGCAATCACGGTTCCACCCTTGGCATTCGGATCCGGCACGAGAATGAACGACTCCAGCGACGGCGCCGTTCCTGGGTTGGAGAAATCGAGGTCGACAGCGAGACCGTCGGTGTCGATTACTCCCACTTTGCTCATGGCTGTGGTGATGCCCTGCGGAGTCAGATCCTTGTCCTCACACGCCTGGTTCAGGCCCTTTTCGAGCAGTTGCGCCATCAGATACCCGGCGGCAGCAGGTGCGGTTGCCGCGCGGTCGCCGTACTTGGCCTCCCAGGCGGCGAGAAGTTCCTGGACCGGCGCCGCATCAGAACTGAACGGTGCACTGTTCGAGGTCAGGACAACGTGATCGACAAGCGCATCACGGGCCGGCCCCGCCAGGTCGCCACTTGACAGCAAGTTGGTGGCTTGAATCACGACGTCGTATCCGCCGGCCTTCGCGACAGCAGCAGCCGAAACGGTTTGTGCGCTCGCGGTGCCCATGACTATCGCCTTGGCACCCGCCTGGCGCAAAGTGTTGACCTGCGCGGTCGCGTCGGTAGCCGTGCTGTCGATCTTTGTGTTCTCCACCTTCAGACCGAACTGTTGCGCTGCACCGGCCACCCCGTTTGTCACCGCTACACCGATGCCGTTGGGATACGCGATGACACCGATCGTGTCGCCCTCCTTGAGGATCCCTTTCTCCACGAGGTAGGCAACACCGTTGACAGCTTCGACGTCGTACGGTGCCCCCGGCATGAAGGCCTGCGGCACGGTCAGGAGCACCGGATCGTACGAACCTGCCAATACGGCGAGTCCGTCCTGAGCGAGCTTGGGCCCGAGCGTCACCGCGTCAGTTCCCGGCGACAGATTGACAATTCCCGCGATATCCGTCCGCAGCGACGTGTACTGCGTCATCGTCTCCTGCGAGTTGTACTTGTTGTCACGCGATTCGATCCGCAATTCACGATCGCAGACTCCACCGCCGGCATTGACCTTGTCGAACCACAGTTGGATGCCTGCAACCCCGTCCTGGCCAAGACCGCCGATCGGTCCGCTGAGAGGGACCAGCGCACCGAGGGTGATGGCATCGGACGTCACGCCGACGCCTGCCTTCACGCCGCCCGATTCTCCCGAGTCGGCATTGTCGGTCGCCTTCGAGGAGCAGCCGGCGATGGCAAGTGCGATCACTAGCGTCGGACCGAGGACCTTGAGCTTGTTCTTCATTCGTTCTCCAGGACAGTTGGTGGACGGGATGAAACAGGGCAAGCGGTTGTGGCACACCGACAATCCGAGCCGGCAGCCAGGACGCAGCCATTTCGCGTCAGATATAAATCTAAGTTCAGGTTTAGATATAAGCGTGAGCCAGTTCACAAGTCAAGGTGCGTACCAAAGAATTTTCGGTCTGAATTGAAACATGCAGTTCAAAGCCAAATTTTCGATCCACATTCGCCAGCTATAGGTACGTACCAATAGATTTCAGCGAACTCTCGAGCTATGTCACGTCATCGGTTGCGTGCATGTCGAACCCACCCGTGCCAGACTCCGAAGTAGGCCCGATTGCCGATCGAGTGCGGAGGACGTCAAATGACAACATCCAATAGACCGGCGGATTGGCCAGCACTGCGTGTGAACGACTGGACCGACACGCGCGACACCCTGCACATGTGGGTGCAGATCGTGGGAAAGATCCGACTCGCATGTTCACCACTGGTCAACCACTGGTGGCAGGTCACGCTGTACGTCACTCCGCGAGGTTTGACCACATCGTCCATCCCCTACGGCGACCGCATTTTCGATATCGAGTTCGATTTCTGCGAACACCAACTACGCATCCGCACCAGTTCTGGGGAGTCACACGAGATTCCACTCGAACCTCAATCGGTATCGACGTTCTATGCACGCACGATGGAAGCACTACGCGCCCTGGGCATTTCAGTGGCAATTCAGCCAACACCGAATGAAGTCGAGCCGGCGCTTCCGTTTGCCGACGATCACGTCCACTGCTCCTACGACGCCGAAGCCGTCCACTTGTTCTGGCGCCAACTCGTTCAGGCCGACCGCGTCATCGCGTCGTTCCGTGCGGGATTCATCGGAAAGGTATCGCCGGTCCACTTCTTCTGGGGCGCAATGGACCTCGCCTGTACACGATTCTCCGGACGCACTGCGCCACCACATCCAGGGGGAGCCCCCAACTGTGGCGACTGGGTGATGGTGGAAGGTTACTCTCACGAATTGAGCAGCTGCGGCTTCTGGCCGGGCGGCGGCGAGGAAGGCGCGTTCTATTCGTACTCGTACCCCGCGCCTGCGGCGTTCGAGGGCTATCGCGTCGAACCGTCGGCAGCGTTCTACAGCAACGATTTCGGTCAGTTTCTTCTGCCGTACGAAGCAGTCCGGACGGCCACCGACCCGGACGCGACACTGCTTGCGTTTCTACAGACCACCTACGCTGCTGCCGCCGATTCGGGGCGCTGGGACAGAGCCTCGTTGGAGAGCGACCCCCATCGCTGGGGATCGCGGCGATAACTATCGCGCTCCGGTCCACCGCGACAGCGCTGCCGGCCAACCCTCTTCTCCCTCTCGAGAAGTAGAACTCCCTGCCCACGCTACGTAACCGTCGGGCCGGACCAGTAGCGCCGGTCCGTCGTCCACGCGTTGCGCTTGGACGAGTAGATCTGGTCCCGGTTTCTGCATCGTCGAGGTGTTCGCGCGCTCGCGGATGAGAACAAAACCCGGCAGGCGCTGCAGTTCCGTGAGTCGGCCTTCGTGTAGCGGCACTTCCGTCGCACGAGTCCCGACTAGATCACTCTGTCCGTCCGGCGAGGGATAACGCAGCTCAGTGCCCGCAAAACTGCCGGCGACGAGGTCACGCACCTTCGGGATCGACAGAATATGCGCAGCAAGGCGATCGCGCATGAACCTGGCGAGTCGCGGGTGCACGGTGACGGCGCGCATCATCAGCCCCGATCGCCGAACCACTTGCTTCCCGATCGGGTGCCGCTCGCGGTGATAGGTATCCAGGATCGAATCGTCGGCGCCGGCCAATACAGCGCCGAGTTTCCAGGCCAGGTTGACACCATCCTGAATTCCGGTGTTCATTCCTTGTGCGCCCATCGGCGAGTGCACGTGTGCGGCATCCCCCACCAGAAACACCCTGCCGCTGCGATAGTCGCGAACCTGACGCTCGTCGCAATGGAAACGCGAATGCCAGCCTATTTCGACGACGCCCATATCGCGTCCCATGGCCCGGTTCAGCGCACCCACGATCTCGGCTTCTCCCACCGGATCGGTATCGGGAACCTGACGCCGTCGATCCCAGGTCATCGAGCGATACCAAGCGCCGCTACTGTCCTCCTTCCCGTAGGGCGCAAGGAACCCGAACTCACGTGGAGTGTCCCCCAGCGTGAGGCCACCGTCGTGCGGTCCGGCGGTCAGTTTCACGTCAGCCAACACCACTGACGACAGCACGGATTTCCCGGGGAAATCCATCCCGACCAGGTCGCGAACCGTACTGTGGGCGCCGTCCGCCCCAACGACGTATTTGGCGCGCCACGTCATCGTGGACGAAGGGTTGTCATCGTCTTTGGGACGAGCAGTGAGGGTGACTCCGGCGTCGTCCTGAACGAGATCGACAAGCGCGATACCACGGTGAATGTCTGCTCCCTGGTCCTTGGCATAGAGCTCGAGGGCTTGGTCGACGTTGGTCTGCGCGGTAATCATGGCGAACCGGTAGCGAGATCTCAGGTGGGTGAGGTCCAGCTTTGCACCCTTGAAAAGGTTGATCCCCGGGGTGGTCGTGCTCGTCGCAAGTAGCTGGTCGGCCATTCCGCGCGCATCGAGCAACTCCAGTGTTCGCGCCATCGTTGCAAACGCCCGGCTGGACGGGTTGATCGTCGGCCACTTCTCCACTACAGCCACCGAGCGCCCCAGCCGCGCAAGATCACCAGCCACGGTCATACCTGCTGGGCCACCACCGACCACCACTACGTCGACGTTGCGATCCATCGTCAAACCTCCCACGCCGTCGTCCCAAGGTGTGTCGCAGCCGAGTTTCGGTTAATTCTTCGCTGATGGACGCGGTTTTTGCAGTCTTCCCACAGCGGCCGGCAAAACGTAACCTGTCCCAGGTTTCGTTCTGATCGCTAGTGTGGAAAGGACCTACATCGGGAGGCTTGGAACATGCTGGTACGTCGAATTGCTCGTCCACTACTTTCCACCATTTTCATTGCCGGGGGGATCGATGCGCTCCGTAATCCTGCGCAACGTGCGGCAAAAGCAACTCCGCTGATCGACAAATCAGTGGAAACACTCCCCGGCGCGGTGACACAAAAATTGCCCGCAGACCCAGAGACACTGATCAAGCTCAACGCGGTAATCCAGATCGGCGGCGGGGCATTGCTGGCAAGCGGAAAGGCTCCACGCGTCGCATCGTTGGCACTGGCGGGGAGCCTGATCCCCACCACAGTTGCAGGCCACGATTTCTGGAACGAGTCGGACCCCACACTTCGCGCGATGCAACGCACCAACTTCATCAAGAACGTCAGCCTGCTCGGCGGCCTGATGATCGCCGCCGTCGACACCGAGGGCAAACCGTCACTCGGCTGGCGCGGTCGCCGCGCCGCCAGGAAGGCGCAGGCCTCGATCGCGGCGACGCTGCCCTTGGCAGCCGCGAACCACGACGATCACACCGGCGAACGTCTCGAGCATGCACTCGCCGTTGCATCGGAGCGTGGGACCGAGCTAGCCGAAGCTGCGAAGGTTCACGGTGCCGAATTGCTCGAGATCGCAAAGGAACGAGGCCCCGAGATTCTCGAGGTTGCCCAGAAGCGCGGGGCGGAACTGGCAGAAACGGCCCGCGAGCGTGGGTCCGAACTGGCGGAGTTAGCCGGCAAGCGCAGCGCCGAGTTTGCAGAACTTGCGCTCGAAAAAAGCAACGAATGGGCGGAGACTGCATCCGAGCAGTCCGAGGTCCTCGGCAAGCGAGCTCGCAAACGCGCCGAAATCGCCCTGGCGAAGGCCCGCGAGAAGCGCGACGAATTGACGCACTGACACAATCACACGTCCGGTCAGGCCACCCTCGGGTGGCCTGACCTCGTTGGATACACCCCATTCACCTAAGCGAACTAGACTGTCTTGGCACTTTTGCGGTGCTCGAACTTCTTTCACCAAGCCTAGGAGAACCCTTGCCCGACGCGGACCCGTCACACACCGA
Organism: Rhodococcus sp. ACPA4; assembly: GCF_002300185.1. Classification (NCBI taxonomy): domain Bacteria; kingdom Bacillati; phylum Actinomycetota; class Actinomycetes; order Mycobacteriales; family Nocardiaceae; genus Rhodococcus; species Rhodococcus sp. ACPA4. The sequence continues at coordinate 1,509,783 of NZ_NSDY01000001.1, forward strand.
GCAACAGCTCGAGCAGCAGTACGTGACGATGCTGTATTCCCGTCTCGACGAGCTCCGGAAGCATGCCAAATCGCGCCTGAGCACCGTCTTGCTGGAAAGCGGTGGAACCCCGCAGGCACGCAGTGAACGCGAATCGTTCAACGCGATGTACACCGAGGATCTAGCCAAGTACGACGCAGCCGAAAATGGACTGTGCTTCGGCAGAATCGATTTCGACGACGAACATCGCTACGTCGGCCGCCTGGGAATTCTCGACACCGAGAACGACTACGAGACGCTCCTCCTCGACTGGCGCGCCCCGATGGCCCGCCCGTTCTACCTCGCGACACCAGCGGCGCCTGAGGGCGTGAAGCGTCGACGCCACATCCGTAGCCGTAGCCGCGCGGTCACCGGAATCAACGACGAATACCTCGACCTCGACGCAGCTCGCGCTGCCGGCGTTGTCACCGAAGCCGGTGGCGTAGCCGGCGAGAGCGCGCTACTCGACGCATTGAACGCCGCCCGCACGGGCCAGATGAACGACATCGTCGAAACCATCCAGACCGAGCAGGATTCGATCATCCGATCCGAACACAAGAGTGTGCTCGTGGTTCAGGGTGGCCCCGGTACCGGCAAAACCGCTGTGGCGCTCCACCGTGCAGCGTTCCTGCTCTACACCTATCGCCAGCAATTGGCGAAGGCCGGAGTACTCATCATCGGCCCTAACGCAACGTTCCTCGACTACATCAGTCAGGTGCTCCCGTCACTTGGTGAAACCGGCGTTCTACTCTCCACCATCGGCGACCTGTATCCCGGAGTGCGCGCAACACGAATCGATTCGCTTGCGGCCGGTGAGATCAAGGGTTCACTCGACATCCTCGAAGTACTCAAGAACGCTGTCCGTGATCGCCAGGAAGTACCGTCATCGCCGATTGTTCTCCGATTCGACACCTACGACCTGAAACTGGATCGAAAGACAGTCACCAAGGCCCGTGGCCGTGCCCGCTCGTCCCGCCGGCCGCACAACTTGGCCAGGCCGATCTTCGTATCAGCGGTCATCGAAGCGCTGGCTCTACAGATGGCCGAGATCATCGGCGGAAATCTGGTGGACGGCGGTTCGCTCCTGAGTCGTGACGACATCGCCGACATCCGTGACGAGATGCGCGAAGACGCCGACATCATGTCCGCAATCGGCTCACTATGGCCCGAGTTGTCGCCGCAACAGATTCTCGCCGAACTCTGGACGTCACCGCGGCGACTGGAAAAAGCCGCTCCACAATTCGACGACAACCAGCGCTCGGAATTGTTGCAAAGCGTCGGCCCCGGATTCAGTGCCGCGGACGCGCCGCTACTCGACGAGCTGGCCGAAATTCTCGGCGTTGACGACGCCGCTGAACGCGAACGGGCACAACGACAATGGCGCGCTCAGATTGCCGACGCACAGGGCGCTCTCGATATTCTGACAGGGTCGGCGCCGCAGGATCTCGAAGACGAGATGGACCCCGAAATCCTGATGGCCTACGACCTGATCGACGCCAGTCAACTCGCCCAGCGTCACGATTTGGGCCAGCATCAGACCACTGCCGAGCGCGCAGCAGGTGATCGAACCTGGACCTACGGTCACGTGATCGTGGACGAGGCCCAGGAGTTGTCGGCTATGGCGTGGCGAATGTTGATGCGCCGCATACCGAATCGCTGGATGACGTTGGTGGGCGACACAGCGCAGACCGGTGATCCCGCCGGCACGTCGTCATGGCAGACGATCCTCGAACCGTACGTCGCGAAGCGTTGGAAGCTCACACAGCTGACCGTGAACTATCGAACCCCGTCGGAAATCATGGATGTGGCACACCGGGTGCTCGAAGAAATCGATCCCACGCAAGCAGTACCCCGGTCGGTCAGAGACAGCGGTTTTGCACCGTGGTCACTGAAAACCACAGCGGAGAATCTCCAGGAGACGGTGCGTCGCTGCATCGACCACGAGTCTCACGCAGGCTTGACTGCGGTGATCGCCGGGCACGAGACGGTGAAGAACCTGTCCGGCCTCGCCGGCGACTCTGTCAGCGTGCTCTCCGTCAAGGACGTCAAGGGCCTGGAATTCGACACCGTTTTCATCGTCGAACCCTCGGATATCCTCGACGAATCGCCGCGCGGAATGAATGACCTGTACGTCGCACTGACCCGCGCAACCCAGCGACTCGGCATCATTCACGTCGAATCGCTTCCGGCTGTGCTCGACAACATCGCCGAAGCTGCATTCACACCCGTGATGTGATGCGGCGGAGTAGGTTCTCTCGTGCCACTTCTACTGAAGGAAATCTTCTCGTGACCGCTCCGATCGCCGCACGCATGCCGCAGTGGCTACTCCGTCGCCGCCCACAGGTCGTCGGAGCTGCGCTGATCGGCCTGTGCGCCGGGACGCTGATCGGATGCGCTCAGGCCGAGTCTTCGCCGTCGGATACCGCCGACGGCGCCGCACCTGCCACTGCCACGGCCGACTCACCCGAGCTTCAGGCACTCGAACGGTTCCGGGACGCGATCACGGCCGACGGCGTCACCACACCGCTTACCGACGACACCCTGCAAGCACTCGGGGACGGAATCTGCCGTCAGTTGGCGGTGGGCACGGATCGAACGATGATCATCGAGAATTTGCGCAGCGTGACGCACAACGGCGCCACCAGCCGACCTGGCCAACTCCAAGACGTGGAGAGCACCGAAAACAGTTCGGCCGCATCGCCGATCAGTGCCGATCCCTATCGATTGGGAACCGTGATCGTCGACGCGGCCGAGACCGAGTACTGCTGAGAACTTTCAGCGAACGGTATGAACGATCAGGACGTCGGATGTTGCCTTTCGTGCAGCATCCGACGGTACCGATCCGAGTAGACGCCCGGTCAGTGTGTTGAGTCCACGGTTACCGATGACCAACAGATCACCCTCGACCTCGTCGAGCAAGGCGAGCAACGACTCGACGGGCGCTCCGACGATTGCCCGTTCCACGACCTTCTCCGCGCCGGCCGCATGTGCGCGCTCCCGAGCCGTTCGGAGGATTTCGTAGGTAGGTGTCGAACCTGTGACCTGGTATGCCTCGTCGCCGAGTACATCTGCCGCAGCGCTGACGTCCTTGGGGTCTGCCGGGTAGTACGCGCACGCGATAATCAATTGCGCACTGGCATCGGCTGCAATGCTTGCGGCCCGGTCGACTGCTTTCAGTGACGACTCGGAGCCATCGGTTCCTACGACAACGGTCCGGTAGGCACTCATTCATCCTCCATGGTTACGAGATAGTCAGCGGTTACGGGATAGTCAGCGCTGCTGACATTAGCGGGCAGAGCGCAGCGATAGTGCCAATTGCCATACACACCACAACACCGCAGTGAATGTGATCTGCAGTCACATCAAAAAATTACACTGAATTCCGGATCAGCGCAGGTTTCCGAATCGCGGACCGAAAAGCGCTGCGGGAAACACGTCCTGTTCAGTCAGTGCAGCACGCCACGGCGCTGCCAGTTCGAGAAGCCTGTCTGCTCCGGATTCGCCCAAGGCGTCCCACGGCGCCAAAGCCAGATCGTCCGTCAAGTCCTCCACGACGTCGCGCAGTTCCTGCCCGTCCTCGGTCAGTGCTCCCGACTTACGATCGAGCAACTCTCGATCCTGAAGATCCTGGACACCTTGCGCCCACTGCTCGGCAGACCACCCGCGACGACTCTGAGCAAACTTCTGCTGGAATCCGATACCCGTGGCGGTGTGGGTGATCAAGGCTTCCAACCCGTTCAGTCCGGCAGTCTGCAGTGCGGCGATGTGTCCGTCACCGCGGTACTCCCGCAGCAAAGTCAGTGCGTGCCAGAACGCGAGGTGCGGCACGGTCGGCCACTCGACGGAAGCCCAACCGGCGTACAGCGGACGCCCCTCGACGCCGGGGATGTTCCGCGCTGCAATGGAAACCAACTCGGCAGCTTCAGCCATGTCCTGTGACGACGTCACCTCTTCGCCGAGGAGACGAACGTACGCGGCGTCGATGGCGCGGTAGCGCGCAGCAACAATCTCCGACGGTTTCGCGAGGTCCCACGCGCGCGGAATCACGCTGGCGACCAACTCCGGATTGAAGTTGTAGAACGCCGACGTCACGACAGTGGCGGGTGGCGTACCCAAGGGCGCAGCGCGACCCGCGAAGTACACCATCCGGCCCGGCTCGAGCCCCAGCGCAACCAATTCCTTTTCCGTCTCCGGAACGAAGTAAGCCAACGAATGGAGAAGTTCGAGAGTACGGCCGGTCTTGCCGGCAGTCTGTGCATCCATATGTGAACCGTAGCGGGCGTTCCCGATTCACACACATCCCACCGAACTACTTCAAACCGGCCGCGTCCATGCCTCGAAGCTCCTTCTTGAGATCCGAGATTTCGTCACGCAAACGACCGGCCAACTCGAACTGCAAGTCCCGGGCGGCATTCATCATCTGATCTGTGAGTTCCTTGACCAGGTCTGCCAATTCGGCCCGGGGCATCGATTTGGTGTCGCGGCCTTCGTACACTCCTGCACTGACCGCGCGGCCCGCTTCGCCCTGCGCTCGACGGCCACGCGTCGCGTTACGTCCGGAACCACCGATGTCGACGGACGCAGCGGTGTCCTCGGCTTCCTCGTAGACCTGATCGAGGATGTCGGCGATCTTCTTGCGGAGAGGCTGCGGATCAACCCCCATCTTCTTGTTGTATTCGACCTGCTTCTCACGGCGACGCTCGGTCTCTTCGATTGCCTGCGCCATGGAGGCAGTGATCTTGTCCGCGTACATGTGGACCTGGCCGGACACGTTACGAGCAGCGCGGCCGATGGTCTGGATAAGGCTGGTGGAACTCCGCAGGAAGCCCTCCTTGTCGGCATCGAGAATCGCAACAAGCGACACCTCGGGAAGGTCGAGGCCCTCACGCAGAAGGTTGATGCCGACCAGGACGTCGTACTCCCCCAGTCGCAACTGCCGCAGCAGTTCGACGCGACGTAACGTGTCGATGTCGGAGTGTAGATAGCGAACCCGGATTCCGAGTTCGAGCAGATAATCGGTGAGATCTTCCGACATCTTCTTGGTCAATGTCGTGACAAGGACTCGCTCGTCCTTTGCCGCGCGTTCCCGGATCTCGTGAACCAGGTCGTCGATCTGCCCCTTGGTCGGCTTGACGATCACCTCGGGATCGACGAGACCTGTCGGACGAATCACCTGCTCGACGAACTCACCGCCGGCTTGCCCCAACTCGTACTTGCCTGGCGTTGCCGACAGGTAGACGGTCTGACCGATGCGCTGACTGAATTCTTCCCACGTCAGCGGCCGGTTATCCGTCGCCGACGGCAGGCGGAAACCGAACTCCACCAGGTTGCGCTTACGCGACATGTCACCCTCGTACATGGCGCCGATCTGTGGAACGGTCACATGTGACTCGTCGATGACCAGCAGGAAATCCTCGGGGAAGTAGTCGATCAGCGTAGCCGGCGCGGTGCCAGGTCCACGGCCGTCGATGTGCCGTGAATAGTTCTCGATTCCGGAGCAGAATCCGACCTGTTTGATCATCTCCAAGTCGTACTGCGTTCGCATCCGTAGCCGCTGCGCCTCGAGCAGTTTGCCCTTGCCTTCCAACTCTTCGAGTCGTTGTTCGAGTTCTGCCTCGATGTCCTTGACCGCACGCTCGAGACGCTCGGGCCCGGCAACATAGTGGGTCGCGGGGAAGATCCGAACGGTATCCACTTTCCGGACGATGTCGCCGGTGAGCGGATGAAGGTAGTACAGCGCCTCGATCTCGTCGCCGAAGAACTCGATCCGAACCGCCAACTCCTCGTACGACGGGATGATTTCAACCGTGTCACCCCGGACGCGGAACGAACCACGGGTGAACGCAACATCGTTGCGGTTGTACTGCACGTCGACCAGGAGGCGCAGAAACGCATCACGCGGAACCTCGACGCCCACTTCGAGCGAGATGGAGCGATCGAGGTAAGACTGCGGTGTACCGAGACCGTAGATGCACGACACGGACGCGACCACAACAACGTCCCGTCGCGAGAGCAGGCTCGACGTCGCGGAGTGACGCAGACGTTCGACGTCGTCGTTGACCGACGAGTCTTTCTCGATATACGTGTCCGTCTGAGCGATATATGCCTCAGGCTGGTAGTAGTCGTAATACGAGACGAAGTATTCAACCGAGTTGTTCGGCAACATCTCGCGAAGCTCGTTGGCCAACTGAGCAGCCAAGGTCTTGTTCGGTGCCATCACCAGCGTCGGCCGCTGCACGCGCTCGATCAGCCAGGCGGTCGTCGCAGATTTGCCGGTGCCGGTGGCACCAAGCAGGACTATGTCCTTCTCGCCCTCGTTGAGCCGTTTCTCGAGCTCGGCAATGGCAGCGGGCTGATCGCCGGCAGGCTCGTATTCGCTGACGACCTCGAACCGGCCGTCAGAGCGCTCGATGTCGCTGACCGGACGAAACTCGGAATGTGCGACGACTGGATGTTCGGAAGCAAACGCCATGAAACCAGGGTATGCGCACCCACCGACATCATGCGTGGGCACAAGCTCGTCGCAGCGGTAGGTTCTTGCAACATGAGCGAAGCACGTATTCACATTCACCCGCCCAAAGTCGAAACTTTCGACCTCGAGGCCCGAACCAACATCGACCCCAAGGGCTTCGTTCGCCAGGTCGAAACCTACCGCGAAGAGCCATGGGGCCTGTACATGGGCCGACACGCAGACCATCCACAATTCCACTACCTGGAGTCGTGGATACTTCCCGACCTCGGAATCCGAGCGTCGATCTTCCACTTCACGCCGGGGCACGAACGGGACCAGGATCACTACATCGACATCGGCACATTCACGCGCGGTGAGCACGCATGGAGATCCGAAGACCACTATCTCGATCTGATTGTGCAGACCGGCCGCAGCACCGAACTACTCGACGTCGACGAACTCCTGGAAGCGCACGCATCCGGAATACTCGACGCCCAGACGTCCGAACAGGCCATGCTGACCGCTGCCCGCACCATCGACGGCATTGCCGCCCACGGTCACGATCTCGGCGCGTGGCTGTCGTCGTTGGGCATGCCGATCACCTGGCGGTAGGCGTCAGGCCGTCCAACCCGACTTGTCTGCCCATTCCCACGCACGGTGGAACGCCGCGTCGAACCAGGGTGTCTTGACCGCGAGGTACGCATCCATCGCCTTGTCGTAATCATCTATTCCGGACGCTTGCTCCGCGGCCCGGACCTTCAACGCGGCATACTCCGCACGGGCGTCGTCATCCGCCCGCAGCCAGTCACGGAACAACACGGCAAATTGCTGGCCCGGCCAACCGTCGACACGAATATGGATGTTCACCGGCCGGCCCGGATCTGCGCTGGCATGAATCCGCTTCGCCCACACGCTCGGATCGGTTTCACCCCCGACATAGGCAGGTTTCGGATCGTCCGCGACGATGTTCTCAAGACGCGGAAAACCACCAGTTGCAAGGTCCGCGGCCAAGTCGTCCGCAATCCCGATGTGTTCGACGGTGATCTGAAGATCGATCACGTCCTTCGCGTCGAGTCCCGGTACGGCAGTGGAACCGATGTGATCGATACGCGTGGCTCGATCACCACACAGCAGCGCCAACCGGTTGATCAGGCGAGTTGCTTGCACCGGCCACTGCGGATCCGCGGGGCTCAGCTCAGGAAGTACACGAACCGCTGTTCCGGTGCGCAGATTCTCCTCGAACGGTGCGATTCGACCTGCCCACAGTTCACGGACGACAGCGTCCAGGGCGCCTGGATCACCGCTGTTGTCGAGCCAGACGTCCGCAACGGCGCGGCGCTGATCGTCGGTCGCCTGCGCCGCGATTCGCGCCCTGGCATCGCTCTCGGGCATCCCACGTGACTCGACCAACCGCCGGACGCGTTCTTCGGCGTCGACGTACACGATGACAACCATATTGAACGCCGGAGCCATTCCAGCTTCGACCAGCAGTGGAATATCCTGCACCAGAACAGAATTCGCTGGCGCAGCATCAATGGCTTCGGCCGTACGATGGCCGATCAACGGATGCAGGATCGAATTGAGAGTGCCGCGGGAAGCGTCGTCGGCAAACGCCAACGCCGCAAGCGCGGGTCGATCGAGGGTGCCGTCCGGCGCGATGATGCCGTCACCGAACGCCTGCGCCAACGCAGCCAACCCCGGAGTACCGGGTTCTACGACCTCTCGGGCGATCAGATCGGCATCAACGATCACTGCTCCCAGTTCGGTGAGGATTTTCGACACAGTCGACTTGCCGGCTCCGATGCCTCCAGTGAGGCCAACTCTCAACACAACGGACAGTCTCTCACCTATGCTCACGGCACGAGATTCGAGTCCTGAAATTGAACACGCCACACAACTCGAGACGCAAATACCACAATAAAGGCAATCCGTGTGGTTAAGTTCTAGCGAACGCCCTGCACCTTCTCGAGAAAGTGGACGCCATGCGAGCAGATCGTGACCATCTTGGTCAGCATCGCCTCGGAATGCCGAACGGCGTGCACTGTATCGAATTTCCCGAGGTTGCCTTTGCATTGGCCGAACATCGGCGAACGTGGTTCACCGTCCTCGTGAGCCAGGGCCGTCACAGCTTCGCGTCGATGCGCAAGCGCACAGCCGAAGCCACCGCGACGTATTGGGTCCCGGCTCCGGCCACCACCGCTTGACCTAGCAGCACCGCAGCTTTCACCCGACAGCCACCAGTCGCCAGACTGGTGGCTGTCGCATTTCCTCCCATGCGACAACCGGTGTGACGCGAATACTTGTGCCACACAACAAAAGAACCCCGCTCCTGCTTGCGCAGGAGCGGGGTTCTTTCACAGATCTCGCTTGATCAGATCAAGCAGTAATCCTTATGCGTTGCCCGACAGCTTCTCGCGAAGTGCGGCGAGCTGTGCATCGCTTGCAAGCGATCCACCAGCGGACTCTGCCGGAGCGGAGCCTGCAGAGGCCGGAGCCTCTTCGTCGTCTGCAGAAGCCGTCTCCGAGGAGTAGCCGGCAGCAGCGGTGGCAGCTTCAGCGGCCTCGTCTGCAGCGGTCTTCTCCATCTGAACGGTGTGCATCTTGTGACGACGCTCAGCCTCGGCGTAGCGGTTCTCCCACTCTTCGCGCTGCTTGTCGAAGCCCTCGAGCCATTCGTTGGTCTCGGGATCGAAGCCCTCGGGGAAGATGTAGTTGCCCTGCTCGTCGTACGAGTCGGCCATGCCGTACTTGGACGGATCGAACTCGGCGTTGTAATCCTCGTTGGCCTGCTTCAGCGACAGCGAGATACGACGACGCTCGAGGTCGATGTCGATGACCTTGACGAGTGCATCGTCGCCGACGCCGACAACCTGGTCCGGAACCTCGACGTGGCGCTCAGCCAGCTCCGAGATGTGAACGAGGCCTTCGATTCCCTCTTCGACGCGCACGAATGCACCGAACGGAACCAGCTTCGTGACCTTGCCGGGCACGATCTGGCCGATGGCGTGCGTGCGGGCGAACTGACGCCACGGATCTTCCTGCGTTGCCTTGAGCGACAGGGAGACGCGCTCGCGGTCCAGGTCGACGTCGAGAACCTCGACGGTGACCTCGGTGCCGACCTCGACAACCTCGGACGGGTGATCGATGTGCTTCCAAGACAGCTCGGAAACGTGAACCAGACCGTCTACGCCGCCCAGGTCCACGAATGCACCGAAGTTGACGATGGAGGACACGACGCCCTTGCGGACCTGGCCCTTCTGGAGCTGGTGCAGGAATTCGCTGCGAACCTCGGACTGAGTCTGCTCGAGCCATGCACGGCGCGACAGGACCACGTTGTTGCGGTTCTTGTCGAGCTCGATGATCTTGGCCTCGATCTCCTTGCCGACGTACGGCTGGAGGTCGCGGACACGACGCATTTCGACGAGCGAGGCGGGGAGGAAGCCACGAAGGCCGATGTCAAGGATGAGGCCGCCCTTGACGACCTCGATGACGGTGCCCTTGACGGCCTCGTCCTTCTCCTTGAGCTCCTCGATGGTGCCCCAGGCACGCTCGTACTGAGCACGCTTCTTCGACAGGATCAGTCGACCTTCTTTGTCCTCCTTGGTGAGGACGAGAGCCTCGACCGCATCTCCCACGGAGACGACCTCGTTGGGGTCGACGTCGTGCTTGATGGAGAGCTCACGAGAAGGGATGACACCTTCGGTCTTGTAACCGATGTCGAGCAGAACCTCGTCGCGGTCGACCTTGACGATGGTGCCTTCGACGATGTCACCATCGTTGAAGTACTTGATCGTTGCGTCGATGGCGGCGAGGAAGTCCTCGGCAGAGCCAATGTCGTTAATGGCAACCTGCGGCGAGGTGACGGTTGTGGAGGGCATATGTTGAATTGCTCCGGACGAGTTGTGGTCGGTTGATGGATTTTGTCGGACGAGATGCAACATTGCAGGTACCGGAATGCAGTACCCAGTTGCACAGAAACTAACAACCGGAAACCGAAACACATTCCGCACCCGAACGGTGCACCACAAGATCTCTCGTTCACGCCGATCCAAGGCCTCGGTAAAGGCCTAGTACAGATATTCGACTGAATGACAGACACTCGCGTGGGTAAGACTACGCGTCGGCGGTGCGAGCGGGCAAACCCGGGTACCCTGTCGCCGCTGGTAGCGCTCTAGTCTGTTCGACATGTCTGACGATCGCCACGCTGCCGCCAATTCCATTCTCGGGACCAGCGGAGCCGGCAGGGTCCGGGTCGACTCCGATGCGAGCGACCGCGCCAGCCGCGCGTGGTGGGACGCAGACGCCGAGGACTACCACCGCACTCATGGCGAGTTTCTGGGCGTGAACAGCGCAGACGGTGAATTCGTCTGGTGCCCCGAGGGTCTACACGAAGGCGATCACCACCTGCTCGGCGACATCGTCGACAAGGACATCCTCGAAGTAGGGTGCGGCTCCGCACCCTGCGCCCGGTGGCTGGCCGGTCACGGCGCCCGGGCCGTCGGACTCGATATTTCGATGGGCATGCTCTCGCGCGGAGTCGACGCTATGACTGCCGGCGGACCACGCGTACCGCTGATCCAGGCGAGCGCCGAATTGCTGCCGTTTGCCGACGCGAGCTTCGACATCGTCTGCTCCGCTTTCGGAGCCGTTCCGTTCGTGGCCGATTCGCAGCAAGTGATGAACGAAGTAGCGCGAGTTCTACGGCCGGGCGGCAAGTGGGTGTTTGCGGTCAACCATCCGATTCGCTGGATCTTCCCCGACGACCCAGGACCCAAGGGACTGACTGCGACACTCCCCTACTTCGACCGCACGCCCTACGTCGAGGTCGACGACAACGGCGTACCCACCTACGTCGAGCACCACCGCACGATCGGCGACCGCGTCCGCGAACTGGTGGCGGCCGGCCTGCAGGTTCACGACATCATCGAACCGGAGTGGCCGGAGTGGCTGGACCGCGAGTGGGGACAGTGGAGTCCTCTACGCGGCCAGCTCTTTCCGGGCACCGCGATATTCAGCGCCGTCAAACCCTGAGAGCTACAGCAGATTCGACAGGAATGCCTTGGTGCGATCCTGCTGCGGGTTGGCCAGAAGTTGTCGCGGCTCACCGGATTCGACGACAACTCCGCCGTCCATGAACACCAGCTGATCGGCAACCTCACGGGCGAAGCCCATCTCGTGAGTGACGACGACCATCGTCATACCGTCTTTGGCGAGTTGTTTCATGACTGTCAGAACTTCACCGACGAGTTCCGGATCGAGAGCCGACGTCGGCTCGTCGAAGAGCATCAGTTTCGGGTCCATCGCGAGTGCCCGCGCGATGGCAACGCGCTGTTGCTGTCCACCGGACAACTGGGCGGGGTATGCGTTTGCCTTGGCGCTCAAACCGACCTGATCGAGCAGATCCTTTGCCCGCTCGATTGCCTTCTTCTTGCTGACGCGCTTCACCTGGGTGGGCGCTTCGATGATGTTTTCCAACGCAGTTCGGTGCGGGAACAAGTTGAAGTGCTGGAACACCATGCCGATGTCCTGACGTTGCTTCGCCGCCGCCCGTGGGTGCAGTTCGTAAAGCTTGCCGTTCTTCTCCGAGTAACCGACGAGGTCGCCGTCGACATACAGGCGTCCGGCATTGACCTGTTCGAGGTGGTTGATGCAGCGCAAGAAAGTCGACTTGCCCGACCCGGACGGACCGACCAGGCAGAGCACCTGCCCACGATCGATTTCGAGTGACACGCCTTTGAGAACCTGGAGTGCGCCGAAGTTCTTGCACACTCGATCTGCCTTGACCATCGGTGTCATTTGCGTTCTCCTCCGGGAGTGTCCGGGAGTGTCTCCACTACCGTCGCGTTGCCTTGCGCATCGGCAAGCGCCTGAAGCTGGCGTGTGGTCAGTGCTCGCGTGGCACCCTTCGAGTAGTACCGCTCGACGTAGAACTGGCCGATCATCAGCAGGCTGGTGATCGCGAGGTACCAGGTTGCCGCAACCATGAGCAATGGAATCGGCTCGAAGTTTGCACCCGAAATATCTCTGGCACGACCGTACAACTCCAAGCTGTAAGGAACTGCGGACACCAGCGACGTCGTCTTGAGCATGCTGATCAACTCGTTGCCCGTCGGCGGGATAATCACGCGCATCGCCTGTGGGAGAACCGTTCGGCGCATGGTCTGGCTCCACGTCATGCCCAACGCGATGGATGCTTCGGTCTGTCCCTCGTTGACCGAACTCACTCCGGCTCGGACGATTTCCGCCATGTAGGCAGCCTCGTTCAATGCCAACCCGATGACGGCAAAAAGGAACGCCGCCTGGATTCCCTGTAGATCGATGTGCACGAACTGATGCACAAACGGGATACCGAGATCGAGGCTCTTGTAGATCGACGGAAACAGCCCCCAGAACACCAATTGGACGTACACGGGCGTGCCACGAAAGATCCAGAGATACCCCCAAGCGGCTGTCCTGAGGACAGGGTTGGGTGACAACCTCATCACAGCCAAAATCACGCCAAGGACTATCGCGATCACCATCGACAGCACTGTCAGTTGGATGGTCTTCCACGCGGCCGCGCTGATTCGCGAGTCGAACAGATACCGACCGTAGGTTCCCCATCCGAACGCGTCGTTGGTCGCCGCCCCGTAGACGAACAGTCCGAACAACACCACTACGACGATCGCAGCTATCCAGCGACCAGGTCTGCGCAGTGGGATCGCCTTGATCGGCGCCGGATCGCCACTCTCGGTTGTTGTCATGTTCATCAGCTCTCCGCGCCGTTGATCTTGGATACTTCGATGACGCCGGCCTCGACGCTCCACGTCTGAGCGATCTGTTGATAGACGCCGTTGTCGATCAGGTACTGCATGGCCTGCTGAAGTGCGGGACCCAGCTCCGAGCCCTTGACGATCGGCCAACCGTACGGTGCCGAATCGAAGGGCTCACCCGCCGCTTCCATTCGGCCCTTGCTGCGCTTGATCGCGTAGCCGGTGACCGGCGAGTCCGCGGACAGTGCGTCGACTCGGCCGAGGATGAGCGCATTCGCCGCGTCGTCCTGGCTGTCGTACTTGACCTTCTCGATCGGCGGTTTGCCTGCGGCAACACATGCCTCGCTCTTTGCAGGCACTTCGTCGATGTCCTCGGTCGTCGTGGTTTGGACCGCGACCCGCAGCCCACACGCATTGTTCGGATCGACAGGATTGTCCGGGCGCTGCGCCCATTGAATGCCTGCGCTGTAGTAGGTCACGAAGTCGACCGTCTTCTCGCGCTCCTTGGAATCGGTGAACGACGACATTCCCATGTCGTAGCTCCCCGATTGGATTGCGGGAATGATCTTGTCGAAGTCCGCTTGGTTGAAGACCGCCTCGACTCCGAGCACTGCCGCAACAGCTTTCATCAAGTCGACGTCGAATCCGACGATGTTGCCGTCCGCGTCCTTGAATTCGTTGGGCGCGTAGGGAATGTTCACCCCGATCTGGAGCTTGCCGGTTTCAGCGACCTTCGGTGGCAACAGCGCCGCAATCTCAGGCACCTTCTGCACCGTGAGTGGAGGACCTTCCGGCACAAGACCTTCGTCGTTGACCACACATCCCCCGCAGAGCGCGACAATCACGCCGACCAACAGGAGCCGAACGAGATGTATGCGTACTCCCCCGCGACGAAACACTCTTGCTCGCGCGTTTTCACCGACCACGACTCTGCTCTCCACTCGTCGATCGCCGCATCGAGCAACGCTCATTCGAAATTCAGTAGAACGGTAGGGTACGGCAGGACTTCCTCGACTAACGATTCCGAACTCCTTCCCCACCCGTGCGATACAAGAATCAGCGACGAAGTGTATGCGCGTACACCACTTCGGCGAATTCGCTGGTGGACGCAAGGCCGCCAAGGTCAGCGGTCGCGATTCCCGAGGAAATAGTGGCGTTCACCGCATTTCTGATTCGACGCGCCGCAGCCGACAACACAGGTTCGCGACGGACATCTGCCAGCCAGTCCAGCATCATCGCACTCGAGAGAAACATGGCTGTGGGGTTGGCTCGGTTCTTGCCCGCTATGTCCGGCGCCGCTCCGTGCGCAGCCTGCGCCATGACTCGAGTGTCCGAGACATTGATCGACGGCGCTGTCCCGAGCGAGCCGGCCAACTCTCCTGCCAGGTCTGACAGGATGTCGCCGAACATGTTCTCGGTGACTACGACATCGAAATCTCCACCTCGCCGAACCAGAAGTGCGGCCATGGCATCGACATGTTCATCGTCGACAACGACATGAGGGAAATCGGCGGCCACAGTGCGGCAGGCATCGCGGAAAAGCCCGGTGGTAAGGGTGAGGACATTCGCTTTGTGGACGATGGTGACGTGATTGCGTCGACGCGTCGCCAGAGCGAACGCCGTTCGGGCTATTCGCTCGCACGCTGCGCGCGTGAAAACGCCAACCGCCAGTGCGAGGTCCGGCGTCGGCATGAATTCACCGCTACCGACAGCCATGTTGCGGTCTGCGTACAGCCCCTCGGTGTTCTCGCGGACGATCACCAAGTCCATGTCCGGAACAGTCGCCTTCACTCCGCTCAGAACAGCGGCCGGACGGATGTTCGCAAAGAGTTCGAACTTCTTTCGGATCACACCGCCGGGCGTCAGCTGTCCACGAAACTCGCTCGGGTACGACGCGCTGTCATGTGGTCCGAGGATCCATCCGGGTAGCTGCTCGAGTGCCGTGAGTGTCTCGTCGGGAATCGGTGTCCCGTGACTGTCGATGGCTTCGAAGCCGAGCGGCAGTTCCACCCACTCCACTGGTTGGGCGTGAACCGAGGACATTGCGCCGTCCATGATCTCCCGAGTGGCCGGGACGATATCCTGACCGATTCCGTCGCCGCGCATGAGTCCCAGCCGCAGGCCCGATGATCCGATTGCACTCGTACCTGTCATCGGGCAATCATTACCCATCATGGTCCAGTCGGTGGAGTTGTTACTCGGCGAGTCGAGTGAGTCGGCGATACGCGGTCAGTGGTCTGCGCTCGCTGACGCAGGTCTACCGAGTCAGGGAAAAATGGTGCGCGAGAGCAATCGACCGCACATCACGTTGTTTGTCGCGCGTGCGATTCCGCCTGAGGTCGACGAGGTCCTGACCAGACGGTTCTCGCTACCACCCTTCGAAATCAGATTGGGTGGTTACATCGTGTTCGGCGGCAGGCAGTTCGTATTGGCACGTTCTGTCATCCCGTCGAGAGCTCTCCTGCGACTTCACCGTGATGTCTTCGACGCCGCAGCCGGGTCCAGTGGTATTCCCGGGCACATCGAACCGGGTACGTGGACGCCACATGTGACGTTGGCTCGGCGGATCGAGCCGGATCAACTGGGCGGTGCGATCTCCCTACTGAGCAAGGACGTGATCGCGGGCGATTGCGGTCCGATCAGACGGTGGGACGGCGAACAGAAATTGGAGTGGTCACTGACTCCGCCGGCGTGAGCGATCGAGTTGCCCGCCTGGTGACCAGGATTCCCGCGATCACGATCAACGCTCCTAGTGGTTGATTCCAGCCGATGCTCTCGCCGAGCACTATCGCGCCGAGCGCAACGCCGACGACTGGGCTGAGATAGGTGACAGTCGAGCCAGCAGTCGGACCCCACCCCTGCACGACGTTGGTGTTCCAGATAAATGCCAATCCTGTTCCGAATGCGCCGAGAGCGATCATCGACCCGATGATTGCCGGTGTCAGGTGCATCGGCGTGTTGGCGATGACCGGCGACGCGAGCACCATGAACAATGCCCCGATGCTGATCTGCAGCAACGCGATGGTGCGGGTATCAACACCGAGCGGAAGGACGAAGCGACGGAGGTAGACAAACGAGACGCCATACGACGCGGTAGCTCCAAGACAGGCGATCTGCGCGCTGACGCTTCCACCAACTCCGATGTTCCACGGGGACAGCACAATCAGAACACCGAAGAACCCGAGCATGAGGCCTGTGGCTTTGAATCTGGTCAAGCTCTCCCCGGGCAGGAATGCGAGGGACGCCGCCATCGTCATGAGCGGTGTCGTGGCGTTGTAGATGCTGGCGAGCCCTGACGACATGCTCTGCTCGGCCCAACTGAACAACAGCCACGGAGCTACACATTGCATCGCCGCCAGAAAGGACATGTGCTTCCAGATGCGGCGGTCCTGCGGCAATCCGATCCGATTGATCGCCGAAACGATCACCAACGCCAGTGCACCGAAAACCAAGCGCCACAGGACAACTTGAGTGAAGGACAATCCTTCGAGGCCGATCTTCATGAAGAGGAAGCTTGCGCTCCACACCATCGACGCGGCGACGTACTGGAAGAGCAGGCTCGCCCTCACAAGGTGAATTCGCCGTGGGGGCTCACGTCGCGGCGAGTGTCGGGAGTGCGCCCGGTCAGAGCCAGGACGTTGAGGGTGACGAGGACGATCAGACTGACGATGATGATTGCCATGTACAAAGCTTGACGCAGTAGTACATGCAGCAATAGTGGCAGAAATGCCATACTTGAACGATTTTCTGCCACGACGTCATTTTTCTGTCAGACTCGACACATGCTCGAAAAAGTGGTGGTCCCACTGATGCCGATGACGGAGGCTTTCGAACTCGGGGTGGCCTGCGAGGTGTTCGGATTCGATCGCTCGGACGAGAACTTGCCGACGTACGATTTCTCGTTGGTCGCAGCTGTTCCAGGACCGATCCGAACCCGGTTCGGATACGGCATCGACGTTCCGTACAACCTGGACGCTCTCGACGACGCGGATCTGATCATCGTGTCGGCCGGCGGGACCTACGCCGCAGACGACGACTACATGTGCGCCCCGCGCCCCGATTCGAGCGCCGATCCGCTCCTTCTCAAACTCCAGGACGCGGTGAGCCGCGGCGCGAAGGTGGCAAGTCTGTGTACCGGCGCCTTCATATTGGGAGCGGCAGGCTTACTCGACGGAAAGCGGTGCACCACCCATTGGCGCCACGCCAAGCGATTGGCCGACGCCTATCCGGACGCCAAGGTCGATCCAGACGTGTTGTACGTCGACGAGGATCCTGTTTTCACGAGTGCCGGAACAGCTGCGGGCATCGACCTGTGTCTGCATATTGTCCGGAAAGAACAGGGCAGTCGCGTCGCGAACGGGATCGCCAGACGCATGGTTGTTCCGCCACACCGCGATGGCGGACAAGCTCAGTACGTCGCCAGTCCCCTTGCCACAGTTCCCGATACAACGCTGAGTCCGTTACTCGACTGGATGACGGCACACCTTGCCGAGAACCTCACGGTGACGCGGGTGGCTGCGCGCGCCAACATGTCGCCTCGAACCTTCGCCCGCCGTTTCCAATCTGAAACAGGTGCAACCCCGGCTCGCTGGCTCAGCGATCAACGCGTCCTCGCGGCGCAGCAATTACTCGAAAACAGTGATCTACCTGTCGACGTCATAGCCGAACGGGTGGGTTTCGGCGGTGGCGCGGTCCTTCGCCAGCACTTTCTCCGATTGCGGTGCACGACACCACAGGCTTACCGGCGAACATTCCGGGCTGTCACACAGCCCGAATCCCCGTAGGCGTGATTTTCCCTACAATCCGCGAGCAGAGTTACCCTGTAGATACTCGCCGAGAAGTGACGTGTGCATGTTCGAGCGACCGCGCTGCGGTCCGCTCGAGGCTTTCTCGGTGACGTTTACACACCGAAAGCAATTGCACCGGATCGAAGTAACTGATGATCGAGAATCATCCACCGCCGACGCAGCTCGGCGAAGTAACACAGCACGACGGACCGACACGGGCTGACCTGGTCACCGCGGAACTGACGGTGGCCGGATTCGCGGATGCCCGCGAGATCGGCCGCGGCGGATTCGGTGTGGTATTCCGTTGTTCCCAGCCCGCTCTGGACCGCGTCGTGGCTGTCAAGGTGTTGACCGGCGAATTCGACAGCGAGAATCTCGCCCGATTCCTTCGTGAACAGCGTGCGATGGGCCGATTGACCGGGCACCCGAATATTCTCAATGTCCTGTCGGTGGGCGCGACAAACAGCGGTCGGCCGTACATTGTGATGCCGTACCACCTTCAAGGTTCGATGGCAGCGTGGATCCACGCCCATGGCCGGTTCGAATGCGAGGCGGCATGTCGCCTGGGAATCAAGGTCGCGGGCGCGTTGGAAACTGCGCACCGCGCGGGGATCCTCCATCGGGACGTGAAGCCGGCCAACGTGCTTCTGAGCGACTACGGCGAACCTGAACTTGCCGATTTCGGCATTGCTCACGTGAACGGCTATCGCAACGACCGGCCGCGGGTACACGTGGTCGACGCCTTCGAAACCGCCAAGGGCATCGTCACCGGTTCGCCGGCGTTCACGGCTCCGGAGATCCTGCGCGGAGATCAGTCGGATGCCGCTGCTGACATTTACAGCCTCGGCGCGACCTTGCTCGCAGCCATTTCCGGCAGACAGGTTCCGGGCGTCGCCACCGAACCCGACCTCCCCCACGACTTACGTGTAGTCCTCGAACACGCGATGGCCGTGTATCCCGGTGACAGACCCACATCTGCCGCAGAATTCGGCGAGGAACTCAGGCAAACTCAACGCCGTCGCGGATGGTCATTGGACGAGATGGCATTGAATCCCGAACTCGGTGACCCGAATTCGAACAGCTCGAAGCCTCGCACCGCCTTTTCGCCACCACGTGGAACCGACCCCGTGTCCGGAAACGCCTCGACGCGTGGCCGAGACGACATGGGGAACCTACCGCTCGATCTGACCAGTTTCGTCGGGCGTCGCCGCGAGTTGACCGAAACGAAGAAGGCGCTGGCCGCCAACAGGCTGGTGACACTGGCCGGGGTCGGCGGTGTCGGTAAAACCAGACTTGCGCTGCAAGTTGCGAGAAGTTGCCGGCAAGCATTTCCCGACGGAGTCTGGTTGGTCGAACTGGGCGAGATCCGAGACGAGCCCCTGGTGGCCGAAACAGTGACCGCCTCCCTCGGGCTACGGAACCTCTCCGCCCGACCGGTACAGCAGACGTTGGTCGAGCACCTGCGTCCACATCGAACGTTGTTGGTGCTCGACAATTGTGAGCAGATGCTCGATGCCATTGCTGCACTGGCACAAGCGTTATTGCAGACCTGCCCGGAGCTGCGAATCCTGGCCACGAGCCGCGAACCACTCGGCATCGGCGGGGAGAGCGTGCTCCGACTGTCACCACTGACCGTCCCGGATCACGATCAAACACCCTCCCTGCAGGGATTGTCGGGATACGACGCGGTGACGTTGTTCATCGAACGTGCATGCGCTGTGCTTCCGACCTTCGCGATCACCGAGGACAACAGGGCCTCGGTGACGCAGATCTGCCATCAACTCGACGGGCTTCCACTTCCCATCGAGTTGGCGGCGGCCCGATTGCGTTCGATGTCCACCACTCAGATTCTCGAGCATCTCACTGACAGGTACCGGCTTCTGACCGGAGGCAACCGCACGGCTCCGACGCGCCAGCAAACCCTTCAGTTGTGCATGGACTGGAGTTACGAATTATGCACCCCGCTCGAACAGAAGCTGTGGGCTCGGCTGTCCGTGTTCACCGGCGGCTTCGAGTTGGATGCTGTGGAGGGAATCTGCGCTGACGAGTTGACATCGGCCGATGTGCTGGACGTGCTTGTATCGCTGATCGACAAGTCGATCCTCATTCGAGAGGAGCCGACGTCCGTGGTTCGGTATCGATTCCTCGAGACCCTGCGAGAGTACGGCGCGGAGAAATTGAAAGAATCCGGCGAAGCCGGACAATTACAACGTCGACATCGAGAGTGGTTCGAGCAGTTGGCATTACGGGCAGCAGCCGAGTGGATCGGACCCAATCAACTGGACTGGATCGATCGGTTGGGGCGGGAACAGCCGAATCTGCACGAGGCCATGGAGCTGTGCATCTCGGAATCAGGCGTAGACCATACGGAGGCTGGGCTTCGGATGGCCGTGGCAATTTTTCCGTTCTGGTTCTCCCGAGGGCTGTTCAGCGAAGCTCGACACTGGTTCGACCGAATCCTCGCGTGCGACTCCGAGACACCGACGGTCGCCCGATTGGAAGCGCTCTACGCTGACTGTCGGCTTGCATCCATCCAAGGCGACACCGAGGCGGGCGCTGCTCTTGCCGAGGAAGCGCGCGCGAGCGCGGAGTCACTGGGAAGTCCGGACGCGGATGCGCTCGCGTCGTACGCCTGCGGTGTTCTTGCCCTCTTCAGCGGCAATCCGAAGCAGGCAGTCACGGACATCTCACATGCATTCGAAGTGTTCCGCCCCGAGGACAACCTGCTAAGACATGTCTGGGCACTGAACCATCTCGGCCTGGCCTACCACCAAATTGGCGACACCAGCCGGGCCATCGCGTGCTACGAGGAGTCGCTCTCGATCACCGAACCGCTGGGCGAGATCGTGTACCGGGGACGTTCGTGCTGGAATCTCGGGCTCGCATTGTGGTCCGACGGTAACCAAGCGCGAGCGGAATCGCAGCTGAAGAAGGGGCTGACACTGGCTCGGCTCGTGGACGATCCGTTCGGTTCGGCATGGTGCATGGAAGTGCTGGCCTGGATCGCGGCAGACGCGAAGCGCTACGGACATGCCGCTGCGCTGATGGGCGCAGTGCAGACGTTATTGGACGAGATCGATACTCCGGCGATCCGTGTTCTCGGCATGACTGCCAATCACGAGGAGTGCGCACGAGTGTCAAAACTCCAGCTCGGTGCTCGAAAATTCGACACCGAGTTCACGAAGGGCGCGAAGCTGAAGATCTCGGAGGCCACGGCGTTGGCGCTCGACGAGAATCCACCGGTCACGGTTCCGTCGAACCAAATCGGACCGAGCCTGACCAAACGCGAGTCGGAAGTCGCCGACCTCGTTGCCCAAGGACTGACGAACAAAGCGATCGCCGCGAAACTGGTGATTTCGATTCGCACTGCTCAGGGACACGTCGAACATATTCTGACCAAGCTCGGGTTCAGCTCGCGTGCTCAGATCGCCGGATGGGTTGTCGAACAGGCACGAAACGTCACGTGAGGCTGAAGTGGGGAAACCGATCGCCCGGCTCCTTGCACCGAAACGCGACTCGCGACTGCTTGTCAGGCATCGCGTGCCGGACAGAATCGATCAGCGTGTACAACCACGGACCCTCATCCAACTCGACAATCGCGATGATCGGAATCCGCGCAGATGCTGACCCGCAATTCTCTCCTTGCACATATCGCCAGGAGACAATGGTGCCTGTGCCGCAGCACGGAACCGAGTGGAGAAACCGACAGCCACATTCAGGGCAGGACTGCGTCAGTGGTGCGGACAACCTTCCGCACCCATCGCAGTGCAGAATTGTCAGGCATCGAATATCTGTAGTTCGACTGTCCATCACTCTCTGCACCTCGCGACGTTGTGGGGCGTTGGATCAGTACCGGCGTGCGGCGTGGAAAGGCATCGAGTCGACCGGCGCGTACGTGACCGACTGTCCGGACGTCGGCGCGTGGACTACCGTGCCGTTGCCGGCGTAGATGCCGACGTGGTCGCCGCCGTAGTAGAGCACCAGGTCACCCGGCTGCAGGTCTCCTCGAGATACGGGGACACCACCGGCTTCCTGTGCGTAGGTCGTCCGGGGAATGGACACTCCGGCCTGCGCGTATGCCCACTGAACCAATCCGGAGCAGTCGAACGAGCTAGGTCCGGTCGCGCCCCACACGTACGGTGCCCCGACCTTCGACTCCGCCGCGCTCACCGCCTGCGATCCGGCTGACGAGTAGAACGCAACCTGCTGAACGTGCGTCGACTGAGACGGAGCCGCCAGCGGTTGAGCACTCGCGCCGGCGGTAGTCGAGGCAAAGGCTCCTGCGGTGAGTGCACCGATAATGATGGCGCTTCGAAGAATGCGGGTCAGAGCGGCGTTGGTTCGAGAGGTTGTGCGTACAGCCATGAGCTTGTGGATTTCCCTTCAGGATGTCCCGCTGCCCGATCGGGTTGCGGCGATGCCCACAACTCTGTCGGCGGTTCGCGCTCCTGCCTTCCGCTGAACTGCCCATGGCATACCTGTTTCGGTTTTCCGCCCGGAACCACGTAATTTATGTGCCGCGCGTCACCCGATGCCACAAATTTGGCGCAGATCTTCAGACCTACGAGTTCGATCAACCCCAGGAAAATATGCATTCATGCTGGTAAATGCACTGACAAGGCTCTTCAGATAGGCGCACGTAGGTACCTGACCGGGTACATCGGCCCCGTCCACGCGGCCTCGTACGCAATCCGGTCGGCGCCGCAGGGAAGAATTGGCGATTCCTCGGCGTTGGACAGACCAACAGCTGCTGCTTCACAGCGCACCGAACTATGGAAAGGACCCTCGTGGCCACCCAGACACTCACCCAGGCAAACTTCGACGAAACCATCAACGGCAGCGATGTCGTGCTCGTGGACTTCTGGGCTTCGTGGTGCGGCCCGTGCCGCCAGTTCGCTCCCACTTTCGAGGCTTCCGCGGACAAGCACTCCGACGTTGTCCATGCGAAGGTCGACACCGAGGCCGAGCAGGGTATCGCCGCAGCGGCGAACATCCGCTCCATCCCGACGATCATGGCTTTCCGTGAAGGTGTCCTCGTGTTCAACCAGGCCGGCGCTCTGCCCGCCCCCGCGCTCGAGGATCTGATCACTCAGGTCAAGGCGCTCGACATGGACGAGGTTCGCAAGCAGATCGCAGAGCAGTCGGCTTCCGCCGAGTAACT
This sequence comes from Rhodococcus sp. ACPA4, assembly GCF_002300185.1. NCBI lineage: Bacteria > Bacillati > Actinomycetota > Actinomycetes > Mycobacteriales > Nocardiaceae > Rhodococcus > Rhodococcus sp. ACPA4. The sequence continues at coordinate 1,532,952 of NZ_NSDY01000001.1, forward strand.
CTCAAAACAAAAAGTGGCGCAGGGCAATCGAATTCGATTGCCCTGCGCCACTTTTCATCGAAAACCTCAGTGAGCGGCGCTGTCCCAACTGCGGCCGGTGCCGACCGACACATCAAGCGGAACGGACAGCTCGATAGCTGTGGACATCTTGTCCTTTACCAAGGCTGTGACCTCCTCGAGCTCGGAAGCCACGACCTCGAGTACCAACTCGTCGTGAACCTGCAACAGCATCCGCGACTCGAGTTCCGCATCGGCAAGTGCCTTCTGGACGTTGATCATCGCGACCTTGATGATGTCGGCTGCCGTGCCCTGAATGGGCGCATTGAGTGCGGCGCGCTCGGCAACCTCGCGGCGCTGACGGTTGTCGCTGTTGAGATCGGGCAGGTAGCGACGACGGCCGTAGAGCGTCGAGGTGTAGCCGTCCTTTCGAGCCTGCTCGACCACTGCGTGGAGGTAGTCACGTACTCCGCCGAATCGCGCGAAGTAGGCATCCATCTGCTGCTTTGCCTCTTCGGTCGAAATCTTGAGTTGTGACGCCAAACCGTATGCACTGAGTCCGTAGGCAAGTCCGTACGACATCGCCTTGACCCGACGACGCAATTCCGGGGTGACCTCCTCGATCGGCACACCGAATGCGCGCGAACCGACAAAGCTGTGCAGGTCCTCACCGGTGTTGAATGCCTCGATGAGTCCTTCGTCGCCCGACACGTGGGCCATGATCCGCATTTCGATCTGGCTGTAGTCGGCGGTCAGCAGAACGTCGAAGCCGTTGCCGACCACAAAACCGTCGCGGATCTCGCGTCCCGCTTGGTTGCGCACGGGAATGTTCTGCAGGTTGGGATCGGTGGAAGAAAGGCGTCCGGTTGCGGCGACGGTCTGGTTGAACGTGGTGTGGATCCGCCCGTCCTCGGCGACCGACTTGAGCAGCCCGTCCACGGTGACCTTCATGCGTGTTGCGTCGCGGTGCGCGAGAAGGTGCTCGAGGAACGGGTGCCCCGTCTTGTCGAACAGGCCCTGCAACGCCTCGGCGTCTGTGGTGTACCCGGTCTTGGTCTTCTTGGTCTTGGGCATGTCGAGATCCTCGAACAGCACAACTTGCAGCTGCTTCGGGGAGCCGAGATTGATCTGCTTGTCGATCACTGCATACGCCGAGTTGGCGGCGTCGGAGACTTCGGAGGCGAACCGGCTCTGGAGATCGTGCAGATGCGCGGTGTCGACCGCGATACCGGTTGCCTCGATCTGAGCGAGTTCGATTGTCAACGGCAACTCCATGTCCGAGAGCAGTGACGTCGACTCGATCGACTCGAGTTCATTGTCGAGCGCCTGTGCAAGGTCGAGCACGGCCTGGGCGCTGAGCATCGCCGTTTCCGCCGCTTCGGCGTCGAGCTGATCAGTGTCATCGAGCAGCGAAAGCTGTTCCTGCCCCGACGATTCGGCACGCAGTTCACGCTTGAGGTAACGGAGCGAGAGGTCGTCGAGATTGAAGGAACGCTGACCCGGACGCACCAAATAGGCCGCGAGCGCGGTGTCGCTGGTCAATCCACCCAAGGTCCACCCGCGTCCACGCAAGGCGTGAATTGCCCACTTGGCCTCGTGCACAGCCTTGGGCGCAGACACATCGGCGAGCCAATCACCCAGCGCTGCTTCGTCTTCCGCAGTAGCCGAGGTGGTGGAGATGTAGGCACACTCGCCGTCAGATGCAGCGATGGCAAGCGCTGTGACGTCTCCAGCGAACGTGCTGCGCGTTCCGAGGACGGTGACTCCGTGGCGGGATCCGGTACGCGCGTGTGCGTCCAGCCACTCCGCCACCGCACCCGGCGCAAGTGCGTCGCCGCTGACCTCGAAACCCTCTTCTGCTTCGGGCTCGGAAGATGACAGGGTCGCAAACAGGCGATCTCGGAGAACCTTGAACTCGAGGTCGTCGAACAACGCATGGATCTTCTCGCGATCCCACGGAGCCAGAACCAACTGCTCCGGTGTGTACGGCAGCGGCACGTCGCGGATCATCTCGGTGAGCTGACGGTTCAGCAACACGTTGGCGAGGTTCTCCCGCAACGAATCGCCCACCTTGCCCCGGACCTTGTCGACGTTGTCGACCAAACCCTGAAGGTCTCCGTATTCGCGAATCCACTTGGTAGCGGTCTTCTCCCCTACTCCAGGAATGCCGGGAAGATTGTCACTCGGGTCGCCGCGCAGCGCCGCGAAATCGGGGTACTGAGCCGGTGACAGGTTGTACTTCTCCTCGACCGCGTCCGGCGTGAACCTGGTGAGCTCCGACACGCCCTTCTTCGGATACAGCACCGTCACGTTCTCCGTGACCAATTGAAGCGAGTCGCGGTCGCCCGTGACAACGAGTACGCGGTACCCGAGCGCTTCGGCTTGCGTCGTCAACGTGGCGATGACGTCATCGGCTTCGAAGCCGTCCTCGGCCATGACCGGAATCCCCATGGCGCCGAGGACGTCCTTGGTGATGTCGATTTGCCCCTTGAACTCGTCCGGAGCCTTGGCTCGTTGCGCCTTGTATTCCGGAAACAACTCGGCGCGGAACGTCTGACGGGAGACGTCGAAGGCAGCTGCCAAGTGGGTGGGCTGTTCGTCACGGAGCAGATTGATCAGCATCGACGTGAAGCCGTACACCGCATTGGTGGTTTGACCACTCTGTGTCTTGAAGTTTTCCGCGGGCAACGCGTAGAAGGCACGAAATGCCAGAGAATGCCCGTCGAGAAGCATCAAAAGAGGACGATCGTCTGCCTTGCCGGATGTACCGGTAGCGGCGGTGGACGTGCTGGACCGAGTCGTGGTTGCGGGGCTCACGGTTCATCAGTCTAGGGATTCGGACCGACACACATGCCGCCCACGGTCCTTTACGCAGGAACCAGCCCGAAATCAGGTCAATCGCCCCTGCGCGCGGCTTCGATACGGAACCGAAACATGCCGGAAATCGCAGAACCCCGTCTGAAGCGAACAGAGCCGTTAGAGTCCGGAAATCGCAGCAACGGGCTGACACCTCGCTGACTGCGCGGCAACCTTGTCCCGACCCGCTCGGAGGACGTACGTGGCCCCACCCGTAGTGAAACGGCATACCCTCGCCACATTGAGCCGAATCCTGGCCTTTGCCCTGCTCGTGATAGTTGCTGTACTCACATTCGCCGCAACCGCGTCGGCGCAGGAACCGACCGATACCCCCGAATCTCCGACCGTATCCACCGCACCGGCAGTGCCGGCCAATGCCGTTCCCGTCAGTGGCAATCTCAACAACGGTGGAACGCGACTCGAAGGAGTGACCGTTCGCGCTCTCGATTCGTCCGGCACCGAAGTCGCAACCGGCGTATCCGCCCAGAACGGCCGCTGGGAATTGGCGGTTGCGCCGGGTGTCTACACATTCGAAATTGTTGCCGACACCCTGCCGGACGGGGTGAGCGTGCAGGCCACCGTCGAACGCGAAGTGGTCGCCGGCCGCGCGAACACCGTGATCTTCTCGTTCGGCGAAGTGCGCACCGCCTCCAATGTGAGCTTCGGCGAAAAACTCATCAGAACTACCGTCGACGGTCTCCGCTTCGGACTCGTGATTGCCATCGCCGGTGTCGGATTGAGCCTGATCTACGGAACCACCGGGCTGACCAACTTCGCACACGGTGAGATGGTGACGCTGGGCGCCGTCGCCGCATGGGCATTCAACACCTCGGTCGGCATCCCCCTGATACCGGCGACGGTGCTCGCCATCCTCGTCGGCATCGGCATCGGCTTGCTCACCAACGGGATCGTGTGGAAACCCTTGCGTAAACGCAAGACCGGACTGATCGCGCAGTTGGTGGTCTCGATCGGTCTTGCCATCGCCTTGCGCTACCTGATTCTGATCTTCTTTTCCGATCGCGCCGAACCCTTCGACGACTACCAAGGTCAGGTCGAGAAGAACTGGGGACCGATCGCACTGACCGACGCCAATGCCGCTGTCATGGTGGTCAGCCTGATCGTGTTGGTCGGCGTGGCACTACTTCTGCAGAAGACGCGCATCGGCAAGGCGATGCGCGCCGTCTCCGACAACCGCGATCTCGCCGCGTCGTCCGGCATCAACGTCGAACGCGTGATCATGTTCGTCTGGGGACTGGGCGGCGGATTGGCCGCCCTCGGCGGCGTCTTGTTCGGCATCTCCGAACTCGGCGGCCGTGTCCAGTGGGAAATGGGCTTCAAACTCCTGCTCCTGATGTTCGCCGGTATCACTCTCGGCGGACTCGGCACCGCCTACGGCGCGCTTCTCGGGTGCGTCATAGTCGGTCTGCTGGTTCAGCTTTCGACGCTGATCATCAACCCCGACCTCAAATACATCGGCGGGCTTCTCGTCTTGATCGTGATCCTCGTGGTTCGCCCCCAGGGCATCCTCGGATCCAGACAACGGATCGGGTGAGTGGATATGGACATCATGGGAGCACTCCAGGTCTCCTTCGCCCAGTTCATCGGGCCGTCGGCGATCTTCTACGCATTGTTGGCCATCGGCCTCAACCTGCACTTCGGGTATGCCGGACTGCTGAACTTCGGCCAGATCGGCTTTGCCCTGCTCGGCGGTTACGGCGTCGGCATCATGACGGTGACGTACGACCAACCGCTATGGCTGGGAATCATCGTCGGACTGACCGCCGCCGGCCTTCTCGCGTTGGTCCTCGGCATACCGACTCTTCGCCTTCGCGCGGACTATCTCGCCATCGTCACCATTGCCGCTGCGGAAATCCTGCGACTGATCTTCCGGTCAACGGCATCGGACTCCGTCACCGGATCAACCAACGGACTCTTCAGCTTTGCCGAACCCTTCACCTCACTGAGCCCGTTCGATTCCGCAAAGCAGTACTCGTTCCTCGGCGTGAAGTTCTACGGCGACGACCTGTGGTCGATGGTCGTGGGATGGACCCTCGTGCTGATCCTCTGCGGGATCGTCTACCTGCTCAGCCACAGTCCATGGGGTCGTGTCCTCAAAGCAGTCCGCGAGGACGAGGACGCGGCACGGTCGCTGGGAAAGAACGTCTTCGTGTACAAGATGCAGGCGTTGGTCATCGGTGGCGTGATCGGCGGTATGGCCGGAGTCTTCAACGCTCTACAGACCAAATCCATCAACCCCGATTTCTACTCGACGGCTCAGACCTTCTTCGCGTTCGGAGCGTTGATTCTGGGCGGTGCCGCAACGGTATTCGGCCCGGTCGTGGGAGCGATGCTGTTCTGGTTCCTCCTCGCCATCCCCGACGCATTGCTCCGTCAGGCGATCTCGGGCGAGAACCCGCTCCTGTCTTTGACGGAACAGCAGGTCGGCGCGACGCGCTACGTACTACTGGGTTTGATGATCGCTCTCCTGATGGTGTTCCGGCCGCAGGGAATACTGGGTAACAAGCGGGAGGTGCAACTCAATGCTTGACGCCGAGACACGAGCACAGATCTTTGCCGACGTCCCCCACGTTCCGGGATCGGCCAAACCCGACCCGGTGTTGGTGGCCGACAAGGTGTCGCGGACGTTCGGTGGCCTCAAGGCCGTCGACGTCGACCATCTCGAAATCCAACGCGGATGTATCACCGGGCTGATCGGTCCTAACGGCGCCGGGAAAACCACGCTGTTCAACCTTCTCACCGGCTTCGATCGACCGGACACCGGAACATGGTCGATGGACGGTCAGTCCTTGGGACGCATGTATCCCCATCAGGTGGCACGTAAAGGCGTGGTCCGCACGTTCCAGCTGACCAAGGCGCTGTCGAAACTGACGGTGCTCGACAATGTTCGGCTCGGAGCCACCGGGCAACGCGGCGAACGAATCTTCACGTCGCTGCTGCCCTGGACCTGGAAGGCACAGGAACGCGAGATCACCGAGCGCGCCCGCGAACTTCTCGGACGATTCAAGCTCGACACCAAAGCCGACGACCTTGCCGGTTCACTGTCAGGCGGGCAACGCAAACTCCTCGAAATGGCACGGGCACTGATGACGGAACCATCCGTCGTGATGCTCGACGAGCCCATGGCAGGCGTCAATCCCGCACTGACACAGAGCCTGCTCGGGCACATCAAATCGCTACGCGACGACGGTATGACGGTCGTCTTCGTCGAACACGACATGGACGTGATTCGTGACATCAGCGATTGGGTGGTCGTCATGGCTCAGGGCAGCGTCATCGCCGAGTCGACGCCGGACGAATTGTCGTCCAACACAGCAGTCGTCGACGCCTATCTGGGAAGTCATCACGATCAGGCCCTCGAATTCGACGACGAGGGCAACCCTGTGGGCGACACCGCCGTTCTCGCGGCCGCTCTGGCCGAGGCCGAAGTCGAGACGCTCGAAGCCGGCGGTGATCTGTCGGAGCCGGATCTGGGGAACCTACCGGTCGAGGTTGTCGAGGTGCTCGAATCCAGTCCGGAGGAATCGCGCGGAAGGCACGAGAAGCCATGAGCGAGAACGAAGCACGGTCACTCACCCCCGCTGAATTTGCCGCAACTCCCGAGGAACACGCACGCCTGTCGGCGGGTGCGCTGCTTCGCGCGGACAGCGTGGTGGCCGGCTACATTCCCGGCGTCAACATCCTGCGTGAATGCAACTTCTTCCTGAAGGAAGGCGAAATCGTCGGCATCATCGGGCCGAACGGCGCCGGCAAGTCGACGCTGCTCAAATCGCTGTTCGGGCTCATCCCCGTCCGCGAAGGCTCGGTCACTCTCCGGGAGGACAACATCACGTCCGCTCCCGCACACGTACTCGTCCAGAAGGGAGTCGGATACGTTCCCCAGACTCAGAACGTCTTCCAGTCCTTGACTATCGAAGAGAACCTCGAAATGGGAATCTATCTGCGTCCCAAGTCCTTCGCGGAGCGGTTCGCTTTTGTCAGTGACCTGTTCCCACTTCTGAGCGAACGCCGAAAGGTCAAGGCCGGCGCGCTCTCCGGCGGAGAACGTCAGATGGTCGCGATGGGCCGGGCCCTGATGATGGATCCGTCGGTGTTGCTCCTCGACGAACCGTCTGCCGGCTTGTCACCGATGTTCCAGGACGAAGTGTTCATCCGCTGCAAGAAGATCAATGCAGCCGGTGTTTCGGTGATCATGGTCGAGCAGAATGCGCGCCGGTGCCTGCAGATCTGCGATCGGGGGTACGTGCTGGATCAGGGCAAGAATGCGTACACCGATACGGGAGCCAACCTCATGAACGACCCCAAGGTGATCGAGTTGTACCTCGGAACGCTGGCCGGCAGCAAGGAGAAGTAACCACGACAGAAAAGGTGGGCCAGGGTCTTCGAGACCCTGGCCCACCTTCGTGTGTTGATCTGCTATTTACCGACGACCACAAACCCCTCGGTGGTCAGAGTGTTCGTAGGTCCGAACACCAACTTGCCGTACGAACCGATGGACGGCTCGCCCGAGTCGTTGAAGTCGAGTTCACCGGTGATGCCGTCGTAGTCGATGTCGGTTCCCGCCTTCACGAGCGGTAGGCACTCCGCGTACGACGTGCACTTGGTGCCGCCCTCGGTGACGCTGTTGATGTTGGCGGCGATATCGACGCCTGCCGTCGACTTTGCCTGCTCCGCCGCGAGGGCCGAGATCACCACGGCGTCGTAAGACTCACCCGCGTAGTTGAAGTCGATCAAAGCGCTGTTGACAGCCTTCAGCCGATCCTGGAACGCGGCTCCCACATCCGTCAGCGGCGTAGTGCCCTGCATGGTGTCGAGCAGCGGCGTCGCAACGGCTTCACCGAGTGCGTTACCCATGTTGCCGTCGACGCCGTACAGCGCCATTCCGTCGGACGGTCCGATGCCCACCTCGTGCATGCGGGTGATGATCTTCGCTGATTCCTCGAAGCCCACCAACGCCACGGCGTCCGGATTGAAGTTCTTGATCTGATCGACCTCGGAGTTGAACGACTGCGCGTTGGGGTCGTAGATGATCTTCTCGACCTGATCCGACGGAACGCCGGAGTCGATCAGATTCTTCTGGATGTTGTCGGCGAGACCCGTGCCGTAGGGGTCGTTCATAGCCAGGATGGCTACGCGCTGTCCACCGTCGTCTGAAATGAGCTGTGCGACTGCTTGAGCCTGCAGTACGTCCGTGGGAGCGGTGCGGAAGTACATCCCCTTGTCGGGGTAGCAGACAAACTGGTCGGAGGTATTGGCCGGGGAGAACATGACAACGCCCGCACTTGCGATCTTGTCGATCACCTTCAATGACACGGACGACGACGCCGCACCGACAATCACCTGGGTGCCTGCCGCCAATTCGCGGTCAACCGTGGTGTTGGCCGTGTCCGTGGTCGTATCGCCGGAATCGCCGGGGATCAACTGGACTGGCTGTCCGAGTACACCTCCCGCTGCGTTGACGTCGTTGACGCCGAGTTGCGTACCGGCAACCATCGGCGGGCCCAGGAAGGACAGACTTCCCGTGTCCGGCAACAAGGTTCCGATGCGCAGAGGGTCGGTGGACGGTGTAGTGCCTGCCGTGGCCTGTTGCGGCGTGCAATCCGTCGAGACGGTTGTTGCCGCTGCTGAGCCGGACGTGGTGGTGCCCGATGACGAACTGTCGGAGTCGTCCGAGCTACAGCCTGCCAATGCCAATGCTGCAACGCCGAGAACTGCGGCAGTGCGCACAAGTGTTCGTCTAGCCATCCCACGCTCCTTAGATCAGCCGGTGCTCGCGTCAACCGAAACGACGCTCGCTGTGGGAAAAGACGCTAGACCTCGAAACCGTATCGCGATCCGACAAGAAAGCCCTGTGACCTGACTGTTACCTGATGGCCTCGACAATTTACACAACCGTGCCGAATGCGCGGTTTAATCGGCACCACGAGCGCACCGGGCTCAGGCGTCAGGTTCACCGCCCAAGGTCTCGATCACGACCAGGGCGACGGCCTTCATCGTGGAGCGGCGGTCCATGGCAGCGCGCTGGATCCATTTGAACGCCTCTGGTTCGGTGAGTGCCTGGCGCACCATCAACACACTCTTCGCCCGCTCGATCAGCTTGCGCGCCTCCAAGCGGTCGGACAGATCCGCGACTTCCCGTTCCAGCGCAGTAACCTCACGAAACCTGCTGACGGCCAATTCAACGGCCGGCACAAGATCGGAAATCGAGAAAGGTTTGACCAGATATGCCATGGCGCCCGCGTCCCGCGCTCGCTCCACCAATTCACGCTGACTGAATGCTGTGAGAATGACCACAGGAGCAATTCGCTTCGCCGCAATCTCCGAAGCGGCATCAATACCGTCGCGCCTGGGCATTTTCACGTCCATGATCACAAGATCGGGCTTGAGTTCCTCCGCAAGTTCGACCGCAACCTGACCGTCGCCGGCCTCGCCGACAACGTCGTAGCCCTCTTCGCGGAGCATCTCGACCAGATCCATCCGGATCAACGCTTCGTCCTCGGCAACAACAACTCGACGTGATTTGCTCTGATTGCCTTGCAGCTCTAGCGAATTCATGGCCACCACCCTCCTCGATCGAACCGCCCCGACACGAGGCGCGAACATTTAGAGGGTACCGGTGTTTGACATTCGAATCGCATCTTCTAATGTAGTCATCGCAACAAGCCCTCGTATCCCAATTGGCAGAGGAAACGGATTCAAAACCCGTCCAGTGTGAGTTCGAGTCTCACCGAGGGCACCGAAAGGTGCGGGCTAGCGCGAATTTCAGTCTTATATTCCCAACGGGGTTCTAGGACCTCAGTTCGCAGTACATCGAGAAATTCGATTCAGTCCGCTAAAGCCTTGATCCGATCTTCATCATGTCGAGCAGCCGATGCATCAAGTTCATCGGGAAACAGTCGTCCGCATCGGTCAAATCTCAGCATTGCGCTCTTATGCCCAGCAATCCCTTGAACAACTGTGACTTTCGCACCTGACTTGATCGCCAACGTTGCCGCGCTATGACGTAGCTCATACGGAACTCGCCAGGTGTCAGTCAACCTCGGCCGCCCACTCGCCATGGCAAGACGAAATTCGCAAGCACACCTCTGCCCTCGATTACTGAAACCATACAGATACAGCCTTTTCTGAATACAGAAACATCTGTACTATTGAAAGGGTGAAGACCGCAATCCACGCCGATGCCCTGTCGAGGTTCGGTTACGCCCTATCGGATTCGACGCGCACCCAAATCTTGTTGAGCCTGCGCACTACTCCGGGTTACCCGTCCGAGATGGCGGAAAAGATCGGGGTGTCGCGCCAGATTCTGTCCAACCACTTGGCTTGTTTGCGCGGATGCGGCCTGGTCGTTGCTGTCCCGGAGGGCAGACGCAGCCGCTATGAGCTCGCCGACCCTCGCATCGGCAGAGCGCTCGACGACCTCGTGGGCTTGGTCCTGGCCGTCGACCCGGACTGCTGTCCAGCCTCCGAGACCGAAGACTGCTGCTGATGGAGACCCCGCTAGGCATGCCGTCCCGGACCTCAGCGATACTGCCGCCCCACCGAAAGGCTTTGCTGTCGCGGCGGATTCGGCGGTTTGTCGCGGCGACGATCACCTACAACGTGATCGAGGCGGCAATAGCTCTCACCGAGGGAACGCGTGTGTCGTCGACCGCGCTCATCGGGTTCGGACTGGACTCGGTGATCGAGGTGTCCTCTGCCGCCGCGGTTGCCTGGCAGTTCGCCGGCCGCAACCCCGAAGCGCGGGAGAAGGTCGCGCTACGGATCATCGCGTTCTCCTTCTTCGCTCTCGCTACCTACGTCACCGCCGACGCCGTCCGGGCCCTGACAGGATTCGGCGAAGCGCAGCACTCCCCGATCGGGATCGGTTTGGCTGCAGCCAGTCTCGCGATCATGCCGGTGCTGTCCTACGCGCAGCGCCGCGCCGGCCGTGAGCTCGGGTCACTCTCCGCGGTCGCCGACTCCAAGCAGACCCTGCTCTGCACCTACCTGTCTGCGGTCCTGCTTGTGGGGCTACTTCTCAACAGCCTGTTCGGCTGGTCGTGGGCCGACCCTGTCGCCGGCCTCGTGATCGCCGTTCTCGCAGTCAAAGAAGGCCTCAACGCCTGGAAAGGCGATACCTGCTGCCCCACGCCGACAACAACCATGAAGTCAGCAGCGGGCCGCGACTGCTGCGACTGACCACACACCACAGATGAGGAAAGATCTGAGATGGCTGTGACCGCGCTCGTGTTCTACGCCCTGTTCGGGGTCCTCGGTTTCGGCTGGCGCAGCGCGCTGCAGTACCAACGGACCGGCTCGACCGGATTCCGCGGCGTCACCGGACGACTCGGCTCGCTGGAATGGATCGCCGGCACCGGATTCGTCGTCGCGATAGCCCTTGGCGTCGTTGCACCCGCACTGCAACTCGCCGCAGTGCTGCACCCGATCGGCGTACTCACCACTCCGGCTGTCCAGACGATGGGGATCGCGCTCGCGCTGGCCGGAATCGTCGGCACGCTCTACGCACAGAACCAGATGGGTGAATCCTGGCGCATCGGCGTCGATCCGACCGAGACAACCGATCTAGTCCACACCGGGGTTTTCGGAATCGTCCGCAATCCCATCTTCACCGCCATGCTCGTCTTCGGTGCCGGCATCATGCTCCTCACACCGAACCCACTCGCGCTTATCGGCTTCGCGCTGCTGCTCGCCACCATAGAACTGCAAGTGCGGGTCGTCGAAGAGCCCTACCTCCGCGACCGCCACGGCGACACCTACCGCACCTACAGCCGCACTGTCGGCAGATTCGTACCCCGGGTCGGTCTCACCTGACGGACATCCATTACCAACATCCGGCACCAACGTCTCGGGCACCAACGCCACCGAAATTCGCAATCCGCGTACGCGTCATCCACGGAGCCGATAAGTTTCCCCCATGCGGCACCGATACCTGGTTGCGTGCTGCGGAGCACTCTTGTCCGCCGCGACACTTACTGGTTGCCAAAGCCAATCCGAATCTCCGCAACCAGGTTCCGACTCCCATTCGCGGCCGACATATTCAACCGTCGAAGGTTCAGTTGCGCAGACTGGAACAATGAGAATCGGCAGCCCTCCACCAAATATGCCACCCGGTCTCGTCGTTCCTGGAACTGAAACAAACGCACCGCTGCCCATCGCCGAGGTCACCGCCGTTGCCATCGAGCACCTTGACGACCGTTCGCGGGTGACGTATCACCTCAGTGGAACCGGCACTGTGACATGGAAAGTCGAGTATGTCAGCGAAGCGATTCGCGGCGGCGACAATCACGTGGTCGACGTGAACGGCTCATCGATCCTTCAGATCGATATCATGGGAGCTACTGCGCTACAACAATTTCCACCGATCGAAACGTCTGGCGGCACCATTTCGAGCGTCGAGACCGCACTGGTGAGCGGTGAGATCGTTCAGTCTTTTGTCGGCACTGCCGCAGGGCGCCCCGAGTTCCAGGCAACCGGAATGGGATCGCCCGGTCAAATTGTTGTCGATGTCTTCTACGCGCCGGCCTGAGTAGCCGGCACTCCCCACTTTGCGGTGCTGAAGTCCATCAACTCATTCGGGTAACGTTCGGCGCCCGAGTGCCTGAACACTGTTAGCGTGAAAATCGTCCGATTAGTCTGCTTTTCTCGATCGAGAGGACTCTCATGCCACACGCTGCGCACGAGAACATCACCGTAGATCCGACGCTGGCCGACCTGTACAAGGACCTCCACAGTCACCCGGAACTCGGCTTCCAAGAGCATCGCACCGCCGAAATAGTTGCCACGCGCCTGACCTCACTCGGTTTCGACGTCACCACGGGCATCGGAAAAACAGGAGTAGTCGGTGTCCTGAAGAACGGCCCAGGACCAACGGCACTCCTGCGTGCCGACATGGACGCACTTCCGGTCAAGGAAGACACCGGACTGGATTACGCCAGCACCGTCACCGCGACCGATCAGAACGGGAAAACCGTTCCGGTGGCTCATGCCTGCGGCCACGACCTCCACACGACATGCCTGTTGGGGGCCGCCCAGATCCTCTCCACGGACACGGCCAGTTGGTCTGGCACCCTACTACTCGTCTTCCAACCCGCCGAAGAACTCGGCGCCGGCTCCCAAGCCATGGTCGACGACGGATTGTTCGACAAGGTCCCCAAGCCCGACGTTGTTCTCGGGCAACACGTAGCTCCGTTGCCTGCCGGAAAGATCGCCGGCCACGCAGGCCCCTCGTATGCAGGTTCCGACTCGCTGCGCGTGCGACTCGTCGGCAAAGGCGCTCACGGATCCATGCCGGAGAACTCCGTCGACCCCGTGGTGATGGCAGCGGAAACCGTTCTGCGCCTGCAGACAATCGTCTCCCGCGAGGTACCGAGCACGGCGATCGCAGTGCTCACGGTCGGGTCGATCCACGCCGGCGACGCAGCCAATGTCATACCCGGCGAAGCCGAACTGCAGTTGAACATCCGCAGCTACGACTCAGCCGTCCGGGAGCGCATTCTGAACAGCGTTGACCGCATCGTCCGAGGCGAAGCCGCAACGGCCGGCGCGCCGGAAGATCCCACGATCACCGAGATCGAACGCTTCCCCATCGTCGTGAATGATCCGGCTGCTCTGGGCAAAACCCTCGACGCGTTTGCCACATGGTTGGGCGAGGACAATATTCTCGATCCGGGGGCAGGCGCCGGTAGCGAGGATGTCGGCATCCTCGCGACAAGTTCGGGCGCACAACTGTCGTACTGGCTGCTCGGCGGTACCGACCCGTCGCTGTTCACGACTGGCGACATGAGCGACCCTGCCCTCCGGACCGTGCCGTCGAACCACTCTCCGCACTACGCGCCTGTGATCGAACCGACACTGACCATCGGAGTTTCCGCGTTGGTCACGGCAACGAGGACGTGGTTACCGCCGGCCTGATCGAACGGCTAACGCCGACGGCGTCCGGATTAGCGCACGCGGCGCCAAGCAGACCGAGCCTTGTCCCGCAGATCTCTCGAGCGGCTGACCCACGATCCCGATTCCCAGGTCTCGATTGCGCGAACGATTGCCCGCGAACCGATTCTGCCCGACCGCACACCGGTGATCGTCACGACCGGTGTGCGGTTGTTCGCCCACACCGATTTCAGGTCAGTAGGACCGATTCCCATATCCAGTTCGTCGACGTCAAGTTCGTTGCTGTGCGCGACAAGCCATTCCATCATTTGATGTCCGGGTTGAGTCCGGGCACATTCAGGTCGGTAATGCGTGACCCATCCTTCGAGCCGACTACCGGTCCGAACGGAAACATCGTGGGCACACCACACCCCGTCGATGACCAACCCGACGATGACGAGGCGTCCGAGTTCTGCTTCTCTCCGGAGGAATCGGTATACAAACGCCTCATTCGGGGGTGCCAGGAAGTTGACGCGGTCGCGCCCTGACGTTCCGATTGCAGCAACCGTGCACATGTCGGACCATCGCCGGTCCACATCGGCCGGAGTCGTCAACTGCTCGAATTCCAGTGAAGACCCGGATCGAGTGAGTGCCGCCCGATACGAACGTAGCCGCTTCAACGAACGCGCGCTCCGAATATCCACGGGGACAGTACCTTCCGGTAAATCCACAGAGAGATTGGTATCCCGCACCCGCACAGCGCACTTCCATCGTGGATCGTCCAACAGTGCACTGGCCGCGATGTCCGAACCGATAACAAGATCGGCGTGCAGCACCAATCCCCGGGCAGCGACCGCCCGCCAGAGGACCCGAGCAGCATCGGCGTCTGCGGCAAGGATCTCGCCGACCACACCGCGCCCATGCCCGAGAAGGCGAACCACCTCGACAGTGAGCATCCGACGAACCGCAAAGGGTGCCAGCGCTACCATCTCTGCTCCCCGGTACACCGCGACCAGGAGGAATGAGCCTTTGCCGTCGGTGTCGTGAGCGCCGACTGCGTACAGGAACCGCGACGACATTCGAGTCCCGACACGGGCAGCCAAACGCTCCCAGTCCCCGCGAATCGCCTCGGGGTTGTCGTAGAAGCGCACAGTTTCGACACCAGCGCGATCCGCGTCGTCCACACACTCCGCCCGGGACACCTTCGTTACGACCATGACGCGAACTTACCATTACATTACCAAGTGTTCACCATGCCTAGTACTTTCGGCTGATGCCGGACGGTTAAGCAGAGAATCACCAGTACAGGAGGCATGACGAACCACCGGAAACAAAGAATGAACGATAACCAAAGAATTGCCTCTACCCCTGTGACGTCCTCACCGACCGAGAAGAACCGCACGCCACGTGAACATCGACATGAACACATTACAACGATCTGACCTGCAGTTATTCCGTCCGCGCCTCAAAAATGGCACGATAGTGGCAACCGCACGGGCACCAACGTTGGAGGCACCGATGGACAACGGCACAATCAACCTGACGTACGACGGTCGGGTGTCTCTGAACTTCCGGCTCGCCGTTCCACAATCGCCGGACAAAGTATGGAAGGTCATCACTCAACGCGAATTTCTCGACACGTGGTTTCCCGCCGACGTCGATTTCACACTGACTCCCGGCGCAGACCTACTGTTCAAAGTGACGCCGCAACAGGTCAAGCGATACGGCTTGCCCGCTGATCACAGCTCACACGGAACTGTCATCAGCGTCCATCCGCACCACATCTTCGAGTACCTGTGGGACGCAGACACATTGCACTGGGAATTGCACCCCGACGGCACCGGAGGGTGCTGGTTGACCCTCACACACACAATGGAGGACGAGGACTCCGCGTACGCACACGCAGCGGGCTGGCATGCCGGCCTGGAAGTGGTTGCGGCACAACTCGACGGCCGTGAAGTCGACTGGTCGCCCTGGGATCGCGCCGACGAACTCGCATCGCAGTACCGCAAATCAGCCTGACTGTTCCCCCTTACGGGGGCTGGGTCCTATTCCCCCTTGCGCGGGAAGTGCCTGATGACGCCTTCCTGCACCACCGTTGCCATCAGCATGCCCTCGATCGAGAAGTATCGCCCGGTCGCCAATCCTCGTGAACCCGCGGCAACCGGCGACTCCGTCGCGTACAGAACCCAGTCGTCGAAGCGGAACGGCCGGTGAAACCAGATCGAATGATTTACCGTCGCTGCAACAATCCGATCGTGCCCCCACGACAATCCATGGGTGGTCAGGATGGAATCCAGCACGGTGGTGTCCGACGAGTACGCCAATACGGCGGCGTGAATCAGTGAGTCGTCCGGCAGCACGCCGTCCGGTCGCATCCACACGCGATTATGGGTGAGCTTCTCCCCCGCGCCTTTCAAAATCCACGCCGGATCGTTGGCGTACCGCATGTCGATCGGCTTGAGTGCGCCCACAAAATGCGGAAGCGTCGCCTCGTAGCCGGACAGTCGATCACCCAAGGGCGGCAAAGACTCCGGTAGCGGAACGTCCGGGATTTCGACGGCATGCTCTAGCCCTGTGCCGGAATCCTGGAACGCTGCCAGCATCACGAACAGCTCGTTGTCGCCTTGATACGCGGTGACCTGACGGTTTGCGAACGCGCGCCCGTCGCGATGCCGCTCGACGCGATATTCGATGGGCGCCTTGACATCTCCGCCGCGAATGAAGTGGCCGTTGATCGCGTGGATCGGTCGATCACCGTCGACGGTACGGCCGGCGGCCATCAGCGCCTGAGACACCAATTGACCGCCGAACGTCCGCGAACTTACCTGCGCCGGGTGATGCCCGCGGAACGCGTCGTCTCCGATGGTTTCGAGATCGAGCAGACCGAGAAGTGTGCCGAGGTCTGTCGACGCGTCCGCGTCGCTCACGCTAGTGGAGTTCTTCGCCGATGCGGTGAACGTGGATCAGGTTGGTGGAGCCCACGGTTCCCGGAGGCGAACCGGCGACGATGACAACAAGATCGCCCTTCGCGTAGCGCCCGAGCGACAGCAGTGCACTGTCCACCTGACGCACCATTTCGTCAGTGGTGGACACCGAGTCGACGAGGAACGTTTCGGTTCCCCAGGTGAGTGACAGCTGACTCCGCACCTCGGGCAATGGGGTGAAGGCCAGAAGCGGCAACGGCGTGTGCAGACGCGCCAACCTACGCACGGTGTCGCCGGACTGGGTGAAGGCAACCAGGGCCTTGGCGTCGAGGCGCTCTCCGATATCGCGCGCAGCGTAGGAGATCACGCCTCGCTTGGTGCGCGGCACGTGAGTCAGCGGAGGAACGCGTGTCGATTCGGTTTCGACAGCCTCGACGATGCGTGCCATCGTGCGGACGGTCTCCATGACGTACTTGCCAACCGATGTCTCGCCGGAAAGCATGACCGCGTCCGCGCCGTCGAGGACAGCGTTGGCAACGTCGGAAGCCTCAGCGCGGGTGGGGCGCGAGTTCTCGATCATCGACTCGAGCATCTGCGTTGCCACGATGACGGGCTTGGCGTTTTCGCGGGCGATCTGGATGGCACGCTTCTGCACGAGCGGAACCTGCTCGAGAGGCAACTCCACGCCGAGGTCGCCACGGGCAACCATGACGGCGTCGAAGGCCAACACGATGGCTTCGAGATTGTCGATAGCTTCCGGCTTTTCGAGCTTCGCGATAACGGGAACGCGGCGACCGACTCGGTCCATGATGGCGTGAACCAGTTCGACGTCCGCAGGCGAACGAACGAACGACAGAGCGATGAAGTCGACACCCAGCTTCAGGGCAAATTCCAGATCGGCAATATCTTTGCCCGACAGTGCCGGAACGGAGACATTCATACCGGGAAGCGAAAGGCCCTTGTTGTTGCTGACCGGTCCACCCTCGGTGACCGTGCAGACGACGTCGTTGCCTTCGACCGCCGTGACGACAAGACCGACCTTGCCATCGTCGACGAGCAGGCGATCGCCCGGCTTGGCGTCGCGTGCGAGTTCCTTGTACGTGGTTCCGACGCGGTCGTGAGTGCCCTCGACGTCGTCGACGGTGATTCGAACCTCTTCACCGCTTTCCCAGACGGTCCGCTCGTCCTTGAATCGACCGAGCCGGATTTTTGGGCCTTGCAGGTCGGCGAGGACGCCGACGGCCTTGCCTGTCGCGTCTGACGCTGCGCGGACGCGGATGTAGTTCTCTTCGTGATCGGCGTGGTCGCCATGGCTGAAGTTGAGCCGGGCCACGTCCATGCCGCTCTCCACGAGCTCACGGATTCGGTCACCGGTAGCTGTTGCCGGTCCCAGGGTGCATACAATTTTTGTCCGTCGGTTCACGGCTCGAGCCTAGTCGCTCGCAGTGCGCACTTCTATCCGGCGCGTCCGACGTGCATCTTTTGTTCTTACTCGATTCAGTTTCGATTCCTAATAACGAGTGGCAACGCACCGGGATGTACGGGAGCCGGAAGCTGCGATGCCCCAGTCAGATACCGATCGACCGCCCGCGCAACCGAGCGTCCTTCAGCAATGGCCCACACCACCAACGACGCACCCCGGTGTGCGTCACCGCACACGAAGACGCCGGGGCACGAAGTCTGCCAGTCGCGCCCGCAGGCGATCACCCCTCGTGAATTCGGCTCGAGGCCGAAGCCGCACAGCAAGCCGGTGCGCTCGACGCCTGCAAACCCGACGGCCAAGAACACAAGGTCACACGGCACGTCGAATACAGCCCCCACCGGTTCGGCAATCCGTCGGCCACTCTCGTCCCGAGACACACGAACGGGCGCGACGCGCACTGCCCGGACGTGACTTTCACCGGTGAATTCCTGAGCGGCTACCTCGAACTCACGCACTCCCCCCTCGGCGTCAGCGGGAGCGCTCCGCAGTAACAACGGCCAGAGTGGCCACGGGTCTGCGCCGTCGTCGCGTTCGAGTGGGGGCTGCTCGTGGTAATCCAATTCGACAATCGACGCGGCTCCCTGACGGTGAACGGTTCCGAGGCAGTCGGCACCGGTATCACCGCCGCCGATGATGACGACATTCTTGCCCGCTGCACTGATCCTGCTCGGCCCGTCACCAGCACATTCACGGTTGGCCGGCACGAGGTACTCCATTGCCGGATGTATTCCTGTCAGATCACGACCGGGAACGTCGACGTCGCGCGCTCTCCCGGCCCCGATTGCCAGAACAACGGCGTCGTAGTTGGAGAGGAGCTCGCCCGCCGCGAGGTCGGTCCCCACATCACAATCCGTCACGAACTCGGTCCCCTCGGCGCGCATCTGTTCAAGCCTGCGGTCGATGTGATGCTTCGAGATCTTGAAATCAGGGATGCCGTAACGCAGCAGCCCGCCGACGCGGTCATGCCGCTCGAACACCGTGACTCGGTGACCTACACGCGTCAGTTGTTGCGCTGCAGCGAGACCCGCGGGCCCTGATCCGACGATCGCCACCCGGGCATCGGAACGTACGGACGGGATCTGCGGTTGCACCAAACCCTCCTCCCACGCGGTGTCGGCAATCGCCGCCTCGATGCGTTTGATTGCCACGCTTCCGCTGGTCAAGTGACTGGAAAGAGCAAGTACGCAGGCAGTTTCACACGGCGCCGGACACAGCCGTCCGGTGAACTCCGGAAAGTTGTTGGTCTCGTGCAATCGGTCCGCAGCAAGGGACCAGTCGTCGCGCCGCACGAGGTCGTTCCAGTCCGGGATCAGATTCCCCAGTGGGCACCCCGACAGACCCGAATGGCAGTACGGGATTCCGCAATCCATGCAGCGCGATGCTTGCTCGGACACCTCGTGCTTGCGCTGATCGGTGGGAAGCTCGGCATAGACCTCACTCCAGTCAGCTGTTCGCTCCGGCACCGGGCGCATCGGCGTCGAAGCGCGCGTGATGCCGAGAAAACCTCGCGGATCAGGCACTGGCCGTCTCCGTCAGAATGTCGCCGGCCTCCGCTGCACCTGCCAGTTTTTGTTCCTCGATTACTCGCTCGTAATCCACCGGCATCACCTTGGTGAATCGCCCAGACTCGCACGACCAGTGTGCAAGCAGACGCGCCCCGACGCAGGACCTCGTCCATTCGACATGGGCGGCAATCATCATCTTCAACCACTGGAGATCATCGGGCGTCGGCTCCTGCAACGTCACCGACGTCAGGTTCACGTTGTTCGGATCCACGTCGAGAACAAATGCGATACCGCCGGACATCCCCGCTGCGAGATTTCGACCCGTTGCACCGAGGATCACGACCCGTCCGCCGGTCATGTACTCACACGCGTGATCACCGGCCCCTTCGACAATTGCGTCGGCGCCGGAATTGCGCACAGCACAGCGCTCCCCCACCCGGCCGCGCGCAAACAGTTCCCCTGCAGTGGCCCCGTACAGGAGCGTGTTGCCGGCAATCACCTGCTCTTCGGGGCGAAAGCCGACATCAGCGTCGGGACGGAGAGCTATCCGCCCTCCCGAAAGCCCCTTACCCACATAATCATTGGCGTCGCCGGTCAAGTCGAGAGTGATCCCCCTCGGTAGGAACGCACCGAGTGACTGACCGGCCGTTCCGTGCAGCCGCACGACAATGGTGTTGTCCGGCAACCCTGGTGCCCCGTATCTCCGGGTCACCTCGGCGCCGAGGGCTGTACCCACTGCCCTGTCCCCGGTGTGGACGTGGCAGTCGATCCGAACGAGTGTCGCATGGTGGAGTGTGTCGGCAGCGCGCTCGACAAGCATCCTGTTGAGATCACCGACGCCGGGCCGCGTCGCAGCTGCGACGCCGCGCCGTGTCACGACCGGAACCGACAGGAGCGGCGCCAAGTCCAGGCGGCGACTCTTCCGATTACCACTTTCGGTGCAGGGCACCAACATGTCAGCACGCCCCACTGCCTCGTCGAGGCTGCGAAAACCGATGTCGGCCAAAATCTCCCGCACACCTTCGGCGATGAACCGGAAGAAACTTGTGACGTACTCGGGGCGTCCGGTGAACCGTGCCCGTAGCTCCGGATTCTGCGTCGCGACCCCGACCGGGCAGGTGTCGAGATGGCACACTCGCATCATGACGCAACCGGCGGCGATCAACGGCGCTGTCGAGAATCCGTATTCCTGCGCGCCGAGTAACGCAGCCACGACAACATCACGGGCCGTGCGCATACCACCGTCGCATTGCAGGACAACTCTCTCCCGTAACCCATTGAGCACCAACGTCTGCTGAGTTTCCGCGAGCCCGAGCTCCCACGGCGTCCCGGCGTGCTCGATCGAGGTCAACGCGGCCGCACCGGTACCACCGTCGTGGCCGGAGATCAGCACCACGTCGGCATGCGCTTTGACCACGCCTGCTGCAACGGTTCCGACGCCGACAGCGCTGACAAGTTTGACGTGAATTCGGGCCTTGTTGTTGGCTTGGCGCAGATCGTAGATCAGTTGTGCGAGATCCTCGATCGAGTAGATGTCGTGATGCTGCGGCGGCGAGATGAGACCGACACCCGGCGTCGAATACCGCGTCCGGGCGATCCACGGATACACCTTGCTGCCCGGTAGTTGTCCACCTTCGCCCGGCTTGGCTCCCTGCGCCATCTTGATCTGAATATCGCTTGCACTGACCAGATAATCGCTGGTCACGCCGAACCTACCGCTGGCAACTTGTTTCACGGCGCTACGACGCGCACAGTCGTACAGGCGATCCGGATCCTCACCACCCTCCCCCGAATTGGATCGTCCACCCATCGAATTCATCGCTATCGCCATCGTCTCGTGGGCTTCCGCGGACAACGAGCCGTAACTCATGGCGCCGGTGTTGAATCGGCGCAGAATCGCCTCGGCAGGTTCCACCTCGTCGATGCTGAGTGCAGGCCGATCTCCGGTTCGGAAGCCAAGGAGCCCTCGCAATGTTCCGCCCTGCGCGCCGCTGCGATCGACCTCGTCGCTGTACCGGCGGAACACGTCGGCGCGGCCCGACCGTGTGGCGTGCTGGAGGAAGAACACCGATTCCGGTGTGAACACGTGTATTTCACCGTCTCGGCGATAATGGTATTCGCCGCCGAAGTCGAGCTGACGTCGATGTGCATGCGCGGCCGCGTGGCGCACCACCACATCCTCGGCAAGCTCCGCGATACCTATGCCGCCGAGCTTGCTCGTGGTGCCGCAGAAGTACTCGTCGACAAGCCGCGCACTCAGGCCGAAGGCCTCGAATACCTGTGCACCGGTATAGGATTGGACAGTCGAGATTCCCATCTTCGACATCACCTTGAGCACACCCTGATTGGCCGCATCCAGATAGCGCGTCGCCGCAGTACCTGAATCCACCCCGTCCAGGCCACATTCCGCAACCGACTCGAGGGCCAGATACGGTTGGACAGCAGCAGCGCCGTATCCGAGCAGCAATGCGCAATGGTGAATCTCCCGAGCGTCGCCGGTCTCGACGATCAACGAGACCTTACTGCGCCGACGCTTCCGAACGAGATGGTGATGAACTGCGCCAACTGCGAGCAACGACGGAATCGGCGCGTGGTCACGGTCCCACGTTCGATCGGAGATGACCAGGATGTGGCGCCCGGCGTCTACTGCCGCACTGGCTTCGTCACGTAGCTCGCCGAGCGCCGCTTCCAGACCTTCTGTGCCGGCGGCAATGTCGAACACACCGTGCAGTGTCGTCACACCAGCGCCGGATATGCGGACGATCTCCGCCAGTTCCGCTCCGGACACCACGGGCCTGTGCACCAGAGTTCGCCTACACGATGATTCGTTCGGGTCGAGGAGATTCTGTTCAGAGCCCAGAACCACCGACAACGTGGTGACAACTTCCTCTCGAATCGCATCCGACGGTGGATTGGTGACCTGTGCGAACAGTTGAACGAAGTAGTCGTACAGCAGCCTGGGACGCGCGGAGAGCACTGCCAGCGGCGTATCGGTTCCCATCGATCCCACCGGCTCGTGACCGGTGGCGGCCATCGGCGTCAGAACTACACTCAACTCTTCCTCGGTGTACCCGAAGACCTGCTGATGCTGCATCAGCACCGATGGGTCCCCACGTGCTCTGGGCGGATCAGGTGTGTTGCCAACCAGAGTGAGGTTCGCGTCGAGCCAACGCCGATAGGGCGCAGCACCTGCCAACTCGGCCTTGACCTCGTCGTCCGGAACAATACGCTGTTGCGACGTGTCCAACAGGAACATTCGACCGGGTTCGAGTCGACCCTTTGCTATCACGTCGGCCGACGGCACATCGAACACACCACTCTCGCTGGACAATACGACTCGACCCGCCCGGGTGCGCCACCAGCGCCCGGGCCGAAGCCCGTTGCGGTCGAGGACGGCTCCCACCACGGTTCCGTCACTGAACGTAACCGAGGCAGGTCCGTCCCATGCCTCCATCAGGCACGCATGAAATTGATAGAACGCACGTAGCTCGGCCGACATGGCCGAATCCTGTTCCCAGGCAGCGGGAATCATCATCGCCACAACGTGGGGCACACTGCGCCCGCCGAGGGACAACAGCTCGAGCACCTCGTCGAACGACGCAGAATCCGACACCCCGGACGTGCAGATCGGCATCAGCCCGTCGAGATTGCCGCCGAAGAGCTCGCTCCGAAGCTGCGGCTCGCGCGCGCGCATCCAATTTCTGTTTCCCACAATGGTATTGAACTCGCCATTGTGTGCAACAAATCTGAACGGTTGCGCCAACGTCCACGACGGAAAGGTGTTGGTCGAGAACCTGCTGTGCACGACGGCCAGTGCGCTACGCATCCGCTCGTCCTGCAGGTCCGGGTAGAACAGCGGCAACTGACACGGCGTCACCATCGCCTTGTACACCATCGTTCGCGCGGACAACGATGGAAAGTAGACGCCGGAACCCTCGTCCACAACATGTGGGGTGATCCGTTCGGCCTGCTTACGCAGCTCGAGGACACGGCGGTCCAAAGCGATACCGGCCGAGCCCCCACGTGTGTCCGCGACAAAGCACTGACTGATGAACGGCGCACATTCCGTTGCCGATATACCCAGGACTGCCGAATCGACGGGAACATCTCGCCAGCCGAGTACCGACAATCCCACTGAACGCGCGCACCGCTCGATGCGCTCGAACGCACGTCGCCGGGGCCGCGCGGCCCGGGGAAGGAAGCAGATACCGGCCGCAAACCTACTCTCACCACGCTCGTTTACATCCGGTAACACGAAGTCGGTGACAGCCCTCAGAAGTTCGACGGGTAGCTGAAGGAGAATTCCCGCTCCGTCACCGGTGGTGGAATCAGCTCCGATGGCACCGCGATGGGACAGCTTGCGCAGTGCGGACAAGCCGTCTTGCACGATCGAATGAGAGCGTCTGCCGTAGATGTCAGCGACAACGGCGACACCACACGAATCTGCTTCCTGATCGGGGTTGTACAGCCCCTGTGGACCAGGCATCTGAGAAAACAGCATGCGTGCCCTCCACCATGCGGGGCCGCCACACGAACCCGCAACCGGCAAGGGTCAGTTTACAACCGGTATGTGCAGGTTGCGATAGAAAAAACCGTGGCACCCCTGTATCGAGGTGCCACGGTGAATCGAGCGAGGGGATCAACTGCGGAGTGGTCGCCCGTACTTGTCCTTCACACTGCCGGTCAGCATCATGATGCCGTCGATCAACGGCCAGATACCACCGATTCCACACGTCAACCATGTCACCGCAATCTGTGCGATCGCAGTACCGGGCTGATTGAGATAGAACCGGCCGGCGCCGAATCCGCCGAGCAGAATGCCGAGCAGGCCGGCGGTCACCTTCGACTTGTCGGAGAACGGCTGCCCGGTGATCGGATCACGACCGAACGGCGCCGACGGATCGACAAAACCATAGGGCTGCGCATAAGGCTGCTGCTGCCCGTAACCGGGGTTCTGCGGCGGAGCGGTGTAACCCTGAACCGGTGGCGCTGCATACGGATTTGCGCTCTGGTCGGCTGGGACGCCGTACACCGGACCGTCTGCCGGAGGCGGATAGCTCTGTTGCTGATAAGGCTGCTGCTCGTAGCTCGGCGGCGTGTAGTTCGGCGGCGTGTAGTTCGGCGGCGCGGGCTCCGAAATCGGATACGCAGCCGTGGGATCCGAAGCAGCCGAGAAAGCTGTAGTGGGCTCCGACCCCGCCGGCGGCGGGTAAATCGGATGGCTCCCCCACCCTGGGCCGTTGCCCATTCCCGCATATGTGTCCCAGCCGGGGCCGGTGCCCGTCGTTTCGGTTGACGGAGTCTTCTCCGTCGGCGCTGAGGTTTCGCTCAAGGAAGCATCAGCAGTTGCCTCGTAATCGAAGGGCGAACCGAACTGCGGGGGAACCGCGGATTGAGAGCTCGAAGCGTCCCCGGACTCTGCGGGATCCGGATACTTGTTCAAGTCAGGCAACGTGTATTCCTTCGGGTCGACGACGGTCCGGCAAATCGTTGAGGCAAGTGATCTTTATACCTCGAACTGGGTGCGATGCGGACCAGTCATGGCTTGTCCGGCTTCTTCAGATCAACATCCTGCTTTGCGTCCACGCTGGTTGAATCGGCAACCTTTGCCGTCGCGATACCGTCATCCGAGTCGGTATCACTGTCGGTGGCCTCCGAAGCTGTGTTCTCGACGGGCGTGTTCTCGACAGGCGTGTTCTCGACGTAGTCCTTGGACTTCAGTTCGGAAGGATCTTCGCGACCCTTCTTGGCCAGCAGGAAGTACGCAACTGCCGCCACGAACACGATCACCGAGGTGAAGGAGTTGACGCGAATGCCTGCAAGTTCGTATGCCGGATCGTCGCGCATGAGTTCGACGAAGAACCGACCGGCGCAGTAACCCGCCACGTAGAGGGCGAACAGCCGTCCATGGCCGATCTTGAATCGGCGATCGACCACGACAAGCAGGACGACGATGAGGACGTTCCACACGGCCTCGTACAGGAAGGTGGGGTGCACGACCTTCTCTACGACGCCGGTCGATACACCGGACAACGCATCGGTCTGACCTGACGAGTTCACACGCTGGAAGATTTCCAAGCCCCATGGCACTGTCGTTTCGCGCCCGTACAACTCCTGGTTGAAGTAGTTGCCGAACCGGCCTATCGCCTGCGCAAGCAGCACACCAGGCGCGATGGCGTCGCCCAGCGCCGCAACCGGGATCCCGCGCCTGCGGCACCCGATCCACGCGCCGACACCGCCGAGGAAGACTGCGCCCCAGATTCCGAGGCCACCGTTCCACACTTTGAGTGCATCGATCGGTGTGCCGCCTTCACCGAAATACTGCGGCCAGTCGGTGAGCACGTGGTACAGCCGGCCACCGATCAATCCGAACGGCACGGCCCAGACTGCGATATCGAGAACGGTGCCCTTCTCGCCGCCTCGCGCGACCCACCGCCGGTCGCCCCAGACGATGGCGACGATGATTCCGGCGATGATGCAGAGCGCGTAGGCGCGCAGTGCCACGGGCCCGATGTACCAGACACCTTGTGGAGGACTGGGAATGTAGGCCAGTAGTTCAACAGTTGACGTCACGACGCCACGTTAGCCGAGCGGACACCTTCAGCGAGTTCTTCGGTGAGGGCACGGACAGCTCCGAGTCCGTTTTCCACAGCCGAGACCAGCGCAGACCCGACGATCACTGCGTCGGCATAGCCGGCAATTTCTGCTGCCTGGGCGCCAGAGCGAACGCCAAGCCCGACACCGACCGGGATATCGGAATGCGCGCGGATCCGTGCGGTGAGTTCAGGCGCCATCGACGACACTGCGTCGCGCGCTCCGGTAACACCCATCGTGGAGGCCGCGTATACGAACCCGCTACTTGCCTCGAGCGTCATAGCCAGTCGCTCTTCGGTGGACGAGGGTGCCACGAGGAAGATCCGATCGAGGTGGTGCTTCTCGGACGCTTCCATCCAGTCGGCGGCCTCGTCGGGAATGAGGTTGGGGGTGATCAGTCCGAGTCCGCCTGCGGCAGCGAGGTCGCGGGAGAACTTGTCGATCCCGTACTGCATGACCGGGTTCCAGTACGTCATGACTACGGCCTTGCCGCCGACCGAGCTGATCTGCTCTACGACGGTAAAGATGTCGCGCAAGCGGACGCCGTTGCTGAGGGCAGTTTCAGCGGCACGCTGAATGGTCGGTCCGTCCATCACGGGGTCGGAGTACGCGACCCCGACCTCGATGATGTCGCAGCCGCCGTCGACCATCGTCTTGAAGACGTCGATGGATTCGGACACCGTTGGGTAGCCTGCTGGCAGGTAGCCGACGAGCGCAGCTCGGTTTTCCGCCTTACATGCCGCAAACGTGGATGCGAGGCGTGATGGTCGTTCGCTCACTTGTCCGAGCCTTCCGTGTTGTTCTGGTCTGCGGGCTGGTCTGCGTTGTCGAACAGACCGAACCAGCTCGCGGCAGTATCCATGTCCTTGTCGCCACGACCGGACAGGTTGACGACGATGATGGCGCCTTCGCCGAGCTCCTTGCCCAGGCGCAGCGCTCCGGCAACCGCGTGCGCGGATTCGATGGCCGGGATGATTCCTTCGCGCCGCGAGAGCAGAAGGAGCGCATCCATTGCCTCGGAGTCGGTGACGGGCTCGTAGGTAGCCCGACCGATGTCGTTGAGATACGCATGTTCCGGACCGACACCCGGATAGTCCAAACCTGCGGAGATGGAATGTGATTCGATGGTCTGACCGTCTTCGTCCTGCAGCAGGTACGAGTACGCACCCTGGAATGCGCCAGGCGTGCCGCCTGCGAATGTTGCTGCATGCCTACCGGTTTCAACGCCGTCGCCCGCTGCCTCGTAACCGACCAGTCGCACCGACAGATCGTCGATGAACGGGTGGAAAATACCGATGGCGTTGGAACCGCCACCGACGCAAGCCGTGACGGCGTCGGGAAGCCGACCGGTCAAGGCCTGAACCTGAGCGCGGGCCTCGAGACCGATGACCCGCTGGAAATCACGCACGAGGGTCGGGAACGGATGCGGACCGGCAGCGGTACCGAAGCAGTAGTAAGTGTCGTCCGCGTGGGAAACCCAATCGCGGAGAGCTTCGTTGATCGCATCCTTGAGTGTGCGCGAACCGGTTTCGACCGAGACGACCTCGGCGCCCAGCAGGCGCATCCGGGCGACGTTCAACGCCTGACGCTCGGTGTCGACCGCACCCATGTAGATGACACACTCGAGGCCGAGCAACGCGCAGGCGGTGGCCGAGGCGACGCCGTGCTGTCCCGCTCCGGTCTCGGCGATGATACGAGTCTTGCCCATTCGCTTGGCCAGAAGTACCTGACCGAGGACGTTGTTGATCTTGTGAGAACCGGTGTGGTTCAGATCTTCACGCTTGAGGATGATGCGAGCGCCGCCCGCGTATTCGCTCATACGCGTTGCTTCGAAAATCGGCGACGGGCGTCCGGTGTAATCGCGCTGCAGTCGGTCGAGTTCGTTCAGGAAAGCGTCGTCGCTGCGGGCCTTCTCGTATTCGGCGGTAACTTCCTCGATAACCGCCATGAGCGCCTCGGGCACATGACGTCCGCCGTAGACACCGAAGTGCCCTCCGGCATCCGGATCATGAGTGGTGCGCTCGGCAAGTCCGGCACTGGCCGGCGGCAGATTGCCGCCCTTGAAGACTGGTCCCTGAGTACGTGAAGTCACTCCCCCAGTCTGCCCCAAGCGTGTCGCCTGTCACCGCCCGGGTACGGGCAATTGCAACCGCTCGGGTGCGGGCAAACCCCTCCCGAGCGGTGATGCGATTCAGCGTGACGGTTTAGGGCAGGACGGATGCGCTCCGGCGTTGACCAGATCGGCAACCGCTTTACGCGGATCACCACTGGTCACGAGGCCTTCGCCCACCAGGACTGCGTCTGCGCCTGCGCCTGCGTACGCGAGCAGATCAGCAGTGCCACGAACGCCCGATTCGGCGATCTTGATGGTTTCGGTCGGAAGGCCAGGGGCGATCTGACCGAAGGTGTTCTTGTCGACCTCGAGGGTCTTGAGGTTGCGGGCGTTGACACCGATAACCTTGGCGCCGGCTTCGAGCGCGCGGTTGGCCTCTTCCTCGGTGTGAACCTCGACCAGCGCAGTCATCCCCAACGATTCGGTGCGATCGATCAACGAGGCAAGCGCCTGCTGCTCGAGTGCCGCGACGATCAGCAGAATGACATCGGCGCCATGGGCGCGTGCCTCGTGAATCTGGTACGGACCCACGATGAAGTCCTTGCGCAACACCGGAATAGTGACGGCCTTGCGGACGGCATCCAGGTCGGCGAGCGATCCGTGGAAACGACGTTCTTCGGTGAGAACGCTGATGATTCGAGCACCGCCCGCTTGGTAGGCGGCTGCCAATTCGGCGGGGTCGGCGATGTCTGCGAGCGCACCCTTGGACGGGCTTGCGCGCTTCACCTCGGCGATGACGCCGATGCTCGGTTCCAGAAGTGCCGCTACAGCATCGAGGGCGGGCGGTGCAGTGGCCGCGGCAGCCTTGACTGCAGCGAAGTCGAGTACGGCTTCGCGGGCGGCGACATCAGCGCGCACCCCGTCGAGAATCGAGTCGAGTACGGTCATCGTGGCCCGAATCCTTTCTGGGCAAGTGCCCGATGTGAGATACGTCATCGGGGTGGTGTCAGCCTAGTTGGGCGATTTTTTGCTACTCCGCCCGGGTACCCACGCGCGTGGGAGTTCGGACGTAATCGAGGTCACGATCGTGAATCCTTGCCCGGCTCATTGCCGTCCACGTCAGGTTTCTCGCCTTCCGTATCGAGCGTCGGATCTTCCCCGGCGTCGAGCGCGTCCCACAGCATCCGTTGTGTCACAGGCTCGTCGGGCGCATCTTTGCTTCCCTGTCCGAGCTTGGCCGCTGCCTCCCGGCGAGCTGCAGGGTTGTCGTACTTCGACGAGAGACCGGCGCGCGCCTTGGGCTTTCGCATGAGCAGAACACCGGCAGCGAGAGCCGCAAGGGCCCCGGCGAGCGCGAGCAGCGCAGGCAACACCGATGCTTCGGCGGACACTTCTTCGAGGTGCGAGGACAGTTCGGCAAGATCTGCGGCGCGGTCGTCATCTGCTCCCGAAACCAACAGTTGGACAGCTGGAACTGCGACTCCGATGCCGACCAATCCCACCAACAGGCCGACAACTCGGAGCGCCCACCCACGGACCGCGAACGACGCCGCAACAGCAGCAAGAAGCGTGAGAGCGAGCGGCGTCATCGCCGCAGCCCACGTGCCACCGTCGAGATCCGTGGTGCGCGCCAAAGTCTTACCGTCACTGGAGGTTACTTGTACCCACGTCATCCGCGAGCTTCCCCACAGCGCAATGGCCGCGATCCCCAGCAGGAGCGTGGTCAGCATCGTGGTGCTGCGGCCCGAACGTGGTGTCGGCGAGTCCGCGCCGGTGCTCGAAGCTTGTTCGCTCACTTACCCTTCACCTCCGATGGTGCGCAACGTGTGTGCCGATGCGATCGCGCTGAGCACGGCCATCGCCTTGTTCCGCGCCTCGGTGTCCTCGTAGACCGGATCGGAGTCGGCGACCACACCTGCACCGGCTTGGACGTATCCGATGCCGTCCTTGATGAGTGCGGTGCGAATCGCGATCGCGGTGTCGGCATCACCGGCGAAGTCGAGGTACCCGACAATGCCGCCGTAGACCCCGCGGCGGGTGGGTTCGAGTTCTTCGATCAACTGCATCGCCCGGACCTTGGGAGCGCCCGAGAGCGTTCCGGCCGGGAAGCACGCCGTGACAGCGTCGAGCGCCTGCTTGCCCTCCGCGAGGTGCCCGGTCACGGTGGAGACCAGGTGCATCACGTGGCTGTATCGCTCGATGTGGCGGTAATCGTGCACCTTGACCGTGCCGGGTCGGCAGACACGACCGAGGTCGTTGCGTCCGAGGTCGACCAGCATCAGGTGCTCGGAGTTTTCCTTCTCGTCAGCGAGGAGGTCCTTCTCGAGGAGGATGTCGTCTTCCTCGGTTGCACCGCGCCACCGGGTTCCGGCGATCGGGTGAGTGGTTGCGACACCTTCCGAGACGGTAACCAGCGCTTCTGGGCTGGAGCCGACAATGGAGAATGCGGTCTCACCGTCACCGTTCGGGACGTTGAGCAGGTACATGTACGGGCTGGGGTTCGAGGCCCGCAACATTCGGTACACGTCAATAGGTGCTGCGGTGCAGTCGATCTCGAATCGTTGGGAGAGCACGACCTGGAATGCCTCGCCCGCTTCGATATCGCCGATCAGCTTCTTCACGTCGACGCCGAAACTTTCCGTCGTGCGCTGACGGCGGTAACTCGGGGTGACCTTGGCAAACGTGGAGACCGTCGACTTGGCTGGTGCCGCAAGTGCCCGCGTCATCGCGTCGAGACGCGCGACGGCGTCGTCGTACGCCTCCTCGACCCGTGCGTCGGTGCCGTCCCAGTTGACTGCGTTGGCGATCAACGTGATCGCACCCTCGTGATGGTCGACGGCGGCAATGTCTGCGGCCAGCAACATGACCATCTCGGGGATCTGCAGGTCGTCGACGGCCGAGTTGCCCACGTTTTCGAGCCGACGGACGGCGTCGTATCCGAGGAATCCGACCATCCCGCCGGTAAGAGGCGGCAGGTCGGGCAGACGTTCCGAGCGCAAAAGTTCGAGAGTGGCACCGAGTGCGTCGACAGGGTTGCCACCGGACGGTGCGCCGGCGGGGACGTTGCCGTACCAGGCGGCTTCACCGTCGATGACGGTCAGAGCGGCAGGACTGCCGACGCCGATGAAGGACCATCGTGACCACGACCGGCCGTTCTCCGCAGACTCGAGAAGGAAGGTTCCCGGACGGTTCCCGGCCAACTTCTCATAAGCCGAGAGCGGAGTTTCGGAGTCCGCCAGCACTTTTCGTGTCACCGGAACTACCCGATGCTCGGCGGCGAGGGCACGGAACTGCTCTCGCGTGGTGGTGGAATCGGACGCCGCATCGACGATCGCGGTGTCGGACGAGGGTGCGGACTTGGAGGTGGGCTCGCCGTGCATGACTCCATCATCCCAGGCTCACCTGCGCGGGCCTCGTTCGCGGGTAACCTCAGCCGAATGAAACCAGGTCAGCTTGCTCCCGATTTCACCCTGCCCGATCAGGACGGAACGCCCCGTTCGCTGACCAGCCTGCTGGAGAAGGGGCCACTGGTGCTGTTCTTCTATCCGGCAGCCTCAACGCCGGTGTGCACCGCGGAAGCGTGCCACTTCCGCGACCTCGGCAAGGATTTTGCAGCGGTAGGCGCCGCTCGCGCGGGCATCAGCACCGACACCGTCGAAGCGCAGTCGACGTTTGCCACTACCCAGTCCTTCGACTATCCCCTGCTCGCCGACACCGACGGCACCGTTGCCGAGCAGTTCGGCGTCAAACGCGGACTGCTCGGCAAGTTGATGCCGGTCAAACGTTCAACGTTCGTGATCGACACGGATCGAACCGTATTGAAGGTCATCTCGAGCGAATTCCGCGCGAGCACACATGGCGATCAGGCACTCGAGTTTCTCCGGAGTCGCACCTGACCCGCTACGCGACCTGAATCGAGCGCTTTGCGAGTCCCATCCAGAAACCGTCGATGACCTGGGTGGGCACCTGCTCAGGATCGGACGACGCACCGAGAGTCACGAACAGCGGCGCGAAGTGCTCGATGGTCGGGTGTGCGTACGGCATACCGGGAGCCTGTGCTCGGAAATCGATGAGCGAATCGACGTCGCCGGCTGCGAACCGCTCCCCGGCCCACGCGTCGAATTCGGCAGACCAACCTGGAGCCTTTGCCTCCGGCGACGGGTCACGCAGAAATGGCAGGCCATGGGTTGTAAATCCGGATCCCACGATCAACACGCCCTGCTCGCGCAGTGGACGCAACCGTTGGCCGAGGTCTAGCAGACGTTCGGGGTCCAGCGTCGGCAGGGAGATCTGCAGCACGGGAATGTCCGCATCCGGGTACATCACCGTCAACGGAACATAGGCACCGTGATCGAGGCCACGATTGGGTTGCTGGACGACCTGCTCGTTATCTGGCATCAACGCTGCCACCTGCGTGGCCAGGTCCGGCGCCCCCGGCGAGTTGTACCGAGCCCGGTAAAACCGCTCGGGGAATCCACCGAAGTCGTAGATCAGCGGGGTTCCCGTTGTGGTCGATCCGATGGTCAGCGGCGCGGATTCCCAATGTGCCGACACGATCAAGATTGCCGTCGGCCGTGGCAGGTCACCGGCCCACGCGCCTAGTTGCTTCACCCAGAGAGCGCTGTCCACCAACGGCGGGGCACCGTGGCTGAGATACAGCGCGGGCATTGTGGCGGCGGACATAGCGGCTCCTCATGAGTTCACCGAATAGTTTTAAGTTGAAGGTTCAACCTAATATAGAACTCAACACTTGAAACGCGCAACTATTCCCTGCCTGCACCCACTGGACACTCGTCTGCAACCCTGTAGTGGTAGAACACAGCGCTTCGAAGGGGTACAGACCGATGAGTGGATCGAACGGCCAGGCCGAGTCGCCGGTTCAGACCAAGTGGCTCACCACCGAGCAACAGCAGGCCTGGCGCACCCTCATCTCCTTGGTAACCCGCCTACCAGCGGCTCTCGACACCCAGCTCCAACGCGATTCAGCCCTAACCCATTTCGAGTACTTCGTGCTGTCGGCGCTGTCAGAAGTACCCGACCACAAGCTGCAACTCTCCCTACTGGCACAGCAAGCCAATGCGTCGCTGTCGCGCCTCTCCCACGTCGTCACGAAGATGGAGAAGGCCGGCTGGGTCAAGCGTGAAGTGATCCGCGGTAGCCGAGGCTCCAACGCGGTACTCACCGATGCCGGAATGGCCAAGGTCATCGAGGCATCGCCCGGCCACGTTCGGTTGGTCCAAGCCTTGGTGTTCGAAGGCCTCGACGACAGCCAGGTCGCACAACTCTCCGCCCTGAGCGCCGCCATGGTCGACCAACTCGACAGAGGAATTGCCGGCGGACTCGGGAAAGCCTGACGGGACCACCCACACCGCGCACAACTTCCCCGGCTCCCGTAGTGTCTGGACACATGTCTGGTAAGGCCAACTTCGAGTCCACCCGCCGGCGCCTGTCGGGACAACAGGCCGAAACTGTCGATCGTTTGACCAAGGCAGCTGTTGCCATCCTGCGTACGCATGGGTTTTCCGCCCTGACCATTCGCATGGTCGCGGGCGAAGCTGGGGTCGCGCCGGCAACCGCGTACACCTACTTCTCGTCCAAGAGCCACCTTGTCGCAGAACTGTTCTGGCGACGCCTCGACGCGCTCCCTCACGAGGCCGACGCAGAGCAGGACCGCGAGAGTCAGGTCTGTTCGGTCCTGCGCAGTGTCGCACTCCTGGTGTCCGATGAACCGGAACTCGCCGCCGCAGTCACCACCGCGATGATGGCCGACGACCCGGACGTCGAACATCTCCGCGCCCGGATCGGGAAGAACATTCGCGAACGCCTGGTCGAGGCATTGGGACCAGAACACGACGCCGACGTCCTCGAAGCCCTTGAAATCGCCTGGTCAGGCGCATTGGTGCGAGCTGGAATGGGATACGAGTCCTACTCGCAGATCGCGGATCGCCTCGAGATCACCGCAAGGCTGATCATGGCGGGCCACGACAACAGCTGAGCAGAACTCAGATCGGTGTCAGCTCACTCACCAACCACCGGTCATCGACGCGTTCGACGGTGACCTTCACGCGACTCGAACTCGACGCCGGAGCCGGCTGCGCAAAACTGGTGGTGACCTGATCGACGAACATCAGCAATTCGACGCGATCGAACATGGCACCGAGCAACCCGACATCCACAACCCGGGCGCTGGTACTGATTCCTTGCGCTTTCGATTGGGGCGCAACGATTGTCGCAGCAAACTCGACGAATTCGTCCTTGAACGTTCCGGTGGCTGCGCCAGCCCCTGCCGCGAGGTCACTGTCCACCATTTCACTGGTGTACGTAAGCAAGTCCTCCACCAACGCAGGTGCCGTTGCAATCGCATCCGCTCTCGCCGACTCGAGTGCATCGCCGTCGCGGCGAATCCACAGCAGGGCGCACGCGGCAATTGCGAGAACCGCAACCAGCACGACAGAGATCGCCCGCCTCACGGCACGAACTCCACACTCGACATCAGAATTTTCCCGTCGACGTCCTCGACACCGATGCGCAGTCGATAGGTCCGCGACGTCGTCTCGCCCGCAGAATTGGCGACCTCCGCAGACGCCGCAATCAGTACTAGTCCCGACGTCGCCGTCTCCGACGACAGTGCAGCAGCATCGATCCTTGCGTCGGAGTTGACAGATGCGGAACGTATCGCGTTGACGAACTCCGACTGATCGCCAACCAACTCCTCTGCGAACTCGCCCGTGCTGAGCGCTCGCAGTTGGGCCACATCCTCGTCCACGGTATCGACGTGAATGTCGACCAATGCCAGCGCTCCCGCCGACGCCCCGTCCACCAGTTCCTGCCGATGAGCGTCCCGGGCATTGTCGCCCCGCATCGACATAGCGCCGGTCACCACCACTGCCGCCAAACCTGCAATCACCACCGCGACAAGCACGCGTCCGCGCGTGGTTACATGCCGCGAAACATCCTCGGTTGTCAGGGATTCGGTGTCGTCAACAACTGCTGCCACGAATCCCCCTTACCGATATCGGTGTGCCCGTATGCAATCCCGTCCGGCCCGGTGTACAACTCGTCGGGAGCGTTGGTTCCCGACGGCACGTACGGTTCCGGGCTCCGGCACGTCACCGGGTCCGGCGCCTGCTTGCCCGGAACTTCCATACACGGAATGTTCCGCGAACCGCGCACGGCAAAAACCGAATCCGCCGGCACCTTGCAGAACAGATCGGGCGGAGTGTCCGGAACACTGGTCACCGTGGGGTTGCGGCGCTGATCCGCCGGTAGGTATCCGGTGGAGCAGGCCGCCGGGTCTTGAGCCTGCAGATGGAAATTGACGTTGGCGGCTCCGTCCGCCTGGCCGCGTTGTACAACGGTCTCCTGAGCAGCAACAAGCGGCGGCAGTATGACCAGTACCTGTTCGAGTGACGCGTTGTAGGTGAGCGCAACTTGCCCGGCACTGGTCAGGTTGGCCAGGAGAATCGGCAGGGTCGGACGCAGATCCTGGAACAAGAGCTCCGCCTCGGTGGCGAACCCTGGCCCGGTGTCGATGATGTTGCGAATAGTGCCGTCCGCGATTTCCAATTGCCCGCTCAGCCGGGCGACGCTCGACGCCCACAATCGGATTTGATCCCCCGTGACAACTTGGGTCTCGAGGAGCGGGGCGAGTTGTTGCACAAGAGTTGTCGCGGGAGTAGTGGCGTCGGACAACTGATCTACAAAGGACGTGGTCGAATCCAGCAGTCTCGCAAGATCTTCGCCGCCACCGGCAAACGCAGCTGCAGACTCGTCGATCACCGCGCGCAGTTTGTCCTGTGGGACGGAGGCGAGCAACGCCTGCGCCTGATCGAGAACGGGTCCGATTTCCTGAGATATCACCACAGACTCGGTGTCGATCACGTCGCCGTCGGCCAGAAACGGGCCGTCAGAGGTGGTCGGCTGCAGATCGACGTACTGCTCGCCTATCGCCGATACGCTGCGCACGGCCGCCACCAGCTCGGTACTGGGTACGGGAACTGAACTCTGCAAGGACAATTCGGCTTTCACGACGTCGGGGTGGAGCTGCACCGATCGGACTTGACCGATGGTGTCGCCGCGGTACGTCACATTCGCATTGCGGTACAGGCCACCGGCGTTGGGCAGTTCCAGCGTCACTGTGTATCGCCCGATACCCAGCATCGTGGGAACACGGAGGTACGCGATCGCGGCCACCGTCATACCGAGCACGGCAAGGATCGCAAAGATCACCAACTGCCGGCGAACAAGCTTGGTGAGGATCATCGTCCTCCCTCCCCTGCATTGCCCGTTGCATTCAGCGGCGCGGTCATCGGGTCGACCGGGCCGCCGCCCGGCTGCTGCGGAGCACCGAACGGGGTGCCGAAACCGAGTCCGGACTGTAGTCGGTTGGTGGTCAGGTCGATCAGCGCCCACAGATTGGTGTAGTCGCCGCGCATCCCGTCATCGATGGTGGTCTGTGGGAACGGGAAGGTGCTCAGGTTTCCGAGATTGTTGATCAGATCCGGACCTGCCGCGACAACCTGCTGCAATGTCGGCTCGAGTGCCGCAAGATTTGCGCTCAGATCATCTCGCGTGCGGTTGACCAGGTCGGTGCCGACGTCTCCGAATCGGCCCACCGAATCGAGTGCGGTGGTCAGGGTAATGCGCTGATCTTCCAGTTCTGCCAAGGCTGGAGCCAGCACGTCGAGCGCCTTCCCCAGTACGTCGCGTTGGGCGTTGATTTCCCCCGCAAACACATCCAGGTTCTCCATCGTGGTCACCATGGCGATGCGTTGCCGGTCCAGGGTCTCGGTCAATGTGTCCATCTGCGCGAGTAGGTCACGTGCTGAGACGGTGCGTCCGCCGAGTGCATTGTTCAATTCGGTGGTGATGGTGTGAATTTGTGCGAGTCCGCCGCCGTTGAGCACTATGGACAGCGCTGTCAGAGTTTCCTCCGTAGTCGGGTACACGCCCGCCGACGCCAGCGGAATGACAGAGCCCTCGGCGAGCGTCCCTTCCGGTTCGACACCGACCGGCGGTGCCAGGGCAACATGCTTGGAACCCAGCAGGCTGGTCTGTCCGATTTTCGCGGTGGAATTAGCCGGCAACACCGCCGAACCATCCAGGGACACTGTCACTTTCGCGTGCCAATTGTCGGAGGCGATGGCACTGATACTGCCGACCGTCACATCGTTCACCATTACCGGGGAGTTGGGACTGATCGACGTGACGTCAGGCATCTCGATGACCACGGAAAAACTGTCGGCGCCGCGCCCCGCAGCACCGGGCAACGGCACCGAATTCAGGCCGTTCCACCCGCAGCCGGACACGAGCACAACAACACCGACGCAACAGATTCTCCGGATCATCGTGTCCCCACCTCCGGCATCAGCAACTGACCCAGCCCTGCGGGAACACTCACGCTCGGCAGGGAAGGAGCCGGCTTCAGATCCGGTTCGCTGTACACCAACTGATCCGGCGCCGCACCGAGCGCACGGGTCGGATTGATGTTCAGATCCGGATAGTTCGCTCTGATGGTGTTCAGGTACGGTCCGAGGTACTCGGCACACAATTCCGCACCCTTCGCAGAGGTTTCGTTTGCCAGTCCCGCGATACCGCCGCAGATGAAGTCGATGGGATTGCCGATGTTCTGGAAGGCAGGCACCCCGACCATCGCGCCTTGGGCCGGGCGGTACACGTTGTAGTAATTGGACAAGGCCGTCGGCGCCAGATGCAGAAGCTTTTCGATCCCATCGCGTTTGTCCACCAGAACCTGGGAGACATCGGCCAATGTGTTCACCTGTTCGGTGAGCCCGCTGCGATTCTGTTCGACAAATCGGTGGACATCACCGATCGCCGCATCCAGATCAACCAGAGCTGGTGCCAATTGTGTCCGGCTGTCTGCCAACAGACTTGTCACGGTTGCCAGACGTCCCTGAAAGCTCACTATCTGTTCGTTGCTTGCCGCCAACGCCGTGGTGAAAATCTGCAGTCCTCGGATCGTTCCGAAAAGATCGCCACCTCCCTCGTTCAGAGTGCTCATGGCCGAAGACAGTTCCGTGATCGAACGTCCTAACGCCTCACCGTTCCCACTCAAAGCCGTGCCTGCGGCATCGAGGAATTCGGCCGCTGACCCGCGGGTCCCCTCGGACGGCCCCAATGCATCTGCCGCCCGGCCCAATTGCTCCTTGATCTGGTCCCATTCCACGGGCACCGCGGTTCGCTCGATTCCGATCTCCGCTCCATCGGCCAACGCGTCTCCCCCGTCCTCCGTCAATGCCGGCGTCAGCTGGACGAACCTGGCCGAGACCAAGGACTGAGCAACGATCACCGCGTGTGCGTCCGCTGCGACAGGGACGGATCGGGCGAGTTCGAGTTCGACCCGCATCTTCTCCCCCTGCGGAGTTATCGAGGTGACCTTGCCGACGTCGACGCCCACAACACGGACGTCGTCGCCGACGTAGAGTCCCGTCGTCGACGCAAAATAGGCCGTCACCGAGTAGTACCGAAAGTGCTGTACGACAAAATATCCCGCCACCGCCACCGCGAGTACCCCGACCGCGGCGACAATACGTTTCGCGACCATCAGCGAACCTCCGGTATCGGTAGCGGCGCAGGCGGAAGCCCGACAATCGCGTTGATCAACGGTTGGGTGTACTGGGCGGGAAGCAGGTTCTGGATGTACGAGTAGTAGAACGGTCCGCTCGCGACGGTATCGCCGAGCGTCCCCACGTACGTTCCGAGTCCGTCGATGCCCTGGGCCAGGTTGTCCTTGTTCTTCTGGAGTATCCCGAGCACCGTGTCGAGCTTGTTCAGGACCGGGCCCAGTTGTGCTTCGTTGTCGTGTACCAACCCACTGAGTTGAGTGGAGACAGCCGAGATGTCGGTGATGACGTTGCCCAACGCATCCTGCCTGCGGACCAGTTCACCAAGGAGAGCATCGCCGTCGACAAGAAGCGCGTTGACCTGCGGTCCCCGGTCCGCGAGGAGACCGGCCACGTTATTCGCATCTGCGAGCAGAAGCTTCAGTGTCTCGTCGCGGCGGTTGATGCTGTCCGACAGGCGGGCTACCCCGTCGAGGGCGGGCCGCAAGGAAGGCGCGCTGTCCGTCATCACTGCACCAACCTCCTCCAACGACGCCGACAACTGGTCGAGGTTGATGTCCTCGACCGTGGTGGTGAGGTCGCCGAGTACGTCGGGCAACGAGTACGCCGATCGGGTGCGTTCGAGTGGGATCTGTCCGCCGACGGGTATCCGTCCACTTCCATCCAGGTCGAGCGATAGCGCACGTTTACCGAGCAGGGACATCGTGGTGATCGCCGCCGACGTACTCTCACCGAGAGTGACGGAACCGTCGAGCGTGAAATCAACTCGAGCACGGCCTTTTTCGACAGCGATGTTGTCGACGGTGCCGATCTTCACCCCGGCCGCGTTTACCTCGTCACCGGCAGCCACACCACTCGCGTCGTTGAACACTGCGCTGTAGCTCACCCCGTTTTTCACGAACTGCAGATCCTGATACTGCAGTGACGCCAGCACCACCGACGCGGTCATCACCATCCCCACAACGCCTACTCGCACGGCCTGCTTCTGCGCCATCTCTCTCATCGTGGTGCGCACCTTCCGGTCGTCTGGTCGATCAGGTCGACCGTCATCGGTTTGCCGTCAGCCCCGTCGACTTTGAGCGCGATACCGCAGAGATAGAAGTTGAAGAAGGACCCGTAGGCACCAACTCGGATCAGTTGCCGATAGTTCGACGGCATCGACGCGAGGATTCGATCGAGCTCGCCTTGTTGCTCGACCAAAGGGTCCAAGCTCTGGTCGAGTTGCGACAGTGTGCCACTGATGTCGGGCCTGACCCCGGCCAGGAGATCTGCGAAAGTTTGTGCAGCGGTATCGATGCTCGTCACCGAAGTCCCGATCAGTTCCTTGTCCGACGCGAGTCCGCTGACCAGTTGTTGCAGATGGTCGAGCGTGTCGGTGAACTGTCCGCCTCGCCCACGTAGTTCACTCAATACGCCGTCAAGATTGTTGATGACCCGGCCGATGAGCACATCACGGTCGGCAAGTGTGTTGGTGATCGATCCGGTATGTGCGAGCACCGACGCCACTGTCCCCGACTGCCCTTGAAATACCTCGAGCAGCGACAGGGACAGCGCGTTGACCTGGGTCGGGTCGAGCGCCTGGAACAACGGTTTGAAGCCACCGA
This sequence comes from Rhodococcus sp. ACPA4, assembly GCF_002300185.1. Lineage (NCBI taxonomy): Bacteria > Bacillati > Actinomycetota > Actinomycetes > Mycobacteriales > Nocardiaceae > Rhodococcus > Rhodococcus sp. ACPA4. The sequence goes on from NZ_NSDY01000001.1 coordinate 1,573,438, forward strand.
GCAGCGCGTCGAGGTCCAGCGCCGGCGCAGTCCTGGTGGTGGGGATGGTTGCACCTGCGGCCATAGGTTGCGCGGCGCCGGGACTGTCGAGCAATTCGAGATAGCGGTTGCCCACGAGGTCCTGATAACGCACTGCCGCCCGGGTCTGCTCCGTCAGGGTCTCCACCGAATCGACGCTGAATTTCACGTGAGCAAGGTGGTCGTCACCGAATTCGACGGCGCTCACCGTCCCTACGGGCACCCCGGCGATCCGTACCTTGTCGCCGGATTTCAGTCCGGACACATTGACGAATTGGGCTGCGTAACTGTGCTCGTCGCCTCCTCGCATCTGCCCGAAGACCAGCACGAGCCCAGCATTGACCAGCAACATCACCGCCACGAAGATGCCGAATTTGATGCCGTAGCCGCGCCGCTTCATCGAATCGCCGTTCCGAACAGGTAACTGAGCAGGTTCGGCATGTCGTTTATCGGCTGGCCGCCATTCCACTGACGTTCCGGTTCGAAAGGATTCACACCCGTGTCCGTCACCAGGTAGGGCGCGTTGACATTCGGATCGCGCAACGGAAGGCCCATGCACTGCGGTCCGCCGGTTGCCGCGACCTTCGGCAGATCTTCAGGATAGCGATACGGTTCGGTGCCTGCGATCAATCCGATCGACATCTTGATTCCCGGCTGCCCGTTGTACGCGCCGTCGCCGATTGCCTTGCTCTCCTCGAGTCCGTGGAACATGCATGGAATCACCGGCGAGTACTCCTCGAGAAGTTCGGTGGTTGGCCGCATGAGCGACAGGACGGTATCCACACCGTCGGCATTGGCGCCGAGGACATCTTCTCCGGTACGCGCCAACCCAATTACGTTGAGTAGCAGTAGATCCAGATTCTCTTGCTCGTCGAGGACGGTGGTGCCGGTGACAGTGAGCGAGCCGAGGGTGTCCATCAGATCCAGCACAGCCGCCCGATATGTCCCGGACACTACCGGAAGGTCTGTGAGAACCTCGTCGAAAGCGTCACCGGCACTGTTGAATTCGGACAGCGACGCGTCGGCCTTCCCGAGTGCGGCGCCCAACCTCTCCCCGCGACCTTGCAACGCGGCGGAAATCGCCCCAAGCGTCTGATCGAGTTTTCCGGGATCAACTGTCCGCAGGACGGCCGTCAACTTCTCGAACACGGTATCGATTTCGACGGTCACGTGATTCGCGTCGATGGTGGCGCCAGCGGTCAATCGCTCGGCGCTCGGATCCGCAGGCGCCGACATACTGACGAACTTCGCGCCGAAGGCGGTGTTCGAGGTGATCGCGACATCGACGTTGGCGGGAATCGACTCGAGTGCATCGGGATCGAGAAGGATGGACAACGTCGCGGTGGAATCGTCGGCCGGCGCGATCGACTCGACGGACCCGACGGTGACACCGGCCATCTTCACTCGCGCACCCGGATCCATCACAAGGCCGGCCCGCTCGGCAACAATTGTTATCGGAACGCGGGTGGTGAACGACTGATTGAACGACGCGACCGCCAGCGCCACGACGGCAACAATCGCGCACGCCAAGCCTAATGCCGCAAGCTTGTATCCGTATCTCTCCACTCGCTCTCCCTATCCGGACAAGTTGAAGTTGCCGGAACCGCCGTACAGCGCCAGCGAGACCAGAAGGGTCACCGCCACAACACAAATCAGTGACAGACGGACGCCGCGCCCGACAGCTGTGCCCACCCCCGAGGGTCCGCCTACAGCGCTGTAGCCGTAGTACGTGTGAATCAGCATGACCAGCAACGCCATCACCAGTACCTGCACAAAGGACCAGGCGACGTCGACCGGATCGAGAAAGGTGGTGAAGTAGTGGTCGTAGAGCCCGGACGATTGACCGAACAGCACCACCGTGGTGAAACGTCCCGCGAGGAACGATCCGACGAGCGCCAACGAGTACAGCGGCAGAATGGCGAGCATCCCGGCCACGATGCGCGTACTCACCACGTACGGAACAGAACTGATCGCCATCGCTTCGAGTGCGTCGATTTCTTCACTGATGCGCATCGCACCGATCTGCGCCGTCGAGCCGGCGCCGATCGTTGCGGACAGCCCGATTCCCGCGATGACCGGCGCGGCGATGCGCACGTTGATGAACGCGGAGAAGAACCCGGTGAGTGCCTCGACGCCGATGTTTCCGAGCGAACTGAAACCTTGAATCGCGATGGTTCCGCCTGACGCCAGCGTCAGGAACCCGACAACGGCGACGGTGCCGCCGATCAATGCCAACGCACCTGTTCCCATGCTGATCTCGGCGACCAGACGCAAGACTTCTTTCGGGTGTTTGCGCAGCGCCCAGGGAATGAAGGCAATAGCTCTGACGAAGAAGACCGCTTGCCGTCCGACATCGTCGACGGACCGCGACACACGTGCCATCCGCGCTCGGGTCGCCCCGAATTTTCCGAGTTCCGCCAGTGCCACGCCGCTCACCCCGCCGTCAGCCTGATGCCCACCGCAGTCACGATGGTATTGACCACGAAGAGCGCCATGAATGCGTAGACCACTGTCTCGTTGACAGCCTCGCCAACACCTTTCGGACCGCCACGGACGGACAGTCCCCGGTAACACGCGACCAGTCCGGCGAGCATGCCGAACAGTGCGGCCTTCACCATCGACAAGGCAACTTCGGGTAATCCGGTGAGCAACGTGATGCCGTCGACAAACGCACCGGGATTCACGCCTTGGAGGAACACCGAGAAGATGTAGCCGCCTGTGATGCCGATGACGCACACAAGTCCGTTGAGCAGCAACGCAACCACCGTCGACGCGACAACCCGGGGAATCACCAGCCGATTGATCGGATCGATCCCGAGCACTTCCATCGCGTCGATCTCCTCGCGAATGGTCCGCGAACCGAGATCTGCGGCAATGGCGGTGGCGCCGGCGCCCGCCACGATGAGGACAGTGACCACTGGCCCGACCTGGGTGACGGCGCCGAGTGCCGCCCCGGCTCCGCTGAGATCTGCAGCACCGATCTCGCGCAGCAAGATGTTGAGAGTGAAGCTCACCAGAACCGTGAACGGCACTGCCACCAGAACCGTCGGTACCAGTGACACCCGCGCGATCATCCAACTCTGTTCGAGAAACTCCTGCACCTGAAAGCGTGTGCGTACCAGTCCCACCGCAACATCGGCACCCATTTTGTAGAACTGACCGAGTTGACGCATCGGCGCTGCCAGCGAGACCCGCCCGGTGTACACGGTTCAGTGCTCCACGGGACACGAGGCGTTGTTGCCGTAATCGACCCTGAATTCCTTGATCCCGTTGATCCACCCTGATGCCAACCGGCTGGGATCACCAAGTTTGCTGATGTCCGGCATGTGGTCGGCGATCTTGTTGAAAATCAGGTCGATCTCCATCCGGGCCAGGTTGGCGCCGACGCAGTAGTGTGGCCCGGTACCACCAAAAGCCAAGTGCGGATTGGGATCACGAAGAATGTCGAATACGTCCGGGTTCTCGAACGCAGATTCGTCGAAGTTCGCCGATCCATACAGGAGCACAACACGCTGCCCCTTCTTGATCGGAGTTCCGGCAATCTGAGTGTCCACCAACGCCGTACGTTGGAATGACGTCAGCGGCGACGCCCAGCGAATTATCTCGTCGGCCGCCGTGCGTGGACGCTCACGCTTGTACAGTTCCCATTGATCCGGGTACGCCAGAAACGCCATCATCCCGAGTGTTGTTGCATTGCGTGTTGTCTCGTTGCCCGCAACCGCCAACATGATGACAAAGAAGCCGAACTGTTCCGGCGTGAGAGCCTCACCGTCCACGTTCGCCTGGACCAATCGCGAAATGATGTCGTCGAGCGGTTCGTCGCGACGAGCCTCGGCAAGCTGATACGCGTACCCGAGTATCTGCGCCGACGCCATTCTAGACTCCCCGGCCATCGATTCGTCGTCGTATCCGGTCATCTGATTCGACCATTCGTAGAGCTGGCGTCGAGCCTCCTGCGGAACTCCGATGAGGTCCGAGATCGCCTGCATCGGTAGCTCACTGGCAACCTGCTGGACAAAATCACCGGTACCCGACGCCGCCGCGGCTTTCGCAATCTCTTCGGCTCGCTCTTCGAGCCCGGCTCGCATCGCTTCGACGGACCTGGGTGTGAACAATCGCGCCACCAACTTGCGCAACTGGGTATGTTGGGGCGCGTCCTTGTTGATCAGAACGTATTTACTGACTTCCAGTTCTTCGGCGGTGATGTTGTCTTCATGGCGTGGGACGCACCCGTTGACGTTGTTGGAGAACTCCTCCGAACGCAGCGACACGTCACGCACGTCGGCGTGCCGCGACACTACCCAGGCGCCACCGTCGTGGAAACCGCCGGTTCCCGGTTCCTGCGCGTTCCACCACACCGGAGCGCAGCGGCGTAGTTCCGCGAACTCGGCAAGGGGAACACGCTTGCCGTACATCTGAGGGTCGGTGACATCGAAGCCGTCGGGAAGGTTCAGCTCGGGCATTTCGGTTGCTCCTCTTGCAGGCAAGGCGCCGCGCGCGCCGAGGCGGACTAATCGATGCGGTGAATCGGCTCCTGACCGAGGGCGTACTCCTTCGCCCAGCGGTAGTCGGGTTTTCCGCTTGGCGCTCGCACCACCTCGGACGCAATCCAGAACGCACGCGGAATCTTGTACCCGGCAAGCTGGCTCCGAGTGTGTTTCTCGATCGACTCGAAATCCGGAACAACACCATCGCGCACCCTGACCACGGCCGAGACTCGGCTTCCCCAGCGTTCGTCCGGCAGCCCGATGACGGTGGCGTCGTAGATATCCGGATGGGCCTTGACGACGGCCTCGACCTCTTCGACGAATACTTTCTCGCCGCCGGTGTTGACCACCATGTTGCCCCGGCCGAGCAGCGTGATGGAACCGTCGTCCTCGATCCGGGCGCGGTCTCCGGTGACCACTGCCCGTCCGCCGTCCACCGTTCGGAAGATTTCCGCCGACTTCACCGGATCCTTGTAGTAGCCGAGTGGGACGTTGCCGAGTTTTGCCAGCCACCCCTCGGCGCCGGAACCCGGTGGCAGAATCCGGTTGTCATCGTCGACTACCACCGTGAACCGGTTGGAACCCACCCTAGGTCCACCGTGCTGCTTCAACCCTTTGGCTGCGAATCCGATACCGCCGAAGCCTGTTTCGGAAGAGCCCACCGAGTCCGAGATCATCAGATTCGGGAACACCTCGAAGAAGGCGTCCTTCACCGAACCGGAGAACAGCGCCGCCCCGGACGCGAGAACCGCCAAGCTGGACGCATCTGGTTGTAGTTCGCGGTGCGCTTCCACCAAAGGCCGCCCCATTGCGTCACCGGTGATCACCATGACCTGTGGCCGGTATTCGGCAACAACTTTCCAGACGTGTGCCGCATCGAACCGTGGTTCGAAGATCACGGTGTTGCCTGAGAACAGTGCGTTGAACGTCGGCATCAAGGCCGACGTGTGGATGAGCGGTGGCAGCATGCACCATCGCATAGGTTCTGCAGCCGCTGCGCCGCCACGGGATTGTTGGTACTCGTCGGCAATCGGCTCACCGGTGTAGAAATCGTAGCCACCGGCCAGAACTCGCCAGATATCCTCTTGACGCCACACCACGCCCTTGGGTCGTCCGGTGGTTCCGCCCGTGTAGAGAATGTACGGGTCGTCTCCGCTCCGCTCGTCGAACGCGTCACTACCGGTGCGTTCCGGAGAATGCGGTGACAGCGCGTCCTCGTACGCGACCGCGCCTGGCACGGGCGGTTCGGTACCCGAGGCAAGCTCGTCCGGCACCACCACAGCGTGCTTCACCCGAGGCGTGGATTCCAGGGCCTCGGCGACGCGAGCGGAGTACCCCCGATGGAACACGAGTGCCTCGAGATCGGCGTTGTCGTAGAGGTACACCAACTCGTCGGTGGTGTACCGATAGTTCACGGTGATCGGAACGGCACGAACCTTGAACGACGCGAGGACCGCAACCATCGTCTCGATCGAATTGTGCATCTGAATTCCGATATGGGTGCCGTGCCCGAAACCCGACGACAGGAAATGATGTGCCAGACGGTTGGCCCGCGAGTCGAGTTCGCGGTACGTCACTTCCTCCCCCGACACGATCAGCGCTCGTCGATCAGGCATCGCATCGACGGAATGCTCGAAAAGGTCTGCAAACGTGTAGGCCATGAACGATCCTTTTCAGGGTCAGCCACTCAAACCACGAAGAGAGGCAACGGAATTCCACGATCTTCGAAAGCAAATGCTGCGCCGCTGCTCACTTTGGTGATGGCGACCTCGACACATTCCGGCGCAGCCTCCGCCGTCGTATCGACCGTGATCAAAAGCCCGGCCTCGGAATCGTCGAGCACCCGGGCTGTGAAATGTGGATTCACGCCGCGTACCAGTGCCTGAAGCGGATCCAGATGCTCACCGTCGATCAGAGTGGGCCAGCCACCGTCGGCGTCAACCAGGCCGGTCCGCGAAATCAAGATCTCGAGACTCTCTCCATCCCAGCGAATTTCACGCTCGACATATTGCTTCGGATTGAGCAACGGATGTAGCTCCAGCACCACCGACAGCCCTTCCAGATCCGGCGGCAGACCCAATGCGTCGCGGATGCGCTGCGAAGCGACGCCTGCAATTCCGGTGAGTTGTTTGAGCGTAATTTCTCGAGCTTTGTCCGCACTATTGCGCCCGCGCACCGCGAGCAGAAACCCCAGCGCAAGTAGGTGGTGTTGCAGGCACACTTCCTGCGCGATACGAACCAGCGCTGACTGGGAGAAGTCGGAGAAACGCAGATCCGAGAGCAGCGGTCCCGAGTAGTCGGCCGCCCCGTCGTCGCTGCCGTCGATCGGACTCAACTCAACCGACACCGCAGCAGTCCGGCCGATCTGCTCGGTGTGGGCCGTCATGACCGGCGGGACATGCGACGGGTCGATTACGACTGTCCACGCACAGTGTGGGTGCCTGTCAGCAGGTTTGCGCGGCGGCCGATGGATCGGACGGATCTGCGCATGCGCATTGGTTGCTATCGCCGTCGCGTCGAACGTCGGGTCTTCGATGTCATGACACATGGTGGTGACAAACTCGTCCCCCAGCGGTTCGACATCCGTCAGAGCGCCACAATGGTCGAGCCAGAACTCACCGTGCTGCGGGTCGTCGACGCGATAGCGGAAATCCATGAACTGCGGCGGGGCCCCGATGTCAAGTTGCAGTCCTTTGAAAATGGTCACGACGTCATCACCCTCGTACCGCAGCGCCTTCTGCATCCGGCGGGTGTACCACGGACTGGCGGATTCCCACTCCGCGATCGCAACCTCCGCCATGCCTTCGCGCCCGTACTCCACGATCAGGTGCGCCATCCCGGATCTGTCGATCAGCTGACCACAGAGCAGGAGTTCTGGCACCAACACAGCAAGGTCGCCGCGCGAGAGCGTCTCGAAGGACCCACCGACAGTCACCGGACTCACCACAGTGGAACCGGCGAGGTACCCGCGCGATACCAGCCTGGGAGTGGTTCGCCGGAGATCGATCGCTGAATGCGTGCCTGCATACCTTTGGACAGCGCGTTGTTCTGGATCATCTCCATGAACAGCGCCGAGACGTTTCCGAAGTCGAAGAAGTCACGCTGCCAGGACCATTGGAAATTTCCGCCGTACCGGAACCAACTACCGCCGATGCCGTAGACGGAGTAGTTACTGCCGTCGTCTCGTTTGGCGTCGGAGATCTGTTTCCACAGTCCGATGACGTTGCCACTGCGCTCGTCGATCACAAAGTCCTGATAGGGATACTCCCAGCCTTCGAGGCCGTTCATCTCGAGACCTAGCGCGACGGTGCGGATCTCTTCCCGACCGATCGCCATGAAATCCTGTTTGGGGCCGTAGTTCCAGCCGTAGGTTGCGTCCTCGGTGTACATGTCCGCCAACGGCTTCCAGTCGCCGGCGGACTCGGCCTTCTTGTTCGCGTCAATCCAGCGTTGCACCATGTCGTCGAGCTCGGCGCGGTCGAATCCGGTCATGTGAACCTCTCCCTGGTCAGTCCTCGACAATTTTCAGTGCGCCTGTCGGGCAGTAACGCACTGCCATTTCCACCTCGTGTCGCTGCTCGTCCGGCAGCGGCTGATCGGACACTTCGACCTTGCCCCTTTTCGGAACCACAAAAACGTCCGGCGCTTCCAATTCGCATGCGGCGTGGCCCTGACACAGATCCAGGTCGACTTCGACACGCATGACTCACGCTCCCCTGCCAGTATCGGATCGACTGCCTGTACCGGTTCTCCGCCGATATCTGACCGAGCACGGCTGCTCCAATTGCACGACCATCTTGCTGTGATCGTTGCGATAGCTTTCCGACGGTTGGGTCATCTCGAATTCGTAGTCGCGCAGCAGAATCGAAAAGATCGCCTTGAGCTGCATTTGGGCAAACGCCGCGCCGACGCACCGATGCCTGCCCGCTCCGAACGGAATCCACGTCCATCGATTGACGATGTCTTCCTGACGTGGATCGATGTAGCGGCCAGGATCGAATTCGTCGGGATTCGGAAAGTCTTCGGGAATGCGATTGGAAATTGCCGGGGTGGCCGCCACCAGGTCACCTTCGCGAATCTCGAAACCACCCACCTCGAAGTCCCCCCGCGCCACCCGCAGCAAGATAATCAGCGGCGGATGCAGCCGCAGTGTTTCCTTCACCACGGCTTCGAGAATCGGGATCTGGCGCAGGGCATGAAAACTGATGTCGGCACCGTCTGCGTACAAACTGTCGAGTTCCTCGACGACGTCGGCCATGACGACGGGATGGCGTAGCAATTCGATCAACGACCACGCCGCCGTCCCGGATGTCGTGTGGTGACCGGCAAACATCATCGAAATGAAAATTCCGGTGATCTCGTCCGCACTGAAGCGCAGCTCACCGTTCTCGTCCTTGACCGAAACCAGGATGTCGAGCATGTCCCGGTCGTCCTTGCCATGGGGAGGATTCGCAATCCGCCCGTTCATGATCTCCTGAACCAGCGCAACCAAAGCCAGTCTCGCTTCGTCGCGTCGGCGAAAGCTCTCGATCGGCGCATACGGATCGACAAAGGCAAGCGCGTCGGTGCCCTGTTCCAGTTCGTGATAGAGCTTGGCAAAACTGTCGTCGAGTTCGTCGCGGAATTTCTTTCCGATCAGGCAGGCCGACGACGTGTAGATGGTCAACTCGGCAAAGAAATCGAGCAGATCAATCTCGCCCTCGTCGCCCCACTCTGCCACCAACGCTTCGACTTCCGTGCCGATTGTCGAAGCATGGCCTTTCATCTGCTCGCCGCGCAGTGCCGAATTGTGCAGCATTTCCTTGCGCCGCTCAGGACTGGCGTCGAACACCACCCCCTCACCGAAGATCGGCTTCATGAACGGGTACGCAGCTTGCTGGTCGAGGTCCTCGTCAGTCGAACGGAAGAAGAATTCGTTTGCCTCGGCGCCGGACAGCAGGATCACCGTGCGATCGGCTAGTTGGAAGGCTCCCACGTCGCCGCACTCGTCGCGGACCCGGCGCATCAATGCGATCGGATCGGTACGCAGTTCTTCGAGATGACCGTGTTCGAGTTCGCCGCCGGACACCCGCGGGGGCTGCGGCAGCGTGCGCGGATTCTCCTGTACGCCGTGAGTCATGTCGTCTCCTGCGAAGTGTGAGTAGGACGAGGATTGAGTGGAGCTTCCGGCTGAACCTCCACCAGAACGAGGTGCGCACCTCGGGGAGCGGTCACGACGGCAACGATGGCGTTTGCGATATCGGACGGCCGCAGCATGTAGCCGTGTCGCGCGAAGCCCCACCTGGCCCACGATTCGCCGACGGGGCCGATGATCTCCGGCGTCGTGTCCATTCCCATCCCGGTCAACGTCGGTCCAGGCCTCACGATCGAGGCGCGAATGCCCGTGCCTTCGAGTTCCATTCGCATCTGACGCCCCATTGCTTCGAGACCGGCTTTCGACGCGTCGTAAGCACCCATGAGCGGACGTTGCCGGTCGGCGCAATCCGAACCGATCAGCACAAAATCACCCCGTTGCCGCTCCCTCATACCGGGCAGGATTCGGTGAGCGAGCCGTTGTGCACCGACAAGATGGACCTCGACCTGACGCAAGAACCGTTCGGGTTCCATTTGATCGGCGGCACCGAATTCGAGATCACCGGCACCCGATACGACGATTTCCACCGGCCCCATCGCTTTTTCGGCGGCAGTGACACACGCATCCACCGAACTGCCGTCAGTGACGTCGAGGAAATGTGCCATGGCTTCGCCGCCGTTGCTGCGGATCTTTTCGGCAATCGCCTCGCACTCGGCTTCCCGCCTCGCTCCGAGGACGACTGGGTGACCGAGTTCCGCCAGGGCATAGGCCGCCGCGGTGCCGATACCCGACGATGCGCCGCTGATCAAAGCGGTCCGCCGGGCCGGATTGGGTTCGAAACGAGGCATCAGCGCACCTGCACCTTCACCGGCAGGGCCGCGAAACCCCGCACATTTGTCGAATGGACTCTCTCGATACCCGCCTCGTCCACCTCGTAATCGCGCACGTGGCGGGCAAATTCGGCAAGAGCGATCTTCGCTTCGAGACGCGCCAGGTGAGCACCGAGGCAAAAGTGAACGCCCGCACCGAAACTCGCCAACTTGTTGGCAGAATTACGTCCGAGGCGAAACGCGTCTGCATCGTCGAAGACATCCGGATCTCGATTGGCCGAACCGATCAGGAGCAGCATCTTCTCCCCCGCCGGAACGGTAGTGCCGTAGTACTCGAGATCGACAGTGGTCGTGCGAGCTACGATCTGACTCGACGTGTCGTAGCGCAGCGTTTCGTCCACCCACTCCGCTGACAGATCCGGATCACGAAGAACCTCCGCAATCTCGTTGGGATTGTGCGAGCCCCAGTACAGGGCGTTTCCGAGAAGTTTGGTGGTGGTTTCGTTTCCGGCAACGACCATCAGAAACATGAAGCCCAGAATCTCGGCATCCGACAGTTTGTCTCCGTCGATTTCGGCATCGAGCAGCGCTGATGTCAAGTCGCCGGTTGGTGAACGACGACGCTCGGCGATCATGTCCTTGTAGTAGTTCATGAGGCTGATCGACGCTTCCACCGCAGCCGGCGGTACGTCGAGGACGCCGTCTTCGCGGTGCACCACCAGATCTGCTTTTCTCCGCAGTTCCGCGCGGTCCGGTTCGGGAACGCCCATCAACTCGGAGATCACGTCCATCGGCAATTTGCCGGCCACTTCGGATATCCAGTCGAATTCCCCAGTGGCAAGTGCCGGAGTCAGGTGCGCCGTGGTTAGCTCGAGTATCCGCGAGTCCAGTTCGGCAACACGGCGGGGTGTGAAACCGCGAGACACCAACTGCCGCAGACGCATATGCCGCGGATCGTCCATGGCAAGAAAGGACATCACGTAGTGCGCATGGGGCCCGTATGCTGCCGGGTCGAGCGAAACCCCGTTCGCACTCGAGAGTCGCTTGTTGTCCTTGAATGCACTCAGAACGTCCGAATACCGTGACAGCGCCCAGAATCCGACGTCGTCGTTGTGGTAGATCGGAGCTTCATTCCGCAATCGCGCATAGGTCGGATACGGGTCTTCGTGAAAGTGATAGTCGTACGGATTGAACACCACCGGTTCGATCAATGCTTCGGTCATGGATGCTCCAAGATCAGTCGTGCGGAAGCCTCCAGGCGTCCGGCAATGTACTCGTAAGTCCCATATCCCATTCCGGCCCGCAAAAGTGCTCCGGCATACAGCATTTCAATTGCCTCGATCCGATGTGGATTTACTACCGGATCCATTGCCGCAACCAGCCTGCTGTGAATCTCAAATCCGATCCGGTCGCGAAGATGCTCAACCTCAGGATCGGTTCCCAGCAATGCATTGGTCACGGCCGCCGACACCTGCGGTTCGTCGGCCAGCAGCAACGCAATGTTGCGCAGTACGGCCAACACTCGGGCGGTGGGGTCCGAACCGGTGCCGTCAGAGCTCGGGAACGCTCGCAACCGACGCCAGAAGACCTCGGCAACAAGATGCTCCTTCGACGAGAAGTAGGTATAGGCGGTTGCTGCTCCCACCCCGGCCTCGGCAGCGACGGCGCGCACAGTCAAACCGGAATATTCATGCTCACGGAGCACGACAACGGCGGCTTCGGTGAGCTTGGAGACGGTGTCTGCCTGCTTACCGTTGAGGCGTCGGCGAGTCGATTCGTAACCATGACTGGACACATGTCTGGACGTTACTACAGGTACCTGTCCAGGGCAACGAATTCGAGATTTCAGTATTCACGAGCAAGTCATCCACGCCGGTCACAGCCGAAAAGCGCACCTTAGAGGCCGATCTTCATACCGGCGCCCGCATCAACCCGAAGCTGCTGACCAGTGACAAATCGCGACTCGTCCGACGACAAATACACGACCGCGTGCGAGATGTCCTCCGGTTCCACCCACGGCGTCGGCATCGCCTGCATGAAAGGAAACGTCACAGCGGCATCTTCCGCGGTCGGGTTTTCCAAATCCGGACGAAAGGTCCGATACATGGGCAAGCTCTGCAGCATGTTCGTGTTCACATTGGTCGGATGGATCGCATTGACCCGAATCGAACTCGGCCCCAGTGTCAATGCCAACGACATGGTGTACGTCTGAATCATCTTCTTGGCCAAGCCGTATCCGTCACCGCCAGGCCCTTGCAGCGCCTGTTGACCGTTGAATCCGGTCTGCGGAACCAGGCCGGCCACGGACCCGATAGCAATGATCGATCCGCCCTCCCCCAGGTATTCCAAACCCGCATGGACGGTGTTCACGACGCCGAGAAAGTTCACGTCGAACGCGTCGACGAAGCCGGAATTGGAGACATGCTTACCCAGCGGACAGATCCCGGCATTGGCAACAACCACATGTAACCCGCCGAGCGTTTCCACGCCCTCTGCCAGGGCTTCTTCGACGCCGGCCCGATCTCGAACGTCCACCCTCGCTGCGACAACGCGGCGCCCGGTTTCCTTGACCAGCCTCGCGGTCTCATCCAAATCGTCTCGAGTGGCCAGCGGGTACTCATTGGTTGCGATGTCGGCGCAGATGTCGAACGCTATGACGTCCGCACCTTCCTGAGCCAGACGCACCGCATGACTGCGCCCCTGGCCACGGGCGGCGCCCGTCACCAGGACAACTTTTCCAGCAACTCTGTTCATCGGCCTACTCCTGCACTCGGATCGACACACGAAGGGAACCGCCCAGGCCCACAGCAGGGCACCGGATCGGGGATATCTGGTGGAGAACCGTAGCGCCCGAACCGACTAACCAAGACAGTTTTCGAATTCTCGGTACCCAAATCGCTTATGCCCGAAACTCATTGCCATGGACGATTGTGTGAACTAGAGTCCAGACATATGTCCAGAAAGGAAGAGTTCACGCTATGAACCTTCGACCCACAGACAGTTCCGCCCTTCTTGTCGACGGCAAACTTGTTCCCGGTTCCGGCGGCACCTTCGACATCCTCAATCCCGCCACCGAGGAAGTACTCGGTCAAGCGGCCGAAGGCACCTCCGTCGACATGGACGCCGCAATCGCCGCGGCCCGACGCGCCTTCGACACCACCGATTGGTCTCGGAACCACACATTTCGCGCACACTGCCTTCGCCAACTCTGCGATGCTCTCGAGTCTCATATCGAAGAGCTACGCGACATCACGATCGCCGAGGTCGGGGCACCGCGAATGTTGACCAGCGGCCCCCAACTCGAAGGACCGATCGACGACCTCCGATATTGGGCACAACTGATCGAATCCTATTCGTGGCAACAGGATCTCGGGAATGCCTCGCCGATGGGAGTCCCCACCCACCGTCAGCTACTCAAGGAAGCCGTTGGGGTGGTCGGTGCCATCACTCCGTGGAATTTTCCACACCAGATCAACTTCGCCAAACTGGGTCCGGCGCTCGCCGCCGGCAACACCATTGTTCTCAAACCGGCACCGGACACACCGTGGTGTGCCGCGTTGGTAGGCAAGGTGATCGCCGAGGAGACCGACATCCCCGCCGGCGTCGTCAACATCATCACCTCCACGGACCACTCGCTCGGCACACAACTGTGCGCCGACCCCCGTGTCGACCTGATCTCCTTCACCGGATCCACCGCGACCGGGCGTGCGGTGATGTCTACCGCGTCGAGCACCCTGAAAAAGGTGTTCCTGGAACTTGGCGGAAAATCTGCCTTCATCGTCCTCGACGATGCCGACATCAAATCCGCCAGTTCCGTCGCGGCATTCTCGGTGTGCGTCCACGCCGGGCAGGGCTGCGCTTTGAGCACGCGACTATTGGTGCCGCGCAGCCGATACGACGAAGCGCTTGCCGCCGCCACCCGGACCATGGCCGGCATTCGTGCTGCCGATCCGTCGATACCGGGAACCATCTGCGGCCCGCTGAGCTCCGCACGCCAACGCGACCGCGTCGAAGGCTATCTGAAGCTGGCCCAGGATGAAGGGGGCACCGTGGTCACCGGCGGCGGCCGACCGGACGATCAACCGCGCGGATACTTCATCGAGCCCACTTTGATTGTGGGACTGGAAAACTCGTCACGGGTCGCCCAAGAAGAGATATTCGGTCCGGTACTGGTGATCATTCCGTTCGACGACGACGACGATGCCATCCGCATCGCCAACGACTCTCCGTACGGCCTGTCAGGTTCGGTGTGGGGCACCGATCCCGATCGCGTCAACCGCGTCGTCGCTGGTGTACGCACCGGAACTTTGAGCGTCAACGGTGGAGTGTGGTATTCCGCCGACGCCCCGTTCGGCGGCTACAAGCAATCCGGAATCGGCCGAGAGATGGGCCTCGCCGGTTTCGAGGAATACCTCGAGACAAAGCTCGTCGCATCCCCCGCATAAGCACCTCACACACATCCGTCACCTCGAAAGCAGGATCGACATGGGACGTACAGAACCTTCAGAACGTACCGAACGTTTTAGGGGCCGCACTGCAATCGTCACCGGCGCCGCTCAGGGAATCGGCGAGGCATACGCCCGCGCACTCGCAACCGAGGGTGCCAATGTTGTCGTCGCCGACCTCAATCACGAACTCGGCGAATCGGTGGCCAAACAGATCTCTGCCGACGGTGGCAGCGCGGTCTTCAAGGCGGTCGACGTTGCTGACGGCGCATCCACCCAGGCGCTCGCCGACTTCACGATCGAGCAATTCGGAAGCATCGAACACCTGGTCAACAATGCTGCCATCTACGGCGGAATGAAGATCGACTCGCTGCTCACAGTCGACTGGGAGTACTACCGGACGTTCATGAGCGTGAACATGGACGGCGCACTGCAGATGTGCCGAGCAGTAGTGCCCCACATGCGCGTCAACGGCGGTTCGATCGTGAACCAGTCCTCCACTGCCGCCTGGCTGTACTCCGGTTTCTACGGCCTTGCCAAGGTAGGGATCAACGGCCTGACTCAGCAATTGGCCACGGAACTCGGTTGGTCCAAGATCCGGATCAACGCGATTGCCCCCGGACCGATCGACACCGAAGCCACCCGCACGGTCACACCAGGCAACATCGTCAAGGACATGGTCAAACGGATTCCACTGCAACGCATGGGAACTCCGGAAGACCTGGTGGGCATGTGCCTGTTCCTCCTTTCCGACGAAGCTGGTTGGGTGACCGGCCAGATCTTCAACGTCGACGGCGGGCAGGTGTTCCGATCGTGACCGAGAATGCCAACAAGCCCACGCTCGGCTACATCGGACTGGGCAACATGGGCGCGCCCATGGCGACCCGTCTCCTCGACTGGCCGGCCGGGCTCGTGGTGTGCGACGCGCGAGCCGAAGCTCTCGAACCGTTCACTGCCGCGGGGGCTCGTGCAGCACGTACGCCGGCCGACGTCGCAGCCACGGCGAGCGTCATCTCGGTCACTGTGCTCGACGACGCTCAAGTGCGTGATGTCGTCAACGGACCTGATGGCATCCTCAGCACTGCTCGGCCCGGGACCGTCATCGCCGTCCACTCGACCATCTCCGACACCACCGCGGTGGAGTTGGCCAGCCTCTGCGACGAGCACAGTGTGACCTTGATCGACGCACCCGTCAGTGGCGGCGCCCCCGGTGCCACACAGGGCAAGCTCGCCGTGATGATCGGCGGGCCGATAGAGGCTTTCGAGAGGGTTCGCGAGCCGTTCGGATGTTGGGCAGAACTGGTGGTCCACGCCGGAGACATCGGCGCCGGCACCCGAATGAAGCTGGCGCGTAACCTTCTTCACTTCGTATCCTTCACCGCCGCTACCGAAGCGTCGCGGTTGGCCGAAGCGGCCGGTCTCGATATTCGCACCCTGGGTAAGGTCGTACGCCATACCGATGCCATTACCGGTGGGGCCGGCGCCATCATGCTGCGGACCACCACCGAGCCCGTTGACGAGAGCGATCCTTGGTACTCGATTCTCGGTCACGTTCGCAACCTGGGTGAGAAAGATCTGAGCCTGGCGCTCGATCTGGGTGACCGTCTCGGCGTCGACCTGCCCCTCGCGAACCTGGCACTGACCGGGCTCGGTCCAGGACTCGGTGTGGGGGTAGGCGCCCCTCCGGAAAATACCGCATTCTCAGGACCATCCACGAAGGAGCAGTCATGACCGATCTGAACGGACACTCCATCTCCGAGGCCCGGACACGCGGTGTGTCGAAAATGAACGAGGTGTACGGCTGGGAATTGCCTGCCGACGTTCCGGGAGAGTTTTTTGCCGTCACAGCAGATCATCTGTTTGCCGATATCTGGACTCGGCCGGGGTTGTCGATGCGTGATCGACGGTTGCTCCTCCTTGGCGCGATTACCGCCCAGGGGCAAACCGACGTCGCAAAAATCCAGATCAATGCGGCGATCCTCAACGAGGAACTCACCGAGCAGCAAGTCGAGGAAGCTGCAATCTTCCTGTGTCACTACACCGGGTGGCCATTGGCAACCGGACTCAACAATGCCTTGATCTCGGTCAAGTCCGACCGGCGTAAGGCCGCCCGAGCTGCCGAAAAGGCCGCAACCGAACCAACTCCCGCGAAGGACTGAAACGCGATGGCCCCAGCGAACTCCACCGGATCGGCGCACTCGATTCGGCCCGTAGCCGTAGACGATGTAGACACCTGGCATCTCGAAGCCGACGTTGTTGTCGCCGGATACGGGATCGCCGGCGTCAGCGCCGCCATCGAAGCGGCGCGAGCGGGTGCGGACGTGCTCGTTCTCGAACGCACCAGCGGGTGGGGCGGGGCCGCCGCGTTGGCCGGCGGGTTCATCTATCTCGGCGGCGGTACACCGCTGCAGAAGGCACTCGGTTTCGAAGACACCCCCGAGAACATGAAGACGTTCATGATGGCCGCTCTCGGCCCAGGTGCCGACGAGGAAAAGATCACCGACTACTGCAACGGCAGCGTCGAACACTACAACTGGCTGGTCGACAACGGAGTGCCGTTCAAGGAGAGTTTCTACGGCCAGCCGGGCTGGGAAACTCCGTTCGACGACGGTCTCATGTACTCCGGCGGCGAGAACGCCGCGCCTTTCAACGCCATCGCCGCCCCGGCCCCGCGCGGGCACGTACCGCAGATGAGCGACAAACGCACCGGCGAGAAGGGCGGCGGGTTCATGCTGATGAAGCCACTCGTCGAGACGGCGGAGAAACTCGGCGTGCGGGCCGAGCACGACATGCGGGTGCAACGCCTTGTTGTCGACGGTGATCGAGTGGTCGGCATCATCGCCAAGCGCTACGGCAAGGAAGTGGCTGTGCGGGCTCGGACCGGTGTTGTTCTGGCAATGGGCAGTTTTGCCTACAACGAGTCGATGGTCGAGTCGTATGCGCCGCGTCTGATCGGGCGGCCAGGTGCGGCCATCGAGGAGCACGACGGCACTGCCATCCGGATGGCGCAAGCTCTGGGCGCCGACCTCGCGCACATGGACGCCACCGAGGTCGCGTTTTTCGGCGATCCTCAGCTGATGGTGCGCGGAATCCTGGTCAACGGCCGCGGGCAACGCTACGTCAACGAGGACACCTATCCTGGGCGCATCGGCCAGGAAACGTTGCTCCGCAACAACAATGAGGCCTACCTGATCATCGACGAAGCCGCGTACGACGAGGGCGCCGGCGCTGACAGTTCCACGCCGTTCTTCCGGTTCCGCCCCAAGTGGGTGGCCGAGACCGCCGCGGAACTCGAATCGGACATGGGTTTGCCCGAGGGCACCTTGCAGTCCACTGTCGAGGTGTACAACCGCCACGCCGAACGGGGCGAGGATCCGGTCTTCGGCAAGAAACCCGAATGGGTCAAGCCGATCGGCTCCCCGATTGCCGCCCTTGACCTTCGGGGCTTCACGGCAGGCTTCACCCTCGGCGGCCTGCGAACGTCGATTCAGTCGGAGGTGCTGCACGTTTCGGGCGAACCGATCCCCGGATTGTTTGCTGCGGGCCGTTGCACTGCCGGAGTCTGTGCCGGCGGATACGCGTCGGGAACGTCGCTCGGTGACGGCAGTTTTTACGGTCGGCGCGCCGGGATCAGCGCAGCCAAGGGTTAGCGGGCGTACTCTCACCGACCGCGTCCCCGTCAACGAACCGAAAACGGACCTAAAGAGCCTCGCACCACATGATGCGCTGCGGAGCATTCGCCCTCGCCTCTGGACTGACAGTGAAACCACTCGACCGGCCCTCGACCGCGGTAGCGGCACCCGAAGATTGTCGAACCGGTGTGCCGGCAACTCCGGTTCGCGCAGAATGGAAGTCTGCGTACACACGGACGAACCCCGGGAGCGGTGCAATGATCCGACGACGGCTCGGCCAAACATTGATGGTGATCACGCTCGCCTCTGCGGTCGTCTCGACCGCGCCCGCCCAGGCGCAGGTGCCGTCGCCAGTCACGGCGCCGGGCACAGTGACCGCGACAGATCCCCTGCCACGAACCTTCTGGATCCCCGGCGCCGTCAACGGATCAAAGCTCACCTATTGGTCCACGGGACCGCTGAACCGGCCCGCGTTGAGTACGGGCGCGCTCTTCCTCCCCGCCGGTGATCCACCCGAAGGCGGCTGGCCGGTGATCTCGTGGGCCCACGGCACCGTCGGCATTGCCGACAAGTGCGCTCCCACGGTGACCGGGACCGTCGGCAGTCCATACCTCACGAACTGGCTCTCGCAGGGCTACGCGATCGTCGCGACCGACTACGTGGGGCTCGGCACGCCGGGAATCCACCCCTACCTGGACGGACCGTCGGAGGCGCACAGCATGATCGACATGGTGCGTGCTGCGCGTGCGGTCGAACCGTCGCTCTCACCGCGGTGGGTGGCACTCGGACAGTCTCAGGGCGGGCAGTCCGCGATGGTCACGGCAGCGATCGCAACACGATACGCACCGGAACTGGACTACCGGGGCGCGGTCGCGACCGGGGCGCCGTCGAATCTGGAGAACCTTGCACCACTCGTGGGGCCGGACTTTCCCCGATTGCCACTGACCGGCAGCACCGTATTCGTGTCGTACATCCTGGCCGGACTCCGGGCGGCACGACCCGATCTCGACATCGATCGTTACCTGACACCGCGCGGCACCGATGCCCTGGCCCGAGCCGAAACCGACTGCTACCAGGAAATGGCATCGGACCTCGGCGACGTCACGATCGGCGATCTGGTGAACCGGCCCCTCGACGATCCCGCAGTGCTGGCCGCTGCTCGCAGCATGCTGGAAATCCCGGCGACCGGGTACGATCGGCCCGTCTTCCTCGGGCAGGGGCTGACGGACGAGATGGTGCCGGCGCCGCTCGCGTTGAAACTCGCCGCCGAACTCGCCGCCAACCGCCAGCCAGTCACATTCCGCACCTATCCGACGGGGCATATCGAGACGATGCGGGCTGCACTCCCCGAGAGCCTCTCCTTCGTCCGGAACCTGTTCGAGCCGTAGATAAGTCGATGCTCAGCGCGGGGCCAGGTTCTTCAGTGCCAGAGCAAGAATGCGCTGCATGTCTTCGAACCGATAACTCGCCTCGGGTTGGCAGACTCGGACAGCGACCAGGTAATTCGACATGGCCAGTCCGTGCAGCAGACCCCAGAGCATTGGACCGATGTCCCGAGCCTCGCCGGCGATCAGGGTGCCGCTCTGCTGCGCCTCGACGACGCTACGCTCGACGAGTCCTTGCGGCGTGCGGTAATACGTCCGCGAGATCTGCACTATTACGGGGATGCCGAGGCAATCGTGTCTCGGTACGAGGCCCGTTTTCATCCGGCCCAAAAGGTCCATTTGCGTGATGACCGACCACAACTGACAAGCCACGTGATCGTGCAAAGTCATTGAAGTACGGATGCGAAAAGGAAGATCAGGGCCGAGCGCGTCTCGGAGGTGCCGACGACAGTGCCTCAGAATCGTTCGTTACTAACACACCCGACGATGAGACACTCCGAACCTGCGCCGGCCTTGCCGACTGTGAATCGCAGCAGTAAGTGGCGTGATTTTCGCGGCGCTTCCTGTCCGTGCTCCACGTGAGGGTGCGATGGGCCTGGGTCAGCGAAGTCCTCGGCTAAGCACGCCCGAAATGAGTAGTTGCACGACAATGGTGGCCTCGTATTGGGCGTCGCTTGCGGCACCGATGCAGAGGTTGCCGATGCCTTTGAGCACGTTGTACGCATCGACCGGCGGAGCAGTGTCAACGGACTCGAGTGTTGCCTCGAGGAGGTCACTACACACCGGTACGAGACGGCCAACGAAGTAGGTGTGCAGAGCGTCGGACCCGGCGCTGTCTCCGTGGAGTGCGCCAGCGAGCCCGTGTTTGGTGACAAGGAAATCGACGAACAAATCCACCCATGCCCGCAAGGCCACCTCGGGCGTCGCGCTCTCCGCGAGTAGTCGCGGGCCGGCTTCTGCGCATGCCTCGACCTGGTGTCGGTACACCGCCACTACGAGCTCCGGACGGGTCGGAAAGTGACGGTAGATCGTCCCCACACCGACGCCGGCTTTCGCTGCGATCTCCCGCACCGGAGCGTCGACCCCGGACGTCACGAACACCGCCGCCGCTGCGTCAAGGAGTGCCTGCTGGCTTCGACGCGGACGGCCCACCTGCTGGGGCCGCGCAACGCGCGACTGGTCGCTCTCGGTGTCAGCCATATGCCTGTCCTCACCATTCGATCGGGTGTACTTGCATTACGGAACACTGTTCCGTAACGTTACGGAACGTCGCTCCGATAACCAGTATCGCAGAGCGCACCCGCAGCAAGGAACTTTCCATGACCTCATCAATGATCAACACACTGAACGGCATTGTCGGCGCCGGCACTCCGGTCGTCTCCGTTGCAGCGACCGAACTGTCCGCCCCCGACCGGCCGGTACCGCTGGAAGTTCGGGTGTCGGCCCCGGCGACCGGCGCGAACCTGCCGATCGTGGTGTTCTCCCACGGCAACGGGTGGAACCTCGACGGGTATGCGCCGCTCACCGCGTTCTGGGCCTCCCGCGGGTTCGTCGTGATCCAGCCCACCCACCTCGACTCGCGCCGGAACGGTTTCGGGTTCGACCACCCGGTGTTCCCGACCATCTGGACCGAGCGGATCACGGATCTCACTCGCATCCTCGACCAGCTCGACACCATCGAGGCCGCCGTGCCCGGGCTTGCCGGCCGCATCGACCGCAGTCGAGTTGCCGCCACCGGTCACTCCTGGGGCGGACAGACAGCGCAGTCGCTCCTCGGCGCTCGGATCTTCGACGAAGCAGGCCAAGTCGGCGAGGACATGTCCGACAGCCGCGTCACCGCGGGCATCCTGTTCGCAGCAACCGGCGTCGGCGGCGACGACCTGCATCCGTTCGCGAAGGCGAACTTCCCATTCATGCGCCCCTCGTTCCAGGAACTGACCACGCCCACACTCGTCGTCGCCGGCGACCACGACCAGTCCAAGATGTCGAGCCGCGGCCCCGACTGGTTCACCGACGCCTACACACACAGCCCCGGCGCCACCGACCTTCTCACCCTCCACGGTGCCGAGCACTCGCTTGGCGGAATCGTGGGATACGAAGTCGCCGAAACCACGGACGAAAGTCCGGAACGGGTCGCCGTCATCCAGCGGATGAGCACCGCCTACCTTCGCAGCGCTCTCCGCGTCGATGAGACCAGCTGGCCCGCCGCCCGCGCCGCATTCACCGACAGCGCCGACCCGATCGGGCACGTCGACAGCAAGTGACAGGCCCAGTTAGGTCTCTCGTCGTGCACCAATGGTCGCTGGCAGAGGCCTGACTGCGGTACTTGGGAGCGGCACGTCGACAGCGACTACTGCCGGCGAGACTGGTGGTGGTCGTAATGAGATGAAGACGTTGCGCCGGATGCCGGGATGACTGCATTTTTCAGAAGACGACTGCGCGCTCGGTGGAAGCATCATCACTGAGTCGTTCCCTGACTGACTGCTGAACCTTGAGTCCGAGAATTGATCGGGTGTTCCCTAAGGTTGGTGGTGTCCAGAGTGGACGCTCTGGATGCCCAGCGCGGTGGGGTGTAGCTGATCGGGTTTTGTTGCTGTCGTAGCTCGATAGGACTGGCTGCCTCACCGTTCTGGACGCTCCGGTCGCTGATTGAGAGCTGATGCGAACGGTCGCTGTTTAGGGATCTGGTGACGGAGACGTCCACGGGCCCCACCTGCAACGACAGGAGCGAGTTGATGAATGATCACCTCACCGTGTGGATCGGGATCGATGTCGGGAAGGCCTCGCACCACGCATGCGCGATCGACGACACCGGAAAGGCCCTCTGGAGCCAGAAAGTGCGCAACGACCATACGCCGGCTGCTTCGACGCAGAAAGAATGACCGCAAATCGACTCCACAGATGACGGACGGAACACACATTACGATGGACGCCGTCACAGCCACGCTCCCAACAATATTGGCCCACACAGCATCTGCTCACAAGGCTCGAACACAGAAGCCGGCAAGCACGTCGACAGAATTGCTCAGGTCCATTCTGTGGCTCTCAGCCCTGACGGTCCGGACTACCTCGCACTACTCCAACTATAGTTGCTATAGTCAAACTTTAGTTGGAATGAGGAGGTGCCTGCCATGCAGCTGAACAGGCCGTTCGCCACGGTAACACCGACCCTGGACGGCGACGTGCTAGCTGTCTTGGCGAGCGCGGAGGTCACGTTCACGATCAGCCAGGTCCAGCGCATCCTCGCCACGGGGTCGGGCGAAGGCATCCGCAAGGTCCTCACCCGCCTCGTCGCGCAGGGTGTGGTGCGCCGCGATCAGGTAGGTAGGACCAACACCTACCGCCTCAACACCGAGCATCTCGCGGCCGAGCCCATTATGGCGCTTGCACAGCTGAACTCCACCTTCCTCAAGCGCCTCGAAAAGCACCTGGACGGGTGGCACAAGACGCTGCGATACGCCGCAGTGTTCGGATCGGCAGCGACCGGGCGCATGAAGCTCGACAGCGACATCGATCTGTTCCTGGTACGCGCCGCTGACGCCGGCAACGACGGGGACGATGCATGGGAGGAACAGGTAACCGAACTCGCCCGACTGGTCACGGCGTGGACCGGCAACGACGGCCGCGTCGTCGAGTACGCCGAAGACGAACTCCGTGCCGCGGCCGCCGCCGGCGAACCCCTGCTCCGTGACGTGGCGAAGCAGGGCCTGACCGTAGCGGGAACACGGAGCTGGTTCAACGCGCAACTGCTCCCCGCTGCGAGGAGATCCTGATGGCGGGACAACGCGACTGCGACTCCGTTGTCACCGCGGGGCGCATGTCCAAAGCGAACGAGTTCTTCGACGCGGCTGACTATCTCGGAGAGGAGATGCCCAACGCCGCCGGGGACTTGTACGTCGACGCGGCTATCGCCGCCTCGGACGTACTCTGCTGCGTGCGCCTCGGTGTGCACTCGAACACCGGCAACCACAGCGAGGCCATTGCCCTACTCAAACGTGCCGACAGTGGATCCGAACGGCATCTGAACACACTGCTGAACTTGAAGAACAAAGCGGCCTACACGCACCAGGACCTGACCTCTGCGGAGTTGAAGAAGATGAACCGCGCGGCGGAGCACCTGGTCGAGGCAGCCAAGCAGGCAATGGCCGCCCGGGGGTAGTCCGCCGACTCCCCGGGATCCAGCGCGCCTACCGTTGCGTGGTGCGCCGTCGTTTGTTCACAAAAAAATGCGCTTTGAGCCATCACAGCTGTATTACCCGATCATGCATCCCGATCCCTGCATTACCCGACTACCGCTTCCACGAGCGTGGGTCCAGGGACCGCATGTGCCCGGCGCAACGCCGCCCGCAACTCTCCCACCGAGTGCACCTGAGAGGACGGCACTCCGTAGCCACGAGCGGTCGCACACCAGTCCAGACTCGGATTGGTAAGCGAAGTCAGAGAGTTCGCCAAGTCGCCACTGGTGTGACCGAGGCGCTGCAGTTCGGTGTTAAGGATTCCGTACTTTTGGTTCGACACCAAGACGACGGTGATATCAGTACCTTCGCGGGCCATCGACCACAGTGCCTGAACCGTGTACTGGGCACTGCCATCGGACTGAATCGCGACGACGCGACGTCGTGGTGCCGCCAACGACGCACCAAAAGCTACAGGTAGTCCCTGTCCGATTGCACCACCGGTGTTGGTAAGAACACTGTGACGCGGCCCGTTCTGCGATGCTGCGAAAAAGCTGTGCCCGACAGTGCCACCTTCGATTGAAACAATGGCGTCCTCCGGCATCGTCTCAGCCGCCACAGAACCGATGGTCCATCCGTCCAGGCCCTGCTCATCCGAGAGCGCGGCAGTTTGGCCACCCACACTGACGGTGGCCGTCGAAGCGCCCACCGGGAGGCCGGACAATTCTTCGTCCAGCGCAACAAGTGCGGCGTACGAGTCCTCCTCGCCGGTCGACAACGTCAGTGTTGCAACGCCTTCAGCAAGAGCACTCGGATGTTCCCGGTACCCGAAAAACGCGACCGGCGACTTGGTACCGACCAACACCAGCGGGGCAGCGGTCGATAACGCCGCAACCACATCTTCGGGGAAGTACGGCAACCGGCCGAACTCAGGGCGGTCTCCAACCTCGATCAAGTCGCGCTGCCGTCGTTCCGGTGAATGCGCGGCCACCAGTTCGTCGACAGATCCGATCAAGTATTGTGCGGCAACGAGTTTCGAGCGCATCCCCGCCAATGAGAAACACCGGCCGCGCATCATTCGCTCGTAGGCTCGCAGCAACTGCCTCCACCGCGCTGCCCGCAGGACGTGACCGCGCGGTCTGGCAGGAAGTCACCGAGAGCGGGATTGCATCCTGAATCGTAAACAATCCCAACTGGGTGCATCGCCGTGTTCTCCAAACCTATTGCGCCACTATTCCTTTGAATCAACGGGACAGTGCCATCCAAGATCGGGTTCAAACCCCTGAACCATGCCTGCGCGACCGCAGCCGTGTCACAGGCAGTGACCAGTTTCGCGGCACGGCACGCGATACGAAGGCGTTCGACATCGGTGTCGTTGCCGATGGTTCGCGTGCCCTCCACCCACAGACGGACCGCCCGTGTTTCCTTGACCTTCCCGAGATCCGCGACAAGGCGAGCGCCGAGCATCTCGCGCAGTGCGGTCACCAGTTCCGCCCGCTTCATGCGGGCAGCAAGATTGTAGGCAGCGAGATCAGGACTCGGATGCGCCGTAGTCGTACAAATACAGCTCCCAATCACAGGGAAGATCACATCGAGAAACCCGCCATCAACACAAGCTCGTGTGGCATCGACCATGGCTCGAACTGGCCGACAAACTGTTGAGTGACCCGCTGTTCGACTCTGCCAAAACCACGTTCTTCCTGCGCAGAAGACTGAACCGAGATTTCTCGGCCTATTCGGTTGAGAACGGCATCTTCACTCCATGTCCCGCTGGATTCCGGCGAATTGAACCGCTCCAGAGAGGTTTGAACAGAGTCCCCAACTTGGCGTGATTCCGATCGGTCGCCGCGCCGGGATCAGGGCAGCCAAGGGATAGCGGGCACATTTTCACAACGCGGTTCTCATGCCGACCAGTGGGATTCGCACAGCGGCTTGGCAGGTTCGCGCCGCTATCGTCGGAGAAAGAAACCACACGAGATGGAGTCGACGATGAACATCACTGTGCCCGAGGGTAAAGATCCCATCGAATACGTGTGGGGTGACCTGGTTCCCGAGATCGGGCGCGCGGCGTCGAGACTCTCACGCGCGGTCACCACGAAGTCGACTCTCGGCCTACGCGAGTTCGAGGCCGCACGGTTGCGGATCGCGCAAATCAACGGCTGCATCGTGTGTATGGACTGGCGCACCGAACGCGACGGAGTAAAAGTTGAAGATACTTTTGGCGAATCCGTTGAAAACTGGGAAACCACTGACGCTTTCGATGACCGCACGCGCCTGGCCGCCGAATACGCGCAGCGGTACGCATTGGATCACCACGGCCTCGACGACGCATTCTGGGAACGGATGAGCGCGCAGTACAGCCAAGCGGAGATCGTCGAACTCTCGATCAGCATCGGATCGTGGATCACGTCCGGTCGGCTCAATCACGTTCTCGGACTCGACACGGTCTGCGCACTGCCCGGTCAGTGAAGCTGGGACTCACGGCGTCGTTCCAGAAACAAGGTGTCACGCCACTGTCCACCCAGCTGGGCGATCCGTGAGCGGGTGCCGACAATGCGGAATCCGACGGCCTGATGCAGAGCAATGCTCGCTCGATTCTCAGGGAAGATGGACGACTGGATTGTCCAGATCTCGCTGGTGTCGGCGGCCTGAACTTGATGACGAAGGAGCAGTTTTCCGACGCCGCGGCCACGCGCTGCGCCGCCGACGTAGATGGAGTTCTCGGCAACACCCCGGTAGCAGTCGCGCGATGAGGTGGGACTGAGGGTCGCCCAACCCACGACGCGGCCGTCGATCTGGGCTACCCACCGATGATCGGGCAACCATTGCTCGTCCAGCTTCTGCGCGGAAGGCACCGACGTGGTGAATGTTGCTGTACCGGTGTCGATTCCCTCGCGGTAGATCGATCGCACGCCGTCCCAGTCACGCTCGTCCATTCTGCGGAGCGTGACGTCTGTCGGCAAGGCCCCCAGTGTGTCGCGCACCTGCGCCCGCGGCGAGACGATCTTTGCCGCGTCCATGAGGTCGGAATACGCCGAACCCGCAACACGGATCACGGAAGTCCCGCCTTGGACGTCGACATCGATGAAGCCCACGTTCGCGAGCGCCTCGAGATGGGTTCCGAGTGTCGACGGTTCGATGCCGGTTTCACCTGCAAGTGCGGCAATCTCGACTGGTCCGACTGCAGCGAGTTGCAATACTCGAAGCCTCGCGGGATCTCCCAGACACGCAAATCGACGGGCAAGAACGTCAGTGTCTTCGGCTGCGGCGACGCTGCGCGTTTCGGAACTCACCCGGTGATGATAACCGCGCTGACCAGCATCTAGGTTAGTCAGATCTCGAACGATGCGAGAGAAGTGAGCAATAACTCACCGGCTGATCGGTACCTATCGCTGGGTACCGATCGCGTCGGCGATCATGGGCCAGGAGTTGTGCAGGTCATCCTGCCAGTAACCCCACGAGTGAGTGCCGGTCGGCCGGAAGTCGTACGTTGCCGGGATTCCCAAGGTATTGAGGCGATCCGCGAGACGCTGCGTGCACTGATTTGTCCCCGCCTCGATGACGCCGCCCACGATCACCTGATTAGCGAGGACGCCCGGATCTCCATTCACCATCGGCCCCGCCAAGGTCTCATGTGGGCCAGGTAAACCTGTTCCGTTGCTGATGTACAGGTCGATGCCACGCAACTTCTCCGCGTTGACAACCGGATCGTTGGCCACCCAGGCCGGGCTGCCGGGCGGACCCCACATGTTGTTGACGTCGCCGCCGCGGAAGCTGACCACGAAGGTCACATAGTCCTGACCCGGTTGGGTGCTCGTCTCAGCGCAACCGCTGAACGCTCCCACGGCGCGATACACCGACGGCGCCGCTTCGGCCAGACTCAGAACCGATGTGCCGGCCATGGATAGACCAGCGACGGCATTCTCCCCAGTCGTTCCGAGCGTTGCGTCGACGATCGGGGGAAGCTCCTCGGTCAGGAAGGTCGTCCATTTATTGAGTCCGAGAACGGGATCGGGTTGCTGCCAGTCCGTGTAGTAGCTGTATGCACCGCCGATGGGATTGACGACGTTGACGTTCTTGTCACCGAAGAAATTGACGACGTCTGTCCTGGTCTGCCACGTCGCCGAATCTTCGCCGCCGCCGGCTCCATTGAGCAGATAGAGCGTCGGCCGTGGCGCGCTCGCATCTGCTGGGAGGATCACCTCGAGCGGTATCACTTTGTCCATCGCCGCCGAGCGGACGTACATCGTCAGTTGGCGGTCGTTGACCACTTCGATGCGATCGAGCGCGGACCCGTCTGCCGATGTCGGTGTGCCGGGGGGAAGAGATCGAGACTGATCGGCAGACGCCAGCGCTACTTCACCGAACAATCCCGTCGACGCAATGAGTGCGCCAACCAGTAGTGCCCGACTGTGTCTGATCCTTCTCATTGCCGCTCCTCGTGCTCGATTGCGGTGCCCGAAAACGGGATGGTCGCTCTTGTGTCATTCCCCCACAGTCCAATCCGAAAACATCACCCGATCAGTACCGTATGCACACGGGTTCAGGAATCAGCGGAAAGTGCGCGTGCCAGTGCCGGCCCGATGATGGTCATGGCCTGCGGTTCGATCATCTCGTTATGGGAACAGTCGACAGGTACCTCGTCGATCCTCCCGGTCACGAGCGGCTTCCATTCCTGCGGTGACCGCTCCCGAGTATCGCTGTCCCCATCACCTGTGGCCGGGAAGATGAGCAGGTTCCCGTCGTACACTTGCGGGACGAATTGATGACCGATCCGCTGCGAGTTCTCGTATCCCGCGGCAATCCGTTCGAGGTCTTTTCCGCGTATCCCGGTCTCGGTCCCGAGCGACTCGTCCAACAGTGCAGCGGCGTGTTCGAAAGTCATCTCACCTCCCGATTCGATCTCCAATCCGAGTCCGCGCAACAGATCTCGAACATCGAGTCCGCCCTGCGGTGCCACCTCACCGTTGTCGGGATAACTGTCCATGACAGCCAATGTGGCGACCTCACGACCCGACAATTGAAGTTCGACAGCCATGGCGTGTGCGATGACCCCGCCGAGCGACCAGCCGAGCAAATCGTACGGACCGTTGGGCGCGATGGCCTCGATCTCCTCTACATAGCGGTTCGCGAGTTGTTCGATCGACCGGTAGTCGCCGTCGTCGCTGATCGTCGGCAACTGCAACCCGTACACGGGCCGATCTGGCGGTAGGTACTGCACCAAACCCGCGTAACCCCAAGACAATCCGATTCCGGGATGCACGCAGAACAACGGCCTACCGCTCCCCTCGGCGCGTAGCGGAATCACCACGGCAAGTGCCTCTTCCAGGTCGCTGCTCGCTGTCGGGATATCGAGGCGCCTGGCGATCCCCGCCGGCGTGGGGTCGAGGAACATCCATTGAAGCGGAATCCTGCGATCCAATCGGGCATGCAGGGCGGTAACTATTCTGGTCGCGATGAGCGAATTGCCACCCAAGTCGAAGAAACTGTCGGCGGTACCCACCCGATCTACTCCGAGAACTTCGACGAAAGCGTCCACGACGGAATGTTCGGTTTTGGTGGTCGGCGCGTGATACTCCGCACCGATCGACCCGAATTCCGGTGCAGGCAAAGCTTTTCGATCGAGCTTACCCACCGGCGTCATCGGGATGCGATCGAGTACCACCACCGCAGACGGCACCATGTGCGACGGCAACCGCTCCCCGGTGAAGGCCCGTAGGTCTGCGGGCTCCACCTGGTGTCCGTCCACTGCTCGCACGTACGACGCGAGAACGGTGTCACCCGATGGAGCGGTATGACCGATGGTGGCGGCAAAGTCCACCGACGGATGACGCACGAGAACGGCATCGATTTCGCCGAGTTCGATACGGAACCCTCGAACCTTGACCTGGAAGTCGCTACGTCCGATGTACTCGAGCGTGTGGCCAACTCCATTTCCCGCCCCGGTGTTCGCCGACTCGCGCCACCGGACCACGTCTCCGGTTCGGTACATCCGGCGCCCCGGCTCACCGTACGGGCACGCGACAAACCGTTCCGAGGTGAGTACGGTTCGATTGTGGTAACCGCGCGCCATGCCGGGTCCGATGATGTACAACTCGCCGTGAACACCCAACGGGACGGGCTGCAGTCGCTCGTCGAGGACAAGGAAGCCGAAACCTAGCGCAGGCGCCCCGATGTTCACCCCTTCTCCTGGCCGCATCGGTGCGCTGACGCTGGCCTGAACTGTAGTTTCCGTCGGTCCGTACCCGTTGTGCAGGCTACGACCGGGCGCCCATTGCGCAACTACATCTGGCGGGCAGGCCTCCCCCACCAAATCGAGGACGTGCAGCGACTCGAAGCCGTTGTCACCCAATGCCGCCAGCGCGGTGGGCGTGATGGTGGCATGGGTGACCTCCTCGTCGCGAAGCAGGTCGGCCAATTCACTGCCGCCGAACACTGCGGGCGGAACGATCACCACACGCGCCGACGCACTGAAGGCCATCATCAACTCGAACACCGACGCGTCGAAGCTCGGAGAAGCCAATTGCGATACCCGCGAATCATGAGTGACGTCGAATCGTTCCCGCGTTTCAGCGGTAAGGTTCGCCAACCCGCGATGAGTGACGTTGACACCCTTCGGCTTTCCGGTCGAACCCGAGGTGTAGATGAGATAGGCCGGATGTTCGAGATGCAGTGGGCACGTCCGATCCCGGTCGGTGACCTCGTCCGCCGACTCCGCGGCCACACGCTCCGCAAAATCCGCGTCGTCGAGTACCAGCCAGGGAACCGTATCGGGTAGTCGACCTCGACTGCCCGCTACTGTGAGCCCGACCGAAGCACGGCAATCGGCGAGCATGTAGTCGATACGCTCGCGCGGGTATGCGGGATCGACAGGCACAAACGCCGCTCCTGCCTTTGTCACCGACCAGATCGACACGACGGATTCGATCGACCGCGGCATCCCCAATGCCACAAAGGTTTCCGGACCAACTCCACGCGCTCGCAAGACCCTGGCCACTCTGTTGGACCATTCGTCGAGTTCGCGATAACTGACGTGGCGACCTTCGTAGGTCAACGCCACCGAATCCGGGTCGAACGCCGCGGCGGTCGTGAGCAACTCGGGCCACAACTCAGGTTGCACTGCCGGCTCTCCGAGCGCCGGCACCATCATGCGACGATCCATCTCGCCCAGCAGCGGGATATCGCCGATCGGCAGGTCCGGGTTCTCGGTGACGGATTCCAGAATGCGCACGAACATGTCGGCAAACCCGGCAACGGTCTCCGTGTCGAAAAGGTCTGTGGCGAAGTCGACAGCACCGCTCATCCCCGTCGGCGCACCATCGTCGTCGAATTCCTCCGCCAGCAGGAATTCGAGGTCAACCTTGACTACGTCGAGCTCGGGGTCGAGTCCTCCGACTTCCAACTCCGGCAGTGTCAGCACCGGCCGATCGTTGTTCTGGAATTCGAGCGACACCGAGGCAATCGGTGCATACGCCGTCGACCTGCTCGGACCGATCGTGTCGACCACTCGCTCGAAGGGGACATCTGCATGGGCAAAGGCACCGAGATCAACTTCACGGCAATGCGCGGCCAGCGCGCGGAACGAGTGCGCAGGTTCGACTTTCGTTCGCAGAGCCAGCGTGCCGACAAACATGCCGATCAGGTCGTCGAGAGCGCGATCTCCCCGGCCGGCGATGGGCGTCCCGATCACCACGTCGTCAGTGCTGCCGAGACGCGCCAGCAGGATCGCGAGCGCAGCGTGCACAGTCATGAACTCGGTGGACTGATGCCGGCGCGACAGCTCCCGGATGCGGCGATGAAGGTCGCGTCCAACAGTGAAGTGCACACGAGCGCCGTGGAAGGTCTGCTGCGCCGGCCGGTCACGATCGAGCGGCAGTTCGAGAAGATCCGGGGTACCGGCCAGCGCATCGCGCCAATAGGCAAGCTGCTCTCCGATTATCGACTCCGGGTCGTCATCATCACCGAGTACCTCTCGTTGCCACAACGCGTAATCTGCGTACTGCACCGGCAACGGCGCCCAGTCCGGCGCGGCGCCGCTGGTGCGCGCCTGATACGCCGTCATCACGTCCCGAACAAGCGGGGACATCGAGAAACCGTCGGCCGAAATATGATGTACCACAACGGCCAGAACGTGTTCGATGTCGGTGAGCTCAAACAGGGCGACTCGCAACGGAATACGCGCGGTGACATCGAATCCCGCCGATACCAGACGGGCAAGCTCGTCATGCAGTTCGTGCTCGTCCGCAACGCGGTGAGGCAGCAGAGTCTCCACCGCATTCTCGGTCGGGAGTATCTGCTGGACGGGTGCAGCGCCGTGGATGGGGAACATCGTTCGCAGCGACTCGTGCCGGGCAACCAGATCGGACACCGCCGAATCCAGCGCCGCCACATCGAGTTTGCCGCTCAACCGGACCACGATCGGAATGTTGTATGCGGGAGAACTGGTGTCGAGCTGATTGACAAACCACATTCGCTGTTGAGCGAACGAGAGTGGAATGTCTCCCGGCCGGGTGCGTGCAGCAAGGGGCGCACGCCCGGATTCTGCGGTACCCAGTGGCTCAGTTGTGCGCAGTTGCTCGATGCGCGAGGCCAGACCGTCGACGGTCGACGCTTCGAAGAGATCCCGCACTCCGCTGTCGACGCCGAGACCTGTCCGGAGCCTGGCTGTGACCCGAGTTGCACTGAGCGAATTGCCGCCGAGTTCGAAGAAATCGTCGTCGGCACCTACCCGTTCGAGGCCGAGTACATCGGCAAAGACGTCCGCTACTGATTTCGCAACCAGCCCCGTCGGCTCTCGGAAGGGCCTGGTCCGCGACAGGGCGTCGGGGATGGGCAAGGCTGAACGGTCGAGCTTGCCTACTGCTGTCAGCGGAATCCGCTCCAGCACTGTGATCGAGGAGGGAACCATGTGCGAGGGCAAGCTCGCGGACAACGCCCGCATGAGAACCTCGCCGTCGAGCGCACCTCCAGCGGTCGGTACGACGTACGACGCGAGCAGGGTGTCGCCAGCTGAGCCACGGTGAGCGATCGTGGCCGAAAATCCGACCTGGGGCTGCGCCATGAGGGCACCGTCGATTTCACCAGGTTCGATGCGGAAACCACGAACCTTGACCTGGAAGTCACTGCGACCCACGTATTCGATGCGCTTCTCCGGAGTCCAGCGCACGATGTCCCCGGTGCGGTACATGCGCGCTCCCGGATCGGCGGGATTGGCAACAAAACGTTCGGCGCTCAGCCCTGGTCGCCGGTGATATCCACGCGCCAATCCGGCCCCGGCCAGGTAGAGCTCGCCTGGCACGCCCACTGGCACCGGTTGCAGCCGAGCGTCGAGTACGAGTTCACTCACGCCACGGATAGGTCCCCCGATGGTGATCGGGTCGCCAGGCACCATCGGTGCGCTGATGTTGGACATGATCGTCGTTTCGGTCGGCCCGTACGCGTTGTACAACCGTCGACCCGGCGCCCAGCGAGCGACCAGATCGGGCGGGCACGCCTCACCGCCGACCACGAGGTCCGAAAGATGTTCGAGCCCAGCCGGATCGAGGGATGCCAGCGCCGCGGTGGTGATAAAAGCGTGGCTGACGTCCTGCTCGGCCAACAGACGGGCGAGTTCCTCACCGCCGTAGACGTCTGGTGGCGCAATTACCATCGTCGCGCCGGCGCCGAACGCCTGCAGATATTCGAACAGCGACCCGTCGAAACTCGGCGTCGAGAAGTGCAAGGTTCGAGATCGGGGGCCCGCCGAGAACCTGTCGATCTGATCACGGGCGAAGTTGTCGAGACCGCGGTGCGTGACCACGACACCTTTGGGCAGGCCGGTGGACCCTGAGGTGTACACGACGTAGGCGGCGCTATCCATCCTGATCGGACGGATTCGGTCGTCATCGCTCACCGGCGCCCCGGAGTGTTCCTCGCATTCGCCCACGAAATCGGGGTGATCGAGAACCAGCCAGCGCGCGGTTCCCGGGAGACGATCGTGGTGATCGGTTGTGGTGACACCCAGGCTCACTCCCGAATCTGCGAGCATGTGGGAGATGCGCTCGTCCGGATAGTTCGGATCGATCGGCACAAACGCGGCACCGGTTTTTGCCACTGCCACTATCGACAGCACCGAATCGAGAGAGCGCGAAATCCTTACCGCCACCGCGTTCTCCGGTCCGACGCCACGCGAGATCAGCACTCGGGCAATTCGATTCGACCGCCGGTCCATCTCCTCGAAGCTCATGTCGCCGTCCTCCGAGACGACGGCGATCGCGTCCGGATCACGCGTGACGGCGTCGTCGAAGATCTCCGGCAAAGTGCGGATCGAACCGCCACTGGAGCCACGGACCGGCACCAGTTCGCTGCGCTCGCTGTCGGTCAACAACGATACGGCGGCCAGAGGTAGGTCTGGGCGAACACACGCGTCGAGCACCTGATGCAGGCGCCGCGCCATGGATTCGACTGCATCCGGACCGAAAACGTCGGGAAGGTACTCGAATTTGAGGTGCAACTTGGTGTCGACCGACGCGACCAGACTCAGCGGATAGTGAGCGGCGTCCTTGGCCTCTACACCGGTGACTCTCATTCCGGCGATATCGGTGTCGGTCGACAATCCTTCGCGGTCAACCGGATACGACTCGAACACGGTCAACGTATCGAATCCGATCTCCGGACCACCGACGTCCTGGATCTCCGCGAGTCCGAGGTAGTGATGATCCAACAACGCTGCCTGCTCAACCTGAACCCGATCGAGCAATTCACCCAGCGTCTCGTCGGTGCGCAGACTGATCCGAACGGGAAGTGTGTTGATGAACAGTCCGATCATCGTTTCGATGCCACCCAATTCGGGCGGCCGGCCCGACACTGTGGCACCGAACAGCACGTCGTCACGACCGGTCAGCGTGGCAAGAACGATCCCCCACGACACCTGCACCAACGTGTTGATCGTCAGTCCGCGCGAACGCGCAACATCGCGCAGACGCGTAGTCCCCTTTTCGCCGACATCGAACTCCCACTCCGCTGTCATGGTGGACAGCCGACGCGCCCGATCCACGGGAGCGAGGAGGGTTGGGCCGTCCACCCCGGAGAGAGCCAGGGCCCAGGCGTCTCGCGAGTCACCGTGATCGCGGCGACTCATCCACTCGAGGTAATCGCGGTATCCGCGGGTGCGTGGCAGTGCAGACGCGTCACTGTCGACGGCATACAACGTCAACAGTTCTCTGACCAGCAACGGCATCGACCAGCCGTCGAGCAGGATGTGATGGTTGGTGATCACCAGCGTGTACGTACTCGCTGTGATCTTGATCAGTGTGAACCGGATCAGCGGCGGTTGTGTCATGTCGAAGGGCGTCGACCTGTCCTGCGCCAGAACCTGTTCGAGGTTCTGCTCGCCACCGGCCGTGAGATCAACCTCGCGCCACGGAGGTGGCACATGGCGCCCAACGACCTGCACGGCCTGTCCGTCCACGTCGTGCAGAAAAGCGGTGCGAAGGTTGGCATGCCTGTCGAGCAGCGTGGCGGCGGCACGGTGCAACCGACCGGAATCCACGTCGCCTACAAGGTCGAGCGCTACTTGCACCAGGTAGGCGTCGACAGATTCGTGGTTGTGGGCTGACTCGAGATCCTGGGCGGACTCGTCTGCCAGTTCGGCATGGAAGAGGAGCCCCGATTGCAACGGTGATAGTGGCCAGACGTCTGCGAGGTCCGCGCAACGCCTTTCGAGGTCGTCAATCGCATCCTGTCGAAGGTCGACAAGATCGAAGTCGGACGGGGTGAACCCACCACTCGATGCCGCGTACGCACCGAGCGCAGCAAGCGCTTCCAACCACAGCCGGGTAAGTTGTTGTGCGTCTTCGCTGGTGAGCACGCCGGGAGGATACGTCCAGGTGGAGCTCAGCACCGTACCGTCGTCGGTCTCGATAGCCATCGCATTGATATCGACGACAACAGCCAGCGGCAGATCTGCAGTTGTCGCGTCGCGTAGTGCACCATCGTCAATCGGCGCCCAGCCCGCTGAACTGTCCATGCCGGCACTGCCTAGCCGTCCGTGGTAGTTGAAGCTGATCTGCGGATCGGGTAGCGGAGAAAGCTGACTGGCCGTTTCACTGTTCAGATATCGGAGCAACCCAAAACCGATGCCGCGCTCGGGAATTGCACGAAGCTGTTCCTTCACCGTCTTGATCGCATTGCCCATGGACGGACCGCCGGCATACGCGTCGTCTAGATCCACGCCGTTCAGATCGAGACGAACCGGGAAGATCGTCGTGAACCATCCGATAGTGCGGGCAAGATCTGCACCGGGTACGACGTGCTCTTCGCGGCCGTGACCTTCGAGATTGAGCAATGCGTCCGCATGTGCGATACCGCGGTCACGACGCCACCGGATCA
This sequence comes from Rhodococcus sp. ACPA4, assembly GCF_002300185.1. Taxonomy (NCBI): domain Bacteria; kingdom Bacillati; phylum Actinomycetota; class Actinomycetes; order Mycobacteriales; family Nocardiaceae; genus Rhodococcus; species Rhodococcus sp. ACPA4. The sequence goes on from NZ_NSDY01000001.1 coordinate 1,609,853, forward strand.
ATGCCAGGCTCAGCGCAGTCAACAATCCGTCGGCAACACTGCCGTGAAATGCCTGCGGCACCGCCACGAGCAGGCTCTCGGTCAACGCAATGGGCACTCGCACCTCGATATCCGCGACGCCGGCTCCGGTGTCCCGCGGTGTCAGTGCCCGTGTACCCAGCGCTGGATCGGGACCGCTGAGTGTCTGTCGCCAGAAGTCGAGTTCACCAGCGCGGTGCGGATCGTGGGCGGCGTCGACCAGTGCATGCGACCACCGGCGCATCGACGTTCCCACCGGCGCTGGGGCCGGCTCGACACCGGCCTGAAGATGAGCACACGCCAGGGCAAGGTCGGGGATCAATATTCGCCAGGACACGCCGTCCATCACCAGATGATGGATGGCAAACAACAAGCGGCCCTCTCGATCCGGACCGGCGTCGAGCCACACAATCTGCACCATGACACCCGACTCCGGGTCCAGCCGCCCTACAGCCGCATCAAGTTCCCTCGCTGTATCCGTCGCGCTGTTATCAGTGGCTGTCGGTACCCGCCGAACCACCGCGGATGCCTTCACCGAACCTTGGCCCATCACCTCTAGTGAATAGCCGTGCTCGGTGCGGTGTAGCCGGGACCGCAAAACGTCGTGCCGGTCCAGGACTACCTGCACGGCCGTCGTCAGAGTGTCTTCATCCGTGTTCCCCGGGACCGTGAAGAGTGCAGACTGCGAGTAGCGGCGGAAATCGCCGCCACGCTCGAACATCCACGCCGCGATCGGGGTCAACGCGATCTCGCCGACACCGCCGCCTGGCAGTTCGTCAAGAACAACTTCGTCGCCACTCGTACGCGCAGTCTGGGCCAGCGCCGCAACGGTTTTACGCTCGAACACGTCTCGCGGCGTGATCAGAACTCCGGCTGCCTTGGCACGGGTCACCAACTGGATCGACATGATGCTGTCGCCGCCCAAGGTGAAGAACGAATCGTCGACGCCTACTGTGCCTAGTCCCAGAACCTCGGCAAACAGGTCGACGAGAATGCGTTCGTTCTCGGAACCCGGAGCTCGACTCACCCGCACCTGTTGCCCGAAGTCTGGTTCCGGTAGAGCTTTTCGGTCGAGCTTCCCATTCCCGGTCAGGGGCAGTTGATCCAGGACCACGACAACCGACGGCACCATGTGAGATGCCAAACCCTCCGCGGCCTGATCGAGTAGCGCAACCGGGTCGATCACCGCGCCGGCTTCGGGCACAACGTAGCCCACCAACCGGTCACCGCGTGCCACCGCCGCAGCCTGCGCCACCCCAGCGCCGGCGAGCAAAGCCGACTCGACCTCGCCGAGTTCGATCCGGTAACCCTTCACCTGCACCTGTTGATCGTTGCGGCCGAGATACTCCAACTGGCCATGCGCATTCCATCGCGCCAGGTCGCCGGACCGGTACATACGCGCCCCAGGTGTGAAGGGGTCCGGCACAAATCGTGCCGACGTGAGTCCGAACCGACCGAGATATCCACGTGTGATTTGCGTGCCCGAGACGTACATCTCGCCGGCCACGCCCGGTGGTACCGGATGCAGCCGATCATCGAGCACGTAAACGCGGAGGCCGGGCAATGCCGGGCCGATCACCGATGCGGATACGTCGCGCACAAGGTCGTGATCCAGAGGTAGGTAGCTGACATGCACCGTCGTTTCCGTGATGCCGTACATGTTGACCAAAGTCGGGGCGGTGTCGCCGCGTCGCGAGTACCAGCGTTCCAACTGCGCGAAATCGAGGGCTTCCCCGCCGAAGATCACGTACCGCAACCACAAGTCGGGTTCGCCGGCCAGGCGGTCTGCCTGCGCCAGTTGGTAGAAGGCCGTCGGGGTCTGATTGAGCACGGTGACGCGTTCGCGCTGCAGGAGTTCGAGGAACGCCTCCGGTGAGCGGGCAGTGAAGTAGTCGACCAATACCAGGCGGCCACCGTGGGCAAGGGCACCCCACATTTCCCAGACCGAGAAATCGAACGCGGCGGAATGGAACATCGTCCATACATCATTTTCGCCGAATTTGTACAGCGCCTGGGTGTTTGCCAGCAATGTGACCACGTTGCGGTGCGCTACCTGCACGCCCTTCGGCCGTCCGGTAGAGCCCGACGTATAGATCACATACGCCACCGAATCGGGATGCAACGGACGCAGGCGGTCGGCATCCGTGACCGGAAGGGGCGAAAACTGTTGCAGCGCAGTCACAGTATCGTCGCTGTCCACCACGATCATGGGGACAATCGAAGACTCCAATGCGCCGCAGTCTTCGATTGTGGTGAGAGCGCAGGTCGGCGCGGCATCACTCAACAGGAATTCCAGTCGCTGCGCCGGAGAAGCCACGTCCACCGGGAGGTAGCCCGCACCCGCTTTCACCACAGCCAGCAGTGCCACAACAAGATCGACAGATCGCGTCATAGCCACGGCTACCAGAGTTTCCGCGCCGACTCCCCGCGCCACCAACAGCCTCGCGAGTCGGTTCGCCCGCCCGTCGAGTTCGCGGTACGTCACCGCATTGCCGTCGCAGCTCACCGCAACCGCATCACCCGCCGACGCCACCGACTGATCGAACAGATCCACCAGTGACATCGGTCCGACATCAACGCCCCGGCGGTTCGGGTCCAGGAGCACACGCTCGCGTTCTGTCGGCAGCAGTATGTCGATATCACCTACCGCAACCGAGGGGTCCTCGGCCACGGTTGCGATCACACGCTCAAATCGCTCTGCCATACGTTGAATCGATGCCTGATCGAAAACGTCACTTGCATAGCGGAACCCGGCGCTGATCCCGGCCGGCGACCCGTGCTCGTCGACCCGCTCGATGAGACTGAGTTGCAAGTCGAATTTTGCCACGTCCAGATCCACGTCGAGTTCGTGGACAGTCAACTCAGGTAGTTCGAGTCGCAGGTGGCTGGCGTTCTGGAATTCGATGACCACCTGAAACAGAGGCGTATGCGACGTAGACCGTTCTGGTGCAAGCTCGTCCACCAGCCTCTCGAAGGGGATATCCGCATGCCCGAACGCCCCGAGATCCACTGATCGCACCGCACTCAGCACGTCTGCAAAGGAAGATCCCGGCGACAACGGGGTTCGAAGCACCAGCGTATTGACGAACATCCCCACCACGTCGTCGAGCAATGCTTCACCCCGGCCTGCGACCGGCGTCCCCACCGCAACGTCACCCGAGCCCGACAACCGTGCCAACAGCGCTGCCAGCGCTGCGTGCATCACCATGAACAACGTCGAATTACTCTGGTGCGCAATCTCGACCAGTTCACGATGCACGCTGAGAGGAATGTCGAACGGGATCACGGAACCTTCGGTGGACCGCTGAATCGGCCTCGGGCGATCCAAGGGCAACGGCATGACCTCGGGGATGCCTGCCAACGCTGCGGTCCAGTATTCGAGCTGATCGGCGACCACCGACTCCGATTGTTGCTCCGTGCCCAGAACCTCCCGCTGCCATAGGCTGTAGTCGGCGTACTGCACGGACAACGGCGCCCACTGGGGCCTCTGGTCTTGCGCGCGAGCGGTGTACGCGAGCATGACATCCCGGGCAAGCGGTGTCATCGAGAATCCGTCAGCCGAGATGTGGTGAGCGACAATGGCAAGAACGTGCCGCTCGGGAGCCAGTCGCAGCAACTGCACTCGGATCGGAAGATCCGTGGTGACGTCGAATCCCGTGCCGATGAAGCCCTCGATCACATCGTGAAGTTCCTGATCGAGTGCGGGAATCGGACGAAGGTCCGGCGCGACATCCGAGGATTCGAGTATCAGCTGACGCGGTCCGTCCGCAGAACCCGGGAACACTGTACGCAAGGACTCATGCCGGTCCAGCACATCGCCCAGCGCCGCACGCAGAGCCTCCACATCCAGTGCGCCGTCCAACTTCAGGACAACCGGGATGTTGTAAGCCGACGAGGACGTGTCGAACTGGTTGACGAACCACATCCGGGCCTGAGCGAGAGACAACGGGATTCGATCGGGCCTCGCCCGCGCCGCCAGTGCGGGTTGGGTGAGTTCGGTTCGGGCAGTCGACTCGAGCCTGGCAGCAAGCGCGGAAACCACTGGTGTGTCGAACAACCCGGCCACGCCCAATTCGGTGTTCAACGCACTGTTGATCCGTCCCACTGCTCGGGTAGCACTGAGCGAATCGCCGCCGAGTGCAAAGAAACTGTCGTCGGCGCCGACGCGATCAACGCCGATCACGTCGGCAAATGCCTGCGCGACTACTTCCTGTGCCGGTGTGCTCGGCGCTCTATACACCACTGCGGCAAATTCCGGTTCCGGCAGGGCTTTTCGGTCCAGCTTGCCGTTCCCGGTCACCGGTAGTACCGCTAGCACCGTCACCACCGACGGCACCATGTACGCGGGTAGATCCTGTGCTGCCGCGTCGAGCACTTCTTGCTCGACCAGCGTTAGGCCCTGCGCGGCAACAACATAGGCAGCCAGGAAATCCCCGGCTTCGCCGTTTCGGAGAACCACTACCGCCTGCGCCAGCCCATCCTGGCGCGCCATTACTGCCTCGATTTCCCCCAATTCGATGCGCTGGCCCCGCAACTTCACCTGGAAATCACTGCGCCCGACGTACTCCAACTCACCCAAAGCAGCAACATTCCCCCTCACTCCGCTCGACCCCGCAATACCACTCCGCACCCACCGCACCAGATCCCCAGTCCGATACAACCGCTCACCGTTCGCCCCTAACGGATCCGCCACAAACCGATCCGCCGTCAAATCAGCCCGGCCCTGATACCCCCGAGCCAACTGCACACCACCGAGATACAACTCCCCCACAACACCCACCGGCACCGGATGCAAGCGCCCGTCCAGCACGTACACCGTGGTGTTCCACACGGGCGCACCGATGGGCACTTCTGTCGTGTCGAGTTCGCTGACCTCGTGGGATGTCACGTCCACCGACGCCTCTGTCGGACCGTACAAGTTGTGCAATTCCACATCACTGCACCGCAGCAGACGCGCCGCCGTCGATGCTGCCAGCGCCTCACCACTGGTAAACACCCGCCGCAGAGAGTCACAACCGCCGACATCTGCGCCGGCGAGAAACGCCTCCAACATCGACGGCACAAAATGCACCGTCGTCACCGACTCGTCGCGGATCACCCGGTCCAGATACACCGGATCACGATGCCCACCAGGTTCGGCGATCACCAGTCGAGCACCAACCTGCAACGGCCAGAACAACTCCCACACCGATACGTCGAACGTCATCGGCGTTTTCTGCAGTACTACGTCGTCACCGGCGAGCGGATACCGATCCTGCATCCACAGCAACCGATTCACCACACCCTCGTGTGGAACCACCACCCCCTTCGGTCGACCGGTGGAACCGGACGTGAACATCACATACGCCGGATGCTCCGGTCGCAGCGGCGCAATCCGCTCGCACTCGCGTACCGGATCCGGCGAATACTCCGATACGTCAACATGATCCAGCTCCACTACCGTCATGCCCCCGGGCAGCACAGCCCGCTCGGCAGCGGTGGAGAGCACAAGCACCGGATCAACCGCTCCCACCACATATGCGACGCGCTCCGCAGGTTGATCGGGGTCGATCGGAACGTACGCCCCGCCTGCCTTCCCCACGGCGTAGATTGCCACCAGCATCTCCAGCGACCGAGACACCGCAACACCCACCCGCGACTCCGGACCCACGCCTGCACCGATCAGCAGCCGCGCTAGTCGGTTCACGCGCGCATCGAACTCCGCGTACGTCAACACGGAGCCATCTATCACCACCGCACCAGCGTCCGGAGTGCGTGCCACCTGTGCGTCGATTAGATCCAGCAAGGTCGCAGCGGGCACGCGATGCTCCGTCGCATTCCACTCATCCAGCACCAACTCCCGCTCACCGTCGGCAAAGATGTCGACTTCAGCGACCGGTGTTGAGTCGTCGAGAGCAATCGTTTCGAGAATCCTCGTCAACCGATGGGCGTACAGGTGGACTGTCGCGGCGTCGAAGATCGATGGTTGATAGCGCAGGCTCAGACGCAACCGGGGTTCGAGGATCGAGAGCAGGGTCAGCGGGTAGTGCGTCGCGTCGCGAGCATCCAACCCCGTCACCCGCATACCGGCGATGTCCACGTCATCATCCAGCCCTGACGTGTCGACCGGGTACGACTCGAATACCGACAGCGTGTCGAACAGGTTGCCCACACCGACGCGGGCCTGAATCTCACCGAGCCCCACCTCGTGATGATCGAGAAGAGCGGCCTGCTCCTCCTGCATCCGAACCAGCAACTGTGCGCAGGTCTCGTCAGGATCTACCTGCATTCGCACGGGCAACGTGTTGATGAACAACCCCAGCATGTTTTCCACACCGGGCAGTTCCGGTGATCGCCCCGAGACAGTGGCGCCGAATACGATGTCGTCACGAGAGAGTAAGCGGGACAGTAGAACACCCCACGCAGCCTGAACCACTGTGTTCATCGTGACCCCGCTGCGCTGGGCCGTGGCAGTCAGGGCATCGAGCACCGAAGCGGGCAGGTCGATGTCGACCTCGGCCGGCACAGCCCGGTGCCCGCCAGACGCGGAAGGCGCCAGCAACGTCGGCTCGGTGACACCGCGCAGCGCACGTTCCCACGCCTGTGCTGACGCTTCGGAATCCCGATGTGCCAACCAGGTCAGATAATTGCGGTACGAAGCAGACTCCGGCAGATCCACCGGGGTTCCGTCGGCGGCGTACCGCGTCAGAAGCTCGCGCACCAGCAAGGGCATCGACCAACCGTCGAGGATGATGTGATGGTTTGTCACCGCAAGCACTGATCGATCGGGTGCAGTTCGCAGCAGAGTCAGACGCAGCAACGGAGGTGAGTCGAGATTGAACCGGGCACTGCGATCCGCGTCGAGGTAGCGTCGCAATTCCTCGTCGGCGGCCGATCCGTATCCGGTCAGATCCACCTCCTGCCACGGAATCTCCAGGTCGTCGACAACCACTTGAGCGGCAGCACCGTCGCTTCCGTAGACGAACGCGGTACGCAGATTCGGGTGACGGGCCACCAAACCTGCTGCAGCGGAACGCAGGCGCCCCGCATCGACGGAACCTTCCAACTCGATGCACAGCTGTGCGGTATACACGTCCACGGTTTCTGCGGCCACCGCGGCGTGAAAGAGCAACCCCTCCTGCAGCGGCGAGAGCGACCACACGTCGCGCACTGTGGGGAATCGCTCCTCCCAAGATTCGATCTGCTGCTGGCTCACCGACACGAGTGGAACATCGGACGGGGTGAGCCCACCCGCTCCCGGCAGTGACGTGTAAGCAGCGAGTCCTTCGAGGCCACGACGCCACAGTTCGGCAAACCCCGCGACTTCGTCCTCGTTGATCACACCTGCCGGGTAGGTGAACGTCGCGGTCAGATGCGGACCGTCCGGACCGTCCTCGACAGCAGCGTTGATGTCGATCACGGACGCGACCGGCATGGTGTGGTTCTGCGTCCCACCGAGCTCTCTGCTGCCCGCGACCGGTAGCCAGTCTTGCGTTCCGTCGGAGGTGCTCACTCGTCCCAGATAGTTGAAACTGACTTGAGGAGAACCATATTGGCTGAGCGACGCTCCCTCGACGCCGAGGTATCGCAGCATTCCGTAGCCGATGCCGTGATCCGGGATCGCACGCAACTGCTCCTTGACGGCTTTGACCGACTGCCCGGCCGCACGACCACCGGCCAGCGCATCGTCGACATCGATCCCGGCGAGATCCAGCCGCACCGGATACACGGTGGTGAACCATCCGACGGTGCGGGAAAGCTCCGCGCCGGGGACTGCATTTTCCTCGCGGCCGTGTCCCTCGAGTGTGATCAGCGCGTCTGCCGCAACAGTGCCCTCTTGACGCGCAGAGCCCTGTTGACGCCGCCAACTGACGAGAGCCAGCGCCGCGGCGGCAAGCAACCCGTCGCCAACGCTTCCGTGAACAGCCGTCGGCAATGTGGTGAGCAGACTACGTGTAACGGCGGGCGGCACGTCGACGGTGACGGTGCCAACACTCGCTTCGACGTCGATAGTGGGATCGAGTGGACGCGACCCGATCAACGGATCGGGGCCGTCCAGGATACTCGTCCACAGGTCGATTTCACTGCTGCGGTCGAGTTCGCGCAGGCCATGAGACCAGCGTCGCATCGACGTACCCACGGGGGCGAGAGAAGGCGTTTCACCGGCCTGGACTTGTCCCACTGCCGACGCAAGATCCGCGACGAGGATGCGCCACGAGACGCCGTCTACCGCGAGGTGATGAATCACCACAAGGAGTCGGCCGTTGGCATTCGGGGCGTCGAACCAGACAATGCGCAGCAGGCCGCCGGTGGCCGGATCCAAAAGGTCGGCAGCGGCCTCGAGTTCCGCGGCGGCCAAGGCGGCAAAATCATCCCCGTCAACCGTGTCGACGAGCACCCGACCGATCACCGTGTCCGCCGTGATCGAACCTGGCGGCAGCACCTCCATGCCAGGTCTTGCCATGTCCCGGTGTGCACTGTTGTCCACGATCAGACGCGCCCGAAGCATGTCGTGGTGGTCAAGCACTTCCTGGACTGCGAGAGCAAGAACGTTCTGCGTGAGGCCGGCTGGCGCTGCCAGCAGCAAGGCTTGAGAGAATCGGTCGAGTTTGCCGCCACTGCGTTCGAGCATCCACGACGCGACCGGGGTAACGGGCAGGAAACCGACACCGCCACCGGGCAACTCGTCGAGGGCATCCGCGTCGTCACCGTCGAATCGCGCCGATTCAGCAAGCGCTGCAACGGTTCTGTGATCAAAAACATCTCGGGGACTCAGGATCACACCGGCAGCCTTTGCGCGGGCTACCAATTGGATGGACATGATGCTGTCCCCGCCGAGCGCGAAGAAAGAATCGTGGACGCCCACCGATTCCAGTCCGAGTACCTCGCTGAACAGTCCGGCAAGCAACGCCTCGGTCTCGGTTCGCGGTGGTCGATCCGGTGTCACCGCGGCCGAGAAGTCAGGCTCCGGCAGCGCCGCGCGGTCAAGTTTCCCGTGAACCGTGAGGGGAAGAGATCCGAGTATCACCAGCGTCGCCGGGACCATGTACGACGCCAGTCGCCCAGCGGCGACGTCGAGAACTTCTTTCGAGTCGATTATCGCGCCAGGTTCGGGCACCACGTAACCGATCAACCGGTCGCCGCTGCCGTCACCGTTCCATACGTCGGTAACGGCCTGAGCCACGTCCTCATGCGCAGTGAGCGCCGATTCGACTTCGCCGAGTTCGATGCGGAAACCACGAATCTTCACTTGTGAATCAGTGCGCCCGAGGTAATCCAATTGCCCATCTGACGACCACCGCACCCGATCGCCGGTGCGGTACATGCGCGTACCGCCCGGGCCGAAGGGGTCGGCCACAAAACGTTCGGCGCTCAGGCGGAACCGCCCGTGATAACCACGTGCAAGAGCCGGACCGGCAAGATACAACTCGCCGGCAACACCCACCGGTACCGGCTGAAGCCGCGTATCGAGCACAACTTCAGTGAAACCGCGCGTGGGGGCACCGATGGTGACCGGGTCCGAGGGTGCAAGGGGCGCACTGATACTCGATACTACTGTCGTCTCGGTCGGTCCGTAGGCGTTGAACATCCGCCGACCCGGCGCCCATCGTGCCACCAGTTCGGGCGGGCAAGCCTCCCCACCCGTCACCACGCATTCGAGCGAAGACAGACCTGCCGGTTCAACCGACGCCAGTGCCACCGGAGTGACAAAACAATGCGTGACCCGCTCGGATTCGAGCAGTTCCGCCAAAGCGGTTCCGCCGTACACGGACGGCGGCGCAATCACCATCATGGCGCCGGCACCGGTCGCCAACAACAATTCGAGGATCGATGCGTCAAAGCTGGGCGACGCAAAGTGCAGTGTCCGCGACTGCGTTGCGGTTCCGAATGTTTCGCGCTCCTGAACGGCAAAGCTGTGCAGACCGCGGTGTGTCGTAACGACGCCCTTGGGTGTGCCGGTCGACCCGGAGGTATAGATCAAGTACGCCGGATTATCGATCCGAATCGTCGATGTTCGCTCCTCATCGCTGATCCCCGACGACGGGTAGGACGACAGTCGTTCGTCGAAGCCCGGTTCATCCAGTACCAACCAGGGCACGACAGCGGGAAGGGTGGCGTGGTGCGCCGCCCCGGTCACGCCCCACACTGCACCGGAGTCGGTGAGCATGTATTCGATTCGCGCAGAGGGATGATGTGGATCGACGGGAAGGAACGCCGCACCCGTCTTGGCCACCGCCCACAGCGCCAGAATGGACTCGACGGATCGCGGCACGCATAGTGCAACTATGTTCTCGGGTCCGATACCGTACTCGATCAGCATGCGGGCCAATTGGTTCGAGCGTTTGTCGAGTTCGTGGTACTTGACCTCACGCGCGTCGTAGATCAGCGCAACAGCGTTCGGATCGTGAGCGGTTGCGGCTGCCAACAGATCCGGCAGCGTGTGCGGGTCCACTCCCTCCTTACCTCGAACCGGGGTCAGGTCGTCACGTTCACCAACGTCGAGGATATCGATATCTCCGACCCTTGCAGATGGATCAGCGGTGACACTGACGAGGATTCGCTGCAGCCGCCGCGCAAACGTCAAGGCAGAATCACTGTCGAAAAGGTCTGTGGCATAACCGAACTTTGCATCCATGCCGGCTGGGTTACCGTCGGCGTCCACGCGTTCCGACACTGTCAATTGCAGATCGAAATTGGTGGTGTCGATCTCGACATCGACACTGTTGACCTGCAGATCGGGAAGTTCCAAGGTCGGACGCTCGATGTCCTGGAACTCCAGCATGACCTGGAAGAGCGGAGAATGCGCGGTCGACCGTGAGGGATTCACCACTTCCACAACGCGTTCGAACGGAACTTCCGCATGCGTGAATGCACCCAGATCAGCTTCCCGGACGGTGTGGAGCAATTCGGCGAATGTCGCGCCCGTGTCGATCGTGGTGCGCAGGACAAGCGTGTTGACGAACATGCCCACGACGTCGTCGAGCTCCCTCTCACCACGACCCGCGATCGGTGTGCCGACGGCGATATCGTCGGAATCAGTCAACCGCGCCAACATTGCCGCCAACACCGCGTGCACAACCATGAACACCGTGACGTTGTATTCCCGCGACAGCGCCACCACGCCCGCATGAACCTCGGGATCTATCGAAAACGGGACGTGTCCGCCGCGAAGCGAACGAACAGCGGGACGCGGATTGGCGGTGGGAATCTCCAACACCTCGGGCAGGTCAGAGAGCGTGTTGCTCCAATACGCCAGCTGCGTCGACATCAGCGACTGCTCATCGGATTCCGAACCCAGCCACTCGCGTTGCCACAACGTGTAGTCGGCGTACTGAACCTCGAGTGGTGCCCAGTCCGGTGCCGAACCCAGCACACGTGACGAATACGCGCCCATGACATCTCGGGCCAGCGGCGCCATCGAGAAACCGTCGGCAGCAATGTGGTGCACCACAACTGCCAGGACATGAGAAGCCGCCTTTCCTTCGAGCCGGAACAGAGCGGCACGCAGCGGGACCTGCTCTGTCACGTCGAAGCCTTCGGCCAGCACCTGCACGCACTTCTCGCGAAGCTCTGCGTCACCGGACACTGCGATGGGATCAAGGTCAGGCACTGCACTCGCAGTAGGCACGACCACTTGGTGTGGGCCGTCATCGGTGAGCGGAAAGATTGTGCGCACTGCCTCATGTCGTTCGACGACGTCACCAAAAGCTGCCTGCAGCGCACTGATATCGAGCGCGCCGTCCAACCCCAACGCAAACGCGACGTTGTACGCCGACGACGACGTGTCGAACTGATTGACAAACCACATCCGCTGTTGCGCCAGCGACAGTGGGACTCCCGCAGTACCACCCCGCGGCTTCAGCGGCGGTCTGGATTCCACACCGTCATTCGACTGCGCCAATGCCGCCAAATCCGCGACGGTCGGAGCGTCGAATACGTCCCGCACTCCGATCCTGTCCCCGACCACGGCATTGATCCTCGCGACCAACCTCGTGGCGATCAGCGAGTTCCCGCCGAGGTCGAAGAAATTGTCGCGCGTACCTACTTTCGCGACTCCGAGTAGATCCGCAAATACAGTGGCGACAATGTCCTCGATCGGATTGCGCGGTGCAAGATATCCGGCAGCACCGGATTCGAAATCTGTTTCCGGCAGCGCTTTCCGCTCCAACTTTCCATTTGCCGTCACCGGCAACTCGTCCATCACCACCAGCACTGACGGCACCATGAACCCCGGAAGCTCGGCGGCGGCCCGCTCCAAGATCACTCGCTCGTCAACTGTCGCCCCTGGCTGGGGAACCACAAACCCGGCGAGATAATCGCCCGCGACCCCCGACCGCCGTGCCACTACCGCCTGCGCTACCCCGTCGTACCGGGCCAGCGTTGCCTCGACCTCTCCGAGTTCTACCCGCTGACCACGCAGCTTGACCTGGAAATCACTACGTCCGACGTACTCCAACTCACCCAAAGCAGCAACATTCCCCCTCACTCCGCTCGACCCCGCAATACCACGCCGCACCCACCGAACCAGATCCCCAGTCCGATACAACCGCTCACCGTTCGCCCCGAACGGATCCGCCACAAACCGATCCGCCGTCAAATCAGCCCGCCCCAAATACCCCCGAGCCAACTGCACACCACCGAGATACAACTCCCCCACAACACCCACCGGCACCGGATGCAAGCGCCCGTCCAGCACGTACACCGTGGTGTTCCACACCGGCGCACCGATGGGCACTACTGTCGTGTCGACATCGCTGACCTCATGGGACGTCACATCCACCGACGCCTCCGTCGGACCGTACAAGTTGTGTAGCCCGGCACCGGGAATCAACTCACGCATCCGCCGCGCAGTCCCCGGCGGCAGCGCCTCACCCGATACAAACACTCGCCGGATACCTGAACACCGCGCCGCCGACGCCTCGGCAACAAACACCTCCAACATTGATGGCACAAAATGCACCACTGTCACCGACTGGTCGACAATCACGCCCACAAGATATGCCGGATCACGATGCCCACCCGGTTCTGCGATGACCAACCGCGCACCAACCTGCAACGGCCACAGCAACTCCCACACCGAGACGTCGAACGTCGCCGGCGTTTTCTGTAGCACCACGTCACTGGCGTCCAAAGGGTAGCGATCCTGCATCCACAGCAGGCGGTTGACTACTCCCGCGTGCGGAACCACAACACCTTTCGGCCGACCCGTCGATCCCGACGTGAACATGACATACGCCGCATGTTCCGGCCGCAGTGGAGTCAGCCGGTCACAATCTGTCACCGGTGAACTCGAAAACTCACTCACATCAACATGATCCAACTCGACGAAGAAAACACCGGCGGGCAATACCGAACCTTCACCCGAAGTTGTCAGCACCACCACGGGATCCGCGGCGCCCACCACAAACCCCACCCGGTCCGGTGGCTGGCCCGGATCGATCGCGACATACGCCCCACCTGCTTCGAGCACGGCATACACCGCTACCAACAACTCCACCGAACGAGAAATAGCGACACCCACTCGCGATTCCGGACCAACACCCACCGAAATCAGGAATCGGGCCAGCCGATTCACGCGCTCACCGAACTCCCGATACGACAGCACCGTTCCGTCGAACACAACAGCTGGCGCATTCGGTGTCCGTAACACCTGCCCATCGAACAGATCAGCCAACGTCACCGACGGAATCGGTCGATCCGTCTCGTTCCACACCCCCACAACCACGTCGCGCTCACGCGAATCGACCACGTCTACATCACCGACAGGGGTGTTCGAATCCGCTACTACAGCGCTCAGAATTCGAACGAACTGCTCCCCGAAGCCTGCGACCGTGTCCCGATCGAAGATGTCCGACGCATACGTGAACGACGCCGCAAAGCCTGCTGCCGACCCCATGTCGTCACGGCGTTCCGCAAGCGTCAACTGCAGATCGAATTTTGCGACGCCGGAATCGACCGGTACGACGTCCACTGTGAGGCCCGGGAGTTCCAGGTGGGGCGCGACCGTGTTCTGGAACTCCAGCAAGATCTGGAAGAGCGGTGATTGCGACGTCGAGCGTTCCGGCGCCAATGCTTCGACGACACTCTCGAAGGGCACCTCCGTGTGGCCGAACGCCGCCAAATCCACCTCACGGACGCCGGCCAGTACTTGTTCGAAGGTCGCGGCAGAATGTACGGCCGTCCGCAGCACCAGTGTGTTGACGAACATCCCGACCAGGTCGTCGAGTGCCTCCTCACCACGACCTCCTGTCGGTGTCCCGATTGCTATGTCTGCCGATGCGCTCAGCCGCGCCGACATCACCGCAAGCACAGCATGCATCACCATGAACACTGTGGCGTTGTGCCGGCGCGCAAGTTCGAGGACTTCACTGTGCAATTCCGCGGGAACCGAGAACTCGACGGTCTCACCGCGCAGCGATCGCTGCGCCGGCCGCGGCCGATCCAGCGGTAAGTCGATAGCGGCGGGGACGCCGGCCAGCGTCGACTTCCAGTACCCCAATTGTGCGGACATGACGCTACCCGGATCTTCGTCGAGGCCGAGAACGCCCTGTTGCCACAGGCTGTAGTCCGCATACTGCACCGGTAACGGCAGCCAATTCGGATCCTGCCTCGCCGCGCGCGCCGCGTATGCCGCCGTGAGGTCGCGGGCGAGCGGCGCCAGTGACGCACCGTCCGCCGAAATGTGGTGTACCACAAGAACCAGGACATGCTCATCGGGACTGATCCGAAACAACGCACTGCGAACGGGCACATCGGCACTCACGTCGAAACCCCGACCGGCAAGTTCGGAAATCCGCGCATCCAACGTGGAGCGCGTGACGGCGACAAGCGGAATCAACTCCGGGATCACCTGCGCCGGCGGAACAATAACTTGAAGAGGACCGTCCACCGACGCCGGATACATGGTGCGGAGCGACTCGTGGCGGTTGATCACGTCTGTCATTGCGGCCCGGAGCGCATCTACATCCAACGTTCCTGCCAGCCGCACCACCATCGGAATGTTGTACGCGGCCGACGATACGTCGAACTGATTGACGAACCACATACGTTGTTGCGCAAGCGAAACAGGGACTCTGCTGGGACGAGGTTGCGCGTTCAGATTCGGACGGCCGGAGCGAGCGGCGGTCCGCGCACCGCGAATTTCCACCGCCAGCGCGTCAACGGTGGGAGCCTCGAACAGACTCCGTACACCAAGGTCGACCCCCTCGGCCGCGTTGACCCGAGCGATCAGCCTTGTTGCCACAAGGGAGTTTCCGCCGAGATCAAAGAAGCTGTCGCCCAGTCCAATCCGTTCAACCCCGAGGACATCGGAGAAGATCTGTGCAACAACCTGCTCCAGCGGGTCGAGCGGAGCACGGAACTCGCCGGCGCCGCGCAGAAATTGTGGCGCTGGCAACGCCGCACGATCAAGCTTCCCCACCGGCGTCATCGGCAACTCGTCGCGCAACACGATCGCCGCCGGCACCATATACGTGGGCAGATGTTCCCCCACGTATTCCGTCAGGTCGGCGGGCGACAGCACCTGCCCGTCGGCAGGCACAACATACGAGACGAGCACCGTATCGCCTGACGGCGCGGTTCGTGCCACGGTTACAGCAGTCCGCACCCGCGGATGAGCTAGCAGAAGAGTATCGATTTCACCCAGTTCGATGCGGAACCCGCGGACCTTCACCTGGAAGTCGCTGCGCCCGACGTATTCGAGCGTGCCGCCGCGGCGGCGCACCACATCTCCAGTCCGGTACATCCGGTCACCAGGATGGCCAAAGGGGCTGGCCACAAACCGTTCTGTGGTCAATGCCGGTTTTCCGTGATACCCGCGAGCGAGGGCCTCACCGGAAATATAGAGCTCACCGGCAACACCGTCCGGGACGGGATTCAACCTCGAATCGAGGACAACTTCGACGCACCCGCGAAGCGGGCCACCCAGTGTGATCGGTCCCGCCGGCGACATCGGCGTACTGATATTCGCCATGATTGTCGCCTCGGTCGGCCCGTAGGCATTGCACAACCTGCGACCAGGAGACCACCGCTGCACCAGCTCCGGCGGGCATGCCTCACCGCCGAACACAACATCCTGAAAGTCGGGAAGGCCGTCGGCGGGTGTTGATCCGAGTGCGGCGGTGGTGATGAATCCGTGGGTGACCCGTTCGGTTTTCAGGAAGCGGGCCAACTCCTCGCCGCCGTAGATCGTGCGCGGAGCGATCACCATTGTGGCTGCGGCCCCGAACGCCTGAAGATACTCGAAGATCGACGCGTCGAAGCTCGGGGTCGAGAAATGCAGCGTTCGAGAGTTCGGTGTAGCACCGAACCGTGAAAGTTGCTCAGCAGCAAAGCCGTCCAGTCCAGTGTGGGTGACCGACACGCCTTTCGGTCGCCCCGTGGAACCCGAGGTGTAGACCACGTACGCCGGATTCTCGCGGCGAAGTGGTCGCGCTCGCTCGGCGTCGGTGACTGCCGAAATCGGCATCGCCGCGCAATGATCGCGAAAGGTGTTGTCATCGAGAGTCATCCACGGAATCGAATTCGGCAATGACGATTGCTCAGCGGAAACTGTCAACCCCACGACAGCGCCGGAGTCCATCAGCATGTGTTGAATTCGTTCAGTCGGATACGTCGGATCCACGGGAACAAATGCCGCACCGGACTTTGCCACGGCGAGCATGGCCAGGATCGACTCCACCGAGCGTGTCATACCCAGCGCCACACGATCTTCCGATCCGATGCCGCGGGCAGCCAACACGCGCGCCAACTGGTTCGAACGTTCGTCGAGTTCTCGATAGGTTACCGAGGCGCCCTGATACGACAGCGCGATACCGTCGGGATGCGCCCGCGCCGCCGCATCGAACAACTCCGGCAGGGTGCGCTGCGAACGTCCCGGCGCGGCCTGGACCGGAAGGAGCGCTCCCCGTTCGTCCTCGGAGAGAATGCCTATGTCACCGACTACCGTCTCAGGGTCGGCGGTGACCGCCTCCAGAATTGTTCGGTATCGAATTCCGAGACGAGTCACAGTGTCGGCATCGAACAGATCGGTGGCAAACCCCAGCGTCACATTGATGCCGGACGGTGCGGCGTCGTCGCTGAACGTTTCTTCCGCAGATACCCGAAGGTCGAATCGGCCGATACCGTTGCCAGTCTCCTCCGCGGCAGTGCCGGTCTCGAGGCCGGTCTCGAGGCCGCGCCCGAGGCCGCTCTCGAACAACACTTGAACAACAGGCGAATACGCAGGGGATTCACTGACCTCCAGCTCCCCCACCAACCGATCAAACGGTATATCGGCGCGCTCGAACGCTTCCGCGTCGACCTCGACAAACTGGCCCAACAGTCGCGAGAAGGACTTATCCGGTGCCACCTGGTTGCGCAACACGACGATGTTCGATCCTGCCGACACCGGCGTCCCGACCGCTACATCGAGCGCACCGGACAGGCGGCTCGTCAAGAGCGCGAACCCAGCGTGCAGCACCTCGAACATTGTGGTGTTGTGTTCCTGAGCCAGCGCGATCAGGTGCTGATGTGTCTCAGCGCTGATCCGAACGTCAACCCGATCGCCGTTCAACGACTGCGCCGCGGGTCGAATTCGGTCGGACGGGAGACTCAGCAATTCGGGCATCCCCGCGAACTGGTTCTTCCAGTACTCGAGTTGCTCGGCCTCACGGCGCAATTTCACGCCAGTGCGGAAGGAGCGGTCGTGAATGGTCGCAAGCCGCACATCCGGAGCCGCCGCGATCAGTTCTTCCAGCAGTTCGACGAACTGCCCGTGATGCGTACGCAACACCGAATCCGCGTACCTGTTCGGATTCGCCCGGAAGTCGACGAACAGTTGATCCGCGCTCGGATACACGTTGACCAGGAGATCTTCCACCGGTCCCGAGGTGACGATGTGGTATTCACCCACCATCGCGCCGAGCTGAACTTCTTGTCGGAACATCATGACGTTGACCATCGGCCCGGCCAATGCGTCGTCACTGCTCACACCATTTGTACTGACACCATTTGTACTGACACCGATGTCGCGGCGAATGTCTTCGAGACTGCAGCGCTGATGGCGTAGTGCGCCCATCAACTCACGCTGAACCCGGGACACGAGTTCGGCGACGGTACCCCCTTCGTCGACCGAGATGGACAGCGGCGCAACATTGACCATCATGCCGCCGGACTCGCGCAGTACCGCCGTCGTCCGGCCTGACATCGGAACTTGCACCAGGACAGTGCTTTTCGCAGTGAGACGTGCCAAATAACAGGCCAGCGCTCCGATGATCGTAGCCGCCTGACCTTCGGATTCCAGGAGTTCGGCAGACGATTCCCTGGACAGCACAGCGCTCTGGAGTTTGCTCGCAGCGACTGCCGGTTCGTGCCCGGCCGCCAGGGCTGAACCGGTACCGCCTGAGTTCCTCTCCGCCCAGTACTCGCGATCGGCGGCAAACCGATCCGACGACCGGTAGCGACTGTCGATGTCGTACAGCTTGCGTAGTGGCGCAGCGCGATTCGGATCCGGTTCGCCTCCGGAGACTGCTGCCGAATATCGGTGCGCAATACGATTCATCAGCGTCATCGCACCAAATCCGTCGAGTGCGACATGATGAATTCGGCTGTACCACAAATAGTGCAGCTCACCCACGCAGAGCACCGAGGTCTCGACCAGTCGATCAATTCCGAGATCAAGAGTGGTCTGATAATCCCGCTGCATCCACTCGTGTGCAGCGACCATCGGATCGTCGTAGTCACGGAAATCGATGAGCTCGACCGGGATCTCCATCGAGTTGTCCACGTACTGCATCGGCTGGCCGTCGACCTCGAGCACTTTGAGCAAGGGCGACTGAAACTCCCGTGCGACCGTCCGGGTTTCCCTGCGCAGCAGGTCGACATCGAGAACTCCACGCAACTCGACGTAGTGCGCTATCGAAATCGGCACCTTCGGCTCGAGTTGCTGCGCAAACCAGGTCGCACGCTGCGCGGCGGAGAGAGGAAACAGCTCTACGTCCGAAACTCGAGTGGGCTGTTGCCTGACATCGAAGCGTTTCACAATAGTGCCACCCTGTTGGGTCTCCGCAGCCGCCGAATGCGTAGCCACGTCCGTATCCGAGCTCGCAAAATGCAAGAGGCGGAACCCGCCCCGTACTCAGACGTACCCAAAATCTGAAATCGCATGCACCGACCAGTTGGACTTAATTCCGATTGGTCTGAAATACCCGAAACATGTGAATGCGCTTCGTGTACTCGGTAATGTCGCAGTCCGGTATGTCACTTCCCCGAGGGGAGCACGACGCATGGACCTCACCACCATCAACGACGTAGTTCGGCGACCACCGGATCGCCCCGGTGCGATCTGGCGGGTCGGCGACGCGTGGCTTGCCGGTGGTACATGGCTGTTTTCAGCAGAACAGCCCGATCTGGATCGCCTTGTCGATCTGACAACGCTGGGCTGGACGCCGCTGGAAACACACGCGACCGGTCTCACCATCGGCGCAACCTGCACGATCCACGACCTGTATACGTTTGTAGCGCCGGGTGATTGGCCGGCCGCTCAACTCTGTCGTATCAGTTGTGAGTACTTCCTGTCCTCGTTCAAAGTCTGGAACAGCGCAACCGTGGGCGGGAACATCTGCATGTCGCTGCCCGCCGGCCCGATGATCACGCTGTGCGTCGCACTCGAGGCGACATACACGCTGTGGTCCACCGACGGCACCGAACGAATCGTCGACGCCGCCGATTTTGTGATCGGAGACCACCAGAACATCCTCGAACCGGGCGAGGTGCTTCGTAGCATCGACATTCCGATTCACGCGCTCACCAAACGTCACGCCCACCGCCGATTCAGTCTCACGCACCTCGGCCGTTCCACCATCTTCATGATCGCTACTCGGACACCGGGGACTACTGATCTCCTGCTCACCATCACCGCCGGAACAACCCGACCGATCCAACTGTCGTTTGCCACCATCCCGGACCGCGATTCTCTGCAGCACGTCATCAATGCCATTCCTGAAGCTGCCTGGTTCGACGACCCGAACGGCACCCCTGACCACCGCCTTCACCTCGCCCGGCATTACGCCGAGGAGCTGCGCCTGGAACTGAGCGAGGACCGGTTATGAGCTACGTGGTGAACGGCAGGATCTTCAGCGAGCAGCCATTCGCCGGGCAGTGTCTCCGTACCTTCCTCCGGACACTCGGCCATCACGGCGTCAAGAAAGGATGTGACGGGGGCGATTGTGGAGCCTGCACCGTCTGGCTTGACGGCGCTCCGATCCACAGCTGCATCACCCCCGCCTTTCGAGCCGAAGGTCGGGATGTCACGACTATCGAAGGCCTCGGCACTCCGGAGAATCTGCACCCGATGCAGGCGCAGTTCCGCGACGCGCCTGGATTTCAGTGCGGCTTCTGCACCGCCGGCATGATCATGACGGCGGCAGCATTGACCGACGATCAGAAGGACGACCTGCCGCGCGCCCTGAAAGGAAACCTGTGCCGCTGCACCGGGTATCGAGCGATCGAGGACGCGGTCAACGGAGTCAGCGCGATCGAGGTCGCACTACCCGGGCAAGCAGTAGGGACAAGCGTCGGCGCACCCGCCGCTACCGATATCGTGACCGGCCGCGCCGAGTTCACGATGGATACAACGATCGATACATCGACGGGCGGGATGCTGCATCTGAAGGTGCTGCATTCACCGCACGCCCACGCGCGCATCGCCTCGATCGACACTGCTGCTGCGCTCGCCGTTCCCGGAGTGCACCGCGTCTATACCTGGAAAGACGTGCCGCGCAAGCGTTTCACGACGGCCATCCATACCGACCACCTTGTGGATCCCGACGACACCTACATTCTCGACAACGTGGTGCGCTTCGTCGGGCAGCGGGTGGTAGCCGTACTTGCCGAATCCATTGCCGCAGCCGAAGAAGGTCGTCGCAGAGTTGTGGTCGAGTACGAGGTTCTCCCGGCTGTTTTCGATCCAGAGGAGGCGATGGCCGATGGCGCCCCGCCATTGCACGGATCGGACGACCCGTTTGTCCGCGACCCCGAACACAACATCCTGCTCGAGATCCATGGGCATGACGGCGACGTGGACGCCGGGTTTGCAGCGGCGGACGTGATCCACGAAGGCACGTACTTCTCGCCCCGGGTCCAACATGCGCACCTCGAAACGCACGGTTCCATCGCCTGGATGGAGGACGAACGCCTGCACGTACGCACCAGCTCGCAGTCGCCGTCGATTGCCAAGGTCAAACTCTCCCACCTGTTCGATCTGCGCCCGGATCAGCTTCGCGTGTTCTGCAAACGGGTGGGCGGCGGATTCGGCGGAAAACAAGAGGTGATCACGGAAGACCTCGTTGCACTGGCAACACTGGACACTGGCCGACCCGTCAGCCTCGAGTTCACGCGCGAAGAGGAGTTCACCACCGCATCTCCGCGACATCCGATGAAATTGACCATCAAATTGGGCGCCACGGCGGACGGGACGCTGACCGCATTTCAGTACCGAAACATCTCCAACACCGGCGCCTACGGAAACCACGGCGGTGAAACGTTGTTCGCCGGCGGAGCTGCCGTCTCGCTGTACCGATGCGCAAACAAGAAGTTCGACGCGTATTCCGTCTACACGAACAACGTTCCGAGTGGAGCCCTGCGCGGTTACGGGATGACTCAGCCCGCATTTGCCGTGGAGTCCGCGATGACCGAACTCGCACTCGCGTTGAACATGGACCCGCTGGAACTGCGCCGACGCAACATCGTGCGGCCAGGCGATTCACTTGTGGCGCTCGAGGACGGACCCGATGACGTCATCTTCACCGAAGACGGGCTCGGCCAGTGCATCGACCTGGTGGACTCCGCTTTGGATCGCACGCCGGTCCCATCTCTCGGCGAGGACTGGCTCATCGGTACCGGCACGGCCAGCTCGTTACACGAGACCGCACCACCCACTGAGCACATCTCGGAGGCGTGGCTCACGCTCGGCGACGACTGTATGTACGAACTTGCCATCGGCACAGTCGAATTCGGCGAAGGAACGTCCACCGCTCACGTCCAGATCGCCGCGAATCAGTTGGGAACCACACCGTCCCGCGTGCGAATCATCCAGTCGGACACCGACCGTACCGGTTTCGACACAGGCGCTTTTGCCAGTGCGGGCCTGTTTGTAGCCGGAAACGCTGTCTTGCGAGCATCGAATGCGTTGCGAGATCGCCTACTTGCCTTTGCCGCACACCACACTGGCGTTGCAGTCGATCAGTGCTCGATGGACGACGACAAGATCGTCTGCGCAAGTACACGATTGACTCTGCAGGAAGTTCTCGACGCCGCGAGGCAACGCGGGATCCGATTTACCGTGGCCCGCAAGGCCTACGGATCGCCGCGGAGCGTGGTGTCCAATACTCACGGCTTCCGCATCGCGGTGCACCGGATAACCGGCGAAATCCGGATACTCTCCAGCGTTCATGCGACCGACGCTGGTGTGATCATCAATCCTGCACAAGTTCGAGGGCAAATCGAAGGTGGCGTCGCGCAGGGAATCGGCTTTGCTCTCACCGAGAACTTTCATGTGGACGCAGCCGGCGCGATGATGAACCCGAACTTGCGAAACTATCGCATTCCCACGTATGCAGATGTTCCTCGCACCGAGGTGATACTGGTCGATTCGGCTGATTCCGTCGGCCCACTCCGCTCGAAAGGCATGGCGGAGTGTTGCATCAACCCGGTCGCCCCCGCCCTGGCGAATGCTGTGCATAACGCGACCGGCACCCGATTCCGGTCGCTTCCCCTCACTCCTGAACGGATCTACACGGGGTTGAACCGATGACCGCGGAAACATCCGCCGACAACATCGCCACAGTCATCATCGGTCAGCGGGTACACGCCGGAATGGCAGAGCAGTTCGAAGTCTGGCAAAAGGACCTCAACCGGGCTGCCGCGGGCTACGCCGGATTTCTGGGCACCGAAGTGTCCGCGCCGACGGCCATCCACCCGGAGTGGGTAATCGTGTATCGCTTCGACTCCATCGCTCATGTTCAGGCCTGGATCAACAGCGCGACACGTCAGGATTTCCTCGAGCGCGGCCGCCAATTTTTCGACGGACCCGGTACCCAACAGGTAGTGAGTGGCGGGATCAAACCACCCGATCCACTTCTCACCGTTGTCGTGTCACACCGAGTCAGTGATGACAACATCGAGGAATTCCTTGCCTGGCAAGACCGCCTGCGCGAGGTGGAAAGCACGTTCGAGGGATTCCGCGGC
Source organism: Rhodococcus sp. ACPA4 (assembly GCF_002300185.1). Lineage (NCBI taxonomy): Bacteria > Bacillati > Actinomycetota > Actinomycetes > Mycobacteriales > Nocardiaceae > Rhodococcus > Rhodococcus sp. ACPA4. Next base: position 1,633,076 of record NZ_NSDY01000001.1, read on the forward strand.
ACCGAACTTTTCCGACCCGTCGACGGAGTCCAAGACGAATGGACCACTCTCTACCGCTTCGACAGCGCCGCCCATCTCGATACCTGGCTGACCTCCCCCGAACGTCAGGAACTCCTTGCCGAGGGGCGTAGGTTCCACGATTTCGAATTGCGCACCGTCGACAATTCATTCGGCAGTTGGTTTGCGTTCGACGAGAACGGCAACGAAGCCCCACCACCATCGGACACCAAGACTGCGATCGCGGTGTGGGTTGGCCTGTACCCGACTGTCGTCTTGCTGACCTTGGCATTGTCACCACTGAAAATGCCGCTCTGGCTTGGGTTGTTGGTGGGAAACCTTCTCTCGAGCTTCATCATGAGTTTCTTCACGATGCCTTATTACGTGAACCGTCTGCTGAGTCGCTGGTTGCGTCCGCCGGCCGATGTTCCCGCGGCGAAAATAAATGCTCAGGGTTTGGCGATCGTCGCAGCGGTGACAGTGTTCTGGGTTGTGGTGTTCTATCTCGTCACTACACAGATCTGGTCGCTGCCCTGATCGCACAGCACCACGCAGCAGCACTGAACGCAAAGCGGTCCCTCCCCATCATCAGCGGAATCCTACTTACCCGCTTTGGCCCTCACCACGAATATGCCGTGCGAACCCGTGGTGTTTGCTTCAGGAGCTGCGCATGCGTGTTGGCTTCGCATCGTCTTGACTGGTGATGCGAAGCTCTCACACGGTATTCAGTTCCGGCAGAGCCGGATTCAGTCTCGATGCACTGGCCCTTGGCGGGTGGTGGAGCGTCGGCGTCGTTGTTTCGGGTCGATTGCGGCTGGTGGGATGAACCAAGGTTTGTGATCGGTGCCCATCTTGACTTCCCAGATGCCGCGGAACCCGCTGGTGCTGTGGATCAAACGGTGATGATTTCGGCAGAGGAGGGTGAGATTGTCCATCACCGTCAGGCCTCCGACCGACCACGGTTTTATGTGGTGGGCGTCGCACCAAGCGGGTACTGCATCGCAGTTGGGGAAGGCGCAGCCTTTGTCGCGGGCGATCAGTGCCGTGCGCTGTTCTGGCGTGACGAGGCGTTTGTGCGGCGTCGCATCCAGCGGCGCACCCTTGCCGTCCATCAACACCGTCGAGAGCATGCAATCGCAGGCGAGCATCCGGGTCAGGCTCACACTGAGTGGTCCCATCCACGGCATGTACCCGACATCAAGATCCTCGACATCAGGCTCATCGTCATCGAACGCACTGCCGTAGAACTCGCCATCATCCGATGCGGCTTCGCTGCGCGTGGTCGCGCATTCACGGTGCTCGGCAAGATCTTTCGCAGTGATGTGCACATTCACGTGCGGACGCTGGCCACCGTCAACACCGGTCATGGCATTGTCGAGATACCGGCGAATCAGTTCCGTGAAGGCATCGGCAGTGCGCTTGGCAGCCGACCGCTGATCCGGGGTTCCGTCCGCGGCCGGTTTCGGCATCGACAACCCCGAGAGAGCCGACAACAACATTTCACCAGTGAGTGCATCGAAATCACCCTTGATCGCGACCCGTCCGTTCAACGTCGGCGAAATCCGCAAGACGTTGAGGTCGTCGTCCTCACCGGGCGGGGTGTCGTCGGATTCGAAGATCCGCTCCAAAACCGCAATCGCGTAGCGGAGTTTAATGGTGGTCGCCTCCACCCCGGATGCCGCGGCGAGCAGGGTTGCCATGCAGGACGGTAACGCTCTGTCGGGCATTCCTTTTGGCGGAGATTCACAGAACGCGACGATCATTGCCGCATGATCGAGCGAGAGATCACCGGCCTCGAACTGCGCAGCAATATCCGGGAACCCCCGCAGTGCAGCACCGAGGGCGGCGATCTTGTTACCGGCCGCATTCTGCAACATCGTATTCGCCGCCAACCACCGACCCACACCTCGATAACACAGCACCTGCTCATCAGGATTGAGCGCCAACTCATCTACTGCGGCAACCCGAATCGCTTCCAACCGAAGAATTTCCGCAGACGCACTCACGGCAACGTCCCGAACCTCAGCCGGTCGCAATCGCCACAACCTGCCACGCACACCTACTGCCGAACCGGCTACAACATCCCCCACTGCAGTTGAATCGCAAACCGTCGTCATCAGAGCCTCCCCACCCTTACCGCAAGTATACTCGAACATTCATTCGATTCAAGGGGCATTTCGGACAGGTTTCCGGAGATCTACGCTCGAGAACTTCTGACATACAACAGCATTCGATGTTCGACCGAAGCACTAGCGACCTCCTAGCGGCAACACTCCGATCCCATTCACATACGGCGGCATGGTTCCGATCAGGCTCGGCGTTAGCGTCGTCGCAGACGGATCTGCACGTCCCAGAGAAAACTTCCGAACTTCGGCACTCGCTCCGCTGCTACCGCTAATCAGCAATTCCGCCCCCGTTGTGGTGCTGGTAGTCGCAACGCTCACGCCGGAGAGCCCCTCGAACGGATCGAAGGACGCAATCTCCCGAAAGGCAACGTCGGTTGAGTGGTGGTCGGGGCTTTCCAGATACATCTCAGGTGATCCGTCGAGGCGTGATCCGCTCGAGAAGATTCGCACCGTTCCGTCTCCGCCGCTCATCCCGGCGACTATGGATTTCGCGCCGCCTTCCGCACCGGCCACCCAACCGGTCGACAGTGATACCCCACCTCGATAGCTCTGATCGAATGCCAAGAACTGCGAGGTCGCCACCGGCCCACCTGTGTGTCCTTCATGTTCGTCGGTCTTTCCGGCGGCTGCTGTCGGCTCGTACAGGTCATACCGGAACGTTTTCACCAACGGCTCGTCGCCGGGTCCGGGAGCAGTCACGATGCTCGCCCGGCCGGAATGCGCGTCGACCATTCCCGTGGCAATGGTGACTCCGCTGCTCGAACCCGGATATGGGATGAACGATCCGAATTCGGCCGGCGCCGACTTCTTGTCCGTCGGCAGTACGGTGGAGTAGATCTTGACCTGCGATTCCATACCCGGGCCGGAGGCCACGATAATGTTGTCCGCCAATGCATTTCCGTCGATATCGACGCCGGCGACGTTGACACCACCACGGAAACCCGCATCAAAAGGAGCAAACCGTGCCAGTTCGTCGGTGAACGGTGGCCCGTCGACCGCGTTATACGCCACGACTTCCGGTGCCCCTCCACCTCCGGTTCCAGCGATGAGGTCGAGCACCATGTCACCGTTGACGTCTGCCATCGCCACGCTCGGGGTTCCCTCGAACGACGGGAATGGCGTCACGGTTGTCAGCAACGTATCGCCGTTCGCGTCGAAGATCTGCACTGTTGCAGGCACGCCGGGAGAGCCGGGCACCGCAACCGCATACGTCGACACTTCGGGAATCACGTTCACCGTCGCCATCAAACCGTTGTCCTCGTGATTGAGGCGATGGCAATGGATCACAAAGGTCCCCGTGTATTCGGTGAACTTGGTACGCAGCGTCACCGACGCCGGTACGAGCGCGTTCTCATTCTCGTCCGTCACAGGCGCAGGCACGTTGACGTTGTCGATCCCCCACTGCTGCACCCCGGTTGTGGTCCCGGCAACAGGATCCACAACCTCCATCACTTGAAAGTCATTGACGTGGATATGCATTGGATGCTCGTCATTATTGAGGTTGGTAATTGTCCATTCCTCGACGGAGTTCAGCCGCGGCTGAATCAGGGGGATGTTCGGGAAGGTGTTGTCGGCGAACTCATATGTGAAGGCTTTCGGGTCACTGTTACTGGCCTTGTTGTTTCCGAATCCACCAGAGACAGTCAGGTTGCGGGTCACATCGGGACTCACTGCTGCGGTATCCACGAACGACGTGTAGGCATCAAGTTTCTGACCGAACTCGAAAGGTGTTGTCTTGCCTTCACCTTCGTCTGGCGTTGCTCGGATCAGCTGCTGGGTCGGGAAGGTGAAGAATCCGTCGGCGTAACTGATCACCGACGGGTCGACGGTGACGGTTCCGAGCTCAGCAGGCGGATTATCGGTACCGTTGTTGGTGTAGAGAATGCCAGGATTGCTCACCGGTTGTGCACCGTCGAGCGGCGGCATTTCCAGCACCAGATCACCGGACTCCGGCATCGTCACCGCGATCGCGTATCGCGACGCCGGCGGAATCACGAGCCTGGTTCCGTCACCGTCCACCGGCGGCCTGACCTCGGAGAACGGGTTTCCGTCCTGACCCACTATCGCGAACCGCGGATGGTGGCCTGTCGCGGTTTCCGTCAACGTAACCGGCATGTATGCGAAGTCACTGATATTGGCGAGTACCCAGATTTCGGTCTGACCCGGCTTCAGTCTCAACGAAGGTTGGAACTGTCCGTTCACGGTGTACTGCACATCGCGTTGATTGTCCGGCAGCGACAGATCGGCCGGAACGTTCGTCGATTCGCCAACGAAACTCTGCAGATTTGCGGGGACAAACTGATTCTGACCACGATGGTTGGCCGGTGACAAGGGCCCGCTGTACCAGTTGGTGAAATACTGTGAGCCCTCCGTGGTTTCCGAGAAATTCACCGGCGCGAGACTCGGGCGGTACGAGCCGTCGGCAAGTTCCTGACCCGTCGGCGGATCCAAAGTGCTGACAAATTGTGGCCACATCGCGTCATTGAGTTTTCGGCCCAGGCCTTTGCGGTCAAAAATGAAGTTGTACTGCAGTGCCATATCGCGAACTGGTATGTCATTGGCCGTCACTATCGGCAAATTCCCATCGGGGCGGCCGATTTCCAGCAGTCCCGCGAGTCCCATATATGTCTGTTGAGCAGTGAGCGTGTGACGGTGGCTGTGGTACCAGTACAAACCGTTGGGCATCGTTCCGGGAATCGCGTAGTCGTAAACATTCCCCTGCCCGGCGGGAATGTTGAGCAACACGTTGTCGGCATTACCGTCCGGACTGACGTGCACGCCATGAGTGTGCAGATTGAGCGGCGCAGACGTCAGCACCGGAGGATAGATCGGTACTTCACCACCCGCCGGAGTGAATGCGGGATCGTAGAAGTCCTCGATCGTGAGATCTTGCAAGTCGTTGTCGTAGTGGACAATCAAACGCTCGCCAGGATTAACCCGCAATGTCGGAGCCGGATACACATCGGTTCCGGAACTCGACCCATCAGACGCTGCGCCACGAATGACGTCGTATCCGAAGAGCAAGAAGTCCGACACTGTTCCCGACGCAGTATCAAGCGGCACCGATCCCTGGTGCGCAGACAATCGCACCTCGAGAACACCGTCCACGCTACTGAGTTTGATCGGTTCCCGGAAGTCGGCCGGCGCCCCGTCCGATCCGTAATTGGCGCCGGCACCAGATACCGGATCACCCGTTGCGCAGGCAGCCAAGGCCACCGTCAATGACACCACTATCAGGGCGACGAGCGACCTTCTGTACCGAGCGATCACTGGTTTCCCCGTTCCGTGGCGGCGTGAGATACGTCCGATCGACGCTTCGTAGCGTACCGAGGAAACCCCTAGTGAACAGGATATTCAGAACAAAGTGGTCATGTTGTTGTGTGCCTGTCGAGCGTAGTGTGAGCGGGGTACGCATGAACCAACGCTGAGGACAGCTTCGGAACCGCGTGCGTCAATGTGTGTTCGGCGCTGTGCGCAATCGCGTGGGCCTCCGCAAGACTCGCAGATGGATCGATATCGAGTTCGGCATCTGCGTGCAACCGATGACCGATCCACCGCATCTTCAAGCCGCGAACCCCGAGAACGCCGGGTTCCGCACGCAAAGCGGTTTCAGCGTCGTCCACCAACTCCGGTTCGACGCCGTCCATGAGACGTCGCAACACGTCACGAGCGGCGCTGCGGAGCACGGCAACTATGGCAGCGGTGATGACAAGTCCGATGATCGGGTCTGCAAGCGGGAATCCCAACGCAACTCCCCCGGCACCGAGCAGAACTGCCAATGACGTGAATCCGTCTGTCCGAGCGTGTAATCCGTCGGCGACCAGTGCGGCGGAACCGATCTGCCGACCGACCCTGATCCGGTACAACGCCACAAGTTCGTTGCCGACGAAGCCCACCAGACCTGCGGCAGCAACCCATCCCAGATGATCGATCTCGATCGGGTTGATGAGCCGCCTAACTGCCTCGACACCGGCAACCACCGCAGACAGCGCGATCATGGCCAGGACGAACAGTCCGGCCAAGTCCTCGGCACGGCCAAATCCGTAGGTATATCGACGCGTTGCCGCTCGTCGTCCAAGAGCAAAGGCAATCCACAGCGGGATCGCGGTAAGCGCATCCGAAAAGTTGTGAATGGTGTCCGCCAGCAGCGCCACCGACCCGGAGATCGCAACGATCGCCACTTGCACCGAAGCAGTGATTCCCAACGCCACCAAGCTGATCTTGACTGCCCGGATACCGATCCTGCTCGATTCGAGAGCGTCGTCGACGCTGTCGGCCGCGTCATGACTGTGTGGCGCAAACACGTCACGCACGGCAGACCGGAAACCACCGCGAGGATGGCCATGGCCGTGGCCGTGGCCGTGGCCGTGACCAACAGTGGGTTCGTGCGTCATGACGCCCCCTCCTCCTCATTTCCGCGAGGCACGCGCTCAGGATGTATCTCACGGAGTTCTCCGGCGGTGCGGTGATGCCCCGGCAAGCCTGGACCGGCGTGCTCGGCATTGAAGACTGCGTCGGTAACCAGTTGGCGCACATGGTCGTTCTCGAGGCGGTAGAACACAGTGGTGCCTTCACGACGGGTTCGCACCAATCGAGCCATCCGTAGTTTTGCCAGGTGCTGCGACACTGACGGCGCGGGCTTTCCGACGCGCTCCGCCAGTTCGTTCACCGAGCACTCTCGATCGACCAGCGCCCAGAGAATCTGCACACGCGTCGCGTCAGCGAGCATCCGAAACACCTCGACGACGAGGTCCACCTGATCGTCGGGAAGCTTCCGCCTACAAATCTGACTATCTGCGTTCATGCGTAGATAATAGATCAAGTATGTCTGAACACAATCCCTCGCATCCCAAGGTGTGCCAAGATTTTGTTATCGAAACCCCCACAGTCCTAACCAGGAGACGACGATGAGTACTGACGACTGGAACGCAGACATCATTGCCCAATTCCGAGAAAATCAAGGTCACGTGGGAGGCCCCTTCGAAGGCGCACCGATGGTGTTGGTCCACCATCGAGGCCGAAAGTCCGGACGTGAATTCGTCAGCCCGATGATGTACCTGGCCGATGAGGAAGACCCCGACACCATCTACGTCTTTGCGTCCAAAGCCGGCGCCCCCACCAATCCGGATTGGTACTACAACCTCACTGCAACGGACCACGCCGAAATCGAAGTCGGCACCGAAAAGTACTCGGTTGCTGTCAGCGACGTGACCGGCGACAAACGCGACAAGATCTTCAACGAGCAGGCCAAGCGGTATCCCGGTTTTGCAGAGTACGCAGAGAAGACGGCTGGAATCCGCACTATTCCCGTGATTGCTCTCCGACGCACGTAGCTAGCGACGCAGGCAGAGTGAGTACATGAACGCAACTGAATTCGACTGGAATCGTACGCTCCGCGAGCAGTGGGAATTCCATTGGAACCATCAGATCAAAACTCGACTCGTCGGTCTCACCGACGACGAGTATTTCTGGTCCCCGGTGCCCAATGCCTGGAGCATCCGTCCTCGCGGCCAGTCGACGGCACCGATGCATGTCGGCGCTGGAGAGTTCGCGATCGACTTCGCCTTTCCCGAGCCGGTCCCACCGCCTTTCACGACAATCGCATGGCGACTCGGCCACGTCATTGTCGGTGTGCTTGCCGCGCGGAATGCTTCACACTTCGGCGCTGCCGCCGCGTCGTACGAGACCTGGGAGTATGCCGGCACCGGGGCCGAGGCACTCGAGCAACTCCAGACGCAGCTCGATATCTGGCTCGCCGGAGTCCGGAGTCTTGGCGAGAGCGGCCTGCGGGAACCAGTCGGAGCGAAGGAGCCTTACCCCGAATTGGCGATGGCCGATCTGGTGCTGCACATCCACCGCGAGCTGATCCATCATCTGTCCGAGGTCGCCCTGCTGCGCGACCTCTACACCCACACCAGATCTGTTGATATCCAGGCAAACCCGTAGCAGCCCGGAGCGCGCACAAAACCGATCAGGAATCGAGAAGCGTTGGTTGCCGCACCGAAACTAGCGTTACAGACATGAATTCACCACGTGATACCCAGTCCGCTCGCATATCAACGAGGAGCGCCAAGATGACCACCGCAGAGTCCGTGATCCTCGAAGTCCCCGATACCGCAGCCGCCCAATCCTTTTACGATGCTTTCGGCGTCGGAGACCGCGTGAGTGTACGAGCGTCGGAGACACCGACAACAGGGTTCCGCGGCCACACGCTTTCGCTTGTCGTGTCGCAGCCGAACATCGTCGACGCCTTCGTCGATGCGGCCCTCGAAGCCGGCGCCACAGTGTTGAAGCCCGTCAAGAAATCGTTCTGGGGATACGGCGGTGTTGTACAGGCACCCGACGGCGCAATCTGGAAAGTGGCAACGTCGTCGAAGAAGAACACCGGCCCAGCGACCCGGGAGATCGAAGATCTCGTGCTGTTGCTCGGCGTCGAGGACGTCAAGGCCAGTAAGCAGTTCTACGTCGATCACGGTCTCGAGGTGTCGAAAAGCTACGGACGCAAGTACGTCCAGTTCACAGCTCCCCCGAAAAAGCTCACGGTTGCCCTGTACGGCCGGAAGGCCCTGGCCAAAGATGCCGGCGTCGCACCCGAAGGCACCGGATCGCGTCGAATCATCATCACTGGTGACGGGGCGCCGTTCACCGATCCGGACGGCTTCACGTGGGAGACCGGACTCGCCTGAAAACACCATCAACGGCGTGGCTGCGCCCCCACCGACGCAGACTTCACATGCCGTCCGAGCAAGACGTATCCCACCCAGGAACCCACGACCACTGTCGCGGCAACGCCCTGGACAATCGCTTCGATACTGACCGGATAGAAAACGCCGGCAATGTAGTGAGAGATGAACCCTGCGGGCGGTAATTCGGAACTTCCCGCCATCCGACGGGCCCAGTTCTCGAGATGCGTGAGCGGGCAGTCATATCCGATCAGGACCGAACCTGCACCCCACGCGACTGCGACGAGGTGAAAAACAATTGTATGACGCCACTTCCACGCCACGAAACCACCGAAGACCACGTAGAGAATGAAGCTGAAGTGAACGAATACCGTCGCACTTTCGATGAGCCGGTACACCATCGTTGTCTCCGCTCGTGGCGCGGAAGTCCCGCAACAACCAGACTATTCCGATGTTAGTCCGCGGAGATGATCTCTACCCGGTGTATGCAGCGGTTGTTCGTGCGGCGGCGGCTCGCGCCTGCGCAGGATCGTCGCCGGCAGCAATCACGGCGTCAGCCCACAACTCACTACTGGCTGCCATGAATGCCTTGGCTTCGTCACTTGCCGACCACTCCGGCGTCTCCAGCGGTGTGTTGGTTCCCTGTTCGACGTGTTGCGCCAATCCCAGCAATCCCATGTCCCAACCGACCCCAACGGCACCTGGCCCGTATTCACTCCAACGATCCGGGTCGACATCGGCAGTGTGATCGAAATCGAATAGTGTTTCCCCGCTGGAGGTTTCGATCAATTTGATCGTCACGTAGCTGACGTCACCGCCGTATTCCCAGGTGATCTTCAGTGTGTGCGGCGCGGTGCACGCCAGAATCTCACCACCGGCATTGCCGTCGAGTTGATAGCGACTACCGAGTCGGGCGTCGCCTGAAACAGGCATGAACCACTGTGGAATGCGATCCAAGTCGGCTATTGCCGACCACACCGTCGTGATCGGAGCCGCGAGTTCACGCGACATGTGGAGCGATCGCGTTTTCCCCTCGTCGCCACTGACCCCGCTCAGGCGCCGGGTTACCAATGGCAAAGAGTCAACTGCTTCAGCGACCATGACGCTCCTTCATCAAGGGAAAAGTCAGCTCAAACGCTGCTGCAGGTGAACCGACACTTCTTCGCCTGCCGCGCTCTTACCGATCGCTTTGCACAGCGCTACCCGCAGTGGCAACCAATGCGGTCCGTCGCCTGAGGGCATCAAGGTCGCTTCGAAGGGGTGCTCACCGTCCAGCGTGCCGACAACCTTGACTGCTCGCCGGGTACCGAGCAGGTCCGCCGACCCCGGCACGGTCAGATACGTCGCAAACGCGCCGTCCTTCTCGATCGGAGAGGTAAACGAATAATCGAGCGGTTGCGGAGTCTTCGTCGCGGCCATAATGCTCCCCTTCGGTGAAGTTTTCCTACTCTGCAGCGAGCAGTACGTCGGTATCGAAGCAGGTGTGTGTGCCGGTGTGGCACGCAGCGCCTTCCTGATCGACGATCAGAAGGACTGAATCGCCGTCACAGTCGAGGCGAACTTCGTGGACATACTGGGTGTGGCCCGACGTCTCCCCCTTGACCCAGTACTGCTGACGTGAACGCGAATAGTACGTTCCCTTACGGGTTTCCAAAGTGCGAGCGAGTGCTTCGTCGTCCATCCACGCGACCATCAACACATCGCCTGTGGACTTTTCCTGCGCGACTGCGCTGAACAGTCCGGCGTCATTTCGCTTCAGTTTTGCTGCAATCGCGGGGTCAAGACTCATAGGACGTTTATACCGTCCCACGGCCTCTCCTGCGGAATCCGCCTCCGGAAACTCAGTGGCGACAGCCGTAAAGTAGTTGTCAAAGTTCCGAATTCGTAGATTCGTTCGCCTGGTTAAGGAGAACTCGCGATGAAGAAGCATCATGACGGACCACACCCCGAGCACACCTTCCACCTCGAGAGTCCGGCAACAGGCATCGCCAATCCACGCCATGTCGTGGTGGGCATCGGCAGCGAACCGTCGAGCGTCGACGTGCTGGACTTTGCCCTCTCGCTGGCCACCGCGGAAGATGCATCACTTCATGTCGTTCACTGCATCGATGCCGAGGACCAACCCGTGGAAACCGATTCACCTCAGTTCGAGAAACGCCTGAATTCCGCGATGATCACTCAACGTGAACGCGCACTCTCTGCTTTGACATCTCACCCCGGCAACTGGACATACGACTGCAAGCACGATGACCCGGCAGATCTCATCGTGTCGACGGCGGAGAAGTACGACGCGTTCACCATCGTGATCGGGGCGCCGCGACGAGGTCCGATTTCCGCGATGAGTCAGTTGCTGCACAGTTCTGTCACCTCGCGCCTGGACCGCCAGAACAGATACCCGATTGTCATGGTTCCTGCCGGGGTGAAGTCGAGGACATGGACGCATAAGTCGACGTAACTATCGCCGGCAATATTGCACTGTCATGTTCGCTTCCCTTCAGACCAACTGCTGCCGCCCGACGATTGCGCAGGTCGTAACCTCTCGAATCTAACAGGGCGCGACCACACTCAATCTCCAACGAACCAGAGATATCCGTGTCGACGGATTGCAGATTTCGCGGCGCAGTTTTCAGATCCGTGATCAATTGTTCTTCTTGATCATTTTTCGGAATTACCATTGACAATTCGTTCAACAGGAACTGCAATTGATAGCTGTTGAACATAGTATGGCAATATGTGTCAATCCGTCCGATAATGAACATAATTCAGTTGGTCTGACCCACACCCCTGAGAGAGTCAACATTGGTTTGGTCTTGTGTTACTGCATTGTCGATGCACTTCTGAAAGTACGCGCGCATGCCATCGACTGCGGCGATGTGACTTTCCAACGCATTCACCAATGAGTCTGGACTACCAAATGCCTTTTCTTGAAATTTTCCTTGGAGAGCAAGACCGGAGTTCAGAGTACCGAAACCTCCAAACTGCTTGATGTGTTGGGCATCGTTTACTAACGATCGATACTCGGCGATCAGTACCTCACATGCAATCGCCAGCGGTTTTGCAACATTCGGGTCAACGCCGAATACCTGATCCGAATTTGACACTGATCTCACACTCACTCTCAATAACTCGATTTTCGGTCAAGACAAAATCCCACCCCTTCAGGACAGCAGCGGAACGATAGTTTGCGCCGCCCGCTCTACTAGTGCGCATGGCGTTTCAGGCCGGTCGATACTAAACTTTGCACCCACACGAACCATCGCGGTTGACTGAGCTGTCGCGAAGGCTACGTTGCATGCCAAATCCCCGTCATCGCCCTGTTCCTGGTACACAAGAATGCTTCGTCCCGCGATTTCGTCTCGACGCAAATCTCGAATCGTGGAATTTTTCTCCACAGCATCGAGTGAACGATCCGCTGACGTGAGTCCGAGATAGAACCACGAGCCCTCCCAGCTACACACGTTGAATCCATCGATGTGCGTGTTTAGGAGGTCCACACGCTGCGTGCCGGGATCAACACCCAAGCTCAACAGCTCATCGTGACTCAGAACTGCGCACGGATCGAACATTCCGATCGAGTCGACCGGGTAAGCCTCACCCACAACCGTCGAGGAACATCCCCCAAGTAGAGCGACCACAGAAACCGACAGACAAGCGCCCCACGGCCTCACAGCACTCCCCCTTGTCCACTGGCTTCACCCAGTTGGACGCACGGGAGTACCGCACGGTTCCGCCCGACTGCATCCATTGCGACAAGTCATGATCCCCAGCGCTACGAGGGCTGCTCCAACTCCCACGCCGCGAGTTGTGAGCGCGAGGTGAAACCGAGCTTTGTCAGAATGTGCTCGATATGCCGTTGCGTGGTCCGAACCGAGATTGCCAGGTTATCCGCGATGGCTTTGTTATCCAGGCCGACAGCGACGAGGTCGGCAACCTGTTGTTCGCGCGCACTCAATCCGGCCTCTTGGCCTGTAGCCGACGGATTCTCTTGCAGCGCAAAGGCTACGGACTCGTGAAAGTCCAGGGCGTGCCCTTGATTCCGGGCACTGCGAAAAGCCTGGCCGCCAAGCGCACGAAGCGTTTCCTGCTCGCATCGCTGCCGGTAGTTTCCCAAGCTCGGAAACAGAACCGGAGAACTGTTCACCATGTCGACGATCGCCTCGGCGGCGCCCATCAAGACCACGGCGCGACGTTCGTCGTGTTCGGCGCCGGCAATCCATGCAAGCGCGTCCAGGCACACCGTCGCTGTGAGCGGTTCCTCGACGCGTTCGGCGATACGCAATGCCTGTTTGACAAGGTCCGCTGCGTAAGCGAGATCTCCTTGACGCCAGACCGCGACGCCCATCGACCACAGCGAGTAGGACCGGTACACCGATTCGCCGGTGCGCTGCGTGATCGCAAGAACCTGCTCATGGCAGGAGATCGACTGGTCCGTCTCGCCGTTGGCTTCGTACGCCATCCCGAGCGTGTTCAGAATCCACACCCGCAAGGCGAGATCATCGCCGGTGCCGACCAGGTCCAACGCCTTCCGGAGGTAGTCACACGCGCGCGCAGTGTCGCCGAGAAACAGTTCGAGGCAGCCTTGCGCTTGGATCACCCTAGCCTGCGAGGTCCACTCGTCGAGATGCTCGGACAAGTCCAGGTGATCGAACACATCCAGCTTTTGGGACAGCTCGACCGCTTCGGCAACACGCGCCGCCGCGACATCGAGCGCACCCTGGATTTCGGCGAGAACGCCACTGGCACATAGCGCTTTGATTCTGTCGACGGTCGGATGCTCGACATCGATGTCCAGGAGGTGATCGAGCCAATAGCGCCCCTCGCTGAAAAGTCCACGCGAGAGCCAGAATGGGAAGAGTGCGCCGGCGATCTGCAGCCCGAGGCGGTCGTCACTGTGCGTCGACTCCGCGTAGTCCATCGCGTCGCGGAGATTTGATTGTTCTCTCCCCAATCGATCAATCCAGTCCTTCTGCCGGGCACTGATCCATTCGGTTTCCGCTTCCAGCACCATCTTTCGATACCAGTCGCGATGTTGCCGCCGCAACAAACCGTAGTCGCCGGATTCCTCTGCCTTCTCGCGGCCGTAGTCGTGGAGCGTATCGAGCATCCGGAAACGCACGACCGTTTCCGATTCTTCGCGGATCAGGATCGACTTGTCGACCAGCGAGGCCATTCCGTCGAGCAACTCGTCCGCACTGTGATCGCCGCAGCAAATGCTTTCCACTGCATCGAGTTCGAAGCCACCGGCAAAAACGGACAGCCGCGCCCACAACTGCTGTTCCCACCTGGTGCAGAGGTCGTAACTCCAGTCCATGCACAACCTCGAGGTCTGTTGACGGGACGGCGCATTACGACTACCGAGTGTGAGAAGCTTGAACCGGTCGGTCAACCGATCCAGGATCTGTTCGACGGACATCGAACGCAATCGGGCTGCAGCCAATTCGATGGGTAGGGGCAATCCGTCGAGCCGCTGACAAATCCGCGCAACCGTGACCTTGTTTCCCTCAGTCAGCTCGAATCCAGGCAATGCCGCGGCGGCGCGATCAGTGAACAGCGTGATCGCGTCGAATCTGGACAGACCGTGAATCGACGTTTCGCGGTCGGGGGCGGGCACGGACAACGGCGGCACCCGAAGGACAGTCTCGCCACCGATACCGAGCGGTTCACGACTGGTTGCGAGAATGCGAAGGTCCGGACACACACGCAGAAGAAACGTGACCAGATCGGCTACTGCATCAACCAGGTGTTCGCAGTTGTCCAGCAAAAGCAGAACGTTCCGATTGGCAAGAAAGTCAGCCAATACGTCGTCGAGGGGGCCGGTTCGGTCTCTGATCCCGAGCGAGGACGCAACAAGTTCGGCAAGCAAAGACGCGTCCTGGAGTTCGCCCAGTTCGGCTACGGACACTCCGTCGTCAAATTTCTGTCGCAGATCCGCTGCGACTCTCACCGCCAGCCGAGTCTTTCCTACGCCACCGATACCCGTCAATGTGACCAGCCGCGATTCGAGAATCTTCGCTTTGGTTTCGGTCAACTCTCGCCGCCGACCGATGAAGCTGGTCAGTTCCAACGGCAAATTGCCGGAAGGGGGCGGGGACGTGGTTGTCGCAGACGAGCCTGCGTATCTGACGAGGACATTGCCATCTGACGCTCCGGAGTTCTGCTGACTTTCCTCACCCGCTTCAGTTGCCAGCAGCGCCATATCGGTAACGGGAAAACCTTTAACCGACTGGATCTTCCGAAGGTCTTCGCCGAATTCGCGGGCAGAAGCAGTCCGCCGAAGTGGGTCGCCATACATCGCGTGCTCGATCGCCGCGGACATCCCTTCCGGGATTCCCAGTTCACGGAGGTCGGGAATCGGCTCGGTCGTGATGCGCAAGAACTGCGCGATCAATTCCTCGCCGCTGCGACGTTGGAATGCCGCGTGCCCGGACACAGCGCAGAACAATGTTGCACCGAGACCGTAGATATCTCCCGCAACGCTGGGCGGCTCTCCGCTGAGAATTTCGGGTGCCGTGAACGCCGGCGATCCCGTCACGGTACCGGTGGACGTCTCGAATCCGCCCACGATGTGCGCGATACCGAAATCCGTGATCGCCGGCTCGCCATAGTCGGTGAACAGGATGTTCGCAGGTTTGACGTCTCGGTGGAGGATCCCGAGTCGATGAGCACTTTCGAGAGCGCCGGCAATTTTCACTCCGAGCCGAAGAGTCTCGTTCAGCGACAGCGGACCCGTCGAACGAATTCTTGTTTCCAGAGATCCTCTCGGGTGATACGGCATCACGATGTACGGGTGACCGCTTGCCGTGGTGCCGACGTGCAAAACGTTGACGATGTTCGGATGGCCGGTCAGCCTCCCCATCACGTGTTGTTCCCGGACGAAGCGAGCATCGTTTTCCTGTTCAACGCTCGCGGTCAGGACCTTGACAGCAACGATGCGATCCAAGCGCGGCTGCGAACAGCAATAGACGACGCCGAAGCCTCCACGCCCGATCTCGCGAGCGTCCTCCAGCCCCGACATCTCCAGTTCGGAGACGACGTTCGACGTATCGTGCGCCGTGCTGAACGGATCAGCACGCTGCGTACCAAACGGATCGATTTCCGACATCAACCTTGCACCAACCAACCCTCCCCGAAGATTCGCTGGCACTGATCTCGAGAAGCCCAAAATCAGGATATCCCTTTTTACCGCAGCGCACCGTCGCCCTCGGCCAGGAAACAAGCTCAGGAGATCGAATAGGCCTCGAGAGGGAAGCGCTTCGCCTCGACAAATGCGTTGCGCGTCGATGTCGGCCGCAGGATAGCCGCCTCACCGTGCTGATTGAAGTAATAGCTTCGCGCGGTCTGGCAACTGCCGCCGTAGAAAACGGAGTCCGCCAGGTTTTCGGTCATTCGGTCGAGAAACTCGGTATTGGCGGCCTCGGTGACCTCGAAGGTGTCGGCTCCTCGCCGCTTCAATTCACCGAACAGTCGCTCGATGTGCTGCATCTGCGATTCGATGGTCGTGAAGTAGGACAGCCCGCTGTACGAATAGGGACTCGCGAGGGTAAGAAAGTTAGGGAAATGCGGGACGGACACTCCCTCATACGCCTGGAAACGGTTGTCACGCCACCACTTTCCGAGATTTCTGCCCTCTCGGCCGATAACCTCGATGGCCGGGAAGTTGACGTCCCACAGATTGAACCCAGTAGCCAGCACCAGAGTGTCGATCTCGGTCTTACGACCGTCAACCGTGACGATACCGTCGGCGGCAATGTGGTCGATAGACGCGGTCTCGAGGTGAACGTTTCGTTTGGTGAATGTACGGAAGTAGCTGTTGGAGAAGGTAGGTCGCTTGCATCCGAAATCGTAGTCGGGAGTGAGCTGCTTACGCAGCGCCGCGTCGCGGACCTGCGAGCGCAGGAAGGCACGCGATGCTGCTGCGGCGCCCTTGTTGAGCAACTTCACCTGCTTGTAGTGCAAGACAGCGCTCACCATGATCATTTCCAGAATTCCGGAACTGACAGCTCGCGCGATCCGCTGGGTCAACGGAATTCGGGAGAAGAGCTTCTGGACGGCCGACGGAATGGGGACGTCGAGCTTGGGAACAACCCAGATTGGCGTGCGTTGGTACACGGTCAGATCCGCGGCTTGGCGCGCAACTTCGGGAATGAGTTGCACTGCAGTAGCGCCGGTTCCGATGATTGCCGTCTTTGTACCGGCAAGATCGTACGAATCGTCCCACGCCGTGGTGTGAATGATCTTGCCCGCAAATTCGTCGATGCCGGAGATATCCGGCCGATGCGGCTGAGAGAGAAAGCCCGTCGCCGTCAGTAGATAGGTCGCGGTGATCTCAGGCTGCCCCTCCACGGACACCACCCAGTGCGCCTCGTCCTCGTCCCACCGCGCGCCGTTCACCACGGCGCCGAACGTCATATGGCGTCGTAGGTCGTACTTGTCCGCGACATGGTCGGCATACTTCTTCAACTCCGCACCTGGCGCAAAAAGCCGCGACCAGTGCGGATTGGGCTCGAACGAATACGAGTAGGTGACCGACGCGATGTCGACCGCCAATCCCGGATAGCGATTGACGTGCCACGTTCCACCCAGATCATCCTCGCGTTCGAGGATCGCCAGGTTGTTCAGGCCCAACCGCTTGAGTTGAATGGCTGCGCCCATTCCGCCAAAGCCCGCCCCGACCACTACTGCGTCGTACTGCACTGCCATCAGTTGAAATCCCCTCGTGAACCGCACATCAGAAACTGACACGTCATTCCGTTATGGAAAACGGTATCATCTTCAGCGTGACGAAGGCCATAACCCGAGCGGAGCGAAAAAAGGCGGAACTACGCCGCGAGATCATCGACGCATCGTTCGAGTGTTTTGCCCAACGGGGCTATCACGCCACCGGAATCGCTGATATTGCAACAACTCTCGGTATCGGCCACGGCACGTTCTACCGATACTTCGAGAACAAACGCGACATCATCGATCACGTTATCGACGATCTGATTGCCAAGATCATCGACGCACTGGCCACCGACAACGCGCCGGACGCAGCCAACACCTTGGACGAGTACCGAGCTCAGGTAGCCCGCATCGCGGATGTACTCCCCCGTATCTTTTTCGACGACCCACGGATCCCGCGGGTGCTGCTCTTCGAGACAACGGGGGTCGACGCCGACCTGACGGGCCGGATGCTCGACCTACTCGACCAGGCCGCCGCACTGACGGCCGGATATCTCAGTCACGGCGTCGAATGCGGATACCTTCGCGCCGACCTCGACATCGCGAATACGGCCCAGGCCGTCAACGGCATGATGCTGGCCAGCGGCATACAGGGACTGCGAGCCGAGTCGTCCGTGGACTGCACCGCCCTCAATCAGGCGATCACCCGGATGATGTTCGACGGAATCCGAGCAGAAAACACCTAGCGGACAACAATCCCTTCGGCGCGCATGGCGTCCTTGACCTGCGGGATGCTCAGGTCACCGAAGTGGAAGACACTTGCCGCGAGGACTGCGTCGGCGCCTGCTTCGACGGCAGGCGCAAAATGTTCGACCAGACCGGCGCCGCCGCTGGCGATGACCGGAACGTGAACAGCGGCACGGACAGCGCGGATCATCAGGAGGTCGAAACCGGCCTTGGTGCCGTCGGCGTCCATGGAGTTGAGCAGGATCTCTCCGACGCCCAACTCTGCGCCGCGCTCGGCCCACTCGACCGCGTCGATGCCGGTTCCGCGCTTGCCACCGTGCGTCGTGACCTCCCAGCCGGACGGAGTGTCCGGCTGGCCCTGCGGAACCGTCCTTGCGTCGACGGACAAGACGATGCACTGCGAACCGAAACGCTCACTCAATTCCTTGAGCAGTTCAGGACGTGCGATGGCTGCGGTGTTGACGCTGACCTTGTCGGCTCCGGCGCGCAGCAGGCGGTCGACGTCCTCGACCGTGCGTACACCGCCGCCCACCGTCAGCGGAATGAAAACCTGCTCGGCAGTACGACTTACGACGTCGAGCATCGTGCCACGATCAGACGTCGACGCGGTCACGTCCAGGAAGGTCAGCTCGTCGGCGCCTTGGGCGTCGTACGCTGCGGCCAGTTCGACCGGATCGCCCGCGTCGCGAAGGTTCTCGAAGTTGACACCCTTGACCACTCGTCCGGCATCGACGTCGAGGCACGGGATCACACGAACTGCGAGGGTCATGACGTTGGTCCTCCTGAGGACGAAGCGCGCGGATCACCGAGCGATGTAAGGATGTCGAGAATTTCACCGTGAACACCGGGAGCGGCAGCAAGTACCGAACCCGATTCTACGGTCCACGGGTTACCGGCGAGGTCGGTGACCACCCCACCTGCCGCGCGTACAAGGGCAACGCCCGCCGCATTGTCCCACGCATTGTGCCCATAGACGATTGCGCCGCCTAAAATGCCTGCCGCGGTGAAGGCCAGATCAACTCCCGTGCTGCCGTGGATACGGATACGGGAAGACACCTTGCTGATTTCGGCCAGTACTTCCAGCCGATAGCTGCCGGGAATTCGTCCGCGACTCTTCACGTTGAGCGCACCCAGCGCGACGATCGACGACGCCAGATCAGTGGATTCCAAGGGTGGTACAGCACTGCCGTTCACCAGCAACGGGCCGCCTGCTTTTGCCGCGTAGGTATGTCCGATCAACGGCAACCAGGTCAACCCCAGGACCGGAACGCCGTCGTCGAGCAATGCCAGCAGAGTTCCGGCCTGCGGGAGCCCGGCCGAGTAGTTGAACGTGCCGTCGACGGGATCGAGAACCCAGACGAGCCCGGACTCGATGTCGGGCCCGCCGAATTCCTCGCCGTGCACTTCAATCCCGGTGCGATCGAACAACTCCGACGACAACCGCTTCTCGAGCGCGAGGTCCACCTCGGTGGCAAAATCGGCCCAACCCTTACGGACTGCGCTCGGCGAACCCACACCGGCAACAAACTGATCGTGAACGCCGTCAAGCAGCCCACCGGCAATCGCGAGGAGTTCGTCGAGGTCACGCGGCGGGTTCATCAAGCGAATCTAACCGGAAACTGCAGCAAGTGCTTCAGGAAGGGTGAAGCGGCCGGCGTACAGCGCCTTGCCGACAATCGCGCCTTCGACGCCCTGATCAACGAGGCTGGAGATGGCCAGCAGATCGTCGATGGTTGAAACACCACCGGATGCAACAACGTGGGCGTCGGTCACGGCGCACACCTGGCTCAGAAGTTCGAGATTGGGACCGGTGAGGGTTCCGTCCTTGGATACGTCGGTGACGACGTAACGCGTGCAGCCGTCACGGTCCAGACGAGCGAGGGTTTCCCAGAGGTCTCCGCCGTCGGTGACCCAGCCGCGCCCGCGGGTACGGTACTGGCCGTCGACCAGACGCACATCGAGGCCGACGGCAATCCTGTCGCCGTACTTGGCCAATGCACGAGCGCACCACTCGGGATCTTCGATGGCAGCGGTGCCGAGGTTGACGCGAGCACAGCCGGTGGCCAGTGCAGCTTCGAGGGAGGCGTCGTCACGGATTCCACCGGACAGTTCGACCTTGACCGTCAGGTCACCGATGACGCCTGCCAGCAGTTCGCTGTTGGATCCGCGCCCGAAGGCGGCGTCGAGGTCGACAAGATGTACCCATTCGGCACCGTCGTTCTGCCACGCAAGGGCGGCGTCGCGGGGCGACCCGTAACCGGTCTCACTTCCCGCCTCTCCTTGCACGAGGCGAACAGCTTCACCGTTGACAACATCCACAGCAGGCAAAAGGACCAGGCTCACGTGCGATAACCCTAGTCGGTCAGGACCTTGAACCGTGTGTCGGGTCTTGATCACCGTCGCCGAAGGCATTTCGCGTCATCCGCTTCGACACGACGCCCATCGCCGCGATGGCCGCGCCAACCCCGACGAGGCCGATCACGAGCCCCACGACGGGCGTCGGATCCACCAGAACGACGATCACCGTCGTGACTGCCAGAACAGCCACGGCGGCGCCGAGCGAGAACAGCGCAAGACGAGCCAACGAGAAGTTGTCTCCGCTGTACTTGCCGGAAGGTCCGGTCACAAACTCTGCACCCAGTTGCTCAGCAACTCAGCACCCGCATCGCCCGACTTCTCGGGGTGGAACTGCGTTGCGGACAGCGCACCGTTCTCGACGGCAGCGAGGAACTTTCCGCCGTGATCGGCCCACGTCAGTTTGGGAGCAGCGATGTGCTCGGACGGCGGCAGTTCCCAGTTCTGCACACCGTACGAGTGGACGAAGTAGAAACGGGTGTCCGCGTCGATGCCCTTGAACAGCGTGCTGGACTCGGGTGCTTCGACGGTGTTCCATCCCATGTGCGGCAACACATCGGCCTTCAAGCGCTCGACAGTGCCGGGCCACTCGCCGCACCCTTCGGCTTCGACGCCGAATTCGACGCCGCGCTCGAACAGGATCTGCATACCGACACAGATGCCCAGAACCGGCCGTCCGCCCGCGAGGCGCTGACCGATGATCCGCTCACCCCGAACCTCACGCAGGCCCTCCATGCACGCAGCAAAAGCGCCGACGCCGGGAACGACCAGGCCGTCTGCGGCCAGCGCCACCTTGGGATCGCTGGTTACCTCCACCTGTGCGCCGGTGCGCGCCAATGCGCGGGTGGCCGAATGCAGGTTGCCGGAGCCGTAGTCGAGGACGGCAATCGTGGAAGCGCTCATGCCCCAACTCTATCGGGCACGTCTGACGCTACTGCGATCAGTGCTCGGGCCTCGCGACACCAAGTTTGTTGTACGCGTCCATACACAGAGCAACCACTTGCGTCCGGATGGCGGCGCGGTCCACTGCCGGCTCGGGCCACGGAACCTTCACGAGCTTTTCCGTCCCGTCGACCTCGGCAACCCACTCGCCCGCAACCGAATCGAGTCCCACCATTCGCGCGCTGGTCGCGGTCGGCTCCGCGAAAGCCCGAACGATCATCAGATTGTCGCTCGTGTGATCCGCATTCATATGAGCGGTCACACCGGCGATAACCGTGTCGTCAAAGGTTGTCATAACTCCGGATCTTAGAACCTGCCGTGTGGTTGTCCGGTTTCGGATCGCCCCGCCGGCCGATCGATGTGCCGGCCACAGCGAGTGCCGGGATCAACGCGACGACACTTGCCGAGACGATGAATACCCACGTGTATCCCGACGCCGATGCCACAAATCCCAGCGCAATCGCGCCGATTCCAGTTCCGGCGTCGTATGCGATGTTCCAGATCGCGCTGGCCGATCCGATGCGTTTCGGACCTGCCGCCGAAAAAGCCATGACCAAGGATTCATTCTGCACAGCACCGAATCCGAACCCGAAAAGCACTGCAGCGCCGATCAACACCACATTCGCACCGTCATCGACACTCAGGGCGAACAGGAGGAGACCGACTGTCGCCGACACCAAGGCCGGTGCGAGCATCTTGCCGCTACCGAATCGATCGGAGATCAATCCCGCTGAGTATCGACCCACCAGCATGGACCCGCTGGCCGTCGCCAGCACCACGCCGGCGATTGCGGCACGATCCGAAATTGCGATGGGCAACAGTGAGGACAAGCCGCCGAACGACGCTGACACACACGCAAGCGCGACCACGGGGACGATCACCGTGAACACACTCACTCGCGCAGATGTGCCGGTTGGCTGAGCGCGCAATTTCGGCAAGCGGGTGATGGCGATTACCGCGAGCGCCGGAACCACGGCACCCAAAACGAAGACTGGTGTGGCCGACCATCGTGCCGCTATCGCCAAACCCAGTGGCAACCCTGCCATTTGAGAGGCTGCAATCGCGATACCCTGGGCTCCGGTAGCTCGGCCCAGTATCCGCCTGGGCGCCAATTCCGCGACCAGCGCGCCGCCGGCGACCGTGAGCAAACCGAATCCGACACCGCGCACTGCCGACACCGACAACGCCGCAATCGAATCGGAAGACATCAACAGCACCAGCGACGGTGGCCCGAGCAACAGGCACCCCGCAGTGAGTACAGGACGATAGCCGCGAGTCCTCAACAAGCGCGGCACCAGCAACTGTGTCAGCACCGTAGCCGCCATGAAGACGCCCGTCACGGCCCCGGCCAAGGCGTCGGAGCCACCCGACTGCGCCACCACCAACGGAACAACCGGAAGCAGTAACGACCAGCCACCAAATGCGGCAGCAGCCATGACCAGGACACTGATCATCCCCGGGGTTCGGAGTAACCCCGGGGATGATGTGCGTTCGACCATCAGATGCGCAGCGCGCCGGCTACCGCTGCAAGAATTGCCAGTGCCAGAAGGATTCCCGACGCCAATTTGTTCACCTTGAACATCGAGTAGGCCCCGCCCACAGCGATTCCCGCGCCGATGAACAACAGATAGGTAAAGAGGACGCTCACAGAGTGCCCTTCGTCGAAGGCACGCCGCTCACGCGCGGATCCGGCTCGACGGCCTCACGCAGAGCGCGAGCAACAGCCTTGAACTCGGCCTCCGTGATGTGGTGCTGATCGCGTCCGTACAGAACCCGAACATGCAGGGCGATACGAGCATTGAGCGCGATCGACTCGAAGACGTGGCGGTTGATCACCGCGTGGTACGGAACGCCGGGGTACCCGCCGATGACGGAATGCACCATGTAATCCGGTTCCCCGGTATGCACGCAGTACGGACGGCCGGACACGTCGACGGACGCGTGCGCGAGGGTTTCGTCCATCGGGATGAAGGAATCACCGAATCGGCGAATACCCTTCTTGTCCCCCAATGCCTGACCCAACGCCTGACCGAGAACGATGGCGGTGTCCTCGACGGTATGGTGAGCGTCGATTTCGACGTCACCTTTCGCCTGAACACTCAAGTCGAAGCTGGCGTGCGTACCCAACGCGGTGAGCATGTGGTCGAAGAACGGAACGCCGGTGGAAACGTCGACAATGCCGGTCCCGTCCAGGTTCAATTCGACGACGATGCTGGATTCTCGCGTCGTTCGTTCGATCCGCGCAATGCGATCGCTCATGCCGTTTCTCCTGCGTTGATGAGTTCTGTACCGGCGATCTCGTCACTGGCTGTGATGAACGCGTCGTTCTCGGCTTCGAGTCCGACCGTCGCCCGCAGATATCCGGGGATACCGATGTCACGAATGAGGACACCTCGATCGAGGTAGGCCTGCCACGCCTGCGCACTGTCGGTGAATTGACCGAACAAGATGAAGTTCGCGTCACTGGGAATCACTCGGAAACCGGTGTCCGCCAATGCCTTCGATACCCGATCACGCTCGGCTGACAATGCGTGAACGCTGGCGAGGGTCTCGTCGGCGTGACGCAGCGCAGCGCGCGCGGCAGCCTGTGTGACCACCGAGAGGTGATACGGCAAGCGCACCAACAACAATGCATCGATGAACGCGGGGGCGGCAGCCAGGTAGCCGAGTCGGCCACCGGCAAACGCAAACGCCTTGCTCATCGTGCGTGTGACCACGATCTTGGTGGGGAACTCGTCGATGAGCGTCATCGCGCTGGGGGCGGCGGAGAACTCGGCGTAAGCCTCATCGACGATCACGATGCCCGGTGCCACCTCGAGGATGCGTCGCAGTTCCGCGATGCCGACACTGTGGCCGGTCGGGTTGTTGGGACTGGTCACGAACACGACATCCGGTCGACGTTCCGCGATCACGGTGACGGCAGCATCCACGTCCAATGCGAAGTCATCCCGACGGAAGACCTCGACCCACTCGGTATCGGTGCCGTCCGCGATGATCGGGTGCATCGAGTACGAGGGCACAAATCCCATCGCGCTACGTCCAGGACCGGCAAAGGCCTGGAGTAGTTGCTGCAGGATTTCATTCGATCCGTTGGCCGCCCACAGGTTGTCGACGGTGACCGGTACACCCGTCTGCTTCGACAGATACGCAGCAAGATCCGTCCGCAGCGCCACAGCGTCGCGGTCGGGGTAACGGTGCAGTTCCTTGGCCGCTTCACGCACGGATTCGGCGACGTCATCGATGAGCGCCTGCGTCGGCGGATGCGGGTTCTCATTGGTGTTGAGCTGTACGGGAACCGTCAACTGCGGAGCGCCGTACGCGGACTTACCGCGCAGGTTCTCACGAATCGGGAGCGCGTCGACCGAAATCGACGCTCCGGGAGCGGCACTCATCGCAGAGCCTCGAACCGCAGACGCACAGCCTCACCGTGAGCCGGCAGGTCTTCCGCATTGGCCAGCGTGATGACATGTCCGGCAACATCTTTCAATGCCGATTCGGAGTAGTCAATCACGTGGATGCCGCGCAGGAAGGTCTGCACACTCAGTCCGGACGAGTGACGCGCACAGCCGGCCGTCGGCAGCACGTGGTTTGAGCCGGCGCAGTAGTCGCCGAGGCTTACCGGCGCCCACGGACCGACAAAAACCGCTCCGGCGCTGGTGACCTGAGCTGCGACACCGGTGGCGTCTTCGGTCTGGATCTCGAGGTGCTCGGCCGCGTAGGCGTTGACTACGCGGAGACCGGCTGCGACGTCCGAGACCAGAACGGTTCCGGACTGGCTTCCGGTGAGGGCGGTGGTGACGCGCTCGCGGTGTTTGGTGATCTCGAGCTGCGCGGCCAGAGCCTTGTCGACCGCGTCGGCCAATTCAACGCTGGTCGTGACAAGGACGCTGGCGGCCATCACGTCGTGCTCGGCCTGGCTGATGAGGTCGGCGGCAACGTGGACCGGGTCAGCGGTGTGGTCGGCGAGGATCGCGATCTCGGTGGGACCGGCTTCTGCGTCGATGCCGACCAGTCCACGGCACAGACGCTTTGCGGCAGTGACATAGATGTTGCCGGGACCGGTGATGAGGTCGACCGGGACAAGCTCGGTTCCGTCGGTGTCGGTTCCGCCGTAGGTCAGCAGGGCAACGCCCTGCCCGCCGCCGACGGCCCACACCTCGTCGACGCCGAGCATGGCTGCGGCGGCAAGAATGGTGGGGTGCGGCAATCCGCCGAAGTCAGCTTGGGGCGGCGAAGCGACAACCAACGATCCGACGCCGGCGGTCTGAGCCGGGACGACGTTCATGACAACGCTCGACGGATACACGGCATTGCCGCCGGGAACATAGAGACCAACACGCTCGACCGGAACCCAGCGCTCGGTGACCGTGCCACCCGGAACGACCTCGGTGACGGTGTCCTTGCGACGCTGATCGGCGTGCACCTTGCGGGTGCGCTCGATCGCAACCTCGAGAGCTTCCTTGACTGCGGGGTCGAGTTCGCGCAGTGCGCGTTCGAGCTCAGCTGCCGGAACGCGGACCGAAGACGGGCGAACGCCGTCGAACTTCTCGCCGAACTCGAGAGCAGCTTCTGCGCCGCGATCGCGAACGGCCTCGACCATCGGGCGAACCTGATGCAGCACCGCATCCACATCCACTCCACCTCGCGGAAGCGCGGCACGAAGTTCGGCCGTGGATGGGGTACGACCACGCAGGTCGGTGCGGGCAAGCATGAGAGTTCCTCTCGTACGCAAACGGGGGACCTGTGTCTCGCGGAGAGAACACAGAACTGACGTCAATTATTCAGGATAGTCGCACCCTGTTAAGCACCGGTCCACCTGCGGCGCTCAGCGACCACCCGCCATCGCCGCCAGTGGCGGCGGTCACGGTCGATCGGCGTCGCGGGATTAGGCAAATTCCACATCCGACATTTCGAAGGTCGCTGTGTTTATAACAAACGCGTCACGCACCGCTAGGGTCGAAAGTCGTGACAGACAGTGACGTGGCCGTGGCCGCACCTCCCAACCCGCCGATTCCGCAGCGCGCCGCACGGCAGTCGCACGCAAGGATGGTGGCAATCGTTGCCTCCATTCTCGGAATCCTCGCGTGTGTTTCCATACCGTTCCTGCCTATCCAGCAGGACACGGCCGGCATCAACTGGCCACAGGCCGGTTCGACGACCAGCGTCGAATCCCCCCTCGTCTCGTACACACCGCAGCGGTTCGAGGCCTCCATTCCGTGCGCGTCGATAAACGAGCTGGCAGCAACGGGTGGAACCCTCGTATCTACCGCGCCCGCAAGCGCCGCCGATGCGCGTCGCTACGGGTTTGTCGCTACGGTGTCGCCCGCATCGGCAGATGCACCCGCACGCGTCGACGCGATCCTGCGCGACGAGGTTGTGTTCTCGGGACCGCTCGACGAACTCCCCGGCGGTTGCGCGCTGACGGTGCTCGCCGAGCCCACCCGGACGACGGTCTCCGTCACCGGGTCAGAGCCACGGATTCTCGATGGTGACCACCGGCCGCAAGTTGTCGGCGTGTTCAGCGACCTGAACACCGCTGCCGCCGGATTGGACGTCTCGATAGACTCCGACTCCCGATTCACGTCGAGCCCGTCGACGATCAAAACGCTCGCCATGATTCTCGGTGCGCTGACCGCGATCATCTCGCTCGTCGCGTTGCACCTCCTCGATAATCTCGACGGCCGTCACAGCCGCAAATTTCTGCCGACGAGGTGGTGGAAATTCACCCGCGTCGACGGTGTTGTCATCGGAACATTGGTGCTGTGGCACTTCATCGGAGCCACGACAACCGACGACGGCTACCAGTTCACGATGGCCAGGGCAGCTGAGCAATCCGGGTACATGTCGAACTACTTCCGCTGGTTCGCCGTCCCGGAAACACCGTTCGGAACTCCCTACTACAACATCCTCGGACTGCTCGCGCACATCAGTCCGGCAAGCCCGTGGGTCCGGCTACCGGCACTGGTGGCCGGCGTCGTCGCGTGGCTTGTCATCAGTCGTGAGGTCGCCCCGCGCCTCGGCGCAGCAATCCGCGGAAACCGTCTTGCTCTCTGGACCGGCGCGCTCGTTTTTCTCGCATTCTGGCTCCCGTTCAACAACGGATTGCGCCCCGAACCGATTGTTGCACTCGGCGTTCTCCTGACGTGGTGCTCGATCGAACGCGCCATCGCGACACGTCGACTCCTGCCGGTTGCCGTCGCAATTCTGATTGCCGGGTTCACGTTGACGGCAGGTCCGTCCGGACTGATCTGCTTCGCCGCGCTGATCGCCGGCATCCGTCCCGTCATCGGCATCATCGTCGAACGCGCTCGGACCACCGGTTACCTCGCTGCCGTCGGACCGCTTCTTGCTGCAGGACTGTCGATTCTCATCCCCGCCTTCGGCGATCAGAGCCTGGCCGCCGTCATCGAAATGCAGCGCGTTCACTCGATCTCACCGAACGCCCCGTGGTTCGACGAATACCTGCGCTACCAGTACCTGCTCAACATCTCCGTCGACGGATCACTGACACGGCGCTTCGGCGTGTTCGTCATGTTCCTGTGCCTTGGAGTCTGCACAGCGATGATGCTCCGCAAAGGCGGCCGCATCCCCGGATTGGCCGCCGGCCCGCCGCGGCGAATTGTCGGTCTCACCATCGGCGCGCTGCCGCTGCTGATGTTCTCGCCCACCAAGTGGACGCACCACTTCGGAATCTTCGCAGGGCTGACAGCAGTGCTCGCAATGATGACGGCAGTTGCGGTCGGAACCACCCTTCTGCGTTCCCCGCGCAATCGCGCGCTGTTCGCCGCAGGCGTGCTGTTCCTGCTCGCAGTGGCGTTCACCGGCAGCAACAGCTACTACTACGTCTCGAGCTACAGCGTTCCCTGGTGGGACAAACCCGTATCGATCAGTGGGCTCGGCGCGAGCACCGTTCTCCTCGGGCTGACCGTGCTGATGCTCGGGGTCGCCGCGTGGTTCTTCTTCCGTGAGCCGTACACCGTCGGCAAGGAGATGTCGCCGCGTCAGGCTCGCCTGCTGGCCATCTCACCGCTGACCGTCGCGGCCGGTGCCATGGTTCTCTTCGAAGTTCTCTCGATGTCCAAGGGCGTGATCAGCCAGTACCCGGCCTATTCGGTGGGTCGCGCGAACGTCGACGCGGTGCTCGGACAACCCTGTGGACTAGCCAACGACGTCCTGCTCGAAACAGATCCGAACGCATCGATGCTGGCTCCGTTGTCCGGCGACATCGCAACCGCACTTTCAGCCGGCGGCGCCACCGGATTTGATCCGAACGGTGTTGCCGGCGACCTCAGCGCCGACGAGGAAGCGACCGCCACCGGTGGTGCCAACACTGTCGACAGCGACGAGACCACGGCCGGAAACTCCGCCGGAACCGGTGGTGGCGCTGGAGTGACCGGCGTCAACGGCAGTTCGGTCGCGTTGCCGTTCGGCCTCGATCCCGCCACAACTCCGGTGATGGGCAGCTACGGCCAAGCCGCACCGGGCACCCTGACCAGTGGGTGGTACCAACTTCCCGACCTCAGCGACAGCGGCACCCGCGGCGACATCATTTCCGTCGCCGCAGCCGGACGCGTCCGATCCGTCGACACCGACGGCATCGTCACGTACGGGCAGAACGTCGAGGTCGAATACGGCACCGCGCGAGGTGCCGATGACGTCGAAATCGGTGGCCGAATCGCACCTCTCGACATCGGCCCGTCGCCGTCGTGGCGCAACCTTCGCGTTCCTCTCGACCAGATTCCTGTGGAAGCCAACACTATTCGTCTTGTTGTCAGCGATCTCGACAGCAAGGACGATCAATGGGTAGCGGTTACTCCGCCGCGTGTACCGCAAACACAGAAACTGCAGGACGTTGTCGGTTCCGACGCTCCCGTGATGTTGGATTGGGCTGTGGGTCTGGCCTTCCCGTGCCAACGGCCGTTCGATCATCGCGTCGGCGTTGCCGAGGTTCCCGAGTACCGCATCCTGCCCGATCACAGCGGCGCACTCGTGACCACAGCGTGGCAGGACCACTTCGGTGGTGGTCCGCTCGGGTGGATCGATCTCCTCGTCAGTGCGCAGACCATACCGTCGTATCTCGACAACGACTGGGATCGCGACTGGGGTTCGATCGAGAAATACACTCGACTGGATCCCGCGGCGGTACCCGCGGAACTCGACGAATCCCGCGTGCAACGTTCAGGTATGTGGACTCCCGGTCCGATGACGATTGAATTCTGATCCTGCAAAAGCCACCTTTCTGGACACCTGTATGACCTAACCTCCCATCATGGGAGTCACGTCACGGTCGATTGCCGCCGCCCTACTCGCCCTCGTGATCGGGGTGGCGGCATCGCCGGCGCAGGCATCGGGAACTCCTTCCGAGGAGTTCCTGTGGGGCGTTGCCACTTCCGGTTTTCAGTCGGAGGGTTCCTCCCCAGACAGCAACTGGTCGAGGTACTCCGCATCGGGTCGCACCCACGACATCATCGGCGACTCGGTCGACTTTCGGCACCGCTTCACCGAGGACATCGACCGCGCGGCAGATCTGGGCGCGCAGGTGTTCCGCTTCGGCGTCGAATGGGCGCGGGTGCAACCCTCACCCGGAACGTGGAACGAGACCGAATTCGGATACTACGACGATGTTGTCGCGCATATCCTGGCCCGCGGAATGACGCCGATGATCACTCTCGATCACTGGGTATATCCGGGTTGGGTCGTCGATCAAGGTGGGTGGACAAACCCGAAAACCGAAGCCGACTGGCTGACCAACGCCGAGAAGGTGGTCGCGCGATACTCCGGGGTCGGCGCATTGTGGATCACGATCAACGAACCGACGGTGTACGTGCAGCGTGAGTTGACGTACGGCGGAATCACGCTCCCCCAGGCACCCTTGATGTTCGACGCACTTGTTCGAGTGCACCGATCGATCTACGACCGCATCCACGTCCTCGACCCGGGCGCTCGCGTCAGCAGCAATTTCGCGTTCATTCCGGGTGTCTCGGAGGCAATCGACTCCGTGTTCACCGATCGGGTCAGCGACAAACTCGACTTCCTCGGTATCGACTACTACTACGGTGTGGCACTGGACAACCCGACCGCGGCCTACGCCGCGATCGACGAGTTCTACAACGTCACACCACAGCCCGAGGGTTTGTACGACGCACTGATGCGCTATTCGCGCAAGTACCCGGAACTCCCCCTCTACGTCGTCGAGAACGGAATGCCCACAGACAACGGAAATCCTCGCCCCGACGGGTACACACGCTCGAATCATCTGAGCGACCACGTCTATTGGATGGAACGCGCCCGCGAGGACGGCGCCGACGTTATCGGATACAACTACTGGTCCATCACCGACAACTACGAATGGGGTTCGTACCGGCCACGTTTCGGCCTGTACACCGTCGACGTCCTGACCGATCCCACCCTCACCCGTACCCCCACCGACGGCGTGGAGACGTACCGGAACATCATCGAAGACAACGGCGTCGGGCCGGATTACGTACCCGTGAAAGCTCCCGCATTCTGCTCGCTTGTCGATCCCCCACTCAGTTGCACCAACACCACGCGATAGGAACTCTCATGTCCACGTTCGGAAAGACCGTCGCCACTGCAGCCATCTCTGCAGCAATGATTTTTACCGGTGCTTCACTTGCCCAAGCCGCACCGGACTCACCCCGTGAGGCAGAAGCCCGGGCCTACATCGACGCGTTGGTCTCTCACGACGTCACCGACGTGCACTTCGCGCCGGACGCCACGCGCGTCGAAGCAGGCATCCAAACCGGGTTCTCGGGCCCTCAGTTGAGCGCCGACCTCGATCACGGTCTGCAGTACACCGTGATTCAGTCCGTGCGTGATCTTCGAATGACCGAAGAGGGGGACGTCGTGACCGCCGTCTATCTCCTCGATGCCGGCGTTGCCGACACACGCTTGATGACGGTCGAGATCCGGGAGACATTCGAGATTCGCGACGGCCTCATTCACGTCATCGTGGCAGATATCATGCCCGTATCGCTGTCCTGACTCAGTCCCTACCTCACTCTGTATCGCAGATAGACAACTCCGCTCCGAAACGCCTTCTGCTCCATCAGTTCGAGGTCGACATTAACGTCGGCAGACAATGCGCGCAGTCCGCTACCGACGATCACTGGGCAAAGGAACAGGTGAATCTCGTCGACCAGACCGGCGGCCAGCGCATGCGCTGCCAGTGTGGGACCACCGATCGAAATATCCTGCGTCGCGCTTGCTTTCATCGCCCGCATGGCTTCGGAGTCAAAGGTTCGCTCGATACGGGTTCGCTGAGTCGACGGCTCCGCCAGCGTCGTCGAGTACACAACTTTGTCCGCTCGGCGCCAGATCCGAGCGAAGTCTTCGGCAATCGGGTCGGGATCTGCCATCGTTTCCCACGCCGCCATGATCTCGTACATCCGGCGCCCGTACAGGTGCGTGCCCACGTCACGTTCGAGGTTGTTGGCAAAGCCGTGTACCTCGGCGTCCGGCATTGCCCAGTCGAAGTTCCCCTCCTTGTCGGCAACATAGCCGTCGATCGAGCAGATCGCCGAGTACTCGAGGTTCACCATCGGTCAAGGTGCAGAATGTTGTCGATCGGCTCGCGTGCCGCCGGTTTGAATGTCTCTCCCGTGAAGTACGCGGTGGGTACCAGCGCGCCCTGGTGGAAGCCCGCCGGGATTCCCAGGATTTCTGCGACTTCGGCTTCGCGCGCAAGGTGCAGTGTTGTCCACGCCGTTCCCAATCCGCGGGCGCGCGCCGCCAATGCGTAACTCCACGCCGCGGGAAGTAACGATCCCCAGAGTCCCGCCTGATTACCGGCAGGCAAGGTCCGCTCCGCCTTGATGCACGGAATCATCAGCACCGGAACTTCACCCATGTGTTGGCCGAGCCACTCGGCACTACTTCCGACACGCGCTTGGACTGCAGCCCGATCCGGATCGTCACTGAACAACTGCGCCGGATCCCCCTGCGACGCCAAATAGCTCTCCGTGACATCTTTGTAAATGTCGCCGATCTGTCGACGCAGTTCGGGGTCGGTCACCACCACCCATTGCCATCCCTGGCGGTTCGATCCCGACGGAGCTTGCAACGCGATCTCCAGGCATTCCTTGATCAGATCCAGAGGAACGGGCCTTGTCAGGTCCAAGCGCTTTCGTACCGTGCGCGTTGTCGTCAACAATTCGTCGGGCGTCAGGTCCAGAACCGGAAATTCACTCATCAATCGATCATCGCATCGACGGGACGAGCGGCGCTGGAAATGTGGCTCAGTGTGGACTACTGCGCTGACACATCAGCCACGACGCGGTTGCGACCGTCCGACTTCGCCTCGTACATCGCTTTGTCTGCACGAGACAAAGCCTCCTTGATCTGTTCCTGCCCCGTCAGTTTCCCGTGCGCGCCCGACGCGAGTTGTGCAACACCGATACTGACCGTGATCGGAACGTCGTCGGAACGCACGGCGACCTCCCCCCGAATCGCTTCTGCAAGTCGCGTGAGCCCTGCTATATCGCCGCGCACCGCGATAGCAAACTCATCGCCACCTGTTCGAGCTACTGCCGCGTCCACGCCGACGACTCGTTCGAGTCTGCGCGAAAGCAACCGCAACACCGTGTCACCGCCGTCGTGACCGGACCCGTCGTTGACCGCCTTGAAGTTGTCGATGTCGAGCAGTAGCACGCCGGATCGACCAGGCCCACGCTCTTCCGCAATCTGCATCCACAATTCGAAGCCTCGCCGGTTGAGGAGTCCGGTCAACGGATCACGATTGGCATTCGCAAATTGAGTGCGGTACGACGTCAGCATGCCCGCCGAGAACGACCTGAGTAGGACAAGCGTCGCATTGACAGCGATCACCGACGTTGCCGCCCTCGCAAGAATTCCCGCAATATCGTGGTATCCCTGACGCCACGTGAGAACGGCAAAAACTGCGATCACACAACTCGTGAAGACCATGTGCACCACGGTCGCCGCCCACCGGACAAAATGCGCCACGTACACACTGATCACCGCAAACAGAGCTGTCCCGTACAGCGCCAATTCGTGATTGGCGAACGTCGCCAGTACTACGGTCACACCCAAATCTGCATAGAGAACGAAGTACGTGCTCGCCCGTGGAACGGAATGATGTCCCATATCCCGGTTCCACCAGATGATGCCGAATCGAATTCGACTGACCAGATACGCTGTCGGAAGAGTACTGACCAGGACCAGCACCGCAACAATTCTCCGGAACGCAGTGTTCTGACCTTCATCGGAAAACGCAGCACACACCCCGACAAGAGCAAAAACGGGAACCAGCACGGCGATCCCGTAACGCATACGGGTTTCGGAAACCTCGATCTGATTACGAATCAACGAACGCGGCCCTGCGTCACCGCCAAAATTCATCACGCCGATCCCCCGCCTGGCAAATATTCAGACAACAAGAACGAATGTACCGTGCCGGAACGGTCGGTACCACTCCGAACCCACCAACACGTACAACTACACTTCTTCGGAGTCCCGTCACCATCACGGGCCGCATACCTTCCCAGCCGAAAGGCAAAAGTATGAGTTGGCACGTCTGGTTGGCATTCTTCGGCGCAAGCTGGGTGATCAGTCTGTCCCCCGGCGCCGGGGCAATCGCCTCGATGTCCTCCGGTCTGGCCGTCGGACTCCGTCGCGGCTACTGGAACATTCTCGGATTGCAACTCGGACTTCTCCTGCAGATCGGAATCGTCGCGGCCGGCGTCGGCGCGATCCTCGCCAACTCGACGGCGGCGTTCTCGATCATCAAATGGCTGGGCGTCGCCTACCTGGTGTATCTCGGAGTGCGGCAGTGGCGGTCCGCTCCCAGCGAGATAACCACCGACTCCGAAGCCGCGCGGCGCTCCGGTCCGATGATGATGGTGCGTGGGTTCCTGGTAAATGCCAGCAATCCCAAAGCCGTGGTGTTCATGCTCGCAGTTCTTCCGCAGTTCCTCGATCCGAACGCGCCACTGGTACCGCAGTACCTGATCATCGCGGCGACCATGTGCGCGGTCGATGTCGTCGTGATGACCGGATACACCGGACTTGCGGCTCGGGTCCTGCGGCTCATGCGGTCACCGAAACAGCAGAGAATCACCAACCGTGTTTTTGCCGGACTGTTCTTCGGGGCGGCAGGCTTCCTGTCGAGCATCGGCCGCGCCGCGGCCTGACTTACCGGTGGCAGCTCATAATCCGGCGATCAAATTGACTACCGACGCGACGATGACCGAGCCGAACAGATAAGACAGCAACGCGTGGCCGAGCGCCATTGCCCGCATGTCCGACGACTGCAAATTGGTGTCCGAGATCGCGAAGCTCATACCCACGGTATAGGCGACATAGGCAAAATCGCTGTACCGCGGCGGTTCTTCCTGATTGAAGTCGATCCCACCGTCCGGACCTGTGTAGTACAACCGGGCGTATCCCAGAGCGAACAGCGTGTGCACAGCTATCCACGAAATGACAACGCTGACAACCGCAACCGACGCGGCGACAACTTGGTATCGACGGCCGTCAGGTGAGGCAACAAGCAGGAGCGCGATACCGACCAGGCTGGCCACCGCTGCAGCGAGAACGAGAAGGTGTGCGACATTGCGTGCCGGTTCCTCACGAGTCGCGTGACTGGCCGTCGTGACAGCGTCGAACGGCCACACCAGGATCCACGTCCAGACCGTGAACACCAGCGCCGCCACATTCCAGCCGATCAGAAAGGAGAACCGCGGAAAGCCCACTATCCACATGACAATTCCCGCGACAATGCCGAGCACCAGTCCCGCGGTGACTCGCAGTGCGGGCCCGGCACCCAAGCCGCTCTGGTTTCCCGGAATCGGCAAATCCTGCAATGGCTCGTTCACCCGCTCAGTCAACCATCGACGCATCGAACGCGCCCGCGATCCGGCTCAGCGATACCAGTTGCGCCGCGATCGCGGCATGCCACTTGATCCTCGTTCACCGGGTTTCACCGCCAGCACTTGATGAATCGTCAGTCGATGCGCCTCCTCGAAGCCGAGGGCGCTGGCCGCAAGGTACAACAACCACGTACGGACCCGCGCGTCGCCGACCTCGGCAACAGCAGCGTCCCAGTTCTCCCGCAGATTCGCCACCCACGCACGCAGTGTCAGCGCGTAGTGTTCGCGCAGCGCATCACCGTCCCGAGTCTCGAATCCTGAACGCTCCAGAGCGTCAACCGTTTTACTCAACGGAAGGATCTCACCGTCCGGGAAGATGTATCTGTCGATGAAACCAGGAGCGTCGACAACCTTGTCCGGCAACGACTTCACCGAAGCAATGGCGTGATTGAGAAAGCGTCCCTCCGGCTTCAGCAACCCGTGCAGGTGTGCCGCATAGACCGGCAGGTTCGCCAAACCCACGTGTTCCGACATACCGATGCTCGAAATAGCGTCGTACGGACCGTCATCCACGTCGCGGTAATCTTGCACCCGAACCTCGATATGTTCGGTCAATCCCGCGTCCGCTACCCGAGCCTTGGAGTACTCCACCTGTTCGCGGCTGAGCGAAACACCGACAACGTCGACGCCGTAATTCTGCGCCGCATGCAGTGCCATCGATCCCCACCCACACCCGACGTCGAGCAGGCGCATTCCCGGCTTCAAATCCAACTTCCGGCAGATCAGATCAAGTTTCTCTCGCTGCGCGTCCTCGAGTGACACAGTGCCGTCCGGCCAGTACCCGCACGAATAGACCATGCTCGGTCCGAGAAACAGCTCGTAGAAACGATTTCCGACGTCATAGTGATGAGAGACAGTCGCCGAATCACGAGACTTGCTGTGGCGCTTTCCCCGTTTGGAGCGCATCTCGATCTCGGGCGGCGACGGCGGAAGCCCGACCGCGCCCAAGCCGACAAAAGTCACCACCGACCGAGCAATCGTGCGTGCCGACATCCCGGCCAGGCGATGCTCACCAATCCGCGAAACAAGATCCGGAACATCCAGCAGCGCAAAGATGTCTCCGTCGACGTCCAAGTCTCCGGAGACGTACGCCCGCGCCAAACCCAATTCGTTCGGCGAATAGAGAACCCTCCGCAGCGCGCGTCGGTTCCGGAAAAAGACCCGGGCCGCTGCGTCGGGAGGGCCGGCTTGGGAACCGTCCCAACAGCGCACCTGGATTGGGAGTTCGATCCCCACCAATTCCTCGAACAGTGTCAGAACCTTGGTTGCGGCACCAGTCACCCATTCGTCCCTTCCCCGAAACGACAGCCTCCGATACTCGAAATCTACGCCCGGGACAGCGAAATTTCGCGGCATATGTGAGGTTTTGATGCGACGCAAGCCGTTCGAATCAGGGTTCCACGAGTCCAGCCAGGAACTCCACCAGCAGTCGCGTCGTGACCTCGCGGGGCAAGGACTCGACGGCGGCGAGGACCGCAGCCATGTCGAGGGGCGAGTCGCCCGCGCCCTTCGGATCCAGCCCCGCCGACACGAGCGCTGCCGCAACAGCCTCACTGGGCAATGCGCGAACATCGTCGACGCTTACGTCACCGCGCTCGAACGCGCCGGCCAGCTCGGCCAGCGCGGGGGGCGGCCCGGCCGCGGGAAGGCCCCGAACATCGTCGGCCCCCAACACCAACGCACTGGTCAGCTCACTCAGCACACTGTCCGTCACGGGCGTGATCGTGAGATGGGTGGTTCGCGGCAATGCAGTTCCGTCGTGTTGCGTCGACGCAGGTTGCCCCTGGAGCACAAACCCTCGAACGCCGACGGCGGTGGCCCAGCGATGTGGATCGACCTGCCGGTCCGGCGGCACTCCCCCATCCGCCGCTACTGCGAAGAGTGGGCCGACCGGCGTTCCGACGACGCGCAAACCGTCGATGCCGCCAATCGTGTCCACGAGCGACGCAGTCGCTCGGTGAGCGCGAATAACGAGGTCGGCGTAACCCGATTCGCCCAGCACCTGAGTGATGGACCAGGCTCCGGCCAGGGCGGCAACGGATTTCGACCCCATCAAGGTCGGATTGACCACGGGATATCCGGGCCACGCTGTAAGACCGAAGTACTGCTTACGGTGCAGATCGCGCCCCCGGTACAGAAGAACCGACGCACCTTTTGGCGAGTAGCCGTACTTGTGTACGTCGGCCGAGATGCTGGTGACACCGGGAACCTGGAAGTCCCAGGCCGGCAGTTCACCCCACCAGGGCAGGGCAAACCCTCCGATGCAGGCATCGACGTGAAACGGAACCGACTGTGTACGAGCAATTTCCGCGATCTCGACGATCGGGTCGAGAGCAGCAAACGGATAGCTCGGGGCCGACGCCACGATCAGCACCGTGTCGCTCCGCAGAGCCGATCCAATGTCGGCGGCGCGCACACGACCGGAATTGGGATCGACGGCGACGAGAATCAGTTCGAGACCGAGTAGGTGCGCCGCCTTGTGGAAAGCAGCATGAGCGGTGGTAGGCAGGACTATCGATCCCTCTCCCGGCGGAAGTCCGCGCAGGTCGCGGGCGGCTTTGACGGCCAGCACACAACTTTCGGTGCCACCGCTGGTGACGTTGCCGATAACATCGCCATCTCCGTGGAGGAATCCGCGGACGAACCCGACGAGTTCTCGTTCCATCACCGCGGTGGACGGAAACACCGTGGGATCAAGCCCGTTGACGGGTTGTACTAATTGCGCTGCGTCCGTGGCCAACTGATCGAGCGCGGCCAGTCCGCTGTCGTACACGTAAGACAGAACTCGCCCACCGTGGGTGGGGGCGTCCTGTTCACGCAGGCTGCGGAGTCTCTCCAGCACTTCCGCAGACCGTTGCTCGATCGAGGTATTACCAAGAAAAGAGTTGGTGTCACTAGCGGTCATCGTGCTCCTGTTCACTGCTGTATGCGCGTAAGACGACAAGGCTGATCGCGACCAGAGCGGCCGGGGCCAGAGAGAATCCGAGGGCGATGCCGGTGATTGCGGAGTCCGGCTGGTCAACCGTCTCCCCTGCCTGCGAGGACACAAAGCCTGTCGACGCCAGAAACAGCAGGAACACTGCTGGTCCGAGTGCAAGACCAGCAGTCTCTGCTGCCGTCCAGATCCCGCTGAGCGAGCCGCCTCGTTGGCGTCCGCCGATGCGGGCATCGTCTTCGATTACGTCGGGAAGCATGGCCAACGGAAATACCTGCATTCCGGCGTAGCCGACGCCCGCCAGTCCGACCGCACCGTAGATCCACGCTCCGGCGTCAACTGCAGCGAACGCCAAAAGCAGTGTGGCGACAACAAAAACCGTCGATGCGACAACATATCCGCGGAGCTTGCCGTGGCGATGGGAATAGCGGTACCACAGCGGCATGATGACCAGCGCCGGGCCGACCAACGCCGCGAACAGCCCCGTGATGGCGTCTTCGTTCCCCATGACATACGTCGCGAGATACTGGGCACCGCCCAACATCACGGCCGTCGCGAGGGCTTGCAGGACAAACACGATCACGAGCAAACGGAACGATCGCGTACTGCGAACTGCGTCGAATCCGTCGCGGTACTGCGAGAGCAATGAACCCACCGGGGCATCGGCGCGTGTCACCGTGCGCCGCGCCGCGCCGAATACCGCCCAGAGCATTGCCCCGCACATCAACGCCGACACGCCCACGGCCATCACCAGATAGCCCGCAGCCCCACCTCCAGCAGCGTTGCGAAGCGCTGGTCCCCCGCCACCGATCACAAGAATTGCCAAGGCCAGTACCGCTATTCGGACGGATACCAATCGAGTTCGCTCGTGATAGTCGCCCGTCAGTTCTGTAGGCAGGGCGATGTACGGCACTTGGAACAGGCTGTAGGCGCTCGCTGCGAGCAGGAAAAACACCAGTACCCACACCGCGCCGACACCCGGGCCGGCTGACACCGGTGCAGCAAAGGTGAGTACGAAGAGCAACGGAAGGGCAAGCGAACCCGCCAACATCAGGGGTACGCGCGTGCCCGTTCGATGCGAACTTCGATCACTGACCGTGCCGATCAGCGGATCGACAAGTACGTCCGCAACCTTGGGAACAATTACTACCAGCGACGCCAAACCAGCCGCGACGCCCAAGGTGTCGGTGAGGTAGTACGCCAGTACCAATCCTGGCAGGACGCCAAAACCACCCGTCCCGACACTTCCCGCGGCGTAGGCGGCAACAACCCCCCGCGACAACCGTCCGCCCGCGCGGCGTCCGCTGCCCTGTATGGGCTTTTCTGTGGTCACCAATCACACACTAGATGGCGACGTGCATCCTCAAGAGCAAAAGCCGGGAGACACGAATAACTCGGAAAACACCTCGAGGCACCTTCTGCCGAGACGCTTCGAGCCTCGCTTGGTCAGTCCTCGGCATCCCAGGTGGCTACGGCCCAGATAACAGTGACATCGAGCGCGATGATCAGGATCGACCAGAGCGGATAATGCGGAAGCCACAGGAAGTTCGCGATGATCGAGAGCGCTGCAATCAGGATCGCAGCGATACGCGCCCACGTGGCAGCCATCATCATTCCGATGGCAATCGCGAGGCCAACGACGCCCAGGGCTATGTGAATCCAACCCCACGTCGTCACATCGAATTCGTAGACGTAGTTGACCCCGACAACAAAAAGGTCGTCGTTCGCGACAGCCGAAATCCCTTGAAGGAGAGAAATGATGCCGACAATGAAGAGAAGGGCTGCTGCTGCAAAATTTGTGCCGGTCGCGATGCCACTGCGCACCGGATGAGCGTGTGACGGTGACGATGTGTCGGTCATATTCTTGCCTCTCGCAGAAGGAGATGTCGACGATGAAAGTTAGCGATCGGTGGAATGCGCAGCGTTGCTCGAAGTCCGGCGGTACCACTGCCAGCCTGCGGTGATCAGGACAGCTCCGACCAGCGAGCCGATGATTCCACTGGGACGCAATGAAAGTCCGTCACCCGCAATCAGACTCACGAGCAAGCCGCCGACCAGCGATCCACCAATTCCCGCGATAAAAGCGAAGGGCCAGTCCAATCGTCGGGTGTTGCCACCGAGAATCAACTGGGCACCCGCTCCGATGACGGTTCCGAACAAGATCATTCCGATGATGAGCATGAGGCAAAGCCCTTTCAGCTAGGCGTACTCCGCGAACCGAACACGACGCTTTCGCGCAATCTTTCCCATATGTCCGTTTATCCGTCGGTGAATTGAGCAAAATCCGCTGACCGCCTTGCTTCAACCTGCACTGTTCTCTCGCGCACTTCTACTTCGAGGAAACGGGTAGCTGAAATGTATCCGGCCACTGGCGGTCGGACATCACCCGCCGAGGGTGATATTTCGACTCCTTCCACGTGAAAACCGACCCGGGACTGGTGGTGTCCCGGGTCGGCTGTGGCGAGTTCGGCACAGATTACTTCGCGTCTGCTGAAGCCTTCCCTCTCGTCAGCGCAAGCGCCGACAGCGCGATGAGCGCACTGACGACCATTGCGATGGCCATAGGTAGGGCGGTGCCCTCCCCGCCGATCCCGACGAGCGGGGAAATCGCAGCAGCGAGCAGGAACTGCAGCGCACCAAGCACTGCCGATCCGGTACCGGCGGCCTGCCGCGCCTCACCGAGCGCCAAGGTTGTGGCGTTGGCGATGACAAGGCCGAGGCTGGCCATCGTGCACCACAACGCGATCAGAGTGATCCACAGAACGGGCCCGGCAAGCGCATTGATCAGCATGACTGTCGAAAACACCGCGAGCAAGGTGAGGCCGATCCGCAACGTCACCCGGTCACCTAGTTTCGCGACAACCCCGCCGTTGGCGACGCTGAAGATCACAAGGCCGACCGCGTTGACGGTGAAAACAACTGTGTACCAAGCAGTGGAGAGTCCGTGCACATTCTGCAGGACAAACGGTGACGCAGAGATGTACGCAAACATGACACCAAAAGCGAAGGCGTACGCGAGGGTGAACCCGACGTACCGGCGGTTCCGCAGAACGTTTCGAGCCTCACCCAGCATCGCGGCAGCGCCGCCGGTGGTGCGCAATTCCTTCGGGAGCGTTTCCGATACCAATGCAAGGACGCACACGAACATCAACGCGGACAGCACTGTCAGAACCCAGAACACGCCACGCCACCCGAAATTAGTGACAACAACACCGCCGAGTAGCGGCGCGATTACCGGTGCTACTGCGTTGATCACTACGAGCAGGCTGAACAATTTTGCCGCAGCGGCACCGCGGGCACGATCGGAGATCACTGCGCGGCCCAGGACAATTCCCGCCGCCCCGGCAAAGCCCTGCACAAAGCGCGCTGCGGCCAGAAGTTCGATGCTCGGCGCCAGTGCGGCGCCGGCACTGAAGACGGCGCAAGCCGCGGTTCCGATCAGGAGTAGTGGCCGTCGACCGTACCGATCGGAGAGCGGGCCGAACACAAGTTGCCCAAGGGCAAGGCCGACCAGGAAGGTCGTGAGTGTCAGCTGTACGGCTGATGCACTGGTATCGAACTCCACCGACATCTCAGGGAATGCCGGCAGATAC
Organism: Rhodococcus sp. ACPA4; assembly: GCF_002300185.1. Classification (NCBI taxonomy): domain Bacteria; kingdom Bacillati; phylum Actinomycetota; class Actinomycetes; order Mycobacteriales; family Nocardiaceae; genus Rhodococcus; species Rhodococcus sp. ACPA4. The sequence goes on from NZ_NSDY01000001.1 coordinate 1,675,025, forward strand.
ATGTCGATGGCCAGTGGTGCCACAGCCGCCAACAGAGCCAATGTGGCGATGATCTTGGCGGGTAGATGTGTCGCGTGTCCCGCGTCCGACACAGACACCGGGTCGGACTCCACCATGGTGTCTGCTTCCTGCACGTGCTGTTTCACATTGATCCTTCATCCAGTTTTGCACTACGGCTATATCTAGAAATAGATATAGATTTATATATATCGTAACGTCTAGACTGGGTGCGTGTCCAACAAATCGGTTGCAACAGATGACGACGTCCAGCGCTTGGCACATACGGCGCGTTCGGTGGTGTGGGCATTGCGGCGCTTCGGCGAGAAGGAGGCAGGCTTGTCCCGACTCCCCCATTCCGAGATCGAAGTCCTCCGCGTAATCGAGGAACATCCCGGCAGTACGGTGTCGGAGATCGCGCGCGCCTTGAACTTGCAAAGCAGCAACGTCAGCACAACGGTTCGCCGACTGGTGGACCAAGGCCTACTCGAGAAGCGATCCGATCCCAGCGACGGACGCTCGTTCCGCCTGCACCAAACCCCAGTGGCCACCCACAACAACCAGAAGATCGACCAGATGTGGGCCGACGGCATTCGAAGCCTCTTGGCGGGAATGGATCCTGACGACGCGGCCAAACTTGTCGACGCGGCGCCACTCCTGGCCCGCCTGGGATCCATGCCGACGGACTGAACAACCGGTGCAGGCGGTCTGAACTTTCAATTGACTTGAAAGTTCAGGGAAGGCTAGCCTATGCTTCCTGTGCGCCAGTCCATCTTGCTCGGTGATCCACGAGAGCCACAAGAGCACTCCGGCGCCTCGACACCGAAAGGCTCTTCATGCGATACGCCCCCGTGCGATCCCTCCGCCGGTCTGCGCTCCTGAGTGGACTTGTCATCGCCGCCCTGGCAATCGGCGGTTGCAGTACCAGTAGCAGCGACACCACCGACACCAATACCGGCAACTTCGAGACCGTCACTATCGAGCATGCTCTCGGCAAGGCAGTCATCACCGAGAAGCCGGAGCGGATCGTCACGCTCGGCATGGGTTCCGCCGAGACAGTCATCGCGCTGGGCACCATTCCCGTCGGCGTCGAGAAATATTCATGGGGCAGTGACGAATCCGGCTACCTCCCCTGGGTTCACGAGGCAGTCACCGAACAAGGCGGCGAACTCCCCGAGCAGTTCACCGGCGGAGCCGATCTGAACATCGAAGCGATCATCGCTCTTGATCCCGATCTGATCCTCGCACCATGGTCCGGTATCACCCAGCAGCAGTTCGACTCCCTCAACGCCTTTGCACCCACCGTTGCGTACGAGGAAAGCCCGTGGACCATCACATGGGAAGAGCAGATCAACGTGATCGGAAAGGCCATGGGCGAAACCGGGAAAGCCACCGCCGAGATCGACAAGATCAAAGACCAGTTCGCGAAATCGTCTGCAGCACATCCCGATTACGCAGACGTAAGCTTCTCGTTCATCTACAACACCGGCCCAGGAACACTCGGCGTGTTCTTCGCCGAAGAGCAGCGAGTTGCCATGGTTCGCGGACTGGGCTTGCAGGTTGATCCCGTCGTGAACACGCTGACCGAGTCCGAAGGTACCGATTCTGCAGTGATCGGCCTCGAGAATGCCCACCTCCTGAACAATTCGGATCTGCTGTTCACCTTCTACTCCGATCCCGCGAACCGGGCCGAAATCGAAGCGCAGCCCGCCTATCAGCAGATTCCGGCCGTCGCACGAGGAACTATCATCGCCCCGACGGACCAGCCTTTTGTGACGGGATCATCGATGATCAATCCCTTGACCGTCCCGTGGTCACTCGAGCGCTACGCACCGATGATCGATGAGGCAGTCGCAAAACTGAACAAATAAATCCGGCGAGACCCGCAGGGCCCGTACCTTATTCAGGTGCGGGCCCTGCTCTATCTTGTCCTGCCTCGTCCCAAACTGCCTCGTCCTGAACTGCCCCGTCCCGCACTTCCTTGAATCGAGCCCATTCACTGCCCAGCATGCGATTGTCGATGATCCAGCCCATGTAGTCGCGCATGTTCAGCACACGAATGTAGGCGGGGCCGTTGGGGTTTGCATACTGGAGTGCCTCGGTCGCGAGCGTGCGCTGATTCTCGAGGTACTGGTGCTCGTTCTCGAGGAAGCCGCCCCACACGTCGGAATCCATGACGTAATAATGAGTTCGATCGCGAGGCTTACGAACGAGCTTCACAAATCCACGATCGATAAGCCGTCGAATGTAGTTGGAGACAGATCCACGACTGGTGTCGAGAGCAATGGCCAACTCCTCGGCACTGACTCCCGGAGATTCACTGATGAGCAGATAGCCGGCGATCCGGCCCTCGATGCGAGCACCACCGCCCGACTGCCAATACGTCGCAAACTGGTCGATGAACCACGCGGAAAAGTCCCCACCCCGCGCCGGGCTGACGTCGCCCATTTTTTGTTGCCTCCAGCTAGTCGAAGCGGCAAATACCCTCTGATTCTGCCAGTTCCATCGAACCTTCCCTAGCTCGGCGCAATTTCGAGACCGGGTGACGTCGCAATCAACTCGAGTTGCTCGATTACCAGCGGCGACACAGTGTGCGTCACCGTTCGCACAACAACAGTCTCGCCGGACGGATGCTGGACGGCCACCGAACTTGTGCCGGGGTTCTCGGTGCGACTGATCAACGTATCGTCGGGCAGGATTACGGCGTTCTCGAGCAAGCGGAATCCGTTCCGGGTAATCGAGATTTGCAGGTTCGCTGCCGCACCCGGCGCGCTCACGACAACGTCCGCGCACAGGCCGCTACCCGAGTCGTCTGGCACCAGCGAACCCAACGGACGGTCGAGCCTGAGGCCGGTTGTTCCGAGCCACCGCCATCGCTCGTCGAGCACAGTGTTGAGCCTCGACACGTCGTCTTCGTCCACCCCACCCTCGTCCATCACCGTGAGAATGCCACAGAATGTCATCGGCGGAATATCTTCTGTCACAGCAAAACCTGGCGCGAGAGCGACGTCGACCAACTCGTCCGTCGACAGGACTTGCGCGTCCGATCCGTCAAATCCGGTTACCGAGACGAAGACGCGACTGACACCGGGGACGTAGACTACGACAAAGTCCTGAGCATATGGACTGGCAGCGTCTTTCGCCTCGTAGAAGTCGAGAACTGTTCCGTCGGCACGCACTTCACGCCGATCTACGGAACCTTCGACACACGACGGAATCGGTCCTGTCCATTCTCGAACATCCACCGAGACCGTTGCTCGCGCATCACCGCGGGCTATGTCACCAAGTGCAGTGGTCGAACCACCGAGGGTCAATCCCTCCGCCGATTCGGGCGACCGGGCCTCGCCGAAGTTGCGCACTGGCGGAAATATGAAGGCGAATCCTGGATCTTCAAGTCTGGCGTCCACCGGTAGTGCCTCAGTCACCGCCCTACGCATCGCGTCTGCTTTCGACTTGGAGAACCACGGATAGTCAGGATCGTTGTACCCGGGGTCGTCACCCCCGATCGTGGCGACCAGAAAACTCTCCACCTCCCCGGCCGCTTCGACGGATTCACAACCGGGAATCGCAGCCGGGCCGTCGTCCTGCGTCAGGCGCGCCGCACCGGCGCCCAGCAACACGACGACCGCGATAAACGCGGTGTCGCGCCACGTCCATCGTTGACGCCGATCCTTCGGCGGGCGCTCTTCTGTCCCAGGCATTGTTCGATCATGACCGACAGTGTCCGGCGACCGGGCACCTGCCCCGCCTAGTCGGTGTAGCCACTGAGGTCGTAAACCGTTGCATTCCCGACGGTTGTGCCTTCGAAATTGGCTTCCACCCAGGCTTGGATTGCACTCGACGTACTGTCACCGCCGCCGCGGCCATCGCCCTGACCACCAGCGACGTAATAGTGGACATCGCCGTTCGCGACATAGGAGATGAACTGGTCCAACGTGGGTGCTGGGTCCGAACTCCAACCACCGATCGCCATCACGGCAGTATTGCTCGCCAACTCGTACGTCGCGGCACTCTGCGAACCGTTGGTTGCCGCGGACCAGCGGGTGCCTGCGCCGATCAGCATGGCTGTCAGCTCGGAACTGTTGGCACCCGTGCCGGCCGATGGGGTCGGCGTGGCGTCGGCGCCCAGCGGCGCATCGGTACTGCTGCCAGGTGCCTGACCAGGAGTAATGCTGTCGCCAGGTGCCTGGCCACGGGTCATCCCGCCGCCCATTCCCGAATCGGATACGGCACCGGCCGGGCCGGCCGTGGGAATAGATCCACCGTGAGCTGTTGCTGCGGTGGCGATTGAGTACGAGGCTGAGCCTCCGATGCCGGCCAACGATCCGACGACCAGCCCCGCAATCACCAACTTCCGGAACCGATTCCTGGCGCCGAGGAGAATCAGTGCCGCGCCGACGACAGTCCCTGCCAGTACGATCCATTCGAGAGCCGGTAGCCAGTCGGAATTGCGATGCAGGAGAACCCAACTCCAGATTCCCGCAGCAAGCATCATTGATGCCAGGCCGAGTCGCCCGATCCACCGCGACCGTTCCAACCACAATGCGTAGCCGCCGGCTGCGATCATTCCGGCAATCGCGGGAGCCAACGCCACGGTGTAGTAGGGATGGATGGTGCCGGACATGTAGCTGAAGATCAGCCCCGTCACCAGGAACCAGCCGCCCCAGACGATCATCGACGCCCGCAACAGATCGGTTCTCGGGGCACGACCACGCGCTATCAGTCCGAGAACAAGTGCAATCAGCGCAGCGGGGATCAGCCACGAGATCTGAATTCCCATCTCACTTCCGAACAACCGATCGAGGCCCGTGCTCCCGCCGAAGCTCGAACCTGCAGCGCCGCCACTCATTCCGCCGCCACCGCCACCGGAATTCCCGAAGATCCGACCGAGCCCGTTGTACCCGAGGACAAGATCCATGACGCTGTTGTTGGTCGAGCCCCCGATGTACGGCCTCGAATCTGCGGGCCAGAGCCACACGGCCAGCACCCACCACCCGGCCGCCAGGATCACCGCACCAACACCGATCGCAAGGTGCAGAACTCGGGCGCGCAACCTGGCCTGTCCGGCAACCAGATACGCCAGGCCGAACGCGGGCAGCACCATCAGGCCCTGCAGCATCTTGGTGAGGAATGCAAAGCCGAGAGCAATGCCGGTGAGAGCAATCCACATCGCGGCGCGTCGGCCCACCGACGTCTCGACTGCTCGAACCACCCAGTAACCCGCCAGTGTCATCAGGAGCACCAACAAGGCATCGGGATTGTCGAACTTGAACATGAGCGCAGCCGCGGGTGTTGCCGCGAGAACGGCGCCCGCAATGAGCCCCGCTGTCGGAGTCGCGACGCGTTTCACTGCCGCGTAGACGAGCGCAACCGAACCAACTCCCATCAACGCCTGCGGCACAAGCAGACTCAGGCTCGAGAATCCGAAGATTCGTCCTGACAACCCCATTACCCACAGCGACGCGGGTGGTTTGTCGACGGTGATGAAGTTGGACGTGTCCAGCGATCCGAAGAACCAAGCTTTCCAGTCCTGCGAACCTGCCTGAGCCGCTGCCGCATAGAAGGTGTTGGCATAACCACTTGCGCTCAGGTTCCACAGGTAGAGAACTGCGGTGCCTACGAGAAGCGCAGTCAAGGCCGATGCGGCGCCGCGGGTACGAATCCACGACTGTGACGGGTCGCCGTGATGGACAGGGGGCGCCGGCGGCCGCGGCGGCGCCGGATTCAGAACTGCGGTCATCATGAGTCCCTTCACAGGTGGTGATATTCACTACCTTCGCGCGCGGACCCGCGACACCACTGCACAGTGGCTGCGAGATTCCTGTGAACTCGAGATGACCTAGGGTGATGCCGTGGACTCAACAGGCGCCAACATCGTGAAGATTCGACCCTATCGGCCCTCCGACGAGGATGCCGTCATCGAATTGTGGTCGCAGGCATCAAAACTCGCACACCCCTTTATCGACGGCGAGGGCGAAGGTGCACGTGAGGCGAAGATGCGCGACATCTACCTCGTGAAGGCAGACAACTGGGTTGCCGAAACCGACGAGCAGGTTGTAGGCCTGCTCGGACTACTGGGAGCAGAGATCGGCGGCCTGTTCGTGTCACCACAGGCTCAACGACTCGGAATCGGGCGGCTACTCGTCGAGCATGCAACGACACTGCACGGAGCGGTAACGCTCGAGGTTTACGAACTCAACGGATCGGCACGACGCTTCTACGACATCATGGGTTTCGAGGAAACGGGACGCTACACCGATGCCGAGACCGACCACGTTTTGATCCAGCTTCGCCTGACGACCTGACGGCCGAACCCACACATGCTCTCATGGCCGCCCCCGAACAGGCGGCGGCCATGAGAGTCACATATCCAGACCGAGATCCAGAACCGTCACAGAGTGCGTAAGGGCACCGACCGCCAGGTAATCGACTCCGGTACCCGCGTACTCGGCGGCAACGTCGAGACTCAGACCGCCGGAAGATTCGAGCTTGGTCGCGGGCGACGCGGTGTTACGTCGCTGCACCGCGATCTGGGTCTGCCACAGCGGGAAGTTGTCCAGCAGAATAAGTTCGACATTTTCGGCAAGCACCAGATCAAGCTGCTCGAGGGTGTCTACCTCGACCTCGCACTCGATGTCCGGCGCAAGTTCACGCACAGCCCGCAGTGCTGCGACGACAGATCCGGCGGCAGCAACATGATTGTCCTTGATCAAAGCCGCGTCACCGAGACCCATGCGGTGATTGACTCCCCCACCGACCTGGACGGCGTACTTCTGCAGCGCGCGCAGACCGGGAAGGGTCTTGCGGCTGTCGCGGATCTTCGCATCGGTGCCGGCAACGGCATCAACCCAAGCCGCTGTAGCGGTGGCGATTCCGGACAGGTGGCACACCAAGTTGAGCATCGTCCGCTCCGCCGTGAGCAGTCCGCGGGTAGGCGCTTCGACGGTCAGCACCGATTGGCCGGGAACCACACGGGTGCCGTCGGCAACACGATCGACCACGTCGTAGTTGCCCGCGCCGATCACTTCGTCGAGGACAAGCAGTCCGACATCGATTCCCGCAACAGTGCCTTCGGCGCGCGAGACAACCGACGCTTTCGCGGCCGCGTCAGCGGGAACTGTCGCAACGGAGGTGACGTCTGGTCCATAGCGAAGATCTTCGTCCAAAGCGAGTCGAACCAGCGTCAGGACTTCGTCAAGCTCGAGGGGGGCCGGCAAGGTCTTCTGCGCGGTCATCGGTGGGCTCCTGTCAACAACATGTCGTGTATTTCCATCTCGCCATCGGCACCGCGCTTGATGCGGATGCTGCGACGCTGATCGGGATCGGTTTCCGGGTAATCGGTGCGGGTGTGGCACCCGCGGCTCTCGGTACGTGCAGCGGCGACCGCAACCAGTGCCGTCGCAGTCACCGTCAACGCGGCGTCCTCGAGTTCCTCGGCATTCACTGCAAGAGTGAGTTCCGCATTCGCAAGGCCGGTGCGTGCAGCTTCGAGGCCGGCGCCGTCTCGAACAACCGATGCGTGAGTAGTCATGATCGTCTGAACGGCCTCGCGGGGCAATATCGGCAGCGGTGCGCTGGCGACGTTGACAACCTCGGCGTGAACCTCACGTCGCTCCGCGGCGGCGATCCCGGCTCGCTCCCCAACGACCAATCCTTCGAGAAGACTATTGGATGCAAGGCGATTGGCACCGTGCAGACCGGTACGGGCAACTTCTCCCGCCGCATAGAGTCCCGGAACTCCGGTACGTCCGTGGACGTCCGTCGCGACACCACCACACGAGTAGTGGGCGGCGGGAGCAACCGGAATCAGCTGCGTCCGAGGATCTATGCCCGCCTCGAGGCACGAGGCCGTGATGTTCGGGAATCGCGTCGAGAACCCGTCGACTTTTCGAGCGTCGAGGTACACATGATCGCTGCCCAGGTCACGCAGACGCGCGGCAATTGCCCGCGAGACGACGTCACGGGGCGCCAGATCACCAAGGGGGTGAACTCCTGCAGTCACCGAATCACCATTGGTGTCAACAAGAATTGCACCCTCACCGCGTACGGCCTCACTGATCAGCGGCCGTCGGCCGAGGCCGCCGGGAGTGAACAGAACCGTCGGGTGGAACTGCACGAATTCGAGGTCGGCGACCGACGCACCAGCTGCGAGCGCCAGCGCGATACCGTCAGCGGTTGCACCTGGCGGATTGGTACTGCACGAGTACAACTGGCCGAGACCACCCGTCGCCAACAGAACAGCAGGCGCATGGATCACGCCCAGGCCGTCCGGGGAGGACACGACAAGCCCGCACACACCGCGCCGATTGGTGACTACCTGCACGGCAGCGGCGCCGAACAGGACCGGGAGACCAGCGGCGTTGAGTGCCCGCTGCACTTCCGCGCCGGTGGCGTCTCCACCGGCGTGGATGATCCGCCTGGTGCTGTGGCCACCCTCGCGGGTACGGGACACTTCGCCGTCACGCCCACGATCGAACACTGCACCGAGCGCGGCCAGTGCCGCGACTGCCTCGTGCCCGGCTTCCACAACGGAGTACACCGCTGCTTCGTCGCACAGTCCGACACCGGCTTCGCAGGTATCGGCGACATGTGAATCCACCGAATCGGTACTCAAGTCGCCCACGACGGCAATCCCGCCCTGCGCATACTGCGTCGACGTATCGGTCGGACCGCCCTTGCTGACAGTGAGCACCTTCAACCCGCGCATCGACGCGACGCGCGCGGCTGTGAGCCCCGCAACGCCGCCGCCGACCACAACAAGATCGGCATGCGCCTCCCAGGCGTAGCGCCCGGCAGGGCTCGTCACTCGCCGCCGCCCGGATTACCGATCTCGATCATGCGCTGCACCGATTTCTGAGCACGCTTGGCCATCTCGAGGTCGACGTGAACCTCGTCCTTGCCTTCGAGGAGGCAACGAAGCAACGCGGCCGGAGTGATCATCTTCATGTACGGGCACGACGCGCGGTCATTCACCGCCTGGAAGTCGACATCCGGTGCGGCTTTACGCAACTGGTGCAGCATGCCGATTTCCGTGGCGACCAGAACCTGCTTGCTCTTCGTGACGCGGGCAGCGTCGAGCATGCCACCGGTGGAGAGGATCTTGACCTTGTCCGCGGGCACCGCACCTTCACCGGCCAAGTACAGAGCCGAAGTGGCACAACCGCATTCAGGGTGCACAAAAAGCTCGGCATCGGGGTGAGCCTTGGACTTCGCCGTCAACTCGTCACCGTTGATACCCGCGTGGACGTGGCATTCACCGGCCCAGATCTGCATGTTGGTGCGGCCTGTGACGCGCTTGACGTGGGCTCCGAGGAACTGGTCCGGGAGGAAGAGAACTTCCCGGTCGGGATCAATGGAGTTGACCACGTCGACTGCATTGGACGACGTGCAGCAGATGTCCGTCAGGCCCTTGACCTCGGCCGTGGTGTTGACATATGACACGACGAGGGCGTTCGGGTTGTCCGCCTTCCACTCGCGAAGTTGCTCCGCGTTGATGGAATCAGCCAACGAGCAACCGGCGCGCTCGTCCGGAATCAGCACCGTCTTGGACGGCGACAGAATCTTGGCGGTCTCGGCCATGAAGTGGACGCCGCAGAACACGATCGTGTCTTCGGGGGCCTCCGCCGCGATACGCGAGAGGGCAAGAGAGTCACCGACGTGGTCGGCGACATCCTGAATAGCGGGAAGCTGGTAATTGTGCGCCAGAATCGTGGCACCGCGTTCGCGAGCCAGACGTTTGACCTCGGCAGCCCACTCGGGGGTCGCTTCGACTCCTGCGTATCCGCCGGGGCCGTCGTGAATCTGCGAGGTCGATCCCTCCCACAACGTCGTGGTCGTCATGGCGTTCTCCTTCACCGTGAACCCAGGCTCATCACCCAGTTCAAATCCGAACGGGCTGGCCCGGATTTCCGTTATCGAGGTTTTCGACTTAGGATCGAAAACGTGCCCAATAGTAACACCACCCACGAAGTGCTCACAGCGGTGTTCCAGGTTCGCGCCTTTCCCACTGACATCACCGCAGGTGACGGCGCTCACAGCACCGATGAACGTGAAGAACTTGCCGTCCTGCTGTGGCAGCGCGCGCTCGATCCACAGAAGGGCACATGGTCACTGCCCGGCGGCACCCTGCGTGACGACGAGGACCTCACCACGTCGGCTCGCAGACTCCTCGCCGACAAGGTCGATCTGCGTAAGGTCGCACATCTCGAACAACTGTCCGTTTTCAGCGATCCGCAGCGCGTTCCGGGTGGGCGCCGCATCGCGTCGACCTTCCTGGGACTGGTTCCCTTGAGCGCGGACCCTCAACTTCCATCCGACACTGCTTGGCACCCGGTGTCGCAGCTGCCGGAGATGTCTTTCGACCACGGCACTGTTGTTCGGCACGCCCGCAACCGACTGGCCGCCAAGCTCTCCTACACGAACATCGGCTTCGGCCTGGCTCCAGACGAGTTCGCGATGTCGACTCTGCGTGAAATCTATTGCGCTGCACTTGGATATCAGGTGGATGCAACCAATCTGCATCGAGTCCTTTGCCGACGCGGTGTGCTCACGGCCACCGGAAACACGGCGCCGTCCGGGAAATCAGGTGGCCGTCCGCCGGCGCTCTACCGCTTCACCGACTCCACGCTGCGCGTGACGGACGAGTTTGCGGCTCTACGACCGCCAAGCTGACTGCGAATATTACTGTCAGGCAACAGCATCGACATCACTTCTCATCATCCATGCTGCGGCGACGGTTCCGGTGGGATCGACCACGCGGTTGATCGTGCCGAAACGTGCACCCACCCGGTCGAGAATGCGATCCGCCTGCCAACGATCCGTCGGATCCGCGACAACCGCGAAGAACCGATGCGCCGGCTTGCCAGCCATGATCCGAACCAGTTCCGTAACGCTCCGAGCCGTCACTGCCACATTCCAGCCGGCAGCAAGGAACTCGGCGGCAACACGCGTTCCGTGATCGCGGCCGATATCGGTCACCAACACCACTCCCCGGTCGAGAACAACTGTGTGAGCACTCATTGCGGCATCTCCTTCGAGGAATCAATCACTGTGACTCCTATGTAAGCCCACAATCTTGTGCTGCCGTTGTGCTCATTCTGTGAGAACTCTGGGGATTCGGCCTAGGAAGGACGAATGATCGGTGGCATGGGGCTTTCGCTGACCAAAGCCACGGCAACGTCGTGTTTCGCAGCGAGTTCGCAAAATACCCGTTGAGCGTCCTCGGCCTGGCTCGCGCGGTCCACCGTCACCAACCGGGAGCACGCGCCACCGATCCACGGGCAATCGCCGCAACCAACTGTGCGTGATCGCGCTCGTTCTGATCCGCGTACCGGCGCGCGAACTTCGCCAAAGCCACAACGGCTTTGTCCGACTGGCCGAGATATTCGGAGATCGCGCTCGCGTCACCGCTGCGGGCATGAGCACGAGCCAGCACTTCCCCACACGCACTTGCGAATTCGGCGAGGTACGGTCCGATGGTTGCGCCGTCGGGAATGACCTTCATGTCGCGGAATTGTCGAACGTAGAAATCCATGCCGCCAACACTGGTCCACCCGACGAACATGTCAGTCGCACTCTGAAGCATGCGTTGCCCTTGGACAACTCGCTCACCGCAGTTCGAGTATCTGCTCGGTTCGACGTTTCCCTCGTACACCGAGGGCCCGGCCTGCTTGATCTGGAGGAAAAGCGGATCGCCGGTCCGACGCTCTTCGAGAAGTGCAAGATAAACACGCATCCCGACGCTGCCGACACCCACCACTTGCCGCACCACGTCCGATGCCCGATATCGCGAGAGCAGACTCCAGATATGGTCCGGAACCGAAGTGCTGTAACCGGCCACGACCTCGGTGACAAGTTCGACCTGACTGTCGCCGACGTGGGTGCGGAACGGTGGCTCTTCACGGATACGTCGCCGTCCGTCGACAATCTCCGTGAGCTTGCGTGACGCTCCCCGACTGGTTCGACTCTGAGCTTTGTTTTCGATCATTTTCCCGGCGCGCAGGGCAGTATCCGGGGTGAAGTAACCCAGTAGACGGTCGACGTCGATGCGGTCGTACCAGATGTCGATTTCGGGGGTTGCAGCGTAGGACTCGATCTTGTCGCGGTAGGCCCTCATTGCTGCCACCGTCGCCGCTTCTGCACGGTCCTCGGAAACTCCGTTCTCACGGGCGAGGACAACGATGCTTGCGGCGAGTCTCTTGACGTCCCACTCGAACGGGCCCGGAACGGTTTCGTCGAAGTCGCGGAGATCGAAGGACAAGTTGCGTTCCGGGGTGGCCCAGAGCCCGAAGTTCAGCACGTGGGCATCTCCACACAACTGCACCCCGATGCCGGTGTTCGGCGCCGATCCGAGATCGGCGGCCATGACCGCGGCCGCGCCCCGGAAGTACGTCCACGGAGATGCCGCCATTCGGCCATGCCGGATCGGCAGCAAGTCCTGCGCCCGAATCGTGTTCTGCGCCAGTATCGTTGCGAGCGAATCGTGACCCCGCTCGGCGTCGTTCCACAGCGCTAGTTGCGAGCGGGTCACAACCTTGCGAGCAGACCTACCACCCAGCAACACCTCAGGAGTGGTTACTGTGGCGCGCGGACGGGCGATGTCAGCTTCGAATACAGGCACGCGCTGAGTATGAACGACAACGGACAATTAGGCGTCTGCTAGACCAACCGTCAGGACAATTCCTGCGTCGCGGGTTCCGACAACACATCAGCCTCGACGTCCGCGTCGTCCGCATGGTCGGCAACCCCGAGGTCGTCGTACGGGCTCAGTGCCACAAGAACCAATGTCGTGATGCACGCCGCCAACGGCTGAACGATCAGCACCAGCAACGTGCCGATGCCGGGCGCCCGGGCGATGATCTCTCCCACCGCCGGATTGTCGACGGACGGAAATCGCAACTTCGCGATGCCGGTGCCCACTGCAGCCATCAGTGCAGTACCGAGCACTGAACCGACGATCAACCCGCCGAGCGCGTACGGCCCTCGGCTGAGTCTCGCGAGCCACGCGGCCACCCCGGTGAGAACACCGAGAATCAGGGCAAGCAGGAAAAAGATCGCGACCGCATCGAACTGATGAAGACTCTCCCCGGTCAGCGCAATTCCGCGGCCCTCGGCGACAACCAACAGATGCTCGGCCGGCGCCAGGAACGCCCACAGCACTCCGATCAGCGCGCTGACCGCTGCCGTTGAGCAACCGATGAGAAGGGCAGTGCGTAGTCGAGTCCGCCGAAGAGAAATCACACTGTGTGACGCTACCTTCCCCCGTCCATCAGTCGAGAACCTCTCGGAATCAGTGCCGGCGCCGCTACGCTGACCTGACGCACCATTTCATATCAATTGGCGCCCTGAGCGAGGAGCAATCGTGGTTGCACCGCACCAGCCGTGGTTACTTTCCTCACTGCAATCACCCGGGCAGATCCTCGGCAATCTCGGGCCGAACTGGTTCGCGTCCGTCATGGGCACCGGAATTGTCGCGACGGCAGCAGCAACACTCCCCGTGCAAGTTCGGGGTCAGCAAGTGTTTGCACAGGTGATGTGGACACTCGCCGCGATTTTGCTCGTGGTTCTCGTCGTCGCAGTGGTGGCGCATTGGGTACGCCATCCGACGGTGGCTCGCAGCCATGCACACAACCCGCAGATGGCGCATTTCTACGGCGCCGCACCGATGGCATTTCTGACAGTGGGAGCCGGAGCGCTATTGGTCGGAAAGTCTCTCATCGGGGAACGCGCTGCTGTCGGCCTCGACGCGGCACTGTGGACGATGGGAACCATCGGCGGACTATTTACCGCAATGACCATCCCTTACCTGATGTTCACTCAGCACAAGGTCGAAGCGGACGCGGCCTTCGGCGGGTGGCTGATGCCCGTCGTTCCGCCCATGGTCTCCGCCGCGACCGGCGCGCTGCTCATCCCCCATATGCCGCCCGGCACCGGACGCACGACGATGCTCTACGGCTGTTACGCCATGTTCGGCCTGTCGTTGTTCGCGTCGTTCATCATCATCACGATGGTGTGGAGTCGCCTCGCCCACTTCGGTACCTCCGGGACCGCCCGTGTACCGACTCTGTGGATCGTCCTGGGTCCGCTGGGCCAGTCCATTACCGCGGTCGGCCTGCTCGGAGCGAATGCGCATCTTGCCGTTTCACCGCAGTTGGCATCCGGGATGGGGATCTTTTCGATCCTGTTCGGAGTTCCCGTGTGGGGATTCGCGGTGTTGTGGATCGGATTGGCCACAGCGCTCACAGTCCGGACGGCACGCCAGGGAATGCCATTTGCCCTGACGTGGTGGAGTTTGACTTTTCCGGTCGGCACTTTTGTTACTGGCACAACACAATTGGCGTTGCATACCGAATTGCCGGCCTTCCGATATGCCGCTGCCATCGCCTACGTCGGGCTATTGGGCACGTGGTGCTTGGTGGCAGTCCGAACTGCCCGCGGCAGCCTTCGCGGAAATCTGTTCCTACCGCCTCCGAACACCGGGGCGATCAAAGCACACAAATTCCCACCGGTGACAACACCTCCGACGTGAGTTGCCACCTGCCGCGCGCTACCTGAGCTTTGCGTCGATCGAGTCGACCACCCCGTGACGTGAGCACTGTGCCCACCACCCGTCTGGGCTGATCTGCACGATCATGCGCCGACCGCAGTGCTCGCAGAACCGAGGTGGTTCGAGTCCGAGCGACGCAGCGGCCGGCGTCGGGTCTTCGACGCCCTCGACGAGTCGACGCCCGGTGTACGGGTTGTATCGCTCGTCCGTGACCGACTCGGTCACAGCGTGTCGTTCAGGGCTTTGATCGGCATCTGCAGATCGATGAGCAAATCGAGGTCACTTTCGGCTGGACGGCCGAGCGTCGTGAGGTAGTTACCGACGATGACGGCATTGATGCCGCCGAGGATTCCCTGCTTGGCACCAAGGTCACCGAGCGTGATCTCACGCCCACCGGCAAAACGCAGGATGGTGCGCGGCAATGCGAGGCGGAATGCCGCCACGGACTTCAGCGCCTCGCTTGCGGGAAGGACCTCGAGATCGCCGAACGGCGTTCCCGGACGCGGATTGAGGAAGTTGAGCGGGACCTCGTCTGGCTCCAGTTCAGCGAGGTTCGCGGCAAATTCCGCTCGCTGCTCCAACGTCTCGCCCATTCCCAGAATTCCGCCACAGCACACTTCCATGCCCGCTTCGCGAACCATGCGCAACGTGTTCCACCGCTCGTCCCACGTGTGAGTGGTGACCACGTTCGGGAAATGCGATTTCGAGGTTTCCAGGTTGTGGTTGTACCGGTGCACTCCCATCGCGGCGAGTTGATCAACCTGCTCCTGCGTCAGCATGCCGAGCGAGCAGGCGATCTGAATGTCGACCTCATTGCGGATCGCTTCGATTCCGGCCGCGACCTGCGCCAGCAACTTCGCGTCCGGCCCACGGACGGCGGCAACGATGCAGAATTCCGTGGCACCCGATTTGGCCGTCTGCTTGGCAGCCTCCACCAGGCTGGGAATATCGAGCCACGCCGCACGCACGGGAGATTGGAAAAGCCCGGACTGCGAGCAGAAATGGCAGTCCTCGGGGCAACCGCCGGTCTTGAGGCTGATGATGCCTTCGACCTCGACTTCGGGCCCACACCATTTCATACGCACGTCGTGGGCGAGGGCCAGCAGGTCCTCCAGGCGTTCGTCGCCCAATCGAAGTACGTCGAGCACCTGGCTTTCGCTCAGGCCTTCGCCGCGTTCGAGGACCTGCTCGCGGGCGAGGTCGAGGATGTCGATCGAAGCGGGCGCCGTGCTTACCGAGGTCGGAGTCACCGGGAGTCTCCTTCAAGACTGGAAAATTGAACACCGTACAAGTTGAACGGTGTTCACGTTAGAGACGAGGTGGAATACTGTCAAAGGCAAGCTCCGATGAGGCCATCGGTTCGATCCACAGAAAACGAGGGGCAAACACGTGCAGTTGCGACGCGGAGACGTTCTGGACGGCGCTATGGCGATCCTCGACGAATTCGGCCTGGCCGACCTCACGATGCGCAGACTCGCCACGTCTCTCGGCGTTCAGCCCGGCGCCCTGTACTGGCATTTCCCGAACAAGCAGACTTTGCTCGGCGCGGTGGTCGACAAGATCCTCGAGGGCGTGGACACCCCGATCGACGCCGAGAACTGGGAAGAATCCTATTCCGAACTGGCACACAGACTTAGGTCCGCTCTGCTGGCGCACCGCGACGGCGCCGAGTTGGTGAGCGCCACCTTCGCGTCACGGATGACGACAAGCGAGGTGCGCGAGAACTTCGTGACTGCCGGACTCACGTCAGGCCTGTCACGGGAACATGCCGAACTCGCAGCCTACGCAGTCCTGTACTACGTCCTCGGGCATACCGTCGACGAACAGTCTCGCGCCCAAATGGAAGAACTCGGCGCCCTGACCAGGGCTCCCATCTCCCCCGACGCCCCGGAGATCATCGGCGGCGGATCCGACGACGATCTCCTCGCCGGCGATCCCACCGTCCGCTTCCAGTTCGGCCTCGACCTGTTCATCGACGGAATACGCGCACGATTGACAAACCCGCACGCTGCGCTACGCAATTCCTGACAACCGCAGCAGTGCGGTGACGCCCGCCGCGACGAACACCACCGCAACCAGTGGAGCTTTGAACCACGCAGCAATCGCGCCGGCGCTCACGCCGACGACACGTGCGGGCCCACCAAAATCGTTGCCGTCGAATAGCATCGACGTCAGCGCTACGGCAACCAGCAGACACACAATACTGCGATCGAGCGACGCAAGCGCCCCAGCGGACAGTGCAACCCGAGCCCGGAGTAGAACTCCACTGACCCGCAAGGCATAAGTGCCACAGGCAAATACGATGATCGCAACACTCACGCCCAGTGCGCTCATCGGGCGTTCTCCCGAAACGGGAGGACAGCAGCCATCCCCAACAAGGCCACAAGTGGGGCCATTCCCGATGGCAAGAAGGTCGAAGTGCCCACCGCTACAACCGCGCCGACGGACGCCGCAATCAACGTGAGTCTCTCCTTCAATGCCGGCAACACCAGCGCGAGAATCACGACCGGAAACGCGGCGTCCAGTCCGAGCGTCGCCGGATTCTGGACCACCGAGCCGAGAATTCCGCCCGTCAACGCACCGAGCGGCCAGCAGATCGCGATTCCGATTCCGCACAGCCAGAAGGCCGCTCGCTTTCGCGCGAGAGTGGACTGAGCGGTGGCAATCGCCACGGATTCGTCATTCACCAGGTGCGCGCCCACCACTCGCCGCCAGCCTTGGCCGAGGAATGAGCCGACAGATAATCCGTAGGCAAAATTTCGTGAATTGATCAGTAACCCGGCAAGAACCGCCGCGACCGGACTTCCGCCGACGGCAATGATCCCGATGAACAGAAACTCCGACGATGCCCCGAGCACCAGGATCGCAAGCACAAGTAGTTGCCAGAGCGAGAATCCGGCAGACCCGGCAGTGACGCCGTAGGACACCCCCACCACGGCCACAGACGCGCAAATCAACGCGGCCACCCGGACAGTGTCACGATCAAGTGTTCGCCATAGAGAACGCATGTATTCTATGTTGAACGAACTGACACCGTTCGTCAAGGCGAACGAATGATCGGAGCATCGAACAATGGTGAGTGGGGACAGCACACCTCAGCAACTGGTTGCGCGTGCGCTCAAACGAGAGCGCACCCGAGCCGGACTGAGCATCTCCGAAGTCGCACGACGGGCCGACATCGCCAAATCGACACTCTCACAACTCGAATCCGGCCTGGGAAACCCCAGCCTGGAAACGTTGTGGGCTCTCGGAAACGCGCTGGGCGTTCCGTTCGCGCAACTCGTCGACTCTCCGTCGCACCCTGTCCAGTTGATTCGCGCCGGTGACGGCCCGGCCATTGGGTCTGCAAACGCGTCGTACATTGCGACGCTTCTGGCTCCCAGCCCACCGAATGCCCGGCGCGACCTCTACCGGATAGTCGCCGAGCCGGGCGAACCGCGCATATCCACGCCGCATGCACGCGGAACCACCGAACACGTTGTCATCGGTCATGGTCGAGCCGAAGTCGGACCGACTACCGACCCCGTCGAACTGGGCCCGGGTGACTACCTCTCCTACCCCGGCGACGAAGAACATATCTTCCGAGCGCTCGAACCCGGCACGACGGCAATCCTGGTGTCCGAACATATCTGAGTATCGTGCGATGACTTTTGCGGAAGTGGGCAGTCTATAAATCTAGGCAGTCCTTCTCGACTCGCCCGTACGGCTACCAGCAGGAGGAAGCATGTCCGGATCCAGCATCGGGAGCATTTTGCTCTCCAGCACCAACCCAGATCGGCTGCGCGACTGGTATGCGCAGGCATTTGCGCCGAAAGTCGACCGAACACCCGGAGAACCCGGCTACGACGTCCTCGACTTCAACGGTTTCTACGTGATGATCGACAAACGCGACGACATCGGCGACACCAACAAAGAACCCGGCCGAATGTTCCTCAATATCGAGACCGACGATGCGCGCGCAATTGCGAAGCGGATCGATGCGCTCGACGGAGCCTGGTTCGCCCCGCTCGAAGACCGCGGCGGCAGTTGGTTTGCAACTGCGATCGATCCCGATGGCAACTACATCCAGATTATCGAGTTCAGCGAGGCAGCCCGAGCAGAGATGGAGTCGACCATGAGTGAGGACAAGAAATGAGCGCACTCGGAAGCACAAAGGCCATCAGCGGATTCTCTGTCGACGACATTGACGCGGCCAAGAAATTCTATGGCGAAACCCTTGGATTGAAGGTCACAGACGAGGAAATGGGAATTATCCGCCTGCACCTAGCAGGTGGGACCGAAATACTCGTCTATCCCAAGCCGAATCACGAACCCGCGTCGTACACGATCCTGAATTTCCTCGTGGACGATATCGACAGTGCGGTCGACGAACTGACCGGCCGCGGAGTGGAGTTCGTCAAATACGACGGCTTCCCGCAGGAGGAGAACGGCATCATGCGAGGCAACGGCCCCGATATCGCCTGGTTTACCGACCCGGCCGGAAACGTGATCTCCGTCCTGAAAGAATCCTGACCCGTCTCGGCGCCGAAAAACTACCCGCTGAACAGTTGCGACTGGCGCTGTTCAGCGGTGTCGGCGTTGGAACGTTCCGCCACAGATGCGGTGCGTTCGGACGCCAATTCCTCTGCAGTTTTTTCGATCTCGGCCGACTCCGTCGCACTGGAGTCGGAGAACAAATTCGATTCGTACATTTGCCACCCTTGTGATTTTCACCCGCCGCGATTTTCACCCTATTGCCGTAGAAACGGCACCTATCCGGAACGGATGACTCAGCGGTTCATCCACCAGTCTTGCACGCCATCGCGTTACCGGAATAAACGGTATCCACGGTTGCGTCCAGAGGAGGGTGGAAAGTGATCGCAGAGCGGGCCAACCACGCACGAATCGTGGATGCCTTCGCGGATGTAGGCAATGCAGTGACCGCATCGCGTGACGCCGAGGCCGGCCCAAAGGTAGTCGCGCGCTAACCCGCCTTCGGGCAGATCAGCACCTGGACTTACGGTCTCGATCATGCCTCCGTCCGGCATATAGCCGAAGTGTGCCGGATTGCTCGAAGGTCAGGGCGAACGAAAGTCGCTGTCCACCAAGGACAGTCAAAACCCCTTGCCCGCCGGCCAGCAGCGCCGGACTCACAGCGAACAAACCGCCGTACTGCACATACGCACATGGCGGTCATCAGTACTGCCCACGATCAGTGCTGCGTCAAAACCGGAAATCAGACACACATATAGCGAGAATCGTACTTCCATCCTCCTAAGGATTGCAATACTTGAAATGCTTAGGGTTCCGTGATTAGCTCACGATCAACGAAGAGTGGCGCACGTCACGACCCAATCGGTCAGTCGAGGCCCGTCTACTCACCCCCAAAAATCTCTCCTCACCACAGGAGGCACTCCTTGACACAGGCGGCCCGCTACACCAGCCCAGCGCAATTCACCCTCACCGAGGGCTGGAATCTCACCCGGCTCACTCCCCCGAGCAGGCTGTTCGGCGCAAACGGACTCCGCACCGGACCGGACGGCCGCGTCTACGTGGCACAGGTGGCAGGCAGCCAGATCAGCGCGCTCGACATCAACACCGGCAACCTCGAGACCATCAGCGCCATGGGCAGCGACATCGTTGCGCCCGACGACGTCGCCTTCGATCCCACCGGTGACCTGTACATCACCGAGTACTACGACGGCCGGGTCAGCGTGCGCGAATCAAGCGGCAGCACGCGGCTTTTGCGCGACGACCTCCCCGGAGTCAACGGAATCACGTTCCACCAGGGGCGACTGTTCGTCAACGAGTGCCGCATCGGTGGCCGGTTGATGGAACTGAGCCTCGACGGCGGCGCACCCCGGATACTTCTCGAAAACCTCCCGATGCCCAACGGCATGGAGGTCGGTCCCGACGGGAAGCTGTACTACCCGGTGCTCGGGACCAACGAAATCTGGCGCATCGACCCCGACGGCAACGGTGAACCCGAACGCGTCGCAGCAGATCTCGGCGTCCCGGACGCAGTCAAGTTCGACTCCGAGGGCTTCATCGTCTCCACCCAGGTGGCGTCGGGCGAAGTGCTGCGGATCAATCCCCGCAACGGCGATCGCACCGTACTGGCAAGCCTCAATCCCGGACTCGACAACCTCACCTTCGTAGGTGATCGACTGTTCGTATCGAGTTTCACCGGCCAGATCACGGAGATCCTCGATGGTGGCCGAACCCGCACCGCCTTGGCCGACGGTTTGACTTGGCCCCTGGATTTGACCGTTGGCCCGGACGGCACGTTGTACATCGCCGATGGCACCTTCTTGCTCGCACTCGAACCGAGCGGCGAACTCCGCACTCTCGGAATGCTTTTCAGCCCAGGATACCCCGGTTACATCCGCGGAATGACGGCCGTCGGCGACGGCGAATTCATCGTCGCGGGCAACGGAACCGTTTCGCGCTACAACGCCGTCACCGCTGAAAGTGAGGTCCTCGCCGAAGGACTCGACCAACTCTACGGTGTCGCGGTCTCCGCGAACGGAACCATCGCGGTTGCCGACCTGGGAGCAGGCAAAGTTGTTGCCGTCGGGTCGAGCGGGCAGGTTGAAGAATTGGCCTCGGGACTGCACGACCCGATGGGCGTGGCCTTCACCGCGGACGGTACCTGCCTGGTCTCCGAAGCCGGCGCCGGACGAATCGTCGCGATCAACGGCTCCAGCGTCGACACGATCGTCGACGGACTCGAGAACCCGCAGGGAATTCTTGTTCGGGGCGGCGTGCTCTACATCGTCGATGTCGGAACAAAAGCCCTGATCAGCTTCGATCTGTCGACCAAGATTCAGCAGCGAGTTGCCGGCAATCTGCCGGTGGGCGCACCCGAGGGTGTCACCCCCAAGCCGCTGCTGGGACTAGCGCCGTTCTCCGGTCCTCAGGGCCCGTTCGCCGGCATCGCGGCCGGACCGGACGGAACAATCTACGTCTCCGCAGATGCAGAGGGCAGCGTCCTGGCACTACGCAAGGCAGTGTGAGCCGCGCCATGAGCAACAGCCAAGTTGGCGACAGCTTTGTCGGTCTGGACGGACGCATCGTGGTTGTCTCGGGCGCAGCAGGCGGCGGGATCGGCACGTCGGTAACGAGCATGCTTGCCCGCGCCGGAGCAACCGTGATCGCCGTGAGCCGTTCCAAGGAAAACCTCGACACCCACATCGCACCACTTATCGCGCAGGGTCTTTCGATCATCCCACTCGCGGCCGATGCGTCCACCGACGACGGTATTGCCATCGTGCGGGAGCAGATTCGACGCACCGACGGCAAACTGCACGGATTGGTCAACGTCGCCGGCGGCGCTGCCCCTGCAACCTGGATGCCGTCCACTCGCGTCACCCGAGCGGACTGGCGTGAATTGTTCACGGCAAATCTCGAAACGATGTTCTTCATGAGCCAGATGGTCGCGTCGGAATTGAAGGCGCAGAGCCGTCCGGGTTCCATCGTGTCGATCTCGTCGATCAGCGGAATGAACACCGCGCCTTTTCATATCGGTTACGGCAGTGCAAAAGCCGCCTTGGTCGCGGCAACCCGCACGATGGCCGTGGAACTCGCCGAAGTCGGTATTCGAGTGAACGCCATCGCTCCCGGCGTGACCGCCACCCCTGCGTCCTCCACCTACGTCGACGACGATCCCGAGCGTGATCGCCGCGCCATCACGATGGGTCGACGCGGCCGCCCTGAGGAGCAAGCCGGTGCAATTCTCTTCCTGCTGTCGGATCTCTCGACCTACATCACCGGACAGACATTGCTCGTGGACGGCGGACTGAATCTCAAGTGGACGCACATGGGCCCAGATCACACGTCACTTTTTCTCAAGGACGAATCGTTCCGCGACGCGATAACGCACTGACACAGAACCGATGTGAAGAGGAGACACCATGACCGACACCGCCGAGAGCATTCCGGAATCGACTGTAACCGAGTCACATTCCACACCACTCACCATCGGTGTGGAGGCATACATTTCGCAGACGTATGCCCGCGCCGAGGGCGACAAGCTGTGGTCGAAAGTATGGCAGCAGGTCGGTCGGGTGGAGGAAATTCCCAAGGTCGGCGACTTTCTCACCTACGAAATTCTCGATGAATCGGTCATCATCGTGCGCTCGACCCCGGACACGATCAGTGCTTACCACAACGTCTGCTCCCACCGCGGTCGCCGACTCGTCGACACGCCGCCCGGTGCCCACGAAGCCCGCGGCCAGGCAAGGCAATTCATCTGCGGGTTTCACGGCTGGCGGTACGACCTCGACGGCAAGAACACCTTCGCCGCCGAACGTCAGGACTGGCCGTGTGGGTTGACCGAGGAATCAACGAAGCTGCGTGGTGTCACAGTGGACACCTGGGGTGGATGGATCTGGATCAACATGGATCCGGGCTGCGAACCTCTACGTGACTATCTCGAGCCCGCGGCTTCTCTTCTCGATCATTTCCACCTCGAGAACATGCGGTACCGCTGGCGCAAATGGCTTGTCTTCGACTGCAACTGGAAGGTTGCGCTCGAAGCGTTCATGGAGACCTACCATGTTCCGTACACCCACCCGGAGTTCATGAACTTCGGGAATTTTCTCGGTTGGTCGCGCGCCCAAGGTAAGCACAGCAACATCGGCTACGACGCACCGAAGGGCATGGAAGAAAACCAGGCAAAACTGCGCATCGGCAGCGGCGCGGACCCCCGTAAGTCGACCATCGAAATGCAGAACTTCACGTGGGAAAATGCAAACACCAATACAACTCGGACCCTCGTCGATGCGGCCCAGCGACTGATCGACGAACTCCCCGAGGGCACCCCATCGGATCAGGTTCTGCGTCACTGGCTGGATTCGGCCAGGCGCGACGACGAAGCGCGTGGCGTGATCTGGCCGACCGTCGACCCACAGGTTGTCGCCGCAAGTGGCACGGCGTGGCAGATCTTCCCGAACTTCCAGATCGGGCACGCCCTGAACAACATGCTCTGCTACAGCGCCCGGCCCTACGGCGACGATCCGAACAAGTGCATCTTCGAGGCCGCTGTCTACGAACTCTTCCCCGCAGGCGAGGAACCGGAAACCGAATGGGAGTTCACCCCGCCGGAGGATCCGGCCTGGCGAACCGTCCTGCCACAAGACTTCGTGAACATGGCTGCGGTCCAGAAAGGTATGAAGTCGCAAGGCTTTTCAGGGCCGAAACCCAACCCGTACCGCGAACGCAGCATCGTCAACCTCCACCACAACCTAGCCACGTACATGGGTACCGGTGCGCCGGTGGATCTCGCCTGACTCCTCACATCGTGTACTGACTTGCTCTGACGAAAGAAGATCCGATGACCGCACCGACCCAAGCTACGGCCATGACGCCTTGCGCGCCCACACACACTCCCGAAGTCGACATCGACGCTCTCCGGGCGAAGTACCTCCTCGAACGCGACAAGCGTGTTCGTCCCGAAGGTCAGCAGCAGTACGTGGAGGCCGCCGACGAATTCGCGGGTTTCTACGAGAGCGATCCGCACCTGCCCGTCGAACCGCGCGAGCCCATCACCGACGACATCGAGGTCGTAGTCCTCGGCGGTGGATTCTGCGGCCTCATTGCCGCGCACCGCCTTCAGCAGGCGGGCGTCACAGACTTCAAGATCGTCGAACTCGGTGGCGACTTCGGCGGCGTCTGGTACTGGAACCGCTACCCGGGAATCCAGATCGACTCGGACGCCTACTGTTACCTCCCGCTGCTCGAGGAAACCGGCTACATGCCGAAGGAGCGGTTCTCGCACGGCGACGAGTGCTTCGAGCACGCTCAGCGCATCGGTAAACACTTCGGGTTCTACGACAATGCGATCTTCCATACCTTGATCCGCTCGCTGGAATGGGACGAGGAGATCAATCGCTGGCAGATCCGTACCAATCGCGGCGACGAGATCCGTGCTCGTTTTGTCGTCATGGCACAGGGCCCATACAACCGGCCGAAGCTTCCGGGTATCCCCGGGATCACGGACTTCAAGGGACACACATTCCACACGGCTCGTTGGGATTACGACTACACCGGCGGCGACCTGCACGGCGGGCTGGACAAGATCGCCGACAAACGAATCGCCGTCATCGGCACCGGATCGAGTGGTATTCAGGCGATCCCTCACCTGGCAAAAGGCGCGAAGCACCTGACCGTCTTCCAGCGGACACCGTCGTACATCTTCGAGCGAGCCAACTACCCGACCGATCCCCAATGGGTGAACAGTCTCGAGCCAGGTTGGCGGGCAGCACGTCAGCGCAACTTCCACAATGCCGCCTTTGCCTTCTACTCCCCCGGCGAGCCGGATCTCATTTGCGACGGCTGGACCGAAGTGTCGCGCAACATGGCCGCGAAACTGACCGAAACCAACGGCTGGGCTGCGCTCGCCGATCCGGTGAAGTTCATGGAACTCAAGGAGATCGAGGACTACCGATCGATGGAACGGCTCCGCCGACGGATCGAGGAGATCGTCGACGACTCGGACACTGCGGAACTACTGAAGCCGTACTACCGCAACATGTGCAAGCGTCCCGTCTTCAACGACGACTATCTCCCGACCTTCAATCGCCCGAACGTCACTCTGATCGATGTGTCGGAAACCAAAGGCGTGGAACGGATCACCGAGAAGGGCGTGATGGTCGACGGCGTCGAGCTCGAGTTCGACGCGATCGTGTTCGCGAGTGGGTTCGAGATCACCACCGCGCTCGACCGCCAGTTCGACATCGCGCCGTTTGCCGGTCGCGACGGAACCTCCCTCTACGACCACTGGGGCAAGGGATTCCGCACCCTGCACGGTGTCATGGCGCACGGCTTCCCCAACCACTTCGCCACCGGCTTCGTTCAAGGCGGAGTCACCGCATCGACAACGCTGATGTTCGAGCAGCAGGCCGACCATATCGCGTACATCATCAAAGAGGCCCAGGCGCGCGGAGCCACGCATGTCGAACCCACCGCGGCAGCCGAAGAAGGCTGGATCCAGACCATCCGGGCCCACTCGATCGACAACAGCACGTTCACGTCGGAATGCACCCCCGGCTATTACAACAGCGAAGGCGAGCCGAACGGGCGCTCATTCCTCGGCGACCCGTTCTGGGGCGGCTTCTACGAACTGGGCGAAATCCTTCAAACCTGGCGGGACACAGGCACATTGGAAGGCCTGAAACTCGATGTCTGAGGCCCGCTTCGACGGTCGTGTTGCCGTCATTACCGGCGCCGGCAGAGGAATCGGACGTGAGTACGCACTACTACTCGCGTCCAAAGGGGCCAAAGTGGTCGTCAACGATCCCGGTGTCGGGATCAGCGGTGAGAATACAGATAGCGGAGTCGCCAGTGCGGTCGTCGCGGAGATCACTGCTGCCGGCGGCGATGCAGTCGCGAGCACTGCCTCCGTTGCAACCGCACCGGGCGGCCAGGCGATCGTCAACGCGGCCATCGAGCACTACGGACGTATCGACATCCTCATCCACAACGCCGGAAACAACCGCTACGCACCGCTGACGGAGATGACGTACGAGGATTTCGACGCAGTTCTCGACGTTCACCTCCGCGGCGCATTTCACGTACTGCGGCCGGCATTCCCGCTGATGTGCGACGCCGGATACGGCCGGATCGTGCTGACCTCGTCGATCGGCGGTCTGTACGGAAACAACCGCATCGCGAACTACGCGGCGTCCAAGGCCGGCATCATCGGACTGTCCAACGTGGCAGCAATCGAGGGTGCCGACCACGGCGTCTTGTCCAACGTCGTCATTCCCGCAGCGATCACGCGGTTGGCCGACGGGCTCGACACGTCGTCGTACCCGCCCATGGGACCGGAACTCACGGCCCCGACGGCCGCCTGGCTGGCTCACGAATCCTGTTCCATCACCGGCGAAATGCTGGTGACAATCGGCGGCCGCGTTGCTCGGGCATTCATCGCCGAAACCCCCGGGGTGTACCAACCGTCATGGTCGATCGAGGAGGTTGGAAGGCAGATCGACGCCATCCGCGACATCCGCGATCCGTGGATCCTGCCTGTCGTCCCGTCAGCTCACGTCGACCACATCACCAAGAGTTTTGCGATAGCCATGGAGGGCAACGCACATGTCAGTTAAGGTTTACGAACGCATTTTGCAGCTCTTCGAAGCCGAGGGCATCAACACGATTTTCGGAATCCCCGACCCGAACTTCGTGCACATGTTCCACCTCGCCGAGGAACGCGGATGGAATGTGGTTGCGCCGCACCATGAAGAGTCGGCCGGATTCATGGCTGAGGCCGTATCGCGCATGACCGGCAAGGCCGCGGTGTGTATCGGCACCCTTGGCCCCGGCGTCGCAAACCTGGCCGGCGCCATGATGTGCGCCAAAGTCGAGAACTCACCGGTGATCTTCCTCGGTGGCCAGCGCGCCCGCATCACCGAACAGCGCGTTCGACGTGGGCGCATTCAATTCGTCAAACAGGCAAACCTCTTCGAAGCATCCGTAAAATACAGTGCCAGTATCGAATACGCCGATCAGACGGACGAAATTATCCGCGAAGGACTGCGGAAGGCGCTGTCCGGCACCCCTGGACCCGTGTACATCGAATACCCCTCCCACATCATCCAGGAAGAGCTGGACGTTCCAGACCCGTTGCCCCCCAATGCATATCGCATGGTCGGACAGACTGCGGGTCCAGACTTCGTTGCCGAAGCGGTGAAATTGATCCAAGCGGCCCAGCAACCCATTCTGCTCATCGGGCACGGAGTCCACACCTCCCGCGCCGGCGAATCCGTCAAGGCACTCGCAGATGCCATGGCCTGCCCTGTCATTCAGACCTCAGGGGGCACCTCCTTCATCGAAGGACTCGAGAACCGCACCTTTCCATACGGCTTCTCCTCCGCCGCTGTCGACGCCGTGGTGAAATCCGACCTGTGCCTGGCAATCGGCACCGAACTCGGAGAGCCGGTCCACTACGGCCGGGGCCGGCACTGGATCGCAAACGAAGCGAACCGGAAATGGATCCTCGTCGAACAGGATCCGGAGGCGATCGGCGTCAACCGCAGGATCGACGTGCCCCTCGTCGGCGATCTCCGCGCGATTGTTCCCCAACTCTCCGACGCGCTGTGGGATGCACCGCGCACGGCAACCCCCGAGCTCGACGGCTGGATCACACAGGATGCGGCGCAGCTGGCGGAACTTGCCGAAACCGCGCCGTCCGGTATGACTCCGGTGCATCCCGCTCGTCTGATTGTCGAGGCGACCAAGGATTTCCCGAGCGACGGCATCATGGTCCGAGACGGCGGCGCCACCACTATCTTCGGCTGGACGTACTCACAGGCAAAACCCCACGACGTGATGTGGAATCAGAACTTCGGCCACCTCGGCACCGGGCTCCCGTATGCCGTCGGCGCCGGTGTAGCTGACGGCGGCCAACGTCCCATCATGTTGATCACCGGCGACTCGTCGTTCCAATTCCATATCGCAGAACTGGAAACCGCTGCGCGACTCAACCTGCCGCTGGTCTGCGTAGTTGCCGTCGACTATGCGTGGGGACTCGAGGTGGGTGTCTACAAACGCACGTACGGCCAGGGATCACTCGAGACCGGTGTTCACTGGAGCACAGATACGCGGCTCGACAAGGTTGCCGAAGGCTTCGGCTGCTACGGCGAGTACGTCGACCGCGACGAGGATATCGCGCCGGCGATCAAGCGCGCCTACGCCAGCGGTAAGCCGGGCGTCATCCACGTTGCCGTCGACCCCAAGGCGAATTCCGAGGAAATGCCGAGCTACGACGAGTTCCGAACATGGTACGCAGAAGGCACTCAGTGAACATTCCAGCTCGCATCATGCCCGGCTCGACGAGTACTCACGAACACTGCGAAAGGGACCAGAACAGTCATGCGTGAATATCTGAAGTTCTACATCGGCGGACAATGGGTCGATCCAGCGGAGTCCAGCACACTGGAGGTTGTCAATCCTGCGACCGAGAAGGTCTGCGGCACAGTAGCATCAGGATCACCAGCAGACGTCGACCGCGCCGTTGCGGCAGCACGCGACGCGTTCTCGAGTTGGTCTGCAACCAGCCGCGAGGAACGACTCACGATTCTGCGAAACATTCTCACCGAGTATCAGAACCGGATGGGCGACCTCGCTGCAGCTCTGACGGAGGAGATGGGCGCACCGAACGCGCTGGCCAACGGTTTCCAAGTGAACCTTGGTGCCGGTCATCTCACCACCGCGATCGATGCACTCGAGAACTTCGTCTTCGAGGAGCAGCAGGGCGATTCACTGATCGTCAAAGAACCGATCGGAGTCTGCGGATTGATCACCCCGTGGAACTGGCCGATCAGCCTCATTGCCGTGAAAGTCTTCCCCGCACTGGCAACTGGTTGCACCATGGTGCTCAAACCTTCGGAGAAGTCACCGTTCACGGGCCAGATCTTCACCGAAATCCTCGACGCTGCAGGAGTTCCCGCCGGCGTGTTCAACCTCGTCCAGGGCGACGGACCCACTGTCGGGGCAGCACTGTCCGCACACCCGGGCGTCGACATGATCTCGTTCACCGGCTCCACCCGCGCCGGCATCGACATCGCCACCAACGCCGCACCCGGCGTCAAGCGAGTCTCGCAGGAGCTCGGCGGCAAGAGCCCCAACATCATCCTCGACGACGGCGACTTCGCCGAGAACGTCGCCAAGGGTGTGGCAACCATGATGATGAACTCCGGGCAGACGTGCAGCGCACCATCACGCATGCTTGTGCCCAATTCCCGGATGGCAGAAGCCATCAGCGCCGCGCAAGAGGCAGCATCACAGGTGACCGTGGGTGATCCGAGCGGCGATTCTGCAATCGGCCCCGTAGTCTCCGAGGCCCAGTTCGAGAAGATCCAGTCCCTGATCGACAAGGGGATCGGCGAAGGTGCGACGCTGGTTGCGGGCGGCCTCGGACGTCCGGACGACTTGCCGACGGGCTACTACGTCCGCCCCACCGTTTTTGCCGACGTCACCAACAACATGACCATCGCCCGCGAGGAAATCTTCGGACCGGTTCTCACGATTCTCGGCTACGACAACATCGACGACGCCATCGACATCGCAAACGACACCGAGTACGGCCTCGCCGGATTTGTTGCCGGCGCGGACCTCGAGCAAGCTCGCGCCGTCGCTCGACGGATCCGCGCCGGGTCCGTCGCCATCAATGACGGATTCGACTTCGCCGCACCGTTCGGCGGCTACAAGAAGAGCGGCAACGGACGTGAGTGGGGCGGGTTCGGTTTCCACGACTACCTGGAGATCAAGGGCATGCTCGGCTACACCGCTGACGCTTCCTGAAATAGCACGGGAGATGAGTTCTCTGTCGGGCAAAGTTGCTGTGGTCACGGGCGCCAGTCGCGGTATCGGGAAAGGAATCGCGCTGGCGCTCGCAGAGCAGGGCGCCGTCGTCTACGTCACGGGACGCACGGTTCTCGCTGGGTCGAATCCTCTACCCGGCACGATCGCAGAGACAGCAGCTGAGTGTACGCGGCGCGGCGGCAAGGGCGTTGCCGTCGCAGTGGACCACGCCGACGACGCACAGGTTGCTGCCCTGTTCCACCAGGTACGAGACGAGCAAGGCCGATTGGACATTCTTGTCAACAACGCATTCTCCTTGCCCGAAGACCTGACCGACCCACAGTCCTTCTGGGAGAAACCGCTCTCCCATTGGGAAATGGTGGATGTCGGCGTCCGCTCGAACTTCGTAGCAGCTTGGCATGCCGCCAAGATCATGACACCGCACAAGTCCGGCCTCATAGTGGCCGTCTCCGGATACACCGGCGTCACTTACACCTACAACGTCATCTTCGGCACGGCGAAGTCTGCGGTGGACCGGATGGCACGAGATATGGCCATCGAGCTGAAACCGCATAACGTGACGTCCCTTTCGCTCTGGCAGGGCCTCACCTTCACCGAACGCGCGCAGCGAAACCTGGCGAATGTCCCTGGGTTGGATGGCCGGGCTGCTACTCGGCCGGAGGACGGCTGCACCCCGGAATTCCCGGGTCGCGTCATCGCAGCTCTCGCCGTCGACACAAATCTCGCGACACGCTCGGGCGGCACCTTCATCACCGCCGAACTTGCCCACGAATACGGAATCAAAGACGTTGACGGCAAGGTCGTTCCGTCGCTGCGCTCGTCGCGCGGCGCGCCCATCTGGTCTCCGATCTTCAGTGATCGTGATCAACCCATCTCAGGTAATCGACCGGAGGACTTCATGACTACATCTGCCACCTCGGATCGGCTAGCCGCCCTCGACGTTATGGTCGATCGTCAGGAGATCCACGACGCGTTGACCAGATTCAGCCGTGGCATGGATCGCTTCGACCGCGATATCTTCCTCTCCGCCTTCCACGACGACGCCACAATTGCGGCGGGGAACTTTGTCGGTGGACCGATCGATCTCTACGAGTGGGCCAGAGCGAC
Source organism: Rhodococcus sp. ACPA4 (assembly GCF_002300185.1). NCBI lineage: Bacteria > Bacillati > Actinomycetota > Actinomycetes > Mycobacteriales > Nocardiaceae > Rhodococcus > Rhodococcus sp. ACPA4. The sequence continues at coordinate 1,705,977 of NZ_NSDY01000001.1, forward strand.
CCATGAACTGGGCCAGGTGTCGACGCATCACAACCTGCTGAACCACACCAGCGACATCGACGGCGACACGGCACACACCGAGACGTACTACCTATTCGTCGGACGTAATCACGACGACACCAATTGGATCGCAGGCGGCCGGTACATCGACCGCGTCGAACGCCGTGACGGACAATGGAGAATCGCGCTGCGCACCAATGTAATCGAGTGGTCCGGCATCGTTCCAACAATGGGCATACCCTTCGCCGACGTTCCTGACATTCACGTCAACGGCGCCCCGTCGCGCAGCACAACAGACCCGTCGTACCAACGACCACTGACGAACATGCGGAATCCGCATGTCCCCGACTGATCCAGGAGTAGCCATGACCACGCTTGACATCAAGAAACTCAGCAACAATCTCGGTGCGGAGGTTCTGGGCGTCGATACCGATCGGCTACTCCGCGATGACGGTCTCGCAGACGCGTGTATGACTGCACTCGAAAAACATGGCGTATTGCTGTTTCGCAAGATCAACGTCGACGATCGCACGCAAGTCGAGTTCTGCCGGAAACTCGGAACACTGATCAACTTCTCCCGCTTCCCACCGTACGACGCGGAAGAAGTGATGGAGATCAGCTTCGACCCCTCCAACCCCAATGCGGAATACCTCGCCAGTAATGACTTCTGGCACATCGACGGCCTACTCGACAAGATCGCACCGAAGGCGTCCGTGATGAGTGCCCGCGTCACGGCCGACCGCGGTGGTGAAACCGAATTCGCCAGTACCTACGCCGCATACGAGGCGCTATCAGACGACGAGAAGAAACTGTTCGCCGATCTGCGCGTAGTCCACACCTTCGCGGCAATTCAGCGGCTGACGTACCCAGATCCGACACCGACTCAATTGAAGGAATGGGCCTCGCGCCGTGAAGTGGAACATCCCTTGGTGTGGCAGCATGAATCGGGTCGGCAATCGCTCGTGTTCGGGGCGACAACATCGCACGTCGTCGGAATGAACTTCGACGAAAGTCGTGCGCTCCTGGACGATCTCGAAAAGCGCGCCACAACACAAGAACTGGTGTATCGGCACACATGGTCCGAAGGTGACCTGGTGATCTGGGACAACTCCGGCCTCGTCCACCGGGCCTGCGAGTTCGACCGGAGTGAGCCCCGCCGTATGCATCGCTCAACCCTGGTCGGCCACGAGATCATCAAGTGAGCAGTCGCACCGCGGTAGTCACTGGTGGGGCATCGGGAATCGGAGCAGCGATCAGCCGGCGACTCGTCTCTGACGGCGCGATGGTGGCGATCTTCGATATCGACGGCAGTGCCGCCGAGGCGTTGGCGTCATCTATCGAATTGTCAGGCGGCAAAGCCATCGGATTGACCGTCGACGTGACCGACCGCGCCGCGATCGACGCAGGATTGAACGAAGCGCGTACACGTCTAGGACGACCAGCCATCCTGGTGAACAGCGCCGGATTGAGCATCGACGGCCCCTTCCTCGAGATCACTGCCGAAACGTGGAACCGCTCACTCGCGATCAACCTGACCGGCACGTTCGACTGTTGCCAGGCTGTGCTGCCAGACATGATCGAAGAAGGCTGGGGCCGGATCGTCAACATCTCGTCGTCGAGCATTCACAGCGGTGCCCCCGGCTTGGCCGGCTACGTGGCCGCCAAATCGGGAGTTGTCGGCCTCACCAAAGTGCTGGCGCTCGAATTCGCCAAATTCGGAATCACCGTCAATGCGGTTCCTCCCGGATTCATCGACACCCCGATGCTGCGCAACACAGTCGAGAAAGGATTCATCGACCTCGACCAACAGACAGCAAAAACACCCGTCGGCCGGATCGGCCAACCAGAGGATGTGGCGGCTGTCTGTGCGTTCCTCACCAGCGAGGAAGCCGGTTACGTCACCGGGCAGAGCATCGGTGTCAACGGTGGCCGGAACACCTGATCGAAAGCACGTTCGCTACCCGAGAGGATTTACAGCCGATGGCTCGAATTTCGCCTGCAACACCACAACAATGGACGCCCGAGATGAGGGAATTCTTCGACGGCTTCCGAACGACCGTTGCTGCCGATCCGCAACGGGCCGGCAAGGCTGGACTTAACTTGGTCGGGACCCTGGCCCGATATCCCGCATTGGCGATGCCATTCCTGTCCTTCAACGCGCACTTGCTTTCTGGGACTTCGCTTACCGACAGGCAACGGGAACTGCTTGTACTCCGCGTCGCGTCGGTTCGGCGATCCGATTACGAATGGGCCCAGCACGTCATCCTTGCCGAAACTGCCGGCATGACGAAAGACGAAATCCTTCGCGTCGCGGACGGCCCGGGTGCATCCGAGTGGTCATCACTGGAACGGTCCCTGCTCAGTGCTGTAGACGATTTGCTGGCGGACGGCATGGTAAGTGAGCTGACCTGGTCGGCGCTGGCCGAGGAGTTCAACACCGAGCAACTGATGGATATGGTGTTCACAGTTGGCTGCTACTCGATGCTCGCCATGGCACTGCGGTCATTCGACGTGAATCCTGAACCGGAGCTTGCTCCGTACCTCCCTGCCGTTCGGTAAATGGACACATGCGTGTTGGCTTCGCATCGTCTTAGCTCGTGATGCGAAGCTTGCACGCGGTGTTCAGTTTCCGGCGGAGCCGGATTCAGTCTCGGTGAACTGGACCTTGGCGGGTTGTGGAGCGTCGGCGTCGTTGTTTGGGGTCGATTGCGGATGGTGGGATGAACCAGGGTTTGTGATCGTCGCCCATCTTGATTTCCCAGATCCCGCGGAATCCGCTGGTGCTGTGAATCAATCGGTGGTGGCTACGGCAGAGGAGGGTGAGGTTGTCCATCACCGTCAGACCGCCGACCGACCACGGTTTTATGTGGTGGGCGTCGCACCAAGCAGGTACGGCATCGCAGTTGGGGAAGGCGCAGCCTTTGTCCCGGGCGATCAGCGCGGTGCGTTGCTCGGGTGTGACGAGGCGTTTGTGCGGGGTCGCATCCAGCGGTGCGCCGTTGCCGTCCATCAGGACGGTGGAGAGCATGCAATCGCAGGCGAGCATCCGGGTCAGGCTCACACTGAGCGGGCCCATCCACGGCATGTACCCGACATCAAGATCTTCGAAATCAGGCTCATCGCCATCGAAGGCACTGCCGTAGAACTCGCCATCACTGACGTCGGCATCTGCACAGTCTGATGCTGTTTCGCTGCGCGTGGTGGTGCATTCCCGATGCTCGGCAAGGTCTTTCGCGGTGATGTGCACATTCACGTGCGGACGCTGACCACCATCAACACCGGTGACGGCATTGTCGAGATAGCGGCGAATCAGTTCCGTGAACGCGTCGGCGGTGCGTTTGGCTGCCGATCGTTGATCCGGGGTTCCGTCCGCTGCTGGTTTCGGCATCGACAAACCCGAGAGAGCCGATAACAGCATTTCGCCGGTCAACGCGTCGAAATCGCCCTTGATCGCGACCCGTCCGTTGAGCGTCGGCGAAATCCGCAAGACGTTGAGGTCGTCGTCCTCACCGGGCGGGGTGTCGTCGGATTCGAATATCCGCTCCAGAACTGCAATCGCATAGCGGAGTTTGATGGTGGTCGCCTCCACGCCGGATGCGGCAGCAAGAAGAGTCTTCATGCAGGACGGTAACGCCCTGTCCGGCATTCCTTTTGGTGGGGATTCGCAGAACGCGACGATGATTGCCGCATGATCGAGCGAGAGGTCGCCGGCCTCGAATTGGGCAGCAATGTCCGGGAATACCCGCAGTGCAGCACCGAGGGCGGCGATCTTGTTACCGGCCGCGTTCTGCAGCATCGTGTTCGCCGCCAACCAGCGACCAACACCCCGGTAACAGAGCACCTGTTCATCCGGGTTGAGTGCCAACTCGTCGACTGCGGCAACCCGAATCGCTTCCAGCCGAAGAATTTCCGCAGACGCACAGACGGCAACGTCTCGAACCTCAGCCGGTCGCAATCGCCACAACCTGCCCCGCACCCCCGTCGCGGAACCAGCGACAACATCCCCCACCGAAACAAAATCGCTCACCGTAGTCATCAAGGCCTCCCCACCCTGACCTAATTATACTCGAACACCTATTCGATTCAAGGGACATATCGGGCACAGTTCGTTCCAACCACGTTCTTGCAATGCGACGTGCACGAGTCACATGAGCCAGTCAGCGCCCCATCCACTGCGGGCGACGCTTTTCCGCAAATGCAGCTGGCCCCTCCTGTGCGTCGTCACTGTTGTAGCAGTGCTCGGATACGTGGCGTGCGGCCTTGAGTGCGGCCGAACGACCCATCTCCGTCGACATCATCACAGTTTCTCTCGCCGCTTTGACGGAAAGAGGTGCACCGGAGAGTATTTCGGTTGCCAGGTCCAGAGCCGTCGCCATCAGATCCGCAGGCTCGGCAAGTCGGTTGACGAGACCGATCTCGTAAGCGCGCGCAGAAGATATCGGCTTACCCGTGAGCAGGATTTCCATCATGATGCGCTGCGGAATCATATGAATCAGCGGCGACGCCCACGGCGAGCTTCTCCCCACCTTGACCTCCGTGACCGCAAACTTCGCGGTGGTGCTGGCGACACACAGGTCACAGGCCTGAGCAATCATCCAACCACCGGCGTAGGCAACGCCGTTGACCGCGGCAATGGTGGGTTTTGACAGTTCGACCGTGTCGTAGGGAAGTGCAAACATATCGCGCGGCGGTACCGCCATTGCGGTATTGACCATCTCTTTGAGATCGCCACCTGCGCAAAATGTTTCGTCGCCGGAACCGGTGAGTATCGCTACCCGCAACGCTGGGTCGTATTCGAATCGGTTCCAGGCGTCGCGTAATCCCTCGCGCATGGCCTGGTCGAGGCAGTTGCGAGTCTCCGGTCGGTTCAGCGTGATGACAGCAATGCCATCCTCGCGCGCGTCGAACAACACGGCGTCATTCGAAAACACAGCATCACTCATCAGAATCCCCTCTGCCTGATTGCATGCGCTTCGCGCATCAACTCTTCGCGAAAATCCGGATGGGCAATATTGATCAAACGTCGCGCTCGTTCCGCGAGGTTCTGTCCTCGCAGCTCGGCTGCACCGAATTCGGTGACCACAACATCGATGTCACTACGCGCCGTCGTGACAGGCCCGGACAGGTGCGCGGTTATCCTGCTGACGGTTCCCCCCTTGGCCGTGGCGGGGAGAGCCATGATCGCGTGACCACCCGGTGAACGCGAACCGGCCCGGACGAAGTCCACCTGACCACCCGTGCCACCGAGATACGCCGAACCGCTTTGCTCCGCATTGACTTGCCCTGTGAGATCAACTTCGAGTGCGGAATTGACCGTCACCAGTTTGTCGAGCTGAGCCAGAACTGCCGCGTCGTGTGTGTACGACGTCGCACACATGCGAATTGCCTGGTTACGGTGCGCGAACGCGTACAGTTCCTTGCTGCCGATGAGTGCGCCGGTGACGGACACTCCCGTGTCGATTCGTTTGCGTGCGTTGGTCACCGTGCCTGCTTCCACCAGATCAACGAGGCCGTCGCCCACCATTCCCGAATGAACACCCAGATCTTTCCGGTCTCGAATCAGCCGAAGCAACGCATCCGGCACGGCTCCGATCCCCACCTGGATGACCGAGCCGTCCTCGATATACGCAGCGGCATGTTCGGCAATTGCATGATCGGTCGGTCCAATTGTTGCCGGCGCCAGTGTAACCGGAGGTCTGGATACTTCGATGGCGTAATCGATCTTCGCTGCCGGTAACAGTTCCCCGCAGGTGAACGGGACTTGATCGTTCACTTCCGCCACGACAACGCGCGCTTTCGCCACAGCCGCCTGAACGTAGTCACTGATCAATCCGAAGCTGTGATTGCCGTACTCATCCGCAGCGCTTACTTGAACGAAGGCAACGTCGCACCCGATCAACCCGGCCTCGATCATCGGCGCAACTTGACTGACGTGGCACGGAATCACACTGAGCTTGTGCACTTTGGTCAATGATCGCAGCGTTCCGATCGCCCCCATACTGGAGAGCGAAAAGCTCTCACTCGCTTCGGCATTGAAGACTCCTGAGAAACTCGTTGCGACAAATGCCGATAGTCCGCCAATGTCTGCCCCTTGATCGATCAGAGCTTCGATCAACGTTGTCGGTTCGCCGCACGCTTGTCCGATGACAATACGGTCTCCCCGATTCAGGAACCAATTCAACTCCACGCTCGACCGACCTCATTCAGGACTTCCTCGGTGTGCTCACCGAGTCGAGGGGCCGCCCGGGCAATACGACCGGGCGTGCGCGAGAACCATGTCGGCGGACCAGGGAAACGCACTGAGCCGTAGGGAGTATCGACGTCTTCGAAAAAGTTCACGGCATCGAGGTGCTCGTTGTTCAACAACTCGTCCAGTGTCCTCACCGGAGCGGCCGGAATATCGTGAGATCGGAGCAGATCCAGCCATTCCTGCGTCGTGCGTTCGAGGAAGGTTTCACCCAGCAGCGCGTACACCGTGTCGATCTGACGGGCTCGTTGTTCGAGAGTCGCGAAATGTGCACCCGCCCAAGGTGGATCGACTGCGTCGACGAAAGCCGCCCATTGCTTGTCGTTGTACACCATGGCCGAGATCTCGCCGTCTTTGGTCCGGTACGGTTTCCGATTCGGTGCCACAGCACGGGGATACACCGCCGGACCCAGCGCCGGGGTGAACAGTGCCCCATTTGCATGTTCGACCAGCATGAAAGCTGCCATCGTCTCGAACATGGCAACCTCCACCTCTTGGCCTTCTCCAGTACGTTCGCGGTGAAAGAGGGCCATCGTGGTGGCGTACACGGCAGTGAGTCCCGCAACCTTGTCCGCGATAATGGTTCCGACATAACCACTCTCGCCGGTCAACTGTTCCTGCACGTGCGGTAAGCCGCATTCGGCCTGAATTGTGTCGTCGTAGGCCGTCAAATCGGCATCCGGCCCGCGACGCCCGTATCCGTAGCAGTTGGTGTAGACGATCGACGGATTGACGGCGGCCACGTCGTCGTAGCCAAAACCAAGTTTTGTGATTGCCGAGCCTCGCATGGAATGGATGAATACATCCGCATCGGCGATCAAGTCACGCAGTACACCTGCACCCTCATCGGTTCGCAGATCCAGTACCGCACTGCGCTTTCCACGATTCACGTTGACAAACACACCGCCCAATCCCGGTTCCGGACCCACCGAAATGTAGCGGGTGTTGTCGCCGGCGGGGCTTTCGATCTTGAGAACATCAGCCCCCATGTCGGCCATGATCTGCGTGCAGTAGGGACCCATCACCATCGCCGTGAGATCGACGATCCGAACCCCGGTCAACGGACCCGAGTGCTTCATCAGAATGAACCTCCACTTTTCTTCAGAACGATTCGACGCTATCAGGTGAATCTTTACAAGGATAGTGGTATTAGTGAGTGGTGAAGAAATCCAACGGGACCGCCGTCCTCGGCACGATAGCGACGGTGCTCGATGCGGCACTGGCGGCAAACCCGCAGGCCCCGGCCGTGGAAGCCGTATCTGGGATCTGGTCATATGCCGAACTCGACACACAGGCAAGGCGCTGCGCCGGAGCGCTGTGGTCACTGGGCGTGCGACCAGGCGATCGTGTCGCGGCATGCCTGCCCAACGATCTCGGCATCGTCGCGGCATTTCACGGCGCTCAGCGGATCGGTGCGATCTGGGTGGGAATCGGCGAAGCGCTGTCATCCAGTGAGCAGCAAGAATTACAAACTCTGTGCAAGCCGAGTGTTGTCCTGGCCGGACCGAACTGTCGGCTGGACCCTCTCGACTGCGTCAGCGAGGCTCAGTGGGCAGAATTGTGCGGGCGCGACGAGACCGCCCCTTCGGTCGAGTTGGATATCGACGCTCCCGCCGGAATCGCTTTCACCAGTGGCACTTCGGGTCAGCCCAAAGCTGTGGTGCACAGTCAACGAAACCTACTCCTCCCCGGCGCCGTCCTGTGCGCGACCAGAGGATGGGGGCCAGAACTACGCAAGGGCGACAGCTTCCCGCTGACCATCCTCAATCTCATGGTCTTGTCGACGCTACTTACGGCCCAGGCCGGCGGGTGCTCAGTCGTGATGAACCGGCGCGACGTCGACGGGGTTGCCGAATGGATCGCCTCGCGGCGTGTCACAGTGTGGAACGGCGCCCCCGCGCAACTGTACGACCTCGCGCGACGTCCCGACGTCAACCTCAGTTCACTCCAGGAGATCTGGTGCGGCGGCGGCGATACACCGGACGGATTGCGCCAGGCGTTCACCGACGCGCACGGCCTCGTCCCCCGCGTCACGTACGGCCTGACCGAAGCACCGACCGTCGTATCGATCGATCCTCCCGGGCGCGAATGGCACCCCGGGACCAGCGGGCAGGTACTGCCACAGTACGAGGTTGCAGCCTACAGCGAGGACGGAAGCCCGCTGCCTGCAGGAAAATTGGGCGAACTGCGCGTCAGAGCAGCGAGGTCAGGTCAGTGGGCGGGCTCGTGGACGCCGATGCTCGGCCATTGGGAGCACGGCGGTGTCACTTCGACTGAACCCGGCCCTCTCGCGACTGGGGATATCGGAACTGTCGACGCCGACGGTTGGCTCACAGTCCTGGACCGCAAGAAATTGGTCATAATTCGCGGTGGTGCAAACGTCTACCCGCTCGAAGTGGAACGAGTCATCGCGACGCACCCCGATGTCGCGAAGGTCGCCGTGTACCCGGTACCCGACGACCGACTCGGTCAGCGGGTTGCCGCGATCGTCGAAAGTGTCGGACCTCCGGTGGAGTTCCGCATCCTTGCCGACCTCTGCCGGAACGAGCTGTCGCCCTACAAGGTTCCGGAATTCTGGTCACAGGTCGACGCACTGCCGGTCAACGCCATGGGAAAAATCCAGCGGGCCGGACTCGCAGAACTCACCACTTCCGCCGTCAGGGCACCGCAGCGAGGTCTCCGGTGACAACACACCGCGATACCGCCGCACGGATGTTCGGCTTGGACGGCCGGGTAGCCATCGTGACGGGCGCTTCATCAGGCCTCGGCGCTGCCATAGCCGAGGCACTTGCCTCACTCGGCGCCCGAGTTGCCGTCGTCGCGCGCCGCCGCGACAAACTAGCCGAACTCGCCGAGCGGATCAACGGCACCGCCATCGAGTGCGATCTCTCCGAGGCCGGCCAGGTCGGCTCTGTTGTACCCGCCGTGGTCGAAAGCCTTGGGCCGCCCGAAATTCTGATCAACGCAGCGGGCAGCATGTTCACCTACGAACGAGCCGAATCCGAGCCACTCGATGCCGTCCGCAAGACCTTGGATCTGAATTTGATCGCTCCGTTCTTGTTGGCGCAGGCCACTTTCCCCCACATGCAGTCCATCGGCCGCGGCACTGTCGTCAACATCTCGTCCATCAGCGGCCGGGTGGGAATACCGGGCATCCCGCAGGCGTCATACGCCGCAAGTAAGGCCGGATTATCAGGACTCACCGCAGAACTCGCGATCCAGTGGGCGCGGCACTCGATCCGGGTGAACACAGTTGCTCCCGGATTCTTCCGGAGTGAAATCACTGATCAGCTGTACACCGATGACCGATCGGCGGAGTATCTGCGACGAAACACTCCACTTCCGCACGAAGGGACGCCGCACGATGTTGTCGGCTCTGTTCTCTGGCTCGCAAGTGACGCAGGAAGTTACGTCACAGGCCAGACCATAGTTGTCGATGGTGGTTGGACGGCACGCTGAGTGTTCGACACGGGTGCCGATCTCAGTTCGAGTTCGCTTTAATTTCGACATTGAAAATGCTATTCTCAGAATAGAGAGTTTCATACTCTGATTGCGATTTCTAACCGCAGGGCGAGAGGGCGAACATGTTGTTGGAGCTGACCCCGGACCAGGAATTCTTCCGGGACACCACAGCCCGGTTCCTGAACACACAGGTGCCCAGCTCAGCTGTGCGTCTTCTGCGCGACAACCCCATGGGCTTCGACTCCGAATACTGGCGGCGCGGCGCAGAACTCGGCTGGACCAGCCTCCTGGTGGACGAAAAGCACGGTGGGGGCACAATCAGCGATCGCGGACTCGTCGACCTCACACTTGTCGCGTACGAGTTCGGCCGCACCGCCGCGCCCGGCCCACTCACCCCGACCAACGTCGTTGCCGCACTTATCGACAACTACTCCAGCGAGACCACAGACCAAGTTCTTGCAGAACTACTCGCCGGAACTTCCACCGCAGCATGGTGTTTCACCCAGCCACAAGCGAACAGTCTCGTGAGCACTCCACCACTGGAGATTCGCGTCGATGGCAACGACGTAATTGTGTCCGGCACAAAACGCCCCGTCGAAGCTGCCCAGACCGCCGATGTCCTTCTCGTCACCGGCCAGAACGGCGACTCCGTCGCGCAAGTCCTGGTGCCCACCGATACTCCCGGTGTGCACGTAAAGCCGTTGCGATCAATCGATCTGACACGGCGCTACGCCGCGGTGACGTTCGACAACGCACGTCTCCCCCTGAGCGCCATGATCGGAGACACACGCGATGCGGCTCGTGACGTCGAGCGTTGTCGGCAACTCGCCATCGTGCTGGGCTGCGCCGAATCCGTCGGAGCGATGCAAGCGGCATTCGACCTCACCGTTGCGTGGGCATTCGACCGATACTCGTTCGGACGCCCCCTTGCGTCGTACCAAGAACTCAAACACCGCTTCGCAGACATGAAGACCTGGCTCGAAGCCAGCCACGGTCTCGCCGACGCGGCAGCAGCCGCAGTTGCTGCGGAAAGCCCGGACGCCGCTGAACTCACCAGCGCCGCACACGCATACATCGGCGATCGCGGCGGCGAGCTACTCCAGGATTGTGTGCAGATCCACGGCGGGATCGGCGTCACATTCGAGCACGATCTACACCTGTTCATGCGGCGGGCTGCAGCTAATCGCTCGAGCTACGGCACTCCCGCAGAGCACCGCCAATTGATCGCCGCCATCGCCGTACGTCAGGAGAGCATCCGTTGAGCACCCAGGCACCCCAGACCGTCGTCGACATGGAATCGGTGGAGCAGTTTCGCACTCGGGCACGCACCTGGATCCGAAACAACCTCGGCCCCAGCGACCCGAAGGCAAACATCGGTGTCATGCGCGCCGAAGGACCCGACGAGGACGAACTCACCGACGTCGCGGAGCAACGCGCACTTCAGCGACGACTGTTCGATGCGGGCCTTGCCGGGATCTGCTTCCCTCAGGAGTACGGCGGGCAAGGCCTCACTCATGCTCACCAGCGGGCATTGAACGAGGAACTCGCCGGTTACAAGTACGCCGAACGTCTACAGTCTCCGACCTTTGTGCCCTGCGCCGCAGTGCTTCTCGAATTCGGCACCGAGGAGCAGAAGCAACGCCACATCCCCGCCATCTTGAAGGGCGAAGAGATCTGGATGCAAATGCTCTCCGAGCCCAGTGGTGGCTCCGACGTCGCCGGCGCGGTCACCACCGCTGTTCGAGACGGCGAAGACTGGGTACTGAACGGATCGAAGATCTGGACTACCGGCGCCTGGTGGTCCGATTGGGCGCTCTGTCTTGCCAGAACCAACTGGGACGTGCCCAAGCATCGGGGGCTGAGCGTGTTCATGGTGCCGCTCGATCGCACCGGCATGGAAGTCAACCGCATCGAGTTGCTCAGTGGGTCGCGGGAATTCTGTCAAGAGTTCATGACCGACGTCAGGGTTCCGGACAGCGACCGCATCGGCGAAATCAACGACGGTTGGACCGTCGGCACACGCTGGATGTTCCACGAACGAATGCTGTCGAACTCGCCGTACGCGACCATGGCAGCCGGAAGCACGCAACGAGGAACGAAGATGCCGGAACTGCTTGCAGTCGCGCGCGATGCGGGTCGCTTGAACGACCCCGTCAGCCGTGACCTCATCGGTGAGGCCCGCATGCTGGAACTGGCCAACAACGCACTACAGCATCGGGTTGTCCAGGGCATCACCACCGGCGCAATGTCCGATCAGGCCGCGAGTATCGCCCGATTGATGGCAGGTCTGATGTCTACCCGTCTGGTGACGATCATCTACGAATTCACCGGGCCTGCCGGGGCAGCGTGGGACGACGACGACGGTACGGTCGGCGACTGCGCCACGGACTATCTCGGCCAACAGGTGTGGTGCATCGCCGGCGGGACCACCGAAATGGCCCGCAACGCCATCAGCGAGCGAGTCCTCGGTATGCCGCGTGAACGCACACACGAGCAGAACATCGCCTTCCGGGACATTCCGAAAAGCCGATCAACTTCCGGCAGCCACTAGTTTCCGGCGGTCAGGACATCAGCTTCTCGCGGTCAGGGACACGGTGCAGTTACGGTCGAACTTCTTTGCCAGATACAGCGCTTCGTCGGCGCAATCGATCATGCTGTTCACGTCCGCGTCACCGGACGGCGAACACGCCACACCGATACTGACAGTCGGGCCGAGTTCTCCGAGCGTTGTCCTCGATTGCTCCTGCTGTGCCACCCGAATTATTTCGGCTATTTGCGTTGCCTCGTCCAGATCCGTGTCGATCAACAGAACGACAAACTCCTCACCGCCCAGGCGCGCAAACAGCGCTGTGTCGTCGAGATGGCGCCGCACTTGATCCGCAAACGCAACAAGGACCGTGTCCCCGGTCCGATGGCCCAAGGTGTCGTTGACCTTCTTGAAGTGGTCCAGGTCCATCATCAGGACGCTGACCGGCAGGCCGGACTGAAGAGATCCGACGGCGCCGATGCTTTTTCGCATGAATTCGTCCCGGCGCAGCGCTCCAGTCAGGTCGTCGAGCATCACAGCTTCAGTCAGAGCAGCGAGAGCGCGTCGACGTTCATAGATCACGCAGGCAACCGCGAGGGGCGCAGTTGCCAACAGAGCCAATCCGATCCTTACGGAAACGCTGACCGCGGATAAACCTTCGACAGCTGTTCCCAAGTGCCCATCGGCTGTCAAGACCAACGTACATACGGTCGATATGGCGGTCATCAGTGACGTGACAAAGACATTGGTCAGCAGTGCGGCGGTGACAAGAGCAGGCATGGCAAACGCAATTGCACCGGCGCCGCCGATGACCCATTGGAGCAGAATGCACAACGCCAACAATGCGGCCGGAATCACGGACAGCCGAAGGATCCTGGACACGGCCTCAGGGTCTCGGTCCTCAGGTCGAAGCGACGGAAAAGTCAGTACCAGCGGAACAATCGTCATGTAGTTGACGAGGTTGCCCGAGAACCAGAGAATCCAGCCGTCCGGCCATGTGCCGCCGAAAAGTGCCACATTCGCAGCTCCTCCGACACATCCTGTCAGCGCCGCCGCGACCATGGTCGCGGATACGAAGTAACCCACCGAGCGGATACTCGAAAGCCTTCGATCTTCCGCGCAGACCCATCGAAATGCGTAGAACCCACCGACAACGCCGATGATGTTGCTTGCACCGAGCCACAAAGCTGATTCGACGGAACCGCCAGTGACCAGATCCGCGGAAATATAGGCGGTCGCCGCACAGAACCACGTCGGAACGGTTGCCGAACGGGGTGATCGAACAAGCAGACCGAGCAACAGTGCGTTTGCCGGCCAGAACACGGCGAGGGTACCGGGAAGCCGGCTGAAAGTCCCGATCAAGCACGCGACAAAAACGCAAAGACCGATAAGCAGGCTGTGGCGTAGCGCCGCAGCTGACGTCGAGTTTTCCACCGCATCCACCGCCCTACCTACCTAATCTTTGGATCAATTGTGAGAGGCGATCGGACATACAGCGGAAAACGTGCGCTGGAAACCGACGAATTGCGCTAATTATCCCTTTTGGAGCTGTCAAATCAAGGACATCCGTCAGTACATTCCGATCTGCGTAAATGTCAAGTATTGCCATCATTGATAGGATTGACGTACTGTGCGAAAAGACCTGTACGACAGCTACTGCGCAGTACAGTCCCGGCAGTTCGGCCCCGCTAACGGTGGACACCGCGATCTGCAGTGCATCACCCACGGATTTCAGGACGCGAACGCGCTCCGAACCGGTTGAGGAAGGAATTCATTTCTGATGTTTTCGGCAATAGTCATCGAGAAGAACGACACGGGACAAAGCGTCGCCTGCACCAGTCTCGACGAAGCTGATCTACCCGACGGAAATGTCAGCATCGACGTGGACTATTCAACTCTCAATTACAAAGACGCTCTGGCCATTACCGGTTCGTCTCCAGTAGTGCGCAAGTTCCCGATGGTCCCCGGAATCGACCTCGCCGGAACAGTCACCGAGAGTTCACACGCAGACTGGGCAGCCGGCGATCGCGTCGTACTCAACGGTTGGGGCGTCGGCGAATCCCACTGGGGTGGACTCGCCCAGCGCGCGCGCCTGAACGGCGACTGGTTGATACCACTTCCCGCGGCATTCACCGCCCATGCCGCCATGGCCATCGGCACTGCGGGCTATGCCGCCAGCCTGTGCGTCGACGCTCTCATCGACTTCGGTGTATCGCCCGACCAGGGCGAGATACTCGTGACCGGAGCATCCGGCGGAGTGGGCAGTGTCGCGATCGCCCTACTGGCAAAGGCAGGCTTCACCGTCGCTGCGTCGACCGGCAAGGTCGACGAAGCGGAATACCTCCAAAGCCTTGGCGCAACAACGGTAATCGACCGCGCCGAACTCTCCGGTGCCGGCAAGCCGATGCAGAAGGAACGCTGGGCGGGCGTCGTCGATTCGGTGGGCAGTCACACCCTCGCGAACGCGTGCGCGCAAACCCGGTACGGCGGTGCTGTCGCAGCCTGTGGCCTCGCTCAGGGGATGGATTTCCCTGGCTCGGTTGCGCCGTTCATTCTCCGCGGCGTGTCACTGCTCGGTGTCGACAGCGTGATGGCACCCAAGTCTCGTCGCCTGGCCACCTGGGATCGCCTGGCTCGTGATCTGGATGCCGAGGCACTGGAGTCAATCGCCCACGACATCGCACTGGGCGAATCGATCACTGCTGCAAGAAAACTCATGGACGGCACGGTGCGTGGACGCATCGTCGTCGACGTCAATCGATAGCCGGGAGCCAGAGACGATGAATACGAAGTTAACCGAACCGGAAACCGTCGAACTCGATCTGTCCGATGTAGACCACCGTGTAGGCCAACCTGTCGGCGGCGGGCAGCTGTGGGATCCGTGCAGCACCACCGACGTGCGGCGTTGGGTCATGGCGATGGACAACCCCAACCCGATCCACTGGGATGAGGAATTTGCCCGTGCCAGTAAGTTCGGCGGTCTGATCGCACCGCAGTCCATCGCAGTAGGTCTGGACTACGGGCACGGAGCTCAGCCGGCGTGCGTCGGACACATTCCGAACAGCCACTTGATCTTCGGCGGCGAGGAATGGTGGTTCTACGGAACGCCGGTGCGTCCCGGCGACACGTTGTTCCAAGAACGACGCTTCCACGATTACAAGGTTGCCGATACGAAGTTCGCCGGTCCCACGATGTTCTCGCGCGGCGACACGCTCCACACCAACCAGCACGGCTCCAAGGTTGCACTCGAACGGTCGACAGCCATCCGTTATCTGGCCGACGAGGCAACAAAGCGCGGCATGTACAACAACAATGTCGGGGCCGTCAAACGGTGGACCAACGCAGAACTCATCGAGGTCGAGAACCTGCGCCACGAATGGCTCATGTCCAACCGCATGGGTGTTTCACCGCGCTTCGACGAGGTCGAGATCGGCGACACACTGCAGCGACGCGTCATCGGCCCGCACAGCATCGCAAGCTTCACCACGGAGTACCGCGCATTCCTTTTCAACATCTGGGGCACCTTCCACTGGGTTGCACCCGACGGCGTCGAAGATCCCTGGGTCTACCAGGATCCGGGCTGGGTGGAGGGCTTCGGTTACGACGAGGAAGGAGCCAAGATCGACCCGCGCAAGCGCGACGGCCTGTACGTCGGTCCGTCTCGCGGCCACATCGACAGCGACAAGGCCAGCGAAGTCGGGATGGCCAGGGCCTACGGTTACGGCGCGACGATGGGCGCCTGGTGCACCGACTTCCTCGCCAACTGGGCAGGTCACAACGGCATGGTTCGCCATACCAAGGCCGACTTCCGCACACCCGCATTCGAGGGCGACGTGACGTACTTCGACGCCGAGGTCGTTGGCAAGGAAGCTCAATCAGCCTGGGGCGTACCGCTTGTCCAGATCAAGCTGCGTCTGACAAATCAGGACGGCGACGTTCTGGTGTCCTGCACGGCCGAGGTCGAACTGCCGTTCTCCTGACTCTCCCTCGACATGAAAGAGGCAAGCCTTGACCACCGATGTGAATGCGGCACCAGCTGTTTCAATCGCGCACGGTGTACCACTGCTCGACGAACCAGGCCTCGGCGCACTGACTCTTCCCGGATTCCTCCGGGAAGTGACGCAGATGTACGGCGATCGCGAAGCTCTGGTCATGCGCTCCGATGACGGTGTCGTCCGCTGGTCCTACGCACAATTGTGGGAGCGCGCAATCGAAGTCGCCCAAGCTCTGCGGGGTATCGGTCTGGGCAAGGACGGCCGGGTGGGCGTCTTGATGACCAACCGTCCGGAGTGGATCGCGTCGGTGTTCGGCACCGCCCTCGCCGGCGGTGTAGCGGTCACACTCAGCACGTTCTCAACAGCGGCGGAACTGGACTACCTGCTGGAGAATTCTGCAGTCTCGGTTCTGCTGTTCGAGCGCACCGTACTCGGTAAGGACCTTGCGGAGGTGCTGACCACGCTCGAACCACAGTTCGGCACTGCAGCTCCCGGCACAGTGCAGTCGCCGCGATTCCCTTTTCTTCGTCATCTGGCCATGGTCGGCGACGGAGAAGCAATCGGGGCGATCGACACGTGGGACACATTCCGCTCGCGAGGCGTCGACCAATCGAGGGGGTTGATCGAATCCATCGCGGCGGCTGTGCGCCCGAGTGATGCTGCTGTGCTGTTCTTCTCGTCAGGGACGACAAGCAAACCCAAAGGCATTCTCAGCGCACATCGTGGTGTCAGCATTCAGATGTGGCGATTTCGGCGCATGTATCGTTTCAACCCCGAGGACAACATCCGATGCTGGTCGGCCAACGGATTTTTCTGGTCAGGCAACTTTGCGATGGCGCTGGGCACGACCTTCGCGAGCGGTGGCTCATTGGTACTGCAATCGACGTTCGACGCAGCAGAGGCAATCGGGCTCATCGAGTCGGAACAAGTCAACTTTCCGTTTGCGTGGCCGCACCAATGGGCACAGTTCGAATCCGCACCCAACTGGACCGGCGCGGATTTGAGTAGCTTGTCGTACGTCGATTTCAACACACCGGTAGCCCGTCACCCCAGCGTCACGGCCACATGGTTCGAACCCGGCCATGCGTACGGAAACACCGAAACCTTCACCATTTCAACTTGTTTCCCGGCCAATACGCCGGACGACGTAACGGGGGGCAGCAGCGGTGAGCCGCTTCCCGGAACAACCGTCAAGGTTGTCGACGCGCTCACCGGCGATGTTCTCCCGATCGGCGAACGCGGCGAAATTTGTGTCAAGGGTCCGACACTGATGCTCGGGTATATCGGCACACCGCTCAGCGAGACCGTCGACGCCGAAGGTTTCTTCCACACCGGCGACGGCGGATATCTCGACGATGTCGGCCGGCTGTTCTGGGAGGGCCGCCTCACCGACATCATCAAGACCGGTGGCGCAAACGTCTCACCGCTCGAAGTCGACGAGGCTCTGGTCAGCCATCCCGGAGTGAAGGTCACCCGCACTGTTGGTGTTCCGCACGAGACGCTTGGCGAGGTCGTCGTGTCCTGCATCGTTGCGCACGAGGGCACCGATCTGCATCAAGAAGAAATTCGCACTTTCCTGCGAGAACGCCTCGCCAGCTACAAGGTTCCGCGTCATGTGCTGTTTTTCGACGAGGACCAAATCGCTCTCACCGGCAGTGCAAAAATCAAATCCAGTGAAATTCGAGAGCGCGCTGCACAACTGTTGAAGGCGTGAAGGTGTACCGGCTGATCGATAGCTACCGGGTTGATCAGCCGGTACACCCAGCGAAATCTACGACTCCTGAAAATACCTCTGAGCCAACCGCGTTCGGTGCGCAGCCGGAGACCCGAACAGGGAACGATTGAGCGTCGCACGTTTGAGGTAGACGTGTATCCCGCTCTCCCACGTGTAGCCCATGCCGCCGTGGAGTTGCATTGCCTTCCCGGCAATATCAACTGCCGCAGAACACGCGTACGACTTCGCCATCGCGGCCGCGACGGAAGCGTCCGACGTGTCCTGGGTTAAAGCACGCACCGCCGCCGCGACCAGAGACCTGGCAATCGTCACCTGAACGAGCATGTCCGCACACGCATGTTTGACGGCCTGAAACGAACCGATCCGACGTCCGAACTGCTCACGCACTCCGACATAGTCGACGGTCGCCTCCAACATGGCCTCGCTCAGCCCGAGGCTGTCACACGCCACTGCAACCGCAGCCCGATCACACAGTCGGGTAAGAGCATTCGACGCATCATCGCGCACACGCCACACCGATTCCGGGCCGACGACCACGCACGAGGCTGTCACGGACCCGAAGTTGCGCGTGGCATCGAGAACTTCCTGCTCCGTCACAGTCAGTCCGGCAGCCCGCGGGTCGATGTTGACAACAACGAGGTTCCCGTCAGCCTCACGTGCAGGCACAAGGTAACTGTCCGCTGCGCTCGCATCGAGCACAAAGCTCGCGTGCCCGCTCAGTTGGTAACCATCTGCATTCTGGTCGATACGGAAGGTGCTCTCCCCCAACGTTTCACCACCGAGAACAACAATCGGAGCCGCGTATCCGGCGGCGGTATCGCACAACAGCCGATCTCGTTCCGGCCGCGATTCCAGCAGATTGAGCGCGCCGACGCCAAGTGCCGCAACAGTCACGTATCGGGTGCGTGAAGCCGTACGACCGATTTCCTGCAGGACTAGCGCGACCTCCCCGAACGTTGCGTCGGCGCCGTCGAATTCCGCCTGCACCTCGAGACCAACTGCACCGGAGCGAGCAATCAGTCCCCAGTCCACCTCCCCGTTCACCGCCTCACTACCGGACTTTGCCAGAATTTCACGCACCATTGCACGCAGCTCTGCGTGTACTTCGGCAAGTTCTGCAAGCGACGACGACATCAGTGGCCTCTCGGTTCGCGAGGGAGGCCGAGGCCGCGCTCGCCGATAATGGTGCGTTGGATTTCGCTGGTTCCACCGGGGATCGTCCATTCCCACGAGCCGATGAAGTCCAGAACCCACGCACCGGATTCCCACCCACTCGACAAAGGTTTGCGCAGCACGGTGTGCGCGGAAAGGCCCGCGATGTCGGCGCCGAAATCCGTCATCCGTTGCAGGAGTTCGCTGTAGTGCAACTTCACAATGGATGCATCCGCCGGACCAGGCCGGGGATTACCGGCAAAGTCTGCGCACAGCGCGCGCAATCCCGTCAGTTCGATCTCGAGTGACGCCAGTTCATCTGCCACCAGAGCATCGCCGCGGTGACGCGAACACAACTCCACCAGCCACCGAAACCCGCTCGAGCCCAGGCGCTCTGCAAGCTCGAGCATAGTCATCCCACGTTCGGCGCCAAGCGTTTCCTGCGCAACCTGCCATCCCTCGTTGGGCCGTCCGACCAGTTGCGACGCCGGGATGACAACGTCGTCGAGAAATATCTCGCAGAAGTGCGACTCGCCGGTGGCCTGCCGGATCGGCCGGACCTCGATTCCTGGAGTTTTCATATCCATCAGAAAGTACGAAATGCCCTGCCGCTTCGGTGCGTTCGGGTCGGTTCGAGCCAGGAGAAGGCACCAGTCCGCGTACATCGCGCCACTCGCCCACAGCTTTTGTCCCTTGACGACGTAGGCATCCCCGTCCCGTCGCGCTGTCGTCTTCAGTGCCGCCATGTCCGATCCTGCTCCCGGTTCGGAGAAACCCTGACACCAGATTTCGCCGTCGAGGATCGCCGGTAGATGACGACGCCGCTGTTCGTCCGTCCCCGCCGCAAGCAGCGTCGACGCTGCATGATGGATCGAGACGAACGGCAGCACGAGGCGCGGCGCGTCATGGGCCGCAAGCTCTTGATACAGGACGATTTGCCGCGGGGTGGACATCCCTCCGCCCCACTCCTGCGGCCAGTGCGGCACCGCCAGACCAGCAGTGCGGAGTTCCTGCATCCATGCCTTCTGGAACCGAACGAACTCCTCGTCTGACGCTCCGGTCTGCTCGGCTCGCCAGTCTGTCGGCACATGGGTGCGGCACCAGTCCCGCACGTTCTCGCGAAATTCGTCGAGCGTGCCACCAGGAGCGAGCACCGTCATCGGGTCACGGCCGTCGATCGCATGGCGCCAAGACGCTGCCGATGCTCGGGAGAGCTCATGGTGGCAACCTCCGCAGCAAAACCGGCTTGCATGGGACCACCGAGTGCCTGGGATAGGTACATGTTGACGATGCGTTTAGTCCCCTGCAATGCCTCGCGCGGCTGCGCCGCCAATCGCACAGCAAGGCGTCTCGCCTCCCCAACCAAGTCCTCGGGCGCGCAGGTTCGACTGGCAAGCCCCAACTCGACTGCCGTAGCAGCGGGGATTCGATCACCCGTGTACAAGAACTCTCGCGATCTCATGATCGGGGTGAGTAGCGGCCAGAAGGCAGCCCCGCCGTCGCCTGCAACCAGGCCGACGGCAACGTGCGGATCGGCAAGATAAGCGGTGTCCGACATCAGTACGACGTCACACAGGACAGCCACACTGCACCCGAGGCCTACCGCCGGACCGTTGACCGCGGCGATCACGGGAAGCGGAAATCTCAGCATCTCGTCGATGACTTCTGCACCCTCACGGATGCTTTCGTCCCGGGCAACCGGATCGTCGAGGAACGAAGAGATCCAGTCCAGATCGCCACCAGCACTGAAGGCTTTGCCGGCCCCGGTCAGAATCACCACAGCCGCCTCACGATCCGCGGCCAACTGTCGCCACACGTTCGCCAGAGCCCAGTGCAGAGGTTTGTTCACGGCATTGCGTTCGGCCGGTCGATTTATCGTGACAAGTCGAATCGGGCCGTCACACTCGACCGTCAGCTCTTCAGGAAGGTCGTAGGTCACAGTGTTGCCACTTCCCTTGCACCACCGATAGACGCTGCACCACCGATAGACGCTGCACCACCGATAGCTGCTGTGTCACTGATAGATGCTGTGTCACTGAATAGTCCGGTAAGGCCGCGACGGCCGATCCGCTGCGTCAATGCGCTACCCGTCGCCGACAAGCCGAGCGGTAGCCGCCGCAGTGGAAGGCTGTACCGCGAGAGCCACGACAGCGTGGTCTCGTCGCAGAAGCCACTCGCCCCGTGCAATTGATGTGCAACGCGGAACACGATCTCGGCAGCTTCGATTGCGGCCAACCGCAGCGCAAGTGCGTCGTCGAGCGCCTCACTGCTATCGGTCTGGACGCTCCACAGTGCGTACTTCGCGAGCACCTCGAGGCCACTGCGCTGCACCTGTGCATCGGTGAGTTGGAACTGCACACTCTGCAGCTTCGCGAGCGGTTGCCCGAACTGCTCGCGCAGCAACACATGTGCGCGGGTCAGGTCCATCGCCCGATCGAGCATCCCGAGTAGCGTCCAACAGGGCAACAGCAACGCCAGCGCCACATCCTTCGCTCCGTTGTCGTCGACGAAGTTCGTGTCGAACTGCGCGACGAATGCTGTTGTGCGCGGTGAGTCCTGCGACGGGCGGACGACAACGGAGCTACGACGGCCGCCCAATGTCACTGCGGCCCAGCGTAGATCGATGCCGGATACCGGGCCGGCAGGGGCGCGATCGGCAACAACGATCAACCCGTCGACGGCAAGGTCAACCGGCCTCGCCAGCCGCTCAGCCACTGGATACGGCACAGCCCAGTAGCCAGCACTGTGACACAGTGCGGCCGCCGCTTCGAGTTCGTCCCCGTCACCGCGAGGATCGAGATCCCACGCGCCGAGGTCGGCCAACACCGGTGCCACAACACTTCCCCGACGCACCGGATCCCGCTCGCCCCGCTGAATCAGTTGATCACCACCCGCAGACTCGAAGGCACGTAAGGCCGTTCGACCGTATTCGATTGCCTCGTTACTTAATTCAAGCTTCATGCGGCCGCCAGAAGTGACCGAGCAAGGAGAATTCTTTGCATCTCGATGCTTCCCGACGCCACTGTCGCGGCCTGCGAATAGCGCCAATGTTCCTCGACATCGCGGCAGAATCGTTGCGCGTCTGCGTTATCCACAACCACGCCCCCTGCAGTGTCCGACGAGTGTACAAAGGCCGCGAGTTCCGTCAGCACTTCGGCACTGTCCTGATCGAGTGTGGTCACAGCGATGCGGTATGCGGCGGCGTCGCCCGGGCGAACTGTTCCCTGGCTCTGCAACGCGACGACTTGATAGGCAAGCAGTCGAGCGCGCCGACAATGAGTCAGCATTCGCGCCCACCGGTTTCGCAATCCTTCCGGGACACTGTCCCAGCTGTCCCCGAGAACCGTTGCGGCGTCGTGCAACAGCCGTTCACAGCGCGCGTAGCGAGCGATGCCGACGCGCTCGAAGGCAAGCACTTCCTGAACCAGGCTCCAGCCTTCGTCCACCTGACCCAGCACGTTCTCTTCGGTAACCCGCACATCGTTGAAGAACACCTCGTTGAGGTGGTGCGGTCCGAGCATGGCGCGGATCGGCCTGACCTCGATATCCGGGTCGGACATCGGTACGAGAAATACCGTCAGGCCTTGCTGCCGGCGCTCACCGGTCGATGTCCGGGCAAGTAGGAAGCACCATTGCGCCATCGTGGCGTACGACGTCCAGATCTTCTGGCCGGAAATGAGCCAACCATCGCCGTCACGGCGTGCGGCAGTACGCAGCGAGGACAGATCGGAACCGGCTTCGGGCTCACTGAATCCTTGGCACCAGATGACGTCGCCTCGGGCAATCGGTGGGAGGTGCAGGCTCTGCTGCGTGCGCGTTCCGTGTCGCATGATGGTGGGCCCCACCCAGTTGACGCCCATGTATTGCGCGCCGCGCGGTTCGTGAAGCGCCCACATCTCCTCGCGAACCACCGTTTGCTCCCACACCGTGGCGCCGCGACCGCCGAACTCCTCGGGCCATGCCATGCACAGCAGTCCGCGGTCGGCAAGAATGCGGCAGAACCGCTGGGCCACATCAAGATCAGCCGGGTCATCTGTGAAGGCCCCGCGGAAATCCTCGGGAACGTGCTCCTTCACCAGCTGGCGCAGCTCACCTCGGAACGCCGTCGCGGCCTCACTCATCGTGAAGTCCATGGGAATTACATTAGTTCAATCCTAATAAGGATAGCAATACTTGGAGGTGCGAGATTCTCCGTCTAGGATTCACCCCATG
Organism: Rhodococcus sp. ACPA4; assembly: GCF_002300185.1. Classification (NCBI taxonomy): domain Bacteria; kingdom Bacillati; phylum Actinomycetota; class Actinomycetes; order Mycobacteriales; family Nocardiaceae; genus Rhodococcus; species Rhodococcus sp. ACPA4. Next base: position 1,729,307 of record NZ_NSDY01000001.1, read on the forward strand.
AGCAAAAAGGTGCCCGTGTGAATACCGGCGGGCGCGGCCGCGTCCCGCAGCGCCGCATTGCAGAAACAGTTGCCGACGAACTTCGCGACCACATCCTCGCCGACGACAACTACCGACTCGCCACCCAGGAACAGCTGGTCAAAGACTTCGGTGTCAGCTACCCGTCCATCCGGGAAGCACTGCGCATACTCGAGACCGAGGGATTGGTGACGGTACGGCGCGGCAATGTCGGCGGCGCCGACGTGCATCGCCCCGACGAAGTTTCGGCCGCCTACCACCTTGGCCTCTCCCTTCAAGCCGCGCGAGTCACGTTGCGCGACCTCGCATCCGGCCTCCAGATGCTGGAACCCCTCTGCGCATCCGAATGTGCGAAGCGGGCGGACCGCAACCGCGTCGTAGTACCGGCACTGACCGCGTCCATCGACGCATCTGCGCGAAAGATCGGCGACGGCGTCGCCTTCACTCACGCGGCGCGCGAGTTTCACGATCTTGTCGTGTCCTTCACCCCGAATGCCACCATTCGCTATGCGGTGAGTAGCTATGTTGCCCTGTGGTCCGCGCAGGAAGAAGCCTGGGCGGAGGCACTCACCGTTCGTGGGGAGTATCCGTCAGAGGGCGAAGCGGAGGAAGCGGTTCGCACGCATCGCCGCATAGTCGAAGAAATCGCAGCCGGAAGATCAGCCGAAGCGGAGCGCCTGGCGCGCGTTCACCTCGCGGCTACCCAGTCACTTGTTCTCGAGCGCTTCGGCGAGACGGTCGTCAATGCCTCGGTTGCCATGTCACGGCAAGCAATCCACTCCAACAGGCGATCGCGACTCACCTAGACAACTTGACCCAAGTTCGCTCGACGCAACGCGAGCGAATTCCCGCGGCTCCAATGAACCGCTACCAGCAGGCAGCGATCCGAGCAGCGGAACACCGGTCACCGACACAAGATCGTCGCGGTTGCACTGCTCAGCCAGCCCTGGTTCGTCCGGCCACGACCCGATCACCAGACCGGAGCACCGAACATCCCTGTGTGCCAACGCTTCCACACTGAGCGCGCAGTGGTTGAGCGTTCCCAACCCGGCAGCGGCAACGAGGACGGCAGGCGCCCCCAGTTCCGCTGCGACATCGCGCACCGTGAAGTTGCCTGCACCCAGGCGAACCAGGACTCCGCCGGCACCTTCGATCAGCGTCAGGTCGTGAGCGGCATCCAACTCTCGCGCGCAGGCCAGTACCGCGCCCATCGTGAGCATCGGAAGACCGCTGCGCCGTGCGGCGGTGTCGGGCGCCAACGGATCGGGATACCGCGCCAATTCGGCCAGCGTGACGCCGCCGCCGGTCAGACGATCGATCTCGGCCAGATCCCCGGGTTCGCCGAGTCCGACGCCGGTCTGCGCCGGCTTGAGAACAGCAACCGAGCGCCCCGACTGCAGCGCCAACGACGCCAATGCCGCCGTCACCACGGTCTTTCCGATGTCCGTCGACGTCCCCGTCACCACAAGAATGCTCATACCGCGGCCTCCGCCAGGACATTTCCGAGAATCTGACCGATCTGGTCCATCTCGGCTCGCGACAGGGAAGCGCGCGCGGTGAGTCGCAGGCGCGACGTTCCCTCGGGAACCGACGGCGGCCGGAAACAACCGACGTGCAACCCCTGCCGACGACACTCGGCGGCCGCGTCGTACGCCCGTTGCGGATCACCGAGAATAACTGACACGACGGCAGATTCAGGCGTTCCGACGCCGGTGATCGCGGCCAGCTCCGACGCACGATCCAATACGTCCTTCGCGCGTGACGGCTCCCGACGTAGAACCGTCAGCGCTGCCCGCGCCGCACCCACCGCTGCGGGCGCCAGCCCCGTGTCGAAGATGAACGTCCGTGCCGAATCGATCAAATGTGCGCGAACCTTACTGTGCCCCAAGACAACCCCACCCTGACTTGCGAGGGACTTGGACAACGTTGCAGTCACCACTACGTCCGGTTCACCGGCAAGACCGACTTCGTGCACCAGACCGCGCCCACCGCTCCCCCGGACACCGATACCGTGGGCCTCGTCGACCAGCAACAATGCACCGTTTTCGCGGCAGACACCGTGCAGTTCGCGAAGCGGGGCCAGATCACCGTCGGCACTGAACACCGAATCGGTGACCACCAGCGCGCGCTCCTCGGTTCGTGACTCGAGCTGCGCCGCGACGAAGTCGATGTCGGAATGCGGAGCAACCACCACCCTCGCCCGCGAGAGACGACACGCGTCGACCAACGACGCGTGCGAACCGGCGTCGGAAATGATCAACGACCGCGGCCCCGACAATGCCGTCACCGCGCCGAGATTGGCGGTATAGCCGGACGAGAAGACCAAGGCGGAATCGGACCCGACAAACTCTGCGAGCTCGACTTCGAGCAATTCGTGTTCGGTCGTGGTTCCCGTCACGAGTCGCGAACCCGTGGCCCCGGCACCCCACTTCTCCAGTGCGGCCATGGCGCCGGCAATCACCTCGGGATGGCGCACCAATCCGAGGTAGTCATTGGACGCGAGGTCGATCAGCGGCGAGTCGGCAGTTCGCGGGCGCACGTCACGGCGCAATCCGGCGGCGCGGCGTTCCGTTTCGACGGCAGTGAGCCAGTTCAACGAGGTAGTCACATTTCCGACCATACTTGAACGCCGTTCAAGCATGTCGCTATGGTGCAGGTGTGCACACACTCGGACAGGAATCAGCCACCGTCTCCGCGATCGACGCCGCGCACCTCTGGCATCCGTACGGAGCGTTTCCGGCAACAACCGAACCACTGGTCGTCGACAGCGCACATGGCGCCACCTTGACGTTGTCGGACGGCACCCAACTCGTCGACGGCATGAGTTCGTGGTGGGCTGCGATCCACGGCTACCGCAATCCGGTTCTCGACGCCGCCGCGGTATCCCAACTCGGCAAGATGAGTCACGTCATGTTCGGCGGACTCACCCATGAACCCGCGGCCACACTCGCAAAACTCCTCGTGGATATCACCCCGGCGGGGCTCGAGAAGGTCTTTCTCTCGGACTCCGGTTCCGTCGCCGTCGAAGTTGCCGTCAAGATGTGTCTGCAGTACTGGCGCAGTCTCGGAAAACCGTCGAAGAATCGCCTGATGACGTGGCGCGGTGGATACCACGGCGATACGTTCACCCCGATGAGCGTCTGTGACCCCGACGGCGGCATGCACTCCCTCTGGACCGACGTTCTCCGCGCTCAGGTTTTTGCGGACGCACCGCCAACCGAGTATCACCCCGAGTACGTCCGGCATCTCGACGGATTGCTCGCGGCGCATCAGCACGAACTGGCTGCGGTCATTGTCGAGCCTGTTGTTCAGGGCGCAGGCGGTATGCGATTCCACGACCCCGCCTACCTCGTCGACCTTCGAGCGCTCTGCGACAAGTACAACGTCCTTCTGGTCTTCGACGAAATCGCGACCGGTTTCGGCCGAACCGGTGAACTGTTTGCCGCCGATCACGTCGGCGTCAGCCCAGACGTCATGTGCGTCGGCAAAGCTCTGACCGGTGGATATTTGAGCCTGGCAGCCACTTTGTGCACCACCGACATGGCCGAGGCCATCACCGCAGGCGAGGGCGGCGGCCTGATGCACGGGCCGACGTTCATGGGCAATCCGCTGGCCTGCGCAATCGCAGTCGCGTCCACCGAACTCCTGCTGGCGATGGACTGGCGACGCGACGTGACGAGACTGACCGAGGGACTCGATCGAGGACTCGCGGACGCACAGTCGATCCGAGGCGTGAAGGACATCCGAGTTCTCGGCGGTATCGGAGTTCTCGAACTCGACCGTCCGGTCGACATGCGCAGCGCCACCGATGCCGCGGTCAGATCAGGTGTGTGGCTGCGCCCGTTCCGCAACCTCGTGTACACGATGCCGCCGTATCTCTGCTCCGCCCACGAGGTGGAACAGATCACAGCCGCAATGCTCGAAGTCGCCCGCAGCCAGGCCTGACAGGGTTGGAGGGAAAGCGGTCCGACAAGAGGGTGTCCGACGTGGGCGATAGGGTTCGTTCATGGAGCAGTCGCCGACAGACAAACCTGCCAGCACACCGATCGCCGTGTGGCCGGGCAGCGCATATCCTCTGGGCGCGACGTACGACGGCGCAGGGACCAACTTCTCCCTGTTCTCCGAAGTTGCCGACGCCGTCGAACTCTGCCTGATCGCCAAGGACGGAACCGAAACCCGAATCCGGATGGACGAAGTGGACGGATACGTCTGGCACGCCTATCTGCCCTCGGTATCCCCCGGTCAGCGCTACGGCTACCGGGTGCACGGTCCGTACGATCCATCTGCCGGACTGCGCTGTGACCCCAGCAAATTGTTGCTCGACCCGTACGGCAAGGCCTTTGCCGGCGACTTCGACGGCGATCGTTCGCTGTTCTCCTACGACATCGATGCGGCCGACATGGCTGAAGCGAACGACGACAACACGATTCCTGACACCGGCGAACTCGAGGAAACTGCTGCCGAAGAACCTACCGGCGAAGAAACAGGCATCGACGAAACAGTTGCCGAAACAACCCAGGTCGAAGAAACACCCGAAGACGACACCGTCGATACCGGCGACACCGCAATCGAAGACGACGAGTTGGTCGACGAACCCTCGACTATCTCTTTCCCGCAGCATGATTCGCTCGGTCACACGATGTCTACCGTAGTGATCAACCCATTCTTCGACTGGGCGTCGGACCGCTCACCCGGGCGCCCGTACCACGAAACCGTGATCTACGAGGCGCACGTCAAGGGTATGACCGCCGCGCATCCCGGAATTCCGGAGGAGCTGCGCGGAACCTATGCCGGACTGGCACATCCGGTGATCATCGACCACCTGACCAACCTCGGAGTCACCACCATCGAACTGATGCCGGTGCACCAATTCATGCACGATCAGGTGCTGCTCGATCAGGGACTGCGAAACTACTGGGGTTACAACACCTTCGGCTTTCTCGCTCCACACACCGACTACTCCTCGGCCGCCAAACCCGATGCGGCCGTGGCGGAATTCAAGGCCATGGTGCGCAGCTTCCACCAGGCGGGTATCGAGGTGATCCTCGACGTGGTCTACAACCACACTGCCGAGGGAAACCACATGGGGCCGACCATCAGCTTCCGCGGAATCGACAACGCCGCCTACTACCGCCTGGTCGACGGCGACGAAGCGCACTACATGGACTACACCGGCACCGGAAACAGCCTCAATGCCCGTCATCCGCACACGTTGCAACTCATCATGGACTCGCTGCGTTACTGGGTCACCGAAATGCACGTCGACGGATTCCGTTTCGACCTCGCGTCCACACTGGCCCGCGAACTGCACGACGTCGACCGACTGTCCGCGTTCTTCGATCTGGTGCAACAAGATCCGGTTGTCAGTCAGGTCAAGCTGATTGCCGAGCCGTGGGACATCGGAGAAGGCGGCTACCAGGTCGGCAACTTCCCCGGACTGTGGACCGAATGGAACGGCAAATACCGCGACACGGTTCGTGACTACTGGCGCGGCGAACCGGCAACACTCGGTGAATTCGCGTCCAGGCTCACCGGATCGTCCGATCTGTACGAGGCCACCGGTCGGCGTCCCGGCGCCAGCATCAATTTTGTCATCGCTCACGACGGTTTCACTCTCCACGACCTCGTCTCGTACAACGAGAAGCACAACGAAGCCAACGGCGAGAACAACAATGACGGCGAATCACACAATCGGTCCTGGAACTGCGGCGTCGAAGGCCCCACCGACGATCCCGAGATCCTCGAACTCCGCGCGCGCCAAAGTCGCAACATTCTTGCCACGCTGATGCTGAGCCAGGGCACCCCGATGCTCGCACACGGCGACGAGATGGGCCGAACTCAGTTGGGTAACAACAACGTCTACTGCCAGGACTCCGAACTGTCCTGGATGGACTGGTCACTGGCGGAGACTAACGCCGACCTCGTCGAGTTCACCAAACGCGCTATCGCGTTGCGCGCCAAGAACCCCGTGTTCCGGCGTCGACGGTTCTTCGAGGGTCGGCCCATCCGCAGTGGTGATCAGAGCCGTGACATCGCGTGGCTCACTCCCGCCGGCGAGGAAATGACACCGGCGGATTGGGACAGCGGTTTCGGTAAATCGTTAGCCGTGTTCCTCAACGGCGAAGCTATCCCCGAGCCGAACTACCGCGGCGAGCGCGTAGTGGGCGATTCATTCCTGTTGTGTTTCAACGCCCATTACGAAGACATGGAATTCTCCACTCCCAATGCCGACTATGCGGCGGAGTGGACGGTGGTACTCGACACCTCGATGCCCACCGGCGAAAGCGATGTGGTGATTGAAGCCGGAACGGTTCTGGGCGTCCGCGCTCGTGCATTGATGGTCCTTCGCAGAACGGCCTGAGGAGACAACGATGACGCCGATCACCAGCACGTACCGCCTGCAACTGCGACCAGACGCGTTCACGCTCCACGACGCGGCCGGTATCGTCGATTACCTTGACACTCTGGGAGTTTCACATCTCTACCTCTCCCCCGTCCTGACGGCGACGTCCGGATCGACCCACGGGTACGACGTCACCGACCCCACCACCGTCGCTGAGGGTCTCGGTGGCCGAGAGGCACTGGTGAAGCTGTCGGGCGTGTGCCGAGAACGCGGCATGGGACTGATCGTCGATTTGGTGCCCAATCACGTCGGAGTGGCCAAACCCCACGAAAATGCTTGGTGGTGGGATGTTCTCACGTACGGGCGGGCATCTACGTACGCAGACTTCTTCGACATCGACTGGGACAAGGACAACGGGGCGGACGGAAAGCTAGCTCTCCCGGTGTTGGGAAAGCCCGCTGATCTCGACTCCCTCACCGTCGATCACGCCACCGCGACACCGCTTCTCGCATTCTACGAACATCGGTTCCCCATCGCCCCGGGAACAGGCACGGGATCGGCTCAGGAAATCCACGCCCGTCAGTCGTACCGGCTTGTTCCGTGGGACGCCGGAATCATCACTTACCGGAGATTTTTTGCCGTCAACGAACTCGCGGCATTGCGCCAAGAAGATCCGCGGGTTTTCGAACTCTGCCACCGTGAACTGAAATCGTGGGTCGACGAGGGCCTGATCGACGGGGTTCGGATCGATCATCCCGACGGACTTGCCGATCCGGTGGAATACCTCGAACGCCTTCGATTGTTGCTGGGACCGGATCAGTGGATCGTGATCGAGAAGATTCTCGGGCACAGCGAACCACTCGATCCATTACTTCCCGTCGACGGCACCACCGGGTACGACGCTCTGAACCAACTGGGCGGAGTATTTGTCGATCCCAGCGGCGAGCACGAGCTTTCCGAACTGTCCGGCGCCTTGACCGGCAACGACGGCGACAGCACCTGGCTACATCACACAGAACGTCAGTTCAAACGTGAGACGGCGCGCGGTGAACTCGCCCCTGAAATCCGTCGCCTGGTGCGGGCTATTCGCAGCGAAACCGGAACCCGATGCAGCGACAAGGCGCTCAATGACGCAGTTGTGGTTGTCATCGCACGAATGCCGGTGTACCGCTCCGACTACAGCCCCCTCGCCGGGCTGACGGCTCGGATTGTCGGCGGAATCCACGAACTTGCTCCTGGCCACGAGGAAGCCTTCAACGCCCTGGCGCAGGCACTGTCCGGCGGTGGCGAGGCGGCGGTCCGCTTCCAGCAGGTGTGCGGCGCAGTGATGGCAAAATCCGTCGAGGACCGGTTGTTCTATCGGACTGCGCGATTGATCTCGCGGCAAGAAGTCGGGGGCAATCCGGCCGCGTTCTCCATTTCAGTTGCCGAGTTCCACCTCGCCAATTCCGATCGGGCTCGACTGTGGCCCGCAGCGATGACCTCCCTGTCCACCCACGACACCAAACGCGGCGAAGACGTTCGCGCCCGGATCAACGTCCTGTCGCAGATGCCGGAAGTGTGGTCGAGGCTGGTGCAAGACTGGGAAGAGGTGGAACCCAGCCCCGAACCGATGACAGGATTGTTCCTCTGGCAGAACATCGTCGGCGTGTGGCCGGTGGGTGAGGCTGCCCCCGACTTCCGCTCACGTCTGCACGCATACGCCGAGAAGGCAATTCGCGAGGCCGCGCTCGCGACCTCGTGGAATTCTCCGGATTCGTCATTCGAGACGGCAGTCCACACCTGGATCGACAACGTCATCGACGGCCCGGTCGCCGCATCGATCACACAACTTGTCTCCCGCATCGCCCGACATGCCTGGTCTGACTCGTTGGGACAGAAACTACTTCAGATCTGCGGACCGGGAATCCCGGACATCTACCAGGGCACCGAACTCTGGGAAGATTCGCTGGTGGACCCGGACAACCGTCGATTGATCGACTTCGATGTCCGTCGCGGGCTGATTGACAGCACCGAAACCTCCGTCGACGCGACCGGCGCAGCAAAACTCCATGTAGTTCGCACCGCGCTGACATTGCGACGCGAGTACCCCTCTTGGTTTGTCGGCGGCACCTATCTCCCGGTTCTGGCATCCGGTGAGAGCTCAGGGCACGTCGTCGGATTCTCGCGCGGTCCTCGAGGTGGGAAGGCCGCCGTCGTTGCACTAGCTACCCGGCATTCGATGGTCCTCGCAGATCACGGCTGGGGTGACACGGTGATCGGGCTACCGGAGGGCCGCTGGACCGACAATGCAACCGGCAACGTCATCGAGTCGTCTCGTGCCGGCGATATTTTCCGCGGCGGTCCTACTGCTCTACTGATTCGCGAGACCGAATCACCGTGAACCGGGCCTGCCCGTGTATTCCGGTGAGCGGGTTACGTGTCCTGCAACACACTTTCCCACGCTAACTTTCTTGGTACCAGCACTACAGGACCATCGAGAGGTTGCACACTATGTCCACAGGTCGCTACACCGGCAAGGTCGCATTCATCACGGGAGCCGCTCGCGGTCAGGGCCGCGCCGAAGCAGTTCGGCTCGCCGAGGAAGGCGCCGACATCATCGCCGTCGACGCGTGCGTCCAATTCGATTCCACCTCGTATACCGGAGCAACCGAAGACGACTTGGCCGAGACCGTCGAACTGGTCAAGGCACTCGACCGCCGAATCGTCGCCACCAAGACCGATGTCCGCGACTTCGACGCGCTCTCGGCCGCACTCGACTCCGGTATCGCCGAACTCGGCCGCCTCGACGTCGTAGTTGCCAATGCCGGAATCTGTTCCGCGAACATGTCCTGGGAGATCACGCCCGAGCAGTGGAAGGAAACGCTCGACGTCAACCTCACCGGCGTCTTCTACACCGCGAAAGCCGCAATCCCGCACCTGATCAAGCAGGGCACCGGCGGCTCGATCATCTTCACCAGTTCCGTGGCCGGCCTGCGCGGGCTTCCGTTTCTCGGCCACTACGTCGCCAGCAAACACGGCATCACCGGTCTCGCGAAGACCATGGCGTCGGAGTTGGGGCAGTACAACATTCGAGTCAACACCATCCACCCACACGGTGTGGCCACCGGGATGCAGATGACGGATATGCAACCCCTCATCGCGGAACACGCTCACACACTCGGACCGATCTTCATGCAGACCCTGCCCGATCCGGTCAGCCAGCCGGAAGACATCGCCGCAGCGGTCGCATTCCTGGGATCGGACGAAGCGCACCACATCACCGGAATTGCCATGCCGCTCGACCTGGGAACCTTGCTTCGCTGATCGAGTCACACCGAACAAAATCAATGAATGTGCAGCGGGTCTCGGGAATATCGTTCCACCGAGGCCCGTTGCGCCACACATGACCAAAACAGTGATAGCGCAGAAATACGGAAGCCCCGATGTTCTGAAGCTGATCGACGTGGAGGTTCCGCCGCCGGCGCGCGGAGAAGTACGCGTCGACGTCAAAGCAATCGGCGTCAATCCCTTCGACTACAAGCTCTACAGCGGTGCGTGGGGAACCGATCCGAGCAAACTGCCGATACATCTCGGTGGTGAGGCTGCCGGAGTTGTGTCAGCGATCGGCCCCGATGTCACGACAGTTGCCGTCGGCGACGAAGTGATCGTCAGCCCGGGAAGTGGCCTGTACTCCGAACAGGTTGTGGTTCCCTCGTCGTCCGTCACGCCAAAACCTTCTTCGATCAGTTGGGAGCAGGCGGCCGGACTCCTTCTCGTCGGCGGAACTGCAGTCGACGCCCTCGACACCATACGAGTCGGCTCCGGGGACACCGTCCTCATCCACGGCGCGTCCGGCGGCGTCGGCGCTATTGCGGTTCAGCTCGCCGCAGCACGCGGTGCCACCGTGATCGGCACTGCGGGAGCATCGAATCAGGACTACGTGCGCTCGCTCGGCGCCACGCCGGTGCTCTACGGCGACGGCCTCGAAGCCCGCGTTCGTGAACTCGCACCGAACGGTGTCGACGCCGCTTTCGACACCGCCGGAACTGACGAAGCCGTCGATACATCTTTGGCATTGGTCGCCGACAAGGGCCGTATCGTCACCATCGTCGCGTTCGGACGCGCGCAGACCGACGGCTTCGCGTCTGTCGGCGGAGGCAATCCGGCAAGTGCCGAAGCACGTTTGAAGGCTCGCTCCGAACTGGTCGAACAAGCCGGGTCCGGACACCTCACCGTGAAGATCGCCAAGACCTTCCCGCTCGCAGACGTCGCACTCGCTCACACCGAGTTGCAGAGTTCCCATCCCGCCGGGAAGTTCATCCTCATTCCCTGAGGTTGCCCGAGGTTCCCTAAGCCTGAGCGGCGAGTGGAACCAACAGGGTGGTGCCGAACGCGACGAGCACGGATTCGCCTTCGCGTTCGGCATGAACCTCGGCGGTGACGAATACCTGCTTGCGCCCGGTCTTGACCGAGCGTGCCGTGGCGACAAACGCAGTTCCGACCCCTGGACTCACGAAATTGACCGCGCAGTTGGACGCCGCCACTACGCCCACTTGCGTGAAAGCAGCAAATCCGCACGCAGTGTCGATAAGCCCCGCAACCAGTGCAGCGTGCAGATGTCCGGCGTACTGCCCAAGATCCTCACGCCACTCGAGTCGCAGACTCACGCGACCCGGTTCAGCCTCCGCGACCTCGAATCCGGCCCACCGGTTGAAAGCTGCCGACGCGTTGACCGCCCGCAACTGCTCGAGCATCTCGGAATTCTTCATGTAGACCAGTCTACATAGATTGTGGTGGATCGCCGGGGTGTTTAAGCTCCAACTCGTGGCGACTCCCCCGAAACACCGCGAAGCACTAGTTCGAGCAGCGGCCGATCTGTTTCGACGCCAGGGGTACGCGGCGACCGGTCTCAACGAGATCCTAAAGTCGAGCGGAGCCCCGAAAGGTTCGCTCTACCACTACTTTCCCGGCGGCAAAGAGCAGATCGGCACGGAGGTCGTCCGTGTCGGCGGGCAGCTGGTGGCCAACACCCTCACCGAACTCGCCGACAACAACCCGGACGCCGGCTCACTGCTGCGCGAGTACTCCCGGTTACTCGTCGGATGGGTGAGCGATTCAGACTTCCACGAAGGCTCACCGATCACGACGGTGCTGTTGGAACTTGCCCCCGATTCGGAGAGCGTCACCGCCGCCGGACAGGCCGTCTACCGACAGTGGTCGTCGATACTGAGTGACTCGTTGATTGCCTCAGGTGTCGCACACACTCGAGCGGAACGGCTTGCGGTACTGGCTGTATCGGCACTCGAGGGTTCACTGGTACGGGCTCGTGTCGAACAATCAGGGCAGCCGATTATCGACTCCCTCGGCGAGGTGGCAGACCTGTTCGATGGCGCGATTGCCGCGGCGAAGGTGCCCTGAGCGAGACACCGGAAACGAGAGCGCTATCGGTGGCTCATATCCGGCCGGCGTCGCCGTCGCCACGCTGCTGCTTCGCGATCCGTCGCTGCTCCTCGGCGCGGGCACGGCACTGTCGGAGGAATTCCTCGTCCGCGGCCGGATCGGCGGCAACTGCCCGCCCGGGACGCTCGTATTCGCCGTACCCGGTCGATCCGACGTACCCCGCCGGTGCGTTATGTCCGCGCCCGACGATCAGCCACAGCACCGACCCGAGCGTCGGCAGGAAGATGATCACCAGAATCCAGACCACCTTGGGTACGTGCTGGATGTACGCGTCGTCGCGAGTGATGGCGTCCACGATGCAGAAAATCCACAACAGCATCGTGATGAGTCCGAACAAGGCGTAAGGCACGCTGGATTTCCTCCCAGATTCGAAAAACTCCCGCCATGCTAGCTAAAACAGACCGATTAGTACATTAGATTCGTCCGAATCGCGAATTCGAGCCACTCGCGGTAATCGTTGACATTCCAGCCTCCGATCGACCGCAGTTGCTGGTGCACGTGCGGCGAGACCAGGGCCGCGAGAACGCCCGACGCCTTGTCCACCGAAATGTCATTGCGCAACAGTCCGTGTTCGGAAAGACCTTCCGCGATCGACGTGGCATTGGCAAAGGACTGTTCCGAAGATTCCGCGGCCAGTCGACGCATATCGGCGTCGGCGCCCGACGACTGGACCGCCGTCATCATGAGTGGACCGGCCCGTTCGAGCAGACCGACGCTCTGTTCCACGATCTGCGCAACCAACCTCCGGACGTCGTCGGGATCAGAGTGGTCACGGCGCACGGGCGCACTGTCGTCGCCCGACTCCGCTTCGAGCGCATGACTGAATGCCGCCTCGAAGATCTCGAGCTTGCCCCCGGGAAATGCGGTGAAGACAGTGCGAGGGGCGACACCCGCGGCGTCGGCGATATCCTTGGCCGTCGCGCTGACGTAGCCCTTGTCGACAAAGAGCGCAGCACCGGCATCCCGGATCAATTCACGCGTGCGCCGGGCCGCGTCGCCGCGAACCTTCGATTGATAGTGCCGCTTCTCGATCACAGAAGAACTCTAGCGGCCCTTTCCACCAACTGCATTGAATGCAGTGCGGATGCAGATAAAATAATTGCAGGTCATGATCTATTTTTTCGGATGATCGATCCAACCATCACTGCCCGGGAACACCAGAACTTCATGTCCGTCGTCATAGCGCACTAGATACGGCGGAGCGCCGTTCTCGCCGTGCACCTCGATCACCTCGGCCGACGTCTCGGGCTGACCCACCACTCGACCCTGCACATGTAGACGATCACCTACCTGGGCATGCATGTGAATTCCTCCCTCGAGACGAGTACTCGGAATTCGGGTTCCCCACCGCGTCGTCGAATAACCCCGATGCGGCGCGGTGACAAAATCCACACCGGATTACGTGGCGTCAGCGAGGTAAACAGTGGTTCACTCTATGGTGAACGCACATTCACCTCGTCAAGGAAGGCCCCCACCTTGGCTCTGCACTCGGCACCTGCCGCCCGCCGTTCCAGCGGACTCATCACCGGAATCCTCTGCCTCTCCGGAACTGTGGTCGCCCTACAGCAGACGATGGTCATTCCGCTCCTCCCCGATTTCCCGAAAATTCTCGGCATCAGTTCCGACGACGCTTCGTGGCTAGTCACGATCACACTGTTGACAAGTGCGATCGCGACACCCATCGTCTCGCGCCTGGCCGACATGTTCGGAAAACGACGGATGATGCTGATTTCGATGGCGATGATCGTCCTCGGGTCGCTGATCGCGGCTGCCGGCGGCACGTTTGTGACACTGCTCATCGGACGCGGATTGCAGGGATTTGCCATCTCGATGATTCCTGTCGGCATCAGCATCATGCGAGACGAGCTACCCAAGGACAAGGTCGCATCGGCCACGGCACTGATGAGCGCCACCCTCGGAATCGGCAGCGCGCTAGGCCTGCCGCTATCGGGATTGATCTTCGAACAGTTCGGATGGGAAGCGATATTCTGGCTTTCCGCTGCTGTCGGCGTGATGCTGATAGTCGCAGTGGCGCTTGTCATTCCCGAATCCAGCGTGCGCACCCGCGGAAAATTCGATTTCCTGGGCGCGGTCATGCTGTCCGTTGCCCTGGCAGCACTCCTCCTTGCCATCTCCAAGGGAGCGCGGTGGGGATGGACCAGCGAGCCGACAATCCTGATGTTCGTGCTCGGCTTCACCGTTCTGGCGCTGTGGTTCCCTTACGAGCTTCGCGTGACACAACCCATGGTCGACCTGCGGACCTCGGCCAAACGCCCGGTCTTGCTGACCAACCTCGCGTCAGTCATGGTCGGTTTCTCCATGTACGCCAACAATCTGTCGACGACGCAGCAACTGCAGATGCCGAAAATCTCCGGCTACGGCTTCGAACTCGGTGTAATGGCAGCCGGAATCTGCATGATCCCAGCGGGTCTCGCCATGGTCTTCTTCGCACCGGTGTCCGCGAAAATCACCAAACGATTCGGAGCCAAGACAACGCTGATGGTCGGCGCAGTGGTGCTCGCCGGAGCGTATGTGGCCCGCGTCTTCCTCACCGGTTCTATTCCGCTGATCGTGATCAGTGCCGCCGTCGTCAGCATCGGCACGGCCATCGCCTACTCCGCGATGCCCATGCTGATCATGCGGTCGGTGCCCATCACGGAAACCGCGTCGGCGAACGGACTCAACTCGCTCCTGCGTTCCGTGGGCACCTCGATGTCGAGCGCAGTAGTTGCCGCGATGCTCACAGCATTGGTGATCCCGTCCGGTCCCGGCGCCGGACTGCCGTCGCTCGACGCATTCAAGAACATCTTCTGGCTCGCTGCCCTTGCTGCCGTCGCCGCCCTGGCCGCAGCCGCCTTCATTCCGCGTTACGGCGCCAAGCCCGAATCTGCCGTACGTCCCGTCACGCCCGAGGGCTTCGAAATCCCCTCCACCGACAACGACATCGTCGTGGCAGGGCGTGTGATTCGTGCCGACAAGCGCCCGGTCAAGCAAGCCGTCGTCACCGTCATGGACATGGCCGGGTCGCCCGTGGACTGGAGTCGCGCCGACAACGAGGGAGTCTTCTCACTGGCATTGCCCGAACCCGGGCGCTATCTCGTGGTGACCAGTGCTGACGGATGGTCACCGACGTCGCAGGTCATACGCTTCGATAATGCGGAATCAACACATACCGTGATGTTGGGCGAACGACTGACCATCTCCGGACAGGTCACCATTGCCGGCCTACTGACCTCCGGAACCGTGATCACGCTGACCAAACCGACCGGCGAATTTGTGGCCTCCACGCTCACCGACCACGCCGGACGGTACGGAATCGCGCTCCCCTCGTCTGGCCGGTACATCCTCACGGCACTCGCCGACGACGGAGCAGGCTCGCAAGCCAGACAGATTGCCGTGATCGCGCAATCGACGTCCGTCGACTTCGACGTGCCGTTGGAACAGGTCCCGGTACCGAGTCGCGTCTGAGTGCGCGGCACAGTCAAATCCGAGTGCGCGGCACAGTCAAATCTGAGTGCGCGGCACAACCGGGCAAAACCAGGCATGCTGATGCCGTGCACACATTCGAGGTCTGGGCGCCCACTCCGGAATCAGTACAGGTCGACGTCGACGGCGTAGTTCACGCGATGACACGGGATTCCGATGGTTGGTGGCGCGCCGCTGTCGATTGCACCGAGAATGCTCGCTACGGCTTTGTCGTCGAAGGGGCAACCCTTCCCGATCCGCGATCCCCGCGCCAACCCGACGGGGTTCACCAACGCTCACAACTGCATACCCTCGACCACGCTGCGTGGTCCGATAGCGCCTGGACAGGGCGTCAACTCGCAGGCTCGTCGGTCTACGAACTTCACATCGGAACCTTCACTCCCGAGGGGACATTCGACGCCGCGATCGAGCGCCTCGATCACCTGGTGAATCTGGGAATCGGGTTCCTGGAGATCATGCCGGTGAACGGCTTCAACGGAACTCACAACTGGGGTTACGACGGCGTGCTCTGGTACACCGTCCACGAGGCGTACGGCGGCCCGGATGGGTTGCAGCGCTTGGTGAATGCAGCACATCAGCGCGGACTGGGCGTTCTCCTGGACGTGGTCTACAACCACCTCGGCCCGTCGGGCAACTATCTCGAACGCTTTGGCCCGTACCTCACCGACGGAGCCAACACATGGGGGCGCACCATCAATATCGGTGGTCCGCAGTCCGGTGAAGTACGCGAGTACATCACCGAGAACGCACTGCGCTGGATGCGTGAATTCCATATCGACGGCCTCCGCCTCGACGCCGTCCACGCGCTGGTCGATCACACCGGCACCCACATCCTCGAGGAACTTGCCGTCCGTACCGAAACGCTGTCCACCCATCTCGGCCGGCCGCTGACACTGATCGCCGAAAGCGACCTCAACGACGCCACCCTGATCACCGCGCGGGCGGCGGGAGGTTTCGGCCTCAGCGCACAGTGGGACGACGACATTCACCATGCAATCCACACGGCAGTCTCCGGTGAGCGTCAGGGCTATTACGCGGATTTCGGTTCACTGGAAACACTCGCGAACACGTTGCGCCTCGGTTTCTTTCACGCGGGCACGTACTCGTCATTCCGCGGACGGGTCCACGGCCGCCCCATCGACATCACGCATCAGCCGGCAAGTGCGCTGCTGGCCTACACGTGCACGCACGATCAAATCGGAAACCGTGCACTCGGAGACCGTCCGAGCGCCTACCTGACGCCAGGACAGCTGGCCGTCAAGGCCGCGCTCGTGTTGCTCTCCCCTTACACGCCGATGCTGTTCATGGGCGAAGAATGGGGTGCATCAACGCCTTTCCAGTTCTTCACCTCGCATCCGGAGCCCGAACTGGGCGAGGCAACCGCCAAGGGACGCAAAGCGGAGTTCGCGGCCCACGGTTGGAACACCGACGATATCCCGGATCCGCAAGACCCCCAGACCTTCCTGCGATCGAAACTGAACTGGGACGAACTTACCGAGCTGCCACACACTCGAATCCTGGCGTGCTACCGCGATCTGATTGCGTTGCGCAAGAGCCGAAGTGACCTCACCGACCCGTGGCTCGGGCACCTTCATGTCGACTACGACGAGGACAAGCGGTGGATAACGCTGCGCCGCGGCACCTTACAGATTGCCTGCAATCTTGGACCGGACGCGGCCCACGTCCCGGCCGGCGGAACCCCCATTCTCTGGTGGGATCGACCGACACAGGACGAGACCGCGTCCGCAACAGTGGTACCTGGGTATTCGTTTGTCGTGCTGGAGAACTAACGCTTCGCGTTCTGCTGTTTCATGCGTTAACGCTTCGCGTTCTCTGGTGTACTCCGCAGCATCCGCAGAACCAGCGCCGCACAGATGAACAGTACGAGCGCTGTCGCACCGGTCGCCACATGCATACCGTCGACAAAGGCCGACTTCGCGGAATCGACCAGCACCGAGCCCGCGTCGCCAGGCAGGTGAGCGGCTTCCTGAATGGCGCCGCCGAGTGTGCCCTGCGCCGCATGCGCCTGATCCGCGTCGAGCATGGACGTGTCGATTCCCTTACGGAAAATCGCCATGACCACACTGCCGAGGATCGCGACACCGAGTGCAATACCCAGTTCGTATGCAGTTTCCGACACTGCCGAGGCTGCACCGGCTCGCTCCGGCTCAACAGAACTGACCACCAGGTCGGAGGTGAGCGTCAGTGCAACACCGACACCCGCGCCAACCAGTCCGAAGCCCGCAACGAATGCCAGTGGCCCGCTGTCGACACCGAGTGCCAGCAGCATCGCCGCGCCGATACCAGCGACAATGAGACCGGCACTGAGCACCTGCGTCACTGTCCAACGTCGAACCAGCCAGGCTGCGGCGACGGCAGTGAAAGCACTGAGCAACATGCCGGGCAGCATGAGCAGACCTGCGTCGAACGCACCGTTGCCGAGGACCAACTGCAGGTACTGCGAGCCGAAGAACAGCACACCGGCCAGCGCGAAGATCGAGAGGAGGTTCGTCAGAACCGCCGTGGTGAACGACGGGTTGGAGAACAGTTTCAGATCCAGCATCGGATCCTTCAGACTGCGCTGACGACGGACGAACGCAACACCCGCGGCAAGACCGAACGCGGCAATTCCCAGCATCGTCAGATCGATACCGTGCACCACGGATTCCTTGACCGCGTAAACCAGCGGAAGCATCGTGGCCATCGACAATGCGGCGCTGACCAGGTCGAATCGACCCGGGTTGGGATCCTTGGACTCCGGGATCAGAATCGGGCCGAGCGCGAGAAGTGCGATCATGACCGGAATGTTGATCAGGAACACCGAGCCCCACCAGAAATGCTCGAGCATCCACCCACCGATCAGTGGTCCGGCTGCCGTACCACCGCCGGCCATCGCGCCCCAGATGCCGATGGCTTCGGTGCGCTGGCGCGGGTTGACGAAAATGGTGCGGATCAGACCGAGCGTCGCGGGCATGAGCGTCGCACCGGAAATACCCTGCAGCACGCGGGCACCGATCAGCATCTCCGGACTTGTGGAAACGGCCGCGACGACCGAAGCCAGACCAAAGCCGAAAGCACCGATCAGCAACAGCTTTCGCCGTCCGATGCGGTCGCCGAGTGTACCCATCGTGATCAGGAGACCGGCAAGGATGAACGAATAGACGTCGATGATCCACAGCAACTGTGTGCTGCTCGGTTCAAGGTCCGCGCTGATGAACGGGAGCGCAAGATCGAGCACTGTGCCGTCCACCGCGATGAGCAACACGGCAAAGGCCAGGACCACCAGTCCTGCCCAGTCACGTTTTGTTGCCCGAACGTCCTCGGGATTGATTGCAGACGTGTGATCTGCCGACACTGACATGGCTCTTCTCGCAACTTTCCGTGAGTCGACTACGCATTCACTGAACAGAATTTCACTGAACCGTCCAGCCGGTACAGTGATGACAACACTAACAGTCAACCGTCTGGGCGGTAAAGTTATTTCCCGGTACAGTTTCATCACATGGCTGAAGGCACACGCGATCGCATTCTCGACGCACTGGAGAAGTTACTGCTGGTCAATGGGGTCGCACAGGTCACCCTCGAGGCAGTCGCAGCACAAGCAGGAGTGTCCAAAGGCGGGCTTCTGTACCACTTCCCGAGTAAGGAAGCTCTCCTCGCGGCCATGGTTCGCAGACTCGGCGAACGCTCCGATCAGCAACTTGCGGATGCTGTTGCCGGCGGAACCTCGGCAAGCGAGTTCTACCTCCAGATCCCGGAAGCGACCGAACACGAAGAACTATCACTATTCCGATCGATCATCGCTGCACTACGCACCGTCGACGGACAGCACGACGAAATCCAGAAGGCCGTCACCGACGTGATGCGCAGCTGGGATCAGGGACTGCAAGCCGAGATCTCCGATCCCGTTCAAGCGGAAATCATCCGCCTCGTTGGCGATGGCCTCTACCTCGCCGCAATGCTCGGACTCCCCCAGCCCGATCCCGAACTCCATCGCCAGGTGGTCGAGCGTCTACTGCCCTGACCACCCGGCGCATGAAGTGTTATGTCAGATACCGATAAGCCGGGCTACCCGGCTCTAGTCGCTCGGACTGCATCGGCGCCCGCTCCATCCGTTCGAGCAACGACGCCAAACCGTCGGCCGAGCCCAGTTCGATACCGACCAAGGCAGCACCCGTCTCACGGTTGTTGCGCTTGACGTACTCGAACAACGCGATGTCGTCGTCCGGGCCGAGTACCTCGGACAGGAAACGACGCAACGCCCCTGGCTCCTGCGGGAAGTCCACCAGGAAGTAGTGCTTGAGACCCAGATGCACCAGCGAGCGCTCGAGGATCTCGCCGTAACGGGAAACGTCGTTGTTGCCGCCCGAGATCAAGCACACCACGGTGGAACCAGGTTCGAGCGTCAAATTCTGAAGGGCCGCAACGGAAAGCGCTCCCGCAGGTTCGGCGATGATGCCCTCGTTCTGGTAGATCTCGAGCATCGCCGTGCAGATGGCACCTTCGTCGATCTGGTTCACGACAAATGATCCGGTCCCGGGAATCGCGGACAACTGCTTGGCGACCAACGGCAACGACGCATGAGAGACCACGGCAGCGCCGAGCCTCGATACGACCTCGAACGGAACATCACCGATCCGCTTGACCGCCGCACCGTCCACAAACGGATCGACCACCGGCAGCGTCACAGGCGCACCGGCAACCAGAGCAGCTGTCATGGACGCCGCACCCGAAGGTTCGATACCCACGATCGACGTCTTCGGCGAACGCTCGTGCAGGTACGTGGCAATACCGGCGATGCACCCACCGCCACCAACCGGAACAACAATCGCGTCGAGGGGGGCGTCCAGTTGCTGCAGGATTTCGGCGGCAATAGTTCCCTGACCCGCAGCGGTACGCACATCGTCGAACGGCGGAACCATCGTGGCACCGGTCCTGGCGACATCCTCGGCCGCAGCTGCGGCAGCAGCGTCGTACGTTTCACCCACCATGAAGAGTTCGACAAAATCGCCGCCGTGAGCGCGGATTCGGTCACGCTTCTGCTTCGGAGTGTTAGCCGGAACGTAGATCCGTCCGCGGATCTGCATTGTGCGGCACGCGTACGCAACACCCTGTGCATGATTTCCGGCACTGGCCGTGACGGCACCGGCGGCTCGTTCCGCCTCCGTCAGCTGTGACATGAGGTTGTAGGCACCGCGGATCTTGTACGAGCGAACACCTTGCAGGTCCTCACGCTTGAGGTAGACCTTGGCACCGGTCAGCGCGGACAGACGCTCGCTGTACTGCAGAGGTGTAGCCGCAATAACGTTCTGAATTCGCTCGATGGCCGCGTCAATTTCCCGCGCATCGAGCGCGGGCAGAGTGGACTTGGTAGCTACGACATCGGGCGAGTTAGACACTCCGCCATTTTTGCACGTCCGAGCGCAAGGTTTCCATCGCGGTCACCTACCCTCTCGGGTTGAACTGCGACGGACGCGGCACGTTCCGCAGATTCGACTTTGCCATCTGCACGGCCTCGCCGACGCCACCGTTCATCACCATCTTCGACATCGCGAGAGCGAAGCCCTTGACCTGACCACCGGTTATGTTGGGCGGCAACGACAATGCCAACGGATCCGTCACAAGATCGACCAACGCGGGACCGTCGTGATCGAGTGCCTCACGTAAACCTGATTCGATGTCAGCAGGATTCTCGATCCGTCGCGAGTAGATTCCGAGAGCGGCGGCGACGCCCGCATAGTCGACAGCGGGAACGTCGACTCCGAAATCAGGCAAGCCGTCCACCAGCATTTCGAGCTTGACCATACCGAGCGTGGAGTTGTTGAACACCACGATCTTGACCGGCAACTTGTACATCGCCACTGTCACCAACTCGCCCAGCAGCATCGACAGACCGCCGTCGCCGGAGACCGAAATAACCTGCCGGCCAGGACTCGCCCACTGCGCACCCATCGCGTGTGGCAACGCATTAGCCATGGAACCGTGCAGGGCCGACGACAGGAATCGCCGCGATCCGTTGGGAGTGAGATACCGCGCCGTCCACACGTTGCACATACCGGTGTCCGCGGTGAAGATCGCATCCTCGGCAGCAAGATCGTCGAGGATCGACGCCGCGTACTCGGGGTGAATCGGGGTGCGCTGTTTCACCGGATCGGTGTACGCGCCGACAACTTTGGTCATCAATGTTCTGTGCACCTCGAGCATGTCGTCGAGGAACGCTCGATCCGACTTCCGCTCCACCTGGGGTATCAACGCCGCCAGCGTCGCAGCGACATCTCCGTGCACCGCAAGATCCAGGCTGGTTCGACGCCCCAATTTCTCTGCGGCAGAATCGATCTGAGCAGTACGAACGGTGTGCGGCAGAAACTGATCATACGGGAAGTCTGTGCCGATCAGCAGCAACAAGTCAGCCCCGTGCATACCGTCGTGCGCCGCGCCGTACCCGAGCAGCCCGGTCATGCCCACGTCATACGGATTGTCGTACTGAATCCACTCCTTACCGCGGAGGGAGTGCCCGATCGGAGCGCCGACCGCCTCGGCCAGCGCGAGCACTTCGTCGCGGGCACCTCGCACGCCGGCTCCGGCAAAGATCGCCACCTTCCGCGACGCGTTGATCACGTCTGCCAGGGCGCGTACATCACCGGCGTCTGGCACCAGCGTCGGACGACGAGTTGCGACCAGCGTCGGCGGTTCACCCTCGACCGGGCAGTCCGCGATATCACCGGGGAGAACGATCACGGATACGCCGCTTCGGGCGACCGCGTGCGTGATTGCGGACTGAACAACACGCGGCGCCTGCGCTGCGGTGCTGATCAGCTCGGTATAGCTCGAACACTCGATGAAAATTCGCTCAGGATGGGTTTCCTGGAAATAACCCATACCGATCTGAGCACTCGGAATGTGCGACGCAATCGCCAGGACCGGCGCGCCCGAGCGATGTGCGTCGTAGAGCCCGTTGATCAGGTGCAGATTTCCCGGTCCACACGAGCCCGCACACACGGCCAACTCGCCGGTGATCTGGGCGTCGGCCGCAGCCGCGAACGCGGCCGCCTCCTCGTGACGAACATGAATCCAGTCGATACCACCCTTGGCAGAGCCACCGGTGCGCCGCACGGCGTCCACCACAGGATTGAGACTGTCTCCCACGATGCCGTAGATCCGGGAAACCCCGGCATCCACGAGCTGTTGAACCAATTGATCTGCAACAGATTTCGGACTCATCGGGCCTCCGTAGATCTACTTGGGTTCGAGCACGAACACCGGAATCTCTCGGTCGGTCTTCTTCTGATAGTTCGCGTAGTCGGGGAATGCCGCAACTGCGCGCTCCCACCAGATCGCCTTTTCGTCGCCCGTTACCTCACGCGCAACCATGTCGAAGACCTGCGTCGCATCACGCAACGTGACATTCGGATTTGCCTTGACGTTGTAGTACCAGACGGGGTTCTTGGGCGCGCCTCCCAAGGACGCCACAACGGCGTACTTCCCGTCATGCTCGACACGCATCAACGGCGTCTTGCGCACCTTGCCGGACTTTGCGCCGATGGTCGTGAGGATGACAACGGCCATCCCGTTGAGTTCGTTCCCCTCGGTGCCACCGGAGCTCTCGATCTGCTCGACCTGATCTGCTGCCCACGTAGCGGGACTGGGTTCGTATTCACCTGTAATTGGCATGGGTACAAGTGAACACCGACTGTCTGACCTTGGCCACCGCAACACGCACACTGCACGGTGATCGATACAGTGATGCACCCATCAATAAAGTTCGCTTGCCCGAAACCAGCTATCTGGATACCCTTAAAGTCCAGAACGGACCACAGAGACGACAGAGACGGTAGGTGACCTCATGACAACCGCAGGTTTCGATACTCGCGTGTCACGTCGGAGCACCGACAACAGCGTCGACATCGCCGGCACGCTGTGGCCGCTGTACAAACTCGAAGCGCTGGCAATCGGTCTGGTCGTCTTTGTTGCCACCCTCGCAATCACCACGTCCATGCAGCCGGCAGTCCTCATCGCCGCCGCCGCGACGGTGGTTACGTGGTGGGTTCGCAGAAATTTCTACTCCCGCAGCTAAGTCTCTCGCTTCGCTCTTTCAGGACATACACAAACGTCTCGTTCACTTGGCTTCCCAGGTGAACGAGACGTTTGTTGTATGAGGCCCTAAACCGCCAGGCAGCCAGGCCCGAGGAGCGCCTTGAGATCGCCCATCAGAGCTGACGACGGCTCTACCCGCAGAACGTCGTCGACCTTCCACATCGTGATCTCGTTGCTTCCGATCAAACGGACATGCACGTCCGACGTGCCCGGGTGGCGGGTCAGGATCTGCTTGAGCGCGCCCAACTTGTCCTTGGTGCACTGACGCAGCGGCAACGACACCGAGAGCGGTCGCGCCACGCCGATAGCCGAAAGATCCGGCACCGCAAGATCGTTGCCGATCAACGACATACGGTCATCTCGAATAGACACCCGCGCCTTCACCAGAACGATCGCATCCTCGGCGATGTCCATGCCGTACACGGCGTACGCCTGAGGGAAGAACAGCACCTCGATACCGCCGACCAGATCCTCGAGTTGCACGATGCACCAGGTGAGGCCGTTCTTGTTCACTCGGCGATCGACCGACGCAATAATGCCTCCCAATGTGACCTGCGCACCGTCTTGGACACCACCGTCGAGGATTGCGGCAATCGAGGTATCGGACTGCTGCTTGAGGATATGTTCGACGCCGTTGAGCGGGTGCCCGGAAACGTACAGCCCCAACATCTCTCGTTCGAGCGCAAGGCGGTGTTTGGTTTCCCATTCCTCTTCGGGAATGCGAACGTCGAACACCGACGCGATGGACTCGTCCACTTCGGACCCGCCGAACAGGTCGAACTGTCCGATGGCCTCCGCCTTCTTGGTGCTCATGACGGCATCGATAGCGTCGGCGTGCACCAACATCAAGCCCTTACGCGGATGTTCGAGAGAGTCGAATCCGCCTGCCTTGATGAGGGATTCAGTAACCTTCTTGTTGCACGCCATCGCATCGATCTTGCCGAGATAGTCGGAGAAGTCGGTGAACTTACCCTTCTCCGTGCGCGCTTTGATGATGGATGCCACGACATTTGCGCCCACATTGCGGACGGACCCCATACCGAAGCGGATGTCCTCCCCCACCGTCGCGAAGTCGACGCGCGACTCGTTGACGTCAGGCGGCAGCACCGTGATGCCCATCTTGCGGCAGTCGGCAAGATAGACAGCGGACTTGTCCTTGTCGTCGCCGACCGAGGTGAGTAGACCGGCCATGTACTCGGCCGGATAGTTCGCCTTGAGGTACGCGGTCCAGAACGAGACGAGACCGTAACCAGCTGAGTGCGACTTGTTGAATGCGTAGCCGGCGAACGGGAGAACGGTATCCCAGAGCGCCTTGATGGCGGCTTCGCTGAAGTTGTTGTCCAACATGCCCTGACGGAAACCGGCGTATGCCTTCTCGAGTTCGGACAGCTTCTTCTTACCCATGGCGCGGCGCAGCAAGTCGGCCTGCCCCAGGGTGTACCCGGCCACCTTCTGCGCCAGTTGCATGATCTGCTCCTGGTAGATGATCAGGCCGTACGTCTCCGAGAGGATCTCCGCGAGCGGTTCTTCCAGCTCGGGGTGAATGGGGCTGACTTCTTCGAGCGCGTTCTTACGCTTGGCGTACGAGATGTGGGCGTCCACACCCATCGGACCCGGCCGGTACAGTGCCAGTGCGGCCACGATGTCGCCGAAACCGGTGGGCTGCATCAGTTTCAGAAGCTCACGCATACCGCCACCGTCGAGCTGGAACACGCCGAGAGTGTCGCCGCGCGCCAGGAGTTCGTACGTAGCCGGGTCGTCCATCGGCAACGTGTCGAGGTCGATGTCGATACCGCGGTTGGCCTTGATGTTCTCGAGTGTGTCACCGATGACGGTGAGGTTTCGCAGACCAAGGAAGTCCATCTTGAGTAGACCGATGGCCTCACACGACGGGTAATCCCAGCCCGTGATGATCGCACCGTCCTGCGCGCGCTTCCACACCGGAATCGCATCCATCAACGGCTCGGACGACATGATCACGGCACAGGCGTGGACACCCGCGTTACGGATCAGACCCTCCAGACCCACCGCGGTCTTGTAGATCTTCGCGACGTCCGGGCTGGAGTCGATGAGCGAGCGAACCTCGGCAGCTTCCTTGTACCGCTCGTGCTTGGGATCGGTGATACCGGATACCGAGATGTCCTTGGCCATGATCGGCGGCGGCAATGCCTTGGTGATCTGGTCGGCAATAGCAAAACCGGGCTTACCGAACTGCACGCGAGCGGAGTCCTTGATGGCAGCCTTGGTCTTGATGGTTCCGAACGTGATGACCTGCGCGACGCGGTCATCGCCCCACTTCTCGGTGGCGTAACGCACCATCTCGCCGCGACGGCGATCGTCGAAGTCGATATCGATATCAGGCATCGACACGCGCTCGGGGTTGAGGAATCGCTCGAACAGCAGACCGTACGGAAGCGGGTCGATGTTGGTGATACCCATCGCGTACGCCACCAACGAACCTGCAGCGGATCCACGACCGGGTCCGACGTGGATGCCCACTTCTTTTGCATGGTTGATGAGGTCACCGACCACCAGAAAGTAGGCCGGGAAGCCCATCTCGTTGATGACGCCGATCTCGTAGTCGGCACGCGCGAGGTACTCCTCGGGCGGGCCGCTGGGGAAACGTCGATCCAAGCCGCGCATGACCTCGGCGCGCAGGAACGTCTGCTGCGTATGTCCTTCGGGTACCGGGAAGATCGGCATCCGGTCGTGGAACTTCCACACGTCCTCGTACGACTGGACGCGCTCACCGATTGTCACTGTGTTGTCGCAGGCTCCGGGAACTTCGCTGTCCCAGATAGCCCGCATCTCGGCCGCGGACTTGAGGTAGTAACCGTCGCCGTCGAACTTGAAGCGCGTGGGATCCGAGAGCGTCTTACCGGTCTGGATGCACAGCAGCGCCTCGTGGTTCTCGGCTGCGTCCTTGGTGACGTAGTGGCAGTCGTTGGTCGCGAGCGGCGGAATGCCGAGCTGCTGACCGATATTGAGCAAACCCTCACGCACCCGACGCTCGATCGAGAGACCGTGGTCCATCACCTCGAGGAAGAAATTGTCAGGGCCCCAGATTTCCTGCCACTTCGCTGCCGCTTCGAGGGCTTCACGATCATGCCCGAGTCGCAGGCGCGTCTGGATCTCACCGGACGGGCAACCCGTGGTGGCAATGATTCCCTCGGCATGCGAGGCGATGAGCTCCTCGTCCATACGGGGCCACTTGCCCAACTGGCCCTCGATGGACGCAAGCGAAGACAGTTTGAAGAGGTTGCGTAGGCCTGTCGCATTTTCCGCGACCATCGTCATGTGCGTATACGCGCCGCTACCGGAGACGTCGTCGGACTTCTGGCTGCGATCGCCCCACAACACACGCTTGGTGTTGAACCGGGATTCCGGCGCGATGTACGCCTCGATACCGATAATCGGCTTGATCCCGGCCTTGACCGCTTCGTTGTAGAACTGGCTGGCGCCGTACATGTTTCCGTGGTCGGTCATACCGACGGCGGTCATGCCGAGCCGAGTGGCCTCCTCGAACATGGCGCCGACCTTGGCCGCGCCGTCGAGCATCGAGTACTCGGTGTGATTGTGAAGATGAACGAACGAGTCAGCCACGTGCGCCTCTCTGATGTCTGGGAGCTTGGTCGAGTGTATGCCCCGCTACCGACAGAGTCGGCGGCCGATCGATGTGACCGGCAGGCGGCGCGACGATAGTTACGTGACCGGCTCCTGCTTGGACGACGTCGACCCCTGTGAACGCCGATTAGCGCGGACGATGTCTGTCGTGAAGATCACCAGTGCCAGCCAGATCAAGGCAAACCCGATCCACCGCGACGCGGGCATGTCCTCACGCATCACCGCGACGCCCCACAACATCTGCAGCGCCGGTGTCAGGTACTGCAACATGCCCATTGTGGAGAGTTTCACTCGCTGCGCGGCAACACCGAACAGCAACAGCGGCAATGCCGTCACGGGGCCGGCCGCCATGAGGAGCAGGCTTTGGCCGGTGCCGCCGGAGACAAAAGCACCGGCGCCGGTCAGACCGAGAAATACGAGATATCCCACCGCGAACGGAGCGGCGACGACGCCCTCAGCCGTCAAGCTGGTTCGTGGGTCGAGCGGAACCACCTTCTTGATCAGTCCGTACGTCGCAAAAGACCCCGCCAGGACGAGTGCCACGATCGGCGGTTTGCCGTAATCGATGGTGATCACCACCACCGCTGTTGCAGCCAGCGCCAGCGCCACGATCTGAGCGCGTCGAAGCCGCTCTCGGAAGATCACCACACCGAGCAGGACAGTCACCAACGGGTTGATGAAATATCCGAGCGCGGCTTCCACCACTCGCCCCGACGCCACCGCGTAGATGTAGGTTCCCCAGTTGACAGCGATTGCCGCCGAGGCTGCCGTCACCAGCAACCACGTACGCCCGCTGATGCCGCGAAGCGAGGCAAGTCGACCGAGAACCGCCAACACGATCAGCATCAGCACGAGTGTCCACACCACTCGATGAGCAAGAATTTCGAGCGGGTCGGCAAAATCGAGCAAACCGAAGAACGCGGGGAATGCGCCCCAGATCAGGAAGGCGCCGGCACCGAACGCGATGCCCGAACTCGAACTCGAACCGGACCTGGTCACTTTCGACAGCGTGATCTCGCGTCCGTCATCGGTGCTCATGGAACTGGTCCGTCATCCGGTCCTACCCGAACCACGTCCACATACTCCGGCAGCAGCGGCCGAACCGCTGCGCGCCACGGAGTGCCGTCTTCCGGCAAGGCTTCGAGCGCTCGGATCGATGGAGTACCTGCCAATGTCGCAAGTTCCTGCGCAGTGCCGTGCACTACCGCGCCGATCGCACACGCGCACCCCTGCGACAACAGCCGACTCGACACTTCCGCGACGCGTTTCTGCCGTTCGTCGACCCCCGTCATGGCGGCGAGTCGCGTCGCCGCAGCTCCAGGTGCCCGTCGAATCGCGTCGTTGTTGTCCGGTACTGCAATCGCGACCATCGGAGTCTGAACCCGATCCAACGGCACTCGGAACAACACCTCGGACACCCGAACTCCCGGGGTGGCCGCGATAACGTCGTCGGCAGTCATCGGAGCGGCAAACGATGCGAGGGCCCACGCCGAGCCCTCGACCGCGTCGAGTGATTCTCGCGCACGGTCGAGATAATCGGATACCAGTTCACCACTGTCCGGGCCGAGCGAATCGGTTCCCACCGGCGGGGTGGGAACCGGATTCAGCAGGCCGGCTCCAACGACGAGCGCAACAACTGCGATTCCCGCCAGCGCGGAACCGACTGCTCGCGCGCTCATGCGGATCGAAGAACCTCTAGCGCATGTTCGAGGTCTTTCGGGTACTTGCTCTTGATCTCGACCCAGCGCCCGTCCGCCGGATGTGCAAACCCGAGTGACACTGCATGAAGCCACTGCCGCTCGAGTCCCAACCGCTCGGCGAGGCGGGGGTCCGCTCCGTACGTCAAGTCGCCACAGCACGGGTGGCGCAGCGCGGAGAAATGCACCCGAATCTGGTGTGTCCGCCCCGTTTCGAGGTGCACATCCAACAGACTTGCCGCCTGAAATGCCTCGATAGTGTCGTAATGCGTGACGCTTGCCTTACCGTCGGCGGTCACGGCAAAACGCCAGTCGTTCCCGTGGTGCCGCCCGATCGGAGCGTCGATCGTTCCGCTACTCGGGTCCGGGTGCCCCTGGACCAGCGCGTGGTACCTCTTGTCGATAGTGCGCTGCTTGAAGGCCCGCTTGAGTACGGTGTACGCCCGCTCGGACGTCGCAACGACCATGACACCGGACGTCCCGACATCAAGTCTGTGAACGATGCCTTGACGCTCGTGCGCGCCCGACGTCGAAATCCGGAAACCTGCAGCGGCCAGGCCGCCGATGACCGTCGGACCCGTCCACCCCACACTCGCGTGCGCGGCAACGCCGACCGGCTTGTCCACGGCAACAACGTCGTCGTCCGCGTAGAGAATTTCCATGCCCTCGACGGGAGTGGCTTCCACGGTCAGCGGACGCGGCGGCTCGGGCAGTACAACTTCGAGCCACGAACCCGCGGTCAACCGATCGGACTTCCCGACAGCTACACCGTCGAGCAGTACCGAACCTTCTTCTGCAAGGGTGGCCGAGACGGTTCGAGAGAGACCGAGTAGTCGTGCCAATCCGGCGTCGACACGCATCGCGTCGAGTCCGTCCGGTACCGGCATCGAACGCGATTCCCTCATTTGCTCTCCCCCGTGACCTTGTCACTGCCCGGGCCCTCGCCCGTGTCCTTGTCACTGCCCGGGCCCTCGCCCGTGTCCTTGTCACTGCCCGGGCCCTCGCCCGTGTCCTTGTCACTGCGCAGGCGCTCGCCGTTGGGTTCGAACCCGAACAGCGTCAAGACGACCAACAGGATTGCACCGCACACGATCGCAGAATCAGCGATGTTGAACACAGGCCACCAACCGATGGACATGAAGTCGACGACGTGTCCGCGCATGAAACCCGGGGCGCGGAACAATCGGTCGATGAGGTTGCCGAGTGCGCCGCCGAGCACCAGACCCAGACCCAGCGCCCACCAGGGTGACCGCAGAGTGCGACCGATCTTGATCACTCCGATCACGACGCCGATTGCAACCAACGTGAGGATCCACGTCATCGACGTTGCCATCGAGAATGCGGCTCCGGGATTGCGGACCAACGTGAAAGTGACGACGTCGCCGATGATTTCGATCGGCTTGCCGGGCGTGATCGCCGCAACAGCCCAGATCTTGGTCAAGACGTCCGCGATCAGGATGACTGCCGCGATGGCGATCAGCATCGCCAACCGTTTTGGCCGTGTCGGTGATGCGGACTTCGACAAATCGGTAATCGGCTGATCCTCCGCGCTGAGATCTCGGTCTGGGTGGTCTGTACTCACGCCCACCATCATCCCCTATGTCTGCTGCTCTGCACGCACGCGCTCCCCGACCCGACCGGGCACTCCGGCGAAGCGGTTAGCCTGGAGCGCGTGCCACAGTTGTCTATCTCCGGCCGGCGCGTTCCGTATGTGTTCGCCGCCGCCCTTGCTCTCGTCACCGTTCTCACCTCATGCGGCGACGCCGAGCAGTCGCCTGATACGCCTTCGGCGACTCCAGCCGAGTTCACCGTCCCAGTCACCGCTGCGACCGTCGAGGTGCTCGATGCCGGAAGTGAGCCCAGGCAAAGCCTGCGGATGAATCTGCCGGCCGGAACCACTCAGGCAACAACCCTGGTGACGTCGACCGATGTGCGCCAGCAGATCGACCAGCAGCCGGTTCAGGACATTTCCTCGCCTGAAGTGACCATTCCGCTCAATGCCGTCGTGGCGACGGCCGCCACTCCCCAGAATCCGACAACCGTGGTTGATCTCACCCTGTCTGGCATGACTACGCCGGACGAGACGCTCCAAGCCGCCCTCGGTGGCGCCGAAGGGTCAGGAGCCGGGTTGACCTTTACAGAATCCGGTGCTGTCACGGCGCTGCGCTTACGCCCGTCGGCCGGGTCGGCAAATGCGGCCCGCGCGGCAATCGAACAGGCCTTCGGCCAAGCGGTATATCGTGCAGTTGCACTACCGACAGAGCCCGTCGGAGTCGGTGCCCGGTGGACGGTGAAGCAAGACGTCAGTAGCGAGATCCAACTCGATCAGACAACCACCGTCACCGTGACCGCGCGTGACGGCGACCGTCTCACCCTCGCCGTAGAACTGTCACAGACTCCGCAGAGCAACATCTGGAATCTCGCGGGCGGGGCGGGCACTCTCGACATCGATCAGTACGTCATGGCCGGGTCGGGAACCATGATCGTCGACCTGAATCTGCCGCTTCCCGTCAGCGGCGAACTTTCGGTCGGCGGCGACCAGGCTTACAGCGACCCGGACGGCACATCGGTCATCCGACAGAGCATTACCAACAACATTCGGTGGACATCGTGATGTCGCGTCGCGCTGTCGCCGGGCTCAGCGTGGTGACCGTTCTCCTCGTCGGCGGATGCGGTTCTGAAACATCTTCTCCCACAGCGTCGGATGCCTCGCCGGTACCCGATGTTGCCCTCGCTCCGTTCAGCACTGCGCCTGTCCCGACCGGCCTCACCGGCACTCCCCTGGACAAAGCAGCGCTGACGCAGACCGTACTCACACTCAGCGAACTACCAGCTGGTTTCGACATCGTGCCGGATCCGGTCGAGGATCTGGGCCTCGCTCCCGCACCCGCCACATCGGAATCCGACAAGTCCAGCACCAACCCCGCCGCTTGTGCCGGCGTGCTCGCACCGATCGCCACCCAGGTTCCGGGTTCAGTCGCCTCGATCTCGAAGATGTTCACCGGACCCGATTTCACGAGCATCGATCAGGACAGCGCCTCGTACGCCGACGGCGCCGCGGCCACAGCAGCATTCGCGAGTATGCAGGCCACGGTTGCCGGATGCGGCGAATTCTCGGGTACCGACGCCGACGGCATCAACATCACCTATCAGGTCGGCGCGGGGCATCAGCCGCCCGTAGGCGACGCGTCGTTCTCCTACCGAATCACGACGGCGAGTGAAGGTTTCACACTTGTCGCCGATGTAGTCGTCGCGGCAGTGGGACCCAACCTGACTCAACTCTCCGCCACCGCGCCGACGCCCATCGCGCCCGAGGTTCTGGGATCGATGGCCAGCACGGCTGTGGAGCGTCTACACACTCCGTCCTCGTAATCACTTCAGCCGGAGACACTCTCGCGAGCCCCCCAGACTCCGTCCTACTGAATGGGAGTGCCGCGCTGACGCTTCTGTGATCCTCGTTACCTTCCGGACGACAACGACGTCGGACAGAAGGAGCAGGATGCCCGGACGGCTAGCTGGAAAAGTTGCCTTCATCACCGGCGCAGCGCGAGGCCAGGGACGCAGTCACGCGCTCCGGCTCGCCGAAGAAGGCGCCGACATCATCGCCCTCGATCTCGCAGACGGCATCGATACGGTCACTCGGTTCTACCCTCCCGCCACGCCGGACGACCTCGCCGAAACAGTTCGGGGAGTCGAGAAGATCGGCCGTCGCATCCACGCCGGGATTGCCGACGTACGCGACTTCGACTCGGTGCGCACGCTTCTCGACCGCGGAGTCGCGGAACTCGGTCGTGTCGACATCGTGGTCGCAAACGCCGGGATCTTCATCAGTGGCGAACCGGCACACCGGATTACCGAAGACGAGTGGGACGACGTACTCGACGTCAACCTCAAGGGCGTGTGGCACACCTGCAAAGCCGCAGTACCGCACCTGATCGAGCAGGGTGACGGAGGGTCGATCGTCATCACCAGCTCGACAGCCGGAATCAAAGGCACACGCAACGCCGGCGCCTACGCCGCCAGCAAGCATGCGGTCGTCGGCCTGATGCGAACGCTCGTCAGCGAACTCGGCGAACACGGCATCCGCGCGAACACCGTCCACCCGGGCGCAACCGATACCGACATGATCATGAACGATCGCTGCTTCAACCTCTTCCTGCCCGGCACCCGGAACCCGACCAAGGAACAGGTGGCACCGCTCTTCACGGGAACCAACGCCTTGCCTGTCCCCTGGGCCGATCCGATCGACGTCTCCAATGCGGTCCTGTTCCTGGCTTCTGACGAGGCGCGCTACGTCACTGGCACCGAACTGAAGGTCGACGCCGGCTTCACCACCCGCTGATTTCACGGAAAGTGTGTATATGACAACGCAATTGGATTCCGCCGACCTCGACACGGTCGCAGTTGCGGCGACGGCAGAACAGTGGCTCTCCGATTTTGCCGACCTCCTCCGCTCCGGAGTGGGTGCTGAGATGGTTCTACACCCCGACGTGTGGTGGCGCGATCTGCTCGCCTTCTCCGGCGACCTGCGCAGTCTCAACGGCAGCGCACCGATCGATGCCGTCATCGCGTCCGCGTTGGAGCAACGCGTGCACGGCGAACACCTCGACCCGGTTGCCGCACCAGCATTGGTTCCGACACTGTCCGGATCCACGATCCAACTACTGTTCCGGTTCGACAGCGACCTCGGCCACGTACGGGGTGTTGCCAGGCTGATCCTCGACGACGGCACCTGGCGGGCCCGGAATCTCCTCACCGCACTGGATACCCTGGCAGGCCACGAACCGACCACCGGCGAGCATCGACCGGACGGCACGGGGGATCATCCGGAGTACTGGTCGGCACGGCGCAGCCGCGAAGTCGAGTGCCACGACGCCGATCCGGATGTTCTCGTAATCGGTGCCGGCCACTCGGGCCTGGCATTGGCCGCTCAACTCGGCGTGCTCGGAGTCAGGACTCTTCTGATCGACCGCGGTGATCGAGTCGGCGACAACTGGCGCGGGCGCTACGACTCGTTGGTGCTACACGACGCGGTCTGGTCGAATCATCTTCCGCTCATGCCATTCCCATCGTCCTGGCCGGTTTTCACGCCCAAGGACAAGATGGGCGACTGGCTCGAAATATATTCACGTGCGATGGATCTGAACGTGTGGACGCGGTCGGAGATTGTGGAATCCACATTCGACCCAGGCGAGCGGCGCTGGACCGTCGTCGTCGATCGTAACGGCACACGGCGCACACTTCGTCCGCACCACGTGGTTCTCGCGACAGGTCTCAGCGGTACCGAACCTGTCCTTCCAGAATTTGCGGGCGCCGAGGATTTTGCCGGCGAACTGCTGCATTCGAGCCGGTATCGCACCGAACCGGCACGCAAGGGAACCCGCACCGTGGTGATCGGAACCGGCAACAGCGGCCACGACATCGCGCAGGAGCTCTACGAATCGGGTGCGCAGGTGACACTGATCCAGCGTGGGCCCACCCACGTGGTGAGCGGGCACACCCTGTCTGATCGAGGCCGGATGCGCTACGGCGAACACACCTCCACGGACGTGGCCGACCTGCTCGACGCGTCGTCGGCACGGCTCGATCCACAATTTCTTGCGGCTTTGAAGTACGGGTCCGCCGCAATGGCCGAGGACGCCCGCGACCTGCTCGACGCTCTCGCCGCCAAGGGATTCGCGCTCTCCGACGGTGTGGACGGCACCGGAGTGATGATGCTGTTCTTGACCCGCAACGGCGGTTACTACATCGACGTCGGCGCCTCCCCGCTCATCGCTGACGGCAGCATCGAACTGGTGTCAGGTTCGACCGTCGAGCGACTCGTGCCTGATGGGCTGATCATGTCGGACGGCACCCACGTCCCGGCCGACACGATCGTGTGCGCCACCGGGTTCCGTGGCATTCTCGACACCGCACGACGCGTCCTCGGTGATGCCGTCGCCGACGCCTGCGGTCCGGTCTGGGATCTGGACGACGAGGGCGAGCTTCAGTCGGTGTGGCGGGCGTCCGGGCACGACCGGTTCTGGATCCACGGTGGGAACTTCATGCTGGTGCGTAACTACAGCAAGTACCTCGCGCTGCAGATCAAGGCAGACCTGACGGGCGTCGAATTACCAACGCTGACCTGACGATCAGATGTCGCCCGGCCAGATGTCGAACGGCGTCCCCGCGGGGACGCCGTTCGAGGCGGAAACCACCCGAACTCTGCCCGGCCTGAGAACGGCTGCGCGCTAACCGCATACAGCCGCCTTCTCTGGGTATACACAGGCATGACGGTTCCTGTGACTGCACAATCACAACTGCAGGTGCTCGTGGTGACCACTCTCGTACTCAGTGCTGTATTCCTCGCCGTCGCCGGAATTCTCGAAGGTGATTTCGGTACGGCCGTCTGGGTCGCGGTGGTGCTGCCCTTGCTTTTCGATTGGCGGATCACCGTGCGAGGCAAGCCTTCTGCGATCCGTCCCGACTCGCCGCGTTGGCAGGTGGCCAAGCTGGTCTATGTCCTCACTCTCGGGGTATCGGGCACGGCAATCCTGGCATTCGACGACCGCGCCTTCGCCCGCATTGCGGGTTTACTCCTGATTGTCACGACTTTGTGTTACTTCGCGGCGTTCTACGATGCGCGCAGGCTCAGGCCACAGACTGCCTGATCGACTGATCACAGTTCCCTTTGACAACTTCCCTCCCGCAATGGACGGTAAGGGTAGCTGGATACGAACAATCAGGACACCGACCACCGTGAAATACCGTTGTGAGGAGCAGAAGTTCATGCCAGAGCCGCGAAGAGCCGAACACACCGATTACGTCGCCGCGAATCCTATCTTCTCCAGACCAGGAGAAGATTCGGTTGCCTCGAAATACACTCTCGAACCTGATGGCATGCTTCCCGAAACCGCGTATCAAATCGTCCACGACGAAACGATGCTGGACGGCAATGCCCGTTTGAATCTCGCGACGTTTGTCGGCACGTGGATGGACGACCACGCCACGCGCTTGTATTCAGAGTCGTTCGACAAGAACATGATCGACAAGGACGAGTACCCGCAGACGGCCGCGATCGAAACATACTGCTGGCGGATGCTCGCCGACCTGTGGAACGCACCGTCTCCGAAAGACGCGATCGGTACGTCGACCATCGGCTCGTCGGAAGCCTGCATGCTGGGCGGACTCGCTCTCAAGCGTCGCTGGCAGCACGCCAGGCGCGCTGCAGGCAAGCCGGTGGACCGCCCGAACATGGTGATGAGTTCAGCCGTGCAGGTGTGCTGGGAAAAGTTCTGCAACTACTGGGACATCGAAGCGCGATACGTCCCCATCAGCGAGGAACATCGCACACTCGACGGACACGACCTCGAGAAGTACGTCGACGAGAACACCATCGGTGTCGTCGCAATCATGGGTGTCACCTACACCGGCATGTACGAACCCGTGCTCGAGATATCCAATGCACTCGACGCGATCCAGAAGAAGACCGGACTCGACATCCCGATCCACGTCGACGGAGCGTCCGGCGCCATGATCGCACCGTTCCTCCAACCGGAAATCGAATGGGACTTCCGGCTCCCCCGAGTTCATTCCATCAACACGTCGGCGCACAAATACGGGCTGGTGTACCCAGGTCTTGGCTGGGTGGTGTGGCGCTCGGAGGACCTGCTCCCCGAGGATCTGGTGTTCAAAGTCAGTTATCTCGGCGGCAGCATGCCGACCTTTGCACTCAACTTCTCGCGCCCCGGCGCCC
The DNA here is from genome assembly GCF_002300185.1 of Rhodococcus sp. ACPA4. Taxonomy (NCBI): domain Bacteria; kingdom Bacillati; phylum Actinomycetota; class Actinomycetes; order Mycobacteriales; family Nocardiaceae; genus Rhodococcus; species Rhodococcus sp. ACPA4. Next base: position 1,765,746 of record NZ_NSDY01000001.1, read on the forward strand.
AGGTGATCTTGCAGTTCTACATGTTCTTGCGGCTAGGCCACGACGGTTACCGTTCCATCCAGCAGTCCTCGCAGGACGTCGCGAAATTCCTCGCCGAAGGAATCGGCAAGCTCGACGCCTTCGAACTCTGGAACGACGGCAGCGATATTCCGGTGTTCGCGTGGCGTCTGAAGGCCGGTCACACGGAGAATTGGACGCTCTACGACCTGTCGGATCGGCTACGCGCCAAAGGCTGGCTCGTGCCCGCCTATCCCATGCCGGACAACCTCACCGACCTCACCGTGCAACGCATTGTCGTGCGTAACGGTCTGAGCATGGACTTGGCTGCCAACCTGTTGGGTGTCATCGAAGAGGAAACCGCGTTTCTCGACGAACTGTCCAGCCCGATGCCGAAGCCTCGCGTCACCGAGGGATTCCACCACTGAGCGCACCTGAACAAACAAAAGCGGCCGCCGGCCCCGTGAGGGTCGGCGGCCGCTTTGTCAGCTAGCTGAAAATCAAGCAGCGCAAGCCGGGGTGGTCAGCTGAGCGAAGCTGACGATCTGGCAAGCGGTGGTCTTGGACAATGCCCACTCGCCGTCCAGGTTCACGAAGACAGCGTTCATGCCGCCGGCAAGGGGCTGGCCGTTGATAACGATGGCGAGCGGTGCGGTAGCCGTGTCGCTGCCCGAATCGGTGACGGGGTCGACAACCTCGACCTGTGCGCCGGCAGCCTTGGCAGCCGCGGCGACCTGGTTGATCAGCTCGGGATCGGCGTCTGCGCCCTCGACGAACTTGACCTTCTCCGAGGACGGAACGCTCTCGTCGAGTGCCGTAGCGATCTTGGCGTTGAGCTCAGCAGCAGTCGGGAGCGCAACGTCAATCTCGACCGTGGTGGTCGTAGCCTTCGCGGAGGTGGTGGTCTTGGTGGGCTCGGCCTCTTCGGAACTGCAGGCAGTCATCGTCAGGGCCGCTGCAATCGCGACGGCTGCGACGGTCATGTTACGAAGCTTCAACTTCTCAGTCCTATCCATTCCGGTTTTCACATACGAACGTTGTCAGCACTGACGTGCATCGCTCGCGGTCCGCCACAACATTACCCAACGGTAAGCCGAAAAAGTCTAAGGGTGTCCTTAGAGAAGGCTGTCGAGCGCATCCGCCACCTGAAGTGACGCATCGTCGTCGGTGAAGGTTTTGGCGATTCCTGTTCCCGTGGAACGGGTTTCGAATCGAACGGTCACGACACCATGACCGGCGCCCTGCACCCAACCGTGTCCGAATTCGGGATGACTCACATCCAGACCGGGATGCCAGTATCGTTCCGGAACCCGCGCAGGAATGGGACTCTCGTCGAGATCCTCCGCGAGAGTGTCCATCGGATATCCCGGCACATCCTGATCCAACTCCGGAAACAGCGATCCCTGACGCACTGTGGAGAGCCCGGCAAATCCCACCCCCACCAACCGGATCGGCCCCAATTCCACCGGATCGATCACCTGCTTCTGCGCGGTGGCAATCAGGATCGCCCGGTCGAGGGTGGCATATGGCAACGTCACCGACCTGGTCAGCACACTCATGTCGGATTTCTTCAGCTTGAGCACGACCGTGCGCGCCGCGCGGCCGTCCTTCTCCAACCGTGAGAACGCCGCCCCACCGCTGTTCTCCACCGCCGCACGCAACTGCCCCAACGTGACGATGTCGCTCGCGAACGTCGATTCCGCACTGATCTGCTTGGAGTCCGCGCGCTCGGCCACGGGACGATCGTCGATACCCTGCGCCAGACGATGCAAGCCAGGGCCTACCGTCGTACCGAGGATGGACGCGACCTCCGATATCGGAGTGCGCGCAAACCCCCCGATAGTCACGATCCCCAACCGTTTGAGCTTCTCCTCAGCCACCGGGCCGATTCCCCACAGCTTGCGAACCGGAAGGGAATCGAGGAGTTCGTGTTGCTGACCCGGCGGCACCACCGCGACACCGTTCGGCTTCGCCAGCCCCGACGCAATCTTGGCGACCTGTTTGCCCGCACCCGCGCCGATGGACGCAACCATCCCGGTCTCTGCCAGTACCAAGGACCGTAGGTCCTCGCAGAACGTCCGCACCTCGTCCGCACCGGCTCCTGCCAACTCGGCCGGTTCGCCAAACGCTTCGTCCACCGACAACTGTTCGAGCACCGGCATGCGCAGACGCAACGCCTCGAACGCCCCTTTACTCAGTACCGAATACAGCGACATGCGCGGCGGTAGGACCACTGCCCCGCCGCCCACCAAGCGCCTTGCCTGATGCATCGGCATGGCGGACCGAGCACCGAAGGCGCGAGCCTCGTAACTTGCGCCGGCAACCACGCCCCTGCCACCGAGACCGCCCACCATGACGGGACGTCCGCGCAACGTCGGTCGGGTCAATTGCTCAGCGGAGGCGAAAAAGGCATCCATATCGAGATGAAGCACCCACCGGCGGCTTCGTGTGGGATCACCCTGGTTCATCGGCGGTAACAGTTCTCGATCTCGGCGAGCAATGGATTACTTCTGGACCTTCGGTTTGGCCTTCTTCGGTGGCTTCTTCTTGGGCAGTGGAAGCGCGTCGGCGGTTCGCTGAATGAATGCGTGCAGCCGATCCACGTCGTGAAACCGCTCCTCTGGAACCCGGTAATACTCCTTTGCGCCCGGGTACGGCGGCGCAAGGTCTGCGTCCGATCCGAACTCCGCACTGATCTCGGTCGGCTTGACGTACAGAACGTCACCGCAGATCAAGCCAACGACCTTCTCGTCGCAGTACAGGCCGTATTCACCGAACATAGCCCGCGCACGGACATCGAGCGGCTCCAACTGCTCGAGAATGCGCGCCACGGTGTCCTTGTTCGTGCTCATGAGAGCAAACTACTCCGGTGCTCCGACATATTTCGGGGCACCGGAGTAGTTGTCAGCTACTAGACCTTCGTGATTGCAGCACGGATACCGTCGCCGAGATCGACGGCACCGTCCCCGGCCTCGCCGATCGTGAACGACGTGGCCAGAACCTCACCGGCGATCAAGTCGCGATGACGATCGGCCCAGTCCTTGCGATCCTCCGGCACCTCGAGCACAACGTTGATGCGATCCGAGACGTCGAGTCCCGCGGCGCGGCGCGCATCCTGCAATTGGCGGATCCGGTCCTTGGCCCAACCCTCGGCCTCGAGCTCTTCCGTCACGACGGAATCGAGCACGACAAGACCTGCACCATTGGGAAGCGCTGCCGTCGAATCAGGCTCGGCTGCAACCAGTTTCTGCGTGTATTCCTCGGGCAAGAGCTCGATGCCCGCGGCAACCACTACACCGTCTGCGTTTTCGGTCCAATCGCCGGCCTTGACGGCCTTGATGACGGTCTGAACAGACTTGCCCAGACGTGGACCTGCAGCACGCGCGTTGACCGCGATCTCGAACCGACCGTGAACGTCGACATCCTCGGTCAGGTCGACCTTCTTGACGTTGACCTCGTCGGCGATCAGGCCGAGGAACGGACGCAGGCGCTCGGCGTCCGGCGCTGCGACCGTAACCTCGGGCAGCGGCAGACGGACACGCAGGTTCTGCGCCTTACGCAAGCTCAACACTGTCGAGCACACCGTGCGCACGTCGTCCATGGCGGCAACGAGTTCCGGATCGCCAGGCAACTCGGACTCCGTCGGCCAATCGGCGAGGTGTACCGAGCGTTCCCCGGTCAATCCACGCCAGATCACCTCGGACACCAACGGCAGCAAGGGCGCAGCCAGACGCGTCACAACCTCTAGCACAGTGTGCAGAGTGTCAATGGCATCACGATCTTCGTCCCAGAAGCGTGAACGCGACCGTCGCACATACCAATTGGTGAGTGCATCACAGAACAACCGAAGCTCGTCACAAGCTCCCGCGATGTCGTTCGCCTCGAGGGCATCGGTGATGACGTCCCTCGTGCCCGCGAGCTTCGCGAGGATGTACTTGTCGAGGATGTTCTCCGAATCAGTGCGCCACACACCACATTCCGGCGCATACAGCTGCAGGAAGCTCCAGGCATTCCACAGCGGAAGCAGAGCCTGACGCACACCTTCGCGGATGCCCTGCTCCGTCACGACCAGATTGCCACCACGCAGGATGGGTGAGGACATCAGGAACCAGCGCATGGCATCACTGCCGTCGCGGTCGAACACCTCCTTGACATCCGGGTAGTTACCCTTGGACTTACTCATCTTGAGCCCGTCGTCACCGAGAACGATGCCGTGTGCTGCAACGGTTTTGAAAGCGGGACGATCGAACAGAGCCGTCGCGAGAACGTGCAGGGTGTAGAACCAGCCGCGGGTCTGACCGTTGTACTCGACGATGAAGTCACCCGGGTAGTGGCTCTCGAACCAGTCGCGGTTCTCGAAGGGGTAGTGCACCTGGGCGTACGGCATCGAACCGGACTCGAACCAGCAGTCCAGAACCTCGGGAACTCGACGCATCATCGACTTGCCGGTCGGGTCGTCCGGGTTCGGGCGTACCAGATCGTCGATCATCGGACGGTGCAGGTCGGTCGGACGCACACCGAAGTCTGCCTCCAACTGATCCAGGGAACCGTAGACGTCGGTACGCGGGTACTGCGGATCATCGGAGACCCACACCGGAATGGGGCTGCCCCAGTAGCGGTTTCGGCTGATGTTCCAGTCGCGAGCACCTTCGAGCCACTTGCCGAACTGACCGTCGCGGATGTGCTCGGGAACCCAGGTGATGTCCTGGTTGAGTTCGACCATGCGGTCACGGAACTTGGTGACGGCCACGAACCACGACGGAACCGCCATGTAGATCAGCGGCTGACCACTGCGCCAGCTGTGCGGGTACGAGTGCTCGATCGTCTCGTGCCGCAACAGGTTTCCGGCGGCTTTGAGATCCTTGATGATGACGGGGTTGGCGTCGAACACCATCAGACCCTCGTACGGCGGCACCATCGACGTGAACTTTCCACCGGGGTCGAGCGGCTGAACGACCTCGATGCCGTTGGCGGTCGCAACATCCATATCCTCTTCACCGAAAGCCGGTGCGAGGTGGACGATTCCGGTACCCGAATCGGTGGTGACGTAATCGGCCGACAACACGACATGGGCGTTCGGGTGCCCGACGAAGAAGTCGAACGGCGGTGTGTACGACAGGCCGACCAGGTCGCTACCCTTGTGCCGCGAAACGACCTCGGGGTCGTCCCCCAACTCACGGGCGTAGTGAGCAACTCGAGCTTCGGCGAGCACGTAGCGCTTGCTGTCCTGACCGAGAACCTGGACATAGTCGATGTCGGGATGAACAGCCAAAGCGAGGTTGGACGGCAGCGTCCACGGCGTTGTGGTCCAGATGACGGCATTGGCACCATCGAGCGGTGAGCCCGACGCCACCAGCGGCATCTCGACGGTGACCGCCGGATCCTGACGCATCTTGTACGCGTCGTCGAGACGAGTTTCCTGGTTGGACAGCGGTGTCTGCTCGTACCAGCTGTACGGGAGAACGCGGAAGCCCTGGTAGATCAGGCCCTTCTCGTGCAGCTCCTTGAATGCCCACATGACCGACTCCATGAAGTCGAGGTCCAGGGTCTTGTAGTCGTTGTCGAAGTCGACCCAACGAGCCTGCCGGGTGACGTACTCACGCCACTCGTCGGTGTACTTGAGCACCGACGCCTTGCAGTACTCGTTGAACTTCGCAAGTCCCATGACGTCGATCTCGGACTTGTCCTTGATGCCGAGTTGCTTCTCGGCCTCGAGCTCTGCGGGCAGGCCGTGGCAATCCCAACCGAACCGGCGCTCCACCTTGCGGCCGCGCATTGTCTGGAAGCGGGGCACCAAGTCCTTGACGTACCCCGTCAAAAGGTGACCGTAGTGCGGCAAGCCGTTGGCAAACGGAGGGCCGTCGTAGAAGACGAACTCCTCGTTGCCGTCACGATTGTCGACCGATGCCCGGAACGTGTCGTCGTCGGCCCACTCTTTCAGAACCTTCTGTTCCAGGGCCGGAAATTTGACTCCGGTGTCGGCGGGGACGCCGTAATCGACTTTGGGATACCCGTTATTCGCCACTGCGATCTCCTCGTGCCTGTACGACTCGGCACGGGGACGATACGTGCGCATCTGCGTACGTACCGCGGTACCACCCCGCTTGCACCACGTGAATCCGGCAAAACTCTGCCAGGCCTTCCGTGTTGCCACTCTTCGCGAGCTGTGACGGGCTCACCCGTTCGGTTCTACTGAGTGCCTGACAGGCCCGAGCCTGGCTGAACACCGTTCTTCCGAAGGCTCCCCGGTGATTGCCGGTTCATCGCCTGTAATTCATGAATAGCCTGTTCTTGACGAACAGTCTAATGCTCGCCGTTTTCGTTTGCCGACCCACCGTGGTTTCCCGGAAAATCCGTGTTGTCCGGTGTGTCAACGTCGGCGGTTGTATCCGGCTCGTCCAACGGCAGAACCGCCCTCTTGCCGGTCAGCGCACTGACCAGCAGGAGGACGGCACCCGCCAAACAAATTGCAATACACGCCCACGCCCAGATAATCGACCCGGTGGTCAGCGCGATAATCAGGAAAGCAAATCCTGCCGCCGCGAGTCCTATCGTCACGACCAGCACGTGTCAACCTCTACCCGATGTCGGCGCTGACCTGGCGAGTATCCCTCGGTCAGCTGTTTCCCTTTGCGAACGACGGACTGCTGAAGGACTCCTGGCCACCGTCGACCGGAACCGCAGAACCACGCTGTTCGAGCTCTTCGAGCTGCGATTCCAGGTAGGACTTGAGGCGCACCCGGTATTCGCGCTCGAACGTCTTGAGCTGCTCGATGCGGCCCTCGAGGACAGATCGCTGCTGGTTGATGGTCGCCATGATCTCGGTGTGCTTCTTCTCGGCGTCTGCCTTGAGAGCATCGGCCTTCTCCTGAGCCTGGCGAAGCTGGGTCTCCGAGCGGGTCTGCGCATCGGTGAGCATTGCTTCCGACTTGTTGCGAGCGTCCGCGATCATGCCGTCAGCCTTGCTACGAGCCTCGCTCATCAGCTGCTCGGAGTTGGTGCGGGCACTTCCGAGCAGCTGCTCGGACTCTGCCTTGGCATCGCCGGTGAGGCGATCTGCCATCTCCTGAGCCAGGCCGAGAACCTTGGCTGCCTGCATGTGGGTGTCGCCGCTCTGCGGAGCCTGTGCAGCAGCAGCCACGGGAACCGGTGCCACGACGGGAGCGGGCTTGGGAGCCTCGACCACGCGAGCCGGTTCGGGCTTGGGCTGGGCTACCGGGGCACCTGCATTGGCAGCCGGTGCCGGCGCCTTCTTTGCAGCAGCAAGTTCCTGATCCAGCTCGCTTACTCGCTGTTGCAGATCTGCATTTTCCTCGATGAGCTGCGAGAGCGCCTGCTCGACGAGATCAAGAAATGCGTCGACCTCGTCTTCGTTGTAGCCACGCTTGCCGATAGGCGGCTTGCTGAACGCAACGTTGTGCACGTCAGCTGGAGTCAGTTGCGGCATGGAAGGATCCCTTCACGCGTCATTTGGCGGTCAAGCAAGCATTCAGTTACAGCACGGTGTGCGTAGCAGCTAACCACTACGCGAGTTATGGGTTCCATTCTGGCACACCCCACTCAATTACCGGGCCGAGCCGACAACCGACATCAGGATGATGACGATGAAAAGCAAGACCATGATGGATAGATCCAAGCGAACCCCACCCAGGTTGATCGGGGGGATCAACCTACGGAGAAGCTTCACCGGCGGATCGGTGATCGTAAAAACGGTTTCGAGAATGATGGCGACCACTCCCGACGGACGCCAGTCTCTGGCGAACGAACGAACGAACTCGACAATCACTCTGCCGATCAGCAAAAGCCAAAACACAACCAGCACGAGGTAGATCACATCGAAAAGCGCGTTCACACCCTCACTCTGCCTGACTTCTGCGTCGCGTCCAAAACAGACACTCGCCATCCGAGGCCGGATTACGAGGCTGCGAACTCACCGAGCCGAGACCGTGAACACCCCTGGCATGCGACCCCTGCACAGGCCCCAGCGCAACAGAATGTCCAGCATTTCGGCTGTTCAAGGAGCTATCTACGATCGAGAGCATCATTTCTGACTGTAGAAGCCCGTCTCCGCGATACGACGACGCTCCTCGGCGGAAACATCGATGTCGGCCGGTGAGAGAAGAAACACTTTGGTGGCGACCTTGTCGAACGAGCCGCGCAGCGCAAATGCGAGACCGGCGGCGAAGTCGACCAGTCGCTTCGCGTCGGCGTTGCTCATGTCGACCAAATCCATGATGACCGGCGTGCCGTCGCGGAAGCGCTCGCCGATCGTGCGGGCCTCGGCGTAGCTCTGCGGACGCAGAGTCGTGATCTTGGCCAACGGGCCGCCGTCGTCGACTGCGGGCGCGCGGCGAACTTCAGGGCGCTCGGCGCGGGCGTCAACTGCAAGATTGCCCCGGCTGGTGGGACGAGGCGCCATCGACGGGCGGGGTGCACGCGAGGCAACGGTGTCCATTCTCGGACGTGATTCGTAGCGATCGAACTCGGCTTCTTCCTCATCCCGACGGCTGGGCGCGTAGCCAGCCTTCGAGAAAGCCGGCTCGGCAAACTCGCGGTCATCGCGTTCGGCATAGCCGTCATGGCTACGACGAGGTGCGCGACGAGCCTGATCGGGTTCTTCTACGTACTCGTCCTCGTAGTCGTCGAGGGGAACCATGCCGAAATATGCCTTGAACTTGTGCAGGTTGCTCATTGATCGACCTTCCTTGGCGCGGCGGATTGTCTCCGACTGCGGCCGGTCGCGGTGTGGACGGGTTGGGCGATCACCAGAGCGATCATTTCGAGATTACTGGTCGTGAGCCGAGCAGTGCGGTTCCGACACGCACGCAAGTCGATCCGTGGCGAACCGCAGCCTCGAGATCTCCGGTCATTCCGGCCGACAACTCGACCGCATGCGGATGGGACTCGAGGACGGTCCGATGGACCTCGTGCAGGCGAGCAAACTGCTCGTCGGCGTCCGAACCCAGCGGCGGAACGGCCATCAGCCCGGCCAGATCCAGACCGTCGGCCGTCGCGATCCGCGCGGCGAGGGCCGGTAACTCGTCGAGCGCGATGCCGCCACGCGTCGGATCGGCGTCGAGGCTCACCTGAATGAGAACTCGCAACGGTGCAGCGCGATCACCGGCGGAGAGGGCATCGAGCGCGGCCCGATCGAGAGCGTCCGCGAGCCGCGCACTGTCGACCGAGTGAATCGCGTAGGCCCACTTCGCGACCGAACGTGCCTTGTTTCGCTGCAACTGACCGATCATGTGCCACCGAACAGGATCCGCCCCGTCGATTGCACCACCGGCGGCCGCTGCGGCGAATTCCGCAACCTTGGCTATCGCTTCCTGCTCGCGCGACTCACCGAACTCGCGGCAACCCAATTCATACAGAATTCGCGCATCCGACGCGGGGAAGAACTTGGTAACCGGGAGAAGCGTCACGGCAGAAGCCGGACGCCCTGCCGCGGCGCACGCCGCAGTGAGGCGGGACCGCACCGAATCGAGTGCCGCCGAGATCTCGGCCACGCGTCCAGAATTGTCGGCGTTCATGCAATCGGCCTAGTTGTCTTCCACAGCGACGATCGGATCCATCCAGATCACCGCAGCCTGACGCCCGGTGAGGGAATCGCGGCGGTGACTGAACAGTGCGCGGTCCTCGATCGTGCAACGAGGATCCTCGGCGACACCCGTAACACCGGCATCAAGGAGTTGTTTGCGGATTCCGGCCCGCAGGTCCAGACCGGGAGTGCCCTTCGCGGTACGAGTTGCACTGCCAGGCAGATGCTTCTCGACGTCGGCACGCATCTCGGCAGGCACTTCGTACTGCCGGCCACTGGCTGCCGGACCGAGGAAGGCGCCGATCCGAGAGACGTCAGCGCCTTGGCGAACCATCTCGGCCAGAACCCGCGGCACGATTCCGAGGCGCGCACCGATCCGGCCGGCATGCACGGCGGCGATGACGCCGGCCTGCTCGTCGGACAGCAGCACCGGAACGCAGTCGGCACTGAGCGTGGCCAGTGCCAACCCGGGGACAGTAGTGACCAAGGCGTCGGTCACCTCGATGACCTCGTCCGTCGGCTCGGTAACGACGGTTACGTTGCGCGAGTGGATTTGTTCCATCCAGACAAGATGATTCGGCTCGACTCCGATTTCGCGTGCGAGGCGTCGACGGTTTGCGTCGACGGCTTCGGCGTTGTCGCCGACGTGATCACCGAGATTGAACGAGTCGTACGGCGCTTCCGAAACACCGCCAGCGCGACTGGTCACGACACGGCGGACTCGGAAATTGGCGGTCGAGTTCTCGGTACTCAAAATTTTGTGCTCACAAACGTCGAATGTTCACTGCTGCACGGGACATGATCCCGAGGCAGCTTCCGGACAGAGATAAGGGATCAATCAAGAACAGGGTACCCAGAAAATCTGGATACCCTGCTCTCGAAAGCGTGCGCGGCGCTCTACTCAGCGACGCATGAAGACGGGAACGTCGACGTCGTCATCGCCGTCGTCCTCCTGTGGCGCAACATGGCGCGGCGGAGCAATCGGCGGCAGCGAGCCCGAACCAATCGGCTCGCGCGAAACCGGAACCTGCTGCTCCACAGGCGGTTCCGCAGCTACCGGCGAACGTCCGACCTCGCCGGCGCGCCCTGCTCCGATAGCTCCTCGGCCGGGTGCCGCGGACTCGACGGGGCGACGCGCAGGCGCTCCCCCGTCGAAACCGGCAGCGATGACCGTCACACGAACTTCGTCTCCGAGTGAATCGTCGATCACCGTTCCGAAGATGATGTTGGCATCGATGTGCGCGGCTTCCTGCACGAGGGAAGCCGCTTCGTTGATCTCGAACAGACCAAGATCGCTGCCACCGGCGATCGACAGCAGAACGCCGCGGGCGCCTTCCATCGACGCCTCGAGAAGCGGTGAGTTGATAGCGGACTCAGCAGCTTTGATCGCCCGACCTTCGCCTCGCGAGGAGCCGATGCCCATGAGTGCACTACCGGCACCGGACATGACGCCCTTCACATCCGCGAAGTCGACGTTGATCAGTCCGGGGGTGGTGATCAGGTCGGTGATGCCCTGAACGCCGTTAAGCAGAACCTCGTCGGCGCTACGGAATGCGTCCATCAAACTGACAGCCGCGTCCCCGAGCTGAAGGAGCCGATCGTTGGGGATGACGATGAGCGTGTCACACGACTCACGCAACGCCTGGATGCCCGTGTCGGCCTGGCCACCACGACGCTTGCCTTCGAAGGAGAACGGCCGGGTTACGACACCAACGGTGAGGGCGCCCAACTTCCGGGCGATGCTGGCGACGACAGGGGCACCACCGGTTCCGGTTCCACCACCCTCACCGGCGGTCACGAACACCATGTCAGCGCCCTTGATGACCTCTTCGATTTCGTCCTTGTGATCCTCGGCGGCCTTGCGGCCGACCTCGGGATCTGCACCGGCGCCGAGGCCTCGGGTCAGTTCACGACCGACATCGAGTTTGACGTCGGCGTCGCTCATCAGGAGGGCTTGCGCGTCCGTGTTGACCGCGATGAACTCGACTCCCTTGAGTCCTTGTTCGATCATGCGGTTGACTGCGTTCACGCCGCCGCCGCCGATGCCGACGACCTTGATTACGGCGAGGTAGTTGTGCGGGGGCGTCATCGGCTCTCGCCTTCCGTGTCGTATTACGCGCTGTTGTCTATTGCTGGGTAAAGCAGGTACTGGGTAAAGCGGGTGAATCTCAACTCTCAACCTCAACCACAGGGTTAGAGTTATGTCAAGTATTCGATCTGAAACCAAACGCTATGCATCGACATCACGATCCGCCATTAGGCGCGCCGAAACTTCGGGAAGTATTTGACGTGAGTTCGCACATTCCGCGCCTGAACTACCGCACCGTCGGAAGGTCGGGACTCGACACGTCGTATGTCTGGCCCGGCTGCGTCAACAGCGGCAGCGTCACCGCGGCCTTGCGATCCGACTTCTCGACGCCACCCCAGTTGACGACACGCCCGTCGACCAACGTCATCGAGACATCCGAAATGGACCGGGCAGCAACCTCTCCCACCTGCATCCGTAACTCCGGCGGCAATGCCGCGAGCACCTCGAGCGCAGCCAAGGTCGGCGGGTCGTTCCATCCGGGTGTCGCCGTCACCAGTCGGGGCACGCCGGGCGGCGGGACGCCGATCTCGAAGTCGACGCCCTTCTCGTCCAGCAGATGGGTGCCTTCCGGCGAATCCACGAACACCATGGGGACTCGCTCGGTTACCGTCACCCGAATGGTCGACGGATACATCCGCTGTACACGCGCGGATGCGACCTTCGGAATAGCCGCGACACGTGCCGCTGCCGAACCTGCATCGACGCGCATCAACGGCGTACCGGCAGGGATTGCCAGCAATTCCAGGATCTGCTCCTCGGATACCGTCGACGCTCCCCTGACTTCGGTACCGCGAACCGAGAGAACTGGTGACAACCACGCTGTCAGAACGAGTCCGACAACAACAACGACCGCCAGCGGCGCCATCACCACCGGCCGCTTGTACCAGGGCGATTTCGGTGTCGGCGGCGGCTTCGGCGCAGTAGCGCGGGTCGAGTATCGCGATTCTGTGCGGGTACTTCGCGCTCTGGCGCCTGCGGTACGCCGGGCCGCCGGATCACGACGACCGCGGCGGCTACGTGCGTCCGAACTCATCGCGTCTGCGTGCGCGAAGCCTGATGAGGAACTGCGCGCAACGCGTCGAGGATCTGTTTGCCCAACATGGTCACGTCACCGGCACCCATCGTGATGACGATGTCGCCGGGACCGGCCAGGCCGGCTACCTGACGCGGCGCGAGCGACAGATCAGGCTGGTAGTGAACGGGTTTCGTGACAGCCTGTGCAACCAATGCCCCACTGACACCGGGCAACGGTTCTTCACGCGCACCGTAGACATCGAGAACGACTACCTCGTCTGCAAGGTCCAGCGCTGCCGCGAACTCGTCGGCAAACGTCGCCGTGCGTGAATACAGGTGCGGCTGGAAAACCACGATCACGCGACCGGCAGCAGAGTTCGCAACCGATGAAACATCTTGTGGTCGAACAAGATCCGCGGCTGCGCCGAGAACTGCTCGCACCTCGGTGGGATGGTGGGCGTAATCGTCGAACACACGCACACCGCGCTCACGACCCGTGAACTGGAACCGCCTGTGCACTCCCCCGAATCCGGCGAGCCCTTCGACGATCTCGTCGATCTCCGCACCGGCATCACGCGCAGCCAACAGCGCAGCCAGAGCGTTCAACGCCATGTGACGACCGGGAACAGCCATCCGAACCGTCCGCGCAGCCTTTTCCCCCGCCAACTGGAACTGCAGGACTCCGCCGACGTCGTGCGCCCGGAAATCGAGCAGTCGCACACCCACCTCGACCCCGTCGACCGGCTCGAACGCCGCATCTCCCGCATCTGCACTGCCGTAGCCGATGACTCGAATATCGCCCCGGCCGGAAGCTACGATCCGCTTGGCCAGATCCGCCGAACCCGCGTCGTCGAGGCAGGCGATCAGGAGACCACCGGGAGCCAGTTTGCCCACAAAATCATCGAAGACCTGCACGTAGTTCTCGACGCTTCCGAAGTAGTCCAGGTGATCGGCTTCGATGTTGGTTACGACGATCACGTCGGGGTCGTACTGCAGCAGCGAGCCGTCACTCTCGTCGGCTTCTGCCACGAAGACGTCGCCGCTACCGTGATGCGCGTTGGTTCCGGCCTCGTTGAGTTCGCCCCCCACTGCAAACGACGGATCGAATCCGCAATGCTGCAGAGCGACTACCAACATCGACGTGGTCGACGTCTTACCGTGGGTTCCCGAAACCAGGAACGTGCGGTTTCCCTCCATCAACGACGCGAGAACCGCCGGCCGGAGAATCACCGGGATCCCACGACGCGCTGCTTCGACCAGTTCCGGATTGTCCTTGGGAATGGCCGCGTGCGTGGTGACGACAACAGTGGGGCCGCCGGGAAGGAGATCCAACGCGTCGGCGTCATGGCCGATCCGGACCTGCGCTCCGCGTGCCCGCAAAGCCAACACGCCGCGACTTTCCTTGGCGTCGGATCCTGATACAAGTCCGCCGCGGGACAACAGAATTCGTGCGATGCCGGACATGCCGGCACCACCTATACCCACCATGTGTACTCGCTCGAGGTGGGCGGGCAGCGCGGTCATCGGTTTCCCCTATTTGTGTTGCGTACTGCGGTGTTGTTACGTGCTTCTGTGTTGCTTTTCCGGGCAGTGTCCAGAACGATCCGCGCGATCTCGGTCGCCGCGGTCCGGTGCCCGACACCGGCAGCCGCCGCGCTCATCGCCTGCAGTCGCGGCGAATCGGTGAGCAACGGCACCACGGTGTCCGCGACAAATGCCGGAGTCAGGTCGGCGTCGCTGACGATCACCGCACCACCTGCTGCGACGACTGGCTTTGCGTTCAACTCCTGCTCACCGTTTCCATGTGGCAACGGAACGTAGACGGCCGGCAGTCCGACGGAGGACACCTCAGCCACAGTCATCGCGCCGGAGCGACAGATTGCGGCGTCGGCCGCGGCATACGCAAGATCCATGCGCGAGAGATACGGCACGGCAACGTACGGCGCAGCCTCCGAGAACTGCGCGGCGTCGAGCGTGTTCTTGGGTCCGTGTGCGTGCAACACCGAGATTCCCGCGTCTGCCAATTCCCGGGCAGCGCCTGACACCGCGTCGTTGAGCGACTTGGCCCCCTGCGATCCGCCGAATACGAGCAGAACCGGACCATCGAGCGGAAGGCCGAAATATTCACGCGCCTGTGCCCGCAAACCGGCCCGGTCGAAGTTCGCGATGGATGCCCGCACCGGAATACCCACGATGTCCGCGTCGCTCGCGCCGCGATTCTTCACCCCTGACCCGGGGACTGCAGCCAGGACACGCGTTGCCAGCCGCGCACCGATCTTGTTCGCGATGCCGGCGCTGGCGTTGGCCTCGTGGATGACAATGGGAATGGTGCGACGGCGGCGCAACACCCCACCGCGAGCGGCGAGGTACGCGGGCAGTGCCACATACCCACCAAAACCCACGATGACGTCGGCGTCGACTGCGTCGAGCACCTCACGTGTCTTACGCACCGACGCTCGAATGCGTAGTGGGAGTTTCACCAGGTCCATCGTCGGCTTACGCGGCAACGGGACCGGCGGAATCAGTTCGAGTGTGTACCCCCTTGCGGGAACAAGTGTCGTCTCGAGCCCGCGGGCGGTTCCCAACGCGGTAACGGTGGTGTCGGGTGCCAGCGCCTTCACGGCGTCCGCAACTGCCAGAGCAGGCTCGATATGACCAGCGGTTCCTCCACCTGCCACCACTACCGACAGAGCTGAATTATTGCCGCTCACCTACGAATTCCTCGCTCTCGAACTTCATGTGCATCGTGTGTCTTGCGCGTCGGCGCCTGCCGACGTCGTCCATTCTGCCCTGCTGGGGCCTTGCGGCTCGATTCCGCACTGCCGCGCGAGCGGCTCGATTCCGCGCTGCCGCGCGAGCGGCTCGATTCCGCACTGCCGCGAGGCCGGCTCGGCCTGACCGACTGAAACGGCACCGGCATCGGTAGCCGCAGCAGCTTGGAAATCCTACCGTCCTGACCGGAGTGCAGGGCGGCGATCGCTTCCGGCTCGTGACGTGCGGCATTGGCGACGACGCCGAACATGAACAACGTGGTCGCCGTCGACGTTCCACCCGCCGACACCAGCGGCAGCTGCAGCCCGGTGACGGGCAGTAGCCCCACGACGTATCCGATGTTGATGAACGCCTGCCCGGTGATCCAGGTCGTCACCGTCGCGGTCAGGATTCGCAGGAACGGATCCGAGGACCGCGCCGCAATCCGTAGGCCGGTGTAGACGAACAGAGCAAAGAGACCGATGACGGCAGCGCCGCCGACAAATCCGAGTTCCTCACCGATGATCGCGAAGATGAAGTCGTTGTGCGAGTTGGGCAGGTAACTCCACTTGGCCACGCTCTGACCGAGTCCACGACCGAATATTCCACCGTCGGCCAGCGAGTACATAGCCTGACGCGCTTGGTAGCCGGTGCCCTGCGGATCTGCATCCGAATCGAAGAAGGCGCGCACTCGGTCTGAGCGGTAACCCGCTGTCAACGCAAGAATCGCCACCGACACCACGCCGGTTCCGAGAATCGCGAGGAACAGTTTGACGGGCAATCCGCCGTACCAGAGCAGCGCAAAAAGAATGATGATGAGCGAGACGGTTGTGCCGAGGTCGGGCTGCAGGATGATCAACACGAAGACCACCAGCGCTGCCGGAACCAGCGGTACGAGTAGTTCCTTGATGGTTGTGATCTCGCCGCGGCGCGACGCCAACACGTGTGCTCCCCAGATCGCAAACGCAATCTTGGCCAACTCGGACGGCTGCACCGACAGCGGACCGATGACAAACCAACCGCGGGTGCCCTGCGCCTCGGTCCCGATACCCGGGATGAGAACAAGGACAAGCAGCACAACCGTGGTGACGAACACCGGGAACGACATCGCGCGCATCGAACGAATCGGCAACCGCAACGCGACGTAGAACAACACAAATCCCACAACGGCGAACATCGCCTGCTTCAAGAACATCGAGTACGCCGACTTGTTTTCGGCATAAGCCTCGACGCTCGACGCCGAGAGAACCATCACAAGTCCCAAGACCGTCAACATCACTGCGACGGTTACCACCAGATGAAATGACGCCAACGGCCGCGCAAGCCAGGCACCGATTCGGGTCTTGGGACCCTTGGTCATTCCGCGATCCCAGCCTTGTTCGCGCGTTCCGGCGGATCCGGCAGTGCACCGACAGCCGCGGCAAAACTGTCGCCGCGGTGGCCGTAACTGTCGAACATGTCCAACGACGCCGCGGCGGGAGCAAGAACCACCGCGCTACCCGGCGACGCCAGCGCAGCGGCTTGATTCACCACCGCCGCCATCACGGCGTCCGCATCGGACCCGGATGGCAGCCGAATCACCTGCGTCGACGAGCTGAGATTTTCACTCACGTCTGCATCGTCCCCCGTCATCACGCGGACTACGGGGACCTCGGGCGCGTGTCGCGTCAATGCCTGCTCGATGTCGCCCGCGTCGCGTCCGAGTAACACCGCGCCGGCAAGTCGGCTGCGGACCTCTGTCACCAACTCGTCGACACTGGCGCCTTTGAGCAGACCACCGGCCACCCACACGACTCGATCGTGAGCCAGGATCGACGGGCGAGCAGCATGCGGATTGGTTGCCTTGGAATCATCGACGTACAGCACCGACCCGACATCACCGACAACTGCGCCGCGGTGCGGTCCGACCTTGTGAGCCGTCAATCCGGCCCGCACAGAGTCAGGTTCGATTCCCACAGCCCGCGCGAGGGCCGCTGCGGCAAGCGCATCCATGACACCGGCGGGGCCAGGCGGATCGATGTCCGCGGCCTCGGCCAACTGCAGGCCGTCGCCAAATGCGTTGTCGACCAGATGGCCGTCCGACACACCCAACTCGCCGGGCGCCGGAGCGCCCAACCGGAACCCCACCACGATGTCGGCCTCGGCGCCGGCACCGAGCTCTGCGGCAATCGCGTCGTCGAGTCCGACTACCGCGACCTTGCCACTGAGGGCCCGTGCCTTGGCCTCCGCATACGCGGCCATCCCGCCGTGCCAATCGAGATGATCCTCGGCCACGTTGAGGACAACACCGGCGTCCGGGCGCACCGACGGCGCCCAGTGCAACTGGAACGACGACAATTCGACGGCCAGGTAATCGACTCGCGGCGACGTGTCCGACAGCGCAGACAGCACTGGAAGTCCGATGTTGCCGCACGCCCGCCCTTCGAGACCCGCAGCGTCGAGGATGGACGCGAGCATCGACGTAGTGGTCGTCTTACCGTTCGTGCCCGTGACCACCAACCACTTTCGCGGCGGACCGTAGAGACCGCAGTGGTCGATGCGCCAGGACAGTTCGACGTCGCCCCAGATAGGAATCCCGTGTCCTGCGGCGGCCGCCAGAATCGGGGCGTCCGGCCGGAACCCGGGACTCGTGACGACCAGCGCGAACTGCGTGATCAAACCACGATCTTCCTCGATCGAACTGGTCGTGACGGTGGTGTCTGCACCGAGTTCGGCGCATCGATCGGCAAAATCCAGGGTGGAATCGGCGACGGTCACCGAAGCACCAAGTGCGACCAGAGGTTCGATGGTGGCCTGGCCGGATACCCGGCCACCGGCCACCAGAACGCGTTGTCCGCGTAGCCAACTCAGGTCGTTCGCTCCAGCTTCGGTCACGGTCAGCCTCCGATAGCTGCGAGGAATTCGCTGTAGAAGAGTGCAAGCCCGATCGCCGACGCAATCGCGGCGAGCAGCCAGAATCTGATGATGACCGTGGTTTCCGCCCACCCGGCAAGTTCGAAGTGATGGTGGAACGGTGCCATTCGGAATACCCGTCGACGGCTGGACTTGAACACTGCTACCTGGATCACCACCGACGCAGCCTCGGCAACGAACAGTGCGCCGATGACAACCATCAAGAGTTCGGTGTTGGTGGTGATCGAGAGTCCGGCAAGCATGCCGCCGAGGGCCAGCGAACCGGTATCACCCATGAATATCTTTGCGGGAGCGGCGTTCCACCACAGGAATCCGATACACGCACCGGCGCCGGCCGCGCAGATCAAGGCCAGATCGAGTGGGTCACGCACGTCGTAGCAACCCTTGACCGGACTGGTTTCGCATGAGTTGCGGAACTGCCAGAACGTGATGATGACGTAGGCGCCGAGAACGAAACTCATTGCGCCCGCCGCAAGTCCGTCGAGGCCGTCGGTGAGGTTGACGGCATTCGACCACGCACTGACCAGCAAGTAGCAGAACGCGATGAAGACGACCGAACCGAGCGACACCGTGGCGATGTCACGCACGTAGGACAGGTGGACGCTGCCCGGCGTCAGACCGTCGGCGCCGCGGAACTGCAACGCGAGGATTCCGAAGATCACGGCCGCGACAAACTGCCCCACCAGTTTTGCCGTCTTGTTCAGACCGAGATTGCGCTGCTTGCGGATCTTGATGAAGTCGTCGAGGAAGCCGACGCCACCGAGTGCTGTTGTCAGACCGAGAACCAGCAAGCCGGACGCGGTCGGACCCTCCGCCCCGTCGATGCCCATTCCGATGAGATGCGTTCCGAAGTACCCCGCCCAGATTCCGGCAAGGATAGCGACGCCACCCATCGTGGGTGTGCCACGCTTCGCCTGGTGACTGGCCGGGCCTTCGGTGCGGATCTCCTGGCCGAATCCCTGTTTTGCAAACGCCTTGATCAGAATCGGCGTGAGCATGATCGAGACCGCGAGAGCGATGCCCGCGGCCAGCAGAATCTGGATCACTCCGACACCTGCTTCTGCGCCAGGACCGCCTCGGCGACCGTCCAGAGTCCGATCGACTGTGAAGCCTTGACCAGCACCAGATCACCTGGCTCCAGTTCCGCCTCGAGCACCTTCAAGGCCGCGGCAGCGTCCGGGACAACCATCGACTCGTCACCCCATGAGCCCTCCATCACTGCGCCCTGGTGCATCGCGCGGGCCGGACGACCGGTGCCGACAACAATGAGCTTCGTGACGTCGAGCCGCACGGCCAATCGGCCGATCGCATCGTGCTCGACTACCGACTCGGGACCGAGTTCCGCCATCTCACCGAGCACAGCCCAGCTGCGACGGCCGAAATGACGGTCCGATCTGGCCATCGACACCAACGCCTTGAGCGCTGCGCGCATCGAGTCCGGATTGGCGTTGTAACTGTCGTTGATCACGGTGACGCCGTCGCTGCGGTCGCTGACGTCCATGCGCCGGGCCGACGCGGCCTTGGTGTCTTCGAGGATGCGGGCGATCTCGGCGACCTCCACGCCGTTCTCGAGTGCAACTGCGGCCGCGGCAAGCGCGTTGCCGACCTGATGTTCACCGTGAACCGCGAGACGGATTCGCGCAGAACCCTTCTCCGAGTTCAGGGTGAAACTCGCACGAGCCTGATCATCGACGGTCACGTCCGTCGCGCGCACGTGCGCACCTTCGGACTGACCAACCAACACCACCCGCGCTGCGGTCCGCGACGCCATGGCCGCGACCATACGATCATCGGCGTTGAGGATGGCGACGCCGCCATCAGCCGCCGACGGAAGTGCTTCGACCAGTTCACCTTTGGTGGCTGCGATCGCCTCACGGGAGCCGAACTCACCGAGGTGCGCCGTACCCACGTTCAGCACAACGCCGATCTTGGGCGGAGCGATCCGCGCCAACTCCGCGATGTGACCGAGGCCGCGGGCCGACATTTCCAGTACCAGGAATTTGGTCTGCTCGTCGGCGCGAAGGGCGGTCCAGGGGTGACCCAATTCGTTGTTGAACGAACCGGGCGGAGCAACAACGTCGCCCGAACCACGCAGTACCGCAGCAACAAGATCCTTGGTGGACGTCTTGCCGGCCGATCCGGTGATCCCGACAACAGTGAGACCATTCTGCGCCGACAACGTATCGACTACCGCGCGCGCCAACAGCCCCAATGCGTTCAGCACTGCCGCACCGGAACCGTCGGCGTCGTGCTCGAGCGCCATGACCGAACTCGGACCGGTCGTCTGCGCGGGCGACACCACGATGGCGGGTACTCCCACCGGCCGCGCGGCGAGCACAGCTACCGCACCGGCCGCAACAGCTGCTTCGGCGTGCTCGTGACCGTCGACGCGGGCGCCTGGCAGCGCCAGGAACAGTCCACCCGGACCTACTCTGCGAGAATCGAATTCGACGGTCCCTGTCACCATTGCCGACGGATCGTCGACGTCGTGCAGAGTTCCTCCGACGATCTCGGCAATCCGAGAGAGCGTCATCGGGATCATTTCGTGCCTCCATGCGCTGTGTCGATCGCGATCCGGTCGATCGCGTCTCCCAGCACCTCGCGGTCGTCGAACGGGTGCTTGACCCCGTCGATTTCCTGACCTGTTTCGTGGCCCTTGCCGGCCACCAGTACTACGTCGCCGGGCTGTGCCCAACGAACGGCTTGTTCGATCGCTTCCGCTCGGTCCCCGACCTCGAGCACAACCCCACGCTCGGATTCCGGGACCGCGAGCGCCCCGGCCATCACTGCTGCGCGAATCGTGGCAGGTACTTCGGTCCGAGGGTTGTCGTCGGTGACGATCAGCAGATCGCTGCCTCTCGCGCCGGCCTCCCCCATCAAAGCGCGTTTACCCGCATCGCGATCACCGCCGGCACCGACAACAACCCCGACGCGTCCGGAAACCTGATTACGCAGCGTCGCGATGACAGCCTCGAGCGCGGCGGGCTTGTGCGCGTAGTCGACCACGGCGAGGAAACCTTGACCGCGGTCGATTCGCTGCACGCGGCCTGGAACGTCTACCGATCCCACCGCCGCCACCGCCGATTGCACATCGATACCGGCCTTCGCGCTCACCGTCAGGGCCAGCGCGGCGTTTGCCACGTTGTATCGACCCGGCAGTCGCAAGGACACCGGCCATGACTGCTCATTCGGTCCGGAAAGGTCGAACAACTGGGAACCGTCGGCTGCAACCTCGACCGAACCGACCTTCCAGTCGGACTCGGCTTCCGTGGTCGCCACCGTTGTCACGTCGCCTGCGGACGCCACTTCTGCCATCCGACGCCCCCACACGTCGTCGACGCAGATAACGGAACTTTCGGCGTGAACTGTGGACGCCGGATCGAACAAACGGGCCTTCGCCGCGAAGTACTCTTCGAAATTTCGGTGAAAGTCCAGGTGATCCTGCGAAAGGTTGGTGAACGCTCCGATGTCGAATCGGATGCCGTCGACGCGGCCGAGGGAAAGCGCGTGACTCGACACTTCCATCACAACGGTATCGATACCCTGCTCTGCCATCACGGCAAACAAGGCATGGAGGTGTGGGGCCTCAGGCGTGGTGAGAGCGCTCGGAACCCGCCGTCCATGGATTCTGGTCTCGATGGTGCCGACCAGACCGGGGTTTCGTCCCGCACCGACCAACGCCGCTTCCAACAGGTAGGACGTTGTGGTCTTTCCCGACGTACCGGTGATGCCGATGACCTGCATCTTCTCCGACGGTCGGCTGTAAATCTCAGCCGAGATCTCGCCGAGGACATCCCGAGGCTTCGGGTGAACGAGAACCATCACCGGCCGGTCGACGCTCGGGTTCGATGCGCGCAACAACGCCAACCCGTCGTCGTCGGTCAAGATCGCGGCAGCTCCACTGGCCAATGCGTCACCGGCGAACTGCGCGCCGTGCGAGCGTGCGCCCGGCAGCGCGGCAAACAAATCGCCGGCGACGATGTCCTGCGCACGCAGGTCGACACCCGATACGACGGTGGCGGCCTTCCCGGCACCCGACCATTCCGCGTGCAGCCAGTCGAGTCGGGCTCCGGACAACTCCGCCAAGGCCGTGATCGCCGTCTCAATCGGATTCGCCGGTCGTGCGTTCACCGCTACACCCGGCTCTGACGATTGCGAACGATTCGGCACTGTCACTCGACTCCTGGCGATTGTCGTTGGTCATGGCAGTCGCAGATTCGGACAACCGAAAACTGCGACGTATGAGATTACCGCGTGCAGGAACACCCCGAAGACCGCGTGGATCGTGATCCCTGACGAAACTGTGGATCGTGATCCGCTCGATCAGTCCGCCTGCAGCACCAACTTACGACCCGGATCCGGGGACATCGGCACGCTGTCACGCTGCAGCATCCACGACGCGATGTTGTGGAACAACGGTGCGGCCGATTGTCCGCCGCCGCCGTCGACACCGCGAACGGGAGCATCCAACATGATTCCGATCACGAACCGCGGGTTGTCTGCCGGTGCGATGCCCGCAAACGTGATCCAGTAGTTGGAGTTGGAGTAGCACTTGCACGCCGGATCGATCTGCTGTGCGGTGCCGGTCTTGCCGCTGACCTGATAGCCCTCTACGCCCGCAGCCACACCCGTGCCGCGCTGATTTCCGGTGTCGTCCTGCGTAACCGATCGGAACATGTCCCGAACTGTCGCCGCTGTTTCCGGGCTCACCACCTCGATACCGTCAGGCTGCGGCGCTTCGGTTCGCTCCCCTGACGAGTTCTCGGTGGACTTGACGATGCGCGGCGGAATACGAACGCCGTCATTGGCAATCGCCTGGTACATGCCAGTCATCTGCAGCAAAGTCATGGACAAGCCCTGACCGATCGGCAAGTTGGCAAACGTGCCACCGGACCACTGGTCGCGGCTGGGGACCAAGCCGGCACTCTCGTCGGGAAGCCCGACCTCGGTGCGCTGTCCCAAACCGAACTTGTCGAGCATCTCGGCAAACCTATCCTCGCCGATCCGCTCGGCGAGCATGAGCGTTCCGACATTGGACGACTTCCCGAACACACCAGTAGAGGTGTACGGAACCACACCGTGATCCCACGCGTCCTTGACCGTCGCCCCCGACATCGTGATGCTGCCCGGAACCTGCAGAACCTCGTCCGGTGTGGTCAATCCGTCCTCGACGGCCGCCGCCGCGGTGATGATCTTGTTCACCGAACCAGGTTCGAACGGGCTCGTGACCGACAGATTGCCGGTCTCGACCGACCGCAGATTATTTTCCAGACCGATCCCAGGGTTGAACGTGTTGTCATTGGCCATTGCCAGAACCTGACCGGTCGCAACGTCCTGGACGACAACCGACGCGTTCTTCGCACCTGATTTGTCCTTCGCAATCTGCACCTGTTGCTGAACGAAGAACTGGAGATCGGAATCGATGGTGAGCTGAACGCCCGAGCCGTTGACGGCAGGCTGCTTGTCGCGCCAACTGCCCGGAATCACAGCGCCGTCACTGCCGCGGTCGTAGGTCTGGGAACCGTCTATACCGGCAAGGGTCGAGTCCATCGAATCCTCGAGGCCGAGGAGGCCGTGCCCGTCCCACCCGGTCGCACCGACCATATTGGCCGCGAGTGAGCCGCCCGGATACTCGCGGATATCCTGGCGTTCGAGGCCGACCTCACGGAAGCTGTCCGAAATCTCCGCTGCCACAGCCGGATCGACGCTTCGCGCCAGATAGACAAACGTCTCCTCGCTGTTCAACTTCGCAAGAATGTCCTTTTCCGGGGCTGCATCACCCAATTTGGCGTGGACCCCCGCCGCGATCTCGGCCAGCCGGGTCGACACTTCGGGTGCCTGCTGATCTGGTTCGACACCCGCTTCTATGCTCTTGGTCCGGGCTTCTTCCAGTTCTTTGCGAACGGCTTTCGGCTGGAACGTCAGCGCCTTCGCTTCCATCGTGAATGCGAGCGTCGTGCCGTTCCGATCCGTGATCGATCCTCGAACCGCCGGATCGATCTGAGTCGTCGTGCGCTGATTGGCCGACTCCGCAGCGAGGCTCGGAGCGTCGACGCCTTGAATCCACAACAGCTGCAGCGCTGCAACGGCAAGCGCCCCACACATCGTCCACCGACCTACACGCTGACGAAACGGGAAGGTCGCAGACTTCGATCCGCGAGGACCCCGAGAAGCCCGCTGCCCGGCAGGTTGACGACGTGGATCTCGCCGAGGCGCGTCGTACTGGGGATCTCGTCGGCGCGCGTCGTAGTGTGGGTCCCGATTCACCGACGGTCCTCAGTCGGAGACGGCACCACCGTCGTGGTCGGGGACGGAGGAGCGGACGTGACGGGGATCAATTGCTCACTCTGAGCGAGGTTTTGCGGGTTGAGTGGAGCCGGCGCAGTCGTCCGCGCAGCCGGGGGCGCCGAAGGTGCGGTGGTTGCCACCCGGGGCGGCGACGCCACGACAGGTGCGTCGAGCGGCGGCAACGGTTCGGCACTCGCCGGCGCCGGTGTACCGACCACCTCGACGCTACCGTCCGGGTGGACTACAAGGCGGGCCGGATCCTTGGCCGGAACCATGCCGAGCGCGCTCGCCTGATTGGCAAGCTCCGGTGCGGAGTTACGCGACTGGAAATCGCGCTCGAGAGCAGCCTTCTGCTCCACCAAAGACTGATTGAACTCACGGGCATCGCTGAGTTGATACGAGTCCTCGGCGGACCGGGTCGTCAGGAGCAACGTCACGGCAAGTCCGATGGAGAACAGCCCGATGATGGAGACTACAAACGGAATTCGGGCCTTGAACTCGCCGCCTCGAGAGAGTGCGGTGCCACTGGCACCCACCCCGCTGCGCCCGAGCGCCCGAGCCGTTCGCTTTTCGTACGCACGCTGCGCCGCACCCGAACGGTGCTTACGTGAAGATTCGTCCCCGGTGGTGCTCTGCTTCGTCATGCCCGCCTCCTGGCAATGCGTTCAGCGGCACGCAAGCGCACCGGAGCTGCTCGTGGGTTCTCCTCGATTTCCTGCTCCGAAGCTCGCTCTGCACCCCGGGTGAGGATCTTGAACTCCGGGCCCATGCCGGGTAGCTCGACCGGAAGCCCCTCAGGGCTGGTCGACTTGGAGCGAGGAACCAACTCTGCCTTGACAACTCGATCCTCGAGCGACTGGTACGACATGAAGACAACTCGGCCGCCAACTGCGAGGGCGTCCAGTCCTGCCGGTACTGCGGCACGCAAGGAATCCAATTCGGCGTTTACCTCGATCCGCAGAGCTTGGAACGTGCGCTTTGCCGGATGCCCGCCGGTGCGACGGGTGGCCGCAGGGATGGTCCGATATAACAGTTCGACCAGAGCGGCGCTGGTGGTGAACGGCTCCTTCTCGCGCTGCCGAAGTATCTCGGACGCAATCTTTCCCGCAAAACGCTCTTCGCCGTACGTACTCAGAATTCGGGCGAGATCGCCGTGACTGTAGGTATTGAGAACCTCGGCCGCGGTGAGCCCGACGGTCTGGTCCATCCGCATGTCCAACGGTGCGTCGATCGAATACGCAAAACCACGATCAGCTTCGTCCAACTGCATCGAGGAAACACCGAGGTCGAAGAGAATCGCATGAACCGACTCCGTCGTCGGCAGGTCAGCCTGCTCGAGCGCATCTTCGATGCCGTCATAGGTGGTGTGTACGAACGTCGTTCGGTCGGCGAAGGGAGCAAGACGCTCCGACGCGATTGCCAGCGCATTGGTGTCGCGATCGAGACCGATGAGGTGCAGTCCCGGGTACTTTCCGAGAAAGAACTCGGAATGCCCACCCAGGCCGAGTGTCGCGTCGATCATGACAGCGCCGGCGCCGCCGGCACCGACCGCAGTGATAGCGGGACCGAGGAGGTCGTCTGCGCGGTGCAGAAGAACAGGAACGTGCGCGAAGCCGTCGGTGTCCGAGGGTTCGTTCACCTCGCGATCAACCATGTGTGCTCCGGCTCCTACTTTCATGATTCCGATGAAGAATGACTGCTCGAACGGGCGAATGCTCCGAGGTCCCTGCCCGAAGGAGAACCTGGCGCTGGGGAAGTGCGTCAGGGCCTTTCCGGGCAGAGGCCTCGTGGCATTCGCCACAAACTATCCGCCTAGACGATCTCGCTGAGAGATTCGCCAATTGCTTGGGAATAGTCCTCTTCGTTGTCTCCGAGATACCTCTCCCAGGCTTCGAGATCCCAGATTTCGAGGTAGTCGACAGACCCGGTCACTACGCATTCCTTGGAAAGGTTTGCGTAACGCCGATGATCAGCCGAGAGGGTGATTCGCCCCTGGGCATCGGCGTGCTGTTCATCCGTGCCGGCTGCCAGAGCGCGAACATACGCTCGTGCGGCCGGATCATTACGTGGAGCTGCCGCTGCTTTACGAGCCAGCTTGACGAACTCGTCCCGGGGATAGACAGCAAGGCTGTGATCCTGACTCTTGGTGATCATCAACCCTCCTGACAACTCTTCTCGGAACTTGGCCGGCAAGGTGAGCCGGCCTTTGTCGTCGAGCTTCGGCGTGAAGGTTCCGAGGAACACTCGACACCTCCTGCGAGCTTTCGCCGAAACCCTCCCGTTTGGGCGAAATACGGCTTCAAGCTCTCCGCCCGCACCCACAGTACCCCACTTTCCCCCACACACAAGGAGCTACCGGGCACTAACCGGGCTGATTTGCTGAGTATTAGCAGCTCAAAGCAGGTGGGGAAAGTTGGGGAATTTTCGTCAGCAGTGTCCCCACGCACATCACCGACGTGCTCCGCCCTACGTCACACAGGCCCACATTCGACCTATAAGTCCAGCTCAACGAGTACGGCGGATTGCCGCAGCCCCATGCGCCCATCTTTACGCCAGAACTACCCATAGCAGGGGAGGAAAGTGGAGGGGACCATGGTCCCCCGATAACGCGACAGACGGCCGGCAACCAGTGGTTGCCGACCGTCATGTTTTGTTATGAGTTATGTCGCTTGCGAGGGCGCACGCGCCACCCGCACAGGTGGAACAATTCAGGTGAAATTGACCACCGTGACTCTCCCGCCGAACTGGCCGACGGGATCATCAGCTTGCGTCAGAGCTAGTCCTGCTCGAACCGGCGACGGAATCGATCTTCCATTCGGGAAGAGAATCCCCCACCTGATCGTCGACCGCGTGAATGCCCTCGGCCGCCGCTCGACCCACCCGCGCCTGGAGGCCCGGACTGGTGTTCACCGGCCTGAGCGCCGTCCGCAGTTGGTGTCCCAGTCCGTCGACCGCCGCCCCACAAGAGCATGACGCCGGCGCCGAACATACACAGGAACCCGACCAAGCTGAGAATCGGAAATGAGCCCAGTTTGAGGACTTGAAGGCCTGCAATCAACAGGATCAAGCCCACAACAAAGAGCGCCGCAGCTTGAAAACGCCGTCTACTCGACGGCGCCCTCATACGGCCGCCCCTCACATTGGAGGCGAACTTGGGGTCTTCGGCATAGAGAGCGCTCTCGATCTGATCGAGCATGCGCTGCTCGTGCTCGGAGAGTGGCACGGTACCTCCCCCGGCACTGGAAGTTAGGCAACCACCCCACGGTGTGAGGTGGCGGGTAGTCAACGTGAACGACTACCTGCTTTTTATACTACGAGCAGTTTAGGTCGCGGACCACCAACTCTGGGTACGAGTTATGCCACAAGCGTACGTATTTGCCCGGCCGAACCGTAAATCAGGCCCCATCAGGCCACAGAACCTGCATTTTCTCTGAATTCGGCCATCTCAGACATCAAAAATTTCAGGATGCTCTCAGGTCGATTCGATGAGCCTGGCCGACAAAATCTTCGACCGCAGTCAGAAATCTGCCCACTTCGACAGAAAATCCATCGGCATCAGCGTCGCTGAGATCCACCTGCATGCCTGTTTCGACCGCCGCCCGGGTGTTCGACCAGCCGGCGAAGTAACTCGACCACGCACCGAAAGTGGGTGCGTCCGCGTCCAACCGGGTCCATGCGTTCCCGCTCTTCTTACGCCGTCCACTTCCCGTCGCACCCACAGCCAGAACTGCTCCAGCGCCGCGCAACGCTGCCAGATAGGCGCATCGAAAGCGTTCTGACGCGTCTCCTGCTCCGACGGACTCCGCCAACAATGAATCGGCCTTCCCCAACAGATTCCACGCGAGTCCGCCTGCGGACCCACTTCCGGAGAACGCGCCGGCGGACGATCGCGCCACTCGCCCCGGCATTTTCGCTGACTTCGGGAGCCGTGACAGCGCCGACCGCGAGGGGCACGCCAGTTCCGCCGGCAGCGCCCTTTCGGACTTCGGTGTTCTTTCGGACTTCGCTCGATCGGACATCCGGGGCACCTCCCGCGCCAAAGGGGATTGCATTCACAAGGATCGAAATCTGGTGCGGCGGGGATGCCCGCTTCCCTTCGGGCATCCCCACCTCGGGTGTCATTTCCAGATCACCCTTATCGAACATTCGTTCGACCTATTCAATATAACTGCACCCACCGACAAGTAGTCAAGAGAAGAGGTGAGACCAGTCGACCCGCAGATCGCCTGGACTCCGTACACGGTCGACCTCGACCGCGAGGAATTCGCGAATCGACTACACGAGGCACTGTCCGTGTACGTCACCGCGATGGACTATCCACGTGGCACCGAGTTCCACCGCGCGCCGATGTGGACGGAGCACTCGACCAGGCCGGGATGGAAAGCCGTCGGCGCCTGTGCCGGACGAGAACCCACTGCGAACACTGTTGCTCCGGAAAACTCTGCTGCTCCTGTAGACACTTCTGCTCCCCTGATCGGAATCGCCTACGGCTATCGCGGAAGTTCGGACCAGTGGTGGCACCAACAGGTATTGCACGGACTGCGTCGCAGCGGTCGGCCACAGTCCGAGATCTCGGCCATTCTCGACGATTACTTCGAACTGACCGAACTCCACGTCCATCCCAGTGGCCAGGGGCATCGCCTGGGTGAATCCCTGCTTCGGCATCTCTTGCGAGATCGGATGGAGCGCTCCGTTCTCCTGTCCACTCCCGAGGTGTACGACGAAGACAACCGTGCGTGGCGGTTGTATCGGCGACTGGGATTTCAGGACGTGCTCAGGCGATTCCGCTTTGCCGGAGACAGTCGACCGTTTGCCGTGCTCGGACGAGGATTGCCGCTGTGACCGCGATTCTCGACGCAGTAGTTGTCGGCGCCGGGCACAACGCGCTGGTCTCGGCGGCCTACCTCGCACGCGAAGGCTGGTCGGTCCAGGTGCTCGAGAAAGACACCGTCCCCGGCGGGGCCGTATCGACGATCGAACGATTTCCGGGACACAAAGTCGATCGTGGTTCGTCCGCGCACATCATGATTCGGCACACCGGAATCATCGAGGAACTCGGGCTTGCGGCCCACGGACTTCGGTACATCGATTGCGATCCCTGGGCGTACGCACCACCTCCCGCAGGTTCGGATTGCCCGGGAATCGTGTTCCACCGCGACCTCGACGCGACCTGCCGATCGATCGAACAAGCATGTGGCACACGTGATGCCGACGCCTACCGCAGGTTCGTGAATATCTGGTCGGAGCGCAGCGCGCGGGTGATGCGGGCATTTTCCGCCCCGCCCACCGGACCCAATCTGCTGTCGTCGTTCTGGGGCCTCGACACCGGGAGCGGCGGGAGCGATCTCGCGCGCCAGTTCCTCGCGACCGGTGACGCGCTCCTGGACGAGTACTTCGACAGCGAACCACTCAAAGCCGCACTCGCCTGGTTCGGAGCGCAATCAGGACCACCGATGTCGGAGCCGGGCACCGCGCCGATGGTTGGTTTTGCCGCGCTCATGCACGTTCTGCCGCCGGGGCGCGCCGTTGGGGGCAGCGGCGCACTCAGCGCCGCCCTCATCTCGAGGCTGAAGGTGGACGGAGCCACCGTCGACCTCGGCGACGCCGTGACGTCGCTGACCCGCGACGGCGATCACTGGACCGTGAGAACTGCCGATGGACACCAGGTTCGGGCTCGCACCGTCATCGCCGGCTGCCACATCTTGACGACGTTGGATCTACTGGGCAACGGAGGCTTCGACGCAGCCACACTGGATCGGTGGCGTCGGCGGATACGCGTCGGCCCGGGAATCGGCATGGTCCTGCGATTGGCAACATCGGCGCTTCCGCGGTACCCGTCGGCGTCGATTACCGAGAGCACGTCCGGCCTGCAACTTCTGGTGTCCGATCGCGCACACCTACGGACTGCTCACGGAGCAGCGCTCGGCGGCGAACTTCCCCCGCGCCCCGCGGTTCTCGGTATGAGTTTCAGTGGGATCGATCCGAGTATCGCTCCCCCGAACGAGCATCAAGTGACTTTGTGGTCACAGTGGCAGCCGTATCGACTGAGCGCAGATCGCGACTGGGCGTCGCTCGCGGAGTCCGAAGCCGATCGCGTGGTCGCCGAGATGGAGGCGTCGGCGCCCGGTTTCACCGACAGCATCCGCCAGCGGCACATCCAGACTCCGCGCGACATCGAGTCCGAGATGGGGTTGATCGGCGGCAACGTCATGCACGTCGAGATGTCCCTCGATCAGATGATGATGTGGCGCCCACTGCCCGAGTTGTCAGCGCACCGCGTCCCCGGCGCAGAGGGCCTCTACCTCACCGGCGCGTCGACGCACCCCGGCGGTGGTGTGTCCGGAGCGAGTGGGCGCAGCGCTGCGCGCATTGCACTGTCCGAGCGGCGCGGCACGTCGTTGCTGCGCCGGATACGTCGAAGGACGTGATCCGCCAACGTGTTCCGCTGATTCTGGCGTTGGCAGCGATCGGCGCGCAGATCGTGTATCCGTTGGTGGACGGCAGCTCTCGCGATGCCGTGACGATCGCCGTGGTGGGTTTACTGGCCGCCGCGTCAATCAGCCACGCGGCGATCAACCGTGGCGTTGTGTGGACCGCCGCGCTGATCGCAGTCACCGCGGGGGTCGGGCTGGCGTCGGAGATAGTGGGTACTGCCACCGGAATGCCGTACGGCTGTTACGGGTACAGCGTCGACCGACTCGGTCCGGCGTTGTCCGGTGTGCCGCTGATCGTGCCGTTCGCCTGGACTGCCGGCTTCTATCCGATCTGGTGTGTGGCCACTCGCCTGGTTCGGCGGTTCACGCCGGCCTCACGGCGAATCGGCCGCGTCGCGCTCACGGTCACAGGGTTGGTCGGCTGGGATCTGTATCTCGATCCACAGATGGTGGCCGACCATCAATGGGCATGGTGTGTCGACAACGCGGGACTTTCCGGCATCGCTCACATTCCCCTGACAAACTACGCGGGGTGGATCGCGATCGGTCTGATCATGGCATCGATCATGGAAGCGATCGCGAGTCGATACGAAAAGCCGACGGTCTCCGACGGCGTTCCCTACGGCCTGTTTCTGTGGACGTGGCTCGGTTCTGCCCTCGCGCACGCCGTGTTCCTCAGTGCACCCGAGCTGCGCTACTCGGCGATGTACGGGTTTGTCGTGATGGGAATTCTCGGGGTCTGGCTTCTTGCCACCTTCGGCGTCGCGTTCGCCCGGTCTCGGACTTCCCACGCCGACACACCCCCTCGTAGCTGACTACCGATGCAGCGGCTGGCACGATGACGACTGTGCAACAGTCCACGGATGACACCACGCGGCCGCGACGTCGCAAGCAACTTCTTGCCACGACGGCTCTCGTACTGATGCTGGTGCCGCTGCTCGCCGGCTGCCTACGGGTCCAGGTCTCGATGGGTGTCTCGGCCGATGATCGGGTGTCAGGGCAGATCGTCGCGGCCGTGATTCCGGAGAACGAAGCCGATCCCGGGCCACAACTGGTACCGCCGACGTCGCTCGCGGAGAACATCCGGGTTCAGGAATACAAGAAGGACGGCTACGTCGGATCACAGGTGTTCTTCTGGGATCTCAGCTTCGGTGACGTCTCGCAACTGGCTGCCATGACGGACGAAGGCGCCGGTTCGTTCCAGCTCACCCTTCAGCGCAGTGGCGACACCGTCGCGTTGGACGGAAAGGCCGACCTCAAAGCCCTGCCCGCCCAGGGCTCCGACATCCAATTCAGCATCGCCTTCCCGGCACGCATCTCCACGACGAACGGCAACCGAGACGGCGATTCCCGGGTCTCGTGGACTCTGCCGGCCGGCGAGGTATCGACTGTGCGCGCAGAAGTGAACTACGCCGATCCGAGTACCCGCAGCTTTGCGGGATGGGCAGGCATCATGGCCGGCCTCACACTCGGTGTCGCGATTATCGTCGGTGCGATGGCCTGGATGGTGCGCAATCGCGCACCCGTCTCGCAGGCACCGAACAGTCCACAATCGGCAAAGAGTGACACGCACTGAGCGGGAGTGCTAGACGCTCGCCTGCGAATCGGTCGACACATCCGACGTCAGCCCCAGACGTTCAAGAACCTCGCTCGTGGCCCGTGCGAAGTTCAACGTGATGAAGTGCAGGCACGGAGCGCCTTCAGCGATCAATCGCTCGCCCATTTCGGTAGCGAGGTCGATCCCGAGTTCACGCACCGCTGCCCGATTCTCCTGAGAACCCGAACCGGCGGCGGCGTCGAACCGGCGCTCGAGGGCGGGCGGCAACGACGATCCGGACAGTTCGAGCATGCGCCGCACCGACCGCAGTGAGGTGACCGGCATGATTTCGGGGATGATCGGCTTGGCGCCCTGCTCGGGGTCGAACGCGCTCACGCGATCACGCAGACGCAGGTAGTCGTCGACGTCGAAGAACATCTGCGTGATGGAGTACTCGGCTCCGGCGCGCAACTTCGAGACGAGGTACTTCGTGTCGTGGGCCAGGTCAGGTGCTCGGTAATGTCCTTCCGGGAACGACGCCACGCCGACGTGGAAGTCACCGAGATCGCGGACCATCCGGACAAGCTCTTCGGCGTACTCGACGCCATCGGGGTGTTTCTTCCATTCGCCGAGGGGGTCGCCAGGGGGGTCGCCGCGCAGAACGAGGATGTTGCTGATTCCGCGATCGGCATAGGCGCCGACCATGGATCGGAGTTCGTCGATGCTGTGGGACACCGCAGTGAGGTGTGCAACCGGCAGCAACGTGGTCTCTTCGGCCAATTCTCCTGTGACCCGAACGGTGCGGTCACGAGTCGAACCGCCGGCGCCGTACGTCATGGAGACAAAAGCCGGACCGAGCCTCTCGAATGTGCGCACGGCACGCCACAGACGCGCCTCGGCTTCTGCGTCGCGCGGCGGTGAGAACTCGACCGAGAACGGAATCCGACTCCCTGTGGAAGATGTGATCCGATCGACGATCGATGGTGTTCGGCTGGCCCAGCCATCGCTGGAGCGTCCCCTGACTGCATCGAATGTCACGAGGTAAGCATATGTTTTGTCGACGCAGAACGGAGCATCGCGTCCGTGAATACGTCCCGGATGCCAGGATCGTGCAGTTCACGGCCCACACCGGACATCGGTAGGGACCCCACTAAGCTGGACTCTACGCTCACTGCCTGGCCCTGTTCGCCGGTATGAGAAGTTACCGACCTTGGAGGCCATCCTGTCTGCTCGAACCGACGCCGCCTATCCGTCCTCGCTCGAGTTGCCGGCTTTGTTCGAACAGAGCTTGCGTGACTTCTTTGCCTCCAGGCGCGAAGCGGTGGAAACCATCGGCGGCGGATACGAAACCGCCGTCGACACTCTCGAGAGCTTTGTTCTGCGCGGCGGCAAGCGTGTGCGACCGGCCTTTGCGTGGACGGGCTGGCTCGGCGCCGGCGGCGACCCTCACGGCGACGACGCCGACAGCGTCATGCGCGCCTGCACGGCGCTCGAACTGGTCCAGGCATGCGCGCTGGTCCACGACGACATCATCGACGCCTCCACGACGCGTCGCGGATTTCCCACCGTGCACGTCGAGTTCGAGAACCTGCACCGAGCTGACAATTGGAACGGCGACGGCGCCCACTTCGGTGAGGCTGTCGCAATTCTGCTCGGCGATCTGGCGCTCGCATGGGCAGACGACATGATCCGCGAATCCGGAATCAGCTCTGACGCCGCCGCTCGGATCAGCCCCGTGTGGTCGGCGATGCGCACCGAAGTGCTTGGCGGTCAGTTCCTCGATATCAGCAACGAAGCTCGCGGCGACGAGAGCGTCGAGGCAGCTATGCGCGTCAACCGGTTCAAGACTGCGGCGTATACGATCGAGCGCCCCCTGCACCTCGGTGCTGCCCTTTTCGGAGCAGACGCGCCACTGATCGACGCGTACCGGAAGTTCGGCACCGACATCGGTATCGCATTCCAGCTCCGGGACGACCTGCTCGGCGTCTTCGGCGATCCGTCGGTGACCGGCAAGCCGTCCGGCGACGACCTCCGCACCGGTAAGCGGACAACACTGTTCGCTGCCGCACTTGCGCGCGCCGATGACACTGATCCTGCTGCGGCACAACAACTCCGATCCGGAATCGGCGCAGAACTGACCGACAACGACGTCGATACGCTACGCACCCTGATCACCGACCTCGGGGCAGTGGACGACGCGGAAGCACGCATCGCCACCCTGGTCGAATCTGCCGCGGCCGCACTGGAATCGAGCAGCGCCACCGCGGAGGCCAAGACACGGCTGCGCGAGATGGCCCTCGCAGCCACGTCGCGCACGTACTGACAGACTGTTCATGAGTGATCCGTCACTATTGGGCACCGAACCGGCTGTCACCGGCGCGCGCAAACGAGTCGACGGCAGGGTTCGGTCTCCGGAGCAACTAAACTGTCCCCTCGTAACCGACTATTCGCCAGCAATTCACCACGTACGCGCTACCGCATCCGAACATCTCGGGGGAGGAAACTGCACTCATGACGCCCTCTGCCGCAGCCACCACACCAGCGTGGCATCGAAGGGCCGCTGATTTCCTTCGCACTCCCGAAGGACACAGCGCGCTGCTCGGATTCCTGGGCGCCGCCATGATCATGTTCGGCGGATTCGGCGCAGGTAGCGTCCGGCGCGAGGACCCGTTGCTCGAGTCGATGCATCTGTCCTGGCTCCGATTCGGGCACGGGTCGATACTGTCGGCGGCGATCGTGTGGATCGGCGTGTTGTGCATGATCGGCGCGTGGGCGCGACTGGGTCGCTCGGCGCTGCGCGGTGACGTCGGTTTGCGCGGGCTGCGATTCATCGTGCCGCTGTGGACGTTCCCCCTGCTCTTTGCCGTTCCGATGTTCAGCCGTGACGCTTACTCCTACCTTGCGCAGGGCGCTCTGCTGCGTGACGGCTTCGACCCGTACGAAGTGGGGCCGGTGGTCAATCCCGGCATCCTGCTCGACAACGTCTCCAATGTCTGGACGACGACAACAACCCCGTACGGTCCGGTTCATCTCCTGCTCACTGATGCCATTGTTCGCCTGACCGGTGACAACGTCATCGCGGGCACGATGTTACTGCGCATCACCATGCTGCCCGGCCTGGCATTGATGGTGTGGGGTGTCCCCCACCTCGCGCGCAAACTCGGCGGAAACCCGGCGATCGCCTTGTGGCTCGCGGTCCTCAATCCACTCGTCCTGATCCATCTGATCGGCGGCGTGCACAACGAGATGCTGATGGTCGGCCTGATGGTCGCCGGCATCGCTCTGGCCCTCGAACGCAAGCACATGTTCGGAATCGGTCTCATCGCCTTTGCCGTTGCCATCAAGGCCACTGCCGGGGTGGCGCTGCCGTTCATCGTCTGGATCTGGATGATTCACGAACGTGAAGACGCCGCAGCGCAGGGAACGGAAGCACCGAATCCGATCCGATCCTTTATCAAGACCGCCGGTAGCGGATTTGCGATGTTCGTTGTTGTCCTCGGTTCGACGTCGTTGATTGCCGGTGTCGGACTCGGCTGGACGACGGCGCTCTCCGGCTCCAACAAGATCATCAACTGGCTGTCGTTGCCGACCCTCGTCGCCGAACTGTCCACCGCCGCGACATCGTGGCTCACCGGCAATCACTTCGACGACATACTCCAGGTGACCCGGCTTGTCAGCGCAGTCGTGCTCATCGGAATCATCGCTTTTGTCTGGTGGCGATTCCGCACCACCGAACGCGACGCCGTGATGGGCATCGTGATTGTCATGGTTGCCATCGTGATTCTCTCCCCGGCGGCGCTCCCCTGGTACTACTCGTGGCCGTTGGCCGTAGCTGCCGGCTTTGCACTCTCCCCGACGACCCTGGCCATACTGGTGGGGCTGTCCAGCTGGCTCATGTTGATATTCCAGCCCGACGGATCGATCGGCATGTACTCGTTCCCGCACGTGGTACTGGCAACATTTGCCTCCGTCGTCGCGGCGATGACACTCCGGACGGAAGACCCACTGCGTCTACGGGGACACGCACCGGAGAAAGTCCCGGCAGAAGCGACGTCGACGGCACGATGAATTCGGTGCTCCGCACGGGGTGGGGTCAGTCGGCTATCGCATTCTCGACCACATTCTCGACCGCCGGGTGACCGTCCACCACCGCACGCGCCTGACGTTCGCCGTACCGGCTCCAGTCCGGTCGGCGAGCTACGTCAGGCCGGAAAAACCAATCAGACTCAGAAAGCCATTGCCTGTGCACGGCGGATAACCTCGCGGGCGAGGTGCCCATGCAGGGCGTCGACGGGGCGTCCGGGGAGGGACTCGTCAGACTGGAAAAGCCAGCGCAGCGACGCTACATCGCTGTATCCGCCATCGTGCAGAACTGCCAGCAAACCGGGAAGCCATTTCACGATCTGGCCGTCTTCGTCGAAGAATTCCTCGGGAACCCCGAGAACCCCGTTGCGCTTGACTGCGATGATCTTGCGATCGCGGAGCAACTGGTGCACCTTCGCGACCGGCAACCTGACGCTCTTCGCTACATCGGCCAACTGGAACAGGGATACCGAAGAATCCAGGACATCATCACAATAAGGAATCGCGCTCACCACGGAAGTTTATCGGGTCGGCTTGTCGCCCGGCACGTGGGTGGAACTTTCCGTCGGCAGCGCTGGCTACGATGGACGAGGCGGATGCGACCACAGATTATTACTGCACCACAGATTTTCACAACGGAGGTCAAGGGTTGATCGGCGAAATGCTCGAACGCCGCTATCGCGTGGATGCGCCCATCGCACGCGGCGGAATGTCGACTGTGTATCGAGGCCTCGATACGCGGTTGGATCGGCCTGTCGCTATCAAGGTCATGGATCCGCAGTTTGCCGCCGATCCCGCTTTTCTCACCCGCTTCGAGTTCGAGGCGCGCGCAGTCGCCCGCCTCAAGCACCCTGCCTTGGTTGCCGTGTACGACCAGGGCAGCGATCGCGGTCATGCCTTCCTCGTCATGGAATTGGTCGACGGCGGCACCTTGCGTGAATTGCTGCGCGAGCGCGGCCCGATGCCGCCACACGCTGTCGCCGCGGTAGTCGGGCCGGTACTCGACGCGTTGGCAGTTGCACACCGGGCCGGCCTGGTGCACCGCGACGTCAAACCGGAGAACATCCTGATTTCCGACGCCGGTGAAGTGAAGATCGCCGATTTCGGTTTGGTGCGCGCCGCTGCTGCCGCGACAACAACGTCCAACAGCGTCATTCTCGGCACCGCCGCCTACCTCTCCCCGGAGCAGGTCACCTCCGGAGTGGCCGATCCGCGCAGCGACGTGTACTCCACCGGCGTCCTCATGTTCGAACTCCTCACCGGTACAACACCTTTCACCGGGGACACCTCTCTCTCGATCGCATACCAGAGAATTCACGACGACGTTCCGCCACCCGGTTCACGAATCGCGGGCGTACCGGCGCAGTTCGACCGCCTCGTCACGCAGGCCACCAATCGTGAACCTGCGCATCGGTTTACCGATGCCGGCGAAATGGCAGCCGCCCTGCGCATCGTGTGCGAACAACTCGAACTGCCCGCGTATCGGGTGCCCGCGCCGCGGCGATCCGCGCAGCATCACAGTGCCGCCGCCGCACCGGCGCCGACACCCCGGCCGGCAACACCCCGTCCCGCGGCCCCCGGTTCGCCCGCCACCACCGTTATCGGTGGCGCCGGTGCACCAGTCGGCGCCGCCACCACGGCATTTGCGGCCGGAGCTGCGGCGCCGCCTACAACCGCGCTGGCGCCGCACGCACCACCGGACGGCATTCAGCACACCCGCGCGGTCACCGCACAAACCGTGCGTCCGCCCGTCGCCGAGACTGACGAGCACGAAGACGACTCTGCCGAGATCGATCCACACGACCACTTTTCGCAAGCACGACGACGCTCTCGCCGGACCACTCTCGTCTGGCTTCTTGTCATCGCGTTGCTTGCGCTTGCGCTGGGGTTCGGCGGTTGGTGGATGGGTTCTGGCCGATTCACCGCGGTCCCCCAGATCGGTGGCCTGAACAAGGATGCGGCAGTCACGGCACTTCAGGATGCCGGACTGTCGCCGGAAGTGCGTGGAACGTACTCGGACACCGAGGTTCTCGACACCGTGACCGGCACCGATCCCGAAGCGGGCTCGCGGATTTCGCGCGGATCGAGTGTTGTCCTGTTCACGTCGCTCGGGCGTCCGACTGTGCCGCCGATACCAGCGGGCGGCGCCGTCGAGGCCACCCGAGATCAGCTCACTGCGCGCACCCTCGTTGCCGTCGACGGCGGTGAGACGTTCAGTTCCAAGATCCCCATCGGCGGTGTCGCCGCTCTGGACCCGGCTCCGGGAACCACCGTGCCTGTTGGCTCCTCGGTCAAAGTTGTCACGTCCAAAGGATCACCGCCCGTTGATGTTCCCGACGTAAAGGGCATGTCGGAGAACGCCGCCCGGGCTGCCCTCGACAAACTGGGCATCACCGTCAGCGAAACCCGATCTGCCTTCGACGACGGTGTCGACGGCGGAAAGGTCATCGGCACCGACCCCGCTGCGGGTTCGACTGTGAACGCCGGAACGTCCGTTGCCCTTCTCGTGTCCAGCTCCGTGAAGGTACCCAACCTGCTGGGACGTAGCGTCGCCTCCGCTCGCGAGGAACTGACCCGCCTCGGTCTCACCCTCACCGTTCGCCAACTGACCCAGAACGACAGCTCGCTGATCGTCAGTCAGAGCGATAAGAACGATCGTGTGGAGAAAGGCTCCAACGTCACCGTTGTTGCCATTCCCTGATCGCAGCAGTGCCTGATCGAACCAACAGCCTGACAACGTAAAACGCCCCCACCCGCGCACGGCGAATGAGGGCGTTCGATACAACAGCTAAGCGTCAGCCGCGCAGCATTTCTGCGACGAGGAACGCGAGCTCCAACGACTGCTGGGTGTTGAGGCGAGGATCGCAGGCCGTCTCGTAACGACCCGACAGGTCGCCGTCCGAAATATCCTGCGCACCACCGAGGCACTCGGTGACGTTCTCGCCGGTCAATTCGACGTGAATTCCACCCGGGTGGGTGCCGAGACCGTTGTGGACCTCGAAGAATCCCTGAACCTCGTCGACGATGCGATCGAAGTGACGCGTCTTGTAACCGGTGGACGCCTCGTGCGTGTTGCCGTGCATGGGATCGCACTGCCAGATGACCTGATGGCCGGTGGCCTGGACCTTCTCGATGATCGCAGGAAGGAGGTCACGGACCTTGCCGTTGCCCATCCGCGAGATCAGCGTCAGGCGACCTGGCTTGTTTGTCGGGTCGAGACGCTCGACGTATTCGACGGCCATCTCCGGAGTGGTCGTGGGACCGATCTTCAGACCGATCGGGTTGGACACCAACTCGGCAAAGGCGATGTGCGCGCCGTCGAGCTGACGAGTACGGTCGCCGATCCACAAGAAGTGAGCCGACAGGTCGTAGAGCTTGGGGTGATCGCTGTCGTTGTCGAGACGCAGCATCGCACGCTCGTAGTCGAGGACCAAGGCTTCGTGGCTCGCGAAGATCTGCGCCTGGTGCAGGCTCGGATCGGTCACGCCGCAGGCATTCATGAACTGCAGGCCACGATCGATTTCGGACGCGAGCTGCTCGTAGCGTGCTCCGGCCGGAGACGCTGCCACGAACTCGCGGTTCCAGTCGTGGACCTTGTGCAGGTCGGCCATTCCGGCGCCGGTGAGCGCCCGAACCAGGTTCATCGCGGCACTGGCATTTGCGTACGCCCGTACCAACCGCGACGGATCGTGGGCGCGGACAGCCTCGTCGGCGACAATCGAGTTGACCATGTCGCCGCGGTAGGACTTGAGGCCCAACGAGTCGATGTCGGCAGACCGAGGCTTCGCGTACTGACCCGCGATACGTGCCACCTTGACCACCGGCATGGAGGACCCGTACGTCAAGACGACAGCCATCTGCAGCAGCGTGCGGATATTGCCCTTGATGTGCGGCTCGGTGTTGTCGGCAAACGTCTCGGCGCAGTCGCCGCCCTGCAACAGGAAGGCTTCGCCGCGCGCTACCTGCGCAAGGCGATCCGACAATGCCTCGACTTCGCTGGCCACGGTGATCGGCGGCACGCTCTCGAGCACAGTGCGCATCGCAGCCGCCTGGTCAGCGGGCCATGAAGGCTGCTGCGCGGCGGGTTTCGCAAGGGCCTCGTCGAGCTGCTGACGCAGTCCGGCGGGCAGCGGCGGAAGTTCGGGCAAGCGGTCGATCGGCACGTCGACAGTCCAGTTCACTAGTACAGGATATTCGCTCACCTACCCGCGCGTCACACAGGCTCTCGTTAGCGCGCGGTCTCGCCTAACCGAGTTCGGCGTCACAGCAGGTCAACGAAGTGACCGGACTCGGGCAATCGCGTCGAACTTCACCAGATTGTGTCGTGCGTCCGCCAAAGCGTCATGCGCGTCGGACGGTGCAGGCGGCAGAGCCGGGCTGCCGTTGTCCTCCCAGAACTGGCGCAACTCCCGCGTGTAGCGCGGCAACGACTGGGGCAGTTCGGTCATGTCGCCCCACAGCTGGCACAACGCGACGTGGTCGTACGCCGCGACCCATGCCCACAGTTCGGGAACCACCATCGGCCGCGGTACGAAGAACTTCAGGAGGTCGTCACGGATCTTGTCGCGCGACTTCCAGAGCGGAGACGACGGCGCAGGAAGCTTCGGCAGAACATTCTTGCGCACCCAACTGCCGGCCCGCGCCGGATCGAATTCCGTCGAGACGGCGTAGTACTCTCGGCCGTCCTCGCAGACGACGCCGATGGACACGAGGTCGATGGTTCGACCGTCTTCGATGAATTCACAGTCGTAGAAGTAGCGCACGGCTCAAAACTATGCCGCACCGCCGGTCCCGAGAGCTAATGCACGCCCGGCAGTTGTGGGAAATCTCTAACTGGCGCGCGTGTCCGGGACGTGCGGCCCATCAGTCTGCTCGGCATCGGGGTCGACAACGGCCGCAAGTGGAGCGGCAGCCTCGTCGGACTCCCCGAGCTGGTGGGTCTCGTCGGACGGGGACTCCTCCGCCTTGACCGGCTTCGGGTTCTTCAAACTCGCCGCATAGATGTCGACGTATTCCTGGCCAGACAGCTTCATCAGCTTGTACATGACCTCGTCGGTCACAGCCCGCTCCACGAAGCGGTTGCCGCCCATCCCCTCGAAACGCGAGAAGTCGATAGGTTCACCGACGATGACGGTGACCTTGGCCGGACGCCACATCCTCGAACCGATGGGGTTCATCTTGTCGGTGCCGACCATCGCTACGGGAATCACCTTGACACCGGATTCGAGTGCCAGACGAGCCATTCCGGTCTTGCCCTTGTACAGACGACCATCCGGCGAGCGAGTGCCCTCGGGGTAGATACCGAGCAGCTTGCCGGCATCAAGGACCCGTAGACCAGCGTTGAGCGCGTCCTGGGCTGCGTCCGCACCGGTGCGATCGATGGGCACCTGGCCGACAGCCGTGAAGAACCACCGCTGGAACGCACCCTTGAGTCCGCTGCCAGTGAAGTACTCACTTTTTGCGAGGAACGTGATTCGACGGTTCGAGCGCAGCGGAAGATAGAACGAATCCAGAACTGCCTGATGGTTGCTGGCGAGAATCGCCGCACCGTCAGTGGGAATGTTCTCGTGCCCCTTGATCGTCGGACGCCCGAGCAGCAGGAGAATCGGCCCCAACAACACATACTTGAAGAGCCAATACCACACGGCGTCCCTCCCATTCACAACCCGAATTGCCTTGTGCACGACCTTACTGCGCGCCGGTTACCCTCGCTACACATGCCCCGACCGCCACCTCGTGATCACAAGTGCGACTCAACGCCTGGCAGGCGAAATGATGCCTGGAACCGCCGAACGCGCCAACGCCGCCGCCCCCACCATCCCCGCGGCCTCCCCCAACTGGGCAGTGCGAATCCGGGCCAGAGGTCGATATTTCGCACCCGTCAACAACGTTGCGTACTGCTCACGGGCGTCATCGAGAAACAGTGGAGCCGAACTCGCGACGCCGCCGGCGATCACCACGACATCCGGGTCGTAGGCGTCGGCGACCATCGCCAGGCCGACTGCCAGCCAATGCGTGAACTCAGCCATCGTCGCCAGCGCGAGTGGGTCACCGTCGTACGCGGCATTGGCGATTCGACGCCCGGTCAAGCTGCCCGGGTCGACGGCAACTTCTCGCGCCAGGACTGTTGACGCGGCCGGATCTTCGGCCAGAAGTTCAATTGCTGTGTCCACCAATGCAGTTCCGCTGCAGTACCGCTCCCAGCAGCCGCGCTTGCCACACGCGCACGGGCGGCCGTCCGGCACGACCTGGACGTGGCCGAACTCCGGCGCAACACCGTAACTACCCCGGTACAGCTCACCGCCGATCAGCAACGCGCCACCGATGCCCGTCCCGATCGCCACCGTGACGACGTTCCGGCCACCAGCCGCCGCACCGAACCGATACTCCGCGTACGCCGCTGCATTGGCATCGTGTTCCAGAACAACCGGCAACCCCAGCCGTACGCTCAGGTCCTTGCCGACCGGCGCGTTCACCCACGGCAGGTGCGGAGCAAAAAGCACGATCCCGTGATCCGAGGTGACGAACCCGGCTACCGCCAAACCCACTGCGGCCACATTGTGCCGACTGACCAGTTCACGCACCACCCGATCGAGCGCATCCTCGAGCGACCGCGCGGACTGGGGCGTCGGAGCCTGCATGGTATCGAGCACTTGCCCGTCGACGTCGACCACCGACGCTCGAATACTGGTGCCGCCCACATCTATTCCGACGGTCAGGATGTCGGCATTTGCACTGCGATTGGTGATCATCCGGTCCACACTCCACACTCGGTATGCGTTCTTGACGATTGTGCCCACCGATGGCACCGAAGTACCAGCGTTTACCGCTTGACAGTCACCGTAATCGGAACGAAAGCAGGCGATCGGGGCTTCGGCGACGAGGTACCGTCGGGCGTCGGCGCCCCACCCCCTGGACCACCGTCCGGCGTCCCGTCGGATGGGGCGCGCCCGCCGAGAAACTCGTCCAGCAGCTCACGCAGCAACGCCAGGAGGACGGCAGCATGCCCTGCCAGGATTGCCAGTAACTCGTGATGTTCACCGCGCATCAAGGCTGCAACAGCGCACACCGGGCACCAACTGCAGCCGCTGAATGCAGGCAATTCCTCCGAGGTCTCGAGATCCGCCGCTGCGTTCGTGCGCCCCTCCGCCATCTGCGCCACAATCGGCTCGATCCGGGAGAGGACGGAATCGGCCAACACCCGAAACTCGGCAAGAAGCTTGGTGTGATCGTCGTTCATACAGGCCACACCGTGGGATCCGGCGAGAATCGAATGATCAGATAGGCGCCGTCGAGTTCGGCACCGGTCACGACGCATCGCCGTAACACCGACGCAAGTCTCACTCTCCGTCGCACCCCGTCCGCTCCCACCAGCACATCGTCTTCTACCCGACCCAACGTCAGTGACGCCGGATCGACGAGCGGCAGATACATCCGCATCGCGTAGACCGACTCCAACCCCGTCCCCGATTCCAGCGTCACCGCTATCGGGTCGGGATGGCGGTGCGGCTGCGCAGCGGCCCCCTCGCCCAGCGCAACTGCAATGTCGCCCAGGGCCGCCAACCCTACCGGTTCGGTGCCGACATGTTCGACAACCGTGACGGCAATCCCATCGGCGGCCTCGCGAACTCCCGCGAGCACCGACATCTGGGCCGCGCGAACATTTGACAACCAGCGCATATCTTCATCTGCGTAACTCTGCGAAACGGGTTGCGGAACAACACTATTGACGATTATCCGCGCAACCGGCAGCACTGAGAGCGCAAGACCGGACAGTGTGCGCCGAGTCGCAAGCGCCGCCGATTCCTGCGCCGACGTCACGAGATGAATCTCCGTGTGCGAAGTGTCGGCGATACACGCTGCGATCTCGTCGACCGACGAGACAATGCGTTCGATTATCGACACCAACAGCATCAACCGCACGTCGGTAGCCGCCACCGCCGCAAGCCGCCTGTGACGCGGCCACAGCCGCTCGAGGTACTCGGACACCATCGCGGGCGCGCCGAGGATCCGCAACGCCTCCGGCGACGGCGGGCAATCCACGATCACGACGTCGTATT
This sequence comes from Rhodococcus sp. ACPA4, assembly GCF_002300185.1. Classification (NCBI taxonomy): domain Bacteria; kingdom Bacillati; phylum Actinomycetota; class Actinomycetes; order Mycobacteriales; family Nocardiaceae; genus Rhodococcus; species Rhodococcus sp. ACPA4. Next base: position 1,810,453 of record NZ_NSDY01000001.1, read on the forward strand.
CGCCGCTCGATGCCATCCCGACGACCTCGGCAAGCGCCAGAATGTCCGCGATGCCAAGCGAACCCGTGAGTTCCTCGGGCTCCAAAGTCTGGAGCGACGATCCGTGTTCATGGGAACCCGCCGCATCGAGTAGCGCCGACACACCACGGAACTTGTCTTCGACAAGCGTCAACGTATCGACCTGCCAGACATCCATCCGGTCGAACAACGGGGTCACTACACGCGGAACCGGAATCGCCAGCACATCCGCAAGCGAATGAAGCCGATCGATCGACATCAGCAGAACCTTGGAACCGGCAGTCGCCGCCGACAGCGCTGCGGCAGACGCCAGCGTCGTCGATCCACTGCCACCGTTGCCGATGAAGAGTTGAAGACGGGCCCGCGCGGCGTTCAGCCCTCGACTCGCTTCTTCAGTTCCTTCAAAGCCGTGTCCGTGATGATCTTCTCGGCCTTACGTTTGAACAACCCGATCATCGGGATAGTCAGATCGACCGTCAGCTCGTAGGTAACGGACGTACTGCCGCCCGGCTCGGAACGCAAAGTGTACGAACCGGATTGGGACTTCTGAATCTCCCCGCTCACCAGTTCCCAGCTCACCGACATTCCGTCGGGCGCCCACGTGTACGCCAGCTCGTACTTGTCCTTCACCACCCCGGCATCGAGGACGAACCGCACCCGGTTCGCGCGGCCGTTGCCGCCAACTTCCAGAACCTCGACGGACTTGGCCGCCGCAACCCACGCGGGGTACTCCTCGAAATCGGCGATCACGGCCATGACGGCGTCAGGCTGAGCGTCGATGCTGATCAACCCCTTGGTTTTCTCGGCCATCCGACTACTCTTCCTTCCCTCGAAACTTCATGGTCCCCGTAATTCTCCCCGAACACGGGCCTGAAAACCTCCTGCCACGTCACACAGATTCGGGCGCCACACCTGCCGGGCGCCCCGCTTCCAGCTCGCGCTTGAGTTCAAAGGACATGACCTTGCCGTCGACGCGCCGTGCGCGATTCATGGCGGCCAGGTCGAGATCAGCCAGGCCTGACGGCGATACACCCACTGGTTCCGCGTGCAGGAAATAGTGAACGATGGCGCCGTCCATGACCGGTTCGAGCCACACCTCCATGGTGCCGACGAGACTGCCGGACACGCCCCACCGGAAGCCTGCGGGACCGCGGTCCTCGCGCACCTCGAGCTGGAGATCTCGCCACCACCGGCGCCACTGCGCACGCGAAGACAACAGTTCGGCGACACGCTCGGGCGGTGCCGCGATGAAAGTCTGGTCTGCGACCTGAATGCTGCTCACGACAGTTAGCTTCACATATCGCGTCGACGAGTGAGCGAACGGTGTCACACCACTGCGAAACGGACAGACTGTAAGCCGGGCCACAACTATGCCGGACGTGCGACTACAGTGAATAGCGTCAAACCCTACTCGTCAGTATTTCGCAGTGTCGGAGGTATTTTGTGCCTGAATACAGCGCACCCCAGACGTTCACGATTCCCGAGGATGCCTCTGCGGTCGACTCGGTGTTCACATTCGCGAAGACGAAGCCCGCGGCCGTCGTCTACAAGCGAAAGGTCGGCTCCGCATGGGTCGACGTCACTGCCGGCGAGTTCGCCGCCCAGGTAACCGCAGTTGCCAAGGGCCTGATCGCGATCGGCGTCAAGCAGGGCGATCGCGTCGGCCTGATGTCCGCGACTCGCTACGAGTGGCCACTGATCGACTACGCGATCTGGGCCGCAGGCGGCGTGACCGTTCCGATCTACGAAACATCCGCCGCTGAGCAGGTTCGCTGGATTCTCGAGGATTCCGAAGCCATCGACCTCGTTGTCGAGAACGACGTCCACGCAGCCACCGTCAAGGACGTCGCAGAAGCGTCGCCGTCGCTGCGCACCGTCTACCAGATCGAGGCCCCCGCAGGCGGACGCGGCGCCGTCGAGGAACTCTCTGCCCTGGGCGCCGACATTTCCGACGACGAAGTCCAGACGCGCGTCAACGCTCTGAAGGCCTCCGATCCCGCAACCCTGATCTACACCTCCGGCACTACGGGCCGCCCCAAGGGCTGCCAACTGACACACTCCAACCTCATTGCAGAGTCGAAGGGCATCCTCGACTCCAACCTCGGCGATCTGCTCAAGACGCCAGGCGTGCGCACGCTGATGTTCCTGCCCCTCGCTCACGTCCTGGCGCGCGCGGTCAGCATCGCCTCGTTCGACGCCGGCGCCACCCTCGGGCACACCAGCGACATTCCGAACCTCGTCCCCACCTTCGGCGAATTCAAGCCCGACTTCATCCTGTCGGTACCGCGAGTGTTCGAGAAGGTCTACAACAGCGCCCGCGCAAAGGCCCACGGCGAGGGCAAGGGCAAGATATTCGACGCGGCCGCGGAGACCGCTGTCGCGTGGAGCGAGGCCAAGGACAAGGGTGGCGCCGGTATCGTCCTCAAGGCCAAGCACGCGTTGTTCGACAAACTCGTCTACTCCAAGCTGCGGGCAGCCCTCGGCGGACAGTGCCAGCTCGCCATTTCCGGTGGCGCCCCGCTCGGTGCGCGGCTCGGCCACTTCTTCCGCGGCATCGGTGTCACGATTTACGAGGGCTACGGCCTCACCGAAACCACCGCCGCATTTGCCGTCAACACCATCGGCTCCCAGAAGGTCGGAACCGTCGGAAAACCGTTGGCCGGCAACTCTGTTCGCATCGCCGACGACGGTGAGATCCTACTCTCCGGACCCGTGGTCTTCACCGGATACTGGCGCAACGAGAAGGCAACCGCCGAGTCGATCGAGAACGGCTGGTTCCACACCGGCGACCTCGGAACCGTCGACGCGGACGGGTTCATCACGATCACCGGACGCAAGAAGGAAATCATCGTCACGGCAGGCGGAAAGAACGTCTCCCCTGCCCAGCTCGAGGACGCATTGCGCGCACATCCGCTCATCAGCCAGGCAATCGTCGTGGGCGATCAGAAGCCGTTCATCGGCGCACTGATCACGATCGACGCCGAAGCTTTGCCCGCCTGGAACGAGCGCAACAACAAGGCAGCCGGCACCACCGCTGCCGATCTGGTCAGCGACGGCGAACTTGTCGGCGATATCCAGGACGCGATCGACGAAGCCAACAAGCTGGTCTCCCATGCCGAGGCAATCAAGAAGTTCAAGATCCTGCCGGTCGACTTCTCCGAGGACACAGGCGAACTCACCCCGACGATGAAGCTCAAGCGCAACGTCGTCCACGCCAGCTTTGCCGCGGAGATCGAGATGATCTACACGAAGTAACACCGCGCACACCTGTGGCCGCCATACCTTGGAAAAGGTGTGGCGGCCACAGTGCTTGATGCTCGAGGCTCAGCCGAGCAGCGCCTGCAACTTCGACGCGAGCGTGTCCCACTTCCAATCGGTCGCCACCCAGTCGCGACCGGCGGCGCCCATTGCGGCAGCTCGATCACGGTCGGACAGGATCTCGATCACCGAGGCGGCAACGTCGGCAACCGACGTACCGTCGACCACTAGCCCGGTCTTGTTCTGATGCACCGTTTCCGGGGCACCGCCACTGCGACCCGCGATCACGGGAACACCCGTTGCCGACGCCTCGAGGTACACGATCCCGAGACCTTCGACGTCGAGTCCCGCACCGCGGGTGCGGCACGGCATCGCAAAAACATCGGCGATGGTGTGATGGGCAGCCAATTCCGCCGCCGGGACGGTGCCCGTGAACACGACGTGATCGTCCATCCCGGTCTTGTGGGCGAGCTCACGCAGTTTCTCGTCGTACGGCCCACCCCCGACGATGACAAGTACAGCGCCGTCGATGCTCGCACGGATAGTCGGCAGTGCCTTGATCAGCATGTCCTGCCCCTTGCGCGGCACGAGCCGTGACAGGCAGAGAATTGTCGGGCGCTCCCCCAGTCCGTACCGTGCCCGCAATTCTGCGCGAGCAGCCGAATCAGGATGGAAGACAGACGTATCCACTCCCGACGGCAGATGCTCCAGCGCAGCCTGCGGCCCGAAAGCCGCCGCGAACCGGCCTCGGGTGTATTTGCTGACGAAGGTAACCGTATCCGTGTTTTCACCGATTGTCCGCAACGACTGCCGCGCACCGGGAATCATCGACCAACCCACTTCGTGACCGTGAGTACTCGCGATCACCCGCGACGCACCTGCCCGGCGGACCACCGGCGCCAACAACGCAAGGGGCGCCGCCGCGCCGAACCACACGGACTCGCAGTCATGCTTCTTGACCAGTTTCGCGGCCCGTCTGGCGACAAACGGAGTCGGAAGCATCAATGTCGTGGGATGCCTCACGACCTCGAAAGGTTGAGCGGCATCGAACTTCTTGTGCGAATCACCACGCCAACGAGGCGCATAGACAACCAACTTGTCGGCCGGAAGATGCTTCGCGAACGTATGTAGATACGACTGGATTCCGCCCGGTCGGGGCGGAAAATCATTGGTCACCAAAAGGGTCCGGCGCATTCGTCCACCGTAAAGCACGAGCCGATCAACCCACGCTGCGGTGCAGCCAATCAACGCACGCTGCGGTGCAGCCAATCAACCCAGTGTGCGGTGCAGCCAATCCACCCAGCCGTCGCGCAGGTCGTCGATACTCACGCCAAGGACGTCGACGATGTGCCGGTTGATCTCCTCCGGTTTCGACGGCCCCACAGCCAAGGCGCGGAATAGTTCCGTCAGCTCGGACTCGCCGAAACGATCCGCAATATAAGCATTGATCGACCACGCCGATTCGTACGCAAGGGAACTCACCACCGGCACGCCCCCGAACTGTGAATCCTCGGGAAACTCCGATGGCACGTCACCGGACCGAACAGCGGCCGCAAGTGTCGGCGCAATCTCCCGCGCCGCCCGCCCGGAGCCACGGTTGCCGGCATACTCCGCGTACCCTTCGAGCACCCACATGGGCGACCCGTCCCGGGTCTGGGATCGCGCCGCGATATGCATCATCTCGTGGCGAAGCACCGCCTGCCGCGTCGTCGAAGTCAAGCGTGATGCGGCGGCCGGCGAGAATATGATGCGCTGCCCACTCACGTCACTGGCACCATCGCGCACCGTATCCGCCACCGACACAGCCGCTATGGACGATCCGTCGTGCTGCGAACCGACCATCGCCGTGAATTCCTCGGGCGAACCGGCGACCATCACGACTGCCCGCTCAGACCAACCGTCGCCCCATAACTGCGTCGTATTCTTCACAGCGCCGTCGAGGTCGGCGGCCAACGCGTCAACGAATGCCTGCTGGCCCGGGTGCCCGACGACTATCGAATCCTCGGCCGCGTTGGTCGAAACCGCGAGTGGACCGAAATCCCATGGACCGTGCCACGAGTCGACGCTCAACTGCGAACCGGTCGAGCCGCTGCCCAGCACGTCGACAATCGAACCGTCAGCGAATACGAACCACGAACCGTCACGTTCCGCAAAAGTCATCAAGACAGTCTTACGCGTCGGCGCCGCATCCACACCGTCGAGTGCATAACGCAGGTTCACCTGAGCGCCCCACAATGTGACGCCGTCGGGCGACCCCGTTCGGGCAGCCTCGACAAGTGTTCCCGGCGAAACCTCGTACGCCCAATCCGAAAAACTCAGTGCACTGGCAGCTGTGGCGCGCCGAATCTCTGCGTCGAGCAACCCCGGGGCGGCGGCAGCATCTACGAACTGCGCCAGCGATGTCGGATCGTCGGACATCTGAGCGCGTGCCCACGAATCGAGGAGCGCTTGAACCTCGCTGACACGCGCAACATCCGCTTCCGCAGCGGACTGCTGGGACGAGCCCGGAGCGTCAGTCAGGACAACGGTGAGTCCGAGGATCACCACAACGGCACACCCGAGCGCAATGAGAGCTGGGTACTCCCAGCGGCGCTTACGGTTCGTCCCGGCTGCGGGGGACGTCATGGGGTCACTCGACACGATGCCGAGTGTAGGAGACGGAGGGGACCCCCAGTCGCAGCGGCCGAGCCACTTGTGACGATGCGCTGGTCAGTAACGGCGAGCAGTCGAGAACTGCATCCCTGCCATCGACTCGACCTTCACCGGTACGCCGAACGTCGACGCGTGGAGGATGTTGCCATCGCCGGCGTAGATACCGACATGCGAATTGTCGCTGTAGAACGTGACGATGTCGCCCGGCTGCAACTGGTCACGGGATATCGGCGTACCACCCGCTGCCTGCGCCTGGCTGGACCGCGGCAGTGTTTTACCGATTTGTTTGTACGACCACACGACGAGCCCGGAGCAATCGAACTCGTTGGGCCCGGTAGCTCCCCAGACGTACGGGTCGCCGATGCGGGTCAAACCAGCCTGTAGTGCCGCGGTGCCCGACCCTGGAGTCAGATTAGCCAGGATTTTGCTGGCGTCGACACCCTCTGGAAATGTCGACCCACTCAATTGCACGCGTTCGGCTTCGGTCAGATCGTCGAACGCCTTGGTCACCTCGGCAACCTGAGCCTGAAGTTCGCTCTGCTTGCGCTGCAGATCGTCGCTCAGCGCCTTCGCCTGATCGGCCGCAACCCGTGCAGCATCCGCGGATTGTTGCGACGAGTCCGCTGCCTGGCGAGCGTCGAGCGTCGCTTCGTTGAACTGGCGGACCTGCACCGCCGCGTCGTTGGAGATGACATCGAGTGCAGACATCTGATCGAGCAGCTGCTGCGGTGAATCGCTGACCATCAAGGCAAAGAGCCGATTGGTCCGCGCGCCCTGATAATTGGCCGTAGCAATTCGATTCACAGCCGGCGCAACCTCGGCGACCTTGGCCTTTGCCGCGTCGTAGCGTCCCTGATCCTCGACAAGTCGAGCTTCAGCGTCGAGCTGCACGGACGTCTTTGCATCGAGATCGATCTGCGCGTTGTGCAAAGCCTCGTTGGTCTGCTCGGACACTCGGGCGAGTTCGCCGAGCTTCTCGAGTGCCTCGGTGGGATTCGTGATCACCGGGTCGGCGGCCGCCGGCATCGATGGCAACGCGACAAGCCCAACTGCCAATACGCCTGTTGTGAGCGCGATGCGGACCCGGCTGTACTTTCTCGATGAAAACGATCTAGATGAAACCACGGAACGCGACTCTCCGTCTCAGTTTTTGTGATGCCTGCCGATGCCCGTCAGGATCTGTTAGCTGGATGTCAACTACCCACACTACCTGCCGACGGCACCTAATGTCTCGATAAGGTTACGGAATGGCATACGTTTGTGTCTACTCGCCGGTAGGTGTAACGGGAGCGAAGCGAGTGTGAACCCCTCGGAACGCCCGGAACTCACCCGGATAAACAGATGTGGGCCTCGAATCAGTTGATTCGAGGCCCACATCTGCACAGAGTGGAACTGCCCCTTTTCCAGTGGATCAGGTCGACCTTCACAGGTACCCGATCAGTGACACCGGATCAGAAGCGGCGAGCACCGTCGTACGGCATGGACGACACGGGTGCCAGCTTCACGGGCTGACCCGCGGTCGAAGCATGGATGACATTTCCGTTGCCCGCGTAGATACCCGAGTGCGATCCGCCGTAGAAGGAGATGACGTCGCCGACGCGGAGATCGGACTGCGCAACTGCGACACCGGCTGCAGCCTGGTCGTAGCTCGTGCGGGGGATGTTGAGGCCGGCCTGCTTGTAAGCCCACTGGATCAGACCGGAGCAGTCGAACGCGTCCGGGCCTGCCGCGCCGTACACGTACGGGGCGCCCAGCTTGCTCTCTGCGGCGCGAACAGCCTGCTCACCAAGGGTGGAGATGGGAGCGGCGGGTGCAGCCTGTGCAATCGGCGCAAACGCGGGGTTGTCCGTGACACCGGGGATAACGGGAAGTTCGGGGATCGAGACGCCCGGGATGTCGAACGTACCGACACCGGGGATGGTGATGGGGTCTGCCGAGGCAGGCGCAGCGGTTGTAGCAAAGGCTCCGGCTGCAAGTGCGCCGGCGACAACCAGTGTTGCCGAACGCTTCAAACTTTGTGACGCCACTTAAGGGGTGCTCCATTTCTTCCATTCGTCCGCCGACCGAGTTAGCTGACGGGTTCGGGCTGGGAAGATCAGCCCTACCCGCGTGGTCCGTAGCGATGACGCTTGCTACGCCCCAGGCGGGATTCACCCCAGTGAAACTTGGGTTCCCGGTTCGGGTTCCTCGCGGAGATCCCGATTAGGCGGTTCCTGACGAAGCCGGTCCTTTGTGGCCCGGCAAGACTTCGTTAGGTCTCAGGAAGATTACGAAATGATCGCGGCGATGTCGACCGCATCGCCAATTTCGCGTGCGATTCATCCGAATTTCCGCGCAGTCGCGCTCGATACGCCAAAACGGTCACAGCGGGATAACGATACGTCCGGTTTCCGTAACGTCGTGAACCATTTCTCGTGAGTCGACCCGATTCGATCCGGCCCGGCAATCCGTGACTTACCCCAGATCAGCACCAGTTACGTACCGGTAGGCCCCTTTTCGCCCGAGGTGGATTACGAGTCGGCACACGCCAGGCAACGCAGCCAGATCCACTCCACCCGAGTGCGACACCGAAGGCGCCGACGCACCTCGAAAATCGCCCAACTGTGACGCTCGTCTCTTTTAGGTCACGGGCGACCAAATGCCGGGGTGCGTGCGATGCCCGTTAGTCCCGAATTCAACTTCTCTTGGTCCTTGCGCCGAAGCGACCGATTCCTGTCGGCCCCTCCCTCTACTGTCTTGCGCTGTGAGTCATGCCGACGCTGTCAAGGCCGCCGTTGACGCCGATCCGGATATCGGCCGTCAACTGTCGTTCGACGAGCTGGACACTCCGCTCAGCGAGACGACGTTTGTAGTCGTCGACCTCGAGACCACCGGCGGAAGCGCGGACAACGATTCGATCACCGAGATCGGTGCCGTCAAGATTCGCGGTGGCCAGGTGCTCGGCGAGATGGCAACTCTGGTCGATCCCGGGCGGTCGATCCCGCCGTACATCGTCGAACTGACCGGCATCACCGATGCCATGCTGATCAACGCTCCGCGCATCGATCGCGTTCTACCCGCGTTCCTCGAGTTCGCGAAGGGTTCCGTACTCGTTGCCCACAACGCGCCCTTCGACATCGGATTCCTCAAGGCGGCAGCTTCCCGCACGGCCCGGCCTTGGCCACCGTTCCAGGTTCTCTGCACCGTCAAACTCGCCAGGCGTGTCCTGACCCGCGACGAAGCACCCTCGGTCAAGCTCTCTGCGCTCGCGCATCTGTTCCGCGTCTCCACCCAACCGACGCACCGAGCGCTCGACGACGCCAGAGCCACCGTCGACGTGCTCCACGGCCTGATAGATCGGGTCGGCAACCAAGGCGTACACAGTTACAGCGAGCTGATCGACTATCTCCCCAACATCTCGGCTCATCAACGCGCCAAACGCTCCTTCGCCGCAGACCTCCCCCGAAGGCCGGGCGTCTACCTCTTTCGCGGCCCGTCCGACGAAGCGCTGTACATAGGGACGGCAGTGGACCTGCGCCGCCGCGTCCGGGGCTACTTCACCGGTTCCGAGACGCGTGGGCGCATGAAGGAGATGGTGGCCCTTGCCACCCGGGTCGATCATGTGGAGTGTGCTCACGCCCTGGAGGCCGGAGTACGCGAACTCCGACTCCTCGTGGCACACACTCCGCCGTACAACCGCCGCTCCAAGTTTCCCAAACGCGGATGGTGGATCGTTCTCACAGACGAGGCCTTCCCCCGGCTATCCGTGGTGCGTAGCCCGACGCCGCACTCGATCGGACCGTTCACGTCCCGCGCGAGCGCGCAGGAGATTGCAGAGACCGTGTGCGAGTTCACCGGGCTGCGTACCTGCACCAAGCGGATACCTCTTGGCGCCGTGCACGGGCCTGCCTGCCCCGCACGCGAACTGGGCTCGTGCCCGGCAGCCCGAGATGACACCGCGGAGCGCTATGCGGTGTCAGTCGCCGACGTTCGGGAGTTCTTCGCCGGCGTGCACGACATGCCGCTTCAACGAATGAAAGCGCGCATCGAGCAACTCGCTGCCACCGCACTGTTCGAGAACGCGGCCAGACTGCGCGACCGAACTGCCGCAGTTGCAGTAGCAGTACGACGCACTCAAAAGCTCGCCGCCGTCGCCGCCATCGATCAGTTGGTACTGGCGCGCCCCGCGCCGGAAGGCGGCTGGGAATTAGCCGTGATCCGCGCCGGCAGGCTCGCCTCGGCCGGCCTTGCCCGAGCCGGGACTCACCCGATGCCCGTGGTCGACGCCCTCGTCGCATCGGCCGAAACCGCACTTCCCGACAACACACCGCTGCGCGGAGCGCCCCCGGAGGAACTGGCGCTCGTCGTCCGCTGGCTCGGATCGGACGGAATCAGGATCGTCTCCGCTACATCGGGCTACACCGAGCCGGCGTGCGGCGTAGGGCGGTGGGAAGACTGGTGCCACCTCGCCAAGGCTGGAAACGAATCCGAGCGTGCAGAGAACCATCGTGATGCCTGGAATGGGCGCGGCGACGCGAGGACATAAGCTCGACCACAGCACAGCACCGCGCAACCAGAGGAGCGACATGATCAATGCGATCGTCATGATTCACGCCGAATCGGCCCGAATCCCGGAGACTGCTCAGGCCGTCGCCGACATCCCCGGAGTCAGCGAGGTGTACTCCTGCGCAGGCGACGTCGACCTGATCGCGGTAGTCCGGGTCCGTGACCACGCCCAGATCGCAGAGGTCATCACCGGCCGGATCAACAAGGTTCCCGGAGTGACGCGAACCGCCACTCACATTGCGTTCCAGTCCTTCTCCAGCGCCGACGTCGAAGCTGGGTTCTCGCTCGGCGAATGACTCTCAGGCGCCTTCGGTCAGCGCGGTGGTGAGCGACGCCCACCTCCGCAGCAGTTCCGCAGCTGCGCCGCTGTCGATTGCGACAGCGGCCGAGGCCATTCCCGCGGCAATCGCACCTTCCAGGTCGTCACCGACTCCGTTGAAGGCCGCGATCGCCGCGCCCGCGTTGAGTAGCACCGCGTCCCGGACGGGGCCAGGCTGACCGGACAGCAGGGTGCGCGCGACCTGAGCGTTCACGTCCGCGTCGCCGCCTCGCAATTCGTCCAGTGGTACCCGAGCGATACCCAGATCTCGCGGATCCAGTGTGACGGTTCGAACCGCTCCGTCGGCAACGATGTACACCGTCGACGTCGTGGATGTCGTCAGTTCGTCGAGTCCGTCGTCGCCGCGAACGACCAATGCCGAATTACCGCGCTGCGCAAGAACTCCCGCAACAACGGAGATCAGCTTCGGGAAGGCACACCCGATCAATCCGGCACGCGGCCGAGCTGGATTGGTCAAGGGCCCGAGCACGTTGAAGGCCGTCGGGATGCCGATTTCCTTCCGTGGCACTGCCGCAAATCGCAGGGCCGGGTGAAATACGGGCGCAAAGCAGAAACCGATTCCGACCTCGTCTACGCACCGAGCCACGTCTTCCGGGCCCAGATTGATCCGAACACCCAGTGCTTCGAGCACATCGGCGCCGCCACTCTTCGACGATGCTGCCCGGTTGCCGTGCTTGACCACTCGAATTCCCGAGGCGGCCACCACAATCGAAGCCATGGTCGAGATGTTGACGGTGTTGGAGCGGTCGCCGCCGGTTCCGACGATGTCGACCACATCGGAATCGACCGGCACCGCTTTAGCGTGTTCGAGCATCGCGTCGGCAAGGCCCTGCAACTCTGCTGGTGTCTCGCCCTTCATCTTCAACCCGACACCAAAGGCGGCGATCTGCGCCGAACTTGCGTTGTCGGACATGATTTCGCTCATCGCCCAACGGGAATCGTCGCTCGACAAATCGGAACCATCGGTGAGCTGACCGAGAATCATCGGCCAGGACCGCACTACACCGCTCGAATCGGAGTTCACAGCGTTGGTTGCGTCGGTGCCGGCCATCTACTTCGGTCCCCTATGTTCAGTCGAAATGTTCAGTCGAATCAAATCGCGATGTATCTGACATACGTAGCGTAGTCAGTCACCGTGCGGCGGTCGCGAATCGGTCCGCTCACACTGATCGCCGGCCCTTGCCCGGGCCTGACTGCGCCGCATCCCCCGGCTGCAGCGCGTCCCATCCCGCGACTGACCCACCCAACCGTTGAGCCAAACCTGCCATCCGCGATCGCTCCTGCGAGCAGTGCAGCGCGTCCAGAAGCTGGACGCGTTCGAACACCACCCGAACCACACCGTTGCCATCGCTCGACGCGCTATCCGCGGCTGTCACCGAGCGCCGATATCCGTCCTGAGCGACGATCGACTCGGCCTCTCCGAGTGCCGCCTCCGGAAGGTCGAGATGGTGGCGCAGCACCGCCTCCGAATCCGGTCGCCAACGAGGCGGCGCGGAGGCCCCTCGCTCCAAAGCGGTCGAGCACGATTCCACGTCGTCGAAACCTTCGGCGACGATCTCGAGGTCGGCTCTAGACGGATCCAGCGGAGGCGAAACTTTTCTGCTGAAAATTCTCAGGTACCAACGTCTACTCTGGTGTGTAGCTGCCATCGCGTCAGCATATTCAAAGTGTCGCCACCTGCGCGTACGCCGACCGAAATCGCGAACTCGAGCCTTACGACGCGCCGATGACGGACCCGAGTGGCCGTCTCTTACGACGAAGCGTCATACTTCTGTCTGTGACGAGCGCAGTAGGGACTTCAGGATCGGCAATCACCCAACGCGTGCACTCGCTGAACCGGCCGAATATGGTCAGCGTTGGCACCATCGTGTGGTTGTCCAGTGAGCTCATGTTTTTCGCAGGGCTCTTCGCCATGTACTTCGTGGCACGGGCGCAGGCACCGGAGGGCAATTGGCCGCCGGAGCCTACCGAATTGAACCTTTATTTGGCTGTACCGGTGACGTTGGTGCTGATCGCATCCTCATTCACCTGCCAGATGGGCGTGTTCGCGGCCGAGCGGGGCGACGTCTTCGGACTTCGACGTTGGTACACCATCACTTTGGTCATGGGGGCGTTCTTCGTCGCCGGCCAGGGCTACGAGTACTACCACCTCGTGCATGAGGGCACCACAATCGCCAGCAGTGTCTACGGCTCGGTGTTCTACATGACCACCGGTTTCCACGGCATGCATGTCATCGGCGGTCTCATCGCCTTCGTTTTCTTGATCGCACGCACCCGAGTCAGCAAGTTCACGCCGGCTCAGGCAACCGCAGCGATCGTCGTTTCGTATTACTGGCACTTCGTTGACATCGTGTGGATCGCGCTGTTCGCAACGATTTATTTCATCCGTTAATCAGCTGAACGCCACAGGCAGCCCCTGACGTCCAGTCCGTCCCGACATACCAAAGGGATACAGATGAGTTCATCCCCCCCTCCCACATCCGATACAACAGCGACCGCCGCGAAGACGCGTCGCCAGCGGAAGATCCGCCGGCGTGTCACCGGAGCGCTCGTACTGATGATGGGATTGATCAGCGCAGGTTTCCTCGCCTCGGCACTGACACCCGCTCCGCAGGTCGCTACTGCAAGCGACGATTCAGCCGCGCTTATCCGTGAAGGCAAGCAGTTGTACGACACGTCGTGCATCACGTGCCACGGAGCCAACCTTCAGGGTGTCGCGGACCGCGGTCCCAGCCTGATCGGTGTCGGCGAGGCGGCAGTGTACTTCCAGGTTTCGACCGGTCGTATGCCTGCAGCACGCAACGAGGCACAGGCTCAGCGCAAGGACCCCAAGTTCGACGCTGCACAGACCGATGCCCTGGGTGCTTTCATCCAGGCCAACGGTGGCGGCCCGACGCTCATTCGTGACGAGAACGGCGAAATCGCTCAGTCCTCGCTTCGCGGTGGCGACATCGGCCGAGGCAGCGAACTGTTCCGCCTGAACTGCGCGTCTTGCCACAACTTCACCGGCCGCGGTGGCGCACTGTCCTCGGGCAAGTACGCACCGGTCCTGGACCCCGCCAACGAGCAGCAGATCTATGCCGCTATGGTCACCGGCCCCCAGAACATGCCGAAGTTCTCCGATCGTCAGCTCTCGATCGAGGAAAAGAAAGACATCATCGCCTACGTGAAGTCGTCCGGAGAGGCCAAGAACCCCGGTGGTTACGGTCTCGGCGGCATCGGTCCGGCCTCTGAAGGTCTCTTCATGTGGGCCGCCGGAATCGTCGCTGTCGTTGGTGCAGCATTGTGGATCGGAGCAAGGTCATGAGCGACGCTGGCCAGCAGGGCGGCGATACGCCAAAGAAGTACACGGATGAGGAACTCGAAGCGATGACTCGCGACGAGTTGGTCACCCTGGGCACCAATCTCGACGGTGTCGACGTTGTCTACCGTCGCGACCGCTGGGCCGTCGAAGGCACCAAGGCAGAGAAGCGCGCCGAGCGGAATGTTGCGTTCTGGTTCGGCCTCGCCGGCGTCTCGGCGATCGCATTCATCGCGATCTACTTGTTCTGGCCCTGGCAGTACGCCGGCGCCGGTGACGAGAACTACGGCAAGTACAGCCTGTACACACCGTTGATCGGTCTGACCATGGGTCTCGCGATCCTCGGTGTCGGAATCGGTGCGGTCCAGTTCACCAAGAAGTTCATCCCCGAAGAGGTGTCCATCCAGGACCGCCACGACGGTGGATCCGCTGAGGTTGACCGCCGGACGATCGTCGCCGAACTCAGTGACACGTTGGAGACGTCCACCTTCCCCCGCCGCAAGGCCATCAAGCGCAGCTTGATGTTCGGTGGTGGCGCACTCGGCGTCATGATGATCATGCCTCTCGGCGGCCTCATCAAGAACCCGTGGGCCAAGGGCGACGAATCTCCGCTCTGGGTGTCCGGCTGGACCCCGAACTACCCCGGCGAGACCATCTACCTTCGTCGTGACACCGGACGCCCCGAGGACATCGTTCTCGTCCGCCCGGAGGACCTCGACGCCGGCTCCATGGAAACGGTCTTCCCGTTCCGTGAATCCGATCGTGGTGACGAGCACGCATTGCTCGCTGCGCTGCGCGGCATCCGCAACTCGGTCATGCTCATCCGTCTGCGTACGGAAGACACCGAGCGGGTCACCAAGCGCAAGGGCCAGGAGAGCTTCAACTACGGCGATTACTTCGCCTACTCGAAGATCTGCACGCACCTTGGTTGCCCCACCTCGCTCTACGAACAGCAGAGCAACCGTATTCTCTGCCCCTGCCACCAGTCGCAGTTCGATGCACTGCAGTACGGCAAGCCGATTTTCGGTCCCGCTGCTCGCGCACTTCCGCAGTTGCCTATTACAGTGAACGAAGAGGGCTTCCTAGTCGCCGACGGTGACTTCATCGAAGCACTCGGCCCGGCATTTTGGGAGCGTCGACCGTGACCACAACCACCACAAAACCGACAAAGATCGCCGCTGCTGCAGCAGGTCAAGCGGAGGCAATGGACTCGCGCTACCACCTCGCAGCGGGTATGCGTCGTCAGATCAACAAGGTCTTCCCGACGCACTGGTCCTTCATGCTCGGCGAGATCGCGCTGTACAGCTTCCTGATCCTGCTCATCTCGGGTGTGTTCCTGACGCTGTTCTTCGATCCGTCGATGGCGCACGTCACCTACCAGGGCGCATACCAGCCTCTTCGTGGTGTGACGATGTCACGCGCATACGAGACCACCCTGAACATCTCGTTCGAGGTTCGCGGCGGTCTCTTCGTACGCCAGATTCACCACTGGGCCGCATTGATGTTCGCCGCGTCGATCATCGTGCACCTCGCACGTATCTTCTTCACCGGTGCGTTCCGACGCCCGCGTGAAGCTAACTGGGTCATCGGCTGCTTGCTGCTGGTCCTGGCGATGTTCGAAGGCTTCTTCGGTTACACCATTCCTGACGACCTGCTCTCCGGCACCGGCCTCCGCGCCGCGTTCGGTGGTATCACGATGAGTATCCCGGTGGTAGGCACCTGGATGCACTGGATGATCTTCGACGGTGACTTCCCCGGCGACCTCATCATCCCGCGTCTCTACGTCGCTCACGTGTTGCTCTTCCCTGGCATCATCCTCGCGCTGATCGCCGGCCACCTCGCACTGGTCTGGTACCAGAAGCACACGCAGTTCCCCGGCCCCGGCCGTACCGAAGAGAACGTCGTCGGCGTTCGCATCCTTCCGGTCTTCGCCATGAAGGGTGGCGCATTCTTCGCCATCACGTTCGGCGTGCTTGCACTGCTCGGTGGTCTGTTCCAGATCAACCCCGTGTGGAACATCGGCCCGTACAACCCATCTCAGGTCTCCGCTGGTTCTCAGCCTGACATTTACATGATGTGGACGGACGGCCTCGCACGACTGTGGCCCGCCTGGGAGATCTACCTGTTCGACCGGTACACGATCCCCGCAGTGTTTGCCGTCGCCCTGATCATGGGCCTCGTCTTCGCCATGCTGTTCGCGTACCCGTGGATCGAGAAGCGCCTCACCGGAGACGACGCTCACCACAACATCCTGCAGCGTCCCCGCGACGTTCCGGTTCGTACCGCAATCGGTGCAATGGCTATCGCGTTCTACGCGGTCCTGACGATCTCGTGCATCAACGACATCATCGCGTACCACCTGCATATCTCGTTGAACGCAATGACGTGGATCGGCCGCATCGGCATGATCGTGCTTCCGCCGCTCGCGTACTTCGTGACGTACCGCTTCTGCATCGGCTTGCAGCGCAGTGACCGTGCAGTGCTCGAGCACGGTATCGAAACCGGCATCATCAAGCGGATGCCGAACGGCCAGTACATCGAAATCCACCAGCCGCTCGGACCCGTCGACGATCACGGTCACCCGATCCCCCTCGAGTACCAGGGTGCAGCTGTTCCGAAGAAGATGAACAAGCTCGGCCTGGCCGGCAAGCCCGGCACCGGCAGCCTCACCAAGGCAGACCCGGTGGAGGAGAGCGCAGCTCTCGAAGCCGCACAGCATGCCGGTGAGCATGAGCAGCTTCAGATTCTGCTCGACTACCAGAACCGCATCCACGGCAATGGCAGTGGCAACGGCAAGGCCGACGATTCCACTGGAGAACTCCACTAGATCGTCAGCAGCAACACGAAAAAGACACGGTCGCCGCAACACTCTCGAAAGAGAGGTTGCGGCGACCGTGTCTTTTTCGTGCGCTAGTGTCCGCGCGAGGCACTCCAGGCAGCGCCGAGTGAGAATTGACTGGACACACCGTAATGACGCATGGCGTCGGCGACCCGACGCCTGCCCGTCCTAGGAGTCAATCCCAGGGCAATTGAAGCGGATTCCATCGTCAAACCTGAATTCATCAGTTTCAATATCGGATCCCACGGGTTCTCCCACGAATGACCGTGGTCCGCGACCGGTACTGCTTCCTCCCACACCCGGTGGTAGATCCAAGTCATGATGCCCGCCAGTGTCGGGGACTGGATGGACATCATGCTGCTCGGCCACGCTTCTCCCCAAGTGAAGGGGATTCCGACACTCGTGTGATCGAGTATCCAGAAGAAGCTCGGTGGATTCGGGTGCATCCGAACTTGGGAGCCTGCGTTGATTTCATGCGTGATCTGATTGCGCCCCAACTCGGTGTTCGCGTCGACTGTGCTGACGATCAGACGGATGTCGTGGTTGGGACCGCCGTTTTCCTCCCAGTACGAGCCCGGCTTCTTCTCGGCCAGCACCGTGTACAGAGGCACTGTGTCAGGCATACATGCGTACGACGCGACGGGCTTCGAACGTGAAGCCTGAATTTTGTACATGTCCGGGGCGGCAAACGGCCCGTGCATCACGTCGATGGGCAGACCGTGGACATCGGAGTCACCGTGCTCCCAGGCCTGCAACAACTTGGGAAGCGATTGGAGTATCCCTTGTGTCCTGGCAATACCGGACTCGAGGTCGTGCGCCACACCGGCCAGGATGTGCTGCGTGACATCGGCGACGGTGGCGTCGGGGCGTCGGTAGGTGATGACGCCGTCTGCGACAGAAAGGAATCCGAACTCTTCGAGCCGCGCCACTGTCTTTTCGGTCGTATCCATCGAACCGCCCGTCACTTCGGCAAGCTCGGCGACGCTCTCGATCCGACCACGTAAGGCGATGTCGAGGAATTCTGCCAGTTCGGTAGTTCGGTTCATGTCGGGGACCCTTCCTCGACCACCGTCTCGTAGTGCTCGACAACCGGGAAAGGGTCGTAGAAGTGATGGAGAAGCTCGCGCCACCGCTGGTAGCCGTCGGACTGCCGGAAGCCCACCGTGTGCGCTTCGAGGCTCTCCCACTCCACGAGCAGTAGGTACTGCTGCGGCGATTCCACGCAGTGCGAGAGATGCAGACGGATAAAGCCGGGCACCGCGGAGATGATGGACTTTGCTGTACCGAACGCCTTCTCGAATTCTTCGGACAGAGCCGGATCAACCTGGAGCAGTGCATGTTCGAGGATCATGTGTCGAGTGTCGCAGAGGACGACGCGATCTCTTGCGCTCCCCCGCCCCAACGCAAGAGGCGCCGAACCCCGCGAAGGGTTCGGCGCCTCTTTGTCGATAGCGTTTGTGCTAGTGCTTCTCAGGTCCGACGTGGTACTCGAACACCAGACCGGCTGCGGTCGCGATGATGAGGACAACTCCAACCACGATCATCCAGGGCTGGAAGTACGCCAGTGACACCGCGGCAATGGCAGCCGAAGCAGCCAGCAGCATGGGCCAGAAGCTACCGGGGCTGAAGAAGCCCAACTCGCCTGAACCATCCGAGATTTCAGCGTCGTCGTAGTCCTCGGGACGAGTGTCCAGACGACGGGCGACAAAGCGGAAGTAGGTTCCGACGATGAGCGTCAGGCCCGCAGACAGAACGATGGCCGTGAGTCCGGCCCACTCGATTCCCGTACGGGACAGAGCGGTGAACACACCGTAGATGATCGCGACGAGGATGAAAAACAGCGTCAGGATCTCGAAGAGCTTGGCTTCGATCTTCATATCAGCACTTGTCCTTGTTCAGTGAGGAGGCTGGCCGGCTCAGTTGCCTGCGGTGGCGACTGTTGCCTGACGGTACTCGCGGTCGGTGTTGAACGGCGTGGTCGACGTAGCCACCGGCGACTGACCGATTGCCGACAATGCCTCAGCGGTGCTCAGACCGCCGTTGCCCTGATCGTCACCCTTGCGCAGTTCGATGTACTTGGCGAAGTCCTCGGGCGAAACCGCACGGACCTCGAAGTTCATCATCGCGTGGAACGTGCCGCACATTTCGGCGCAGCGCCCGACAAATGCGCCTTCCTTCTCGATCTCACTGATCTGGAAGATGTTGTCGGAGTGGTTTTCCTTGGGGTTCGGCATCACGTCGCGCTTGAACAGGAACTCGGGAACCCAGAACGCGTGAATCACGTCGGAGGAGGCCAGTTCGAACTGGATGCGCTTACCGGTCGGAAGAACGAGAATCGGGATCTCGGAGCTGGTTCCGACGGTCTCGATCTTGTCGTAGTGCAGGTAGCTCAGATCCTGGACGCTGTTTCCGTGGATCGGGCCGGGAACCTCTTCGCCGTGGGCGTCGACAGTCGCGCCCTCGGCCTTGGCTGCCTCTTCGGCTTCGAGATCGATGCCGTTGTACTTGGCGGTACCGTCACCGAACTCGATGGAGCGGTAACCGAACTTCCAGTTCCACTGGAACGCAGTGACGTCGACGACGACGTCCGGGTTCTCCGTGCGCTCGAGAACATGGTTCTGGACGACAACGGTGAAGTAGAACAGAACCGCGATGATCACAAACGGAACTGCCGTGTAACCGAGTTCGAGCGGCACGTTGTATGCCGTCTGACGCGGGAACTCCGGTGAGTCCTTCTTCTTACGGTGGAAGATAACTGCCCAGAAGACCAGTCCCCACACCAGCACACCCATGAAGAGGGCGGCGACAACCGACCACGTCCACAGTTCTCGCATGCGCGTCGCTTCAGGAGTGATGCCCGAGGGCCACCCGAAACGAAGCACTTCATTGTCGATGGAGCAACCCGACAGCAGCAAGGCAGCAATGCCCAAAGATACTGCCAGCCCAGCTCGCCGAAGGATCCGACCTTGCGCCACGTTCACGCCTTCCTGATCGCCGCAAAATTCAACTAGGGCACCTCGAATGGAAGGCCCAATTACTACGCAGCGTAGACCAAAGGTGGGCGGTATCCATCCCCGGGTCCTTCACCGTGTCGCGTCGGACGTCACACAAATCTCTCAGGCGCAGCTCAGGAACAGGTCAGGCATCATCAGCGACCTACATCACTGCGATTCGTTCGTCTGTGATCGGCGCAGAGACGGATCTGCGGCATACTTTCCAGGAAGAGTTCGTTGACCTCTCCCCGATGCTTACGTCCGGGAGCCTTCTGCAATAAAAAATTCTGAATCGAGGAACCGGACGCTGTGTGTGGACTGCTCGGGCTACTGACATCTGGCGGAACCAGCGACGACGCCGTCGCACAGGTCGACCAGGCACTGCACTGCCTGCGTCACCGCGGACCCGACGAACAGGGGACGTGGCACGACGACCATCTCGTGTTCGGTTTCAATCGGTTGTCGATCATCGACATCGCGCACTCGCATCAGCCGCTGCGCTGGGGCCCGCCGGAGAATCCGGAGCGTTATGCCCTGACGTTCAACGGTGAGATCTACAACTACCTCGAGATCCGCGCGGAGCTCGCGAAGGATCACGACGCGAAGTTCTTCACCGAAGGCGACTCCGAAGCCATCGTCGCCGCGTTCCACTACTGGGGCGAGGACGCGGTACGACGCCTTCGCGGAATGTTTGCATTCGCGATCTGGGATACCGACACGCGCGAGCTGTTCATCGCTCGCGACCCCTTCGGCATCAAGCCGCTGTTCATCGCGACGGGCACCGGCGGCACGGCGTTCGGCAGTGAGAAGAAGAGCCTGCTCGAGTTGACCGATCTGATCGGAATCGGCACCGAATTGGATCCGCGTGCGATCGAGCACTACACGGTCCTGCAGTACGTTCCGGAGCCGGAAACGCTGCACAAGGAGATTCGTCGGCTCGAATCCGGCAGTTTCGCGCGGGTGCGTCCGGGCGAGCAGCCGCAGATCACGCGATACTTCACGCCCAAGTTCCCGGCCAAGCCGTTTGCGCCGGGCACGGAGAAGGCTCGCTACCAGGAAATCGCCGAGGCGCTCGAGGACTCCGTCGCCAAGCACATGCGTGCCGACGTGACCGTCGGTTCGTTCCTGTCCGGCGGTATCGACTCCACCGCGATCGCCGCGCTCGCCATGCGCCACAACCCGAACCTCATCACCTTCACCACCGGTTTCGAGCGCGAGGGCTACTCGGAGGTCGACGTGGCGGCCGAGTCGGCCGCCGCGATCGGCGCAAAGCACATCGTGAAGGTGGTCTCCCCCGCCGAGTTCGCTGCCGCGATCCCCGAAATCGTCTGGTATCTCGACGACCCCGTCGCGGACCCCGCGTTGATCCCCCTGTGGTTCATCGCGAAGGAAGCGCGCAAGCACGTCAAGGTCGTACTGTCCGGCGAGGGCGCGGACGAACTGTTCGGCGGATACACGATCTACCGTGAACCGTTGTCGCTGAAGCCTTTCGAGTACCTCCCCAAGGGGTTGCGCCGGGCGGCCGGCAAGTTGTCCGAGCGAATCCCGGATGGCACGCGCGGCAAGAGCCTGCTCAACCGCGGTTCGCTGACCCTCGAAGAGCGGTACTACGGCAACGCGCGCAGCTTCAACGACGCCCAGTTGCGCGCCGTTCTGCGCGATTTCCGCCCGGAGTGGACGCATCAGGACGTCACAGCGCCGATCTACGCGCAGTCTCGCGATTGGGATCCGGTTGCCCGTATGCAGCACCTGGACCTGTTCACCTGGCTTCGCGGCGACATCCTCGTCAAGGCTGACAAGGTCACGATGGCGAACTCACTCGAACTGCGAGTGCCGTTCCTCGACAACGAGGTGTTCGACGTCGCATCGCGGGTGCCGTTGGATCAGAAGATCACCAAGGACACCACGAAGTACGCGCTGCGTCAGGCCCTCGAAGGCATTGTGCCGCATCATGTTCTGCATCGCGCGAAGCTCGGATTCCCCGTACCGCTGCGCCACTGGCTGCGCGGAACCGAACTGTTCGACTGGGCACATCTGCAGATTGCCGAGTCCGGCACCGATCACATCTTCGACAAGGCAGCGGTCGTGAAGATGCTCAACGACCACCGCGACGGCGTTTCCGATCACAGCCGTCGTCTGTGGACCGTGCTGACCTTCATGGTGTGGCACGGAATCTTCGTGGAGAAGCGGATTGTTCCGCAGATCCAGGAACCGGTGTACCCGGTCAACATCTAGGGCCTTCGGCCCTGTGCGCCTTTCTGGTAGTTCGCACTACCGGAAAGGCGCACAGGGGGCGTAGCCCCCTAGGGAAGAATCGTTGCGATCTCGTCTGCGGCGGCGCTGCCGTAGGCGTCGGTGAGACGCTTGAGCGCCTCGTCGCGATTGAAGACCCACTCCTGCGTTCCGACGGTCTCGAGGACCAGCACAGCCACGAGTGAACCCAACTGCGCGGCGCGCTCGAAGCTCAGACCCGCGCCGTGGGCAAGCAGGAAACCTGCACGGAAGGCGTCGCCGACACCAGTCGGATCAACCTTGCCGGTTTCGGGCACCACGTCGACGCGTACCCAATTACCCTCGGCGTCAACAATTTCGACGCCCTTCGAGCCGAGCGTCGTGACGCGGATACCCACCTGTGCGCGAATCTCCTCCTCGCTCAGGCCCGTCTTCTGCTGGAGGAGTCCCCACTCGTATTCGTTGGTGAAGAGATACTTGGCACCGTGGATGAGTGCCTTGGCTTCCTCTCCCGACAGGCGTGCAAGCTGCTGCGACGGATCGGCGGCAAACGGAATTCCGAGCTCGCGGCATTCGTCGGTGTGGCGGACCATGGCCTCGGGATCGTTTGCACCGATCAGAACCAGATCGAGGGCACCGGCCGTCTTGGCTACCGACGCGAGATCGATTTCACGGGCTTCGCTCATCGCTCCGGGGTAGAACGAGGCGATCTGGGCCATGTCCTCGTCCGTGGTGCACACAAAACGCGCAGTGTGCGCCTTGTCGGAGATCCGGACCGCGCTGCAATCGACGCCGTTGTCCTCGAGCCAGGTGCGGTACTCGGCGAAGTCGGCGCCCACCGCGCCGACCAGCAGCGGCGATCCACCGAGAACACCCATCGCGTACGCGATGTTTCCACCGACTCCACCGCGACGAATCACGAGGTCGTCCACCAGGAAGCTGAGCGAGATATGCGCAAGCTGGTCGGCGAGCAGCTGATCCGCGAAGCGGCCGGGGAAACGCATCAGATGGTCGGTGGCAATGGAACCGGTTACCGCAATAGTCACGGATCGAGGCCTTTCAGCGAAAGTGAGTGGACGTTGAATGAAGAATTCATACAACTGACGCGGAACCGATTGCCGGTTCCGCGTCAGTTGTTATGTCTGAAATTGTGATCGACTCGACTCAGTTGAACGAGTCGCCGCAGGCGCATGAGCCCGTGGCGTTGGGGTTGTCGATCGAGAAGCCCTGCTGCTCGATGGTGTCGAGGAAGTCGATGGATGCACCTTCGACGTACGGGGCACTCATCCGGTCGACAACCAGGTTGACTCCGTTGAAGTTGACGGTGAGGTCGCCGTCGAGGCTCCGGTCGTCGAAGAACAGCTGGTACTTCAGTCCGGCACAGCCGCCCGGCTGCACTGCAATACGCAGCGCGAGGTCGTCGCGACCTTCCTGATCGAAGAGTGCCTTCGCCTTCGCGGACGCGGACTCGGTCATCGTGACGCCGTGGGTGGCGGTCTCGTTCTGCACAGTCATGGGCTCTCCCTAATGTTCATACCAACCCGTGAACGCTTCAACGGTACGCCTCTGCCGACTTATTCCCGCCAGTTCACTACCGTGTGCGATTCGTCTTCATCCTAACCTTTCCACGCCCGTCGGCAACGACGCCTCGGCAGCGTTCACCCGCGTCGCCAGATGGTCCACTCGCGCGCTGTCTCTTCGGCCAGTCCGCGCAGGTGGATCGATGCGTCGCGCATAGCGTCCTCGATCGATCCGGCGAAGTCGGTGACGGATTCCGCGCCGACTATCCCGAACCTCTCGTAGTCGGACGCCGAGAGTTCGACCTGACCCGCCAGAACCAGCGTCGGGACGCCGTACGACGCACTTGCGGCGGCGAGGGATGTGACCAGTTTTCCGCGCAGTGACTGACTGTCGAATTTTCCTTCGCCGGTGATGACCAGGTCGGCGGACTCGAGAAGTTCCGCCTGACGTGTCCGCTCCGCCACCACTTCCGCACCGGAGCGGCGGTCACCGCCCAGAGCGAAGAGCGCGGCGCCGATTCCTCCGGCCGCACCCGCACCGGGCAGCTCCGCCACGGATCGGCCGGCTCCACTCCCCAGCGTCGACGCCCACTCCCGGTTCCGTTGTTCCAGGATCTCGACAGCACTGCCGTCTGCTCCTTTTTGCGGTCCGAACACCTCGGCCGCGCCGATCTCGCCCAATAGCGGGTTCTCGACGTCGGTGGCAGCGACCAGTTCGACGCCTCGGAGTGCGGCGCGGGCAGCCTGCACCCCGCCCAATGCGTCGACAAGCCCGCGTCCACCGTCTGTGCAACAACTCCCACCGAGGCCGATCACGATCTTCGTCGCACCCGCGTCCAGGGCTTCGACGATCAAGTCTCCGACACCACGGCTGTGCGCCGCGAGTGCACTCTCCCTGGTTGGCGGGCCGCCGAGTAGGGCAAGTCCACAGGCCTGAGCGGACTCGATGTATGCGGTGTCCGAGTCGAGGAGCCAACGTGCATCAACCGGAGTGGTCAGTGGGCCGGAGACATGCGCATTCCGGATCTCACCACCAGAAACTGCCAGTGCATCGACAAATCCGGGGCCACCGTCGGACTGTGGTGCGCAGATGATCTCGTCGCCGGATCGCGCCCGTCCCCAACCGTCGGAAATCGCGTGTGCGGCGGCGGTAGCAGTCAAGGTGTCACCGAAGGAGTCAGGAGCAACAATTACCCGCATGGGCGAAGTGTAGGGGCGGTCGGTGTCGCCGATGTTTCACAATCGGCAGAAATACCGAGGTCGGTTTCCCAGAGGACGCACTTATCCAATAGCCTGGAGGGGTGAAATTGCTACGCCGCGGTGACTCAGACAACTCCGACAAAAATGACGTCGAGGTCACTGAGGCGTCCTCAGCCTCTGACGAGGCGTCCACCGAGCAGGTGGGCAAGGGTCGCCCCACACCCAAGCGTCGCGACGCCGAAGCCAAGAAGCGCGGACCGGTCGCGCCCGCTCCGCTGACGTCCAAGGAAGCCCGCGCACGCCGAAAAGCGACACGCGGCTCCAAGGAGGAGCGCAAGGTCGAAGCTGCCGAGCGCCGTGCATCGTCGGCAGACCGTCGCGCGCGCATGCTCGCCGGTGAGGACAAGTACCTCCTCCCCCGCGACAAGGGACCCGTCCGCGCGTACGTTCGCGATTTCATCGACGCCCGCCGCAACCTCGTCGGCCTGTTCATGCCACTGGCCCTCGTCCTGATCATGACGATGTTCGTGACGCCGCAGCTGCAGGCGATTGTCACGCTCGCCATGCTCGTGATGATGCTGTTCATGGTCGGTGAAGGCATCTGGCTCGGACGCATGATCAACAACCGCGTCGCGGAGCGCTTCCCCGAGAGCACCGACGGAGGGTTCAAGCTCGGCTGGTACGCGTTTGTCCGCGCGTCGCAGATCCGCAAACTTCGCGCACCGAAGCCTCGCGTGGGACCCGGCGACGCAATCTGAGCGTGTCGAACCCTGTCAGAACTCTGGTCCTCGGCGGCGCGCGGTCTGGTAAGTCCGCGCACGCCGAGGCTTTGTTTTCTCCCGGATCGCCGGTTCGCTACGTCGCCACAGCCCGGCGCGACCACACCGACACCGACTGGGAAAGCCGCATCGACCAGCACCGCGTCCGGCGACCGGCTCACTGGTCGACCGTCGAAACTGCGGCTGATGGCGATCTCGAGCGCACGCTCCGCAACGACAATTCGACGGATACCCTGGTCGATGATCTTGGTACCTGGCTGACCGGCGAGTTCGATCGACGCGGTGCCTGGGATGCACCGCGCGGCACCATCACGCCCGCGGTCGATGCGCTGATCGAGAGTGTGCGCGACTACCGCGGATCACTGGTCCTGGTCAGCCCGGAAGTCGGCTTGGCAGTCATTCCGGAAACCCGATCGGGCCGGTTGTTCCGCGACGAAATCGGCTCGCTCAATGCCCGCGTCGCAGCGGTGTGCGATCGTGTTGTGCTGGTGGTCGCAGGACTACCACTCGTCTTGAAAGAGCCCTCAGCGTGAAATTTACTGTTGCACAACCGGAAGGCACGAAGTGAGCACCGAAGCGAACTCCACCAGTAGCGCGGCTGTCAGTAACGCGGCTGTCAGTAACGCGGAGTTCGAGCCGGTTACTCCGCCGGATCGCGACGTTCGGGCGCTCGCCGATGCTCGCCAGCTCGACCTCACCAAGCCCGCCGGATCGCTTGGCCGGCTGGAAGCACTGGCCGGCTGGGCTGCAGCCTGCCAAGGTGTTTGTCCCCCACATGCTTTCGCCCGTCCCCGCGTGGTCGTGTTCGCGGGCGACCACGGCATCGCCCGCAACGGCGTATCTGCCTATCCACCTGAAGTTACCGCGCAGATGGTTGCCAACTTCCTCGGCGGCGGCGCAGCGGTGAACGTACTCGCCGAGGTTGCCGGCGCAACCGTGCGCGTTGTCGACATCGCGGTGGAAGTGGATACCGATCCTGCGGTCTCGAACTACAAGGTGCGCCGTTCCTCCGGTTCTATCGATCGCGAAGACGCCCTCACCCACGACGAAACTCTGCAGGCCATCGCAGCCGGCCGAGCTATTGCCGACGAGGAAATCGACGGGGGCGCAGACCTTCTCATTGCCGGCGACATGGGCATCGGCAACACGACGCCCGCCACGGTACTGATCGCGGCACTGACAGACACAGAGCCCGTCGCAGCAGTCGGCCGCGGCACCGGCATCGACGACGCAGGCTGGATCCGCAAGACCGCAGCCATCCGCGACGCACTGCGCCGCGCCCGGCCGCACGTCCGCGATACAGTCGCACTGCTACGAACAGTTTCCGGCGCAGATCTTGCCGCGATGGCCGGCTTCCTCGCCCAGGCAGCGTCGCGTCGCACTCCCGTCATCCTCGACGGTGTTGTCGTGACCGCTGCGGCCATGGCTGCGGACGAGTTGGCTTTCGGTGCCCGGGACTGGTGGGTGGCCGGACACCGCTCCACCGAACCAGCACACACCATTGCCTTGACGCGCATGGGATTGACCCCGATCGTCGAATTCGACATGCGACTCGGCGAAGGCTCCGGCGCGGTGACAGCGCTGCCGATCCTGCAGGGTGCGGTGGCCATCCTTGCGAAGATGGCTACGTTCAGCGAAGCGGGCGTGAGCACCGAGGGCAGCAAACCCACCGCCGAACCCGAGGCGGTCGAGCTCACCAAGACAGACACGGCGGACTGACCATGGCCGGCGCGCTTTCCGGTGTGCCACTGGCATTTTCCTGGCTGACGGTACTGCCGGTACGCGGTCCGTCGGACATCAACCGCACCGCTGGCCGGCGCGCTATCGCGGCCGCGCCCCTCACCGGGATCGCGCTCGGAGTCTTTGCGGTCGCAATCTTGTGGGGCGCGACCAGTATCGGCCTCAACCCGTACCTAGCGGGCATTGTGACCGTGGGTGCGCTCGCACTGGGAACCCGCGGCATGCACGTCGACGGCCTCACCGATACCGTCGACGGCTTGGGGTGCTACGGCCCCCCTGAGCGTGCACGAGAGGTCATGCACAGTGGCGGCGCGGGGCCGTTCGGGGTGGCCGCGCTGTTCATATTCCTTGGGCTGCAAGCAGTATCGTTCGGCGTTTTGGCTGCAGCGGACTCTCCCACCCAGTGGGCAGGCGTGGTTGTCGCCGTCGCCGCGGGACGAGTTGCCGTCGTTTTTGCCTGCCGCCGAGGGATTCCCGCGTCGAGCACTACCGGATTCGGTGCGCTGGTTGCCGATTCGCAACCGTGGTGGGCGGCTGCCGCCTGGACCGCTCCCCTGCTTGCCGCGTCGGTTCTGGTGACAGACCGATGGTGGCTCGGACCACTTGTCGCCGCCGTTGCGCTACTGATCAGCGTTGTCTGCGTGCGTCATTGCGTCCGCCGGTTCGGTGGCCTCAACGGTGATGTTCTGGGATTTGCACTGGAATTGACGGTCACGATCACTGCCGTCGGGCTAACTCTCGGAATCTGAACGATCGCTGCGCGCGACGAGATTACGGCGTTTCTTCTGCCGTCGTCTCGCCGCGCGAGCAATGAAGCCGTCTCGCCGCGCGAGCAATGAACTAGTGAAGCTTGGTCATCCAGCCGTGGGTGTCGGCAAACGTGCCACGCTGAATGCCGGTGAGGGTGTCGCGCAGCGCCATGGTGACCTCGCCGGGCTCACCGTCGGCGATGGTGAATTCACCCTCGGCGGACTTGACGCGACCGACCGGCGTGATGACTGCCGCTGTGCCGCAAGCGAATACCTCGGTAATCTCGCCGCTCTTACACTTGGTGCGCCACTCGTCGGTGCTGATCTTGCGCTCTTCGACGGCAAAGCCCGAATCGGCTGCCAGTGTCAGCAGTGAGTTACGGGTGATACCGGGCAACAACGAACCCGAGAGCGACGGAGTGACAAGGCGAGCATCGGGGCCGGAACCGAAGACGAAGAACAGATTCATGCCTCCCATTTCCTCGACATACGTGCGCTCGATGGCGTCGAGCCACACCACCTGGTCGCAGCCTTCGTCAGCAGCCTGAGCCTGGGCCAGGAGTGAAGCTGCGTAGTTGCCTGCGAACTTGGCAGCGCCCGTTCCGCCGGGCGCAGCGCGCACGTATTCAGTGGACAGCCACACACTGACCGGTTTGACGCCACGCGGGAAGTACGCGCCGGCAGGTGATGCGATCAGCAGGTAGCGGTATTCCTTGGCGGGACGCACACCGAGGCCGGCTTCGGTCGAGAACATGAACGGACGCAGGTACAAGGCGTCTTCGCCGCCCGCTGCCGGAACCCACTCGATGTCGACGTCGACCAGCTCGGTGATGGAGTCCACGAACATCTCGGTCGGAAACTCGGGCATCGCGAGGCGACGGGCCGAAGCCCCGAACCGCTCGGCGTTGGCCTCGACGCGGAAGGAGCTGATGTCGCCGCTCGGCTGGCGGTAAGCCTTGAGCCCTTCGAAGATGGCCTGACCGTAGTGCAGGACCATCGCCGCAGGGTCGAGCTCGATGTTTCCATACGGCAACACCTGACCGTTATGCCAGCCCTTACCCTCGGCGTAATCGATGGAGACCATGTGATCGGTGAAGTACTTCCCGAAACCGGGCGCCGCCAAGATGTCGCGGCGCTCGGCGTCGGACTTCGGGGTCGAGCTCTGGACACGAACGAAATTGGCGGCACCAGTCATGGCGGCAATCCTATCGAACGCGCACAATCCCCTTACTTGGTGCTGGTCTCCACAAACGGCGGCGACACGACAACACACCGCAGCGCACGTCCGCGGACGTCGACCTCGATCTCGTCACCGGCCGCGATTCCCACACCGGAATCGAGGAGCGCCAACGCAATTCCGACCTTGAGCGTCGGCGAGAACGTTCCGGACGTGGTCTCCCCGACGGGTTCGCCGTCGCGCAGAACGCTCAGCCCCGCACGCAGCACACCACGATCGAGTGCCTTGATTCCCCACAACTTGCGCGCCGGGCCTGCCGCCTTCTCGTCGACCAGGGTCTCCTTGCCCCAGAACGTGGGCTTCTTCCAGCCGACAGCCCATCCGCAGCGAGCTTCGAGGGGTGAGATTTCGAGCGAAAGCTCATGCCCGTGCAGCGGATAGCCCATTTCGGTACGCAGGGTGTCGCGCGCGCCGAGCCCAGCGGCCTGCCCACCCTGAGCTTCGACAACCTCGAGAAGCGCGCGGAACAGCGGCTCGCTGTCGGCCCAGCGCGGCAGAAGTTCGTAACCGACCTCGCCCGTGTAGCCACTGCGGCACACGCGAACCGGAACACCATTCCACGTAGCGTCCTCGAACGCCATGTACTCGATGTCGGTAGGCAAGCCCAGCGCAGTCAGAACGTCAACCGACTTCGGACCCTGCACGGCCAACACGCCGTATTCACGATGCTGATCTTCGACGGTGATTCCGTCCGGCGCGAGCGCCACCATTGCGGCAACAACATCTGCCGTGTTTGCCGCATTCGGCACGAGGAAGATCTCCTCGTCACTGACGTAGTAGACGATCAAATCGTCGATAACTCCACCGGACTCGTTGCAGCACAAGGTGTATTGCGCCTTGCCCGGACCGATCTTGCCCAAATCGTTGGTCAGCGCCGAGTTCACGAACTCCGCAGCACCGGCACCGCGCACCACGGCCTTGCCCAGGTGACTGACGTCGAACAGGCCGACATTCTCACGGACAGAAGTGTGTTCGGCTACTACGCCGGCGTACGACACCGGCATCTGCCAGCCACCGAACGGGGCAAACGTCGCACCCAGTTCGACGTGCACAGCGTGGATCGGACCCTGCAAGAGTTGTTCGTCGGTCATGGCCCACAACCTATCGGACTTCCGTCACCGAAACATGTTCGCCGCAGACACGCACCGGGGGCTCTGGGCCTACCATCAACTCAGGCGTCCGCCCGAACCGGACGCATCGCACACTCACCACGCAGGAGACATCTTGAGCACTCGCACAGCCCGATCATTGGGACCCGACCTGGTTCTCGCCGGAAAGCTCGGCAAGCGCGCCGACGTATTGGTGGTCGGTCTCACATCGGGTCCCGACGGCCCCGAACTCGCACTCAGCGAAGGCATCGTCGACGAGGATGTTCTGGCCGAAGTACTCGACAGCCTCATCGCCGTCGGCGCAACGGGCAAGCCGGAGCAGCTCACTCGAATCCCCGCGCCGAGCGATCTCCCCGTGGTCAGCGTTCTCGCCGTCGGCCTCGGTTCGGCTGAGAAGCTGGGCAGCGAGCAGATCCGTAAGTCGGCCGGCGCCGCTGCACGCGCACTATCGGGAATCGACACAGCAGCGACGACGCTGTCCGTCCTCGACCTCGCCGCCGCAGTCGAAGGCTTTGCGCTCGGCGCGTACACCTTCACCGAATTCAAGTCGTCGAAGTCCGCGCCCGGACCCGACGCGCAACCCCTCGCCCGCGTCGAACTTCTTGTCCCGTCGCCGCGCGCCAAGGAAACCAAAGCAACCCTGACTCGTTCGGCCGCTATCGCCGAGGCAGTCGCAACCGCACGCGAATTCGTCAACACTCCCCCCAGCCACCTCTACCCGGCGGAGTTCGCGGACCGCGCCAAGGCACTCGGCATCGAGGCCGGTCTGACGGTCCAGATTCTGGACGAGAAGGCACTCGCCAAGGGCGGCTACGGCGGAATCCTCGGCGTGGGCAAGGGATCGTCACGACAGCCTCGTCTCGTCCGGATGGAGTACGCGTCGAAGAAGCGCGGCGCGTCCAAGGTCGCGCTCGTCGGCAAGGGCATCACGTTCGACACCGGCGGAATCTCCATCAAGCCGGCCGCAGGCATGGAGAACATGACCTCCGACATGGGCGGCGCAGCGGCCGTCATCGCGACCGTGGTTCTCGCCGCGAAGCTCGGCCTGCCCGTCAACGTCGTCGCCTACATCCCGATGGCGGAGAACATGCCGTCGGCCACCGCCCAGCGTCCCGGCGACGTGCTGACGCAGTACGGCGGAATCACCGTCGAGGTCATCAACACCGACGCGGAGGGCCGCTTGGTCCTCGCCGACGCCATGGTTCGCGCCGGCGAAGACAACCCCGACTACATGATCGACACCGCCACGCTGACCGGTGCGCAGATGGTCGCCCTCGGCAACCGCACTCCCGGTGTCATGGGAACCGACGACTTCCGCGACCGTGTTGCATCCATCTCGCAGAGCATCGGCGAGAACGCCTGGGCGATGCCGCTGCCGGAGGAACTGCGCGGCGATCTCGATTCCAAGGTTGCCGACATGGCGAACGTCACTCCGCACCGTTGGGGCGGCATGCTCGCGGCAGCTCACTACCTGAAGGAATTTGTTCCCGAGGGCGTGCAGTGGGCGCACATCGACGTTGCCGGCCCGGCCTACAACACCTCCGGCCCGTGGGGTTACACGGGTAAGGGCGGCACGGGTGTTCCGGTTCGCACGATGATCTCGGTCCTCGAGGACATTTCAGTCAACGGCTGACCTCTTCGCTGTGCGCCTTGATTAACCTCCCGCGGCCAATCAAGGCGCACAGCCGGTCAGCTCCCGTCCCGCAATTCCTGCGTGCGAGCACGTTTGCGTTCGATGCGCAGACGCTCGTCGTGATCGCGCATGCGCTGCGGATATCCCGTTTTACGGACGTCGTACACGGGAATTTTCAGATCCTGACCAAGTTTGCGGGCACCACGCTCACCACCTACCCGGCGACGCGTCCATTCCCCGGACTTGTCGACCAGGACGACAGTGACCTCGGTGACGGTTGTTTCCGGCTCCACGAAGGCCTCGACGCCTTCGTGCTCATGGGCCCAGTTGGCCAGATGCTCTGCGTCGCTCTGGGCTGCCAGTTGCCCTGCACTGGGTCGGCGTTTGAATCGATCGAACAACCCCACGCGTGGATCCCTCCTCGGTGCCGAGACCGCGGAAGAACCCCGGCCGTATGTCAAGTTTGCCAGCATTCAACTGCTGTCACCGGCACAAGACATACCGTTTGGTCCCATACGCGCGTTACACGCTCCACCTACTGACGAGTAGCGACACACCGAAACCCGGTGGCATCCCCCTCAGCGGACGCGCCCGGCGTATCAATGGAAAGATGAACGACGGTGACGCCGCGCCCGCGCGTCGACATCGGCACAAAATAGCTACAAGTAGCCGCACGTCGCGCGCAACTCGAGCACAATGCACTAACGACCACAAGTCGACAAATAAAACAACCCGAACACAACTGTCGAGGAGTCAAAAGACATGGCCTTCTCCGTCCAGATGCCAGCCCTAGGTGAGAGCGTCACCGAAGGAACTGTCACACGGTGGCTCAAGCAGGAAGGAGACACGGTCGAAGTCGACGAACCCTTGCTCGAAGTCTCCACGGACAAGGTCGACACCGAGATTCCATCTCCGGTCGCCGGCGTCCTGACCAAGATTGTCGCGCAGGAAGACGACACCGTGGATATCGGTGGCGAGCTCGCTGTTATCGGCGAAGCTGGTGAAGCACCCGCAGAAGAAGCACCGGCGCCCGCCGCTGAAGAGCCGGCCGCAGAGGCGCCCGCAGCAGAAGCAGCTCCCGCACCGGCAGCTGAAGCACCGGCAGCCGCTCCCAGCAGCGGAGCCGAAGGCACCCCCGTGACGATGCCCGCCCTCGGCGAGTCTGTCACCGAAGGAACCGTCACCCGTTGGCTCAAGGCCGTGGGCGACGAAGTTGCCGTCGACGAACCGCTTCTCGAGGTTTCCACCGACAAGGTCGACACGGAGATCCCGTCGCCTGTTGCCGGAATTCTTCTCGAGATCAGCGCCAACGAGGACGACACCGTAGACATCGGTGGCCAGCTGGCCGTTATCGGATCCGGCGCTCCCGCAGCTGCAGCACCGGCGGCACCCGCAGCACCGGCACCGGCAGCACCCGCCGCTCCCGCACCCAAGGCCGAAGCTCCGGCGCCCAAGGCCGAAGCACCGGCCGCTCCCGCACCCAAGGCCGAAGCACCGGCAGCTCCGGCTCCCGCAGCTCCCGCAGCCGCACCGGCTGCCCCGGCAGCCCCCGCAGCATCGGGTGACAGCAGCCCGTACGTGACCCCGCTGGTCCGCAAGCTTGCCAACGACAACGGCGTCGACCTCGCCACTGTTACCGGCACCGGCGTCGGTGGACGCATCCGTAAGCAGGATGTTCTTGCCGCCGCAGAAGCCAAGAAGGCTCCGGCCGCTGCTGCGCCGGCAGCACCCGCCGCTGCTGCAGCTGCTCCGGCAGCGAAGGCAACTGCAGGTGTCCGCCCCGAGCTGGCCCATCTGCGCGGAACAACGCAGAAGGCCAATCGGATCCGCCAGATCACGGCCACCAAGACGCGTGAATCGCTGCAGACCACCGCGCAGCTCACCCAGACCTTCGAGGTGGATGTCACCAAGATCGTCGCGCTGCGTGCCCGTGCAAAGGCCGGCTTCATCGAGCGTGAAGGCGTCAACCTGACGTTCCTCCCGTTCTTCGCCAAGGCTGTTGTCGAGGCGTTGAAGTCGCATCCCAACATCAATGCCAGCTACGACGAGACGGCAAAGCAGATCACGTACTACGACTCCGAGCACCTCGGAATCGCAGTCGACACCGATCAGGGTCTGCTGTCCCCCGTCATCCACAACGCCGGTGACCTCGGCTTGGCCGGCTTGGCTCGCGCCATCGCGGACATCGCGAAGCGCGCACGTTCGGGCGGCCTGAAGCCGGACGAGCTGTCGGGTGGAACGTTCACGATCACCAACATCGGCAGCCAGGGCGCGCTGTTCGACACCCCGATCCTGGTCCCGCCGCAGGCAGCCATGCTCGGAACCGGCGCGATTGTGAAGCGCCCGATGGTGGTCACCGACGAAAACGGCAACGAGTCCATCGGCGTTCGTTCGATGATCTACTTGCCGCTGACTTACGACCACCGTCTGGTGGACGGCGCCGACGCCGGCCGATTCCTCACCACTGTCAAGCAGC
This sequence comes from Rhodococcus sp. ACPA4, assembly GCF_002300185.1. Classification (NCBI taxonomy): domain Bacteria; kingdom Bacillati; phylum Actinomycetota; class Actinomycetes; order Mycobacteriales; family Nocardiaceae; genus Rhodococcus; species Rhodococcus sp. ACPA4. The sequence continues at coordinate 1,845,074 of NZ_NSDY01000001.1, forward strand.
GGTTGGAAGAAGCCTCGTTCGAAGCTGACCTGGGTCTGTAAGCAACTGTTGTTCCGGCCGGGGCGTCATCTCCATCAGGAGGTGGCGCCTCGGCTTTTTCAGTACGGTCGGAGAGAGAACCCCGCTGGATCGAAGGAGGCATTTTCCGAATGCGAGTAGTCGTCGCCGGTTCGTCCGGTCTGATCGGAACGGCCTTGGTGTCCTCGTTGCGCTCGGACAACCACGATGTGGTGCGTCTGGTGCGTCGCCCGACCACCGGTCCCGACGAGTCCCGATGGGACCCCAATCGTGACCGCCTCGACACGTCAGTGCTGCACGGCGCTGATGCCGTCGTCAATCTCTGTGGCGTCGGGATCGGCGACAAACGGTGGTCCGGTTCCTACAAGCAGGAGATTCGCGACAGTCGCATCAGTGCGACAGACGTGTTGGCCGACGCCGTCGCGACGGCCAAGATTCCGGTTCTCGCCAATGCCAGCGCGGTTGGCTACTACGGCGATACCGGCGACCGCATCGTCGACGAGGATTCGGCCGCCGGCACCGATTTCCTCGCGACGACGTGTCGTGACTGGGAACTCGCCACCGAACCGGCCGGCAAAGGCGGCGCTCGGGTGGTGAACCTGCGGTCGGGTGTCGTCCTGTCGCCGCATGGCGGAATGCTCGGGCGTCTGCGTCGGATCTACTCACTCGGCCTCGGTGGACGGTTGGGCAACGGCCGCCAGTACTTTCCGTGGATCTCACTCGAAGACGAGTGCAACGCAATCAAATTCACTCTCACCAATCCCGCGCTCTCCGGTCCTGTCAATCTGACCGGACCGGCACCGGTGACCAATGCACAGTTCAACGACGCGATGTCGCGGATCATGCATCGGCCGGCGCCGTGGATCGTGCCGGGGTTCGCCCTCGAAGCTCTGATCGGCGAGTTCGCGAAAAGTGGCATCCTGGGCGGCCAACGGGCTATACCGTCGGTGCTCGAAAATGCGGGATTCACGTTCCGCCACAACACAATCGGCGAAGCACTGGCGGCCGCGCTGAATTGAGTTGGCAATCGGGCGTAATCTCTAGTGCCATGAGTAGCGCTGCCGGATCCGCACGATTGTCGCAACTGCCGATCGCCGTCGACAATCTCGGATTGATCGACTACACAGCAGCGTGGGATCGCCAACACGAATTGGCTGCGGAGCGCGCAGACAACATCGGACAGGACACACTGCTCCTGCTCGAGCATCCTCCGGTGTACACGGCGGGACGACGTACCGAACCCGCGGACCGTCCCGTCGACGGCACCCCCGTCATCGATGTCGATCGCGGCGGAAAAATCACGTGGCACGGGCCTGGTCAACTGGTCGGGTACCCGATCGTGAAGCTCGCCGAACCGGTCGACGTCGTGCGGTATGTCCGACTCATCGAGGAAGCGCTGATCACGGTCTGCACCGACATGGGCCTGACGTGTGGCCGAATCGACGGCCGCTCAGGTGTGTGGCTACCCGCTGAACTGTCTGGCGGCCAGTGGAAGCCCGAACGCAAGGTTTCCGCCATCGGCGTGCGCGTCCAACGTGGCGTCGCACTGCACGGTTTTGCGCTGAACTGCAACTCGGTCCTGACCGGATTCGACAACATCATTCCGTGTGGCATCCGCGACGCCGGAGTGACGACACTGTCGCAGGAACTCGGCCGAGACGTCACCGTCGCCGAGGTCACTCCGGCGGTCACCGAAGCGATCATCGCCGCCCTGGACGGAAACTTGCCCGTCACAGTGCGCGACATCGAACGTGTCACCTTCGAGAAAGCCTCACCTACCCCGACTTTTACTACCGTTCAGTACAGCTGACGGGCTCGCCCGAACCCTGTTGCAGTAATCACCGGGCGTAGGATCGTCCCCGTGACTATCGCCCCCGGTAATCCCCCCGTCGCTTCGCTCGCCCCACAAGGCCGTAAGCTGCTCCGCCTCGAGATCCGAAACGCGGAGACACCCATCGAACGCAAACCCAACTGGATCAAGACCCGAGCAAAAATGGGCCCCGAGTACTCGGAGCTCAAGGGCCTGGTCAAGCGCGAAGGTTTGCACACCGTCTGCGAAGAAGCAGGCTGCCCCAACATCTACGAATGCTGGGAAGACCGCGAAGCCACCTTCCTCATCGGCGGCGAGCAGTGCACCCGCCGCTGCGACTTCTGCCAGATCGACACCGGCAAGCCCGACGCCCTCGACCGCGACGAGCCCCGTCGCGTCGCCGAAAGTGTTCAGGCCATGGGACTTCGATACTCCACGATCACCGGCGTCGCCCGCGACGACCTCCCCGACGGCGGCGCCTGGCTCTACGCCGAAACCGTCCGCAAGATCCACGAACTCAACCCGGGCACCGGCGTCGAGAACCTGGTGCCGGACTTCAACGGCAAACCCGAACTGCTCGACGAGGTCTTCGCCTCCCGCCCCGAGGTACTCGCGCACAACCTCGAGACCGTCCCCCGCATCTTCAAGCGGATCCGCCCAGCTTTCCGGTACCAGCGCAGCCTCGACGTCATCACCGCCGCCCGCGAATACGGACTGGTCACCAAGTCCAACCTCATCCTCGGCATGGGCGAAACCCCCGAAGAGGTCACCGAAGCGATGGCCGATCTGCACGCCGCCGGTTGCGACATCCTCACCATCACCCAATACCTGCGTCCCTCACCGCGGCACCACCCCGTCGAGCGATGGGTCAAGCCCGAAGAGTTCGTCGAGCACTCCAAGGCTGCAGAAGAAATGGGCTTCGCCGGCGTCATGGCCGGACCGCTCGTCCGGTCGTCGTACCGCGCCGGACGCCTGTACGCGCAGGCCATGGCCCATCACGGCCGCGAACTCCCCGAGGCACAGCGCCATCTCACCGAGGGCGGAGACGCTTCCCAGGAAGCCAGTTCACTCATGGCGCGCCTGGCCCGCTGATCCACTTTTTGCTGTGCGTCTTTATTAACCGCGGGCGGTTAGTAAAGGCGCACAGCAATGGACGTATCCTGGTCACATGGCGAACGGCAGCAAATCCGGTAAGGGCAAACCCACCAAAGAGGCAAAGGCTGCAGCGAAGGCTGCCCGCAAGCAGGCTTCCAAGGAACGCAGAACTCAGCTCTGGCAGGCATTCCAGATGCAGCGCAAGGACGACAAGCTCCTTCTGCCGCTGATGATCGGCACCCTGGTGGGTGCTGCTCTGGTCTTCTTCCTGGTCGGTCTAATCTGGGGCATCGAGTGGTTCCTGCTGCCGATCGGCCTCGTTCTCGGCATTCTCGGTGCCTTCATCATCTTCGGTCGCCGCGTGCAGAAATCGGTGTACAAGAAGGCTGAAGGCCAGGCCGGCGCAGCTGCCTGGGCGCTGGACAACATGCAGGGCGCGTGGCGCGTCACGAACGCCGTCGCCGGCACCACCCAACTCGACGCCGTTCACCGTGTTGTCGGACGGCCGGGCGTCATCCTCGTCGCCGAGGGTTCTCCGCAGCGCGTCAAGAGCCTCCTCGCTCAGGAGAAGAAGAAGACTGCCCGCCTCATCGGCGACACCCCGATCTACGACATCATCATCGGCAACGACGAGGGCCAGGTTCCGCTCTCGCAGTTGCAGCGTTACCTGAACAAGCTGCCGCGCAACATCGATACCAAGCGCATGGACAACATCGAGGGCCGCCTCGCAGCATTGAGCGCACGCGGCGGCGGAGCAGCCTTGCCGAAGGGCCCGATGCCCGGCGGCGCAAAGATGAAGGGTATGCAGCGCACGATTCGTCGCCGCTGATTCCGCGCATACAAAAAATGACCCGAGTCCGTCATGGACTCGGGTCATTTTTTGCTCGATCGAATTGTCAGCGCGAGCGAACCAGAAGCGTGCCCGTCGCTCGGTCCTGCATTCCGCGTCCGTCGATGTCGGTGATAGTTGCCGGGATCACAAACACAAGGAGCGCCTGGCGAGCGAGAGCTCGAACGAAGCCGACCCGGATAGGTCCTTCGATTCGCGCCACCTGCAGGCCCATGACAAATTGCCCGGGAGTGAAGTTGAACAGGGTTACCGTGAGCACGCCCACGATGAACCACACGATCAAGGTGATGGTCGACGTCTGGCCGTCGAAAAAATCTCCGGTGATCAGTGAGGCAACGCCGACCGCCATCACCCAGTCGATCATGAGCGCGCCGAGTCGTCGGCCGGAGCCGACAAGCGATCCCGGGCCGTCCTGCGGGAAGCCAAGATTCTCGCCGCGGTACGCCTGCTCACGTCCGTCGGCGTTCTTCGGCAAAGCTGCTTGCGGCCCCGAGAGCCAAGTTCCGGTGATACGTGCCATGCTGTCCAGGATAGGCGTCGTAGCACCGTAGTCCAGATTGCCGTGTTTTAACTGTGCAGCTGATCACACAGATTTCGGAAATCCCCAGGACAATACGACGTGTAACACTGCCGAAACAAAGGGTTGACGAGCGGGCAACACCAGATACCTACCGTCTGGCTCGACGGATTCAACCTTTCATAACAGTTGGCTGAAGCGACTTAAGGAGCACAAGCGTGGCATTCACCACGGCCGAAGAGGTCATAAAGTACATCGCGGACGAGAACATCGAGTACGTCGACATTCGCTTCAGCGACTTGCCTGGCGTGCAGCAGCACTTCTCGATTCCCGCGTCTGCTTTCAACCAGGACGTGTTCGAAGACGGCCTTGCGTTCGACGGTTCGTCCGTCCGCGGGTTCCAGTCGATTCACGAATCCGACATGATGTTGCTCCCTGACGTCACCACGGCCCAGATCGACCCTTTCCGCAAGGCGAAGACCCTCAACATCAACTTCTTCGTCCACGATCCGTTCACCCGTGAGTCCTACAGCCGCGACCCGCGCAACGTTGCCCGCAAGGCCGAGGAGTACTTGGTCAGCACCGGCATCGCGGACACCGCATTCTTCGGCGCCGAGGCCGAGTTCTACATCTTCGACTCGGTTCGTTACGACTCCGGCATGAACTCCTCTTTCTACGAGCTGGATTCGGTTTCCGGTTCCTGGAACACCGGCGCCGAGACCAACGCCGACGGCTCCCCCAACCTCGGCTACAAGGTTCGCGCCAAGGGTGGCTACTTCCCCGTCGCTCCGTACGACCACTACGTGGACCTGCGCGACGAAATCTCCACCAACCTGACCAACGCGGGCTTCGAGCTCGAGCGCGGCCACCACGAGGTCGGCACCGGCGGACAGCAGGAGATCAACTACAAGTTCAACACGCTGCTTGCAGCTGCTGACGACCTGCAGCTCTTCAAGTACATCGTCAAGAACACCTGCTGGCAGCACGGCAAGTCCGCCACCTTCATGCCGAAGCCGCTCTTCGGTGACAACGGTTCGGGCATGCACGTCCACCAGTCCCTGTGGAAGGACGGCAAGCCCCTCTTCCACGACGAGTCCGGCTACGCAGGCCTCTCGGACATGGCTCGCCACTACATCGGCGGCATCCTGCACCACGCTCCGTCGCTGTTGGCCTTCACCAACCCGACCATCAACTCGTACCACCGTCTGGTGCCGGGCTACGAAGCTCCCATCAACCTCGTGTACAGCCAGCGCAACCGCTCGGCAGCTGTCCGTATCCCGATCACGGGCAACAACCCGAAGGCCAAGCGTCTCGAGTTCCGCGCACCCGACTCCTCGGGTAACCCGTACCTCAACTTCGCTGCACAGATGATGGCCGGCCTGGACGGCATCAAGAACAAGATCGAGCCGATGGCTCCGGTCGACAAGGACCTCTACGAGCTTCCCCCGGAGGAGGCTCGCAACATCCCGCAGGCTCCGACCAGCCTCGAGACGGTTATCAACCGCCTCGAAGCAGATCACGAGTACCTGACCGAGGGTGGCGTCTTCACCACCGACCTGATCGAGACCTGGATCTCGCTCAAGCGCGAGCAGGAAATCGCTCCCGTCAACCTGCGTCCGCACCCGTACGAGTTCGAGCTCTACTACGACGTGTGATCCCGGTGGAGTGGCTGACCTGCACAGCAGTTCGCAGGTCTAGCCCTCCGTCCGCAGTACCTTTAGCCGAGTCCACCCGCTTCGCGATCCCAGCATCGATCGCAGAGCGGGTGGACTCGTCTGCGTCGGGCCGTGCCCGTAGACATCGAGGGTTGTCTTGGCGCTATCCGTCGGAGAACCCGAACGCGGGTAGCTCATCGCTGTCTAGGTCGTCGAAAGTCACCTCGTATGCCAACGCGGCACTCGCTTACGTGTCGGCGGCCAATGCAGGGCTCACGGTTCAGCATGGAACGTCTGGTCGCACTTTGAAGTCCGATGCGACAAATAGGGCACTGAGCGCTGTGGGAGAGTCACTTACGCTCATGTGGACCGGCGCGACGTGGGCACGGATCCAAGGTTCGAACTAGTCACCCTGGCGGGGCTTGTCGCATCCGGCGTGCCGCATCTCACGCCTTTCTGCTCGCCGCAGTTCGGCGGCTGATTCTTCGAGGTCGGTGTGGCTGATTGCGCGGCCAATCCAGACCGCGGACAACGCACCTACGACGATCCAAACGGCGACAATTCCGACAATCCACCACATAGCTGGGAGTGTGCCATGGGTTGTCTGGCTCTGTCGGACTGTGGTCCAGTTTTGGTGGCGGGTTCACCCCCGGTTTCACCCGACCGGGGCGCACGGGATTGGAAGAGCCCACCGCACAGAATTGCTCACGCAGGGCAACTAGCGGGCAGGGCTGCATAGGTCTCGTTTCGATCACGGCCAAGTGGGTACATGACTCGCAGGCCGCGACGGCCGGGGCGAGCATGCGGCCTCGCAACCGCACGGTTCAGGTTCTTGCCGGTTGAGCACACAGCCCACAGGAACCGATGTCGTTCGGGACTTCTTCCATGTCGGGGGATTTCGCTTCAATGAACGATGCCCCCACTCTCAGTCGCTGAGGGTGGGGGCCTTTGTCGTCATCCGCGTTGAGCACACAACGTGGGGACCCTCTTTCCGTGCTGAGCTGACCCCTCATGTCTTGCCTCGCATTCCTAACCGTAGGCCTGCGCACAGGTTCGTGCCAGGTTTCCGAACAAGACGATCGGGACAGATGGCAGCCGATTCGTATTTGCAGGCTGCCCAGAGTTGCTCACACGCAGCGACCGTTGGGAGGAATTCCTTAGGTCGCTTACCTCGACCGACTAACACCCCACAGACTTCGGGACTGACAGCACTTGCGACTCGCCCACCTTAGGTGCTGGACTTTCGCCCCCGTTTCGGGAGATGGTTAGCAATGCAACCGAACATAGCCACGGATACACAATGAACCTCTGGGTCGACAACTTACGGAAACCGCCAGATGGGTGGACGTGGGCAAAGACCAGTTCCGGAGCTATCGACGCACTCTGTTTCGGCATGGTGGAACGAGTCTCTCTTGATTACAACCTGGGCGGCGATGACACCACACGCTCGGTCATTCGCTGGATGCGCGAAAATAGTGTGTGGCCGAGGGAGATCCACGTGCATTGCATCAACCCTGTACGTGTCGAATTGCTTACCAAATTCATCGACCGGTATCGCAATTAACCCGCCCAGAATTGTTCGATGCCCCGCCCCCGATGAATCGGGAACGGGTTTGGTGCGACTGGGTTGAACTTCATCGATGCTGGCGGATTCGTCTACATACGAAAATTCAATTCGCATGAGCAAGAAGGCATTTGATATTTTGGATCGCATACCGGGCGCTGCGGTAGCCCACCGCCAAGTTTGATCACTGCCAGGCGCGGAGCGCTCCTTCCGCATCAGCATGATTGATAGCGCGGCCTAACCAAACAGCAAGGAACGCGGCGGTTGCCGTCCAGCCCGTCAAAATTTCAACAATCAACATGTCGCGATTGTGACACATGACCAACATATGTAACTACAGATCGAATAACGATGTAACGCGACTCACCGAGACGCACAAACTGATTCCTGATTTTGCGAGCGCAGGATCAGAAAAAGTAGGTACCTATGTAGGTAATTCTGCCCGCGCATGTCACGCCTTCCACTGACAGTGTCAAAACGTACCTACAACGTGACCGAAGGTGGCGGCAACGGATGAACCTCAGGGATCAACTGGACACGTGTCAGTTTCTACTGAACCGTGCCCAACTCGCAGGTGACGTCGACGCCATTCGGCGACTCTCAGAGCGTCGACTCGTGCTGGTTAAACAGCTAGCCAGCATGAGAACCCACCTCCGTCTGGTGTAGGTACACCAAATTCTCGTAGCATCGGACGATGACCCCACTCGATGTCGGCATCATCGCCGTTGCTGTTCCTGCCCTGGGCATCACTGTGTGGGCTACCGCGATGTTTTTCCTCGGCCGAATTGTCCGGGCTCGCCGCAAGTCTGGACGCATTACCTATCGCGCCGAAACGCAGCCAAGCTAATGCCACAGTTCAAGTCTCATCATGTAGCCACCGGCACAGAAGACTCACGTATCCAGGGCGGTTGGCAAGCCTTCGCCCAGAAGGTCGAGAACGTTGGTCGCACCGCGAAGTGCATCGGCAACGCACGCCGCAGTTGACGCAAATACCTGCGGGTAGTCGATCTCCCCCAGCGCCGGATCGACCTGCCAGGCAAGCCTTTCCGAGCCAAGTGAGAATTCCGCGTTCACCCCGGCCTTGTTTCCGCGCGGATCTTGGCGATGCCAGGATCCTTCGAGATAGATCGCGACCAATCCGTGGAGCACGAAACCGTCGCGATCCGCGAGTCGCTGGTAGCAGAGCCCAGTCGGAATGCCCTCGGATCGCAACAGTGCGGCCAGTAAGTGGGACTTTGCGTAACACAGCCCGACCCGCGCTTCGAGAACCTCCGTCGCGGTCAACGTCACTCTCGGATCCTGAACATCGTTGGAGTGCCCGACGTTGTCTCGCACCCATTCGAATGCGACCTTGGAGAACGCACTCTCGGTGTCCGACTCCTGACGCAACTGTTGCGCCAAGGATCGGATAGCCGGGTCGGCAACTTGGATGATCTCGTCGTGCCCCAGGTAGTTCTGCGGAGCTCCCGCCTCGAGCAAGAGTTTTTCAGTCGCCATATCCAGAACCCTAGTTACAGCCGCTCATATTCAGCAGCTCGGCCGGCAGATCGTTCTGCATGACGACCTCGTTTCCGTCCCAGACGAAAGTAGCGGTCGCCAAGCCGCTCGGATTTGCATTCGAGTCCATACCGCGCGGCCACCTGTACTGCACCGTTGCACTCTCGCTGGTGCCATCGACAACGGTGGTGAATCCGAACGCACATGACGTCGCAGTTCCGAGGTACTCACCTCGATGGAAAAACATCACGTGCTCCGGCGAACTGCCCGTGCCTCCCTTGGTTTCGACGACGGCGTAGCTCAGGTCGGCACACGGATCGAAGTTCGTGTCCCCCATGAAGATCCATTCGATCCCGGGGATCCTGGCATCGGCAGGAACTTGCGCGACGGCACTCGTGATCGCAGTGTTCTGGGAAGCATTACCGCACTGGAGTGTTGACGCCGTCGCGGGATCGACAGCATTGTCGCCACACAGCCAGGGCCAACCTGTCAGCTGCCGAAGATTCTGCGGCTCCGCACTGAAGGTCTCCTCTTCACCGAACATCGAGCCATCCCCAGACCCGCCTCCGTTGGCAGCGTCATACGTGTAGGAGGTGACCTTCATCGACGGCCGGGCGGTAGATCCGCCGTACGGCGAGATGAATTTCCACACCTCGATCGGCCTATCGCTGTCGCCGGTGCAGCGGACCGCAGTGTCGTAACCCTCGCCGCTGTGCAGCTTCCACTCAACGGGGTTGCCTTCGTACAGCGAGACCGGCGGCGACATCACCGCGAGTGTCGAGTCCTCCCAGGACCAGACCTTGTACGCGGCGCTACCTCCGAGATCGGATGTGGCGATGACTACTTCAGCCCCCGGACGCCCGTCGATGTCCCACGCTCCGACAAATCCGCCTGTTCGTTGAATCGCCGGATCCGCGAGCATGGTGGACTCGGTCGCCGCCACCTGGGCTTCGGTGCCGGCCATCGTGAGAACCACTATCTGATCGTCGACTCGGCCGATCGAATCGTCTAGTCCGTCCCCATCGACGTCCGCCAGCGCCACATCGACGCAGCGCAACCTCCCCGCACAGACGTCGGGCACGGATGCTTCCGTCGACGTCGAGAATTCCGTGCTCTCCCCCACCTGCGCCGCACCGTCGATCGATTCCGATCCACACGACGTGAGTACTACTACCGCCGACGCACACACAAAAACAGCCAACTTGGTTCTCACATTGCCCCCTGATCCGATCACCGGAGATACCCGAGAATCATAAAAGTCCCGTTGAGGTAATCGGGGTTAAGCTGGCGAACGAATTTCGAGACGGCACCATCGAGATGATCGAGGATAGACCTATGAACACCTTCCAGAAGTCTGCGGCGGCCATCAACAAGGTGGTCTTGGCCGCGATGCGCGTGCCGCTTGTCGAAAAGCTCATCGGCGGTTCGACGGCCCAGATCACCTACACCGGACGCAAATCCGGAAAGACCTTCACTTTGCCTGTTTCCTACCGCCAGAAGAACGACGAACTGTTCATCCGAGTTGCACTTCCCCAGAAAAAGAACTGGTGGCGCAATTTCCTCAACGAGGGCGATCGGATGCGCGTCAAAATTCGGGGAATCGATCGCACCGGGCACGCAGTCAGCACCCGAGACGACAAGGGCAACGTATCCGTGAAGGTGACCCTCGACCCAGTCGGCTGATTACAACGACCCTACGGCGACAACGACGCCCACGTCGCCATAGGGAAACGAGCCCTTGCCGATATGGCCGAGCTTGTTGAAAAATCTCGAAATCGGCACCATCACACCATATTTCGCTTTCACTTTGCTTTGAATCTCGTCGAAGTCGGGACCGGAACTCACCAAGGTAGCGGTCCCAGCGGCAGGCACAGCACCGGGCGGCGGCTTCCCACGGTTGTTGCACGGCACAACGGTCACCCGCGGATTGTTGCGCAACCGTTTTGCCTTGCCGGATCTCGAGGACGTCCAGAATCCGATTCGTCCGTCAGACAGCGGCACAGCCCAGGTGGGCGTCGCAACGCCATCGCCGCTCTTCCTGAAGGTAGTTACCGAGATCGTTTTCTCTTCACCGAGGGACATCGATCGAGCGTATTCCTGTTCAGTCGAAGTGACCACAGAAACAATTCAGCTAGAGCGCTCGAACACCAGCGGCCAAGTCCGTTTCACCGACCGCTCGTCAGGGAATATCTATACACGTGAATGCGGAACTGATCGTTCTCCTGGTTGTTGTTGTCACCGCGCTCGGGTTCGACTTCACGAATGGTTTTCACGACACCGGAAATGCGATGGCCACCTCGATCGCTACCGGAGCGTTACGCCCCAAGGCAGCAGTGGCCCTGTCCGCATCGCTCAACCTCGTCGGAGCTTTCCTCTCCGTCGAGGTGGCCGCAACGGTAGCCAAAGGTGTGGTGAACCTCGGAAATGTCGGTGGCCAAGCGCTCCTGACGATAGTGTTCGCGGGCCTTGTGGGCGGCATCATCTGGAACCTCGCCACCTGGCTGCTCGGTATCCCGTCGAGTTCCTCTCATGCACTGTTCGGCGGCTTGATCGGCGCAGCAGTTGCGTCGCTGGGCATGAATGGCGTCGCGTGGAGCGGCGTCCTGAGCAAAGTGGTTATCCCGGCAGCGCTGGCACCGCTCGTTGCCGGCTTGGTAGCAACAGCAGGCACATGGCTTGTCTACCGAATCACGTCGAATGTCCGCGAAAACACCAAGGAGCGAGGCTTCCGCTTGGGCCAAATCGGTTCAGCCTCACTGGTTTCTCTCGCTCACGGGACCAACGACGCTCAGAAGACCATGGGCGTCATCTTCTTGGCTCTGGTCGCACACGGCACCATCTCCGCCGACGCTCCGATGCCGTTCTGGGTCAAGTTGACCTGTGCGCTCGCGATTGCGGCGGGCACTTACCTGGGCGGGTGGCGGGTTATCCGCACACTCGGCAAGGGCCTTGTCGAGATTGCCGCACCTCAGGGAATGGCTGCCGAAGCGTCTTCCGCTGCAATAATTCTCACCTCCAGCCACCTCGGTCTCCCGCTGTCTACAACCCACGTGGCAACGGGTTCGATCCTCGGAACCGGACTCGGGCGCAAGGGCGCCGAAGTCCGCTGGAGCGTCGCACGACGGATGGGTATCGCGTGGTTGATCACGCTCCCCTCCGCTGCACTCGTGGGAGCCGCGTGCTGGGGCCTGGTAAATGTCGTCGGTGGACTGCCCGGAGTGCTCGTGGTCTTTGCGATTCTCATCGCAATGGCCGCCTGGATGTACATACGCTCCCGCAAGGAACCCATCGATCCCAGCAACGTCAACGCTGATTGGGACGGCGCTCTGGTTCCCGCCGAAGTTCCGGGACCAGACGTCAGCGTCCTCACCGAAACCATCGTCCCCACAGAAACCATCGTCCCCACTGAAACCCAAACCCTGCACCTACCGAACTGAAAGTCATCACATTGCCTGCACCGATCCCATCATTGGCACAGTCGATCCTCACGTGGCTACGCGTCGGTTATCCCGAAGGGATCCCACCGAAGGACCGAATCCCTCTCATGGCATTGCTTCGCCGCCGACTCACCGACGCGGAGGTTCGCGAAATCGCAATCGGTACTGCACTGGCCGAACTGATCGACGACAGCAGCGACCAGGTAATCAGAGGTGACGAGATCAGTGCCCAAATCTCTGATGTGACAAGCCAAAGCGCTTCCGACCAGGACATCGCACGCGTCGCAGCAGTCCTGGCGGCGGCGGGTTGGCCGCTCGCCGACCTCGACGCAGGCCGATGATCTCCTCTTGATCGACCCCCTATGAACCAGTAGCGGCAAACCAACCGCTTCGGTATCAATGCAGTAACAGATCCGCAATTGATTGACTCCGCCCCCGGACAGTTCGCGAGAATGCAGTAACTCGGGGGCTCTGCCAGATTTCTCGAGCACACCACTAAAGGGGCGGGAGTGGCGCGAATGCGATTTTTCCAACGAGGGTTGACGGAACCGATTCGACAAGGCAAGTCCAGGACACGTCGTTGGTCCAGAACACGTCGTTGGTCCGGAACCGCGGCACTCGCCCTGACGCTTCCGTTGGCGATTGGACTTATCGGATCCTCGGTGGCCGCCGCAGCACCGGCACGAACCGCACAATCCGGTGGCTACGAAGAAGTTTTTGTCGACTCCTCGATGGGGCCCATCAAGGTTCAGATCCAGTGGGCATCTCGCGGCGGCAACGCTGCCCTGTACCTGCTTGACGGGCTCCGCGCTCGCAATGACCGCAACGCCTGGAGCTTCGAGACAAATGCATTCGACCAGTTCCGCGACAACAACATCACGTTGGTGATGCCGGTCGGTGGCCAGTCGAGTTTCTACTCCGACTGGTATTCGACCAGCAATCTCAACCGCCAACCAGTCACATACAAATGGGAAACATTTCTCACCCAGGAACTTCCTGCTTACCTCGATACTCGTGGCGTCTCGCGGACCAACAACGGTGTCCTCGGCCTCTCGATGGGCGGCAGCGCAGCACTGACCCTGGCCGCCTACCACCGCGACCAGTTCAAGTTCGCTGGATCATTCTCGGGATACCTCAATATCTCCGCGCCCGGCATGCGTGAAGCGATCCGGGTTGCGATGATCAGCGCCGGATCCTTCAACGTCGACGCAATGTGGGGCCCACCGTGGAACCCGGCGTGGTTGCGTAACGATCCCCTCGTTTTTGCACCGGAGCTCAGGGGCCTGTCGATGTATATCTCGGCGGCGAGTGGATTGCCGGGAGAATTCGACAAACCCCGACGACCAGTGGACTTCGTCAACACCGGTAGCGCAATCGCACTCGAAGCACTCGCCTTGCTCAACACCCGAGCATTCCAGGTACGCCTCAACACACTCGGCATTTCTGCCACGTACAGCTTCCCGTCCAACGGAACCCATTCGTGGCCGTACTGGGGTTCTGAGCTATGGAAGGCACGCGGTCAGATCCTCGACACACTCAACGCCTGGTGAGCGGCTGCCTGTGACACAGACCCCGACTCACGGCACTCGATAGGTGTCTCCACACGTAGGATCCACCAGACGGCGCATGATGTCGTACGCCCGATCCGGATCGACGTATGGCGGAATCATCATCAACACAAGTTGCCGACCGTAGATGTCGTCGAGATACATCAAATCTACGGGTTGACCTGGATACGGACCTCGAACTTCGAGGCCGTCGACCTCGTCGATACGACGCTGCGCAGTGCTCACCGTGTTCCAGTCGAACGCAACCCGGGTAATCGGCCCTAGACGCAACGAGAGTGCTGATATCAGATCGTGTAGCTCCGCTGTGACGTTGGTGGTCCAGGGGAACCAAGCACCGTCGACATGCGACTTCACCGCGCCCTGACCCCGCAGTAGGAACCGTGGTGTTCGGGTAGGCGAAGGAAATGGTTGACCGGGGTGTCGCGGTTGCGTTTCCATCCCGAAGTCGATGGTGTTTGTGTGCGCCATGACGGACGCCCCTTAGATAAAACGTTCATGGGACCGTCAAGCGTACGCCGGATCATGAGACCCATGTCATCCAGAGTACGCCGCCCGGGCTGTCCGAAATCTCCTGCCGCGATGGCGATCCAGCTCAACGTCCGGGAGCCCTCGAGATCCACCGCGAACCCGGAGCGGTGGTCAGCCGCCCAATTCGGCGATCATCTGACTCAATGACGCGGCAGCCAATGTCAATTCACCTTCGACCGGCGATTTTCCGCCGGACGGCAATCGCTCGCTGAGTTGCTCGCGCGTCACGATTGAGATTCCGTCGGATTGGAATCCTTCCTCGTGCGGTTCGTAGACTGCGATACCGCCGTCGACGGCCACCAGTTCCGCGTGCGGGTTGCTCCGGAGAAGAGCTCGCAGGTGTTCGACAGTCACGGTCAGATCGTTCATGCGCATCTCTTTCGCGTCGACAACACCACACCTGGGCATCCAGTAGGTACCCACTGACAGTGACTCGAAATCAGAGCCGAGAATTCCGGTTTCGCAACGCCGGTGACCGGGCACAGCGATCGAGTACAGCGCGAAGACGAATGGACGTGACGGCTATGAGCACGGAAAAGCAGTTATTCCTCGCGACACGTTTGGACGAGTTGATCAGAGACTTGGAAGCGGATGCACCAGCGCCTGCGCAAGGTCCCCCTGGCCATCCCGACGGGCTACTCGTCACAGCACAACGGCATCGGGCGGAGGTTGACACAGCTGACGCCAAGCACATCGACGAGATCATGAGCGCTCACCCGGAGATTGCCGCTGCGTGGTCGGACAGGTCGACGTAGGCCCGCGAACGCGACCGCCGACGGACGTGATCATGAAGGCACTGCCGGCAATACTGACGAGCGTCGTGGTTGTGTGTGTCGTGGCCGTGGGTGTTTATCTCGTTACCCAGAGATCGCCACATGGCGACACTTCGCGCCCACTCGCCGATACGTCAGCCATTATCGACGGGCAACCGACGACGTGCACCGAGTTGTTCGGCGCGACGTGCAGCTTCGACCTGCAAACCGAGTACAACCGGTGGGGCGAGGCGATCGATAGCTTCGTGAACTCCGGACTGCTCGGACCCTACGCCCGCAGTATCGGATTTGTCCCCGCCGCGAAGCTGAGCCTGCAGGCATGTGGCGTCAGCAACACCACAGGCCGAACCGTCCTCGATTTCAACGACCTGGCTCGGGTGGACCACCCCGACGCCAGCACGACCGACCTCTTCCCGTTCTGGAATGCGTCTCGTCAATTCGTATGTCCTGCAGCGCCTTAACGCCCCAACGGCATCCGTCGTCCGGGTCGCGACAGGAGCATGCCAGGCGCTGCCACATACTGTTCCGATAGTCGCAGCATGCGACACCTACTGGAAGCGGTCGACGGAGCAATGGCAACTGACATACCCAAACATGATCGACGCCAACGCCTCATGGGATCCGTGGCTCAGATCGTCATCGGCTTGCCGCTAGGCCTGATCGCTGCTGGAGCGCTCTGGCAAGCGCTGCCTTTTCAATCCGGGATCGTCATATTCGTGACCGCCGTCGTAATTACACTTGTGCTGCCGGCGCTCGTCGCCGCCCGCTTTCGAACTTTGACACCCGGCGCTGTCGCATTCGCGGTATCGGCGACGCTACTCAACCTGCTGGTGGCACTCGTCGTTCTCGAGTTCTGACAAGATACCTCGCGCTCAAAATGATTGGGTCAGAGCGCGGCAAACAGATCGACGGTGTTTCCGTCCGGATCGAGTAGCACCGCATAGCGCTGCCCCCACACGGCGTCAAAGGGTTCCTTGTGCCCGGGAAAGTCTGTGGTGATCCGCTTGTACGCGACGTCGACGGCCGCGGGGGTGCCGAAATCGAAAGCCAGAGCCACGGGGTGTCGGCCCGCGACCGTCGCATATTCAGGGTCGAAACTCTTGATCGTCGACTCTGCATCCCACGCCAGTCGCAACCCGTTGCCGAAGGTGAACTCGACGTGTGGGGCATCGGACGGCGTTTCGGGGATGTCGAGGCCCAGACTGCGGTAGAACGCCAGGGAACGATCGAGATCGGTAGTGACAATTCCGACGAGGTCGAGACGGGGTGAAACCGACACTGTGTTCTCCTGTTTTCGGTTCGAAAAGTAGTCGACGAGTGTGTGACGATCAAGAGATGACTGCCACGGACGCTCGCACCACACACGGTAGTCGCAGTGCAGAATCCGGTCTTGAACAAAACGGCCACACATACACCGAACAACGCATCACGGGCACGGACCTCTTCAGTTGCCTGTGGACAAGCACATCATCAGCCGAGGAACCCGTCGCAACGCACCGGATCATTCCGGATCTCTGCGCAGACTTCATCGTCGACAGCACCGGCAAAGCCTGGCTGGTCGGCCCGGCAACCGTCGCAGATCTCGTCACGACGGCACCTGGAGTGACCCGGTGGGGAGTTCGTATCAATCCCCCGGCGCTACGTTCGATACTCGGAACCGACGCCGAGATTGTGCAGGACACCAAAATCGATTTCGGCGACGTTCTCTCGTCACGCCAGGCCCGGATACTGGCCGACGCGCTGCGAAGCACACGCGTCGACGCAACACTCCTCGAAAACCTCTGGCCGAGTATCTGTCCCGATGATACGGCCCAGATCGGCTACGCAGCGTTGACCGCGTCGCCCGAAATACGGGTCCGCGAAGTGGCATCGGATCTCGGGGTTTCCGAGAGACATTTCCGCCGCACAATCGCTGCGTCGACTGGGCTCTCTCCGAAGACGATCCAGCGAGTCCAACGTATGCAGAACGTGCTGATGCTGGCCCGCGGCACGAACACATCCGCGCACATGTCACTGGCAGACCTTGCGGTGCACGCCGGATACGCCGATCAGGCCCATCTGTCTCGAGATGTTCAGGCACTGACCGGCGTCACTCCGACCCAGCTACTGCGCGAGCACCGCCGCTAACGCGAGTGCCGCACAGATCAGTCCAGTTCGTCGAACCGCGGAATCAGATACTCCGACACCCATTTTGCTTCTTCGATGAGTGGCCACCCGGCGAGAATGAGGGCGGTCAGCCCGGTGCGCTGCCGAAGGGTACGCACCGAATCGGTGATCGAATCGGGGTCGCCGACGTAGTAGACCGCCGACGAACCGGTTCCGAAGATATCGAGCGGCGACCACGCGGTAATGCCGGCATAGAGCCCGTCACCGACATACAAGTCTTCAGGTTCAGGGAGCCGACCCGCGGCGATTGCATCGACCCACCCTTGGCGCTGCGAGTCGCGGGCGGTGAAGGTCTTGAGATCCTGCGCGCCGTGTGTGCGTCGACGCACCGCGTTGTCGAGAACATCTGCAATCTGCTCGATGCCTGTCTTCTCGAACAGCGACCGGAATCGTTCGAGGGCTTCGCCTTTCGTAGGCCTGACGATCACGCCGGTCAAAGCACCGAAGTCTGTGAATTCGCGTCCAGCGGCAGTTGCCGCATCCCTTGCAGCCGAGAACTTCTCCTCGATGAAGGACGTTTCACGGAGCATCGCCAGGTACGTGTCGAGCACCTTGCCTGAATTTGCCAGGCCTGCAGGCGAATCCCCGGTTCCCCACAGCGGAACCTGGTGTCCCACCGGCGCGTCGATCCGCAACGGCGTGTTGGGGAAGTTCGACTCGGTGCCCTCGGCGTAGATGCGTCGGAAATCAGCCCAGTACTGCTCGCCCAGTTCGTACCGCTGATCGTGGTCGACGTTCATGTCGTACTTGGTCAGGATGTTCTCGCGGCCGTTGACCGAGTTGATCATCAACCTGCCACCACTGAAAGCGTCGAAGGTCAGCGCCTTTTCGGCCAGCAATCGTGCCGGCGTCATGTTCGCGTAAATCGCGACCAGGAACTTCATGCGACTGGTGTGGGCTGCGGCCCACGTCGCGGAAATGAACGGATCGTTCGGCCAGGTCGCTACCAGTGCACCTTCGAATCCGCCGTCGTCGATCGTCTTCGCAAGTTCGATCTGGCGCGCGCCGTCCACCGGGTATAACCCACCGGGGCTCCACGGGTAGTCGCCGTCGGCCTGGGTGAGATACCAGAAAGTTTTGACGCTCATCAGTTCTGCACTCCAGCCGGCAGTTCGAAGGATTCGACGCGGGCCCGCGCCCGAACGGTGTCGGCATCGACGGCATAGAGCGCGTCCAGATAGGCAACCGCAAACGATCCGGGGCCGGTGGAGTTCGCCTCGGCGATCTCGGACGCAACCGCAACGTGAGTGTGGGCTGCAACAAGTCCTTCCAGCGGCGTCTGTGCCACAGCAAGATACGCAGCAACAAGGCCACCCAGGGAGCATCCGGTGCTGGTGACACGGGGAAGTAGTGCGCTGCCGCCCGAAATCTTGACGCCGACCACGACGCCGTCACGATCACGTCCGACGACGTAATCAACTGGGCCCGAGGCAGATACCGCGTCCGTGTACTTCAGCAGTGCAAGCGCCGCCGGAACAGCATCAATCGAATCGGATGCACTGTCGACGCCGCGGGTATCGCCACCGAGACCGGCGAGCGCGATGATCTCCGACGCGTTTCCGCGGATTGCGGTCGGATGGAACTGGAGAAGGTCCACGGCAATCTCACTGCGCCAGGGCAATCCGCCGACACCGACCGGGTCGAGAACCCACGGTGTGCCTGCGCTCTGTGCTGCTTCGGCTGCAACTCGGAAAGCCGCTGCGGTCGCGTCATCCGGAGTTCCGAGATTGACCAGAACTCCCCCGGCGATCGCCGCAAATCCGGCCGCCTCGTGGACATTGTCGATATGCGCATTGCTCGCGCCTGCCGCCAAGAGAACGTTGGTCAGGAAGTTGGCAGAGACGATATTGGTCAGTGATTGAACGAGCGGCACCTGCGCGCGAAGCGCTTCGAGCGCCGAGGCAACGGTGTCAGCAGAGACGTCAGACATGGATTTTCCTTCGAGAATGTGAGGTCGGTACGGGCCGGGCGATCAGGACTCGCGACATCGATCGCCTTCGGCGGGCTCGATTCCCGTGACCATCGGCAAAGTGGGGTCGGCGGTCCATTCTTCGAGAGAACCGTCGTACACCTTGATGGCGTCGTAGCCGCTGATCACCAGTCCGAGCGCGCTCAGACACGCGGAAACGCCTCCGCCGCAATAGATGATGATCGGTGCGGCGCTCGCCGACAGTTCCCGCGCACGGACGGAGACATCCGTGGCAGGGAGCATCAATCCGTTGTCGTCCAGCAGGCTTTTGGCCGACAGATTCCGGCTTCCCGGGATGTGCCCACGACGCGAGTATCTCGTTTTCTCGGTTCCGGCAAATTGCTCAGGTGACAACGCACAAACAAGGGTGCCCGACGAGGTGCCTGCAGAGACCGCGGCGACATCGTCTCGATCCGCCCACAGGTCCAGATCGACAACGCCGCACGGCGCAACAGAGTGTGCAGGTGCTCCTTCATCCCCTGATTCGACGGGAAACCCGTGCCACGTCCAGGCCGCCAATCCGCCGTCGAGAACCCGCGCGTCGATTCCCGCATTACGCAGCACCCACCACAGCCGCGAGGCCCAGGTCATCGAGCCTTGGTCGTACAGGACGATTGTCGAGCCCACACCGATCCCGGCAGCGGCCAGGTCGAGGGACAATTGCTCGGCCGTGGGCTTCGTGAAGTGCAATGACGCATCGCGGTCGGAGAACGTTGTCATGAGATCTACGTGGCGAGATCCGGGAATATGCGCGTCGACCCAGCCTGCGTAGCCCGATTCGGGGCGGTAATCACCGTCGAATCGTGCAGGCGGGAAATGCACCGTGACGTCGAGAACTACGACGTCGCTGCCAGTCAGCAGCTGCGCAAGCGCCTCACTGCCGATCAACGGCGTGACCGATGTCTGTGTCACCGAAGCACCTCTCCGTAGTTGAACCAAGCAAGTAGAACCAAGCAAGCTGAACCAAGCGAACTGAAACCAACGCCCACGAACTTAAGTGAGTACTAGCGTATACGCAAGTACTCATGCGTTGTCGGTGGCATAATCAAACGCGCTTCACTCACGGAGAAGGAACGGGGAAACATGGGCGTCGAGGAAACCACGACCAGCGCAGAATTACTGGTGCCCGAGGCGGCACTGGGACGTTCCGACCAGACTTCCCGCCAGTACCTTCGGTTGCGGGCCGACATCCTCGACGGAAAGTTTGCCCAGGGCGCCCCGCTTCACGAAACGCAATTGTGCGAAACCTACGGTGCCTCGCGCACACCTATCCGGGAAGCCCTCAATTGGCTTGCGCACGACGGACTTCTCGAGCGCGCCGCCCGCGGCTTCCGGGTGCGATCCGGAACACCCGAAGACGTCATCGAAATCTATGCTGCGCGAGTGGCTTTGGAGTCCGAGGCCGCCGGGGCAGCTGCGTTGCGACACACCGAGTTGGACCTTGCGCGCCTCGAAGGTCTTCATGACCAGTGCTGCACAGCCACTGACGGCGCAGCGATTCGGGCCGGCAATTTCAAGTTCCATGAAGCACTCTGGCAGTCCGCACACAATGCGACGATCACGTCACTCCTGATCAGGTTGACCACCCAACTGCGGATCTACGACAGCGGACCGCCCTCCAACTACGGTGAACCCGATCTACTGAATTCCGAGCACCAAGACATCCTGACGGCAATACGAGGTCGCGACGAGAAGTCCGCCCGTGAACATATGCGGGCTCACCTCGAACGTAGTCGCGAGCAGCGCATCAAGATGTTTGCAGGTCGCTGACCGGAGAAACTACCGACACCACGACCGCTCGACCGTCCATCGGACGGACCGGGCGGTCTTTGCCATGTCTATCGCGCCACATAATTAGGCAAGTCAACCCTTAGTAAGGATATGCTAGCTTAATTCCTGCTAGAAATTGTTTCAGTTTTCGATAACCATCACCACGCCAAGTCTTTTCGGAGAAACCATGCCCCCGAAGCACACCCCCTCCCCTCTTGCCGGTGCCCTGACGCGGCGCCAACTCATCCGCTCGATGGGCATCGCAGCGGCAGCACTCGGCGCATTTGGTATTACCGCCTGCTCCTCTCGGGCACCGGTATCCGAGACGGCGTCGACCGGCGCCACAAGCGGTCCGTTCACCGTCGTGGATCAGTACCAGAACACGATCACCTTCGACACCCCGGTCGGCCGCATCGCGTCCGCGATCATTCCGGTTCCGTCGATGATTGCCGGCTCCGATCAGTCGATCTCGCGCAATGTCGGCGTCAACTCGAGTGCGATCTCGCTGGCCAAGAACGGCATGCTCGGGGTGATGTTCCCCGAATTCCTCAATACCCCAGTTGTTTCCGGACCCGACTTCGTTCCGAACGTCGAGCAGATCCTCTCACTCAACCCGGATGTCGTGATCCAGTGGGGCGACAAGGGCGACGACATCGTGGCGCCGCTGCGCAACGCGGGTCTCAAAGTCATCCTCCTAAAGTACGGAACGCAGGAAGACCTCGAAGCCTGGATCAACATCTTCGGAGACCTCCTCGACAAGAAAGCCGAAGCGCAGGAAATCCTCGCGCGCATGGCAACCGACCGCAAGACCGTCGAATCCATTGCCGCTGCAAACACCGCCACGGCGCCGCGAGCGATGTACTTCTACAGCACCCCTGAAACCAAGGTCTCGGCCGACAACACGTACATGGACTTCTGGATCACCCTCGCCGGTGGCAAGAATGTTGCCAGGGGCGCCGGAAAGGGAACCAGCGTCGCCGTCACCAAGGAACAAATCCTCACGTGGGATCCCGAGGTCCTGGTTCTCGGAAACTTCGACGCAGCAATCCCGCAGGATATCTACGACGACCCCAACTGGGCATCCCTGAGCGCCGTGAAGAACAAGCGCGTCTACAAGGCGCCCATCGGCGGATTCTCGTGGGACCCGCCGTGCAACGAGTCGAACTTGATGTGGCTCTGGGTCGCTGAAATCTTCTATCCCGAAGCGAAACTCGATCTCGATCTGCGTAATCGTATTCGTCAGACGTACACCTCGTTGTACGCCTACGACGTTTCCGACGCCGAGATCGATCGCATCCTGCACCTCGAGTCCAACCAGGTGAGCGCCGGATATGACTCGTTCCGCGCTTGAGTCGGACGCGGTACCTTCCGGTAGCGAGAAAACTGCCGGAAGGCCCTCCCGGTACCGGGCTTTCACCGTTCCGCTGATCCTGACGTTCGGCATCCTCGCTATCGGTCTGGCAGCTCTGGCCATCGGCCGCTACACGATCCCCGTCAACGAGGTCGCCCGCATCCTCATCGATCGGGTCATCCCGCTCGAGCAGACGTGGACCGATGTCGAGTCGCAAGTTGTTCTCGGCGTACGATTCCCGCGACTTCTGCTCGGAATGCTTGTCGGTGGCGGTCTTGCACTGGGCGGTTCCGCACTGCAGGCCGTATTCCGCAACCCCTTGGTGAGCCCTCAGGTCCTTGGCGTCTCGTCCGGCGCATCCTTCGGCGGAGTCCTTGTCCTGATGCTCGGTCTCGGTTCAGCTTTCTTGGTCGGCGGTGCATTCATTTTCGGTATCGCCGCCCTGATCATGGTGATGGCGATCGGAAAGACCCGTTCCGGCAGTTCGATTCTCATGATCGTGCTCGGTGGCGTGGTGACCAGTGCGTTCTTCTCGGCGCTTGTCTCGTTGATCACGTACCTCGCCGATCCGTACAGCACGCTGCCGTCAATCGTGTTCTGGCTCATGGGTTCCCTGGCCACCGCAGACATGGGCAAGGTGGCAATCGCCGCTGTTCCCATCCTTCTCGGCAGCGCGGTCATTCTCGGGTTGCGATGGCGGGTGAACATCCTTTCGCTCGGCGACGACGATGCCGCGTCACTCGGCGTGAAACCGCACCGCCTGCGCATGCTGCTGCTGGTCATGGTGGCGTTCATGACGGCCGGCGCAGTGGCGGTGTCCGGTGTGATCGGCTGGGTCGGCTTGGTTGTACCGCATCTGGCCAGGCTGTGGGTCGGCCCGGATCACCGGGTCTCGATGCCGACGACGTTTGTTCTCGGCGCCGCCTACCTGACCGTCATCGACACGCTGTCACGCACGATCAGTCCGGGCGAGATTCCACTGGGCATCTTGACGGCCATCATCGGTGCACCGGTCTTTGTTGTTCTCCTTCGCAATTCGAGCAGAAGGGCCTTCATCGATGCTTGAGCTCATCGACCTCGGGTTTCGGTATTCAGGACGGGACTGGGTTTTTCGCCACACGAATCTCACCATCGAGTCGGGCTCGATCACCTCGATCCTTGGCCCGAACGGCAAGGGCAAAACCACCTTGCTGCGCTGCATTGCCGGGCTGAATACCGCTCAGGAAGGCCGCGTTGTCCGCGACCCGAACATCGGTTACGTTCCGCAAGCTACCTCGTCGAGTTTTGCGTACTCGGTCTTCGACATGGTGCTGATGGGCCGAGCGAAAAAGGTGTCGACCTTCGGGGTTCCCAGCAAAGCCGATGTGGCCCAGACCCGTACGGTACTCGAGCGAGTCGGCATCGATCACCTCGCGACATCGAACTTCACCGAACTGTCCGGCGGACAACGGCAACTGGTCCTGATCGCGCGCGCACTCAACACCGACTGCACCTTCATGATCCTGGACGAACCCGTCTCGGCGCTCGACCTGCGAAACCAAGCGCACGTCCTCCAGCTTCTGCGCGAACTCGCGTCAGAAGGCATGGGCATCCTACTGACCACCCACCATCCCGATCACCCACTTCATCTGGGAGGCGACGCCGTAGTGATGTTCAGTCCCGAAGAGATCGTCGTCGGTCCGGTAGCGACCCTCGTTACCGGTGAGACCCTCTCTCGGCTCTACGGCATCGATGTCGCCACCGACACGGTCCACGACCGCGGGAATCCGCGCACCGTGGTCTACACCCGCTACGACAATTTTGCGGCGGCCGGAAACGACCTTCGCCTCACAGAAAGCTCACTCACATGACCGCCGCGCTACACGCAACAACTCCGGTTCTGCACTTCGTGATGGGGTCCAACGCCGGCATGGCCGGCGGCACGTCGGACACGGATGTCGTCCGCAACGTAGACCTCTACGAACTCGACGCCTTGGACCTGACTTCTGTTTCCGGACTCATCGTCAACGGCAACTGCGATCAGATCTACTTGGAACGACGCAAGGACGTCCTCACGGACTTCGTCACCGCCGGCGGCCGGATCGCGATCATGGGGCATCCCCTGACGGATTTCCTTCCCGGCCTGGGACAGTGGCGCAAATTGCAGTACTCCGGCCCCAAAGATCTGGCAATCTCCGCCGGAAGCCCGCACCCCGTGTGGGCAGGTGTCGACCCGGCCGATCTCAGTTTCCGCAAGGAAGTCTCCGGTTTCTACGGGCGTGGCTACAGCCAGAAACTTCCGGACAACGCCATCGTCACCAATTACATCGGCCGCCACGGACTGCCGGTCGACTACGTCTACCCACTGGGCAAGGGCGAGGTGCTGGTGCACGGAGGAATCGATCTGGCGGTGTTCCAGTCCGATCCGAATACGTCGGCACGCGTCTACCCCCAGTTGCTGTCCTGGCTTGCCCAGCTCGACCGAACGGAAAACCGATGACCATACTCAACGAAACCGCCCTCGAAGCATTCAACCGCACCGACCGCGCTCCCCTGTCCACGCGCAATCTCGCTCTGGTGCACGGCGGCTCGCATTTTCATCTGCAGACCCTCGAGGATCCGGCCGTTGTCGCGCACCAGCCGGATTTCCATTACCTCGCTGATCTGCAGCCCGGCGATCTCGACGACGTCACGACGCTGATCCTGGCCGATCGTTTGCATCCGGAGCTTCTCCGCAAGCACGCCGCCGAGTTCCTCGCTGTCGCCGAACGCGGTGGCACCCTCGTCGTCCTCGGTGAGAATGCCGCGCACACATGGCTTCCCGGTGTGACCTGGAGCCCGCGTCCCACCAACTTCTGGTGGTGGCGAACCGGCGAGGACCCGTTGATCCGCACACGCAGCCACGATCACGAATCGTGGAAATATCTCACCACGAAGTCTGTGATCTGGCACCACCACGGCCTGCTTCACACCGACGCGGACGTTGTGCCACTGCTGATCTCGGAAGAACCCGACGCGGAGGGCAACCCCTGTGACGCCGGTATGATGCTGTTCGAGGACACCACCTCGACTCCCGGCCGCATCATCGCCACGACGCTGGACCCGACGTACCACCACGGCAACAACTTCATGCCGGGTTCGACGCGATTCCTCTACGCGCTACTGCGGTGGGTCGATCACACCTGACGGCACTACGTCGTAGACCTCGTCGGCCGGTTGCGCCATAACTCGATCAGTCATCTCCTGCTTGAGCACCACCAACCGGGCCTCTGCTTCGGCGCTTCGGCTGGGAGTGCGTGACAGCTCGATGAATTCGTCCACGACGAAGCCCTCACGCAGGATCAGCGTGACACTCTCATCGCGGTAGTCGATCTGGAATACGTACAGTTCCAGCGTAATTCCCCGCTCGGGGCGAGCAAGGGAGCCGTCGACGGTGTATCGACCTTCGGTGACTGCGCGAGTGACCAGTTCGACAGTGTCCCGCACTCCAGGGCCACCGTGCGATGTCGTGACAACAAGCTCGCGCCGCTCGACGGGCTCATCCTGCCCCAGGACTCCGAGTGCCCGTTCGAGCACTTTGTAGGCGTGGGCAACACCGCCGGGCGCCAAAGGTCCGTGGTAGCGCAGGGCGTCGGCGAAGGTGAAGTCCAAGGTCGTTCCCTGATCGATCACCGTGAGGCTGTTGGTCATGACAGAATCCTTGCAGAAAATCGGGCTCTCCGGCACCACTGCCGGAGAGCCCGAGTCAAGGACAGTGAAAGATCAGTAATCGTCCTCGGTGTAAATGATCATGCCGCGCAAGTTCTTTCCCGCGAGCATGTCGGCGTAGCCCTCGTTGATCTCCTCGAGCTTGTAGGTGTTGGTCACCAACTCGTCGAGTTTGAGTGCGCCGCTGCGGTAGTGATCGAGCAGCTTCGGAATCTGGGAACGCGGACCGACACCGCCGAAGATGGCTCCCTGCAAGCGCTTCTGCAGCAGTGTCAGCTCGAACAGGCTGAGCGTCACCTGCGAATCGGCGTAGTGGCCCATGCCGACCACAACAACCTGACCGCCCTTACCCGTGGCGCTGAGGGCAGGTTGAATGATGTCGCCGTGGATCTCTCCGACAGTGATCACGGTGACGTCGGCCATCTTGCCCCACGTGAGTTCACCGATCGCGGGGATAGCTTCCTCGAGCGAGGCGAAGGTATGAGTTGCGCCGAATTCCTTGGCCTTCTGCCGCTTGAATTCAACCGGGTCGATCGCAACAACAAAGCGCGCGCCCGCAGACGCGGCACCCTGCACCGAGTTGATGCCGACACCGCCGACTCCGATAACCACGACCGTGTCACCGACCTTTGCGCCGCCGATAGCCGTCGCCGATCCCCAACCCGTCGCGACGCCACAGCCGAGCAGCGCTGCCTTGTCGAGTGGGATGTCCTTCTCGATCTTGATCACCGAGGACTCGTTGACCGTCACGTACGGAGAGAACGTGCCGAGCAGGCACATCTGAATGACGGGCTCACCATCGAGGGTGACTCGGTACGAATTATCCGAGATCGATTGTCCGGTAAGCAGACCCGCACCCTGGTCGCAGATATTCTGCAATCCCTTTGCGCATGACGGACAGCGTCCACACGCCGGAATGAACGCCAGTACAACGTGATCACCTTCGACGACGCTCGTAACGCCCGGTCCCACCTTGGTCACCACTCCGGCACCTTCGTGCCCACCCACGGCAGGATAGAAGGGAAGCGGGCTTGCACCCGTCCGCAAGTGCTCGTCCGAATGGCACAGCCCCGATGCGGCAAGCCGAATCTGCACTTCTCCGGAAATCGGATCACCCAGATCGACCTCTTCGATTTCCCACGGCTGACCTGGCGCCTTGACTACTGCTGCCTTGACCTTCACCAGCACTCCTCGAAATTATTCGTGATGCACGGACGACGACGGACCGAATCGGGACTTGTGTCCTCGATCACACTCCACCTACGAGTGTGCCCGATGGGGGCCAAAAATATCGGCGCTCAGACGATCACCTTCAGACGCGACAATGCCGCCACCGAGAAACTAGTGACGGCATTGTCGAAAGCACGAGATCTTCGCTCAGACAGCGGTACCGATCGGGCCACGCGCTGCTTCGTACGCCGCACCGACACGGTACAGACGCTCGTCCGCCATGGCCGGAGCCATGATCTGCAGACCGACAGGCAGATTGTCGTCCGCCGAGAGACCCGACGGCACCGACATGGCGCAATGGCCGGCCAGGTTGGTGGGCAGGGTGCAGAGGTCGGAGAGGTACATCGCGAGCGGATCGCCCACCTTCTCCCCCAACTTCCACGGCGTGAACGGACTGGTCGGCGAGACCAGAACATCGACCTGCTCGTACGCCTTGTCGAAATCGCGAGCGATCAGAGTGCGAACCTTCAGGGCTGAGCCGTAGTAGGCGTCGTAGTAGCCCGAGGACAGTGCGTACGTGCCGATCATGATGCGGCGCTTGACCTCCGGACCGAAGCCGGCAGCGCGAGTGGCTGCCATGACCTGATCGGCGCTCATGTTGCCGTCGTCGACGCGCATGCCGTAACGCATGGCGTCGAAGCGAGCGAGGTTGGACGAGACCTCACTGGGCAGCACCAGGTAGTACGACGCGAGCGCGTACTCGAAGCTCGGGCACGAGACCTCGACAACCTCGGCGCCGAGAGCCTTCAATTGCTCGACAGCCGCGTCGAAGGACGCGATGACTCCGGGCTGGTAGCTGTCGGAGTGCAGCTCCTTGACGACGCCGACCTTGACGCCGCGCAGGTCTCCGTTGGCACCTTCGCGAGCCGCGGCAACCACCGGACGCACGGGAGCGTCGATAGACGTGGAGTCGCGCGGATCGTGTCCGGCGATGACCTCGTGCAGCAGCGCGGTGTCGAGCACGGTGCGACCACACGGGCCACCCTGATCGAGCGACGACGCACACGCGACAAGACCGAAACGCGAGACGGTTCCGTACGTGGGCTTGGTGCCGACGGTTGCCGTGACTGCGGCCGGCTGGCGAATGGATCCGCCGGTGTCGGTGCCGATGGCCAACGGTGCCTGACGGGACGCCAGCGCAGCTGCACTACCGCCGCCCGAGCCGCCGGGGATACGCGTGGTGTCCCATGGGTTACGCGTCGGGCCGTACGCCGAGTTCTCGGTGGAGGAACCCATCGCGAATTCGTCGAGGTTGGTCTTGCCGAGGATCGGAATGCCTGCGGCGCGAAGCTTGCTCGTCAGGGTCGCGTCGTACGGCGCTACCCATCCTTCGAGCATCTTCGACGCGCAGGTCGTCGGCATGTCCGTGGTGGTGAAGATGTCCTTGAGCGCAATCGGCACACCGGCGAGCGGCGATACGGGCTCGTTTCCGGCTGCCAGGGAGCTGTCGACGGCAGCAGCGGCTTCGAGCGCCTGATCGCCGGCGACGTGCAGGAAGGCGTGGTACTCGGAGTCGACTGCAGCGATGCGATCGAGGTGCGCCTGGGTGACCTCTACGGAGGACACCTCACGCGAATGGATCTTGTCTGCCAGAACCGAGGCGTCCAGCGTTGTCAGGTCGGCGGTCATTCGCCCTCTCCAAGGATCTGCGGAACGGCAAAGCGATCCTGTTCGACTGCGGGTGCACCGGACAACGCCTGATCCGGGGTCAACCCCGGCACGATGACGTCCGGTCGGGTGACGTTGGTGACGGCATTGGGGTTCGCCATGGGCGGAACGTCGTCGGCCGCAACCTCGGTGACCACCTTGACGTGGTTGAGAATCGAATCCAACTGACCGGCGAACTCGTCGAGTTCTGCGTCGGACAGTGCGAGTCTGGACAGCCGCGCGAGGTGCGCGACCTCGTCACGGGAGATGGCAGGCACCGCGGGGCCCCTTTCGGAAGAGGACGTATTCATTGCCGGTCCAGCCTAGTTGCTCGGCTCAGCACACTTGTAGTCGCGCCTCGCGTGTCCACCGCCACGTCCGGTTCGACCGAAGTGTTTCGGTCATGTCACAACCTCGTACAGCGGGCGTGACGGGGCCGCGGCGCCGACCATCGACACGGCGACAAGTGCAAAGATGACGTACAGCGCGAGTCACCACGACCCGGGCGACAACCGAAAGCGAAAGGACGAACGTGTCATACCTGCTCCGCGTCAGTCTGCCCGACCGTCCCGGTAGCCTCGGCGCACTCGCCGTCGCACTGGGTTCCGTCGGAGCCGACATTCTCTCCCTCGACGTCGTAGAGCGAGGCGACGGTTTTGCCATCGACGATCTTGTTGTCGACGTCGAACCGGGAGCGCTACCGGACACACTCATCACGGCAGCCGAGCATCTCCCCGGCGTATCGGTGGATTCCATCCGTCCGTACGCGGGAATCCTCGACACCCACCGTGAGCTCGAACTCATCGACTCAGTCGCCACCGCAAAGGACGATCGCCTCCAGGTACTCGTTGACGGCGCCCCGCGAGTGCTGAGAGTGGGTTGGTCCGTCATCGTCGACATCGGCCCGCAAGGGGCATATCGGGTGGTCGGCAGCTCGGGCGCACCCGAAACTCACGCCACCGAGGTCCCGTGGATGCCCCTCGAGAAGCCGGCAGTCCTCGACGGTGAAGCCGACTGGGTGCCCGAGGTGTGGCGCGACATGGACACCAGCCTCGCCGCCGCACCATTGGGTTCGGGCGGTCGAGTCCTGATGCTCGGACGCCCCGGCGGGCCGGAATTCCGGCCGTCGGAGATTGCCCGGCTGGGTTATCTCGCCGGGATCATCGCGACAGTTCTGAGCTGACAACTACAGTTCCGGGTTATTACCGTTCTGGGTTACTACAGCTCTGGGTTACTACTCAGGCCAGGTCGCGCACCAAGACGGTCAGCTCCATGCCCCGGATCGGTTCCCACGCCCGGTCCGGGTCAGGGACAAATCCGTTGCGATCGTAGATACGACGCGCATCGACCATCTCCGGTTGAGTCGACATGACCACCGAGTGATCGCCACGGTCGTACGCCTCGGCGATCACGGCGCGTACCAAAGCCGTACCCGCTCCCGATCCGCGAGCATCGGGTGAGACTGCGAGCATGCGGAATTCGAGTTCGCCGGCCTGCGCTACGTCCGCGAACGGCGTTCCCGGTTCTGCCACGGTGAGCGATCCCACAACGCGGTCAGCGAGAACCGCGACCAGCACTCGGCCGTCCTGCGCCCGAGTTGCCGTGTCGCGCAGACGCTCCGCGTACGGGGTTCCTTCGGCAACAAATCCGCCACCCACGTAAGCCTGCACAGTCAGCTCCCCTACGGTGTCGAACTCGTTGGGGAGGATTTCGCGAATCTCGATCATGGCGTCACTATTGCACCCTGCGTACCGAACTCGGAAATCGCAAAGCGAAGTAGTTATTCGTCCAATTCGGTGGGTGCTACCGCGTCCGGGCCACCTTCGAGCAACCGACGGAAGCCGTCCTCGTCGAGCACGGGCACGCCCAATTCGACCGCCTTGTCGTGCTTGGAACCCGGTGCTTCACCGACAACCACAAACGCCGTTTTCTTCGAAACGGAACCGGCTGCCTTACCGCCGCGCACGAGGATCGCTTCCTTCGCCTGATCGCGGGAGTACGTCTCGAGTGAACCGGTGACCACGATCGAGAGGCCCTCGAGGTTGCGCGGAATGGAATCGTCTCGCTCGTCCTCCATTCGCACTCCAGCGGCCGCCCACTTGTCCACGATCTGCTGATGCCAGTCCACCGTGAACCACTCGACCACTGCGGCGGCAATCGTGGAACCGACGCCGTCTACAGCTGCCAACTGCTCCATCGACGCTTCCCGAATGCGTTGCAGCGAACCGAATTCCCCCGCCAACGCTCGCGCCGCCGTTGGACCGACATGCCGAATGGACAGTGCCACAAGCACTCTCCACAACGGCTTGTCCTTGGCCGAATCCAGGTTGGCCAGCAAGCGTTTTCCGTTTGCCGAGAGCGCTCCGGCGTTGGTCCGGAAGATCGGCACACCGATCAGAGTGTCGGCGTCGAGTGAGAAGAGATCACCTTCGTCGTCGATGGCCTTCGCTTCGAGAAGACCGGTCGCAGCCTCGTATCCGAGCACCTCGATGTCGAAGGCCCCGCGGCCGGCAACATGGAACACCCGCTCACGCAGCTGCGCCGGGCAGTGCTGCTGATTGGGGCAGCGCACGTCGACGTCGCCCTCTTTTGCGGGCGCCAGCAAAGTGTCGCACTCGGGACAATGCGTCGGCATGACAAACTCGCGCTCGGTGCCGTCGCGGACGTCGGCCACCGGTCCGAGAACCTCGGGGATGACGTCGCCCGCTTTACGCAGCACCACGGTGTCACCGATCAACACACCCTTGCGCTTGACCTCACTGCCGTTGTGCAGCGTGGCCAACGACACAGTCGAACCGGCTACCGTTACCGGTTCCATGTACGCAAACGGCGTCACACGTCCGGTTCGTCCGACGCTGACGCGAATGTCGAGAAGCTTGGTCGTGACCTCCTCGGGCGGGTACTTGTACGCAATCGCCCAACGCGGCGCTCGTGACGTGGTGCCGAGACGGCGATGCAACGACATTTCGTCGACCTTGACCACCAGGCCGTCGATCTCGTGCTCGACGTCGTGGCGATGTTCGCCCCAGTACTTCATCTTGTCCACGACGGCGTCCGCCCCGACAACGCGTGACGTGTGCGTCGACACCGGCAGACCCCACGCGGCGAGCGCGACATAGGCGTCGTACTGCGACGCGGGCTCGAAGCCCTCCATGCGGCCGAAACCGTGACAGATCATGCCGAGGCGTCGACGCGCCGTCACCGCGGGATTCTTCTGGCGCAACGATCCGGCGGCAGAGTTTCGCGGGTTTGCGAAGGGCGCCTTGCCTTCCGCGACCAACGACGCGTTGAGTGCGGCAAAGTCCTCGAGGCGGAAGAACACCTCACCACGCACTTCGAGCACGCTGGGGATCGGGTACTCGTCCGTCGCGGTGAGGTATTCCGGGATGTCGTTGATGGTGAGCGCGTTGAGCGTGACCAATTCGCCCGTGCGGCCGTCTCCACGGGTGGCAGCCCGCACGAGCTTGCCGTTCTCATAGACGAGGTTGAGCGCAACGCCGTCGATCTTGACTTCACACAGGTAGTGCAGATCCGGCCCGGTTTCCTGCTCTACCTTGGCAATCCAGCCGCGCAGTTCGGACTCGTCGAAAACGTTGTCGAGGCTGAGCATGCGCTCGAGGTGATCGACCGAGGTGAAATCCGTTGCGAACCCGCCGCCCACCAACTGAGTCGGTGAGTCAGGAGTCCGCAAGTCCGGATACTGCTCTTCGAGGGCATTGAGCTGACCGAGCAGTGTGTCGAATGCGCCGTCCGAGATGGTCGGTGCATCACGAACGTAGTAGCGGAACTGATGCTGACGGACCTCCTCGGCCAGCTCCATCCACTGCTCACGCGCCTCGTTGGGCGCAGGCTGCACGGTTCCCTCGGTGGTTTCACTCACAAGACAAGAGAATATCGGTTCTCACCGACAGAAAAGCACCGCGAGTCAGAATGCCGACGGATCGTCCACCAAGGCCTTGCTGACGTCGGTGCACACCTTCAGCGCCGTGCGGGCGTAGTCGAGGCCGGCGCCGGCCAGACCGCATCGCGGGGTCACCGCCACCTGAGTCTGCAGCAGCTCCCGCGAAAACCCGAGACGGTCGATCAGCGTCACGGCAGGCATTGCGCGTTCTTTCCACGTGAGCGGCTTCTCGGGCGCCGTGGAGGGAACCAGACCCAACGCCAGCTGCTTGCCGGCATCGAACAACTGGCCGATGCCGTCCAAGTCGCGCGAGGAAATCAGGGACAGGTCGAAGCTCACGGCACTCGCCTTGCTGCGTCGCAGCAGATCCCACGGGAGGTCCGCGCTGCAACTGTGCACGATGGTCGGCAATCCGCAGCCCTCGATGGCCGAGTCCAGAATCGCCAGGGCTTCCGGTTCGGGGAGTGCCGGAACACTTTCCATTCTCGTGCGTCCGGGCAAAGACCCGGCGAGCACAGCAGTCATCTGCGGTTCGTCGAGCTGAACGATCACGCGGGCACCCGTGCGGCGGGTCACCTCGGCGGCGTGGCGGGCCAACCCCTCGCCCAACGATTCGGCAATGTCACGCAGTGCTCCGCGATCCACGAGCACACGTGAACCGTTTGCGACCTCGATCTCGGCGCCGAGTGTCAGCGGGCCGGCAGCCTGCAGCTTGATCACGTGATCTCCGCCGACCAGCCGCGCTGCTTCCCAGGCTTCCTCGAGAGCGTCGAGATCCTGGTTCAGGAAATCCTCGGCGCGCTTGGCGATGTTGCCGCGCCGGGGCACAACCCGGTACGAGCGCGTCGACGCGTCGAGGTTGATGTCGACGAGGACGGCACCGGTTCGGCCCACTGTGTCTGCGCCGAGACCGCGTGCCGGTAGTTCCACCAGGTGCGGAAACCCGCCGAGCTCACCGAGGATGGTGGCGGCACTTTCCCGGGCATCCGTGCCCGGCCAGGATCCGATTCCGGTGACCAGGCCACCGATGGAAACCTGCTGTGTCACAGTGTGTTCGGCTCGGATTCGGTTCCGGCGATAGTGCCGCTGCCGAGTACCTGATCGCCCAGTTCACTGTCGGGACGGTACAAAACCACTGCCTGCCCCTTCGCGACACCCGTCAGCGGTTCCCGCAAGGAAATCGTGATGCCGCCGCCTGAAGTGCCGTCGTCGACTGCCTCTGCCACTGCCTGCGCCAGTCCGCCGTGAGCCCGAACCTGCACCATGCACTCGACCGGGCCTTCGGGGGCCTGACCGGACGTCCAGATCGCACGCTGCGCCGTGATCGCCCACACATCGAGATTCTTGGCCGAACCGACTCGGACAGTGCCGGTTTCGGGTTCGATCGACGTGACGTACCGCGGGCGTCCGTCCACCGCCGGACCTTCGACGCCCAGTCCCTTACGCTGACCGATCGTGAAGCCGTGCACGCCGTCGTGTGCTGCCAGGACCTCACCCGAATCGGCGTCGACGACGCTTCCCGGGCGAACACCGATCCGGGCGCCGAGGAATGCTCGGGTGTCACCGGTCGGGATGAAGCAGATGTCGTGGCTGTCCGGCTTGTTCGCGACGGCAAGTCCGCGCTCGGCGGCCTCTTCGCGGATCTGCTCCTTCGGTGTGTCGCCGATCGGGAACATAGCGCGCGAAAGCTGCGCTGCTGTCAGAACTCCCAGGACGTACGACTGATCCTTGTCGGAGTCGACTGCGCGGCGCAGAACGCCGTCTTCGAGGCGGGCGTAATGGCCCGTGGCAACGGCGTCGAATCCGAGCGCAACCGCGCGATCCGCGAGAGCGGTGAACTTGATCTTCTCGTTGCAGCGCAAGCACGGGTTAGGCGTCTCACCCGCGGCGTACGACGCCACAAAATCGTCGATCACGTCTTCTTTGAAGCGATCCGCAAAGTCCCAGACGTAGAAGGGGATTCCCAGAACGTCGGCGGCGCGCCTGGCATCGCCCGCGTCTTCCTTGGAACAGCATCCACGCGAACCCGTGCGCAAAGCGCCAGGTGCCGTCGACAACGCCAGATGAACTCCCACGACGTCATGGCCGGCGGCAACTGCGCGGGCGGCGGCAACGGCGGAGTCGACGCCTCCGCTCATGGCTGCGAGTACTCGCATCAGCGATCCCCTCCACGCGAACCGGCACCGGCAAGACCGGCGGCCCGAGCGCGCTCTACTACTTGTGGCAGCGCTGCGATGAGCGCATCCACATCGGTGACACTCGACGTATGTCCGAGTGAAAATCTCAAGGAACCCCGCGCGGTCGACGGTTCTACGCCCATCGCGATCAGCACGTGGCTGGCCCGGGCAACACCTGCGGTGCACGCCGAACCGGTGGAGCATTCGATACCCGCAGCGTCGAGGAGCATCAGCAACGAGTCCCCTTCACAGCCGGGAAAAGTGAAGTGCGCGTTGCCGGGCAGACGGTCCGAACCGGTCGGGCCGTTGAGTACCGATTCGGGAAGAATCCGGAAAACACCCTCGATCAAACGATCGCGTAGTTCCGCCAATTCCCGTGCACTGGAATCGATGTGCGCGGTGTTCTCGCGCAGCGCCGCGGCCATGCCCACCACGCCCGCGGTATCCGGGGTTCCCGAACGAAGATCACGCTCGTGTCCGCCGCCGTGCAGGAGCGGCACACACGGAACCTGACGTCCCAGCAGCAGTGCGCCGACGCCGTGCGGGCCGCCGAACTTGTGTGCCGCGATACTCAGAGCAGAGAGCTTGCTCGCGGCAAAATCGACTGGCAACTGGGCAACGGCCTGGACTGCGTCACTGTGCATCGGGATTTCGAATTCCGCTGATATCTCGGCCAATTCGAGAATCGGCATGACGGTGCCGACCTCGTTGTTCGCCCACATGATCGTGACGAGTGCAACCTCGTCGGCGTGCACCGACAACTCGTCTCGCAGGGTCTGCGGGTCGACTACTCCGTTGGCGTCCACCGGCAACCAGGTGACCTTGGCACCCTCGTGCTTTTCGAGCCACTCCACGGTGTCGAGAACCGCGTGGTGCTCTACCGAGCTCGCCAGGATTCGGTTGCGCCTCGGGTCGGCGTCGCGGCGGGCCCAGAAGATTCCCTTGACTGCGAGGTTGTCACTCTCGGTACCGCCGGACGTGAAGATGACCTCCGACGGCCGAGCGCCCAGGCAGGCCGCGATCGACTCGCGCGATTCCTCGACACGGCGGCGCGCAGCACGGCCGGAGCCGTGCAGCGAGGACGCATTGCCCACGGTTGTGAAGATATCGGTCATCGCCTCGATAGCAGCTGCCGTCATCGGTGTGGTGGCGGCATGATCGAGGTACACCGGAAATGCGGTGTCAACACGGTGTGCAGGCAGAGTCATGGCCTGACCAGGATAGCCCAGCACGGCAGCTCGCTTCGCGCCGCTTACCCGGCTGAGCGAACATCTTCCGGCGCGGCGGTGATCCGCATCTCCAGATCGGGCACCAGAGCAGTTGTGCCGCGTACTGCCCGCTCACACCGCTCCGCAAGCTCGCGCCTGCACTCCCCTGCCTCTTCGAGCGGCGCCAATCGGACCTCGACCTCCACACTTTTCTGACGCAGGATTCGCCCGATGGATTGCCCGATCGTCTCGCTGCCGACAAAACACGGGCCGGTACACAGGGAGCCGTCGGCGTTGGCGTACCGGATCGCCATGGGCTGGACCGGGCACTGCGAATCGACCGCGGCCTGGAACATCGCCGGGCGGAATCCGCCGTACGCCCGCCCGCACCAGGTCGTTCCCTCCGGAAAGACCATGATGCGCACGCCTCGCTCCAGGCGCTCACGCACAGCTGCGACGACTTCGGGCAGCTCACGCAGCCGAGCG
Source organism: Rhodococcus sp. ACPA4 (assembly GCF_002300185.1). NCBI lineage: Bacteria > Bacillati > Actinomycetota > Actinomycetes > Mycobacteriales > Nocardiaceae > Rhodococcus > Rhodococcus sp. ACPA4. The sequence goes on from NZ_NSDY01000001.1 coordinate 1,881,978, forward strand.
CGATCGATCGGCACAACTCGCATCCGACGTGCCAGCGATCCAAGGACCGCCCACTCGAGCAGATCCGCCCGGGCGACGAAGTTCGCGGGCGCAACGGCACTCGCAACCAGTACGTCCGTCCAGGACACATGGCCGGCGACCACCATTACCCCGTCCGGTTCAGGCCTGCCCAATCGCTGATCGTCGACGCTCAGTTTCATGCCGAGGCAGCGGAGCAGCAGGCGTGAGTACGCACGCTGCAGATGGGCCCGCCAGGTTCGCGGCAGCAACCAGCCCGCTGACAGGATCGGCGCAGTCAGCAACGCGCAGCCGACCATCACCGCTCGAATCCCTACCGTGACATTCGACACACGTGCCGGATCGGACGGCAGACACCCGTCGCCGCAGGGGCTCGACGGCACCCAGTACGGGGTCATCCCGCGAGCCCTTGCTGGGTAGACGCCGCCGATCGAAGCCGATCGAGGTACCTCTTGTTCGCCGAGTGCAGACCTTGCAGCGCAACAAAATCCGCGACGCCGAACGCGGGATCGTAGGCGGGTTCACCGCAGATCACTGCGCCCATGCGCAGATATCCGCGCAGCAGCGGTGGCATGGTCACGCGTGCGGGTGGTGCGATCTGATCCAGTGTGCGGCCGCCGAGAACGACAGGATTTCGGGGAACGGCCCGCCTCTCCAACGGACTGGCGTGCTTGTTCAACACAAAATCGCGGACGCCGCGCACATCCGCGCCGGGGACGGCACCGGGGTGCGGAGTGATCGGAACGGAGACGCACCCCATCACCCATTCGTGGCCGGTCAGTTCGAGGTACTGCAGAATCCCGGACCACATGAGTCCGAGTACCGATCCGTTGCGATGCGCCGGATCGACACATGCGCGGCCCATCTCGACCACTCGGCGCGCCGCCGGATCGATAGCCGAGATATCGAATTCCGTTGCGGTGTAATACCCACCTGCTCTGGCCGCGGCATCCGGGGTGAGCATGCGGTAGCACCCGACGTAATCGCCGGTGAGATCGTCGTAGACCAGGATGTGGTCACAGAAATCGTCGAACGCATCTGCGTCGAGCTCGAAAGGTGAAGCGGGAATCGAGAATCCGGGCTCGGAGACGAATACCCGGTATCGAAGGCGCTGCGCGGCCACTCGATGTTCACGGTCGGAGGAGACGATCAGGGAATATCTCGGCGCGGCGACCTCACGGCCGAGATTGTCACTCGCGGGGCGAAGGACTGACGTAATTGTCATGCGCCAGGTTTATCGACCGGACGCGACAGCGCGGCATCAGCAAAGTGACGCGCCGATGCAGGCCGGGTGAATAAAGCACTGTGCGCCCTTATCAACCGCTGGGGGTTGATAAGGGCGCACAGCAGGTGGTGCTTTTTAGCCCTTGTGAGCCTTCACAGCCTCGGTGAGCTGCGGTGCGACGTTGAACAGGTCGCCCACGATGCCGAAGTCGGCGATCTCGAAGATGGGTGCCTCTTCGTCCTTGTTGACCGCGACGATGGTCTTGGACGTCTGCATGCCGGCGCGGTGCTGGATGGCACCGGAAATGCCGAGTGCGATGTACAGCTGCGGGGAGACCGTCTTACCGGTCTGACCGACCTGGAACTGTCCGGGGTAGTAACCCGAGTCCACAGCCGCACGCGAAGCGCCGACTGCTGCGCCGAGGGAATCGGCGAGCTCTTCGACGACGGAGAACTTGTCGGCGCTGCCGACGCCACGTCCACCGGAAACCACAACGCTGGCTTCGGTGAGCTCGGGGCGGTCGCCACCGACGATCGGCTCACGCGAGGTGACCTTGACGGCACTCTCGTCCTGAGCCGGAACCTCGACAGCGATCTGCTCGCCGGCGCCGGCCTGCGGAGCTGCTTCGACTGCACCCGGGCGAACCGAGTAGACGGGGACGTCGCCGTTTGCCTTGGCCTCGACGGTGAACGCGCCACCGAAGATGGAGTGGACGCCGGTTCCGTCGGCCTTGATCTCGATGACGTCGGTCAGCAGACCGGAGCCCAGACGTGCGGCCAGACGACCGGCAACCTCTTTGCCCTCCGTGCCGGCTGCGGTGATGACCGCTGCGGGGCTGGTGGACTCGACGAGTGCGGCGAGAACGTCGACCTTGGGGGTGACGAGGTAGCCCTCGATGTCGTCGGACTCGGCGACGTAGATCTTCTCTGCGCCGGCTGCTGCCAGTGCGTCGGCGAGCTTGGCTGCGGTGCCGGCGGGGCCGGCGACAACTGCCGACGGCTCACCGAGTGCGCGTGCAGCGGTGATGAGTTCGGTGCTGACCTTCTTCAGCGCACCTTCTGCGTGCTCTACGAGCACAAGTACTTCTGCCATGACTTAACTCTCCCTGAGTTTTTCTGCTGGTTGCCTAGAAGGGCGCGATCAGATGACCTTGTTGCTGACGAGGTACGCGGCAATCTTGGTGCCACCGTCTCCCTCGTCTGCGATGCGCTCACCAGCGGTGCGGGGGGGCTTCGGAGTGGAGGAGGTCACGGTCGTGCCGGCGTTGGCAACACCCACGGTCTCCGGGTCGACACCGAGGTCGGCCAGTGTGTAGACGAGAACTTCCTTCTTCTTCGCGGCCATGATGCCCTTGAAGGAGGGGAAGCGCGGCTCGTTGATCTTCTCGGTGACCGAGACGATTGCGGGCAGCGAAGCCTCGAGGCCGAAAACGCCCTCGTCGGTCTCGCGCTCACCGGTGACGGTGCCGTCAGCGACGACGAGCTTGCGCAGCTGCGTGAGCTGCGGAATGCCCAGGTACTCGGCAATGATGGCCGGAACAGCGCCGACACGGCCGTCAGTGGCCTCGTTGCCGGCGATGATCAGGTCTGCAGGCTCTTCGTTCTCGAACGTGATCTGTCCGAGTGCGGCTGCGAGGGTCCACGCGGTCTGGATGGCGTCGGATCCGTGCAGCGCGGGGTCGTTGATGTGGACAGCCTTGTCGGCGCCCATCGACAGTGCCTTGCGGATAGCGTCGGTGGCGCGGTCGGGGCCTGCGGACAGCACCGTCACCTCACCGCCCTGAGCTTCCTTGATGAGGAGTGCTTCTTCGACGGAGCGCTCGTTGATCTCGTCGAGCACTGCGTCTGCGGCTTCACGGTCAAGCGTGTAGTCGCCGTCGGTCAGCTTGCGCTCGGACCATGTGTCGGGGACCTGCTTGATCAAAACAACGATATTCGTCATGGGTCTTCGTCGACCTCCTGTGTGTATTTCACCTGATAAATCGTCTGTGTTGCTACGCGCAGGCCGAGGGATTCCGCAAATGGATTTCTCGTCTCACGTCGGCTGTGCGTTAGATTACCTCACGTTAAGTTACCCGTCGGTAACTTAACGTGGAACCACCCTCACCATAACGGCACGGAGTGCAAATTATCGCTGTGATCTGGACCACGTGAACACGTTCTATCCGTTTGGCACTAATCTCCCAGAGGTGAGTGAAACAAGTGTCAGCAACCACGAGGACGCACCCCTGCCCCTGACGGGCGAACGAACTGTGCCGGGAATTCCCGAGGAGAACTACTGGTTCCGGCGCCACGAAGTTGTCTACCGCGCGTTGCTGGAACGCTGCACCGATCGCCGCGTGCTCGAAGCCGGTTCCGGAGAAGGCTACGGCGCCAACATGATTGCCGATGTCGCCACCAAGGTCACCGGTCTCGATTACGACATCTCCGCCGTCGAACACGTCCGCGCTCGTTACCCCCGCGTCGAGATGGTCCACGGCAATCTCGCCGAATTGCCACTCGAAGACAATTCGGTGGACGTAGTAGTGAACTTCCAGGTAATCGAGCACCTGTGGGACCAGGGACAATTCCTGCGCGAGTGCTTCCGAGTCTTGGCTCCTGGCGGCGAACTTCTCATCAGCACCCCCAATCGGATCACCTTCTCCCCGGGCCGGGACACACCGCTCAACCCGTTTCACACCCGCGAACTCAACGCAGACGAGATGACGGAACTCCTGGTCGACGCCGGATTCCGCGTCCAACTCATGACGGGTGTCCATCACGGCCCGCGACTGAAGGACCTCGACGCCAAACACGGCGGATCGTTCATCAATGCGCAGATCGACCGTGCCCTCGCCGGTGAGCCATGGCCGGCGGACCTGACCCGCGACGTCGAAGGCATCACCGTGGACGACTTCACGCTCGCCGTCCCCGACATCGACGCAAGCCTCGACCTCGTCGCAATTGCCGTGAAAGACGCCGCTGTCAAAGACCCCGCAGTGAAAGATCCTGCCGAGTGAGTAACGCAACACCCGTCCGAGAACCGGGGATGTTCGCCCTGGTCCTGCACTCGCACCTGCCGTGGCTCGCCAACCACGGGCGATGGCCCGTCGGCGAAGAATGGCTCTACCAGTCGTGGGCCGGGTCGTACCTCCCTCTCACCGCGGCGCTACGACGCCTCGCCGACGAAGGTCGATCCAACCTTCTGACGCTGGGAATCACGCCGGTACTCGCGGCACAGCTCGACGATCCACACTGCCTCGCCGGGATGCACCACTGGCTCGGCAATTGGCAGATCCGCGCGCACGAAGCGGCCGGGATGCCCGACGCGGCGCACCGTGAACTCGGCGCGCGCGAGCACCGTGCGTCTGCCGCAGCATTGGAAGACTTCGAAACCCGTTGGCAGCACGGCGCTTCCCCGGTTTTCCGCGATCTCATCGACCGCGGCGCCTTCGAATTGCTCGGGGGCCCGCTGGCTCATCCGTTCCAGCCGCTTCTCGATCCTCGGCTGCGCGCGTTCTCCCTCCGCGAGGGCCTCGCCGATGCTCAGGCGCGGTGGAACCACACTCCCACCGGCATTTGGGGACCCGAATGCGGGTACACCCCCGGAATGGAACGTGGGTACGCCGAAGCCGGCGTCACACACTTCATGGTCGACGGCCCTGCCCTGCGCGGTGACACCACCCTCGGCCGCCCGGTCCGCGACTCCGATGTTGTGGCCTTCGGCCGCGACCTGCAGGTCAGCTACCGCGTCTGGTCTCCGAAATCCGGATATCCCGGCCACGGCGCGTACCGCGATTTCCACACGTACGACCACGAGACCGGCCTGAAACCGTCCCGGGTCACCGGCCGAACGGTCGACTCCGCTGACAAGGCTCCCTACGATCCGGACCTCGCAGCGGCCGCCGTCGACAAGCATGTCACCGACTTCGTCGAGGCCGTCCGTGCGCGATTGCGATCGGAATCCGCGCGCATCGGGCGCGACGCACTGGTGGTCGCGGCGTTCGACACCGAGCTGTTCGGGCACTGGTGGTACGAGGGTCCGCAGTGGCTCGAAAAGGTTCTTCGCGCCCTACCAGAGGCGGGCATCCGCGTCGGAACCCTAGGCGATGCGCAGGCCGCCGGATACGTGGGTAAGCCTGTGCAACTGGAGGATTCGTCTTGGGGATCAGGTAAGGACTGGCGAGTGTGGGCGGGCGATCAGGTAAGTGATCTCGTGCAACTCAACACCGAAGTTGTCGACACGGCACTGAATGCGGTGGACAAGTCTCGTGGGCACGACAATGTCCCCGGACGTCCGGAACTGCGAAACCGGGTAAACGATCAGGTGCTTCGGGAGACACTGATGACAGTGTCGAGCGATTGGGCGTTCATGGTGAGCAAGGATTCCGCAGCGGGGTATGCGCGCGAACGCGCACACAAGCACGCTCACGCAACCAGGGAGATCGCCGACGCCGTGGTCTCCGGCAGGGATGCGGTTGCCACCCGCCTCGCCGACGGCTGGAATCGCGCGGACGGCCTGTTCCCCGGCCTCGACGCACGGCGTCTGCGCCAGAGCGAACTCGACGGTCCGCCCCAGAGCGAACTGGCAAACGGGAGCATCTCGTGAAAATTCTCATCGTTTCGTGGGAATACCCCCCGGTTGTGGTCGGCGGACTGGGTCGGCACGTCCACCATCTCGCCACCGAACTGGCCGCGGCCGGGCACGAGGTGGTTGTTCTGTCGCGTCGTCCGTCCGGTACCGACGCGTCGACGCACCCGACGGTCACGCACATCTCCGAAGGCGTGCTTGTCGTCGCGGTTGCCGAGGACCCAGCACACTTCGTGTTCGGCGAGGACATGCTCGCCTGGACACTCGCGATGGGGCACGCGATGGTCAGAGCCGGAACGGCGCTGCACAAGCCCGGCGTCGGCGAAGGCTGGCAGCCTGACGTGGTTCACGCCCACGACTGGCTGGTCGCTCACCCCGCAATCGCCTTGGCCGAATTCTACGACGTGCCACTGGTTTCCACGCTCCACGCCACGGAAGCCGGCCGGCACAGCGGCTGGATCTCCGGACGCATCAACCGTCAGGTCCATTCCGTCGAGTGGTGGCTGGCCAACGAATCCGACGCTCTCATAACATGTTCCGCGTCAATGCAGGACGAGGTTACCGAGCTCTACGGCCCTTCACTACCGCCGCTCACGGTCATCCGCAACGGAATTGACCTGACCACGTGGAACTTTCGCGAACGTGCACCGAGGTCGGGGCCACCGAAACTACTCTTTGTCGGACGCCTCGAATACGAGAAAGGTGTCCAGGACGCTATTGCTGCGCTGCCGCGAATCCGTCGTAGCCATCCCGGCACCACACTCGCTGTCGCGGGCGAGGGCACTCAGTTCGGCTGGCTCGCCGAACAGGCGCGCACCCATCGCGTCGTGCGGTCGGTCAACTTTCTCGGCAACCTCGACCACTCCGAGCTTCTGAGTTGGCTGCACGGCGCCGACGCCATAGTTCTGCCGTCACGGTACGAACCGTTCGGCATCATCGCTCTCGAAGCCGCAGCAGCCGGTACACCGCTGATTACCTCTACTGCAGGTGGATTGGGCGAAGCCGTTGTCGACGGCGTAACCGGTATGTCCTTCCAACCCGGCGATGTTGCGGGACTGACGTCGGCCGTACGCGAAGTGCTCGACGACCCGGCGGGCGCTCAGGAACGAGCCGTCGCAGCGCGGGCACGCCTCACCTCGGACTTCGACTGGCATCAAGTGGCCGAGGAAACCGCGCACGTGTACGCGGGAGCCAAGCGTCGGGTGCGCCATCCCCTGGCCCGCCCGGTGATTCCGGAGCGCCCCCTACCCGGACGCTGACGTGAACCGCATCCGCGCGTCGCCGAGCAGATGGCCCGGCGGCAGGATGCGGCCACACAGCACCATCAGCAAGTCCTGTGCGGCGCCGTGCACTTCGGCGCCTGCGCCGAATTCCCAGTCCCGGTCGTCAGCGCGCAGACGCACGCCTTCGAGGTCTGCGCCGAAGTACTTCACGTTCTTGGGTGACAAGCCGCCCAGAACACGACTGAGGCGGTCCTCCGGTACGACGTAGTCGTCGCCGAGGGCAACGCGGATGTCCTGGCCGTGAATGACGTCGTGGGACAGCGCCCCGTCGAAGCCGCCACCGGGCGGCTTCCAGGGATATGCAACGTGCTCGCGCAGGGAGGCAAGCAGCTGTTGCTCGGTCAAATCGCGTGCGTCCGCAAGCGCACGGCGGTTGGACATGCGGTTGAAGTTGCCGCGCGATTTCACCATTTCGAGTACGAATCGCGAAGCGGGATAACGGTACGGCATGGTGATGTGCGCGACCACTTCACGCACACGCCACCCCTCACACAGCGAGAGTGTGTCCCATTGCGCGGTGGTGAGACCGTCCAGGAAGGTCACCAACTCGCGTCGGTGCTCCACAACCCAATCGGGTGTCTGTTCACTCATGCCGCACTCCCCTCCCGAGCGTCACGCTCTACTTCCTGACAGATTTATCCGCCTCGGCGGCTGCCTTCTTCCGCGCGATGTCTTCGAGGGCCGCGATGTACTCGGCACGGTCCGCTGCGCCCGCTTCCCAGTCGGCCTTACGGTTCTTGACGACCTTGGCCGGGGAACCGACGGCGATGCTGTAGTCCGGGATGTCGCCCTTGACTACGGCGTGCGCTCCGAGAACACAACCCCGACCGACGCGGGTGTTACGCAGGACGGTGACCTTCGCGGCAACCCAGGTGTCCGGACCGATGCGCACGGGGCCCTTCACGATGCCCTGATCCTTGATGGGGGTGTTGACGTCGTCCATGCGGTGGTCGAAGTCGCAGATGTAGCACCAGTCGGCAACCAGCGTCGAGGCGCCGATCTCGATGTCGAGGTACGTGTTGACGACGTTGTCCTTGCCGAAGACCACTTTGTCTCCGATGCGCAAGGAGCCTTCGTGGCAGCGGATCGCGTTGCCGTCGCCGATGTGGACCCAGCGCCCGATTTCGAGGCGGGACAGATCGGGAGTCGAGTGGATTTCGACGTTCTTGCCGAGAAACACCATGCCGCGCAGAATCACGTGCGGATTGGCCATCTTGAACTTGGCAAGACGGTAGTACCGCACCAGGTACCAGGGGGTATATGCCTTGTTCGCCAGAACCCATTTGAGGGAATCGACGGTCAGGAACTTGGCCTGATCGCTGTCGTTTCGGCGTGATCCCCGCCACCGAGTGCGCAACGGTGCGCCCCACATGCTCGTCATGAGTATTCAGAGTACGGGCAGTCGACGCACCGACCCTCGGGGTGTGCCCCGTCACGTTGCCTACGGCGGGATAGTCTCTGGTCCGAACTACTTTCGCAAGCGGCAGGGAGATGTGAGATGCGGCGGGTCCTACGGTCGTCCGTGATGGTGATGGCGGCGATCGCTACGGTGATGGCTGCCGGGTGCGGAAGCGAGAGTTCCGTCGTCGACCGCTACGCAACTGCCGGTTGGCCGGCGATGCACGCCGACGCCCGAAACAGCGACACCAGCGAGGTCACGGGTTCGCGCAATCTCGAGTTCGCGTGGTCTCGTCCACTCGGCGGTCCCATTGCCGCATATGCATCCGTGGGAGCAAACGGCCAGAGTTTCGTGACGGCGCGCGCCGAGAACGGCTGCAACCTCTTCTCGTTTCAGCTCGACACCGGCCGCAAGGTGTGGTGTACCCGGATGAACGACGGTGTTGCCGCGTCGACGCCCATCGTGGACACCGCGACCAACGTCTACGTGGGTGAAAGCGGGGCGATGGCGTCGTACACCCGCAACGGCCAGTTGCGTTGGCGCACACTCGTTGTCGGCACTCCCCTGTCGGCGCAGTTCACGGGCGACGGCAACCTGCTGTTCATCACGCAGCTCGGTCAGATCAACGTGCTCAATCCCCAGACCGGCGCAAAGGTTGTCTCGTCGTTCAATTTGATTCCGCCGCCGACGTTCGAGCAGCAGACCAACGCCGAACTCATTCCCGACAACCAGGGACTCGACGAGTGCTTCCTCGGCACGTCGGGCTGCCCGGTGGCAAACACCCCCGCAATCGATCTGGAAAGCGGCACGTTCTACTTCACGTTCTACGGGCCCAACTCCCAGGCCGCCGATCTGGTCGCCATGAAGTACACAGGCGGCGACAATCCCTCGATCACCCCGGAGTGGTCCACCGACGCACTGCCCGGCGGAACCGCGTCGAGCCCGGACCTGTCGAAGGACGGAAAGACCGTCTACACCACCGACAACAACGGAACGCTGTGGGCGATCGATGCCGCAACCGGCGACCCGGTGTGGAGTTACAACATCGGCTTCAACTCCGCGGGTAGTCCCTCCACCTCCGACGACGGATTGATCATCCCCGCCGGAGCTGCCGACGGTCACCTGCTTGCCGTCCAGGACAAGGGCGATCACGCCGAACTCGTCTGGGAGCGCAAGGATCTACTGCAGTTGGGTGTTCCGGCTCAAACTGCCGGGGACACCGGGTACACCGTCGTCCGCGAAGGCGACAACGGGCTGAGCCTGATCACGTTCGACACCCGATCCGGTGAAACCGTTGCTCAGAACACCCTGCCAGGCGCGGTCGGCTTCACCGTCGGCACTTCCATCGGCCCGAATGGTGAAGTGTTGACGCCCAGCGCAATCGGTGAGCTGTTCGTCTTCAAGTGAGCTGTGCGACGACTCAGGGCTAGCGCGACGCCTCACAGATGAAGGCCGACGCCGAGCGTCCGATGCGCACGATCACCACACTCAGCGACACAGAACCCTTGAGTTTGAGCCGTGGACGCAGCACTGCCGGATCGACGTCGACACCACGAACCAGGATCTCGACGACGCCGCAGTCGCGCTTCGAGAGAGTCTGCTTCAACAGCTTTTCGGAGTACTTGATCTGTTCGAGAATCCGGAATCCGCGAACACCCTCGGGGATGCTGTTTCCGGTGAGATACGCAATCCGTGGGTCCAGTTGCCACAGACCATGTCTGGCCGCATAGTGGCGCACCAGGCCCGCCCGAACGACGGCGCCGTCCGGGTCGATGATCCACTCCCCCGGTTCCTGCTCGGGGATGGTGTCGTCCTCGGCGTCGGTCACCGACCACCCGGTGCCGTCGGACCGCAGTACCGATGCCCGACGCGTCACGCCCGCCTCGGCAAGTCCCGCCGACCACAGACAGGCCTCTTTGACACCGCCGTCGAGTGAGACGACCTCGACCTCGCCGTTCCAGCCGAGGTTGTCGAAATCGAGTCCGGGAGCACACTTCACGGCAATGTCGCGGCCGTCGTACGCATCGAGCAGATCCGGGAGCGGCGGCATCAATGCGGCCGGATCGTGTGTTCGCCGTCCACCCGAACGGCGTGCCGGGTCGGCAAGGATCACGGTGCCGCGCGTTGTCGGACGCAAAGCATCAGCCCGCAACAGCGCCGCCGACGGCACGTTGTGACGGGCCATCGCCAAACGGACGGCGTCGATGTCACTACCGATTACCCGATCCGCAACGCCGGTGAGGGCGTGCAGTTCCGCACCGATGGAACACGTCACGTCGTGCACCGTGCGCCCGACAAGTCGCTGCGCACGGTGATCTGCGACAGCCGCCGGGGTGGCCTGCTGCATCGCGTCGTCGGTGAACAACCAGCCCCCGCTGCCGGGGAGTTTTGCAGCCGCCTTTCGGCGCAGCAGAACCGTGTCGACAAGCGCGGGCATGTGGTCGCCGAAACGCGTACGCGCCCGGCCGATGTCGGCCAGACGCGTACGCGTGGACAGCTCGAACTGTTCCATCTCGGCCAATGCCGCTATGCCGGAGTCACTTTCCAGATAGGCGATGTCAGCGAGGGTGAAGTCATAACCCAATGTTTCAGTTGCCTGGCTTTACGCCGGTGATCATGACGTTGTAGAAGAAGCCGCGCGGTACGACGTGGCGCAGAATCTTCTCGTCGACCCAACTGAGGGTCTTCCAACCACCGAAAGCGAAGCGCCCCCAGCCCCAACCGAGCTTTTCCTGCGGAACTGCGGCTTCGAAGGTGCGAACCGGCCACCCGAGCAGTGCGGCGGCAAATTCTTCGGTGGCGGCGTGAACCTGGTCGGCGCCTGCGGACTTCGCCATGTTCTCGAGGTCCGTCGGGTCGAACGTGTGAATGTCGACAACAGCTTCGAGAGCGGCGGCGCGTGAGGACTCGTCGAGCTCCTCCTGTGGACGACGCCAGTCGGCGAGGAACGGCAGCTTGGTCACCGTGGTCGTGGCTTCCCATGTCGCGCGGCCGAGCCAGCGAGCATAGAAGTTACCGACGGTGGTCGGCTCCCCCGCGAAGACAAAGCGCCCACCGGGCTTGAGGACACGAAGAACCTCGCGCAGCGACTTCTCCACGTCGGGAATGTGGTGCAGCACAGCGTGTCCGACCACGAGGTCGAAGGTGTTGTCCTCGTAGGGAATGGTCTCGGCGTCGGCGACGCGTCCGTCGACGGGCAGACCAAGGTTTTCGGCGTTGCGCATCGCGACCTTGACCATGCCGGGCGAGAGGTCAGTGACCGAACCCGTCTTGGCAACCCCACCCTGCATCAGGTTGAGGAGGAAAAAGCCGGTGCCGCAACCCAGTTCCAGTGCCCGCTCGTACGGCAGCGGCTGATCACCGGCGACGGCGTCGAACCGGCCCCTGGCGTAGTCGATGCAGCGCTCGTCGTACGAGATGGACCACTTGTCGTCGTAGGTCTCGGCTTCCCAGTCGTGGTAGAGCACCTGAGCAAGCTTGGTGTCCTTACGAGCGGCCTCGACCTCTTCGGCCGTGGCGTGCGGCCGCGGCGCGGGGTCCATTACTGCTTCCTCGGCAGCAGGCGGCGTGGCAATGTCGTCGTCAGTGGGGCTGGCAGTCATTCGGCTATCCTACTCGCTGGTAAGAGATGAACAAGTTCTAATTTAGGGAAGCCTACCGGCCCGTGAACTCGGCCTTGCCCGGACCGTTCTCGATGAACGACGCCATGCCGATCGACTGATCCTCGGTCGCAAACAGTCCTGCGAACAGATGCTGCTCGATCTTCAGGCCCGTTTCCAGGTCCGTGTTCAGGCCCTCGTCGATAGCAGCCTTAGCAGCCGCAATCGCACGCGATGCGCCGCCCACGAACTGCGACGCCCACTTCCGGGCAGCGGTGTACACGTCGTCCGGCGCGACAACCTCGTCGATCAAGCCCATTGCCAACGCCTCGTCAGCACCGACAAAACGGCCGGTGAACACCAGATCCTTGGCCTTAGCCGGTCCGATGAGACGGGCCAATCGCTGGGTGCCGCCGCCGCCGGGGATGATGCCGAGCAAGATCTCCGGTACGCCGACCTTGGCATTGTCTCCCGCGATACGACGGTCCGCGGAGAGTGCAACTTCGAGTCCGCCGCCAAGGGCATAGCCGGTGATCGCTGCAACGGTCGGCTTCGGGATCGCGGCGACGGCGCCGATTCCGGCTTGGATTCCGGCCACCGCGTCACTGATCTGAGCGAAGTCCATCTCGGCCATTTCCTTGACATCCGCACCGGCAGCAAAGACCTTTTCGCCGCCGTAGACGATGACGGCCTTCACTGCCGGATCGACTGCCGCCGCGCGTGCCGCGACCGCGAGTTCGTCCTGGACCTGACGGTTCAGAGCGTTCATCGGGGGGCGCGCGAGACGGATCGTGCCGATACCGTCGGAAACCTCGAGAGTTACGAATTCAGACATGCCCTGGAGATTACTTGGCGGGCCGGGCAGCCCAAGGATGCGGCCCGGGGATGTAGTAGTCATCCTGATTCGGGAAGTCGATCCGGAACGTCGTCTCGTCGCGGTAGAGCGTCGGGAGGATGATCGGAATCTCGGGTTCGGCCGCCAGGACGTCGGCAACGGAGTTGTACTTCGCCAACTCCGTCAGCTGAGTCCAGGTGGGCGGCAACAGGATACTGTCGCCGGCGCGCCAATGGTCCAGCGCGTCCTGCGGACTCTGCCAGCGAACCTCGGCTGCCTCGGAGGTAACTCCATCGGCCACCTGGCCCTCGGGTGACGCGGCCACGAAGAAGCGAGTGTCGTATCGACGGGCCTCACCGATCGGGGTGATCCAGTTCGCCCACGGACGCAACAGATCGGTACGCAGAACCAGATTCTCCTGCTTCAGGAAATCGCTGAACGTGAGTTCGTGGTTCTCGAGAGCAACCCGCGACGCCGAGTAGCCGGACGTGTCTGCGACGACGGTATCCGCACTCGGCCCGGCGAGCAGGACACCGCATTCCTCGAACGTCTCACGGACTGCTGCCAGCACGAGCGCCTTGGCTCGCGCGACATCGGTGCTGAAACGCTCCGCCCACCACTGAGCCGACGGACCCGCCCACTCGACCTCGGCCGTGCCGTCGGACTTGTCGACGCCGCCGCCGGGGAACACGGTCATCCCGCCGGCAAACGCCATCCCCTTCACCCGCTGGAGCAGGAATATCTCGATGCCCGATGCCGCGTTTTCCGCGTCGCGCACCAGAATCACCGTCGATGCGTCCTTGGGTGTGGGGACAGCGTCCGCAAACTCGTTAGCCATGTTTCGGGAACCTACACCGTCACGGGTGCCCGGTGTGCTCCGGATGCTCGCGTACGACGCGCGAAGTACCGACCGTCGACCTGATCGAGGGTGATCGACTGACTGAACGCGTTGCTGAGGTTCTCGGCGGTGATGACGTCCTCGAGCAGCCCCTGAGCCACGACGCCACCTTCCTTGAGCAGGAGGGCATGAGTGAATCCCGGCGGGATCTCCTCGACGTGGTGGGTGATCAGGACAGTGGCGGGCGCGTCGGGATCGGCCGCGAGTACAGCGAGGCGGGCGACCAGTTCTTCGCGGCCACCAAGGTCGAGGCCGGCTGCGGGTTCGTCGAGCAGCAGCAGTTCAGGATCGGTCATCAGGGCACGCGCGATGAGCACTCGCTTACGTTCGCCCTCGGAAAGAGTCCCGTACGTGCGGTCCGCGAGATGTTCGGCGCCGAGGCTCTCGAGCATCTCGACGGCACGGGATGTGTCCATCGCCTCGTACTCCTCGCGCCAGCGGCCGAGAACCGCATAACCAGCCGAGACAACAAGGTCGCTGACCTTCTCGTCGGCGGGTACCCGGTTGGCCAGCGAGGACGACGACAGGCCGATGCGCGGCTTGAGTTCGTTGACGTCGACGCGGCCGAGCACCTCGCCGAGCAGATGCGCGGTACCGCTGGTGGGAAACACCTCGCCGGCCGCGATACGCAGCAGCGACGTCTTGCCCGCACCGTTGGGTCCGAGCACCACCCATCGCTCGTCGAGCTCCACCTTCCACGTCACCGGACCCACAAGAGTGGACCCGCCGCGGCGGATGAGAACGTTGTCGAAATCGATGAGCAGGTCAGGATCAGGTGTTGGCACCCGACCATCTTCCCGCACATTCTCCGGCCATCCACGGCAGGATCTACTTGCGTGTCGCCTCTAGATGAATCTCACACCCCACTTCCGGGTTCTCCGTTCCCACTCGGAGCGACCGTCGTCGACGGCGGAACCCAGTTTGCCGTCCATTCGCCGGACGCCACCGCGGTACAGATCTGCCTGATCAACAGCGCCGGCCGAGAACAGCGTGTGAACCTCCGCCAACACACGTACGGAATCTGGCACGGAGTGATCAACGGCGTCGGGGCCGGGCAACGTTACGGCGTCCGCGCCGACGGACCGTGGAGTCCGCGGACAGGTCAGCGGTTCAATCCCCACAAACTTCTGATCGACCCGTGGGCGCGCCGCATCGAAGGTGACCTCGGCGACGCTGCAGCGCTGCGCGACTACCAACACGATCCGTTCGGCGAACCGTCGACAGTCGACTCGCTCGGCCACGTCCCCGTCTGCGTCGTGACGGCCGGC
Organism: Rhodococcus sp. ACPA4; assembly: GCF_002300185.1. Taxonomy (NCBI): domain Bacteria; kingdom Bacillati; phylum Actinomycetota; class Actinomycetes; order Mycobacteriales; family Nocardiaceae; genus Rhodococcus; species Rhodococcus sp. ACPA4. The sequence goes on from NZ_NSDY01000001.1 coordinate 1,897,072, forward strand.
CTGACACCGCCGCACCATCGACTCGAGACACCGTGGGAGGAGACGGTGATCTACGAACTTCACGTCGGCGCCTTCACCGCCACTCATCCCGACGTACCGATCGCGCACCGCGGAACGTATCTCGGGCTTGCAGCCCCAGCCATCGTCGACTACCTCGTAGGCCTAGGCGTCACGGCCGTGGAACTGCTTCCCGTCCAAGCATTTCTGACCGAAGACAGCGTTCGGTCGCGCGGAATGCGCAATCACTGGGGCTATTCGACGGCGTCGTACTTCGCGCCGCACCCCGGTTATGCGGCTACCCCGGGCAACGAGGTCTCCGAGTTCCGGTTCATGGTCGACGCGTTGCACAACGCCGGAATCGAAGTGATTCTCGACGTCGTCTACAACCACACCTGTGAGCAAGGCGTCGACGGAATCAGCGTCAGCTGGCGCGGATTGGATGCGCGCGGCTACTACCTCCTGAGCGAAAACGGCAGCGATATCGACCTGACCGGGTGCGGCAATACCGTCGACGCCTCCTCCCCTGTCTCGGTGCGCATGATTACCGACAGCCTGCGTTACTGGGCCGATGAGATGGGCGTCGACGGCTTCCGTTTCGACCTCGCGAGCGCGCTGGGACGACCACGCGGCGGCGCCTTCGATTCGCGAGCTGCCGTGCTCTCGGCGATCTCGTCCGACCCCGTCTTGACGCGTCGAAAATTGATCGCCGAACCATGGGACGCCACCGGCGACGGCTATCAGGTGGGCAACTTCGGCTTGCAGTGGTCCGAGTGGAACGACAAGTACCGCAGCAGTATTCGACGCTTTTGGAACGGCGATTCCAGCGTCCGGGAAGTTGCGTCACGACTCGCAGGCTCGGAGGACGTTTTTGCCGGCAACGGTCGGCGGCCGTGGGCATCGATCAACTTCGTGACCTCCCACGACGGCTTCACCGCGGCCGATCTCGTGTCGTACAACGCAAAACACAACGAGGCCAACGGTGAGGACAACCGCGACGGCGCCGACAACAACGATTCGTTCAACCACGGAATCGAAGGCCCCAGTTACGACAGCGACGTCATCGAAGCCCGTCGCCGACACGTCCGGGCACTCCTGGCAACACTCGTCCTCTCCACCGGCACACCGATGCTGACCGCGGGTGACGAGTTCGGACGCAGCCTCGGCGGCAACAACAACGCGTATTGCGTTCCCACGCATGCAACGCCGGCACAATCGTGGGCACTCGATTGGTCGAGTGCGGATCCCACCCTGATCAGTTTTGTCTCCCGAGCACTTGCACTGCGCCGATCGGCACCTGCCCTCCGGCAACCTGAGTTCTTCGAGGGGCGCCGACGCATCGACCATCCCGACCTCGTCTGGTTCGACTCCACCGGAACCGAATTCGACGACAGCGCCTGGTACGACGAGCGCAACCGAACAGTGCAAGCGTGGATAGACGGCGCCGACGTCCGCTCCCATACGCGTGCCGGGCGACCACTCGGCGACAGCAGCTGGCTACTGATCCTGCATTCCGGCGGACCGGCTCAGATCACGGTCGGAACCCCGGAATGGTTCGACGGTTCACTGGTGCCGGTGTTCGATTCGGCCACCTCCACCGGCGAACCAGGGTCGGCCGGCCCCGTCGCAGTTGGTTCCACGCTGACGGTGAGCGGTCCGACGGTCCTGGCCTTGCGCGTCCCTGTCACTGCCGCCGTCATGGAGTCCGGCAGCACCTTGATCAAGAGCTGAATGGTGGGTCCGATCCCCAACGCGTACAGCACGGTTCCCACACCGACCGTGCCGCCGAGGACCCACCCCACGGCAAGGACAACAACCTCGATGCTGGTCCGAACCAGGCGAACCGACAGCCCGGTGCGCGCGACAAATCCCGTCATCAGCCCGTCGCGTGGGCCGGGGCCCATGCCCGCTCCGATGTACAGGACACTGGCCAACCCGTTGAGAAGAACACCGGATACCAGCATGAGGATTCGAACTGGCATGGAATCAAAGTCCGGCAAAAAGGCCAATGAGGTATCCACTGAAATGGCGATGACAACAACGTTGGCGCCGGTTCCGAATCCCGGTCGTTGACGCAGCGGGATCCACAACAACAGCACAAGCGCACCGGTGATCGCGGTGATGACACCAAAACTCAACGAGAACCGCTCTGCCACACCCTGATGAAAAACATCCCAGGGGTCCAGGCCGAGTCCGGCGGCGATCATCATCGCCATCGAGAAGCCGTACAGCCACAGGCCAAGGAACAGCGAGGCAAATCTACGTATGAGCACTCAGCCATCCTGCAGGCTCACTGGACACTTAACCCATAGCCAAGATGGCGATACTGGACTGGTCTAGCCGGGAACCGCAATCACCGTCATCGACCCGGGCGCCACTTCGGTGTAACCGGCATCCCTGACAGCGACGGCGTCGGAACTCAACCGAGCCACAGCATCCGCCCAGTGCGCCGGGTCCGCGTCACGAACCGAACACCGGAATCCGGTCTGAGCCCAGCGCCAGGCTTCCTCGTCGGACATGGCTGCCGCCAACAGCATTGACGCATGACCGACCTGTGCCGATGCTTTTCCCACCGTCATCTCGAGCGCGGGGTCAATCCACAGCACGGGCAGTCCAGGCATGGGCGGACCCGGGATGTCGTGTTCGAGATCGGTGCCGCCGATCTGCATCTTCTTGATCCGCGGATCAAGTTCCCCGACAGGTCCGGGCACCAGAGCCCGGGCCTGGGCACCGTCGACATCGACAGTGATTCCCGCGACATCCTGCGCGGCCAACCACTGCGCTCCCCGAGCGCGGCGCGACACCTTACGAATTCGCCCGCTCACCCATGCCGTGAAGCTGCCTCGCCACGGGCCGGGTTCGCCGTCCTCGGCCAACCCGACTCGCTCGTCGAGACACAAAGCGACCGACGCCGATGCGGCCGCTTCGAGGAGCGAACTGCGCAGAGGCGGATCAGCTTTCGGAATATGCAGGACCATCGGCATCGCCAAAACCTGCGCGGGATCGGCCGGATCGGGCCGGCCACCGTAACCCGCAGCCAGCACGGCGTGCCGGGCGCGCCAGAGCGCGTCCGGGCCCGACATCACCGCGGCGCAGGGGTCGTCGATCATGGGATCGGCACGCGCCGAACGCCGCCGTCGATCGCGTCTGCTGCTTCGACCTCGTCGCGAGTCACACCGAGGATGAAGAGCACGGCGTCGAGGAACGGATGCGACAGCGCCGCGTCGGCAACCTCGCGCAGTGCCGGCTTCGCGTTGAACGCCACACCAAGGCCGGCAGCATTGAGCATGTCGATGTCGTTTGCGCCGTCACCGACGGCCACGGTCTGTTCCATGGGGACGCCGACCTGATCGGCGAACTTCCGGAGCGCGACCGCCTTGGCGGCGCGGTCGACAATTTCGCCGATCACTCGGCCGGTCAACTTGCCGTCGACGATTTCCAGGGTGTTGGCGTGAACGAAGTCCAGTTCGAGTTCGTGTGCCAATCCTTCGATGACCTGACGGAATCCGCCGGAGACAACGCCACAATGGAAGCCGAGACGACGCAAGGTGCGGATGGTGGTGCGTGCACCTGGGGTCAGTTCGATGCTCGCAGCTACCTCGTCGATCACCGAGGCGTCCAGTCCCGCGAGGGTGGCCACCCGCTGATGAAGCGATTCGGTGAAGTCGATCTCGCCGCGCATCGCAGCTTCCGTGACAGCGCGAACCTCGTCTTCGACGCCGGCCTTGGCAGCGAGCATCTCGATGACTTCACCCTGAACGAGCGTCGAGTCGACGTCGAACACGATGAGACGCTTGGCGCGCCTTGCCAAACCGGCGCGCTCGACCGCGATGTCGACGTTCTCGAGTGCTGCGACTTCGGCAAGACCGGTGCGCAACTTCGCGTCTGCGTCGGCGCTGCCGGCGGAGCTGACACTGAGTTCCAGGCCTGTCACCGGGTAGTCGGCAACACCGCGAATGGAATCGATGTTGGCGCCCTGCTTGGCCAACTCGCGTGCCACTCCGCGCATCGCGCGAGCATTCACGGGACTGCCGAGAACGACAACGGCGTGGGTGGACACAGCGGGCCGACCGGGATCTGCGCCGATTTCGATGTCGACGTTCATGCCGACCGTCGCCATCGCCTGCTCGAGTTCTTCTTGCAGCGCCTCCGGATCGTTCGGGCATGCAACGAGGACGCCGAGCGTGAGCCGACCTCGGATGACCACCTGCTCGACGTCGAGCAGGCTCACATTGTGCCGCGACAGTGCGGCAAACAGTACCGAGGTGACACCGGGCCGGTCAGGCCCGGTCACGGTCACCAGAACAGTGGTGTCTGAGGCACCCACCGAGAACTCCGATCATTTCTTGGAAATCGTGTCGTGATCGACATGCGTCGACACCTATTGTGCCAATCGGCAATCGAACAAGCGAAAGGCCCCACCCGTTGTTCGGGCGGGGCCTTTGGCGTTGACCTACGTGTAGGTCGGGTTGCTCATTTAGTGAGAACTGCCTTCGAGGGCGTCGTTCTTACTGTTGTGGCCGGGGCCGACGTGCGCTTCTGCGCGCATCCGCTCAACCATGTGCGGGTAGTGCAGTTCGAATGCCGGACGCTCGCTGCGGATACGCGGCAACTCGGTGAAGTTGTGACGCGGCGGCGGGCAACTGGTTGCCCATTCGAGCGAGTTTCCGTAACCCCACGGGTCGTCGACCGTGACAACTTCGCCGTAGCGGTAGCTCTTGAAGACGTTCCAGATGAACGGCAGCGTCGAGGCACCGAGTACGAAGGCAAAGATTGTCGAGACCGTGTTCAGCGACGTGAAGCCGTCGGACGGCAGGTAGTCGGCGTAACGACGCGGCATGCCTTCGGCGCCGAGCCAGTGCTGCACGAGGAACGTGCCGTGGAAGCCGACGAACGTGGTCCAGAAGTGCCACTTGCCGAGGCGCTCGTCCATCATGCGGCCGGTCATCTTCGGGAACCAGAAGTAGATACCGGCGTAGGTGGCGAACACAACGGTGCCGAAGACCACGTAGTGGAAGTGGGCAACCACGAAGTAGCTGTCCGTGACGTGGAAGTCGAGCGGCGGGCTCGCGAGGATGACACCCGACAGACCACCGAAGAGGAAGGTGATCAGGAAGCCGATCGAGAAGAGCATCGGCGACTCGAAGGTCAATTGCCCCTTCCACATCGTTCCGATCCAGTTGAATATCTTCACGCCTGTCGGCACTGCGATCAAGAACGTCATGAACGAGAAGTACGGGAGCAGAACTGCGCCGGTTGCGTACATGTGGTGCGCCCACACGGCGATCGACAGAGCTGCAATGGCGAGCGTTGCATACACCAGACCGCTGTAGCCGAAGATCGGCTTACGGCTGAAGACCGGGAAGATCTCCGAGACGATGCCGAAGAACGGCAGCGCGATGATGTACACCTCGGGGTGACCGAAGAACCAGAACAGGTGCTGCCAGAGCAACACACCGCCTGTTGCCGGGTCGAAGATGTGACCACCCAGATGTCGGTCGACGAACAGGCCGAGCAGTGCAGCGGTCAGCAGCGGGAACGCCAGCAGGATGAGAATGCTGGTGATGAAGATGTTCCAGGTGAAGATCGGCATGCGGAACATGGTCATACCGGGTGCACGCAGGCAGATCACGGTGGTGATCATGTTGACGCCACCGAGGATGGTGCCGAGACCACCGACTGCGAGGCCCATGATCCAGAGGTCAGCGCCGACGCCCGGAGAATGCAGTGCATTCGTCAACGGGGTGTAGGCGGTCCAACCGAAGTCGGCTGCGCCACCGGGGGTCACGAATCCGGCCGTCGCGATGATCGCACCGAACAGGTACAGCCAGTAGCTGAACGCGTTCAGACGCGGGAACGCAACGTCGGGCGCGCCGATCTGCAGCGGAAGAATGTAGTTGGCGAAGCCGAAGACGATCGGCGTCGCGTACAGCAGCAGCATGATGGTGCCGTGCATGGTGAACAGCTGGTTGAACTGTTCGTTCGAGAGAAACTGCATGCCGGGCACAGCTAGCTCGGCACGCATCATCAGTGCCATGAGGCCACCGATGAGGAAGAAGGCGATGGAAGTCGCCAAGTACATGATTCCGAGCACCTTGGGGTCGGTGGTCGTGATCATCTTGAAAATGAATGAGCCCTTGGGTCCCTGCCGCGGCGGGTAAGGCCTGGCTGCAGCTATCGCGGGGACTGGCTGGGGCGCTACGGCAGTCACTGATCCTCCTGAATGTGCCTTTGGTCGCTCCGCAGACTCCTTCGACAGAGCCTTTGGTCGCGCCGCAGGGTCCATTTCCCGGCGTGCGGGAAACGGCTTCTGGCTTGCGCTCATCGAATCGTAGACCGTGACCGTGACGCCTCGCGACCCGGTCCTACTCAGCGTCGTACTCGAGGGACCGTTTTGGCTCCCACTAAACGATCGACCTGCGGTTTATGTTCCCGAAGTGACGAGTGTGATCTCGTGTTGCGGCGTGTCGCACCCTGATTTCGCATCGCCAGGGAGTCGAAGCCCGAACTGTCCCGTTGTTCGGTCCGGTTGTTAAGGTCTGGCTTGCCTAACCTAGTACAGGAGTACCCGTGAAACACTTTGCTCGCCGAACCGCGGCGATTTCCGTCGTTGCCGCCCTGGCGTTGATCGTCCCCGCATGTTCGAGTGACGAGCCGGACACCACCGCGACGTCGACCGAACAGGGGGCATTTCCCCGCACGATCGAACACTTCCGCGGTAGCACCGAGATTCCGTCGCAGCCCAAGCGAGTCGTTGCGCTCGACAACAGCTTCACCGACGCCACACTGCTCCTCGAGTCACCCCTCGTGGGATACGTCGACTACCGCGAGCCGGGATTGCCCGACTACCTCGGATCAACCCGCGACGAGTTCGCAGCCGACGCAATTTCCGTCGGAACAGTCGGCGCCGTCAGCCTCGAGAAGATCGCGGCACTCCAGCCCGATCTGATCATCTCGGCCGAAGTCCGCGACGGCAAGAACTACGAACAACTCTCCGCAATCGCCCCGACCGTGTTCACACAGACGACGGGACCGACGTGGAAGGCCAACATCCGACTCGTCGGTGAGGCCCTCGGCAAGGAAGATCTTGCCGAGCAGAAGATCGGCGAATACGAAGCGCGTGCCGCCTCCGTCGGAAGCGCCGTCAACAAGGCCGCGAACAACCCGGTCATCTCCGTCGTCCGCTTTGCCGGCGAACCGACAGCACGCCTGTACCGCACCACCTCGTTCAGCGGCATCGTCCTTGAGGACGCCGGCCTCGCCCGCCCGAGCAACCAGGGCCCCGATCCTGCCGACCCGGGCAATATCATGATGAAGATCAGTCCAGAGCTGATCAACGAGGCCGACGCCGACGTCATCTTCGTCAGTACGTGGCAGGATCCCGAGGGCAAGAGCGCCGAAGCCGCGAAGCCGTTCCTCACGAGTCCGCTGTGGCAAACTCTGCGTGGCCGTACCGTCGACGTCGACGATTCGGAGTGGATGTCTCCGGTCAGTATTCAGGGCGCGCACCTGATTCTGGACGACCTCGCGGACACGTTCGGAGTGGACAAGTCGAGCAGCTAACCTAAAGCGGCGCCCGCCCACACAGGAAGCCGTCGACTTGACCGTTCTCTCCCGCATTACCGTTCGCCGCGTCTCGATACTCGGCATCGCAGCCACACTCCTTGTATTGAGTGGTTGTTCGTCGGACACCTCCGACGACATCGCCAGCAGCATCGTGCGGACCACGACGTCCATCGCCGGAGCCGGTGTCATGGGGCTCGCGCGCGATACGGCGAGCGCGTGCCCCACCCCGACAGCGGCCGACGCCGGCGCCGGACCCACGGTGACGCGACAGGTCGCGCACACGGCCGGCACGGCCGAGGTTCCCTCGGATCCTGCGCGCATCGTTGTGCTCGACAGTGCGTCGATGGACGCGGTGTGTGCATTGGGATTGTGGGAACGTGTGGTGGGCGCCGCGACGGGCGTGGATTCACCTCAGCCGTCGTACCTCGGTTTCGGCATTTCGGAGATTCCGAGCGTCGGCCCGGTCAGCGCGCCCGATGTCGCTGCGATCAAGGCAGCAGCACCGGATCTGATTCTCGGATCGAGTCCGGCGTCGGCGGACTTGTACGGGCAACTGACCGGCATCGCCCCGACAGTGTTTGCCGGTTCCGATCCCGTCTATTGGAAGTCGCAGTTCGCTCTGGCCGGCCAGGCCCTCGGACGGTCCGCCGCAGCAGCAGCCGCTCTGGACGGTTACCAACGGGACGCTCGGGAACTGGGCGAGTCGCTCAATTCGGCGCAGACTCAGGCATCTGTGGTGCGGTTCGATTCGGACTCGCTGAACATCGAGGGCCCCGCCTCGTTCTCGGGTCAGATTCTGAGCGATGTCGGGGTGCGCCGGCCCCCAGCACAACGACTCACCGACACCGTGACCGCCGAGGTTCCCGCCGACGATCTCAGCGCTGCCGAAGGTGATCTGATCTACGTGCTGTTCGACGGTCCGAACGGGCTGAAGTTCGGAACCGAGGTGATGAAGAGCGACCAGTGGCACGATCTGGGAGCGCCCTCCGGGAACCGCGTCTTCGTCGCTGAGGACGAGATCTGGAACGGCAACGGTATGACTGCCGCGCGCGCCGTTCTCGACGATCTCCAGCACACGCTCAACGGTTACGCGAGCTGACGCGATGCCGATCCCTGAGTTCATCGTCGAGTTACGCGAAAAAATCGGTCACGCGCCACTGTGGCTGTCCGGAGTCAGTGTCGTGATTCGCGACGACGAGGGCCGCGTGCTCCTCACCCGCCGCGCCGACAACGGATTGTGGGCAGTGGTGTCCGGCGTTCTCGAGCCCGGCGAGGAGCCGGCGTCGGCTGCCGTTCGCGAAGCCAAGGAAGAGACGGGCGTCGACGCGGAGTTGGTTCGCATCACGAGTGTTGATGTGACAGAACCTATTACGTACCCCAATGGGGATATCACGCAGTATCTCGACGTTTGTTTCCTGGCCCGCTGGACGGGCGGCGACGCGCATGTCGCGGACGACGAGAATCTCGAGGTTGCGTGGTTCGCGCCCGACAACTTGCCCTCGGATCTGACCGACACGTCGCGCCTGCGTCTGGAAAAAGCGTTGCAGGACAAGGCAGAAGCCTGGTTCTCGGCGAGCTAGCCCTCCCCTACCGGCAACAAAAGCCCGATTCCCGCGTGTGCAGGAATCGGGCTCAGTTGTCAGGGGCTGGAAATCCTGAGCGCGTCGCTCTAGAAGTCCCAGTCGTCGTCTTCGGTGTTGATGGCCTTGCCGATGACGTAGGAGCTACCCGAGCCGGAGAAGAAGTCGTGATTCTCGTCGGCGTTGGGTGAAAGTGCCGACAGGATAGCCGGATTGACGTCCGTCTCGTCCTTCGGGAACAGTCCTTCGTAACCGAGATTGTTGAGCGCCTTGTTCGCGTTGTAACGCAGGAACTTCTTGACGTCCTCGGTCAGTCCGACCTCGTCGTAGAGATCCTGGGTGTACTCGACCTCGTTCTCGTACAGCTCGAAGAGAAGCTCGAACGTGTAGTTCTTGAGCTCTTCACGCTCTGCCTCGGACAGCTGCTCGAGGCCCTTCTGGTACTTGTAGCCGATGTAGTAACCGTGCACGGCCTCGTCGCGGATGATGAGGCGGATGAGGTCGGCCGTGTTGGTGAGCTTGGCCCGCGAGGACCAGTACATCGGCAGGTAGAAGCCCGAGTAGAAGAGGAAGCTCTCGAGCAGGGTCGACGCGACCTTGCGCTTGAGCGGCGACTCACCGTTGTAGTAGTCGAGAACGATCTGAGCCTTGCGCTGCAGGTTCGGATTTTCCTCCGACCAGCGGAAGGCGTCGTCGATGTCGGGCGTGGAGCACAGCGTCGAGAAGATGGAGCTGTAACTCTTGGCGTGCACCGATTCCATGAAGGCGATGTTGGTGTACACCGCTTCTTCGTGTGGGGTGATGGCGTCGGGGATGAGGCTGACGGCGCCGACGGTTCCCTGAATGGTGTCGAGCAGCGTCAGACCCGTGAATACGCGCATCGTGAGCTGCTGCTCAGGCGCGGTCAGAGTCCCCCAGGACGGGATGTCGTTGGAGACCGGCACCTTTTCGGGCAGCCAGAAGTTACTGACGAGGCGGTCCCACACCTCGGCGTCCTTCTCGTCCTGGACGCGATTCCAGTTGATTGCGGAAACGCGACTGACCAGCTTGACCATAATTCCTACCTAGCGCGAGAGATACTGCCGAATGTTGGCTTGCCTGAACACTACCCGTTGTGTCCGACTCCAGACGCCAACACAACAAGATGTGTCGTACGCGCCCACCTGCCAACGTGAAAAATGTGATATCAATTAAATATCACTTACCGATGAGGAAGCGAGTCTCACATGACCAGCACGCCCACCGTGGCCGAGAAACCAACCGGAGTTGCCACCACCACAATCGCCGAACGCCCAGGTTGGGACCTGTCGGGCAGCTGGATGCTCCTCGGCGGATTGATTCTGTTCCTCGGCGGAATCGCCCTGGCCGTTGTCGGAGGGCTCCTCGGACTCATAGCGCTGATTCCCATCGGAGTGGTGCTGTTCCTCGCGTCACTCCCCGCACTGATCGGCCTGACACTGGTGCAGCCGAACCAGGCGCGTGTTCTGCAATTCCTGGGAAGTTCGTACAGCGGCACATTGCGCACCCCTGGACTGCGCTGGACAAACCCGCTGACCGTGCGTCGTTCCATCTCCACCCGCATCAGAAACCACGAGACCGGCCAGTCCAAGGTCAACGACGCCGACGGCAACCCCATCGAGATCTCGGCCGTTGTCGTCTGGCAGGTGGCCGACACCGCGCTCGCGTCATTCCAGGTGGACGACTACGAGGAGTTCGTCTCGGTTCAGACCGAGGCAGCAGTACGCCACATCGCCGGCAGTTACCCGTACGACGCCGAAGGCCGAGTCTCGTTGCGGGAGAACGCCGACATCATTACAACGACGCTGTCGGAGGAAGTTCACGCCCGCGTGCGGGCGGCAGGGGTCGAAGTGATCGAGACCCGCATCAACCGGCTTTCCTACGCACCGGAAATCGCCAGCGCGATGCTGCGCCGCCAACAGGCGGGCGCTGTCATCGCCGCCCGGACGCAGATCGTCGAAGGCGCAGTGTCGATGGTGGACATGGCCCTCAAGCAGCTAGAGGAAAAGCACGTCGTCGAACTCGACGAAGAACGCAAGGCCACGATGATCAGTAACCTTCTGGTCGTGCTGTGCGGTGACCGCGACGCACAACCGGTGCTCAACACCGGTTCGCTCTACCAGTAAAGGGAAGGCCACATGGCCACGGATCCAGCTCCGAGATCAGAGCGGAAGAAGATCCTTCTTCGGTTGGACCCGGCGGTGCACGACGCTCTTGCCCGCTGGGCCGCCGACGACCTCCGAAGTACCAATGCCCAGATCGAATTCCTACTCCGACGGGCGCTCACCGAGCACGGCCGAATGCCGAAGAACGCCGGCAAGATGCATGGTCCCGGCCGGCCGCCGTCCTAGCAGAGAAAATGCCCCCGTGCGCCTTTCCGGTAGTGGTTACTACCAAAAAGGCGCACGGGGGCGGAGCCCTTTACAGCATGCAGGAAACGCAGCCCTCGACCTCGGTGCCTTCGAGTGCCAGCTGACGCAGACGGATGTAGTAGAGCGTCTTGATGCCCTTACGCCATGCGTAGATCTGCGCCTTGTTGATGTCGCGGGTGGTGGCGGTGTCCTTGAAGAACAAGGTCAGGGACAGGCCCTGGTCGACGTGCTGCGTTGCGGCAGCGTAGGTGTCGACGATCTTCTCGTACCCGATCTCGTAGGCATCCTGGTAGTACTCCAGGTTGTCGTTGGTCAGGTAGGGCGCCGGGTAGTAGACGCGACCGATCTTGCCTTCCTTGCGGATCTCGATCTTCGATGCCACCGGGTGGATGGAACTGGTGGAGTAGTTGATGTACGAGATCGAACCGGTGGGCGGCACGGCCTGCAGGTTCTGGTTGTAGATGCCGTGCTTCTGCACCGACGCCTTCAGCTCACGCCAGTCGTCCTGCGTCGGAATGTGAAGGTCGGCGGCGGCGAACAGTCCACGAACCTTCTCCGTGGCCGGCTCCCACACCTGGTCGGTGTACTTGTCGAAGAATTCACCCGACGCGTACTTCGACTGCGGGAAGCCCTTGAAGTAGGAACCGCGTTCGATGGAGATCCGGTTCGATGCCCGCAGAGCGTGGAACAACACGGTGTAGAAGTAGATGTTCGTGAAGTCGATGCCTTCTTCGCTGCCGTAGAAGATTCGCTCACGAGCAAGGTAGCCGTGCAGGTTCATCTGGCCGAGGCCGATGGCGTGAGAGTCGTTGTTGCCCTGCTCGATCGACGGCACGGAGTAGATGTGCGTCTGATCCGACACCGCGGTCAAGCCGCGGATCGCGACCTCGATGGTCTTGGCGAAGTCGGGCGAGTCCATGGTCTTCGCGATGTTCAGCGAACCGAGGTTGCAGGAGATGTCCTTGCCGACGTGGCTGTAGGTCAGGTCCTCGTTGAACTCGGACGGCGTGGAGACCTGCAGGATCTCCGAGCACAGGTTCGAGTGCGTGATCTTGCCTTCGATGGGGTTGGCCTTGTTCACCGTGTCCTCGAACATGATGTACGGGTAGCCCGATTCGAACTGCAGCTCTGCGACGGTCTGGAAGAATTCGCGAGCCTTGATCTTGGACTTGCGAATACGCTTGTCGTCGACCATCTCGTAGTACTTCTCGGAGACGTTGATGTCGGAGAACGGAACGCCGTAGATGCGCTCGACGTCGTACGGCGAGAACAGGTACATGTCCTCGTTCTTCTTCGCCAGCTCGAACGTGATGTCCGGGATCACGATGCCGAGCGACAGCGTCTTGATGCGGATCTTCTCGTCGGCGTTTTCACGCTTGGTGTCGAGGAAGCGGTAGATGTCGGGGTGGTGTGCGTGCAGGTAGACGGCACCGGCACCCTGACGCGCTCCGAGCTGGTTTGCGTACGAGAACGAGTCCTCGAGGAGCTTCATGATCGGGATGACACCCGAGCTCTGGTTCTCGATCTTCTTGATCGGCGCACCGTGCTCACGAATGTTGGTGAGCAGCAACGCAACTCCGCCGCCACGCTTGGAGAGCTGCAGAGCCGAGTTGATGGAGCGCCCGATGGACTCCATGTTGTCTTCGATGCGCAGGAGGAAGCAGGAAACGGGCTCGCCGCGCTGCTTCTTGCCGGAGTTGAGGAATGTGGGGGTTGCGGGCTGGAAGCGACCGGCAATGATCTCGTCGACAAGTTCGACGGCCAGATCTTCGTTGCCGGCAGCCAACGTCAGGGCCACCATGCACACGCGGTCTTCGAAACGCTCGAGGTAGCGCTTTCCGTCGAACGTCTTGAGCGTGTAGGACGTGTAGTACTTGAACGCGCCCAGGAACGTCGGGAAGCGGAACTTCTTGGAGTACGCGTGATCGATCAGGAACTTCACGAACGTACGTGAGTACTGATCGAGAACCTCAGGCTCGTAGTAGTTTTCCTCGACGAGGTAGTCGAGCTTCTCGTCGAGATTGTGGAAGAACACCGTGTTCTGGTTGACGTGCTGCAGGAAGTACTGACGGGCCGCCGCGACATCCATCTCGAACTGGATCTCGCCGTTTGCGCCGTACAGGTTGAGCATGGCATTGAGTGCGTGGTAGTCGAGACCGTTGGTGGAATCACCGCCGCGTGCGTCACGTTCTACGCTTCCAGCCGCGATCGTGTCAGTGATGGTTGGCGCCACTGCCCGTTCTCCTTCTCTGCTTCGAGATGATTCCAGAACTCCCCCAAGCCTTCTCGTACCCGTTCGACGTCCTCGGCAGTGCCCATGAGTTCGAAGCGGTACAGAAAAGGAACGTGGCATTTCTGGGAAATGATGTTTCCTGCGTAACAAAAGGATTCACCGAAATTGGTGTTTCCTGCCGCGATCACAGCTCTGATCAACGACCTGTTGTGTGGATTGTTCAAAAAACGAATGACCGGCTTGGGCACATAGCTGGTGTCGCGGCCTGTCACTGTTGCCCCGCCGCCGTAAGTCGGCAGGATCAGTACATAGGGCTCGTCGACGAGAAATGAGCCGTCACGGTCATGGATGGGTATGCGTGTCGCAGGCAGCCCGAGACGTTGAACGAATCGGTGGGTGTTCTCCGACACGCTGGAGAAATAAACCAGCGAAGTCATCGGTTGTCACCATTTCCTCATGCGGTGCCCGGAACTTTCGACTATTCAACACTTTCAACTACAGGGCCGACAGCGTCGTCGGCCACCGGCGCAGCCGCGCTTCAAGCAGCGACGGCCAGCGTCTTGATGCGATCGGGACGGAAACCCGACCAGTGATCTTCACCGGCAACCACGACGGGTGCCTGGAGGTATCCGAGCGCCATGACGTAGTCACGTGCCTCGGCATCCTCGGTGATGTCGATGATGTCGTATTCGAGACCGGCCTTGTCGAGGGCGCGGTAGGTGGCATTGCACTGAACGCAAGCGGGCTTGGTGTAGACGGTGATGCTCATGAGAGTCCCTCTTTCGCTTAGCCAACAAAGGCCGATGTAGTGATGTTCAGCACCGATTCGACCGATTGCCGGAGCTTCGCTCAAGGCGTTCCGCGTTGTGGTCTCTCAGTGCTCAAGACACTACACCTAGTGGCCGACAGAATCACATAACCGAAGATGTTGTGAGTCACATAGATGAAATTCCCAGGTCGACCCAGCTCAGCACCCATAACTCCGCGCCAATTCCACGCCGTGTCGGCGTGTCGGCGCTCACATGTGCGCCGCCTACTCGACCGGGTCTCGGAACACCCCGCAGCTCTACCATGAGCGACGTGGAATCAGCCCCGATCGACCTCCCCAGCGACGAAGCCCCACGCCACCTGGCAACTGTTCTCGAGGCAACGCAGATAACGCCAGGGATGCGCAGAATCACCTTCGGCGGTGCCGGCCTGGCCGACTTCGCATCAAGTGACCTACCCGACGAACGGGTGCTTGTCCGGTTCCCACTCGAGCCCCCACACGCGCGTAGTTACACAGTGCGCCGCTGGAGCGCGGACACCGGCGAGCTCGATATCGACTTCGTTCTGCACGGACACGGCGGGGCGGCGCGCTGGGCCGAGACGGCTATCCCCGGCGACACAGTGCACCTGTCGAGCGCCAACGGATGGTTCCGCCCGCCCGAGAACATCGAGTGGCTGACGTTGCTCGCCGACCACGCCGCACTCCCCGCAGTCGGCCGAATTCTCGAGAGCCTGCCGGCCGGGATTTCCGTACAGGTGATCGCGCAGATTCCCGATCCGAGCGAGCAGCAGAGCTTCACGACCGCAGCCGACGCCGACATCCGATGGATCGGTGACGCCGACTCCCTTCTCACCGAGTTGGCCGCCGTTCCCCTACCTCCCGGCACCGGATACGTCTGGTGCGCACTCGAGGCCGCAGCAGCGCGCAAGGTTCGCGCCTACCTGCGTCACACGCTCAAGATCCCCGCGACCGCCATGCACACCATGGGTTACTGGCGCGCCGACAAGGAGAACTGGGAACGTCGCTATGCTCTCGTCGCGGAGCGCATCGACGAGGCAATGGGCGCAGCAATGATGGCGGGCAAGGACTTCGAGTCCGTTCGTGATGCCGTCGACGCCGCCATGGAACGCGAAGGCCTGTAGCGCGGCCGACCCCGGCTGACATGAAACGAGGGTCACGCCTGTCCGGCGTGACCCTCGTTCGAGAACTGGTACAGATTATGCGTTGACGAGCGTCTTCGTGGCGTCGACCAGGTCTGCGACAACCTTGGACACCTGTGCGACAACCTCAGCGTTCTCGCGTGCGTGCGAGGTGCCGAACTTGTCGAACGTGCTGGCGACAGCAAGAGCGGAATCGCTGAGCACGTTGCCGCCGGCGATGCCGACAGCCTTGACCGTGTCGTCGTTGGCCCACTTCGCACCGTTGCCGCTGGGCGATGCGCTGATGACTGCAACCGGCTTGCCGGAGACAGCACCCGCGCCGTAGGGACGCGAGATCCAGTCGATGGCGTTCTTGAGGACAGCGGGGATGGTGCCGTTGTACTCGGGGGTGACGAGCAGGAAGGCGTCGGCATTGCCGGCTGCGGCCCGCAGGGCGTCGACTGCGGGGATCGATGCACCTTCGACGTCGAGGTCTTCGTTGTAGAAGGGAACGTCGGCGAGGCCTTCGAAGATCGTCAGGGCAGCACCCTCCGGCGCAGCGGACACTGCAGTCTCGGCGAGCTGACGGTTGACGGATCCGGCGCGCAGGCTTCCGACGAGAACGAGAACATTGCTCTGTGACATTGGGTGATTCCTTCGAGATTGGTGCGGTGGGCGGCTCTGGTTGAAAGTTATACCCCCTAAACGGACCACGGTCCACTTATATTCCGCAGCCATGTAACCTCGACCGGGTGAGCGCAATCCCCCTACCCCAGATCGGCGCGCAACCGGCCGAGCGCGGCGACGCCGCACGTAACCGGGCACTTCTGCTCGACGCCGCAGCGTTGCTCGTGGCCGAACGCGGAGTCGACGCCGTCACCATGGACGCCGTCGCGTGCCGCGCAGGTGTGGGCAAGGGCACAGTCTTTCGCCGCTTCGGCAGTCGTGCTGGATTGATGCAAGCACTCCTGGACCACACCGAGCGAGAGTTGCAGCACGCCTTCATGTTCGGTCCGCCGCCACTGGGGCCTGGCGCGCCGCCGATAGACCGACTGGTCGCCTTCGGTCGCGCCCGCATCGCCATGGTCGAGGTCCAGGGCGACGTTCTCCGCGCTGCCGAGAACGCGCCGGAGTTTCGCTTCGGTGGCCCGGCCCGCTCGCTGAGCATCGCGCACGTGATCAGTTTGCTCCGCACGGCCGGCGTCGAGGGCGATCTGGAACTTCTCGCCTCGGCACTATTGGCGCCACTCGAAGCGTCGTTGGTTCTGTACCAGGTTCGCGACCTCGGGATGACGACGGAAAGACTCGCTGACGGTTGGGAAAATCTTGCCCGGCGCGTTACTCGATGTTGAAGACCTCGAACACATTCCAGCGCCTAGTCTGAGCCAATGCGCATCGCAGCCGCCGTCCTCGGCCTCCTCGCCATCGCAGCCGTCAGCGGCTGTTCCAGCAACTCGGAAACACCGGACTCGGTCGCCGATCCCGCAGGGCGGGTATTCATCTCCACCCAGGTGGACGGAACCCCGATTCCCGGCGGCGGCCCGCTGTCCCTCGACTTCACGACGCCCGGCCTGGTGGCGGCGACTGCCGGCTGCAATACAGCGAGCGGCGCAGTCGAATTCACGGACGGCAAGATCGCCACCGACACGATGGCCTCGACGATGATGGCGTGTGAGCCCACCGTCATGGAATCCGATGCTTGGGTGACAACGCTCCTTTCCGCGCAGCCGTCCTGGACACTGTCCGGTGACACGCTCACGCTCACCACCGACACGATCACCGTCACGCTGGCCGACAAGAAGGTCGTCGACCCGGACCGTCCTGTTCAGGGCACTGCCTGGACCGTGACGTCGCTCATCACTCCCGACGCCGTCACATCCAGCCTGGCACTCGAAACCTCGGCGCCGGAACTCACGATCGCCGCCGACGGATCGGTTACCGGCAGCACCGGATGCAACCGCATGATGGGCTCGGCAACGGTCACCGACACCACCATCACCTTCGCCCCGATGGGAACCACGAGGATGGCGTGCGAGCCAGAAGTTGCCGACATCGAACGGCACGTCCTGACAGTGCTCGACGGTGAGGTCACCGTCGCCGTCGACGCCGGAACCATGACGCTCCGCAAGCCCGACGGCAACGGCTTGATCCTGACAGCCCAGGCTTGATCGAACGAGTCCGACTCAGACGTTCTCGGCCAGCCAGCGCCCCAATTCGCGGGCGCTGGCATCGATTTGGGCCGGCCAGTCCAGAGCGGAATCGTCAGCCTGATCGCTCACATGCTTGACCAACCGGCACCGAGCACCGGCGGCCCGCGCCGCGTAGGCGACCGCAAAACCTTCCATGTCCACCAGATCGGCCCGCTGCGCGAGCGCATCCCGGACGGCCGCGTCGGAGACAAACGCGTCGCCGGTGGCCAGAACCGAATCGTCGCCGTCGACTAAGGCCAGTCGATCCACAACCTCGTGGCCGAACGATCTGATCGCCGCACTGCTGATGTCGTGATTGATCACGACACCCGGCACGAACAACCCGCCGTGATGCACGTGCAGCGCGCCTGCAGTGCCGATATTGACGACCAACGGCAACTCTCCGGGAAGAAACCGTGCCAGCGCCGACGCGACTGCCGTTGCCGCACTGACCTTTCCGATACCGGTGATCACCAACTCGAACTCCTGCGGAACGTACGCCGCCTCCGCCTTGGTTGCGCTGACCACCAGAACTTTCTTCGCACTCATGCGCGAGACGATACCGGTCGCTAAAGTTCCCTCATGGCCACATTGCGCGAGAGCATCATCGACGAACTAGGCGCGAAGCCGTCCATCGAGCCGGCGGCCGAAGTCCGCACCCGGGTTCAGTTCCTGAAGGACTATCTGCTGTCCACTCCTGCCAAGGGATACGTGCTGGGCATCAGCGGCGGGCAGGACAGCACACTGACCGGTGCGCTCGCTCAGCGCGCGGTGACAGAACTGCGTGAGGAGGGCCACGACGCCGAGTTCGTTGCCGTTCGATTGCCGTACGGCGAGCAGGCCGACGAGTCCGACGCGCAGATCGCGCTCGGTTTCATCAAGCCCGACCGCAGCCTGACCGTCAACGTCAAGCCCGGAGCCGACGCCACAGCCCGTGAAGCTTCCGAGGCCCTAGGCGACGGTGAACTGCGAGACTTCGTGCGCGGCAACATCAAAGCTCGGGAGCGCATGATGATCCAGTACGCCATCGCCGGCCAATTGGGGTACATCGTGATCGGCACCGATCACGCTGCCGAGGCCATCACGGGATTCTTCACCAAGTTCGGCGACGGCGGAGTCGACATCACACCGCTGACCGGCCTGAGCAAGAGGCAGGGCGCCGCACTGTTGCAGGAACTGGGCGCGCCCGAGAGCACGTGGCGCAAAGTGCCCACCGCAGACCTCGAAGACGACCGCCCCGCCCTCCCCGACGAGGTGGCGCTTGGACTCACCTACGCCCAGATCGACGACTACCTCGAAGGCAAGGACGTCTCCACGGAGGTATCCGACAAACTCGAGAAGATGTACTTGAACACCCGTCACAAGCGGACCGTTCCGGTTACCCCGCTCGACACCTGGTGGCACTAGCCGGCCAGGCCCCACCTACATGCACGCGGCGCCCACCTTCCGAGAGGAAGGTGGGCGCCGTGCTTCGTTCTGCTGTTATCAGCTGGCCGAGAGGCTGCCGAAGATGTTGCCCAGGCTGCCGAACGGGCTGGCAGGCTCGTCCTTCAGCGCGAAGTTCGTGGTGCAACCGTTGAACTTCACGGCGTCGACGTTCGTGGTGGTGCCGATGTCCCCGCGGCCGATGCTTACGCCGTAGTGCTCAATCGTGGCGTCGGGGTTGCCTGCGATGATGTCGTCAAGATCGGACGGAACGTTCTTGGGTGCACCCACGATATCGCGGGTGCTGATCCACTTGCCGTTCTGGATATTGGTGTGCGTTCCACCGGTGGCGGTGTCAACGGAGTCGTTTCCGTTTGCTACCCAATACAGCGTCGCGAATCCGTTCTCGCCCTCTGCCGAGTTGGTAGTGCCGGTCAGACGCAACTGGAACGAAGTCTGCGAAGCGGCGGCCTTCTCCGCGAAACCGATCTCACTCTTGGCCGCATCGGCGAGCGGGATCGAGCCTGCGGAGTGGTACCACGCCGAACGGTTGTCAGGGGTGGCCTTGACGATCTCCAGCTTCAGCGAACCATCGTCATCGACGATGTTGGTGTCCGAGTAGAAGGCAAGCTGGTTCTTCTCGTCGTCGAACGGAATGCCCCAGCCATTGGGGGTTGTCTCGGTCGACAGTGCCGAGCAGGTGAAGCCTGCGGCAGGGGCATCGGAAGAACCGAGTGAGCCGGTGGTCGCTCCGGCAAGTGCCGGAGCCGTCAGCGCTGCTGCGCCGACGAGAGCAAAAGCGAAACCGAGACGACGTGTGGAATTGCGGGACATGTAAGTACCTTTCACCATTCACGGGGGGAATTACGACAAAAGGTAACACATGAATTTGGCGAAAATTCTGACTCGGAAAATCCCTTGTCATTCATGTGAATGACGCATCTACCTGGATACCAAAAATGTTACATCCCCCAAAAGTATGAGTTCAGTCAGACAATTCCGACTAATCAGAACGACAATCAAATGTCAGTCAAACACCGAGGTAAAATGCGCTGACCAGCACAACGAAGCTGCGTCGCAAATCGGATCAACACGTCATACCGGGCCTCTTGGGACATCCGATCTCATCATTTAGGTCGGTACCTGTCAGCGACAGTAAACCGCAAAAGAATTTTGAGGTTTATTTTGATCGACAGCTCTAGCCGCCCGCGAAAGGCGGCAAAATGTCTACCGCAGGCCCCGCGACGCGACCGGTATCACGCGTCAATTCCTCGCCGACGAGATACGCAGAAACGGACAAAACGCGCTTCATGTCGGGGCCGTATTTGTCAGACAGAACAGCAACAAGATCAGCGAGCGTGCTTGAATGCGGCAGCGCGAGTGTCTCGCTACGACACCCCGACGCGTCTGCGGCTGCAGCGAAGTATCGAACCGACATCGATTCCGAATCAGCCACCGATTGCACCCATACTTCTCTCCGGCGGCACAAAGCCTTCTGCCGCAATCCCATGACCTGCCCACTTGTTCCACATTGCGCCCCGCCACAGATCAGCGATCTCATCGTCACCGCCGCCTGAACGCAGTGCTGCTCGCAGGTCCACTTCACGATCGCTGAACAGACATGACCGAATAGTTCCCTCGGCTGTCATACGTGTCCGATCGCAGTCGGCGCAAAAAGATCGAGTCACCGAAGCGATAATTCCCACCGTCGCCGGACCGCCGTCGATTTTCCATTCCTCGGCCGGCGCACTGGGGTCGTCACGCCCGATCGCGGTCAAAGTGAATCGAGTGCCCAATACGGTGAGAAGTTCCTCGGCGGTCACCATGTTCTCTCGCGCCCACGTGTGATCGGCGTCGAGGGGCATCTGCTCGATGAATCGCAATTCCACGCCGGCGTCCACGCACCAGTGGAGAAGCTCCGCCGCCCCGCTCAACGTCTCACGCATAAGAACGGCGTTCACTTTCAGTGGAGCCAGACCTACTCGCGCCGCAGCGTGAATTCCCGCTAACACCGACGGCAGTCTGTCGCGGCGCGTCAGTTCTGCAAAATGCGCGCGATCCACTGAATCCAAAGAGACATTGACGCGGGTCAATCCGGCTGCCGCTAATTGCTGCGCGCGGTGTTCCAATCCGACGGCATTAGTAGTCATTGCCAAAGGAATTCCGGGAACACGCTCAGCACAGCCGGAGATAATCTTCTCGAGATCTTTGCGCATCAACGGTTCGCCGCCGGTAAAACGAACTTCTCGAATGCCGAGACGATCGACTCCGATACCTACAACGCGAACAATCTCTTCGGTGGACAACAGATCTTCAGCGGGAATGACCGGCAGGCCTTCCTCGGGCATGCAATATGTACAACGCAGTGAACACTTTTCGGTGATCGAGATTCGCAAGTCACGGGCAACGCGCCCGAACTTGTCGATCAATACGTCGGTGTCAGGCCGGCCCGTCATCGACGCGGGATTGCCACGGACAGAACTGCTCCGGACAGTGGGGATCCCCACCACCACCGGAGTCATCGCTGCACCAGGTTCCACATCACTCCAGTATGGCGCAGCGGGCAACGGGAAGTGTCACTCGTATCACTCGACCTGGAACCAGACCATCTAGAATCGGACCATGTCGAGGCTATCGCTGTGAGCGCACGTTCCGTCGAAGACCATCAAGAGCACGTATCCGGATTGCTGGCCGCGTTGCACACTTTGGCACCCACCGCCCTGCCCCTCACCGAGGCGCTGGGGTCGATAGTCTCGGCGGACGTCACCTCCCCTGTCGATCTGCCTCTGTTCCGCAATTCGCAAATGGACGGCTACGCCGTCGACGCCGAGTCCGTACGCAACACGCCCGTCACACTCGCTGTCCGAGGAGTTCTCGCAGCGGGTAGTGGCACTCCCCCGAAACATCTCGTGGGCTCGGCATTTCGGATCATGACCGG
The DNA here is from genome assembly GCF_002300185.1 of Rhodococcus sp. ACPA4. Lineage (NCBI taxonomy): Bacteria > Bacillati > Actinomycetota > Actinomycetes > Mycobacteriales > Nocardiaceae > Rhodococcus > Rhodococcus sp. ACPA4. The sequence continues at coordinate 1,919,298 of NZ_NSDY01000001.1, forward strand.
CGCGCCTATGCCCGAAGGCGCAGACACCGTCATCCCAGTCGAAGACACCACCGGCGTCTCGAAGCACGCCGTCACGATCAACCGTGGACGCGCCGCCGGAGAGTTCGTCCGTGAACGCGGAAGCGACATCACGGCTGGCATGCTCCTGGTTCGAGAAGGCACTCGCCTGGAACCGCGGCACATCGCGGCACTCGCGGCCGTTGGCGCAGCAACTGTCATCACATACACACCGCCACGGGTCGCCGTCATCACTACTGGCGCCGAATTGAAAAGCGCAGGAACACAACTCAACCCCGGCGAGATCTACGACTCCAACGGGCCCGCCCTGGCGAGCTTGGCCCGCGCCAACGGGGCCGACGTCGTATCCATCGCCCGCAGCACCGACGATCCGGATGTGTTCCGCGAATTACTCTCGTACGCAACATCTGTCGCAGACCTTGTCTTCACCTCCGGCGGTGTGTCCATGGGCGACTTCGAGGTCGTGAAAGAAACGCTGCAACCCCTCGGTGCTGCGTTCGGTCACGTCGCGATGCAGCCGGGCGGCCCGCAGGGCTCAGCTGTGGTCAACGAGGTTCCGATACTGAGCTTCCCCGGAAACCCGGTGAGCACAATGGTGTCGTTCGAAGTGTTTGCACGCGAGAACATCAGACGCGCCGCCGGACTGCCACCCATCGCATCCGAACGTCGCCCTTTGACTGCCGCGCTGCGATCAATCCCCGGCAAGCGCCAGTTCCTCCGCGGACGACGCTCCGGCGAGGGCGTCGAACCGGTGTCCGGCACCGGCTCCCATCTTGTTGCCATGATGGCCTGGGCGGACGTGCTTCTCGACATTCCAGCCGACGTCACCGAACTTGATGCCGGAACACCGGTAAGCGTCATTCCGCTCTCTGCCTGGAACTGAAACGCTGCAACTGAAACGCTGCAACTGAAAAGGACGGTAAGGACTTTCAATGACCGAACTGACACACGTCGACGGCGAGGGCCGCGCCCGCATGGTCGACGTGAGCGCAAAAGCCGAGACGACGCGCATTGCGGTGGCCGCAGGTGAACTGGTCACCACTGCGGAAGTCATTCGCCTCGTCCGGGCCGACGGAATGCCCAAAGCCGATGTCCTCTCGACAGCAAGGATCGCCGGCATCGCGGGCGCAAAGAAGACGTCCGAGCTCATTCCGCTGTGTCATCAACTCGCGTTGTCGTCCGTCAAAGTGGAGTTCGGGTTCACCGAGACCTCGATCACCGTCGAAGCTACGGCCAAGACTCGCGGGCAGACGGGCGTCGAGATGGAGGCGCTGACAGCGGTTGCCGTGGCCGGGCTCACGTTGCACGACATGGTCAAAGCCATTGACCCCGCTGCCACCATGAACGGCGTCCGCCTGCTCACCAAAGACGGCGGTAAACGCGGACATTGGACGCGCGAGAGCGGCCCGGCACCTGAATCAGGCACTGCCCCAAACACATTCGACACCACGCGCACCGCGGCCGTCCTTGTCGCGTCTACCGGTGGCGCCGCTGGGACCCGCCCCGACACAACCGGCCCGGCCATCGAACAATGGCTCCGGGATCGCGATTTCGAAGTGCGCGGCCCACTGGTCTACGCCGACGCCGACATCGCCGCGGGCATCGACGACGCCAGAACCGGTTCCCCAGCCCTGATCATCAGCACCGGCGGAACCGGCGCTTCTCCCACTGATGCCACGCCCGAAGCGACGCTTGCCGTTCTCACCCGCGAACTACCGGGAATCGCGGAAGCGATCCGCACAAAGGGGCTCGAAAAGACCCCACACGCCTCGCTCAGCCGCGGAGTGGCAGGACTCACAGAGCGCACTGTCATCGTCAATCTGCCCGGATCTCCGGGCGGCGTGAAGGACGGACTTGCCGTCCTCGACCCCATCATCGATCACTTGCTCGCGCAGGTTGCAGGCGGAGGAATGCACGATGACTGAACTGCTCGCACGAATTTCCGAACACCCGATTCAAGCCGCCACCGTCGACGCTGCCGTCGCCGGACCGAAGAACGGCGCAGTTGTCGTCTTCACCGGCACGGTGCGCAATCATGATGGTGGCCAAGCTGTTTCAGCCCTCGAGTACCAGGCACACCCCGACGCCGAACGGTTTCTGCGCACCTGCTGCGAGGAAGTGTCGGCTTCTACCGGCCTACCCGTCGCAGCGATTCACCGCGTCGGACATCTCGAGATCGGCGACCACGCTTTGGTTGCCGCGGTCGCTGCCCCACATCGCGCGGAAGCGTTTGCAGCGTGCGCCGAACTGGTGGAACGAATCAAGGCCGAAGTGCCGATCTGGAAGCGTCAGCGCTTCGCCAGTGGCGTTTCCGAGTGGGTCGGGTTGTAGAGAAGCCGCGCGGTCCAGGTAGACTCAGCATCACTAGGTGTCCGAAAGTGGGCACCCAGCGTCGAAAGAACGCAACTTCAGTTCGCGAAGAGTGCTTAACGCACCCGCACTTCTTACGGCGAAGAAGCCTGCCGACCGGCAGCGCCGCCACCACTGTGCTTGATTGTCAGATACGGCTGTTTTGCCGTGTCGGCATCCGGGCACGCAAAGTGCCCCGAAAGGCTCTGAACACACTTGTCCGACACCTCGACTGTCACCACTACCGCTACCTTCGCTTCCCTCGGTGTACGTCCGCCGCTGGTCAAAGCACTCGAAGACGGCGGAATCACCTCCCCCTTCCCGATCCAGATCGACACCCTCCCCGACACTCTGTCGGGACGCGACGTCCTGGGCCGCGGAAAGACCGGCAGCGGTAAGACGCTTGCCTTTTCCATCCCCATGGTCTCGCGCCTCGCGGGTGAATTGGCCGGCGGCAAGCGTCGTCCGGGCCGCCCGCTCGGACTGGTTCTCGCGCCGACCCGCGAGCTAGCCACCCAGATCACCGCAACCCTCGAGCCGCTTGCCGCGGCCTACGAACTGCGCGTCACCACCATCTTCGGTGGCGTCTCGCAGCACCGTCAGGTCCAGGCGCTCAAGGCCGGAGTCGACATCGTCGTCGCGTGCCCCGGTCGCCTCGAAGACCTCATGAAGCAGAAGTTCGTAAGCCTCGACGCCGTCGAGATCACGGTCCTCGACGAGGCCGACCACATGGCCGACCTCGGCTTCCTGCCCGTCGTCACCCGCATTCTCTCGTCCACTCCGGCCGACGGCCAGCGACTGCTGTTCTCCGCCACCCTGGACAACGGCGTCGACAAGCTCGTCAAGCGTTTCCTCAAGAACGAGGTCATGCATTCGGTAGACGAGGCCAACTCCCCCGTCGCCGCGATGACGCACCACGTGTTCGACGTCGACGGCGTCGAAGCGAAGAAGGCTCTGGTGGAGAAGCTGGCGTCCGGCACCGGCCGACGCATCCTCTTCATGCGCACCAAGCACCAGGCTCGTAAGTTGGCTCGCCAGCTCACCGAGTCGGGCATTCCGTCCGTCGACCTGCACGGCAACCTGTCGCAGGCTGCCCGCGATCGCAACCTTGCCGCGTTCTCCGCCGGCGAGGCTCGCGTTCTGGTTGCCACCGACGTTGCCGCTCGCGGCGTTCACGTCGACGACGTCGAGTTGGTTGTGCACGTCGATCCCCCGGCCGAGCACAAGGCGTACCTGCACCGCAGTGGCCGTACCGCTCGCGCCGGCAGCGCCGGTGACGTAGTTACCGTCGTCCTGCCCGAGCAGCGCAAGGATCTCGCGATCCTCATGCGCAAGGCAGCTATCAAGGTGACGCCCGTTCGATCGACTGCGAACTCCGAGCACGTCGTGAAGCTTGTCGGCGACATCGCACCGCATGTCACCCCCGCACCCAAGGCTCCGGTGGCACCGCAGGGCGGCGGCCGCGGATCTCGTCCGGCACGTTCCGGTCAGGGCGGTCAGGCTCGTAGCGGCCAGGCACGTTCCGGTCAGGGCGGTCAGGCTCGCAGCGGCCAGGGTGGTCAGTCTCGTGGCGCGCGGTCCGGCGGCGCAGGCCGGGCCCGTACCGGTGGACGTCCCGCGGCCCGCTAACCGCGAGCGGACAACTCAATAGGTTTCGAAATGGACAGCGTCGGCCAATGGCCGGCGCTGTTTCCATCCGAAGCGCTCGAGATCCGGAACCTGTTGGAACTGAGTTACTTTCCCGATGCACAGCCAGGCAATGGGCCTCACCGGAGCCGGAATGTTCATCAGTTCGGTGAGGTATTCCTCGTCGTAGAACGACACCCACCCGATGCCGATGTCCTCGGCAACCGCGGCCAGCCACAGGTTTTGAATTGCGAGAACTGCAGAGAACAAGCCGGTGTCGTCGACCGTGTGACGGCCGAGAATGTTTGGGCCTCCGCGCGACGGGTCGTAGGTGACAACGATCCCGGTACCGCTTTCCGTGATCCCCTCGATCTTGATGGGGTCGAACGTCTCGCGCCGATCGTCAGGCAGAGACTGAGCAAAATTGACCCTCGCCTCCGCGACGTGCGCGGCAAATGTCGAGAGCGTGTCCGGATTGCGGACCACCACAAAATCCCACGGCTGCGTGTTCCCGACGCTCGGCGCCCGATGTGCCGCGTCGAGGATGCGCATCAGCACATCGTCCGGAATAACCTCACCGGAAAACTCTGCCCGCACGTCGCGCCGGCGCCGGATCGCTTCGTACACAGATACAGCTGATTCACTCACGCTCCGACGGTATAGCGGTGCAATCCCAGCATCGCATCGGGGTGCAACTCGACTCCCTCGACGCGTATGCACTCACTCAACGTGTCCCGGACGACCGCACTGTCCATGCCGCTGCCGATCACGACCAACTGTGTAGTCCGCGGCTCGCCGGCCTTCCACCGTAATGGTGTGATTCGCACGTGATCACCCACTGTCTGTACTTCGAATTTGCCTGTGTAACCCCGGATATCGAAGTTCACGAACCCCTTGATCCGGTACACACCGGCCGGTTGGTTCTCGAGAAATTTTGTGACGGCGCGCGCATCGAGCGCCGTGTCGGACACAAAATCGACTGCCTCGTAATGGGTGTGAATGTGGTCGTGATGATCGTCGCGCAGCAGTTCGTCGAGGCTCATCTGCTGGCCAGGTAACGGCTGCGGCGCGGCCGCGAAATCGAACAGCAGCGCTGGGTCCACGCGCGAGTGAGTCGTGTCCACAATCGGCGCTCGGGGGTTGAGCCCACGAATCACCTCCGTGAAGGCCTCGCGTTCCGCAGAGTCGACGCAGTCGATCTTGTTCACGACAAGTAAATCCGCTAACCCGACGTGCTGATCGAGCTCGGGATGGGTGCTACGGGTCAATCGGAAGTTGGCCCCGTCGACAACAACAACCAGGCCGCCGTACACGACCCGCGGATTCTCGCTGCCCAGCACCAACCTGATCATGTTGCGCGGCTCCGCCAGTCCGCTGGCTTCGATGACGATGACGTCGATCTCGGATTGGCTGTGCGCCAACTTGTCGAGCATCTCGTCCATGTCGGATACATCGACCGCGCAGCACAGGCACCCGTTGCTCAGTGAGAGCGTCGAGTCGACTTGGCCGGCCACCATCATCGAATCGATGTTGACCGAGCCGAAGTCGTTGACGATGACCCCGATGCGCACACCGTTGTTGTTGTGCAGAAGGTGATTGAGGAGCGTCGTCTTTCCCGAACCCAGAAATCCTGCGACGACGATCACGGGAATCTGTTTTTTCACCAAGAAATCCTAGGCACCACGCAATCCTAGCGGGCCGTCAGATTGTGCAGAGCGGCTGAATCTCCTTCTTGCCTTCGGTTGTCGGTGACGTCACGATCGTGCATGCGTTGTACCCGCGACTCTCGGCAACTCGGCGTATCTCACTCCACCCCGCGGCATCGACTGCGGGTGAACGCGACAATACAAACCCGGACGTTCGAAGCGGGTCACCCACCAGTGCCCACGAGTAGTCGTCGGCAATGTAGGTGACGATGTAGTTGGGCGGCCCGTCCAGTCCATCCTGAAAAGGTACGCCCGGGAAACTGACATGAAGTTGCGCTGCGGACTGCGTATCGGTAACCCGCGCATTACCGGCGATGCCGCTCTGGTCCCCAGCCCAGGTCGTGCACGTATTCTGCACGCTCACATTCGACGAGTCGAGCACCTCGTATCGCGCCCGGGTGTCCTTGGCGCACATCAGGTTGAACGGCTGAGGCACCGCTGCCAGCTGGTACCAGTCGCCGACGTAGCGTTCGACATCCAATTTTTCGACCGGTGCCAACGGCTGCCACAAGTCCGCTGACATCGGAGCTGCCTGCGCCGGCATGGCCGTCATCGCCATACCGACACCCGCTCCGACTGCCGCAATCGCACATCTCCCCGACCACTTCATGTCATTGCCTTCCGTTCGTTTGTTTTCTCGCCTGACATTCGGAGCGGATGGTCCCGCGGATTGGTCGTATGGAAAACTACTTTTGGTTTGTTATAGACCTCGATACCCAACCTTCTGTAGTCTTTGCTAATAAGTAACTGATAGCTGGAACGGAGCGTCAGACATGAACGTGGTCGATCTAGGGCTCGAACGGACGCGGTATGCCGTCATCGACGAAACCATCGAATCGCGGTGGCGCCGCGTCACCTCTATGCAGCACGACACCGTTGCCGTCGTCACCCCACGGGATCAGATCACGTTCGCAGATCTCGAAGTCCGCGCAGACGCACTCGCGCGTGAACTCGATATTCGCGGGCCGCACGGCCGCTGTCCGGTAGCTGTCGAACTCGACCCCACCGCCGAGGCCGTTGTCCGCATCCTTGCCACACTGATCTCCGGTCGGCCACTCGTCATGATCGACCCGCAGCTGCCGCCGGCCAGGCGCGAGCACATCCTGTCCACGTCGGGCGCGGTCTCCATCGCGACAATCCTCGAACACGCCGCTGCCACTCCGTTCCGTTTCGGCAACGCACTCGAGTCACTGAGCTCCGATCCAGCCATGATCGCATTCACTTCCGGCACCAGCGGCGCACCCAAGGGAGTGGTGCTCAGCCATTCGATGTGTCTGAACAAGGCGGACGAACTTGCCGCCGCCATCGATCTCCGACCGGACGATCACATCGGGAACCTTCTGCCCGTCAGCTTCGGCGCGGGTATCACCGCACTCATCATGGGTTTGATGAACGGTGTCACCGTGTATTGCTGGGACCCCCGCGTCGACGGCAGTTCCACCCTGGGCAGTTGGCTCCGGAGAAACTCGATCACCACAGCTCATTGCGCACCGTCGTTCCTGCGGGCGTGGACGCAGCAGAATGCCGCCGAACCGGGCGCAGATCCCCAGAGTTCCCTACGCGTTGTCGTTACCTACGGCGAGGCTGTTCATGGCGACGACTACCAACGTCACCGTGATCGCGGGTTCGCAGACGTGACCTATGTCAACTGGATGGCAACCACGGAAACGGGGGTCGTCGCCTACAACGTCTTTCCTCCCGCAGCCACGTTCCCGGAGGGCATCGTCCCCGCCGGTCGAGCACGTGACGGGAAGGAAGTCCGGATAGTCGATTCCGAGGGCAACCAGCTGCCCGACGGCGAGATCGGCGAAATCCATGTCATTTCCAGCGACTTGGCCGACGGTTATCACGGCGACCCGGAGCGGACAGCGCAACGATTCACACCGCTGGGCGACGGCATCAGCCTGTATCGCACCGGCGACCGCGGATGCATCGACAGGGACGGCGAACTGCAACTCAAAGGCCGACTCGACGATGCTGTGAAAATTCGTGGATACCTTGTCGAACCCACCGAAGTCGACGTCGCCATCCGCGCGGTGGCCGGCGTCGTCGATGCGGCCGTGATCGTTCGGACCGAGAACGACCACCCAGAGCTCTGCGCATACGTCGTGAGTGATTCACAGCGAATTGCTCTGTCTCCCGCGGAGATTCGACGCGCGGTATCTCTGAGCCTGCCCGGCTGGATGGTTCCCCGCCACATCGTGATGCTGGCCTCGATTCCCCGCAACGAACGCGGAAAGATCGATCGCAACGCGCTGCCGACACCGGCGCCGGTCGCTACCTCCACCTCCACCGCCACGCCGACTCTCGAGACCGTCACCGAATTTCGGGTGGCCATCATCTGGTCCAAGATCATCGGGATCGAATCACTCGACCGTGACGACGACTTCTTTGCCCTCGGCGCAGATTCACTCGCTGCCGCAGAAATGCTCGCCGCACTACGAGCCGCTGTACTGGTCACCGTCAGCGCCGCCCAGTTTGCCGGCGCCACCACCATCCGCGAACTCGCCGCGCTGGTCGACGCGATGCTGCGCAACAAGAAGCGTGACGAAGGCCGGGCATCTGTGCTTGTTCCCCTTGCCACGAGCGGTTCCCGAACTCCGCTCTTCCTGATCACCGGAGCCGGTGCGCCTGCACTGAGCTTTCTCGCGACGGTGCAGGCGATGTCCGGTGATCGACCTGTGTACGCGTTGCAAGCACACGGGATGGAATCTCGCGGGCTCCCCGATCGCACCGTTGCCAAGATGGCCGACCGATACATCCGTGAGATCAGGAAGGTCCGTCCGCACGGCCCGTATGTGCTCGGCGGCTACTCCCACGGCGGGTTTGTCACCCTCGAAATCGCGAATCGCCTCCACGCGGAAGGCGAGATCGTCGAACACGTTGTCATTCTGGACACTCGGTTGCGGGAGAACATGATCGGGCCGCGGCCTGACACCACTGAGCCGCCGGCTCCATCGGAATCCGGCGAGCCGGTGCTCAATGCCCGAGCCCGGACCTCGAAAACATCGGTTCTGGGTATCTGGCTCCGGTACCAAGTCGCGGGCATCATGCAGTTCGACCCGTCGATGCAGTGGTACCTCTTCTACCATCGCGGACTGGCGTCCCTGCGCAAGTACGCGCCAAGCCCGTATCGCGGTTCTGTTGTGGTCATCCGCGGCGACGACAACCGACAGGATGCACACGATTGGTCGGCCATCGCCACCGGCCAGATCACTTTCGAGGATGTAGCCGGATCGCACGAAGACATTCTGCGGGCCCCGTACGCCGTTGCTACGGGCGAGGCACTCGAGCGGGCATTGAGCTAACGGCCGAAAACGACAAAAAAGAGCAGGTCAGACATTTTGTCTGACCTGCTCTTTTTGGTGGAGCTAAGGGGACTCGAACCCCTGACCCCCACACTGCCAGTGTGGTGCGCTACCAGCTGCGCCATAGCCCCGTATTCAGTTCGAACTCGCAGGCGGTTGTTCTGCTTGCCGCTTGCTTGAAGAAAGTTACACCACTTGCGCGGTGAGCAACAAATCGCCAGGTCAAGCTGGTGCGACCGCTCCGGGTTTCAGAGCGGCCGCACACTGCTTCAGGAGGTGAACTGCGAAACCCAGTCACTGTTCTTGGTGCTGACGATCTTGCCGTCGGCGATAACCGTCGGGGTGCCCGTTCCGCCGGCTGCGGAGAGCGCCTCACTCGCCGCAGCAGCATTGGCCGCAGCGGCCTCCACGTTCGCTCCAGAGGAGATGCACGTAGTCGCTGCATCCGATGCACCGGCTTCGCCGGCTATCCGAGCCAAATCGTCGTTGGTGTGATCACTCTTGCCGCCTTCAGACGGTTGGTTGTCCGGAGAGAAGAGTGTGGTGTGCAGATTCGAGTAGGCAATCGCGTCGCCGTCCTGCGCGACGCACAGCAATGCGGCGCCCGCGCGGGTGGAGTAATCACCGCTGCTCGATGCCCGGTTGAGGAAGTTGAGCATGTGATAGCGAACAGCGACGTCACCGGCGTCGATTGCCGCCGACACCGATTGGCCACTCAAGTGCTCGAGTGCAGCGCACGCCGGGCACAGCGGGTCTTCGAAGATGTCGAGAGTGGTACGTGCGTCCGGTTTTCCGATCAGCACGACGCCGTTGTCCTCCACGGTGACAACCACCTCGGAGTTCTGAACCGAGCCGTAGCCGTCGTTTTGCACCTTGTTCTTGCTCGACTGCCACAGGACACCGCCGATGACGAGGGCTGCGATCACCAGGACCGCGATTCCACCGATGACATAAGTGGACCGACTCGACACCGGTTCCGGTTTGTACTTGTTGTTCTTGGCGCTCACGCTGATGCAGTCCTTCGTGCGTCGAAACGATTTTACCGAGGGGTTACCTTCCCCGGGTATTCACCTTGCCATTGAAGACTGTGCTTCAACTGAGAATGCGGTACGTGATCCCTGTCCCAATGCGAGCGGTGACCGTGGGAAGAAACACAACCACAGGGCCAATGCCAGGAATCCGATGTCGCGCAGGATCTCGCTGAGGTAGTCCCACGCGTCGACGTCGGCAGCTCCACCTCCCCCGAAACAGCCGCAGTCGATGGACAATCCACGTGCCCAGACCGAGATGATCACGCTGATGAGCACAACCAGCATGAGAACCGACACTGCAGCCGACGCTCGTACGGCGAGGCCTACGAGCAGCAGTAATCCGAGAACGATCTCGACCAACGGCATCGCAATCGCCACGGGGCCGACCAGGCTCTCGGGCAACAATTGATACGCCCGGACGGCGATCTTCGTCTGAACGGGATCGAGGAATTTGATGCCACCCGAAATCAGCCACACGGCTGCCAAACCCAAGCGGGCCACAAGACTCACGATGCGAATAGCCACGAGCCGAGCCTACAGAGGGACTTCCGAACTGACTGTTTTCGCGGTCACAGCCTTCGCAGGCACCAGCAGCCAACCCACGCTCGCAATGATCACCACAGCTCCCATCGTCGCGAAGGCCGCCGAGTACGAGAAATGCTCAACCAGTAGTCCGGCGCAGATCGGCGCGACCACACCACCAACGTCGGACATCATCTGGAACACCGCCAGAACGGGACCACCGCGCGCCTTGGACCCGACGACGTCGGCAACCGCAGCCTGCTGCGACGGACTCATCAAACCGGATCCTGCGCCCGTCACGGCAGCAATCAGGAAAAACGCCACCAAGTTGTGCGTGAATCCGATCGCCATCGTGCCGGCGCCGCAGACAACCAGCCCGGCAAGCACGAACGGTTTACGTCCGTACTTGTCCGAGAGCCGACCCGAGAAGGTCAGAACCAGCGCATTTCCGACCGCAAAAACTGCCAGCGCATATGCGGCCACCGAGTCTTCGCGGCCGAGAGCCTCGACGACAAAAAGCGGAACCATCGCGACGCGCACGCCAAAGATGACACCGCCGAATGCCAGGTTCGAACCCAGAGCAGCGCGGTAGACCGGTGAACGTAGACCCTCGGCCAACGTCATAGGCGTGATCGCCGCACCCTTGTCCGGCGACGCAAGATGTGAACCGCGCAGACTGAAGAAAACCACAGCGGCAGCGATAACCAGCGTTGCCGCATAGATGAGGAACGGCATCCGCAGGCCGAACTGCAGCAGCGCGCCGCCAAATATCGGACCGGTAATCGAGCCCATCAGGAAGCTCGTCGCATACAGACCGGATACGCGTCCCCGATGGTCGGGCGGCGACATCCGGATAAGCAGGCCAAGCGCCGACACGGTGAACATGGTGGAACCGATACCGCCAAGTGACCGGAACAGCAGCAGCTGCCAGTACTCCTGCGCAAACGCGCACGCTCCGGTGGACAACGCGACGATCAACAGTCCCAGGATGTACACCGGGCGCTCGCCGAGTTTCTGCACCAAGGTGCCGCTCATCGGCGCAAACACCAAGCGCATGAACGCAAACGACGAAATGACGACTGTGGCGGCCGTAACCGATACATCGAAGCTGCGGGCGAATTGCGGTAGCGCCGGGGCAACGATGCCGAATCCGAGAGCGATGACGAAGCTGGCGGAAACCAGCACCCAGATTTCCTGTGGCAGCCTGGCTGCGCGAGTTTTCATGTCGCCCGGGATTCTAGCCGGGCGACACGAGCGGGCCGCGAGCTAGTTCGCGTTCAAGACACCTGACACCAAGTCCTTCGCCGCAGACTGAACCTGAGCCAGATGATCGGCGCCCTTCATCGACTCGGCATAAATCTTGTACACGTCCTCGGTTCCCGACGGCCTGGCCGCAAACCACGCGTTCTCGGTGGTCACCTTCAATCCGCCGATCGCGGCGCCATTTCCGGGCGCTGCCGTCAGCGCCGCGGTGATCGGCTCCCCCGCCAGTTCCGTCGCGGTGACCTGCTCGGGTGACAGTTTTGCCAGTACCGCCTTCTGCGCGCGACTCGCGGGCGCGTCGATGCGGGCGTAGGCGGGGCTACCGAACTTCTCGGTCAGCGCTGTGTAGTGCGCCGACGGCGTCTTGCCGGTCACCGCCGTGATCTCGGACGCGAGCAGCGCAAGAATGATGCCGTCCTTGTCTGTCGTCCACACCGAACCGTCGTGACGCAAGAAGGACGCTCCCGCGCTTTCCTCGCCGCCGAACCCGACCGAACCGTCGAGCAACCCGGGTACGAACCACTTGAAGCCGACGGGTACCTCCAGGAGTTCGCGTCCCAGTCCGTTCACAACGCGGTCGATCATCGATGAGCTGACCAGCGTCTTCCCGACCTTCGTGCCTGCAGCCCACTGTGGGCGGTGAGCAAAGAGGTACTCGATGGCAACGGCCAGATAGTGATTGGGGTTCATCAAACCGCCATCGGGGGTGACGATTCCGTGCCGATCGGAATCCGCGTCGTTGCCGGTGGCGATGTCGTAGCGATCCCGAATACCGATCAACGACGCCATCGCGTCAGGCGAGGAGCAGTCCATGCGGATCTTGCCGTCGGTGTCGAGCGTCATGAATCGCCACGTCGGATCGACCAGAGGATTGACGACCTCGAGGTCGAGGTGATGAGTCTCGGCGATGGCTCCCCAGTAGTCGACACTGGCGCCGCCGAGCGGATCTGCGCCGATGCGGATACCCGCGTCGCGAATGGCGTCGAGGTTGAGCACCGACGGCAGGTCGTCGACGTAGTAGCGCAGGAAGTCGTACCGCTCGACCCTGGCCAGCGCCTGTTCCGTCGTGACGCGCCGGACGCCGGCCAGTCCGTCGCGGAGCAGTTGGTTGGCACGGTCCGCGATGACCGACGTGGCATCGGTATCAGCTGGGCCGCCGTGGGGCGGGTTGTACTTGAACCCACCGTCACGGGGCGGATTGTGCGAAGGCGTCACGACGATTCCGTCGGCCTTGGCCTCGGGCGCAGTGGAGTTGTATCGCAGAATCGCGTGACTCACAGCGGGTGTGGGGGTATAGGCGTCGCGCGAATCAACCAGCACCACTACGTCATTGGCAACAAGAACTTCGAGCGCAGACAGCCAGGCCGGCTCGGACAACGCGTGCGTGTCGCGGCCGATGAACAACGGCCCGTCAATGTGCTGCGATGCGCGGTACTCCACGATCGCCTGCGTCGTTGCCAGGATATGCGCTTCGTTGAACGCGCCGTCCAGACTGGAACCCCGATGCCCCGACGTCCCGAACAGCACCTGCTGCATCGGATCCTCAGGATCAGGTGTCCGTGTGTAATACGCGGAAACCAAGTGCGGAACGTCGATCAAATCCTGTGGTTGCGCCACCTGTCCTGCTCGTTCGTGCGCCACGAATCCCCCTAAGCCCGGTGGTCGACTACGCAGCCGACACGACTGCCGCTCATTCTCTACCCTGTGATCTGAATTCCCAACCAGGCGACGCTCAGCCCAACGACAAGACTGGCGATGATGTACACCAGCGACATCGCCGTCTGACGCTTGTCCAGCATGCCTACATTTTCGGTCGCAAACGTCGAGTACGTGGACAAACCGCCGCAGAACCCGGTTGCAAGCAAGGCCGCCATAGCGGTGGAGAGTGTTGCGCCGGTGAACAATCCGAGGAGAAAGCAACCCAGGACGTTAGCCGCGAATGTTGCTGCCGGAAATCCCCGGTATGTCGGGACGTATTTCGCGAGCAGGTACCTACCGGTCGCTCCGGCGCCTCCGCCGATCGCTACGAGGAGAACGGTCATACGTTCGCCCCCTCACGACGACGCATCCAGCGCTCGCCAAGGGCTCTGCCCCACGCTGCGGCCAAGATCGCCGGAATCAAAGTGCCGAGAACGTACAGAATAGATCGCATCGGACTTTCGGTAACCGCGTGAACCGCAAACGACGAGAACGTCGTGAAGCCACCGCAGAATCCCGTGCCCAGGAAGATGTACCAGACCTTGTCGTGAATCAGCAGTGCCGCAAGCACTCCGAGGATCAGCGACCCCACGACATTGATCACGAGAGTAGTCCAGATATGGGGAAACCACTCACCCAACCCGTATCTCGTCAGCGCTCCGAGCGCACCACCGGCGGCCACCGCTCCGATAGCCGCCGGCAAGCCCAGTTCACTCATTCACGCTCCTCACTCGCTCGAGCCAGATCTACTACTGAGCCAGACCCACTCCTGAGCCAGACCTACTTCGGCGGCCGCGGAATGAAGTAGCTCGTCCGCTCCTGGTACTCACGATAACCGGGGCGGTGCGCCATGTGCTGCTCGAGAAGTCGCGCGCCGGTCGCAAACACGAGAAAATATGTCATCGCAATCGGTGAGAGTACCGTCAATACTCCTGGCCATACCGATGCCGCGACGAGGAATATGCCCCACCACACGCAGGCGTCACCGAAGTAATTGGGATGACGCGTCCACGCCCACAGTCCCTGATCCATGATGTGCCCGTAACTGCCGGGATCGGATTTGAACTCGGCCATCTGACGATCGGCGACCGCCTCGAACGTCACACCGACCAGCCACAACACGATTCCCAGGAGTACCAACAGGTTGAACCCACCTGACGACACCGCGGACACCTGAATCGGCAGCGACACAAACCACAGGGAGATACCTTGCGTCACATAGATTTTCCGTATCGCATACAGAGTTCGACTGCCGGACGCCTTTCCCAGCATCTGCTCGTACCGAGGATCCTCGCCCTTACCGCGCGAGCGCACAGCCATGTGCCACGCCAATCGCAGGCCCCAGATGCCGACCAACGCGAGCATCAGTAGACGGCGCCACAGATCGCCCGCACCGACTACTGCCGATACTGCGGCAATGACGACAAAGCCCACACCCCAGGACACGTCGACAACATTGTGCCGGCCGATACGTATACCGATCGACGCCGTAACCGCCATCGTGACGACAACCGCCAGAAAGCTCGCGAACAACATCGGACCGAGCGTCATCGAAGACATGACGGCCTCACCGAAAGAATCTGATCCACACCCATCCGCCCGTCACGAAATGCCATGCCACCGCCGACGAGGTAGAGACGCCACACCCGCGCGACCTCCATGCCGACCAGCTCGACGACACGATCGAAGTTGGACTCGAACGTCTCGATCCATGAGTCGACTGTGCGCACGTAGTGCACCCGAAGCGCTTGAACGTCAAGCACTTCCAGCCCACCCTCCTCGATCATCGCCACGGTGCGCCCAACTGGACGCATATACATGTCGGGCGCAATGAACGACTCGATGAATGGCCCACCACCCGGATGCGGCCCGGTCCGCGACATCTGCTGGATCAGCACGCGACCACCCTCGATCACATTGTCGTGCAGCGCTTTCACATACGTCGGGTAATTGTCCTCGCCGACATGCTCGCCCATTTCGATCGACGCGACGGCGTCGTAGGGTCCGTCCGGAATTTCACGGTAGTCCTGCAGTCGGATCTCGACCCGATCTTCGAGGCCGAGCGATCGGACCCTCGCGTCGACAAACGCCTTCTGCTCCGCCGAGATCGTCACTCCGACAACGTGGGCACCGTACTCGCGAGCTGCGTGGACGCTCAGCGAACCCCACCCGCAACCAACGTCGAGTAAGCGTTGCCCGCGCGCCCGATCGAGTCCGATCTTGCGGCATACCAGGTCCAGCTTGTCCTTCTGAGAGTCTTCGAGAGTGTATTCCGGTGCATCGGAAGTCCAGTACCCCGAGGAGTACGCCATGTTCTGGTCGAGGATCAGCGAATAGAAGTCGTTCGACAAGTCGTAGTGATGACCGATCGCCGCCCGATCCCTCGACATACTGTGCAAGCGACCCTTGACCCGCGCCTGCGACACGGGAGGTGGCAACCGGCGCCCGAACACCCCCAAGGATCTCGCGGCCTTAACCGCGGCGAGGATAACCGACGGTGACGGCGAGATCGACCCCAGCCCACGCTCGGCAGACACTTTCCACACATGCGTGAGTGCTTCGCCAAGATCGCCTTCGACGTCGAGTTCGCCCAGAACATACGCCTGCGCCGCACCCAACTCTCCGGGATTCCACAAGAGTCGTCGCAGCACGTTTGCGCTGTGAAGCGTCACTTTCGGCGCATCGACCGGCCCTGCTGTGCTGCCGTCCCACGCCGTCAGCCGAACCGGAAGTTCGCCGCCGACAAGCGGACTGAGGATTTCCGACAGACGACCAGCAACGCCGGTGCCTTGTATCGATCGATCTATCGTGGTGGTCATCGCGGGTTCCTCCGATCGAGAATCACTTGCTGCACATCGAGATATCCGGAACGGAAACCCGCCTCGGAATAGCAGAGATAGAAATGCCACATGCGGGTGAATACGTCATCGAATCCGAGCGCTGCGACTTCCTCCGCGCGGGCACTGAACCGCTCATCCCAGAGGCGGAGCGTTTGCGCGTAGTGATCACCCATCGACATGCGTTCACGCACACGAAGAGTGGTCATGCGTTCGGTGACGTCCTCGATCGCCCGTATGGAGGGCAGGAAGCCTCCCGGGAAGATGTACTTGTGCACCCATGTATAGGTGTTGCGGGTAGCCAACATCCGATCATGCGGCATCGTGATTGCTTGGATCGCGGCACGCCCACCGGGCGCCAACAGGGAGTCGATCTTCTGGAAGTAACTTCCCCAGTACTGGTGGCCGACCGCCTCGATCATCTCGACCGACACCACTGCGTCGTACTCCCCCTGCACCTGCCGGTAATCGAGAAGGTCGACCTGAACGCGATCCGCCAGTCCCGCAGCGCTTATCCGCTTGGCTGCCAGTTCCTGCTGTTCCACCGACAGCGTCACCGAACGCACCGTCGCACCACGCTGGGCTGCTCGGATCGCCAATTCCCCCCACCCAGTGCCGATTTCAAGCACTCGCGAACCAGGCCCGACGCCCGCACCGTCCAGCAACCGATCAATTTTGCGGTGCTGGGCGGCTGCGAACACGTCCCATGACTGGGAGTCCCCTACTGACAGGTCGTCGAACAAGGCACTGGAATAGGTCATCGTGTCGTCGAGGAATAGTTCGAACAACTCATTCGAGAGGTCGTAGTGCCGCGCGATGTTGGAGCGGGTGTTCTGCGTCGAATTGTGTTCACTGCGTGGCTGCTTGGGAATGTAGAGGCCACGCAACCGCTGCAGAAAGTCGGGAATCAGTGTCGCCACACGAGAGGCAAAAACTTCCAGGACTGCGGTGAGATCGGAGGCTTCCCAGTCACCCGCCATGTACGACTCACCGAATCCGATCAGACCACTGTCGCCCACCCGAGCAGCAAAGTCATCCGGGCGATGAATGACCATCAACGGCGAATCGGGTCCACCGCCGCCCGAGAAATCACCGTTCGGCATCTGAACGCACAGGGGCAAGCGCGCGACTGCCTTGTGGAACAGCGCCCGTGCAACCGGCGACGCCACCCGCACCTTGAGACCGCTGGGAACGGTGGCAACTCCTGGCCAGCGTTCGACCTCAGCGCTACGAGTCATTGTTGTCATCACGGTTGTCATCACACTGCCTCCTGCGGTTGATGTTGCGGCCGTAGAACTACCGGTAATCGTCTGGTCCACAACCTGATGCCTTGATATCGAATCTGCGCGGAGACCCTCAGTGGTGCAGTCGGAATCGCGAGAAAGCTCCGAATTATCACGCCCGCGGTGGCCGGAACACATCGACCACGTACCGTGGCGACAAAGGGTGCCTGATCCGGTCTGGCAAGCACTATCGACAGCTCCACCGATTCCTTGGGAAGCGGTAGCCTCATCCGGTACTCGCCGGAAACGTCATTGAACGGCGAGACGTAGAACTCCTTCGGCGTGCGTGCCGCACCATTGTCGTTGGTCTCGAGCAGGTAGCAGTGCCGCTCACCATAGGTGTTGTGAACTTCAGCCACCACACACCGCACGGCGCCATCGTCATTCAGGCACCAGAACACACTCAACGGGTTGAACACATAGCCGAGTACACGCGCATTCGCGAGCATGAGGATCCGGCCGCCGCCGAACTCGATTCCGTTGGCCCGCAAGAACGACTCGACGTTTACGCGAATCGATAGGGTGGGATCGCCGAGATGATCTGCAGCCGTGAACCTCGCCAAGGGACGCAATGCTTTCGGCAGATGCGGCAACTTGTCCACATCGACCAGCCAGCTGTAGCTTTTGTACTCGAATGTGTTGTGCAGCGGTTCTGTTCGCACGTGGCGAATACTCGTGTAGACGATGGACGGTGTAATCGGCCCGGTCACTGCCACCGACCTCCGACCCGCTCCGCGGCACGCAAACCCGACAATGCACCGTCCTCGTGGAAACCCCACCCGTGGTACGCGCCTGCAAAAGCAAGCACATCCGAGTCCAACTCGGAAAGCCGGCTTTGAGCTGCAACGGAAGTCGGCGTGTATTGCGGATGCTCGTAGGTCATCTGGTCGATGACGGAATCCGCGGCGATCATGTCCTTGCCACCGAGAGTCACGATGTACCGTCGACCGGTCTCCGGTAGACGCTGTAACCGGGTCATGTCGTAGCTGACGAGCACGTGATCTGGCCTCGCATCGCAATGCGGCAGGTAGTAGTTCCACGACGCCCGCGCATTCGAATTGTCGGGCAGCACAGTCTCGTCTGTGTGCAATTGGGTGTGATTGATCGAATACGGCATAGCCCCGAGAACCTCGTGCTCCGTGGCCGTAGGATCGGCGAGAATCTTCAGCGCTTGCTGCGGATGCGTCGCGATTACCACCGCGTCGTATGTCTCGAGCCGATCATCTCCCCCACGAATCTCGACTGAATCACCGTGCCGGTACACCGCGTGAACCGGCGTGTTCAGGCGAACGGCACTGATGCTCTGTGCCACAGCTTTCACGTACTCGACCGAACCACCGGTTACCGTCCGCCAGGTCGGCGAACCGGAGATAGTAAGCATGCCGTGGTGATCGAGGAACGCGAAGAGGTACCGCGCCGGATACTCGAGAGCGGCCGACGGGTCACACGACCACACCGCGGATACCAGCGGGGTCATGAAGTGCGCGGTGAAGTAGTCCGAGAATCTGCCGTTACGCAGGAATACGCCGAGCGTCTGATCGAGCGTCGAGGCAGTCGAGGCAGTCGACTCCTCGGGCTGCTCGAGCAGTGCACGCGCTCGTCGATGAAACCGCTTGACCTCCATCAACATCGACAGAAAGCTGCCGTTCACCAGTAGTCCAGGCGTTGGCAGGACCCCGCGCAGCCCCTGCCCGCCGGAATACTCGAGGCCACAGCCCTCGCAGCGGACCGACATGCTCATGTCCGATTCCTGTGTCACGACACCAAGTTCGGCAAACAATCTCAACAGTGTCGGATAGGTGCGGTCGTTATGCACGATGAACCCTGTATCGACAGCGAAGTTGCGACCTTCAGGATCGGTCACCGCATGTGTGTCGGCGTGTCCCCCGAGCCGCGAATCCGCTTCGTAGAGCGTGACGTCACTGTCCTTACTCAGCACCCACGCCGCTGTAAGACCTGCGACCCCGCTGCCGACGACTGCAACCTTGCGCTTGTCAGAACTCCGCTTCACCGAACTCCGTCTGCCCGAATTCATCGTCGCTCGCCTGCCTTCGCTTCGGTAGTTTTCTCTGCGCTCTCCGAGACCATTGCGATTTCCGAGACCGCATCTGCTGCCAGTCGGTGCCACAGTGATGGCCGCCGCAGCATGAAGTGTCCGGCGCCTTCGACGCCGATCCACTCGGCGTCGAGGCCGGATCTACGCGCTCGCTCGACCGCCGCTTGGGAAAGATCCGGGTCGGTCCAGCGGTCAACCGTGCCGTGCACTACCCGCAGCAGGCAACCCTGTCGCAGTCCGAAGTCCGTCCCTGCCGGCCACCATGGCGCCAGCGCGACGACTCCTATGACTGCCGCGTCACCCGACAGAGCGGCGGCTACCCGTCCACCCATCGAATGTCCGAGCAGAATCACCTGCGCGTCAGAGTTTTGTGCCTTGATCCGATCGAGTACCTGCCGCGCATCTGCAACCGGGCTCTGCTCCCGACCGTTCCACCCTCGTGTGCGATACCTGACCGCCACGACATCGAATCCACGTTGCCGAATCGCTGCCGAGAACGGGCGCATCCGGAGGTTCGACAGATGCCAGAATCGCGAACGGCGGTGACTCGAAACCTTCCCACCAGGCAGAACCATCACTGTGAGGTGGCGATCGTCCCGATACTGCGTCCGATGCTGAAGCGTCATATAGGGCATTCGGCACCGAAAGCCTGGCGGATTGGGGCTTAGCGAGATTTCTTCTCTTGATCGGAAGCGTCCCCGCGGGGACGCTTTTCGAAATCTGTCGGTGCCTCGATCTACTGTCGAATGAACATTCGAACCGGGGGGTTGGCATGGACACAGACAAGCTCGACAGAGATAACGACAGAGATACCGATCACGTCATGGGCTTCGCGGCCAAGCGTGAAGCCGTCGACAACATCGGCGTGGAAATCTGCGCACTAGCTGGACAAATCGCCGCAGCGACCGCTCGATTCCTCACGCTGCTCGCCGACTTCGACGAACAACGAGGCTGGGCCGGTCCCGGCCTACATTCATGCGCTCACTGGCTCTCCTGGAAATGTGGCATGAGCCTGCACACCGGACGCGAATACGTTCGTGTCGCCAAAGCACTCCGCCCTTTGCCCGCGATGCGGAAAGCGTTCGAACAAGGCAATTTGTCCTACTCGAAGGTTCGCGCACTTACCCGAGTCACAACTCCCTCAAATGAGAAGCAGATGGTTCGACTCGGCCGCGAAGCACCTGCCGCACAGATCGACCGTCTGACTGCCGGGTTACGCAAAGTCGCCGACAACGAATCCGGCAAAAGTAAAGCGCCTGAACGCTTTCAAGTCCGCTGGCATTGGGACCCCGACACGGGCGATTTTGTCATCAAAGGTCGCCTCGCTGCACAGGACGGCGCCCGTATCCTCGCCGCACTCACCTCGGCAGAACGTGAACGAACACAGACAGCAATGCCGTCACCCGACAACGAGCCCAAGATCGACAATGACGATGACGCCACCGCGTTATCGGACGAGCCGATCACTCAGCAGAACGCTGCGAAAAAACCACCCGGCGACATCGGACCGGCACTCCTCGCGATGGCCGAAATAGCTGCCACAGCCCCGACAAACAACGCGAGCGGCGTCAGCAACTCGGCCGAAGTGGTGTTTTTCCACGAACACGACAACCTCCGGGTTCCTGGCGGACCTGTACTCCCCGACAACGATTCCGAGGAAGTCCTCTGTAACGCCCACCTGCGCCTGGCCAAGACCAAGAAGCAATGCGTGCTCAATCTAGGCCGGAAGACCCGCGTCACCAGTCACAAACAAATGTTGGCGTTGAATTACCGTGACGGAAGCTGCCGGACACCAGGATGCGGTCGAACCAGATTCCTACACGCTCATCACGTGCAATTCTGGGGCCGCGGCGGAGAAACCAAGCTCGACAACCTGATCCTGCTGTGCGGGACCTGCCACCGAGCGCTACATCGTGGCCAGTTCACCATCACTGCTCTTGGCGATCAACAGTTCGAGTTCCGGACGCTCAACGGCGATGTCATCGATCCGGCCCCTCCGATCAGCGGCCTGGCTGATCAGCTCCTGCGAGGCGACATCCCGGACAATGCGATCATTCCGAACTGGGGCGGCGACCCCCTGCACCTGGACCACGCAGTCAGTGTGCTCCTCGACGGTTGGGCAGCATAAAGCGTGACGGGCAGGGTGCATACCTAAGTGTTGATCGGGCCATTGTCGGGCATAAAAATGAGGCAGGCCCTACACCCGCTTTCGAGTGTCTGACCTGCCTCTTTGTGGAGCTGCCGGGAATTGAACCCGGGTCCTACGTTGAATCGCTAGGGCTTCTCCGTGTGCAGTTCGCTAAGTCTCTACTTGGATCTCCCAGTCTCGCGAACAAGCCAGGATGACGATCCCAGTCACTGTTTGATGTCCCATCCAACTCCGTGACCGAGCCGAACAGTAAAGCCCCCTAGCTGATGCCAGGATCCGGGTCGAGGGCAACCCCGGGCTGACAGACACGCTTCGCTACTTAGGCAGCGAGAGCGTAGTCGCGCTGATTGGAATCGGCGCTTATAGGTTTGCAGCGACGCTTACGGTGGTCTCTTGCCTGCACCGACACGCTTCCCCTAACTCAACACACGCAGTCGAAACCGTTCAGCCCCGTGTGTGCCCCGCGTCTTTCGTGGGGCTACCTACTATAACGCGCTGCCGCACGGAAGTCATACCAATTAAATCGAGCGTTCTGCTGTGCTGGTGATGTTGGTGATCATGCCCTCGAAAACGACGCCATGGAACGGCAGGATCGAGTACCAGTACAGTCGCCCAGCCAAGCCTCGCGGGAAAAATACAGCGCGCTGCTCCAGACGCGATCCACCACCTTGCTCTTCGGAGACGCGCTGCCCCTCCGAAACTCTCAGCTCCAACCACGCCCCACCGGGGACTTTCATTTCGGCCCGCAGTCGCAGCAACTTTCCTCTGTCGATTTCTTCGACCCGCCAGAAGTCCAGGGCTTCACCGGTATTGAGGTGACGCGGATCACGCCGACCCCGCCGCAACCCGACGCCGCCCACCGCTCGGTCCATCCATCCTCGAATTGCCCAGGCCAAAGGGAATGAGTACCAACCGTTCTCGCCGCCGATGGATTCGACCACCTTCCACAAGGTCTCCGGGTCCGCGGCACAATCACGTTCACGATGGTCGACGTACACCGTTTCACCGGCCCAATCCGGATCAGACGGTAGAGGATCCGACGGTGCGCCGGCGATGGTTGCACCCGACCACGAAGTCTCGACCTCTCCGTTCTCGATCTTGCGCAGAGCCAGCCGTACCGCTTCGCGATATGTGGTGAGCCCGCTTTCTGGCGGCGGGATGAAACCGTCGATGTCGTGATCGTGCATGACGGCATCGTTCTGCAGTGACTCGATCAGCGGCATTGCGAGCCCGTGCGGAATGGGCGTGACCAACCCCACCCAGAGACCGGCGAGCCTCGGGGTCAGGACCGGCAGAACGACAATGCGCCGACGCACCAACCCCGCAACATCGGCGTAGGCGTTCATCATCTCGCCGTACTGCATGATGTCCGGTCCGCCGATATCGAATGAGCGGTTGATCTCCGGAGTCGTGGCCGCCGCAGCCACCAGGTAATGGAGTACATCGCGCACGGCAATCGGCTGAATCTTGTTGTGCACCCATTTCGGTGTGGTCATCACCGGCAGGCGGTTGGTCAGGTGGCGAACCATCTCGAAAGAGGCCGAACCTGAACCGATCACCACGCCGGCCTGGAACACGACAGTCGGAACGGCAGAGTCCAGCAGGATCCGGCCGACTTCCAGCCGAGACTTCAAATGCGTCGACAGTTCTGCGTTTGATGGATGCAGTCCGCCGAGGTAGACGATTCTGCGAACACCAGCGGCCGCAGCCGCTTCGGCCACATTCACCGCGCTGCGCTTGTCGACATCGGAAAACGAGCCTCCACCGCCCATGGCGTGGACAAGATAATAGACAACGTCGATATCGTCGAAAGCGCCTGCAAGGGATGCCTTGTCACTCAAGTCAGCTTTAACTACCTCGACGGACTCGCGCCACGGCACATCGCGCAACTTCTCAGGACTGCGTACCAGCACTCGGACGTGATGCCCCGCTGTAACCAGCCTGGGCGCCAGACGCCCGCCGATGTAGCCGGTAGCTCCTGTGATCAACACTCGCACCGTATCCATCACACCACGCTACGCAGAAAACCAACTGCTACGCAGAAATCGAACCTCGGAGCGCCAACGCCGCCTCCAGATCATCGGCCGTAAGCGCCATGTTGATTCCGGCTCCGGCCTTCGCGCCTGCTGCTGCGGCCATGATGACCTGCGCACTCGGATCGACAACGTTGCCTGCCGCGAAGATGCCGGACACGCTTGTGGCACCCATCATGTCGACGGTGACGAACTCACCCATCATCGTCGCCGCCGTCGCTGCGCCGAACGATCGCAGAATCGAATCGTTCGGATCCATCGTGACCGCGCCTCCGACAAAGATTGCCGACCGCGCAACAGTTCTGCCGTCGGCCAGTTGCACTCCGACCAGACGATCATCCTCGAGCACTGGCGCTGCCACCTCGCCTTCGACGATCGAAATATTGAGCGCTGCAAGCTTTTCCCGATCCTCGGCGCTGAGATCCTCGATCCGATGGAGGAACAGCACCACATCGTCCGACCATTGACGGATCATCGGGGCCTGATGCATCGCGAACTCGACACTCTTGGCAATGACACCCAACGGTTGATCACGCACGTCGTATCCATGGCAGTACGGGCAGTGCAGGACGTCGCGGCCCCACCGCTCACCGAAGGCACTGAGTTCATCCGGCAACCTGTCGGTCAATCCTGTCGCCACCAGGACTTTGCGCACCGAGATTCGAGCGCCGTCAGCAAGGGTGATCGCGAATCCACTCCCACGGGAGTCTTCGTCTCGTTCGACCGCCACGACGGTCCCGTCATGGAACTCTCCACCGTATTTCCGGACTTCGTCGCGTCCGATGGCGAGGAGTTCGGCTGGATTCATCCTGTCGCGAGAGAGGAATCCGTTCATGTGATCTGCCGCTGCGTTGCGCGGAGCGCCGTTGTCGAAAACCACAACGGATCTGCGGGCTTGACCGAGGATGATCGCGGCGTTGAGTCCGGCAGCGCCGCCTCCTATCACTGCCACGTCGTAGGTGTCTGCTGCGTCGTAAGAGGTCTGTGTCATGAATTCAGGATTGCATCGCAACACCAACTTGACAAACATGATTGCTGATTTGGCAAAATGGAAGAATGACCGAATCATCGTTCGACGCCGTCCTCGCGAGAATCGGCCCGCGCCTGCGCACACTGCGCCAGCAATCCGATATGACGTTGACCGATCTCTCCGAGGCGACCGGCATCAACGTCAGCACGCTGTCGCGGCTCGAATCCGGCACTCGCCGAGCCAACTTGGAGTTGCTGCTGCCGATTGCGAAAGCGCACGGCGTCCCGCTCGACGACCTCGTCAACAGCAAGATCGCAGACCCTCGGGTGCGGGAAGAACCGCAAAAGGTGGGATCGATGACGATCATTCCGTTGACCAGCCAGCCGGGAAACCTCCAGGCCTACAAGATGATCCTCGCGCCCACCGAGGACATCCGCGAGCCGGGCACTCACGAAGGGTACGAGTGGCTGTACGTGCTGTCGGGCCGGGTCCGGCTACAGCTCGGTGATCGCGATTTTGTCATGGGCGCGGGTGAAGCCGCCGAGTTCGACACTCATATCCCGCACCGATTCAGTGCGGCAGACGGCCGCCCGGCCGAGGTGATCAGTCTGTTCGGCAAGCAGGGTGAACGAGTCCACCTACGCGCTGCGCCGGCCGACCGCCGCGGCTGAGATCAGGCCGACTACTACCCGCGCATGCCCTTGATCCGACGCCCCAGCTCGCGGGTCACCTCACGCTCAGCGGTGCGCTTGGCCATGTCCTGACGCTTGTCGTAGTCCTGCTTACCCTTGGCGAGAGCAAGTTCGACCTTGACCTTGCCGTCGGAGAAGTACATCGACAACGGAACCAGCGTCTGGTTGCCCTCGCGGGTCTTGCCTACGAGGTGTTCGATCTCGCGCTTGTGCAGCAACAGCTTCCGGGTCCGACGCGGCGAGTGGTTGGTCCACGAGCCCTGCGTGTATTCCGGAATGTGCAGCGATCGAAGCCACACCTCACCGTTGTCGACGGTTGCGAACGCGTCCACGAGTGACGCCTTACCTTCGCGCAAACTCTTGACCTCGGTGCCCACGAGCGCGATTCCCGCTTCGTAGGTGTCGATGATCGTGTAGTTATGACGCGCTTTGCGATTGGTCGCAATGACCTTGCGGCCCTTTTCCTTCACTGTCCGGGCCTCTCAGTCCGCTGTCTTACCCAATAATGCAAACAACTCTTGCTCTCAGCATAGAAGGCCGTGCAAACCAATTACTCGCGCACGTACAAACGAAGCGTGACATACGAGGTGATCGCTGCCATTCCCACGCCTGCGAGGACCAGGAACGGTGAGACGAACAGGATGTCGCTGTTCGAAATACGGGCGACGATGTTGGCTTCGTAGACGTCGGCCAGCACTCCGTCGATGAAAAGGTTCTTTGCTGTGAAGAGACCGGCGATCGCCAGAACCGCGCCGATCAAAGCGGCAACAATTGCCTCGAGCAAGAACGGAAGCTGTGTGTACCAGCGTGTTGCGCCCACCAGTCGCATGATGCTGACCTCGGTACGACGCGTGAATGCCGCGATCTGAACCATGTTGGCGATCAACAGAATAGCGGCGATGGCCTGCACGACGGCGATCGCAAAGGCTGCATTGCGGACACCGCCGAGGACGCTGAAGAGACGGTCGACGAGCTCGCGCTGATTGAGAACACTTTCCACGCCTGGCCGCGAACCGAACGTGTCGTTGATGACGCCGAATCGTTCCGGGTCGCTGAGCTTGACCTTGAACGACGCCGGGAAGCTGTCCGGGCTGACCAGTGCGGCCAACTCGGGTTGGTCCTTGAAGACTCGCTCGGTCGCGTCCTTCACCGCGTCGTCGCGATTGAGGAACTGAACCGCGACGACGGACGGTGTCTGCTCGAGTTCCTGCCGCAGAGTGCTGCAGATTTCCTGCTCGCAACCGGGGTCCGCGGCGGAAATGTCGTCGGTCAGGAAGATCTGGACCTCGACGCGCTCGAGGAAGATTTGCTGCGTCTTACCGGCCATCTGAACTACGAGGAGGCCGCCGCCGAAGAGTCCAAGCGAAATGGCGGTCGTCAAGATCATGGCAATGGTCATCGTGATGTTGCGGCGCAGGCCGGTCAGGACCTCGCTGAAAATAAAACTGGCACGCATCGGGGAATCCGATTCCTTCTCGAATGATCGGCGGCTTCGCGGCTACCGGTGGGCGTTCGGACGAGTGGTGAGCAGTCGGCGTTTACCTGCCGACGCCGTACACACCCCGCGCTTCGTCTCTGCTGACCTTGCCGAGATCGAGTTCGATGACTCGTCGACGCATCGAGTCGACGATGTGGTGGTCGTGAGTGGCCATGACGACGGTGGTGCCGGTGCGGTTGATGCGCTCGAGCAGCAGCATGATGTCCTGGCTGGTCTCGGGATCGAGGTTGCCGGTTGGCTCGTCGGCGAGGAGGACCAGCGGCCGGTTCACGAAAGCGCGCGCGATGGCTACGCGCTGCTGCTCGCCACCGGACAGTTCGGTCGGAAGTCGATCGGCTTTGCCGGCGAGGCCGACCATGTCGAGGACCTCGGGAACGGTGCGCGCAATCACGTCGCGTGGCTTACCGATCACTTCCAATGCAAACGCGACATTCTCGGACACCGTCTTCTGCTGCAGCAGTCGGAAGTCCTGGAAAACGCAACCCAT
This sequence comes from Rhodococcus sp. ACPA4, assembly GCF_002300185.1. NCBI lineage: Bacteria > Bacillati > Actinomycetota > Actinomycetes > Mycobacteriales > Nocardiaceae > Rhodococcus > Rhodococcus sp. ACPA4. The sequence continues at coordinate 1,946,824 of NZ_NSDY01000001.1, forward strand.
GGCCTGCCGCAGCTTCGGAACTCGACGGGCCGACAACTTGTTGACGTGGAAATCCGCGACCTCGATGTCACCGGACGTCGGCGACTCCATTTTCAGCAGCAGACGCATGAAGGTCGACTTGCCAGAGCCGGAGGGGCCGATGAGGAAGACGAACTCCCCCTTTTCCACCTCCACACTGACATTGTCGAGCGCCGGCCTGGTGGAGGCCTTGTAGGACTTCGACACGTTCTTCATGCTGATCACAACAAGCCAGTCTAGCCGTTATCGAACAGTGACCTTGGAGCAACGCGCGGCGAGTGCGCCCGTATTACCCGGCTCCACTGGTTGTCGCGGCTGTTGTGCTCGGAATTGTCGTGACTGTGCTGTTGGAATTGCCCGAGTTGGAATTTTCGTTGCCGGAGTTACCGACCGGAGGGCCTGGAGGCGGTGCTGTCGTCGTCACCGTCGTCGAAACACCGCTCTGAGCTGAACCGGGAGTTGCTGAACCGGGAACCACAGTCGTCGACGGCACCGATTCCGAGGACGGAGGCGTCGAAGATTCCGGGACAGCTGTTGTCGTTGTCGCCACCGGAGGCTGCGTGTACGGCTCCGTCACCGACGATCCTGCGGCCGGCGCGGGCGTGGCCACGGTTGGCTCCGCCGGGTTGAGATACGCGTTGGCGACGTAGGCGAGGATCCAGGCCACGACCAAGATGAATGTCGACGTCCGCATCCGGCCACCGAACAAGCGGGACGGCATCCAGTCGAGATGGATGAGCCGGTCGAGACCGCGCCGGGGTTCCTGCTCGGTCATTCGCTCGCCTCCTCGATGTCGCCCGTATGAAGTCCCGGCGTGACGGTGATTCCTTGTCGACGCAGTGCCGCGGCAACTCGCACACGCAGTGCCCGGCCGACTTGGAACTGTTTGCCGGGTAGCGTGCGCGCCACCATCCGAATGCTGACTTGATCCACTTCGAGGCTTTCGATGCCCATGACCGTCGGCTCGTCCAGGAGAAGCTTCTTGAGTCCACGGTCGGACATTGCATCGACGCCGACCTGACGCAAGACCTCGTTGACGCGGTTGAGATCGGCAGTGGCGGGAACCGGAACGTCGATGACCGCACGTGCCCAATCCTTGGACAGGTTGGTCGCTTTCACGATCTGACCATTGGGAACGGTGATCACTTCACCGTCGGCGTTCCGCATTCGCGTGACTCGCAACGTCACGTCCTCGATGACACCTTCGGCGTCGTCGGACGAGCCAGTGATCGCCAGTCGCACGGTGTCGCCGAATCCGTACTGGCGTTCGGTGATGATGAAGAAGCCCGCCAGAATGTCTTGCACGACGCGCTGCGCACCAAAGCCCAGTGCCGCGCCGAGCACCGTTGCCGGTGCGACCAAACTGCCGATCGGCAGGTTCAGTTGGTCGAGAACCTTGAGTGTCGCGATCACGTAGATGAACGTGATGATCACCCATGTGATGACCTGCGCGACCGAGTGACGATGCTTGGTCGCCTCCGACCGCACCAGAGCGTCACCTAACTGATAGTTGGCGTCGATCTGGTCGGTGACCTTGTTGCCGCCCCAACTGACCAAACGAGCAAGGATCATCGCTCCGAGCACGGTCATGAGGACCGACAATCCAGGGTTCTGGAGCCAATCGAGCAGGTTCTGCCCAGGTCTGAGAAAAGTCATCGTGCCTTTCGGTTGCCGCTTATGCGGACTGGTTCTCGCTCATGCGCCAGCGAATGCCGGCCTCGAGGAAACCGTCGATGTCACCGTCGAGCACTGCGGACGGGTTGTTGACCTCGTACTCGGTGCGCAGGTCCTTGACCATCTGGTACGGGTGCAGGACGTACGAACGCATCTGGTTGCCCCAGGAGCTTCCGCTGTCGCCCTTGAGCGCATCCATCTCGGCTCGCTCTTCCAGACGCTTGACCGCCAGCAGCTTTGCCTGCAGGACGCGCATCGCCGACACCTTGTTCTGGAGCTGCGACTTCTCGTTCTGGCACGTCACGACGATGCCCGTCGGGATGTGTGTAAGGCGAACCGCGGAGTCCGTGGTGTTGACGGACTGACCACCCGGACCGGACGAACGGTAGACATCGACGCGGATGTCGTTCTCGTTGATCTCGATGTGGTCGGTAGTCTCGACGACCGGCAGAACCTCGACCTCGGCAAACGACGTCTGACGGCGGCCCTGGTTGTCGAACGGGCTGATCCGGACCAGGCGGTGCGTGCCCATTTCCACAGACAGCGTGCCGTAGGTGTACGGCCCCTTGATCGCGAACGTCGCGCTCTTGAGTCCCGCTTCTTCGGCGTACGACGTGTCGTAGACCTCGACGCCGTAGTCGTGCTTTTCCGCCCAACGGATGTACATACGCATGAGCATCTCGGCCCAGTCCGCTGCGTCGACGCCGCCTGCGCCGGAGCGGATGTTGATCAGCGCGTCACGCTCGTCGTACTCGCCGGACAGCATGGTCTTGACTTCCATCGCCGCGATGTCCTCGCGCAGGCTGGCACGTTCGGCGTCGGCGTCGGCAATCGCGTCAGGGCCTTCGTCCTCGGCCAATTCGTAGAGAATCGGCATCTCGTCGAGCCTCTCTCGCAGCGCCACGATTCGACGAAGCTCCGATTGGGCATGCGACAGCTGGCTGGTTACTTGCTGAGCGTGATCCTGGTCGTTCCACAAGCCGGGATCGGCAGCCTGATGTTCGAGCTCGTCGATGCGTCGACGCAGCTCTTCGACGTCCACGACCGACTCGCAGGTGCGAAGGGTGGTGTCGAGCGCGTTCAGGTCTGCAATTACGTCAGGATGCACGGTTCTCAAGGCTACCGGGTGCCAAACCCTGCAATAACCGCGACTCGAATCAGGACCCGAACCAGAAAGGTGTATCCATGACCGTCACCGACGAATATCTACAGAACAACGCCGCATACGCCGAGCAATTCTCCGGACCGCTCCCCCTGCCGCCGAGCAAACACGTTGCCGTTCTCGCCTGCATGGATGCCCGTCTGGACGTCTACCGTGCCCTCGGCATCAAGGAAGGCGAATCACACGTCATTCGCAACGCCGGCGGTGTGGTCACCGACGACGAGATCCGGTCGCTTGCCATCAGCCAGCGCCTCCTCGGCACCACCGAGATCATCCTCATCCACCACACGGACTGCGGAATGCTGACGTTCACGGACGACGATTTCAAGCGCTCCATCCAGGACGAGATCGGCGTCAAACCGTCCTGGTCGCCCGAATCGTTCCCCGACGTCGACGAAGACGTACGGCAATCGCTACGCCGAATCGAGAGCAGTCCGTTCATCACTGCAACGACCTCACTGCGCGGATTTGTCTTCGATGTGGCGACCGGAAAGCTGAACGAAGTTCTGCCCGCGTAGGTAGGCGCACAGATGGGCGCGTAGATGGGACAGGGCGGGCAAGACGGTAAGTTGTCTACCCGTGACCGACCTCGCTTCCGACCTTGTTCTGGCCCTGCGTCTCGCCGACGAGGCCGACGCGATCACTCGCGCCCGCTTCGGCGCTCTCGATCTGCGAGTGGACGACAAACCCGACCTCACCCCGGTCTCCGACGCCGACCTCGCCGTCGAACGCGCCGTGCGCGCGAGCTTGTCCGAGGCTCGACCGGGCGACTCGGTGCTGGGCGAAGAGTTCGGCGGCGACGCGGTATTCGAGGGACGGCAGTGGGTGGTCGATCCGATCGACGGCACCAAGAACTTCGTGCGCAACGTGCCGGTCTGGGCGACCCTGATCAGTTTGCTCGAGGACGGCGTACCCGTCGTCGGTGTCGTCAGCGCGCCCGCACTGAACCGCCGTTGGTGGGCGGCAACAGGTTTGGGCGCCTTCACCTCCTGCAACGGCGGCGACGCCCGACGCATCGAGGTGTCCGCCGTCGACCGCAGTGAATCCGCAAGCCTGAGTTTTTCGAGCTTGTCCGGCTGGAAGGACCGCGGAATCCGCGATCAGTTCATCGATCTCACGGATCACGTGTGGCGCGTACGCGGGTACGGAGACTTCTTCTCGTACTGCCTCGTCGCCGAAGGTGCAGTCGATATCGCTGCCGAACCCGAGGTTTCCCTGTGGGACCTCGCCGCTCTGGACGTGCTGATCCGCGAAGCCGGCGGAACCTTCACCGACTTGGCCGGCGGGAGTGGCCCGCACGGTGGCAGTGCCGTTGCCACCAACGGCTTGCTGCACGAAGATGTTCTTGCTCGCCTGAGGTAGCCGGCCAGGTAGCAGAACTCCCCACTCGCCGCAACGGCCTGAGGGAGGAGTCCCGGCAGGCCCGTCGGCAGGATTCGGCGCGGCATCCGGGCACGTTGACTTGGAGTAGTCGATCACGCACTACTTCAGGAGAATGATGAACCGGATTTCCCGGCGCTCGATACTGTTCGGTCTGGCTGCCGCGCCCCTCGGACTTGCGGTGGGCTGCGGCGCCGACTCCGCCGACTCCGCAGGCGCCTCGCGGCCTACGGCAGCAGCAGGGTCTTCACGTCCGTTACCGATTCCGCCGCTGGCTGCATCCACGGTCGACGACTCCGGCGTCCGCCATTTCACCCTCCGCGCCGGCGCCGGAACCACCGAGATAGTCGCGGGAAAGATCACTGACACTTGGGGTTTCAACGGCTCTATCCTCGGTCCGACGGTCCGAGCCCGACGCGGAGAATCTGTCGCATTCACGATCGACAACGCACTGGCAGAGCCCACGACCGTCCACTGGCACGGCATGCATCTACCCGCCAGGTTCGACGGCGGACCGCACCAGACCATCGAAGCCGGCGGGCGGTGGGAACCGGCGTGGACCATCGACCAAGCGGCGTCTACGCTCTGGTATCACCCACATCCGCATGGATCCACCGAGCGGCACGTACAGCGCGGACTCGCCGGACTGTTCCTGATCGACGACGCCGACACCGATACGCTGGACCTCCCGAAAACCTATGGAGTGGACGATATTCCACTGATCATCCAGGATCGACGATTCACCGCGGACGGCAGTTTCGACGAGACCGACCCGACCGACGTCGGCTTGCTCGGCGACACGATCGTCGCCAACGGCATCGCCGATGCCTACCTCGACGTCACTACCGGCGTTGTGCGACTGCGCATCCTGAACGGCTCTTCCGGCCGTCTCTACAACCTGGGGTTCCCCGACGACCGCACGTTCGATCTGATTGCCACCGACGGCGGACTGCTCGAATCACCGATTGCGATCAAGCGGATTCAGCTCAGCCCCGGCGAACGAGCCGAGATCGTGGTTCGCGTCGACCCCGGTGCGACGACCACACTGGTGTCGTTCCCGATCGAGGACGGCGGTGGCGTGAGTTCCTCCGACGCCGAGAACTTCGGCATGAACGACCGCTTCGACATCATCGAGTTGCGAGGGGTTGCCAGCCGCGCGTCACGGTCGACTCTCCCGGCGCAGTTGGGCGCCCTGCCGCATCTCGATCCGTCGAAGGCAAGCGTTTCCCGAACCTTCGATCTGCAGTGGTACATGATCAACGGGCAACGAATGGACATGAACCGCATCGACTTCGAGGCCGAGGTCGGCGCGACCGAGGTGTGGACGATCACCAACAAGGACAACTGGCCACACAATTTCCATGTCCACGACGTGCAGTTCCAGATCCTCGACGTCGACGGTCGCACTCCCCCGCCGCACCTGCGCGGCCTCAAGGACACCGTTTACACGCCGCCGGGCAGCAGGATTCGCGTCGCACTGCAGTGGTCCGAGTACACCGATCCCACGTTCCCTTACATGTTCCACTGCCACCTGCTGATGCACGAGGATCAAGGGATGATGGGCCAATTCCTCGTCCTCGAACCGGGACAGAAGGCGGCTCCGATGCAGATGGACATGCCGATGCCTTCGCCTGGTTCGCACTCCGGTCACTGAAAGTTCTGCAAGTGGTACACGGCGAGGCGAACCCGATTGTCGCAACCGGTCTTCGACATCAGGTTCGCCACGTGAGTCTTGACCGTGGTCACACCCAAATGCAACGCGTCCGCGATTTCCTGGTTGCTCTTCCCTTCCGCAACCAGGGCGAGAACCTGCGATTCGCGCTCGGTCAGCGAAACTGCCTCTGTCACAGCAGTGCCCGCGGCGGTGCCGATCACCGCTCGATCCACGACGCGGCGGAGCAGTTCCGGGGAGAACACCATGTCGCCCTCGGCTGTCCGGCGAATGGCACCGAGCAACTCGGCGGGTTCGGTGTCCTTGACGAGAAACCCCGAAGCGCCGGCAGCAAGCGCGGGATACAGATGATCGTCGTCGTCGAAGGTGGTGAGTACGAGAATGCGTGCGCGCCGCCCGGACTTGACGATCTGCCGCGTGGCGCCGATCCCGTCGAGGCCGGGCATCCTCAAGTCCATCAGGATCACGTCGGGATCCAGTTCGGCGGCAAGCGCTACCGCCTCGACGCCGTTCGACGCCTCACCGGATACGGTCATGTCCTCGGCCGCAGTGCACAGCATCCGCAGACCTGCTCGCACCAGCCGCTGGTCGTCGACAACCAACACTGCGATCACGAGTCGTCACCCTTGACCGACAGCGGATGGGCCAACAGCGGAATACTCACGTGCACCTCCCACCTTCCGTCACCGAGCGTACCTGCGGTCATCTCACCGCCGGCCAACTCTGCACGCTCCCGCATTCCGACGAGGCCGTGTCCGGCACCCTTCGCCGACCCCTCGACATTGTTGATCACCTTGACGTCGACGCGACCGGCGTTGCGACGAACAGATACCGAGACGGGACCCTTCCTGTCTCCGTGCTTCATGACGTTGGTCAGCGACTCCTGAATTACCCGTAACAGCGTCAACCGGCCGATGGCGTCGAGGTCACCTGCGCCCGACTCGACGTGCGCCTTGACCTGGAAGCCGGCTGCACGCACACGATCGAGTGCAGCCTCGATTTCCGCGGCGACGGCGTCCGGTTCGACCAGAGCAACCTCGCCGAGCGAGGGATCGCGCAATGCGACGAGAAGACGGCGAATATCGGTCAGCGCATCCGACGCCGTCGCGCGCACGTCGGCGAGGACTTCCCGCACGGCCTCGTCCTGAGGTGCCAATACGTGTTGAGCGACTCCGATCCGCAGGACGATCGACGCCATGTGGTGTGCAACAAGGTCGTGCAGCTCACGGGCCAGAGCGCTTCGTTCCGCAGCTCGGGTGTGCGCGAGATTGTTCGCGGCCAATTCACGCTGCGAACGCAGATATAGTCCGAGCAGCAGCGGTAAGCCCACGTACGCAAGCACTTTCACGGCAGTGGTGACCGAGAAGAATGCTTCGTGAGATTCGAACCAGATCCCTGCCAGTACGGAACCGCACCATCCGATTACAGATACGGCAACCAGTTCCCGGCGCTCGGCCCGCATCGTGACATCGACAACGGCTACCGCTCCGAGATACGGCACGAGCTCGGACAGACCCCACGCGTCGGCGACGAACATCGGAACCGCAAGTGCCGAGATGACCAGCGAAGCAAGTACCGGCCACCGGCGACCAGCCACGAAGATGATCGCCGACAGCATCGAGACGATCCAATAGCTGACGGGGACCCGATACTCGCCGGGATACGTGCTGGCAATCAGTAAGCACGGAATCAATACCAGCGGCGAGTAGCGCACATACCGCTGAATCCGATCTGGCACCTCTGTCCGGTTCACCTGTCGAGCCTATGACGCTCGGGGTCGTGGCACCTCCTACTCAGGGAGGAGTAGACGTGACTCGCGTCATTTCGAGGGATGCTCGACATCCGACCTTACTCCTGAGTAAGATAAGGGAGTCCAACGCCCCGACACCGAGAAACCCCTGGTGATCATGACCAAGCAAGACAGTGTGGCCCCGAGCAAGAGCCATGCCACGGCGCACCCCCGCGACACGTCCGCAGTCGGCCTCAACCCCGTCAAGCGCGATGCGATGGGTACCGCCATGCGCGTGCTGACCAAGATCACCGGTTCTGAATTCGCAGAAAAGTTCAACCTGCGCCAGACCATCGACCGGGTTACCTACGAGGGCACCAAGACCGGCTTCAAGACTCTCGGCGCCGCTACGCGCGGTTTCAAGAAGGTGGCCGGCAACGACGCGCCCAAGCGACTGCCGGACAACCCAGCCAAAAACTCGGACTACTTCGACCTCACGCCCGACGACGACCAGAAGATGATCGTCGAAACCGTGCGCGACTTTGCATCGGAAATCCTGCGCACCGCAGCACACGATGCCGATGCGGCCGCCGCCGCTCCTGCCGATCTGACGAAGCGGGCGGCCGAACTCGGGATCACCTTGATCAACGTCCCCGAGGAACTCGACGGCGCCGCATCCGATCGCGGCGCGGTCACCAACTCGCTTGTCGCCGAGGCGCTCTCACACGGAGACATGGGGCTGGCACTGCCGATCCTCGCTCCCAGCGGCGTAGCTGTCGCCCTTACTCAGTGGGGCACCGACGCGCAGCAGAAGACGTATCTCCCCGCATTCACCGGTGAGCAGGTTCCCGGTGCCGCAGTGGTAGTCAACGAGCCTCGCGCGCTGTTCGATCCCTTTGCACTGCAGACCAAGGCCGTTCGCTCCCCCAGCGGATACCGCCTCAACGGCGTCAAGAGCCTGGTACCGGCCGCTGCAACGTCGGAACTTTTTGTCATCGCCGCGGAACTCGACGGCAAGCCGTCGTTCTTCATCGTCGAGTCGGACACCAAAGGCCTTGTCGTCGAAGCTGACCCCAGCATGGGACTGCGGGCCGCATCGCTCGGTCGCCTGATCCTCACCGATGTCTCGGTTCCCGAATCCGCACTTCTCGGCGACGGCGACGCCGATCAGCGCAAGGCCGAGTACGCCGACGCGATTCGCCTCGCGCGCCTCGGTTGGGCGTCGATGGCGGTGGGCACCAGCCAGGCCGTGCTGGACTACGTGATTCCGTACGTGAACGAGCGCGAAGCATTCGGCGAGCCGATCAGCCATCGTCAGGCAGTTGCGTTCATGGTGGCCAACATCGCCATCGAACTGGACGGAATGCGCCTGGTCACGCTGCGTGGCGCTTCGCGTGCCGAGCAGGGATTGTCCTTTGCTCGTGAATCGGCCCTCGCCCGGAAGTTAGCTTCCGAGAAGGGCATGCAGATCGGCCTCGACGGCGTGCAACTCCTCGGTGGGCATGGATTCACCAAAGAACACCCGGTCGAGCGCTGGTACCGCGACCTTCGAGCCATCGGCGTTGCCGAGGGCATTGTCCTCATCTGACGCCGCTGACTTTCCAGGAGAACCACGATGATCAATCTCGAACTTCCCAAGAAGCTCAAAGCATCCGCGAACCAGGCGCATCAGGTCGCAGCTCAGATCTTCCGACCCATCTCACGCAAATACGATCTGGCCGAACACGAATACCCGGTCGAACTCGACACGATGGCTGCCATGGTCGAGGGTCTGTCCGACTCGGGTGGCGACATCGGCGGCGCTGCCGGCGGCCGAGCTGACTCCGGCAAGACCGGCAATGCAAACGGTGGAAACATGTCGGCACTGCTCAACTCCCTCGAAACCTCGTGGGGCGACGTGGGTCTCATGCTCTCGATCCCCTACCAGGGCCTCGGCAACGCCGCGATTGCAGCCGTATCCACCGACGAGCAACTCGAACGGTTCGGCAAGGTGTGGGCCTCGATGGCCATCACCGAGCCCAGCTTCGGATCCGACTCGGCTGCAGTCACCACAACAGCAGTTCTGGACGGCGACGAGTGGGTTCTCAACGGCGAGAAGATCTTTGTCACCGCCGGTGAGCGTTCCACCCACATCGTCGTCTGGGCATCGGTCGACAAATCCAAGGGCCGAGCCGCAATCAAGTCGTTTGTCGTGCCGCGCGACGCGCCGGGCCTGAGCGTCGCCCGCCTCGAGCACAAGCTGGGCATCAAAGCGTCCGACACCGCCGTACTCTTGCTCCAGGACTGCCGCATCCCCGCGGACAACATCCTCGGCAGCGCAGAGGTCAACGTGGAGAAGGGCTTTGCCGGCGTCATGCAGACGTTCGACAACACCCGCCCGATGGTCGCCGCCATGGCTATCGGCGTCGGCCGCGCCGCACTCGAAGAACTGCGCACTATCCTGACGGAAGCCGGCGTCGAGATCTCGTACGACACACCGGCCTACAACCAGCATGCCGCGGCGGCCGAGTTCCTTCGGATGGAAGCTGATTGGGAAGCCGCCTACCTGCTCGCATTGCGCGCAGCCTGGATGGCAGACAACAAGAAGCCGAACTCCCTCGAGGCGTCGATGTCCAAGGCCAAGGCGGGCCGCACGGGCACCGACATCACCCTCAAGGCAGTGGAACTCGCCGGAACGTACGGCTACTCCCAGCGTCCACTGCTGGAGAAGTGGGGTCGGGATTCGAAGATTCTCGACATTTTCGAGGGCACTCAGCAGATTCAGCAGCTGATCATTGCCCGTCGTCTCTTGGGAAAGACGTCTGCCGAACTGAAGTAAAAACACGGCACCGAGATCGTCGGTGAAAGCGTCCGGTTTCGATTAGGCTGAGATCCGGTCCTTTCACCGACGCTCGGAAGAGGTTTACCCATGCCCGGATTGGTCACCAAGATCACAGACACCATCGGCGCCGTGGGAGTCATGACACGAGCGGGACTGATTCCGTTTCCCCGCCTCGACAAGGGTCTGAAATCCATTGCAGCTGTGGACAAGTACGGACCATTTGCCGGTCCCGTCCACGCGCATGCCGAGAACGGCCTCGATGCGGTAGCCATCATCGACGAACGTGGACCCATCACGTACGCCGAACTGGAACGGCAGAGCAACGCACTGGTACGGGCCTGGCAGGCCGATGGCATCACATCCGATTCGGTGATGGGCGCTATGTGCCGAAACCATCGTGGCCTGGTTCTGACCATGCTCGCGGCAGCCAAGAACGGCACCAAACTTGTCCTCATGAACACGGGATTTGCGCGCCCTCAACTGGTCGACGTCGCGGCCCGTGAAAATGTCGCGGCCTTTGTCTACGACGACGAGTTCACCGAAGTCGCCGACGCCCTCCCCCCGGACACAAGGCGATATCGGGCGTGGGCAGAGCGCGAAAACACCACCATCCGCACACTCGACGACGTCATTGCGGGACGAGGAACCTCCGCAGTGCCGGCGCCGGAACGCAGTGGCGGGTTCGTACTTCTGACCAGCGGAACCACCGGAACCCCGAAAGGCGCGCCGCGCAGCCACACCTCGCCGTTGGCGTCAGCGCAGTTCCTCGACCGGGTACCACTGCGCCGCGGGCAGACAATGATGATGGCGGCGCCGGCCTTCCACGGCACCGGTGTCTCCCAGTTCGCGCTCGCCCTCGGCTTGGGACAAACCGTCGTGATGCACCGGAAATTCGATCCCGAGAACACGGTCAAGCTTGTGGCGCAACACAAGTGCGACAGTCTCGTCGTGGTTCCCACCATGCTGACCCGCATCATCGATCTCGGCCCCGAAGTGCTGTCGAAATACGACACCTCACATCTGAAGATCATTTTCTCCGCGGGGTCCTCACTCTCACCTGATCTCTGCAAACGAGTGACGGAGGCATTCGGTTACGTCCTCTACAACCTTTACGGCTCCACCGAAGTAGCGGTCGCCACTGTCGCCACACCCGAAGATCTCACCATCGCGCCGGGCACTGCCGGCCGGGCGCCCGTCACGTGCCACGTCGAACTGTTCGACGACAACAATCAGAAGATCAACTCCCCCCACACGATCGGACGAATCTTCGTCTCGAGCGGCCTCAGCTTCGAGGGCTACACCGACGGCCGCGACAAGGAGCGCATCAACGGACTCCTCTCCACCGGCGACGTCGGGCACTTCGACGCCAACGGCCTGTTGTTCGTCGACGGCCGCGACGACGACATGATCGTCTCGGGCGGTGAAAATGTATATCCCCTCGAAGTGGAGAACCTCCTAGCCGATCATGCGGACGTGCTGGAAGCTGCGGTGATCGGAGTGGAGGACGCGGATTTCGGGCACCGGTTGCGCGCCTTCGTTGTGATCGCCCCCGGTGCAGACCAAAACGCCGAGGATCTGAAATCTCACGTCCGCTCGAACTTGGCGCGATACAAGGTACCCCGTGAAGTCCTGTTCATCGACGAACTCCCCCGCAACGCAACGGGAAAGCTGTTGCGCCGCGTACTGATCGAAATGGACGTCGACAAGACTTAGGCTTCACATCCTTACAAGGACGACAGTGCACTGATCAGCTCAGCCTCGTCCACCCGCGTCGAGTGCCCGTCCCGGATGACAACCTCGCCGGCAACCAGAACGGTGTCGACGATCTGCCGGGTTCCGGTTGTGAGAATGGATGCACCCGGGTCGCGCACCGGCAGGCATCCGAAGTCTCTCTCGAACCGAATCATGGTGAGATCAGCAGTATCTCCGACAGACACACCGCCTGATCGCGGCGGCAAGCCGAGTGCACTGTTGGCGCCGCCGGTGGCGATATCGATCATGGCACCAAATCCGAGTAAGTCCGCACGCGCTCGGGTGGCCCGCTGCACGTAGGCACCGGTACGCAAGGTTTCGAGCATGTCCTGCGTGTCGTTGCTGGCGGCGCCGTCCACCCCCAGCCCCACTGCGAGGCCGGCTTCCAGGAAGCTCGGCACCGGTGCGACCCCGCTACCGAGTCGCATGTTGCTCACCGGGTTGTAGGAGACGCCGACTCCTCTCTCTGCCAGCACTTTCTGACCACGATCATCGAGTTCGACGCAGTGAACCGCGAGAACTCGATCCCACAGGAAATCGTTAGCGTCCAAGAAGTCGACCGCACCCATCCCCGTGTGTTCGGTACACATCATATTGTCGGTCTGTGTCTCGAGCAGGTGTATCGATACGGTCAGTCCGCGCGCCTGAGCGAATTCACGCACCTGCGCCATTCCCTCCGGAGTCAACGATCTCGGATTCGGCACTGCCACAGCCGCATCGATGCGCGATCCGGCAACGTCTCGCATGATCTGATCGGTGTGATCGAGGACGTCGCCCAATGGCTGCAAAAGCCGCGGATCGAAGCCCCACTTACGCGTCGGGTCCGATCGATCCCCCACCCCACGCCCCAGCAGGGCGCGAATCCCGGTGTCGTGCAATCCCCGGATGACAGCGTCGTGTACCTCGCTCGACGGGTGCGGCCACATGTGTTCCACCAATGTGGTGGTACCGCTCCGCAAGGCCTCAAGGCTGGCCGCAACTGTTGCGGTGTACGCCTTTTCCGGGGTGATCAGCACGGATTCCTCGGCAACGGCAAGCAGCCATTCGAGTAGTGGAGTTCCCTCCGCGATCCCCCGCATCAGCGACTGCTGAATGTGCGTGTGCGTGTTGACGAATCCGGGAATCAAGTAAGCGCCGGATCCGTCAACACTTCCGGCCTTCGGGTCACCGAGAGCCGACGTACCGCGCGACGCCTCGATCGCGGTGACAATTCCGTCAGTCACCACGACGTCTCGACCTTCGAGCCATTGCCTGCCGCTGTAGACGGTGACGTCGGTGATGGTGATGCTGGCAGGTGCGGTATTCATCGTTTTCTCCGTGTCTTCGGTCGGCGTCTTCGGTCGGCTCAGCGGGCGAAATTGGCATTCACGCGCTGGTAGAGATAATCCTCGGCGGTGATCGGCGGATACTTCCCGGCCGGACCTTCGATCATGATGTCGCGGTTGGCCTGCGCGAAGAAAGCCAGGCTGTATCTAGGGCCCCGGTAGTCGTTCAGGCCTGGGCTCTTGACGCGATGAAAGTTCGACGGCAGCACATCGTCGCTCCATCGCATCAGCATGTCACCGATGTTGCAGGTGATCGCTTCCTCGGCAGGTTCCACCGACGTCCATTCCTGGGTCTCCATCTCCTTACCAGGGCACAACTGCAGCCCGCCCTGACCGTCGCGCTGAAAGAGCAAGGTCAGGCAGTCGAAATCGGTGTGCGCGCCCGCGCGCCACATTCCTGCGACATCGGCATCGGGAGCGAGCGGGAAGTAGTGCAGCAACCGGAGGGTGCTCTGGTAACTGGTCACCGACGGATCGTGGGCTTTCGCAAAGAAGTCCCGCTCGAATCCGAGTTTGTCTGCGAAACACGAGAGCAGGGCCATCGCGACGCCCCAGCACCGTGCCTCGAAATCGAGAATCGTTTCGCGGAAGCCCTCGAGTTCGTCGTCGGTGGGCCACAGGTCACCCATGTGGGGGCGGGTTACCTGGTAGGACTCCTTCTGATCGGGCGTCCCGATCGACGGCCGCACTTGCGACATGCTCTCCCAGCCGGAATTGAATCCCTTCTTGAGTGGATATCGGGCCTTGACCTCATCGGGTAGCGCAAAGAAGTTCTCCGTGGCAGCGAACGCCTTGCGAACCTCACCGATGTCGATTCCGTGGTTGACAACCTGAAAGAATCCGATATCGGTTGCAGCCGACCATAACTCGTCCGCTATCTCGCTGCGGCGGTTCTCGAAGTCGGAGAGATCGATCCGTCGCACTTCGCGGTCGGTTGTTTCGGTACCGAGGCCGCCCATACGGCTCTCACGGTTGAGTTCGGTCATCTCGTACGTCATGATTTTTCCAGTCTCCTGATCAGCGGATTCCGATGGACGGGTTGGTGAACTTGTTGGTGTAGATCTGTTCTGCGGTCAGTGAATCCGGAATCGCTGCACCGCCGGCCACCAGAACGGGCGTCAGGTCGGCGACGTTTCGGGTGACTCTGGCCATGTCATAAGTTCCTACCGAACCGTCAGCCTCGTTTGCAATCAGCCCTTCGTCTTTCAACATCTGAGCACTGAAGGCAGCCTCGCCCTCGGTGTATGGACTGAACGAAATATCCTGGGAGACAACGTCGACGATCGCGCTGTTGGCCGCGGCCGGATCGGTGATGTAGTCGGCACTCGCTTGCTGGATGATCGGAACCAATTTGGTCAGGCAGGACGAGAGCGATTCTACTTTGTCAGCGCGGACCGACACATTGGACGCATAGATGTCGAAGCCTGAATCCTTCAGCAGGTCAAAGGAAACCGGCTTGTCCCAGGCCGGCGTCTCGTTCTCGTACGTGTACGGTTCGGAATTCGCGAATCCCTGCTGCGCAATGGTCGGGTCGCCGACGAAGCGCGACGGTGCGCCGTCGTAACTCGTGTCGAGCTGAGACTGCTTCAACAACCCCTTCGCAACCAGCCACTGCGGGAACAACTGTTCCTTGGACACCACGACGCTTGCATCGGTCTTGCCGATGTCGGCAACACTCTTCCAATCAGGGTGCGACGTAGGGTCCCACATCACGATTGCCGGACTGTACTTGAGTAGTGGAGTCACCGCCATGACGGGCTGACTCGCCGACGCGGCGATCACCTGGTCACCATGGATCAGACCCAGCGTGATCGAATCATCCACGTACATCTGAGAACTGACGGACTGGAACCCGATCGCCGGGCCACCTGCCCGAAGTGTGAGATCGACGCCGGTGTCCTTGCCACCCGCGACCAGAGTGCCACTGACCGACTTGTCGTCCGTGTCGACGGTGTATCCCGGCCCGAGCATCTCGAACAGCGCGCCCATATCCGACTGCGGCTGCCATTGCAGCTGCACTACAACGTTTTCCGGACACGCGCCGGCTAGTGTCTGCGCATCCGCAGCGGGCTCGAGCGCTTCCGACGCAACCGCCGTGTCGGCGTCACTCGAACTGCATGCACTCAACCCGAATGCAGCGAGCAATGCGAGGGCAATACTGGCGGTTCCCACGGTTGTGCGTTTGGAATTCACGGGTTCTCCTCGAAATGAAGGGACTCTGACTGCAGTGACTCTGACTGGCATGCAGATTGGGAATGAGCAGAGTCTGTAGCACTTCGATTACATGCAGATGCCGCTTTGTTTCTCGCAGGTTAATCATTCGAGATAACCGATTCACCTGCAATGTCACAATCAATTAACACTGAGAAATCCGCCCGACATACATGCAATCCACACTCAATCCCATCAGAACGCAGATATTTTGCATGCATCACACGATCCGGAGGCACGGATGAAACTCGCAAACACGATGCAGGACACCGACGCACGCAGACTGACCACGTCCATGCAGATGGCCTTCACCGATGTAGTGAAGAAATTCGACACCGGCACGGTGGCACTGGATGGCATCAATCTCGATGTGCGCCGTGGCGACTTCGTGGCCGTGGTCGGCCCGTCCGGCTGCGGCAAGTCGACACTATTGCGCATGGCAGCCGGCCTCGAGCGTCCTACCAGCGGATCCGTTGCCCTCGACACCGAATCGGTTGGCTTCATCTTCCAGGAGCCGACGCTGTTACCTTGGCGAACAGTGCAATCCAATGTCGAGTTGTCGGCCGAGTTGGGCGGCGTGTCCAAAGCCCTCCGTCGTGAACGCGCCGGCGAAGCCATCAACGCTGTCGGCCTACGAGACTTCTCGGGGCAATTGCCCAATGCACTGTCCGGCGGCATGAAGATGCGAGTGTCTCTCGCGCGGGCTCTGACCTTGGCTCCGGAGGTCATGCTCCTGGACGAGCCGTTCGGTGCTCTCGACGAAATGACGCGCCTCGACATGCAGGTCGAACTTCAACGGCTTTACGCGGACAAGGGATTCACCGCTATGTTCATCACGCATTCGGTGTCCGAGGCGGTGTATCTCGCCAACAAGGTTGTCATCATGACCGCGCGACCTGGTCGCATCCATTCTGTCGTCGACATCGGCTTCGGTTACCCACGCAGCCCGGAACTGCGGTACGACGCCCGTTTCACCGAATACGTCGCCGAAATTTCGGCCAGTCTGCACGGGAGCCTCCGATGACCGAAGCACTTACACTTCGCCGCGAAGTAGTAAGCACCACAGCAACTTCCCTACCCACGCAGCTCTGGAAGCCACGCCTGAAGCGGATCGGGAGCATGATCGCGTTTCCCCTTCTCTCGTTGGCCGGCGCCCTCGCGCTCTGGTCGATAGTGAGCAACCTGGTCCTCTCACCCGAACGCCAGTTCATGCTGCCGCCCCCAAGTCGGGTGCTCACCCAGTCGCTACTCGACTGGAAACACCTCGGTCCGATGCTCGAAGCGCTGGCCGTCACCGCGCAGGTCGCGGCGGTGGGATTTGTCGTCGCCGTTGCAATCGGCGTCGGAACGGGTGTACTGATGAGTCAGGCCAAGTGGATCGAGCGGATCGTCTACCCGTATGCCGTTGTGCTTCAGGTCATTCCCATTCTCGCGATAGTCCCGTTGATCGGCCTGTGGTTCGGCTACGGCATGACCGCCCGCACGTTGGTGTGTGTACTGATCGCGGCGTTCCCCATCATCACCAACACCCACTTCGGTTTGCAGTCCGTGGACCGGGGACTGCATGAACTCTTCACCCTCGGACGCGCATCGCGCTGGGATCGGCTGATAAAGCTCGAACTGCGAGCGGCGATGCCTGCCATTCTCACCGGCATCCGCACCGCGTCCGGACTTGTTGTGGTCGGTGCCATTATCGGCGACATGTTCTTCGCAAAAGGACAACCCGGCATCGGCACCCTTCTCGACGTCTACCGCAGCCGACTTCAGTCCGAGGATCTGATCGGCGCGATCGTCATTGCTTCACTGTTCGGTGTCCTGGTCTTCTCCGCTTTCGGATACCTCTCCCGCATTCTGGTCGGTAAGTGGCACACGTCCGGACGCTGATCGACCTACTCCCCATCGAAACAAGGACCTACTGACATGAGCTTCGAGATTCCCACCATCGACATCAGCCCATACGTCGCGAACTCGCCGGACGAGCGCCACGACGCTGCCCGCTCCGCCGTCGCTACCGACCTGGACCGGGCTTGCCGCGAAGTCGGCTTCATTCAGATTGTGGGACATGGAATTCCACGCGAATCGATCGACGGACTGGCCGGCGCGCTGGACGAGTTCTTCGCCCTGCCCCTGGACGTGAAGAAGACGTACGCCCGCTCGTCGTCCGAGAACCGTGGATACTCTCCGCCGAAGTCGGAGTCGTTGAGCATGAGCCTGGGTGTCGCGTCCGCGAATATGATGAACGATTTCTACGAAGCCGTCGTCGTCGGAACCGAGGCCGCCGACTACCCGGACCTCGACCTCCCCGAATCCAGTTACGCCGCCAACACCTGGCCGGATGCGGCACCCGGATTCAGGCCTGCTGTCGAGCAATACTTCTCCCACGCACAGACTTTGGCTGCAATCCTGATGCGCGCGTTCACCGATGCGCTGGGATTGGAGCAAGGATATTTCGACTCCATGCTCGACCACTCGATCAATGCGTTGAAAATGAACAATTACGCGCTCCCCGAAAGCGAGATCGCGCTGCCCGGCGAAATGACCGGTATGGGCGCTCACACCGACTTCGGGATACTGACCATCCTCTGGGCAGATCAGGTGCCCGGCCTTCAGATCCTGGGCGCCGACAATCTCTGGCATGACGCCCAACCAGCGGACAACGCCCTGCTGATCAATCTCGGCGACGCGATGGCTCGCTGGACCAACGACCGCTGGCGGTCCACGATTCACCGCGTCGATCCGCCGATCGTCGACGGTCGGATCATCAGACGGCGTTCTGCCGCATTCTTTTTCGACGGAAACTACGACGCCGTCATCGAGGCGCTACCGGGAACATTGCAGCCCGGCGAGGTCGAGTATCCGCCGATCACGATTGCCGAGAACATCGCGGCCAAGGTCGCAGGATTGAAAGGTGGGATTGCCCCAGGTGGGGACTTGCGAGAAGCCGAACGAGTACGCGCGGCCGGGTAATGTCAGCACTGTGCAAGGGGACCACGAAATCCATGACGAAGAAGAAATCATGACCACAACCGAACGTGCACCGCTGACCGAATCGGTACACGAGACTCTGCGAGAGCTCATCTTCTCCGGCGAACTCGCCCCAGGCACGCCGCTCAGTGTCCCCGCACTCGCATCCAAGCTGAATGTCAGTAGAACGCCGGTTCGCGAGGCCGTTCAGCAATTGATCTACGAGGGCATCGCGGTACACACCCGCAACGCCGGTGCGAAGGTCGAATCGCTCGATGCGGACTCACTGCGCGCGGTGTTCGAGGTCCGCGAGGTCCTGGACGGCCTTGCGGCTTTCAGCGCTACAACCCGCGCCACTCACGACATCGTCTCCCAACTGAACAAGATGGTCGAGGAACAACGTGAATTGTTGGACACCGCACCGGATCGGCGTCGCGATTCCGCGTTGGACCTCGAGTTCCACAATCTGATTCGGGAAACAGCGGCCAACGACCCACTCCGTGACGCTCTGCACCGCCTGGATGGTCAATCTCATCTGTTTCGGACGGACATGTGGGGTTCGGATCTGAACCGGCGGCTCGCCGTGGCCGAGCACGCCCGGATCGTCTCGGCCATCGAGACCGGTGACGCTGTTGCTGCCCGCGCCGCGGCGAGCGCTCACGTCGCGGGACTACTCGTCCGTACGACGCGCTGCTGAACACCGACACACACCAACACACACCGACAAAAAAGAACCGCCACACTGGATTCCAGTGCGGCGGTTCTTTCTTTAGTAGCGGGGACAGGATTTGAACCTGCGACCTCTGGGTTATGAGCCCAGCGAGCTACCGAGCTGCTCCACCCCGCGATGCATGGATAAAACTACACGAGCCGGTGAACAGAATGCAAATCGCCTGCGCCAGAGTCACATCCGAGCCCTGAACCATAATTTCCAGTGACCGGCTTCACAATTTCCCCGTGACCATCAACACATAACAGACGTGTAACGGAGTCACCTCGAATCCGCATCGCTGGGATCTGACCTGGCGATTGTCCGAATTTTCCGGACCGATACCGAACAGTCAGCTCGTAAAACTGTGAAGTGAACCTTGAAAGCAACTCCCGTACGGTCGATCCCGGCCCGAATCAACCGGGCGAACGCCGACCCGCCGCTGCCTGACTCTGCCCCGCGGGATCGGAACCCCCGAAACCTTCGAGGGGCAGAGACACGGAGAGAGAAGCGCCCGGGACGAAAGCATTACCTCGACCCGCAGGCCCGCCGTTGTCAGCGAGCGCGGAGAGGATTTACCCCATGTCTTACACCAGCATCAGCAAGCGTGCAGTAGGCACATTGGCCGTAGCCGGCGCCCTCGTTGCAGTACCCCTCACCATCTCCACCGGCACCGCATCCGCAGCCACCCACAACTGGGACGGCGTCGCAGCGTGCGAGAGCGGCGGAAACTGGAACATCAACACCGGCAACGGCTACTACGGCGGACTTCAGTTCTCGCAGAGCACCTGGACCGCCAACGGCGGCTCCGGCTCCCCCGCAAACGCGTCGAAGGAAGAGCAGATCCGCGTTGCCGAGAACACCCTGCAGTCCCAGGGCCCCGGCGCGTGGCCCAGCTGCGGCAGGCACCTGACCGTCGCATCCGAGGAGCAGGCTCCGGCGCCCGCACCGGTCGTCGAAGAAGCACCGGCCGTCGTCGAAGCACCCATCGCCGCATTCCAGATCCCGGCCGAGGTCAAGCCCGCCGCACAGCAGGCCTACGACTCCGCTCGCGCACTTGCCGACCAGTACGGTTTCGGCGCGCAGTTCCAGCAGCTCGCCGACACCAACCCGCAGGTGCTCGCAGCACTGCGCTGATACCGGCGTACAAGCACAACCCACAACGCACAAGCACAAACGCGAAGGCCCACCATCCGATTTCGATGGTGGGCCTTCGCGTTCTGCTACGACAACCCTTACTTCGGCAGCGCCTGGTAGGCGTCAACTGCCTTCTGCAGACGATCCAACGCCGCACCGTATGCAGCGAAGTCGCCGCTCTGCTGGGTAGCTCGCAGATTTACCAGCGCTGCATCGAGTTCCGCGACAACCGCCGCGGTGTCGGTCGGAGCCGGGGCCGGGGCGCCGGGCGTCGGATTGGTTTCCGTGCTCGTATCCGGAGTCGGGGCGGTCTCCGCCGTTCCACCCGGAGCCGTTGCCACACCGGCAGCACCGCCGTTGTCGAAGATCTGACCGAGAGCCTCGGCCAGTGTCGACGCGTAGCCGACCCGAACACGACCGGACACACCCGGTTCCTGGTAACTGGCCAGGACGCGAGAGAGCTGCGGGAACGACGTACTGGCGTTACTGCGTTCGGTATACATCGGCTCGACGTAGAGAATGCCGCCCTTTGCGATCGGCAACGCCAACTGGTTGCCGTATCGAATGGTGTTGGTTCTCTCGAGGATCGATTTCTCCGAACCCACTCGCGGATCCGAGATCATCGAGTTCTGAGACTGCGACGGACCCTGCGTCTGTTTGTCTGTCGGCAACTGCAGGACGGTGATCTTGCCGTAGTTCTTCGGATCCGAATCCACCGAAATGTGGGCCGAGAGGAACTCACGACGGAAGCCGACCATCGGGCTGATGAGGCGGAACGCCGGCTCACCGGTCTCCTGATCGCCGACCATCACGTAGAACGGCGGCTCGTTCTGGTTGGAACCTTCGACCGTCGGCTCGTTGGGTACCGACCAGAACGCGTTGTTGGTGAAGAACTCGGTCGGGTTGTCGACGTGGTACTTCGCCAACATCTCGCGCTGGACCTTGAACAGATCCTCCGGGTACCGGAAGTGCGCACGCAGGTCGTCGGAAATCGCGCTCTGCGGCTGGACGGTGTTCGGGAACACACCCTTCCACGCATTGAGGACGGGATCGTTGTCATCGACCTGGTACAGCGTGACCGTGCCGTCGTAAGCGTCGACGGTGGCCTTCACCGAGTTACGGATGTACGACACCTCCTTCTTCGGGAGGAGTCGGCCAGTGGTGGCGTCGACACTGTCGGCCACCAGGCCCTCGAGCGAACTGCGCTGCGCGTACGGGTAGTTCTCGAGCGTTGTGTACGCGTCGACGATCCAGACGATCTTGCCGTCGACAGCAGCCGGGTAGGCGTCGCCGTCCATTGTCAGCCACGGAGCAACCTGGCCGACGCGATCGCGCGGGTCACGGTTGTAGATGATCTTGGAATCGGAGCCGACCGCACCGGAGAACAGGATGTTGCGCTCGGTGTACTTGGCGGCAAACGCCAACCGATTGAACCAGTTTCCGATATCGACACCACCGGATCCGGTGTACGTGTACTTGGTCTGCTCGGTGTCGTACTCACGCGGTTCGGAGCCGCTCGCCCCACCGACGATCGCATAGTCCGCGGTGCCCTGAGCGATGACCTCGCCGTAGTAAACGCGTGGCTGATCGACCGGAATGACCTGCGTTCCTGCGGCCAACGACGCGATGTCGCTTACCGTGTAGATCGGGTAACCCGCGTTGTTGTTGGCTGCTTCCTTGGTCGGATCGAGGACTGGAGCGGTGATCCTGTTGGCCGGCGCTGCCACCAAGCCGTCGCCGTGTGTGTAGACGGTGTGCTTGTTGATCCAGTCCGTCTGGTTGCCCTGCAGGTTGTTGGGCGAGAGTTCACGCGCCGCAACGATGTAGTCCTGCATTTCGCCCGCGACCTCGTAGCGGTCGATGTCGAGCGACGGCGGGAATCCGTAGAAGTTCTGACGCTGCTGCTGCTGTGTGAACGTGGGCGAAAGAATGTTGGGATCCAGCAAGCGTGCGTTCGCAATGGTCGTGACGTCCGCCGGAACGTCGCGCGGAATTGCGGTGCCGTCACCCGAATACGGCTGATAGGTCACCTTGTCGTCGGTGATGCCGTACGCCTGCCTGGTGGCGGCGATGTTCCGCTCGATGTATGCGCTTTCCTTGTCTGCGGCGTTCGGCTTGACCGAGAACTGTTCGACGATCATCGGCCACACGGCACCGACCAGAACCGACGACAGCACGAGCAGAGCGACAGCCATCGCCGGAATGCGGAGATCCCGCGTGAAGATGGCCGCGAAAAACGCCAGCGCACAGATCACTGCGATGGACAGCAGGATCAGCTTGGCCGGCAGCACCGCGTTGATGTCGGTGTAACCGGGGCCTGTGAACGTTGGCTCCTTACGATCGCTCGAGAGCAGCGAGTACCGGTCGAACCAGTACGCAACTGCCTTGAGCAGGACGAAAGTTCCTGCCAAGACTGCCAATTGGATGCGAGCAGCCGTGGTGAACGTTCCCGCGCGACCGGCGAGTTTGATGCCGCCGAAGATGTAGTGCGTGAGAAGGTTCGCTACGAACGCCAGGAGAACCGCGACAAACAGCCAGTTCAGCACGAAGCGGTAGAACGGCAGATCGAACGTGTAGAAACCGACGTCGAGGTTGAACTGCGGATCGGAGATCCCGAACGAACCACCGTTGAAGAACAACTGGACCGTGACCCAGTTGGCCTGCGCGATCAACCCGGACAGCAGTCCGATTGCGATCGGGATGATCACACCGAACAGACGCAGACGCGACATGACGGTGGTGCGGTAGCGCGCGATCGGATCATTCGGACCGGACACCGGAACAAAAACGGGACGCGAGCGGTACGCGAGCATCATCGCCAACCACACGATGGCACCGACCACAACACCCACGACGAGGAAGAGCAGCGCGCGGGTCAGGAGAACCTTGGTGAAAACACCTCGGAAATTGACTTCGCCGAACCACAACCAATCGGTGTACATGCCGATCAGTCGCGGACCGATCAGCAGGAGTACCGCAACAATTACGGCTACCCCCAACAGGATTCGACTGCGTCTGGACAGAGAGGGTAAACCTGCGGGGGGCCGCATGCCCACGTGCCACGCTCCAAGATTCGGCGACGCCGAGGCGCCGCAACCGAGTGCATCGATCAGTGCAGCCATGCCCGAGTGGACTTGGCCGTTTCGGACCACTCTACGTAACAACAGTCACGGCGTGACAACACGAGGTGCAAGGATGAACGGGTGAGTGAAGAAAATCCGAACAGGTCACCGAAGGCGCTAGCCCGGTGCGTTCATGAAGTTGTCGACCACATCGACGCCGAAGGCTGGGATCAGCCACCCAAGTTGTATGCCCTGGTACCCACCGAACTGCTTGCCGCAGCCGAACCGGGCCTGCTCGACCAACTCGAGGACGGGGCCGAATACACCCCGATCGAACAGGAGCCACTCCCCGACGACATCATCGGCGGATCACGCGCACTCGACGAGTTCCTGGCCACGACCAATTGGCCCGACTCCGTCGAGGGTTGCATCCTCGTGCAGGAAATCGTGGTTCTGCCGCCCGCCGCGGAATCGGATCTCGACCATGCCGTCGAGCCGGTCTTGACCGACGAACACGCGGCTGACGAAATTGCCCGACTGACGGCCGACGCGCACCCGGACCGACGAGCGGCACGCCTGTTTGTCGGCGTCCTCCGCGACGGCCCGTCCCTGTCGCTGTTGCAGATGCGCCCGGACGAGGACGCAGATCCCTACGCCGAGCCGGCGCTTCTGACGTACGACGGTTTGGCTCCTCACATCGTTCATGCGTTGTACGCGACGCTGGACGAAGTCGAAGACGACTAGCAGAGGATTAGCAGCTGGGTGCTTCGCCGCCCGAGTTGAGGCTGTCGAGTGCGTCAACCGCGCCGGACAGGTTGTCGACCTTCACCAGTCGAAGCCCGTCCGGCGCGTTCTGTTTTGCCTCGTCGCAGTTCTGCGCAGGGACGAGGAACGTCGAAGCACCGGCGTCCGCGGCTGCGATGAGCTTGAAGCGGATTCCTCCGATGGGCCCCACGGTGCCGTCCGAATCGATGGTCCCGGTTCCCGCGACGAACTGACCTCCGTTGAGTTCACCTGGCGTCAGCTTGTCCAACAGCGCGAGGGTGAACATCAGGCCGGCTGACGGTCCACCGATGTCGGCAAGGTTGAACGTCACGTCGAACGGAACGTCGGGAACCTCTTCCGGCGTGATGCCGAGGTATCCGAGTTCGGGTTGGTTCGGCCGGGCTCCGACAGTCACGGGCACTGTCGTTTCGGCACCGCCGCGAATCACGGTGACCGGCACCTGCGTGCCCGGCGCTATCGCCGCAACGGTTTCTTGCACCGCACCGACGGTGTCGACGGGGGTATCACCGATCTTCACCAGCGTGTCACCTTCGACCAATGCACCACTGGCGGGACCGTCGGGAGTGACCTTCGTGACGGTCAACGCGACTGGCTTGCCCAGGAAGTTGAGTGCCGCGAGTTCCGCGCTGTTCTCGGACTGCTGGAAGTCAGCCGTGTTGGCCTGCTGAATTTCTTCCTTCGACTTACTCGGCGGATACACCTCGGCACGGGGAACCAATCCGTGCTCGCCGCTGGCCCAGAGACCAAAAGCCTCGAAGAGATTGAGTCCGTCACGAACGGAGACGGTGGTCATATTGAGGTTGCCGGTTGTCGGATCGAGTTCGGTGCCCTCGATGTCGACCACGGATTTCGTGACCTGCTTGCCGTCGACGGTGGTGTCGACTGTGCCCAGCGTGTTGAACGTCGGTCCCGGCCCGAGCGCGACGTACGGAACGGTGACGAGCGATCCGACGATGCCCAAGACGACGATGGGAGCTAGGGCGGCCAGGAGAGTCACGATCCGTCGATTCACCTTGTCCAGGGTAGAGCCATTGCCTCCGCTGTTCGCCATCAGCGTGACAGCGCGCATTACTCGAGGCCTCCAACCCTTGTACCGTTGAGGTATGAGCAACATGCCGTTCGGCTTCTCCAACTCCGACGACGATCCCGACCGTGACAAGAACGCGGCCGGTGGCAATCCCTTCGGGGGTGGTGACATGCCGTTCGGATTCGGTGCGGGCGGTGAAGGTTTCGACCCCGCACAACTCGGGCAGATGCTGACGCAATTCGGCCAGATGCTCAGTGGCATGGGTTCGTCGATGGGTTCCGGCGGATCGGGTCCTGTCAATTACGACGTCGCGAAGAAACTCGCGCGCCAGCAGATCGGTTCTGTCACACCGATCACCGAGGGCAACGTCAAGGCCATCGCCGACGCGGCCCACCTTGCGGAACTGTGGCTGGACGCTGCAACGACGCTGCCCGCCGGCGCCACCAAGACCGTTGCGTGGACGGCTAACGACTGGCTCGACAACACCATCGACACCTGGAAGCGCCTGTGCGATCCGGTCGCCGAGAAGGTGTCGGGGATGTGGGCTCAGGGCCTGCCGCCCGAGGCCGCTCAGATGGCCGGCCCGATGATGGGAATGCTCACGCAGATGGGCGGACTCGCATTCGGTTCACAGCTCGGCCAAGCTCTCGGCCAGTTGTCCAAGGAAGTGTTGTCCTCCACTGATATCGGCCTCCCCCTTGGCCCGGCAGGGACCGCCGCTCTTCTTCCCGCGGCCGTTCAGTCGTTCAGTGACGGGCTCGAACAGCCCAATCAGGAAATCCTGGTGTTCCTCGCCGCACGTGAGGCTGCTCACCATCGCCTGTACAGCCATGTGCCGTGGTTGCGCCAGCGAGTGCTCTCCACCGTCGAGGAATATGCCCGCGGGATCACCATGGACTTCTCGGCGATGGAAGAGTTCGCCAAGGATCTCGACCCGTCGGCTCTGGCCGATCCCGCCAAGTTGGAAGCCCTGATGCAACAGGGCACCTTCGAACCGCAGACCACTCCGGAGCAGAAGGCCGCTCTCGAGCGCCTCGAAACGCTGTTGGCTCTGGTCGAGGGCTGGGTGGAGACGGTAGTCACCGCCGGACTCGGTGAACGCCTGCCCGGTGTTGCCGCGATGAGCGAGACGCTTCGCCGTCGACGCGCCACCGGCGGACCGGCAGAGCAGACGTTCGCAACACTCGTCGGACTCGAACTGCGTCCGCGCAAGGTCCGCGAAGCCGCAACTCTGTGGCAGCGCTTGACTGCCGAAGCCGGAATGGAAGCCCGCGACGGTATCTGGTCGCACCCGGATCTGCTGCCTGATTCCAGCGACCTCGATGCCCCGACCTCGTTCATCGAACGTGTCACCGGTGGTGGCGAGTCCGGCAATTTCGACGATCCGATGGCTCAGCTCGAGGCTCTGCTGGCCAAGGAACGGGCCGCTGAAGAAGCCATGGACAAGACAAAAACGGACAAGCCGAAATCGGACAAGCCGGCTGACGACGGCCAGGACGACAAGTAAACCGAAAAGTTGCGATCCACGCTGAAGTGCAAGGTCAGCGCTTCGAAAGCCTGTGGATAACTACGATTTTCGCAATCCGGAGAGCTCAGCTCACTGTCACTATCGGTGAATGAGCACACCGAACACCACACGATCCGTGGGTCCCGAATGGGATCCACGGATCGTTGTTCTTCTGCGCCCGGACGGCCGGCTTCAACTCGGATGGCGCCCGGGGAAAGCTGTGATCCTGACTCCCCCTGACGGAATCGACGGCAGGGACCTGCAAGCCCTACTCCGCTTGATGGACGGACACACGAGTATCGCGACCATCATGTGGACTGCGACGGGGCGCGGTATCAGCGCCGCAGTGATGACCGAACTGCTCGCCGAACTCACCGCAGGCGGATACCTCCGGGCAAGTCGGGGCGAGCGCGCCGACACAGGATCGATTCGCGTCCACGGGCAAGGACCGCTGTCCGACTCCATAGCCCAGGCTCTGCGTCACGGCAGCTCTTCCGTCCATCGCTCACACGGCTACCGAAGCAGCCACGTCGTTGCCGGGTGGCGGAATGCACTTGTTGTCCTGACCGATGACGTGGTCACCGATCCTCGTCTATGTGCCGACCTCGTCCGGTACGGCATACCCCACCTTGCCGTTCACCTGCGCGACGGCTGCGGCGTTGTCGGGCCATTGGTGCTGCCCGGGCACTCGAGTTGTCTACGATGCGCCGACATCACCCGGGCGGCCCATGATCCGGACTGGCTGCACCTGGCGGCGCAGTTGCTCGGTAGCGCCGGTTACGCCGATCCCGCGATGATTCATGCGACCACCGCGCTTGCTCTGTCCGAGATCGAGTCCGCGATCAGTGCGTCCGAAGCGACGGCGCCGGTCAGCTTGTTCTCTACCCTCGAGATCGATCTTGTCCCATATCGCATCACGACACGTCGCTGGCCTCGACAAACGTCGTGCAGTTGCCATTACCTCGCACCCGTGACGGGCGCCGGTGGCATCCGTCAGACATGATGGTGGGGTGTCCGACATCCCGCGCAAAAGCTCTGCCCGTACTGCCAAACTCGCAAGCATTCCGATTGGGATGGCCGGGCGGGCCGCAATGGGCTTCGGACGCAAGCTCGCCGGTGGTGACAAGGACCAGATCGACGCCCAGCTCAGCGCCAGGGCCGCGGAGCAGTTGTTCTCGGTTTTGGGTGAACTCAAGGGCGGCGCCATGAAGCTGGGCCAGGCGCTCAGCGTCATGGAAGCGGCCATTCCGGAGGAATTCGCGGAGCCGTATCGCGAGTCCCTGAACAAGCTCCAGGCCGCCGCGCCGCCGTTGCCCGTCAAGCAGGTCCACAAGATGCTGGATCAGCAGCTGGGAACCAAGTGGCGCGATCGATTCCAGTCCTTCGACGACACCCCCACCGCGTCGGCCAGCCTCGGGCAGGTCCATCGGGCCGTGTGGTCCGACGGACGCGACGTAGCCGTCAAGGTGCAGTACCCCGGCGCCGACGAAGCCCTGCGCGCCGATCTCAAGACCCTCGCCCGATTTGCCGGCCTGTTCGGATCGGTGATGCCCGGCGTCGACGTGCGTCCGGTCATCGAGGAGTTCACCGCGCGCACCGAGGAAGAACTCGACTACCGGATCGAAGCTGACAATCAGCGAGCATTCGCCGCGGAATTCGACGGCGATGCACAGTTCCTCATCCCGCGCGTCGTTGCCAGCGCACCGAAAGTTGTTGTCACCGAATGGATGACGGCAACACCGCTGACCAGGATCATCGAGAGCGGAACGCCGAACCAGCGCAATGCAGCCGGTGCGCTGCTCGCCGAGTTCCACTTCGCGTCACCGGCGCGCGTCGGCCTGCTGCATTGCGATCCGCACCCCGGGAATTTCATGTTGCTCGACGACGGCCGGTTGGGTGTCATCGATTTCGGTGCGGCGGCCCCGTTCCCGGGCGGGCTACCCACCGTCTTGGGAACAATGGTCAGACTGGCGGTCGACGAACGATTCGACGAACTGACAGAACTGTTGCGCGCCAACGGTTTTGTCATTCCGGGCCGCACCGTCACCGAACAGGAAATCGCCGACTACCTACGTCCGTTCACCGATCCGATTCAGACCGAGTCGTTTCACTTCACTCGAACCTGGCTTCAACGAGCCGCCGGAACTGCGACCGATTTCAACAGCGCGCAGTTCCGGACGGCCCGGGCACTCAACTTGCCGCCCGAGTACCTGATGATCTTCCGAGTCCTCCTCGGCTCGGTGGGCATCTGTGCCCAGTTGGACGCGTACGCCCCGTACATGGAGATCCTGACCCGGTGGCTGCCGGGATTTGCGGAGCCACAGGTGTAACAGGTGTAACCAGCTCCTCAGGCGCACACGAGTTGCTTACGTGGTCTGCCCCTCGGCCTCTTGGTTGCTATGACGGCACCGTGGTCGAGGATTTCTCCGCCCCACACTCCCCACGGCTCTTCGCGGTCGAGAGCTGCACCCAGGCAGAGGGAGCGGATGGGGCACTGCGCGCAGAGCGCCTTGGCTTTTTCGAGTTCTGCCGGGGACTCCGCGAACCACAGATCGGGATCGGATACGCGGCACGGCAGGTCGTGGCGGGTGGAAGCGATCTCGATGAATGTGACGGCTCGACATGTCTGGGTAGACAACTCGTCTCTCCTAGCTTGGATGCGACAGGCGTGTCGCAAAAAATGGGTTCGATGGGTGCGAACCACAACCGAGCGGGAAACCGGAAAGCACGGGATCCAACACAAAGGCCACGGTCCGCGTAATGCGGGGTCCGTGGCCGTGAGTGAACGGATGTGTCCTATCGAGGATTTTCTCGATGGCTTAGAGACACGGACCTGATTGCTGCTGGGTGCAGCTGGGCGGCGGCAACAGCGAACTGTTCACGCACGGGGTACGAAATCATGTTCGTCATTTTTGCCACCTCCATTTCTGATCGGTCCGGATAATTTTCAGCGCACGAGTCTCCCCGTAGCACTGGAAACCAGACTAGAGAATTCTCGGAAACTGCACAACCTATTTTTGACCTGCAGTTTTGCAAATAATGAGGACGTCTTCGCCGTAGTCTTCGAGTTTCTTCGGTCCGATTCCGTTAATGGCAACCAGGCCCCGAGCGTCCTGTGGTCGTTGCTCGGCAATCGCAGTCAGCGTGTTGTCGCTGAACACGACGTAGGCAGGCACCTTTTTCTCGCGTGACTTGTCGAGACGCCACGCACGCAGGTTCTCGAGCAATTCGACGTCGATGTTGGAC
Organism: Rhodococcus sp. ACPA4; assembly: GCF_002300185.1. Taxonomy (NCBI): domain Bacteria; kingdom Bacillati; phylum Actinomycetota; class Actinomycetes; order Mycobacteriales; family Nocardiaceae; genus Rhodococcus; species Rhodococcus sp. ACPA4. The sequence continues at coordinate 1,977,006 of NZ_NSDY01000001.1, forward strand.
GGACAATTCTCGCATCGACCGAGCATCGTGGCCGACGTTCCCATGAGCGGTTTTCCGCAGACACGGCAACGCTGACGCTTCTTGCCAGACTGCGCGGGCGCGGCAATTCGTGAGGCCGGCGAGTCCTCGGGGATCAACCCGTTCAGGAACCGTGAGCGGCGTCGGGATTTCCGGCCGCCCTCGTTGCGCGCCAATGCCCAGGACAAGTGCAAATGCTCACGGGCGCGCGTGACACCGACATAGAGGAGTCGACGCTCTTCTTCGACCGCTGCCTCATCGGGGGCGGAGTTGGAATCGCCGAGCACGTGCTGGATGGGGAGGGTGCCGTCGTTGAGACCCACGAGGAAAACGGCGTCCCATTCGAGGCCCTTGGCGGCATGCAACGACGCCAACGTGACGCCCTGGACCGTCGGTGGGTGCCGCGCTTCGGCCCGCGCCGTCAACTCCTGCAAGAGACCGGGAAGCGTCAGTTCGGGATCGTGCACCAACTGCTCCTCGGTGAGCGCAACGAGCGCGGTCAGTGACGCCCAGCGCTCGCGCGCCTGCGTACCGGCTGGTTCCTCGTTGGTCAGTCCGAGTGGTGCCAGTACCGCCCGGACCAGCGAGAGAAGTCCTGAGCCGCTGTCTGCCCCCTCAGGAAGGTCGTCACGACCGCCGGCCTGCCGCAGCGCCGTCACCGCCTGACGAACCTCGGTACGAGTGAAGAATCCCTCGCCGCCGCGCACCTGGAACGGGATGCCGAGCTTGGTGAGTGCCTGCTCGTGCACTTCGGACTGCGCGTTGATCCGGTACAGGATCGCGATCTCCGCCGCCGGTGTGCCTGCGGCGATCAGACGTTTCACCGACCGGGCTATCGCGAGTGCCTCGGACGGTTCGTCGTTGAACTCCGCGAACTCGGGCTCGGGACCCGGCGCGCGCTGTCCGATGAGTTGCAATCGGGTACCGGCGATTCGCCCGGTGGCAGCGCCGATGACCCGGTTGGCCAGCGAGACGACCTCGGGTGTGGAGCGATAGTCACGTTCGAGCCGGACCACTGTTGCCTCGGGAAACTTCCGCGAGAAGTCGAGCAGGTAATTCGGTGTAGCTCCGGTGAACGAGTAGATGGTCTGGTTGGCGTCGCCGACAACCGTGAGATCGTCGCGGTCGCCGAGCCACGCGTCGAGAACCCGCTGCTGCAGCGGCGTGACGTCCTGATATTCGTCCACGACAAAACAGCGGTAGCGCTCACGGAACTCGTCGGCCACGGACGAGTGCTCCTCGAGTGCCGCAGCGGTGTGCAGGAGAAGATCGTCGAAATCGAGCAGCATGCCGTCCTGGCCGCGCGCCTTCAATTCCTCGTACGCCGCGTAAACCTGCGCCACCTTTGCCGGATCGGCCGGTGCCTCCCGGCGGAACTTGGCAATGGTGCGCGGGTAATCCTCCGGCGCGATCAGCGACGCCTTGGACCACTCGATCTCACTCGCGAGGTCGCGCACGCTTTCGGTGCTGGTCGGCAAACCCACCCGGGCTGCGGCACTGCTGACAACAGCGAATTTTCGATCCAGCAGACGCCATTCGGTATCGCCGATCACCTGCGGCCAGAAGTACTTGAGTTGCCGCAGCGCAGCAGCGTGGAACGTGCGCGCCTGTACCTGGGGGCCGCTGCCACCAACACCCAACTCCCGCAGTCGGCCGCGCATTTCACCGGCTGCGCGCGCGGTGAACGTGACCGCCAGGACCTGCCCGGCCTGCACATGACCGTCGGCAACCAGGTGGGCGATTCGCCGGGTAATCGTGCGTGTCTTGCCTGTTCCGGCACCCGCGAGTACACATACCGGGCCGCGTGGAGCGAGCACGGCGGCTGATTGTTCCGGGTCCAGTCCGGTGTCCGCAGGCATGAGCACCATCATGGCAGGACGTACCGACAGCGCCGCCGCGTGCCCGAGCGTATGTGGGCAAGCGAACACGGCCGGTTACGGAACAACAACCGAACTCGTGGTGTTATATGCGCCGTGACTACTTCCGAAAAAGCTCCTGCCCTCACCATCTACTCGACCACGTGGTGCGGCTACTGCCGCCGCCTCAAGACCCAGCTCAACGCGTCGGGCATCGAGTACACCGAAATCGACATCGAGAACGATCCGTCGGCAGCCGAATTTGTCGGCAGCGTCAACGACGGCAATCACATCGTCCCGACGGTGAAGTACGCCGACGGAAGTGTCGCGACCAACCCGTCGCTCAATCAGGTGAAGCAAGCCCTCGGACTGTAGGGCTCTATTTGACCCAGCTCTCGAGCATTCCTCGCGCAATCGAGATGGAACCGGGTAGGAGCAACGGCGCGTCGGCGTCGGACGCCCAGTCCCCCAGTTCGAGAGCAGATCGCACCTCTTCCTTGGTGAACCACGCTCCCTCGGCGATCTCGCCGTCCGCGAACACCAGCGGATCGGCGGGGTCGCCGATCGCCGTGAATCCCAGCATCACCGAACGCGGGAACGGCCACGGCTGACTGCCCAGATACCGGACGCTGTGGACGTCGACGCCCACTTCTTCCTTGATCTCGCGCACCACACACGTCTCGAGTGACTCCCCCGCTTCGACGAAGCCGGCCAGGATCGAGAATCGTCGCGGCGGCCACGTCGGCTGGCGAGCCAGCAGTACTCGATCTGCGCCGTCGTGCACCAGGCAGATCACTGCCGGGTCGGTGCGCGGGAACTCTTCGTGGCCGGTGGTCGTCGAAATGCGTGACCACCCGGACATCGTCGGCTCACTCGGAGCCCCGTCGATCGAGCTGAATCCGGCACTGTCGTGCCAGTTGAGAATGGCGATCGCGCCCGTCAGAAGACCTGCGTCCGCGTCGTCGAGCGTTCCGCCCAACATCCGCAGATCCGACAGTTCTCCGGCAAGGAGTGACACGCGCACAGCCCATACATGCTTGTTGTCACGAATTCCGAGAAACACTGCGCCGCGGACAGGTTCCGCACCCAGGTCGGTGGCCTCGCCGAACACCAACTGCCCGCCGGACACCTTCACCTGACCGCGCGAGTTGACTCGCAAGAGCGACGCGTCACTCCACCCCGCGGTCAGTGCGGCTGCGTCGGACCGTAGTTCCTCGGCGCGGCCGACACTCGAGCGGGAAAGCAGAGGCGTTTCGGTCAGCTGGAAGTCGTTCACGCTGACGACATTACTGGGCGCCGAAATACCGGGTTCCAGCTATCAGCTGACAACGCGACGGATGTACAGCAGGCGATCGTCTGCCTCGACAGCGTCGACCTCCGGTGAACCGACCCGGACCAGTCGCCCGTCGCGAACAACGCCCAGCACGATGTCGGACAGGTGACGCGGTGATCCGCCGACCTCGTCACGTTCGACAGCACGCTCGGCGATCGCGAATCCAGCCTCGGGTGTCAGGAGATCTTCGATCATCTCGACCACGGTTGGCGTGGTGGTGGCGATGCCGAGGAGTCGGCCTGCGGTTTCCGACGAGAGGACCACGGAGTCCGCACCCGACTGACGCAGGAGATGCGCGTTGTCCGCCTCCCGGATGGCCGCGGCGATTCTTGCCTTCGGCGCAATCTCGCGGGCGGTGAGCGTCACGAGCACCGCTGTGTCGTCGCGGTTGGTCGCGACGATGATCGAATTTGCCCGTTGCGCCCCGGCGAGGCGAAGCACGTCGGACTTGGTTGCCGAACCGAATACGGTCACCAGGCCCTTGGCCTCAGCGGCGTCCAGCACAGCCCGGTCCGTGTCCACGACCACGATCTCGGATGCGGAAACACCGTCACCGATCATGGCTTCAATTGCTGTGCGCCCCTTGGTGCCGTATCCGACGACGACGGTGTGATTACGCACTTGCTGCCTCCAACGCTGAATTTTGAACGCCTGACGCGAACTCTCGGTCAGAGCTGACAGTGTGGTTCCGACCAACACGATCAAGAAGAAGATACGAAGTGGCGTGATCAACAAAACGTTGACCAGACGAGCCGACGGGGTGAACGGCGTGATGTCGCCGTAGCCGGTGGTCGAGAGCGACACTGTGGCGTAGTAGATGCAGTCGAGAAGCGAGAGCTCGTTGTCCTGCGCGTCCCGATACCCCGCACGATCGATGTACACGATGAGCACTGCGGCTGCGAGCGCGCCGAGCGCAACCAGAACGCGCTTGTAGATAGCGCGGGCAGGACTGGTCTGCAGCTGCGGAATCCGCAGCACCCCGACAAGGGCAAAGTCAGGCTGGTCGGCCAATGATTCCGACCTGGAAAAACGCGCCCGGAGCTTTCCGGCCATACTTGCAACTCTCTCACTAGTAACTACGCAGACGCACCACAGTAGTGGCACGCACAGGCTCTGTAAGGCAGGGTAGGTCAATGTCTTCGAAAAGTTCGACATCCAGCCAGGCCGCCGCACTTCGACTTTCCGCTCTACTGCTCGGCGCGGGAACCATGCACTTTGTTGCGCCATCGTTCTTCGACAGCACCGTCCCCCGCCAACTCCCCGGCGAAGCCCGTACATACACCCAGGTATCCGGTGTCGCAGAATTGGCAATCGGGGCCGCTCTGGCCATTCCGAAAACTCGCCGATTGGGAGCCGGTCTGGCAGCAGCGCTGTTTGTTGCGGTGTTCCCCGCCAACATTCAGATGGCAGTGGACTGGTGCCGCAGCAACAAGACGTCCACTGCGCAGAAGGTCGGTTCGATCGCGCGCCTTCCAGTGCAAATCCCCTTGGTGACCGAAGCTCTCAAGGCGCGTCGTAACGCCGGCTAGCTCGAGCTGTCCTCGCGGGCTCCTGCCGTGCGGATGAGGTGCGCCAGCGCTTCACCGTCCGGCAGGTTCTCGGGCGAGATGGTGCGGCCGGTCCGCACGTAGTGGAATGCCGCGCGAACCTTGTGCAGTGGAAACTCTTCCTTCCGTCCCGACGCGCGGGCGCGCGCGGACATCAATTCGCCCCACGCCACGCGGTAGGCGGCCAACTGCATGACCACAGCATCTTCGTTGGCGGCGGACGGTTCAGCTCCGGTCTTCCAGTCGATGACCGTCCAGCCGCCGTCCGAGTCCGCGAACACCGCGTCGATTCGGCCGCGCAAAACCGTTCCGGCGATGGAGGTTTCGAACGGGACCTCCACCTCGACGGGACTGCGGTTAGCCCACGGAGAACGCAGGAACGCATCCTGCAGTTTGATCAGATCGGTTTCCGGGCCGGCTCCGGTATCGGCGGCGCCCGGCAATTCGTCGAGATCCAGCAACCGTGTTGCGCCGAAGCGTCGCTCGATCCACGCATGGAATGCCGTACCTCGCCTGGCCAGCGGGTTGGGCGGATACGGAAGAGGCCGACGCAATCGAGCCGCGAGTTCGTCGGGATCAGCTTTGAGGTCGACCAACTGTGTCACCGAAAGTTGTGCCGGGAGAATCACTTCGGCACGAGCATTGGCGCGGGCCTCTCGTTCTGCCAGGAGCACCGTCACATCCGACGCCCAATTCTCCGGGTCGTCTTCAGGGTCGACTTCAGCGTCGTCAGGGTTGGTTTCAGTGGGCTTCGCCAGCTCTGCCAGTACAGCGGCTGCGCCGGCCTCCACCGCGCCGCGCCGTGAACCGAGCGGATCCGGTGGCCACTGAGCAGTTCTCGGTGTGGATGCCAACGGATTCTCGGTGTCGGGTTCGGGGTCGGGCGCCCAGGTCTCGACAACGCCGATGTCCCCGGTTTCGGTAACCGTCTGGTGCAGTTCGGCCAGGAACTCCGACGGTCCTTTGGGATCGGCTCCCGACTCGGCCCAGTGGTGCGCCGAAATAAACAGTGCCCGTTCGGTTCGCGTGAGGGCAACGTAGAACAGGCGCCTGTCCTCGTCAAGTCGGCGATCTCCGAGAGCCTGCTTGTGCGCGTCGATCGCGTTCTGCAGATCCTTGCGGTTGTAGACATTCTCGAGGTCGAGCACGGGAACACCGTCGGCCGAATCTGCGTCGACGGCACGGTCACCGCGCAGCGAAGGCGGCAATTCTGCAAGCGCACCCAGCCACGAACCGGACGCCGTCGAGGACGGGAACACACCGTCGCTGACGTGCGGAACGGCAACAACTTCCCATTCCAGTCCCTTCGCGGAGTGCACCGTCAGAATCTGGACCCGATCCGGCGCCACCTCCACTTCGCCGGGCGTCAGCCCTTTTTCGATCTGTTCGGCGGCTGCGAAGAACGACAACATACCGGTGAGATTGGCGGTGGGACGCGTCGCGTAGTTGGCAACAACATCGGCAAAGGCGTCGAGGTGCTCACGACCTGCGGTACCAAGCACACCGAGTCGCGTCCGTGCACCGGCCTCGATTCCGATGCCGAGCACCCTTTCGACCTCTGCCACCAATTCTGTGAGCGGTTGTCCGATGCGTTCACGCAACGAGGCCAGCTCACCGGCCACGGCGCCGATTCGCGCATAGCCGAGCGCCGAATAGTTCTCGGCCGGACCAGGATCCGAGATCGCATCGACCAGCCCCGCCTGCTCGGCCTGCTCACCGGGCAGCGAATCCTGCACGGCCTCGGCCAACGCAGCCGAATCGGTGACGGCACCCGCCGTACCGTAACCCGCAGAAATCGCAAGCTCCCGAGATCGCTTCGACAGTGCGGCAACGTCCTTGGCACCGATCTGCCAGCGCGCCCCCGTCAGCAGGCGCACCGCGGCGCTGCCCGCCAACGGATCGGCTACTACCCGCAGCATCGCAATGACGTCGGCAACTTCGGGTGTGTGCAGGAGTCCACCGAGGCCGACCACCTCGACCGGCAAGCCGGCTGCTCGCAGTGCTTCGGCCAGCGGGGCGGCGTCGGCATTGCGACGGATCAGCACCGCTGCGGTAGGCGGCGGTCGATCATCGGCGCGCGCAGCGTCGTACTGCTCGGCAATTTTCTGCGCCACCCACTCTCGTTCCTGCTCGACGTCAGGCAACAATGCGAGCCGGACATCGCCGGCAACTGCCCCAGGCCGGGCTCGCAAGGTGCTGACGGCAACGCCGCGTCGACGAAGCGGCGCAGACGAGAGATTGGCAAGTTCGAGTGCCTCCGGCGGATTGCGCCAGCTTGTCAACAATTCGAGGGTCGGAGCCGGGTTTCCGTTCGCGAGTGGGAAATCCGTCGCAAAGCGTGGGAGGTTGGCTGCCGATGCGCCGCGCCACCCGTAGATGGACTGCATCGGGTCGCCGACGGCTGTCAAAGCCAGGCGGGCGTCGGTGCCGCCGCCGAACAACGAGGACAGCAACACACGCTGAGCGTGACCGGTGTCCTGATACTCGTCGAGGAGCACCACCCGGAAGCGACTCCGTTCTGCTTCTCCCACTTCGGGGTGCCCCGAAGCAACGCGCGCCGAGAGAGACATCTGACTACCGAAGTCGAGGGCTCCTTCCCACCGCAACGTCTCGGACAATCTCGCAACGAGCGGCAGGAGTTCGACACGCTTGTGCTGGACCTCGAGGTATCCGAGCAGTTCCTTGCTCGGTCCGCCGCGCTGCTTCGGCCCGGCAGGCAACGTGTGGATCAACGCGTCGAGTTCCGCGTGCGCACCGCGCAGTTGATCTGGGTCCACAAGGTGCTCGGACAGTTGACCGGCAAGTGCCAGAACGGTTTCGGTGATCGACCCCGGATTCTTGTCGGTATCGAGATCACCGTCCCAGCCGCTGACAACTCGGTGCGCGACCTGCCACAGTTCCGTCTCCGAGAGCAGAGTCGCCGACGGTTCGATAGGCAGAAGCAGACCATGTTCGGACAACAACCGGCCCGCATACGCGTGATACGTGCTGACCTCGGGTTCGCCGGCCAAGATTCGCGCACGCACTCCCCCGGTGGGGTCGAGGGCGCGCAGAACATCGGAACCGGCAAGCCGGGCCAGTCGCTTGCGAATGCGAGTGGTGAGCTGCTGCGCGGCTTTTCGGGTAAACGTCAGACCCAGCACGGCCTCGGGGTCGACAAATCCGTTGGCCACCAACCAGACGACGCGGGCAGCCATTGTTTCGGTCTTGCCGGCGCCGGCGCCCGCGACAACCAGCGTCGGGCCCAGTGGTGCGGCGATGACCGCTGCCTGTTCCGGCGTCGGTGGGTGCTGGCCGAGAGCGAGCGCAAGATCGACCGGGCTGATCTTGGGTCGCCGCGCCTTGGATGCCATCTAGGAACTCACCTGCCGTCCTTCGTCGTGGGCGGGGCAACTGGACCGCACCGGGCAGTGGCGGCATCCGTCGTTGACCCGGGCCAGATACTGCGGCCCCTGCGTTGCGGCAGCGGCATTGTGGATGACATCACGCCACATCTCGACGGCCTCGGCGGTCAGCGGCGGCTGAACACGCTGCGTCGCACCGTCTTTCTTGTTGGACTTCGCCACGAATACCAGCCTGGCCCCACCGGGTTGCGTCGCCGGCTCGCCCGCTATCGCCCCTTCCGCTGCCGCCACCTGATAGGCCGCCAATTGCGCATGGGACTGCGCCGCGTCGTTGCTGACCGGGTTTCGCGCAGTCTTGACGTCGATAACGACGGGACGCCCCTCGGTGTCGCGCTCGAGTCGATCGATGCGGCCGCGGAGCTTGACGGCCGGTTCCCCCTCCTCCCGTGGTTCGAGAATGCCCTCGACCGCGACCTCCACACCGACTTCGGTGAGTTCGCCGCGGGTGGAACTCATCCAGGCCGTGAACGTGGCCAGCATCTCGCGGGTGCGATTGAGTTCCCGGCGCGAGTACCACTGCGAACCCAAGTCGATTGATTCCCAGGCATTTTCGAGTGCCTTCTCGACCTGATCCGGTGGTATACGCCCGGCGAGTGCCTGAACGAGAGTGTGGACGAGCGTGCCCGCGATGGCATGGGTATTGTCGCCATCGGAACCGCCATGACGTTCGAACACCCAACGCAGCGGACATGTTTCGAGCAACTCGATGGTGGACGGCGAGAGCGCCACCGGGCCGTCCTCCGGCTGCCACAACGGTTCGACAGTGCTGGGCGAGCTGGTGCCGTACCACTGATCGGGGTGCGCGCCGCGCACTCCCGCTGCGGCCAGACGCGCCAATTGACGAGCTGCACGCGCATGCTTCTCGGGATCGCCCGCGGCGAGGTCCGGATCGCAGACCACACTGCGCAATTGGGCGACCAACGCCGGCAAGGACAACACCCGGGTGTCACCGGGTTCGGGAGCGGGCACCGCCGGTTCACCTGCGCCGTCGTCATCGAACTGATCGCCGCGCAGAAGCTCGTCGACGAATCGTGACGGCACCAGATCGGTATCCCCCGAGGCGGATTCGACGGCTGTCACCAACAACCGGCGGCGTGCGCGAGAACATGCCACCAGGAAGAGTCGACGCTCCTCGGCCAGCAGCGGCGCAGTTCTCGACAACCGCTCTTCGGCGGAATCGCTGCCGTCCGACACACCGTTGATCAAATCGATCAGCGCCTCCGTCCGAAGGAGCGAACCGCGTGCCCGCAAGCTGGGCCACAGCCCTTCCTGAACACCGGCCACCGCGACAACAGCCCACTCACGTCCGGCCGCTGCGTGCGCACTGACAACAGTGACCGCATCCGGCGCGATCACCGAGCGCGAGCGCGAATCGGTGGGGATCTCCTGACTGGTGAGGTAGTCGACAAAACCCGCGAGCTGCGAACGCGGCAAGCGGTCCACGTAAGTGGCTGCGGCATCGAACAGCGCAACTACTGCGTCGAGGTCGCGATCTGCCTGCGAGCCGATCGGACCGCCGCGCGCCGACGCGGCCGCCCAGCGGCGTTCGAGCCCGGTGGCCTGCCACGCCGCCCACAGGACTTCCTCGACGCCGAGTCCACGATCGAGCGGCACGCGGGCTTTGCGCAATACCGACAGCACTCGATTCAGCGCGGCAGATTCGACGTCGGTCAGCTTTGCGGTCAATCGCTTGGATTGCGCTCGGTCCTCGTCGATCAGGATGAGCCGCAACAGTTCTGCGGAATCGCGATCCTTCCCCGAAGCAAGTTCGATGCGGCGCAGACCGCGCCGCAACCGCCGCAGTGTCACCGGTTCGGCGCCGCCGACGGGGCCGGACATGAGCGCCAAGGCGTCGTCGCCGGTGAACCCGTCTCGCCCGAGCGCCCGAAGTAGCAGGAGAAGCCCGGACACTCCGTGTTGACGGGCAAGTGGGAGTTCGGTGGCTGCGGTGGTGACTGGGACGCCTGCCGCCAGCAAGGCACGTCGAAGCGGAGCCAAGGTTCGCGGAACCGAACGCACGATGACGGCCATGTCGGACCACGCAATGCCGTCGAGGAGGTGCGCGCGCCGCAAGGTGTCCGCGACCACTGCCGCTTCCTTGGCTGTGGTGCCCAAGACTCGCACCGACGCGTGAGCGGGATTGTCACCCGACAGGTCGGCGGGTACCGCAATCCGGTGAGCGAGGTTGCCGGGCAATCGTGCGGCGACCTTCGCCGCAATGGCCGCGACGTCGGCGTTGTTGCGGTACGTAGTGGGCAGGATGACTGCCCGCTCGTCGCCCTTGTCCGCCAGGTCGAGCAGGAAACGGGAATCAGCCCCGCGGAATCCGAACACGGACTGATCCGGGTCGCCGGCGATCACCGTCGTTGCCGTTCCGGTTCCGATCAGCCGAACCAATTGCGCGGCTTGCGGATCCAAGTGTTGAGCATCATCGACAAGGAGGTGACGGATGCGGGCGCGCTCGGATCGCAACAACTCGGGGTCCGTGGCAAACGCGGTGAGCGCAGCACCGATCAACTCGGCGGCATCAAGTGCCGGCGCCGTCGCCTCCGGGGCTTCGACTCCCACGGACGCGCGCAACAGAACTCCCTGCTCGTACACCTCGGCGAATCGTCCGGCAGCCACCCATTCCGGACGGCCTTTACGCTTGCCGAGCTTGATCAGATCTTCCGGTCCGAGGCCGCGTTCGTTGGCGCGCAACATCAGATCGCGCAGTTCGACGGCAAACCCGTTCATGCCCAGTGCCGGCCTCAGTCGCTCCGGCCAGTACCGCGCGCCGTCCTCGATGTCGCCGCGCAACATCTCACGCAACACCGCGTCCTGTTCGGCCCCGGTGATCAAACGCGGCGGAGCGTTGCCGTGCGCTGCTGCCTGCAACCGCAGCACCGCAAACGCGTAGGAGTGCACGGTGCGGACCAGCGGTTCCCGAGTTGCCTGCGGGCCACGCTCGCGTTCGAACCCGAACAGGCCCGCGGTGATCTGTTCGCGCACCGCTGTTGCCGCCCGACGCGACTGTGTGAGGACCAGAACGGATTCCGGGTCTTCGCCGCCGGAAATCTTGGCAACCGCCAGATCGACCAGTAGTGACGACTTGCCGGTTCCCGGACCGCCGAGCACCTGCCAGGGATTCCACTGCTCACCGCCGAAGGCCAGCATGAACGGATCGTCGGCGGGCTCCGCGAACAATTGCGCAGCGGCGGCGTCCCACTTCCGCGGAACGAGTGAGGGCGCGGCCCGGTGCACCAACCGCGCCCGCGGGATGGTGTTCTTGGTGCGCGCCGGCGGTGGCGCCACAATCGTCTCACTCACCCAGGCATTCCATCAGAGGGCACCGACACGGCACACATCGCCCGCGTCGGGCAAGATTGGCCTGTGCCCGCACTCCACACCTATCTGTACGGCCCGGCCGGTGCGCCGGAGATACTCTCGTTGCACGGTCTGACCGGCCACGGCCGACGGTGGCAGTCGATGGCCGAGAATCAGCTCCCCGACGCTCGCTGGATCGCTCCCGATCTGCGTGGTCACGGCCGCTCGACCTGGTCTCCCCCGTGGAATATCGAGGCGCATGTTGCCAGCCTGATCGATACCCTGGACGAGCATGCGTCCGGCCCGGTCCTGATCGTTGCCCACTCGTTCGGCGGCGCTCTGGCGCTGCATCTCGCGGCGACTGCGCCGGACCGCGTCCGCGGATTGGTATTGCTCGATCCTGCTATCGGACTCGATCCGGAGTTCATGGGCCGAGTGGCCGAACTCACCATCGGTTCACCGGATTACACGGATGCAGCCGAGGCGCGTTCGGAAAAGGTTCACGGCTCATGGGGAGAAGTTCCCACGGCGGTACTGGACGAGGAATTCGAAGAGCATCTGATCCACCTCGACAACGGACGCGTCAACTGGCGACTCTCCACTCCCGCCGTCGTCACGGCGTGGGGAGAACTCGCTCGGCCACCGGTACTGCCACCGAGTTCCATGCCGACGGTGATCGTCCAAGCTATGAAGGTGCAACCGCCGTACGTCACCGACGAGTTCCGCACGGCAATCACCGAGCACCTCGGCCCGAACCTGACCAGCGTCGAGTTCGACTGCGACCACATGGTGCCGCACGTGCGCGCCGACGAGGTTGCGGCCCTGATCCGCAAACTACTCTGAGACTCGGACAATGGCCGCCACCACAGACGAACAGATCGAAGAGGTCCGCCGACTCGTCGCGTCCATACCCTCCGGATGTGTCGCCACCTACGGCGATATTGCCGATGCTGTAGGGCTTTCCAGCCCACGCACGGTCGGGTGGATCATGCGTACCGACTCCTCGGATCTCCCCTGGCATCGGGTTCTGGGTGCATCCGGGAAACCCGCAGCGCACCTGGCGCATCGACAGATTGCGAAGCTGGAATTGGAGGGCGTGCCGATCAAGGACGGCCGGATCGACATGGCGCGCGCACGGCACACCTTCCCGTAAGGCAGCATGGACGCATGAACGCCCATCCGCCTACCTGTGCGCTGATACTTGCCGGCGGACGCGGCACCCGGATGGGTGGTGTCGACAAACCCGGACTTGTGGTGCACGGTCACCGTCTGCTCGACATTGCACTCGCTGCAACAGCACATTTAGGCACGACGGTGGTGGTCGGACCGCATCGCGACGACCTCGACACCGGGGTCGTGCAAACCCAGGAGTCGCCGATCGGCGGTGGGCCGGTGTCGGCACTCTGGGCAGGATTGAACGCCGTTGAACTACCCGACGACGCAGTAGTGGTCGTCCTGGCAGCCGATCTGCCACACGTCAGTCGCGGGGTCGTCGACTCCCTGATCGACTCAACGTCACACCTGGGCCCAGTGACGTGCGCGGTCGACGAGAACAACCGAACGCAATTTCTGTTGTCCGCCTGGGTATTCCATGAACTACGTGAGCGCATCGCGACACTTCGGGAGAGTGCCGGTCTCGACAATCAGCCGATGAAGAAGCTACTGACCCAAGGATTCTCGGCACTCCAGGTGAGTGGCACAGCCGATTGCGACACTCCCGAGGATCTCGAACGGGCACGGGAGCTACCTCGACTGACAATCGCGGGGGCCCGCGCCGCGGTTCTGGAGTCGCTCACACCAGTGCGCCCCCGCCGAGCAGTGCTGGCCGAAAGCTTCGGCGCGACGCTCGCCGAACCTCTTGTTGCACAGGGTGATCTACCGCCATCTCCTGTCTCCGCGATGGACGGCTATGCCGTTGCGGGTGACGGTCCCTGGCGGATTCGCCAGGAAGTACGCGTCGCCGGCTCCGACGCCACTCTCGAGTTGGCAGACGGTGAAGCAATCCGCATCGCGACGGGCGCACACCTCCCCACCGGCGCAAGCGCAGTAATCCGGGACGAACACGTGGTCGCCGACGGCACTCCCACGTTACTGACGCTGCTGCCGAACACACCGCAGCGCAACGACGCTCGGCCGCAGGGCGAAGACTGGACCGTCGGTTTCACCATCGCACCGGCAGGTACACCGGTGACACCGGTACTCGTCTCCGCGGCCACCAGCGGTGAAGTTGTCGAAGGCCTGGTTCGCGGCCCGGTGCGTGCGCGGGTCGTGACAACGGGCGACGAAATCCGACGAGACGGGCCACTGCGCGAAGGCCAGACACGCGATTCCATCGGCGGCATCCTCCCGCTTCTTCTCGGGCGATGCGGCGCGGCATGCATCTCCGACACCCATTTACGCGATACCGCAGACGGTTTCGAGACCACTCTCGGTGCTGACGACGGCGCCGATCTCATCGTGATCGTCGGTGCGACGGGCGGCGGCGCTGCCGACGAAATGCGCTCTGCCCTGGACCGTCTCGGCGCCCACACCGTTGTCGGCAGGGTCGCGTCGCGTCCGGGCGGTTCACAGATCACGGCAGTCCTGCCCACCGGAAAGGTGGTGCTCGGCCTTCCCGGAAATCCTTATGCAGCAGTGACCACACTGTTGACAATGCTGCCCACCATTGTCAGTGCGCTCACCGGGCGAACTCCGTTGCCTCCGTTGCTCGGAATTGTCGCGAATGCCGCCGAGGTCAGTTCCGATGCCGTGCGACTACTTCCGGTCACGCAGACCGATGACGGCCGCTGGCACGCAGACCCTTCGGTTCGCACCTCACATCTGGCGGGCTTGATAGGCAAGGCAGCGTTTGCGCTTGTGCCCGCATCAGCACCCGACAACGTCGTGGCCGAACTCGTTCTGCTGGGATAAGGCTCACCATTCCTGGTACGACGTCGACGGCGCACTGGTCCCGAGCAGTCTCAGATCACCGCCACGCCGCGGCGAGCCGCCGAATACCGGTCGACCACAAGGTCCACGACACCGGGATCTACTCCGAGAGGTTCGGTGACGCCGTCAGCGCCTGCCGCACCAAGACGTTCGTGAAACAATCCGTGCGCAAGAAGATATGACGCGATGAACACGCGGCGCGCGCCGCGAACTCGGGCTGCTGCAACAACATCCGCCACCTTGGGTGTTCCGGTTGCGATATACCCGATATCGACTCGCGTGTCGGCCTGCTCCGCCAACATCAGGGCGGCGCGCTCTACATCGCGCAGGGCGCGCGAATCGGAAGATCCTGCTGCGGCAAGGACTATCGCGTCGCCGCTGCGCCAACCGGCGTCGCGCAATCGGCGCATCAGGACACTGGCCAACGCGGGATCAGGACCGAGCGCAGGCGTGACGGTGACGCCCTGGTGCCCACTGCCTTCCACTTCGCGTCGCACATCGGTGTGAACGTGATATCCCGACGCCAGGAACGCGGGCACGAGAACTGCCCGGCCGGGGATGTCGCGGAGAACCTCCGACGGCGACGGACCCAGGACGTCGACAAAGGCCACCCGAGTTGTACCTACCCTGGTACTGACCGCTTCGGCCAGTGCGGCAATCATTTCCACGCCCCGCGCACTTCGTGTGCCGTGCGCTACGAGAACCAGGACGTCGCTAGAGTTCTGCGTATTCGGTGGGATCGAGTGCAAGACGATAACCTCGTTTCACAACGGTTTGAACGGCTTTGGGAGCGCCGAGGCACGCGCGCAGGCGTGCGACGGCGGTTTCGACGGCGTGTGTGTCGTCGCCGCTGCCCGGAAGGGCGGCCAACAGTTCGGCACGAGAGACGACGTGCCCCGGCCGCGCTCCGAGAGATCGCATGAGAGACATACCGGCCGGCGACACTGCTCGGACTTCCCCGTCTACGACAACGCAACCACCGCGGATACTGATTTCGTGGTCACCGGCCTGAATACGGTTGGCACGCTGCGGAAGTTCGTCGACAATGTGTCGCGCCAAGGCGCCAAGGCGAGCCCTGGCCGGTGCTGTGGTCGGGACCTGCAATGCCTCCAGCGGCGCGGAGGTTACCGGCCCGACGCACACTGCCGTCACCGGTCCGCGCATGGCATCGAGAATGCTGTCGAGCCGCCCCGTCGTATCGGCCCGCATCAGGATCGACGCCACCGCCGGTGCACTGGTGAAGCTGACAGCATCAATTGCAGATGACGCGATGGCCTCGATCATCCGGTCGAGCAGAGTCGGATCTTCCGGAGGTTCCCAGCGGTAGACCGGCACCGCGATGACCTCGGCACCCGCGTCCCGCAGCACCTGACAGAAATCGGGGATCGGTTCCCATTCCGTAGTGGCGCCGTGCAACTGGACGGCAATGACCTTTCCCGCAACACCCTCCGCAAGCAGGTGTTCGAGTACTTCAGCCGACGATTCGGAGGCCGGAGACCATTCTTCGCGCAGGTCCGCAGCGCGAATCGCACCTTTGGCCTTGGGCCCGCGGGCTAATAGACGTGCCGAAGTCAGTGCCGCGGAGAGATTCTCAGCCTCACCCCACCCGTCCGCAGCTTCGAGCCAACCACGAAATCCGATACCGGTCGTGGCAACAACCACCTCGGGCGGACTCGCGATGATCTGCTGCGTCACCCGCTCCAATTCACGGTCGTCGGCGAGTGGGATGATGCGAATAGCCGGAGCGTGCACCACTTCTGCTCCCCGACGCGTCAGCAGCATCGCAAATTCATCGGCACGGCGCGATGCCGTGATCCCGACCGTGAACCCCGCTAGTGGCATGTTGTCATTCACGAGACGGATTCGACAGCCCGAATAGTGCTGTGCACCTGCACCACGCCGGCCCAGACCCTGATCTCGTACACCGGAAGCGACACCGATTCGTCGTCGAGGGCCCGGCCGTCGACCAGCGAGAACGCCTGCTTGAGCAACGGCGACACCACGATCGGCTCACCGTCCCGGTCTCCGACCAGTCCGCGTGACATCACCGAGGCGCGTCCGTACGGATCGAAGTTGCCGACGGCACGCAAAGTGCCGTCCTCGAGGAGGAACAGCGCCACCTGCTCACCGCCGCGGAGCAGCACTGCTACCCCGCGTCCAGGGATGAGGTGACTCAGTGGGCACGCCGAAGTCCATTCCAGTCGTTCGGAATCCAGCTTGGCGATCTGCGCATCGATGACACTCATCGAAGTCCTCCTGTCGATCCGGCGACAACGCCGCACGGGTTCTTGTATTAGTTTGTACGGACCCCGTGTTACCCACGGGTTACGCAGCGATTACCGGCGCGTAGGGATGCTCGGCATTCCCATCAATACGGGAACCTTGCGCACTCCGGTCTCGTCGAACACGACCGTCGGGTCGGCTTCTTCCGGCGCATTGACAAACGACACGAACCGCGACAACTTCTCCGGATCACCGAGCACACCGGCCCATTCGTCCTGGTAGCCCTCGACATGCTTGGCCATCAGCGCCTCGAGTTCCTCGCCGATACCCAGGCTGTCCTCGCAAATCACCGACTTGAGGTGGTCGAGTCCGCCGTCCAGCGAGTCCACCCACGGTGCGGTGCGCTGAAGTCGATCAGCCGTTCGGATGTAGAACATGAGATAGCGGTCGATGTACTTGACCAGGGTGACGTCGTCGAGGCCACCAGCGAGCAACTGAGCATGCTTGGGTGACTGTCCGCCGTTGCCGCCCACATACAGATTCCAACCGTTCTCCGTAGCGATGACGCCGACGTCCTTGCCACGGGCTTCGGCGCATTCGCGGGCACATCCCGAGACGCCGAACTTGATCTTGTGCGGCGAGCGCAGGCCGCGGTAGCGGTTCTCGAGGTCGACGGCCATTCCTACCGAGTCCTGGACGCCGTAGCGGCACCAGCTCGATCCGACGCAACTCTTGACCGTTCGCAGGGACTTGCCGTACGCCTGTCCCGACTCCATTCCCGCGTCGACCAGGCGCTTCCAGATTGCCGGCAACTGCTCGACTCGAGCGCCGAACAAGTCGATGCGCTGGCCGCCGGTCACCTTGGTGTATAGACCGAAATCACGCGCTACCTCACCGATCACGATGAGCTGTTCTCCCGTGACCTCGCCGCCGGGCATGCGCGGTACGACCGAGTACGTACCGTTCTTCTGAATGTTGGCCAGGAAGTGGTCGTTGGTGTCCTGCAGCGAAGCCTGCTGACGGTGCAGGATGTGATCGGAATCCGTGGACGCCAGGATCGACGCGACGACGGGCTTGCAGATATCGCAACCGGAACCCTTGCCGTACTTGGCAATCAGAGCCGAGAAGGTTCGAGTTTGCGTCGACTGGACGATCTGGAACAACTCTGCGCGTGACTGCGCGAAGTGCTCGCAGAGCGCCTTCGACATCACGACGCCCGAATCGGCGAGCAACTGCTTGACAGTCGGAAGGCACCCGCCGCAGGTGGTTCCCGCGCTGGTGCACGCCTTCACCGAAGCGATGTCGCACGCACCCGCCGCGATCGCGCCGCAGATGGCGCCCTTCGTCACGCCGTTGCACGAGCACACCTCGGCATCGTCAGGCAGCGATCCCGCACCCGGCTTCTCCCCCGCAGGTGAGATCAATGCCGCTGGGTCACCGGGCAGTTCGCGACCGACCAGCGGTCGCAGTGACGCGTACGCCGACGCGTCCCCCACAAGAATTCCGCCGAGCAGGATCTTCGCGTCGTCCGAGACGACAAGCTTGGCGTACGTTCCCTTGGCTGCATCGCTGAGGACCACTTCGAGAGCACCGGGCGAGGTGGCCATTGCGTCACCGAAGCTGGCGACGTCGACACCCATGAGCTTGAGCTTGGTGGACATGTCGGCACCCGGAAAATCTGCGGCGCCGCCGAGCAGACGGTCGGCCACGATCTCGGCTGTCGTGTAGCCGGGAGCGACCAGTCCGTAGCAACGGCCTTCCACCGCAGCACATTCACCGACTGCGTAAATGTTCTCATCCGAGGTGACACAGCCGAGGTCGGTCAGGATTCCGCCGCGCTCACCCACTGCGATGCCGGCGTCGCGAGCCAGCTGATCACGCGGACGGACACCGGCCGAGAAGACCAGCAACGACGCGTCGATGGTGGAGCCGTCGGACAGTTCGACCACAATTCCGTTGTCGGCCTGCGAGATTCCCGCCGTTCCGACACCCGTGTGGACGGTGAGCCCCAACTCGGTGACGAGTCTAGCGAGCAGAGCGCCTCCGCCCTCGTCGACCTGCATCGGCATCAGACGCGCATTGTGCTCGACGACGTGTGCCGTCATTCCCATGAGCGAGAGAGCATTTGCAGCCTCGAGCCCGAGAAGACCACCGCCGACCACTACGCCGACGGCGCCCTTGCCGGCTTTCTCGGCTGCAGCGCGGATACCGTCCAGGTCGTCGAGTGTGCGGTAGACAAAGCATCCGTCGGTGTCGTGACCGGGTACCGGCGGAACAAAGGGGTACGAACCCGTCGCCATCACCAGTGCGTCGTAGGAGAGCGTGTCGCCGGTCGTTGTCGTGACCGTTCGTGCGTCCTTGTCGATCGAGAGTCCGCCCTCACCTACCCGGAGATCGACCAGGCTGTCACCGGCGTAATCGTTGCCGGCCAGTGCCAATTCCTTGGGGTCCCAGGCTCCGACGTACGAGGACAGCCCGACTCGGTCGTACGCTGCGTACTGCTCGTCGCAGAGTACGGTCACCGACCAGGTGTTTGCCTCGTCGCGCGAACGGAGCGCCTCGACGAAGCGGTGTCCGACCATTCCGTGTCCGATGACAACAACCGACTTACTCATGACGCGCCTACTTCCTGATGTAACGAGAGAGTTCTGGAGATTCTGCGAGCCGGGCGTTATGCCGTGACCGCAACCTTCGCGTCGTCGACGTCTGTGGTGAGCGTGGACGGCTTGCGCAGGAAGACGAACCAGGTCACTGCGATGCAGGCGATGTAGAAGGCGAGGAACACCCAGAACGCCATCGTCGCCGACTTCGCGGGGCTGGTGTACGACGCGCGCAGCACCAGGTTGATGCCGACACCGCCCAAACCGCCTACCGCACCGGCAAATCCGATGAGAGCACCGGAAATACTGCGCGACCACGTTGCCTTCTCCGCCCGATCCAGGTGGTCGAAGCTCTGCGCCTTCGCCTCGAAGATCGCGGGGATCATCTTGTAGACCGATCCGTTGCCGATGCCCGAGAGCAGGAACAGTGCGATGAATCCGAGAACGAACGTCACCATGATCCCGGCACTTGCAACGCCTGCGGTGTTGTCGTCCATCGTCCCGGCCGTCACGAGGACCGATGCCGCGAAGGCCATGCCGACAAACGTCCACATCGTGATCTTTCCGCCGCCGATCCGGTCGGCGAGTTTGCCGCCGAGGGGGCGAGCGATCGAACCGAGGAGAGGACCGATGAAGGCGATCTGGGCTGCATGCAGCGCCGCCGCGGCCGGAGTGGCACCGCCGGCGAGGAAGTTGATCTGCAGAACCTGACCGAAGGCGAAGCTGAATCCGATGAACGAACCGAACGTGCCGATGTACAGGAAGCTGATCACCCAGGACTCGGAGAACTTCAGCGCCGTGGCCATCGAGCGCAGGTCAGACTTCTGGTTACCCAGGTTGTCCATGAACAGTGCAGCACCGACGGCAGCAGCCGCGATGAACACGAGGTAGATGGCGCACACGATCCACGGCGCACGGTTACCGACGGTGGCGATCACCAACAGGCCGATCAGCTGGATCATCGGAACACCGATGTTGCCGCCGCCCGCGTTGAGACCGAGCGCCCATCCCTTGAGCCGCTGCGGGTAGAACGCGTTGATGTTGGTCATCGACGACGCGAAGTTACCGCCGCCGATGCCTGCGGTAGCCGCCACCAACATGAACGTGGTGTACGACGCACCCGGGTTCATCATCAGGTACAGCGTGAGAAGTGTTGGTATGAAAAGGAACAGCGCACTCATGACGGTCCAGTTGCGACCGCCGAAACGCGCGGTGGCGACCGTGTACGGAATGCGGAGGATGGAACCCACCAAGGTGGGAACCGCGACGAGGAAGAACTTTCCGGCCGCGTCGATGCCGTAGATATCAGTGGGCATGAACAACACCATGACGGACCAGATCGACCAGATGGAGAAGCCGACGTGTTCGGCTACCACTGACCAGATCAGGTTTCGCTTCGCGATGTCCTTGCCGCCGGATTCCCAGGCGTCGACGTCCTCTGCATCCCAATGCTCGATGTAATGACTCACCAGGGCCTCCTGAATGTGTGGGAGACCTAAAGGTAGAAAACGGTTATTGCGCCGGTGCTGCGCGCGGTGACCGAGAAGTCAATTGATCCTCACCCGGTGACAGGACTTGATGTGAGGACTATCGGGCGTGCCAGGAGTCCTCGAGCATCCGCGGCTTGCAGGCCTGATATGCACCGACCAGCACTACGACGACGGCAACGACGAGCAGTCCGAAGGGTGCCGCATATCCATCCGTCGCATCGTGAAACACGCCGAACAGCAACGGTCCGAGGCACGCCACTGTGTAACCGATGCCCTGAGTGAAGCCGGACAACGCCGATGATCCGACGTGCGAACGTGTGCGGAGGTTGATCAGCGTCAGCGCCATCGGGAACGTACTCGGACCAAGACCCAGGACGACCACCCAGACGATCGGTGCGGCCATCGGCGCGAAGTACAGGCCGGCAAAGCCGATCAGATAGCAAGCAGCACAGACGATCACCACGGGGAACGGATTAGCGATACGAGCGCAGAGCGTCGGCGCACCGAAAGCCGCGACCAGACCCATCACCGAGAAGACTCCGACCATGGTTCCACCGAAGGCATCACTGGCACCGGCGTCGGCGAGGATCGACGGAATCCAGGTGAACATCGAGTACGTGATCAGCGAGGTCATACCGAACATGCCGGCCATCCCCCACGCAACGGGTGAACGCCACACCTGACCGCGGCGACTCGCGTCGACTGCCGGTGCAACAACTGTCTCGGCTTCGGCTTTCCGCGAGCGTGCCAGGGTGATCAGCCACGGTACGGCCGCGGCAAAGCCGAATGCAGCCCACCATCCGATGGAGAACCGCCATCCGAAGGCATCGGCCACGGGAACCGCGACAAATGCCGGAACGATGGTGCCGACCTGCACGGCGACGATGTAGACCGAACTCATGGTGGCAAGACGATCGGAGAAGTATCTCTTGACCAACGGCGGGATCACGACATTGCCGATACCCATGCCCGCCAACGCGAGAGCCGAAAGGGCCAGCAACGACCACGTCTGAGACATCATGGCGCGCAACAGCATTCCGACGGCAGCCATGATCATGGCCAGCAACGCGGTGCGTTCGAGGCCGAGGCGCTTGGCCAGGGCAGGCGTGAGCAGACCGAAGACGGCGAACATCGCCGTCGGCACCATCCCGAAGACACCGACCACCGAACCGGAGAAACCGAACTCGTCTTGGATCTGCGACGCAAGCGGAGAGAACGACGTCACCGCAAGTCGTAGTACGAGCGCAGACATCGCGATGGCAGCGAATACGAGCACACGGCCTTTGACGAGCGGGCGGCGTTCTGTTCTCTCCAGTTGAGCAGTCACCGAGAAATCATAGGATGACCGGACGAAATGACACAAGGGAGATAATCTAGCGTCACCACCGATCAGTTACCGGAAACCGAGGAACACCACGTGCAACCAGTTCGACGCGCCAGCCTCATCTCACAGGTCACCGAACAACTCCGCGACGAAATACGGAGCGGAACGTGGCCCGTCGGAACAAGGATTCCCACCGAACCCGAACTGACCGAACTGACCGGCACCGGGCGGAACACCGTGCGCGAGGCTGTGCAGGCACTCGTGCACGCGGGCATGCTCGAGCGCCGACAGGGCTCGGGAACCTACGTTGTGGCACTCACCGATCTCGGTGGCACCCTCGGCAACTACTTCGCCGGAGCGCACGAGCGCGACGTACTCGAACTGCGTCGAGCACTCGACATCACCGCTGCGACACTCGCCGCCGCCCGGCGCACCGATGACGACGTCGCCGAACTGACACGCCTACTCGCGGTACGGGCAGCAACCTGGGAGGGTCACGACACCACAGCAGCCGCCGTGGCCGACGCGGCACTGCACCGCGCGATTGTCGCGGCCAGCCACAATGCGGTGTACCTGGAGTTCTACGACTCCCTGCTGCCCGTCATCGAATCAACGATCCATCAGCACATCGACGCCACCGGAGAAGGATTCCACAGCCGGCATCAGAACCTCGTGACGGCGGTCATCGCGGGCGATACACGGGCCGCATCGGATGCAGCGCGTGATCTGTTCGAAGGCCTGGTCGCCGACTTCGGCTGACCACGCGAGCTAGAGAAGCAACCGGACGATATCGGAGGTTCGGGCCAGACCGGGAAACGCGTCCGCCGTCGACCGGGGATGCAGAACATGAACAGCCAATCGGAACATCACGGCTCGAAGCAGCATCTGCGGCCACTCCGGCAGATCCTCCCACCGGCCGACCAGAGCCTCGTCGGCGCCGCCCCACGAGATGGCGTCGACAACCGCGACAGCTGCGGCCCAGGCCGCCGGTCGCCAGTACGGCGTGATGTCGGTGATCCCGGGAGCCATGCTGCCCGAGAACAGAACGGTGCCGAACAGATCACCGTGCACCAATTGATCAGGACTCTGAACCGGTTTACGGAGAGTGGCCAGACCCGCGATCAGTTCGAGGCTCTTTCGCCCGTCGGGAGTCGGCGACTCGAGCTGCTCGACGCCCTTCGCAATTCTCAGCGGAACCGTTTCCCAGGCCGCGCGGTCAGCGGCAACAAACACGTCGACCTCCGCCCACGGTGGGACCGGGGGCTGCGCCAGGAATCGCGGACGCTCCAGCGACGCCGTAGCAGCGTGGAGCCTGCACGACATGGAAACAACCTCGTCGTGCCGCGGTTCAGGCGTTCCGACGATGAAAGTGTCGGCGCGCCAACCGGATACGACATACCTGCCGTCGGTGGATCGGACCGGACGGGCCAAACGCACCCCGTCGACTTCGAGATTCTCGCGCACTTTTGCCGACCAGGCCGCGCGCGCATGATCCGCGACGGCAGAGAGGACGACGTCTCCACACAACCAACCGCCGTCCCAATCCGCACCGAGTGGGATGGGCTCGACTTCGCGGAGGCCGAAGGTGGAGCACACGTGTTGGGGAGGTTGGCCTGTGCTCACCACCCCAACGCTACCGGTGCGAACCCGCTACGGGGTGCAAGGCACGCCTAGTAGAGGGGCAGAGAAGTATCCACCTGTTTCGCCCACGCGACCGCGCCGCCCTGCACATGAACGGCATCCGCGAACCCGGCGCTCTTGAGGACGGCAAGCGCCTCAGCCGACCGGATACCGGTTTTGCAGTACAGAACTATCTGCTTGTTCTGCGGCAACGACGCCAACGCTTCACCCGAGACAATCCGGCCCTTCGGAATCAGAACCGCCCCCGGCAGGTGCATGATGTCCCACTCGACGGGTTCTCGCACGTCAACGAGCTGCAACTCGCGACCGCTCTCGATCAGCTGCGCGAGTTCCGGCGCCGTGATCGTCGACTGCGCCACTGCCGCGCTCGCCTCCTCGGACACCACACCGCAGAACTCGTCGTAATCGATCAGTTCCGTCACCGGCGCCCGCGACGGGTCACGTTGCAACCGAATTGTGCGGAATGTCATCGACAACGCGTCGTACATCATCAGGCGACCGAGCAACGGTTCGCCGATTCCCGTGATCAGTTTCACGGCCTCCGTGGCCATGATCGAACCCACAGTCGCCGGCAGGACACCGAGCACACCACCCTCCGCACACGACGGCACCATGCCTGGCGGCGGAGCTTCGGGGTACAGGTCCCGATAGTTCAGGCCCACACCGCCCGGCGCGTCTTCCCAAAACACGGAGACCTGGCCTTCGAAGCGATAAATCGAACCCCACACGTACGGCTTACCGGCGATGACGGCGGCATCGTTGACGAGGTACCGCGTCGCGAAGTTGTCGGTGCCGTCGAGGATCAGGTCGTACTCGGAGAACAGTTCGACCGCGTTGGAGTTGTCCAGGCGGAACTCGTGCAAGCGCACGTCGACGTGGTCGTTGATCTCGAGGATCGACTCGCGCGCACTGACCGCCTTGGAGCGGCCGACGTCCGAGCGGCCGTGAATGACCTGCCGTTGCAAGTTCGACATGTCGACTTCGTCGAAATCGACGATGCCGATCGTTCCCACTCCCGCCGCAGCGAGGTAGAGCAATGCCGGCGAGCCGAGTCCGCCGGCACCGATGAACAGGACCTTCGCGTTCTTGAGCCGCTTCTGACCCGACATCCCGACGTTCGGAATGATCAGATGCCGGCTGTACCTCGCGACTTCTTCCCGGCTCAACTCAGCGGCAGGCTCCACCAGAGGTGGCAGGACGACGGGTGATGCGGACACGAACGAACTCCTGAATTATCTACTTACGCTCTCGGATACGGCCACGGATTGAAACGGCAGGTCAGTCCGTTCATCGGTACGACGCCATCGGGATCGAGGACCGCGATGTCGTTATTGGCGGTTCCGAACGTCTGCTGCATCATGATCGGCGCCAAACCACCTTCGGTTTCGCACGGCTGATGTTGGGCGTATCCAATGGCATGGCCGACTTCGTGGTTGATCTGATACTGCCGGTACGAACCGATGTCACCCTGGAACGAGATTGCTCCGCGAACCCATCGCGGCTCGTTGAGCAGGACTCGATCCATACCCGGGTTGTAGCACGAGCCTTCGAGTTCGATCTCGTATCCACAGCCGTCGCGAATGGTCATCTGAGAAGTCAACGAGATGCGAAAATCGGGCGAACCGGAATCGATACGCCGGAATGCGACCTTCGGATCGTTGGTCCAACTCTTGGGATTGGCCAGCGTCTGATCGATCATCCGGCCGTACGACTCGTCGCCGCCGAATCCGGTGGTGTCGACGCCGTCCTCGATTTCGACGGTGTACGTGAACTCACGCTCGGTGCCCTGCCCGACCTTGCCCGTAGTTCCGGGGACTATGTGCCACGTGCCACCACCGGTGACCGCAAACGGTCCCCCATCCGGAAGTGCTCCGGACGGTATCGATGCCGCGAACTCGCCGTCCGCAGCCGGCGGAGCCCCGATGACATCGGTCCCGTCGGTGCTGTGCGCGAGGTCGGCAGTAGCCGTCGTAGACGACGAGGAATCCGTGACGGGGTCCGCACGCAGAGCGTCGAAGATGACAAAAATCGTCAGAATTGCGAGCACGGGAATCGCGTACGCACGCCACCCGTACGTCGCAACGAACTTGCCGAGCCGACTCTGCTTACGGGCACTGCGATCCGGCCGTGGGGTGCGTGGGGTCTTGCCCACCTGCCTTTTCGTGGGATCCCACTGCGCTCGCAACGGCTGGTGCGACGCAATTCCTCGGTAGTCGCGCTCTCCGTACATCCGGTCCTCGTGCGCACGGCTCTCACCGTCTTGGTTGCCCCACGGCTCGCTCACTCCGCTGCGCATTCGAAGCTCGTCACGGTCAGGGTTCTGCGTAGTTCGTCCACGCATGCGCGGTCCCCCTGGGTCAGTCACGGCTCCAGAATCTCACATCCCGCAAGCGGCAGGCTCCGACCGCACGAAACCCGCAGGCAAGGGCGTGTCAGATGTGCCATCCACCACATCACGCCGCGCGAGGTTCCGCTTGCCGAGACGAAAAAACGCGAGCGCGCGACACACGGTATCGTTCATGCAGCTACGGCTGATGTGACGGAGGATACTGGCGAGTACGCATTCGCGACTCGACATATTCGTGCCGCGGCCGAATTTTACTTTTGCTCAGATTGGACAGCGACATGACAGAACTCGCGGATCGGACAGAATCCGATCGCGGTACATCGGCCGGTAAGCCGGCTGGAACCCGTCGCAGCACCCGCCTTCCGCGAGATGCACGCCGGCTCCAGCTCCTCGCCGCTGCCAGCGAGGTGTTCGTAGCCAACGGCTACCACTCTGCGGGTATGGACGAGATCGCCGAATGCGCAGGCGTGAGCAAGCCGGTCTTGTACCAGCATTTCCCAGGCAAACTCGAACTGTATGTAGCGGTTCTGCAGAGTTACGTCGACAGCCTTATCTCCGGTGTCCGCCAAGCCCTGCGCTCGACCACCGACAACAAACAGCGTGTGCGTGCCGCTGTTCAGGCATTCTTCGATTTTGTCGACAACGATTCACAGGGCTTCCGCCTCGTCTTCGAGTCCGACATCATGGGTGAGCCGCAGGTGCAGACGCGGGTCGAGCAAGCCACCGAAGCGTGCGTCGACGCAGTCTTCGACCTGGTCAGCCACGATTCCGGCCTCGACCCCTACCGGGCGCGCATCCTTGCCGTCGGCCTGGTCGGCGCCAGCCAGTTCACGGCTCGCTACTGGCTGGAAGCAGCTCGCCCGATCCCCAAGGAAGAAGCCATCGAAATCACGGTGACCCTGGCCTGGGGCGGTCTCTCGAGAGTGCCCTTGCAGTCCTGAAGACACAGCAGTCCTGATCTTTACGGCAGTCCTGTTTCTTACAGAAAAGGGCGGGCAGTCTCAGCTGAGACTGCCCGCCCTTTTCTTACCTAACGCATCAGACGGTAGGCGCAAACCCAACCTTGCGAATATCGGACGGCCCGATTTCCACATATGCGACGCGGCTCGCCTGCACCAGGAACTTGCGGCCCTTGTCGTCGACGAGCGAAAGAACCGGCTCGCCGCCACCGAGGACGCCTGAGACCAATGCCTCAACCTCGTCCGGGGTCTGTTCGCTGTTGACGATGAGCTCACGCGGGCTGTCGATTACACCGATCTTGACCTCCACGGTCAACCTCCGAACTGTTCGTGAAATACATCAGCTGTCCTGGCCAGGCTAATGCAGCATCACTCCCACATGCTCGCTGCCGCGCTGTGCCGATAGCGAACAGGCTCAGACCAGTCCGAGCGTGGCCATGCGCTCGGCATGCTTTTCCTGCATACCGTCGAACAATGCGACCACACCGTTGAGATCACCGGAGGCGGAAATCACCAGGTCCGTGAGATCGTCGCGCTGCGCGAGAACAAACTGTGCCTGCGTAATCGCCTCACCGAGCAGCCGGCGTCCCCACAGCATGAGGCGGTCCTTGACCCGGCTGCTCGACTCCACGGCGGCCTTCACTTCGAGGACCACGAATTCGGAATGCCCGGTCTGGGAGAGAACGTCCTCGACGATCTCGGCCACGTCTTCCGGTAACGAATGACCGATTTCCCGATAGAAGTCGGCGGCAATTCCGTCGCCGACATAGGCCTTCACGAGGGATTCCATCCACGTCGACGGAGTCGTCGACGCGTGGTAGTTGTCCAGCGCGCGAACGAAAGGATCCATGACCGCAAAGATCTCGTGCCCACGTTCCGTCAGAGCCGCGCTCAACGTCTCGAAGTGCGCCATCTCCGCCGCCGCCATGCTGGCAAAAGCAACCTTTCCATGCAGGTCAGGAGCCATCTGCGCGTCCTCGGACAAGCGATAGAACGCTGATATCTCGCCGTACGCGAGTACCGCGAACAAATCGATCACGCCGGGATGGTCGGAAGGCACCCGGCCGGCGGTTCCAGTGTCAGTCGAAGCATCAAGATCGTGTGCGCCCATGCCTACGAACTCTAGTGCCACATCCCCGCTCGGTCCCCTCGATCACCCCATGTCGACAGGGGTGATCTAGGCCATGCTTTGCTGGGAATTGCCCGGTTACCGTTACAATGGTTTCGGGAGTCCGCTTAGTTTCCCCCGCCCGTTCATTCAGCGGGGATGATCTAGTACTCACGGACCCCACAGATAATGTGCGCGCACCTGCATCGAAGGTTGTTGCCCGCTTCGCCGAGATTTCACGGACGGCATCAGAACATCGGTCCGCGAAACCCCAGTGCTGAGGCGTAGGCAGAGCCGACGAACAAGAGGGCATCGACTTCGGCCGATTTACGGCCAGGCCCCTTACCTTGTGCGTGCGTACCGCAACGAGGAAAGGCTAGTCCCCTGAGCAAGATCACGATCGACCACGAAGACGAAGCAACAGAAAACACCGTGTCCGTCCAGCTCGACGACACCCATGTACCCCCGACGTTTGCCGAACTCGGTGTCCGCGACGAAATCGTCCGCGCGCTGAACGAAATCGGCATCGAACGCACTTTTGCCATCCAGGAACTCACACTTCCGTTGGCTCTCGCCGGCGACGACCTCATCGGTCAGGCCCGCACCGGAATGGGCAAGACCTTCGGTTTCGGCGTCCCGCTGCTGCACCGCATCGCCACTGCCTCCAATGGCACCGCTGCCCTCGACGGCACGCCCCGCGCCTTGATCATCGTCCCGACCCGCGAACTGTGCATCCAGGTTGCTCGCGACCTCGAGAACGCCAGCAAGTACCTCCGCGTCGGCGATCGCGGTCTCCAGGTTCTGCCCATCTACGGCGGCCGTCCCTACGAAGCTCAGATCGCGGCACTCCAGAAGGGCGTCGACGTTGTTGTCGGCACCCCGGGCCGCCTGCTCGACCTCGCGAACCAGTCGCACCTGATTCTCGGCAAGGTCGGCGTTCTCGTACTCGACGAAGCCGACGAAATGCTCGACCTCGGCTTCCTGCCCGACATCGAACGCCTCATGGGCATGGTCCCCGACAAGCGTCAGACGATGCTGTTCTCCGCAACGATGCCGGGCCCGATCATCACCCTGGCGCGCACCTTCCTGACGCAGCCGACGCACATCCGTGCCGAGGAAGCCGAATCGTCCGCCGTGCACGATCGCACGAGCCAGCACATCTACCGTGCACACGCACTCGACAAGGCCGAGATGGTCGCCCGCGTGCTGCAGGCCGAAGGTCGCGGCGCAACCATGATCTTCACCCGCACCAAGCGCACCGCCCAGAAAGTCGCCGACGATCTCGCCGAGCGCGGCTTCTCCGTCGGTGCCGTCCACGGTGACCTCGGACAGATCGCCCGTGAAAAGGCCCTGAAGGGCTTCCGTAACGGCAAGGTCGACGTTCTTGTCGCCACCGACGTCGCTGCTCGCGGTATCGACATCGACGACGTCACCCACGTCATCAACTACCAGTGTCCCGAGGACGAGAAGACGTACGTCCACCGCATCGGCCGTACCGGCCGAGCAGGACGCACCGGTATCGCCGTCACGCTGGTCGACTGGGACGACATCCCTCGCTGGCAGCTCATCGACAAGGCACTGAGCCTCGGAATTCCCGACCCGGTCGAGACGTACTCGAGCTCGCCGCACCTGTACGAAGAGCTGTCCATCCCGGCCGACGCGAAGGGCACCGTCCGCAAGACTGCGCCTGCGAAGGCGCAAGCTGCGCCCGAAAAGGCGAACGCGGACACGAAGGCTGCTGCCGACACCGACGGAAGCGAAGAGAAGGCCGCTCCTCGTCGCAACCGGACCCGTCGCCGTACCCGGGCCGGCAGCGAATCAGCTGACGCAACTCAGACAACTGCACCCACGGCGGATGCTGCTGCACCCGCCGACGATGCTGCCACTTCAGCCGATTCCGACGCCGCATCCAAGCCGCGCCGTCGCCGTCGTCGTCGCCCGGCGCAGGCCGTTGCGGCAGCCGCAGCAGAGTAAGCTCCCCATGTGCTGGCACCTGAACGGCGTACTCGCTCTGATGTAATCGCGGCTCTCGGTATCGCGCTGGCCGTGATCGTGGCGGTGACCGTGGTGTGGTTGCGCAGTGATGCGCGCGGAACCACCTCGGTCACCGCTGACACGGCTCTCCCTCCGCTGACGACGTCCGCGGTTCTTCCGGACATTCTGCGCGAGGTGTGGGCGTTCCCGAGCGCGGACTCCACAGCTCCGATCGCCGTGGGCAACGCCGCAGTCACAGCGGACGGCTCCGACGTCGTCGGCCGTGACCCCGCCACCGGGGACGAAGTGTGGCGTTACTCGCGCAACTATCCACTGTGCGGAGCTATCGGTTCCTGGGATCGAGTCGTGGCGGTGTACCAGGACGACCGTGGGTGCTCACAAGTCACCTCGCTGGTAGCCGACACCGGAGCACGTAAAGACCAGCGCAACAGCGACGCCGATCCGTCGGTCACCTTGTCGGCCGACGGCACCTATGTCATCTCCCTCGGTGACACCCGAATGGAACTGTGGCGCTCGGACCTTGTGCGCACGCTCGAGTACGGCCGCGTCGACGCCCCGGTCAATCCCAACAAGCAACCGCACGCAGGTTGCGAATTACTCAGCGCCGCTTCAAGTTCCAGCCGCGTGTCCGTCCTCCAGAAATGCGAGGGCGACGCGTCGAACCGTCTGACGATCATGAATCCCGCCCCGAAGGATGCTCAGGAACCGCAGGAATACGGCACGGTCGTGCTTCCGGATTCCGAGGGTGCCCGCGTCGTCGCCGTGTCCGGTGAGAAGACCGCCGTCTACCTACCCGGCGCAAACGGAACCGTCTCTCGCCTCAGCATTTTCGACGGCGCCGGCACCGCACTGGTCGACTACCCCGTGAACGGCGTCGACTCTCAGCGCGCAACCCTCCGCACCGACAAGAACAGCATCACGTGGTGGACCGGCACCCAGACGATCAATCTTCGATCGAACGACTTGACCCCCACCTGGATCGTCGAGGGAACATCCGGCCCGGGCACGCTGGTCTCCGATCAGCTTCTTGTTCCCGTACCCAACGGAATTGCCGTGATCAACCCCACCGACGGCGCCGTCACCCGCATGATCGGCGTCGACCGCGGCGCCATCACCTCACCGATCGTCATCGCGAGCGCCGGCGACACCATTCTCGAACAGCGCGACGGCACCCTGGTTGCGCTGCGCTGACTTGCCTCAGACCGTCGGGTCCGGCACAAAGGTGACGATTTCGCTTCCCGCCCAATGCTTTACAAGGTTCGCCGCCAGATCGCGATAGGCGTCGGCCCCCTTGTTCTTCCGGCCGGCCAATACCGTCGCACCGGACGCCGACGCTTCGGCGAACTTGACGGTCCGCGGGATCGGCGGAGCGAGCACGGGCAGCGAGTAGCGGTCACTCACATCTGCGAGAACGTCGCGGCTGTGTGTAGTCCGAGCGTCGTACAGCGTCGGCAATGCACCGAGCAGAACCAGGTCGGGGTTGGTGATCGCCTGCACTTCGCGCACCGTACGCAGAAGCTGCCCCACACCGCGATGCGCCAGCGTTTCGCATTGCAGTGGAACAAGAACCGACTGCGCGGCAGTCAATCCGTTGAGCGTCAACACACCCAACGAAGGCGGGCAGTCGATGATGACGACGTCGTAGTTCCCGAGCAGCGGCGACAGCGCACGCTTGAGCGCGAACTCTCGGCCCGGACGCATCAGCAGGAGCGCTTCCGCTCCCGCCAGATCGATGGTTGCCGGCAGAAGATCCATGCCGTCACCGGTAGACAGGATCGCATCGGCAGCGTCGAGATCACCGGCCAGGACTTCGTTGACCGAACGTTCGAGCCGATCGGGGTTGTGCCCGAGCGAGAACGTCAGGCACCCCTGAGGATCAAGATCCACCACCAGTACACGTTGACCGAGAGCGGACAGAGCCGCACCGAGGGAGGCGACGGTCGTGGTCTTGGCCACGCCGCCCTTTTGATTTGCCACTGCGAGAACCGTCGTCACAGATAGATCCTTGCGCATTTCGAGCGAAGAGGCGAACGCTACACGCGGATGTCGTGTCACGAGTTGTCCTGCAATGATGGGCACATGGCCTCCTCGGTTCGCAGCACCGTCACGTCCAATCCCCGCGTCATTCTCTTGCGTCACGGCGAAACCGAATGGGCCCGCAGCGGTAAGCACACCAGTCGCACCGAAGTCCCGCTCACCGCGCTCGGCGAGATCCAGGCCACCGCCACCGGTAATCGCATTCGAGCACTCGGCCTCCGCAATCCCATGATCCTGACCAGCCCACGGCTGCGCGCCCAGCGCACGGGCGAGCTCGCAGGGCTGCCGGACGAGCAGACATGGGATGCATTGTCCGAGTGGGATTACGGCGACTACGAGGGACTCACCACGCCTGAAATTCGCACAAGCGTCCCCGATTGGACGGTGTGGAGTCATCCCTGCCCGGGCGGCGAGCATGCCGACGAGATCGGCGCCCGCACGGACATGGTGCTCAGCCTGGTGACCTCTCAGCTGGCCGAACGGGACGTCATCCTGATCGGGCACGGTCATTTCTCCCGCGCTCTCATCGCGCGGTGGCTCGAACTGCCCGTCTCCGAGGGCCGACGATTTGCCCTCTCCCCCGGCGCCTACTCGGTGCTCGGGTACGAACACGGATCGACGCATCTCCTGCACCACAACGTGCCACCGCTCGTGGAAGGCTGAGCGCCATGATCCGACGCGCCACTCCCGCAGACATCCAGCCGATCACCGACATGATCTACGAACTGGCCGATTATCAGAAGGCGCTCGACGAGTGCACCGTCAAACCCGCTCAGATCGGCGAAGCACTTTTTGGTGATGCGGCGTCCGCTTTTGCCCATGTCGCGGTCTCCGAGAGCGGAGATGTTGTCGGTATGGCGCTGTGGTTCCGCAATTTCTCGACCTGGGAAGGCGTCTACGGCATCTACCTCGAAGACTTGTACGTGAAGCCCTCCGAGCGCGGATCAGGCCACGGCAAAGCCTTGTTGGCTGCTCTCGCGAAGGAATGCACGGACAACAACTACTCACGCCTGTCGTGGTCGGTGCTCAACTGGAACACATCGTCCATCGGGTTCTACGAATCACTCGGCGCCGAGGCGAAAACCGAGTGGACCACCTACCGACTGACCGGCGACCACCTGGGTTCGTTGGCCGCGCAGGCTCGCTAGAGCGTCAGCTGTCGGTCTTGTCCCGACCCTCGGTCGATTCGGTCTCCTCGGTCGCGATCTCGTCGGAGAATGATCCGTACTCCAGTGCCATCCATTTGGACGTGGGCGCGGAGAACAGGAAAACCAGCGTCACGAGAACAACCGCTCCGAGGACAACACCGAGAAATACCTGGTGCGAGTCGGTCAAAAGCGACCAGGCAACCGGCAGAAGCAGCAACTGCGCAACGACGGCAATCGCGCGTCCCCACCGCCGACCCGTCAGCAGCGCGATACCGGCAGCCAACACGGCACCACCGAGAATTGCCACCCACGCGGCAAACCCGTAACCGTTGGTCACGCTCTGGTCGTGCCCGGTCAGACCCCGAATTACGGCGACTACGGCAAAGCCGGCCGCAACCAGACCTTGCAGCGTCACGAGGGCACCCGCCCACCTGACTGTGTTGGGAAGGGTATTCGGGCTGGCAGTATTCGGCACGAGACCAGCCTAGAACACGACACCGGATAGGCTCATGCCCCGTGCGCGCACTGCTGATCGTCAATCCCAATGCCACCTCGACCACCGCGGCCGGTCGTGATCTGTTGGCTCACGCTCTCGAGAGTCGGGTGCGACTGACCGTGACGCACACAACCCATCGTGGTCACGCCGCCGAACTCGCCCGGCAAGCGCACGAAGACGGTTTCGGTGTGGTGATCGTCCACGGCGGCGACGGCACCGTCAACGAAGTGGTCAACGGCCTCCTCGGATCGCCGCATCCGACATCGATGAAAGCCGTGCCTGTAGGACCCATTCCGACCGTCGCGGTTGTTCCCGGTGGATCCGCCAACGTGTTTGCCCGTTCACTGGGCATTGCACCCGATCCTGTCGATGCCACCAATCAACTGATCGATCTCTTGAGCGAGCGGACTCGTCGACGCATCGGACTTGCCCACGCAGACAACCGATGGTTCACGTTCAACGCCGGGATGGGCCTCGACGCCGACGTGTGCGAGGCCGTCGACGCCAGTCGTAAGAACGGTGATCCCGCGACGCCGAGCCGATACGTGCGCACCGCGATCGCCGCGTTCTTCCGGGCCAAGCGAGCCGAACCTGCACTGACGGTCCAGCTTCCGGGTCAGGATCCCATTTCGGGCGTCCACTATGCATTCGTGTCCAATTCCAGCCCGTGGACCTATCTCGAAGCGCGCCCCGTACACACCAATCCCGGAACGACTTTCGACTCCGGGCTCGGACTCTTCGCGATGACGAGCACCAAAGTCCTTCCCTCCCTGAAGGTTGTCCGGCAACTGTTGGCGAAGGGCGCGGAGCCGAAATCGAAAGTCCTCGTACGGACCGACGACGTCGCGGCCATCACCATCGAGTCGTCACGGCCGATCGGTTTTCAAATGGACGGAGATTTCATCGGACTTCGCAAATCGGTCGAATTTACCGCTGTACCGGACGCACTCGAGGTCTTCGCTCCACTGCCTGCGTGATCCACACAACTGTCTTGACCTGCAAAAACAGTGGAAAACCGTCATTGCTCTCGGGTAAAATGCCGATGACTACAAGGTTGCCAATCGGTACGTCCGATTTTAGTGAGTTGGCCCACGAACCTGTCCAAATCTATTGACATACCGCGAGTTCGTGAAAGCATTCACAAGTAACAGTGCGGAAACATTGATTACGCACACACAAACTCATTGGTACCAAACGGTGTATTCACACCCAGCTTAAGGAGCGAAAAAGATGGACTGGCGCCACAACGCAATCTGTCGCGACGAGGATCCCGAACTGTTCTTCCCCGTGGGAAACAGCGGACCGGCCCTCGCACAGATTGCCGATGCCAAGGTTGTCTGCAACCGCTGCCCCGTCACCGCCGAATGCTTGTCCTGGGCTCTCGAGTCCGGTCAGGATGCAGGCGTGTGGGGCGGAATGAGCGAAGACGAGCGTCGCGCACTCAAGCGTCGCAACGCACGCACTCGCGCACGCACTTCCGTCTAGGCAAGTACTCGAGTACTTCAGACGTCCGACGCGAACGCGAGTACAGCTCCTCCCGTTTTGCCGTCGAAGACGACAGCCCGGCACACCATGGTGCCGGGCTTTTTGTCTGCTCGAAATATCGCGATCGAGGCGAATCAGTAACGCGCACTTCGCCTGCCGAGCGGCACACGGAGAACCGCATCGGTTCCGCCACCACTTCCCGGGTGCAATCCGAGTGAACCTCCGAGCTCTGCACCGAGCAGTGTCCGCACGATCTGCAAGCCCAGACGGTCGGATTTCTCGAGACTGAAACCCGCAGGCAAACCACGCCCGTTGTCGTGGATGATCACGTCCAGCCACCGCGCCGAACGCTCCGCGCTGAGAGTCACGGTGCCCGCGACGCCAGGATCGAACGCGTGCTCTATCGCGTTCTGTACCAACTCCGTCAGCACCATCACCAGCGGCGTCGCTCGCTCGGCGGAGAACACACCGAAACTACCCTCACGCCGGATCGTCACGGGCGCACCGACTCCCGCGACATCGGAGAGCATCGGAACCAACCGGTCGATCACCTCGTCGAGGTCGACCTCCTCGTCCACCGACATCGACAACGTGTCGTGCACCAACGCGATCGACGTAACGCGTCGTACCGATTCGGTCAAGGCCTGGCGTGCTTCGTCATTGCCGGTTCGCCGAGCCTGCAAGCGCAACAGCGCCGCGACGGTCTGCAAGTTGTTCTTCACACGATGGTGAATTTCGCGGATGGTCGCGTCCTTGCTGAGCAGGGCACGATCTCGCCGCTTCACCTCGGTGACGTCGCGGACGACAACAGCAGCCCCCACATGTTGTCCACCCGGCTTGAGGACCAACGCACGCAGCAACACCGTGGCACCGCGCGCTTCGATCTCCATCCGTCGACCGGGCTTGTCCGCCAAAGTGTCTCGGATGTAGCCGGCGGCCTCTTGCGATTCGAACGGGTCGGTCACCAACATCCGCGTCACCGCGGCGAGATCCTGGCCAACGAGATCCGCACTCAACCCCATGCGGTGATAGGCGGACAACGCATTCGGGCTCGCGTACACCACCCGTCCCTCGGTATCGAGCCGGATGAAACCGTCGCCCGCACGCGGACTCGAGTTGGTATCCGAACGCGATTCCCGAACCGGGAACGTGCCGTCGCTGATCATCTGACACAGGTCGGCAGCGCAATCCAGATACGCCACTTCCAACGGACTCTGCGCCCGCTGATGCGAGAGGTTGGTATCGCGACTGAGGGCGGCAATGACACGGCCGTCCAATCGCACCGGCAATGCCTCCCGGCGCGGCGGCATACCTTCGCGCCAGTCAGCGTCCTCCGTCCGCACCACCTGTCCCTCGACCAACGCACGCAGAACCTGCGGATGCTCGGACTCCGACACAAGGGTCCCGACAGCGTCTTCCGGGAATGCCGTCGACGCGGTGGTCGGACGGCAATGCGCGACGCAGATCACGCTTCCGGACGGCGCGGACTGATCCGATTCGGCGGCCACCCACAGCAGGACGTCAGCGAAGGAGAGGTCGGCGAGGAGCTGCCACTCGCCCACCACCCGTTGCAGGTGATCGACGGCGGTGCCGGGTAGGTCGGTGTGTTCTGCCAGGAGGTCGCTGAGAGTGGACATTCGCGAACGCTTAGGAGATCACGGCGATCAAGTCGCCTTGCTGAATGACATCGCCGACCTTGACTCCCACGGTGGTGACGGTGCCCGCAACCTCCGCCAGCACCGGAATCTCCATCTTCATGGACTCCAGGATGACCAGCGTGTCGCCGTCCGCGACAACATCGCCCTCACTCACGACAACCTGGAACACCGTGGAAACCATTTCCGCGCGCACGTCTTCTGCCATCGTGAACCTCACTTCTGCCGAGAACCGGTAGGACTTCCGCCGCCGGGAGACCCGATCGACCTGCCAATGGAACCACACCGAGGTGGGCGTGAAAGAATGACGCGAAAGAAACAGAAGGGAGACCAATCATGGGTAAGCGCGGTCGTAAGAAGCGTAGCCGTAAGGGCAGTGCAGCTAACCATGGCAAGCGTCCAAACGCCTGACATGTAGTGCACCGACAACAAGGGGCGGGGAAGCAATCATTGCTTCCCCGCCCCTTGTTGTTGTTGACGTCTCAGACGCCCCCAGCCGGACTATTTGTCGGTTTCGGTACTCGTCACGATGATCGTGCGTCGCAACTCGATGGTGAGCCTCTGACGGAGGCTCTCGGGCGCATGCTCGCCACCGCACTTGCGGCTGATCAAACTCTTGACCTTCTCCTCGATTCCGTACGCTGCGAGGCAGGAACCACAATCGTCGATGTGTCGCTGCAGACGCGCACGACTGGCATCGTCGCATTCACCGTCGAGCATCAACCACACGTCGGCAATGACCGCTGAGCAGTCGAGCCTTTCGAATTCGTCCTGCGTGCTCATCGGGTAACACCTTCCGCTTCGGCAGCTACGTCCTTCTCGCCCCGGTTGAACCCGCGGTCCTTCGCGACGTCGCCCAACAATCCGCGCAACTGCTTACGTCCGCGATGCAGCCGTGACATCACCGTTCCGATGGGCGTGCCCATGATCTCCGCGATTTCCTTGTACGGGAAACCCTCGACGTCCGCGTAGTACACCGCCATGCGGAACTCTTCCGGCAGCTCCTGCAGAGCGGCCTTGATGTCGTCGTCGGGAAGCGCGTCGAGCGCCTCGACCTCAGCGGAACGCAGCCCGGTCGACGTGTGCTCCGCCGTAGCAGCCAACTGCCAGTCGGTGATCTCGTCGGTCGGATACTGCGCCGGCTGACGCTGCTTCTTCCGATACGAGTTGATGTACGTGTTGGTGAGAATCCGGTACAGCCACGCCTTGAGATTGGTTCCGTCACGGAACGATCGGAAAGCCGTGTACGCCTTGATGTACGTCTCTTGAACCAGGTCCTCGGCATCCGAGGGATTACGCGTCATACGCAGCGCGGCACCGTAGAGCTGGTCGAGCAAAGGCAGCGCGTCCCGCTCGAAACGGGCAATCAACTCATCCGCAGTTTCGGGCGTTTCGGACGCAACGGCATCGGCAGGTTCGGTGACCTCCGACTGTTCGTCCTTGGGCCGGTCGTGTTCCAGCACTCTGATCCCTTCACTAGCCGTGGGGATCAAGGTTACCGCCATCGTCAGTTCCGACCTATGGGCCGGTCGTGGCTCGCACACAGCCAGCACGGTCGCTCCTTCACTTTTTCCGGATGGATCAACCAGTACCAACACCACTACCCCGGACATCATTCCCCCCGCTTCGCTCGACCTCGGACAACATTCCCCCTCGCTTCGCTCGACCTCGGACATCATTCCCCCTCGCTTCGCTCGACCTCGGACAACATTCCCCCTCGCTTCGCTCGACCTCGGACAACATTCCCCCTCGCTTCGCTCGACCTCGGACAACATTCCCCCTCGCTTCGCTCGACCCTTCTGGACATAGAGTGTCGCAATGGCCGGAACTGCGACCCCTGCGACCAAACTCCTCGAGAAGTCGAAGACCGCCCATCAGGTTCACAGCTACGACCACGACCCGCGCGCGGAATCCTTCGGCGACGAGGCGGTCACCGCCCTCGCCGGGGCTGTCGGTGTCACCGCAGGTCAGATATTCAAGACTCTGGTCGTCAAACTCGACACGGGGAAACTGGCCGTTGCCGTGCTCCCCGTCCCGAAGAAACTCTCGCTGAAAGCCGCTGCCGCCGCGCTCGGCGCAAGCAAAGCCGTCATGGCCGACCGCGCCGACGCAGAGCGCTCGAGCGGCTACGTCTTCGGTGGCATCTCCCCGCTGGGGCAGCGCAAGAAACTGCCGACGGTGATCGATGCGTCAGCACTCGAGTGGGATCGCGTCTTGTGCAGCGCCGGCCGGCGCGGACTCGAAATCGAACTGGCACCTGGCGACCTTGTCGATCTGTGCGGCGCGACGACAGCGTCGATTACTGCCGGCTGACAATTACTCGAACAAAGCCGTGGGCCTAAAGTCCCGAACCCGCCTACACCTAAGGTCCCGTCGATAGCCAGTCGGCGGGACGTTTCCCGGAGAGATTCACCCCCGAAATCACCCTTTGCAACGCATCCGAAATATGTTCCGACGCAATGGATTAGCGCATTTCTGTGAAATGGCGCACGATCAGCAAATCGGACTTGACGGACATAGCGACCATCGAGTTACCTAGTAATTGAAGGATTGATCAACTACCCACCGCCATCGGCACACTCTTCGATTCGACCTGCCCGGCCTTGCTGTGCCGTGCGTCCATCCGAGCCTGTGCGCCGCCGCTTTCGGGACCGAAAGGCCATACTGTCGTGAACAATCAGCGCGGACGTACCAAGATCTACGCAGCAGCAGTAGCCGTCGCCAGTTTCACCGCATTCGCGGCTGCGGCTCCGGCAGCGGCAACAGATGGCGACAACGGCGAGGCGAC
Organism: Rhodococcus sp. ACPA4; assembly: GCF_002300185.1. Lineage (NCBI taxonomy): Bacteria > Bacillati > Actinomycetota > Actinomycetes > Mycobacteriales > Nocardiaceae > Rhodococcus > Rhodococcus sp. ACPA4. The sequence continues at coordinate 2,016,694 of NZ_NSDY01000001.1, forward strand.
AACGGCGCAGACAACCGCCGAGTCACCCTCCACCACCGAGTCGGCAACGCCTTCCGAGTCCACGCCAGCAACAACTCCAGCAACGTCGTCGGCAACTTCGGAGACCACAACGGCAGCGACCACAACCCCCTCGGCAAGCACAACAACGCCGTCGGTTGCCGCACAGTCGACCCCGACATGGACCACACCGACAGACGGCATCGCCGCAGGTGGGCGCGAATATTCCGTCTCTCCCGGAACCGTGACGGTCTACTACCCCGACGGCCAGAGCGCTGCGATGGGCCAGCACATCAACCTGACGATCACGAACCCCGACACCGGCGAGACCATGCAACTGGGAACACACATCGACGGCAACGGGCAGTGGACCGAAAAGTTCATCGGCCAATCCCCCTGGGTGCTCGATATTTCCTCACACCCGAACTTCCCGGGGTGGGAGAACTTCGATATCACCTGGGTGCAGGTCGACGGCCAGAACTACCACTACGGCGAGCACGGTGAACCGCCGATGCCCTCCGATCCCAAGACACCCGAAACAACAACCAGCACAACAACACCCGTGACCACCACAACGGTGACGACAACCCCCGTCACAACAACACCCGTCACGACCACCACCGAAGTAACGACCACAGAACCGACCACCACCACGGTCACCACCGAACCGACCACCACCGAAGTAACGACGACGGAACCGACTACCACGACGTCTGCGCGAGTCACCACGTCCTCCGCAGTGTCGACACCGTCGGCAACGTCGATTCCCACAACCACCACTCGGGTGATCGTTCTTCCCCCGATTCTCGTGGGAATCCCGAAGATCGACGGTGGGACCCCGGCGCCCACTACGGGACCGTCGAAGGAACCGGTGTACGTGGTCACTACCCCCGAGGGGTACAAGGTCCACGGTTACGACGATCCGCAGGGCACATTTGTACCCCTGGCCTACGACGACGCTCTGGTGTTCCAGACCGGGGCAAGTGAGTCCACCGGACCGTCCGGTGTGCTGATCGCCGGAATCGGCGGCGCGGCATTGCTGGTCTCCGCCGCGGGTGCATTTGTTTTGCGCCGTAAGAATGCGCCGAACCAGCACTGATCGGTGTCGTGTCCTGATCCTGGCAATGCTCTTTCTGCTACTGCCAGGGTGCGCGGTCTCCGGACAGGCTCGCCTCGAGGCCGCGCACACATCGGCCGACACGATTCCTGCCGATTCTCTGCAATCGCAGTCGGTCCCGATGGCCCAGCCGACACGGTTATCCATCGCCGATCTGGGGATCGACACGACAGTGCTCCCGATGCCTGCAGGCGCCTGCCCCGTGCTCGATCCACCGACCCTGGCGGACGCGTATTGGGTCGGCTGTCGCAGCGAGCCTGGAACAGACAGTGACGGAACGGTTTTCGTGATCGGCCACGCCGGCGCCGGGACTGCGGCAGTGTTCGACACCCTGCCAGACATCGTGGCCGGCAGCCGGGTGCTGATCGAAACGGATTCCGGCACACTCGAGTACGCGGTGCGTTCGACTGCGCTGTACGAGAAGTTCGGCGAAGCGCAGGAGTCGCCGGAACTACGCCTTCGACAGCCTGGACGGCTCGTCCTCGTGACGTGCTACCTGGAGAACGGAACAACGCTGTCGTCGAAGAACTTTGTTGCCTACGCCGAGATCACCGGCGCCCTGGCTCGATGAGGGATTCGACCACGCGGCGTAGTGGGAGTCGCTAGCCTCTGGGCCATGAACCTCACGTCTGTCCGACCACACCTGACAACGCTTGCAGTGGCCGCCGCGCTCGCGATCTCGCTCACCGCCTGCGCAAGTACCGACAACACGACCAAAGAGGTCACCGTCGTCGGAACAGGTGAGGTTCGCGGGGCCCCTGACATTCTCAGTGCGGGCATCGGCGTCGAGGTTGTTGCGCCGGATGTGTCGGGAGCGGTATCCCAAGCGAACGAGAAGGCCCGGGCGATGATCGACGCGATGGTCGCCGCGGGTGCAGCTGCCGAAGACATTCAGACCAGTGATCTGTCCGTCCAGCCGCAGTACGACGGATCCGGTGGGCCTTTCGGCGGCGCAACAGTGACGGGTTACCGCGCGACCAACTCGGTGCGGATCGTCGTCCGGGATCTGAGTAAAGCGTCGGCCGTGCTCGACGCGGGGATCGCCGCCGGCGGTGATGCGGCACGCCTGAATACCGTCGCCTTCGACATCGACGACGATTCGGCGCTACTCGCCGACGCTCGGACTCGGGCCTTCGAGGACGCACAGAACCGCGCGGAGCAATACGCCGATCTTTCCGGAACCTCGCTGTCGAACGTCATCACGATCACCGAAGCACCAGGCACCACCGGCGACCAGACGATGAGGGCACCCGGTGGCGCGATGCTCGACATGGCCATTGCACCGGGAACCCAGCAGGTGTCCTTCGAGGTCACCGTGACGTGGGCCTTGGAATGACGTGGCGCTCGACTAGAGCAGACTGATCTGCTCCCCTGCGCGGTCGACGTCCGGCTCGATCAATTCGCGCCCGTTGTTCTTGACGCTGTTGACGAGGGGCCTCACTCGGTCGATCTCGATCCCCGAGAACAGTTCGGGCGCCGGTTCGAGCAGTGACGGGTTCGCGCCGTGATCGGGGTCGAGCCAGGCGTCCCAACGATCACGGGGCAGGGCGAGTGGCATCCGGTCGTGTACCTGTTCGAGGTGGCCGAGCGAGTCCACGGTGACGATCGAACAGCTCAGAACAGGATCGGCGTTCTCGATCCGTGGATCACGCCACGCCGACCACACTCCGGCCATGAACAGCCTCGATCCGTCGCCGCGGTGCATGTAGTACGGGATCTTCGACGCTTTCTTGCCGCCCTGCGGTTCGGTCTGCCACTCGTACCAACCATCCATCGGGACGAGACAGCGCTTGTATTTGAATGACGTTCGGAATGCCGGTTTCTCCGCCAGGGAATCGGCGCGCGCGTTGAACAGAACCGGGCCCTTGCCCAATTCTTTCGTCCACGAGGGCACCAACCCCCATCGCATCTGCCGAATCCGCTTGGCCGGATCGCTGTCGGGGTTCTCGCGATCGTGGCGCTCGACAACCGTCAGCACCGGCGTCGTCGGTGCCACGTTGAAATCCTCGGCGACGGCTGACGAGTGATCGGTCTCGTCGATCGCATCGAGTTCGACTGCCAGGCTCGCCGGGTCCGCTGTGGTCGCATACCTTCCGCACATGACACCCAGGGTGGCACGGTTTCGACCAATCTCCCACTGATGAGAGAAGATGGACCTCGTGAGTCTGAGTCTGTGGAGTGCCCCTGTAGCCCAAACACCGGTCGACGCAGTGGTGACACTGCCCGGATCGAAGTCCATCACCAACCGAGCCCTGATCCTGGCAGCGTTGGCGGACGGTCCGTCCACCCTCACCGGCGCCCTCCGCAGCCGTGACGCAGACCTCATGATCGCGGCATTGCGTGACCTCGGGATCGGTATCGAGGAAGCGGGCGATCCCAGCACGCTCGCCGTCACACCCGGACCGCTGCGCGGCGCCGACGTCGACTGCGGGCTCGCCGGTACCGTCATGCGATTCCTCCCGCCCCTGGCTGCAACGGCTGACGGCGTCGTCCGTTTCGACGGCGACGAGCAGGCCCGGACGCGGCCACTCGGCACTATCCTCGAGGCTCTGCGAGGCCTGGGCGCGCAGATCGACGGCGACGCTCTGCCGTTCACCGTGACCGGAACCGGGTCGCTGCGCGGCGGAACCGTCACCATCGACGCATCCGGTTCGTCACAGTTCGTCTCAGGCCTGCTGCTCTCGGCCGCAGCGTTCGAGCAGGGCGTCACCGTGCATCACACCGGCAAGCCTGTTCCGTCGATGCCACACATCGACATGACCGTCGAGATGCTGCGCGAAGCCGGAGTGTCCGTCACGACTCCGGCCACGGGCGGCGACGCCGACACCTGGCGGGTCGACCCCGGACCGGTGCGCGCTATCGACTGGGTCATCGAACCCGATCTGTCGAATGCCACACCGTTCCTGGCAGCAGCGGCTGTCACCGGCGGTACCGTCAGCGTGCCGTTGTGGCCGTCGTCGACAACGCAGCCCGGCGACGCGATCCGCGATATTCTCGCCTCGATGGGAGCCGAGGTCACCCTCGCCGACGGCATCCTTACTGTGCGAGGTCCCGAAACGTTGCGCGGCATCGACATCGACCTGCACGACGTCGGTGAACTCACCCCGACGGTTGCGGCGCTCGCCGCGCTGGCAGAGGGAACGTCTCATCTCCGCGGTATCGCACACCTGCGGGGCCACGAGACGGATCGACTGGCGGCACTGGCGGACGAGATCAACAAGCTGGGCGGGTCCGTCACCGAAACCGATGACGGCCTGACCATTGTCCCCGCGAAACTGCATGGTGGGCAATGGCTCTCGTACGCAGACCATCGCATGGCCACGGCCGGCGCGATCATCGGCCTGGTCGTCGACGGCGTGGAGGTCGACGACGTCGCAACCACGGCCAAGACGCTGCCGGGCTTCGAGAACATGTGGACAGACATGCTGGCACCCTCCGCGCGAAAGGCAAGCTTCTGAGTCCGCGGCAGTACGACGAGTCCGACGTCCGGGTCCGCCCCGGTCGCGGATCACGCCCACGCACCAAGACCCGCCCTGAGCATCTCTCTGCCGAGTCGGGGATGGTGGTCTCGAAGGATCGTGGCCGGTGGGGTTGCGTCCTCGGCGGCGATCCCGACCGGCTGATCGTGACGATGCGCGCCCGTGAACTGGGCCGCACGCCCATCGTCGTCGGTGATCAGGTGGACATCGTCGGCGATCTGTCTGGCAAGACCGACACCCTCGCTCGCATCGTCCGGGTCTCCGAGCGTTCGACCGTGCTACGACGCACCGCTGACGATACGGATCCGTTCGAGCGCATCGTGGTCGCCAACGCGCAGCAGTTACTGATCGTGGTTGCCTTGGCTGATCCGCCGCCGCGCACCGGATTTGTCGAGCGCGCCCTGGTCGCGGCATATGTGGGCGGTCTCACGCCGATCGTGTGCCTCACCAAGAGCGACCTCGAACCGCCGGAGGAGTTCGCCAGCACCTTCGCCGACCTCGACATCCAAGTGGTCGTGGCCGGTCGTGACGATCCGCTGGACGAACTCACTGCCATCCTGCACGACAAGTTGACGGCCCTGATCGGGCACTCGGGCGTCGGCAAGTCGACGTTGGTGAATCGCCTTGTCCCCGACGCCAATCGAGCCGTCGGCATCGTCTCGGGCGTCGGCAAGGGACGGCACACGTCGACGCAGTCTGTGGCCCTCCCCCTCGCCGAGGGAGGTTGGGTGATCGACACGCCGGGCATCCGATCGTTCGGCTTGGCCCACATTTCACCGGAGAATGTTGTCGCCGCTTTCTCCGACCTCGCGGCACAGATCGAGGATTGCCCTCGCGGATGCACGCACCTCGGCCCGCCCGCGGACCCGGAGTGCAAGCTGGATCTTCTCGAAGGAAAATCGGCCCGTCGTGTGATTGCCGTGCGGCAACTCCTCGAGGCCATCAAATCCAACGACCAGTACTGACAAACGAGAAAAGCCCAGACACCGATTTCGGTGTCTGGGCTTTTTCAGTAGTTGATCAGCGCAAGCCGAGCAGGCTCCGCAGCTTTCCGCTCTTACGCTTTTGCGCAATGGCGCTCTTGAGTCCACGACGACGGCCGGTGACCGGATCGACGCTCGAGGCGGCGTTGCCGTCGAACATCAACTCGGATGCCGTTTCCGGCGCATTGTCGACGGTGTCCTTGAGGTACTTGTTTGGCAGCGACAACTTGGCGATGGTGCGCCACGACTTGGCGTACTGCACCAGGAAAGGCCCGGTCGTGTAAGGCAAGTCGTACTTGTCGGTGAGCTCACGAACCTTGACCGCGATGGCCGGGTACCGGTTGCTCGGCAGGTCGGGGAACAGGTGATGCTCGATCTGGTAGCTGAGGTTGCCGGACATGAAGTCCATCAGCTTGCTGCCCTCGATGTTGGCGCTACCGAGCATCTGACGCAGGTACCACTGCGCCTGCGATTCGCCGTCGATATCTGCCTTGGTGAACTTCTCGGCGCCGTCCGGGAAATGCCCACAGAAGATGATGGCGTTGGTCCACAGATTGCGGATGATGTTCGCGGTGAAATTCGCACTGAGAGTGCTCTTCCATGCCGGTCCCGTGAGTGCCGGGTAGACGACGTAGTCCTTGACCAGTTGCTTGCCGACCTTCTCGCCGACCTCACGCAGCTTACGACGCGTGTCGTCCATGTCCGCGCGGCCCTTGGCCACCTTGCCGAGCTCGAGATGCTGCGCGGCGATGCCCCACTCGAAGAAGAGCGCAAGCAGGGTGTTGTACACGAGGTTGCCGGCATTGAACGGCTTCCATCGCTGGTCACGGGTGACGCGCAGCAGTCCGTATCCGACGTCGTCGTCCATGCCGAGGACGTTGGTGTACTTGTGGTGCAGGAAGTTGTGGGTCTGCTTCCAGTGCGCCGACGGGCCGGTGACGTCCCACTCCCACGAGCTCGAGTGGATTTCCGGATCGTTCATCCAGTCCCACTGCCCGTGCATGACGTTGTGGCCGAGTTCCATGTTCTCGATGATCTTCGCGACACCGAGAACGCCGGTGCCGAGCAGCCACGCCGGGCGCTTGCGGCTGGCGAACAGGATAGCGCGACCACTGACCTCGAGGGTCCGCTGAAGACGAATGACGTTACGGACGTAGCGTGCGTCTTTCTCGCCACGCGAATCCTCTATGTCGCGACGGATCGCATCGAGTTCACGACCGAGCGCTTCAACGTCGGCTTCGGTGAGATGCGCATATTCCTTGACGTCTGCAATCGCCATGCGGGCCTCCTACGGTGAGTTCTTGTCGAAAAGTTCATGCCGAACGGATTCAACACGACCTACTCTAGCGTAAGTTACGGCACCGTAGGTTAGCTTTTGCTCGATGTAATCTATATCACTTCTTGCGCTTCGGCAGGCGAGAACGCGCCTGCGACTTCAAAGCCGTCAACAGACCCAAGCGCTTGCCGGTCACCGAATCGGTACGCAGATCGTCGACCATCGCCATCGCAGCACCCTTGAGTCCCGGCTCCCGGAACCGCAGCTCCGAGGAAGTCTCCGGCGCATTGTCCGAGGTCGCGATCAACCACTTGTCCGGCAGGGCCAGCTTGTGAATGGTGCGAAGCGCAAGCAGATACTGCTTGAACAACGAACCTGTCGTGTACGGAAGATCGAACTTCTCGCACAGCGCACGCATCTTCACAGCAATCTCCGGATAGCGATTACTCGGCAGATCAGGGAAGACGTGATGCTCGATCTGGTAACTCAGGTTGCCGCTCATGAACCCCATGAGCTTTCCGGAATTGAAGTTGGCGCTACCGAGCATCTGACGCAGGTACCACTCGTGACGTGTTTCCTGCTCGAACTCTGCGACGGTGAACTTTTCCGCACCATCGGGAAAATGGCCGCAGAAGATGACCACGTACGCCCAGAGGTTACGAACGAGATTTGCCGTCGCATTAGCCGTCAGCGTCGATTTCCACGCGGGCCCGGTCAGCAAGGGGAACACCACAAAATCCTTGCCCACCTGCCGGACGATCTTGCGTGCAAAATCCTTGTTGGCCTGGGAGTTCAGCTGCCCCTTCGCAGCACCTTCCAACTCGGAAGCCGCAGTCAGGTCATGCAGGGCGATGCCCCACTCGAACGTCGCCGCAAGAATGACATTGGCAATCGGCTGCAGAAGATTGATCGGCTTCCACGCCTCGTCCCGCGTCATCCGCAGGATCCCGAAGCCAAGATCCTCGTCCATCCCGACAACATTGGTGTACGTGTGATGCTGGTAGTTGTGGGCACGTTTCCAGTGCTCGGACGGGCCCGTCTGATCCCATTCCCACGAACAGGAATGAATCTCCGGATCGTTCATCCAGTCCCACTGCCCGTGCATCACGTTGTGCCCGAGTTCCATGTTCTCGATGATCTTCGAGATACTCAGCAGCGCCGTGCCCGCCAACCAGGCGGGACGGTACTTGCTACCGAACAGGGCGATACGACCGCCGAGTTCCAAGGCGCGCTGGACGCGAATGACCCGACGAATATAGCGAGCATCCCGGATTCCACGAGAGTCTTCGACATCGAGTCGAATCTGGTCCAGTTCACGCCCGAGCGCTTCGACATCAGCTGCGGTGAGGTGCGAAAACTCTTTGATGTCGGTGATTGCCACCGTTGTCCTCCGTGTGCCTAGAAGCTATGCGTCCAGCGTACAGTCGCCCGCCGCGGCGGAAATGCATGTCTGGATGCGTTCACCCTCGACATGCTGCTTTCCCGAGCGTAGGTCGATTGCATGACCGGAAACGAGAGGTACAACACAAGTCTGGCAAATGCCCATTCGGCAACCGAAAGGCATCAGAGCGCCGGACTGTTCCCCGGCTTCGAGAAGTGTTGTCGCACCGTCCACCGTGACGGTCTTTCCCGACTTCTCGAACGTGACGGTGCCGCCGTCTGCGGACGCATCGATCCTCGACACCGCAAACCGCTCCATGTGCAGGCGGTCTTCGATCCCCTCGGCCTTCCACACGTCGTCGATCTCGTCGAGCAACGGCAGGGGTCCACAGGCCCAGGTGTGACGCTCACGCCAATCCGGGCACACCTGATCGAGTGAACTGAGCTTGAACTTTCCGTCGCGGCGCGTCAGCTGAATGTGGCTGACAAAATCCTCGTGCTCGGCATGTAGTGCCGTCAGCTCGTCCGCGAACATGACATCGGATTCCGTGGGAGCGGAGTGCACGTGCATGACGTCGGGCAACTGCCCTCGACGATTCATCGTGCGCAGCATGCCCATGACAGGCGTGATTCCGCTGCCGGCGGTGATGAACAGGACCTTCTCCGGCGGTGGGTCCGGCAACGCGAAGTTACCGGCCGGCGTGGCCAGACGGACGATCGTGCCGGACGGAACAGCTCCGCTGACCAGGTGGCTCGAAAGGAAACCCTCGGGCATCGCCTTCACCGCGATGGAGATCTTCTTGTTCTCCCAGTTGGGCGGCGACGTCAACGAGTACGACCGCCAATGCCATCGCCCGTCGATGTGCAAGCCGATACCGATGTACTGCCCCGGCTGGTAATTGAAGTCGAAACCCCAACCCGGCTTGATCACGATCGTCGCGGAATCCTGAGTTTCCGGTCGAACCTCGACGATCCGGCCACGCAGTTCGCGCGCCGACCACAACGGATTTGCCAGATGAAGGTAGTCGTCAGGCAAGAGAGGTGTGGTCAATCGCGCTGCGGCACCGCGCAGCAAATTGAGCTTCGACCGCGCTGCCGGAACTACCGACGCTGCCGGTGCCTCGATCCAGTCCTTCAGACCCATCAGACCTCCACCTCTCACCTGCAATGCTCACCCGCAATACCTATGCCTACGCTATCGTAGGTTATCAGGTTACGGTACCGTAGGTTACTTCATAGTAAGGACAGCGGGTGTCCGATTTCAGAGCAGGTCGAGCAGGAACGGCAACTCTTGCGCCGCGTACCACGCCAACTCGTGATCCTCCGCGTCACCGAGGGTGAACTCGGCATCCGTGTCGCCGAGATCGGCAGCATCGACAATCGCCGCCGCCCGCTCGATATCGGGTTCGGCTTGCGCAAGATCAACATGAACGGACGCGACCTGCGCCATCGTGACCGGGCCGGCCAAGCGGACCACCGCGTCATCGAGATCCGGACGCAACTTCGCGTCGTCGACATCCGCGGCAACCACCGCACGCCGGAACGTCACCGGTCCGTCAGCGCCGGCAATCAAGCGCAACGACGCCCGCGCCGCCTCACTCATCGCGACTTCCGCCAACTCGTCGTCGTCCCCGGCCGCATAGGCCTCACGCAGTGCCGGAGTGACGGCAAACGCAGTCCGACTCATCGCGTCGAACTCCTGATCGGCAACCAAACGCTGCAGAATTTCCACAGTTGCCGGTACGTACACCCTCATGAGACCACCTTCGTTGGACTGTCACGACGCGCGAGAAACACCTACCGACTGGCGTCGGTCAACTCCTCGAGAGACTCGAAGAGCAACGAACGCACCACGTCGACGTCCGACATCGCGTCACGGTCGGCATTCAAACCGTAGTAGACATTCCCGTCATACGACGTCAAGGCAATACTGAGTGTCTGATTCTTCAGCAATGGCGAGACCGGATACATCTCCTCCATCCGCGCGCCACCGATGTACAGCGGAAACTGCGGACCCGGCGCGTTGGTGATCATGAGGTTGAACATGCGCTGCGAGAGACTGCTCGCCGCGCGCGCACTCATCGCATGGAGTGTGGCGGGCGCGAACCCGGACATCTTCACCATGGTCTGAGCGGTCACCCGACGGCCCTGACGCGCGAAAGCTTCCGTTGCATGCGCGACGTGCGACAACCGGACGACAGCATTGGGCTCCCCCACCGGCAGGTCGATCAGGAACGACGACACATGGCCGGGCGCCTGCGGGTCTTCGACGTCCGGGTTGTCCGGCCCGTCGATGTACACGGACATCGGCACCAGCGCGCGGACAACGCTCGCCTCGGTCACCGGCTCCCCCCGCGACAACAGCCAGTTCCGCAATGCCCCGGCGACCACCGTGAGGATCACGTCGTTGATCTCGCACCCGTACTTCGCCCGAATCTGTCGGTAGTCGTCCAGCGGAGTCTTGGCGACGGACAATCGTCGACTCCGCGTGATCGGCGCGTTGAGTGGATTGTTAGGGGCGACCTGCGCGGCCGTACGCACCACTGCGGCAATCTTGCCGACAGCACTGACCGCCTCCGTCATCGACGTCGTCACGTCGCCCAACGCCGCCCTCGCGCGAGCCACCCCTTCACCCGGACTCGTCACCAGATCAGCGAGCGCACCGATGAGCAGATTCAGATCACTGGGTGGTGGGGCAGGCATCCACAACTCTTCTGCGCCGGGCTGACGCTTCTCCTGCGGATCGAACAAGACCTGACTGATCTCGAGCGCGGTTTCACCGTCGACCAAAGCCGAATGCGATTTTGTGAAGATGGCAAACCTGTCGTCCGCCAGCCCCTCGACGAGGTACATCTCCCACAGCGGCCGAGTGTTGTCCAGCGGCCGGGAAATGAGGCGCGCGATCAGATCGTTCAACTGTTCGGCCGATCCCGGTTTCGGTAGCGCCGACCTACGCACGTGATACGTGATGTCGAAATCTCGATCGTCGACCCACACCGGACGTGCCAGACCCAGAACAACTTCCCGGACCTTCTGCCGGTACCGCGGCACCAGACTGAGTCGCTCCTCTACGAGCCGCAGCAATTCGTTGTGATCGATCCCGGTGCCCGGCTGCCGGAAGATCCCCAACGAACCGACGTGCATCGGAGTGCTGCCGGCTTCGAGAAAGTAGAAGGCTGCGTCCTGAGTCGTCAATCTGTTCACCATGATTGATCACCCGCCGGCGTGTCTTTCAAAGCAACACCATCCGAACTCGCCGCACCGTCCACATCGAGCAGGATCGACAACTCCTCGATCGTGTCGGCCGCGTCGTAGTGATGGACACCCACCATTCCGACATCGACGGCGCCTCGAACATTCACCTCGAGGTCGTCGACAAACACGCAGTCCGCCGGACGCAGACCCAACCGTGTTGCGGCCAGAAGGTAGATATCGGCATCCGGCTTTGCCATGCCGACGTCACCGGAGAGCACGACGTCGTCCACCAACACCCCGTCGCCGAGGTCACGGAGCCACTGGGCGTCCGCTCCGCCCGGGTCGTTGCTCACGATTCCCGTCGCGATGCCCGCGCTACGAGCCCGCCGAACCACCGCGCTGAGACCGTCCAGGTCGGACCCCGGACCGAACAGCACGCCACCCACATCCAACAGAAGTCCCCGCACCAGAATTACATTAGGGTGCGGCCGTGATCTCTGCGACATCTGCAGGGGTTCGTGTCATACTTCTCACCATCGTTCGGGGGAGCGATGCAAAAAATATCCGGGGGATACATCATGACCATCGACCAACTCCACACACCACAACGCTTTCTCCAACCCGCGCCGCAGTGCGAACCGCCTGCCGATTCCCTGATGATCAGGCGACCGTCTGCCCGAACCGAACGAGTGCTGGGCACCGCACGCAGAACACCACACAGTGGAACATCCGGGCACAGTGGAACATCAGGGCACAGTGGAACATCGGGGCAATCCAGCCTCACTGCCGAGCCCGTCGCACCCGGTGCCGATGTCTTCTGGAACACGTCGCTGCGCCTTGTCCTCGAAGTCCTCGACCAACGACGAAGTCCCGCACACCTCAAATCAGTACTGTCTCCAACGGTGATGGAACTTGTTCAGCGCCTTTCCATTTCGCATGATCCGACGCGCGGACTCGGCGCCGCTCGAACCCACCGGACACACGTGAACACCGCCTCGCCCCACGCCGCCGAAGTGTGCGCGACCTTTCGACGCGGCCCACGAACCTTTGCGATTGCCGCCAGGATCGAGAACACCGACAACAAAGGCTGGATGGTCACCGCACTACACGTGGTGTGAGCATCCAGCCTTTGTCGGGCGGAAAGGTCAGCGCCAGAGAATCAGCGCTTGCGCTTGGACTTGGGTGCGCGGTTGCCCTTTGCCTGCGTGCGAGCGGCTTCACGACGCTCACGACGCGACGCAGTGTCCCCCGCGTCGACAGCCGGATCGCGTGTGGCCTTTGCCTTCCCGTCCTCGTCCGGGCCGGTGTACGTCAGCCTGGACGGGCCGTCGTCGTCAAGTCCCTTGGCGCGCAAGGCCGATGGAGCTGCCGTACCCGTGGAACCTGCCGCCGCTTGCTGCGTCGGCAGCGGCTTCGGTGCGGTCGCGGACGCCGCGGCAGCGGAACCGGCCGTGACCGAGATACCCGAAGAAGGTTGCGCAGGAGTGGCTTCGACCTGAAGGTTGAAGAGGAATCCGACGGACTCCTCCTTCAAGCCGTCGAGCATGCCGATGAACATGTCGTAGCCCTCGCGCTGGTACTCGACCAACGGGTCACGCTGCGCCATCGCGCGCAGGCCGATACCTTCCTTGAGGTAGTCCATCTCGTAGAGGTGTTCACGCCACTTGCGGTCGAGCACGGACAGGAATACCCGGCGCTCGAGTTCGCGCATTCCGTTCTCGCCGGCAATCGCGTCGATTTCGGCTTCACGCTTCTTGTACGCGGCATGTGCGTCGTCGAGCAGGGCGGTGCGCAGTTCCTCACGGGTGAGGTCGCTGGTGATCCCACCGTCCTCGCCCACGAGAGCCTTGTAGTCGATACCCACCGGGTAGAGGGTCTTGAGTGCCGTCCACAGCTGCTCGAGATCCCAGTCCTCGACATATCCTTCAGCAGTCGCGCCGTCGACGTACGCGGTGACCACGTCGGTGATCATCTGCTCGACCTGGCCCTCCATATCCTCACCTTCGAGGATCTGGCGGCGTTCCTTGTAGATCACGGTGCGCTGCTGATTCATGACCTCGTCGTACTTGAGGACGTTCTTGCGAATCTCGAAGTTCTGCTGCTCGACCTGAGTCTGCGCGCTCTTGATGGCCTTGGAGACCATCTTGGCTTCGATCGGAACGTCGTCCGGAAGATTGAGGCGCGTCATGATCGACTCGAGTGCGGAACCGTTGAATCGGCGCATGAGCTCGTCACCGAGCGAGAGGTAGAACCTGGATTCTCCCGGGTCGCCCTGGCGTCCGGAACGGCCGCGAAGCTGGTTGTCGATACGACGCGATTCATGGCGTTCGGTGCCAAGCACGTACAGGCCACCGGCATCGCGAACCTTCTCGGCGTCGGCCTTGACATCTTCCTTGACGCGGTTCAGGACGTCGTCCCACGCGGCTTCGTACTCTTCCGGCGTGGTGACCGGGTCGAGGCCGTTCTTGCGCAGTGCGATGTCGGCGATGATGTCCGGGTTACCGCCCAGCACCACGTCGGTACCACGACCAGCCATGTTGGTGGCAACAGTCACCGCACCGGAACGACCGGCCTCGGCGATGATCGTCGCTTCCTTTTCGTGGAACTTGGCGTTGAGGACGTTGTGCGCCACTCCGCGCTTGGTGAACTGCTTGGACAGGTACTCCGAGCGTTCGACGCTGGTGGTACCGATCAGAACCGGCTGACCGTTCTCGTGACGCTCGACGACGTCGTCGACCACTGCGTCGAACTTGGCTTCCTCGGTCTTGTAGATGAGGTCGCCGTTGTCGACACGGATCATAGGGCGGTTGGTCGGGATCGGAATAACACCGAGGGTGTACGTCTGGTGCAGCTCCGCGGCCTCGGTCTCGGCGGTACCCGTCATGCCGGACAATTTTTCGTACAGACGGAAGTAGTTCTGCAGGGTGATCGTGGCGAGGGTCTGGTTCTCAGCCTTGATCTCGACCTTTTCCTTGGCCTCGATTGCCTGGTGCATGCCCTCGTTGTATCGACGGCCGACCAGCACGCGGCCGGTGAACTCGTCGACGATGATGACTTCACCGTCGCGGACGATGTAGTCCTTGTCCTTGGTGTAGAGCTCTTTGGCCTTGATGGCGTTGTTCAAGTAGCTCACCAGCGGCGAGTTCGCTGCCTCGTACAGGTTGTCGATGCCGAGCTGATCCTCGACGAGTTCGACGCCGGCCTCGTGGACACCGATGGTGCGCTTGCGGATGTCCACCTCGTAGTGGACGTCCTTCTTCAGGAGCGGCGCGATACGTGCGAACTCGCTGTACCACTTGCTGGAGCCGTCGGCCGGACCCGAGATGATCAGCGGCGTGCGGGCCTCGTCGATCAGGATGGAGTCGACCTCGTCCACGATGGCAAACGCATGTCCACGCTGGACCAGATCGTCCAGCGAGTGCGTCATGTTGTCACGCAGGTAGTCGAACCCGAACTCGTTGTTGGTGCCGTACGTGATGTCGGCTGCATACGCGACTCGACGCTCGGCCGGCGTCATACCCGAGAGGATCACGCTGGTTTCGAGTCCGAGCGAGCGGTGAACACGGCCCATCCACTCGGAGTCGCGCTTGGCGAGGTAGTCGTTGACCGTGACGACGTGAACACCGTCACCCGCGATGGCATTGAGATAGGCCGGCAACACACAGGTCAGGGTCTTGCCCTCACCGGTCTTCATCTCCGCGACATTGCCGAAGTGGAGTGCCGCGCCACCCATGATCTGCACGTGGAAGTGCTTCTGGTCGATGACTCGCCACGACGCTTCACGCGCGACGGAAAAGGCCTCGGGCAGCAACTCGTCCAGCGTCTCACCAGCGGCGTAACGCTCGCGGAACTCGTCGGTCTTGGCCTTGAGTTGATCGTCTGTCAGGCCTTCTACCTCGGGCGACAGTGATTCGACATGCTCAGCAATGTGCTTGAGGCGCTTGACCATGCGACCTTCACCAACACGGAGCAGCTTCGATAGCGACAGCGACGGCACAGTCTTGTTCGTCCTCAATCTTCGGCAACAAATGGGTGACACAGTAAAAATCCGGCCGGGGTCCGAAAACTCCGGCCGGATTCCATGGTAGGCGCTAACTCGAGGTTGCGAGGCAACCCACCTACAGATCGGTCACGTCAGGCGGATCAGGCCGTAGTCGAATGCGTGCCGACGGTAGACGACGGACGGCTTGTCGGACTCCTTGTCATGGAAGAGGAAGAAGTCGTGACCGACCAGTTCCATCTCGTAGAGAGCGTCGTCGATGTTCATCGGCTCGGCTGGGTGATCCTTGGTGCGGACCACGCGGCCCGGGCCGTCGTATTCGTCCGGTTCTTGACCGTTCAGCGAAATATCGGGCGTGGCACCGAGTGAGTCTGCGTCGACTAGCGAGGCGGTTGCCTCGGCGACGGACAGCGGTCGCTTGTCACCGTAATGGACCTTCTTGCGGTCCTTGGTTCGACGGAGGCGGCTCTCGAGTTTGTCGATCACCGATTCGAATGCGGCATAGAAGCTGTCTGCGGCGGCTTCTGCTCGCGCTACCGGTCCTTTGCCGCGGGCCGTGATCTCGACTCGCTGGCAGTTCTTGGACTGACGTCGATTACGTTCGTGCTGAAGTTCCACGTCGAAGTGGAATATGGAGGGGTCGAAGTGTTCCAGTCGCGCCAGCTTGTCCGAAACATAAACTCGGAAGTGATCGGGTATCTCGACATTGCGTCCCTTGACGACGATGTCGGACTTCGGAACGGTGGTTTGCGTGGAACGCTCGGTCGTGGCGTCCTCGATGAAAAACGAGGCTTGCGAAGGGGTCGTCACTCGTACCTCCCAATTACGGCCCCGCTCAGTGTTTGAGCGGCGGCAAGTTCTTCAAGTACCGAGAGGGGATCCGCCCGGCATCAGGATTGAAGTACCACCTCCCACCTGTTTTCGGGTGTGCCGCCGACGCTAGTACGTAATCCGCGCGAGTGCCACTGTTAGCCCGAAATTCATTTACACACCGGCAACAACGAGCACGAGAGTTGTCCGGATTCCGATCCTCGCGAGCACCCGAATCGATTCTGCCGCAGTCGCTCCCGTCGTCAGCACGTCATCGAGGAGCACTACGTCGACGTCTCGATCCACCAATCCGGCCCCCGCGCGTGTCACGACGATTTTCTCGGCAACGTTGGTGGCCCGAGCAGCGGCAGACAACCCGACGGAATCGCGGACGCCACGCGTCATGGCCAATGCCGAATGAACTTCGGCACGGCGCGGCGGCAAGACCTCACAGGCCGCATGAGCAATGCGGCGGACCGGATCCCCGCCGCGCGAACGAGCGGCGCGCGAACGGGACGGGGCCGGGATCAGGACCAAAGTCCGACGCGTCGGATGGTGGAGCTCACCCCACCGCGCCAGATGCGTCAACGCTTCGGCCACAGCGACTCCCAAAGGCGCCGCGAGGTCGCGTCGGCCGCGCTCCTTGATCTCGATCACACTGCGCCGTCTCGCGCCACTGTATGGACCGAGCGCCCACGCCGGCGCGCCGGGATCGACTCGAGGTGTGAGCCGGATCGGATGATCGCGAAGCATGGCGACGCAGTCCTCGCACCATTGCACACCGATCCGTCCGCATCCCCCACACTCACGCGGCAACACCAGATCGAGCGCTGCCCCACCGATACTGCTCCATGTCCGAAAACCGCCGACCCCCATGCCTGTCAGTGTGCATCCGCCCACCGACAGCAACCCCCGTGCACCACCGGGAAACTCAGCCGGGCAGTACCGGAATCGCCCTCTGCCCCGTCAATCCAGGCACCTCACGCCACAACCTGTCGCCCGCGGGATCGTTGTTGTTCAACTGGAAAACTGCTCGGGCATCGGCAACGTACTCGGTGGTGGGCGACGCGTCGACGGACACCACCGGCGCCGTGAGATTGCCCCGGGGCAACGAGTCCATTCGAGAACCGTCGATCGCGACCTGCACAACGGGTACATCGGAGTTGTTGCGTGCGATCACAATGGTGTCGCTGTTGCTCCAGTCGAGTGAGAGCGCTGTGCTGCCCAATCCCGGAGCCACAGCCCGCGGACTGGTCAACGCGAAAACGCCGCTGGGCAGGCGGACCACGGTCGCCAGGTACACCTTGCCGTCGATGATCATCGCCGCTCGAACTCCGTCGCGGGACAGGCGCAGCTCGGTAATGTTCGATCCCAGTGGGATCAAAGCGCCCACGTCCACGTTCATGACCGACGTCCGACCGGTAGTGGGCTCGCGAACCACGCGCACCACGGTGTTGCCGTTCACCGCCGCCCAGATCGTGTTGTTGTCGATTTCCCACGTCGGCCTGGTGATCACCGGGGCGTCGAGGACCGGGGCTGCACCTTCGGTGTATGGACCGAGTGTCAGCGAAAATCGTTTTGCAGGATCAGGATTCGCGGTATCCGCCACTGCGGCGACGGTCTTGCCGTCGCGAGAGAGCGCAACAGACGCAAGATTGCCTGCAGTTCCGGCAAATCCGGGCACGGGTGTGACCGCTTGTTCACCGACACTGACCAGTGAACCGTCGCGTAGGGCGTGCAACCCGACAGTCGCACCGGTCGTCGCCAGCGGATTCGTGGAGGCGACGTCGGCCGTTGTCCAGCCTTCCGGATGCGCTGCGTCCAAAGGCGCCCCGTCCACCAGCAAAACGTAGGGTCCGGCGATGTCGGCGCCGGCCAATGTCCAGATGATCTGGGCGGCAAACAAAGCGCGAGTTTCGGGGTCCATCGACTGACCGATCCGGAAATCGATGCGGATGCCCCCGAGACCGACTCCCACCTGACCGGCTCGACCGTCGGCCTTCGTGATGGGCCCGATCACCGAGACGCCTGCGCCCAGTTCGTTGCGGACCGCCGACGCGAGCGCCTGCTTGGGCCCCTCGATCAGCAGGCCGACCAACTGCGATGTCATCTGGTCCTGGGAACCCGATATCCAGCGTAGATCCGGAACCATGGTCTGTCCGCTGGGATCCGGGAAGAACAACGACTTCCGTTGGTACGCACCGAGGAACGCCGCGCGCTCCATGATCACACCCGAAGGAAGATCGCTGATCCGCCACTCGCCGTCGACCAGAGTCAGCGTCATCTTGGCTTCGTAACTGCCGTCCTCGGGAACGTAGATTCCCCCGGCTTCGAGACGCCCGACCTTGTTGACTCGAATCGTGTAGATCGCTTCCTGATCGGTCCGCGACTCCGAGAGCGTGTCGACCTTGTCGACGATGATGGCGCTTGCTGCGTCGTCCCATTTTGCGGACATCTCGGGAGTCAGGTACTGCCGTGCCGCGAGGTGCCGGTTCGCGGGTTCGGTGCTCGCTTTCACGAAGTCCCGCACCAACAAATCGGGCTCACGCCCCGAGGCCGGCGGAGCAACGGGAGTCCCCGGCGCCACAGTGGCAAGCGTCCCGATCGCCTGCGGCGACGACGAGGCAGGCAAGCTCGCGCACGCACCGGTCAACAGCAGCGCGCTCAAGCTCAGCGCCAAGAGACCACGGCGGTATCGCTGCATCACGAACGCTCACCCCCTTGCGAGCCGGTTCGTGATTCGGTCTCGTGCGGCGTCGGAATCGACGACGTGACCTCACCGACCTCTTCGGCGACGATGTCCGCATTGGAGGGTGTGCGCACGAACTTGGCCGTCGTCGGCTTCAGCGGTAGCGGGCTGGACACCAGCTTCTTGCCGCGCACTCGCGGCAACGTCAGACGGAAGCACGCGCCGACACCGGGCTCACCCCAGGCTTCGAGTTTGCCGTCGTGCAGATTGGCGTCCTCGACGCTGATCGCCAAGCCGAGACCTGTGCCGCCGCTACGACGGACCCTCGACGGATCGGATCGCCAGAAGCGGTTGAACACAAGTTTCTCCTCGCCAGGACGCAGCCCGACACCACTGTCGCGAACGATGAAGGCCAGAGCGTCGTCGTCGGCTCGCAAGCGCAGCAGGATGGGTTTTCCTTCTCCGTGATCGATGGCGTTGGCCAGTAGGTTCCGCAGGACCCGTTCGACTCGCCGCGGATCGACGTCGGCGATCACCGGGTCGTCTGGCATGTCGACTATCAATTCGGTGCCGGATTCACGGGCGAGGTGGCGGACGGTGGACACCGCTGCCCGCGCACACATCCGGACGTCGAGTTGCTCGGACGCAAGTTCCGCAACGCCGGCGTCGTGCCGGGAAATCTCGAGCAGATCGGCCAGCAGACCTTCGAACCGGTCGAGTTCGGCAACAAGCAGTTCCGACGAGCGGCGGAGTATCGGATCGAGGCTCTCGCTGCCGTCGTGGATGAGGTCCGCGGCCATCCGCACTGTGGTGAGCGGGGTGCGCAGTTCGTGGCTGACATCCGATGTGAAGCGTTTCTGCAGATTGCCGAACTCCTCGAGCTGGGTGATCTGCTTCGACAGGCTCTCCGCCATTTCGTTGAAAGACATTGCGAGACGAGCCATGTCGTCCTCACCGCGAACCGGCATACGTTCCTTGAGTCGGCCGTCGGCGAAGCGCACCGCGATCCTCGACGCCGATCGGATCGGCAGCACTACCTGCCGCGCGACGAGCAGAGAAATCGCTGCCAACAGGACCAGTAGGACAGCGCCACCGATCAACAGGGTGCTGCGGACCAGCGACAGGCTGCGATCCTCACTGGCAAGTGGGAACACGAGATACAACTCGAGGCCGGAGATCGACGACGCCGTGGGACTGCCGATGATCAAGGCCGGGCCGGAATACCCTTCGGGATCCGAGACCGTTGCGAACTGGTAGGCGATCTGTCCGTTGTGAACGAACTCACGCAAGTTGTCGGGGATCTGATCAGCCGGCCCGGCAAACACCGGATCTCGGGGCCCGTCCTGCTCGACGATCAGCGCGGGATCGAAGGTGCCCGCAGAACCCGATGCTTGACCG
This sequence comes from Rhodococcus sp. ACPA4, assembly GCF_002300185.1. Classification (NCBI taxonomy): domain Bacteria; kingdom Bacillati; phylum Actinomycetota; class Actinomycetes; order Mycobacteriales; family Nocardiaceae; genus Rhodococcus; species Rhodococcus sp. ACPA4. The sequence goes on from NZ_NSDY01000001.1 coordinate 2,037,018, forward strand.
CCCGCCTGATTGCGGCTCGTCAAACTTGACGCCGCACTCTCGAGTTGGTCTTTGAGGGCTGCACTGCCGTCGACGCCGGCCAACTGATCTTCGACGACGCCTCGGGCGCGATCCATCTCCTCCGTGGCGGCGGTGATCTTCGCTTCGAGCAGTCGGTCGGTGATCTGGCTCGTGAGCACAACACCGAGAATCACGATCACAATCAACGACAACGACAACGTGGAGACGACAACCCGCAATTGCAGCGATCGTCGCCACGTGTGGGCGAGGGTGTTACTCAGTGAGTGGCACCACCGGAGAAAAGGCGTCAGCCACCGATTGAGGCGGCGACGCCAACGGGAAACGCCACCGGTCACGGCGGTCCGGCCTTGTAGCCGACACCCCTCACCGTCAAAACCACTTCGGGATTCTCGGGATCGGTTTCGACCTTGGCGCGCAGACGCTGGACGTGGACGTTGACCAGGCGGGTGTCAGCGGCGTGACGGTAACCCCACACCTGTTCGAGGAGCACCTCACGGGTGAACACCTGCCTGGGCTTGCGCGCAAGAGCGACGAGGAGATCGAATTCCAGGGGTGTGAGCGAAATCTGCTCGCCGCCGCGGCTGACCTTGTGCGCCGGCACGTCGATCACGATGTCGGCAATACTCAGCAGTTCCGCCGGTTCTTCCTCGGTCCGACGCAGGCGAGCGCGAACCCGGGCGACGAGTTCCTTGGGCTTGAACGGCTTCATGATGTAGTCGTCCGCGCCGGACTCGAGGCCGAGGACAACGTCCACGGTGTCGGTCTTCGCGGTCAACATCACGATGGGAACGCCGGAATCCGCACGCAGGACCCGACATACGTCGATGCCGTTCATGCCGGGCAGCATCAGATCGAGCAAGACAAGGTCGGGCCGAGTCTCGCGCACCGCAGCAAGTGCAAGAGTTCCGTCGCCTACCACGTAGGGATCAAAACCCTCACCCCGCAGCACGATCGTGAGCATCTCGGCGAGTGCCGTGTCGTCGTCGACAACCAGAATCCTTGGTTTCATATCCCTATCGTTGCATCTTCGAGTCGTAATTAAGACCGTTACGTGACTGTGCGGCGTGCCGCGTGTTCCCTCTACTGTGCCGGAAACTTCCGAATCGGGTGGCTATCGTGACGCATCACCCGAAATCGACCAGTTTGCGGGCAAGGTCCGACGGGTCCGTATCGGGACCAATGACCCACCACGGTGAAACCCACTCGGCTGCCGCGAGCTGTGAGTACAGCTCGCCAGTTCGGACCTGGAGGTCTCCGTCGCGCTCGTAGGCGTCACGCTCGCGCGTCGAATCTTCCACCTCACGACTGCGCGCACGCTCGTTTGCCAGTGCGATCGGCACGTCGAGGTACATCTGCAAATCAGGCGCCGGGAGGCCGAGGCGACCCAGTTCCAGATCACCAACCCACGCCACCATCTCGCCGTCGACGCCCTGATGCATCCGCGCCGCGTTGTACGCAGCATTGGACGCGACGTACCGATCGAGCAGAACAATGTCGTTGGTACTCAACAACTCTGCGACCTTCTCTGCCGCTCCCGCGCGGTCGAGCGCAAACAGCACCGCCATCGCGTTCACGGACTGCGCCAGGTCTCCGTGCGCTCCCTTGAGGGCTTCGGCAGCAAGATCGGCATGGATCGATTGTCCGTAGCGGGGGAAATCGAGCGTGGCGACGGTGGTCCCCGAGCGCCGAAGCTCGTCCACCACTTTGCCGATCAACGTCCGTTTGCCGGCTCCGTCGAGCCCTTCCAACGCCACGAGTATTCCCACGGCTGACAAGCCTATCCCGCAGCCTGACAAGCCGATCCCCCGGTCCGTCGAGTCAGACCGGGGGACGGCGTTGTTACTTCAGGCCGGCACTGCTACTTCAGGCCGGCACTGCTACTTCAGGCCGGCACTGTTACTTCAGACCGGCACTGCTACATCAGTAGCGGTAGTGCTCGGGCTTGTACGGGCCCTCGACGTCGACGCCGATGTACTCTGCCTGCTCCTTGGTGAGCTTGGTCAGCGTGCCACCGAGGGCCTCGACGTGAATCTTGGCGACCTTCTCGTCGAGATGCTTCGGGAGACGGTAAACCTCGTTGTCGTACTCCTCCGGCTTGGTCCACAGTTCGATCTGCGCGATGACCTGGTTGGAGAAGCTGTTGCTCATCACGAACGACGGGTGGCCCGTCGCGTTGCCGAGGTTGAGCAGACGACCTTCGGACAGCACGATGATCGAGTGACCGTCGGCGAAGGTGAACTCGTCGACCTGCGGCTTGATGTTGATCCGCGTGACATCACCGGACTTCTCGAGTCCGGCCATGTCGATCTCGTTGTCGAAGTGACCGATGTTGCCCAGGATGGCCTGGTGCTTCATGGCCTTCATGTGCTCGAACGTGATGATGTCCTTGTTGCCGGTGGACGTGATCACGATGTCGGCCCAGCCGATGGCCTGCTCGACGGTCTTGACCTCGAAGCCGTCCATCAATGCCTGGAGTGCGTTGATCGGGTCGACCTCGGTGACCGCGACGCGAGCGCCCTGGCCACGAAGCGCCTCGGCGCAGCCCTTGCCGACGTCGCCGTAACCGCAGACGAGTGCAGCCTTGCCGCCGATCAGGACGTCGGTGCCGCGGTTGATGCCGTCGAGCAGCGAGTGGCGTGTGCCGTACTTGTTGTCGAACTTGCTCTTGGTGACCGAGTCGTTGACGTTGATCGCGGGGAACGTGAGTTCACCGGCAGCGGCGACCTGGTACAGGCGCAGAACGCCCGTTGTGGTCTCTTCGGTGACGCCCTGGACGGACTCGGCGATTGCCGACCACTTGCCCTTGTCGGCTTCGAGGGACTGACGCAGGAGAGCCAGGAAGACCTTGTACTCGTCGGAATCCTGATCGTCGTCCGTCGGCGGAACAACGCCGGCCTTCTCGAACTGCGCGCCCTTGAGGACGAGCATGGTGGCGTCGCCACCATCGTCGAGAATCATGTTGGCAGGCTCACCCGGCCACGTCAGCATCTGCTCGGCTGCCCACCAGTACTCCTCGAGGGTTTCGCCCTTCCACGCGAACACCGGAACGCCCTTGGGCTCTTCCGGGGTGCCGTGGGGACCGACGACGATAGCGGCGGCTGCATGATCCTGGGTGGAGAAGATGTTGCACGAAGCCCAACGAACCTCGGCGCCGAGCGCGGTCAGCGTCTCGATCAGAACTGCAGTCTGAATGGTCATGTGGAGCGAACCGGAAACGCGAGCGCCCTTGAGCGGCAAGACCTCTGCGTATTCACGGCGCAGCGCCATGAGGCCCGGCATCTCGTGCTCGGCCAGTCGGATTTCCTTGCGACCGAATTCGGCGAGCGAAAGATCTGCAACTTTGAAGTCGACACCGTTACGGTTGTCGGCCACGGGCGTTGTTGAAACTGAGGTCGTCATCGTCCCTCTCCTGGTTGACGTGCATACTCCACTCAAGGCTATCCGCTCGACCCACGCAGTAGGACATCACCGTGATTGCGGCGAACCTCACACCGTGCCGCGCGCACCTCGGGCAACATCGATGAACGGTCCGAGCAAGGCACCCAGATCCTCCGCCACCGACGCCCCGGACTCGGGCGGCATCGATATATAACTCAGGCCAAGCCTCGCAATTGCCCTGGCCAGGATGCCCGCATCAGCGGCCGACGCCTGAATCCACCCACGCTGAAAACTCTCCGACAACCGAGTTGATGCCCGATCGATGATCACGGCGCTGTCCGTCGTGATCAAACGCAACAAATCGGGCTTCGCCTCCCCCGTCAGGAGCGAACGCACCAACGGGTCCATCGCACTGGAGGCAAAGAACTCCCCGAACCCGGACATCAGGGCGTCGACGCTCCGACCCTCGTTTGCTGCAACGGCGTCGTCCACAGCGTCGACAAACCCGTCCGCGAGCCGCAGCGCGTACGCCTGCGCCAGACCCTGCCGCGAACCGAACTCGTTGTAGAGCGTCTGCCGGCTGACACCCGCATGCTTGGCCAGAACGGTCAGACTCACCTCGGACCAGTCCCGCTCGGTCAGCAACTCCCGCATCGAATCGAGCACCGCACCGCGCAGCAGCAGACGGGACGCCTCTTTCTGAGGCAAGCGGGTGGGCGTCGACATCATGATGACGACATTACCGCCGCTCCCGCCGACCCATTCAGGCCCGCTCGATCTCCACCATGAAGAAATCGCTCTTCGCTGCGCCGCAGTCCGGGCAACTCCAGTCGTCCGGAATGTCATCCCAGCGAGTACCTGGTTCGATACCGTCGTCTGGCCAGCCTTGCGCCTCGTCGTACTCGAATCCGCACTGCGCGCACTGATACAGCTTGTAGTCGTTCATGATTCACTCCCCTGCCTTTGCCGAAACAGTTTCGAAGTCCACCTTTTCCCGGACACCACAGTCTGGGCAGCACCAGTCGTCGTGGACTACGTCCCATGGCGTGCCTGCCGGAAACCCTTCTCGCGGTGCGCCGTTCACTTCGTCGTAGACGTAGTCACACACGGGGCATTTGTAGGCACTCATGCGCTCGCTCCGTACCGCGCGAGGATCTTCTCCCGCTTGCCCGGCTGGATATTGACCCGGGTAATATCGCCGCCATAATGAGCAACGACCTTGGGGTCCATCACTTTTCGCCACAGCGGCGGCACGTAGGCCAGCATGATCATGCTGGCGTAACCACTCGGAAGATTGGGTGCGCCGTCCATGCTCCGGAGCGTTTGATAGCGACGGGTGGGGTTGGCGTGATGATCACTGTGACGCTGCAGGTGGTACAGGAAAATGTTGGTGCAGATGTGGTCACTGTTCCAGCTGTGCTCCGGAGCGGCGCGCTCGTACCGGCCGCTGGCCAACTTCGTCCGCTTCAGTCCGTAGTGCTCGAGGTAGTTGACCGTCTCGAGCAGGCAGAATCCGAAGACGGCCTGCAATGCGAGGAACGGCAGAATCGACAGCCCGAACACGGCGGCGAGTACAGCGAACAGCACTACCGACATCAACCACGAATGCAGGACATCGTTGCGAATTGTCCACGGCTTCTTACCCAATCGATCCAGCCGCGTCTTTTCGAGTTCCCACGACGATCGCAGGGATCCCCACACACTGCGCGGCAGGAAAGCCCAGAAGCTCTCACCGAATCGCGACGACGCGGGATCTTCCGGAGTTGCCACCCGGACGTGATGACCACGGTTGTGCTCGATATAGAAGTGACCGTAGAAGGACTGCGCCAGAGTGATCTTGGACAACCACCGCTCGAGATCGTCCTTCTTGTGGCCGAGTTCGTGTGCCGTGTTGATTCCGATGCCCGCAACACACCCGACGGTGATCGCCACACCGATCTTCGACACCAATCCGAGCCCGCCGTCGATACCGAGCCACGAGAGGTCGGTAGCCGACCACAAGTAGCAGGCCATGACGAGGCTGACCAGCTGGAACGGAATGTAGACGTACGTGCAGTAGCGGTAGTACTTGTCGTTCTCGAGCCTCTCCATGACCTCGTCGGGCGGGTTCTCACCGTCCGGCCCGAAGAAGATATCGAGGATCGGCAACACCAGGTACACGAGCAGCGGCCCGATCCACCACCAGATCGGGGACACGACGCCCAGGCCAATGTTGTTGAACAGGGCCACCATTCCCACCGCGATGAAAATCGCGACCGGAGGAACCAAGCCGAGTAGCCAGAGATGCCGCTTCTTGTCTCGCCACTCCCCCGATATCTGATCGGATTCTGCGCTCACGTGTGTCGACACTGCGTGCCCTCCTCCATCCGGAACGACCCACGGCTGTGAGTCACTTCACTATGAGGTAGACAATACTGCCAACATTGTAAAAAAACTATACAAATTCTTAAATTTGTACACTCAATCGATTTCGCCGCGCTCGCGCTTTCCGATCAACGAATGCCGACGGCTGTACGCAAAGTAAATGACCACGCCGAGCGCCATCCAGACGACGAACCTGATCCAGGTCTCCACCGACAGATTGAACATGAGCCACACGCAGGCCAACACCGCCAGAATGGGCACCCAAGGCACGAGAGGAACCCGGAATCCGCGAGGCAGATCCGGACGCGTGCGGCGCAACACCACCACTCCGATCGAGACGAGAACAAAAGCGAACAACGTTCCGATGTTCACCATTTCCTCGAGCGTGCCGATCGGGAAGAATCCGGCCAATACGGCAACCACCACCCCGACGAGCACGGTGATCCGAACCGGAGTTCCGTGCTTACCCGTCGGCGCCAACCGCCGCGGCATCAAACCGTCGCGCGCCATCGCAAAAAGCACACGAGTCTGCCCCAGCATCAACACCATCACCACGGTTGTGAGTCCGGCGAGGGCACCGAACGAGATCACATTCTTTGCCCACGTGATGTCGTGGAACGCGAATGCCGTTGCCAGATTGGATGTGTCACCCTCGAGCACTGTGTAGTTCACCATTCCCGTGAGCACCAGCGTCACCGCCACGTACAGCACGGTGACGATGAGGAGTGAGCCGAGAATTCCCCGAGGCAGCGCCTTCTGCGGTTCCTTCGTTTCCTCCGCGGTGGTGGCAACGACGTCGAATCCGATGAACGCAAAGAACACCAGGCTCGCCGCTGCAAGGAGTCCGTACCATCCGAACGTGCTGCCGCCTGCGCCCGTGACGTAGGAGAACAACGACTGATGTATGCCCTCCCCGGTGCTGCCGGGCTGCGAGGGCGGAATGTACGGCGTGTAGTTGTCGGTGTCGATGTAGAACATGCCGACGATGATCACGAGCAGCACCACGGCGACCTTGATCGACGTGATCACCAGCGACACTCGCGACGACAGTTTGGTTCCGGTCACCAGCAACACCGTGATGACCGCGATGATCAGCACCGCGCCCCAGTCGAACGAGACCGGACCCAACTCGACGATCGGACTTCGTGAACCCATCACCTCACCGAGGTACAGGGACCATCCCTTTGCGACGACGGACGACGCCAACGCAAATTCGAGGATGAGGTCCCAGCCGATGATCCAGGCGACAAACTCGCCGAACGTCGCGTACGAGAAGGTGTATGCGCTACCGGCGACGGGAACCGTCGACGCGAATTCGGCGTAACAGAGTGCCGCCAGGCCGCAGGCAACAGCGGCGATGACAAACGCCAGAGACACCGACGGCCCGGCGACATTGCCTGCCGTCCGAGCCGTGAGTGTGAAGATTCCTGCACCGATGACCACCGCAACACCGAATACGGTGAGATCCCAGGAGTTCAGATCTTTTCGGAGTTTGGTCTCGGGTTCGTCGGTGTCCTTGATGGACTGCTCTATCGACTTGGTTCGGAACAATTTGGAACGACCGGATCCGGCCTCGTCCTTGATCGCCACTGCCGCCTCCTTAGAGATGGCATCAGCCTAAGCCTGTGCGAGAGGCTTTGTTCAGGGTTTGCGAGTGACCAGTTTGTCCAGATCCGGTTCGATGTAGATCACGCGTGCCGCCGGAACAGCAGCACGCACGCGCGCTTCGGCCTCGTCGATTGCGGTCGCCACATCCGAGATGGTCGAACCGAGCGGAACGGCAACCTTCGCCGCAACAAGAATCTCCTCGGGACCGAGATACTGGGTCTTGCAGTGGATGACTCGTTCGATGCGGGTTCCGTCGACCAACGCGGCCAGGATGAGATCGGTTTCGACGCTGGTCGCGCCTTCCCCGATCAACAGGGATTGCATTTCGACGATCAGGACAATCGCGATTATGCCGAGCAGCACGCCGATGCACAGGGTGCCGATGCCGTCGAAAACCGGATTGCCGGTCACCATCGTCAGGCCGACGCCGCCCAGTGCCAGCACCAGTCCGATCAGTGCGCCGGTGTCCTCGAGGAGGACAACCGGCAGTTCAGGACTGCGCGACGTACGGATGAACGACCACCACGACGCGTTTCCCTTCAGCGGACGAGATTCCTTCATCGCGGTGTAAAAACTGAACCCTTCCAGGCACATGGCGATGACCAGGATGACAACGGCTACAAACGCCGAGTTGAGTTCCTCCGGGTGCTGGATCTTGTGAATGCCCTCGTAGATCGCGAACAGTGAACCCAAAGTGAAGAGCACCAGCGCAACCACGAACGAGTAGAAGTACCGATTGCGCCCGTATCCGAACGGGTGCAGTTGGTCGGCTTCCTTCTCGGCCTTCTTCTGCCCGAGCAGCAGCAGTCCCTGATTGGACGTGTCGGCAACGGAGTGCACCGACTCGGCAAGCATCGACGACGACCCGGTGATCAGGAATCCCGCGAATTTGGCTACGGCAATTCCGGCATTAGCCCCCAATGCGGCCAGGATTGCTTTCTTTCCACCTTCTGCCGACACGGTTATCGGCCAACCGTGGCGCTGAAAACCTGTGCCTTTGTACTTCGGGGAGAGATTGTCGCGATGGGTTCGTCAGCGGAAATCCAGGCTGCGCGGCCACGATCGAGTTCCAGTTCGCCAGTCCCACAGCGCACCGTGATCGAACCCTCGGTGCAGATCAGGATGCGCGGATCCCCGGCCGGAACGACGCTGTCCGTCAGGTCTGCACCCAATTCGATACGCGTGAGCCGAAATTCCGGAGCGGGCGTCGGATAGACGATGTCCGCGCTGCCCGCGTGCGGCGACGGGTCGAGAATCGTGATGTCGGATCCGTTGAAGTCGAGGACCCGAAGCAACTCGGGCACATCGACGTATTTGGGGGTAAGCCCGCCGCGTAGAACATTGTCGGAGTTCGCCATGATCTCGACAGCCAGTCCGTGCAGATAGGCATGCAGGTTTCCGGCGGCCAGGAAGATTCCCTGACCGGGTTCGAGGGTGACCCGGTTCAACAGCAACGCAGCCAGCACTCCGGCGTCACCCGGATACGATTCGCCGAGTTCGAGCGCGGTGCGGATCTCCGCGGCAAATTCGGCGTCTCGCGACGACGCGTAGCCGATGCATCCCGCGAGGACGGCCGGCAACAATGTTCCGAGCGCGGTGGACGGCAAGGTTATCCACGTTGTGAACAACGCCCGCAGGCCGTCCGAATCCGGTTGTCCTTCAAGGAGACCGATGTACGGCTCCAGTTCGGGCACCGCCAGTGCGCGCAGCATCTTGACAGTCCTCGTCGGTTCGCGGAATCCCGCGAGCGCTTCGAACGTGCTCAGGGCGACGACCAGTTCCGGCTTGTGGCTGCCGTCCTTGTAATTGCGGACGGGTGCATCCATCGGAACACCGAGGGCGTTTTCCCGGCGGAAGCCCTCTTCTGCCTGGCGGGCGCTCGGATGCGCTTGCAATGACAGCGGTTCCTCTGCTGCCAACAGCTTGAGCAGGAACGGCAAGCGTTCACCGAAGGCCTCGATGTTCTGCTCACCCAGTTGCCGTGCCGGGTCCCGGCCGAGCACGTCGAGTAACGACTCACTGCCATCGTCGGTGACGACGCGCGCAGGATCGCCCGGATGCGCGCCCAGCCACAATTCCGCCTCGGGATGTGCGGACGGCACGGGAAGCCCACGAAGTTCGGCAATAGCCGTACGTGACCCCCAGGCGTAGGACCGCAGAGCGCCCTCGAGTTCGTGCACTAGCGCGGCCCACCCGTCAACTGCACGTATGCGGACGCCATGTCCACTCTCGATGCCAAGACAAACACCTGTTCCACTTCCGATACCCCCGTATTGGCGCTGTCCTCGTCTGCTGCGATCACCAGATCCGCATCGGCCAGCGCATCCATGCGTCGCACAACCTCGCCGCGTCCCGCTTCCATGGCAAAAACGAATGCCCGAACCGGGTCGATCGGCAACGGGCCGTCGAGCTCCGGATCGTGGAAGAAGGGATCGTGAAAAACCGAATCGGGGGCCCCTGACGGCGGAGCGAAGAGGGCCCGTGCCGCTGCGATCACATCCGACAGTTCACCGGAGGCCGCGGAGCGTCCCGATGCCAGAAGCGACGCGCTTGCATAGTCGGCAAGCGCAGTGGCGACCGCCCCGCTGCCGCACACGACCAGTCGGCGATCGCGCATTCTGGTAGCCAAGGATTTGGCGGGATTGTGAAACACCTCGTTGGACAACCCGTCGCTGATGGCTTCGGCGTCGACGGCGTCCGCGATCCGATCGAGGGACGACGGTCCGGCTTCACCCTTGTCGCGGTTCTCGATCGCGGCAACCACGGCAACGAAGACCGCGAGAAAGCGAATCATCGTGTGGCGCGGAGCAGTGAACACACGCGGCGGCAGGGTCATCGTGCGCCCGGCAGCCGCTGCCCTCATCGGTCCCTCTTCGGGAACCGCGACAACAACTTCTGCGCCGCGGCGCACCGCCCCGTCGACGGACTCCACCAGGCGCGGATCCCCCGCGTCGTCTCCCGCAACCACCACGACGTCGAGGGGGCCGACCCACGACGGCGTCCGGTCGAGCAGCACCAGCGGGCACGGCACAGCATTGCCGAGGAGGGCAACCGCGATCCGGGCGGCGTGTCTGGCACCGGCCGATCCCGCGATCAACACGATGCTTCGTGGGCGCAACCCGGCCAACCGATCGAGCGAGCCTTCCGCGACCGCCGAAGCCGTCGAACGAATCTGTGCGCCCCCCATGGCTACCGAACGCAGTAACCCCTCGGAATCGGCAGCTGACAATGCGTCACTGTCGTCGAGGTCGAGGAGCGGTGTCGGCGCTGTCATCTCACCGCACCCCCTTCTCCGTAACAACTTCTCTCGCAACCAACATCGACCGCAGCACCGCGTGCGCGGATAGTCCCCCAACTATCCCAGGCGGCCGACGCGCCGACAAACCAATCGGGCAGAAAAATGAACTCAGCCTCGAACGATCGCCAGAATCTCGCCGACCAACGCGTCGACGTCGGCCTGCGTCGGAGCTTCGACGTTGAGTCGGAGCAACGGTTCGGTGTTGGATGCCCGCAGGTTGAACCACGCATTACCGGACAAGTTGACCGTGACACCGTCGAGGCGGTCGACGGATTCTGTGCGGTCCGCGAAGGCGGCGAGGACCGCAGCCGTTCGATCGGCCGCATCGGCAACGGTCGAGTTGATCTCGCCGGAAGCGCTGTACCGGGTGTACTCGGCCATCAGTTCAGACAGCGGCCGGTCCTGCTCGCCGAGTGCGGCCAGCACGTGCAGAGCAGCCAGCATGCCGGAATCGGCACCCCAGAAATCGCGGAAGTAGTAGTGAGCGGAATGCTCGCCGCCGAAGACTGCGCCCGTTTCGGCCATCTGCTGCTTGATGAACGAATGGCCGACACGGGTGCGGATCGGAACGCCACCCAATTCGGTGACCAGTTCCGGCACGGCATGCGAGGTGATGAGGTTGTAGATGATCGACGCGCCGGGCTCTTTTGCCAACTCGCGCTGGGCAACCAGTGCCGTCACGGCGGACGGGGACACCGGGTCACCCTTTTCGTCGACCACGAAGCAACGGTCCGCGTCACCGTCGAAGGCAAGACCGACATCTGCGCCCGTCTCACGGACGTACGCCTGCAGATCGACCAGGTTGGCCGGATCGAGCGGGTTCGCTTCGTGATTGGGGAACGAGCCGTCCAATTCGAAGTACAGCGGCAACACGTCGAGCGGCATCGGGCCGAAGACGGCGGGCGCTGTGTGTCCGCCCATCCCGTTACCCGCGTCGACGGCAACCTTCATCGGACGCATCTCGGACAGGTCGACCAGCCCACGCAAGTAGCTTGCGTACTCGTCGAGCACATCGCGGCTGCTGACCGCGCCGGCCGGACCGTCGAACTCGGGAACTCCGGAGACGACCTCACCGGAGATGACAGCAAGACCGGTGTCCTGACCGACTGGCTTCGCACCCGCCCGGCACAACTTGATGCCGTTGTACTTCGCGGGGTTGTGGCTTGCCGTGAACATCGCACCGGGGCAGTTCAACAACCCGGAAGCAAAATAGAGCTCGTCGGTGGACGCCAGTCCGATGTGTACTACGTCGAGTCCCTGCGCGACGACACCCTCGGCGAACGCGGCCGACAGCGCGGGTGAGGACTCACGCATGTCATGCCCGATCACCACAGTCGATGCAGCGCCCTCCTCGTCCCGAACCAAGCGGGCAAACGACGCGCCGACATCGCGGACAAAATCTTCGTCGATCTGCTCACCCACCACGCCACGGACGTCGTACGCCTTGATGATTGCAGCAACCGACTCGGCTGTTCGCCCCACTGAATTCATTCTCCTTGTGTGCGCATCCCGTCGGATCTTTCGACCGGGACACTGGAAGTTCGCAAGACGCTGGAAGTTCTGAGCAAGCCTAATGCTTCACGCGTGACTACGGGATGTCAGGCAAAAGCGGCCGGAAGTTCAGGCCGACGGATCCGGCAGAACACGCAGGTGACCGCGACGACCGGTGCGAACCGCGGGAGGCGCGACGGAACGGGCGTCGTCGCCTGCGGACACGCCGGTGTCCTCACGTCCCTTGGCGCGGTCACCGAAACCTGCCTCACGGACAGCTTCGGCAAGAGCGGTCAAATCGTCTTCGTCCGGAGTGCTGGTCGAGAATCCACCCTCGTACCGGACCATTTCCCAGCCCTTCGGGACCGTGATACGCGACGCATGGTTGTCACACAGATCCCACGAGTGCGGTTCAGCGACGGTCGCGAGAGGACCGACTACCGCAGTGGAGTCCGAGTAGACATACGTCAACGTCGCGACGGCGGGGTTCTTGCACCCGGGGCGGCAGCAGCGACGCAGAGATCTCACAGGTACGGAGCCTAGCCCTCCCCGCGGCGGGAACCTACTCGGACACACCGACGGAGCGTCACTGTCGTAATCTCGACGCCATGTCACGCTCCCCCCGCAGACGGTCGATCACCACCCGTTCGATCGAACGGCACGGCCGCGGCCTGCGCGGACCTTTGTTGCCGCCGGAAGTTCCGGCACGGCGGACACGAGCGGAGAAATTCGATCTCCTCGTGATGGAGGCGTTTGCTCCGGTGGACCTGGCATGGCACGACCGGCTGAAGAAACTCGACATCGCCGTCGACGAGGTTCCGAAGATTTTTGCCCGTGATCCGGATTCGGTGAACTGGCCACCGGAAGTTGTCGCGGACGGACCTGTCCCACTCTCACGTTTGATCCCCGCCGGCATCGATCGCCACGGCAAGACGACACGTGCGCGAATTGTATTGTTCCGTCGACCGCTGGAGCAGCGTGCCAAGAATCCGGACGAACTCACGGATCTGGTTCACGACGTGCTGGTGCATCAAGTCAGTACGTTCCTCGGCGTCGATCCATCAGTGATCGATCCGACGTTCCCTGAAGAAGACTAGGCACCCGAAGAGGACTAAGTACTCTGCAGGCTAGGGCCGAAAGCCCATGTCCCTTAGGCAAATATCTCTGAAAGTCTGTGCACGACCTGCAATTCCCCGTTGCAGGTCAAGACTTTTCGCAGACCGTCCCGTCAGCCCCGACGCTGACCGAACCGATTCAGCAGCAGATCAGATGATCCCCCGCTTGAGACGTCGACGCTCGCGCTCCGACAACCCTCCCCAGATTCCGAACCGTTCGTCGTTGGCGAGTGCATAATCGAGGCACTCGTCACGAACCTCACAGCCGAGGCAAATTCGCTTGGCTTCCCGAGTAGATCCACCCTTTTCAGGGAAGAACGCCTCAGGATCGGTCTGCGCACAGAGTGCGCGTTCCTGCCATTGATCCTCGATGGTGTCGAACAGTTCCTCGAAGCCGGTCACCAGACTCAGCACAGGCCGAGCAGTCACCGCCTCGATTTCACTGCAGGCACCTTCTGCTGCGCCTGCTTGGGAATCGGTCTGCGGTTCGTAGCTCACTGTCATTGCCAGAGCACTGATCTCGACATTTTCATTGGGCATCGTTCCGCCTCCTCACCTGTAATAGCGCAGAATTTCACTCCGTATTTCAACCCATTTCAACCCCACCCCGTTGACCACTCGAAACTACGTTCGAATGTGGTCCCGCTGCAGGCAAACTCGCCGACATCGGTGGAATGACACATTTGAGATTACACACGTCCAGCGTGTCGCGGTCAAGCTAATGAACAGGAATCCATTAGTATTCCGGCCCGAGTTTTGCATCTGACACACCGCCCAGCGGACACGGCAAGCCGAGCACCGCCTAGTCTTTGTCAAGTGAACGTGACTGTATTGGTTGGCGGCGTCGGCGGAGCTCGTTTCCTCCAAGGAGTGCAACACGCACTCGGCATCTCCGGTGGTGAAACGCTCGAGAAATATCAAGGCCCACACCGGATCACAGCCGTGGTCAACGTCGGCGACGACGTCTGGATGCACGGGCTGCGTATCTGCCCCGACCTCGATACCTGCATGTACACCCTCGGCGGCGGCATCGACACCGAGCGCGGATGGGGCCACAAGGGCGAGAGTTGGAACGCAAAAGAAGAGCTCGCCGCGTACGGCGCCAAGCCGGACTGGTTCGGGCTCGGCGACCGCGATATCGCCACCCATCTGATCCGCAGCCAGATGCTCAGAACGGGCTATCCGCTCTCCGCAGTTACCGAAGCGTTGTGCAATCGTTGGAATCCCGGCGTTGACCTCATCCCCGTCAGTGACGACCGCAGCGAAACGCACGTCGTGATCACCGACCCGGAGGACGGCGAGCAGAAAGCGATCCATTTCCAGGAGTGGTGGGTACGTCACCGCGCACACGTCCCGACCCACAGCTTTGCTCACGTCGGTGCCGAACAGGCGAAGCCGGCCCCGGGAGTGCTCGAGGCGATCGAGAACGCGGACGTCGTCCTGATCGCTCCGTCCAACCCGGTTGTCAGTGTCGGCGCGATTCTGGCGGTGCCAGGCATTCGTGGCGCACTGCGCACCACCGCAGCCAAAGTGATCGGACTCTCCCCCGTGATCGGCGGAAAACCGTTGCGCGGAATGGCCGACGAGTGCCTCGACGTCATCGGCGTCGAGACGACATCCGAAGCAATCGGTCGCCATTACGGCGCCCGGTCGATCAACGGCATCCTCGACGGCTGGCTGATCGACGAAGGTGACACCGCCGACGTCGACGGTGTGGATGTGCGCGCCGTCCCACTGATCATGTCCTCGCCCGCGGCCACCGCCGAGATGGTGGCCACCGCATTCGATATCGCCGGAGTGTCGCTGTGACAACAAACACGACCGATCAGGCTCCCGGCGATCACTCGCCCGGCGCAGCCATCGAAGTGATTCCCGTTCACGGTCTTCCGGAGTTCCGTCCGGGGGACGATTTGGCTGCTGCCCTCATCGAGGCAACACCGTGGATCCGCGACGGCGACGTCCTTGTCGTGACGAGCAAAGTGTTCTCGAAGGTCGAAGGCCGCATCGTCTCGTCCCCGACCGACCCCGACGAGCGCGATGCCGCGCGGCGTGTACTCGTCGATCAGGAAGCCGTACGCGTCGTAGCGCGTAAGGGCCGAACCCTCATCACGGAGAACAAGCTCGGAATCGTTCAGGCCGCATCCGGCATCGACGGCTCCAACGTCGACGGCGGCGAGTTGGCTTTGCTTCCCGTCGATCCCGACGCGAGTGCCGCCGCGCTGCGCGCTCGGTTCCTCGATGCCGCCGGTAAGTCCGTCGCCGTCGTGGTGACGGACACCATGGGCCGCGCGTGGCGCAACGGGCAGACCGACGCCGCGATCGGCGCCGCCGGAATCCCGGTGTTGCACGGTTACCTCGGAGCGCAGGACAGCCAGGGAAACGATCTGATCGTGACCGAGATCGCCGTTGCCGACGAAATCGCGGCTGCCGGCGATCTGGTCAAGGGCAAGCTCGGCGGAGTACCGGTTGCCGTCGTACGCGGCTTGCGATTCCAGGACAACGGTTCCACAGCGCAGGATCTCATCCGTCGCGGTGCCGACGATCTGTTCTGGCTCGGCACGGCCGAAGCCACGGCGATGGGCCGCGGCCAGTCGTTGCTTCTGCGCCGTTCGATTCGCGCGTTCAGCGAGGAACCTGTTGACGCCGACGCGATTCGGTTGTCCATCGCCGAGGCGTTGACCGCGCCGGCGCCGCACCACACCCGACCCGTTCGCTTTGTCTGGTTGCGCACCAACACTATTCGCAAGCAACTGCTGGAAGCACTACGCGAGAAGTGGCTCACCGATCTCCGTGCCGACGGACGCACCGAGGAATCCGCGCAGGCCCGCGTCGCGCGTGGCAACATCCTGTTCGACGCCCCTGAAGTTGTCATCCCGTTCTGCGTCCCCGACGGCGCGCACAGCTACCCGGACGAGCGCCGCAGCGCTGCGGAGTCCACGATGTTCACCGTGGCGGCGGGAGCGGCGGTGCAGGGCTTGCTGGTTGCGCTCGCGACCCGTGAGATCGGGAGCTGCTGGATCGGTTCGACGATCTTTGCCGCCGACACGGTGCGCGAACATCTGGGCGTGCCCGCCGATTGGCAACCGCTCGGCGCCATCGCTGTCGGTCACCCCCTCGAACCGCTCACTCCCCGTACGGCTCCCGCAGCCGGCGACGCATTGGTGGAGATGTAGGTGAGCGCAGAGACTCTGCACAGGTCCGCCAAAGATGTTCTGGAACAATGGTCTACGCCGTCAGCGCACGACGAGTCCCTCCGTCACACCATGTTGGCTTTTCTCGACTCCGCACCAGACGGATGCCTTCGCCGTCATGCGCCGGGGCACATCACCGCGTCGTCGCTCGTTGTCGACGAAAGCCTGAATCACGTCCTGCTCACTCTGCATCCGCGTGTCGGGAAGTGGATTCAGCTCGGCGGACACTGCGAACCGACTGATGACACTGTGATCGATTCCGCCTTGCGCGAAGCTCGCGAGGAATCGGGAATTCACGATCTGCGCATCGACCCCGCACTTCTTTCCGCACACACGCACCCCATCACGTGTTCACTCGGCGTCCCGACCCGGCACCTCGACCTGAGGTTTCTTGTTGTGGCACCGGACAACTCACCGATCGTGCGCAGCGAGGAGTCGACGGACCTGCAGTGGTGGCCCGTCGATTCCCTCCCAGCCAATGCCGAACACGAGAGCGTCAACCACATGGTCTCGCTGGCGAGACTGCGCCTTCAGGCCTGAACCTTCAGGCTTGAAAAGCGGGCGCCAACTCGGGCCGCTTGGCGCTGACTCCGTCACCCGAGGAGACGCCCTTGACGCGCCGAGCCAGCCACGGCACCAGGAACTCTCGGGTCCATTGACGGTCTTCGCGCCTGGCCTCGATCTTCGACTGCGCCGGCACGGGACCGAGATCCGGCGCGTTGAGGGTGTGGCCCACACCGATGGCGTCGAGCACGTGAGCGGCCATGTTCTGATGCCCGGCAGGTGACATGTGCAGACGGTCGAAGTCCCACATCCGCAGGTCCTGATATTCGGCGAACCGCCAGAAGTCGACGATGGTCGCGCCGTGTCGATCGGCGACTTCGCGCACCAATTCGTTGTAGATGGCCATCCGGCCACGGAGTTTGCCGAAGAACGCCGACCATCCGGTGTCGTAGGCGGTGAACATCACTACACGAGCACCGGATTCGGTGAGCGCCGCAATCGCGGTGTCGTAGCGAGCGACCACGGCGTCGAGGTCCAGCTTCGGGCGCATCATGTCGTTGCCGCCGGCGTAGATCGTCACGAGGTCCGGCTTCAGCGCCAGCGCGGGCCCCAGCTGCTCGTCGACGATCGGACCGAGCAGTCGACCACGAATCGCCAGATTGGCGTATCGGAAATCCGGGTTGCCGATTGCCAACTGCTCCGCGACGCGTTCGGACCAACCTCGTAGTCCGTTGGGGAATCTGTCGTCTGTGTCGCCGACGCCCTCGGTGAACGAATCACCGAGGGCGACGTAGCGGCTCGGAAATGAAGTCATCCGGCCATTATTCCAGTTGCGAAGCTCAACAATCACACATCTGTGCTGAAACGCACGCCGCCGTCGGGCAGCGTCACACCGGGCCACACCCGAGCGCCGCGGAGCAATTCGCAGCGAGCGCCGATATCGGCACCGTCACCGATCACCGCGTCACGGACGAGCGCGCGGGGTCCCACCCGAACACCGAATCCGAGGATCGATCGCTCGACAACTGCCCCGGCTTCCACCACGGCGCCGTCGAACAGGATTGCGCCGTCGAGGCGGGCGCCTGCGCCCACTTCTGCGCCGCGTCCGACAACCGTGCCGCCGATCAACACAGCTCCGGGAGCCACACCGGCACCGGGATGCACCAGGGACTCGCCGCGCGGGCCCTCGAGTGCGGGTGACGGCGCGATACCGCGAACCAGGTCGGCTGAACCGCGCACGAAGTCCTCCGGAGTGCCCATGTCACGCCAGTACGACGTGTCGACGTGACCGAAGACGCGCTTGCCCTCGGCCAGCAGGTTCGGGAACACCTCGCGCTCGACCGACACCGGGCGACCCTCGGGGATCTGCTCGATGATCGCGCGCTTGAAGACGTAGCAGCCGGCGTTGATCTGATCGGTCGGCGGATCCTGGGTCTTCTCCAGGAACGCGGACACCCGACCGTCTTCGTCGGTGGGCACGCAACCGAAGGCACGCGGATCACCGACTCGGACGAGATGCAGCGTGACGTCCGCATCCGTTTTCGTATGTGTGTCGAGGATCGCATTCAGATCGGTGCCGCCGAGTACGTCGCCGTTGAACACCATGATGTTGTCGCCGCGAAGTTTCGGAAGAACGTTGCGGATACCACCGCCGGTGCCGAGCGGTTCGTTCTCGAACACGTAGTCGATCTCGAGGCCCATCTTCGACCCGTCACCGAAATAGTCCTCGAACACCTCTGCCTTGAACGACGTACCGAGCACGACGTGCTTGATGCCCGCAGCTTCGATCCGCGCGAGCAAGTGCGTCAGGAACGGCAGACCGGCCGTCGGCAACATCGGCTTGGGAGCCGACAAGGTCAGCGGACGCAGGCGAGTGCCCTTGCCGCCTACCAGGATTACCGCGTCGGTCGGAGTAGGTTCGGTCATCGTTGTTGTCCCCTGGGATTCGAAACTGAAGTGTCATCGGTCTGGTGATCTGTGCGAGCGCGCACTGCGGATGCGACGGCAATCTTGGAACGAAGCGCCAGGCCGCCGCGAAGCGCCAGACGCAGCGGGGCCTGCCACCAATGTGGATGGCGATCGGCTTGGAAACGGTATGCACTGCGGTGGTGTGCCGGCAGCATCAACTCCGGATGACGCCCTGCCGCATGCCCTTTCGCGTGAGTTACCTCCACAGAGGGCACAAACACGTTGAGCCAACCCGCTTTTCCGAGGCGATCACCGAAATCGACGTCCTCCATGTACATGAAGTAACGGGAGTCGAACCCGGAGATGGCGTCGAAGGCGGCGCGGCGAACGAGCAGGCACGAACCTGACAACCAGCCGACCGCGCGCTCGGTGAGCGCCTCGTTCTCCTGGCGATAGCGAGTCGTCCACGGATTCTTCGGCCACACCGTGCCCAGAATTGCGTGTCCCGCACCGGAAGTGATGTCGGGAACGGATCGCGCCGACGGATACACGCTGCCGTCGGGTTCGAGGACCTTGGGCCCCAGCGCACCGGCCCTTGGCCACCGATTTGCCGCTGCCACCAATTTGTCGAGTGAACCGGGGCTCCATTGGACGTCCGGATTGGAAATCACGATGAATTCGATAGCCGGATCGATCTCCGCGACAGCCCGATTTATCGCGCCTCCGTACCCGATATTTCCACCGGTACGGAGCAGACGAACGTGTTCGTACTTGCTGTCGGCGGCCTCGGGAGTTCCGTCGGTCGACCCATTGTCGGCCATGATGACCTGGGGTTTTTCTGTCGTCGCCTCGGCGAGTGTGCTCAAAAAGTTCTCGAGATGCTCGCCGGGCGAGTACGTCACCGTTACCACGGCCAGCTTGGGACTCACGCCGGTCAGCCTAGCCGCCCGGAGCGCTCCATCTGAACTTTGCTCACGCGATTGCGTCGTGAAGCGCCTCACGCCACGGGCGCAACGGGCTCAGGCCCGCTGCCGCCCACGCGTCACCGGACAACACCGAGTACGCGGGGCGCGGCGCCGGACGCACAAATGCCGCGCTGGTGCACGGGCGAACCCGATTCGGATCGGCACCTACCTCTTCGAAGACCGCGCGCGCCAGATTGAACCAACTGGCCTGCCCGTCATTGGTCGCGTGCAGTGTCGAAGTGCCCGTGAACGGACGTGACGCCAGTTCCAACAGACCGGCCGCCAGATCGACGCTGTACGTGGGCGAACCGATCTGATCGTCGACGACGTCGATAAAGTCCCGTTCACCTTCGAGGCGGCGCATCGTGCCGACAAAATCACCGGCCTCACCCGAGTAGACCCAGGCGGTGCGAACGATCACGGAATCAGCGCCGGACTTGCGCACGGCTTCCTCGCCCGCAAGCTTCGTGCGGCCGTAGACCGTCGACGGCCCTGTCGGCGAATCGACCTCGTACGGGCTGTGAGCGTCACCGGGAAAGACGTAGTCGGTGGAGACGTGGATCAATCGGGCACCCGCCCGCGCGCAGGCCGATGCCAGGTTGCTCGGCCCGGTCTCGTTCACTGCCGTGGCCGCCGCCTCATCCGACTCGGCAGCATCCACTGCCGTGTACGCGGCGCAGTTGATCACCACCGTCTCGGGTGAGAGAACATCGGACGTCAGCGCTTTGTCGACCGCACCACGATCGGTGATGTCCAACTGCGCTGAACCCAGAGCGACAACGCTTCGACCCGCCGAGAGCGCAAGCGATTCGATACGACTTCCAAGCTGGCCGCGCGCCCCTGTGAGCAGGATATTAGTCATACCCGTCAGTTTGGCACGCCGTCGCCAGGTACCCGACCTGACGTGAGTAGACCAGTAACCTGGATGGGTGTCACACCAGCAACCACAACGCCGCGTGCGTCCGCAGCCTGCGCCTAGTCGAGCAAAGACCAGCCCAGGCCGGATCGCCGTCGCCGTCGTGTCGGTCCTGGTGTTACTGGTTACCGGCTTTGCCTGGCGCGGAGTGGACTCACTGCGCAATTCCCTGGCCACCGCCAGCGGACTCGGCTTGGGCGGCGGCAAGGACGGCGCCATCGACATCCTCATGGTGGGAACCGACAGCCGAACGGATGCGCACGGAAATCCCCTGAGCCAAAGCGAGCTGGATTCGCTACGGGCCGGTGAGGAAGTTGCGTCCAACACCGACACGATCATCTTGATCCGCGTTCCCAACGACGGCAGTTCCGCCACCGCGATCTCCATTCCCCGCGACGCGTACGTCAATGTTCCCGGCATCGGCATGTCGAAGATCAACGGAGCCTTCGGAGCAACCAAGGAGACCGAGCGTCTGCGGCTGGTCAACAACGGAGCAAGCGAATCGGAGTCGGACCGCAAATCCACTGAAGCGGGCCGCGAAGCACTCATCGAATCCGTCGCGAACCTGACCGGAATCACCGTCGACCACTACGCCGAGGTCGGCCTGCTCGGATTCGTTCTGCTCACCAATGCTGTGGGCGGCGTCGACGTATGCCTCAACGCGGCCGTGAACGAGCCTCTCTCCGGCGCCAATTTTCCGGCCGGCCAACAGACTCTCGACGGATCGAACGCCCTCAGCTTCGTCCGGCAACGTCACGATCTTCCCCGCGGCGACCTCGACCGCATCGTGCGTCAGCAAGTGTTCATGGCTTCCCTTGTCAGCCAGGTCCTCAGCGCAAAAACACTCAGCGATCCCGGCAAGCTCACTTCGTTGACCAACGCCGTGTCACGCTCGGTGGTGATCGACGACGACTGGGACATCATCGAATTCGCGAAGCAACTGCAAAATTTGGCGGGCGGCAAGGTTCAGTTCGAAACCATCCCGGTGCTCGACATCAACGGTATGACCGACTACGGCGAGTCGATCGTCAAGGTCGATCCGAAAGAGGTGAAGAAGTACATCGCGAACCTCGTCGGCGCAGAGGTCGAGGAAGAAGAAACCACCTCGGCGGCGCCTACCGTCGATGCCTCGAAATTCACCGTCGACGTAGCTAACGCCAGCGATATCGGCGGACTCGCGAGCGGAGTCTCCGAAGCACTGAGCGCACTCGGCTACCGGGAAGGCGAAGTCGGAAACAACACCGGTGCAGACGTATCCGAGTCAACGGTCTTTGCGAAGTCCAAGGACGACGACGCAGCCCTTGCCGTCGCCGAGGTATTGGGCGGCTTGACCGTAAAAGCGGATTCGTCGTTGCCCTCGAACACCGTTCGAGTTGTTCTCGCCTCGGACTACTCCGGTCCCACGTCCGCCGATTCCGTGTCACCAACGGATTCCGGCTCGACTTCAGCTTCCGGGACACCGGACTCGGCGAGCACAACCGAGACCAGTCCGACTCCCGCTCCCGCCGGACCGCCGATCGACGCCGCATCCAGCGGACCCCGCTGTGTGAATTAATACTCTGCGTAAACTGAGCGGATGCCTTCATCTGCCGACAATCTGACCGACGCACTCCTCGGACCGATCCTCGCGGCCGACCCTGCCGGACCACGGGTCACGTACTACGACGATGCGAGCGGCGAGCGCATCGAGTTGTCGGCAAGCACCCTGATGAATTGGGCTGCCAAGACCGCAAACATGGTGCGCGACGAGTTTGCTCTCGAGCCGGGAGCAAAAGTTGCGGTGCTGCTGCCGGCCCACTGGCAGAGCGTTGCCGTCCTACTCGGTGTGTGGTGGGCCGGGTGCGAGGTTATCCTCTCCCCCGAGTCCGACGCCGAACTTGCTTTCGTGACGGCGGATCGACTCGATGACGTCGCCGACGTCCCTGAGGTCGCGGCGCTGTCCCTCGACGCATTCGGCAAGGGCCTGAGCGACCTGCCGATCGGGGTTGCCGACTACGCGACGTCCATCCGAGTGCATGGCGATCAGTTCCGCGCCGCGGGCGCCGGAGCGGCACTGGAAGGCCGATCGGTTACGGAAACCGTGCGCGCGGCAACGGAATCCGCCGCCGCCCGCGAACTCACGTCGTCGGATCGTGTGATGTCCAGCGCGTCGTGGGATTCGGCTGAAGAACTGATCGGCGGACTGCTGTCGGTGCTGGCCGCCGGCGCGTCGCTCGTGCAGGTAGCCCACCCGGACGCGGATGTTACCGCGCGCCGAGTGGGCACCGAGAAGGTCACGAAGCAGTTCTGACCGCACTCAACTCGACAGTGCGCTGACGGGTGAGACCATCCCGGCTCTGCGGGCAGGCAGGAGTGAGGCGATCACTCCGGCCACGCCGCCGATCAAGGTGATGGCCACCAACTGCGCCCAGGGCACGGCGCCGAGCGACACGTCGCCAAGCCCGAAAACAGACGCCGTTCCCGCGACTCCGAACACCAGACCGAAGACAACACCGATCACCGACGCGACTCCAGCGACCAACAGCGCTTCCCAGATCAGCATCGCTCGAATTCCCTTCCTGGTCAGTCCGAGTGCGCGCAGCAGTCCGGATTCGCGGCGCCGCTCGAGAACGGAGAGCGCCAGGGTGTTCCCGACGCCGATCAGCGCGATCAGGATGGCAACCGACAGCAGGCCCGCAACGACCATCAGCATGGTGTCGAGGATCGAATCGATCGCCGAACGCATCTCTGTCATACCTTGAACGTCGCTACCCGGCGCGATCTGCCGCGCGAGTTCGGTGATGCGGTCGGTGACGGCGAGCGCCTCTTCGTCGGTGGAGGTGCCCAGTCTGACCCAGTAACCGTCGATGGTCGGGGTGGACGCCGCCGCTAGGTCTGCTCGATCCACCAGTGCGGGTTGCCCTTTCACACCCTCGATCACACTCACGGTGAATGGTCCACGATCTCCGCGCAGGGTGACGGTATCACCGGCACCAAGTCCGTAGTCGGTCAGGTCGGCTGGCGATAGCACGAGTTGGCCGGGATCCGGAACTGAAATATCGGTACGCAGAACGTCTTTCACCTGCGCCGCGTCCACCCCGTACCCCTGCAGAGACCCGTGCCCGTCGAGCATCAGATCTGCATTCACCAGGCCGCTGACGGCACGGACTCCCGCTATCGCGCCGATGTCGGTGCCCAGAGCCTCCGGCAGTGACGCGGATCCGGAACTGCTCACCATGACATCGACCGGAAACTGGTTGTCCATCGCCACCGGCGCAGCGTCTTTCACCGTGGCGATACCCACCGCCATGGTGCTCGTCAACGCCACTCCGATCAGCAAAGCCAGTGCTGTCGCAGAGGTCCGACGCGGATTCCGGCCGGCGTTGCCCGCTGCGAGTTCGCCCACCGAGCCGATCATCCGCCCGAGGACGCCGCCGGCCGCTGTGATCAACGCAGGCACGATCCGACCTGCCAGAGCCGCGATGCCGACAAACGAGAGCAAGCCGCCGACTGTTGCCACCATCACCTGCTGCCCGATCACACCCATTACTGTCGCCGCGATACCGCCGAGTAGTGCAACGATGCCGAAGGCAACCCGAATCACCGAAGCCGCCACGTGTTCGGGCTTCGACTCCATCGGTACCAGGGCCGCCAAGGGCGACAACCGGGTTGCCGCACGACCGGGTGCCGACGCCGCAACCATCGTCATCACGATGCCGACCACCAGTCCGACCAACAGGGTCACCGGTGTGACGGTCAGAGTCGACAGCGGCACCGGTACTTCCGCGGCAGTGGCCACCGCACCGATCGTGGCCGCCAATCCGATGCCCAGTCCCACTCCGAGGATCGATGCGATCACACCAACTGCGGCAGCCTCGGTCCGAATGCTGCGACGAACCTGCGTGGCGGTCGCACCAACACACCGCAGCAACGCGAGTTCCTGCGTTCGGGCCGCCAGCAGGACCGCAAACGTGTTGGCGATGACCAGTGCCGCAACCACCACCGCAACCGCGCCAAAGGCCAGCAGCACAGTGCTGAGAATGTCCGTGCCGCCGAGGTACTCGGCTGCCGCGGCGTCGGTGGCGGATTCCGCACTGACAACGGTCGAGCCTGCCGGCAGCGCGTGCGCCACCCGCTCCACAAGTTGGTCAGGCGTCACCGAACCGTCACCGACGATGCGGAACTCACGGGTGGCGGAGTCCCCCGCCCACGTCGCCGCCTGCTCCGGTGTGGCAAACACTTTGGTGCCGCCGAGTCGTTGCGCCGACCCACTCAGATCGACAAACCCGACAACCCGAGCACTCGGATCTGCTGCGCTCTCCCCCGAATTCGCCGCAGTTACAATGATCTCGGCCCCGAGGGGAATCCCTGAATCAGCGCTTACGAGAACCTGTCCCGGCGAGGTCGGCCACTCTCCTTGGGCGAGACTCTGCCAACGCAGCTGCGGGCTGTCGGAAACCGACAGCACATCGCCGTACGACACACCTTGCTCCGCGGAATCGACCCGGACGTATCCCGCGACGTCCTCGGCCACTGCCGACACACCCGGCACGCTGCGCAAGGCCCCGAGGTCCACATCCGGACCCGACGCAACCGCATCCGTCGTATTATATTGCGCAGCAAGCGATGTCCGCACACTGGCGGTCACCGTCGAACTCAACGTCAACGTCGCGACGATGTACCCGACGGCGATCACCACGGCAAGGATCGACGCGACGTACCGGCCCGCATGTGCCCGGGCCTGAGCAAAAGCCAGTGCCCTCATCGGTAGACACCGATCGGTTGCGGGGCGTTGCTCGAGCCGGCGTTACCCAGATCGTCTGCCCCGAGTCCGCGCATCGCGGCCATCACCGAATCAACGGTGGGGCCGGAGATCTCGCCGGCCGTACGACCGTCCGCAATCAGCACCACTCGGTCGGCGTACGACGCCGCAACCGGATCATGAGTGACCATGACCACGGTCTGACCACTCTCCCGGACAGCGGTGCGGAGCAAACCGAGAACCTCTGTACCGGAACGTGAATCCAGATTACCGGTGGGCTCGTCGGCAAAAATTACGTCCGGTTGTGGCAACAATGCGCGTGCCACCGCAACGCGCTGCTGCTGCCCGCCGGACAGCTCGTGCGGAAGGTGGTCGAGTCGCTGGGACAGTCCGAGGGTTTTGACCACTTGGTCCATCCACGCCGGTTCGGGTTCACTGCCGGCCAACTTCATCGGAAGCACCATATTTGCGCGGGCCGTCAGCACCGGCAGCAAGTTGAAGGCCTGAAATACGAAACCGATTCGCTCGCGGCGCAATTCGGTGAGCTCGGTGTCGCCGAGCTTGGTGATCTCCGTGTCTCCGAGGTAGACCTGCCCACCTGTCACCGTGTCGAGACCGGCCAGGCAATGCATGAGCGTCGATTTTCCGGAGCCGGACGGACCCATGATCGCCGTGAACATTCCGCGGCCGAAATCCACGTCGATGCCGCCCAATGCGTGGACAGCGGTGTCGCCGGTGCCGTAGACCTTGGTGACACCGCGCGCCGTGATTGCAGGCGCGCTGTTCCTATGCTGATTCATGTCTACGACGCTATGGGAGCACCGGGGGCTGGCGCGTCGGAGCGCGGACCGATTTCGGGCTCGCCGGTATCCTCCCACAGGAGGACACCGGATCAGTCTTCAGCAGTACGAAGCCCTGCAGTACCAAGTTTACGTATCAGCACTCAACAGGTCAGCACGGCGCACCAGTCCGATCTGGAACGCGAAGACAACTGCCTGCACCCGATCGCGGGATTTGGTTTTCGAAAGAACCCGTCCCACATGAGTTTTCACGGTCGTTTCGGAAACGTGGAACTTGGCGGCAATTTCCGAGTTCGACAGCCCGTACGCCATGGCCTCGAGAACTTCGATCTCCCGGGGTGTGAGATCGCCGGGTAACGCCGCCTCGGGGGCTGAGCCTTCGAGGAGTGGCCCGACATGCTGGAGCAGACGCCGCGTTGCCCGCGCCTCGATGACGGCGTCGCCGCGGTGCACCGTGCGAATGGCGTCGAGCAATTGCTCCGGCGGCACGTCCTTGAGCAGGAATCCGCTGGCACCTGCCCTGATGGCCGACATCACGTACTCGTCGTTGTCGAATGTGGTGAGCACCACAACCTTTGGGGCATCCGCCGTAGTCAGCAGCCGCCGCGTCGCTTCGATCCCGTCCATGTTCGGCATCTGGACGTCCATGAGCACGACATCCACCCGACGAGTTGCCAGCTGGTTCAGGCCTTGCTGCCCGTCGGACGCCTCGACTACCACTTCGAGGTCGGGTTGTGAGTCGATCACCATGCGGAAACCCGCTCGAACCAATTGCTGATCATCGACCAGAGCCACTGCAATCGGAGTCACCGGGTTGTCCATGGATGTCACCCTAGGTCCTCTCGTACGGCAACACCGCATGCACGGCGTATCCGCCGCCTACCTGGGGGCCGGCGGTAATCGTCCCGCCGTGCAGCCGCGCGCGTTCCGACATCCCGATCAAGCCTTGTCCACCGGGTGAGGATTCGACAAGCGCAGCACTACCACCGCGTCCGTCGTCGGCGATGCGAAGTACGAGTTCGGTATCGGTCCAGGTGATCTCGACGCCCGCGTGGGCACCGGGTCCGGCGTGCTTGAGTACGTTGGTCAGCGATTCCTGCACGATGCGATACGCGGTCAGACCGGCACCGGCCGACAGATCGCGTGGTTCTCCGGCCACGGACGCGGTGACATCAAGTCCACTGCGGCGCAGGTCCCCCAGCAGAGCGTCGATATCGCCGGCACCGGGAATCACCGCAAAATCTCGCGGGCGATCTTCACGGAGCACCGAGAGAAGCGCACGCATGTCTGTCAATGCCGCCCGCCCGGTCGACGCGATGGTTTCCAACGCCTGAACCGCTGCCTGCGGATCCTTGGCCGCGCTGTATCGACCGCCGTCCGCCTGGGCAATCACCACGGTGAGCGAGTGGGCAACGATGTCGTGCATCTCACGGGCGATCCGCGAACGCTCACTGATAGTGGCGATCTCGGCTTCCTGCGCTCGCTCGAGTTCGAGCAGTCGCGCGCGTTCGGTCAGACCTTCGAGTTGTTTGGTTCGCACGCGCCGCAAGTCTCCGAATGCCCAGACCGCAAGCATGAAGATCATCAGGCCCACCGCTTGAAACACTTGCGCGGAGAACGAAATGCCGTCGTAGCCGAAGTATCGGAACTCCGCCGCGATCGACCCGAGTAAGGCGATCCCCAGTCCGGTGAAACTACTCCACCGCGCGCCGTATGCGGCGAGGGCGTACAGCGAGATCGGAACGGCTATCGCGCAGCCGAGCAGAGTGTTTCCGATGACAAGAACGTGCAGTACCGCGAAGCCGGCAATCAGCATGCCGGACAGCTCGGGGCGGGACCGTCGCCACGCCAACGGGACGCTCATGCCGAGCGAGACGATCACAGCCCAGACTCCGGCTGTGGCGGCGGTGACCAGGCTCAGCAAGGCGACCGCGCAAGCCAGGGTGATGTCGATGCCGCGCGCGTGTTCCGTAGTCCAGCGCACAAATCGTTCACTAGTCGGAAAACGGGCCATGCCGCCCACAGTAGCGCTACTCAGACGCGGTATCCGCCGTCTGCCAGCCCGGCTTCGATCTCGAACTTGTTTCGCACGCCCGGGTGGCGCAGTTCCTCGCGCAGGTACTTCGGCCCGAATGCCAGTCCGTGCCTGGCCCATTGGTCGGCATGAATCGCCTCGTGACGCAGCACTGCCCGAGTAATGTTCCGGCGGGTCAGATACACACCACCGAGAGTTGTTCCGCCGCGGGCAAATCCGCGCCGCATCCCGGAGGCGACAAAAATTCCGAACTCGTCGTCGAAGGTGATGCGCGCGCCCAGCACTCGGGCATAGAGCAACGCCACCTGCGTCACGAATGCGGCCTGCGCGCTGCCCCGACTAGCTCGAATCAGGGTCAGCGGCAGGCCGCGTCGTTCACGCATGAAAAATCTCAGCTACGCAGCTTCTCAGCCCAGCAGCTTTTCGCGCAGCGCCTTGTCCTTCTCGAGCACCATGGTCTCGAGGCTTTCCTGGAATACCACCATGGCTGCCTGCAGCGCGGGATCCGAGGCACCGAGGATGCGGGCGGCGAGCAGACCGGCGTTGCGGGCTCCACCGATCGACACCGTCGCGACCGGAACACCGGCAGGCATCTGGACGATGGACAGCAGCGAGTCCATACCGTCGAGATACTTCAGCGGAACCGGTACACCGATGACCGGCAACGGCGTTGCCGAGGCGACCATCCCGGGCAGGTGCGCCGCTCCGCCTGCGCCGGCGATGATGACCTTGATGCCGCGGCCGGCAGCGTCCTTCGCGTAGTCGAGCATCCGCTGCGGTGTGCGGTGTGCCGAGACCACACCGACCTCGAAGCGAATTCCGAACTCTGCGAGCGCTTCGGCTGCGGCTTCCATCGTCGGCCAATCGGAGTCGCTGCCCATGATCAGGCCGACCTGCGCGCCCATACTCTCACTCACCGTGTACATCCCATCCGTCGGTCCATACTGCATACGAAAGCCAGTGCGCTGCCCGCTCAGCCCGTTCCCGAACTGCGGCAACGTAATTCGGGTCGTCGATCGAGCCTGCCCCGCCCACGATGTTCACGTGGCCGATCTTGCGGTCCTTGCGCTCACCCTTGCCGTACAGGTGAATCTTGGCGTCGGGCATCCGGGCGAAGAGGTGGTGGACACGCTCGTCCATGCTCATCTCGGGAGCTTCGGGAGCACCGAGAACATTGGCCATCACCGTGACCGGAGCAATCGGCGACGTATCGCCGAGCGGGTAGTCGAGAACGGCGCGCAAGTGCTGCTCGAACTGCGACGTCCGGGCACCGTCCATGGTCCAGTGACCCGAGTTGTGCGGGCGCATCGCCAATTCGTTGACTACAAGACGGCCGTCGGTCGTCTCGAACAGTTCCATGGCCATCGCACCGACAACCCCGAGCTCCGACGCGATCCGCAACGCAAGCTGTTCCGCTTCTGCTGCAACGGCACCGGGCAGATCAGGAGCCGGCGCGATGACAACGGCACACTGGCCGTGTCGCTGCACGGTCTCCACGACAGGCCACGACGCACCCTGACCGAACGGGGACCGCGCCACCATCGCCGACAGTTCCCGGCGCATCGACACCATTTCCTCGACGATCAGCGGAACACCCTTGTCCAACTGCTCGGTGACGATCGCCTCGGCTTCGTCGGAGTCGTCGGTGATCCACACACCGCGGCCGTCGTATCCACCGCGCGTTGCCTTGATGACAACCGGCCAGCCGTGCTCGGCGCCGAAACGTACGACGTCCTCGGCCCACGTCACCTCGGCGTACGCGGGCACCGGTGCGCCCAGTTCTGCCAATTTACGACGCATCAGCAGTTTGTCCTGAGCGAAGATCAGTGCCTGCGGCGGCGGCTGCACGTTGACACCCTCGGCCACCAGCACCTCGAGATGTTCGGTCGGAACCTGCTCGTGATCGAATGTGAGCGCAGTGGATCCGACGGCGGCGCGGCGCAGCGCGTCCAAGTCGTCGTGGCTGCCGAGAACAACATCGGGGCTGACCTGTGCGGCCGGCTCACCGGCCGTTCCGGACAGCACCCGGAGCGTCTGGCCGAGGGCAACGGCTGCCTGGTGAGTCATGCGCGCGAGCTGTCCACCACCGATCATGGTGACGACAGGCATGGCCTTGTTCGCCGGTCGCGCGGTGGTCGGGCGGGGGGAGGACTGAACTGCGTCGTTATTGCCGGTCACGGCTATCTATGTTGTCATGCGCCGGATGTAGACATGCGCCGGGGCGGGCGCTTCGTAGCGCCGACCCTGTCTGTGATTCTGCTGATGATTTCCGAACAAAACCATGACGGCGCGGTTTTCTTTCGTAAACTCATCTGTTGTGTCATTTGTCGACGGGGTAATCGCCCGCATACCCCAGCCGTTCCGAGACATTGCCCTGCGCCACAGCGAGCTGATCAAGTTCGCGATCGTCGGCGGAACCACCTTCCTGATCGACTCGGGCATCTTCTACACACTCAAGCTCTCGATCCTCGAATCCAAGCCGATCACCGCCAAGATCATCGCCGGCGTTATCGCGGTGATCGCGTCGTACATCCTCAATCGTGAGTGGTCGTTCAAGAATCGTGGCGGACGCGAACCTGCCCACGAGGCAGCGCTGTTCTTCTTCATCAGCGCGATCGGCGTGGTGATCAGCTTCATTCCGCTGTACATCTCGAGTTACGTCTTCAACCTGCGCGTTCCCGAAGTCAGCTTGACGACGGAGAATATCGCCGACTTCATCAGCGCCTATATCATCGGCAATCTCCTGCAGATGGTGTTCCGATTCTGGTCCTTCCGTAAATTCGTGTTCCCGGAAGAGAATGCCGAGATCGTCAGCGATGACCGCACCGAAGAAGAACTCGACCAGGCCTGACGCAGCGATATTCGCGCTTCACGTCACCGCGGTTCACGCAGCGTGCCGACGTCGACCGGCTTTTCGGACGCCACCGGCAGGAACACCGCAAACAGTGCCGGCGTTCGACGCTGTAGCTCGAGCCGACCGCCGTCCGCTTCGATCAATGCCCGCGCGAGCGCCAACCCGACGCCGGTCGACCCGGCCCCGGAGAAGCCTCGATCGAAGATGTGCGGAGCGAGGTTGTTGTCGACCCCGCCGCCTTCGTCGGTCACCTCGATACAGACCATCGCTTCGCGCTTGGGAGCTCCGTCGATCAATCGAACGGATACCGTGCAGGTTCCGTCGCCGTGGGCAAAAGCATTGTCCACCAGAACGGACACGGCTTCGCGCAGGCGAGAGCCTGTTGTCGACGCTGTCACGCCGCGGTCGCCGGTCAAGCGGAGCGCTCGTCCGGCATCCTCGAACTGCGGCCGCCAATCCCCGCAGACGCCTTCGAGTTCGCTGACCACGGAGACTGTTGTGGCTGCGGAACCGCTGCTGCGCGAGGACCGCACCAACTCGTCGATTCCCTCCGTCAGCCGATCCACCTGGGCCATGGCTTCTTCAGCTTCGTGAACGACATCAGGGTCGCTGTGCACCGACAACTCGTCCAGACGCAGCCGCACCGCGGTGAGTCGGCTACGCAGTTGGTGCGAGACGTCCGCGACCAGTGCTCGCTCACGCTGCAGTCGGCCGGCAATCTCGACAGTCGCCGCATCCAGAACATCGGACACTCGGTCGAGTTCGGGAATGTCGTGGCGTCGTGGGTCCGGCCGGAAATCACCTTCTGCCAACCTCGCCGCCCGTTCGGCGACGTCCTGCAGTGGCCCGGCCAGTCGACGTGCCGTGACCACCGCGACGACGGCTCCGGTAGTGATCGCGACAAGGACCAATACTCCGACCGCCCCAACTGCCTGCTTCTGCTGCGTCCGCAATCTCTCCGACGGCACTTCGAGGCGCAGTGACCCGGACGATCCCATCGCCAACGACTCGACCAGCGGATTTTTCACTACCGCTTCGCCGATGTCGACGCGAGCGGCCCCGTCCGACGGGGTCGGGTACACGACAACAAGTCGAGCGTCGTTCGGGGTGAGCAATCGGAGTGCGTCGGTATTGAGGGCTCCGTCGACAACGCCGAGAGAACCTTCCTGGGCGATCACCTCGGTGGCCATGCGATCGAGTCGCACCCGCAAATCGTTGCGGCTCACGTCTTCGACCCACAACCAAGCCGTGTAGATGAGCGGAACACCCAGCAACAACGCGGTGAGGATGACGACCCCGAGAATCGACTGGAGAATGCGCCGACGCATCGAGCGAACTAGTCCGTGTTGATGCGGAAGCCGACGCCGCGCACAGTGGCGATTCGACGCTCGACCGCAGGGCCCTCGTCGCCGATCTTCCGGCGTAGCCAGGACATGTGCATGTCCAACGTCTTCGAGCCGCGCAACTCGACGTCCCCCCAGACCTCACGCAGGATCGCGTCGCGGGAAACGACCTCACCGGCGTGTTCGAGGAGCACCCGCAGAAGTTCGTATTCCTTGTTCGCCAAGGCGATCTCGGATCCGTTGACCAGGACGCGGCGGGCGGCCGGTTCCAGGCGGATACCACCGACCTCGACGATGCTGTCCTCACGACTGCCGTGTCGACGCAGGAGCGCGCGCACCCGGGCCATCAGTTCGGCCAACCGGAAGGGCTTGCCCACGTAATCGTCGGCGCCGGCGTCGAGACCGACGACAAAATCGACCTCGTCGGTACGGGCGGTCAGCATCAGCACGGCCAGAGTCGTCCGATGAGCGCGAATCTGTCGGCACACCTCTAGCCCGTCCATACCGGGCAGCCCCAAATCGAGGATCAGCAGATCGAAGTCACCTTCGAGCGCCTGCTGCAGTGCGGCGGGACCGGTCTGTTCCACTGTGACCGTGTACCCCTCCCGCCCCAATGCTCGGGCAAGTGGTGCGGCAATGGCCTCGTCGTCTTCGGCTAGCAATACGGCAGTCACAGGGACAGCGTACGGACAGCGAGCCTTTGCGCGGTGATTACCAAGCGTTTCCGTCATCTTCGCCCTGATCCTCGGGGCGGTTTCGCTCGTGCTGTTGCTGCGTGGAATCGAAAACCTGGTGATAGAGCAGCGAATGCACGTGCTCCACGTCCGGGATGTCGTCGAATTCGAGCGGATCGTCACTGGCCGACGCGATCACGAGCGTGCCGGTCTTGAGAAGCCGGTCGACCGGGCCGTGCCGGAACTGGACGTTGCTGATCCGGCCCATCGGGATGTCAATTCCGGTGTGGGTCAACACACCTTGCCGAATCAGGACCCGTCGATCGGTGACGATGAAATGCGTGAACTTCCAGACGGTGAACGGCGCCACCGATCGCCAGGCGACAACGCCGAGCCACACGACGCCGATCACGATCGACAGCACGGTACGCGCTGTCCCGTCGACCTGCTTCTGTGTCACGCCGAGCAAAAACCCTGCCACGGCCGTCGCCAGGACAAACGTGAGCGCTGGAACCACCAGCATCTTCCAATGTGGATGCCGATGCAGGATCAGTTCCTCGTCCTGGGCGAGCGCATCTTCCGGATATCCCATGACGGGAAGTGTGCCATCTACCTCGGACAGATCAGTTCTGGGCGAGCTTGCGCAGCCCTAATCAGTTCTGGGCGAGCTTGCGCAATACGAACGGCGTGATGACGATGACGATGCCGTACAGCACCATCCAGACACCGACGACGATCCGGAAGACCTCGAGGGACAACTCGGGCTGCAGCAGCACAACCGCGCCGGCCACGATGCTGATGACACCGAGCACGATCGACAGGCCACGATCCGCAGTGCCACCGGACGCCGCGGCGATGATGTCGAGTACACCGCGGAACACCCACCAGGCACCGATCACCAGGGCGATCAGCACCACGGTCTGCAGCGGGCTGCGCAGGACGAGGAATCCGAGGAGCACTGCAAGCGCGCCCGAGATCGCGACGAGCGTGCGAGTGCCACCGCTCGCGGTGACGTCGGCGAAGGAACGGATGATCTGCACGATGCCGAACGCGAACAGCTGGATGGCGATCACTACCGCGACGACAAACAGTGTGGCGTCCGGCCATACGAGAACCGCAATACCGAGGCCGAGCGTCAGGAGGCCGAGGAGCACAGTCATGCCGGTCAGAACGCGCCGGGCGCTTTCTGCCATTTCTGATTCGGTCGGAAGCACGATCGGTGTGGTCATGACCGAAAAATAGCACCCGAGCGGTCAAAAACGGACACGACTCGCTGTTTTTCTAGTCCGTGATCGGCGCCGCCCGCAAATGCGTGATGTCACCGGCGGCAACGGCAAACGTCTCGCCACCACTTCCCTCGATCTCGATGACCACGCGACCGGAGGTGTCGATGTCCGTCGCCGTGCCGAAAACTTCCTTGTCCCCCGGCAGGACAGCACGTACCCGTTTGCCGAGAGTTCCGCAGCGCTCGCGATATTCGGCTGCCAGCGCCCCGGTATCCCACCCGGAGTTCTCCCAGCCGCGGAACTGCCTCGCCAGTTCCCGTGCCAGTGCCCGCACCAACGTGTCCCGGTCAACGGTTTCCGCGTTTTCGAGAAGGAGCGAGGTGGCCGTCGGCACCGGCAGTTCCTCGGCGCCCAGACTCACGTTCAATCCGATTCCCACGACCACCGCGGGTTCCGGGGTGGTCCGCGCGACCTCGGCGAGAATGCCGGCCACTTTCTTGTCACCGATCAGAACGTCGTTGGGCCACTTCAGTTCTGCGGGCACCTCGGCCACCGTGCGCAATGCGTCGACGACGGCGATACCGGTGAGCAGCGGCAGCCAACCCATGTCGGCGAGGTTCAGTCCAGGCATCCCCAGCAGAACCGACATCGATATCTGTGCCTGCGCGGGGCTGACCCACGTGCGCGCGTGTCGCCCGCGCGCGCTTTCCTGATATTCGGCGATCAGCACATGACGATCGGCGCCCGGATCCGACGCGCGTGCCAAGAGGTCCGCGTTGGTCGACCCGGTGCTCTCGACGACGTCGAGCCGGTTCCAGAACGCACGTGCATCGCTACCGCCGTCGCTGCGCACGAGTGCGCGTCGCAGCGACGCTTGATCGAGGGGTGGTCGGTTCAGATCAGTCCACATAGTCCCAGCCTAAAGCGACGAGCAAAATGTACTGGTCAGTAGCTTAGGCGGGCGAAACCGCAACAATCGGACCTGCCTTCGAACCGACCCGAGGAGCCTCGTTAAGCTCACGACTCATGACCACTGTCCAAGAGCCCAACGCGCCGGAGGCGGCGACCGCACCCGATATCCATACGACCGCGGGAAAGCTCGCGGATCTGCGGATCCGGCAAGCGCAGGCGCAAGCACCGAGTGGCGAAGCCGCCATCGACAAAGTGCACGCCAAAGGCAAGCTGACCGCCCGTGAGCGCATCACCGCCCTTCTCGACGAGGGTTCCTTCGTCGAACTCGACGCCTTGGCCCGTCACCGCTCGGTGAACTTCGGCTTGGCCGAGAACCGTCCCGTCGGCGACGGCGTCGTCACCGGTTACGGCACCATCGACGGCCGCGACGTCTGCGTCTTCAGCCAGGACGCCACCGTCTTCGGTGGATCGCTCGGCGAAATCTACGGTGAGAAGATCGTCAAGGTCATGGACCTCGCGATCCGCACCGGCCGCCCGCTGGTCGGCATCAACGAAGGTGCAGGAGCCCGCATCCAGGAAGGCGTCGTCTCGCTCGGCCTGTACGGCGAGATCTTCCACCGCAACGTTCAGGCGTCCGGTGTCATCCCACAGATCTCCCTGATCATGGGCCCCGCCGCCGGTGGCCACGTGTACTCCCCCGCGCTGACGGACTTCGTCGTGATGGTCGACGAGACCTCGCAGATGTTCGTCACCGGCCCCGACGTCATCAAGACCGTCACCGGCGAAGACGTCACCATGGAAGACCTGGGCGGCGCACGCACCCACATGGTCAAGTCCGGTGTCGCGCACTACGTCGCGTCCGGCGAGCAGGATGCCCTCGACTACGTCAAGGACCTGCTGAGCTACCTGCCGTCCAA
Source organism: Rhodococcus sp. ACPA4 (assembly GCF_002300185.1). Classification (NCBI taxonomy): domain Bacteria; kingdom Bacillati; phylum Actinomycetota; class Actinomycetes; order Mycobacteriales; family Nocardiaceae; genus Rhodococcus; species Rhodococcus sp. ACPA4. Next base: position 2,073,279 of record NZ_NSDY01000001.1, read on the forward strand.
CAACCAGGCAGCAGCACCGCGCGGCGAGATCACCGATCCGATCGTCGGATCCATCGAGGAGAGCCTCACCGCCGAGGACATCGAACTCGACACCCTCATCCCGGATTCGGCGAACCAGCCGTACGACATGCACGAGGTCATCCGCCGCATCCTCGACGACGACGAGTTCCTCGAGGTCCAGGCCGAGCGCGCGATGAACATCATCGTCGGCTTCGGTCGCGTCGACGGCCGCAGCGTCGGCATCGTCGCCAACCAGCCGATGCAGTTCGCGGGTTGCCTCGACATCGACGCGTCCGAGAAGGCTGCGCGCTTCGTCCGCACCTGCGACGCGTTCAACGTCCCGATCATCACCCTCGTCGACGTTCCCGGCTTCCTCCCGGGTACCGAGCAGGAGTACAACGGCATCATCCGCCGCGGCGCGAAGTTGCTGTACGCGTACGGCGAGGCCACTGTGGGCAAGATCACCGTCATCACCCGCAAGGCATACGGCGGAGCGTACGACGTCATGGGCTCCAAGCACATGGGCGCCGACCTCAACCTGGCCTGGCCGACTGCACAGATCGCCGTCATGGGCGCATCGGGAGCCGTCGGATTCGTCTACCGCAAGCAGCTTCTCGAAGCCGCGAAGAACGGTGACGACGTCGACGCATTGCGCTTGAAGCTGCAGAACGAGTACGAGGACACCCTCGTCAACCCGTACGTAGCGGCCGAGCGTGGATACGTCGACGCTGTGATCCCGCCGTCGCACACCCGCGGTCAGATCGTTGCCGCTCTGCGTCTGCTCGAGCGCAAGTCCGTTTCCCTTCCGCCCAAGAAGCATGGGAACATTCCCCTATGAGCACAGTTACCGAGGACATCACGACGGAAGAGGTCACAGTTGTGGCGACTTCGTCCGTCAACGGTGCCGATGTCGACGGCGCCGTCGCTGACTCCGCGGTGACCGAAAAGGCCGAAACCCCGGTTTCGGATGCGTCGGTCATCAAGATCGTCAAGGGTTCGCCCACCGACGTCGAGATTGCCGCGCTGGTCAGCGTCCTTGCCGCTGCATCGGGTGGTTCGGCTCCGGCCGAGTCGCTCCCGAGCGAAACGTGGGGAGATCCGACGCAGTTCCATCGCACGCGTGCGCCGTTCTCGCCGTACTCGTACCTGAACCCGTTCGGACGACGTACCTGAACCCGTTCGGGTAGCGCACCTGATCTAGCCTGCTTGTGTGACTCAACTAGTTCTGGCTTCGGCATCCCCGGCACGCCTCGCAGTTTTGCGGGCGGCCGGGGTTTTGCCTGTTGTACGTGTTTCCGGTGTCGACGAAGACAAGATCGCGGGTGAACTCGGACCGGGTGCGGCCCCGCAGAAGGTGGTCACGGTGCTGGCCGAGGCAAAGGCCGCGGAGATCGTTCCCGGCCTGGCGGCAGACGGTTTGACCGATGTTGTTGTCGTCGGCTGTGATTCGATGCTTCTGATCGATGGTGAACTGCACGGAAAGCCGGGCAGTGTCGAAGTTGCGCGGCGTCGGTGGGCCGCGATGGCGGGCCGTAGTGCCACTCTGCTCACCGGTCATTGTGTGATGCGGGTGATCGAAGGCCACATAGTGCGCGTCGCGTCCGATCACAGCGCCACGGTGGTGCATTTCGCGAATCCGTCCACCGATGATCTCGAGGCCTATCTCGCCACGGGCGAACCCCTCCAGGTTGCAGGCGCTTTCACGCTGGACAGCCTTGGTGGATGGTTCGTCGAGAAGATCGAGGGCGACCCGTCGAGTGTGATCGGTATCGGATTACCTTTGGTGCGAACCCTTTTGGAACGCGTCGGTGTCTCCGTCTCCGATCTGTGGCGCACTCAGAGCGTCTTCTGATCTTCCATCACCAGAATATTGACCTTCGGCAGCCCCAGCGATGCAAGTGCAATTGCCAGCGCGATGACGGAAATGATCGTCAGCACGCTGCGCTGGGCCTGCAGGAAGGCTTCTCCCGCCGCTGATCTGGTGGACGCATACGCTGCCGTGACGGCCACCTGAGCGGGGCCACTCGCTGCGACTGCGGAACCTTTCGAACTGCATTCCGGCGCCACCGTCATCGGCGAGCCGGATTCGAGTTGGCTTGTCGCACAATCGACAAAGGTCTTCTCGGCAATGTCGCGGATACCTTCGTTCAGGCCGGCAGCCTCGAGCGTCGCGACGTAGTTCTCGCGCTCCCCTTGCACCGCGGCGGGCGCATTGCCGGCGACGAGCGAAAAGAACACGACTCCGATCAGCGCCAGCCCGATCGAGCTCCCCACCTGTTGCACGGTGGGCAGCAGGCCAGACACCGAACCTGCGTGTTGTGGCCGCACCGAAGCAAGAATGGCCGTCTGCAACGGCGCGACGAACAGACCGAGTCCGGCGCCGCCGATCAGCAGCGGCCCGGCCAGGGAAAGCCAGGACGGATCGGTCCCCACCTTTTCGAGAATCGTCGAGAGCGTCAGCAGTGATCCGGCAAAAACCACCATTCCCACAATGAGTACGCGGTTGCCGAGCAGCCGGTAGACCGCCGACGAGAGCACCGCCGCCACCCCCATTCCCACTGCCCATGGCAACGTCATGACGCCGGCACGAAGTGGGGAGAACCCGAACCCGAACTGCAGCGTCAGGCTGATCGTGAAGATCAATGACGTCAAAGTGCCGAAGAACACGAAGGCCAGGGCTGCGCCGACGGCAAATGCTCGGTCTCGAAAGAGTTCGAGGCGCAGAACGGGATCGCCGCCGTGTTTTCCCAATCGATATTCGTAGAGGACAAACGCCACTGCGATCGGAACCGACGCCGCGATCATCACGACGAGCGGGGTGGGCCACCCGCGGGCGCGACCCTCGGCCAGGGGGAAGATGAGCAAGAAGAGCGCGACGGACGACAGCAGCGCGCCCACCAGATCGAGCGAACGAACTGAATCCGCCTTGGCGTCGGCAAGATGGAAGTAGCCCACGATCAGTGCGGCGATGCCGATCGGGATATTGACGAAGAAAATCAGCCGCCAACCCCAGTCGAAGAGATTCCATTCGATCAGCAGGCCGCCGATCAGCGGGCCACTGACCGTCGCCAGACCGATAGTTGCTCCGTAGATCCCGAACACCCGTGGATGACGGGATTTCGGAAACAATCCCGAGATGATCGCAAACGTCTGCGCGGACATCGAGCCTGCCGCAAGACCCTGCAAACCACGACAGACAATGAGCATCGTGGCACTCTGCGCCAGTCCACAGAGCAGTGACGCGACCACGAACACCGACAATGCGGTCAGGAACACCGCACGACGCCCCCACAGGTCGCCCAGACGCGCTGCCGTGATGAGGGAACAGGCAAATGCCAGGACGTACACACTCACCATCAGCAGCTGCGCGGAGACACCGGCGCCCAGATCGACGGCGATGCTGGGCAATGCCACGTTCACGATCGTTGCATCGAGCAACTGCATGAATGCCGCGGCGAGGCTGGTCGCGAGGCCGAGCCACGGCGTCAGTGACGACGGGGTGGACGACCGATCACGGGTAGTGGGAAGCACCCGGCCACACTAGACGAGGTTGTTGCCACCCTGTCCATATGACGGCATTCTGGATACGTCACTATGGAGATGACCACAATGTCCGGTAGGTGTGGTTGTAATCATTATCGGTTTAGAACAGGGAAGAACAGACAATCCGTTCTCCCGAATGCGATAGTTCATCGTCTGTCCAGTTCCAGGACGGACCTTCTCTTACGACATGCGCAGGAGCCCTACTCGATGGATCTGAATTTGATCACCCATTGGCGTCCACAACCCGGAAGGGTGGTCGAATGGGGGGTCACGGATGCCTGCGCCGCGAGCGCTGCCGGAGCAGAGATCAATCGGGATCTACCTCCTACAACGATGCAGGACCGTCACTTCCGACGTGCGCGGATCGCTGCTGAGAACGGTGATCCCCAATCGCCGTGGATCGGCATCGCCTTCGATTTCGACGGCCCGCTCGACCGCGCGGCGATGACGCGTGCGCTGACGAAGTACGTCCGCCGGCACGACACCCTGCACAGTTGGTTCTCGTTCGACGCTGCGATGGCCGATCCGAGCGACCCGAACTTTCCGGTGCGGCGCCATGTGGTGCCGCCGGAAACCATCGATCTCACATACCGAGAAGGCCAGGAGCTGAGTGACCCGGAGGACGTCCGCGCTCTGGTCGAGCGAAAGTTTGCCACCGAGACCAGCGGATTGGGTTGGCCCGCGTTTGTCTTCGGCGCGGTGGAGCACCTCTCGCCCCAATCACCCGGCTTCACGCTCTTCCACGCGATCGATCATGCGCACACCGACATGTATTCAATGGTGCTGACGTACGCGGAGCTGCGCGCGTGCTACGCCGCCGAAACGACCGGAACCGACATCGAGCTTCCAGCTGCGGGTAGTTACGCCCAGCTGGGTCGAGCCGAGCAGGAACTCTCCGCGACCTTGACCATGGAATCTCCCGAGGTTCACGAGTGGCTCGGCTACCTCATGCGCAGCGGTGGGTCGTTCCCGGGATTTGCCTTGCCGCTCGGTGCCGAGGACACCCCGAAACCTGCGATCGGATCGCGGTTCGAATTGGCCGACGATATCGAATGCGAGAAATTCGGGGCCGTCTGCAAGGAGAACGGATCGAATTTCATCGGTGGAATTTTCACTGCGCTCGCTATTACCGAATTCGAATTGGCCGGCCGCGACAAGTTCATCGCTCTCTCGCCGGTCAGCACTCGATCAGAAGCCGACACGTTCTCCCAAGGTTGGTACGTCAATCTCATTCCGGTCGGAATCGACATCGGGGAGCAACAGACGTTCACGCAATTGGCCGAGATCGGCCAGCAGGCGTATCACCGGGGCAAGTCACTCCTGCACGTATCGGTGCAACAAGTGATCGACGTCGTGCTCGCCGCCATGGGTGAAGCGGGAGCGTCGACCGGAATTACGAAGACATTGACGCCGCCCCCCATCGTCTCCTACATCGACGGCCGCCGCACGCCTGGATCGGAAACCTACGTCGAGACCAATGCCACCGGCATTGTCGGCGGTAAGGAAACGCAGATCGCCTCCATGTGGATCAATCGGGTGCAGACCGGTACCTGGATGGCGATTTCCCATCCCGACACACCGACCGCGCACGAGTCGGTCACTCGTTTCGCGAAGCACCTGGCGAATGTCATCACAACTGTTGCCACCCAGGGTGATTACTCGATTTCACGCGCGTCGGGTGTCGCCTGATGCATGTGACATCGATCGACCGTTACGGCCTCGAACCCGGCGTCGTCACCGAATGGTCGCTGCAGCCGGCTGACGACGCTGTCACCGAATCCGCGATTCCGCCGTCCTACAATCAGCATTTCCACCTCGAGACGGCGCGCACCCATGGCGTCGGCCGAAGTGTCTGGATGGCAGCAGCTTTCGATCTCCCCGGCCAATTGAACCGTCCGGCACTGGATCTGGCTCTGCGACTGTTCATCAGTCGCCACGACACGTTGCACACCGGCTTCGAGGTCGGCGAGTTCGGTGCGGTTCGGATGGATCTGGACCATGCGACCGCAACTATCGTCACGTCGGAACCGATGACCACGGCCACCACTGCGGAACTGCGCAGCCATCTCAAGAAGCGGTTCACCGAGGTCTGCGATCCCTTGACGTTCCCCGCGTACACCTTCGCGACGGTGGAGCGCGCCGAGCACTACACAGTCCTGAGCGCATTCGACCACACATTGGTGGACGGCTATTCACTGGTCATCGCACTCGGTGAGCTCCGTCAGATCTACGAGGGCTTGAACGCGCTCCCCGCGCTCGACGACGCGAGTGCTGTTGCCGACGTGATGAGCCACCTGGGTGATCCGGGCAGCTTCGTGCGCTACTGCGAACTGGAAGCCGACGGGCTCGTTCCCATCGAGAACGATCCCCGCTTGCGAGAGTGGGAGCGGTTCTACGAAATCTGTGGCGGCACGTCGCCGAGTTTCCCCCTCGATCTCGGTGTGGAGGCCGGACATCCGGCGCCGCAAGGAGCGGACGTGCGGGTTCTCCTCGATGCCGAACGGACAGCGGAATTCGACTCGATCTGCACCGCGGCAGGTGGCAGTGTCTTCACCGGAGTTCTCACGGCGATGGGAATGACCACGGAATCAACTACCGGGAAATCCACACTGCCACTGCAGTTTCCGTTGCACATCCGTAAGGACCCCCGCTGGGCGGACGCAATCGGGTGGCTCACCACGAGCGCGCCGATCACCGTGCGGGTCACCCCGGACGGTGATTTCGGGGCGTCGCTGGCACATACGCACGCGTCGTTCCGGGTGGCACTGACACTCGAAGGTCTCACGATGGCACAAGTTCGTGATGCGTTGGGCGAGAAGATCCGTCGCACTCGCACTGATGTCTTCATGGTCTCGTACATCGACTACCGCAGGCTTCCAGGCACCGACGATCACGACGAACTCAACGCTCACCACATCAGCAACGTCACCGTGGCCGACGACGCACAGTTCTGGATTTCACGGACAAACCGCGGCTTGTCACTGCGATCGAGGTTCCCGGACACCGACGTAGCGAACGTCACGATGGTGAACTTCCTCACCGAACTGGACCGGAAACTCCATGACATCTGCAAGCGCGGCGTGACGCCGATCGGAAGTCTGACCGAACAATTGAGGGATTCGGCGATCGGAGCAGGAACACCGCTGATCTAGCCCGACCTGGTTCGGGGCAGCGGGAGCGGGAGCCCTCGCACGCATTCGAGCGACTCCCACGCGGGGAGCGCCTAGAATCGTTGGAGTCCGTCTATCGACCCGATCGATTCGCCTTACAGGAGCCACCCGTGCCCGTTGCCCCCGATCCTTTACCCGCGTTTGCCGAGTTCAGTAATCCCGACCGGTTGGTCTCTACTGAATGGCTGTCGGCGAATATCGGTGCGCCGGGACTGAAGGTGGTCGAATCCGACGAGGACGTTCTGCTGTACGACATCGGGCACATCCCCGGTGCCGTCAAGATCGACTGGCACCTCGACCTCAACGATCGGGTCACCCGCGATTACATCGACGGCGAGGCCTTTGCCGACCTGATGAACCGCAAGGGCATCAGCCGCGACGACACCGTTGTCATCTACGGCGACAAGAGCAACTGGTGGGCGGCATACGCTCTGTGGGTGTTCACCCTGTTCGGACACGAGGACGTCCGTCTGCTCGACGGCGGCCGCGACGCGTGGATTGCGGAGAACCGCGACACCTCGTTCGACGTCCCGTTTGCCACGTCCACCGGTTACCCGGTGATCGCGCGTAACGACGCTCCCATCCGCGCCTTCAAGGACGACGTCCTGGCGCATCTCGGCGGCGGACCGCTGATCGACGTGCGGTCACCGCAGGAGTACACCGGCGAGCGCACCCACATGCCCGATTACCCAGAGGAAGGCGCGCTGCGCGGAGGTCACATCCCCAGCGCCCGGAGCATTCCGTGGGCCAAGGCCGCCGCCCCTGACAGCCGTTTCCGCACGCGCGCAGAACTCGACGAGATCTACGGTGACCTGTCGCGCGAAGACAAGATCGTTGCGTACTGCCGTATCGGTGAGCGCTCGAGCCACACGTGGTTTGTCCTCACACACCTCCTCGGGTACCCCGACGTCCGCAACTACGACGGTTCGTGGACCGAGTGGGGCAATGCCGTGCGCGTTCCGATCGCTGTCGGCGAAGAACCCGGAGACGTTCCCGCCGGAGCATCGGCATGAGCGAATTACCTGAGCCACTGGCGGAGATAGTCGACGATTTCGCAGCCATCGGCACCTCCGACAAGCTCACTCTCCTTCTCGAGTTCAGTCGCGAGTTGCCGCCGCTACCCGCCGAGCTCGAACAAGACGCCATGGAACCAGTTCCGGAATGTCAGTCGCCGCTGTTCCTTTCGGTGGACGATGCCGATCGTGACAAGGTCCGGCTGTATTTCAGCGCGCCCGCAGAAGCCCCGACCACTCGTGGCTTTGCCTCCATCCTGGCGCAGGGCCTCGACGGTCAGAGCGCGGACGCGATTCTTGCGGTTCCCGACGATTTCTACTCGGCGCTCGGTCTCGCGGAAGCGGTCAGTCCCCTTCGTCTGCGCGGCATGTCCGCGATGCTCGCCCGTATCAAGCGTCGTTTGCGGGGCTGAGTACAAGAACATGGAATTCACCGAACTTGCCGACTACGCGATTCCCAGTGGATCGCTCGTCGAATGGCTTCCGTGCGCAACCGGTCAATGGACGCCTGATCCGCGCCCGGCGTCGTACATCCACGAGGCGCACCTGCAGCGCTCGTCCGCGGGCGCGGGCGGGCAGTCCTGGCTCGGAACGGCGTTCGAGATCCCCGGACCACTCGATCTCGAGGCTTTCCGAATTACCTTGCAGCAGTGGATCGATCGGCACGAAGTTCTTCGCTCGCACACGTCACTCGATACCGAGTCGGGTGAGATCATTCGGCACACGGTTCCCGTGAACGGAATCGACATCGGCGTTGTCGATCACGGATACAACTCGCCGAGCCAGGTCAATTTCGAGCACCTGCACCGCCTGTTCGACGAGTTTGCGTCACCGCACAGTTGGCCGTCGTACGTGTTCGCGACCCTCACACCTCGAACCGACGACGGCCCCTTCACAGTGTTCTTCGCGGCCGATCACTCGATCATCGACGGTTTTTCCATCGTCCTGATCGCACACGAGATCGCGTCGCTGTATCGCGAGAATCTGACGGGCCAGCCTGCCAACTTGTTCCCGGTCGGCAGCTACGTCGATTTCGGGGCACAGGAACGCCAGCAGATGGCCGATCAAGACGCCGAGGACGCCGCTCTCGACGTCTGGCGAGAGGCCATGGAAGACGGCGGACTCCCCCAGTTTCCACTGCCTATCGGCGATCGGGGTCCGGAGTCCCAGAACGGGCTGTCGACGTGGCTTCTCGACACCGATCAGTCGAAGGCGTTCAGCGCCAAGTGCGCCGCGAGCGGGGTCGGCTACTTCGCGGGACTGCTCGGCCGCCTTGCCGCCGTCGGACATGACGTCGCCGGGGTCGATCATTTCCGGGTCGTGACGCCGATCCACACTCGCACCGCTCAGGAATGGGCCGGCGCGCTCGGGTGGTTCGTCGGTTTGTGTCCACTGGACATCCCGATTGATTCCGACCGCTCCTTCGACACTCTCGCCGAGCGGGCTGCCACATCGATGTCCATGCGCAAACCGGCGGCAGCGATACCGTTCGATCGCATCGGAGAGAAACTCGGAACTCCGATCCGGCCTCGATTTGTGGTGTCCTACATGGATGTTCGATTTGTCCCGGAAGCAGCACAGTGGCCGGAATGGAAGGCACGCGCGCTGCGCAGCAAGGCATACACCCATGACGTCTACCTCTGGATCAATCGAACACCACAGGGTCTCAATCTGGCTGTGCGCTATCCCAACAACGACACCGCAAACTCGTCGGTGCACAAGTATGTGGCGGCGTTCCGTCGAGCGATCGAAGAAACGGTCGTCGGCAACGAAGAGAAGAACCCGACAAACGACGCTCCCGGCTACTCGTCGGTAGCTTTGCAAACCGTTTCGTGAGCACGGCCCAGGTAGACCGATCCGGTTACAACCTGCATCGAAGCGATGAATACACTCCGAAGCGATGCCAGTAAAACTCCGACGGTGACTGCTCCGTCAGTGCACCGAGGAGACAGATAATGCGAACTACAGGAGGCTCAGTGCCCAGTCATGCCAGCGCGCACATTACGAAGGTGCTTGTCGCAAACCGCGGTGAGATCGCGGTGCGGGTCATTCGGGCAGCCAAGGACGCCGGCTACGGCAGCGTCGCTGTCTACGCCGAACCCGATGCCGACGCACAGTTCGTGAAGCTCGCAGACGAGGCGTTTGCCCTCGGTGGACAGACCTCCGCCGAGTCCTACCTCGTATTCGACAAGATTCTCGACGCAGCCCGTAAGTCCGGCGCCGACGCCATTCACCCGGGCTACGGCTTCCTCTCCGAGAACGCCGACTTCGCCCAGGCCGTCATCGACGCGAACCTGATCTGGATCGGTCCATCACCGCAGTCCATCCGCGACCTCGGCGACAAGGTCACCGCTCGTCACATCGCCGAGCGCGCCAAGGCTCCGATGGCAGCCGGCACCAAGGACCCCGTCAAGGGTGCCGACGAGGTCGTCGCGTTCGCCAAGGAATTCGGTGTACCGGTTGCCATCAAGGCAGCATTCGGCGGCGGTGGACGCGGCATGAAGGTCGCCCAGACCATCGAGGAAATCCCCGAGCTGTTCGAATCCGCTACCCGTGAGGCCATCGCCGCCTTCGGTCGCGGCGAGTGCTTCGTCGAGCAGTACCTCGACAAGGCGCGCCACGTCGAAGCTCAGGTCATCGCCGACCAGCACGGCAACGTTGTTGTTGCCGGTACCCGCGACTGCTCGCTGCAGCGTCGTTTCCAGAAGCTCGTCGAAGAGGCTCCGGCCCCCTTCCTGACGGACGACCAGCGCGCACGCATCCACGCGTCCGCCAAGGCGATCTGCAAGGAAGCCGGCTACTACGGCGCCGGAACGGTCGAGTACCTCGTTCAGGGCGACACCATCTCCTTCCTCGAGGTCAACACCCGCCTGCAGGTCGAGCATCCTGTCACGGAAGAGACCGCAGGCATCGACCTGGTGCGTCAGCAGTTCCTCATCGCCAACGGTGAAGAGCTCTCCATCAAGGAAGATCCCACCCCGCGTGGACACTCCTTCGAGTTCCGCATCAACGGCGAAGACGCCGGCCGCGGCTTCATGCCCGCCCCCGGCCCCGTTTCCGTCTACCGTGAGCCCTCGGGCCCCGGCGTCCGCGTCGATTCCGGTGTTGTTGCCGGCGACGTCATCGGCGGCCAGTTCGACTCCATGCTCGCCAAGCTCATCGTCACCGGCGCCAACCGCGAAGAAGCCCTCCAGCGTGCTTCTCGCGCTCTGGCCGAGTTCGAGATCGACGGCCTCGCGACCGTCCTCCCGTTCCACCGCCACATCGTCGAGAACCCGGCATTCGTCGGCAACGGCGAGAAGTTCGACATTTACACCAAGTGGATCGAAACCGACTGGGAAAACACCATCGAGCCGTACGCCGGTTCCGGTGCACCGGTCGACGACGAGGACGAGGCTCTGCCGCGTCAGAACGTTGTCGTCGAGGTCGGTGGACGTCGTGTCGAGGTTTCCCTCCCGGGTCAGTTCTCGCTCGGCAACGGCGGCGGCGCAGCATCCGGTGCCATCCGCAAGAAGCCGAAGGCACGCAAGCGCGGCGGCGCGGGCGGCGGCGCAGCATCCGGTGACGCCGTCACCGCTCCGATGCAGGGCACCGTCGTCAAGGTTGCCGTCACCGAGGGCCAGGAAGTTGCCGAAGGCGACCTCATCGCTGTCCTCGAGGCCATGAAGATGGAAAACCCTGTCAACGCGCACAAGGCCGGCATCGTCACCGGACTGTCCGTCGAGGCAGGCGCAGCCATCACTCAGGGCACGGTTCTGGCAGAACTTAAGTAAGGGGCCTCCGGCCCGTGTGCGCCTTTCCGGTAGTTCCCACTACCGGAAAGGCGCACAGTCGTTTGAGTAGGCTGTCACTCATGGCTGATGTTCCCGACATTCGTATCGGCACTGCTGAACGTGAGCAGGCATTGACGGCGCTGACCGAGCATTTTGCAGCCGGTCGCCTCACTGTCTCGGAGTTCGACGAGCGCAGTGGAATCGTCACGGCTGCAACAACTCGCAGTGAACTCGCTCCGGTTTTCAAGGATCTTCCCGATCCCGTTCCATCTCCCGCCACCACATCAGCTTCGGTTCCAGCGCGGAAGTTCGACCCCGACTGGTCCGGTCGCATCATGGCGGTCATCCCGATTCTTGCCCTCATCCTCTTCTTCGTCACCGGTACGTGGCTGTGGTTTCTTGCCATTCCACTGGCCGGCGCGCTGCTGTTCGGGACGGACAAAGAACGCAAGAAGAAACGTCGCGACGACAGGAATTCCTGAATTCATGGACCCGATAGAGATCAATGCGGGCGCGTGGTACCTGCGTGCGTTGCGCGCGGACGAACGCGTCGACGACCGACCGGCGCTTGCCGACGGAGGGATCAGCGACCCCGGTTACGTAGATCTCCGGACATCTCAGTGGGCCGAGAACACCGTCTACTCGTGGGCTGTGTGCCAACCGAATACCGGTGAACTTCTGGCGGAGGTTCTGCTGACGCCCCGCGGCGCCACTGCCGAACTCACCGGTTGGGCAAGATCCGGCCACGACGATGCTCTTGCTACCGCAACAGACGCGGTTTCGCGTTTTGCCGAGGGCGCCCTCGAACTCACGGTGACGCGCGGATGACGTACAACCGGTACTGGCCACTCGCCATCGCTGTGGTGATCGCACTGATCATGCTGTTCTCCCCCGGATCCACCGTTCCGTCCGGGCCGGAGAACAGCGACAAGGTCACCCACACATTGATGTTCGTGGTTCTGGCGATGACGTCGTTGCACGCCAGAATCCCCTGGTGGCTCACGGCGCTGTGGCTGATCGCCTTTGCCGCGGTGTCCGAAGTCCTGCAGGGAGTCCTGCCGATTTCCCGTTCCGGTTCGGTGTGGGACGCGGCCGCCGATCTGGTCGGTATCGCGATCGGCATCGGGATCGTCGCCGCCGCCGGATACCGGCGACGGGCCCGCGCCGTCTAACCCGCGTTCAGCCGATCAGGTTGCCGCGCAACCGAGTCTGAGTGTCCTGGTCGATCTTGAGCCCGTCGGTGAAATACGCCTCGATGGAACCGTGCACCGATTCCAGTTCGGCAAGCGATGCCTCCAGGTACTCGGGCCGTACCCCCAGAACGCCTTCGAGCAGCGTCGGATCCCCTCCCGTGGCGGCAAATTTCTCGAAGAGCGGCGCGAACAGCGGTAGCAGGACCGTGTTCGTCAGCAGGTAGTCCTCGAACACCGCGTCCTTCGACGCACCGAGGAAGAGCAACAGCGCCGCCGCGGCCCATCCCGTCCGGTCTTTACCCGTCGTGCAGTGAATGAGTGCCGGCGCGCTGGATGGCTCTGCCAGGTCGAGGAACAACTGGCGGTACGACGCCACCGCGCTGGGCAGGGTCACAAAATCGCGGTAGCTGCCTTGGAAGTACTCGAGCGCCTGCCCGCTTCCCAGCAACTCTGACGCGGCCCGGGGATCGGCGATCATTTGTTGCATCTGGGCCGGGATAGCTCGATACTGCTTGTCCGCCAATACGTCCAGTCCGAGTTCCCGGATTCCGGCCGGGGTCCGGTCCGGTGCTGTTTCGCGCTCGGAGGCGGTTCGCAGGTCGTAGATCGTGGTGACGGCCAAGTCGGCCAGCGTCTGCTCGCCTTCTTTGCTGAGCGACGCTAGATCGGTGGAGCGGTACACCGCGCCGGTTCGCACCGAACCGCCGAATCGGGACTCCGGTCCCCCGATATCACGCAGGTTCGCCAGCGAAGGAACAACGGAAGACAGCTTCGGATTGTCAGTCATACCTACGAACATAGGCGATGACACCCTCACGACTTATGACACTCGCGACAATTGCGACGTACGATCGCCCGTAATTGCTGCGCTACATTTCCGAAACATGTTCGGATAATGCTGTGGACATGCCTACAACGAATTCCAGCGGTCTCGATGCGTTCAACGCACTCGCAGACCAATCGGTGCGCAAGGCTCTGCTCGACTGTTGCCACTCCGACGCCTGGGCGAACTCGCTCGCGGCGGCACGGCCCTTCGCGAGCCTCGACGCTCTGCTGGACAGCGCGGATTCCGTGCTGCGCGACCTACCCGAATCCGAGATCGACAAAGCCCTCGCGGGGCACCCGCGTATCGGTGAGCGCACCGAGAACGCGTCGTCGAGTCGCGAACAGGCCGCGGTATCCACGGCCGGCGCCGACGTCCTCGAGCAGTTGCGCATCAAGAACGCCGAGTACGAGGACAAGTTCTCGCACGTCTACCTCGTCTGTGCAAGCGGTCGGTCGGCCACCGAGCTCCTCGACATACTCCAGAAGCGACTGGAAAACGATCCGGAGTCCGAACGCCGCGTGCTACGAATCGAGTTGGCCGCTATCAATCGCATCAGACTCACCCGTCTGATCGACTCGTTGTCCGGAGATGATGCATGAGCAAGGTACTGAGTACACACGTCCTCGATGCGACAACCGGCAACCCCGCCGAAGGTGTCCACGTCCAGCTCTGCGAGCCGGACGGTTCGCAGATTTCTCAGGCCCACACCGATTCCGACGGCCGGGTCGCCGAACTTGCCCCAGACGGCCTGACTTCCGGAACCTACCGCCTGATCTTCGACACCGGAACATATTTCGAGTCGATCCAGCAGGAAACCTTCTACCCGGAAGTGACAGTGACCTTCCGGATAGACGACACGAGCCGTGGCTATCACGTCCCGCTGTTGCTGTCCCCCTTTGCCTATTCCACCTATCGCGGGAGCTGAGAACCACTGTGAACACCATCAACACCACCACCGCACCGCTCTCCGGAACCATCGAACTCACCGGGCACCAGTACGGCAAGGCCGAGAATCGTGTTGTCCGGATCTACCGCGACACGCCGCGCCACGAGATTCACGACATCAACGTCTCCACTTGTCTGCGAGGCGATTTCGCCGATGCCTACCTCACCGGCGATCAGTCGAAGGTTCTTCCCACCGATACTCAGAAGCAGACCGCGTATGCCTACGCCAAGGAAAAGGGCCTGATCTCGATCGAGTCGTACGGCCTCGAACTCGCATCGCATTTTGTCGACGACATCGAACCGGTGACGGGCGCACGGATCGAGATCGAGGAGTACGCCTGGGAGCGCGCGGTGGTCGACGGCGCCGAGCACGATCACACCTGGATTCGCAAGGGTCAGGAAGTGCGAACCGCGTCGATCACGCACGACGACACCGGAACCTGGGTGATCGGCGGCCTGAAGGACCTGGTTCTGCTCAAGTCCACCGGCAGTGAGTTCTCCGGGTTCCTCCAGGATCCGTACACCGTCCTCGAACCGACGCAGGACCGCGTCATGGCCACCACACTGGTGGCGCAGTGGCGATTCACCACCACCGACGTCGACTGGGAATCGGTATATGTGGGCATCAAGGCGCAGATTGTGAAGCAATTCGCGACGGTGCACTCACTTGCGTTGCAGCAGACCTTGTTCCAGATCGGCAAGGCAATCCTCGAGGACTTCCCGATCATCGCCGAGGTGCGGCTGTCCGCACCCAACAAGCACCATTTCGACTACGCGCTCGGCCGTTTCGGTATCGAGAACGACAACGAGGTGTTCCATGCCGCGGATCGCCCGTACGGCCTGATCCAGGCCGCCGTCAGCCGCTCGGACGCACCGGACGCCGGCCCATCGTGGACAACGTACGCCGGATGGCTTTCGTGACCGACTTCGTCATCAACAGTGCAAACTCCGTGACCGACTTCGTCATCACGGGTGCCCACGTCGTCACCATGGACGGCGCCCGTACCGAATTCACCGACGGGTACGTAGCAGTTACCGGGAATACGATCACGGCCGTCGGCCAAGGGCCGGCTCCGGAGTTTCCCGGGGCACGTACTGTCGACGCCCCCGGTTGCCTCGTGACGCCGGGCCTGGTGAACACGCACCATCACCTGTACCAGTGGATCACTCGCGGCCTGGCTGCCGATTCGACGCTGTTCCAGTGGCTGACCACGCTGTACCCGATCTGGGCGGGGATCGACGCCGACGCAGTGCATACGGCCGCAACCGGTGGCCTCGCCGCGCTGGCGAAGACGGGATGCACCACCACCACCGATCATCACTACGTGGTCCCACGCGATGCCGGTGACGTGTTCGAAGCGGAAATCACGGCGGCAGCCCAGGTCGGCCTGCGATTCCATCCGACGCGGGGGTCGATGGACCTCGGGCAGAGTTCCGGCGGACTGCCGCCTGATCACGTCGTGGAGAAACTGGACGACATCCTCACCGGCACCGCGTCGGTCATCGACCGGTGGCACGACCCCAGCCCCGATTCGATGCTGCGGATCGCGGTGGCACCCTGCTCCCCGTTCTCGGTCACCGAGGCGTTGCTCCGTGAGTCCGCGGTTCTGGCCCGGGATTCCGGCGTCCGAATGCACACCCATTTGGCGGAGACGCTGGACGAGCAGGACTTCTGCGCAGAACTGTTCGGCTGCACGCCGATGGAGTACATGGAGCGAGTCGGCTGGGTTGGCCCGGACGTATGGTTCGCGCACGCCGTCCACCTCGACGATTCCGCGATCGAGACGATGGCGCGCACGGGAACCGCTGCGGCACACTGCCCTACGTCCAATGCGCGACTCGGCGCCGGGATCGCGCGCACCCGCGATTTGCTCGACGCCGGTGTCACCATCGGGCTCGGAGTCGACGGCGCGGCCAGCAACGAGGCGTGCAGTTTGGTCGAGGAGTCGCGCCACGCCCTCCTGTTCGCTCGCGCTCGCGGCGGCCCCCAGGCTTTGACGGTTCGCACCGCCCTGGAACTCGGGACCATCGGGGGCGCGAGGGTTCTCGGCCGTGAGCACGAGATCGGCTCCCTCGAAGTGGGAAAACTGGCCGACCTCGCGGTGTGGGATCTGAATACGCTCGCGCACACCGGCATCACCGACCCGGTCGCGGCGTTGGTGCTCGGCTCGACACCACCGTTGAAACTTCTGATGGTGAACGGTGCGGTTGTGGTCGCCGACGATCGGGTAACCACGATCGACGAGGACGTCGTCGCATCGGACGTTGCTCGCGCTCACCTCGACCTGGTGCGAAAGGCCGGGTGAGCCGACAGTGGATCTGCACACGGTCGATCAGGTTCTGGTGCCGGCCACTCGGACCGATCTGCCCGGTCCCTCGACCGGTGTCGGATTCATCGGAGGCGGCACTTGGCTGTATTCCGAACCTCAACCTCATCTGAGCACGCTTGTCGATCTGGCCGGCTTCGGCTGGGAGCCGCTCACAGTCACCGAACATGGCCTCGAGATTGCCGCGACCTGCACCATCGAGGAACTGTGCCGCTCCGAACTTGTGGCACAGTTCCGGGCTCAGCAGTTGTTTCGAGACTGCGCGGACGCGCTGCTTGCGTCGTGGAAAGTGTTGCGCCACGCCACCGTCGGCGGAAACATCGCTCTGTCGTTTCCCGCCGGCGCCATGACCACGATGGCCGTCACTCTCGACGGCGAATTGACCGTGTGGCGTCCGGGCAGCGGCGAATACCGTGTGGCCGTGAAAGATTTTGTGACCGGAAACGGCACCAACGCGCTGGGCGTCGGCGACATCATTCGGTGCATCACTCTCCCCACTCGGTCGCTGCTCGCCCGCACCGCATTACGCAAACTCGCTCAGACCTCACTCGGACGGTCTGCCGTTGTCGTAGCGGGCCGAAAAGACGTCGCCGGTTTCACACTCAGCGTCACGGCGGCAACGCGGCGGCCCCACGTGCTGCGATTCGACGCCCACCCGAGCGCGTCCGAGTTGGCCGACGCCCTTCGCGTGATCCCAGCCGACTGTTATTTCACGGACGTCCACGGCAGCGCACCCTGGCGTGAGTCGATGACAGCACTACTGGCCGAAGAGGTCAGGGAGGAACTCACATGAAGTACTCCGTCGACGGGGTTGCCCGCGACGACGAACCACGTCCGGGACAGTGCTTGCGGACGTTCCTGCGCGAGCACGGCGTAATGTCCGTCAAGAAGGGGTGCGACGCCGGGGATTGTGGCGCGTGTTCGGTACTGCTGGACGGCACGCCCACGCATTCGTGCATCTTCCCGGCGCACCGCATCGACGGGCACGAGATTGTGACCGCAACCGGTCTCGGCACTGAAGACGATCTGCACCCGGTGCAGCAGGCGTTTGTCGACGCCGGCGGATTTCAATGCGGATTCTGCACCGCAGGCATGGTGGTGACGGCGTCGGCGCTGACACCCGCTCAGAAGGAGAACCTGCCGGCGTCGATGAAGGGAAACCTGTGCCGCTGCACGGGGTATCGCTCGATCCGCGACGCTCTGGCGGGCGCGAAGAACGTCGAGGACGCGGATCGCTCTGTAGCTCAGGGCCGTTCCATTGCGGCCCCGGCTTCGAGTCGAATCGTCACCGGAACAGAACCCTTCACACTGGATCTGGCCGAGGGCGACGTCCCTTCGGGCTTGGCGCACGCGGCGGTTCTCGGCAGCCCGCACCCCCACGCGTATGTCAAGGAGATCAACACTGCCGCAGCACAGTCCGCGCCCGGTGTCGTTGCCGTTCTGACCTATCTCGACAGCCCGGATGTTCTCTTCTCCACAGCGCGCCATCAGAACCGCACCGACGATCCGGACGACACCCGCATCTTCGACCGCACCGTACGTTTCGTCGGTCAGCGAGTTGCCGCTGTCATTGCAGAGACACCGCGGGACGCACAGCGCGCGCTCGCGCTGATCGAGGTCGACTTCGAGGTTCGCGCAGCTGTCTTCGATCCGGAGCCCGCTCGCGCGCCCGGCGCGCCGCTTCTGCACGCGGACAAGGATATGTCCGCTCGTATCGCCGAGCCCACGCGCAATATCGTCGCCGCACTCCACGACGGAGTGGGCGACGTCGAGAAAGCCCTGAGTGCATCCGCTGCCGTTGTCGAAGGCACGTGGCAGACCGCTCGGGTTCAGCACGTTGCCATGGAGACGCACGCCGCGGTGGGATGGCTGGACTCCGGTGGCCGGCTTGTCATTCGCAGCAGCACGCAGGTGCCGTTCCTGGTTCGGGACGAGTTGGCACACATCTTCGGTCTCACCCGCGAGGAAGTCCGCGTGTTCACCGCGCGAGTGGGTGGCGGTTTCGGCGGCAAGCAGGAAATGCTGACCGAGGATCTTGTTGCCCTTGCCGTCCGGAAGACCGGCCGACCGGTGCAGTACGAGTTCAGTCGCAGCGATCAGTTCACGATGGCCCCGTCGCGGCATCCGATGCGGGTGTCGGTCCGGTTGGGCGCTGACGAGCATGGCCACCTGAATGCGCTGGCGATCGACGTCCTCTCCGACGCCGGCGCATACGGCAACCATTCCGTCGGAGTGATGTTCCACGGCTGCGCGGAATCTATTGCCGTCTACCGTTGCCCGACCAAACGCGTCGACGCCGAGGCCGTGTACACGAACAATGTGCCGTCTGGTGCGTTCCGCGGCTACGGCCTGGGGCAGATCATCTTTGCCGTCGAATCCGCGATGGATCAACTTGCTCGGAAACTCGGCGTCGACCCGTTCGAGTTCCGTCGACGCAACGTGGTGGTTCCGGGAGACGACTTCGTGGACTGGCACGTCGAGGACGGCGACCTCGAGTTCGGCAGTTACGGTCTCGATCAGTGTCTGGACCTGGTCGAGCGCGCGCTGTCGAGCGGACGCGGGCAGACGCCGCCAGACGGACCCCGGTGGAAAACGGGGCAGGGCATGGCCGTTGCGATGATCGCCACGATCCCGCCGCGCGGACACTTCGCCGACACCACGGTCACCCTCGAGGCCGACGGGCGCTATGTGGTCCGGATCGGTACCGCCGAATTCGGTAACGGGACAACAACAGTTCATCATCAGATTGCCGCCACCGAATTGCGAACCACCGTCGATCGCATCGTGATCGCTCAATCCGACACCGACATCGGTGGACACGACACCGGCGCCTTCGGTTCGGCCGGCACCGTTGTGGCGGGCAAGGCTCTCCAGATCGCGTGCGAACGCCTCCGTGATCGGATACTCGCACGAGCACAATCACTGTGCGTCGGTCCGGTCGAACTCGCGACGGACGGTGTAACCACCACAACCGGCTCTGTCGGTTTCCCTGCACTCCTCGACGGCGGACCGCTCTCGGCCAACGGCCACCATGACGGCTCGCCGCGGTCGGTGGCGTTCAACGTCCACGGCTTTCGGGTCGCGGTGGATACAGCAACGGGCCGGGTCGTCATTCTGCAGTCGGTCCAGGCTGCCGACGCCGGCACGGTACTGAACCCCGCACAATTGCGTGGGCAGGTGGAAGGTGGTGTGGGACAGGCACTCGGCGCAGCGATGTTCGAGGAGATCGTCATCGAGGACGGGCATGTGGTGAATCCGCAATTGCGCAACTATCACGTTCCGCAGTTGGCGGATCTCCCGATCACCGAGGTTCTTTTTGCCGATACCTACGACAAGTTGGGACCATTCGGCGCCAAGTCCATGAGCGAAGCGCCGTTCAATCCCGTTGCCCCGGCACTGGCCAACGCTATCTTCGACGCGGTGGGTGTTCGGTGCCTCGCCACTCCGATGACGCCGGATCGGATCTGGGCCGAGCTCACGCGGTAAGTGTGTGCAGTACCCGCTCGACGGCGTCCACCGCTGCGTCCAACTCACCGGTTGTCACGGTCAGCGGTGGACGGAACCGAATTCCGCGCTGCCCGCTCGGCAGAATGAGGACATGCTCGTCCTCGCGAAGCGCGGTCACCACCCGGTCGCGTAACTCGGTGGCGCTCAGGGTGATCGCGCACATGAGGCCACGTCCGCGGGGTTCGGTGACCTCGTCGAACCTTTCGCTTGTCGCGGTCAGTCGCTGAAGTAGGTGCGCGCCGGTGAATCGAACCCGGTCGATCAACCGGTCGCGTTCGATGACCTCGAGAATGCGCCGGGCACGCACCATGTCGGTGAGATTGCCGCCCCACGTCGAGTTGATCCGCGAGCTGATGTGAAAAACGTTGTCGTGCACCTCGCCGACACGGCCGCCTGCCATGATGCCGCAGACCTGAGTCTTCTTCCCGAAGGCCACGACATCCGGTGCCAACCCCAATTGTTGGTAGGCCCAGGGCGTTCCGGTTGATCCGCACCCGGTCTGCACTTCGTCGAGAACGAACAATGCGTCGTTCTCGCGGCACAATTCCTGCATCGCCTGGAGAAACCGAGGCCGGAAATGGTGGTCACCACCCTCACCCTGGATCGGTTCGGCG
This sequence comes from Rhodococcus sp. ACPA4, assembly GCF_002300185.1. NCBI lineage: Bacteria > Bacillati > Actinomycetota > Actinomycetes > Mycobacteriales > Nocardiaceae > Rhodococcus > Rhodococcus sp. ACPA4. Next base: position 2,094,190 of record NZ_NSDY01000001.1, read on the forward strand.
ATGAAACAGGCGATGTCGTGCGGATTCTCGTGAAATGCCTGCCGGGCCTGTGCCAAGGTTTCCTGCTCGACAGCCTCGATGTCGCGGCCGTCCGCGACATAGGGCGAGGTGATCCGAGGCCAGTCGAACTTGGGAAACCGGGCAACCTTTCCCGGATCGGTGTTGGTGAGCGACATCGTATAGCCACTGCGCCCGTGGAAAGCCTCGGTCAGGTGCAAGACCTTGGTCCCGAGATCCGGTGAGCGCCCCTCACTTTCGTTCCGTCGGCTCTTCCAGTCGAACGCCACCTTCAGCGCATTCTCCACAGCAAGGGCGCCGCCGTCCACAAAAAACAGATGCGGTAACGCCGGATCGCCAAGCACCCGAACGAAGGCGTCGACAAATCGTGCCATCGGCACACTGTAGATGTCGGAATTACTCGGCTTGTTTGCTGCAACCATTGCCAATTCGCGCGAGAATGCCTCGTCGTCGGCAATGTCCGGATGGTTCATTCCGAGCGCCGACGACCCGAAGAACCCGAACATGTCCAGATAGTCGACACGGGTGCGGAGATCTTGTAGATACACACCGTGCGAGCGTTCGAGATCGAGAACCAGATCGAATCCGTCCGTGAGGATACTGGCAGACAGGACCTCGAACACCGGGAAATCCGCACTGCCGTCGAAGCCTTGCGTCGCGGTACTCATACGCAAAGATTAAGTCAAAATTATTGCCATGTCGATGATTAGATGGAAAAATTACTGCAGATCGGTCATTCGTCGTAAAATGTTTGAAGAATGACCGTGCTACGGGTGCTCACATTGGCCGCCGTTCGGATCTCCTGCAGCAACGCCTCCAATGCCCGGGGCGAGGCGACTCGAACAAGAAGTACGTAGCTTTCGGCCCCGGCTACCGAGTGACAGGACACCACTTGGGGCAAGTGCCGGAGCCTGGCCGGCGCATCGTCGGGTTGAGAAGGATCCAGAGGGGAGATCGCGACAAATGCCGACAGATTCTGACCCACAGCTTCCGGATCGATCTTTGCCGCGTACCCCCGGATCACGTTGCGCGATTCAAGCCGACGCACCCGCGACTGCACCGCCGAGATCGATAACCCCGCCTTGTCGGCAAGACTCGCCAAAGTGGCACGCCCGTCCACAACGAGCTCTCGAATCAACAACTTGTCCGTGTCGTCGACCGGAGGAATTCCGCCGTCATTCTGTTCGTCACCCACCCGCGAAGGTTAACGTAACCGGACATACACATGCTTGAAAAGTGGCAGTTACGTTCTCGGTTTGCCGCCGAACTGTCGCGGATGTACGGGAACGAGGTTCCAGCGTACAACACGCTGGTTGACGTGACACTGCAGGTCAATCGGGATTACACGGCCACCCGTCCGGGCTCGGAACGCTGGGGAACCCTGGGCCGGATCAGTGCGGAAAGGCACGGTGCGATCCGGCTGGGCACTCTCGGCGAACTGCGCGACGTCGCGACGATCTTCGGCGCCCTCGGGATGTCGGCGGTCGGGTTCTACGATCTGCGGCTCACCGATCCCCCTGTTCCCGTGGTCTCTACCGCATTCCGTCCTACCGATCCGGGGGAACTCGCGCTGAACCCATTCCGCGTCTTCACTTCGGTTCTCACTACCGGAGACAAGCGCTTCTTCACGGCCGATCTTCAGCGCAGAATCGCCGCATATCTGGGTACGCGATCTCTCTTCTCCCCCGACCTGCTTCGCCTGGCCGCGGCGGCGCACCGCGACAACGGGTTGCCGGAGCCGCAGGCGACACACTTCGTCGACGCCGCCACCCGCGCTTTTCACCTCGGAACCGAGCCGATCGACGCGCCCTGGTATCGAGAACTTGCGCACATCTCCCCGGTGGCCGCGGACATCGCAGGCCAAAGGTCGACCCACCTCAACCATCTCACCCCGCGGGTACTCGACATCGACGATCTGTACCGCCGCATGACCGAACGCGGCATCACCATGATCGACCGGATTCAGGGTCCACCGCGATGGGGTGGTCCACCACTCCTGCTGCGGCAGACCTCGTTTCGGGCGTTGGCCGAGAACCGCCCGTTCCGCGAGCCGGATGGTTCGGTGCACGATGTCCCCGTCCGCGTGCGCTTCGGTGAAGTCGAGGCCCGCGGCATAGCGCTGACCCGCAAGGGCCGCGAGATCTACGACGCTCTGATCTCCTCCCCGGACACGGCGGTATGGGAAGAAGCGTTTCCATCCACGGAGGACGGCCTTGCCGACGCCGACCTGGCGTATTTCACCTACCGACGTGACGGTTCGAGGATAATTCGCGAGCCCATCGTCTACGAAGACTTCCTGCCGGCGTCCGCCGCTGGGATCTTTGCGTCGAACGTCGATTCGCCCGGTGGATTCGTTTCCGATGCGGACAGCGCCGATTACGGGCAGGATCGACTCGAGGGTGCCATCGGACACCCCATCCTCGACCCTTTCGAGTTGTACCGCACGCAGCAGGACGCCTCCCGCGAAAGGACTCACCCGTGAACCTTCCCGATCCTTCCGCTCTCGCCGAGCGCGCCCACTCCGCGCTTGCTCGCTGCGGAGCCGAGTGGCCCACCGGCAACCTGACGGCTCGCACACCGATTACCGGAACCGAAATTCGCACTCTGGAACAACATTCCGCTGACGATGTCAACGGCGCGGTTGCCGCAGCACACGACGCGTTCGGTGACTGGCGCACGGTTCCTGCGCCGATCCGCGGCGCCGTCGTGCGGCAACTCGGCCGACTCCTGAGCGAGCACAAAACGGATCTCGCGGAACTGGTCACGCTCGAGGCCGGCAAGATCTCGTCGGAAGCACTCGGCGAGGTCCAGGAAATGATCGACATCTGCGAATTCGCGGTTGGTCTCTCGCGCCAACTCTACGGGCGGACCATGCCTTCGGAACGGCCAGGACACAGACTGATGGAGACGTGGCATCCGATCGGTGTTGTCGGTGTCATCTCGGCCTTCAACTTCCCGGTCGCGGTGTGGTCGTGGAACACCGCGATCGCTCTGGTGTGCGGAGACACGGTGGTCTGGAAGCCGTCCGAGACCACACCTCTGACCGCGCTGGCCTGCCATACCCTCCTTCGCCGCGCCCTCGCCGATTGCGACGCCCCTCGAGGCGTTCATCAACTGGTGATCGGTGGACGCGACGTGGGTGCGGCACTGGTGGACAATCCGCAGGTCGCGCTGGTGAGTGCCACCGGGTCGGTTCGCATGGGACGCGAGGTTGCGCCGCGAGTGGCGGCGAGGTTCGGACGAAGCCTCCTCGAACTGGGCGGAAACAACGGCGCCGTTGTCACCCCGTCCGCGGATCTTGATCTGGCAGTCCGCGGAATTGTCTTCTCAGCGGCCGGAACTGCGGGGCAGCGGTGTACATCGCTGCGCCGGTTGATCGTTCACGAATCGATAGCCGACGAGCTGGTCGCAAGAATCTCTGCCGCCTACGCACAACTACAGGTAGGCAACCCGTTCGACGACGGCGTCCTGGTCGGTCCGCTGATCAACGACGCCGCACTCGAGGCGATGCAGTCCGCGCTCACCGCCGCGCAGTCGAGCGGCGGCACCGTCGTCTGCGGCGGTGAGCGGGTCGGCGACACCGGTTGCTACGTGCGCCCGGCGCTGGTCCGGATGCCGAAACAAAGCGAGATCATGCACACCGAGACCTTTGCACCCATCCTCTACGTTGTCACCTACAACGAGTTCGACGATGCCATCGCACTCCACAATGCTGTGCCGCAGGGTCTTTCATCCTCGATCTTCACACTCGATCAGCGGGAAGCCGAACGGTTTCTCGCAGCCGACGGTTCCGACTGCGGTATTGCCAACGTCAACATCGGCACGTCGGGCGCAGAGATCGGCGGCGCGTTCGGCGGCGAGAAGGACACCGGCGGCGGGCGCGAATCGGGTTCCGATGCGTGGAAGGCGTACATGCGCCGCGCAACCAACACGATCAACTACTCGGACCAACTACCGCTGGCTCAAGGCGTCGAGTTCGGCTGAGGGCATCTGCGGCAAATTCGGCGATCGCGGTGACCAATTCGGTGCGCGCGGACAATTGCGGAGCGTGATCGGTCTCGAGACTCACCACGTTGGCCCCAGGCACTCGCTGCTGCATTCCTCGCTGCGTCTCGATCGGAACTGTACGGTCCAAGGTGCATTCGACGTATAGGCGCGGAACCGTACCGAATCGCTCGGGGGTGATTGTCGGTGCCATCAGTCGTGCAGTTTCCTGTTGTGGCACAAGTTGGCGTGCCGCAGCGATCGCGTCGGCTACCGGGGCCTCGTGGAAGAACACCGCTGCACCGGCTTCGGGTGGGACCACACTCGAAAACCCGTCATCCGAGCTGACCACCCATCGCGAGATCCCGACGGGCGCCGGTAATTCCACTTCGTTGCACAGCATTCCGAAGTCCATACCCGACGGCAGCATCATCCCGGCGACATACACGATTCCCGCGACCGCAGCGGGAACTCGCTCGGCAACCTGCGACACCACGATGCCACCACCCGAGTGGCCTACCAGCACAGCCGGACCGTCCAGCGAATCGAGCACCGCTACAACGTGATCGGTCACGGCACTTAGGTCTACGACAGTGTCCCGATCGAGGACGCCGGCCCCGGGAAGGTCAACGACTACCGGGTTGAACCCCGCCGCTCGCAGTGGTTCCAGCATCGAATCCCAGACCCAGCCTCCGGCCCAGGCACCGTGGACCAGAACAAGATTCCTGGCAGTCACGACGTTGCCTCCAGCTGCGCTGCGACGCGAACCCGCTCGGCTTCGCGCCCGGCCGCGGTGTTGGACTTGCCCTGCCGCGATCCGGCCAGCTTGGCTTTGATGTGATCCCGGACGGAGACAGGTTCGTACGCCAGTCCGGACTCGTCGAAGAAACTCGGCAGCGTTTCGATCACGGCATCGACGTTTCCGTCGTGGAAAAATGCGGCGGAACGACGCCGCTTGATGGTGCCGTTCACCACGGGAGGTGCCACGCGGTGCAGCGTCGACATCCAGCGGTCGTTGGTCAACTGGGCCGTCAGATCGCCGAGATTGACCAGTAGCGCATCGTCTTCAGGCCACACGTCGTGCCACCGTTGGTCACTTCCGAGTACCTGGAGCCCCTCGACCTGATCGGCCCACAGGACGGTGACCAGCCCGAAGTCGGTGTGTTCGCCCATCCCCTTGAGCTCGCCGTCCAGCGTCACGGTTCCCTCGGGCAACGCGTAGTTGTTCATTCTCAGCACGTCGATCGAGTGATCGGTGATCGAGTCGAAGAACCCCGGCGTCAGCCCCAGCGCATCGTCGAAGATAGTGGTCAGCGTGCGAGCTACCCGTGCTGCGTGTGTGTAGTACGACTCGATCCTGGCCCGGAATTTCTCGACGTCCGGCCACACGTTGATACCGTAATCCGCTTCGGAGAGATCAAGATCGGTGAACGACCGAGCTTCGATGCCGATGTTGAACGCCTCGAAAAAATCGTTCATCCGGGTCGCGGATTCCACGCCGAGACTCAGGCTCAGCGATTCACTCTTGGGTGGGCTGTACCCGCGGTTGGCTCCGGCAACGCGGTACTCGTTCTTCGCCTCCATCGGCAGTGCAAAGAAATCGTCCATCGCGCCGGCGAGACCTCCCGCCACTTCCGCAGGAATTCCATGACCCCGGATCTGGATGAATCCCACTCTGCTGCAGGCATCGTCGATCTCGGCGGCAACTCTGGCCTGCTCCTGCGGCGAACCGCCGAGAACGTACGGGGAGATGTCGATGACGGGGACTTCGAAGGACTCAGGCGGTAACTGTGACATGGGCGTCTCCTGTCGGTGTGACTGGGGATTGTGCGACTGCAGGTGATTCGGGAAGGCTCTCGCGCGAACTGCGGGCGAGTTCGCCGAGTCGGGTGTGGTTGAACAGCAAGTTGAGCGTGAAGGCGGACGCCGCGGCCAGGGTGATTCCACTACCCAGCAGGATCTGCGCAGACGACGGGAACCGCTCGAACATTCCTTCCGCGAACTCCGGAAGGAGACCGATTCCGACGGATACCGCGGCAATGGTCGTATTGATCGGATCGCTGAGATCGACCTTGCGGAGTGTGTTGATGCCGACGACGGCAACCGTGGAGAACAGGATGATGCCGACGCCGCCCACCACCGGATCAGGCAGTGCTGCAACAACTTCACCCATTCGGGGGATCAGTCCGAGAACGATGAGGATGGCGCCACTGGTAGCGGTGACGTATCGGCTGTACACGCGGGTAGTCGCGACGGCGCCGACATTCTGCGAGAACACGGTGTCGACAAAGGCGTTGAAGATACCGCCGAGCACTCCGGACAGACCGTCGGCCACCAGGCCACGCGCCAAATCAGCCTTCTTCAAGGGCTTTCCGGTGATCTCACTGACTGCCAACATGCTGGCGGTCGATTCTGCGAACACGACTGCCATCACGATGCTCATGGCCACCACTGCGGTGACCGGGAACTCAGGTGCTCCGAAATGGAAGGGCATGGGAATGCCGACCCACGCGGAACCGGATACACCACCGAGGTCGATCAAGCCCATCGGAATGGCGATCGCGGTACCGATGACCAGCGCGATCAGGACTCCCAGCTGAGTCCACATTCCGCGCCCGAGGCAGATGAAACCGACCGCGATCGTAACAACCGCGGCGGCCAGCGCGAGGTTCTTGGGATCTGCGAACGACGGTGCGGTGGGGTCGTTTCCGACGATCAGGCCACCGGCGACGCCGATCAGCGAGATACCGATCACGGTCAGGACCACTCCGGTGACGAGCGGCGGGAAGTAGCGGACGATCTTGGCAAACGGCACTGCCAGCGCGATTCCGACCACACCGCCGACCAGCATGGAGCCGTAGACCGCCTGCAATCCGTATTCCTGGGCGATGAGAATCATCGGTGTCAGGCCGGCGAATGTGGCGCCGCAGACGATCGGAAGTCGTACGCCCGCAACCTTCCCCACGCCCAGGCTCTGAATGATGGTGATGATGCCGGCAACAAGCAGATCGGCGCTGATCAGCAGTGCAACGGTGCTACGGTCCAGGCCCACGGCCGCACCGAACACCAGCGGTACCGTGATGCAGCCTGTGTACATGATCAGGACGTGCTGAAGAGCAAAAGCTGACTGGCGGGCAAAGGGCAACCGCTCGTCGACTGGATGGATGGCCATGCGCCGATCTCCGTCCGTAGCTGGGAGTGTTTTGTGTACTTCCCTATTGAGCACGTCGATAATTTCTTGCTGTGGTCAATTTTGTTTCGCGCATGTAATGAAATTCTCCGCTCGGATGCGCCGCCTCCGCACTGCTATGTTCAGCACATGGACGACGACCAAGTGGCGATCGCAACGGCAATCGGCATCGCAGTGCGCAACGCGCGCAAGGAAGCCGGATTGACCATGCGTGAGGTTGCACTGAAATCCGGTCTCTCACAGCCGTTTCTGAGTCAGACCGAAAACGGTCGCGCAGTGCCGAGTGTGATGAATCTGCACCGACTCGCACAATCGCTTGGTACTACCGCTCATGCGCTACTCGCCCAAGGTGAGCGCACGCCGTCGAGTCTGGTGCGGGCACACGAGGGCCGGAAGTTCGAACTCGCCCACGATTCCTCGATCCGGTTCTGTTCCACCGGGTCACACACCATGGAACCGAACGAAATCACGGCCGGGCCGCACAGCGAAGCCGGTGAACACACTGAACACGCCGGCGAGGAATTCATTCACGTTCTCGAGGGAACTGTCGATGTCGAAGTGGGCCTGGACGAACGGCATCGGCTGAATGTCGGGGACACATTGTTGTACGCGGCGACCATTCCCCACCGATGGTTCAACCGAACCGATCGAATTGCCCGGTTCCTGATCGTGAGTTCTCCCCCGTCCTTCTGACACACCGCATACCCTGAAGCGGTGACCATGTGGCCGGAACTTGCGCGCGAGATCGCCGATACCGTTCTGTTCCCCGTTGCCGACAGCGTTGACGCGGACGGTGAAATTCCGAGCAGTCATTTCGACGCCCTCGCCGCCGACGGGTTCTACGGCCTGGCCGCGCTCGGCGAGGAAGGACCTTCGGCGGCCGAACTTGTCGAGGTTGTCGAAACACTGTGCGGCGGTTGCCTCGCGACTGCATTCACCTGGATGCAGCATCACGGCGTCGTCGGCGCCTTGGCATCGACCACCAACACTGCACTGACTGAGCAGTACTGGGACGGCCTCGTCAGCGGAGAACTGCAGGGCGGTGTCGCCTACGCCGGCGCCATCCCGCGCCCTCCCCTGCTGTGGGCACGCCGGGTCGATCACGGATACGTCCTCGACGGGATAGCCCCCTTTGTCACCGGCTGGGGAATCGTCGACGTTCTTCTCGTGTCGGCGCGGGACGAATTCGACAATTCCATCGTCCACTCGGTGGTCAAGGCTACCGACGCGCCTGGCCTGTCCGTCGAGGAACTCCCCCTTATCGCTGCTCGCGGAAGCAACACCGTCCGAATAGCTTTCGACGGTTTTTCCATCCCCGATGCCCATGTCACTGCAGTTGTCGACGATCAGCAATTCCAGAACACTCAACTGCCCGGCCTGTGGTTCAACGGAGCCATGGCGATGGGGGTCGCGCGGCGCGCAATGGCAGAGTTGGCGGATCTCGGAGTCGATACGGAACCGTTCCAAAGCCAAGCCGAACTGGCGCGTGAACACCTCGACAGCGCTGTGGCGGGCAACGCCGACATGTCTGCCGCCCGCGCCGTGGCCTCCGAACTCGCAGTCCGGGTTGCGGCGGCTTTCGTCACGGCTACCGGCTCGCGCTCGCTGGTGGGCAGCAACACGGCCGAGCGTCTGATGCGTGAAGCCACGTTCACACTGGTAGCCGCCACCCGCCCTGGAATCAAGACTGCTCTGGTCGAGCGACTGCGCGATTAGCCGAGTGCACCCCGCTGCCCTGGATTACGCTCGGTGCCATGAACAGTGTTATGAACAGTGTCACGAACAACGGTGCACCTGTACTCATTCCGGCCGGAACCAGCTTCATTTCCGACGATCTGACGTTCTATGCCGATCGTGAATCACGCACACTCGACGACGCGATCGCGGGCGCCGATCTTCTTGTGAGCTGCCCTCATTCGGGTTCAGCCATCCCGGAAGAGCTTGCCGAGTTTCTGGCACCCGAGTTCACGAGGCGCCTACAGTTCGATTTCACCGACATGTCGACCAGCGCGATCGTGCGTCGGTGGGCCGAGATCGATCCGCGCATCGTGTACGTCGAAAATCCTCATCCGCGCATGATCCGCGATCCAAACCGCGCCAAGCCCGAAAACCTGGAAGCTTCACTGCGCGAAGCATTTGCACGTGTTCACCAGGCCGGGGCGGGCAACAAGGTGGACCTCACGGGCGTAGACGCCGTCCGCCCGGTCACGTTCTCCTTCTACCCGTTGCTGCTGGAACCAACCGACGACGCCGGGTGGAAGCGCCTGGCCGACACGTTCACCGAGACAGCAGATCGCGGACTCGGCGTGTACGAGCGCACGCGTGATTCTCTGGTCGAGAAAATGGTGGAGAAGAGTTTCGAGGTGCGGCGATCGTTCACGACACTCTCGTTCCACGACACGATGAACCACACGACGCGACGCGACGGTGCGGTCAATGTACTTCGCCCCGAGGAGGATCGGCTGCCTGACGTCGTGGCACTGTCCAATCGCGGTGATCACGACGGCAATCGACGTGGCGACAATCCCGTGACGATGGACCCCGAACTCATTCGAACTCTCGCGGCAGCACATCGCAAGGGATTTCAGGTCGACGATCCGGACGCTGTCGCCCTTAACCAGCCGTATCTCGGCAGCTTCGAAATCATCACAGCGGGTGCGCGATTCGCCGAGCAGTCAGCACGCGCGGATGCTGCCGGCATCACACTCAGCGCCGTGCAGGCGGAGTTCAAACGCGAGTTCCTTCTCGGCGATGCCCTCGCCGCGCACATCATGGAACCCGGCGTCGACTGGCCGAGCTCTGATCCGGAGCGGGTGGACCAGCTCGCCCGCGCATGCAAGGCGAGCTGGGACCACTACCGAGACAGCTAGCCGAGTAGCACTCCGAATATCGCGCCGGCGGTAATCGTGGTCACCGCCAGGATTATCGTCGGCAGGAAGAACGAGTGGTCCACGAGCTTGGTACCGAGCTTCGTGCTGCCGGAGAGGTCGAAGTTCGCGGCCGCGATCTGCGAACCGTTTGTCGGCAACAGGTAGATACCGGCAAACGCTCCGGCCCACATACCGGTCAGCAGTCCGGGGGCGATACCGGCCGCAAGCCCGATCGGCACGATGGTTCTGGTGGCGGTCGACTGGCTGGTGGTGAGCACACACACCAGGAAGACACCGAGCGCAAAGATCCACGGCGCGGCACTGACCAAGTCGCCGACGGTGCTGGTGATCAGCTCCAAGTGAGCGCTGATAAACGTATCGGTGAGCCACGCGAGACCGAACAGCGCAATCGCCGAGACCATACCGGCGCGGAACACCGTCGAGGTCGGAACGTCGGCCACATTGGGCTTGCACACGAGCAGGATGAGAGTGCCGACCAGGAACATCAGCATCTCGATGATCGGGGTCATTCCCAGCGGCGAGCCGTCGGCTGCCTCGGGTCGAATTCCCTTGAAGAGTCCGAAGATCACGATCGCCAGAACACCTGCGAGGAAGATCAGCGCTGCGTTGCGACCGGTCTTCGTCGAGACCAGTTCGGTGGTGGCCGCAGCGCCGGGGCCGGCTAGCTCTCCGGACTTCAGCTTTGCCTGCACGTCGGGATCGTCGGCCAGTTCCTTGCCGAGGCGATTCACAGCGAACGACGAGATGATGATGCCGATCACCGCTGCCGGGAAGGTGATCTTGATGATGTCGATGAGCTCGAAATCGTACGGCGACACATCGGTCAACGTCACCATCGCCGCCATGGCCGCCGATACCGGGCTACACGCCAGCGCAACACCGGTCGAGACGACGGACAGCGACAGCGGCCGTGACGGACGCACCCCGTTCTTGTACGACACGTCGTAAATCACGGGCAGCAGCGGATACAGAATGTTGGACGTTCCGGCGCCGACCGAGAAGAGGAACGACACCAACGGCGCAATCAACGTGATCTGTTTGGGCCTGGATTCGATCAGTTTTGCCGCGATGGTGACCATCCAGTCGATGCCACCGGCTGCCTGCATCATCGACGACGCCAGCACGACGGACAGCACGATCAGGAGGGCATCGACCGGCGGCGCTCCTACGTCCTCGCCGAACACGAACACAAGGACGGCGACGCCGGCACCGCCCCACAGACCGAGTGCAACACCACTCGATCGAGTGCCCATGACGATTGCCCCGAGCACCACTACGAGCTCGAGAGCAATAATTACAGCTTCCATCTGGCACTCGCCTTCTCGAAAAACAGCCAAACCGTCCTGATTAGAGAAAAATATAATGCCGCCGACGTCTTCAGCAGGTTTGAACACGCTGTCGGTGGGCAGGTGCACTATGGATACGTGACCGACGTCCTCGAAAAGTTCTCGCCCGCGACACGAGAATGGTTCGACGGTGCCTTCAGCGCCCCAACACCGGCTCAACTCGGCGCGTGGGAATCCATAGCAAGCGGCGCGCACACCCTCGTCGTTGCGCCTACCGGTTCCGGCAAGACGCTGTCCGCTTTTCTGTGGGCACTCGATCAGTTGGCTTCGCGGGACGAGAGTCACCGCACCACCAAGGTCCTGTACATCTCACCGCTCAAGGCACTCGGCGTGGATGTCGAACGCAACCTCCGCGCTCCGCTCGTCGGCATCACTCAAACCGCCAAACGCCTCGGTCTCACTCCGCCCGAGATCACGGTCGGCGTCCGCTCCGGTGACACCTCCCCCGCCGATCGACGCTCGTTGATCAAAAGGCCGCCGGACATCCTGATCACTACCCCGGAATCTCTGTTCCTGATGCTCACCTCCGCCGCCCGCGAGACGTTGGCCGGGGTCGACACCGTCATCGTCGACGAGGTCCACGCCGTGGCCGGGACCAAACGCGGCTCGCATCTCGCACTCTCGCTGGAGCGTCTCGACGCACTTCTCGAGTCGCCCGCGCAGCGCATCGGTTTGTCCGCTACCGTCCGCCCCCACGAAGAAGTCGGGCGGTTCCTTTCCGGGTCCGCGCCCATCAGGATCGTCGCGCCGCCGGCCGCCAAGACCTTCGACCTCACCGTCCGCGTTCCCGTGGAGGACATGACCGAACTGGGCATCGCAACACCGGCAGACGGATCAGAATCTCCGACGCCCCAAGCGGGCTCCATCTGGCCGCACGTCGAAGAGCAGATAGTCGATCTTGTTCTCGAACACCGCTCGTCCATAGTGTTCGCCAACTCCAGGCGTCTCGCCGAGCGGTTGACGGCTCGGCTCAACGAAATCCACGCCGAACGCACCGGTGTTGTGGTCGAAAAAATGCCGAAGCCGCCGTCACAAATCGGCACACCCACCGAAGTCAATTTCGGTGCCGAACCACTGCTCGCGCGCGCCCACCACGGCTCGGTCAGCAAGGATCAGCGCGCCATCATCGAAGACGACCTGAAATCCGGGCGACTGCGGTGCGTCGTCGCGACAAGCAGCCTCGAACTCGGAATCGACATGGGCGCAGTTGATCTGGTTATCCAAGTCGAGGCGCCGCCATCGGTTGCGAGCGGACTCCAACGCGTCGGCCGGGCCGGACACCAGGTCGGCGAAATCTCCCGAGGCGTGGTGTTTCCGAAACATCGAACCGATCTCATTCACTGCGCCGTCACCGTCGAGCGCATGGTCGAAGGCAAGATCGAAGCGATGGCCGTTCCTGCCAATCCGCTCGACATTCTGGCCCAGCAGACGGTGGCCGCAACGGCACTCGCGCCGATCGACGTCGACGACTGGTTCGACACTGTCCGCCGAAGTGGTTCGTTTGCAACACTTCCCCGCTCCGCGTACGAGTCCACCCTCGATCTGCTGGCAGGTCGGTACCCCTCGGACGAGTTTGCCGAACTGCGTCCACGCCTGGTGTGGGATCGCGAGGCCAACACACTCACCGGACGCCCGGGGGCTCAGCGTCTGGCTGTCACTTCGGGCGGCGCAATCCCCGACCGCGGCCTTTTCACTGTCTACATGGTCGGCGAAAAAGCCTCCCGAGTCGGCGAACTCGACGAGGAAATGGTCTACGAATCCCGAGTCGGCGACGTGTTCGCCCTGGGCGCGACCAGCTGGCGGATCGAGGAAATCACGTTCGACCGCGTTCTGGTCAGCCCCGCCTACGGACAACCGGGGCGCCTCCCGTTCTGGCACGGCGACGGTCTTGGGCGCCCAGCGGAACTCGGCCAGGCTCTCGGTCAGTTCGTCCGTGAAACAGCGCTCGGCAACGAGGCCGACGTGATCGAGCGCTGCCGCATCGGCGGCCTGGACCACAACGCCACCACCAACCTGATCCAGCTGGTGGGCGAACAGAAGAACGCGACCGGGCAGGTACCGTCGGATCGAACGTTGGTGGTCGAACGCTTCCGCGACGAACTCGGCGATTGGCGTCTGGTCCTGCACTCCCCGTACGGCCAGCGAGTGCACGCTCCGTGGGCACTTGCCATCGGCGCCCGGCTGCAGGAACGGTACGGCGTGGATTCCAGCCCCACTGCCTCCGACGACGGCATCATCATCCGTCTACCTGATACCGAGAACGACCCTCCCGGCGCCGAACTCTTTGCGTTCGATGTCGAGGACATCGAAGATCTGGTCACCCAGGAGGTTGGCGGGTCTGCACTGTTTGCCTCACGGTTTCGTGAATGTGCCGCTCGCGCACTGCTTCTTCCCCGCCGAAATCCCGGCAAGCGTGCGCCGCTGTGGCAGCAGCGTCAACGCAGCGCCCAGCTCCTGGACGTGGCACGCAAGTTCCCCACGTTCCCCATCCTGCTCGAGACCGTGCGCGAATGTCTCCAGGACGTCTACGACCTGCCGGCGCTCATGGAATTACTCGGCAAGATCGCCAAACGCCAGATCCGCATCGTTGATGTCGAGACGGCATCACCATCCCCGTTTGCCAGTGCGCTGCTGTTCAGCTACGTCGGCGCCTTCATGTACGAGGGTGACAGCCCGCTCGCTGAAAGACGGGCGGCAGCACTGTCTCTCGACTCCACACTGCTCGCCGAACTGTTGGGCCGCGTCGAATTGCGGGAACTGCTCGACGGCGGTGTCATCGAGCAAGCCGAGCGCGAGCTGCAACGACTGGTGCCGGAGCGCAAGGCAAAAGACCTCGAGGGTGTTGCTGATCTGCTGCGCATGCTCGGCCCACTCACGACGGCGGAGGTGACCGCGCGTTCCCTCGAAGATCCGCGATCGTGGCTCGACACCCTGGTGACGGACAAACGCGCCCTACATGTTTCGTTTGCCGGGCAACAATGGTGGACTGCAATCGAAGACTCCGCCCGCTTGCGCGACGGCCTCGGCGTACCCCTACCCATCGGCGTGCCCGCCGCATTCATCGAACCGGTGGATCAGCCGCTCGAGGACTTGTTGAGCCGCTATGCGCGCACGCACGGACCTTTCACGCTCGCCGACGCGGCCGCCAGATTCGGCATCGGCGTATCGGTGGCTCGCGATGTTCTCGGCCGTCTTGCCTTGGAGAAGCGGGTACTCGAGGGTGAATTCCGCCCCGGATCGGCTGGGAGCGAATGGTGCGACGCCGAGGTTCTCCGGCGATTGCGTCGACGCTCACTCGCTGCTGCCCGGGCGGATGTGGAACCCGTCAGCACCGCCACTCTGGGCCGCTTCCTCCCCAGCTGGCAGCATGTCGGCGGCACTCTCCGCGGTATCGACGGCGTTGCCGCCGTCGTCGATCAGCTTGCCGGAGTTCCGATTCCGGCGTCGGCGCTCGAATCGCTGATCCTGCCGAGTCGAATCCCTGACTATTCACCGGCCATGCTCGACGAACTGACTTCGACCGGCGAAGTCCTGTGGTCTGGGTCCGGAGCCATCTCGGCCAAGGACGGTTGGGTTGTCCTGCATCCGGCGGATCTTGCCCCGGCGACTCTCAATCCACCTGCGGACACCGATGTCTCGGACTTGCAGCAGCAAGCCCTCGACGTCCTGACCGCTGGTGGCGCCTACTTCTTCCGTCAATTGGCCGAAGCACTCGACAATCCGGAAGACGGCGCGCTCACGACCGCACTGTGGGAATTGGTGTGGCTCGGACACATCGGCAACGACACCCTTGCTCCACTTCGTGCTCTGCTATCCGACACCACTCGAACCACAACCAGCCACCGCGCTCCGAGGCGTGTTCCGCGGGCCCGTCCGTATCGAGGAATGATGCGTCCGCCGGTGCCCGCGCGCACCGGACCGGCCACCGCCGCCGGACGCTGGTTTCTGCTACCGGCTGCCGAACCCGATCCAACGGTGCGGGCACACGCGACTGCGGACCTCCTGCTCGAACGCTACGGAGTTGTCACCCGCGGCAGCGTGGTGAGTGAGAACGTCCCCGGCGGATTTGCGTTGATCTACAAGGTGCTCAGTACTTTCGAGGACAACGGCCGGGCAAGGCGCGGCTACTTCGTCGATACGTTGGGCGGCGCGCAGTTCTCCACGCCTGCGGTCGTGGATCGTCTGCGCACGTTCGGGGAATCCATCGAGGGTCGCCATACCCCTTCTGCCACCGTCACCCTTGCTGCGTGCGACCCCGCCAATCCGTATGGAGCGGCGCTCCCGTGGCCGGCATCGAACGCCGAAGAATCACCCGGACACCGACCCGGGCGGAAGGCCGGCGCGCTGGTCGTTCTCGTCGAGGGAGAACTGGTGCTCTATGTCGAACGTGGTGGTCGAACCATCCTGACGTTCACCGACGACCCCGGCGTACTCCGAACGGCAGCAACGTCTCTGGCCCAGATAGTGAAGAACCGATCAGTCGAGAAGATCGTCGTCGAGAAGGTGAACGGCGAAACCATCCACGGCAACAACTTTGCGCCGGTCTTGGTCGAAGCCGGTTTTGCCGCCACCCCACGCGGCTTCAGGCTGAGATCGTGAAGGGTGCTCACTGATGCCCGAAGGCGATACCGTCTGGCGGACGGCCAATGCACTTCGCACGGCACTGAACGGCAAGGTACTCACCACGTGCGACGTGCGTGTCCCGCGATATGCCACCGTCAATCTGACCGGCACACGAGTCGACTCCGTAGTCAGCCGAGGAAAGCACCTGTTGATCCGAGTCGGCGACGCCTCCGTCCACACCCACCTGAAGATGGAAGGCGCGTGGCAGATCTACGCACCAGGTGCGCGGTGGCATCGCCCCGCCCATCAGGCGCGCATTATCCTGGCGACCGAAGATGCTGTTGCCGTGGGGTTTTCGCTCGGCATCACCGAAATCCTCGATCGCGGCCAGGAAGACTCCGTCGTCGGACATCTTGGACCGGATCTCCTCGGCCCGGATTGGGACAGTGCGGTTGTGGAGGAAAATCTGCGCGGCGCGGGCTCCGAACCGATCGGCGTTGCGCTTCTCGACCAACGGGTCATGGCTGGACTCGGCAATGTGTATCGCAATGAAATCTGTTTTCTCCGTGGGCTTCATCCACGCACACCGACAAACCGGGTTCCGGATCTCGCGGCCGTCGTCGATCTGTCGCACCGCATTATCGGTGCCAACAAATCACGTCCCGTTCGGGTGACCACAGGCGATACTCGTCCCGGCAGGCAGACGTGGGTGTACGGCCGCCGCGGAAAGCCATGTCGGCGTTGCGGAACGCGAATCCGCGAGGAACTGCTCGGACCCGACCAGCTCACCGAACGACAGATATTCTTCTGCCCTTCCTGCCAACCGCTTACGCGCGATTAGCTTTTGTCAACAAACGGACGCAGTGCGCGACAAAGCGATCGCGGCTTACGTCGATTGTGCCGTCGAGGTATCCGATGAACAGGGTGAACAGTGCACCCACCAATCCCACCGCGGTCAGCTGCTTCTCCACCGGATCAGTGATTTCGGAGAGCTGTGCATAGACGAGGTCCACAAAAGCCGGCATCGATTCGATTCCGCGGCCTCCGAGCACCGGTTCGGAGAGCGGAGCGATCAACAGCACTCTACCCATCGCGGGATCGTCGACCATCAACTTCACGAACGTGTCAACCGCTGCGGTGGCAATCGCTTCGGATCCGGACTCTGTAGCTACTGCTGCCGCGAGTGCGGTTTGGGCGCGCTCCGAAACATATGAGTGGACCGACACCACGTACTGATCGCGATCGGTGAAGCTCTCGTAGAAGTACCGTTCCGTCAGTCCCGCAGCCTTACATACTGCCCGGACATTGACGGCAGGACCGTCCACTGCGCCCAGTAGTGTCACGCCGACATCGAACAGCGCTGCCTTCCGTGCTGCACGCCGTTCCTCGATACCCACTACCCTGCTCCGATTCCTTGACTACTGATGTTGTCGATCCTAATCTGACAACATGCGTAGTCAAAGTGATGACGTACCCACACCAACACCGCTTGGGCCCGATTCCTTGACCTGGAAGTATTTCGGCGATTGGCGAGGCATGCTTCAGGGCGTGTGGGCAGGTTCTATGCAGAACATGCATCCAGGACTCGGGGCCGGCGTCGAGGAGCATTCGCAGTTCTTCGACGAGCGCTGGGAACGCCTCTACCGATCGCTCTACCCCATCGCCGGAGTTGTCTTCGACGGCGACAGAGCCCAGGAAACCGCTGAACAGGTACGCGGCTACCACACCACGATCAAGGGCGTCGACAAGCTGGGTCGGCGCTACCACGCCCTCGACCCGGACACCTTCTACTGGGCACACGCGACCTTCTTCATGGGCACAATCGTGACGGCGGAGAACTTTTCCGGCGGCCTCACCGAAGCACAGAAACGGCAACTCTTCACCGAGCACATCCAGTGGTATCGCCTCTACGGCATGAGCATGCGGCCCGTCCCCGAAACGTGGGAGGCATTCCAAGAGTATTGGGATCACATGTGCCGCAACATTCTCGAGGACAACAAGGCCACGCATTCCCGTCGCACGAGGCTTTGTGTGGCTGACCGTCGGTATGTACGACCAGCCGGTTCGCGATCTTCTCGGATACTCGTGGAGCGCGCGCGCGGGCTGGGACCGAGCCACGGGCAGGACGGCGCCCGATGCGCCACTCGTTCACACACCGGCCCGCAACCTGCCTCCCGCAACGCGCCGTGACAGTCCGATGCACTACAGCCCAAATGCCTGATC
This sequence comes from Rhodococcus sp. ACPA4, assembly GCF_002300185.1. Lineage (NCBI taxonomy): Bacteria > Bacillati > Actinomycetota > Actinomycetes > Mycobacteriales > Nocardiaceae > Rhodococcus > Rhodococcus sp. ACPA4. The sequence goes on from NZ_NSDY01000001.1 coordinate 2,112,405, forward strand.
TGCCATAATCAAGCGATGCCGCGGAGCCTACGTACCCTGCTCAATCGCCCGATTACCGCCCGCGGTCGCCACCTCGGGCAGGAGCGCATTGCCGCCCGGACCACCGCCTACGTGTACGGCAATATCTTGGCTCTGGCCGCTCTGATTCCGGTCACCCAATCTCAGGAATCGCTCGGCGTCGCCATCGTCATCGGCACGGCCCTGTCGACGTATATCGCGCATACTTTCGCCGAGGGCGTCGGCGAGAGTATTCGCAATGATCGAGAACTCACGACTGCGGAGAGAATCGAAGCTCTTCGTGATTCCGTGCCCATCCTGACCTCGGCCGTGGTTCCGATCGTCATTCTGGCAACCGCCTGGTTCAACCTTCTCGAGCCGCGGACTGCGCAATTGATTGCGGAATTTGTGTTGGTGCTCCGTATCGGTTCCACGAGTTACGTCATCAGCTATCTCCGCGGCGAAAAAGTCGGCACAGCAACTCATGTCGCGGCGTTCGGTCTCGCTGCGGTAGCGACGTTGATCGTCGCCATCAAAATCGTGCTGACTCACTGACTTCGCGCGTGCTTTATGAGAACGTCATCGCACCCATCCGACAATAGCTACTGCGCCCCCGCGATCCGATATACATAACGCAGACAATTCACTCTTCATGACGGATCCGGAGAACCTGCCGATATGAACGCCCCACAACCGCCAGATCCGTGGGATTCTCAACCACAGTGGGACTCCCAACCACAGCGGGATTCACAGCCACCGAAAGATCCACCGCCACCACAAACACCGGCGTGGGTGTGGGTTCTTCTCGGTGCCGGGGTAGCTGCGATCGTTGTGGTTGTTGGGCTTGTCTGGGTGCGGCCGATGCTCTTCGACGCAGAGACGAATCAATCCGCACGATCTTCGACTCAGCTCAACACAACGGCATCTACAACAACTACACCCACCACAGAATCTTCTCCCACCACAACGTCGGCAGCTGCTCGAACCACTACCTCCGCGCCGTCGTCCGGCACAGCTGTCCCAGCAAACGCAACGCGCTGCGGACCCGTGTTTTCCAACAACGAATTGCCGAACTCCGCGACCGGCAGCAAAGCCACGTCATGCGAGTTCGCCGAAGAAGTTCGGTATCAGTACGTCAGTCAAGGCAAACGAAATGCGACAGTGTCGATCAACGCTGTCAGCCCCGTCACCAATACTCGCTATTCGATGAGTTGCACCGGAAAGAAAGTTGTTACCTGCACTGGCGGTAACAACGCAATCGTCTACCTCTTTTAGTAGATACGGCTCTTTTAGTAGATGAGGCGGCGAATTCAGAATGGCGGTGGGTCGTCGCCATGGTCGACAGGTTTGTGGGGCACGCGCTTTCGGGGTGTGGAGATCGGGAACGTTTGCCGGCGTTTGCGATCGGCGTGTTTTGCTGTTCGGTGCTGAACCTTGACGCGGCGATGTTTGCGTTCACTTCGGATGTGGGCGGCTTTGTTCTCGAGTCGTGTTCGTCGTCTGGTTCCGCCTTCCGGTGGCGGTGGTTCCTGTTGGCTGGCGAGTAGTCCGGCGGCTCTGGTGCGGTAGCAATGGCCGGTCTGCGAGGTCAAGGTGAGGCTGCGATCCGGATTCGGGGCGAGCAGCCACTTCCCGGAGTGCTTGAGGCGGTGATGGTTGCGGCAGAACGCACTCAGATTCGACGCAACCGTCTTGCCACCCTGGGCGGGGTCGGTGTGGTTGAACGGGTCGTTGTGGTCGAGGTCGCAGTTCCAGGCCGGGGCATCGCAGTGCGGCCATTGACAGCTTCCCGCGATGACCCGCAGCCACGTATCGAGTGCCGCGCCGGGGCAGTACACAGACGCCGATGCCGGCTCAGGTGTCGGTTCAGGTTCAGCATCTGCCGGTACCCGTACTTCCCGAACCTGGGCGTCTCTCGCGATGTCACGGGCATGCTCGGCGCTGATCACTCCGTACCCGTCGAGGTGAGCGGGTTCGTCGCTGCCGGGAGTATCGCTGCCGGCGAAGGTGGATTCGTGCATCACGACATGAACGAGTGGCCGGCGAATGATGATCATGCCACTGCGGTCCTGCGGGCAATCACCGCGCTCGCAGTCACACACCAACACCGTCGAACCACTCACCAAAGCGCCCAAGGCATCGGCTCGGCGCTGCTCGTACGTGCGGGAATCATGGCGGCACACCGACATCGCCAATTCCCGCAATCGGCCGTCGAACGCGCGGGCTTGTTCGGCCGGGATGCTGCCGAGGATGCGGGCCATCCCGTCCTCGGCGGCGCTGACTCCGACAAACCTGTCGGCGAGGGCGCGGCGGCGGCGTTCCCGCATCCCTTCCGGATCGACGCGGGCGACGATCCGGTCGATCGCCGCCGTCAACCGGCGACCCGTCAACCCGGTACCGCCGTCCACGGGTGGAGCCAACACCTGCTCGAGCAGCAAGCGTTCGACTTCGTCGATCAGCTCGTCACTGACATTCGCGGTCGCGGACTCGATCAAAGAGACCCGATAGAAGTCGAGTTCGCCGCGGGCCATCGCGGCCCGTGTGCGATGCAACCGCGTCTTCAACGCAAAACCCAACCCGATGAGCTTCCCGGCAGCAGCGCGCCCCATCGTCAGGACCGCACCGACCTCGGATTCCGCCAACTCGTGCGCCGACGACGTCCACGTGCCACCCTCGACATGCTCGGCACTACGACGGGTGAAAAACTCCGCCACCACCGCCAGTTTCCGCTCGACCAACATCGCTTCACACGAATGCAATTCGGCCATCAAATCGACGAGGGCGCAATCGGTTTCGGTACCACTCAGCTGCGCTGAGATACCGAAACTCCCCACCCCCGAATCGAACATGCTCTCACCGTAATCGAAATCCTGTTCGAATTCGAGAGCTCCTCGAAATCAGTCGGAAAAGTCCGATAAGTGAAAAATGCCCACGAACCGCACACAGTTAAAACAACTACACGCGGTCCGCCACCTCGACTACCGGCTCGAGGATTTCCACCCGTGACTCCGGTGCCGCTGCCCTCAGTGCGTCCGCTGCTTCATCGTCGGGCTGAGCCTGTGATTCCACTTCGGCCTTCACCCGCGCACGGTAGGTGTCAACCTCGCGATCGACGGCCTCGGCATCCCAACCCAGCACGGGGGCAACAAGTTCCGCGACTTGCTGGGCGCAGTTGACGCCGCGGTGCGGGTACTCGATCGCAATGCGCGTGCGCCGCGCCAAGATGTCGTCCAGATGCAGTGCCCCTTCTGCGGCCGCGGCATACACTGCCTCAACCTGAAGGTAATCGGGCGCATCGGTGATGGGCTGCAACAACTCCGGAGTCGTGCGGCCTAATTCCAACACTTCGGTGATCAAGGAACCGTACCGGTCGAGGAGATGCTTGACGCGGTACGGATGCAGACCGTACGTCTCACCCAACTGCATGGTCTGATTGACCAACGCAAAGTATCCGTCGGCGCCCACGAGCGGCACCTTCTCGGTGATCGACGACGCAACTCGCGCCGGAATGTCCTCGGACGCAACGTCAACCGCATCCTCCGCCATGACGCGGTACGTGGTGTACTTTCCGCCCGCAATGGCAACGAGGCCCGGAGCAACCCGGGCAACGGCATGCTCACGCGACAGTTTCGACGTCTCGTCGCTCTCGCCGGCCAGCAGCGGACGAAGGCCGGCGTACACACCGTCGATGTCGGCGTGCGTCAAAGGCGTCACGAGCACCGAATTGACGTGTCCGAGAATGTAGTCGATATCGGCCTTGGTTGCGGCTGGGTGCGCGAGGTCGAGATTCCAGTCCGTGTCCGTAGTTCCGATGATCCAGTGGTTGCCCCACGGAATCACGAACAGCACAGATTTTTCGGTGCGCAGGATGATCGCCGCTTCACTGACGATGCGGTCACGAGGAACGACGATGTGCACGCCCTTCGACGCCCGGACCCGGAACCGGCCACGCTGACGCGACAGTGCCTGGATCTCGTCGGTCCACACGCCCGTCGCGTTGATGACGACGTGTCCCTTGACCTCGGCGGTGCGTCCGTCTTCGCAGTCCCGAACACGGACACCCGACACTCGATCTGCTTCGCGTAGGAAGCCGACAACCTGCGTCGACGTCCGGACCACAGCGCCGTAGTGCGCCGCCGTCCGCGCGACGGTCATGGTGTGACGGGCGTCGTCGACCACCGTGTCGTAGTACTGGATTCCGCCGGTCAGCGAACTGCGCTTGAGGCTCGGCGACATACGCAGTGCCCCGGCTCGCGTCAGGTGCTTCTGCGAGGGCACCGATTTGGCCCCGCCCATCCGGTCGTACAGGAAGATTCCGGCTGCCATGTACGGGCGTTCCCAGACGCGGTGAGCCAGCGGGAACAGAAACTTGAGCGGCTTGACCAGGTGCGGCGCCAGTGTCGTCAGAGAGAGCTCACGCTCGCGTAATGCCTCACGGACCAGCCCGAATTCCAGCTGTTCCAGATAGCGCAGACCGCCGTGGAACATCTTCGATGATCGGGAAGATGTGCCAGACGCGTAGTCACGAGCCTCGACCAACGCGACTTTGAGCCCACGCGTTGCGGCGTCGAGCGCTGTGCCGACACCCACGACGCCGCCACCGACGACGATAACGTCGAACTGTTCACTCTGAAGCTGCTCCCAGGCAGCTTCTCGCTGCTGTGGGCCGAGAAACTGCACACCCTGCTGCTTACTCAACCCGTATCTCCTGTAAGTCGACGACGAATTCGCATCCAGGCTAGTAGCTTCATGCTCATACTGCGACAGCGCACGAACCAAGGAGACATGTGAACCAGTACATCGCCGCCATCGACCAAGGCACCACGTCGAGCCGATGCATGATCTTCGACCACGACGGCGCTGTTGTCAGCGTTGCCCAGAAGGAACACGAACAGATCTTCCCGCAAGCCGGCTGGGTCGAACACGATCCGGTGGCGCTGTGGATGAACACCCGCGAAGTGGTGGCAGGTGCACTTGCCAAAGCCGACCTCACCCGCGCGGACATCGCGGCCGTCGGAATCACGAATCAACGTGAGACAACGGTGGTCTGGGAGCGAAAGACCGGCAAACCTGTCTACAACGCCATTGTCTGGCAGGACACGCGCACCGATCAGCTGTGCCAGGAACTCGGTGGCGACGCCGGGCCGGAAAAGTACCGCGCCCAGACCGGGTTGCCGTTGTCGACGTATTTCTCGGGCCCGAAAATCCGGTGGATTCTCGACAACGTCGACGGGGCGCGCGCGAAGGCAGAAGCCGGCGAATTGTGCTTCGGCACCATCGACACGTGGATTTTGTGGCACCTCACCGAGGGGCAGCACGTGACAGATGTCACCAATGCGTCACGCACAATGCTGATGGATCTGGAGACTTTGCAGTGGGACGAGTCCATCTGCGCGGATTTCGGTATTCCGATGTCGATGCTTCCGGAAATCCGCAGTTCTTCCGAGATCTACGGCAAGGGTCGACCTCGGGGCAACCTGGCCGGCGTTCCGGTCGCGGGCATTCTCGGAGACCAGCAAGCAGCCACGTTCGGTCAGGCCTGCCTGTCGGTGGGTGAAGCAAAAAACACCTACGGCACCGGCAACTTCCTTCTCCTCAATACCGGTACCACTCCGGTCCACAGCAAGCACGGCCTCCTGACCACTCTCTGCTACAAACTGGGCGACGCCCCGGCTGTCTATGCCCTGGAAGGTTCTGTTGCCGTATCGGGATCACTCGTCCAGTGGCTGCGTGACAACCTCGGGATCATTCAGAATGCCAAGGACATCGAGGCCCTCGCCGCCACCGTCGACGACAACGGCGGCGCCTACATCGTCCCTGCCTTCTCCGGTCTCTTCGCGCCGCGCTGGCGTCCCGATGCTCGCGGCGTCATCGTCGGACTGACCCGCTTCGTGAACAAGGGTCATCTGGCCCGGGCAGCACTCGAAGCCACCGCGTATCAAACCCGTGAGGTCATCGACGCCATGCGCGCCGATTCCGGCGTCGAACTCTCCGCCCTCAAGGTCGACGGAGGCATGGTTGTCAACGAGACCCTGATGCAGTTCCAGTCCGACATTCTCGGAGTGCCGGTCATCCGTCCCGTTGTCAACGAGACGACCGCGTTGGGCGCTGCCTACGCTGCCGGTTTGGCCGTCGGCTACTGGTCCGATACCGACGACATCCGCCGCAATTGGGCCGTCGGCAAGACGTGGGAGCCCGACATGGAAGAGTCCGAGCGCGCCCGCCTGTACGCGGAGTGGAACAAGGCCGTCGAACGCACGTACAACTGGTCCGATTAGTCGGGTTCGGTGGGGCGGCGCGCGCCCCACCGAAGGCCGCTCCAACTGTTCACCTGCGCGCAATTACGAGTACAGCGTTCTCGTAATTCCGATACAGACACCGATGGTTTCGTAACAGGCGTCAAACTCCCCCGCCTTTTCGGAAGGTCCATCATGCGTGCTCGAGTCGGTATCGCCGTCGCGTTGACTGCCGTCGCTTCACTCGCCCTGTCCTCGTGCTCCACCGAATCCGAAGCCTCGTCTGCGGATTCGAATCAGATCATTTTTGCCACGCCTCCCGGCACCGATGACGTCAAAGAGCTCGCCATCATGACCGATGTCGCCGACATGGTGGGAACCGCGACCGGCAAAACCGTCAAACACGAGTCACCGGCGGACTACCTCGGCGTCGTAGAGGCTGTTCGGAACGGATTTGTCGACGTCGCCGTCCTCAGCCCTTTCTCGGCCGCCCTCGCATTCAAGACGGGAAGCGTCGAGCCCATCCTCGCCTGGAACGGGGCACCCGATCCAGCGTCGTACTGTCTGGCCAAGTCCGACAGCACAATTCAATCCGTCACCGACATCAAGGGACATCAGGTCGCCTTTGTCGATCCGGGATCGACCACTGGCTACTTCATGCCGAAGGCAATGATGGCCGAGGCGGGCCTCACCGACGGAACCGACTACAAGAGCACCTTTGCCGGCGGACACGACTCTGCAGTTCTCGCATTGATGAACGGGAACGTCGACGTTGCCTGCACCGCGCGCCAGCTCTATACGTCGTTCGTAGCCGGTGGCATGTTCACCGCCGACGACGTCCGGATCGTCGGCCAAAGCGCACCCATCCCGGTTGGTGTTTCCATTGTCGCCCGCAGCGGCCTCGATTCCGAGACTCGTGACGCGATCAAGGACAAGCTCCCGGCAATGCTCTCGGCGAATCCCGAAGCATCGAAGATCCTGGGCGTTGGCGGCACGTACACCGCCGATCCCGACTTCTCGGTGTACGAACCGTTGGTCACGATCGCGGAAGCTGCCGGAGTCGACCTGGACAACATCCGATGACAGCGCCGGTAATTCGCCCGCCGCGCTCGTCCATAGTTTCGCCGCCGGTGGTCACCGGACGCAACATCCGAGTCACGTTCGGCGACAACATCGCCCTCGACGGCGTCGACCTCACCGTTCGCCCCGGTGAAGTAGTCGGTTTGCTCGGCCACTCGGGATCCGGCAAATCGACATTGATGAAGACACTGACCCGCCTCACCGACTTCACCGCCGACGAATTGACAGTTGCCGGCCGAGACGTCGCGCAGCAGAACGGTTCCGACTTACGTTCTCTGCGTTCGGATGTCGGCTACGTCTTTCAGCACTTCAATCTGGTGCCGCGACTGAGCGCCCTGACCAACGTCTTGACCGGCGGTCTGTACGACGCCGGTGCGGTCAACCTGATCGGCGGATTCGCACGCACCCAACGCGTCGAGGCTCTCGAACTATTGCGCCGAGTCGGATTGGAAGGCAAAGCATCTCAGCAGAGCCGAACACTCAGCGGCGGTGAGCAGCAACGGGTAGCGATCGCGCGCACTCTGATGCAACACCCGACACTGATCCTCGCCGACGAACCCGTCGCCTCCCTCGATCCACGACTTGCCGGAACCATCCTCACCTTGCTGAGGGAGATTGCCCGCGAACGTCAGGTTCCGGTGATCGTCAGCCTTCACGTCGTCGGCCTCGCGAGAAAGTACACCGATCGCGTCATCGGCCTGCGGGACGGACGCATCGTATTCAACAGCGGTGCAGAAGAACTCAACGAAGAGGCGGTGAGCACGATCTATGGTGAACATGCAGACATCATCGAGCAGTAAGCGCGAACAGACGCAGGCTATGTCGAAGGAAGCCGAACGCCTCGCCAAACCGTGGCGTCTACCCTCCCCTCGCAGCGGGGTCGGTCTGATCGTCATTGCAGTGGTCCTCGCGTGGTCGTTTGCCGGCGCAGACGCCGACCCCGCGCGCCTGGTTTCCGGTGTACCCAACATGGTTGATTTTGTCTCGCGACTGTTCCCGCCGACTTTCGACAAGTTCGACGTCATCGTCACCCTGCTGATCGAAACGCTCCAGATGGCAATTGTCGGAACGCTGGTAGGCGCGGTTCTGTCACTGATCCTCAGTTTCGGTGCGGCATCGAACATCGCCCCGAAGTGGCTCTACGGCATATCCCGGGCGATCCTGAACGTCTTGCGCTCGATCCCCGAACTCATCTACGCCCTGATGTTCGTCTCCGCTGTGGGCCTCGGCCCGTTTGCCGGTGTGCTTGCCATCGTGGTCGGCTCCCTCGGCTCGATCAGCAAGATCTACGCCGAGGCGATGGAATCGGTCGATCAAGGTCCACTCGATGCCTTGAGTTCCGCGGGAGCCGACAAACGGCAGATCATCGCCTACGGAGTTCTGCCGCAAGCAGCACCCCTGCTTGTCAGCTACACCCTGCTCCTCTTCGAGGGAAATGTCCGCGGTGCAACAATTCTCGGTCTCGTCGGTGCCGGTGGTATCGGTTTGGAACTCACCACGGCCATGCGCATGTACGACTACGGGCACCTGAGCACCATCATTCTGAGCATCATCGTGCTCGTCACCGTCATCGACCGAATCAGCGCGATGATCCGCGCCCGACTGAGCTGAGAAAAACCATGACCAACGTACTCTCGTCCCCCGAACTGCTCGACCCGGTGAACCTGCGCGATCTTGCCGCGGTGCCAGTGGCAAGCGGATACATTCGCGAATCTGTCGCCTTCCGCAGCGACGACGTCTCACACCTGTCGACGGAATACGCCGATTCACTGTGGAACAGGGGAATCCGCACGGTGATCGATCTACGGTCCCCTGGCGAAGCGGCATACACCGGGCGCGGCCCACTCGCTGCTCACGCTATCGCCTATCACCACATTCCACTCGTCGCCGAGGTCGCCGCTCCCGCCGCCATGAATCAGGCGCTGCCACAGGTAACCACTCCCGATCACGTCGGCCAGTGGTATGCGGACCTTCTGGAATCCGCGGCACCTCAACTCGCGACAGGTCTGACCGTCCTCGCCCTGAGCCCCGGCGGAACCGTATTCCACTGCGCCGCAGGCAAGGACCGCACGGGGGTGTTTGCAGCGGCACTGCTCAGTGCAGTCGGCGCGGACGCCGCCGCGATCGCAGACGACTACGCTCGCACCGCAGTTGAACTACCCCGACTGCATGCGCGGGTCCAGATGATCATGGGCGGCTTCCTACCGTTCGACTTCGATGCGGACAGCATGCCCAGTGGTGCCATGATGGGCGCCGAACGTACCTCCATGACCGTCATGCAGCGCACACTCGTGCGGCGCCACGGGGACGTTCTGGCGCCGTTGCGTGCGGCCGGACTCAGCCAGGAACTGGTCGAGCTCTTGCGCACGAAAATGCTTGCAACACAGTGATACTCGAGACCGTGACAACACCGGAAACGCCGCGCGGACCCGGTCGCCCCCGCGATACCGCCGTCGAAGAAGCAGTCCTTACCGCCACCATCGAATTGTTGACGGAATTCCCCAGCGCTGACGACGTGACGATCGCCGCCATCACCACTCGGTCCGGAATTTCGCGCGCCGCAATCTATCGACGATGGTCGAGCCGCGAGGAACTCCTGGCGGCAGCGCTCGACAGCGTCCGATCCGAGGTGAAGACAACCTTCACCGGCGATCTCCGCGTCGACCTTGCCAATTCCTTTGCGGTCGGCATGGTCGACGTGACCGGCGCGTCCGGTGACCTGGTTCGTAAACGCATCGTTCTCGGATTGCAGAACGACAAGGTCCGCGAAGCCAGCTGGCAGCAACACGTCTCACGGCGCCGCGTCCACCTGACGGAAGCAATGTCCGAAGCGCAGGCCGCAGGCACCTTGGACTCCTCGGTGGACACGGATGTCCTGATCGACCTGATCGTGGGAATGTCCTACTACCAGTTTGTCGTCCGCGGACCGTCCACGGCCGACGGGGCCGACGATCGGGTCCGTGCCGCAATCGAATTGCTGTGGCGCGGAGTTCAACCCCGAGACTGAGCGGAAGCATCACGGAAGGCGTCGCACAGTTTCCGTGCGGCGTCTTCCAGCACTGTTTCCGGATACGTCGCAAAACACAGTCGGGCCGATAGGCTCAGGTCTGCGTCGACGCCGAATGCGGCACCGGGCACAAAGGCAACACCATGCTCGACGGCATCATCGAGAACCGCCGCAGTGTCTACGGGTTCAAGGCTCTCCATCCAACAGAACATGCCGCCGCGCACGGGCGAGAATCGTGCGCTGTCGCCGAAGCCGGCCTCCAAGGCACTGACAAGAGTCTTCGCGCGGTTGCCGTAGGACGCCCGCAACTTGTCCAGATGAGCGTCGAACCACGCGGTGTCCGAGAACAAGTCGGCCGCAATCTGTTGAGTGAGCGACGACCCGCACAGATCTGCACCCTGTTTGATCAATTCGACCGCTTCGCACACGCGCCGGTCACCGTGCAGCCAGCCGACACGCAGGGCAGGAGCCAGCACCTTGGACGCACTGGACAGTCGAATCACCCTGTCCGACAATGCTGCGACCGGAAGCGGCGGCGGCCCGTCGAAGTACAGTTCCCCGTACGGGTCGTCCTCGAGTATCCAGAAGCCGTACGTATCGGCAAGTTTCGCGAGGTGTGCGCGACGTTCGAGCGAAAGAACGGACCCGCGCGGATTGTGAAAGTTACTCACGGTATGAACAACTTTCGGACGTAGTCCACCCGCAAGCTTCGCTTCGAGAACTACGGTATCCATGCCGTCCGCGTCGACCGGGACGGCGGCCAGGCTTGCCTGCGCGGTCCGAAAGACCTGCAGTGCGCCGGTATACGCCGGATCTTCCACGACAACGGTGTCACCGGCGTCGAGCAATACCTGAGCCAGCAAACTCAGGCCCTGTTGGGAACCATGAGTGACCACCACGTCGGACGATTCGAGTGTGCGGCCGATCTTGACGGATTCGCGGGCCGCAATGACCTCACGAAGGTGTCGCAACCCCGAGGTCTCACCGTACTGAACGGACGACGCATCACCGAGAGCGTCGGCAGCTGCCTGCGAAATGCGCTCTCGCGGAATAAAATTCGGATCCGGCAAGCCGCCGGCCAAACTGATCACGTCAGGGCGAGCAGTCAGGGTGAGCAGGTCACGGATTGCAGAACTACGGAGCCCACCCATACGAGCAGACAGCGCGGCGTGTTTCATAGAAACTCCCAGGCACGCAAAAAGAAAGATCAGAGGAAAAACACCCTGAGCCGCCGAGGGGTCTACGGGGCGGGGAGAGCGCCGTGGTACCGATCCATGATTCGACCGGTACCACGACTATCCCACCATCACGCCAATATGTGAAATCCAATTCTCAGATTTCGGGAAACCACATTACGGAAAATCAGTCGAGGTCGTCGTGACGCATGAGCTGACGCGCCGCCTCGGTGATCGAACCGGTCAGCGACGGGTACACCGAGAACGTCTGGGCCAGGTCGTTGACGCTCAGGTTGTTCTGCACGGCCATCGCGAGCGGCAGGATCAACTCGGATCCATTGGGCGCGACCACAACTCCGCCGATCACGACACCCGTTGCGGGACGGCAGAAGATCTTCACGAAGCCACGACGCAGTCCGGACATCTTGGCGCGCGGGTTGGTGTTGAGCGGCAGCATGACGGTACGAGCCGGAACTTCACCGTTGTCGATTGCAGCCTGCGTCACACCCACCGTTGCGATCTCGGGACGCGTGAACACCGCCGACGCCACCGTCTTCAACTTGATGGGGCTCACGCCTTCACCGAGTGCGTGGTACATCGCGATGCGGCCCTGCATGGCGGCCACGGATGCGAGCGGGAGCAGGCCAGTGCAGTCACCGGCAGCGTAGATACCCGACACCGCGGTGCGGGAGACGCGGTCGACGCGCAGGTAGCCGCCCTTGTCGAGCTCGATGCCGACCTTGTCGAGACCGAGTCCGTCGGTGTTGGGAACCGAGCCGACTGTCATGAGGGCATGGCTGCCCTCGACCGTGCGGCCGTCGGAAAGCTTGACGATGATCCCGTCCTCGGTGCGCTCGACGGTATCGGCGCGCGCGTGCTTGACCAGGATCACGCCGCGCTCGGCCAACGCGTCTTCGAGCACGAGTGCCGCGTCGGCATCCTCGCCCGGGAGCACTCGGTCACGGCTGGACACCAGCGTCACCTTGACGCCCATCTCGGTGTACGCGGACACGAACTCGGCACCGGTCACACCGGAACCGACAACAACGAGGTGCGAGGGCAGCTCTTCCAAGTCGTAGAGCTGACGCCACGTCATGATGCGCTCACCGTCCGGCTCCGCGCCCGGGATGATGCGGGGGCTGGCGCCGGTCGCAATAAGGACTACGTCGGCAGCGATGGTGCGCTCCTCACCGTCGGCGAGGGTCGCCCGCACCTGGTGTGTCGCCAATCCGAGTTCCTGGTCCGTCAGTTCTGCGGTGCCGGAGAGGACCTCGACACCAACCGTCTGCAGTCGAGCGCGAATGTCCGAGGACTGGGACAGCGCAAGCGCCTTCACACGGGCGTGAATATTGGGGAGCGACACCGACGCCTGCTCGGGATCGAGCGTGATTCCCAAATCGGATGCGCGACGCATGTCGGTGCGGATTCCGGTCGAGGCGATGAACGTCTTCGACGGCACACAGTCGAACAGGACACACGCGCCGCCGACGCCGTCCGAATCGACCAGGGTGACGGTTGCGCCGTGCTGGGCAGCAACCAGCGCTGCCTCATATCCGGCAGGTCCGCCGCCGATGATCACGATCCGGGTCATATGTCCTCCAAGTCGTCAGGCGACCGGCAGGGGTCTCCCGCCAGTCCATATACCTCATGTACAGCACGCGTTGGTCACGCTATTGCAGCGATCGAGGTCGCGCAGTGCTTGTACCAGATTACTAGCGTCCGGTGGTCCGCTTCGCGTCACCCTCGCACCACCGTTTAGGCTTGCGCCCGTGTCGATTTATGCTGCGTACGGTTCCAACATGCACCCAGAGCAGATGCTGTTGCGCTGCCCACACTCCCCCATGTCGGGAACTGGATGGTTGCGTGGCTGGCGCCTGACCTTCAGCGGCGAAGACCTCGGCTGGGAAGGCGCTCTCGCCACTGTGGTGGAGGACCCGGATTCCAGCGTTTTCGTAGTCCTCTACGACGTACCGGAAGAGGACGAGGTGAGCCTCGACCGCTGGGAAGGCGCCGAACTCGGACTGCACCGCAAGATCCGGGTACGTGTCGACACCACGGACGGCGCTGTTCTGGCCTGGCTCTATGTCATGGACGCCTACGAAGGTGGTCTTCCGTCCGCTCGCTACATCGGTGTGATGGCCGACGCAGCCGAGATCGCGGGCGCTCCGGCCGACTACGTCCGGGAACTGCGGACGCGAAACAGCCGGAACGTGGGTCCCGGAAACGGTTTGACCGACTAATCCAGATTGACCGACTAGAGCAGCAGGAAATAGGCCAGCACCGCAAGCGCGATGATCGCCGCTACGGCGGCAACTGTGATCACGATGCGCGTGGAGCCGGACTTGCCGGTCTCGGTCTCCGCCACCGACGTAGGTTCCGCCTCCGCAGTAGCCACCTGTGCCCCTTCGGCCGACACGGCAACCTTCGGGACGTTGTCGAATACTTCGGTGACGTCATGTGACGGCGGCAGTCCGATCGGCACGATCTTGTGCGACGTCGACGTGAAACCGGCTGCAAGAATTGCTGCACCGAGCGCTGCCGACTGTTCCGGACCAGGTCCGAGTTCACAACGGACATTGAGCTTTTCGGCGACCCCAACGGCAATGGCCGTCATCGCCGCCTTGTCGCCCGCCATGTCACCGTCGCCGGTCACGACAACGGCGTCGAGGTTTTCCGGCATCCATCCGAAGGCGCCGAGCGCCGTTGCAATTCGTGAACTCGGAGAGCTGCCGTCGCCGGCGAATCCGAATGCGCGGCCCGCGGCAACACCCGAACGCACCAGGGTGACAGCGGCTCCGGTGTCGTCGACGTGATAGATCCCGATGAGCGTTCCGGCCAGCGCGGCGATTTCCGATTCGAACCACGCCGACACGGCTTCGGCGTCCGATACCAAGGTGACCCGTTCGAGGCCCGCGTAGACCAGTGAATCGCGCAGGATCGCCGCCGTCGAGGAATCCCAGCGTGACGGGTACGTCGCCACGATGTCGGGCGCTCCGCCGTCCTTACCCCCACGATCGGGCAGCGGCTCGCATTCCTGTAGCAGACAGCGGATGGACGTTGCCACCAAATCTTCAGCGCGATAACGGGTATCAGCTGTTCCGGCAACACCGCTCGGATCGCCGACGCGGGCGACAAAACCCGTCCAGCTTTCCGTGAACTCGCGGCCGCCGCCCAACTCCGACTCGCCGCCGAGCACGGTGGTGCCGTCCTTGCGCTGATTGAGAACCGTATCGCGAACGATTACCACCGGATCAGCCGAACCTGGATCGTTCGACGCGACCACTGCCGTCGACACCACTGTGCCGATTCGCACTCCCACACCTATGGACATGCCCGTACCTTCACTCGAACCTTACGAAAAACGGTGCCCCCGACGGGAACCGGAACTAACCGAGAACGAGGCTTGTGAGAACTTTCACGCCCACACCGAGCGCGCGCTCGTCGAGATCGAATGTGGGTTGATGGATATCGAGTTGTTCACCTTCGCCGGACCACACACCCAACCTGGCCATAGCGCCAGGGACGGTCTCGAGGTACCACGAAAAGTCTTCTCCACCACCGGATTGTGGTGTGTCTGCCAAGGCATCCTGCCCGACGCTGGCGATGGCGTCCTCGAACATACGCGTCGAGATCTCGTCATTGACGACCGGCGGGACACCGCGGCGGTAGTTCAGTTGGTAGCGGACACCTGTCGGTGCGAGCAGTCCGTGCACGATCTCCTCCACAAGAGGTTCGAGCAGTTCCCATGTTTCGTGATCGCCCGTTCGGACCGTGCCCGTCATCATGCCGGTCTGCGGGATCGCGTTAGGTGCTTGACCGGCGCTGACCGCGCCCCACACCATGACGGTGCCGGTGCGCGGATCGATACGGCGGCTGAGCATTCCGGGCAATCCGGTGACAACAGTTCCGAGCGCGTAGATGAGATCAGTTGTCAGGTGAGGCCGCGACGTATGGCCTCCCGGCGAATCCAGAACCACTTCGACGGTATCGGCTGCGGACGTGATCGCACCGAGTCTCACACCGACCTGACCCGCTTCCAGGCGCGGATCACAATGCAGAGCAAAGATTCTCGAAACACCGTCGAGCGCACCGGCCGCGATGACGTCGAGCGCACCGCCCGGCATCACTTCTTCGGCAGGCTGGAAGATCAACCGAACTCCGACCGGAAGTTCCGGCAACGACGCCAAGGCCACACCAACGCCCAACAGGATCGTGGTGTGCGCGTCGTGCCCACAAGCGTGGGAAACACCAGGGACCGTGGACGAGTACGTGGCACCCGTCGCCTCCTGCATCGGCAGTGCATCCATGTCGGCGCGCAGGGCAATGCGGGGTCCGTCCGGACCGATATCGCACGTCAACCCCGTGCCGCCGGGAAGCACCTTCGGTGAAAGTCCAGCCTCGATGAGCCGCGTCGCGACAAATTCCGTTGTCGCGTACTCATGGCGCGCCAATTCGGGGTTGGCGTGAATGTGCCGTCGCCACGCGACCAGATCGTCGGTATGCGCGTGAATCCAAGTATCGATTGCCGCGTTCACCGGCGATCTACTCCTTCCAACAGACGGGCGCGTTCCGAAGGATCGGACGCTACCCGGACAGCAGTGCGAGCCAAGGCTATTGCGCCGTCTACAACGGCGCGATCAGCAGATTCCGTGACACACGCAGCAGCGAACTCCGGCTGATGTGTCACTGCCCCAGCTGAATCCAAACCGATCACAGGATGAATTCCAGGAATCACGTTGGTGACATTACCCATGTCGGTACTTCCGAGCGGACGAGAACGCTCCCATTCAGGTGCCAACGGCACCCGGCCCAGGTCCAGGATCTGTTCGCGGTACACGTCAGCGAGCCACGGATCAGGCGTCAATTCGGTGTAGGTCGGCGATACGGTGCGGATCTCGTGAGTGCAACCGGTGCCAAGAGCGCCGGCTGCAAAACAGGCATTCGACCGCTCCGACAGATTGGCCAACGACGCGGCGGTCTCCGCCCGCAAGTAATACAACAGCTCCGAACGCGCCGGCACGATGTTGGGGGCGGTTCCACCGTCACTGACGATGCCGTGAATCTGCTGACCGGGGAGCAGGTGCTGGCGCAACAACCCCACTGCCACCTGAGCCAGGGTTGCCGCGTCGGCGGCATTGAGTCCGAACTCCGGTGCGGCGGACGCGTGAGCCTCCCGTCCGTGGTAGCTGACGGCGATATCGGCCAAGGCCAGCGACGTCGCACCGATGATGTCGATCGGGCCAGGGTGAACCATCATCGCGGCGCCGACGCCGTCGAACGCCCCGCGCTCGAGCATCAGCACTTTGCCGCCACCCGTTTCCTCGGCCGGAGTTCCGATCACCCGAACGGTGATGCCGAGTTGGTCCGCCACAGACGCCAAGGCGATACCGGCACCTACCGCCGCCGCAGCGATGATGTTGTGCCCACAGGCGTGGCCGATGTCCGGAAGAGCGTCGTACTCGGCGCAGATCGCGATGACCAGCTCTCCGCTGCCGTACGTCGCATCGAACGCCGTGGGTAGATCGACCAGACCGCGAGTGATCGCGAAGCCGTGCTGCTCCAGCAGTTCGGACACCTTGGCGCTGCTGCGGAATTCCTCGAATGCAAGCTCCGGATCACCGTGAATCGAATGCGACAGCGCAATCAGATCGGTCTCCACAGACCTGACTACGCCGTCGACTTCATGATTCACCGAATCATTGTCTCACCCGAACGAGAAGTTGCTCTTGTCAGTCACCCGTCCAAGATCAACCAACAGGTCTCGATGAATCCCGGCCTTGATTCCGGCCAGGTTCGGTCCGTGTGTCGCGGTGAGCGCAGCGGCCTTGGCCACCGCGGTCGCGAGCACCGAATCACCCTCGACGGTTTCCTGGACAATTCCGGCAGACAGTGCGTCGGCGCCACCGAATCGGCGCCCGGTGGTCATTGCCTCCACGGCCGCTTGCTTGGGGAGTCTGCTGTTCAGCAGGGCCGACATGCCAACGGTGAACGGCATGTTCAGGCTCACCTCTGGCAGGCAGTAGAAACCGCGGTCGGCGCGCATGATCTGGAAGTCGTGCGACGTCGCGAGCATCGCGCCCGCTCCGAAGGCGTGGCCACCGATCGCCGCGACCGTCGCCATCGGGAATGTCAGCAAGCGGGTGTACAGCGTGTGTACCTTGTCGAGGTACCCGGGAAGACCGTCGATGTTGGCAAAGATCCACGTGGTGTCCAGGCCGTTCGTGTAGAACTTGCCCGTCGCCGTGGTGACCAGGGCAGCCGGCCCCTCGTGCGCTTCGACCTCGTCGAGTGCGCTGTGCACCGAGTCGATCCAATCAGGGGTGAAACGGTTCTCGTTGTCAGTTTCACCCTCGTTTCCGAGGTACAGGATGAATACGTCGCCGTCGCGTTCGAGATAAGGCATGAAGGGCAGCGTAATGGCCGGTAGGTCATCCGACGAACCGACCCGACTCGTCAGTAAGGTAACGCACATGGGAACGATCGCCGAAGCCGCCGCTGCCGCTCTGTCCGCCATGACCGGAAGCGCGCCGCCCTCCGTCGCCGTAGTCCTCGGTTCAGGGTGGACCGACGCTGCCGACCAGTTCGGTGAGCCCACTGCCGAGGTGTCGATGGCCGACCTACCTGGCTTCGCTCCGCCGTCGGCTCTCGGCCACGCCGGAAGGATCCGAACCGTCACCGTCGGCGATACCCAGGTTCTGTTGCTTCTCGGACGCACCCACGCGTACGAAGGCCATGAACTCAGCTCCGTGGTCCATCCCGTTCGCACCGCCATCGCAGCGGGCGCGGACACCGTGATCCTCACCAATGCCGCCGGCGGTATCCGCGAGGACTACGCCGTCGGTCAGCCGGTCCTGATCAGTGACCACCTCAACCTGACGGCCCGCTCGCCGTTGGTGGGCGCGGAATTCGTCGATCTCGTCGACGCCTACTCCCCCGAACTTCGAGCACTCGCTCGCTCCATCGACCCCGAACTCACCGAAGGCGTATACGCCGGGCTACCCGGGCCCCATTACGAAACGCCTGCCGAAATCCGGATGCTGCGCACCCTCGGCGCCGATCTCGTAGGCATGTCGACGGTCCACGAGACCATCGCGGCTCGCGCTCTGGGCGCACGGGTGTTGGGCATCTCGATGGTCACCAATCTTGCCGCGGGCATCACCGGCGCACCACTCGATCATCAGGAAGTACTCGCGGCAGGCAAGGCGTCCGCGACCCGAGTGGGAACGCTGCTGCGCCAACTGGTCCGCGAACTGTGATCCTGGCGGCGCAGGAGTGGATCAACTCCGATCCCGACCCGGCCACCAGGCGCGAACTCGCATCGCTCTCCGAACATGAACTGGCCGAACGTTTTTCCGCTCCACTGACATTCGGCACGGCGGGGTTGCGCGGACCGGTGCGAGGCGGCCCCAACGGGATGAACGTAGCTGTTGTCATCCGCACCACCGCCGGACTCGCAGCGTGGCTGAACGCGCACGGCCACAGCGGCTCTCACATCGTTGTCGGCCGCGACGCCCGCCATGGTTCCGAAGCATTTGCCACTGCCGGCGCCGAGGTTCTGGCCGCCGCCGGATTCGAGGTCACTCTTCTCCCCCGCCCGCTACCGACACCGGTGCTCGCATTTGCCGTTCGGGCACTCGGCGCCAGCGCCGGAATCCAGATCACCGCGTCGCACAACCCCGCCGCGGACAACGGCTACAAGGTGTACCTCGACGGTGGATCCCAACTGGTCTCACCGGCGGATCGCGAAATCGAAAGCGCGATCGCCAAGGTCGGCGGCGCGTCGAGCATTGCCAGAACTCCGGTGACTCCGGTGGGCAACTCCATGATCGAAAACTACGTACGACGCGTCGCAACGCTTCCTCACGGTCAAGCCCGCAACATTCGCATCGCACTGACACCACTGCACGGCGTGGGCGGGGACACCGCACTGGCCGCATTGCACGCCGCCGGTTTCACCGACGTCCACGTAGTCGCCGGGCAATTCGATCCCGATCCCGATTTCCCGACCGTCGCATTTCCCAATCCGGAAGAACCCGGTGCCACCGATGCACTTCTCGAGCTGGCCGACACGGTGAACGCCGATCTCGCGATCGCTCTCGATCCGGACGCCGACCGCTGCGCCGTCGGGGTGCGCGACGGCGACAGGTGGCGAATGCTTCGCGGAGACGAGACGGGCGTGCTGCTCGCCGACCACGTCCTCACCGCGGCTCGGCCGAATTCCCTCGTAGCGACCACCATCGTGTCGTCTACTCTGCTCTCGAAACTGGCTCCCACTCGCGGCGCCCGGTTCGCGTGCACCCTCACCGGGTTCAAATGGCTGACCCGAGCAGGCGACGGTCTTGTCTACGCCTACGAAGAGGCGATCGGCCACTGCGTCGACCCCGACGCCGTCCGAGACAAGGACGGAATCTCGGCCGCCGTCCTGGTCGCCGATCTGGTTGCCACTCTTGCCGACACCGGCCGAACCGTGCTGGATGTGCTCGACGACTACGCCCTCGAATTCGGCTACCACCACGGGGACCAAGTTTCCCGCAGAGTCGACGACGTTGCCGACATCGCCACGATCATGGACCGCATTCGGAGCAATCCACCGCACGAAATCTGCAGCGAGGCAGTCATTTTCGAAGATCTAGCCACAGTAGACTCACCACTGCGCACCGACGCGGTGGTCGTCACCGGCGCGACGACGCGCATCGTCGTCCGCCCGTCCGGCACCGAGCCCAAGCTCAAGTGTTATCTCGAGGTCGTGATTCCGGTAGCGAACCGCAGCGAACTCGCCGGCGCCCAGGCAGCAGCGAAGACCCGGACAAGACAACTCCGGGCCTTCGCAGAAAATTTGTAGGCTAGCGCGGTCCGAACTGCCGATCGCCCGCGTCGCCGAGGCCCGGCACGATGAAAGCGTTCTCGTCCAAGCCGTCGTCGATGCTCGCCAGAACCAGGCGAACCGGGTGGCCGGACTCCGCAAGCGCGTCGACACCACGCGGTGCCGCGACAACACACACCGCTGTCACGTCGGTTGCTCCGCGCGCAACGAGCAGGTCGATCGTGTGAACCATCGATCCACCGGTTGCCAGCATCGGATCGAGTACGAATACCGGGATTCCGGAGAGATCAGCCGGGAGCGATTCGAGGTACGGAACGGGCGCGTGGGTCTTCTCGTCGCGCGCCATTCCCACAAAGCCGACACCAGCCGACGGGATCAACGCACTGGCCTGCTCGACCATGCCCAGACCGGCGCGCAGCACCGGGACCAGCAACGGCGGCTTGGCCAGACGAATTCCCGTTGTCGCTGCCACCGGCGTGTCGACGGGGAACTCTTCGATCTCGGCGTCGCGCATTGCCTCGTACACGAGCATGTGCGTGAGCCGACGCAGAGCCGACCGGAATGTCGCATTGTCGCTGCGTGCATCACGCATTGTCGTCAGGAGTGCCGCTGCCAGCGGATGGTCGACTACGTGCGTTTGCATGACCATGAGGATAGTTCCTCGGGAACCGAGCGGCCCCGGGCGGCGTCCAAGAAAGGAGTAAGCGCAACGGGGGGAAGAGAAGTTGGACAATTTTCTAGCTCACACAGAAGACATCACAGACTTCGGTTCACGCTTGGCCGTCGTCGCCGACACCGTGGCCCGCGCCCAGGCCGACGCGGCCCGTCACGATCACACTGCGCTCGGCGCAGTCCTGGGATTGATTGCGGAGGACTTCGTCCGAGTCACCGGCGAAGCCCAACAGACTCACATCGACGATCTCGGCCGTCTTGCCACCGTTGTGTCCAGTGCCGCAGCCGCCACACACAGTGCCCGCGACCTGTACGTGGGCACAGACGAGTTGGTTCGCAGCACCATCGTCGAAGCGGCGCGGACATGATCCCCGTCGAGGCCCTTGCCCGGCCGATCATCGACCTGGTGGCAACCCTTGGTTCTGGCGTCACCGACTCGAACGGACCCGAAGTCGGACTCCGCATCGCGTCGGACGTACTGGAGATCGCCTACCAACTGGGTACCGCTGCACTGGGGGAACTGTCCGGCGGCGGAACATCCACCGCGGGCATGCGCGCCGCGACAACAATGACCGAACAGACCCAAGCGGCAACTCGAACACTCACCGGTAAAGGCACCGACATCGCCGGAATTGTCGACGAGGCCACCATGACGGTGTCCGCCGGGATCAACGAACTGAACGGCATCTTGCAGTCGTTTCTCGGGATCGCTGCCAAAGCCGGTCCGGCCCTACTGACGCCGCCGGGCCAATTGATGCTCGTTGCAGCGGCATTCGAGCATCTTGGGCAGGCAATATCCGTCGTCGAGAGAATGCGCGGCGATCTCTCCGGGTCCACCGACAAGATGTCCGCTCTGGTGCCGTCAGTCCCGCTGCCGGATCCCGCGCCCGGGGTCACCAACCCGGAATCGGGAACCGGTTCTGCTGCCAGTACCGGCAGTGCTGGTAGTACCGGCAGTGCGGCAGGATTGCAGATCGACCTGCCAGACGGTTCTGTTGCGACTGCCCCCAACGCCGAAGCCGCTGCAGCGGTGCGCAACGCACTCACCCAGCAAGGAGTGCCATACGAGTGGGGCGGCACCTCACCTGGAGTTGGCCTCGACTGCAGTGGTTTGACGCAATGGGCCTACGGACAAGCGGGCGTCGATATTCCGCGCCTTGCCCAGGAACAAGGCATCGGCAGCCCCGTCGATCAGTCCGAACTTCTGCCGGGCGACCTCGCAGTCTGGGACGGCCACGTTGCCATGGTGATCGGCAACGGCCAGATGGTCGAAGCCGGAGACCCGGTCAGCGTCAGCCCCGTCCGAACATCCAACATCGGCATGGGATTTCACGGCTTCTACCGACCCACAGAGTGAAATGAGCACGAATATGCAGGACACACCGCGCCCACCGAGCGTCATCACCGCAGTGGCGGCAAATCGCCGCGGAACCATCGCCTTACGGGCCACCGAACAGGGCATTCCCATCGACATCCGTATCCATCACAGCGAATTACGCTATGGCGGTGCTCGCCTGGCCACCGAGATCATGGCCCTCTCTGCCCGGGCCGCCATGGAAGCCGGCGTCCGCCACCGCCTCGAATTGGAAGCCGATGGGGTTCCGGCCGACATCGTGAATGCCCTGGGACTCGCAACACGTGAGCAATTGGCCGACGCCCAAGCTGCCGAAGAGCACACCGACACAGCCCCCACTACCTGGATGCGATCGATATGAACGAAATGGACCGAATCATGGAGCGCGCCAAGAGTCAGTGCGGATTCATGCAGGATGCGGTCGGTGACGTCGACGCCATCCGGGCGACCGCCGCGAGCGCCGACGGCACGGTTGTCGCCTGTGTCGACGGAATGGGCGCGCTGGTCGAACTGACCATCACCGACGCCGTAACCACTATGGAACCGAAGGCCGTCGCGGCACTGACTATCGCCACCATCCACCAGGCAGTTCACCGCAGCAACGTCGAACGCGAACGTCTGATGAATCAACTGGGTCGCTCACTCGGCGAGGTGTGAGTAACCCGCGCTATACGCAGGGCGGTCGGGTCGATAGGCTTCCGCCCATGGCTGGAGATATCGTCCCGATCGAAATCGGTCTCACAAGTGGAGACCTCGTCACGTTGTGGGCGCCCCGGTGGCGTGAGGGCGACGACGAATGGGAGGCCTTCCTCGGTCACGAGGAAGATCTGTACGGCTTTGCCTCGGTCGCGGAACTCGCCGCCTTCATCCGCACCGATACCGACAACGATTTGGTCGACCACCCCGCCTGGAGTGTTGTTGCCGGTCTCTCCGCCGCGGAACTCGAACCGGAGGAGAACTTCACGTTCGATTTCGTCGGAGTGCCGGAACTTGCTGCCGGGGACCCGGAATCGCTGGTTGTCTCCGAACTCGAAGACACCCTGAACATGGCCCGCAATATCGGCGAGGTCTGCGAACTCGATTCCGTGATCCGGTTCTTCAGCGGCCACCCGATCCTGGGTGCACTCGCCACGGGCTCGAACACGTTCGAGGGTCGTGAAGGACTCGAGATCTGGGACCAGGTCGGCGCAGCCATCGCCAAGGACTGGGACAAGGTTCTCGACGCGATCGACACCGTCGTGACATCGCCCAAGGTTGATGCCGCTGCCGTCGCAGTCGCCGAAGCCGAACTCCTCGCAGCCGCCGAGAACACCGTCGATGCGGACGACGTCGCCGAGGAAGGCGAGGACGAGGAATTCGACGAGGACGAAGACGACGAGGACGAAGACGAGATCGAGACGTTCTGGGGCGAGGTCGGCGTCGATCCGGTCCGCATCATCACCTCGGCCGACACCTACTACACCTTGCGCTGCTACATGGGTGACCAGGCAATCTTCCTCGGGAAGGACGGGTTGATCACGGTCTTCCGGTCCGAGCGCGCGCTCGCTCGCTACCTTGCCGACAATCACGAGCACGATCTGTCACAGGTCAGCACGTACGGCGTGATCCAGAATGCCGCAGTCGACGGTTCACTCGACATCGAGGTCACCGACGAAAATGTCTACGTTCTCCCCGGCATCGCCGACGACCTTGCCCAGGGCCCGGACGCGGTCGACGTCGAACAACTCGAACTAGCTGTCGAATTGTTCACCGATGCAGCCGATTTCGCGGACGACGACTCCACCGAGGAAGCGTTGTCCGCGTCGAACGAGCTCGGGTGGTACGTCTCGTACCTGCTCAATCCCGATCCGTCCCGGATGGCTCCCAGTGCGCCGTTCACCAAGGAATCCGAGGGGTGGCGCGAACTCGAGCGTGAGTTCGAGACACGCCTGCGTCCCGAGTAAACGGCGCCCGCCGATCAGTACTGCTACCCGACCAACACGGCGTACCCGGGCTTGATGACGTCGTCGATGTACGCCAGACGCTGGTCGAACGGGATGAACGCAGACTTCATGGCGTTGATCGTGAATCGTTCGAGGTCGGTCCAGCCGTAACCGAATGTTTCGACGAGCGCCGCCATTTCGCGACTCATGCTGGTATCACCCATGAGCCGATTGTCGGTGTTGACGGTGACCCGGAACCGTAGGTCTGCCAACAGTCCGAACGGATGATCGGCCAGGGCAGCCACGGCGCCGGTCTGGACGTTCGAACTCGGGCACAACTCCAGCGGGATGCGCATGTCTCGAACGAAGTTCGCGAGCCTGCCCAGCTCGTGGCTACCGTCGACGGCAGTGACGTCGTCCACGATTCGCACACCGTGCCCCAACCTGTCGGCTCCACAAAATGCGATGGCTTCGTGAATCGACGGCAACCCGAACGCTTCACCGGCATGGATGGTGAAGTGCGCGTTAGCATCCCGCATGTACTCGAAGGCGTCCAGGTGGCGACTCGGCGGATTCCCGGCCTCGGCACCCGCGATGTCGAATCCGACGACACCGCGGTCACGGAATCGCACGGCAAGTTCGGCGATTTCGCGGGACCTGGCGGCATGGCGCATGGCGGTCAGCAAACAGCCGATCTGAATCTTGCGCCCCTGGGCCTGGGCCGCGGACTCCCCCGCCCGGAATCCTTCGAGTACGTGCTCGACTACCTCGTCGAGCGTCAGGCCCTGTTCGAGGTGCTGTTCGGGTGCAAACCGCACCTCCGCGTAAACCACGTTGTCGTCGGCCAGATCCTCGGCACATTCCTGTGCCACGCGCGAGAGTCCCTCGGCAGTCTGCATGACGGCCACGGTGTGCGCGAACGTCTCGAGGTACAGCTCGAGCGAACCGCTGTCAGCGGCGGTTCGAAACCACTGGGCGAGTTCGGCAGCAGTATGTGCCGGCAGATCCGTGTATCCGCAATTTTCTGCCAGTTCCAGGATTGTCTGCGGACGCAGACCACCGTCGAGGTGGTCGTGCAGTAGAACTTTGGGCGCGCTACGAATCGAGTTCAACACCGGTGCGTTCATGCAACATAAGCTAACGCGAGTCACCCACAATTCGCTCGATGAGCAGCGGTCGCGACACTGTGTCGGATTCGGACCCGATTGCCCAACTGCCGTCGAGACTCCGGCGTGCGGCATCGAATCGCTCGGGTGTGTCCGTGTGCAGTGTCAGTAGCTTCTGCCCGGCACGGACCACGTCACCAGGCTTTGCATGCATCTGCACACCCGCACCGGCTTGTACTGCGTCGCCTTGGCGCTCGCGCCCCGCTCCGAGTTTCCACGCTGCGATACCGACGCCCATGGCATCCAGTCGAGTGAGGACACCGTCGCGGTCGGCAGTGACGACTTCGGTGTGTCGAGCCACGGGCAAGTCCGCATCCGGATCGCCGCCCTGCGCGTCGATCATGGCGCGCCACCGATCCATCGCACTACCGTCGGCCAGCTTCTGCGCAGGATCGACATCGTCGATTCCGGCCGCCGACAACATTTCCCGAGCCAAGAGGAGGGTGAGCTCGACGACGTCGGCAGGTCCGCCGCCCGCCAGCACCTCGACGGATTCGCGCACCTCGAGTGCATTACCGGCGGTCAAGCCGAGTGGCGTACCCATCTCGGTGATGAATGCCGTTGTGCGCATACCGGCGTCGTTGCCCAGTTCGACCATGGTGCGCGCCAACTCCCGTGCATCGCCGAGGTCCTTCATATATGCACCCGAACCGACCTTGACGTCCAGCACGAGAGCACCGGTTCCTTCGGCGATCTTCTTGCTCATGATCGAACTCGCGATCAGCGGAATGGATTCCACCGATCCGGTCACGTCACGAAGGGCATAGAGCTTCTTGTCCGCCGGCGCGAGATTCGCTCCCGCAGCACAGATGACCGCACCGATCTTCGGGTTCGCGAGGATCTCCACCATCTCGGCCGCGGTGAGGTCCGCACGCCAACCTGCGATCGCCTCGAGCTTGTCGAGAGTTCCACCGGCATGGCCGAGTCCACGCCCCGACAGCTGCGGAACAGCAAGACCGCACGCGGCGACCAGAGGTACCAGCGGAAGAGTGATCTTGTCTCCCACACCACCGGTCGAATGCTTGTCGACCGTCGCCATCGGTAAGTCCGAAAAGTCCATGGTGCCGCCGGATTCGATCATCGCCCGCGTCCAGCGGCCGGTCTCCGAGCGCGTCATCCCGCGGAAGTAGATCGCCATCGCGAGGGCCGCCATCTGCTCGTCCGGCACAACTCCCGCGGTGAACGCCTGCACGATCCAATCGATCTCGGTGCCCGAGAGCTCCCGACCGTCACGTTTTGCTCTGATGATCGACACGGCGTCAAACATGGCGAAGTCCTTCCGCTTGTTCCGGCCCGAAAGCGTCCGGGAGTAATTCCGCGAGTGGGCGCGGCCCTTGTGAGGTGTCGACCAGAAGTTCTCCGCCACCGTGCTCGAGTAGGAGCTGTCGGCACCGTCCGCACGGCATCAGTATTGCGCCGTCCGCGTCGACGCACGAGAAGGCAATCAAGCGTCCTCCGCCGGTGGCCGCTAAGTTACTCACCAGTCCACATTCGGCACACAGACTCAAACCGTATGAGACATTTTCCACATTGCATCCTGAGACGATTCGACCATCGTCCACCAGGGCCGCGGCACCTACCGCATATCCGGAGTACGGGGCATAGGCCCGACGCATCACCACTTGCGCGTTGTGGCGCAACAACTTCCAGTCGATTTCACCCATGGTTCATAATCCAATCACGCCAACTGAATGCATGCAGAAACGACACGATACGGCCGGCATGAAGATTGGAAAGGCAAACCTTACAAAGAGTTTGGTAGGTGTACGAATCCCGCATCTGATTAGTTCCCGGATTCACCAGGGTTTAGAGTCTGAGTCAAGTCGGTTCAGGATCCCGTCGAGCCCGGGCTGAGTACCTCGAAGCTCTCTGCAGGCTCGGCGCGTCCACCAATGACGTTGGAGGCACAGCACTCGATGAGTACTACGACTGAAGCCGCTCCTCAGAAGGAGCGCACGAGGTCGCTTTACCGGGGCGACCCCGGAATGTGGTCCTGGGTTCTACACCGGATCACAGGCGTCGCAACTTTCTTCTTCCTATTCGTACACGTTCTCGATACGGCTCTCGTGCGGGTTAACCCCGACACGTATGACGCTGTCATCGACACGTACAAAAACCCCGTCGTCGGTCTCATGGAGATCGGCCTCGTCGGTGTGGTCCTTTACCACGCCCTCAACGGCGTGCGCGTGATGCTCGTGGATTTCTGGTCGAAGGGCCCGAAGTACCAGCGCGTCATGCTCTGGACCATTCTGGCGATCTGGTTCCTGGTGATGATCCCGGGCGCCGGACGCATCCTCATCAACATGTTTGCGGAGCACTGACATGGCGACTACTCACGGACCCGAAGCCAAGAGCCTCGGTACCTCATACGACCGTCCTGCCAGCCTGGACAACCCGCGTTCGCCGCGGGCCAAGGCGCGGAACAACTTCGAGCTGTACGCATGGCTGTTCATGCGTTTCTCCGGCGTTGCCCTGATCGTCCTGGTCCTGGGCCACATGTTCATCATGCTGATGCTCGACGGTGGTGTTCACCGTCTGAACTTCGCATTCGTCGCAGGCCGCTGGTCCAGCCCGTTCTGGCAGATCTGGGATCTGACGATGCTCTGGCTGGCACAGTTGCACGGCGGTAACGGTCTGCGCACGGTCATCGCGGACTACTCCCGCAAGGACTCCACGCGCTTCTGGCTGACCACGATCCTCGTACTCTCGATGATCCTGATCATGGCCCTGGGCACGTACGTCATCTTCACCTTCGACCCCAATATCTCGGCGAGCTAGGGGAGCACAGACTTCATGCAGGAACATCGTTATGACGTGGTCATCGTCGGTGCCGGCGGCGCCGGCATGCGTGCGGCAATCGAGGCTGGCCCCCGCGCCCGCACGGCCGTACTGACCAAGCTCTACCCCACCCGCAGCCACACCGGCGCGGCCCAGGGTGGCATGTGCGCCGCACTGGCGAACGTGGAGGAAGACAACTGGGAGTGGCACACCTTCGACACCGTCAAGGGTGGCGACTACCTCGCCGACCAGGACGCCGTCGAGATCATGGCAAAAGAAGCCATCGATGCGGTGCTCGACCTCGAGAAGATGGGCCTGCCGTTCAACCGCACGCCCGAAGGCAAGATCGACCAGCGTCGCTTCGGTGGCCACACCCGCGATCACGGCAAGGCCCCGGTTCGCCGCGCGTGCTACGCCGCCGACCGCACCGGTCACATGATCCTGCAGACGCTCTACCAGAACTGCGTCAAGCACGACGTCGAGTTCTACAACGAGTTCTACGCACTCGACATCGCCATCACCGAGACCGAGGACGGCCCGGTTGCCACCGGCGTCATCGCCTACGAACTCTCGACCGGCGAACTGCACATCTTCCACGCCAAGTCGATCATCTTCGCGACCGGCGGCTCGGGACGCATGTACAAGACGACGTCCAACGCACACACCCTCACCGGTGACGGCATGGGCATCATCTTCCGCAAGGGACTACCCCTCGAGGACATGGAGTTCCACCAGTTCCACCCGACAGGACTCGCCGGACTCGGCATCCTGATCTCGGAAGCTGTTCGTGGTGAAGGCGGCATTCTCCGTAATGCCGACGGTGAGCGCTTCATGGAGCGCTACGCCCCCACAATCAAGGACCTCGCGCCGCGTGACATCGTCGCCCGCTCGATGGTTCTCGAAGTCCTCGAAGGCCGCGGCGCCGGCCCCAACAAGGACTACGTCTACATCGACGTGACGCACATCCCCGAGGAAGTTCTCGACGAGAAGCTCCCCGACATCATGGAGTTCTCGCGCACCTACCTCGGCGTGGACCCCGTCAAAGAGCCCGTGCCCGTCTACCCGACGTGCCACTACGTCATGGGCGGTATCCCCACCAAGATCAACGGTGAGGTTCTGCGAAACAACGACGAGGTCGTCAAGGGCCTGTACGCTGCCGGCGAATGCGCCTGCGTCTCCGTGCACGGCGCAAACCGTCTCGGCACCAACTCGCTCCTCGACATCAACGTGTTCGGCCGTCGCGCCGGCATCGCTGCCGCCGAGTACGCGAACTCCACCGAGTTCGTCGACATGCCCGAAGCCCCGGCCACCATGGTCGAGGACTGGGTCGGCGTCATCCTGTCCGATCACGGCCATGAGCGCGTTGCGGACATCCGCTCCGAACTCCAGCAGTCGATGGACAACAACGCATCCGTGTTCCGTACCGAAGAGCGCCTCACCCAGGCACTCAAGGACGTGCGTGCTCTCAAGGAGCGCTACAACCACATCACGGTTCAGGACAAGGGCAAGCGCTACAACAGCGACCTGCTCGAAGCCATCGAACTGGGCTTCCTGCTCGAAATGGCGGAGGTCACCGTCGTCGGTGCGCTCAACCGCAAGGAATCACGCGGCGGCCACGCTCGTGAAGACTTCCCGGATCGCAACGATGCCGAGTACATGAAGCACACGATGGCATACAAGGAGGGCGACGGCCTGCTCTCCGACATCCGTCTGGACTACAAGCCGGTGGTACAGACCCGCTACGAGCCGATGGAGCGTAAGTACTGATGTCTGCGCCTGCTGTAGAAGCACCAGCCCTCCCCCCGGTCCCCGAAGGCGCCGTCATGGTGACCCTCAAGATCGCGCGGATGAACCCGGAATCGGGCGACGGCCAGCACTGGGACAGCTTCCAGGTCCCAGCTCTGCCCACCGACCGCATGCTCAACCTGCTGCTGTACGTGAAGGGCTACCTCGACGGCACCCTCACGTTCCGTCGTAGCTGCGCGCACGGTGTCTGCGGCTCCGACGCCATGCGCATCAACGGCGTCAACCGCCTGGCGTGCAAGATCCTGATGAAGGACATGCTCCCCAAGGACGGCAAGCCGGTCACCATCACCATCGAGCCCATTCGCGGCTTGCCGGTGGAGAAGGACCTCGTTGTCGACATGGAACCCTTCTTCGACGCGTTCCGCGCCGTGAAGCCGTTCCTCATCACCAGTGGCAACGAGCCCACTCGTGAGCGCATCCAGAGCCAGCACGACCGTGCTCGTTTCGACGACACCACCAAGTGCATCCTCTGCGCATGCTGCACCACGTCGTGCCCCGTGTACTGGAGCGACGGCAGCTACTTCGGTCCCGCTGCCATCGTGAACGCACACCGGTTCATCTTCGACAGCCGTGACGAGGCCGCTTCCGAGCGTCTCGACATCCTGAACGACAAGGACGGCGTGTGGCGCTGCCGCACGACGTTCAACTGCACCGACGCATGCCCCCGTGGCATCCAGGTGACAAAGGCGATTCAGGAAGTGAAGCGCGCGCTGCTGTTCGCTCGCTAGATCTTTCGAACAGAGAAATGCCCCTCCCGTCTTCGGGAGGGGCATTTTTTGTTGCCGGTTAAGCGACCTTCGGGTGATAGGTCAGAACTTGCACGCCGGATTCGTAGCGACGGTCCTCCACCAACTCGAGCACGATCTTGTCCTCCGATTCGGGGAACACCTTCCCGCCGGACCCGAGGATGACCGGGAAAACCATCAGGCGCAGCTCGTCGACCAGGCCGGCCAACAGCAATGCGTGAACGAGAGTCCGGCTTCCCGCTACCAGGATTTCGCCGTCGATCTGTTCCTTGAGCTTCGGCACAGACTCCTCGATGGGGCCCTCGAGCGCCGTCGAGTTGTTCCATTCGAGTGGCTCCGAGCTGCTTGTGACAACGTACTTGGGCATCTCGTTCATCTTGTCGGCGAAGCCTTGGTCGTCTTCACGCTCAGGCCACGCGCCGGCAAAACTCTCGTAGGTCCGTCGACCGAGCAGGAGAACGTCCGCGGCGAGGGTTTCGTCGAGTTTGAACTTCATCTGGTCGCCCTCCTGATATGGAAAGACCCATCCTGTGTGCGCATAGCCCGGTTCACCGCCTGGCGCCTCCATGACCATGTCCAGAGACACGAATTCCGTCACCACAATCTTGCCCATACCGATCCCCTGCCACGTGTGCATCGATCGAAAACTGACCCTTCCACTGTGGCAGACGGCACGGCGATTCGGCGGTTACGCGCAATGCGCCTACCCTCGGATAACGATGATGTGGCGTCGAGCGTGTGCAGTGGTTGTTGCCGGAACAGTGATCTCCGGAATCGGAGGAATGTCTGGAATTGCAGGTACTGCACTCGCCCAACCGGTACCACCACCGACAACGTCGGCACCGTTCACCACGCCCAATACCGATAGTTGCCCGTTCACGAGCCTGCCGGCTCCCGCTGTAGACCTCTCGGAGGTTCCCGCGCCCGGAACAACCGTGCCCGCCCCCGTGCCGGTACCGGACGAACCGGTTGGCGGGGATCGACTCGGCGGTTGCGGGGTCGTCCTGCCGGCCGGCGCGCCGCCACTGCCCGCAGACATCGCCGCCTCCGGTTGGGTGGTCGCCGACGCGGCAACCGGTGAAGTGCTCGCCGCTAAAGATCCGCACGGCCGGTACCGTCCCGCAAGCACCATCAAGATGCTTCTGGCGCTCGTCGCGCTCGACACGTTGAATCTCGATACCGTCGTCACCGCCACCGCGGAGGACGCAAATGCCGAAGGCAGCGCCGTCGGACTCGGCAAAGACGGCACCTACAACAACCGGCAGCTCATGCAGGGGCTGGTGATGGCGTCGGGCAACGACGCCGCCCACGCCCTGGCCCGTCAGCTCGGGGGTGACGACGCCGCCGTGAAGAAGATGAACGCCCTGGCCCTGGAACTCGGTGCACTCGACACCCGCACCGCGACACCCTCCGGTCTGGACGGCCCGGGAATGAGCAGCTCCCCCTACGACCTTGCGGTGATATTCCATGCGGCACTGCAGAATCCGACGTTCGCCGAGTTGATCCACACCGAGACGGTTCAATTTCCGGGCTTCCCGAAGGACCCCACGATCCCCGACGATCAGGACCGGCCAGGCTTCACCCTCGCGAACGACAACCAACTGCTCTACAACTACGACGGAGCGCTGGGCGGCAAGACCGGCTTCACCGACGACGCCCGTCATACCTACGTCGGTGCGGCTGAGCGGAACGGCCGAACCCTACTGGTCACGTTGATGGGCGGCGAAGCACAACCTATCCGTCCGTGGGAGCAGGCAGCCCGCCTTCTCGACTACGGATTCGGTATGTCCTCCACCATGACCGTCGGAACGCTGACCGATACCTCGACCGACCGCAGCCAACCGAAGGTCACCGCCGCCACGACGCCGGGGGCACCCGCCGCAGTGTCCGCGGCCGGCACCTCCCCGGACGCCGGATTCAGCTCGACGGCACGCACCGCCGTCGCCGTCGGCGGGACCGTTGTCGTCATCGGCCTGATTCTCGGGGCGATCGTGATGAGTCGTCGACGCCATTAGTGATCGGTGCCGGGACTGGTGCCGTAGCTATGGCGTGACGATCGCAAAATCGGGGTCAGGGCTGTCGAGGTAGCTGATCAGTTCGGTCACGCTCTGCGCATTTCCGCCTGATTCGACGGTGCCGTCGGCGATCATCTCGTCCAGACCTTTGCCTCCCAGTAGCGCGGTGAGTAGATCGGGTCGTGTCAGAGTGAAGACGGCGTCGGGGTCGGGCACAGGCCCGTCGACGTCGAAATGCACCAGGACACCGTTGCGCAGCTGACTGCGGTGCACGACACCCTCGTCGCTGATGTGCCAGTCGATCGTGATGTTCGCAGACCACGCACTGGGTCCATCCACACGGAGAGCGATCGCATCGAAAGCCTGCTCGACGGTGAGCGCAGCCGAAATATCCGGCGATGCGGTGACGATCGGTGTCCCGACCGACCCGTTGCGGAGCTCGTACGCACCCATGAGGAAGAAGTTGCGCCAGGTGCCGTTTTCGGATCCGTACCCGAGCTGTTCGAGGGTGTCAGCCTGCAGCGCCTTGGCCTCGGCATTGTCAGGCTCGGCGAAGATCAGGTAGTTCAATACCTGTGCAACCCAACGGAAATCACCGCCGGCGTAGGAATCGCGGGCCTTGCGCAGCGTTTCGTCGGCGCCGCCCATGAATTCGACATGCCGTTTCGCTGATTCGACGGGAGGGTGCTCCCACAGCTTGGCCGGGTTTCCGTCGAACCAACCCATGTAGCGCTGGTAGATCGCCTTGACGTTGTGACTGACCGAACCGTAGTAGCCGTGGGTATGCCAGGCCTTGGCCACTGCCGGCGGGAGTTCGATCTCCTCGGCAATCTCGATCCCGTTGGAACCCTTGTTGATCGCCCGCAGGGTCTGATCGTGCAGATACCCGTACAGGTCGCGCTGGATGGACAGGAACTCGGTGAGCCGCTCGGTTCCCCACGTCGGCCAATGATGCGAGGCGAACAGCACATCGGTGCCCTCGGCGTACCGATTGATCGATTCCGTCAGGTACTTCGCCCAGATGTGTGGGTCCCGGACGAGCGCACCTCGCAGGGTAAGCAGGTTGTGCAAGGTATGAGTGGCATTTTCGGCCATGCACAACGCTCGGCGATCGGGAAAGAAGAAGTTCATCTCCGAGGGCGCCTCGGTACCTGGAGTGAGCTGAAACTCGATCCGAACCCCGTCCACCGTGGCGGTCTGACCGGTGTGGTCGATATCGACCGTCGGCGTGATGAGGGTCGGAGTTCCGGTCGAGGTGGTGGGACCGAGCCCGGCCCCTACCGCGCCCCGATCCCCCCGAGGCAGTGCTGCGCCGTACATGTATGCGGACCGGCGGGCCATGGCAGCTCCCGCGTACACGTTCTCGGCGACGGCATGCTCGACAAACCCCTTCGGTGCCAGGATGGGGCAACGGCCCGCGGCAACGTCCTCTTCGGTGGTGACACCTTTGACGCCGCCGAAATGATCGATATGGCAGTGGGAGTAAATTACTCCGGTCACCGGCCGATCGCCACGGTGCTCGCGGTACAACGTCAACCCGGCGGCGGCGGTTTCGGCGGAGATCAACGGATCGATGACGATCACTCCGGTATCGCCTTCGATCAGAGTCATGTTCGACAGGTCGAGGCCACGGATCTGGTAGATGCCGTCGGTGACTTCGAATAGGCCCTGACGTGCGCACAACTTCGACTGACGCCACAGGCTGGGGTGGACCGTGGGTGGGCAGTCCTGCTCGAGGAACCCGAATGCGTCACTGTCCCACACCGCTTCCCCGTCCGCATCCGTCACAACCCCGGGGGTCAACGACGCGATGAAGCCCCGCTCCACATCAGCAAGATCCTGACCGTCCCCGAACGGAAGGGTCCGCAATGCTTCCTTGTGCGCAGACTGCACACTCGCACTCGCATCTGCCTGAATGCTCATGAAAATCCCTTCCATCGTGCCATGTTCGGATCGGACTTACCGAGCAGCGTCTCATCTGCGGCGGTGGAGCGGCCTCACCCAGGAGGGGTGATTCACCCAGGGATCCACATGCAATTCACCCGTTGAGGATGAAAGTGGGCGCGTCCGTGCGGCATACAGTGTGGACAGATCACCTACGTCCGTATCGGCGAAGGAGCCGCCCGATGAGCCAGATTCCAGCTGGAAGACCAACGGCCCCAACGGTCAATGCCACGCGACTCTGGGCAGGTGGAGCTGCAACGGCACTGGTTGCGGCATTGACCGCAGTTGTCGGTTTGCTGATCGTGCGAGGACTTCTCGACACTCCGGTGATCACACCCGCGACAACCCTGGGGAACTCCCAAACAGGTTCCCTCGCCGTCGGTGCCGCCGTCGCAGCTCTCGTCGCCACCGCGCTTCTGCATGTTCTCATCGTCTCGACGCCACGCGCGTCGAACTTCTTCGGGTGGATCGGCATGCTCGCGACGATCGCCGCCACACTGTGGCCGTTCACCGTCGCGGCGACAACAGCCTCGAAAATCGGCAGTGCAGCAATATATTTCACGATCGGGATCGCGATTGTGTCGTTACTCACCGGTGTCGCAGCATCCGCACGGACATGACGGCCGAATCCCGCTCTCGCGCATGAAAGGTGAACAATGCGAATACTGATCCTCGGCGGTGACGGATTCTGCGGTTGGCCGAGCGCGCTTCATCTTTCGGCGCACGGACATCAGGTGACGATCGCCGACAGTCTCGTTCGGCGACGAATCGACGACGAACTCGGAGTGCAGTCACTCACTCCCATTTCCCCTCTGTCAGAGCGAGTTCGAGCATGGGCCGACGTGACGGGGCACCGCATCGACGTCGTCGAATTCGATCTCGCCCGCGATTACGAGGCGTTGACGGAGTTGCTGAATACATTCCGTCCGGAGGTGATCGTGCACTTCGCCGAGCAGCGGGCGGCACCGTATTCGATGAAATCACCGGACCTCAAGCGTTACACGGTCGACAACAATCTCAATGCGACTCACAACCTGCTGGCCGCGCTCGTGCACACGGGCATCGACGCTCATGTAGTCCATCTCGGAACGATGGGTGTGTACGGGTACGAGTCGGTACCGGTGGATCTACCCGAGGGGTATCTCACCGTGACCTACCCCGACCGGAACGGGAACGCGCATACCCGCGAAATCCTCTACCCCACTGCCCCCGGAAGCGTGTATCACCTGACCAAGTCGTTGGACCAGTTGGTGTTCCAGTTCTACGCGCGCAACGACGGCGTGCGCATCACCGATCTGCATCAGGGGATCGTGTGGGGTACTCAAACCGACGAGACGAATCTCGATCCACGACTGATCAACCGCTTCGACTACGACGGCGACTTCGGGACGGTGCTCAACCGCTTTCTGGTGCAGGCAGCAGTCGGCCATCCGCTCACCGTGCACGGGACGGGAGGGCAAACGCGAGCCTTCATCAATATCCGGGACACAGTGCGCTGCATACGATTGGCCGCCGAAACCGCGGCCTCCGTCGACGGCCGGGTACGCGTGATGAACCAGGTGACCGAAACCCATAGAGTGGCAGATCTGGCCCACCTGGTTGCCCAGACGGTCGGCGCGGACATCAGTGAGGTGCCCAATCCGCGGGCCGAAGCCGACGAAAACCAGCTCAGCGCCCGCAACGACACATTGATCGGGCTGGGTCTCGAACCGACCAGATTGGCCACCGGCCTTCTGAAGGAGTCGGTCGAGATCGCCCAGAAATACACCGATCGCGTCGACGTGAGCCGAATTCCGTGCACCTCCTACTGGAACAGGAACCGGCGATCGGTGGCTACGGAGCAGGTCGAGTGAGCGGCGGAGGCGAGCCCGACGACGAGCGGCAAGCGCAACCTGCTGCTCCGGAATCCGGGTACTTCCGGGGTGAGCGCGGCCGGACCGTTCCACGTTCCGCGTGGTGGATCCTGGGTGTGGCATTGGCACTTCTGCTGGTCTTCGTGCTGGTACGGCCGCTGTGGTTCACCCGCGACGTGGACGATACGAGCCTGGACGTTCCGGCGGATCGTCACTACACAAAATCGTTGTCGGGCGCCGGCTACGAGGACGGCGTCTGGCTCACCGACGATTCCCCGTCGACGAGTTTTGCCGTCACCTTCCCCGCCGACTCGGCGCGCCGCGAGACTCGTCTCCGTTTGACCGGAACGACGCAGGTGGCGGAGGACAGCGTTGTCTTCTTGATCGTGAGAATGGATGGGCAGCAGGTCTACAAGAGTGAGGTGGCACGAGGGAACAACGGACTCGACGTGATTGTCGATGTCCCGGAAGGACTGTCGAGCGACGGTCAGGTCCGTGTTCAGGTCCAGATCGAGGGAACCTTGGACAACCGGACCTGTACCCCCGACCATTCGGCCGGAATGCAGGTCCACCTCGATCCTGCGAGCGTGGTGGAGGCAGCCCTCACCGAGCGTGTACACACCGTACGGGATGCGGTCGTGTCGTGGGATCGTCGCCTCACCATCGTGCTTGCCGATCAGAACGACGAGTGGCGCACGACGGCGGCGCAGATGGGAATCGCGTTGACCCGAGCCGGGTACGAGGTGACCTATTCGGATGCCGTTCCGAGTTCTGATGCGCAGAATGCGTTGCTCATCGGCCCCGCCGAGAGGCTAGCCGACCTCGGTTGGTCCACGTCCGGTGAGACTGACGCAAGCGACGGTATCGCGCTCGGTACAGTCGACGACTCTGCTGTCATCGGAGTGCTCGCGCCAAGCGGAGCCCTGATCTCGAGATTCCTCACCCTCCCCGAAGTAGCCACCGCCGATTCGGATCGGAGCGATCCACGGGCGCTCGACACTTCACCGACTGTTGGCACCGAGGTCGGCGTGAATACGCTTGGCGCAGACACCTCCGCCACGAACATTGCCGACACCCACCGATGGCGGATCGGCTACTCGCTTGCCGACTTGCCCGGCGGCCTTCTGCCGCAATCGATTCGGGTAGCGATGGCGCTCCCTGCCTCGCCCGACGATCTCACCTGGATTCTCAACGTCCAACTCAACGGGCAACTGGTCGACAGTCGCAGGCTCGACGGGCAGTCGACGCAGGCCATCGTCTCCTTGCCCGCGGCGGCGCAACTGCTGGAGAACACCCTGACTCTGACCGTCCAACGCGACCGCGACCTCGGCGGCTGCGACGTGCGCGTGACCACCTATCCCATACAACTCCAGCCCACCTCGGCACTCCTTCTCGGTGACGATCTCGGGACGGGATTCACGGCGCTGCCGCAGGCGCTGGCCCCTGGGTTTGCCGTCTACTGGCCGGACTCCGCGAAAACAAGTGCAGTCGACGAACTCAATGCCACCATTCCAACTCTGACGAAATTCATTCCGGCTCACTACGATCCGGAGTTCTTCTGGAATTCCGCTCCGGCGCCGGGCAGACCGTTCGTGCTGATCGGACAAAGCCCGGAAGTGAACCCGCCGGTACGGATCGAGGACGGCCGCATTCGCTCGGGAGCCGCCGACCCCGCACTGGACATCACCGCGTTCGATGACGGAATGATCGTCGAAACGGCCACCAGCACAACAGGTGCCGGCGGCTTGGTCATCGAGTACGTCGGGAAGCCCGGGACCATACCCGTGCCGGACTTCGGCAGCGAATACGCTCGAGTCGTCACGTCGCAGGGCAGTTTTGTGGTCAATACCGACGGCACCACCGCTCCCAACTCCCCCGCACGGGTGATCGCACCCCGATGACCGACGTCAAGCACGATCCACACGAGGCCGGAGCGGTCATCGACCACTTCCGGTCGGTCGACAGTGCGCCGGCGGACTATGCCGTCGATCGTCCGCCGAGCGGAACCAACGGATTCCTGGTCACGTTCGCAGGACTGTCGATCATCGCCATGTGCATCCGAACACTTCTGATTCATTCCGGTCTCGTCCACCTGCCACGAGACCTGGTCATCCTGTCAGACGGGCGAGGAACCGTTGTCTTCCCGCTGAGACTGTTTCTCGTGATGTTCTTCCTGACCTACGCCATCCATGCCTACTCGAATATCTGGCGCAGAGTCTTCATCGGAGTGTCCCTGCTGGGCAAGTACGCACTGTTCTGCATCGTCATCGATACTCTCGCGTGGCTACTCCACGAGGCCGGGATCATCTCGATCTCCGTATTCGGAGCCCAGATGATCTCGGGGCTGATCGCACTGGGCATCTTCCCGCACACCATCCTGCGGCAAGCTCAACTACCACCCCAAGGCCCACTGCCCCTCGACCCGCGAATACCCCTGAGCGCCTTCCTCAAGCTGGCGGGTTGCCTGGTATTCGCGATCGCGGGTGCAGCGATCGCACTCAACGTTCTCTACGACCTCGTCGAAGTCCTGAAAAGCTGGGCGATACTCGGCGGTATCGGCGCGGGTGTGTTCCTGATGCAACAGCTCCTGGCAGTCTCGACTGCAGCGCTGGGCGTACGGGCACTGAAAAAGTCACGCCGCCATGAGTTCTCGCCGCCCGCAGCAATTCTCGTTCCCGCCCACAACGAGGCCCACGACATCGAGGACACCATCGTCGCCGTCGACGAGGCCGCCCAGACCTATCCCGGACAAATCCATCTCTACGTCGTCGACAATGCCTCCACCGACTCCACACACGATGTCGCCGAACGGATCATCCGCGAGTGCACCAACATCACCGGCACCGTGCTCGACTGCCCGACCCCGGGGAAAGCCATTGCACTGAACCTGGGAATCGAGCACATCACGGAAGAGTTCGTCGTACGCATCGACGCCGACACGGTAATCGGGCCGCGCTGTCTCGAGACCGCGATGCGCCACTTCGCCAACCCGCACGTCGGCTGCGTCGG
Organism: Rhodococcus sp. ACPA4; assembly: GCF_002300185.1. Classification (NCBI taxonomy): domain Bacteria; kingdom Bacillati; phylum Actinomycetota; class Actinomycetes; order Mycobacteriales; family Nocardiaceae; genus Rhodococcus; species Rhodococcus sp. ACPA4. Next base: position 2,151,989 of record NZ_NSDY01000001.1, read on the forward strand.
CGGGATACCGATGCCCCGCGAGGAAAGAACCTGGATCGACAAATGCCGATTGGTCGAGGTGTACATGCGCCACGGCTTCTTCCAGGTGTCCCTCGACGGCTACCAAGGCGTCATGGGCATTCCCGGTATGTTCGCCATCTACCGCCGGAGTCAACTGCTCGAAGTCGGCGGCATCGTGCAAGGAATGAACGGGGAAGACACCGACATCTGCATGCGACTGGCCGCCGCCGGCTATCACAGCGTGGCCGATCCGAGCGCCGTGTACTACAGCGAAACCCCCGCCTCTTACGCCCATTTACGTGAACAGCGAACACGATGGTTCCGCAGTATCTACCACCTCACCGCACGCAATCGCGCGATTCTGTTCGACCGACAAACGATGATCGGCACCTTCGTGCTTCCGTTCAACTTGGTCAACGCTGCCCGACGCGCGATGCTCGCGCCACTGCTCCTCTTCGCCACAATCGCCGGATTGGCGTTCCAATCGACGTTCACGACCCTGCAATGGCAGCCCATCGTGGCCACCTTGTTGGGGATGTCGATGATCATGACCGTCGTCGTCTGTTTGATCTGGCGGCCGAGTTCGGTGAAGTACATTCCGGCGTACCTCTGTTTCCGACTACTACGCAGCTACTTCACTCTGGCATCCACACTCAGCCTGATCTATCCACCGATGCACCCACATCTCCCCCGAACACTGCTACGCCAGAAGCATGCCTAGCGATTCTTTCTGCGCACGAGCCCCGACAGTCCGAGAGCCGCCAAAGCGCCCGTTCCGATCAATGCCGCTGCGCGTGACGGTGACATCCCTTCGCTGACGACAACCCGCGGCGCGATGATTGCCGGATCGGGCGGCGGGATGTAAGCCAGTGCCATGCTTTTCTTGGTCGTCGCAGCCCAGGCGGTGCAGAACAGCAGCATGCGCGAAGCGGTGAACACGAATACGAGCAAACCGATAATCGGCCCGAATGCGACGCCGGCCGGGCCACTACTGACCGCCGAAAGATAGATCGCACCAACCTGTTTGAACACTTCGAATACCAGAGCCGCCATCAGTGCCGCACTGGCGGCGCTGCGTAGATTCACCGGTTCACGGGGCAATCGTGCGATCACCCACAGGAACACCGCCCAGGTTGCCAGGATCGACAGCACCGTCGACAAGACTCGCAGTCCGACGCCGACGCCGGTGATGTTCTCGAGGTTGAGCCACACGACAACCTGACGCGCTACCGGCCCACTGCTGAGCGCCGACATGCCGAGTGAAATAACCAAGGCTGCGCCCAGACCGAGCAGTGCCCCGATATCGCCGACTTTGGTTCTGACAAACCCTTTGGAGTCACGCTTGCTCTCCCACATCGCGGTGAGCGCGTCGCGGACATTGGCCATCCAGCCGAGACCCGCGTACGACGCGACAAGAAGGCCGACCGCACCAACACTGGCGCGAGAGTCGATTGCCGAGTCGATCAAGCTGTTGATGGTGTCACCGAGGCTGCCGGGGATGGATTTGGTGATCTCTTCCTGAATCGAAGTCAGGTATTCGGGGTGGCCGGCCAACACGAAACCGGCCACCGCGAACGCAACCATCATGATCGGAATCAGAGCGAGGACGCTGAAGTACGTGATCCCGGCGGCGTAGTAGTCGCCCTTCTGGTTCTGGAATCGCATACCCGCTCGAACAAGGTGATCGAGCCACGGCCGCGCTGCCCGCTGCTTGTCGAGAAAACTCGGCTCCTCTACGACAACTGATTCAGCCACAGATGTCCCCCTATTTCTGTATCGACCTGTTTCGTGTCAGCCCTTCACTTGCGCCGTGCTCAGCCCTTGGGCGGCAGGAACCCGACCTTCTCGTACACGGTCGCAAGCGTGCGGGACGAGACCTCACGGGCCCGGTGCGCGCCGGCGGCAATGATGCGATCCAGTTCGGCCTCGTCGGCAAGATAGCCGTCGACCTTGGCCTTGAGCGGAGTCACGAACTGCGCCAACACGTCCGCAGTATCAGTCTTGAGATCGCCGTACCCCTTGCCTTCGTAGCCCGCGACCAAGGTCTCGATCGGTACACCGGACAGGGCCGACTGAATGGTGAGCAGGTTGCTGACACCAGGCTTGGCCTGCGGGTCGAAGCGGATCTCACGCTCGTTGTCGGTGACTGCCGACTTGATCTTCTTGGCCGACACCTTGGGATCGTCGAGCAAATTGATCAGACCGGCGTCGCTCGCTGCCGACTTGCTCATCTTCGACGTCGGGTCCTGCAGGTCGTAGATCTTGGCGGTGCCCTTGATGATCTGGGGTTCAGGAACGACGAACGACTTGCCGTAGCGCGAGTTGAAACGGTTCGCGAGGTCACGGGCAAGCTCGAGGTGCTGACGCTGGTCCTCACCGACCGGAACGCGCTGCGGGCGGTACAGCAGGATGTCGGCAGCCATCAGAACCGGGTAGGTGAACAGCCCGACACTGGCGTTGTCACTGCCTTGCTTGGACGACTTGTCCTTGAACTGCGTCATGCGGCTGGCCTCGCCGAAACCGGTGATGCAATTCAGGACCCATGCAAGCTGAGCATGCTCGGGAACCTGGCTCTGGACGAAGATCGTTGCGCGGTCGGGGTCGATCCCGATTGCAAGTAGCTGCGCCACGGCAACCTTGGTGCGTCGACGCAGTTCCTTGGGGTCCTGCGTCACGGTGATGGCATGCAAGTCCGGGACGAAGTAGAAGGCGTCGAACTCGTCCTGCAGCCCCACCCACTGCTGCAATGCGCCCAGATAGTTACCGAGGTGGAAGGAATCCGACGTCGGCTGGATACCGGAAAGCACGCGAGGCTTTGCCGTGGGCTTCTGTTCTGCAGGGGTCGACATGCTTCCGATCTTTCCACGCGGGCGATTCAGGGAGTGTGTGTGGTCTCCGGGTAGCGGAGCACCGTGAGTTCCGACGCAAAGGTTTCTTCGGAACCCGAGCCGAACTGGTACGCGGTACCGAACGTGGCGGGCGCCCATTCGTCGGCGTAGAAATCCATCGACTCCCGGAACCAGGGCAGCTGATCAGGTTCGCCGCGCAGCAACAGCTCAGCCTCTCGAACCAGAACGACAAACCCGGCGCCGAGGCCGAGTACGTCGTCGAGGTCACGCATGACGTCGTCGAAGGCGTCCTTGTTGCGACCGAAGTGTGACGGAAACTGAAATGCTGCCGCAAACTCGTCGAAGACCTGCGCCGTGGTCTGCATGTGCGATCCGCGAACCGTGCGGACAACAAGATCACGCATCCGGAGATCACGCGCCAACTCGTCCAGAAGTGCCGGTTCACCCGACACCGCCACCGACGAGACGCCGGATTCCGGGTCGAGCCACCGATCGACACCGACAGTTTCGCGATCAGGCATCAGCGAATCCTTGTGAAGGTCTCGTAGTGATCGAGGGTGTACCACGCGGAACCGTCGTTTCCGGTGACGATCCGCTCGGCATCACGGCCCTGACCACTCTTCTTCGGATTGACGTCCCACTCCTGATAGACAACGCGGCCACCGCCGGCGCCGACTGCCGGCAACCTGCCCTCGCTGTTACGGAAGGTAACGCCGCCCTTGGTTCCCACCGCATTCGCGGAGTCCGGCCACCGTCCGGCGTCGATCTCGACCAACGTGGCGAGTACCCGCGCAGGCGCATCGCTGCTCACCGGCTTCTGGGCCGACGTCGACTGCGCCTGGGCCGACGTCGACTGCGCCGCCTTGGTGGTCGCCCCGGGCTTGACCTGAGTTGATGTCATCGCCGAACTCGACGTGGTCGAGGTCGCCGAGCCGGCCGTTGCCGAACTGTCGGAGTCTTGCGACGACAGCACCATCGCCAGCACAACCGCGACCACTGCAACGACGACGGTGCCTACGGCCTTGAGTGTCTTCGCGCTCGGCATCTTCGAGCCTTCGGGCATGCGATTGCCTTACCGGTAGGAGACGGTGACGGGAGCGTGATCTGACCAACGCAGATCGTAGGATTCCGCGCGTTCGATCAACCCTGCCTTGGCGCGCTCGGCAAACGCTCGGGTCGCCACCTGGTAGTCGATGCGCCACCCGGAGTCGTTGTCGAATGCCTTACCGCGGTACGACCACCACGAGTACGGTCCTTCGACGCCCGGATGCAATGCCCGGAACACGTCGACCCAGGGGGACTCGTCCGCAAACAGGACGTCCATCCACTCACGCTCGCTGGGCAGGAAGCCGGAGGACTTCTTGTTTCCCTTCCAGTTCTTCAGGTCGGCTTCGTTGTGCGCGATGTTCCAGTCACCACTGACCACAACGTGTCGCCCGGCCGTCTCGGCTGCGGCAGCGGTGACCGCGAGGTGAGCCGCGAACGAACTCATGAACCGTTCTTTCGCCTCTTGCTTCGGGGTCAGAGCCTCCCCGGTCGGCAGGTAGAGACTTGCCACCGTGAGGTCGGCAAAATCCGCTTCGATGTAGCGTCCGGCGTCCTGAAATTCGTCGTCACCGAAACCGATACGGACGGCATCGGCTTCGACCCTGGACAGGACTGCGACGCCGTTGCGGCCTTTCGCCGACGGCTCGGCCGAAACGAGGAACCAGCCGTTCGACAGAGCGGGTTCGAGAGTCTCGTGCAACTGCTTGTCGGATGCTCGGGTTTCCTGCAGACAGATGAAATCCGCGTCGGTCTTCTCGAGCCATTCGGTCATACCCTTGCGGGCTGCGGCACGAATGCCGTTGACGTTCACCGACGTGATCGTGTGAGGCGCGAGAATATGAGAGTCAGCTGTTTGTGGCACGGCAAGCACCGTAGCCGATGATGCCGACGTGTTCTCAGTTCGCGGCTCTACGCTGCAGGATCACCGCAACCACCAGGACACCGAGCCCCGCGACGGCGAGGAGCGAACCGACGGCGGCGGGCGCTGTGTAACCGAAACCGGCGGCGATCACTACCCCACCGATCCAGGCTCCGAACGCGTTCGCGATGTTGAGGGCGGCGTGGTTGAGCGATGCGGCCAAGGTCTGGGCGTCCTCGGCAACGTCCATCAAGCGGGTCTGCAGCCCCGGAACCATGGACGCACCGGCCAGCCCGATGAGGAAGACGAAGAGCAACGCCGTATACGGGTTGCGAACGGCGAGAACAAAGATCGCGAGAATGATCGCCAGCGACGCCATCGATACGAACAGGCCCTTCATGAGCGCCCGGTCAGCGAGGTAGCCACCGACGAAGTTGCCGGCCACCATGCCCAGCCCGTAGAGCATGAGCGCCAGCGGAACAAACGACGCACCCAGACCGGACACGTCGGTCAACGTCGTGCTGATGTACGTGTACACGGCAAACATGCCGCCGAATCCGACCATGCCGACGATCAGAGTCATCCACACCTGGATGCGGCCCAGCGCCTTGAGTTCGGTGATCGGGTTGGTGATCGGCATAGCGTCGAGGCGCGGGATCCAGACGAGCAGCGACGCCACGGTGACGGCACCGATGACTGCGACCAGTGCGAATGCACTCCGCCATCCCACGGTCTGCCCGAGCCACGCGGCAGCCGGCACACCGACGACGTTGGCAACGGAAAGACCCATCATCACCATGGCAACGGCTTTGGCACGTTTACCCGGTTCAGCCAGATGCGCCGCAACGAGGGCGGCAACACCGAAGTAGGCACCGTGCGGCAACCCGGCGACAAACCGGGCGAGCATCAGCGTGGTGTACGACGGCGCGAACACCGACGCGGCATTGCCCACCGTGAACGCGATCATGAGCGCGATCAACAATGTGCGCCGCGGGATCCGAGCAGTCAGGGCCGCGATGAGCGGCGCACCGACCACAACGCCGAGCGCATAGGCGGAGATGACATGACCGGCGGTGGGCTCGGATACGCCCAGCCCGGTTGCCATCTCCGGCAGGAGACCCATCGCCACGAACTCGGTGGTGCCGATTCCGAATCCGCCGAGCGCCAACGCGAGCATCGCCGGGCCTCTGGCAGAGCGAACCCCGGATGTCGGGGCGTCAGGGCGGGAAAGGGTAGACGAAGTCACTGGTCAATTGTGGTCGCACCCTTGGTTGAACTTCCAAGTGAGAGCAGGTGAGTTCGCTCACGTGAGACCGCAGGCACAGAGCAGACACAAATGGGACGCCCGGAGTGCCCGGGCGTCCCATCTGAAAGTGAAGCTGTGGAACTTTTACTACTTGGCTGCCATCGACTTCTGCAGGTTCACGTCGAGCGCACCGAGGAATTCTTCGGTGGTCAGGTAACCCTGGTCACCGCCGACCAGCATCGAGAGGTCCTTGGTCATCTGGCCGCTTTCGACGGTCTTGATGACAACGTCTTCGAGCTGCTGCGCGAAGCCGATGACCTCAGGGGTGTTGTCGAGCTTGCCACGGTGCTCGAGCCCACGGGTCCACGCGAAGATGGACGCGATCGGGTTGGTCGAGGTGGGCTTGCCCTGCTGGTGCTGACGGTAGTGACGCGTGACGGTGCCGTGAGCAGCCTCTGCCTCACAGGTCTTTCCGTCCGGTGTCAGGAGAACCGACGTCATGAGGCCGAGCGAGCCGAAGCCCTGAGCCACGGTGTCGGACTGGACGTCGCCGTCGTAGTTCTTGCATGCCCAGACGTAGCCGCCCTCCCACTTGAGTGCGGAAGCGACCATGTCGTCGATGAGGCGGTGCTCGTAGGTCAGACCTGCGGCATCGAACTCAGCCTTGAACTCGGTCTCGTAGACGTGCTGGAAGATGTCCTTGAAGGCACCGTCGTACGCCTTGAGAATGGTGTTCTTGGTGGACAGGTACACCGGGTAGTTCTGCTGCAGTCCGTAGGTGAGCGACGCGCGAGCGAAGTCACGGATGGACGTGGTGAAGTTGTACTGCCCCTGGACGACGCCGCCCTCTTCGGGGAAGTTGACCAGTTCGTGCTCGATCGGTGCGCTTCCGTCCTCAGGCGTGTAGGTGATCATCACCTTGCCGGGGCCGGGGACCTTGAAGTCTGTGGCGCGGTACTGGTCACCGAATGCGTGACGGCCGATGATGATCGGCTTGGTCCAGCCCGGGACGAGTCGCGGAACGTTCGAGATGATGATCGGTGCGCGGAAGATCGTGCCGCCGAGAATGTTGCGGATCGTTCCGTTCGGGGAACGCCACATCTTCTTGAGACCGAATTCCTCGACACGAGCCTCGTCCGGCGTGATGGTGGCGCACTTGACGCCCACGCCGTGCTTCTGGATCGCGTGTGCGGCGTCGATGGTGACCTGGTCATCCGTCTCGTCGCGGTACTCGATACCGAGGTCGTAGTACTCGAGGTTCACATCGAGGTACGGGTGGATCAACTTGTCTTTGATGAACTGCCAGATAATGCGTGTCATCTCGTCGCCGTCGAGTTCGACGACGGTGCCCTCAACCTTTATTTTGGACATGGGTGCTTCGCGTCCTCCTAGGAAGTTTCCCCTGGTTACACGGTTGCGGTCACACTTTGTGAGTGAGTCCGCGAACGGTTCGATTATCAAACCTAGACTGTGTGGACTGATCCCGGGAGATGAGTCCCAAACAAGACAAGCGTACTGCTAACGCTGGGGGCCGCAACCGGCAGCCCCTCCTCCGAGTCACTACTCACCGGTAACTTTTGCCTGCTAGTGGGCACCGTCGCGTCGAATGGCGACTGGTGACGCCGCACACTTCGACCCGCGTCATCCTTCGGCTTCACTCCCGGTAGAATTCAGCTCGGTCATGAGTACCAGCGTCAAGCCCCGGCTCGCTGGACGGCAACCCTCCAACCGCGGTGGGGTGCCCCGGGTGATGACCAGGTCGCCTCGAGGCGAAACTGCGCAATTGCAGCTTCACCGGATTTCCAGGCGACAAGCGCGGGTCCGACAGGGACGGACCCCAGACCGGGCCGAGCCCCACGGAGGTTTTTCAGTATGTGTCGCACTTGTAGATAGACCCCAGCACGGGGCGGCGATCATTCGCCCCCGTCCGACAGCTATCCGTCAGACCACTGGAGTACACAAATCATGACCGACATCTCAGCTAACTGGTCCTTCGAGACCAAGCAGGTCCACGCCGGACAAACCGCAGACACCGCCACCAACGCGCGCGCACTGCCGATCTACCAGACCACCAGCTACGTCTTCGACAGCACCGACCACGCCGCCGCGCTGTTCGGCCTTGCTGAGCCGGGCAACATCTACACGCGCATCATGAATCCAACGCAGGACGCCGTCGAGCAGCGCATTGCTGCACTCGAAGGCGGTGTCGCGGCACTCCTCCTGTCCTCGGGTCAGGCCGCCGAAACCCTCGCGATCCTCAACATCGCGGAGGCCGGAGACCACATCGTCGCCAGCCCCTACCTGTACGGCGGCACCTACAACCTCCTGCACTACACGCTTCGCAAGCTCGGCATCGAAGTCACGTTCGTCGAGGATCCCGACAACCTCGACCACTGGCGCGAAGCCATCCGCCCCAACACCAAGGCCTTCTTCGGCGAAACCATCGCCAATCCCAAGAACCACATCCTCGACATCCCCGGGATCTCAGCGGTGGCTCATGAGAACGGCCTCCCCCTGATCGTCGACAACACCGTCGCGACGCCGTACCTGCTTCGCCCCCTCGAACACGGCGCCGACATCGTGCTGCACTCCGCCACCAAATATCTCGGCGGACACGGCACGGCCATCGCCGGCGTCATCGTCGACGGCGGCACTTTCGACTGGACGCAAGGCAGACACACCAACTTCACTACCCCCGATCCGAGCTACCACGGCGTCACGTTCGCCGACCTCGGCGCACCCGCCTACGCTCTCAAGGCGCGTGTACAACTCCTGCGCGACCTCGGCTCCGCCGTCGCACCGTTCAACGCGTTCCTCATCGCCCAGGGCATCGAAACCTTGAGCCTGCGCATCGAGCGCCACGTCTCCAACGCCCAGCAGGTGGCCGAATTCCTCGAAGGCCACACCGCCGTCGCGTCCGTCTCCTACGCCGGACTCCCCTCCTCACCGTGGTACGAACGCGGAAAGCAGCTGACCCCCAAGGGAACCGGCGCCATCGTCACCTTCGAACTGCCCGGCGGCATCGATGCCGGCAAGAAGTTTGTCAACGCCCTGACTCTGCACAGCCACGTCGCCAACATCGGTGACGTCCGCTCTCTCGTCATCCACCCCGCCTCCACTACTCACGCCCAGCTCACCCCCGAGGAACAACTCGCAGCCGGCGTCACCCCCGGTCTCGTTCGCCTCGCCGTCGGAATCGAAGGCATCGCCGACATCCTCGCCGACCTCGAAACCGGCCTCACCGCGGCGGCAACGTCTTGACCGTCAACGAAGCTCAGACAGCGGTCGCGGATATCCTGCCGCCGCCGGACGGCCGAGTCGGAACCGTCGACATCGGCTCGCTGCAACTCGAGAACGGCGCCGTGCTGCCGTCGGTATCGCTTGCGGTTCAACGGTGGGGCGAGCTGTCCCCGAACCGCGACAACGTCGTGCTCGTGGAACATGCCCTGACCGGGGACTCACACGTCACCGGTCCGGCGTCCGAAAATCAGCCGTCACCCGGTTGGTGGAACGGAATGGTCGGCCCGGGCGAACCTGTCGACACGGGCGAATGGTGTGTCATTGCGACCAATGTTCTGGGCGGTTGTCGTGGCACCACCGGCCCGAGTTCCCTTGCCGAGGACGGCAAACCGTGGGGTAGCCGGTTTCCGGGCATCTCCATTCGCGATCAGGTCGCAGCCGAGAAGAAGCTGATCGACCTGCTCGGCATCGATCGACTGGCTTCGGTAGTCGGCGGCTCCATGGGCGGTATGCGCACCCTCGAATGGGCTGTGTCGTACCCCGAGAATCTGAACTCCGCATTGGTACTGGCTACGGGTTCACGCGCGACAGCCGATCAAATCGGTACACAGACAACACAAATCGCCGCCATCATGTCCGACCCCGATTGGCAGGGCGGCAATTACCACGGAACCGGGCGCACACCCCGGGCCGGCCTCGGTATCGCGAGGCGCATTGCGCACCTCACCTACCGCGCCGAATCGGAACTCGACACACGTTTCGAGAACACCGCCCAGGGAAATGAAAACCCCTGGAACGGTGGACGATACGCGGTTCAAAGCTACCTGGAACATCAGGCAGACAAGCTCGTGTCGCGTTTTGATCCCAGCACCTACGTGCTGTTGACCGAGGCTATGAACCGTCACGACATCGGCCGCGGACGCGGTGGTGTCGCAGCGGCTTTGGCGTCCATCACCGTGCCGGTCGTTGTCGGTGGAGTCGATTCCGATCGTCTCTACCCGCTGCGCCTGCAGGAAGAGATCGCCGCCGGAATCCCGACATGCACCGGCCTCGAAATCCTGAATTCCAAGGACGGGCACGACGGGTTCCTCACCGAAGCCGACGCTGTAGCAAAACTGTTGCGCCGCACAATGGAATTGGCGCGCACGACACGCTGAGCATTCAGCTTCCGGTCAGACTTCCGAGCGAACCGGTCGACGCCGTCTGCGCGCCGAGGGCTATCGAGTGATAGGCCCCGGCCGCGACGGCGGTATATCCGTCTCCGGTCGGGACACCGCCCAGTTGCCCGTTCTCGTTGTTGCCCCAGGCAGTGATCGTGCCGTCGGCCGACAGCGCCACCGAATGGCGGAAGCCGCCGGCGATCGCGGTGAACCCGCCGCCGGTCGGAGTACCGGTGCGCTGCCCGTACTCGTTGCTGCCCCAGATCACGATGTGACCGTCGGCGGTCAACGCGAGGGAATGGTCCTCGCCCGCAGCGATCGCGGTGAACCCACCCTCGGTCGGTAGCCCGTCGCGCTGCCCTTCGGCACTGCCGCCCCACATGGTGATGTGGCCGTCGGTCGTGAGCGCCAGCGAATGGAAGTTACCGGCGGCGATCGCGGTGAAACCGCCATCGGTCGGGACATCGGCCCGCTGCCCGTACTCCTCGCTGCCCCAGTCCACGATTGTTCCTTCAGGAGTCAACGCCAACCCGTGGTAAGTACCGGCAGCAATCCTGGTGAACCCACCACGTGCCGGGAGATCGTCCTGTTGCCCGAATTCGGAACTTCCCCACGCAGCAATGTGTCCGTCGGCAGTAAGGGCTACCGCGTGGTCCTCACCCGCCGCGATCGCGGTGAAACGACCACCGGTCGGAACTCCGTCACGCTCTCCCCACGCGCTGTGTCCCCACGCGGCGATGTGGCCGTCGGTGGTCAACGCCACCGAATGATGATCGCCGGCAGCAATCGCGGCGACACTGCCCCGAGTCGGGACGCCGTCGCGCTGATTGTCGTCGGCCCCGCCCCACATGGTGACGCCGCCAGGACTCGTAACGGGAACACCTACCGGCGCGGCGGCGGCACCCGTTGCGGTGGCAAGTGCCAGCACTCCCACACCGACAGCAGCGACGAGCAGTCGAAAGTGCCTACCTGAGAGATTTTTTCGTAGCTTCATTGGTTCCTTATTCGCAAGTGTCAGGTACTGCGGATCTACGGACAATGACTATCACGTCCGAGGAAGGAAATGTCCGGTTCTCCGTCAGAGCGGACTCGTCGCCTCCCGTCAATGTCGGGAGAACCACAACTGATCTGCGGTTTTCGGGGACGTATCCGGTGGCCCGCGGTCATCGATCACGGCTACCATCGGCGCTCGTGACTCAACCGTGCCCGGATCAGCTGCAGGCGACCTACCTTCCCGAGAACATGGCGTTCGGGTTCTGGGGCGTCCCGGATACAGCCGGGCATCTGGCGGAGTTGGGGCTCCCTACCGGCAGTGCCGCCGTTGCCCGAATGGCTGTACCCGTCGACAACGTCATCACGCCCGTCGACGTCGATATTCGGACTGTCGAATTCGCCGACGTGGTAACGGCATTGCAGGTTGCGAACGTGGATCAACCTGGTATCGGAGAGTCGGTGCGCGCCTGGAAGCGGGTGATCGGGGGCGGCGAACACGGCACCATGCCACCAGCCGGGCACGCCGCTCTCTACCGCGGCGACACTGTCATCAGAAGTGCTGCCTCGGCGATACAGCGCTTCATTCACGCACAAACTGTGGTGGACGCACTCGATCATGCACGGGTTCAAGCGACTTTGCGCCCGTACCAGGTTCTTGGAGTGGAGTGGTTGACGTCGCTGACCGAGACGGGTGGCGGCATACTCGCCGACGAAATGGGCCTGGGTAAAACGCTGCAAGCCATTTCGATGATCGCGATCAGAGCCGCAGACGGCCCGCATCTTGTTGTCTGCCCGACGTCGGTGATCGGAAACTGGCGACGCGAGATCGAGCGGTTTGCGCCGCACCTGAGCCTTCACATTCATCACGGGTCCGGCCGCACACTGCCTGCGGAACTAGGTAAAGGCACCGTGGTACTCACCAGCTACAGCGTCTTACGTTCGGACACAGCCGAACTGGAGACGCCGCGGTGGGCGTCGGCCATCTTCGACGAAGCGCAGCAGATCAAGAATCCGTCGTCGCTGGCCGCCAAAGCTGCAATGCAACTGAATGCCACCGTCAAAGTTGCGATGACCGGCACGCCGGTCGAGAACCGTCTCGAAGAGTTGTGGAGTTTGTTCCACGTCGCCAATCCGGCTGTACTGGGAACTCGTGCACGCTTTCGGCAGCGTTTTGCCGTCCCGATCGAATCCGGCCGCTCGGCGTCCGCCGCAACAAGGTTGGCGACGATCATCGAGCCATACGTGCTGCGCCGAACCAAAGATGCTGTTGCCAAGGATCTTCCGCCGAAGCAGTTCTCGACCGTCGCGTGCACCCTCACGTCGGAACAGGCGCGAATCTACCGGGCGGCGGTCGCGGACGCGTTCGATACCGGACTGGGCACCGGAATTGCCCGACGCGGCAACGTCCTTGCACTGCTCACCACTCTCAAGCAGGTATGCAACCACCCCGCTCAGGTCACCGGCGACAGCGAGGATCTCCGTGGCCGTTCCGGAAAGTTCGATCGCGCAACCGAAATGCTTGCAGAGATCGTCGACGACGGTGATCGGGCCCTGGTGTTCACGCAGTACCGCACGATGGGCGAACTACTGTCGAAACACCTCGCGGCCGAACTGGGCATCGCAGATGTTCCCTTTCTCCACGGCGGTCTCAACGTTGCCAGTCGCGACGCCATGGTCGACGCCTTCCAAACCGACGACACGTCCTCGCCCATTCTCATTCTGAGCCTGCGCGCGGCCGGGTTCGGACTCAATCTCACCCGCGCCAGTCACGTCGTTCACTACGACAGGTGGTGGAACCCTGCCGTCGAAGATCAGGCCACCGACCGCGCCCATCGAATCGGCCAGCAGCGCACCGTCAACGTCCATACCCTGGTCACCGGAGGAACCGTCGAAGATCACATCGCCGCCATGCACGAATCCAAAAGAGCTGTAGCCGAGTCGATTTCCGGAAACTCCGAAGGAGCCCTCGCAAATCTTCCCGACAGCGAACTACGTGAACTGCTCGAACTCGACGGCGCGGTGATCATCTGATGGCCACCGAATTCGGAGTGACCGCATGGGGCCGTGTGTGGTTGCGGACGGTTGAGCAAACGTCGACATCCGGACGAAACCCCACCTTGCCCACCGCACGCACACTGGCCCGCAACGGTGGTGTCACCTTCACGGACATTTCTGCCGGTACGGTTTCCGCCCAGGTCACCGCCAAGGGTAAGACCTCGACTGTTGTTGTCACCGTACCGCTCTGGGACAAGACACAATCCGACACCGCGGCCCGCATGATTCGGGCGCTAGGCACCACGAACCGGTCCGTATCGACCGGAGAGCTACCGGACAGCGTCGTCGCGGATCTACAGGCGCGCGATATCACTGTGGCCGTGAATCTTTCCGAATGCACGGCCACGTGTGACTGTTCGAGTCGGCGCACGCCCTGCGTTCACCATCTTGCGGCGATCTACGCCCTGGCGGGCCGGATCGACGAAGAACCTGCACTTGCCGTCACGCTTCGAACCAAGCAGGCGAAAAGGCGGAACTCCGCCGCCAAGAAACTACAGGGTGAGTGGATTCCGTTGCGCGAGATAAACGTCGGGTCGTTCTACAACTGACTCAGTCCGTGCCGAGTGGACTGACTCAGTCCGTACCGAGCGGATCGATGGTCAGAGCAAGCGAGACGATCAACGCACCCATGACGCCCATGGCCGCCGTGTCGAACTTCTTGCCGCGCACCGCGAGCAGTCCCACGCGATTCTGTGGGAAACACCAGCGGGCAGCTGCACCGATAATGACCGCCACCCCCAAGACCAGCGAACCGCGACGCCACCGGTCGGCCAGGACAAGAACAACCGCGGCTGCGATCACGGCGAGAACCGTGATCATCGGCAAATTCTTCTTCACGAGGCCAACCGGTGAGGTCATGTCGTCAGGCTCCGGCCAGAACTCGCTCGGAGCGCTCCACCACGTTGGTGATCAGGAACGCCCTGGTCAGCGGGCCCACTCCACCGGGATTGGGCGAGACGAAGCCCGCAACGTCGTTGACGTCGGCAGCAACGTCACCACGCAAACCGTCGTCGGTGCGGCTGACTCCGACGTCGAGCACAGCAGCGCCCGGCTTGACCATGTCGGCGGTGATGAGTCCGGGAACGCCGGCGGCAGCAACGACGATGTCTGCACGACGAACCTCGGCAGCCAGATCACGGGTACCGGTATGGCACAGCGTGACGGTGGCGTTTTCGCTACGACGCGTCAGCAACAGTCCGATAGGGCGGCCGACGGTGACACCGCGGCCGACAACAACGACGTGAGCGCCGGCGATCGGCACCTCGTAGCGGCGGAGCAGGTGCAGGATTCCGCGCGGCGTACACGGCAGCGGAGCTTCCTTGCCGAGAACCAGACGGCCGAGGTTCACCGGGTGCAAGCCGTCGGCATCCTTGTCGGGATCGATGCGCTCGAGCGCTGCGTTCTCGTCGAGGTGCTTGGGCAGCGGCAACTGCACGATGTATCCGGTGCACTCGGGATTGGCGTTGAGTTCGTCAATGGTGGCGTTGAGCTGCTCCTGTGTGATGTCGGCAGGCAGGTCACGGCGCAGGGAGTTGATGCCGACCTTGGCGCAGTCGTTGTGCTTGCCGCGCACGTACGCTGCGGATCCCGGGTCGTCACCAACGAGAATGGTGCCAAGTCCGGGCGTGATACCCGCTGCCTTCAGCGCGTTCACCCGCACCTTCAGGTCTTCGAAAATTTCGTCGCGGGTAGCTTTACCGTCCAGGATCGTTGCAGTCACGGCGACCATTGTTCCAGGTTAGGGTCGATGCGTGACAACGGCTCCGGAACTACGCGGTCCGAGGGTGGTTCTTGCACCCGTCGCCGCCGATCATCATGCCCGTCTGCGGGCCATCCATCTGCATCCCGATGTGGCCGAATGGTGGCAGAATCCAGCCGACGACTGGCCTGCCGCTCCGGAGCCCGGCACCATTCGCTACAGCATTTTCCACGACGGGAACCTGATCGGATTCATTCAGTGGTACGCCGACGACGACAACCCGGACTTCCGCCACGCCGGTCTCGATCTCTTTCTCGATCCGGCTGTCCACGGCCGCGGATTCGGTCGTGAGGCGATACGCGTTCTGTGTGCGCACCTGATCGACGATCTGAAGTTCCACCGATTGATCATCGATCCGGAAGTGGAGAACACGGCGGCAATCGCGTGTTATCGATCGGTCGGGTTCAGGGACGTCGGGGTGATGCGCGAGTACTCACGCGATCGTCACGGCGAGTGGAAGGACGGACTGCTCATGGATCTGCTGGCCCGAGAATTCATTCGCTGACCAACCGAAAGGGCATGCCACCATGTTGTTGGACAAGGTATTCACCGCCACACTGCGCAAAAGTGACGCGAAAGGTGGCTGGACATACGTGATCTGGCCGGAGTCCGCCGAATACTTCCGTACCCGCGGACTGGTCAAGGTGCGCGGAACAATCGACGGACATCCGTTTCAGAGTTCGTTCATGGCCTTGGGCGACGGCACTCACAAGCTCCCGGTCAAGGCCGACATCCGCACAGCCATCGGCAAAGACGTCGGTGACCTCGTGACGATTCGGCTGGAGGAACGCCTGGAGCGGTAACTCCCGCTGTTGACCGGTTGCATCTACAGGTCGACAACCAAACCGTGCGCCGACGCATACGCCACCGCCTGCATCAATTCGATCTTGGCGTTTGCCACGACTGCAGACGTCCACAGACCCGGATCGACGCGCGCGCCGCGCAGGTCCGCGCCGTCGAGTTTGAGTCCACCGGTACGAGCGCCCGACAGATCCGCCGACACCAGAATCGCATCACGCATATCCGTGCGCACGAGATTCGCTTCGCGGAAGCGGCACGACGTGAAGTCGATCCTCCGCAGATCCGCGCCGCCCAACGAGGTGAGCGAGAAGTCCACCTCGTCGAGCGTCAACGGCCGGATGCGACATCCGTCGAACGTCGATCCCATCAAAGTGCAGTTTCGGAAGGTGCTGTGCCACAGGCTGGTCCGCGCGAAGTTGCATGAACGGAACGCACTACCGATGTGCTCCGACTCCCCCAGATCTGCGCCGGTGAAATCACAGTTGTCGAAGACCACCGATTCCGTCGTCATGCCCGTGAGGTCTGCGTCACGGAACACACAATTGGTGAACGTGCGCTGGCGCCACACCTTTCCCGGCAATCGAGCATCGGAATAGTCTTCGCCGACTACGTTGTCGGATTCTTCGAGGGGCATGACCTACATACTGCCCCGCACTACCGACAGCAACTCGACCGCCTACTACTCGCAGGCCACGCCGTCGTTGTCACGGTCGAGCTTCGAGGAATAGCCCGGGTCACCGCGGTAGATCGGCGCTGCACCAGCAGCCTTTACCGCTGAGCAGTTCGCGTAATACACCCCGGCATCAGGCACCTTGACCGGCGGCGGAATGTACGCGGGCTCAGTCGTCTTCGGCGGCACGTAGGCGGGAGGCGGTGGAACGTACTGGGTCGTTGTGGTTACTTGCGGAACTAACGGGACTATGGCGAGTGTTGTCGTCGTAGTCGGAGCCACCGTCGTGGTGGTCGCAGGCGCGACGGTCGTGGTTGTGGGCTTGACTGTGGTCGTTGTCGTTGCCTGCGTAGTTGTCGCTGCCACTGTCGTCGAGGAAGTCGCCGCCGGGGTCTTCGACTCTTCGGAGCCTCCCGTCCCTGCCGCAATTCCGATTACCGCAACCCCGGCTGCGGCAACGCCCGCGATCCACGGCCACTTGCGGCGTTTCTGATCGTCCGGTGCGGTGGGGTCCTGCCGCGGCGAGCCTGGTGCTCCGAACACCTGCGTCGGGGCGTCGACAATTTTGGGACGGGTTTGAGCCGTCCACTGCTGGCCGTCCCAGTAGCGGTCGATCGTCGGATCGAAGGGGTCGGGATTCCAACCGGCAGGAGTGTTCATTTTGTCCGTTCTGAGAAGAATGCGGCAATCAGATTCCCACAAACTTTGCAGTTTGGTAACTGAATGGGAAAAACCCCGACATCGCGGCCGCCAATGGCATGCGCGGTAGGGTTTTGTGGTGTTCCGAGTCATGTTCCACGAGCCCCGCATTCCACCCAATACCGGTAACGCGATCCGCATGGTCGCGGGAACCGGTTGTGAACTACACCTGGTGGGCCCACTCGGGTTCGACCTGTCCGAACCGAAGCTCAAGCGAGCGGGGTTGGACTACCACGACTTGGCGACCGTGACTGTCCACGAGAACCTAACTGCAGCGTGGGAGGCCGTAACCCCGGCACGGGTGTTTGCCTTCACCGCACATGCAACCGTCCCGTATACCGATATCGCGTACGAACCCGGCGACGTTCTGCTCTTCGGTCCCGAACCGACGGGTTTGTCCGAGGAAGTCCTGGCTGACGAGCACATCACCGAGCGTCTGCGTATCCCGATGCTCCCCGGCCGACGCTCACTCAATCTCTCCAACGCAGCGGCGTTGGTCACCTATGAAGCGTGGCGTCAACACGGATTCAAGGGTGCTGTCTGAGCCTCAGCGCGAGTGAACAGCAGTGTTGGAACCGAGTGCGATGTCGAGGAAATCCCGCGCCGCGCCGCGCAATCCTCGCACCGGATCCCAGACTGCCTGCAATCTGCGGGGCATCCGCAGACCTTCGACGGTCACGGCAACCAACCGGCCGTCGGTGAGATCAGCGGCAACAGCCAAGGATGACAACACGGCCGGCGCGTTACCCGCAACGACAGCGGCCTTGACGGCAGTGCACGACGTCAGCTCGAGAAGTGGTGGCGCACAATCAGGTACCGCGTTTTCGAGTGTCATTCGAGTCCCGGATCCCGATTCCCGTTGAATGAGCGGTGTGCGGGCCAACTCCTCCACCGGAACGGGAGCGCCGTTAGCCCATTCGTGGTTTGGCGGCACAACAACAACCAGATGGTCACGCGCCACTTCACAGGACGCGAGTGAGCTCGGCACGTCCGGGCCTTCGACAAAACCGATGTCGGCTCGACCGGCCTGAACCTGCGCGGAGACGTCGGAAGAGTTGTGGAGACTGACCGAAGCTACGACGCTGGGGAACTTGTGGCGCATGGCTACCGTCCACCCCGGTACGAGGTACTCGGCGATGGTCATACTTGCCGCAACCGTGACAGCCGCGTCACGTTCGCCGCGCAGCGCAGCAACACCGGACGCCATCTCTTCTGCGGTAACGAGTATGTGACTGGCCCATTCGAGAATCAGCCCACCTTCAGCCGTCGGGCGAACACCGGTTGCGGCACGATCGAAGACTTTGATCCCGAGTTGGCGTTCAACCGATCGAACCCGGGCACTGACCGCCTGTTGACTCAGTCCGTGCTCCCGACCGGCAGCGCCCATGCTTCCCAGGCGGCCCACAGACAGAAGGACGTCGAGGGCGCTGAGTTCCGGGACTCGCGGGGACAGCGACATGCGTTCAGATTAGACCCACAAGCGCCATTTGTGGGCATTCAACAACAGGCCATCTACCGTCGGCAAACCCGACACCGACACACTGGAATGCATGAGCACCGCTACCCCGTCCGCATTCGCCCACATCACCCCGAACTGGTTTGCGGCAGCGATGGGAACGGGAATCGTGTCGGTGGCAGCCGCGTCTCTCCAACACGAGGTCGCGGCACTACACGTGGTGGCGGATCTCTTCTGGTTCCTCGCCGCGGCCATCCTGATCGCTTTGATCGGCGCGTTTGCCGCGCATTGGATCACCCACCGCGATCTTGCACTCGCCTACCTCCGTAGCCCCGCAATGTTCCCGTTCTACGGCGCGGTGGCAATGGCCCTGGTGACAGTCGGGTCCGCGACCGGTGTCACCGGCGCGAACTATCTCGGCCACAGCGCGGCGGTGACAATCTCGATAACTCTCTGGGTGCTGGGCACAACCCTGGGCTTGTGCACTTATGTCGTCATGATGGTCCGTCTGGTCCGCGACGCCGGCATGGCGACGGCCATGCCGTTCTGGCTCATGCCCGTCGTACCGCCGATGGTTTCCGCGACGACAGGAGCGGCGGTGACAACACACCTGACTGAAGGTGCCCTCCGCACGTCGGTTCTCGTGTTCTGTTACGTGATGTTCGCGCTGGCGCTCTCGGCCGCACTGATCATCGCCACAGCCGTCGCTCGGCAGTTCGCCGACAACCGTGCTCGCGGCGTCGACGCGATTCCGTTCAATGCCATTCCGTCACTGTGGATCCCGCTCGGCGTGATCGGCCAGTCGATCGGCGCCGCCAATCTCCTGGCCGACGCAGCGCGCCACGCCGTCGCCGCAGACACCGCCGACGCCCTGCACACCTTCGGGCTTGTGTACGGCACCGTAGTCGGCGCACTCGGCGTGGTGGCGTTCATCGCCGTCACGACAGTCACGATCCGAGCCCTGCGAGGCGGGTTGTCGTTCTCTCTCGGCTGGTGGAGTTTCACCTTCCCGATCGGAGCCTGTGCCGTCGGCGCCAACGCTTTTGGTATTGCCACCGATTCACAACTGATCCTCGCGGTTGCCGCTGCGCTGCTGCTTGCACTCATCCCGATCTGGGCCACAGTGGCAGCGCGCACCGTGAACTCCATCCGTAGCGGAGCGTTGCCCGCGCCCGCTTAGACGGCGCCGGTTTCGACCTCGCGCCCGGACTGGTGCCACTCCATCGTTCCGCCACGTACGGAAACAGCGTTGATGCCGCGACCCTGGAGGTACTCGGCAACCTGGAGACTGCGGCCACCGACTGCGCAGATCACGTACACCGTCTCGGCATCGGGGATCTCCCCCATCCGCGAGACGAACTCGCTCATCGGGATCAGTACGGCACCGGGGACACGCACCTGGGCGAACTCGTCTGCCTCCCGCACATCGATCAACGGCTCACCTGCCGCCAGTGCCGCTTCCAGTGCAGTGATATCGACTTCCAACATTGTGCGCAGTCCTACTCTCGTATCGGCGGTTGCCGGCTTTCCTCGGTAACCTAGCTCTGCCGTAACGGTACGCGGGTGCCTCCGGCAGCGGACGCGACGACCTGGCCTAACCACGAGTTCGATAAAGTGAACCCATGATTGCCGGGCGAAGCTGAACTGATCACGCGATGAATCGCCGCACCTTCCTCGTCTCGGCCGCTGCGCTGGTCGCCATCGGCGGAACTGTTGTCGCGTCAGCCGATTCCACCCGAATCCGTCCCCGGCGCGCCTTGGTCTACCGCGGGCCGGCATCATCACCCGGTTGCCCCGAGGCGGTTGGTCGGTTACTCGAATCCTCGTCCGATCCGTACGACGTGACGTTCTGCGGTCCGGACGAAGATGTTCCGTTGACGGCAGCAGCATTGGCGAGTGCATCGCTCTATGCACAACCTGGTGGCGGGGAACTGTCGGCGGCATGGGTCCACATGGAACAACATGCGGAGTCGATCCGCGAGTGGGTCCGAACCGGCGGACACTATCTCGGCTTCTGCCTTGGCGGCTACTTGGCCGGGGCCACACCGGGTTTCGGACTGCTGCCGGGAGACACCGCTCGATATATCTCGTCCCGCAAGTCCGAGATCGACACAACAGGCAACACAATCGTGAACGTCACCTGGCGCGAGGAGGAACGCACGATGTTCTTCCAGGACGGCCCTATCTTCGTACTGCGCGAGGACGCCCCGGTGGAGGTCTTGGCGCGCTACCGCAACGGGAAGATCGCAGCCGTGGTCAGCGACTTAGGCCTCGGACGCGTCGGCGTTGTCGGACCACACCCGGAAGCCGAGCGGTCCTGGTACACACGCGGTCTCACCAATCCGGACGGAATCCGATTCGACCTGGGCCACGATCTGATCGATACGGTCAGGCGTGGTGCGCCGGAGCAGTTGTGGACGCCCTCTCGGTAACAGCCCTCTTGCTTCGGTTTGCCACCATCGTCACAAACGCTTCCAACGGTCCACGCCCGGTAGTCAACTTCACAAAAAGTCCGATGGCAAAAGCGGCCAGAACCTGCAGGATGTACCCCGTCCACGCGCCGTACGTGTCGTAGTTCGAATTGATGAACCAGATGTGAAGCACGTACAGCGTCAAGGTCATCGATCCGGCGGCAGCCAAGGGCACCATCACGACCTTGACCAACGTATCCAGTTTTGTCCCCGCCAGGTGGCCGAGAAACAGCATCGCCCCGATCACGGCCATTGACGACCCTATCGTCCCCAACAGGTCCAACGGCGTACTGCTGTGCGGGCCGTCGACGGCAAGCCACCACCACGTCGAACCGAACACCGAACCGTCGGCGCCGTAGGCGATGATGTCGAGAATTTCCTCGCGCGACAATTCGCTGCCCGCCATGAGGTGTTCCAGTCCGCCGAGATGAAAGATCAAGACCTCGGACAGAATTCGCGTGCCGACTGCAAGTGCAGCGCCGAACACCAACAAGCAACCGGCCACGTTCGCAGATGTCAGCTTCAACCGGCCGATGACGATACCGGCACACATGTACGCAGTCCACGGAAGAGCCGGGAACTCCCCGTTCAACAGCAGTTCGACGGTCCATCCGAGTGGATTCTCGATAATGCCGACCAACGTCGGGTTGTCCAAGCTCGGTGCGGGGAGCGATGTCCCGAAAAATTCGATGACGGCCGGCACGACAAGAGCGATCAGCAGGCCGAGTGCTGCAACTGCACGTGTAGGCAAGAAGACAAGCGGGATAGCGATCACGAAAAGGATCGCGTAGTACGGCAGGATCACCACGGCTAGTTCCGCGTGGGTGTATCCCATGATCAATCCGATGGCCCCGACCACCGCGGCACGCGCTGCCAGTGACGCTGCGGTGGCACCACGATCACCACGTTCCACCCGCGCGCGACCGGTCGTGAAGGCAATTCCCACACCGGCCAGGACTGCGAACAACGCAGACGATCGCCCTGCCGAAATGCCGTAGGACAGTGTCGGGGATCCGTCGTCGCTCACGGCGATCAGTGAGTGGACGGCCATCATGCCAAGCAGGGCAATACCGCGGGCGGCGTCGATCCCGAGAAGTCGCTGTTTTTCCACTACCGGGATCTGCTCCGTCGGCGCGAGCGGACTGGCTGTCATCGGGTCATCACCGCGTTGATCAAGCGGTACCCCAGGTCGGTGGCGAGGTGCTCGGGTGCCCGCAAACCGTCACCCTGATACCAGGATTCGTCGGCTTCAGGATGCGGCCCGACTACCCCGACCCGACCTTTGCCGTAGTCGATCTTCAAAGCCGCGATACTTCCGTTCTGATACCGCGCGAGAATCGCTGCCTCGGAATCGTAGTAATCCCGGTAATGCCGGTCGAGTGAGAAGTACGGTCCGTCCTGGAAGTACATTTCCTCGATCTGGCCGCTCCAATCCACCTCGAGTACAGCACCTTTTGTGTCGTGCACTTCGGCGTTCTGCAACGCGACGTACTGGTCTGCATCACCGGGAAACAGTTCGAACCCGGGGCTGCGGCCCGCGAGGTAACCACCGAGGCAGAATCCCAAGTACCGTCCACCGGATCGGACGAATTGCTGAATCGCCGGAACATGGCGGCGCAGGTGCGTGAACGCCCTGTCCAGGTCACCGCCGCCGGGTTGTGCGTACAGCGCCGCCGAATGGAGCGTGGAATCGTCGATCTGCAACTCCTCGTCCGGTCCGACAAAGCGCACGTCGAAGTTCCAGGCGCTCGACGACAACAGATCTGCGACGGCTTCCGGGCACCCCGGTAACGACGCGGGGCCGCGGTACACGAGTGCCCGCGGGTGCGGCCGCGTGCTGTAGGTCGTGCTTCGACGGGTCTTGTTCTGAGACAGCGATACCCATTTCATGCGGACACTCCTTGCGCGACGACGATGTCGGTGACAGCTTGGTCGGTGACAGCTTTCTCGAGGACAGCTTTCTCGAGGAGAACAGTCGAGCTGTCGTCGGCGCGAATCCCCTCAGCGGGAATTCCGCGCCAACTCGTCCGCGCCGGAAGCTCTTCGCCCTTCATGAGCAACGACAGCGGACTGAGTGAGGCTTCCTCGCCGACAACCGTGTCGTAGAGGATGATCGATCGTGTCCCGATGCTGGCGCCATCGCCGATGGTGATCGTGGACATCTTCATGACACGGTCCTCGAAAAGGTGTGTCTGCAGCGACGACTCGGTTCCGATAGTGGCGTCGTCGCCGACGTGGACGAGATCGAATTCGGTGAGATAGGTGGTTCCGAACCACACCCGCTTGCCGATTGTCGTGCCGAACCAGCGCAGCACCATCGGCAGGAACGGGGTACCCACCAGCATCCCGACGCCGATCGGCACAGCCGCGCTTTCGTAGAGCCCGGTCGCAAATTCGGACCTGCGGACGAACTTACTCCAGAGCGGCTCAACCCGAGGTTCGTAGCGTCCCACAGTATTTCGCTTCACCGCCGCGCAGAATCCGATCACCGCAAGGCTCGACGCCATCGCGACCAGCGGCGCAACGAGGGCCGGAACGGGAAGTGCTCGCCCGAATGCCAAGGAGGACAAGACCAACAGATAAAGGTAGAAGCTCACGCCGAGAACTGTGGGTGGCAAGGTGGCGCGAAAGAACTCGATCACGTAGCGATCACGCACTACATCCTGCGGCGGCGTATAGATGAGGGCGTCGTCGTAATCTCCGCTGTCCTGACGGTTCGGCAGGTAGATAGCGGGCGAACCGAGCCACGACGTGCCTTCCGGAACACCGTTCACAGGCGGCACCGTCGCGACACCGATCAACGCATTGTCGCCGATCTCCATACCCGACGGGATAACCGCGGCATTACCGATGAAGGTGCGTTCGCCGATTCGAGTGGGCTGGAACATGATCCGGCCGTTTGCGAAGCTCGCACTTCCCACGCTGGCCATGTCGGCGATGAAGCTGTCCTTGCCGACGGTGAGCATGTCCGGGTCGATATGCGACACGGTGGAGACTTCTGCTCCGCGACCGATGTCCGCCCCGAGCAACCGCAACCACGGCGCGGTATACAGCGTTGCGTACAGCGAGTTCGTGAACAGCAAACTGAACTCGAGCAACTTGTCGACCATCCACTTGCGGATACCAAGACCCGAGCGAACAGGATGCATTCCGGCAGGCGCGTTGCGAAGAACGAGTCGTTTGTTCACGGCAACAAAAACACAGACAGTGATCACGAAAATCGGTCCGGTAAACAACGTCGCCACCAGTCCCGCCAAAACACCCCATGCCAGGAGGGCGCCCCAGACCAGTGCGATACCGGGAACCATCAGGGCGATGGCACCCACTTCGAGCGCCGTCAGACCGGCGATTGCTGCGAGGATGTGACGCACTTTCCAACGGGCACGGACACTTTCGGCTCGCATCATGGTTTCCACAGCCGGATCCAAGAACTCGGTCGGTACTGCCGGCGATCCTGCCCACCTGGCCTCCTGCGGCACGATGTGCCCGGACGGAAGCAGCGACTGATCACCGAGTGCGGCGCGTACCCCGACGGTCGATCCAGGTTCGAGCACCACGTTTGCACCGACAAATGCACCCGATTCGATGACGATCTTCCCCACCGTCACCGAACCGGATTCGACGCGCCACGGCCGGATGGTCGCACCGTAACCGATCGATGCGCCGTCTCCGATCTCGACCAGTGTCGGCAACGATATCGAGGACGTCGCGATGGTAGTGCGATGCCCGACGCGCGCACCGAGAATGCGGAGATAGATCGACATCAACGGCGATCCGCTGACCACGGGCAAAGCACCGACCGCGAGGAGCAGGTCGAGTGTCCACAGCCGCAGATACGTCGGACCCCAGAGTTTGTATCGCCCAGGCTTGATTCCTGCGGCAAGTGGGCGCGCACTGATGACCGGAAGAAACCAGCGCACGCAGAGATACGTGAGCATGATGGCTGCCAACATCTCGAACAGAACCGGCACCGACACAAAACCGTCGTTCTTCGTGTAGACGTACGAGACGGGAAGCGTCGTGATCAGCAGGAACACATAGATCACTGCCAACTGGATGCCTCCGGCGCGAGCCACTTCCGTATCCGTGTGTTTGACAGCAACATTCGGGGCAATCGGATGCTGGGAGCCCACTGCTGCCAGCGCGTGCGTGATCGAGCGAACAGTGGGATGGCTGTACAGATCTCGGATCGAGGGAGTTGCGCCGATGCCACTTTCACGCAGGGCAGAGATAACCGTTGCTGCCAGCAGCGAATGGCCACCAAGATCTTCGAAGAAGTTTGCTTCGACCGACATCTCGTCTGCGGGTATGCCGAACGCCCGCGCCCAAATATCGCGAACCGCTACTTCCTGCTCGTTCCGGGGTTCGACTACCGGGCCTGTCGGAGCCGAGAAACGTCGCCGGGTCGGTTCCGGGAGCTTCGATCGATCTACTTTGCCGCTGGGCATCACGGGCAATGCGGGGATGAAGTCGACAAATGCGGGCGCCATGTACGCCGGAAGTCGTTGCGACACCGCCTTGGCGAGTTCCCCGACCAGGTACTCGTCCTCGATCGGGTCGACCAGCACCATGTACGCGCACAGTTCCGACGGCGTCTCGTTTTCCGATGCGGCGACCAGCGCCACCACGGCTTCCGACACCGACGGGTGTTCCAGGAGAACACTTTCGATCTCACCGAGATCAACTCGGTGACCACGAATCTTGACCTCGGCATCGGCGCGGCCCAGATATTCGATCTCACCGTCGGACGTCCAGCGTCCGAGATCGCCGGTCCGGTAGAGCTTCTGGCCCGCCGGCACGGAAAAGTGATCGATGAATTTGTCGGCGGTCAGGTCGGGGCGTCCGACATAACCACGCGCAACACCGCGTCCGCCGATGCAGATTTCGCCCACCTCACCGTGGGGTACCAGCCCGCGAGCTTCGTCGAGAATGACGACGGAGTACGTCGGGAGTGGGCGACCGATCGTCACCGTCCGACCTGGCAGGAGTTCACCCCACGTTGCGGTAACAGTTGCCTCGGTGGGCCCGTACGTGTTGAGGATCTTGCGCCCCGGACGCGCCCACCGTTCCACCAGCTCACGCGGGCACGCTTCACCGCCGACCAGCAGATTACGAATCTTGGGCAGATCGCGCGGGATCGTGGCGAGCAGAGTCGGTACGCAATACAGCGTCGTAATGGCGCGTTCTTCGAGGAAATCCGCCAACTCGCCGCCAAGTCGCCGACTGTCCGTCGGTCCGGCGACGATGGTTGCGCCGCGGGCCCAGGTGGGCCAGATTTCCTCGATCGAGAAGTCGAAGGAAATCGTCATACCCTGGTAGACACGATCATTCGGCCGAACATCGTAGACGTCGGGAACCACGTCGAGAAAGTTGCAGATACTCGACTGGGCAACTTCGACGCCTTTGGGTCGACCACTCGAACCAGACGTGTACAGGATGTAGCAGGCGGGGTCCGGGTCCGATTGCGGATCCAGGGTCGGCCGATGCTGTGGCTGGAAGTTCAACACCGCCACGTTCGTGTCGAGGGTAAGCCGCGCGACGTTGCATTCCTCGGCGTTCGGCTCCAACTCTGTCGAGGTCAGCACAAGCTGAACTCCGGCATCTTCGACCACGTACGCAACACGATCGGACGGTGCACCTGGATCGATCGGCACGAAGGTGCCGCCGGTTTTGAGCACGCCCAATAGGCTTACATAGGTATCTACCGAGCGGTTCAGGAAGATCGCTACACGTGAGCCGACCCCGATACCCTCACCGATCAACATGTGCGCCAACTGATTCGATCGATCTTCGAGTTGGCGGTAGGTGATCGCAAATCCATCGCACTCGAGCGCGATTGCGTCCGGAACGGAGTCCGCACTTGCTTCGAATACGTGATTCAGGCGGCGAGGCCGTGTAGGCCGAACCGTAGGCCGAGCGCCGTGCGTGGTCCCCAACCCGGACCAGGCGTCAGCCCACAGGCCCTTGTGTTCCGACATGATTTCCCTCCGCGGGATGAATCCCGCCCCTTCGCACCGTGTTCCGGCTTCCCCAGTCCGGAACCCGGCCCTGTACTTCACTTGCCTGTACTTCACTACTCAACTAGCTGATTGATTGCACGGATGGACGCTACGTCGTTCCTATTAAAAAAACCAGCGCGAAAATTGCTCGATTCCAGAGGTTTGGAATCCAAAAGTTCCGTATTTCTTTTCCGCACAAATCGACGCGCTATCAAGAAATACCCACTGCCAGCAGATTCACGGGTAACTCGCAGACAACTGCCAGAGGAAACGTCTCCTCCCATGCCCGATTTAGGACCATTTGCCGTCAATGTGACTTTCGTCCCATTTTTTGGGCGACACTCACTTCTGTATCAACTCCGGCCTGCCCATCGGACTGATATTCGCCGCCGGGTTGTCCTGCATTTTCGCTCAAAAGACCAGCTAAACCGCATTTCGGTCGAAGACCACTTACCCGCACACCACGATGCACCACACCACCGCGAACGGTCGAGCATCGCCGAAGGTCCCTAGCGGGAAGCCCGAAACCTCACCATGCGCGCGCTGCGACGAAAATTTCCCGACGGACGCCCACAGTTGCCTCGACGAGTCCATGGACACCGAAAAGATACTCGAACAACAAGGCAAAGAATGAGAAAGAAAGGATGAAACCGGGGGTGAATGACACCACGTCGACGCCAATCACCAAAAGGGTGATATCGGGGGTGAATTTCATCAACTAAATTGCCAAACATGCGCTGGATACGCTAATCGTTTGCGCTGTCAGCAGTAATCCCGAGACTTCGCCGTGACACGGAGGTCCATGCGCTGCATCCGGTCTGCCACGACGGTCACAGCGCCTTCTGCGTTTTGCACTCTCCCCCGGATGAGGAGCGCCGGCGCCGTATTGGCCAGCTTTCGGTACTTGGCCCACAACCCCACCGAACACACCACGTTGACCATCCCGGTTTCGTCTTCGAGGTTGATGAACGTAACACCCCCCGCGGTTGCCGGGCGTTGACGGTGTGTGACCGCTCCCCCGACCAACACTCGATCACCGTCCGCAACGTCGAGCAGCCCGGACGCCGGGACCACGCCAAGCGCGTCGAGTTGCGGGCGGAGGAACTGCGTCGGATAAGTGTCGGGAGATACTCCGGTAGCCCACACGTCGGCCGCCGCCAGTTCGACGTCGCTCATACCGGGCAAGGTGGGGGCAGTGACCGATGCCCCCATCCCGGGTAGTCGATCAGGGCGCTCCCCCGCTGCAGCGCCCGCAGCCCATAACGCTTCTCTTCGCGAAATTCCGAAACTACCGAGCGCACCGGCCGTCGCCAGCGATTCCGCTTGTGCCGTCGTGAGTTCCACTCTTCCGGTCAGATCGAGAAATGACGTGAACCGCCCGCCGAGAGTGCGCTGTTCTACGATCTTCTCGGCCAGTGCGTCACCGATACTGCGCACGTCGCCCAGCCCCAATCGCACTTCGAGCCCCGCCGCTTCGACGGTGGCATGCGCCAGACTGACGTTGGCGTCCGCACCGTGCACTCGCACCCCGTGCCTGCGGGCGTCGGCGACAAGCGATTGCGGTGAATAGAACCCCATCGGTTGAGCCCGGAGCAGTCCGGCGCAGAACGCTGCCGGATGATGCAGTTTGAACCACGACGAGTAGAAGACGAGTGCGGCAAAACTCTGCGAATGACTCTCCGGGAAACCGAAATTGGCAAAGGCGTACAACTTCTCGTAGATACGGTCGGCAACTGCGTCATCGATTCCGTGAAGGTCGCGCATTCCCTGATACAACCGCGCGCGCAGTTGTTCCATCTTCTCGGTGGAACGCTTCGACCCCATGGCTCGACGCAGTTGGTCTGCCTCGGACGGCGTGAATCCCGCGACGTCGACGGCCATCTGCATCAACTGTTCCTGAAACAACGGAACACCGAGTGTGCGCTTCAGGGACTTTTCGAGCGAGGGATGATCATAGGTGACAGGTTCGAGTTTGTTGCGCCGACGAATGTAGGGGTGCACCGACCCACCT
This sequence comes from Rhodococcus sp. ACPA4, assembly GCF_002300185.1. Lineage (NCBI taxonomy): Bacteria > Bacillati > Actinomycetota > Actinomycetes > Mycobacteriales > Nocardiaceae > Rhodococcus > Rhodococcus sp. ACPA4. Next base: position 2,181,304 of record NZ_NSDY01000001.1, read on the forward strand.
TGGATCGGACCGGGCCGGATAAGGGCAACCTCGACGACCAGATCGTAGAAGTTCCGCGGTTTGAGACGCGGCAGCGTCGCCATCTGCGCACGCGATTCCACCTGGAACACTCCCACGGAATCTGCCCGCTGGAGCATCTCGTACACCGCAGTTTCCTGCAGATCCAACTGCGCCAGATCAACGGTGACGCCTTTGTGCTCGGCTACCAGATCCATCATGTAGTGCAGGGCCGAGAGCATTCCCAGGCCCAGGAGGTCGAATTTGACCAGACCTGCGGCAGCGCAGTCGTCTTTGTCCCACTGCAGGACACTGCGATTGGCCATGCGCGCCCACTCCACCGGGCAGACGTCGGCAATCGGGCGGTCGCAGATGACCATGCCGCCGGAGTGGATACCGAGGTGCCGGGGAAACCCCTCGATCTGTGCGGCCAGTTCCAGCACCGGGCGCGGTATATCCGTCTCGGCGTTCTTGTCGATGCCGCCCCACCGTCCGACCTGCTTACTCCACGCGTCTTGCTGTCCTTGCGAAAAGCCCAGTGCCCGAGCCATATCCCGCACCGACGATTTCCCTCGATAGGTGATGACGTTGGCCACCTGTGCGGCATACTCGCGGCCGTACTTGGTGTACACGTGCTGGATTGCCTCTTCGCGGCGGTCGGATTCGATGTCCACGTCGATGTCCGGCGGACCGTCGCGCTCGGGTGCGAGGAATCTCTCGAACAAGAGCTCGTTACGAACCGGGTCGACGTTGGTGATGCCGATGGCGTAGCACACCGCCGAGTTTGCCGCGGAACCTCGTCCCTGGCACAGGATGTCGTTGTTCTTGCAGAACGAAACTATGTCGTGGACAACGAGGAAATACCCGGGGAAGTCCAAGGACGTGATGACGGCCAGCTCATGTTCCAGCTGTCGATACGCCTTCTCCGCACCCTCGGGCGGCCCGTAACGATCCAACGCCCCCGCCATCGTGAGCTCACGCAACCACGACGCCTCGGTGCGGCCAGGCGGTACGTCGAACGGCGGCAGTTTGGGGGCGATGAGCCTCAGATCGAAAGCGCACTCACGGGCCAGTTCGGCAGCTCCGCTGACCGCCTCCGGGTAGAGCGAGAACAACGACGCCATTTCCTCACCCGAACGCAAGTGCGCCCCACCCGTCGGAGCCAACCATCCGGCGGCGTCGTCCAGACTCTGCCGGGAGCGAACCGCAGCCATCGCCATGGCCAACCGGCGACGCGGGGGCGCCGCAAAATGCGCCGCCGTGGTCGCCACGGTTCGCAATCCCTGTTCGGCGGCAAGCTGTGCCAGAACAGCATTGCGCTCGTCGTCCTCCGGCAACCCGTGATGGGTGAGCTCCACCGCCACCCGGTCGGCGCCGAAACGTTCGACCAGATCCCGCAAAGCCGCAGCGGCGCTGCTTTTCCCGCCGGCGGTGAGAGCTTGCCGCACATGACCTTTCCGGCACCCGGTCAGGATCTGCCAGTGCCCACCCGCAGCTTCGGTCAAGGTGTCGAAGTTGTACTGCAACTTCCCTTTCTCACCACCGGCCAGGTGAGCTGCCGCGATCTCACGGGAGAGCCGGCGATAGCCTTCCTGCCCGCGCGCGAGAACCAACAGGTGCGTCCCACCGGGATCGGCCGCCCCCACTCGCGGTGTGGAGTCCAAGGACAACTCCGCCCCGAACACCGTCCGCATTCCCCATTCTCGAGCAGCCTCGGCAAACCGCACCACTCCGTAGAAACCGTCGTGATCGGTGACGGCAATAGCTTCCAGGCCCAGTCGGACGGCTTCCTCCACCAACTCTTCCGGAGGTGAGGCGCCGTCGAGAAAACTGAACGCAGAATGGGCGTGAAGTTCGGCGTACGGCACGGTGCTGTTGCCGCGAGCGAGTTCACCGGCGGTGTACTCCCCACGCTTGCGTGACCATGCCGGGCTGTCGTTTCCGTCCCCGGGAAACAGATCTTCGTGCTCGACTCGGCCGGCGCGTCCCGACAGAACTCGTTCCATCTCGGACCACGTCGGCGGTCCATTACCCCAGCCCATACTTGCCTCACCGATTGCGAACAGTGCCTTTGCGAACAGTCGCGATGCTGGGAGGGAAGACGCATCGTGCATCGAACTTATGTTCGATGCCTCCAAGTTTGGCAGCTCACCCGCCATCCGTCAAACAAGAGCGGCAAGCAACCCCACACGATCCTCGGGCGCACGCTTGGGGCAACTGGTGCACTTGGCTTCGCCTGGCACCTCGTAGATCAGGCAACACGACGCACGCTGGGTGAACCGTCGTCGACCCGCCGGCACCGATGTCAACGGATTCTCCACTCGCGCGGCGTTCGCCCCCGCGTTCACATCCACAAAACGAGGCCGCGGAATGGGCGCGCCCGCACTACGGAGGGCATCGATCAATCCAGCAGCGCAGGCACTTCCGCGCTCACGGCGTACGCCTGCCGCATCGAGCGCGCGGTTGGCAATGGAATCGGTGGTGATCGCCCACAACGCCTTCGCGCGCACTCCGGACACCTCGGCCAGCACCTCGATGACAGGCGTCAATGCCTCGTGCATCGCCCGAGCCAACTCGTCAACACCGACAGTGATCGGGATGAGAGAAGCAGCAACAAATCCCCCGAGATAGCCGTCGTCACGCAGGAAAATCCGGGCCCCGGACAGCGACGGATCGGCGGCAAAACCGGTGACCAACCCCGTTCCGAGCGGGATGCCGGTCAACGTGGAACTGGCCGAATACCACCACAAAGTGCCGTTGACCCGGCTCTCGTCACTTCCCCACCGCTTTGCCGTATCCGCGACGCGCGCTGCCATCCAGTCCGGGTCCGCCATCACCTCGGCCGGGATGGTCGCCGGATAAGCGTCGAGGCTTTCGAAAAACGGAACCGCCGCCGCCATCCGCGCGTAGATCGCGCCTATCTCGTTATTCACGCCAGCCCCACAATCTCCATCCGCGGACGCACCCCGTGCTCCACGCGGGCCTTGATCCCGAATACCTCGGCCAGCAACGATTCTTCCAGCACCGCAGCGGTGGGCCCACACGCCCGCAAGTTTCCCGCCTCGAGCACCGCCAGTCGATCGCAATATTCGACGGCCAGGCGAAGATCATGCATCGTGACCACGACGGCCAACCCCTGCGACGCCAACTCCGTGAGCAGCTCCATCACGATCAGCTGATGCCGCAGGTCCAGATGATTGGTCGGCTCGTCCAACAACAGGATCTTCGGTTGCTGCGCCAGCGCCCGGGCAATGGATACGCGCTGACGCTCACCACCGGAGAGCGTCGCGACGTCCCTACCGGCCAGTGCCTCGAGACCGACCTGTTCAATGCACCGATCCACGATGTTGCCGTCTCGCTCCGTCGTGCGATCCAGCCAATTTCGGTGCGGCGTGCGTCCGAGAGCAACGGATTCACGCACCGAAAGCCCACCGGACACCGCCGGTTCCTGAACACTGGCCGAGACGGTTCGGGCAATCTCCCTGCGCGACAATGCCGTCGCGTCCACCCGATCGATCAGCACCGCACCACCGCTGGGAGTCAGCGCGTTGTAACAGCAACGCAGCGCAGTCGTCTTGCCACTGCCATTCGGGCCGACCAAGCCGAGAATCTCACCTGCGGAAGCCTGGAAACCTATGCCGTGCAACACCTCACGATTTCCGAGCCGGGCCCGCGTGTCGACGAGTTCGAGAATCACTGCTCCAACCTCCTGTACTGCCGGTAGAGCATCCAGACGAATATCGGCGCTCCCACCAAGGCAGTGATCACACCCACCGGGAGCTCTGTCGATTCCGACACCGAGCGTGCCACCGTGTCAGCAGCCACCATCGCCACTGCGCCCAGCAATGCGGCGGCGGGAAGCAGACGGATTGCTCTGGTACCCACCACAAATCCCGCAAGGTGCGGAATCAGCAATCCGATGAAACCGATGCCGCCTGCGACGCTCACCGCAGCGCCGGCCAGGACGGACACCGCAAGCAGTGACAACACGCGGAAGCGTCGCACGTTCATACCCAAGGCTGCGGCGCCGTCGTCGCCGGTCTGCAGGACGTCCATCCAACGCGCGCTGAGCAGCAACGCAACTCCGACGACAACAAGCGCGACGGTCGGGAAGATCAGCGTCGACCATCTCGAATCGCCGAATCCGCCTGCTATCCAGTGCATCACGGACGTCACGTGCCGATCGTCGGCCAGAACCAGAATGCAGAACGTGATGAGCGCCGAGAAGATCTGGGCCAGAGCAACTCCCACCAGGATGATCGCCGTGGGCTGAGGGTATCTGCCACCGATCACCAGGGCGAGGAACAGCGGGATCATCGCGCCGACAAAGGCCGCGACGGGAATCGTGAAAACGCCCAGGACACCGACACCGATACCCAGCACGGAAACCAGCACCACCATGAAACCCGCGCCGGACGACACACCGAGAAGGTACGGATCGGCCAACGGATTGCGGGTGACCGCCTGTGCCACCGCACCTGAGAGCGCCAACGACGCACCCACCACGGCAGCGGTGAGGGCGCGCGGCAGGCGGGAGTCGATCACTATCGACTCCCGCGCCGCCGTCCACCAGGTCTCGAAAGTCCCTGGCGCCAAGCGTGCTCCGACTATCGCCCACACGTCACCGACGGGAATGCGCACCGACCCGAACGACACCGCCAACCCCAGCATGGCTGCCAGGGCTACCAGCAGTCCGGCCAGCAGAGCGCCGTAACCGGAACGTGAAAGTGTCACTTCGCCGGGTCAGTGCCTGCAGTAGCAGCACCCGGATGGAAAGCGCTCGCAATGGTCTGTGCCGAGCGCACCAAACGGGAACTCTCGAAGAGATCGGCAAGAGGCACCACAACAAATCGGTTCTGCGCGACAGCCGGAGTGGTTGCCATCAACGGCTGGGACCGCAGGAAGTCGATCTTCTGATCCGCTGTCTTGTCTCCGTAGTCGATGACGACGATCGCCTGGGGCGCGCGCTCGGCAACAGCCTCCCAGCTTGCATCGATGTAGGGCTTGGCACCCTCGGAGAAGATGTTTGTCACGCCGGAGTACTCGGCAACCAGTTGCCCGACGCCGACGCCACCGATCGTGGTCGGAACATCCTCACCGCTGTCGTAGAAGAACGCGGATACCGGCGCGGCATCGCCGATCGACGCGCGGACTGCGTCAAGGCCAGAGCTGATCTGTTCGGCTACGGCGCGAGCGGAATCCTCGACACCCAAGACCCGGCCGAGTTGGGCGTAGTCGTTCTCGAGCAGCCCGATATCGGGGAAACCGGTGCCGCAGTATTCCGAGAAGAGGAAGGTATTGATCCCTTTCTCGGCAAACGCGTCGCGTGATCTTCCCTGCTTCTCGTTGAATGCGCTGGTCATACCGCCGACAACGAAGTCGGGATCCACGTCCAGAATCTGCTCGGCACTCGGGAACGTGTCGGACAGACTGGGGATCTTGTTGAACTGTTCGGCTGTCTCCGCGGTGGGCGGGTTGTCGCTGTATGCCCGTCCGACAATGCGGTCACCCGCGCCGATCTCGATAAGTGCTTCGGTGACATGGCCGTTCAAGGACACAATTCTCTGCGGCGGTGAATCGAAGACCAGTTCACGGTCGCAATTGGTGATGCTGACCGGCTGAGCGAACGACTCCGTCGACGCGGAGTTTTCGGTTGCCTCACCTTTCGAACAACCGGCGGCCATCAACGCAGTCGCGATCAACACGACAACGGCGCGGGTGGGGGAAATCTTGAGTGACACGGGACCTCGCAAAAGGGCTCAGAGCCACGAATGAGAATCCTGGGAGAACACCCACCACGTATAGGGAATCCGCGGGCAGTGCTCTCGCTGGACTTCCGGTTCGTAGACCACGACGAATGGATGTCGCACACCACGCGGCGGGCATTCGGGCTCATTCATTCTCGATGATTCGAGAACGAACCTACCGTTGCGGGTCAGCGCCGGAATTGGACCGGCTTCCCCCACACGCATGGCTTGCAAGTGCTTCCAGCAGTATGCCTGACACATCCGAACCGAATCGCAGGCGGCCTCGCCACGTACATTCCGGACTCTCTCCAGAGCACGGTATTCCGCCACGGACCTCGAAAAAGGATTAGCATGCGGTACCACCGAAATTCGGAAACTCTGGACAGATCGGAATAGACGTGAAAAAGATTCTGAATTCCCTTTCCGAGGACGAATACGTGTTGATCCTCGAGACCAAAAAGGATCAGATTGCCGAACTCGACGAAGACGAACTGATCGCCCTGCACACGCGCATTCGTCGAGCCCGCAACAAGTACACAAAGTTGTACCGACGTGCGGGTTCGGCAAAAGTGGCCGAGAAGAAGGGACGCGGATCCGGTAAGTCGGCAAATGCGCGCAACGCCGGCAAAGCAGAAGTTTTCGAAGACGCGCTCAGCAGAGTGAGCCGCCGGCTGGCAGCGGTCTCGCGCCAGAGCGCCCGAGAGCTCAAGGACGAGCGGCTGGGCCGCGCTCGCAAGGACGCACCGTCCTTCAGCGACATCGACACGGGTAACGGAAAGGTCGCGTCCGCGGGCAAGGCTCGCGTCGACGAAACTCGTAGTTCTCCGGGCAAGAAGAAGTTCGAAGCGTCCAGTATCGCCGCCGGTGCACGGCGTCAGGCCAAGAAGGACAATCGCTGACTCCACGCACCAGGTATTAGCCGATGTTGCCGCTGAACGTGACTTACGTTCAGCGGCAACGGTGTGTCATGCCCAGAATCCCTCCCCGGATACAGAATCCCTCCCCCCGATACAGTCGGTACGGCCATGTCCGAAAATTTCACCGGAGTTGATCAATGACACGCTGGGCCCAAACCGTCGTTTCCCGAAAATGGTGGGTGCTCTCGCTCGCAGTTCTCATCGTGCTGATCAGTGGCGTGTGGGGTCTCGGAGTATTCGGAAAGCTCAGCCAAGGAGGGTTTGTCGACCCGGGTAGCGACTCCGCGAAGGTCGCAGCAATCGTCGAGGAAAACCTCGGACCGCAAACCGCGGACATCATTGCGATCTACACACCGACCGACGGCCGAAGTCTCGACGACATCGGCCCGGCGGTGACAGCCACCGTCGACGAATTCACGGCCAACGTCCCGACGGCCTCGGTGAAGTCGTATTGGACCGCCGACGCCGCGACCAAGGCAAATCTGGTCTCCAACGACGGAACGATGGGCGCGGTTGCCATCACCTTGGCACCGGATTCCGGAGTCACCTCCGCCACATTTTCCGATCTGCTCCCCACGCTCGAAGTGGAAGGCGCGCAAGCACAATTCGCTGGAAACACGGTAGTCGGTGTCGCCTTCAACACCACGCTGGAGAAGGATCTTGTTGTCGCGGAGGCCATAGCCATCCCGATCACCCTCGTGTTGTTGGTCTTCATCTTCGGCGGTCTTGTCGCTGCAGCCGTACCGGTTTTTGTCGGAGTTTTGAGCGTGCTGAGCGCCTTGGCCGTACTGCGAGTTCTGACGTCGGTCACCGAGGTCAGTTCGTTCTCGATCAACGTGGCCTCACTGCTGGGGCTCGGCCTTGCCATCGACTACGGATTGTTTGTCGTCGGGCGATACCGCGAGGAACTGAACTCCGGTTCCGAACCGGGTGCCGCAGCCACCCGCACGGTCCTGACGGCCGGTCGTACCGTGATGTTCTCGGGGCTGCTGCTGATCTGCGCGTTCAGCGGCATGCTCGTGTTCCCCCAAGCTGTGATTCGTTCACTCGGGTTCGGCGCCATCGCCGCCGTACTGAGCGCGGCAGTACTGTCGCTGACCGCGGTACCCGCCTTGCTTGCCATTCTGGGCCACCGCATCAACTCGTTGACGTGGCGCAAGGGCGCAGCCCAACGCGGAGAAGAACGTTCACGCAGGTTCTGGGGTCGCGTCGTCACGTGGGTGATGAAACGACCTGTTGCCGTATCGATCACGATTGTCACCCTGCTTCTCGTACTGGCGTCGCCGCTGCTGGGCGCGCGACTTGGCGAACTCTCGTACACCGCATTGCCCACCGACGACCCCGCTCGTACTGCAATGGACACGCTGGTCAACGAATTTCCCCAGACCGGGAACGGCGCAACACTGATCCTGCAGGCGGAGGGCGATACCGTACTCAACCCTGCCGAAGGCACGGCAATAGCCGAAGCCGCAAGCCAAGTCGAGGGCATCGCGCAGGCTACCGTCGTCGCGAGCACCAACTCGCTGATCGCAATCCAAGCGTTCTACAGCGAAGGATCCACGCCGCAGTCCCAAAGTGACGCTGTCACCGATCTACGCGAGATACCTGCGCCCGACGGTGCCGAATTGTTGGTCGGCGGCGGGCAAGCCACCGTCGACGACGGCAACAACGCTGTCCTGCACTGGTTGCCGGTCATGATTCTGATCATGGTCGGTTCGACCCTGATTCTGCTGTTCCTCGCCTTCGGATCAATTGTGTTGCCCATCAAGGCTGTGCTGATGGCTGCCTTGAGTTTGGCAACCACCTTCGGCGTCCTCACCTTCGTCTTCCAGGAGGGCCACGGCGTCGAACTTCTCGGTGTCAGCCAAACACCGCTCGAAGCAACATTTGTTGTCCTGATCCTGGCCGTTGTCTTCGGACTGTCCACCGACTACGAAGTGTTCCTCATGTCGCGCATGGTCGAGGCGAAGAACGACGGCGCGACAACGGAAGAGGCCGTCAAGTTCGGCACCGAGAGAACGGGCCGCATCGTGACGGCCGCAGCACTGCTCCTCATCGTCGTGACGGGCGCTTTTGCCATGTCAGGTCTTGGAGTGATGAAGTTCCTCGGAGTCGGCATGATCGTGGCGCTGATTGTCGACGCGACCATCATCCGCATGCTCCTCGTTCCGTCCCTGGTGAAGCTCATGGGCGAAGCAAACTGGTGGGCGCCGGAGTGGATGAAGAAAATCCACGCGAAGGTCGGCATCGGGCACTGACCCGCTCCTGGTTTTCCCTGATCGGGTAGTCATCCTCGAGGATGACTACCCGATCGCGTATATGGATCTCTGGGGCGATGTTCTTCGGCGCCAGGGTCGTCAGACTTGAAGCATGACAATTTTCGAGTGGATTCTCACCGTCCCCGCCATCGCCGTCGGCGGGGCATTCCTGTTCTCAGGCATCGTCACGGCGGGACTGGACTTCGACGCCGACGACGGAATCCTGGTGAACTGATGCACGACTGCGACTGATCACGACTGCGACTAATTAAGAATCAGACCCGAACCCAGTTCGCGAACCGACGTGGCAACAACGGGCCGAACAGGTTTGGGATCCGCCCCACAGCTGGGTGGACGCGGAGCCAACTCCGACGTCTGCGTTTCCACTTCCCAACTCCGACCGTCGACGTGCTCGACGATGCACAACTGACCACCCAGATCGTCCACAGTCAGATCGTCGATGCCGCAGGGAATGTACTGCCGGACAGCAATTTCCGCGACCTGTCCCACCGAGTTCCACGGACTCCGGCCCCGCAACCCGGGAAGATGAACTTGACCGCGAACCGCTGACTCCACCGCCGCAAGGCTTTCCGCCCCGGACAGTCGGCCGTAGGTATAGCCACTGGGCAACAGGATCATCGACGGCGCAAACCGATGACCACCCGTATGCGAGCATTCCCATACATTCTCACCGAACGCCGGAACCAACTCCGCCGCAATCGGCCTGCCCAGAACTGCGCAACACTGATCACGTTTTCCGTGCGCGCACACCAGCACCACAGGTTCCTCGACCCTGACACCCAGTCCTGGGGCCGGCCCACTGAGCAGAGCGAAGTCGATGTCGAGAAGATCGAACGGCGAATCGATCTGCAGTCGTTCACACCACGAATCATCGGGATCGGAACGAGCAAGAAGCACCGTGTGACCGGCAGACAGTGCGCGACCGGCAGACAGCGTCTCGTGTCGACCGGGATGTCTGATGAACATCACACGCACGTCCGCAGCGTCCGCGCGTCGACTCAATTCGGTGGCAAGTTCCTCCCCGAGAGCCGTGCCGTCGAGAACATCCCGACCCCAGGCACCGACAAACTCGAGGCACACCCAACCACGCACAACGGCCGCCGTGCCTTCCAACGGTTCGTCGACGGCAGACAACGCTGAGCAGGTCTTGGCTTCGGTCACAAGTGCCATTGTGTCAGCCCTCGTCAGTGAAACTTCTTACCCTCCTCGAGTTGGCTGATGAACTTCTGTATCCGGCGGGTCCTGGTCTCCGGGCGCTTCGCTTCCAACAGGCGATAGAAGATCGCGAACCGATTAGTCGAATTCAACGTCTCGTAGAAGGCCTGCGCTTGGGGATTCAAGGCCAATGCGTCGAGGAAATCCTGCGGCACCTCGGCTTTCGCGGATCCTTCGTACGCGCGCTCCCACCTGCCGTCGGCTTTGGCTTTCTCGATTGCAGCAATGCCCGCGGGTTCGAGCAATCCTTCGCTCTCGAGCCTCGCGACAATCTCCACGTTGCGTTTCGACCACGGGCTACGCGTCGTGCGCGGCGAGAACTTCCGCAAGAAAAAGTTGTCGTCGACCTTCCTCGGCAGACTGTCGATCCACCCGAAACACAGAGCGACATCGAGCGCCTGGTCGTAGTCGATCGACGAATGGGGTGATGACTTCTTGGCCATCTTCAGCCACACCCCTGGACTCACGTCGTAATTCTCGGATAACCACCGACGGAATTCCGCGCCGTCCGCAAAGTATTCGATATCCAGTTCCGGCGCCATCAGTACTCCTCTACCCGATTCCTACGGCCACCCGGCCACTGAGCTACCCATACTCTGACAAATCCCTGCGACAGATATCCGAGAGTTCCCAGTGCAAGCACCCATTTGCTGATGCTCACCGCTGTGGTGATCCGAACCGTCCTGTCGGTGATGTTGTCACGATGATCGAGCAGATACAGCCCGGCGATGTTCTCGACGTAGTCACCGGCAGCGGACAACACCGGCGCCGCGGCAAGCGCCTTGCGAACCGTCGGCGAGAGCGGGGTGCGCTCCCCCAACCGTCGGCCGGCGGCGCGCAATGCAATCGCGTAGATCGCCGGATGAACAAAGTCCGGGTAGTAGTGACTGCGGAACCGCGCCGTCTCCGCGCCGTCCATCTTCGCCAGAACCTCGCGGTACCGACGTGCGGAGAATGCCGTCTGCACCTCCAGAACCCGCGGACCCACCGGCCCCAGAAGTCTGACGATATTCGCCTGGGAGAGAACAAATACCGCGGACCACACAGCCATGGATCGCTGATTCGAAGTTCTGAACATGTCAGCAATCTTGCCAGTTGTGTGCGGCTTCACGTCAGTGGCGGCGTCCGGGTGAATGACTTGGACAAAAATGGGCATTCCCTGACGATCAGAACTGATCGATCACAGGAGTCCTCATGCCCACTGCCGCCAAACCGACGGTACTTTTCATCCACGGATTGTGGATGCATCCCAGCGCGTGGGACCCCTGGGCCCAGGCCTTCGCCGAACGCGGATACGGCACCATGTCGCCCGGTTGGCCTGGCGACGGCGCCACCGTCGGGGAATCCCGAGAACACCCCGAAAACATTGCGGGACACGGAATCGACGAGATCACCGAACACTATGCCAAGGTGATCGCCGACTTGGATGCTCCACCGATCGTGGTCGGACATTCCTTCGGCGGGCTTATCGCACAGAAACTTCTGGGTCGGAAATTAGCTTCCGCTGCAATAGCAATCGACCCCGCACAACCAAAAGGTGTCCTGAAACTTCCCCTCGTTCAGCTCCGTACCGTTCTCCCGGTCTTGTCGAATCCCGCCAACTATCGGAAGACCTACTCGCACACCAGAGATTCCTTTCACAAATCCTTTGCCAGTGCAATCACCAAGAGTGAATCAGACGCGCTCTACGAGCGATACGTAATTCCGGCACCCGGGCAACCACTCTTCGAGGCTGCGCTCGCCAACTTCAATCCCCACAGCCCCGCCCACGTCGACTTCAACGCCGAACGCGGTCCGCTGCTGATGATCGGCGGCGGACAAGATCGAACGGTCCCGAAAGCCAGCACCGACAGTTCGTTCAAGATGTATCACAAAGCGCCAACGGTCAACGAGTACAAGGTATTCGACGACCGTGGTCACTCACTCACCATCGATCACGGTTGGCGTGAAATTGCGGACTACAGCTTGGCATGGTTGAGCCGCAACACAGCAGGCACTCAGAACGGTGGTGGGTCGTTGCCGTAGTCGACGGGCTTGCTGGGCACGTGCTTTCGGGGTGTGGAGAGTTGTGCCGTCCGGTGCTGAATCTTGATGTGCCGGTGATTGCGTTCGCTTCGGATGCGGGCAGCTTTGTTCTCCAGTCGAGTTCGTCGCGGTTTGCCGCCTTCCGGTGGCGGTGGTTCCTGCATCCCCGTGAGTAGTCCGGCAGCCCTGGTGCGGTAGCAATGACCGGTCTGCGAGGTCAAGGTGAGGCTGCGATCCGGATTCGGGGCGAGCAGCCGCTTGCCGGAGTGCTTGAGGCGGTGATGGTTGCGGCAGAACGCACTCAGATTCGACGCAACCGTCTTGCCACCCTGTGCAGCGTCCGCGTGGTTGAACGGATCGTTGTGGTCGAGGTCGCAATTCCAGGCCGGGACATCGCAGTGCGGCCATTGGCAGCTTCCCGCGATGACCCGCAGCCACGCATCGAGTGCCGCTCCGGGGCGGTACACAGATGCCGAGGCAGGCTCAGGTGTCGGTTCGGGATCTGCGGGTACGCGCACTTCTTTTATCGTGGCGTCTTTTGCGATGTCGCGGGCATGTTCGGCGCTGATCACGCCGTACCCGTCGAGATGAGCGGGTTCATCCGACCCTGCGTGCAGTGCGGAATCGTGTACTACGACATGTACCAACGGCCGGCGCATGATCACCAAACCACTGCGGTCCTGCGGGCAATCACCGCGGTCGCAGTCGCACACCAACACCGTCGAACCACTCACCAAAGCGCCCAACGCGTCCGCTCTTCGCTGCTCATACGTGCGGGAATCGTGGCGACATACCGACATCGCCAACTCCCGCAACCGGCCGTCGAACGCCCGAGCCTGCTCCGCCGGGATACTGCCCAGGATGCGGGCCATGCCGTCCTCGGCGGCGCTGACCCCGACAAACCTGTCGGCGAGGGCGCGGCGTCGTCGTTCCCGCATCCCTTCCGGATCGACGCGGGCGACAATCCGGTCGATCGCCGCCGTCAACCGGCGACCCGTCAAACCGATACCACCGTCCACCGGTGGAGCCAACACCTGCTCGAGCAGCAAGCGTTCGACCTCGTCGATCAACTCGTCACCGACATTCGCGGTCGCGGACTCGATCAAACCGACACGATAGAAATCGAGTTCACCGCGGGCCATCGCCGCCCGCGTGCGATGCAACCGCGTCTTCAACGCAAAACCCAAACCGATGAGCTTCCCCGCCGCAGCACGGCCCATCGTCAAGACCGCGCCGACCTCGGATTCCGCCAACTCGTGCGCCGACGACGTCCACGTACCACCCTCGACATGCTCGGCACTGCGGCGGGTGAAGAACTCCGCCACCACCGCCAGCTTCCGCTCGACCAACATCGCTTCACACGAATGCAACTCGGCCATCAAATCAACCAGGGCGCAATCGGTTTCGGTACCACTCAGCTGCGCCGAGATACCGAAACTTCCCACCCCCGAATCGAACATTCCCCCACCCTAATCGAAATCCTGTTCGATTGCGAGGGCTCCTTGAAACCAGTCGGAAAAGTCTGAATATTGACTGGAAACTTCAGGGCGGCTTAGCTTTTGACCTAGCTACCGGCCTCAATCATCACTGCGGCGTCTTCGGCACCGAACTTCTCCTCGAGCGTCTCGGGTGAGTAGTCGAGGTCGATCTCGGCCACGTCACGCCCACGCGCAGACTCGATTGCCGAGAGCCGTCGCTGAGCACGATCAGCCGCGTACTCGAGAAACTCCTGGTTGTCGAGACCGAAAGGCTGGACTTCGAACTGATCGTTGACCCAGTTGATGAGACCGAGAGCCATCGGCATCAACTCGCCCATGCGCGCCTGCACTACATCCCACAGGGCGTCGTCCGCAGCCACGTGTCGGCGGCACGTGAAGGTTCCCCACGCCATGTGGCGCCGCTCGTCGTCGCCGATCTTTTTGATCAACTGCTGCATCCCGGGCAGAATTCCCCTTGTGGCACATACCTTCTGCCAGGCGTAGTAACCCGTCAGCGCAAGGCTGCCTTCGATGACATGGTTATAGGTGACGCTCGCCCGCACTTGGTTGACCGGACTGGGGTCGGTCTGGAGAATCCGCAGCGACGCCGGCAACTCCTCGTAGAACAGTTGTCGGTAGTCCGGATTATCGGCGACGTAGGAATGCAGGTCGTCGGTGAGTCCGACCTCATCCATCCAGAGCCGGAAAACCTGTGTGTGCTTGGCTTCCTCGAAACAGAATTGGGTCAGGTACATCTCGTCGCTGAACCTGCCTTCAGCGGACATCGCCTGCATGAACGGTTGGATGTCCTCGGTCACTGCTTCTTCACCGGCGATGAACTGCGCGCACAGATACGTTGCGCTGCGCTGTTGCTCGCTGGTCAACTCTTGCCAGTCTCGAGCATCTTTCGAAAAATCGAGGTCTGCCGGGTTCCAAAATTTGGCATTTCCCTTGGTGAACAATCGGAGTGGAAAACAATCCCAGTTCAACCCTCCTGATCGGAGGGAACTGAATCCTTCTCGCCCCGGCGAGGTGACGGTCATGACATTCCTTCTTCCCGAAACGAAGACATATGTCCGAGGGGAATGCCCGCAGAACTCCGTCGTGAATCAGTTTTGCGGAATATTGCTCGACTCTGCCAGCGAAACGCCCTTTGCCTGCATCGCGGCAAAGAGTTGTGCGTTCATCTCGGCGGCTTTGGCGGGCTGGTAGGACGCAAAATTGAACGGGTTGGCCAGGTTGTTCGTCTCCAGGGGATCGGCAATCAGGTCGTACAGTTCGTATTGGGGCGCAGCAGTTCCCGCCGGGTCGAAGTACATCGTGTATTTCCACTGACGATCGCGAATGCAACGAATATGGTTCGGCTGCGTGACGATGTTCTGACCGTCGGGCGTCGCACAGTTCTGATCGTCGTACGTGAAGAGAATCGTGTCCTGAACGTGCACGCTGGGTGCGTCCGGATACGCCGCCGCATCGACGAGCACGGGGGTGAGATCGGTGCCGAGAAAGTTCCACGACGCACGATCCGGCACTTGCGCGAGGTTGGCCAGAGTGGGCATCACGTCGATCAACGACGCCAACGCGTCCGTCTGAACGGGCTTCGGGAACAACAACGGATTGCTGATCACGAGTGGGACGCGCAGAGTTTCCTCGTACGCGTTGAACACCTTCTGCCGCAAGCCTCCGTGCGACATTCCCATCTCACCGTGATCGGACATACGCACGATGACGGTGTCGTCGAGCAGCCCCGGAGTGGCTTCCAGAGCGTCGAGAACACTGCCGATGCGCTCATCCACGACCTTGTGCATGTAGGCGTAGAAGTTGATGTATCGCCTGGCCTGATCGGGTCCGAGCAATGGACCGAGTCCGGCGGCGAGCAACAATTCCGACTGCACCTGAGCGCTCGGTTTGTAGTTGAAGGCAAGGATTTCGTCGTAGGTCGGTGGGAGTTCGATGCCCTGCTCGAAAGCTCCCGGCGCATCCGACCCGTAGTTGTCGCACGTACCACTCATCGCATCCCACGACTGGGGATATGCAAGGACGTCGTGCGGATTGACGAACGATACGATCAGCGCAAAAGGCTTGTCCCCTTTGGCATCCGGTCCGGTGAGAAATTCGACGGCTTCCTCGGCAGCGAGGCGGTCGTGATCGGCGCATCCGCCGCCGAAATGGTCTGGGTTTGTGTCCTGTCCGGCATCAGGTGGTGTCCACCCGCCGAAACCGAATGCGGCAACGTCGTCACTGGACGGATCACCACCGGATGCTCCCTTGCTCAGATGCCATTTCCCCCGGTACTGGACGTTGTACCCGGCGGATGCCAGCATCTTCGCCATGTTCTGCTCCGACGTCTGCAACTGCGGTTCGGTGGGAGATACGGTGCCGCCCTCGGTCAGGGTTCTGGTCACACCGTGTTGCGCGGGATACAGCCCGGTAAAGAACGTGCTCCGACTGGGCGAACACATCGCCGTGTTGCAGACCGCTTGATCGAAAGTCAGTCCGTGACGCGCAATGCGTTGGCGATGAGGAAGATTCCGCTCCGCCCACCCTTGCGGCCAGTACATCGGCCGTCGTTCCTGATCGGTGATGATGACCACGATGTTGGGCTGAGCGGGAAACGAATCGCTGGGCGCTGCCCGCGACGGTGTGACCGCGGCGCCCGCCGACCCGATATCCGTCATACCGGCAAGAGCCAAAGCGCCCATCCCGCCCAAGAACATCCGACGCGGCAATCCGTGACTGCACTGGGGGACGTTCGCGGGTTCTGGGCTCACGTGATGACGTCCTCTCACAGTGTGTCTGCTAGAGCATGTGTCTGCTAGAGCAGTGCGTCTGCACAGAGTTGACCGTCGGCGCGCTCTCTACACATCTGGACGCCCGGTTTACGAAATAAAAGGCACCACCGCGGCCTCGAATTCACGGTAGCCGTCCCGATGAACGCTGTGACCGGTGCGAAATGACCTGACCTCACAACGCTTGACCGTGGCGCTGACCTCGCGAAGCCGGTCGGAATCCACCATGCCGCCGAGGCCACCGCGCAGGAACAAGGTGTCCGCCTCGATCAGCGGCAACGATTCCCACCACAGTTGATCGGGTTGACGGAACTGCGTCAGCGCCGACCCCGTCATCGACTTGTCGAAGGCCAGAGCCGCCCGCGGATGGCGCACCAAACTTGTTGTTGCGTGCCACAGTTCGGACATGCTCGGCAGCTTGCGGGAAAATACCTGCTCCGGATCGCCGGGACGCAGTGGGAGCGGCGCTTCCTCGATGACCAGCTTGCGAACGCCGGTCGTTCGCCGCTGCGCGATCAACGACGCGGCGTGCCCGCCGAGCGAGTGCCCCACCAGGTCGACGTGATCGAGTTCCAAGTGATCACAGACGTCCATGATGTCCGCGGCAAATTCCTCGAACAGGTACGACGAGGCCCGGGCACTGCGCCCATGCCCACGAAGGTCCACCGAGACAACCCGTCGATCGCGGGACCGCAATGCTCTGGCGAACCGATCCCATGTGCCGCTGTCGCCGCCCATGCCGTGCACGAGGATGACAGGAGGCAGTTCGGCAGTCCCGGAACCGGCCCCCGAATCGCGGTAGCTGATCTCGATTCCACCGGCACTGCGCACGTTAGCGATACTCACGATGTTCCAGATTAGCCGTACTCACTCGTACACACCTTCCACCGACCACTCGCCACCCTCACAGATCATCAACAACGCGCGTGATTGTTCCAACAGCACCTGCGCCCGCGCCGCCGTTCGCACCGCGGCCGAATCCCACCATCGCTCGTCGACCGGCCACGGACCTGCCCATCCTTGCACCGCCCATTCCTTACTCCCCCACTTCAGCCTCGCCGGATGCGCGCTGAACACTCCGCGTTCCGTGACGTACACAGCTTTGCCTGACGCGTCTGTCAGCCACACCCGTGGATTGTCGACGTACACCGATCCCGGTGACGGTTGCGGTAGCAGCCCCGGCCACGGAGCCCCCGGATCATGCGCTGCTACCCGCTCATCACCCAAGGGCACCAATGTAATTCGCTCCGACGGCCCCCTCCCGCCACTGAGGACACCCACCTGGACCGACTCGCCGCCCAAGAGCCCCTGCACTCGCACCAACGCTCGCTTGGCCCGTTCGTCCTCATCACCCACTCCGCCCCAGAGTCCCAATTGCAGGGCGCCTGCGTTGACCACCTCCACCGGTTCGAGGCGTAGCACGGTAATTCCTGCGGTTGGCTTGTCCTCACTGCGGCCGGTAAGCCACCCGTCGAGTTGCCACCGCACTCGATCAGCCGTTCCTTCCGGCGTCAGCGGCTCGGCGCAGCGCCACGTGCGAGAGAGGTTCTCGCCGTTTTCGGTGCTCGCCGATATCAGCAATCGCGTGCAGGCGACGCCGGCGCCGGACAACGTGCCATGCAGCAAAATCGCCAGGGCGCGCCCGGCGAAGGCCGCGGCGTCCACTCGTTCGATAGGCGGATCGTAATGCTGCTCCACGTCGAGATCCGGTGGCAACGCCCTGGCCGACGGTGGTCGTTCCGGTTCACCGCGCGCCGCCCGGTGCGCCAACACCGCATCGGTACCGAACCGCGACGCCACGTCGACGGCCGGCAAGTCCGCAAAGGCGCCGATGGTTCTGATCCCGAGCCGGCGCAGCAGATCCACCAGCTCACCGCGATGAGGTGCGGACAAACTCGGCTCGGCCGCCAACTCCGACATCGGCAGCGGAGCAAGAAACCGAGCGCCCTCGCCGAGCGGTACCAGCGCGGCTCGTCGTGCAGCTATCACCGCGGTCGACAACTGATCGGCCA
Organism: Rhodococcus sp. ACPA4; assembly: GCF_002300185.1. Classification (NCBI taxonomy): domain Bacteria; kingdom Bacillati; phylum Actinomycetota; class Actinomycetes; order Mycobacteriales; family Nocardiaceae; genus Rhodococcus; species Rhodococcus sp. ACPA4. The sequence goes on from NZ_NSDY01000001.1 coordinate 2,199,763, forward strand.
CCCCGATCTGGCATTCGACTCCCACGGCAGCAACCTGATCCACCAACCGTTCTGCCGCGGCCTCCTCGCTGCCGAAATAGCGACTGGCACCGCGTGAACTCAACACCAGCAGGCCAGGACGAAGCACCTCCACACCGGTTGCAGCCGCATCGACAGCCGCTGCAACCGGCTCGAACAATCGGGCATCCCGCTCCGGATCTGCCGCCGCCACATACAGTTCCGGGCACCGCGCCTGCGACTCGCGTCGGCGCAGCCCACGGCGCACTCCTTCCGATCTGGCCGTCGCACTGCACGCGATCACCCTGTTGCCTGACGTCACCGCAACCGGGTGAGTAGCCGGAAGGTCGGCTACAGCAGCAGCCGCCACTGCCGGCCAGTCCGGACACCAGAGCGCCAGAACCCTGCTCACAGTGCCACCACCTGAGCTGCGGCCACCACTTGCGCTGCGCCCACCTCGAGTGCAGGCTTCCATTCCACCCGTCCCGCTGCGCTGCAGATATCCAGACGGGTGGTGCGCGGCTGGAACGAGCGCCCTCGGGCACGCACGGCAAGGCTGAGCGATTCGAGCCGTCCCCGCCCCAGCGCGCGTCCGCACCCGAAACCGCCGTAACCGTTGACCTGCGCCTCCAGCCGCACCTCCACACCATCCCAATGACCATCCGTCACAACAAGAGTGGAACCTTTACTGCGGGCGCGGGCCACCACTGCCCGCGCCCGCGACGGGGGCACGGACGCACCCGCCAATCCCAGAATCACCAGATCCATACCGTCGAGCAGCACTGCGGCAACTTCGACCGGATCGGGCCCCGGATCCGGGACAAACGCAAGACGCTCCAACTGCGCACCCATCTCGTACGCGGCCAACACTCCCAACTGCGGCTTGCCGACAACAGCAACATGTCCACCGGACGCGGTCACCGAGGCCACCAGCCCCACCAGCAACGACGCGGCCCCGGATACGGACACCACGGTTCCCCGCACCAACCCGCCCTGCGGCAGCAACTCTGCGATGCCGGCCGGCACGGGCAGGATTCCCGCCTTGTCCGCCCGATCCCCGGTCACTCCTACTGCAGCCTCGACGGGAATCGACGACACAACCTGCCCGTCACCGCGAGCCGGGATGGAGGCCATCCGGCTGCGGAGTTCCGCCAACCGATCCTGACGGGACATAGCTGACCCGCCGAATGAGGTCTCCACTACTTCGGTCACCTCTTGCACATCCCCGTTCCGCGACATTTCCGTGATATTCGGAAGCCGGCAAACCACGGGGAAGTCGGGGTCTGACACGCATCGAACAGACAACACAATCGAACATAGTTTCGATTCGTTTCCAGTAAAGCCTGCCCCTGAGGACCCGTCAAGCAGCGACAAAAGTCCGAAGTTCACACAAACCTCGAGGGTCACACCCGTATCAATCCTCTAACCTGGAGTGGTGACATCTCGAGAGCAGACAGGGAGGGGCATCGGCCCTGAATACCTGCTGGCAGGGCGGTACCGACTCCGATCCAAAATCGGCGGCGGCGGCATGGGCGCCGTCTGGCTGGCCCGCGATACCCTTCTCAGCCGTGATGTCGCGGTGAAACAGGTCACAACCACCGCCGGACTCGACAACGAGAGCGCCGAGGAGATCCGCGCTCGGACACTTCGTGAAGGCCGCAACGCCGCCAAACTCTCGCACCCGCATTCCATCGGCATGTACGACGTCGCTCTCGAAGCCGGCGAACCGTGGCTGGTCATGGAGTACTTCCCATCCCGCAGCCTCGCGCAGGCCATGAACCTCGCCGACACTCTGCCACCCCTCGAAGTTGCTCAGATCGGCGCTCAGATCGCCGCAGCACTCGCAGAGTCGCACGCTGCCGGAATTGTGCATCGAGACATCAAACCGGGCAACATTCTTATTGCCGATCGCGGCGACTCCCTGGGCATCGTCAAGATCAGCGACTTCGGAATCGCGCGCGCCAAGGGCGACGGATCGGACCGTCAAGACGAAGTCATCACCGGCACCCCCGCATACTTCGCCCCCGAAGTGGCCCGCGGCGACGATCCCACCGAAGCGAGCGACGTCTTCTCCCTCGGCTCGACCCTCTTCACCGTGATCGAAGGCCAACCACCCTTCGGAATCGACTCCGACGCAATTGCATTGCTGCACCGAGTCGCCAAAGCCGAGATCTACCGTCCCACCAAATCCGGACCGCTCACGGACGTGCTGCTCCAACTTCTCGAACCGGACCCGACGCGTCGGCCCACCATGGCCCAGGCCCGCGACGCACTCGCCGCGGTAGCAACCGGGGGCGGTTCCGTCGATCAGTTGATCGACATCCCCGTGTTCTCGTCCGACGGAGCGGTTCCGGCGTGGGCGCACCGCACCACCCAACTCCCCGACCCGCACCGACGCAATCGCCTGGTGGGCCCCACGGTCACCGGATTGCCTGCAGTGCAACAGAATACGCCACTCGGCTCTGTCCCCAGCCCGCTCGACCTGTTCTCGTGGCCCCCTCGGATACCCACCGGCCCCGCCGACGCGAGCACCCGGGACAAAGTGGTCGCCTGGGCGCCACTGGCCATGACCGCGATGGTGGCGATCATCATCGCGGCCATACTGATCGTGCTTGTACTGGTGTTCACGGTTTAAATATTTGCTACTTCAGCGCCGACGCAGCCGGCCTGATGTTGGCGTTGAGATGAAACAGGTTGTGCGGATCGTACTGTGCCTTGATCCTGGACAGGCGTGCATACTTGCCGGATCCGTACGAACTGCGAACCCGCTCTTCGTCGACGTCGGTCATGAAATTGACGTAGCCACCGGGATTGGTCGACAAGGGACGCAACGCTTCCCAGATATTGCGCACCCACGTTCGATCCAGATCCAGAGTCCCGGCATCCGTTGCCGTGGCCGTCATGTTGCACACGTAGTGCGGGGCACGGGAACCACCGAACGCCGTATCGTCGTCGCCGACTGCGGTGAACGCACCCTGCAGCGGAAAGATCGGGATGAACGACATCGGTGACGACTTCTTCACCGCATGTTCGGTCAGAACACCGATCACGTCATCGGAGAGATCCCCTAGGTCCAGAGCTTTCTCGTACGCGTACGCACCCCACGGTTCGGCATCGTCGAGCATCGACTGCAGCCCCGTGTACGGGAGCGGCGTGACGAACTCGAACAGCGGCGGCAACCCTTCCCTGATGGGCGCAATCACCTGCGCATGCTCCTCGGCGGAACCGAAACCTGCCACCAGCAAGGCATATCCGGGATGAAAGTGGAACTGCTCCGGCACAAACGCCGCGGGCGGCGCGGACAGGCTCGAGGCAATCAACGCACCGGTGTTGCGGGGCAGAGCCGGCACCACGTCGCGGCACAGACGCAGCGCATCCGGTCCGTCGTCCATCCCCCAGAAGAAGAACCCGAGATGCACTTCCGGCCCGATCGCGCTCAGCCGGTACTCGAACTCGGTCACCACACCGAAATTGCCTCCCCCGCCTCGCAACGCCCAGAACAAATCGGGATGGTTCTCTTCCGACGCGCGCACGACCTCACCGTCTGCAAGCACAACCTCCGCCGACGCCAGATTGTCGATCGACAATCCGAGCGTTCGCGTCAGCCACCCCATGCCGCCGCCGAGTGTCAGACCGCCCACACCTGTATCGCTGATCACCCCACCTGTCACAGCCAGGCCGTGTTCCTGCGTCGCGGCGTCCAGGTTCGCCAACGTCGCCCCGCCGCCTACGCGCGCCCTACGCGCCGACGGATCAACAGTGACGTTGTTCAGTGCACTGAGATCGATCATCAGACCGCCCTCACACACCGAGGCCCCACGATACGAATGTCCACCACCTCTGACGGACACCTCCAAGTCATGTTCTCTGGCATAACCCAGTGCCGCAGCCACATCCGACGGCGAAAGGCACCTGGCGATCCCAGCCGGGCGGTGATCGATCGAGCCGTTCCAGATGGCCCGCGCGTCGTCGTAACCCGAATCTTCCGGGCCGAAAACCGGGCCGGTGACGGACGATCTCAACGGCGCAATATCAATGCTTGTCATGACGTACTCCTGACACCGGTGACGAGTAGATACTCCCAGTCCATGCCCGGAGAATCCCCTCCGGCGCTGGAATCTCCTCCGGCGCTGTACTTGCGAGCCAAGTCGACGAGATCCCGGTCGAGGGCCTCCACCTTGGCGTCGTCGCCGGCAATATTGCGGTAGACGGCGATGGTCGGTCCGTAATTCTCCTTGAAGAAGTCGCGGAATTCTTCCGGATCGCGGAACCTGCTCACCTGCAGCACTTCTCGACGCGCAGTCAGGTCGCGAACTCGGTCACCGAACAGCTCACGAACATGACTCTCCTCACCCCACAACGGCGGTGGCTGCGAACCAGGAGGTGGTGCAGGTGCGTACGGTTTCATGGCTTTGAACATCTCGCCGATGAAACCTGTTGGTGTCCAACTCAGTACAGCGATCCTGCCGCCTTCCTTGCACACTCGAACAAGCTCGTCCGCTGCCCGCTGATGATGCGGCGCAAACATCACACCGACGCACGAGAGCACCACGTCGAACTCACCGTCTTCAAACGGTAGATCCTCGGCATCAGCCTCCCGCCACTCGAGTTCGACATCCGCGTCGGCTGCCATCTTCCTTCCCGCATCGAATAATTCGGGAGTCAAGTCCGTTGCCACCACCTGCGCGCCGAGTGCCGCCGCAGGAATAGCCACATTGCCGGAACCTGCCGCGATGTCGAGAACCCGATCACCGGCGCGCACGCCGCCTGCCGCCGCCACAACAGGCCCGAGTTCCGGGATGACCTCCGTTGCCACCGCAGGATAATTGCCCAACCCCCACATCACCCGGTGCTTGGATTTAAGGGCTCGGTCCACATCCACTGCTTCAGTCATTATCGTTCTCCTCCATCAATTTTCGCAGTACCGATTTCCACTCTGACCTCGACGTTACGACCATCGAGTGTCACCGATCCAGTACTGGATCTGTACCAGCCCCACGCATCGGCCTACGATTGACAAGTGGGGTCGTCGTACCGCCAGTTCTGCCCCGTCGCCAAGGCGATGGAGCTACTCGACGAGCGCTGGACGCTCCTGGTCCTGCGCGAACTCATGATGGGAAGTACCCATTTCAACGACCTGCGACGCGGCCTTCCCCGCATGTCTCCGACGTTGCTGTCCAAACGTCTGCACCAACTCACTGCCGCCGGAATCACCTACCGAGACAACACCGACGGTGTCGTCACATACCGCCTCACCGACGCCGGACGCGAACTCCGCCCCGTCGTCGAGGCCCTGGGGATCTGGGGCACCCGCTGGATCGGCGAACTCGGCGACCAGGATCTCGATCCCAAACTCCTGCTGTGGGACATGCATCGACGGGTGGATCACTCCGCTGTGCCCGACGGAAAAACAGTGGTGCACTTCGTCTTTTCCGAAATCGATCGGCAGTCACGAAACTGGTGGCTGGTCATCAACTCCGACGAGGTCGACGTCTGTGACCTCGACCCGGGTTTCGAGGTCACCGTGTCCGTATCGGCCGGGCTCAGGCCGTTGACCGAGATCTGGCGCGGCGACCTGACGTGGTCAGACGCCATTCGATCAGGTGAGATCACTATTTCCGGGCCGGAAGCCCTGCGTCGCAGTTTGCCTTCGTGGTTCGAACTGTCCACATTTGCATCCGTTCCCCGACCCGCTTAGCGCACGCCCCACCAGGCTCGTTCCGTCCTGTTACAGAGCTGTTGCAGACCGTGACACCGTCGACGAACGGTGACGACCTCCTGGTGACACTGACCGAGCAGTCTCTGCACTATGCCCAGCCACCGCGGAATCATCTGCCCCGTCGCACACCGAGCAGTCGCACTCGGGGCAGTCGCACTCGGGGCGCTCATGCTCAGCGCGTGTTCGTACACCGAGGCGGCCACACCCAAGAGCGATCACTACCTTGCCACTCAACCTGATTCAGGACCCTCAGGCGGCGAGATCGAGGACGGCCTGAATGTGGCGGACACCCATATGCCCGCGCTGGCCCGCCTCGATTCCGCACTTCTCGCGGCGCTGCAGATGGCCGCAGCGGATGCGCGGTTATCCGGGGTGGACGTGCATGTCACGTCGGGTTGGCGATCAGCCGCATACCAACAGCGACTGTTCGACGAAGCCGTAGCCAAGTACGGCAGCGTGGACGAAGCGTCCAAGTGGGTGCACCCCCCGAGTCTGTCCAAGCATGTCAGCGGACAGGCAGTAGACATCGGACCGACGGATGCCGACGACTGGCTTATCCAGCACGGCAGCGACTACGGCCTCTGTCAGACCTATGCAAACGAGATGTGGCATTTCGAACTGGCGACCACTCCAGGTGGCGAATGCCCACCCCAACGCAACAACCCCTCGGACGAAAGAGCGGAAGGCTGACCATGACACGAGTCAAACCAGCGAGACTGTTTGCCGCACTGGCACTCTTGATCCTCGGACTAATCGAATTCGAATTGGCGGTCAACACTGCCGGTGGCCAGATCGTCGATCAACAACTCATGGTGGGCGCGGCCACGTCTGAAGTCCTCGGAGTGTTCTCCACTGAGTTCATCGGCCTGCTCACCCCGATCCTGATAGTGGGAGGAGTGCTCGTGGTACTCATGATCACGTTGCGCAACAACCCGATTGCGCTGGCACTGCGCGTCGCCGTCGTGACCCTCGGCCCCATCACGACGGCCTGGGTTCTCAAACAGTCGCTGGATCGACCAGACCTGAACGGTCTTGTCATGCATAATTCCTTCCCCAGCGGGACTCTCACCGCCATCGCTGCTCTGGTCTGCGCGACAGTGCTCGTCACACCCGCCAGGTGGCGGGGCGTCGTCGCCGTCAACGGCGCACTGATCACCATCGGGACCGCGATCTCGGTAGTCGTGCTGCAATGGCACCGGCCGAGTGACGTGCTGGGTGCACTACTCCTCGTCGGTTGCTACACCCTCGCCGTGTCGGCATTTCCGTTGAACACCACCACCGCACGGCACGCGGTACTGGCAAACTCCGGCAACGAACGGCTCTCGAAAGTGTGACACCTGTACCGTGGGCTGACCGAGATTGCTCCGACCCCGGAAGGCCCCTAATCATGGTGAATATCCTTTTCATCGAGGACGATCCAGCCGTGGCCGAGGCAATCACGTTGGGACTGAACCGACTCGGGCACAACGTCAGCCATCGCCCCGACGGCAACAGTGATTTCGACGACGTACTCACCGCCACCGACCTCGTCCTGCTCGACCTCGGACTCCCGGGTGCCGACGGTTACGAGATCTGTCGACGCATCCGCACGCGCAGTTCGATCCCGATCATCATTCTCACCGCTCGATCCGACGACATCGACACCGTTGCCGGCCTCGAGGCCGGCGCCGACGACTACGTCGTCAAACCGGCCAGTCCGCGTGTCCTCGACGCTCGCATCAAAGCCGTCGTGCGTCGGTCAGCGCCCGCAACGACGCGAACAGATGCAGTACCGGCGGCAGAGACATTCGGCGACTTGGAACTGGATCGATCGTCATTGCAGGTCCGCAAGGGCGGAACGCTGCTGACCCTGACCCCGACCGAGCTCCGGCTGATCCTGGCACTGACCGAGAATCCCGGACAGGTTCTCAGTCGTCGACAGTTGTTGTCCGCAGCCTGGGACCAGGAGTACCTGGGCGATTCCCGAATCGTCGACGCAGCGGTGCAGCGACTGCGTGGAAAGATCGAGGACGACCCGGCCGTACCGACAGTCATCGAAACCGTGCGCGGCTTCGGATATCGCTTCAACACCGGCTCAGGTCGATGAGACCGGCCTGGCTGCGCGTCGACGGCCTGCGGACCCGGCTCGTGCTGGTGTTCATCGCAATCGTCCTCATCATCGCCGGAGGAACAGCCGGCGCGGTATCGCTCATGGCGCGGTCGTGGATCTATTCCAATGCTCAGGACGTGGCAACGGCACAATTTCGCGACGAGCTACAGTCCCTCGACGGCATGCCGGTGGACGGGTTGACACCCGCCAACCTCTCACAGGTCTTCCCATCCGACCTGACGCTGATCACAGACGGTGAAGTAGTTCGCCAAGGATCCGTCGATCCCGCGAAGATCCCGCCGAGCTTCGACAGCGGTTTGGACAGTGCAAAACTGATCCGCTTCGAGAGACTCGACTCCGAGCGCATCCTGCTGGGGATGTCCGTCAACGTCACGGACACGACCGCGGAGGACGGCTACGACAACCAGACACTGGTGAAAGCTGTCACCGTCCGGCCACTGGTGGGGGTACAGGACAAGTTCGACGACCTGCTCCGAGTCGTCGGTCTCACCCTCGCTGCCGGCGTGCTGGTCAGCGGTCTGCTCGGCTTCTGGATCGCGTCGACGCTGGTACGTCCGCTCAAGCGTCTCGACGCGGCCGCCGCCCGTGCCGCCGACGGCGATCTCAGCGTCCGCCTTCCGGAAAACGGAGTAGCCGAACTTGCCCAGGTGACAACAACATTCAACAACATGGTCGCGCGCAACGAAGCGGTGATCAAAGGTCTCGAAGAATCCGAAGAGCAGGCAAGACGGTTTGTCGCCGACGTCTCTCACGAGCTGCGAACGCCACTGGCCGCACTGGTGCCGGTCAGTGAAATACTTCGCGAAGAGATCCCCAACCTTCCGCCCGACGCCGGTGCCGCCGCACGCATCGTGAGCAGTGAGATCGGCAAACTCACTCGACTCGTCGAGGATCTGATCGAAATGTCTCGCCACGACTCACAGCAGGCACGCCTCGTCCTCGACGACGTCGATCTCGTCGAACTGACCGAGCGCACGCTGGAGAGCCGCGGCTGGACCGAAACCGTCGAGCTCGACGCGCCCGAAAGCATCAGCAGCAGAGTGGATTCGCGTCGGATCGACATAGTCGTCGCCAACCTCGTCGGCAACGCACTGCGGCACGGTTCACCCCCGGTACGCGTCGAACTCAGCGCCGAACCCGATTACGCCGTCATCGCCGTCGTCGATCACGGACCGGGCATCTTGCCCCAGGACCGGCAGGCAATCTTTCGCCGGTTCTACAAGGTAGACACCGCACGAGGACGCAGCGAGGGCAGCGGGTTGGGACTCTCCCTCGCAGTCGAGAACATCCACTTGCACGGCGGCACCATCGGTGTCGACCAGGTGGACGGATCCACGGTCTTCACTGTTCACCTCCCCATCGCCGACCACGAGGCATGACCACATTATGGGATTCTAGTTTCAGCATGTGAAACAGTCGGAGTACCGTCAGAGCCCTCAGCTAAAGAAGAATTGGGAGGCTCACCATGACTGAGGCGTCACGGTTGGAAAAATCGGTAGTCACACCGCGGGCATGGACGATGCTTGCCCTCGGTGTTGCCGCCCAAGCCGCCGGAACCGTCTTCGTCAGCACTCCCGCCTTCCTGATCCCACTTCTGCATTCCGAGCACGGTCTCTCACTGGCGCAGGCCGGAACTCTGGCTGCAGCGCCCACTTTCGGTATGGTCCTCACGCTCGTGGCCTGGGGAGCGTTGGCCGACAGATTCGGAGAGAAGTGGGTCATCTCGATCGGACTTGCCTTGACCGCCGTTGCGGCCCTGGCTGCCACCACCACCGACAATTACGCGTTGCTCGGTATCGCGTTCCTGTTCGGCGGCATGTCGGCCGCCAGCACCAATGCCGCCAGCGGACGCGTGGTTGTCGGCTGGTTTCCGAAGGACCGCCGCGGATTGGCGATGGGCATCCGGCAGATGTCCCAACCCTTGGGCGTCACCATCGCTTCGGTCACCGTTCCGACGCTGGCTGCGCACTCGGGAATCGGTTCGGCGGTTGCTCTGTCCGTGGTTCTGAACGGCGCACTCGCAGTGGTCTGCGCACTTGTCCTGGTCAATCCCCCGCGGCCCGTCACCACCGCACATGCACCGGTCGCGGCCGCCAACCCTTACCGTTCGAACTCCTTCCTGTGGCGTATCCACCTGGCGTCAGCTCTCCTGGTGTTTCCGCAGTTCACACTGTCGACATTCGGACTGGTCTGGCTGATCAACGAACAACACTGGGAGGCCGCCCCGGCCGGCCTGCTCATCGGAGCGTCGCAGTTCGTCGGGGCGCTGGGACGCATCGTCGTCGGGGTGTGGAGTGACCGTGCGGGCAGTCGCGTCGGCCCGCTTCGCCTGGTGTCGATGTCTGCCGCCGTTGTCATGCTGGCCATGGCTGCCGCCGACGCCGCCCCGTGGGGAATCCCGGCGTTGGTGCTGCTGATCGCCACCACTGTCAGTGTCGCGGACAACGGCTTGGCGTTCACGTCCGTCGCCGAAGCGGCCGGGCCTACCTGGCAGGGAAAAGCGTTGGGCGCTCAGAACACCGGACAATTCATTGCCGCGTCCGCCGTGGGGCCGGTGGTCGGCGCACTCATCGGTGTGGTCGGGTATCCCATCGCGTTTGCGATAGTCGCCGCCTTCCCCGCCGCGGCAATCCCGTTGGTACCGAGCCACGATCGAGATATCAGCGTCTAGTCCAGCGCCTAATCCTGGGCCCGACTCGGTTGTACCGCAGGCCCCGTCAGATCACAATGTGGTTTGCAGGCAACCGAATCCGTTTCCGGCATCGGCGGCGCCGCCGGAGCGCGGATCAGTACGGCCGCGATAGCCGCACCGAGCAACAGCAGTCCCACACAGATGTACATCGCGATCGTGAATCCGTCGGAGAACAGCGCCGGATCCGCCAGAGCTTCGGTGTTGATCCCCGCGATTCCCGGCAACGCGGCAACAGCCAGGAGCTGACTGGTTCGGGCAACGGCGTTGTTCACACCCGACGCAATTCCCGACTGCTCCACCGGAACCGACCCCAACACGGCCGCGGTCAGCGGCGCGACCATCACCGACAAACCCAGTCCGAACACGAGAACTCCGGGTAGCACGTCGGTGAGGTACGACGCGTCGACCCCGATCCTCGTCATCAACACCAATCCCACTGCAGCCACTGCCGGCCCGGCGGTCATCGGCAACCGGGGTCCGTGAATCTGCGCGTACCTACCGGCGCGCGAGGAAAAGAGCAATAGCGCCACCGTGATCGGCACCGTGGCGACCCCCGCTGCCACCGGCGAATAGCCCGCGACCAGCTGCAACTGCAGCACCAGCAGGAAGAACACACCGCCCAGCGCCGCGTATACCGCCAGAGTCACCAGATTGGCGGCGACAAACATTCTCGACCGGAACAGCGACGGCGGCACCACCGCACTCGGCGACCGTCGCTCCACAACGACAAACAGGCACAACACGAGAGCGCCGACCACTCCCGCGACCAGGTTCATCTCGATCAACCCGTAGGTCAACGCACCGAGACCGACTACCGCACAGGCAGATCCGAGTACATCCAGACGTTCCGGAGGATGCGGGTCGCGACTCTCCGGAACGTGCCGCACACTCGCCCACACGACAAGAGCAGCCAACGGCAAGTTCAGGAAGAACACCGACCGCCACCCGGCGACCTCCACGAGCCAGCCACCGAACAGCGGACCTATCGCTCCCGCAACTCCCCCGAGTCCAGACCACAAACCGATGGCAGCGCCCCGATCCTCCTCACGCAACGACGCCGAGATGATGGCCAGACTGCCCGGCGTCAGCAGTGCCGCACCCACGCCTTGCAGGATTCGCGCCACCACCAAAAATGTGATGTCGGGAGCAATGCCGCACAGCAGCGACGCCACCGCGAACCACACCGTGCCCCACACGAACACCCGGCGCCTACCCCACCGGTCCCCCAGAGCGCCGCCGAGCAGAATCAACGACGCCAGAGCCAACGTGTACCCGCTGAGCGTCCACTGCAGGCCCGCTACCCCGGAACCCAACTCCTCGCCGATGTGCGGTAGCGCAATGTTGACCACCGTGCCGTCGAGAAGAGCCATGCTCGAACCGAGAACCGTGGCGGCAACAACCCAACGCCCACGACTCGACGCCAGCGCCAGTGGTTCTGTCATGTGGTCCATGGTGCGCGTTCGTGGACGCTCGCGGAAGAGTTCAGTCGATCTGGCGGCGATGAGCCCAGCGTGTCAGCGCATTGCGGTTGGACTGCTGAGTCTTTCGCAGGACATTGGACGCATGCGTCTCGACGGTTTTCACGGAGATCACCAGCTCCTCCGCAATCTCGCGGTAGGTGTACCCCCGCGCGAGCAACCGCAGGACTTCGAGTTCACGGGGAGTCAGTGAATCGAGTTCCGGATCGAGTTGTGGTTCCGGTGCCGCGGATCGACCGGTGAAGGAGTCGAGCACAAAACCCGCCAGCCTGGGCCCGAAGACGGCGTCGCCGCCTGCGACCCGGCGGACACCGTCGGCCAGTTCGGCACCCGAAATCGTCTTGGTGACGTAGCCCCGAGCACCCGCCCGGATTACCGCGATGACGTCCTCAGCCGCATCGGAAACGCTGAGTGCCAAGCACACCGGACCGGAATCTATCCCGCGCAGCACAGCCACTCCGCCGCCGTCCGGCATGTGTACGTCGAGCAGGACCACGTGGGGTTTCGTGGAGTTGATCCCGGCGATCGCTTCGGCCACCCCGCCGGCCTCACCAACAATCTCCATGTCGTCTTCACGGGACAATTCGGCCCGTACCCCGGAGCGGAACACCCCGTGATCGTCGACAAGGAATACGCGATACGGGGGTGTGGGCAAAACTGTCACTGGGGCGCTTCCTCCGGGTTGTCGACAAGGTCGGCGGGCTCGTCCCACTGTAAGTCAGAGTCGGTGCTCGTCTTGCCCCCGAGCGGCATGTGTACCCGGATTTCCGTCCCCTTGCCGATGGTGGAGCGAACCACGACGCGGCCACCACGACGCTCGATCCGGCCGCGAATCGACTTGGCCAGACCTTGACGGTCCTCTGGTACCGCGTCGACGTCGAATCCGACGCCGCGATCTCGAACGAAGATGCTCACCTGATCACCTTCCACCTCGGCAAACAGGTTGATCTCCTTCTCGCCGGAGTGCTTCGCGGCGTTGACCAGAGCCTCACGCGTAGCGCCGAGAAGTGCGGTGAACGCTTCCTTCGGCAGACCGTCCTCGCCGTCCAACTGCACGTCACCCACCGTCACCGGACGCACCGTCACACCGTGCTGATCCTCCACCTCACCCGCGATGATCTTGAGCCCTTCGGTCAGGCTCGTGTGGTCGATCTCGCCGCCACTGAACAACCACTTCCGAAGCTCGCGCTCCTGCCCACGGGCAAGCCGCGCCACTTCCACCGGATTGTCGGACTGCTTCTGGATCAACGCCAACGTCTGCAACACCGAATCATGCAGGTGTGACGCGATCTCTTCACGCTCGTCGTTGCGAATTCGAGCGGCCCGCTCAGCCCCGAGCGCCCGCCACATCCGCAACCACAACGGAACCGTCAGCAAACCGGCGCCGATCAACGTCACGACGACGGCCAACAACGACGACCGCAACGCGTCGATGTCGACTTGCGCCAACACCACGACCGCCAGCCCCAGCACGATCATCGATGCGCCGCCGACCACGCGCGTCCACGTCAGGACGGTCGGCCGTGCCGGCAACCCGATGACGGTACGAGGGCCTTCGGAATCGAACTCCCGCCACACCAGTGCCGCACCGACCGCAACAACAAAAAACGGCGCCAGTACAGAACCCGCCGTGCCGCTGAACAACCACGACAACGCCGCCGCACCGCCCAGACCGAGAACGGCCAGACCGTAAGCACGCTGACGCTCTGCCGCGCTCGGCTTCTCGGTGTCGGTACCCGCCGACACGAAAACCCAGAGAATTCCGTACGCGACGATGCCCGCACCGGCCATCGCAGCCAGAATCGCAAACGCAACACGGACCTTCAGCGCGTCGATACCAAGGTGATCCGCGATACCGCCGGCAACACCACCCACAATTCGACCGCCGGAGCGCCGCTCCAACTTTCGTATCGGCAGCGGCGCACTCACGAGCGCGGGATCAGACACAGATTGCACATAGTCGATACTGGCACGAACCCTGCTCGAGCACATCAGGGTCCAACCCTGAAGTCAGGCCAGGAGCGCGCCAAAGATCAGGGTTCACCCCTGATGCGGCAACACCCCCGAACACACCACGATGGAGCCATGAGTAATCCGACCTTCCAGGAACAGATCAACGATCTGTGGCGGACCCGCCCCGTGCGTCTACCGGACCAGGGTCACGTTGCCGGCGTATGCGCAGGAATCGGATACCGATACGGTGTCGACCCGATCCTCGTGCGCGTTGCCTTTGTCATCTCCACCATCTTCGGCGGCTCGGGAATCTTGCTGTACGTCGTGGCCTGGCTGACTTTCCCGCGCGCCGACATCGGCCAAACCGCAGCGGCGCCGGGTCGTCGCCACCGCTCGGACAAGCACACCAAAACCATCGTCCTGGTGGTAGCCCTTGCTATCGCCGCGACTACGATCGGTCCGCTCGGCGCCGGCCAGGGCGGTTCCGGACTGATCGGCGTCATGCTGATGCTCGGCGGCCTGTGGCTGCTCTACCAACGCCAACCTGTCCCACCGGTGCTGCCACCTTCGTCCACGCAGCACATCGGCGCCGGAACGGTCTATCCCGGAACAGGATTCACCCCGGGACCATTCACCCCGGGATATTTCGCCCCGAACCAGCCGCCGACGTACACGCCGTACACCAAGCTTCCTGACAGCTACGTTCCCACGGATCCAGCCGCAGCAACTTCGTCATCGGAATCGGCACCAGCAGTTGATCTTTCGAAGAGCGAGCCCGCCATCACGCCGCCCGCGTGGGACCCGCTCGGCGTTGCTCCCTTCGCCTGGGATCTCCCCGACCCCGTGACCAAGAACCCTCCCCTGCTACCGCTTCCGCCTCGCCGTCGACGCTCCCGCTGGACCCTGACCGTCCTGGGCCTGGCGATCATCGCCGCCACCGCAGTCGGTGCCGCAGGCGCAGCAACCGGCAACGACTGGTTCACCCCCGGCCGTGTCGGGGCAGTCGGACTTGCCGTGATCGCACTCGGATTGATCTTCGGGGCGTTCTTCCGCAAGGGATACGGACTGCTGATCGTCACCGGACCGCTCGTCGGCTTCGTGATCCTCGCGTCGCTGGTTTACCCGCTCGAGTTCGACGCGTCAGGTGAGCAGAAGTGGACACCGGCCAGCGTGTCCGAGATTCAGTCCTCATACTCCGGCGGCTTCGGCAGCTTCACACTGGATCTGAGCGAGCTCACGTTCACCGAGGACAAGACCATCGACGTCTCGGCGGCATTCGGCGAGTTCAAGGTATTGCTGCCGCCGACGGTCAAGGCACAGAACGACTGCACAGTCGTGATGGGTGACGGATCCCGTTGCCTCGACGGTGGAGTCCACGCCGGCGCAGCGGCCGGACCTGATGCCCCCACCGTGACGATCAACGCCAAAGCCACATTCGGAGCCTTGGAGGTACACCAGTAATGAGCGACTACGACGACATCGGCAACAGCACCGAAGAACACGAGGAAACCTCGAAATCCAAGCGTCCGTCCGCACTTCTGCTCATCGCGGGAATCGCGGCATTCCTGGTCAGCGGATGGGCACTACTCGGACCCTTCTCCCTTGCCCCGGCAGCAGACATTCAATTCCGGTGGCTGTTCGTGGGAGCAGCAGTCATCGCCGGCCTACTGCTGGTGATTCTGCCGAACCGCAAATAGCTCGAACCACAAATAACACTGTGCGCCTTCATCAACCGCGGTCGGTTGACGAAGGCGCACAGTAATCAGCTCACTCCCACTCGATCGTTCCCGGCGGCTTGCTCGTCACGTCGAGAACAACACGGTTGACGTCCGGAACCTCATTGGTGATGCGCGTGGAAATGCGCTCGAGGGTCTCGTACGGCAAGCGCGTCCAGTCTGCGGTCATCGCGTCTTCACTCGAGACCGGACGCAAGACGATCGGGTGGCCGTAGGTCCGGCCGTCGCCCTGCACGCCCACGCTGCGCACGTCGGCGAGGAGGACAACCGGGCACTGCCAGATCGTTCCGTCGAGGCCTGCGGACGTGAGTTCTTCACGCGCAATGGAATCCGCCTGGCGGAGGATTTCGAGGCGGTCACGGGTGACCTCGCCGATGATGCGGATACCAAGGCCCGGTCCGGGGAACGGCTGGCGTCCGACGATCTCTTCCGGCAAGCCGAGTTCGCGGCCGACTGCGCGGACCTCGTCCTTGAACAACAGGCGCAGCGGTTCGACCAGCTTGAACTGCAGATCTTCCGGCAGGCCGCCGACGTTGTGGTGGCTCTTGATGTTTGCGGTGCCGGTGCCGCCACCGGACTCCACGACGTCCGGGTACAGGGTGCCCTGAACGAGGAAATCGACGGTTGCGCCCTGAGAAGCGTTCTCGCCCAGGACATCGCTGACAGCGCCTTCGAAGCTGCGGATGAATTCGCGGCCGATGATCTTGCGCTTGGTTTCGGGATCGGTGACGCCGGCCAGTTCACCGATGAAGGTGTCGGCGGCGTCGACCGTGATCAGGCGAGCGCCCGTCGCGGCAACAAAGTCCTTCTCCACCTGGGTGCGCTCGCCGGCACGCATCAGACCGTGGTCGACGAACACACAGGTCAACCGGTCGCCGATAGCGCGCTGAACCAATGCAGCCGCAACAGCGGAGTCGACTCCACCGGACAGACCACAGATGGCATGGCCGTCGCCGACCTGCTCACGCACCTGCTCGATGAGCGCGTCGGCGATGTTGGACGCCGTCCACGCTGCCGGAATACCGGCGATCTCGTGCAGGAAGCGGCTCAAAACCTGCTGTCCGTGCGGGGAATGCAGAACCTCGGGGTGGTACTGAACGCCGGCGAGCTTGCGGGCGCGATCCTCGAACGCTGCGACGGGAGCGCCGTCACTGGTCGCGGTGACCTCGAATCCCGAAGGCGCTTCGGTGACGGCGTCGCCGTGGCTCATCCACACCGGCTGTGTCGCGGGAAGTCCGTCGTGGAGCAGGCCACCGGACACCGAGATGTCGGTGCGACCGTATTCACGGGTGCCGGTCTCGGCCACGGTGCCGCCGAGAGCTCCGGCCATCGCCTGGAATCCGTAGCAGATGCCGAACACCGGAATGTCGTGGTCGAACAGTGCCGGATCGAGCTTCGGAGCGCCGTCGGCATACACGCTGGACGGCCCGCCGGAGAGCACAACAGCCAAGGGCTTCTTGGCCACGATCTCCTCGACGGTCATGGTGTGCGGAATCACCTCCGAGTAGACCTTGGCCTCACGGACTCGCCGCGCGATCAGCTGCGCGTACTGCGCACCGAAGTCGACGACAAGAACTGGTCTCTGCTGCTCGATATCTGCCACACGTGCAGTCTAATCGCCCCAGCTAGCGAACCTGCGCACCCCCGGACTCTGCGCAGCATACGAGAGTCCGGGGGCGACGAAGATCACCTCGCTACGCCACAGTGTTATGCCACTCCGGGCGCTGCAGCCTTCTTGCCGCCCGTGATCTTCACAATCGGAAGAACCAGTGCCGCCGGTGCCGACGCCGGTACCACCGGCGACTTGGGGGCGATCGGAGTCAACCGCTCGTAGCCACTGCCCTGAGCTGGACGAAGGTCTGCCTCCCCCTTGTTCGGCCACAGCGACGCCGCACGCTCGGCCTGCGCCGCGATGGTCAGCGACGGGTTCACACCGAGGTTCGCGGACACCGCGGCACCGTCGACGACGCTGAGCGTCGGGTAGCCGAAGACGCGGTGATACGGATCGATCACGCCGCGATCGGCGTCCTCGGCGATAGCGCAACCGCCGAGGAAGTGCGCTGTCAGCGGGACGTTGAAGATCTCGCCCCACGTGCCACCGGCAACGCCGTCGATCTTCTCGGCAACCCGACGCGTCGCGTCGTTGCCTTCGGGGATCCACGTCGGATTCGGCTGACCGTGGCCCTGCTTACTGGTGACCTTGCGACGGCCGAACAGGCCCTTCTTCGTGTACGTGGTGATGGAGTTGTCGAGGTTCTGCATGACCAGGGCGATGATGGTTCGCTCGCTCCAGTCCTTGACCGTGAGCATGCGCAGCATCTGATACGGATTCTTCGCGACCACACCGAGGAACTTGACCCACCGTGGCTTGTCTCCACCGCCGTCGGTCATCAGCGTCTGCAGCAGGCCCATCGCATTGGAACCCTTGCCGTAGCGAACCGGCTCGATATGCGTGTCCTCGCTGGGGTGGAACGACGACGTGATCGCAACTCCGTGTGTGAGATCGAGATTGGGATCGACCTTGTATTTGCCTGCGCCGACAATGGATTCGGAGTTGGTGCGCGTGAGTTCGCCCAGTGTGCCGGACAGCTTTGGTAGCGCTCCGGTGTCCTTCATGTCGAACAACAGGTGCTGCGTTCCCCAGGTTCCGGCCGCGAGAATCACATGAGCGGCGGTGTACGTCCGACGGTTCTTGCGCGCGTATGCACCGGTGCGCTCGGTGAACACATCCCACGTGCCGTCATGGTGCTCGCGAAGTCCCGAGACGGTGGTCATGGGAATGATGTCGGCGCCCGCGGTCTCGGCCAAGCCGAGGTAGTTCTTGAGGAGCGTGTTCTTGGCGCCGTGGCGGCAGCCGGTCATGCACTCGCCACACTCGATGCACCCGGTGCGCTCGGGACCGACACCACCGAAGTACGGGTCGGCGGCTTTCTTGCCCGGCTCACCGAAGTACACCCCGACCGGCGTCTGAATGAAGGTGTCGCCGACGCCCATGTCGTCCGCAACGGATTTCATGATCTCGTCGGCCGGCGTCATGTGTGGGTTCCGCACAACACCGAGCATCTTCTGCGCCTGCTCGTAGTAGGGAGTGAGCTCGCTGCGCCAATCGGTGATGTGCGCCCACTGCTTGTCCTGGAAGAACGGCTCCGGCGGCTGGTAGAGCGTGTTCGCGTAGTTCAGCGAACCACCGCCCACTCCCGCGCCGGCCAGAATCAAGCAGTCGCGCAGCAGGTGAACCCGCTGAATACCGAAGCAACCCAGCTTGGGCGCCCACAAGAACTTCTTCAGATCCCAGCTCGTCTTCGCGAACTCTGCATCGGCGTACCGACGGCCCGCTTCGATGACACCTACCTTGTAGCCCTTCTCCACAAGACGAAGCGCACTCACGCTTCCGCCGAATCCGGATCCGACAATCAGGACGTCGTAATCCGTCGCGCGTTGCTTGCCCATCAGGACACCTCCACCGTGAAAACGTAGTTACCCGTCAGTATGCACCCGAATGCTGTGACTGCCACCACAAGGGTGCCCTAAGCGTAACCATAAGTATCACCAACGCGCGAAAGTCCTGAACATAGACCTGTGGCCCTGACTTCCCACAGGAAGCCAGGGCCACAGATGCAGACAAATCTAGGCGCGGACTGTCAGTCCGACCTTCTGGAACTCCTTGAGAGTGGAGTATCCGGCCTTTGCCATGGAACGACGCAAACCGCCGACGAAGTTCAGCGAACCGTACGGATCGTCGGACGGCCCGGCCAGAACCTTGTCCAGCGAAGGCCGCTCGCCGTAGGAAACCGGAAGGAGCGCGCCACGCGGAACCGAAGGGTGCGCAGCAGCGGACGGCCAGTACCAACCGCCGCCTGCAGCTTCAGACGACACAGCCAACGGCGTGCCGAGAACAGCAGCATCCGCGCCGCACGCGATCGCCTTTGCCAGGTCACCAGACGTAGCGATGTCACCGTCGGCGATGACGTGGACGTAACGCCCACCCGTCTCGTCGAGGTAGTCGCGGCGAGCCGCAGCGGCATCGGCGATAGCGGTAGCCATCGGCACCCCGATACCCAGAACCTCACCCGTCGTGGTTGCACCCTCGGAAGAGCCGTAGCCGACGATGACGCCCGCCGCACCGGTCCGCATCAAGTGCAGCGCCGTGCGGTGGTCACTCACACCACCGGCGATAACCGGAACGTCGAGCTCGGAGATGAACGTCTTGAGGTTGAGCGGCTCTTCCTCCGTGCGCACGACATGCTCGGCGGAGATGATCGTGCCGTGAACGACCAGCAGGTCGATTCCGGCCTTGACCAGTGCCGGCGTCAGGGCCCGCGCATTCTGCGGGCTGACGCGAACCGCCGTCGTGACCCCCGCGTCACGAACCTGTGCGACCGCTGCTGCCAGCAATTCCGCCTGCAACGGCGCCGCATGCAGTTCCTGCAGGTAGCGGATCGCGGCGTCGACGCCACCGTCGGTTTCGGCGATCTCGACAAGACGAGCCAGCTTGGCCTCGACATCGGCATGACGGCCCCACAGGCCCTCGCCGTTGATGACGCCGAGCCCGCCGCGCTTGCCCAATTCGATTGCGAACGTCGGCGAGACCAACGCGTCCGTCGGGTGCGCGAGGATGGGAATGTCGAACCTGTACGCGTCGATCTGCCACGTCGTCGACACCTCCTTCGACGAACGAGTCCGCCGGGAGGGAACGATGTTCACATCGTCCAGTTCGTAGGTACGACGGGCCGTACGACCCATTCCGATTTCAACGAGGTCGCGCACGCGCGCCCCTTTCTCGTGACTGGTGAACTAGCGAACTGAACTTAGCGGGCAGCGTAATTGGGCGCTTCGACCGTCATGGTGATGTCGTGCGGGTGGCTTTCCTTGAGTCCCGCAGCCGTGATCTGGACGAACTGAGCGTTCTGGAGATGCTCGATCGTGGCAGAGCCCGTGTAACCCATTGCCGCACGCAAACCACCGGTGAGCTGATGCGTCACCTGCGAGAGTGGTCCGCGGAACGGAACGCGACCCTCGATGCCTTCCGGAACCAACTTGTCCTCGGAGAGAACGTCGTCCTGGAAGTAGCGATCCTTGGAGTACGACTTGGCCTCACCGCGCGACTGCATCGCGCCCAGTGAGCCCATACCGCGATAGCTCTTGAACTGCTTGCCGCCCACCAGGATCAGTTCACCCGGCGATTCGGCCGTACCGGCAAGGAGCGAGCCGAGCATGGCCGTCGACGCACCGGCGGCAAGCGCCTTGGCGATGTCGCCGGAGAACTGCAGACCACCGTCGGCGATCACGGGAATGCCGAGAGGCTTGCATGCCGCGACTGCTTCGAGGATGGCCGTGACCTGGGGAGCACCGACGCCGGCAATGACACGGGTCGTGCAGATGGAACCGGGACCAACGCCGACCTTGACGGCATCGACGCCTGCGTTGACGAGTGCCAATGCACCCGAGCGCGTAGCGACGTTGCCACCGATGATCTGAACCCGCTCGCCCAATTCGTGCTTGAGCTTGACGATCATGTCGAGAACATTGGACGAATGCCCGTGTGCACTGTCCACCACCAGTACGTCCACACCGGCGTCGGTAAGCGCCATCGCACGCTGGAAGGCATCGTCGCCCGCACCGACCGCAGCACCGACGAGCAGACGACCGTCACGGTCCTTGGTGGCAAACGGATGCTGCTCGGTCTTGACGAAGTCCTTGACCGTGATCAGGCCCGTAAGCTTGCCGTTCCCGTCCACGATCGGAAGCTTCTCGATCTTGTGACGGCGAAGCAGACCAAGCGCGACGTCAGCGGTGACGCCCTCTTGCGCTGTGATCAACGGCATCTTGGTCATGATCTCGGCGACCGGACGATTCTGGTCGACCTCGAAACGCATGTCACGGTTCGTGACGATGCCGACCAACTGTCCGGCGTCGTCGGTGACCGGCAGACCCGAGATACGGAAGCGAGCGCACTTCGCGTCGACCTCACCCATCGTGTCCGACGGCTTACACGTGACCGGATCGGTGACCATGCCGGCCTCCGAACGCTTGACGGTCTCGACCTGGCCGGCCTGGACCTCCACGGACGAATTGCGGTGCAGAACGCCCATTCCGCCCGCGCGGGCCATGGCAATGGCCATCCGCGACTCGGTGACCGTGTCCATCGCCGAACTGACCAACGGGATTCGCAGACGGATATCGCGGGTCAGCTGACTCGACGTATCGACCTGGCTCGGAATGACATCGGACGCTGCAGGCAACAGCAGTACGTCGTCGTATGTCAGCCCGAGCATCGCGACCTTGTTGGGGTCGTCTCCTCCGGTGTGTACATGCCCTGCAGAACTAGTCATGCGGTCAGGACCCTCCATGGACCTAGATTCGCCTTTTCGGTAGCCGCTGTAACAGCTGCCTCGAAGCGGATTACGAAAGCTGGATATCGGATAGAAGGCACCTGCACAGAAAGATATTCCTGGCACCTTTTCCCGGCGTTGAACACCATGGTATCGGGCCGCACATTGGTCCGAACCATCCCACCCACGCTGCAAGTACGCGTAACGAGTGGCGCTGACCCCCCTGACCTGCGTACCGTGGTGCTGTGCGTGATCAACTGCCTCCCGGTCTGCCGCCAGATCCCTTTGCCGGCGACCCCGCTGACCCTTCCGCGGCACTCGATGCCATCGAGCCGGGTCAACCACTCGACCCCCAAGAACGGCAGGCAGTCGAGGAAGATCTCGCTGACCTCGCCGTATACGAGGCTCTCCTCGCTCATCGTGGCATCCGCGGCCTCGTGGTGTGCTGCGAGGACTGCCAACAGGACCACTACCACGACTGGGACATGTTGCGGGCAAACCTGCTTCAACTCCTCGTCGACGGCACGGTTCGGCCTCACGAACCCGCCTACGATCCCATGCCTGAGGCATATGTCACGTGGGACTACTGCCGTGGATACGCCGACGCATCCATGAACGAAGCGATGCACGGCGACGGATTCGACGCCTGACACACTGACAACAGTGGGCCGGCAAGCATTACGCTTGCCGGCCCACTGTTTTTGATTCCGTTGCTACTGAACTACGTTGCTACTGATTTACGTTGCTGCCTAACAGGTCTCGCGACGCTCAGGACGGCGTGTTCACATTCGGCGACGTTGTTGTCGTCCTCGACGAGGACGGGGTAGTTGTCGTCGGCAACGTTGTCGTTGTTGTTGTCGTCGGGTTCGCCGACGGACTCGGGACTGTTGACGACGGCGCAACTATCGCTGGGTTGGGCGTCGATGTCGTCGGATTGGTACCCGGCAACTCCAGATCCGAGGTCGGGCCAGGCAAAACGGGAATCGACGTCACCGGCGGGGGCTCGAGCGTTGTCAGCCCGTCAGTTGTGGTCAACGGCGGCGGCGCAGCCTGAGTAGTTGTTTCCTGAACCTGGGTCATCAACTTGCCCCAGCGTTCTACGAGATCCGTCTTCGCCTGCGAATCCTTCACAGCACCGGCACGCTGGGCAGCGTTGTCCAGAACCTTCTTCGCTTCGGGAATATCCCCGGCGGCCAACAACCGCTCAGCCTTCTCGAGCTCGGACGTGGTGTCGATCTTCGCGACTGTCGAATTAGCTTCTTCCGTGAAGACAACCTGCTTCACACCCCACAGTGCGTCGCCCGGTTCAGCCCCGTACGTGAGCATCGAGCCGCCACCGATCACCACCGCTGCGACAGCTGCCGCAGCGGCAACGGGGCGCAGTAGACGAAGACGTGAACGAGAACGTTCGCGATCGGCAATGCTGGGGGGCGCCGATTCGATCGCTGCGATCACATCGTCGAGAAGTGGGCCCTCCGGCATCGGGGTCGACACGACGTCATCGCGCCACTTCGACAGAATCAACGCCAGTTCGTACTGCTCAGTGCTATCGGTTGCTACCGGCCCACCATGGGAAATTGCCTCGATCAGCGCGTCGTCGCGCCGAACCGCAGCCAGATCCACCGGTGCACCGTCGTCGGCGAGACCGGCTGTGAGGTCATCGAGATCGGAAGAATCACGATTCTCGTCTCTAGCCATAGCTCTCACCCGCTTTCGTTACTACTTTTTTCAGTTTCGCGATCGCCCTGTGCTGGGCGACTCGTACAGCTCCGGCGGTACTCCCGACGGCGGCGGCCGTTTCTTCAGCCGACAGTCCGACAACCAACCGGAGAATCAAGATCTCTCGATGCTTCTCCGGCAAGGTGCCGAGCAGTTCCTGCATGTGCCGGCTGGATTCCGAATCGAGTGCTCGCTGCTCGGGTCCATCGTCAAGTGCAATTACATCCGGTACTTCGGCTACGGGCTCCGACTTGTTACGGGCGGAGCTTCGATGGGCGTCAGCAACCTTGTGTGCAGCAATGCCGTACACAAAAGCCATGAAGGGGCGTCCCTGATCTTGATAACGCGGCAACGCGGTCATCACGGCGAGACACACCTCCTGCGCGACGTCGTCGGCCGACAAGTGGCCTCTCTCCGCCGCACCCACCCGACCACGGCAATAGCGCACCACCATGGGTCGAATGTTTTCCAAAACCAAAGCTAGAGCTGTACGGTCGCCCTGCGCTGCAGCGGCGACCGCGGAGTCCAACTCATCGCTCGTATTTGTCATCGTCAGCGAAAATCCTGGCGTTACAGTGGCACTTCCCGAGCGGGTGTGCTTCCACTAACAGCGGAACCCTCTAAGAGTAACCATCCAGACCGACTGGTCCGCGCAGGCCTGGCCCGCCGCGGCAATGTTTCGACGTGTACAACTCGTCGGCTACCACGTGGCACACCTCACAGAGGCATATCGGTGGCGCACCTCACAGGGACAGTTCACGGAACACTCCCCCGCGTGCCGCAACCGCAGCGCCGAGTGCGGCCGAATTCGGTGTCGTGGGGCTCCCGCTCACACCCTCGATCAGCATCGACGACGCCCACGCCAACGGTAGTAATCCAGACGAACGACACTCATCGAACACTTCACCTGCAAGCATTGCCGCCTGGCCCGGATCGAAACCTGTGAGCGCAGCGCATCGCAAAAGGTCCGACTTGACCTTGTGCCTGAGCGAATCACCACCGGCGGCGAGTTCGACAGCGCGTTCAGCGTGTCGAAGCGCCCGCGTGAAATCACCGGAAGCGAGCGCAAGTTCAGCCGAGACCCACTCGAGCCTGATCACCTGACGCCACAACCGCGCCGACTCGCCTTCCAGACGGTCGATCTGCTCCGCGCAGCGCTCGAGCAGGCGCCATCCCAGCGCCAGGCGGCCCTGACCGAGAGCGTCGGCTGCAAGGCCGGTCAACGCATCACAGGCGGCAGCGACCAACTCGGGAGAGTCACCTCGTCCGGCGACAATGGCAAGCGCACGTCCGTCGTCGTACGACGCCTTCGCGTGCCAGCCCGTTTGCCGCAGGAATGACGCCCGCGTGCTTGCGGACAACGAGGCATACACACAGTCGCCATCTGCGGCCAGGCCGGCGGTGCGCCGATCCACCACGTTCAAGGCGGCACGCGCCTGCGCATACCGCCCCTGACCACTGAGTGCGACGGCGCTCAACCACCACTCCTCGATGGTTGCCGGAGCGGAAAGCGGCGCAAGTCCGGGCTCTGTCCCGAATGCCACGGACTGAAGAGTTATCGACACGGTCAAATCATTGCAGTGCCCTCGACCACAGATCGCCGCGAGGGGACCGCAAGATGCAACACCCGTGATTCCGCAGCCATTCACCAAATGTTCAACTGAAATTGAAACTTTCATTTTCTTGAATTATTAACGAATGCATATCCATTAGGTTAACTGCGGGTTACCTAATGGACAAACGTCCAAAGTGTGATTTGGGAACTTAGTCCCAATTCAGTCATTCGAAGGTCGCGCTAGAACGCCGACAATCACAGACGGCTGCGAGCGATTCCGCTTTGTCCATAATACGAATACTCCCCCTGATCTGCCACTTCAGACGAAGAATATCTGCAGAACTTTACACATCACTCCACACTGTCAACTATTCGGCAACGGATCACTTACACACGAGGTGGTCGAAATGTAAATATTTCTCTCGTTAAATCTTGCTTTGCGAGATATGCCGCTCACCACTCATCGAGGCTATTGACGCGATTTACTCAGCACCCTTACGGTTAGCAAGCGTGAACGATAGAAAGCCCGGATAATCTTCGGGCTACTTGGTCCGCTCGTTGATCACGACGAGCTTGCAGTAAGGAGTCAACATGCCTGCACCTAATCATCTTCCCGGGCCGAACGCAGACATCTGGGACTGGCAGATGCACGGACTGTGCCGCGGAGTCGACTCCTCGATGTTCTTTCACCCGGACGGCGAACGCGGACGAGCCCGAGCGCAACGCGAAACGCGAGCCAAGGAAATGTGCCACCAGTGCCCGGTTCTCATTCAGTGCCGCTCTCACGCACTGACCGTCTCCGAGCCGTACGGCATCTGGGGCGGGATGTCGGAAACCGAACGCGAGCTGTATGCACGCCACCGCCGGAACGGCCGCCTGGCGTCGTAGAACCTCGTAGGTAAAACCAAGCCTCCTTCTCCCCTTCGCTTGCACTGCACTGCACTGCACTGCACAACCTGCTTACCCCGCAGACCGAGACCAGAGAGCCCCCGACGAACTCGGGGGCTTTCTCGTGTCACGAGGTCTTTTCGTGTCTCGAGGTCTTTTCGTGTCTCGACCCATCCACCTCACTGCTGACTCCGAATGCCTTGTACGGAACGTGCACACCGGCACTTCATCTACGGAAGGCAGACCCATGAACACCTCCACTCGAGTTCTGGCAGTCACGGCAGCAGCGTCATTCGCACTTGTCGGCATTGTCGGTTGTTCATCCGACAGCGATGATTCGTCAGATGCCACGTCCAGCGCTGCGACGACAACGTCGAGCATGTCGATGTCGACGACCAGTGCAATGGCAGACCCCGCATCGGATCTCGTCGGGGCAGGTTGCGCGGACTACGCAGCGGCAGTGCCGACCGGCGCCGGCTCGGTCAGCGGAATGGCGCAGGACCCGGTCGTGACAGCCGCGTCGAACAATCCGCTCCTCACCACACTGACCGCGGCCGTATCCGGTCAGCTCAATCCGGACGTCAATCTGGTCGACACCCTCAACGGTGGTGAGTTCACCGTCTTCGCTCCCGTCGACGCCGCCTTCGCGAAAATCGACCCGGCCACAATCGACAGCCTCAAGACCGACAGCGCAACACTGACGAAGATCCTCACCTATCACGTGGTTCCCGGTCAGATCGCTCCCGCCGATATCGACGGCACCCACACCACCGCCGAAGGTGGAACGGTCACCGTCACCGGATCGGGCGACGACATCAAGGTCAATGACGCAACCGTCCTCTGTGGTGGCGTCAAGACCGCAAATGCCACCGTCTACCTCATCGATTCGGTGTTGATGCCGCAGTAATCCCCCTTGCTGTGCGCCTTTGCCAACCGCGTCGGTTACCAAAGGCGCACAGCAGTAGCGGCGGGCCAACAGAAAAGAACCGGACATGCACGCTACGGTTGTAGTCGATGAAACAACACGAACCTTCGGGGCGGGATTACTCAGCTCGGGTGAGCCACGCGACGTGAGTGAACCGAACGAGGCCCCAGAGCACACCGACGCTTGTCCGACCGACAATTCTGCAGCGCGCACCGCCCGGATCACGGAATCCCGCGAACTCGCGCTGATCCTCGAGAATGTCGCTCGGGGCGATCAATCGGCATTCGCCGAGTTCTACGACCGGACCAGTTCACGCGTGCACGGGATGGTTCTCCGGGTCCTTCGCGATCCGGGTTTCTCCGAAGAAACTGTCCAAGAGGTGTATCTCCAGGCCTGGAAAACGGTGGACACCTTCGATCCGGTTCGCGGGTCGGCCTTATCGTGGCTACTCACTCTTGCTCACCGACGAGCCGTCGACCGGGTGCGTTCGGAACAGTCGAGTACTGATCGACAGGCCCTGTACGACACCACGAATTCGACTCCCGAATTCGACGTCGTCAGCGAAGAAGTCACTCGCAAAGACGAACATCGCGCCGTCACCGACTGTTTGGAATCGGTGACGGCGACCCAGCGAGAAGCTTTGACATTGGCGTACTACGGCGGGCGAACGTACCGAGAAGTAGCCGAAGACCTCGGCGTGGCGATACCCACGATAAAGTCACGAATCCGCGACGGACTACTCCGGCTACGCAGATGTCTGGGGGTGAACTGAGATGGACGAAGAGCTGATCGGCTGGGCACACCCCTACGCGATCGATGCCCTCGACCCCGATGAGCGTCGGGCTGTCGACGTTCTCCTGGAAGGCACTGACGCGGCCACCCGAGCGGAATTCGAATCTCAGGTCCGGCTCGCCGCCGAGACGATGGCTGCTCTGAGCATCGTCGACGCAGTCGAACCTCCGCCAGGGCTCCGCGCTCGCCTACTCGACACTATTGCCGAGACACCACAATCCCCGGAATTGGCTCCGCCGGTCTCCCTTGCCGGTCATCGCAAGCGTCGACGCCCATGGACCGTCGCACTAGCCGCTGCAGCGGCCGTGGTCATCGTGGCCGGGGGTATCGGAATCGGCGTCCAGATCACCGACAACACTCCGTCGCCGACCACCGTTTCCGAGATCATGGCCGCGCCCGACATGCACTCGACCACGCTGGACGTACCCGGCGGCGGCACCGCGACAACGGCGTTTTCGCCGTCCGAGGATGCCGCGGTGTTGACGATGAACGGTGTGACTCCCCCGAGTCAGGACCAGGTTTATCAGATGTGGCTGGTCTCGCCGGACGGTAGCACCATGACTCCGAAGGGCACCATGGCACCTGCCGATGTCAAGCCGACCACTCAGGTTGTACTCGACAATATCGGTCCCAACACCAAACTGGCCTTCACGATCGAGCCTCCCGGTGGATCGACTCAGCCGACAGGCGATCCGTTCGCCATCATTCCGCTGGTCTGAGCAGAAACCGAAAAAAGCGATCCCCCACCAACTTTCGGCGGGGGATCGCTTTTCGCGCGTGAAACCTAGTGGCTGTGACCGTGTCCGGTGTCAGCTACTTCTTCGGTCGGCTTCTCGACAACGGCGCTCTCGGTGGTCAGGATCATCCGAGCAACGGAAGCGGCGTTGACCACTGCCGAGCGGGTGACCTTGACGGGGTCGATGACGCCGTCGGCGAGCAGGTCGCCGTACGTCAGGGTCGCGGCATTGAAGCCATGGCCCTTGGGGAGATCCGCAACCTTGCTGACAACGACGGAACCGTCGATGCCGGCATTGGATGCGATCCAGAACAGCGGAGCGTTGAGTGCTGCGCGAACCACTGCGACGCCGGTAGCTTCGTCACCGGTGAAGCCGAGGTTGTCGGCGAGTTCGACGCCGGCCTGAACGAGTGCCGATCCACCGCCGGGGACGATACCCTCGGCAACAGCAGCCTTGGCTGCGTTGACGGCATCTTCGACGCGGAACTTACGTTCCTTGAGATCGGTCTCGGTGGCTGCGCCGACCTTGATGACCGCAACTCCGCCGGACAGCTTCGCCAGACGCTCTTCGAGCTTCTCGCGATCCCAGTCGGAATCGGTGTTCTCGATCTCGCGACGCAGCTGCGCGACGCGGGTCGCGATGTCGTCAGCGGTGCCTGCACCGTCGACGATGACGGTCTCGTCCTTGGTGACGACAACGCGGCGTGCGCTGCCGAGCAGGTCGAGTCCGGCTTCCTTGAGGGAGAGTCCGACGTCGGTGTTGATGACGGTGCCTGCGGTGACAACGGCAAGATCGTCGAGGAACGCCTTGCGACGGTCACCGAAGAACGGTGCCTTCACGGCGACAGCCTTGATCGTCTTGCGGATCGAGTTGACCACCAGAGTGGAGAGAACTTCACCCTCGACGTCCTCGGCGATGATCAAGAGCGGCTTGCCGGATTCGGCAACCTTCTCGAGCAGCGGCAGGAAGTCGGGCAGTGAGCTGATCTTCTCGCGGAAGAGCAGGATCAGCGCGTCTTCGTAGACGGCCTTCTGCGAATCGATGTCGGTGACGAAGTAGGGCGAGAGGTAGCCCTTGTCGAACTGAACACCTTCGGTGACAACGAGTTCGGTTGCAACGGTGGAGGATTCCTCGACCGTGACAACGCCGTCGGTGCCGACGCGGGTGAGTGCTTCGCCGACCATTTCGCCGATTTCCTCGTCACGCGAGGAGACGGTGGCAACCTGAGCGATGGACTTCTTGCCCTCGACCGGAGTTGCTGCGGCGATGAGCGCCTCGACGACCTTGTCTGCGGCAGCGTTGATTCCGACGCCGAGTGCCATCGGGTTTGCGCCCGCGGCAATGTTCTTGAGTCCGCCGCGCACGATCGCCTGAGCGAGAACCGTAGCGGTGGTGGTGCCGTCGCCGGCAACATCGTTGGTCTTGGTGGCGACACTCTTGACGAGCTGTGCGCCGAGGTTCTCGAAGGGATCTTCGAGATCGATCTCACGGGCGATGCTCACACCGTCGTTAGTGACGGTGGGGCCGCCGAATGCCTTGGCGAGCACGACGTGGCGTCCACGCGGGCCCAAGGTCACCTTGACGGCGTCGGCGAGCTTGTCGACGCCTGCTTCGAGAGCACGCCGCGCGGTCTCGTTGAACGCAATTTGCTTGGACATCTGTTCTGTCAGCTCCTGAATCTTCGGGGCGTGAACGCATTCCGCCCCGGGATCCTGTGTGGACTCCGGGGCGGATCACGTGTGTCTTACTTGGAGACGACAGCCAGCACGTCGCGTGCCGACAGAATCAGGTACTCCTGGCCGGCGTACTTGATCTCGGTTCCGCCGTACTTGGAGTAGATGACCGTGTCACCCTCCTTGACGTCGACCGGGATGCGGTTGCCCTGCTCGTTGACGCGGCCTTCGCCGACTGCAACGACGGTGCCCTCCTGGGGCTTTTCCTTGGCTGTGTCAGGAATGACCAGGCCGGAAGCCGTCGTCGTTTCAGCCTCGTTGGCCTGGACGAGGATCTTGTCCTCGAGCGGCTTGATGTTGACGCTCGCCACGATGAGCCCTCCATGGGTATGTGCGCCCGAGGGTTGCTCGAGACGCGATTGGGTTTGACGTTTACGGCGCGTCACTGCAGTCCCGTCGTCGCGGGTGCCGGAACTCGATCAGCGCCAATTGGCACTCTATACGTGAGAGTGCCAACCCTCAAGGACTGGGCGGGTTTTTTCTCTTCGTCCTCAGCGAAATCAGACCCACGTCCAATTTGTTCACCTATTGTTCATTCGTGACGAACATCAACCGCCGTAGTTTCCTGACCTTTGCCGGACTCGGCGCCGTGGGCGCCGTAGGTCTGAGCGCCAAGCCGTGGGGACTGCAATATGCCGGCGCCGCTCCCCTGCCCACGTCGGGCGCGGGCACCACACTCGACGCAGTCGCGACGCCGATCGGCAGCAGCGGCTACCGCAAACTCGGAGCCGGTCCTGGCTGGGCAAACATCGTGCGCGGCGAACTCGCCGAACCCAAGTCCGGCCGCGAAGACCGACGCACCGCATTGGCATCGATCGTGCAGTTGACCGACGTCCACATCCTCGACGCGCAGTCGCCGATGCGCTTCGAATACGTCCACCAGATCACCGGTTCCGCTTTCCGTCCGCAGGAAACGCTGACTGCGCATGGCCTGATTTCGCTTGTCCGAAGCGTCAATTCCATCGGATGCGGTCCGCACACGGCACGACCGTTCGACGCAGTTGTCACCACCGGCGACAACACGGACAACAAGGAACATGCCGAACTCGACTGGTTCCTGACCGCACTCAACGGCGGCACGATCGTTGCGAACACCGGCGCGAAGGACCGCTACGAAGGTGTCCAGAACTCCGGAGCAGATCTGTACTGGAACCCGGAATCGCCGATGCTCGACATGTACAAGAAGGCGGGCTTCCCCGAGATTCCCAATTTCTTCGGAGCCGCATTCACCCCTGTCTCGAGCCCTGGCCTGAACACTCCCTGGTACTGCGTGTTCGGCAACCACGACGATTCGGTGTCCGGCACCGTTCCCAGCGGCATCCCGCCGCTAGAGGCCATGTACACCGGATCGCTCAAGTTCGAGGTTCCCGGCTCACCGGAACAGGCCAAGCAGATCGACATCGCCACCAAGTTCGATCCGAGCGCCATTCCGGGAATTCTGTCCGCCTTCACGACGCCCCCGCGCCAGGTCACCCCCGACCCGGCCCGTGCTCCCTTCACGCCGAAGCAGTTCATCGCCGCGCACCTCGATCCGGCGCATACCGGTCCGGGTCCGGTTGGTCACGGATTTGCGCCGGACGCCGATCACACCGGCATCGGTTACTACTCCTTCGAGATCGCTCCCGGCGTCGTCGGAATCAGCATGGACTCCACCAACCGTGCCGGCTTTGTCGACGGCTCCCTGGGCGCAGCGCAGTTCCGCTGGATCGAAGACACCCTTCGGGCCGGCAGCAGCACGTTCTTCGACGCTGCCGGGTCCAAGATCACGCAGTCCCGCGACGACACCTACTTCGTGCTGTTCAGCCACCACACGAGCGACACGATGGACAATCTCATCCCCGACCCCGAGAACATCCTCGAGCCGCGCTTCCGCGGTTCGCAGCTTCTCGAGCTGTTGCACCGCTTCCCCAACGTTCTTGCCTGGGTCAACGGCCACACACACGAGAACAAGATCACCCCGTGGCCCGGTGTCACGCCGGAACAGGGGTTCTGGGAGATCAACACCGCTTCGCACATCGACTTCCCGCAGCTCGGCCGGAT
The DNA here is from genome assembly GCF_002300185.1 of Rhodococcus sp. ACPA4. Taxonomy (NCBI): domain Bacteria; kingdom Bacillati; phylum Actinomycetota; class Actinomycetes; order Mycobacteriales; family Nocardiaceae; genus Rhodococcus; species Rhodococcus sp. ACPA4. Next base: position 2,232,169 of record NZ_NSDY01000001.1, read on the forward strand.
CATCGAAATCGCGGACAACGGCGACGGCACCGTCTCGCTGCTCGCGACGCTCTTCGAAGCCGAGAGTCCGTACTCGGTCGATCACAGTGACAAATCGCCAGAGGGCCTGGCATCGCTGTACCGCGAACTGTCCTTCAACGACATTCACCGCGATCCCAAGCTGACCGGCGCCGGTGTCGATCAGAACGTCGAGCTGCTGGTTCCCGTCATTCGCTAGCGTCACCTGGCTTCGTCTGCCGTGTCCTGTGTTCCTTGGACCAGGACACGGCAGCAATAACAAAGCGGACGCCAAAGCCGATCAGCACCAGGTTGCAGACGATCTGAAGCGACACCAATGCCCTGGCCAGATCAGTTTTTGCGGCGATGTCCCCGAACCCGACGGTCGAGAACACGGACAGCGAGAAATAGAGCGCACCCATCCTCGACAACGGTTCGGTGAAACTTGTCGGGTCGGCCCCTGCGACAGCAAAATATGTCATCGAGACGATCAGAAGATACGTCGGCACCACGACAGATGCCGCCTCGACGGCCTGCAACGCCGGCACATCCGAATTCAGGATTCGCTTGATCTGCCAGGCAGCGACACCCAGTACCGCGACACCGCCTGCGACCAACAGAGCAAAGGCGCTGACGGTGTGTGCGTCGGTCCACGGCAACAGGAAATACGCACAACCCAACGCGACGACGGTCAGCACCGGCCGCAGTATCGCCCCCGCGATCAATCGACGGCGTTGACGCGTATCCATCTGCCGGGATTCGACTTTTTTCCGCATAATTCAATATTCGGCAATCCCGCTGGTAAAACCACCGTTTCGGTACGAAAAGTTCTCCTCCTCACAGAAAACTGCCGAGCAATCGTGCCGATCGTTCTGTAACGTTCATGTAACGGCGACCGATATGCGGTCACAGAAACACCTGCGAGGGGGTGCAAGATGGGTTCATCACTGGGAATGTCGACGGGTTCGTCGGGCGTCTACTCCGCGCTCGTCGATACCGATTCCGCAGAAGCCACACCCGGTAGTTTGCCTGCCGAAACACGATTCGTCTCCGCCGATCAGGTCAACACCAACGTCGGAGACTTGGTGCGCGCGTCGATCAAGCTGATGACCACGCAGGTGTCCGATCGCGCCGCTGCCCCTCGGTCCATCGGGGTCACATACTCGACCGACCAACAGCTCGCGAGCATCCGATCCTCGCTCGCGAAGTCGCCGAACCGCGTTCGGCTCATTCCCGAACCGGCCGCGGTGCACGCCTATCTCGCAGAAACAGGCAAGACTGCACGCTACGGCGCCACCGCGCAGATAGACCTCGGCGATAGCGGCCTGAGCGTGTCCGTGGTCGATCACAGCGGCGAGATCCTCATCTCCGAACGCACCGACGCTCTTGCCGGCGCCGGCATCGACGCAGCCCTCGTCGCGTTTGTCACCGACAAGTACCCTCATCCACTCGGCCGACACACCGACACCGAACTACTGATGTCGCGCTGCCACGTCGCGAAGGAACAACTCTCCACCACTCGCAGCGTCACGATCGACCTGCCACGTGGGCCCATCACGATCACCCGGGTCGAGTTCGAGGACATTATCGCCGCGGATGTCGAGCGCGCGCTCACGCTGATCCGCAGCGTCCTGAGCGCGGCACCACACACCGTCGAGGCCATTGTCCTCATCGGCGGCGGCGCCCATATCCCCACTGTGCGTACGGCAATCGCAGACGCCGCACGAGTCCCGACAGTCGAATTCGACGAGCCCGAAGCAGCCGCAGCCAAAGGTGCTGCACTACTTGCAGATTCCGCGACGTCGTTGCGTTACCCGTTGGCAGGCTCGGAAACTTCCGAGCGCATCCGTCCGGCCGCCAAAGCGTCGGGCGCGCTGATCGGCGCGCTAGTCGTCGGTGGACTCGTATTGGGTTATGCCGCCAAGGAAGTCGTCCCGACCGACAACACGCCGATTTCGCCGGCCGGCACCGGATCGACCACAACGCACACCACAACCGACGTCGTTCCGAGCACCGGTTCCACAGTCATCCCGTCACATGACCCGGTGCCCACGGTTGTCCACACAACAGTCCCGTACCGGGCACAGCCGTACGGAACACAGCCGTACGAGACACATCAGTTCACGTTGTCGCCTGCGCCGCCGTCGGACACGTCCACACCGACGACAACCGTTCCGCCGACAACTCTTCCGCCGACAACCACGACCACCATCCCGGCCCGGCCGACACTTCCCGGCATCACGCTGCCGGATACACCGTCGTGGTGGCCGGAGAACCTGCCACAGATTCCGAGTGGGCCTTCGGAACTGGCTCCGGGCGAAGGCGGAAACGGTGGTTCCGGTTCCACCGAAACCACCGCCGAGACTCCCACAGAGTCCGCATCACCCGAGCCGACGACGGAGAACGCGGCGCCGACCCCCACCGCTCACCTGCCTGTACCGGTCGGCTGACCTAGCGCAGAACTTGGCTGATCGAGACGGACAATCCCGGATCGGTTGCAACACTCAATTCCGACGGCCCGGCTCCGGCACCGATCAGGTGCGCGGCCAGCGAAGCGATCATCACTCCGTTGTCGGTACACAACCTCGGCTTCGGAATACGCAGCGTGAGACCGGATTCGGCGCACCGCTGCTCGGCGAGGCTACGAATGCGAGAGTTCGCGGTTGCTCCTCCGCCGAGCACCACGGTGTCGACGCCGACATCCTTGGCGGCACGAACCGCCTTCATCGTCAGGACGTCGGCCACCGCCTCTTGGAACGACGCTGCGATATCCGGAATCGAAAAAGCTTCTTCTGCACGCTGTTTCGACTCCACATAGCGAGCAACGGACGTCTTGAGTCCGGAGAAGGAGAAGTCGTGACGCGAGTCGCGCGGGCCCGTCATGCCACGCGGGAACGGGATCGCGTTCGGATCACCTTCCTGCGCAGCCGCATCCAAGGCCGGTCCACCGGGGAACCCGAGACCGAGAAGCCTCGCAACCTTGTCGAATGCTTCACCGGCAGCGTCGTCGACGGTAGTTCCGAGTTCGACGATCGGCTTTCCGAGATCCTCGACGTGCAGCAAATGCGTGTGCCCACCGGAGACCAGAAGGGCCACGCACGACGGCAACGGTCCGTGCTCGAGGGTGTCGACCGATACGTGGCCGCCGAGGTGATTGACCGCATAGAACGGGATGTTCCACGCTGCCGCATAGGCTTTGGCTGCCGCCACACCCACCAACAGGGCGCCCGCCAGGCCGGGTCCGATCGTGACGGCCAGAGCGTCGGGCTTCTCGATACCGGCCGCCGCGAGAGCACGCCGCATGGTCGGGACGATTGCCTCGAGATGAGCGCGCGACGCAACCTCAGGCACCACTCCGCCGTACCGGGCGTGCTGATCCACACTCGACGCCACTTCGTCCGCCAACAAATCGCAGGTTCCGTCACCGTTCCAACGTACGATGCCGACTCCTGTTTCGTCGCACGAGCTTTCGACACCCATGACGATCATGCTTGCTGCTCCTCATTCTTGCGAACACCCACGGCGGGCCGCCGCATCGTGAACGCATCTGCCCCGCTGGGCTGGTAGTACTTCTTTCGGGTTCCGACGATCTCGAATCCCTCACGCCGATACAGAGCGATTGCCGGTTCGTTGTCGGTGCGCACTTCCAGGAACACGTCTGCTCCCCGGTCGTCCGCGAGAGCCAAGAGCGCATCGAGCAAAGCCCCGCCGATACCGCGGCGCTGCGCACCCGGATCCGTTCCGATGGTGTGCACTTCGGCTTCGATGTTGGGCGGCGCGCCCAACAATGCAACTCCGGCGTACCCCAGAACACGACCGTCGGGCTCACGAGCCACGAAGTAGTGATTGTGCGAGCCGGCCAACTCGGAGACAAAAGCCTGAGCGGTCCACGGCCCGTCCCCCGCAAAGAGGGCACGTTCCAACTCGGCACACCGCTCGGCGTCGTCGACCGTCATCGACGTGATGGTGTAACTCATTTGCCGCGTTCCGCCAAGGTCTTGGCGTCCGGGCGGCGTAGATACAGCGGCTCGAGCGGTTCCGGAATCGAACCGGCCAGAATGTCTTGCGCTGCAACAGTGACCAAACCGGCCGGAGACGGCGTCTCCGCAGGCTCGACCCGGAGATCGAAAAGGTCTACGTGCGAAGCAGATCCGGCAACAATCGTCGACGGCGACGCGTCAACGTCGCCCGGCGAATTCACTGCGGGGCCTTCCACTCGAACGCCCTCATCGTAACGAGCCCAATAGATTTCACGTCGACGTGCATCGGTCACGACAAGCAGGTTGCCTGGCGTCTGCACTGCCGCGGCAATGGCGTCGAGGCTGCACACACCGTAGACCGGGACACTGAGCGCGTCACCGAACGCGGCGCCGGTCGCCATCCCCACCCGCAGGCCGGTGTACGGACCGGGTCCCACGCCCACCACCACGGCGCCCAGGTCTGCCGGCGTGATCGACGCCTCGGCGAGGCATTCGAGAACATGCGGGGTGAGCACCTCGGCATGTGCGCGGGGGTTCACTGTCACCCGAACGGCGAGCGTCGAAACCTCACCGAGAGGCGAGAGTGAGACAACTCCGGCAGTGACGGCCGGCGTGGAGGTATCAATCGCGAGAACAAGCACGATAACTCAGGGTACTCGCACGTGAAGAACTACTTTCAACGGTGGGAGCAGTGTCACGACGTCCATGCCCAACTGGCCGTCCGGACATCCGACTCGGGTTCACGGTGAAGCTGCACCCGCAAGTGACGCTCGACAAGGCGTTCCACGACGTCGCCGCCCCACTCCACCACGACCACCGCATCGGTGAGGTCGGTATCGAGGTCCAGGGCGTCGAGCTCGTCAAGAGCGTGCGGCCCGCTGTCGCCGAGGCGATACGCGTCGACGTGAATCATCCCGACGGGTGTTCCGCCGTCGGCGCGAATGCCGGGGCGATGCTCGCGCGCGATGACAAATGTCGGTGACGTCACGCGTCCCTGCACGCCGAGGCCCGCACCGATACCGCGGGTCAGTGCCGTTTTTCCGGCGCCGAGGGGACCGTCGAGAACCACGAGGTCACCGGCGACAAGTCCGGCCGCCAGCCTGCGACCGAATGCCTCCGTGTCTTCCGTCGTCTCCAGAGTGACGGTTCCTGATTCAGGGAGGGTTTCAGCCGACATCGGACCTCACTTGACTATGTGTACGTGAGACAAGACTCTCGATCGCATCCGTGACGATAGCCGGGAACTCCAGCTGGATCAGGTGACCGCCGCCGCGAATTCGCACCAGGTCGGACTCCGGCAACGCATCCGCCAGCAGTTGCGAGCTGGCAAACGGAATCATCATGTCCTGATCGCCGCAGATCACCACAGCCGGAGTGTGCGCGAGGACGGGCAGAGACCCACTCTCGTCATGCAATTCGAGGGTCCGCAGAAAATTGACGATGGTGACAACCGACGTGCGATCGAGCATCCCGTCCGACAGCTCGTGCAGTCGAGGGCTCACGTCCGTGCCGTACGACGCTGCCCGCAGGATCGGTGTGATGAGCACACGCGCAGCGCCACGGGCATGCTGTACGACGCCCGGGGACGTCCGCACAGCCAGACGGAAACCGTCGATGATCGGATTCTGCAGATTGCGAGTGAGTCCGGTTTCGGCGAGACCCGCTGCGGTGGTCGATACCAACCCGACACCGACAACTCGGCCACCGGCGAACCATTCCGGTCGCTGACCGGCAAGCGCGAGCACTGTCATGCCGCCCATCGAATGACCGACAAGCACAACCGGACCGATCGGCACCTTGGCTTCGATGACCGACGCCAGATCACGGCCGAGTTGCGAGACCGTACAACTCTTCGCGCGGGGCATGCCCGAATCACCGTGCCCGCGCTGGTCGTAGAACACCATCCGAACGTCGTCACCCCACCGCTCGGCAAGCTGACGACGCTGAAAATGCCAGGAAAACGCGCTCAGACAATATCCGTGCACAAAGACAACCGTCAGTGGAGCGTCGTCCGGCCCGACTTCGCGGACTGCCAGATCAACCCCGTCGTCGGTGCGTACAACGCTCGCGCGGTCCCGCGTCATCAGGTCGAAGTCTTCGTCTGCGTAGATCTCTCGACCTGGCCGAGTGGCCGTCTTCAACGCGTTGACGCCGGCCATGGAACCGAGTGCAATCGCACTGAGGAGCCCACCGAGGATGCTCATTCGTCCTGCAGTCTTCACGAGATACCCTCCCCGCCGATGTACGTACGTTCGGTTCGCCCGCGCAGGCCGGTCACGATCTCGTAGTGAATGGTGTCCAGCACTTCCGCCCAGGCTTGCGCGTTGGGTTCGCCCTGATCTCCGTTGCCGAAGAAGATGGCGGTGTCGCCCTCGCGCACACCGTCACCATCTGGTCCGAGATCGACCATCACCTGGTCCATGCAGATCCGTCCGACGGCTTGACGACGCTTACCGCCGAGTTGGACCTCGAAACGCCCGCTCAACGAGCGCGGAAGCCCGTCGGCATAGCCGACGGGGAGCAATGCCAGGGTGGTGTCGCGCGGCGCGGTCCAGAGGTGTCCGTAGGAAACCCCCTCACCGGCAGCCACCTTCTTCACCAGAATCACCTTCGCTCGCAACGTCATTGCCGGTCGGAGACCGAAATCGCCCATCTCTGGTACGGGCGACAACCCGTATATCGCAATTCCCGGCCGAACCATGTCAAATCGCAGGTCAGGACGGGTTACCGTCGCCGCCGAGTTGGAAAGGTGCACAACCTCGGGTTCGAATCCGTGAGCCCGGACGTCGGCAACTGCATCGATCAGACGTTGCTTCTGGTGGTCGATGACGTCGTGGTGCGGTTCGTCCGAATGCGCCAGGTGCGAAAACACTCCGCGCAACCGGATCGTGCCCTCGTTTCGCGCCGCGACGAGGTCTGCCAGCATCTGCGGCCAGTCGGTCTGCGAGACGCCGTTGCGATTGAGTCCGGTGTCGACCTTCAGCGTCACCGTGGCAGTTCGTCCGAGATCCCGCGCGGCGGTCACCACCGCGGCCAGGTGCCGCGGAGACGAAACCCCGATTTCCACGTCGGCGGAAATGGCGGCGGCAAAATCGGCGTCGACGCCATGCAGCCACGCCAGTACCGGAGCGGTGATCCCCGCTGCCCGCAGGACCAAGGCCTCGCCGATCGTGGTGACACCGAGTTCGCGGGCACCGGCGGAGAGTGCAGTGCGCGCAACAGCAACGGCACCGTGGTTGTACCCGTCAGCTTTGATGACTGCCATCAGTGCCGCGTCACCGGCGAACTCACGAAGAACCCGCACGTTGTGGGCGATGGCATCGAGGTCCACGACCGCCTCGGTCTGCGGACCTCCTGTTGCCGCGACGCTTGCCGACTCCCCTTCTTCTGGGTCTTTCGGGGCTCTTCCTTCGGCAAGCTTCATGGCGTCAATCCTGCCACTCTCGCGAATTCCGACATCAATTCGGGTTTGACATCACTCAATTCCGCGCGACGCTGCGCAACACTCTTACTGCGTCACGCACACTCCCGAGCAGCGGCGATGCAGAGATCGGTGCACCGGCAACGTCGGCGTGGCCGCCTGCGGCCGCCAAGTTCGCGGCAAGAGAGTGTGTTCTGGCTCCCACGGCCGCAGCGTCGAGCGGTGCAAGCCCGGCAGCGAGCAGCGCCCCGATCACACCGGACAAAACGTCACCCGATCCTGCGGTCGACGCCCACGAGCCACCCGCATCATTGACCAACACCTGTCCGCCTCGATCAGCGATCACCGTCGTGTGCCCCTTGAGGAGCACCGTCGCACCGAGATCCGACGCCAAGGCGCGTGCAGCACCGACCCGATCAGACCCCACCTCGGTGCCAGCCAATCGTGCGAACTCACCCGCGTGCGGAGTCAGAAGCGTCGGTGCGGTGCGTCGACGTGCCAGATCAAGATTCTCGGCCAGCAAGCTCAACCCGTCCGCATCGACCAGGACCGGGACATCCGTCGCGAGAACAGATGCAAGCAGCGCCGCCGCGTCGGCATCGGTCCCCATACCCGGACCGACCACCCACGCCTGAACGCGCCCCGCGTCTTCGAAGGCCGCGCTTGCGATCACCTCGGGGAAACGTGAGAGCACCTCGGCCGCGCCGTGACCCGCGTAACGCACCAGACCCGACGTCGCCGTGACCGCTGCCCCCGTACACAACACACCAGCCCCCGGATACTGCGCACTCCCCGCGATCACCCCAACAACGCCCTGCGAATACTTGTCGTCACTCGGGCCCGGAACCGGCCAGCGCGCACCCACTTCCGCCGGATCGAGGGAGCGGAAATCCGACTCACCGAGATCCAGACCGATGTCGATCAGCTCCACCCGACCGCACCGCTGCGGTGCCAACACATGCACAGGTTTGAGCGCGCCGAACGTCACCGTCACCGCAGCTGTGACCGCAGGCCCGTCGACGCCCCCGGTGTTCGGGTCCACACCACTGGGAAGATCTACCGCCACGATCGGGCAGCGGACTTGCTCCACCAGCGCGGCCGCCGCAGGGCGTAACGAACCACGACCCGAAATCCCGACAATCCCGTCGACCACCAGATCCGGTGTACCGAGGTCGGACTCGATACGCCCACCCGCTCGGCGGAAAGCCTCGAGGCCCCGCCGGTGCGCGCGCTCCGGGTCGAGCAGGACCGCACGCACAGCAACTCCGCGCTTACGCAGGAACGCTCCGGCCCAGAGCGCGTCACCGCCGTTGTCGCCACTGCCGACCAGCAGAGTCACCGACCTCGAAGCGAGTAATCCTGTGTACAAACGCAATTCGTCGGCAACAACCCGAGCGAGTCCATACGCGGCCCGGCGCATCAACACTCCGTCGGGCAACGACGCCAGCAGCGGCGCCTCCGCTTCGCGAACCTGATCTGCCGTGTAGTACCCGCGCATGCCGGAACCCTTCGTTTGCCAGTCGCTACCCTCGGAACCATGAAAGCACGTCTCGTCCCGATGTTCGCGGGCCTCGTTCTCACCGCCGGCCTCGTCGGGTGCAGTTCCAGCACGGATTCCACCCCGAGTGCGCCCGAAACCACGCTGAGTGGCCCCGTCGTCACCGTCACCGGGATGGCCTACTCCCCCGCATCCATCACCGTGAACGTGGGTGACACGGTCACCTGGGTGTTCGACGACGGAGGCATGGCCCACGACGTCAAAGGCATCGGCAGTGCCCGAAGCCTGCTCCGAAGCCCGCTCAAGAAGTCGGGCACCTACACGGCCACCTTCGACGAACCCGGAACCTACGACTACACCTGCACACCGCACCCCGACATGCGAGGCACTGTGATCGTTCAATAGCTGTCGGCAGCAGTGAGGCCCGCAACCGGAAGGTTGCGGGCCTCACTGATTTCACCGAAAGCTATTCGACGGTAACCGATTTCGCCAGGTTACGCGGCTTGTCGACGTCGTAGCCACGTGCCGCAGCCACCTCCGCGGCAAAGATCTGCAGCGGTACCGTGGACAGCAACGGCTGCAATAGGGTCGGCGACGCCGGGATCTCGATCAGGTGATCCGCGTGCGCACGTACTGCGTCGTCACCTTCCTCGGCGATCACGATCGTCGTTGCACCACGCGCCTTGATCTCCTGAATGTTGGACACCAACTTCGAGTGCAACACCGCACGGCCCTTCGGCGACGGCATGACGATGATGACCGGCAGGCCCTCCTCGATCAACGCGATCGGCCCGTGCTTGAGCTCGCCCGCCGCAAAGCCCTCGGCATGCATGTACGCAAGCTCCTTGAGCTTGAGCGCACCCTCGAGCGCAACCGGGTACCCAACGTGACGCCCCAGGAACAGAACCGTCGACGCATGCGCAAACGTGCGAGCCAGCTCACGGATCGGTTCCGCGTTCTCGATGACCTTGCTCACCAGAGCCGGCATCGCCTCGAGGTCCGCGTACTCACGGGCAACTTCGTCCGGGTACTTGGTGCCGCGCGCCTGCGCCAGGGCCAACCCGACAAGGTAATTTGCCGTCACCTGCGCCAGGAATGCCTTGGTGGACGCGACGGCGATTTCCGGTCCCGCCCGCGTGTAGAGAACAGCGTCCGCCTCACGGGGGATCTGCGCGCCGTTGGTGTTGCAGATCGCGAGAACCCGAGCCTTCTGATCCTTGGCATGCTTGACGGCTTCGAGCGTATCGGCGGTCTCGCCGGACTGCGAGATGGCAACAACCAGCGTCGAACGGTCCAGAACCGGGTCCCGGTAACGGAATTCGCTCGCCAGCTCCACCTCGACCGGAAGCCGAGTCCAATGTTCGATCGCATACTTCGCCAACAAACCGGAGTGATACGCGCTGCCACAGGCCACGACAAAAACCTTGTCGACGTCGCGCAGTTCCTGGTCGGACAACCGCTGCTCGTCGAGAACGATCTTGCCGTTCTCGAAGTGCCCGAGAAGCGTATCCGCAACTGCGGTCGGCTGCTCCTCGATCTCCTTGAGCATGAAGTAGTCGTGACCGCCCTTTTCGGCAGCCGCAAGATCCCAGTCGATTTGGAACGGGCGCCCCTGCGCTTCGTTGCCGGAGAAATCGGAGATCCGGTAGCTGTTCGCGGTGATCACCACCGCCTGATCCTGACCGAGTTCCACCGCGTCGCGTGTGTGCTCGATGAACGCCGCCACATCGGAACCGAGGAACATCTCGCCCTCACCGACACCCACCACCAACGGCGTCGAACGACGCGCAGCGACAATCGTGTCCGCATGATCGGCGTGCGTGAACAGCAACGTGAACGCGCCTTCGAGACGACGGACAACCGACAACGCGCTCTCGACGAAATCACCCGCAGTCGGGCCCTCCGCGTACGCACGCGCCACCAGATGGACCGTTACCTCGGTATCGGTGTCACTGAGCAGTTCGATGCCGGCAGCCTCGAGCTCAGCACGCAGCGGAGCGAAGTTCTCGATGATGCCGTTGTGGACCACCGCAAGCTTCCCACTCGCGTCGCGATGCGGGTGGGCATTCCGATCGGTCGGTCGACCATGTGTAGCCCACCGGGTATGACCCATGCCCGTTGAGCCGACAAAGCTGTCCGCACCGATCTCTTCCAACTCAGCTTCGAGGTTGGCCAGCTTCCCGGCCTTACGCTCGATCTCAACGCCACCCACTCCGTCGAGAATCGCGATTCCCGAGGAGTCGTAGCCGCGATACTCCATTCGCCGCAAAGCCTCCACCACGACACCCAGAGCTGGGCGGTGGCCGACGTATCCCACGATTCCGCACATGGTGAATCAGGGTACTTGGACACCCGTGGCACGCGCATTCTGCGGTTGCCAGGGCACGCCGACGGCCACATCGGATAACGTCTTGATCCGTGGCACCGAAACTGAAGGCACTGACCCGTGAGCTGTCCAAGCGCGGACCGCACCGCGTTCTGCGCGGCAACCTCGCTCTGGCCGGTCAACCAGGAGTCGTCTACACCCCGGAAACCGGCTTCAATCTCCCCGCCGTCGGCTTCGGGCACGGCTGGATGGTCGGTGCGCACAAATACGAACAAACACTTCAGCATCTCGCTTCCTGGGGAATTGTCGCCGCAGCACCCGAAAGTGAGCGTGGCCCCGTCCCCTCGCACCTCGGATTGGCCGCAGACCTGCGCTCGACCCTCGACATCTGCGTCGGCGTCCGACTCGGTCCCGGGCAGATCAGCGTTCATCCTGACCACGTCGCATTTGCCGGACACGGGATGGGTGCCGGTGCCGCGGTCCTCGCAGCCGCACAACGTGGAAACGTCGCCGCCGTCGCCGCGCTCTTCCCCGCACCCACCGCCCCCAAAGCCGAGAACTACGCGTCCAAGATCACAGCCCCCGGGCTGATCCTCGCCGGCGAGGACGACGTCGACTCACTCACCAGCAACGCCCGCCCGCTCACCCGCGAATGGGGCGGACCCGTAATCGGACGAACCGTCGACGACGCCCAGGATGCTGGTCTCATCGAAGGGCGTCGCCTTCTGGGAGCATTGGGCCTCGGCGGCTCCGAGCGCAAAACACAGGCCACGACGCGTTGCCTACTGACGGGATTCCTTCTATTCCACCTGACCGGCGACAAGCGCTACGAAGCATTTGCCGATCAGGACACCGAATTCCCGCACACCTCGCCCATGTTCGACGCGGATACTCAGTCCGACACCCACTCTCAGTCCGACGCTCGCCGGAGCCAGGCAGTTTCCCGGTAATCAGCACTCGAATCTTGTACCGGCTGGCCGGACTTCGCAGCGTCGCCAGGCATCGCAGTGTCGCCAGGCATCGACGCGGACGCTGATCGCAGAAACGCGCCCTGTTCGAAGGGCAAACGCCCGAACTCCTTCACACCGGTAGACAATTCGCCGAATTGTGCACACCGCTGTTGGTGGTCACGTTCGGCAGCAGATCGTCGCATGCGAAATTCGGCGAGTTGCGAATCCATGGCCGCATTGATGGCGTCGAACTGCGACAAACTCATATCGGCCCCGCCCCGGCTAATTCGGCTCCGGTCACGATCGGTTCGTTCAGCGACTCACGGTGTTCTGGCGGTGCAGGGTCTTCTGACGGCGCAGTGTCTACTGGAGTTGGATTCGGGGGTTGGTACGGCTGCGGAGCGGGCTCCGGCGCCTCGGACATTACGGGAGCGGCATCCGTCTCCACCGCGATTCTCGGCCAGCCGTGCTCGTCCAATTCCACAGTGACAGTGACGGACTCCCCTGACAGGTCACGAACTTCAAGGCTGACCCCACGTCCGTCCGGCGCGAGCGAGAACCCCCAGGTATTTGCACCGACCGCCAACTCGAGTGCAGGTGCAACCCTGTCTCCCGACGGTTCGACTGCTTGCGGCACGGATGTCTGCGCCGCGTCGGCCGGAACTGAAGAATGCCGCGTTTCGGTAGATTCACTCTCGACCGGAAACAGTTCGGACACGATACCAGCGGCAACCCCGAAAGCGTCAGTCAGAGCCACCCGGGCCTGCTCGCAGGCGCGGTCGAACTCGTCGCGGGTATCCACGTACACAGGCCTGAAGATCTGATCGATCCAAGGTCTGACGAGATCTGCTGCTGCTCTACAAGTTTCGATCTGATCGACCGGCGCGGCATATCGCACCGCTCTGAATTGCTCATCCGACAACGGCGCAAACCACGTGGCAGCCTTGGCAACTGCGTCCACGCCCCCTTGCTGCGTGCTCACGTCCACCAGCTGATCGATGCGCTGCGCATCGATACCGCCGATCGTTTCTCGATTCAGCGACGCAACCTTGAAAGCCTTGTCCACCACGGCAGTTCGAACGATTCCTGCCAGTTCGTCGGCGACGGAAATCAGCAACGGCATGGCTTCGACATCGACTTCCGCTCTTCGCTGCTCGTCGCGCACTCGTCCGGCAACGTCGTCCACAGCCTCGACATTCCAGATTTCCGCGAGCGACTCGGACAGGACCGCGAAGTCCTGCGAATCGCGCGACGACGCTTCCGCCGCAAGGGACATCGTCGACACGTCAGCGTGCAGAGCCTGCAGATCGATTCCCGATTCGGCACGATACATCTCGTCGTAGCTACCCAGCGGTCGCATTTCGATACCGAGACGAGTGGCCGCGTCGTGAAAACGCTCGAAGAAATCCAATCCGACGCTACCGGAGTCGAGAATTTCGTCCGGAACCGACAACGAATTACGTTGCGCAATAATAGATTCCGCAGCATCTGCCGAAGCTGTCGACGTGGCCGCATTGCGAATCGGCATCAGAAACCTGATTTCGTATACTCGCGGCCGTGCATTCGCAATTGGTCTGCCAATCCCAGATCGACATCCGCAATCGCTTGGGCGGAAGTACCGATACGCGCGCCGAGAGCCTCGACGAACTGGGCACGTTCCACCATCCGTATCCGGAGCCCACCCAGCGCAGCAGCTAGCGTGTTGCCACACTCGACGTAATCCCGGCCTGCACACGCGCCCGAGAACTCGGGAAATTCCAACGTTCGGGCAGTCACACCCATCTGTTGCGCAAGCGCCGCTGTCCGACGCTCGAGCTCATCGGTAGCAGTGTGGTCGATATCCATGCGGAACTCCGTTTCGCCCGGCCGCACGAAAGATCCGGCGGTCCATGACTACTTGGACGCACGAACCCCGTGGGTCGTTCCCACGAGAATTCAGTTCCCCACCGGACGATCACGCTACATGCGGTTACACCGCTGCGACGGTTTCTGCCAGCTCGTCGGCAAGCTTGCGTGCCACACCAAGATCCGCAGCTTCGACCATGACTCGCACCAATTGTTCGGTACCGGAAGGTCGAAGCAGAACACGGCCGGCGTCACCGAGCACACGCTCGGCATCGGCGACCGCTGCCATTACCGAGGTCGCTGCGGCAACTGCTGCTTTGTCTTCCACCCTCACATTCACCAAGACCTGCGGAAGCGACGTCATCGTTGCGGCGAGCTGCGAGGACGACTTACCCGTCTGCGCCATCCTGGCCAGCAATCGAAGTCCGGTGAGCACGCCGTCTCCGGTTGTTCCGAATCCGGGGAACACCACGTGTCCGGACTGTTCGCCGCCCAAGCTGTATCCGCCGGTACGAAGTTCTTCCAACACATAGCGGTCACCGACCGCCGCTGTGACCACGTCGATACCCGCTGCCCGCATCGCAAGGTGCAAACCCAGGTTGCTCATGACGGTCGCCACGAGTGTGTTGTCGACCAATTCTCCGGATTCGTGCATCGCCACCGCCAGCACCGCCATGATCACGTCGCCGTCGATCACTGCCCCGGTCTCGTCGACGGCGAGGCAACGGTCGGCGTCACCGTCGTGGGCAAGACCAAGATCGGCGCCGTGCTCGACCACTGCTTTCTGCAGATTCTCCAGGTGAGTGGATCCACAACCGTCGTTGATGTTGAGGCCGTCCGGTTCGGCGCTGATCGCGATCACCGTCGCACCCGCAGCCCGATAGGCCGCCGGGCCGACCTCGGAGGCTGCCCCATTTGCGCAGTCCACAACAACGGTCAGGCCGTCGAGCGGCTGAGTCAGAGCGGTGCCGAGATGCTGCAAGTAGAGCGCAGCGGCATCACCGACCGGGCGTACTCGCCCGATACCCGCGCCGGTCGGCAACTTCGGCGCCACACCACCGTCGATGGCGGCCTCGATTGCGGCCTCGACATCGTCGTCGAGTTTGTGTCCACCCGCGGCAAAGATCTTGATGCCGTTGTCCGGCATCGGATTGTGAGAGGCGGAGATCATCACGCCGAGACTCGCATCGAACAAACCAGTCAGATAGGCAACCGCTGGTGTCGGCAGAACGCCGACATCCAAGACGTCGATGCCGGCCGAAGTCAGCCCCGCCGTGACAGCTGCCTGGAGCATTTCACCGCTCGCACGAGGATCGCGTCCGACGACCGCGGTCGGGCGGCGGGTGCCACCACCGGTTGATTCAGCTGCCAGAACATGCGCAGCCGCTATCGACAATCGCAGCGCAAGATCCGCCGTCAGATCACCATTGGCCAAGCCGCGCACACCGTCAGTTCCGAACAACCGCCCCATCGAACAACTCCCTGAATATCTTGTGCGAGTTCTGTGAAATATCTTTCCCGAAAAACACAAGAGCAGGCGTCCGGTAACGATGGACGCCTGCTCTCGAGTCGAACAGGTGCCGAAGCAGACCAGCCGGTCAACCTCGGCGAAGCATCAACGCTTCGAGTACTGCGATGCCTTACGAGCCTTCTTCAGTCCGTACTTCTTACGCTCGACTGCGCGAGCGTCACGGGTCAGGAAGCCGGCCTTCTTGAGTGCCGGACGATCATCGGGGGTGACCTCGATGAGCGCACGAGCGATAGCCAGACGCAACGCGCCTGCCTGACCGGACGGTCCGCCACCGTGCAGCAGTGCAACGATGTCGAAAGACTCGGGACGCTCAACCGTAACCAGCGGAGCCTTGATCAGCTGCTGGTGCACCTTGTTCGGGAAGTAATCCTCGATGGTGCGGCCGTTGAGCTTGAACTGGCCGGTGCCGGGGATCATGCGGACGCGGACGACCGCTTCCTTACGACGACCAACGGTCTGGATCGGGCGATCGATGACGATCGGTGCCAGCGTAGCCGCTGCAACCTCTTCGACGACCTCGACTGCTTCGGCGGCGAATTCTTCCACTGCCTCGATGTTTTCTTCGGTCACGTTCTGCTCTTCCGGCGATGTCACTGTGCGACCTGCTTGATCTCGAACGGCACCGGCTGCTGCGCGGTGTGGGGGTGATTCGGGCCCGCGTAGACCTTGAGCTTGCTGCTCATCGCGCGACCAAGCTTGGTCTTCGGGAGCATGCCGACGATGGCCTTCTCCACGAGGCGATCGGGGGTCCGGTCGAGGACCTCTCCGACGGTGCGGGACTTCAGGCCACCCGGGAATCCGGAGTGGTGGTAGACCTTCTTGCCAACGAGCTTGTTGCCGCTGATGGCAACCTTCTCGGCGTTGATGACGACGACGAAGTCGCCACCATCGATGTGCGGAGCGTAGGTGGGCTTGTGCTTACCGCGCAGCAGGGTCGCTGCCTGAACGGCAAGACGGCCCAGCACCACGTCGGTGGCGTCGATGACGTGCCACGTGTGGGTCACATCTCCGGCCTTCGGGGTGTACGTAGACACAGAACTTCCTCGTCTTAATTCATTCCACTGCTGACCATGTGCGTATCGCATAGACAATTCTCGGCGGCCAGTTGAGACCCGAGAACCGCTGGACCCTGCGCATCGAGTTCCGGGAATCGAACGTGCAGTCGAACACACGATCAAACATCCGGACATCAACATGCGGAGGCCTACGGCACGCCACCGATAGACGATACCGGTATCAACCGTCTCCGGTCAAAGAGAGTCCGGACTACCGTTGGCAGCATTCATACAAGAGCTTTCTACCCCGACGACCGATGCTCGTCGGGGTAGAAAACGGAAAGCCACATGCGACGTGAAGTCAGCGCCCGAAGCCGTTCGCGGCGGCGCGATCGGCGTCGCGCATCGAATCGGAACCACTCGCGGTTGCGTTGGCGATCTGAGCCAGCACGATGTTCAGCTCTTCCGACGCCTGCCCCCACCGACGCTGAGCGTCGTTCCAGGCTTCAGAACCCGCACCTTCCCATCCCGCCTGCAGGTTGTCGACAACAACCTTGATCTCGCCCTGCTTGTCGTTGATCGCCTGCGCCTGACGCTTCATTTCGTCAGACAACATGGCAAGTCCGCCGAAGTCGTACCTGATCATGTTCTCGCTCATAACCACTCCCGTTCCACTTTATGTCCGTATCGAATCTGATCTCTGTATGTCTGTCGCATCCGGGACGATCTCAGTCGACTCACCGAATGTTCTTGCGCGGAGCCTGATTCAGAGCACTCAGGACATGTTGACGGTCGCGCCGCGCAACGAACTCACGTTGTCGGATTCTGCGCTGTCGAACGTTCCGGCCGACTGCTTGATCTGCTCACAGATATCGCCCAGCGCCGTATCGAGCTTCATGGCAGCGTTGTTGTAGCGCACCATGATGTCGGCATATTCGGTGTGCGCACTGCCCTTCCACGAACCGCTCGACGCCTCCGCCTCGGATCGAACAGCATTCACCAGACCTCTGATGTCGCCCAAATGGCCGTTGATGACATTCGCCGAACTGATCAATTCAGCGGTAGTTGCGGTAAAGCCCATGTTTCCCCCTGGTTGTGATGTGCATGCGCGGTGTCGGCGGTGGCTCACATCCGGCGGACCTTCGCCGGCAACAAGTACCTGATGTGCGCTACACATACTTGGACGCCGCGCACTCGCCGACGGTTCCGGCGGTTCGAAAAGAAATTTCGCGCGGTCAATTCACGGACGACAGTGATTCGACGATCTGAGCGCACTCCGGCTCGAACGCGTCCCATTCACCGACGAGGTACTGGCATCCGATACTCACCTGCCTGCCACGTTCGACAAATACCTGCCACCGAACTTCGGAATATCCATCCGGAAATTCCCTGTACAACAGAACCTTTCGTCCGTCCACGGCAACAGTGGACTCGAGGTTTCCGAAGCGGAGTGGATCCTCTATCGCCGAAAGCTGCTCACGCAGATCGATCTCGACCGCGTCGAACTCGACGCCTGCACGGAGCTCCTTCTCGACGATGACGATTTTGCGATCATTCCCAGACTCCGGAATCAAGTCCATCCGTCCTGGGGCCGATCCGCCGCGATCGGGCGCCCACCCCGCCGGCACGACAACGCTCACGTTGCCACCGGCGAGCGGGATTGTTGTCGTTGCCACGGCCGACGTAGTGGAAGGCACCAGCGTGCTCGGCTGGGCACTCCCCAGTGTGGTCGGTTGTGCGGTCGGCGGCACCACATCGGCAGACTCACCGTCAGTAGTTCGGGCTTCGACCGCAGTACCTTCGACCGCAGTGCCTTCGACGCCGCCTCGCCCGGTCGCGACCGCCACGCCCACCCCGAGCAGTCCGACAACAACGACTGACACCGCCAGCATCGGCAACCAGCGGCGCTGGCGGACACCCGAATCGGCTGGCGTGACCAGCCTTGACGGCGGCACCCACCGATCTCCGAATGCCGAGTTGTCCACAGCCCGACCCGCCGAATTTTCTGCTGTGACCGACTCCAGACGCACCCGCGGATCAACGATCGCTCGCACGATCCGACTCTCGTCGAGAACACGCACGCTCGCGTAGCCGTGAATGCTTCGCGACCCACGCTCCAAGGACGACGCAATCGAATGCGAATGTCGCCCGACAACTACTACAGAGTCCCGAACTGTCAGTTCCTCGAATTCACCGAATAGTTGCGGCAATTCCGACAGTGCTCTGCGCTGGGTGTTCATGAGCGTGACGTCTCCGTCGAAATCGCGCACACACGAAACGACAACATCACCACCGCGGATCTCCACCACGATGCACCTCGCTCGCCAGCTCCCCCGGGTGGCGCGCGCAATCGCAATCGCGGTCGGGACCAGGACAACGTCGTACCCGACCTGGCGCGCAGCGTCGAGCAACCGTCCCTTTCGGGTATTTCCCCACTCGGTCGGATAGCTCAGGTACAGCACATCCGCATCTGCCAGACCGCAACCTTGCACGGTGTGCAAAATCAAGTGCACCAGTTCGAGATCGGTAGGCGCGATTCGTCCACCGATCTCCATGTAGTTGTCGTCGATGAAATCGAGCGGATTGACTGCAGGCAACGCGGCGGCCGGCGACGAATGCTGCTCGGTGTCGACTCTGCAACAGAATTCGCGTTGCCCGGTTGCCGACCACGCGTTGGACGAACCTATATGAACAGAAACCGACAACGTGTGACCCGATGTCACAGCGGTGGCATCCACGGTAGCTGCACCAGCTGGGTCTGCGACCGAGACACGTACGTACCCCGCCCCTGCGGCATCTCGGAACCACGCACGGCGCCAACCAGATTCCCCTCGTCGCGGCTGCCACTCATCACGACGCCGGCAGGTGCCATGTCGCGGATCCGGGCAATCACCGGTTCGAACAGTGCGCGCCCTGCCCCGCCGGATCGTCGGGCGATCACCAGATGCAGCCCCACGTCCTTCGAGTGGGGAATGAACTCGAGCAATGCCGCCACCGGGTTGCCGGTGGATGTTGCCACCAGGTCGTAGTCGTCGATGATCACGTAGATTTCCGGTCCCGACCACCACGAGCGTTCTCGCAGTTGTTGTTGCGTCGTATCCGAATTCGGCATTCTTCCGCCGACGATCCGAGCAAGGTCCGCCATCAGTTCACCGAATGTCGCCGCTGAGGCCGAGTATCCACCGAGGTGATTGCCGTCGACCACACCCAACATCGAATGGCGATAGTCACCGATGATCAATTTCGCCTGCGCCGGTGTGTTCGACGCCATGATCCCTTCGGCTATGCCGCGGAGCAGCGACGTTTTCCCGCAGGCGGTATCGCCGAATATCAGGAGGTGCGGATGCTCCGCGAAGTCCATGTAGACAGGTTCGAGGTCGGTTTCACCCAGCCCGACAGGTACCCGCAGACACCGACCGTCACCCGCGCTTGCCTGCGGCCACCTGTCTCCGACGGACGCGAGAAGCTCTGCACGCGTATATGATTCAGGGAGCATCCGAACTGCTGGAGCGGGTCGGGACGTCGACATAGCAGCGATGCGCATCACCGAATCAGATACCGCGGCGCTCAGTTCTACGCTGCTGGAGATACCATCCATACGCGGAAGCCCGGTCAACAAGTGCAGGCCTTCACGAGTGATACCGCGTCCCGCATGACGTTCCGGAACCAGATTCGCTTTCTGGCGCCCCGCGTCGGAGTCTCCTGGGTCACCCAGGCGAAGTTCAATCCGCGTGCCGAGCTGATCCTTCAATGCCGGCCGAATATCTGCCCACCTCGGCGCGGTGACCATGACGTGAACCCCGAATGACAATCCCTGCGCCGCAAGGATACTGATCGGCCCTTCCAGAGATTCGAAGTCGGAACGAACGCTTGGCCACCCGTCGATCACCAGGAAGACATCGCCGAACCTGTCGCGTTCGAGGCCGGCGGCGACACCAACTCCGCGGGGATCGGCAGTGCGCAGTCGCCGGAATTCGACCATCGAGTCGATACCGAGTTCACGGAAGAGCCGCTCCCGTTGCTGCACTACCGTCGAAACCTCCGCCACTGTTCGCCGGACCCTGTCCTGGTCGAGACGATTTGCCACCGAACCGACGTGCGGAAGGTCCCGCAGTCCCAGCAAGGTTCCGCCGCCGAAATCGAGGCAATAGAACTGCACCTGCTCCGCGGTATGCGTCAGAGCAAACGCCATGATCAGGGTCCGCAGTGCCGTCGATTTCCCCGACTGCGGGCCGCCGACAATCGCTACATTTCCGGTCGACCCATTGAGGTCGACAACAAGTGGGTCGCGCCGCTGGTCGAACGGCCTGTCGACAATTCCGAACGCTGCACTCAAATTCCCGCGGGGCAGATTCGGATCACGCGACACGGCGCGCGGAAGAAGCTGATCGAGCGTCGGAGACTCGGAGAGGGGAGGAAGCCACACTTCGTGCGCGCGCGGACCGTACTCCTTGATCCTGTCGACGAGAACTCCCATGAGCGTTCGTGATTCGTCACCTGCCTCCCCCATATCTACGAAGTCCGGCTCCACCACATCCTCCGGGATGTGATCACTGATCACCGTCGCAGCGGTGAACAACACCGGAGCGAGACCGACGGATTGTTCCGTCGCAAGTCGCGTCGGCGCAATCCTCGCGCCCTCGTAGGGTCCGGAGACGTACGCGCCTTGAAAGCGCACGATCTCGGCAGAATCCGCTTTCACATATCCGGCGCCTGGATTTCCGGGTAGATAGTATGCGTCGGGGACCCCCAACACGGTCCGAGACTCGTTGGCGGAGAATGTCTTCAAGCCGATTCGGTACGAAAGATGACTGTCGAGCCCGCGCAATTTCCCTTCGTCCAGACGTTGGCTGGCAAGCAGCAGGTGGATGTGCAGCGATCTGCCGAGCCGGCCAATCGCCACGAAGAGGTCAGCGAATTCCGGTTGTTGACTGAGCAATTCGGAGAACTCGTCCACTACGACGAACAGGGCAGGCAGCGGGTCGAGTGCGGCACCCGCCAACCGGGCTTTTTCGTAGTCCGACACATTTGCGAAGTTTCCCGCGGCCCGGAGGAGTTCTTGACGACGGTTCATTTCACCGGCAAGTGCGTCGCGCATTCGGTCCACCATGGCCAGTTCTTCGGCAAGGTTGGTGATGACGGCCGCAACGTGCGGTGCCTCTTCAAGACCGAGGAAGGTTGCCCCACCCTTGAAGTCCACGAGGACAAGATTGAGGGCGTTCGGCGAGTGTGTCGCGATCAAACCGAGCACAAGCGTCCGAAGAAACTCCGATTTTCCCGAACCTGTTGCCCCGATACACAAACCGTGCGGCCCCATTCCGTTCTCAGCGGATTCCTTGAGGTCGAGTTCGACAGGTTGACCGTCGGCACCGACACCGATCGGCACCCGCAGTCGATCACGTCCCTGGCGAGGCAACCACGCATGCTCCGGGTTGAACCGCGCAGCGTTTCCGATGCCCAGCATCTGACTCCACGAGCGCGACGCCGTGTCGTCGTCCCCCGAATCGACAGCGTTCTGTGAAGCAGCACGGTACGGTGCCATCCGTCGGCCGAAGGTCTGGGCGGTAGTCGTGGAGACGGAATCAGGGCGCGCAAACTTCTCGACGCCGGCACTACTGACCGCGCCCACTTGATCGGGAGCGACCACCAGACGCAAACCACGACTGGCCGACAACGACGACGAGAAACCACACAGGTCCAGGATCGTCACCGAATCCAGACCCGCTCCCGTCAACAGACCCGAATCGCCTTCCAGCAATCCGCCGTCGACGACAACGACGACATGCGGCACACCTGACGATGCGGGCGCGTTTCGCGAGAAGCGGCCTCGCATCGAAAGTTGCTCACCCAGAGCACCTTCCAACTCGAGATAGGAGCCGTACACCATCCGCGCCGCGCCCGCCCCGTCATATGCCTCCGGGTGCTGCGTGTGCGGCAACCACTTGACCCATTCCCATTCGACCTGAGTATCGGGGCCACGCACCACAGCGATCTGCAATATGTCAGGACCGTGAAAAGTACACAACTGCATCAACATCGCCCTGACCAACGACCGCGCCGCGTCCCGCTGACCTTCGAGCGCTATCGAGGCGAACCCCCGCAGCGATACCGCAGTCGGAAGATCCTCGACCACCGAATGGGAACGGACAAATCGTCGAAGCGACACGGATGCAACCGGTTCGAGGTCTTCAACCGGTCCGGTCTCCGGCGAGATCAGACGAGTCGCCAGTCTCTGACTGCCGAGACCGACACGCACGTGACAATAATCGGGGTCCGTAATCTGACGCTCCCACATGCGTGACGTGCCTGCCAGGGTCCACAGCAACGACGGCTGCGGACTACTCCATTCGAGTGCCCGACGTTGCGCCTGCCCGGTCTCGTCGACATCACGACGCAACTGATCGAGATAACGAAGATAGTCCTTACGGTCCTCGTTGACCTCGGCGGTCCGCGCGCCACCACTACGACCCCCACCGGCCAGCATCCCGAGCATCGAGACCATCATCATGATCGGAAACAACTGGGACATGGGATTTCGCGCCATTCCCGACGTGAACATCAACGCGACCATGCCGATCATTGCCACCACCATCACCACCGGCAACAATTTGGTCAGCAGATTGCCAGGAGTCGCACGAGGGATCTCGGGCGGCGCCTGCAACGTCACCTCGCCGCCTGGCGCCCGCGGCGCCTCACGCCGAGCCCGACGCAAAAATCTGACTGTACTCACTTCGCCCCCTACAGCGCTGCGATGTGTCCGACATCAACCGGACCGCCCCCACGGCACAAAGTCCACGCAACGAGAAGACACTAACCCATCGGGCCGACAAGACCTTCGAGCGCAACCGTTCCACTGGAGCAGTGGCGGCAGCAATTCCCAGTCCGGTGTCGTATGGTTCCGATAAAGAAGGGGGACGCGAACGGGGAATCGCGTCGAAGGGTGGGGTTCGACAGTGAACAGTGGGGTTGATTCATGAGCATGTCGACAACCGACACGGCGCCGGCGGCGCCAGGTGATCGTCGTAGCGCACCGTCGGCAGAGCTGTGTCGACTGACAGTTCTCTCGGCACATTCGCAGGTCGATCTCGCAGTGCCGCTGCGCATTCCGCTCGTACTGGTCATTCCCGGCATAGTCGACACTATTCGAAGCCACAGCGGCTCCAATGATTTCGACACCGTATCCGAACAATTCGAACCGACGGACTGGACACTGGCCAAGGTTGGCCGCGCACCGCTGTCGGGCACGCTCTCCCTTCACGAGCATGGAATCCGTGACGGAGAACTACTCGTTCTCGAAGCCGCGGACGCTGCCGCTCCACCGCCGTTGTTCGACGACATCATGTACACCGTCGCCGCCACCGACGCGCAGACCTACCGGCGGTGGACACCACTGGCCGCACGGATCACCGGCTCTGTGATCGCTGTCCTCGCATCGTTACTCGGCTCCGCCGCGCTGATTGTCGGCGCAACCGGAATATCGGGCGCCACTTGCGCTTTCATCACGTCCCTTCTACTGACCATTGCGTCGATCGTGACGGCCCGCGTCTACCACGACAGTGGAAGCGCACTGGTCCTCGGTTGCGCCGGCGTTCCACTTGCATTCACGGCTGGTCTCCTTGCCGTGCCCGACGACCTAGAGGCGCCACACCTTCTCATGGGTTCCGTGCTCGTCGCATCGGTCGCTTTACTATGCCTGCGCCTCTGCGGCGTCGGGTTAGCCACATTCACAGCACTTTTCGGCATCTCGTTGGCCGCAACCGCAGCTACTGCGGCAGCAACGCTGCTGCCGCGCGTTTCGCTGGAAACTATAAGCGCAGTCGCCATCGCACTCGCGCTGATCACCCTCGCCTACTCGGCCCGGCTATCGATGATTCTTGCCAAGCTTCCGTTGCCACCAGTGCCGGTACCGGCAAATCCCTTGGACGAAGCTCGTGATTTTGCCGCCGAACCCGACATGCCGAATTTCGACGAACTGATCGAGCGAACCGGACGCGCCCGCAGTTACCTGACCGGTTTGGTGGTCGCGACATCCGTGACGGCGACGACCGGTGCGCTGAGCGTGGCCGCGGTCCATACCGACGACGGAATCGTCTGGTCCGGCCTTGCCCTTGCCGGAGTCACCGCAGGCGTTCTGATGCTCCGCGGACGCACATTTGCCGGTACCGCCCAGGCGGTTCCCCTCATCGCGTGTGGGGCTGCCACCGTGCTAGTTGTTCTGGGCGCCCAGATCTGGTCACACAAGGACGACGCCGTCGTCATATTTGCCCTCGCCATGGCCGTTCTCATCCTGGCACTCGTGCTCGGCATCCTCGCACCGAACCGGGTGTTCAGCCCGGTGATGCGACGGGTTGCAGAGTTGGTCGACTTGGCTGCAATCGCGCTGATCGTGCCTCTGATCTGTTGGGTGACCGATCTATTTTCGGTCATGCGCGGACTCTGAGCGTCGGACATACACGCATGAACCGTGGAATATCCTGGACTGCGACACTTCTCGCCATCGCCGCACTCGCACTATGTGCGGGGCAAGGCGTAGCTGTCGGCGCGATGCCGCCACCCGTCGATCCGTTGATGCTTCCCGAAGACGGCCCCGCGGCGCCACCGCAAGCCACGCAACAACGCACTCTGTGCGTCCCGGCAGTGTCGGGCGGCGACGGTGCCAATGTCCCTCCTGCCCAGCTGGCCTTGGCATTCGATGCGGTCTGGCCGATCACGACCGGCGCAGGGCAGCGTGTCGCGGTGATCGATACCGGAGTCAGCCGTCATCCCCGACTTCCCAATCTGGAACCCGGTGGCGACTACGTGGGAGCTGCCGACGGAACGGAGGATTGCGACGCCCACGGTACCGTCGTCGCTGGGTTGATCGGCGCTCAACCTGTGACTGGGTCAGGCTTCTCCGGCGCCGCACCCGGCGCGACAATCATTACGATCCGACAGTCCAGTTCGGCGTACTCCCTTGCCGGCAGCCAAGACGACCCGAACATCGCCGAGAACTCGTCGGGGTACGGAAATGTCGACACGATGGCCATGGCTGTCCGTCACGCCTCCGACATAGGAGCCACCGTCATCAACATCTCCGAAGTTGCGTGCAAGTCGGCAGCCGAGGGTATCAACGATCAACGCCTCGGTGCCGCAATCCAATACGCCGCGCTCGTCAAGGACATCGTTGTCGTGGCCGCGGCAGGAAATGTCGGATCCGGCGGCTGCAAGACCCAGAATCCCACTCCTAGCCCGCTGACACCCGATGCTGACCTGTGGAATTCGGTCAACACGCTCGCCAGCCCCGCCTGGTACGACGACTTCGTACTGACCGTCGGATCCGTCGATCCCAACGGGGCGGCAAGCTCGTTCAGCCTCGGTGGTCCCTGGGTCGATGTGGCCGCTCCCGGTACCGCAGTAGTGTCACTCCATCCCACCGAACCTGGGTTGACCAACGGAACGTACGGCCCGGACGGCTCCGTTCAAGCAATCAACGGGACAAGTTTTGCGGCGCCGTACGTCGCGGCAACCGCGGCGCTGGTTCGATCCCGATACCCGGATCTCACTGCTGCACAGGTAGTTCAGCGCATCGAGTCGACGGCGCACGCCCCGGCCGAGGGCTGGAACCCCTACGTCGGGCATGGGGTGGTCGATCCGTTGGCAGCCGTCACCGCGCTGCCGAGCGATGTCGAAACCTATCCGCTCGGTCACCACACCTCGACTCTGGCTGCGCTGCCCGTACCGCCGCCGCCGGACAACCGCGCGCGCGACGCGGCTCTCCTGGGCGTCGCGGCCGTAGGTTCGCTCGGTGTCCTCGCCCTGCTGTCATCGTTTCCGATACGTCGTGTGTTTGCAGAGCGAGGACACCGTTCACGTCGTCGCTAAACAGCAGACAGCTGAGCCTGGGGCAGATCCGCGTGCTCCGGGGGCAGATCTTCGGCCCGAGCGGAACGAACCTTGTCGATGACCATGACGCACAGCAAGGAGACAACGCCCCAGATCACAAACGTGATCAGATGCGACCCGACTGTGTCCGCGCCGAAGTACAGAATCGACCGTACCGATTCCACGGCAGCAGGCATCGGCAGGATGCCGTGGAGCACTCGGAATATCTCTGGTTCCATGTAGACCGACATCGCACCACCAGACGCCGGAACCCCGAGGAACATCAAGATTGCGACCGCCGGGATGACTGCGAGGAGCCCGAGTAGCCGTGCGAACACCGTCGTGAACAGCGCGGTACAGAAGATCGCGACGATTCCGGTTCCGAAGAGCTGCCAGAAGTGGCCGTCGATCGCTCCGACTACAGGTCCGGCAATTGTCCAGATCACGGCGGACATGAAGACCGACCACCCGGCTAGCACCGGGAGCAGAGTCCGCAACTTCATCACCGTGGGCGCAGCACTGCTCGCGACGACGATGATCATGAAGCCGGACATGATCCAGCCCATCGCAATGTACATACTGACCGTGCCGCTGGAATCGGAATCGGCAAGCGGCGCAAGATCCTGCGTGGTCAGCGGCACCTGCTGGCCCTGGGCAACCTGCGTGAAAACAGCTGCCACTGCTTGCTGCTGGCTCATGCCGGCAGCTTGGCTGGTGATCAGGGTCGCGGTCGGCGAATCGGCGGAGGGCAGTACGTATGCTGAGACAACCGTGCGGTCCTGAACGAGCTGGCGGGCTTCGTCCACCGAATCGACTGCACGCAGATCGAACAATCCGCCCAAGTTCTGTTCCAGTCCCACAACGGCCTGCTCAGCTTGCTCGCTCGAGGCGGCAACCACAGCCACCGGCATGTCACGGGGCGCCGGCTGATACATCGCTCCGAGCATGACCGAAAGCATCAGCACAACCATGGCAAACGGGAAGAACGCGAGAGTCGCGTACCGAACCTTGTTGCTGGTCGGACGTGGCCCAGCAGTCAGCGACGCCATGGACACCTCAGGCGCACCACCGTCAGGACTGCGACGACGCTTGAGCGCGTCGACGCCCAAGGTCGCGAGAAGCGCAAGCGCTGCTCCGAGCGCCAAAACGATCAGGTGCGAGCCCAGACCGTCGCCGCCGAAGTACAGCACTGATCGAAGCGCCTCACCCGTTGCCGCAGTGGGCAGGAACCCGTGCAGCGTCGCATAGATCGACGGCAGGGTGTAGACCGACATTCCCATGTTCGATGCCGGGACGCCGAGCACCATGATGAACAGCATGCCGACCAGAACCGCCATCGGCCCGAATATCCGGGTAAGGAACAACTGCACGGAACCGACGGAAAAGACAGCGAGCCAGGAGATTCCGAGAACTGCCGCCGTATGGCCCTCGACTGCACCGAGAATCGGGCCGGTGACCAACCACACGAGCGCTGCGATCAGCGCAGACCATCCGGCAAGAAGTGGTACGACTCGGCGGAATCGCAGCAGCTCCGGCGAGTTGGACAGCGTGATACTCAGCGGCATGTAGCCCGCAAGCATGAGCGCTGTGGCCATGAACATCGCCGCCAGACCAGCGGTGTCGTGGGCAGGCAGTGGAGCCAGATCCTCGACCGTCACGTTGAACCCCTGCTCCAGCACCTGTGGGGCGACAAGTCCGGTCACTGTCGAGACTTGAGCAGCACCGGCCGCACTCGCGGTGTAGACCGTTGCTGTGTCGCCGCCCGTAGCGGGCAACGACACGACGCCGGATACCTCACGGCCCAGAAGGAGTTGACGTGCCTCGTCCTCGCTACTGACTACTCGCACATCGACGGCCGACGGATCGGACGCCTCGAGCGCAGCAGCAAACTGATCGGCCTGCTGGATCGGCCCGGCCACCGCAATCGGCATGTTGTTCGGGGAAGGCGCGTGCATCGCGGCCAGATACCCCGTGATCATCATGCCGACCATCAAGAAGGGCAGCAGAATCATCGCGACATATCGGCCGATCTGCTCTTTTCGGGCTCGAGCAGCAGCAGCCTCGACTTCCGTGGGCTCGCCTGGCGGATGCTCGGTTTCCGGCGATGCGGTGGTGGTCATAGTCGAACTCCTAAATATCAAAAATTACGCTGCGCGTCTTAAAAAAATTACGCCGCATGACTTAAAATGGCAATCGGTAGAGTCGTGACGTTGATCCCACTTCCGCGGCGTCGCGCCGGAAGACCAGTCAGGGAACCAGCAAACGGAGGAAGCATGGGACAACACGGAGATCGGGTGCGGCAGTCATTGCTGGACTCGGCAGAGGAACTCTTTGCCACCCACGGCATCGACGCGGTGTCGAACCGTCACATCGCCGAACACGCAGGCAACGCCAATCACTCCGCCGTGGCCTATCACTTCGGCGGACGCGACGAACTCATCCGCGCTTTGTTGGAGCGTCACGCGACCGAGACCAAGCTGCGCCGCACACAACTCGTCGCCGTCTTGGGCGAGAACCCCGATCTCCGAGACTTGTTGAGCTGCCTCATCCTTCCGTGGACCGATCAGCTCGCATCGATGCCGCGGCCAAGCTGGCGGGCACGCCTGCTCCAACAATTGAGGTCAGTGCCATCCGGAATGGAACTCATCTCCATGATGTCGGACCCGCTGGAAGACGACCTCATCCAGCAAACGAGGGCCTTCCTCGCGGACGTGCCACCACCCGTACTGGCCGGCAGGGCCTGGATCATGGGTCGCATGGTCACGGACGTCTGCGCCCGGTACGAGTCACTGGTTCAGCAAGACTCGATCGACCCCGACTGGACGGGCTTGGCCTACTTCATCATCGACGCGGCCGTTGGCATACTTTCGGCCCCCGTCACCAGCGTCGGGGACTTTCTCAGCGCACGCACGAGCGCTAATTGACCGGCGCCGCCGGAAACGGGTCTGGCGTCATTCCGTCATGTGCAACAAGGGCATTCGATTTGTCGAGTGACGGTCCCGAAGCCAACAACTCCAACATTTGCCAAGGCGCGCGATCCGGAGGTCTCGAGAGTCCGAGCGCCTTCGCCGAATCTTCATTCGGCACTCCGTATTTCACGCCGGTATCGGCAACATAGAACACGCTGTCGCGCCGAGTGCTCTCGGTCTCGATCCCGGTCGCCTGAACAAATCCCCCCATACCCGGCGCGACGTAGGCAAAATCCAACCGATCCCCCGACCCGTCGGCCTGCGCCAGCGCAACCACCCTGGCGTCAGCGGCGATCGGCAGGTCGCTACCCACGAGCACACTCACGCTCGCGGAGCTACGCTGCGCTGCAACCGAGACCGGATCCGGTTTCCAGACAAGACAACTGACCGGAGCTACGTCTTCGTTCACCACGGTCGGAGCCAGCGCCGGGAGTGCGGCCGTGGCAAGTTCGTTCACCGAGGGAATGCGATTGATCGCATCCGGCGTCACAGTGGCCATTCCCGAGTCACCTTGAGAGTCGGAGAAGTAGATCAGTTGCGCCACAGCTGAACTGACCTTCTGTATACCGTCCTCGAGAACGACGTAATACATCATCTCGGAGCCCGTGGAGACTTGAACAACGGATCCGACTGTTTTGTCCGCCAACGGATACTGCGGCATTGTGCCCAGACCACGAATGGCCGGAGCCTGTAGCCGCGGAACCTCCGGGATCGCATTGAGCATGCCGACGCTGATCGGCCGCGGCTCGATTCCTTCAAGTCCCAATGCCCGCGTGATCGCCGGATCACCGATGTCGACAGCAGCCCGTTTCCCGTCGTAGACGAGAAAATGATCAGCACCCGAACGCACGAGAAGCGCGTGATCAGAAGGCAAGTACGACGCGACTTCCCGCAACTTCGGCTCGCCGACCAGCACCGTAGAGGCCACGGACCGATTGCCGTCGGCACCTACGGTGTCACACACCGCCCAAGGCGCATTTGTCGGATCTGCCGCCTCCGGTAGTGCCGACGGCCCACCTGGTATCCCCACCAGCGCTCCCCTAGGCTTGCCATCGATTTCGGATTCCTTCACGATCGAAGGCTTGTCAGGCGAACCGATGATCAACCTCGCAGATGCAAGGTTCAGAACCGGGTGAAATGTGCCCTCCATTGCGACAAACATTGCACCCGAGTCTTTTCCGACCACGATGGCTGCATCGGCAATCTTGTCCTGAGGCCGAAAAAGCGCAAGCACACCACACCCCGCAAGACCCAACGACGCCAGCACGATACCGACGATCAAGGCCCGCGATTGCGATCGCATCGGGTCGTGCAGCATCCGCACATCCCGCCTGACCAGTGCATGTTCCATGCGCCGAACCAGGAAGCGGTATCCGTTGACCTGCCACCGAGTTGTAGGTGTAGCAGCCATATTTCCCCCCGTACCTGTCATCCCCTGAGATGACACAGTACAGTTCCCCCGGGGGTGGAACCGTGGACAGATCACGTTTGAAGTACTGGCCGTCGTCGCACAGGATCTCGGCGCGCGAGGTCGTCAGTGCACAGGCCGTGGGTATCAGCGCAGCGTGTCTCGCCCTGTTTGCCGGACTCGAATTGCGGTGGGCAATCGCGATCGCAGCCGCCGTCGCGGTGATCCTGCTGCTGCATATCGGCGGTCGATCGATCACGACGTGGATTCGGACCGCCGTTCGATACATGCGACGGTGCCAGACCTCCAGCGGTACCATCGTGAGCTTCCAGACGCCCAGCGAGCAATCCATCGGCCTACGCGTCGACGGTTCGACGCTGGTGAGCGTCGTCGAGATCATGGCGCCGCACGACTATCTGACTCGAATCGGCCGAACGTCATTCGACGCGTCGCATGCCCTACCCACTGCGGAACTCGCAGATTGCCTTCACCAACACGATATTTCGCTCACCGGGATCGACATCGTCAGCCACGGTTTTCGGGTGGCGTCCGGAACACCGGCAACCGAGGTGTACGACCGTCTGATCGGCCCGCTACCCGCTACGGCCACCAGAATCGTCTGGCTTGCACTACGATTCGACCGAATCGAAGGCTCCGATGCCGTCGACCGCCGCGGTGGTGGCGGCGACGGAGCGGCGCGCAGCATCGCCGTCGCAACAAGCCGAGTGGTGCGGGTTCTCGAAGCTGCCGGCGCACGGGCACGCATCTTGACAGCACCCGAGATCTCCTCGTCGATCGCACAGGTCAGTCGCGGTGTGGAAGTCGCAGACGTGGCCGAAACATGGCGTTCCACACCACTTCCCGGTGTATCGAATCTCGGTTACGGAATCGAGCCGAAGGCAATTACCAAAGGCAGTCTCGCGCAGGTGTGGGCGGCCGCGACACTGGGCACCTCGGTCACCGTTCGGCTCCGGCCACGTCCCGAAACCGGACTGACGGCAGTGAGCGCCACCTGTCGATTCACGACTCGGCATCTCCCGAAAGCTGCCCCGGTCGCCGGGCTGGTATCCATGCGTGGCCGTCAACGCGATGCCCTGCTGACCAACGTGCCGACCGCGCTCACCTCGCTCGACGCCATCTCGCCTACCCGAACGATGGATGCTGCGGACCTGACCGCGCTCGAGCTCCCACTGGCGGGATGCGGACAACTCCTCGGATCCGACGATCGAGGCCAAGGCGTTGCTGCCCTCGTTGCGGGGACCGGCGTGAATATCGTCTTCGTGGCCGGGGAACTCTATCTCGCCCAACAATTGATCTTCCGTGCCGTCGCCACCGGAACCCGGGTTCTGATCCACACGGATCGACCCGAGACCTGGACACCCTTGATCGACTCGATGGGTGTCCCCGATCGCCTCCGAGTTTCCGGCCACGGGCAAGGACCGGAAGGAACCTTCAATGCCGTTGTCTTCGACGGTGTTCGAGCTCTTCCCCCGCGCGCCGGTGTCACCGCGGTCTACGTGTACGGCGATCCGGCGCAGTGGCCTGAGATCGAACCCGATCTCACGATCGTCCAGCCGAATGCCCTCGGCGATCGGATTGTCGTCGCGACCGACAAGACAAGCGTCGAACTCACGCTGGTGACCATCGCCGCCGAAACATCCTTCATCGGACGACCGCGCGCAGGGGCCGAGTTCCCGGTGTCACCGTAGCGGAGTCACCCGGGATACGCCTTCCGGCCGCGATGCTCGCGCAGTCCTCTTCCCCACCAGTCCAATTGACCGATCATCCGGTCGGCGGCATCGGTTGCGATAGCGTCCACAGTAGGATTCGGCGACCGGAATTGCTTGCGGGCCTGGTGAATACTCACGCTTTGACGCACGGAGACCATGTGCAGTTCGGCAACAACCTGCCGCAATTGTTCCGTCGCACGCAATCCTCCCGACACTCCTCCGTATGACACGAAACCGATCGGTTTCGCGCGCCATTCGTGTTTCACCGAATCGAGTGCCGTCTTCAGAGCAGCAGAATATCCATGGTTGTATTCGGGTGTGACCGCAACAACGGCGTCGGCGCGCTCGATGCGTCGACGCAATTCCTCGGCGGCCTCCGACGGCGAGAAATCGGTTGGAAGCATCAATTCGGCGAGGTCGATGACCGAGACAGACCAATTCGGTTGTT
This sequence comes from Rhodococcus sp. ACPA4, assembly GCF_002300185.1. Lineage (NCBI taxonomy): Bacteria > Bacillati > Actinomycetota > Actinomycetes > Mycobacteriales > Nocardiaceae > Rhodococcus > Rhodococcus sp. ACPA4. The sequence goes on from NZ_NSDY01000001.1 coordinate 2,265,128, forward strand.
TCACGGCGCGCGCAACAAACCAATCGGCGACAGCCAAGCCGATTCGTCCCTCGCGCACGGAACCGACAATTACCTCGACGAACAGATCGGTCATGTCGTTGATGGTAACGGCGCGCCCGTCGCAGCAATCCCGGTGGTGATGAGGGCGGCAAGTTCGCGGTACGCCTGCGCGTCGTCCAGTCCGGTCGCCTTGTAGACGTCACGTTGCTGTATGCGCACCATCGTGTTCGAGGCTGCGTCAGCGACAAACGACGCGTGTACTTCGCGAAACGCGCCGGCGTCCACGCCTCGAACAATCATCTCGCGTACCCGACTCGCAGCGATCGACGTGTTCTTCTCGTACACCTGACGCGCCGACGTGGACGCCGCGAGGTCCTCCATGAACTGGTGCGATGCGGCGGAAAGCTGATCGCCGACGGCCTCGAGGTACGCGCTCACTTGCTGCAACGGATCCGCGTGAGCTGCAACCGCGTCTTCGACGGCATCGGTCGCGGTACGAAAGAAATGGACCGTGACGGCGCGCACGAGATCGTCCTTGCCGGCTGCGACGGTGTACAGGGTGCTCTTGGAGCAATGCAGGCGCGCGGCGATCTCGTCGAGAGTGAGATGCGCGAATCCTTCGTCGAGAAAAAGCGCAACCAACTGATCGAATAGCTGCACTCTGCGTGCCGTCACTCTTGCCATACTGAAAACAGTACTGCAGTATCGTTGTCAGTACTACTACAGAAACAGGAGTCGACAGTGCCGGTCGAACGTCTGATGCCCAGCCAAGAAGCTCGCGATCTCATCGAACTGACCCGAGACGTGGCAGACAAGGTCCTCGCCCCCAAGGTCAACGAGTACGAAAAGGCCGAGAAGTACCCGGATGGAGTCTTCCCCGCTCTCGGACAAGCCGGGCTCCTGAGCTTGCCGTACCCCGAGGAGTTCGGCGGCGGCGATCAGCCGTACGAGGTCTACTTGCAAGTTCTCGAAGAGATCGCCTCACGGTGGGCTGCAGTTGCCGTCGCAGTGAGCGTTCACAGCCTCTCCTGCTTCCCACTCTTCACCTTCGGCACCGACGAACAGAAGAACAAGTGGCTGCCGGACATGCTGGGCGGCAACACCATCGGCGCCTACAGCCTCTCCGAATCCCAGGCGGGATCCGACGCAGCAGCGTTGTCCTGCAAGGCTGCACCCGTCGACGGTGGATACCGCATCAACGGCAGCAAAGCCTGGATCACGAACGGCGGCAAGGCAGACTTCTACAACCTCTTCGCCCGCACCAGCGACGACGGCTCACGCGGCATCTCCTGCCTCCTGGTGGACAAGGACACCGAGGGCCTTAGCTTCGGTAAGCCCGAGGAAAAGATGGGACTGCGCGCTGTTCCCACCGCCTCTGCGAACTACGACGACGCCTTCATCCCGGACGAGCGCCTCATCGGCCAGCGCGGTCAGGGACTTCCCATCGCATTCAGCGCCCTCGACTCCGGTCGGTTGGGAATTGCGGCCGTTGCCGTCGGCATCGCCCAGGGCGCACTCGACGACGCGGTTGCCTACGCCAAGGAACGCAAGGCTTTCGGCAAGCGGATCATCGACCATCAGGGCCTCGGCTTTGTGCTCGCCGACATGGCCGCAGCCGTCGACTCCGCTCGTGCCACGTACCTCGATGCGGCCCGTCGCCGCGACGCCGGAGTGCCGTACTCCCGCAACGCCAGCGTCGCCAAGCTCATTGCCACAGACGCCGCGATGAAGGTCACGACCGACGCCGTGCAGGTATTCGGCGGCTACGGGTACACCCAGGACTTCCCGGTCGAGCGGTACATGCGTGAAGCCAAAATCACTCAGATCTTCGAGGGCACCAACCAGATTCAGCGTCTGGTCATCGCGCGCCAATTGGCGGGATAGCCGGATACGACCATTGCCCTCCCACAATGGTGGGAGGGCAATGGTGGGAGGGCAATGTCGATGAGCGCCTTCAGTCGCCGCAGCAACCGCCGGCCGACGGCAATTCGCGGGTCTCACGGGTAATCGCGTTGCGGGCCGCCAACTCCGAATAATCCGGGTAATCGACTCGCACCAACGACAAACCATGGGCCGGTGCCACCAGGATGGAACTCGACCGTGAGGATTCGTCGAGCAACCCGGCAAGCCAATCCGACGTACGACGCCCCTCACCGACGGACAGCACGGCGCCGACAAGACTCCGCACCATCGACCAACAAAACGCGTCGGCATTCACGTAGGCCGTGAACACCGTGCCCTCTTGTGTCCAGTCGAACCGCTGAAGTTCGCGTACGGTCGTCGCTCCTTCGCGGCGCTTGCAAAACGCGGCAAAGTCATGAAGTCCCAAGAGTCGCTGCGACGCTTCCTGCATCGCGGCCAGATCAAGAGCCTTCGGGTAGGAAACCATGTCACGCACACGAAGCGGTTCGACACCGAACATCGCGTTGGACACCCGGTACTCGTAATAGCGTCGCATCGCGGAGAAACGCGCGTCGAAATCGGCCGGGACGACGGAAATACTCTTGACTCGAACATCTTTCGGCAGGAACCGAGCGAGCCGCCGAACCAATCGCGACGGATCGTCCGGCAGGAGATCACCCGGCACGTCGACGTGCGCGACCTGACCACTCGCATGGACGCCGGCATCCGTCCGACCGGCGACGGTCAACTGAACGGGTTGCCGTAGAACAGTTCCCAGTTTGTCTTCGATCTCACCGCACACCGTGCGTAGATCGGTCTGCCTGGCCCAACCAGAGAAGTCGGTGCCGTCATAAGAGATATCGAGCCGCAATCGAACGAGCCCGCCGTCCCCGAGGGGGGCGGCGGGCTCGTTCGATTCAGCGTGTGCTGAAACCAAGGGAACTAGTCCTTCTTGGCCTCGGGGGCGTCGGCCGCAGTTGCGGTCTCGTCCTCGATAGCTTCGACAACTGCATCAGCGTTCTCGACCTCAGCCTCGGTCGCGTCAGCCTCTACGGCCTCGACGACGTTCTCTGCGGCGGGAGCATCCTGCGAAGCCTTGACGCGACGTGCGCGGTCAGCCTCGGAGGTGACGGTCTTTTCCTTGACGAGCTCGATGATTGCCATCGGCGCGTTGTCGCCCTTGCGGGGGATCGTCTTGATGATGCGGGTGTATCCACCGTTACGGTCCGCGTAGAACGGGCCGATCTCGGCGAACAGGGTGTGAACGACATCCTTGTTACGGATGACCTTCAGCACCTCACGACGGTGAGCCAGCGTGCCGGCCTTCGCGTGCGTGACGAGCTTCTCGGCGTACGGGCGCAGTGCCTTGGCCTTGGACTCGGTGGTGGTGATACGACCGTGCTCGAAGAGCGCGGTAGCCAGATTGGCGAAAATCGCCTTCTGGTGGGAAGCCGACCCGCCGAAGCGGGCACCCTTCTTGGGCTTGGGCATGATGATCTCCTAGTAAAGGACCTGAGCTGCTACAGCTGTTCGGTCTCGGCGTAGTCCTCGGTACCGTCGGCATCGCCGAAGGAACCGGCATCGGTGTCACTCCACGTTCCGGTGGCGGCGTCGTAGCCTGCAACGGTCGTGGGATCGAAGGATGCGGGGCTGTCCTTGAGGGACAGGCCGAGCGAATGCAGCTTGACCTTGACCTCGTCGATGGACTTCTGTCCGAAGTTGCGGATGTCGAGCAGATCGGACTCGGTACGGCCGACAAGCTCACCGACGGTGTGAACACCTTCGCGCTTGAGGCAGTTGTAGGAACGGACCGTGAGGTCCAGATCCTCGATGGGGAGTCCGAAGGAAGCGATGTGATCGGCCTCGGCGGGCGAGGGTCCGATCTCGATGCCTTCTGCTTCGACGTTCAGCTCACGGGCCAGGCCGAAGAGCTCAACCAGGGTCTTGCCCGCAGAAGCGAGCGCGTCCCGTGCGGTGATGGAGTTCTTCGTTTCCACGTCGAGAACGAGCCGATCGAAGTCGGTGCGCTGTTCGACGCGAGTGGCCTCCACCTTGTAGGTGACCTTGAGCACCGGCGAGTAGATCGAGTCGACCGGAATGCGGCCGATCTCTGCGCCGGACGCCTTGTTCTGGACGGCGGGGACATAGCCACGACCGCGCTCGACTACGAGCTCGATCTCCAGCTTGCCCTTGTCGTTCAGGGTGGCGATGTGCAGATCAGGGTTGTTCACGATGACGCCGGCCGGGGGCACGATGTCGCCTGCGGTAACAGCGCCGGGGCCCTGCTTGCGGACGTACATGGTGACCGGCTCGTCCTCTTCGGAGCTCACGACGAGGCCCTTGAGGTTCAGGATGATGTCAGTGACGTCTTCCTTCACTCCGGGGACCGTGGTGAACTCGTGGAGAACGCCGTCGATGCGGATGCTGGTGACAGCAGCGCCGGGGATCGACGAGAGCAGCGTGCGGCGCAGCGAATTGCCGAGCGTGTACCCGAAACCTGGCTCCAGGGGCTCGATGACGAACTTCGAGCGGTTATCAGCGATGACCTCTTCGGTCAACGTGGGTCGCTGAGAAATGAGCATGGTATTTCCTCCTGTACGGACGTCCACTATTTGACGCCCACGATGGGAAAGGGCCTGCGACCCCGTGCGCCTTTCCGGTAGTCGGAACTACCGGAAAGGCGCACAGGGCGCGGAGCACCTTACTTCGAGTAGTACTCGACGATGAGCTGTTCCTGCAGAGCAATGTCGATCTGCGCACGCTCGGGAAGCTGGTGAACCAGGATCCGCAGACGCGAGCCGACAACCTGCAGCCACGCGGGAACCGGGCGATCGCCAACGGTCTCACGGGCAACCTGGAACGGAAGCGTTGCGAGCGACTTCTCCTTGACATCGATGATGTCGTACTGCGAGACGCGGTAGCTCGGGATGTCGACCTTCTTGTTGTTCACGAGAAGGTGACCGTGCGTGACCAGCTGACGTGCCTGACGGCGCGTGCGAGCGAGGCCTGCGCGGTACACGACGTTGTCGAGACGCGACTCCAGGATGGTGAGCAGGTTCTCGCCGGTCTTACCGGGGCGGTTGTTCGCCTCCTTGTAGTACAGACGGAACTGCTTCTCCATGACGCCGTAGGTGAAGCGAGCCTTCTGCTTCTCCTGCAGCTGGAGCAGGTACTCGCTCTCCTTGATACGCGCGCGGCCGTGCTGTCCGGGCGGGTACGGGCGACGCTCGAATGCCTGGTCGCCTCCAACGAGGTCGACGCGCAGACGACGCGACTTGCGGGTGATGGGTCCGGTATAACGTGCCATGATTTTCTACCTATTCCTTCCCGCTTATACCCGACGCCGCTTGGGCGGACGGCAGCCGTTGTGCGGCTGGGGAGTTACATCGGAAATGGTGCCGACCTCGAGGCCTGCGGCCTGGAGCGAACGAATCGCGGTCTCGCGACCCGAACCCGGTCCCTTGACGAAGACGTCAACCTTCTTGACACCATGCTCCTGCGCCTTGCGGGCAGCGCTCTCAGCAGCAAGCTGAGCGGCGAAGGGCGTCGACTTACGCGAACCCTTGAAGCCGACGTGTCCCGAGGACGCCCAGGAAATGACATTTCCAGCGGGGTCCGTGATGGACACGATGGTGTTGTTGAAGGTGCTCTTGATGTGAGCGGCGCCGTGCGGGATGTTCTTCTTATCCCTGCGACGCGTCTTCTGGGTCTTCTTCGGACCGGTGCTACGTGACTTCGGGGGCATTACTTCGCCTTCTTCTTGCCGGCAATGGTGCGCTTCGGACCCTTACGGGTACGGGCGTTGGTCTTGGTGCGCTGACCACGCACGGGCAGACCACGACGGTGGCGCAGGCCCTGGTAGCAGCCGATCTCGATCTTGCGACGGATGTCGGCCTGAACCTCGCGGCGAAGGTCACCCTCAACCTTGAGCGACTCCTCGATGTACTCGCGGAGCTTTGCCAGGTCCTCGTCCGAGAGGTCCTTGCTCCGGAGATCCGGGTTGACGCCGGTGGCGTCAAGGATTTCCTTGGAGCGGGTACGGCCGATGCCGTAGATGTATGTCAGTGCGATCTCCATGCGCTTTTCGCGAGGAAGATCAACACCAGAGAGACGTGCCATGTTGGCATTTCCTATCGGTGTGCGGAGGTCTGCTCCCAGCCCATCCCCTGTGCCTCTTGCCGAGTAACCACGTCCGAGAACGTGGCTGGTCTCATCAACTAACTCAGTGGGGCCCCGGCCTCCGTGCCGGGGGTGAACCATTGTCCGACCCTGTCGATCGGTAAACGATCGCGTGGGGTCTCGTCAACAATGGCTGGTACTGGAAGGTCTTCTTTGCTTGTTGCCAAGCAGATCTTCGAAAAGCTAGATCTAGCCCTGACGCTGCTTGTGACGCAGGTTCTCGCAGATCACCATGACCCGACCGTTACGGCGGATCACTTTGCACTTTTCGCAGATCTTCTTGACGCTCGGCTGAACCTTCACGTCTTCTGATCTCCTGTTTTGTCGCAGCCTGCCAAAGCGAACCCCGGCAGACGTACTTCTCCCTGACCCAGGTCAGATCCGGGAAGTTCGTTACTTGTAGCGGTAAACGATGCGTCCGCGCGACAAATCGTAGGGCGAGAGCTCTACGACAACGCGATCTTCCGGGAGGATGCGAATGTAGTGCTGACGCATCTTTCCGCTGATGTGGGCGAGGACCTTGTGGCCATTCTCGAGCTCAATGCGGAACATCGCATTGGGCAGCGGCTCGACTACTCGTCCTTCGACCTCGATGGCCCCGTCTTTCTTAGCCATATCCTCCGCGATCCGTTTGGTTTGGCATGCTTCGTGCATCGGCTTCCGTTACATTGGCACGCAATGGTTTCTTCATCGACATGATTTTTACATCGACTCGGTGCGTTGTTCCCCGTAGCGGCAGTCCTACACACACAAGCTGTCGACACGCATGGCGCACCGCCTAGCTATGTTACGCGAAGAGAACGACCAGGCCAAATGCGCCTCCCCTACGGCAGCGCATCTGGGCGGCAATCCATGCCTCCGCGGCCACCGAACCAGCAACCGAAAAAGTCCCGACCCCTTGCGGGACCGGGACTTCTCGAAGAGCGAATCACTCTTGCTGTCAACACTTGTCGAGCGTTGGAGCCGAAAACTACTCCGGTCGCAGCGTCAGAATTCGCGGGCCGTCCGCCGTGACAGCAACAGTGTGCTCCCAGTGAGCAGCACGCGAACCGTCGGTGGTCACCACAGTCCAGTCGTCATCGAGAATCACGGTATCCGTGGTCCCGAGCGTCAACATCGGCTCGATTGCCAGGCAAGATCCGATCACCAACTCGGGCCCCTTGCCCGGGGCACCTTCGTTGGCCAGGAACGGATCCATGTGCATCTCACGGCCGATACCGTGACCGCCGTAGCCGTCGACGATTCCGTATGAACGGCCGTGTAGCTTCTCGGCGGCCTGGGTGCCGAGCTCGATGGCGTGCGAAACGTCTGTCAGACGGTTGCCTGCGATCATCGCCGCAATGCCGGCTTCCATGGACAATCGAGTTGCTTCGCTCAGATCCTGATCGGCTGCACTTATCTCACCGACACCGAACGTCCACGCGGAGTCTCCGTGCCAACCCTCGAGGATCGCGCCGCAGTCGATGGACACCAGGTCACCCTCGGCGAGGACGTCCTGCGCCGACGGGATTCCGTGAACAACCCGGTCGTTGACCGAAGAACAGATCGAACCGGTGAAACCGTTGTAGCCGAGGAAGGACGGCACCGCACCCGCATCGCGGATGACAGATTCGGCGACCGCATCCAATTCCAGGGTGCTGACACCGGGCTTTGCCGCAGCGCGTACCGCCACCAACGCCGAACCCACGATTGCGCCGGCCGCAGCCATTGCGTCGAGTTCGCCCGCGGAGCGGAACGGAACAACCTTGCGTTTACGCCCGAAAACCATTACTTACCCAGCGCTGCCAGTGCGCGAGCGTTGACTTCTTCGACCTCGCCGATCGCGTCGACGGAGACGATGCTGCCCTTGTAGTAGTCGAACAGCGGCGACGTCTCGTCGCGGTAGACCCGGAGGCGGTTGCGAATCACGTCCTCGGTGTCGTCTGCTCGGCCACGGGCGAGCATTCGCTCCACCACGATGTCCTCGTCGACGACGAAGGAAAGCACACCGTCGAGCTTCGTATCGAGATCCTTCAGGATGCCTTCGAGGGCTTCCGCCTGATCGACCGAGCGCGGGAATCCGTCGAGCAGGAATCCGTTGGCGGCGTCCGGCTCGGCAACGCGTGCCTTCACCATGTCATTGGTGATCGAGCTGGGAACAAGCTCACCGGCGTCGATGAACTTCTTCGCTTCCACGCCGAGCGGGGTGGACTGACCGATGTTGGCTCGGAAGAGGTCACCCGTCGAGATATGGGGAACACCGAACTTCTCGGACAGGATCGCGGCCTGGGTGCCCTTGCCGGCACCGGGAGGACCAAGGAGGACAAGTCTCACTTGAGGAACCCTTCATAGTTGCGCTGCATTAGCTGACTCTCGATCTGCTTCACGGTGTCCAGACCGACGCTGACCATGATCAGCACCGCGGTGCCACCGAACGGCAGGTTCTGCGCGCCGCCGCCATTCCCGATGTCGAGGAACAGATTGGGCAGAACAGCAATGGTGCCAAGGTAGATCGCACCCGGAAGGGTGATGCGACTCAGCACGTAGTTGAGATAGTCCGCGGTCGGCTGACCGGGACGAATACCTGGAATGAATCCACCGAACTTCTTCATCTCGTCGGCGCGCTCTTCTGGATTGAAGGTGATCGCGACGTAGAAGTACGTGAAGAACACGATAAGACCGAAGTAGATCAGGATGTACACCGGGTTGGCGGGATTGACCAAGTAGGTGTTGATGATTCGCTGCCACCAACTGGGGTCGACCGCAGTGCTGGCCGACGTGAGCTGCGCAATCAGGTTGGGCAGGTACAGCAGCGACGACGCGAAGATCACCGGGATGACACCGGCCTGGTTGACCTTGAGCGGCAGGTACGTCGACGAGCCGCCGTACATCTTGCGTCCCACCATGCGCTTGGCGTACTGGACGGGAATTCGACGCTGGCCCTGCTCGACGAAGACGACGCCGGCAATGATCAAGAGAGCTGCAAAGCAGACGAGTGCAAAGACGAGGCCACCACGGCTGTCCAGAATGGCCTTGCCTTCGGAGGGGATACGCGAGGCGATACCGGCGAAGATGAGGAGCGACATGCCGTTACCGACGCCCCGTTCGGTGATGAGCTCACCGAACCACATGACGAGTGCGGCGCCGGCCGTCATGACCAGGACAAGAATGATCAAGCCGAAGATCGACTTGTCGGCGATGATGTCGTCACAGCCTTGCAGTAGCTGTCCCCTAGCTGCGAGCGCAACGATGCCCGTCGACTGAAGCACAGCCAAAGCGATGGAGAGATAGCGCGTGTACTGCGTCATCTTGGCCTGACCCGACTGGCCCTCCTTGCGAAGCTCCTCGAACTTCGGGATGACCACGGTCAGCAGCTGAACGATAATGCTGGCGGTGATGTACGGCATGATGCCGATCGCAAACACCGACAACTGGAGTAGCGCACCACCGGAGAACAAGTTGATCAGCGAGTAGATGCCCGCCGAGTCACCAGAGTTAGCTATGTCGATGCACTCACGCACTCTGGCGTAGTCGACACCAGGTGACGGAAGCACTGCGCCGACCCGGTAGAGGGCTACCAGGCCGAGGGTGAATAGGATCTTCCGCCTCAGGTCGGGTGTCCTGAGGGCCGAAACGAAGGCGGAAAGCAAAGATCCTCCTGGCACGACGGTTGGGGGCAGATCTTTTGACCTGCCGAACTTCAGAACTCTAACAGTCAATTTATGGGAACTAAACGAGCCGACCACGAAACTCGGGTAAGCCGAAGATACAACCAGTGTGCCTGACCCGGTCGACGGGGCCACACTTTCGGGACGAACAGCACAGACGCCGATGGCCGCAGCACAGCAAATGCTGCGCTGCGGCCATCGGACTAGCTACGCGTGATTACTCACAGCTCGGTGGCGGAACCACCGGCAGCAGCAATCTTTTCCTTGGCGGAACCGGTGAACTTGTCGACGGTCACCTGAACGGCAACAGTCAGTTCGCCGTCGCCCAGAACCTTGACGAGCTGGTTCTTGCGGACTGCGCCCTTGGCAACGAGATCCTCGACCGAGATTGCTCCACCTTCGGGGAACAGACGGGCGATGTCGCCGACATTGACGACCTGGTACTCGGTGCGGAAGGGGTTCTTGAAGCCCTTGAGCTTGGGCAGACGCATGTGAAGCGGCATCTGTCCACCCTCGAAGCCCACGCGCACGGTGTTACGTGCCTTGGTGCCCTTGGTACCGCGACCTGCGGTCTTACCACGCTTGCCGCCCTCGCCGCGTCCAACACGAATCTTGTTGGACTTGGATCCGGGAGCGGGGCGCAGGTGGTGCAGTTTGATGGTCATGGTTAGACCTCCTCAACTGTTACGAGGTGGCGCACCACGTTGATCAGACCGCGGTTCTGTGCGTTGTCCTCACGAACAACGGTCTGACGGATGCCCTTGAGACCGAGCGTGCGCAGAGAATCCTTCTGGTTCTGCTTGGTCCCGATGATGCTCTTGATCTGAGTGACCTTGAGATCTGCCATTACTTCACACTCCCAGCAGCCTGTGCGCGTGCGCGCAGCATGCCGGCGGGTGCAACCTCTTCGAGGGTGAGGCCGCGGCGAGCCGCAACTTCCTCGGGACGCTGCAGACCCTTGAGCGCGGCAACGGTCGCGTGCACGACGTTGATGGCGTTGTCGCTACCGAGCGACTTCGACAGGATGTCCGCGATACCAGCGCACTCCAGCACGGCACGCACCGCGCCACCGGCGATAACACCGGTACCGGGGCTTGCCGGGCGAAGCATGACGATGCCGGCAGCAGCCTCACCCTGAACGGGGTGAGTGATGGTGTTGCCGATCATCGGGACGCGGAAGAAGCTCTTGCGAGCCTCCTCGACACCCTTCTGGATGGCCGCGGGAACTTCCTTGGCCTTGCCGTAGCCGACGCCGACCAGTCCGTTGCCGTCTCCGACGATCACGAGAGCGGTGAAGCTGAAGCGACGACCACCCTTGACGACCTTGGAGACGCGGTTGATCGTGACAACGCGCTCGATGAACTGTGACTTCTCCGCAGCGTTTCCGCCACGGCCACCGTCGCGACGGTCACGGCCGCCACCACGGTTGTCCCCACGAGCGTTGCTGTTGTCGCCGCTGTTGGGGCCATTCTGTCCGGCGGGTCCGCTTCCGCCGTCACGCCTTTGACGTCCCGGCATCAGGCTGTCCTTCCGTTGAAAATGTTGGTCATCAGAACTTCAACCCGCCTTCGCGAGCTGCGTCTGCCAAGGCCGCGATGCGACCGTGGTAGCCGTGTCCGCCGTGGTCGAAGACCACTGCTTCCACGCCGGCAGCCTTTGCGCGCTCGGCGATCAGCTGACCGACCTTCGCGCTCGCAGCCTTCTTGTCGCCTTCGGCCACGCGCACGTCGGCTTCGATGGTCGACGCAGCAGCCAGAGTGTGGCCGGCCAGGTCGTCCACGAGCTGGACGTGGATGTGGCGTGAGGACCGGTTGACGACCAAGCGGGGACGCTCGGGCGTGCCGGAGACCTTCTTGCGGAGACGGAAGTGACGACGTGTCTTCGAGAGACGACGCTTCGTGGACGCATCCTTGCCGAGCGGAATCCGCTTGGCTTTCTGGTTTGCAGTCTGGCTCATATCACTTACCCGTCTTTCCGACCTTGCGGCGGATCTGCTCACCCTCGTAACGCACGCCCTTACCCTTGTACGGGTCCGGACGACGGAGACGACGGATGTTGGCCGAGATCTGCCCGACCTTCTGCTTGTCGATGCCTGACACCGAGAACCGGGTGGGCGACTCGACGACGAAGGTGATGCCTTCGGGAGCCTCGATCGGGACCGGGTGGCTGAAGCCGAGCGCGAACTCGAGGTCCTTGCCCTTCAGCGCCACGCGGTAACCGACACCGTGGATTTCCATCTTCTTGGTGTAACCCTCGGTGACACCGGTGATGATGTTCGCAACCAAGGTCCGCGACAGACCGTGCAGCGCACGGCTGCGACGCTCGTCGTCGGGGCGAGTGACGCTCAGGGAGCCGTCCTCAGCCTTGGCGATCTCGATGGGCTCGGCGATCGTCAGTGCCAGGGTGCCCTTGGGCCCCTTGACCGTGACGTCCTGGCCGGCGATCGTAACGTCGACGCCCGCGGGGACGTTGACCGGAATCTTTCCAATACGCGACATTGTGGTGGCCTCCCTCTACCAGACGTAGGCGAGGACTTCCCCGCCTACTCCTTGATTGGCCGCCTGGCGATCGGTGAGCAGACCGGACGACGTGGAGATGATCGCCACGCCGAGGCCTCCGAGGACCTTGGGCAGGTTGGTGGACTTCGCGTAAACCCGGAGACCGGGCTTGGAAACGCGACGCACGCCGGCGAGGCTACGCTCGCGGCTGGGGCCGTACTTCAGATCGACGACGAGGGTCTTGCCGACCTCGGCGTCTTCGGTACGGAAGTCGGAGATGTAGCCCTCGCGCTTGAGGATCTCGGCAATGTTCGCCTTGATCTTCGAGTGGGGAAGCTTCACCTCATCGTGGTACGCCGTGTTGGCGTTGCGCAGACGCGTCAAGAAGTCTGCGATGGGGTCAGTCATGGTCATAGGTCGACCTCGACACCTTTCTCGCTGTGGTTCCCATGCAACACCGGACGAGTCCGGTCGTGGGCCTCCAGCAATTCGGCTGGGCCGTCCGACTTATGTCAGACGGCGTAAGTTACCGCACCGAGCTGAACGCATGCGTCAGCCACGGCAACCGCTCTAGTGTAGGGAACTTTGGCCGTCCTGTCCAAACAGCGCGTCCCCATATCTGGGAAATACCCGATAAATGCCGAATGGGCGTGGATTCCCGAAGGAACCCACGCCCATTCACAAGCGTGAAGTGACAAGACCGAAAAGGTCTCAGATCACCAGGAGCTCTTGCGAACTCCGGGAAGCTCGCCGGCGTGTGCCATCTCGCGCAAGCAGATTCGGCACAGGCCGAACTTGCGGAACACAGCGTGCGGGCGACCGCAGCGCTGGCAGCGGGTGTAGGCGCGAACCGCGAACTTGGGCTTCTTGTTGGCCTTGTTGACCAATGCCTTCTTAGCCATGCGCTCAGTTCTCCTTGAACGGGAAGCCGAGGTGCTTGAGCAGTGCACGGCCTTCTTCGTTGTTGGTTGCGGTGGTCACGACGGTGATGTCCATACCGCGGGGGCGATCGATCTTGTCCACGTCGATCTCATGGAACATCGACTGCTCGTTGAGGCCGAACGTGTAGTTGCCGTTGCCGTCGAACTGGTTGCCCGAGAGACCGCGGAAGTCGCGGATACGGGGCAGCGCGACAGACACGAGGCGGTCCAGGAACTCCCACATACGGTCGCCACGGAGGGTGACGCGTGCGCCGATGGGCATGCCTTCGCGAAGCTTGAACTGCGCGATGGACTTACGTGCCTTACGGATCTCGGGCTTCTGGCCCGTGATGAGAGACAAGTCGTGGACAGCGCCGTTGATCAGCTTGGCGTCACGGGCAGCGTCGCCGACGCCCATGTTGACGACAACCTTGACAACACCGGGGATCTGCATGACGTTGGCGTAGTCGAACTCGCTGTTGAGCGCGTCCTTGATCTCAGCGCGGTAGCGTGCCTTGAGGCGCGGCTGGACCTTGTTTTCGGTGGAGGTCATGTCAGATGTCCTTCCCGTTCTTCCGGGAAACCCGAACGCGCTTGCCGGTCTCTTCATCGGTGCGGTAGCCCACGCGAGTGGGGTTTCCGTCCGAGTCGACGACTGCAACGTTGGATACGTGGATCGGAGCTTCCTGCGTGACGATGCCGCCGGAGGATGCTCCGCGCTCGTTCGCGGAAACCGCGGTGTGCTTCTTGATTCGGTTCACGCCTTCGACGAGGACCTTGTCGGTCGCGGGGAAAGCCTGAATGACCTTGCCCTTCGCGCCCTTGTCCTTACCGGCGATGACCAGAACGGTGTCACCCTTGTGCACCTTCATCACAGCACCTCCGGGGCGAGCGAAACGATCTTCATGAACTTCTTCTCGCGCAGCTCACGGCCGACGGGTCCGAAGATGCGGGTTCCACGGGGATCGCTGTCAGCCTTGATGAGCACTGCTGCGTTCTCGTCGAACTTGATGTAGGAACCGTCCGGACGACGGCGCTCCTTGGTCGTGCGAACGATGACGGCCTTGACGACCTCACCCTTCTTGATGTTTCCACCGGGGATTGCGTCCTTGACGGTGGCGACGATGACGTCACCGATCCCGGCGTAGCGACGTGACGAACCGCCGAGAACGCGGATGCAAAGGATTTCCTTGGCACCCGTGTTATCAGCGACGCGAACTCGCGACTCCTGCTGAATCACTTGATCTCCCTAGACCTGGAATTTCGTGCGCAACGGATTACCGACCCGGTGCGCGCGGTCATTGTTGCCACCTGCGTCGTGTCTGAGCTGCTGCCCCACCGAAGTTCATCGATGAAGGCGATCACTGCAAGCACCGGTCGAGCTGCGCACGTGAAGACACACCTCTGCCACAGGCAACCGTTCTATTGTAGGGAAGGGTTCACCGATTACCAAATCAGCGCACCTTGCCCACCATCTGCATTCCTGACCGAAAGCCGAATGGCCCACTCCCCCAACGGGAAGCGGGCCATTCGGTTGTGCTCGATCAGCTCGAGATCACGATCAGGCTTACTTGGCCTTTTCGAGGACCTCGACCAGACGCCAGTGCTTCGTCGCGGACAGCGGACGGGTTTCCATCAGCTGAACGCGGTCGCCGACGCCGGCAACGCCGTTCTCGTCATGCGCCTTCACCTTGGTCGTACGGCGGATGATCTTGCCGTAGAGCTTGTGCTTGACGCGGTCTTCGAGCTCGACCACGATCGTCTTTTCCATCTTGTCGGAAACTACGTATCCGACACGGACCTTACGGCTCGCGCGCTCTTCTGTGCTCACTGCTTTTTCCTCACTCATGCCGCGTCACCTGCATCCGGACCCACAGCGAGTCCGAGCTCACGCTCACGCAGGACGGTGTAGATGCGCGCGATCTCGTGACGAACGGTGCGCAGTCGTCGGTTGTTGTCCATCTGGCCTGTGGCCATCTGGAAACGAAGGTTGAAAAGTTCTTCCTTCGCTTCGCGGAGCCGGGTGACCAGCTCGTCTTCACTGAGCTCGCGGAGCTCTGCTGCTGGGGTTCCAGTAGCCATCAGAACTGCTCCTCTCTGGTCACGATCCGGCACTTGCACGGGAGCTTGTGCATCGCGCGGCGCAGGGCCTCACGAGCGATCTCCTCGTTGGGGTATGTCATCTCGAACAGAACGCGTCCGGGCTTGACGTTGGCAATCCACCACTCGGGCGAACCCTTACCGGAACCCATTCGGGTTTCGGCCGGCTTCTTCGTGAGGGGGCGATCCGGGAAGATGTTGATCCAGATCTTGCCGCCACGCTTGATGTGCCGAGTCATGGCGATACGAGCGGACTCGATCTGCCGGTTGGTGATGTAGGCAGGCTCGAGAGCCTGGATGCCGTAGTCACCGAATGTCACCTGGGTACCGCCCTTGGCGGCACCCGAACGGCTCGGGTGGTGCTGCTTGCGGTGCTTGACCCGCCTAGGGATCAACATGCGTCAGCCCTCCTGATTCTGATCAGTTGCGGGAGCATCGGCGGTTGCGGTCGCTGCGCGGCCGGCCTCGGTGCTAGTCGCGGTGGTGCCGGTTGCGCCGGAACGACGGGGACGGCTCGGACGCTCGCGGCGCGGGCGATCCCCGGCCGGAGCGGCGGCGGTGGCTGCGAGCTCACGCTTGCCGCCAACGATGTCGCCCTTGTAGATCCAGACCTTGACGCCGATGCGACCGAAGGTGGTCTTGGCCTCGTAGAGGCCGTAGTCGATGTCCGCACGAAGCGTGTGCAGCGGCACACGGCCTTCGCGGTAGAACTCCGACCGGGACATCTCGGCGCCGCCGAGACGACCGGAGCACTGAACGCGAATTCCCTTGACGTTCGGCTGACGCATGGCCGACTGAATGGCCTTGCGCATTGCACGACGGAAAGCAACGCGGTTCGAGAGCTGCTCGGCCACACCCTGTGCGACGAGCTGCGCTTCAGCTTCTGCGTTCTTGACCTCGAGGATGTTCAGCTGAACCTGCTTGCCGGTCAGCTTCTCGAGCTCGGAACGGATGCGATCGGCTTCGGCGCCGCGGCGGCCGATGACGATGCCCGGACGTGCCGTGTGGATGTCCACGCGAACACGGTCACGGGTGCGCTCGATCTCGACCTTCGCGATTCCCGCGCGCTCCATGCCGGTGGCGAGGAGCTTACGGATCGCGACGTCTTCCTTGACGTACTCCGCGTACTGCTTGTCTGCGTACCAGCGAGACTTCCAGTCGGTGGTGATGCCGAGACGGAAGCCGTGCGGGTTGATTTTCTGGCCCACTACTGAGCACTTCCCTTCCGGCGATTACGGGTCGATGTTCCGGACTTCGGCAGGCTCTCCACGATCACGGTGATGTGACTGGTGCGCTTGCGAATACGGAACGCACGTCCCTGTGCACGCGGCTGGAACCGCTTGAGGGTCGCGCCCTCGTCCACGAACGCCGTCGCAACGACAAGCGTGCTCGGGTCGAGGTCGAGGTTGTTCTCGGCGTTGGCTGCTGCGGAGGCGATCACCTTGGCGACCGGCTCGCTCGCTGCCTGCGGCGCGAACTTCAGAATGTTCAGGGCGTCTTCAACCGAGCGCCCGCGGACCAGGTCCACAACACGACGTGCCTTCATCGGTGTAACGCGCACGTGGCGCGCTACTGCCTTGGCAGTCGGGTTGGCGGTTTCGGTGTTGCTCATCGCCTCTTCGCCTTCCGATCATCCTTGATGTGACCCTTGAACGTACGGGTCGGTGCAAACTCTCCGAGCTTGTGTCCGACCATGGAGTCGGAAACGAACACGGGGACATGCTTACGGCCGTCGTGAACCGCAAACGTGTGGCCGATGAAGTCCGGGATGATGGTCGAACGACGGGACCAGGTCTTGATGACCTGCTTGGTTCCCTTTTCGTTCTGTACATCCACCTTCGCGAGGAGGTGGTCATCGACGAACGGGCCCTTCTTAAGGCTGCGTGGCATCCTTCACTCCCTCCTAGCGCTTGTTCTTGCCGGTACGGCGGCGACGAACAATCATCTTGTCGCTTGCCTTGTTCTTGCGGGTACGGCCTTCCGGCTTACCCCACGGGCTGACCGGGTGGCGACCACCGGAGGTCTTGCCCTCGCCGCCACCATGCGGGTGGTCGACCGGGTTCATCACGACACCACGAACGGTCGGGCGCTTGCCCTTCCAACGCATACGGCCGGCCTTGCCCCAGTTGATGTTCGACTGCTCGGCGTTGCCGACCTCGCCGACGGATGCGCGGCAGCGCACGTCGACGCGACGGATTTCACCGGACGGCATACGCAGCGTGGCGTAGGAGCCTTCCTTACCGAGGAGCTGGATGCTGGCACCTGCGGAACGGGCCATCTTGGCTCCGCCGCCGGGACGCAGTTCCACACCGTGGATGGTGGTACCTGTCGGGATGTTGCGCAGCGGCAGGTTGTTGCCCGGCTTGATGTCGGCGCCTGCACCGGACTCGATCGGTGAACCCTGCACCAGGCCCTTGGGGGCGATGATGTAGCGCTTCTCACCGTCTGCGTAATGCAGGAGTGCGATGTTTGCTGTGCGGTTGGGGTCGTACTCGATGTGAGCGACCTTGGCCGGGATTCCGTCCTTGTCGTTGCGACGGAAATCGATCAGTCGGTAGGCGCGCTTGTGCCCGCCGCCCTTGTGACGGGTGGTGATACGACCGTGTGCGTTACGGCCACCACGGCCGTGCAGCGGGCGAACCAGCGACTTCTCGGGGGTCGACCGAGTGATCTCGGCGAAGTCCGAGACGCTCGAGCCACGACGGCCCGGTGTTGTCGGCTTGTACTTACGGATTGCCATGAGTCTTCTCGTCCTCTATGTCTCGTCAAGTCCCGGCGCTTACGCGACCGGTCCTCCGAAGATCTCGATGGGCTTGCTGTCGGCGGCGAGAGTCACGAGAGCGCGCTTGGTGTTCTTGCGCTTTCCGTAACCGAACTTCGTCCGCTTACGCTTGCCCTGACGGTTGGCGGTGTTGACGCTGGTCACAGTGACACCGAAGACCTTCTCGACGGCAATCTTGATCTGCGTCTTGTTCGAGTCCGGGTGCACCAGGAAGGTGTAGGTGCCTTCCTCGATAAGTCCGTAGGACTTCTCGGAGATGACCGGTGCCAGCAGGATGTCGCGGGGGTCAGCGATGGTCGTCACTTGGCCTCCTCCTTGTTCTCTTCCTGGGCGGTCTCGGCGGGCCCGTGGATGAACGCGTTGAGCGCCTCGACGCTGAACACGACGTCATCCGCATTGAGCACGTCGTAGGTGTTGAGCTGGTCGGGTGCAATGGGATGCACGCCTTCCAGGTTCTGCACGCTCTTCCAAGCGGCTACATCCTGGCGACCCACGACGAGCAGCAGCTTCTTGCGATCCGAGATCTCGCCGAGGAACGCGATTGCGTTCTTGGTCGAAGGCGTCTGCCCTGCAACCAGTTCGGTGATGACGTGGATGCGCTCGTTGCGTGCGCGGTCAGAGAGGGCTCCGCGGAGAGCGGCTGCCTTCATCTTCTTGGGGGTGCGCTGGCTGTAGTCACGCGGCTGCGGGCCGTGAACGGTTCCGCCACCGACGAACTGAGGTGCGCGAGTCGAGCCCTGGCGTGCGCGGCCGGTGCCCTTCTGGCGGTACGGCTTCTTGCCACCGCCGCGGACTTCACCGCGGGTCTTGGTGGAGTGGGTTCCCTGACGAGCAGCGGCGAGCTGCGCGACGACAACCTGATGCAGAAGCGCGATGTTGGCCGGAGCGTCGAAGATCTCAGCGGGGAGATCGACGGTGCCGTTGGTCTTGCCGCCGGCGACCTTGACGTCCAGGGTCAACTTGGTCTCGGTGCTGGTCATGCTCGTGCACCACCCTTCACTGCACTCTTGACGATCACGAGGCCGCCCTTGCGGCCGGGGATCGCACCCTTGATCAGCAGCAGGCCGTTCTCGGCATCCACCTTGTGGACCGAGAGGTTCTGCGTCGTGATGCGGTCGCTACCCATGCGTCCGGACATGCGCATGCCCTTGAACACGCGGCCGGGAGTTGCACAGCCGCCGATGGAGCCGGGGCGACGGTGAACGGCCTGGGTACCGTGCGATGCACCCTGTCCCTTGAAGCCGTGACGCTTCATGGTTCCGGCGAATCCCTTACCCTTGCTGGTTCCGGTGACGTCGACGAATGCGCCGTCCTCGAAGACCTCAGCGGTGAGTTCCTGGCCGACCTCGTAGTCGGAGGCATCCGCAACGCGGAACTCGACGACGTGGCGACGCGGGGTCACACCAGCCTTGGCGAACTGACCGGAAACCGGCTTGTTCACCTTGCGCGGGTCGATTGCGCCGAACGCGAGCTGAACAGCCGTGTAGCCGTCACGCTCTTCGGTACGAATCTGGGTTACGACGTTCGGCCCAGCCTTGACGACGGTGACCGGGACAACCCGGTTGTTCTCGTCGAAGACCTGGGTCATGCCGAGCTTGGTGCCCAGGATTCCCTTGATCTTGGTATCAGTCATTGTTTTTGTCTCCGCCGTCACTGAATGTTCACGTCGACACTGGCCGGAAGGTCGATGCGCATGAGCGCGTCAACCGTCTTCGGCGTCGGGTCGAGAATGTCGATCAGCCGCTTGTGAGTACGCATCTCGAAGTGCTCGCGCGAGTCCTTGTACTTGTGCGGCGAGCGGATGACGCAATATACGTTCTTCTCGGTCGGCAACGGCACAGGTCCAACGACGCGGGCACCCGTACGGGTTACCGTCTCGACGATCTTGCGCGCTGACGCGTCGATCGCCTCGTGGTCGTAGGCCTTGAGCCTGATGCGGATCTTTTGTCCCGCCACGCTTAGTGTCCTTTTCTTGCCGCGTTTCGTAGCCCACCTGGTCAGGCTCGAGCTACCTCGTCTGCACAGTCCTTGCCTGGACGATGACACGACGAACACTTAAGCGATCGGGACGCATCCAGATCCGCTGCCGCTGTTCGTTTGTCATTGTTCTCCGGTACACGCGGTCGGGCGTGTCGCTCTCTCACTCATCCTGCGCCGATGATCTTTCGACCATCTGGCGCGTGATGTGTACCGGACGTGTTCGAAGTCGAACACAAAGTAGGTACTGCTTCCGTCTTGCTTTACATCTCGTCTTACTTGGCCACGATCATCGGCGGGTTACCCCAACACGCTGTTCGTGACGTCTTCACCCTTGACTGCTCTTGGCCGCAAGCGACCCAGTCCCAGACAAGGCAACCCGACTAGTATGCCGTAGGCGTCCGAATTACTCAACTCCGGGTGCTCACGTTCTGATCGTGATGTGGGCGACAACGATCTTACTCCCAAGTAAGATCGTGTCATGACTTCGAGTACGAGTACCGCGACTCCCACCTATCGCGCCTGGCAGAAGCTTCCGGACAACACCTTCGGTCAGGCAGTCTTCTCACTTGCCATGTCGGTGCGCGTTCCCTACTTCGCGTCCATTCTCCCCCGCGTCACAACCTTGGAACCAGGCCTGTGCGAGGTGCGCGCCCCGAAGTGGTGGGGCGTACACAACCATCTCGGCACTTTCCACGCGATAGCGGCCTGCAACCTCGCCGAGGTCGCAATGGGGATGTTGTGCGAAGCTACCGTTCCCGGCACCCACCGGTGGATTCCGAAATCGATGAACGTCGAGTACCTGGCCAAGGCCGAAACCAGCCTGCGCGCCGTGGCACAACTTTCACCCATGCCGGATTTCAGCGCCATCGCCGCCGGCACCGAGTTGGTCGTGCCGATCACGATCGTCGATCGCGCCGGCCAGGAAGTCGTCCGCGCCGAAATCACCACCTGGGTGACAAAGAAGTAACAACTAGTACGAATATATTTGGGCAACAGGACGATTCACGATCATCGACGTCGTCCACGACACCGAGAAGTGGCCTTCGCAGGAACGAATGTCCAGGGTTTCGAGTCGCCGGATTGGTGGAACACCTTCCCGAACGGCGATGATCGGTCGGGGTACCGGTGGCCGGCGCCAGCTGAACGCGTCGGTCACGGGTAGGCGTCGCCTCCGACAGCGCAGCAGCAGGAGGCACCGTGGCAGACTTCCAGCACTCGACCGGCACCGACGCGCACGGGGAGATCGCGCAGACCCACGACCGTAATCCCGGCGACGACCTGGAGAAATTCCGGCGCCAACTCGACGCCATCGACGCCACCCTGCTCGAGACCGTGCGTGAACGACTCCTGTTATGCCTGCAGATCGGCGAGTGGAAGCGGACCAGTCACGTTCCGATGATGCAGCCGTCTCGCGTACATGTCGTGCAGGAACGCGCGCGTCAATTCGCCCGCCAGCACAACCTGTCACCTGAGTTCTTCAGCTCCCTTTACGAGCTCCTGATCGCGGAAACATGCCGCCTCGAGGACCTGGTGATCGACGGGCCGGAAGCCAACGTGGAAAATGTGAGGGAATCAGTCGGCCCGAGATCAGGATTAACGAGATGAGTTCCCGCACGCTCCTCGTGGACAATTACGACTCGTTCACGTACAACCTTTTCACCCTCTTGACCAAGGTCAACGGCGTCGTGCCCACTGTGGTGACCAACGACGCCGAGTGGGAATCCCTCGATCTCGCCGAGTTCGACAACGTGGTGATCTCCCCCGGGCCGGGTCGACCGGATCGGGAACGGGATTTCGGGATCAGCCGCAGGTTCATCGACGAAGGTCCGCTCCCCCTACTCGGTGTGTGCCTCGGACATCAAGGACTGTGTCAGCTGTTCGGCGCAGATGTCGTACTCGCGCCGGCACCCATGCACGGGCGGATTTCTCTTGTCGACCACGACGGGTCCGGAGTATTTGCCGGCCTGCCCTCTCCGTTCCGTGCAGTCCGCTACCACTCACTGGCCGTCGAGAAACTTCCCGACGAGTTCGTTCGGACGGCATGGACGCCGGATGGCGTGATCATGGGAGTGCGGCATCGGACGAAGCCGATGTGGGGAGTTCAGTTCCATCCCGAGTCGATCAGCACCGAATTCGGAGTGGAACTGCTCACGAACTTCCGCGATCTGTCGGTCGGCCGAACTCTCGAGTCCGTGATGCGCCCGGATCCGACTCCCCGGGCACCAAGTTTGCGGCCGGCGTCGTCGTACCAGGTCGACAAGGTGCGGCTCGATTTTGCCGTGGATCCGTCCGCCGCATACGCCGCTCTCTTTGCCGACGGACCAAACCCGTACTGGCTCGATCGAGCAGCCACGTCGGAACCCGATGCGCGGTTCACGATCATGGGCGACTCTTCCGGTCCGTTGGCGGAGTTCATCACCTATGACGTAGACGCCGGAGTTCTCACCGTGACGCGAAAGGGGCTGCCTGACGAGCACATTCACGTCCCGTTTTTCGACTATCTCGACGGACAACTCGCGACGCGCTACATTCCCGCAGATCCGGAACTGGACTTCAACCTCGGATATGTCGGCTACCTCGGATACGAATTGAAGGCGCAGACCGGTGGTCACCGTGCTCACTCGTCCGAGGCGCCCGACGCGGCAATGGTTTTCGCGGATCGTGCGATTGTCATCGATCACACCGCCGGCCGAACCCATGTATTGCGACTACGTGAAACCCCGGTACGTGAAACACAGCAGGCAGACGATCGTGACGATTGGCTCGCGCATGCCGTCAACGTCCTTGCCGCAGTCGGCGCCGCTGACGAGGAGCGAATTCCGGTGCCCCTGATCAGCGAAACCGTTTGGGCACAAGCACGTTTGCGTCACGACCGGGCTCGGTACCTGTCGTTGATCGAGGACGCGCTCGAACAGATCCGCGTCGGTGAATCGTACGAGGTGTGCCTGACCAATATGGCCGCTGTCGACGGGGCAATCGATTCCCTGCGCACATTCGAGTATCTGCGCGCAATCAACCCCACTCCCTACAGCGCACTGCTCGATTTCACCGGAATTGCGGTCATCTCAGCGTCACCGGAACGATTCCTACGAGTCGATTCCAACGGCAAGGTGGAGAGCAAACCGATCAAAGGCACTCGCCCCCGTGGCGTCACTCGGGCGCGGGACGCGGCACTGCGGCAAGACCTCCTCGACAGTGAGAAGGACCGAGCAGAGAATCTGATGATCGTTGATCTCACCCGAAACGACCTGGCGAAAGTCTGCGTCCCGGGAAGCGTCCACGTGCCACGTTTATTCGGGATCGAATCGTATTCATCCGTTCACCAGATGGTCTCGACGGTGCGCGGAATGTTGCGCGGCGACTCGTCAGCGGTCGACTGCGTTCGAGCGGCGTTTCCCGGCGGATCGATGACGGGCGCACCCAAAGTGCGCACGATGGAAATCATCGACCGACTCGAATCAGGTCCTCGCGGAGTGTATTCCGGCTCGATCGGGTACTTTGCGCTCGGCGGCGCTGCCGATCTGTCGATCGTTATCCGCTCCCTGGTTTCGACGTCTTCCGGAGTGAGCTTCGGTATCGGCGGCGCTATCACCGCGCTGTCGGACGCGGAGGAGGAATTCGACGAGACAACCGTCAAGGCGTCGACGATGCTCCGCGCACTCGATGTAGCTCCGAGCCACCAGAAGGGCATAGGAAGGTAGCCCACGATGCCGGCGCAGGGTGATGTGATCGTAGTGGGTGGCGCCGGCGCGGTGGGATCCATGTTCGTCGATCTCCTGCGCGACGACGGCAGATCCGTGACGGTTCTGGACCGGACGCGCGGCAGCGATCTCGTCGGCGACATCTCCTGCCCCGACGGACCGGTACGGGGCGCACTCGCGCAGGCGGAACTGATTGTCCTGGCCGTAGCCGAGCAAACCGCACTCGCAGCATTGCCGACACTGACGCGTGCCGCACGCGCCGACACGCTGATCGTCGACACCTTGTCGGTCAAATCCCGCATTGCCGTTGCCGTCGAGGAATCCGGTCGCGCCGGTGAATTCCTCGGACTCAACCCGATGTTCCGGCCTTCCCTCGGCCCGCGTGGCCGTGCTGTCATCGCGGTTCCCTACGTCGACGGCCCCCGGTGTCGCGAATTCCTCGACGAGGTCAGATCATGGGGTGCGTCGACGCCTGTCATGGATCCGGACCGCCATGATCGGCTGGCCGCTGCCACCCAGGCCCTGACCCATGCTTCGGTGTTGGCTTTCGGTCTGGCGTTGACGGAACTCGACGTGGCACCGGAGCTCGCCCTCGATGTCGGACCGCCGCCCCATCGAACACTCTCCGCATTGCTTGCCCGAATCGTCACGGGCGAGCCCGAGGTGTACTGGGATGTTCAATCGGGCAATCCCTATGCCGCGACTGCGCGCAAAGCGTTGACTGCTGCGGCTGCCCGGTTGGAGGCGGCAACAGGAAATTTCGACGACTTTTCGGATCTCGTAGCGTCGGCGGCCGGTGCGCTGGGTAATCAGTCGGAGGAACTGAACGAGGTCGCCACGACGCTCTTCGAGGACCTCGGCTCCCACGAAGCCGAGCGCAACCGAGAGTAGGAGGGACCAATGCACAATCGAGTGGCACCACCTGCGCTTCCCGGCTTCGAAGCCGAGGATCCCGTCGAGAGCGCAATCGTGCGCCGACTTGCCGAGAACTGGCCTCGTCGCGCCGCCGTCAAGAAGCCCGAACCTGATCTGGACGATCTCTTCGACCACACAAAACTTGACTATCCGGACTCGTTGCTGCCGTTTGCCCAGCACCCTGTGTACATGGCACTCGCGCCGCAGCAGCAAGAACGGCTCCGCGCGTGGGCCTGGATTGCCTTCAACAAGAACGTCATGGATATCGAGCGGTGCGTGGTGAATCCCGGGTTCGAGCTACTCGCGGTGGACGCGTTCGATGTCGGGTTCGCCGATTCCGTCGCGGTCGCTGTCAATCAGGCCATGGTCGACGAGCAATACCACACGCTGATGCATCTGAACGCGAGTTCCTCGACCCGTCGCGGACGGGGATGGCCGCTGCCGACGAAGTCTCTCCCGGACGTTCTGACTGTGCGTGCTCGCGCGCAAGCACTGTCGGAATGCTCCGATGAGCGTTCCCACGCAGTGGTCGCACTGGCATATATGACCGTCGCCGAGATCTCGATCAGCTCGTACCTGGACGTGATCATCGACGGTGAGGACATTCAGCCGGTCAATCGTGCGACGGTCCGACTTCACAATCGCGACGAACTTTGTCATGCGTCGATCGCCGACGCTCTGGCCGTGTCGGTGTTCGACACTCTCGACTCGGATGAGCGTCGACGGTTCGTCGACGGCGCGGCTGACGCGATGGCAGCATTTGCCGGCAATGATTTCGGCGCGTGGCGGGCGATCATGGATACCGAGGGCATCGCCGGCGGTCACCGGATGATCGACGACGTCGAGCACTCTCCCGAATCCGGCTTACTCGTGCAGGACTTCAGTGGGATCAAAAAGTTGTACGACGCGCTCGGTGTCGACCGCCCTCTACCGTAGGGATCAGCTTCCTTCAGGCCTCGACCGGCATCTGACGGGCGGCGGGTCTGAAGAACAGTCGCTTCACGGACATTGCGTCGGTGTTCTTGTCGTACATGCGATATGCGGGCCACAGAACTGTGTGAAGTATCGAACTACGGAAAATCATGAAGCGAAGTCGACGGTTCATTGCGCCGTGGTGTTTCAGTGTTGCGATCGACGCTTTGTTGTAGGACAGAAACTCGATCGGACCGGTTTCCCCGCGGCGCCCGGACACTTCTGCTCGCATGGCAAGGTTCTGGACTATTTTCATGCCATTTCCGAGAAGGCAGTACGACAGATCGACGTCTTCGTGGAAATCCTTGCGATCACTGACCGATCCCTGCACGGACAGCCAAGCAGATTTTCTGATCGCCATATTCGACCCGGTCAGGGAAGGCGCATCTTTGAGGCCACCGAGATTTCCGAGATTGTCCTGCTTTGCAACTGCGTTGCGCTGCGCGGTTGCGAACGGCGATTCGTAGAACAACGAGAATCCGGTGACGGCATCGAATTCCCGATCCGTGAACAGATCATGTATTTCGCGAGCCCAGCCAGGTAGTACCCGGGTATCGGCATCCACTCTGCCGATCAATTCTCCCTGCACTGAATTGAATCCCAGATTTCGGGCAAAAACAACACCTTGCCGAGTTTCCACTAAATAGCGAATCTTCGGCGAGCGCCGTTCGAATTCTTTGATTATCTCAGCTGTTCCGTCGGTCGAGTTGTTGTCCACAACCACTATCTCGGAAATATCGTCGCCTTGTTCCAACAAGGATTCCAGGCATTCCGAAAGATATTCTTTTTCGTTGTACACCGGAACAACAACCGACAACTGGACGCCCATGGACGGCACGCTATCACCACGCACGATATTCGACCGATGCGGTCAGGTATCCGACACGGAGCAACCGAGTGTGCGATGGCACACAAATTAGTCCTGGCCCAACTGCGTGCTTGCTTGCCTTATCCAGGCAAAGCGACCGAATCACCCCGTCTGAGGCCAAAGTTGCACGTGTCACCTCCGGTAACATGCTCAGTGCGTTCGGAGATAGACAACCAAGGTTCCCGCAATCCGTGTGGGTCATCCGCGGCTGCGCCCTCCGGCCTCACCACAAGCCGGATCGGCACAACCAGGCCACCCAAGGTAGCCCCACCACATCCATGTAGACAGCGGAGAATTGATGCCCTTTCCCACGGACGCGGCTGTAGTCGTGGAGGACGTTCACAAGTCCTTCAAAGATGTCCACGCTCTGCGCGGTATCAACTTCCAGGCCCCCAAAGGATCGGTTCTCGGCATTCTCGGACCCAACGGTGCAGGCAAGACCACCACGGTCAAGGTGCTGTCGACCCTGATCCGTCCCGACAGCGGACGCGCGATGATCGCCGGATACGACGCGGTACGAAATGCCCCGGAAGTTCGTCGTTCGATCATGATGACGGGGCAGTTCGCGGCACTCGACAATGCACTGACCGGCCGCGAGAACATCGAACTGTTTGCACAGTTGATGGGCCTGGATCGTGCGTCGGCGAAGCAGCGGGCCGCTGACCTCCTGGAGGAGTTCGACCTGGTCGAGGCCGGCGCTCGCACGGTGGCCAACTACTCGGGCGGTATGCGTCGTCGCATCGACATCGCCTGCGGGCTCGTCGTTCGTCCCGAGGTCGTATTCCTCGACGAACCGACCACCGGATTGGATCCACGCAGCCGTCAGAGCGTGTGGAATCTCGTTCAAACGCTGAAGGAACAAGGCATCACGGTTCTGCTGACTACGCAGTACCTCGAGGAAGCCGACCTTCTCAGCGACAACATCATCGTGATCGACAAGGGCTCGGTTATCGCCGAGGGAACCGCAGATCAGCTCAAGGCCCGTACGGGAGCGAGCTTCTGCGAGATCGTTCCACTGTCCGCCGAGTTGCTCGGCCCCGCGGCCAACGCTCTGGGCAACCTACTTCCGCCGGACTTCCGTTTCGATATCGCCAAGGACAACGGAAAGATCGCAATCCCGGCACCGCGCGGTTCCGCGACGCTTGCCGAAGCATTGCGCCGCCTCGATCACGCAAGAATTCCTCTTGCCGACATCGCGCTGCGGCGCCCGTCACTCGACGATGTTTTCCTCTCGTTGACCGGACGCCCTCAGGCTGCCGAACCCGGCAAGGCCGGTGAGCCTGCATGACCACTACGACCAAGTACCAAACCCCGAACCTGACGCTGCAGAAGACCGGTCGCCGTGAGATCTCGGTTCCGGCTGCCACGCGAGTGGGACGTCACCGTCGCCCGAATCCGTCGGCGCTCATGCAGTGGTGGGTTCTCACGGGTCGCACGTTGCGGGCGATGGTTCGACGCTACGAGTTGGTTATCGCCGTCATCGCTCCACTGATCTTCACTGTGGGTTTCTACCTGCCGTTGAAGTTCGTGATGCAGCTCCAAGGCATCGACTACGCGCAGTTCCTGATGCCGATCATCGTGTTGCAGGCGATGGCCTTCACGTCGATTTCGGCCGCGCAGATGTCGGCAAAAGAGAAGATCACCGGATTCAGCTCGCGCATGCAGACCATGCCGGTGTACGGACCGGTCCCCTTGCTGTCCCGGATGAGCAGCGGATTCGTCCGTTCCGTGGTGTCGTTGACGGCCGCACTCGTCTACGGACATGCGATCGGTTTTCGATTCACCGAAGGGTTTGGCCAGGCAGCGCTCTTCTGCGGCTTGGCTTTGGTGTTCAGCACCTGCTTGTCACTGGGCGCCGACGCTATCGGCTCACTCTCGAAGAGTCCGCAGGCAACCAGCCAGGCCCTTACCCTTCCCCAGCTGATCCTGGGCATGCTCTCGTGTGGGTTCGCTCCTGAGACGGGCTTTCCCGAGTGGATCCGCCCCTTCGTGCGCAATCAGCCAGTCTCACAATTCTCCTTCGCGATGCGCGATCTCGCGCACGGCGGCGTCACGTCGCACACGATGTTCCCGGTTGTGATGTGGTCGTTGGGACTGCTGGTCGTCTGCGCTCCCCTTGCCTACTGGGCAAGTACAAGGCGGGCATGATGACAAGTACCGACAGGAGCAAACTCGACCAGAGCGAGCCACGACGCGGTCGCACGCTGAACTTTCCGGAACCCAACGCCGCGTTGCCGGAAAACTCCGCGAAGGCTCTGTGGACTCACAGCCTGATTCAAGCTCGGCGGCTGCTCGTCAGTTGGGCGCGGGATCCATCCACCGCTATCCAAGCGTTGTTGTACCCGGCCTTGACGCTCATCATGTTCCGAGTTGTCCTCGGAAACTCGATCAGCGCGGCCACCGGTCAGCCGAGTATCTACGGAACTGTTCCGCTGATCATTCTGGTCGGCGCGATGTTCGGTTCCATTGCCAGTGCTGTCGGGCTACGGACCGAGAAGACCAGCGGACTACTCAGCCGCTTCTGGACGCTGCCGGCCCACCGTGCGTCGGGGTTGGTCGGGCGAATGATCGCCGAGGCCATCCGTGTCCTCGTGACGACGATCGTGATCATCGGAGTCGGTTTCATCGCCGGTTTCCGATTCAACCAAGGCCCAGTTGCCGCGATCGGAATGCTCCTTCTGCCGATTGTCTTCGGTATCGGATTTGCCGTGATGGTGACGGCTCTCGCTACAGTGTCGGACAATCTTCCACTCGTCGAGATCGTCTCCATCGTTTGCACACTGCTGATGTTCTTCAACAGTGGTTTTGTCCCCACAATGGCGTATCCCGTCTGGTTGCAACCGGTGATCGCAGCACAACCGATGTCGGTAGCAGTGGAAGCGATGCGAGGAATGTCGCTTGGTGGGCCAGTTCTCGAACCTGTGCTCAAAACATTTGCCTGGTCCTTCGGAATGATCGCAATATTCATATATCCGGCAATTCAGGGATACCGTCGGGCTGCATCGGACTAACGCCTGAATGAAAATCGATCTACCGAGTCGGGGGCGTCCCGTAACGTATCCGACCGTCGGGTCGACATATCCAATCGGGAAGCAAAGACCGCCGCTTTTCCGAGAACCGTTTCAACCGAGAGGTAAGAAGTCTTGACGCGAAACACGAAACCAGCCTGGCGTCGCGCCACACATGTCGGAGTTCTGGCAATCGCCTGCTCATTGTTCACCGCCGGTATTGCACAAGCCGCTCCCGACAACTCGGGCAATTCCGCATCCGACGTGGCCGCGAACGGTTCGTACGTCAAGTCCGTGCAGAAGATCAATGATCGGCAACTCGTCGTCAATGTCTACGCTGCGTCGATGGACAAGATGGTGCCCATTCAGGTCATCACCCCGGCCGATAATTCCGAACCACGTCCTATTCTCTACCTCTTGAACGGCGCAGGCGGTGGCGAAGACTCCGCGACCTGGCAGCGTCAGACCGACGTCGTCGACTTCTTCAGCGACAAGAACGTCAATGTCGCGACGCCGGTGGGCGGACGCCTCTCCTACTACACCGATTGGGAGCAGGACGACCCGAAGGCCGGGCGCAACAAGTGGTCGACCTTCCTCGGCGAGGAACTGCCGCCACTCCTGAACAAGGAACTGGGCAGCAACGGGGAGCAGGCATTGTCCGCCATCTCGATGTCCGGTACGTCTGTTCTGAACCTCGCTATCGAGCATCCCGGACTGTACAACTCGGTTGCCGCGTACAGTGGCTGCGCTCAGACCAGTGACCCGCTCGGCCAGCAGTTCGTCAGGATCACCACCGAATGGATCGGTGGAGTCGACGACGTCACCAACATGTGGGGTCCGCTCGACGGTCAGGGCTGGCGCGATCACGATCCGCTGGTCAACGCCGAAAAACTCCGCGGAACTCCGATCTACATGAGCACCGGCAACGGTCTTCCCGGCTTCCCGAACGACACGAGCCTCAACCCTCGCATGAATGACGGACGCGCAAACCTGGAGAACCAGATCATCGTCGGCGGCGTCATCGAAGCTGCTACCAACCTGTGCACCTCCAACATGGCCAAGCGCCTGTACGAGCTGAACATTCCCGCCGTGGTCGACTTCCGCCCGACGGGCACCCACTCGTGGGGTTACTGGCAGGACGATCTCCACAAGTCGTGGCCGTTCATCGCCGGTTCGCTCGGAATCTGATTTGCCCCTGATTCACCTCGAAGGCCACCTGCTCGCGACACTCCCGTTGTGGAGTGTCCGAGCAGGTGGCCTTTGTCGTCAGGTGCGGTTCCGCTTACCTGACCTGACAAAATCTCCTGATCATCCCCAGCAACACTTTCGAAGGCATCTCTTGTGAACACAGGCATTTCCCGACGTGGTTTCCTCGGCGCCGCAACTGCACTCGGAGTAGCCGGTGCCACTGCAGTTGGCGCTGCCGTACAACCTGCAGCAGCCACGCCGATTCGTTCGGCGTCTCGACACAGTCAATTGCCGGCCCCGAGCACAATTGACGCGACCGACCCTGCACTGCTCAGCGCTACCGAAGCCGCGAGTCTGCTCCAGGAAGGCATCCTTCATCCACGCGAGCTACTCGACGCGTGCTTGACACGCAGTCACGAGTACGACGGTGGAATCGGTTCATGGATCCGGATCTATCCGGAGGTCGCGTACGCTGCCGCCGAGAAGGCAGCGCAACGACTCTCGACCGCAGGGCGGACGAGCGATGGTGAAGCGCCACCACTGGTCTGTGGGTTGCCGATCGCTCTGAAAGATATGTTTGCGGTATCGGGATTACCGGTCACAGCCTCGAGTCGCGTCCTCGAAGGGAACATCGCCGCGGGTGACTCGACCGTATGGCGCCGCCTGAGTGACGCGGGCATGGTGTTGATGGGTCACGCGCACTGCGACGAGTTCGCCATCGGTGTGGCGACGGCACAAGTGGGCAACCCCTGGAATGCCGAGTTCTCACCGGGTGGGTCGTCGGGCGGCAGTGCTGCAGTCCTGGCCGCCCGCTTCAGTCCGCTGGCAACTGGAACCGACACTGGCGGATCGCTCCGCTTGCCGGCAAGCGCAACGGGAATCACCTCTGTCAAGCCGACTTTCGGACGTTGCAGCACGTACGGAACGATCCCCCTCAACTGGACGCGTGACCATACCGGCCCTATGGCCCGAAGTGCGGCCGATGCGTCCTTGCTGCTCAGTTACATGGCCGGCGTCGACGTCAACGATCCAACTACGTCTGCCGGTCCCCCGGTTCCGGCTGACGGGTACCCCTTGGCAGCTCAGGGTGGACAGTCACCGCTCGCCGGCCGCCGATTCGGCATCCCCCGTAAAGGTGTCGACAAATTGCCGGCGTCGTTGGGCACACTGTTCGCCGCGTTCACCGACACCGTCGTCGCACTCGGGGGCACCCTAGTCGACGTGACGATGCCGACCTATCCGACAGGACTACTGACCGGAGATATGGCCGAGGCCGGCCATTATCACCAGCAGTTCTCCGACCGGATCGGACTGTACAAACCGGAGCGAGCACTCTTCGTCGGGCAGGCCCTTGCATCGATGGCGGTTCCAGTCGCCGACTACATGACGTTGGCGCACAACAGGCTTCGCTACCAACACGACTACAACCGCATGCTCTCCGAGCAGAATCTCGACGCCATTCTCGTACCAGGCGCCAGTGTGGACGGCAGTAAGCGTTCTGAGGTCGCAGGCATCGCACTGTTCGACGGAGTCACCGCCGACGTCGCCTGGGCCAACTACACAGGCGCTCCGGTTGTCACTACGCCGGCCGGAAGGTCGAAGGAGACCGGACTTCCGTTCGGAGTCCAACTCGGTGGTCGCATGTGGGACGAAGCCGGTCTCATTCAGATTGCGCTGGAACTCCAAGCTGCCCAGCCTTTTTGGCAGGAAGCGCCACCTCTGACCCAAAATGCCAGGCAGATACCGACGTCGGTTATTGCCCAACCTGGCCCGGGACCTGACCCGACAAACACGCAGAACGTCGGCTTCTCGTTCAGATTTGTGCCGACGTCCTCTTAACGCTCCGATCAGCTCCTGAAGAACGCCGCCAATCGTGGACCGATCAGCTCGAGCTGATCGGTTTCCATCATCGAGTGATGCGAACTCTCGACTGTTGTCTCAGTCAAAGTTCCGTTGACATAGGGCTTCCAGGCCTCGGCAAGTTCGATTGTCGAACCGACTCCCACGGTGGCGCTGAGAAGTACAGCGTCACCGTCGAAGACGCTCGGCTCGTATCCGTCGATCATCGAGGCCGCTGAGATCGCAAAATCGTACAGAGACCCGAGTTGATCGTCGGAGAGGAACGACAGGGAATCGAGTGACCGACCGAGAGCGAGGATCTCTTCCCGACCCAACGCACTGAGATCCAGGGTGTCCCCGACGTCGACCCCCCATCCCGCGGCCAGTTCGGAGACGTTGTCCCGGGCCTGGTTTTCCCCGACTTCGGTAGTGCCGCGAGGATCGATCATTGCCAGCTTCACGTCGAACCCCTTCGAGCGCAATAGAACTGCACACGCGTGTCCGATGAACCCGCCGAGCGAGTAGCCGACGATGTGGAACGGGCCGCTCGGATTCACACTCAGCATCTCGCGAACGTACCGCTCGGCTAATGCGTCGACCGACGTGGGCAGAGGCCACGATTCCGTCATCACCGGTGCCTGCAGACCGTAGAGCGGCGTCCGTGCGTCGAGGTGAGGAACCAGGCCGGAGGCTTTCCATGCCAGCCCGCTCATCGGGTGGATGAAGAATACCGGTACCGACGATCCAGCTTCCCGGATCGGCAATAGAACATCGAGCGCCTGACTCGACGACGGCGCGCTGCCACGAAGTGTGTCTTCGATTCGGGCAGAGAGGGATTCAACTGTCGATGCACCGAACAGCATGCGCACGGGGACGTCGGCACCAACAGATGCACTCAGTTCGGACGCCAACTTCATCGCGATGAGGGAGTTGCCACCCAACTCGAAGAAATCATCATCCAACCCCACCCGATCAACACCCAACACACCCACAAACGCCGACGCCACCACCAACTCCACCGACGACACCGGAGCCCGAAACACCCGAGCCTCGAACACCGGCTCCGGCAACAACGCCCGATCCAACTTCCCCGACGAATTAAGTGGAAACGCATCCAACACCACCACAGCAGCCGGAACCATATAACCCGGAACCCGCTCCCCCACAAACCCCCGCAACACCGACACATCCACAACCGACCCCACCGCCGGCACCACATACCCCACCAACTGATCACCCATCACCGACCCACGCACCACCACCGCAGCCGACAACACCGACCCATGCGACACCAACGCCGCCTCGATCTCCCCCAACTCGATCCGCTGACCACGAAACTTCACCTGAAAATCAGTACGACCGATGTACTCCAGATCCCCCTCAGACGACCACCTCACAAGGTCACCCGTCCGATACATCCGCTCCCCACCCACACCGAACGGCGACGCCACAAACCGATCCGCACTCAAATCCGGACGACCCACATACCCCCGAGCCAACTGCACACCCGACAAATACAACTCACCCGCAACACCCACCGCAACCGGCCGAAGGCGCGAATCCAACACAAACACCCGGCAATTCCACTCCGGCACACCAATCGACACCACCGACCCCGACCCAGCAGCCGTCACATCCGCAAACGTAAACGACACCGCAGCCTCAGTCGGACCATACAAATTATGCAACCGCGCCGACGACACCAACCCGAACTCACGCACCGCCTCCACCGGCAACGCCTCACCGATCACCAACACATCACGCAACGAACCCAACAACCCCGGATCCACCAACGACGAAAACGTCGACAACATCGTCGGAACAAAATCCGTCACCGACACACCCTGCTCGTCAATCACCGACGCCAAATACCCCGGATCCCGATGACCATCAGCCGACGCCAACACCAACACCGCACCCACCCGCAACGGCATGAAAAAACCCCACAACGACACATCGAACGTCGTCGCCGTCTTCTGCAAATACACATCCGCAGCCGACAAAACATACTCGCCCTGCATGAACTCGAGCTGATTCACAATCGCCGCATGCGAGACCGCCACACCCTTCGGCCGACCCGTCGACCCCGACGTGAAAATCACATACGCCGTATTCGACGCCCGCAACGGCGACAACCGATCCACATCAGAAACCCGCGCACCCGAAAAACCAGACACATCAACAACATCGACACACACAACCCGACGACCCGACGCCGTGAAACCATCACGCTCCGTCGACACCACACACACCGGATCAGCCGAATCCAACACATACTCATTACGCGAGGACGGAGCATCAGGATCCAACGGCACCCACGCCCCACCCGCACGCACAATCGCATACAAACCAACCAACAAATCAACCGACCGCCGAACAGCCAACCCCACCAACGACTCCGGCCCAACACCCAAACCGATCAAATAACGCGCAAACCTATTAACCCTCTCATCGAACTCCCCATACGAAAGCACCTCATCCCCACACACCACCGCACGCGAACCCGAAGAAACCCCCACCACAGAATCAAAACCATCCAACAACAACCCACCCACAACCGGACGAGACGTGTCGTTGAAGTATTCGATGGTGTTCTGTATTTCCTTGGTGGACAACAGTTCCACGTCACCGACAGCAGTTCCCGGATTCGTGACCATCGCACGGAGAATGACGGTCAGGCGCTCGGCTAGCCCGCCAACAGTAGCGGCGTCGAAAAGATCTGTGGCGTAGAGCCACGACATCACCATGCCGGTACCGACGCCGGCCTCGTCTTCAACCGGCGATGCCGTCAGCTGAAGGTCGAATTTTGCGATATCGATTCCCGCATCGAACTCCGAGACTCGCAGGTCAGGCAACTCCAGAGCGTCACCTGCCATGTTCTGGAAGAACAACGCAACCTGGAACAACGGATGATGCGCCTGCGAACGGGCCGGATCGAGAACCTCCACCAAACGCTCGAAAGGCAAGTCCGCATTGGCAAATGCACCCAAATCGGTTTCACGAACCTGATCGAGAAGATCGGCAAACGATACGTTCGACGTCACCGGCGTGCGCAACACCAGCGTATTGACAAACATCCCGATCAGATCATCGAGCGCAGGTTCCCCCCGACCGGAAATCGGCGAACCGATAACCACGTCGTCAGTCGACGCCATCCGCGCAAGCAGCACCGCAAGGGCCGCATGCACAACCATGAACAGCGAAACACCACGATCCAACGCCAATTGCTCCAGAGCCCTGTGCAACTCACCGTCGATATCGAAACGATGCACCGCGCCACGCGTCGACGCAACCGCCGGGCGCTTCCGATCGAACGGCAGATCGATCTTCTCCGGCAACCCCGCGAGATTCTCACTCCAATAACGCAATTGCTCCGACATCAACGACGCCGGATCAGAATCGACCCCCAAAACCTCATGCTGCCACAACGCAAAATCTGCGTATTGCACCGCAAGCGGCGACCACGCCGGCGCGCCGCCCTGCGCCCGGGCAAGATAGGCCAATGCAACATCACGCACCAGAGGACCCACCGAAACACCGTCGGCAGAGATATGGTGAACCACCATTGCGAGAACGAATTCACTTGGGCTGGTACGGAACAGGCGAACCCGAAGTGGGACGGCAACGGAAACGTCGAACCCAACGGTCACCAGCGGCGCCAAAGCTGCAAGCAACTCCGACTCGTCGAGATCCCGAGGATCCAGATCGATATCTGCCGTGGACACTTCGAGAACGTCCTGATAGCCGATACCACCGAACTCCGGATACACAGTCCGCAGCACCTCGTGCCGAGCGACAACATCCTCAACAGCGCGCGCAAGCGCACTCACGTCCAGTTCACCAGACAGTCGCAAAACGATCGGAATATTGTTCACTGCAGATTCCGCGTCGAACCGACTCAGGAACCACATGCGCTGTTGTGCAAGAGACAATGGCACACGATCAGGACGAACCATCGGCGCCAAGGCCACATGCCCGATCGTTTCCGTCTCGGCTTCGATGCGAGCGGCGAGCGCTTCGACGGTAGACGCTTCGAACAGAGTCTTCACCTGAACGCGGGTATCGAACGCTGCGCCCAGACGACCGGCCAGCTTGGCGGCGATCAGGGAGTTGCCACCCAATTCGAAGAAATCATCCGAAGCGCCGACCTGTTCGAGGCCGAGCAGATCGGCAATCGCGTCGGCCACAAGCTTCTGGGCAGGCGTGGATGGCGCTTGGTACGAGCGCGATTCGAATGTGGGCGCCGGCAATGCGTCGACGTCGAGCTTGCCGACCGGGGTCAGCGGAATATCTTCGAGCATCACCATTGCGGCCGGGACCATGTGCCGAGGCAGTGCGCCGCGTGCGTGGACTGTCAATGCCTCAGCGTCGAGCGTGTTTCCGGCCTTTACATACGACACCAATGCTGGTTCACCCGTCGGCCCACTCCGAGGAAGTGTCGCCACAAATTCGACGCCGGGCACCGCGGCGAGAACTGCGTCGATCTCACCGAGTTCGATGCGGAATCCGCGAATCTTGAC
Organism: Rhodococcus sp. ACPA4; assembly: GCF_002300185.1. Classification (NCBI taxonomy): domain Bacteria; kingdom Bacillati; phylum Actinomycetota; class Actinomycetes; order Mycobacteriales; family Nocardiaceae; genus Rhodococcus; species Rhodococcus sp. ACPA4. The sequence continues at coordinate 2,302,147 of NZ_NSDY01000001.1, forward strand.
CTGAGAGTCACCGCGGCCGAGGTATTCGAGACTGCGTTGGTCGTCGCCGGCCTTGATCCAGCGAACGGTGTCGCCGGTGCGGTACAGACGTTCGCCCGTGTCCGCGAACGGGTTTGCCACAAAACTTGCTGCGGTTGTCGCGGGAAGCTGGTTGTACCCACGGGCGAGATGTGTTCCGGAAACATACAATTCGCCGGCAGTGCCGGTCGCCACCGGCTGCAGGCGGGAGTCGAGAACGTAGAGTCCGACGCCGCGCACCGGGCCGCCGATCGTGACCGGACTGTCGACCGTCAGTTCGGCAATCGATGCGACGACGGTGGTTTCGGTGGGGCCGTACGCGTTGAAGAATTTTCGTCCGGGCGCCCACTGAGTCACCAGTGCGGGCGAACATGCTTCGCCGCCCACGACAACAACGTCGAGCGTGTCGAAATCACCCTCCGCAGAGAGCGATCCCAGTGCAGCAGGAGTCATGAACGCGTGGGTGATCTTTTCTTCGGTGAGCAGTTCGGCGAGCTCGTCGCCGCCGTACACATCGGGGCGTGCGATCACCATCGTGGAACCGGTGCCGAATGCGAGGAGCAATTCCAGAACGGAGGCATCGAAGCTGGGCGATGCAAAGTGCAGGGTTCGGGATGCAGAAGTGAGACCGTAGCGCTCGATCTGCTCGGCACACAGGTTCGCAATGCCTCCATGCGTGACGACAACGCCCTTGGGTCGACCGGTCGAACCCGAGGTGTAGATCACGTAGGCGGGATGCTCCGCACGCAAAGTTCCGACACGTTCGGTGTACGACACCGGTTCGGCAGGAAGTTCGGCCGCCTTTGCCAGGAACTCGGCGTTGTCGAGTTCCCACCACTGAAGACTCGCCGGCAGTCCGTCGGCGACAGCGCCTACCGTCAAGCCGATCGAGACGCCGGAATCGACAAGCATGTGCAAGGCGCGGTCGGCCGGGTAGTTGGGATCAACCGGTACAAATGCGGCCCCGGTCTTCGCGACGGCCCACAGTGCGCACACCGACTCGACGGAGCGTGGGATGGAGATCGCTACCCGATCTTCCGGTCCCACTCCGTGAGCAATGAGGAGACGCGCCAGCTGCGACGACGCGGCATCCAGCTCGGCGTAGGTGACGGAACGACCGTCGAAGCGGATGGCGACGGCGCCTGGGTCGATATCGACGGCAGCCGCCAGTAGCTGCGGCAGCAAGGGCACTCGAACGCGGCGAGTACGGGTGGGACGGGGTTTGCGGCTTCCGCGTGTCTTTGCGGGGGTCAGATCGTCCGCGCTCATGCGATCACGTCCGATGATCGATCAGCATGTACGTCGGCCCCTTGCGCCATCAGACAACTCACCTTCGCGTAATACTTGTTTTCACGGTCATCTCGCCCGTTGCGGCTCCCCACAATGCATCGGCAACCGAGTGCCATTGTTACAGCCGCGGAGTTGCCGAGCGCCGCGTACCGCGAGTGGATATGAGTTCCACCACTCGCGGTACGTGAGGTCACCACGAGCGCGGGCTGTGCTCCTCGAGGACGTGTTCGAGATCCGGCAGTTCGCTGCGATCGATGCTTGCAGCGTCATCCACCGACAGCACCGCGTGTGTCACCCACTCGTCGGCCAGCAGGTCGTCGAGCGATTCGATGTCACTACCTGCCACCACCCACGCAGCACCCGCCGATGCAGCGAGCAGAATCGCGGGCACCCGTCCGCTCGCGTCGATCGAGCCGGTCTGCAGCACTCGCGACTCGACATCAACCGCGTACTTCTCGCTCCAGGTCGACAGGGTTGCGGTGAGTTCCCCGTACGTCTGCTCCCAGGCTCCGTCTCCGAACACCTGGAATGCGGCGTCGTCCGCGGTGAGCGGGCGAATGCGGTCGGTGTAATTGATCGCACGCGCGGGTTGTGCGACCGCAGCGTCGAGTGTTTCCGGCGTGATCGTCACGACAGAGTCCGGAATCTCTCCGGCCTGCCCGACTGCAATCGCTGCCCCGGTCTTGACAATTGCCCAGCACGCCACTACTTCGCCTGCTCCCGATACGCCGGAGAGGCTCACGAAGTCTCCTGGACCGACGCCACCGTCGATGAGCAGACGCGCAAGCTGCGAGGAACGTGAATCGACTGCGGCATAGTCGATTTCCTCGTCGCCGACCACAACGGCGGGAGCTTCGGGGTCAGCCTCGACTGTCGACGCCAGCAGTTGGGGCAGGAGGGCCGCGCTCGATCCACTCGGAGCGCTGGACTGAACTGCAGCGCCGAGAGCCTCGTCTTTCTCTGCTGCGGTGAGCAATTCGATGTCGCCGACCGGCCTCGATGGGTTGTCGGTGACCTGTTCGAGTACGCGAACAAACCGCTCCACGAACGATTCGACGGTTCCCTGGTCGAACAGATCAGTCGAGTAGATCCAGACGCCGGAGAGTCCGTATCCGTCCGCGGCGCTACTGAGCGTCAGTTGCATGTCGAACTTCGTGGTCGCCACAGGTGAATCGACTCCGCTGATCGTCAAGTCCGGCAGCGAGAACTCGGCTCCGCCAGCGGGTTCCAGCGACAAGATGATCTGGAAGAGTCCGTCGGCCGAGGCACCCAGCGCTTCGGCCACTTCTTCGAACGGGAGGTCGGACTTCCCGAAGGCCTCCAGATCCACGTCGCGCACGGCAACTACCAGATCGTCGAAACTTGCTGCAGTATCTACCTGAGTCCGCAAGGCGAGCGTGTTCACGAACATTCCGACCAGATCGTCGAGCGCACGCTCCCCTCGCCCACCTACGGCGGTACCGATCGCAAAGTCATTGGTTGCCCCGACGCGAGCAACCAATACGGCCAGTGCGGCGTGCACTGCCATGAAGGCAGTCGCATTCCGTTCGCGGGCGATCTCTACCAACCGGGCGTGGATCTGCTCACTCACGGTGAACTCGACGGCACCCGCTGCCGGTGACACCGCACTCGGACGTGGGCGATCCGTCGGAAGTCCGGCCATCGCGGGAAGCGAAGCAAGCTTGCCCCGCCAGTACTCGAGTTGAGCGGCAGCGACACTACCGACCTCGTCGGCCGTGCCCACGACGTCACGCTGCCACAGCGCGAAGTCCGCGTACTGCACGGTCAACGGACTCCATCCGGGAATGCTGCCTCTGGTCCGGGCTTCGTACGCGATCATCATGTCGCGCGCCAACGGCGCCATCGACTCACCGTCGGCGGCAATGTGGTGTGCAACAAGCGCAAAGACGTACTCGCCGGTCCCGCAGTGCAGAAGTTCCATCCGCACAGGTACTTCTGTGGAGACGTCGAAGCCCGTCGACATCACAGCGGCGACGCGCGAGTACAACTCGGATGCGTCCGCAACGGCAACGACGGCGCACTGCGGCGCCTCGTCGACGTCGAGAATCCGTTGTGTTGGTCCGTTGTCGTCTGCCGGATAGAACGTCCGGAGCGACTCGTGCCGATCGGTGACATCGCGCAGAGCTGCCCGCAATGCGTCGACGTCGAGGTCGCCGGTCAACCGCAGCGCCATCGGAATGTTGTACGTCCCTGCGGCCGTGTCCATCTGGTTGACAAGCCACATCCGCTGCTGCGCCAGTGACAGTGGCAACCGGTCCGGGCGTTCGGCGGCTTCGAGCGACTTTCGTCGACCCGACCCTACCGATGCCGCAATGGCCAGGGCCAGTGCTTCAACTGTCGTGGCGTCGAACAGCATCCGAACCGGAACGGTGGTATCGAGCGCCTGACCGAGACGGGCCGCGAGCCGCGTCGCGATTAGCGAGTTTCCGCCGAGTGCAAAGAAATCGTCGTCGAGTCCGACTCGGTCTACGCCGAGAAGATCGGCAAAAACAACTGCAACTGCCTTCTCGACAACGGTGAGCGGTTCGCGGTACTGCGCCGTGTCGAACACCGGGTCGGGCAGGCTCCGACGGTCGATCTTTCCGTTCGCGTTGAGCGGCACCGAGTCCAGGACGATGAACGCCGACGGAACCATGTACTCCGGTAGACGCTGCGCTACAGCGTCCCGCAGGATTTCCGGAACGATCACAGCGCCTGGGACGCCAACGACATAGGCAACCAACCGGTCGCCCACCGCCGAATCAGCGTGGACTGTGACGACGGCGGTCCCGACGGAATCCACAGCGTTCAAGGCAGATTCGATCTCACCGAGCTCGATGCGTAAACCGCGGATCTTGACCTGGAAGTCCGTGCGCCCGATGTACTCGAGCTCACCGGCCGTGTTGCGGCGCACGAGGTCGCCGGTTCGATACATGCGCTCGCCGGCCGCCCCGAAGGGGTTGGCAACAAACCGTTCTGCCGTCAGGTCGTACCGGTTGCCGTAACCACGGCCGACTCCGATACCACCGACGTACAGCTCGCCGACAACTCCGGACGGAACGAGACCCAACCGTGAATCCAGCACATAGAGATCGATGTTCGGCACCGATGAGCCGATCGGAACACCAAGCGTGTCCGCTGCCGTCGCCTGTTGGAACGACACCACATCCGACGCTTCGGTGGGACCGTAGCTGTTCACGATTCGAACTCCGCGCGAAAGCAGGTGCCCCAGACGGCTGATCTGTATCGGCTCTCCGCCGAGGAACACCACCTCGAGGGTTGCCAGCACGTCGTCTTCGTCGGAATCGATCAGAGCGTCGAAAGCACTGGGTGACATGTTTGCCGTCGTGACTCGCTCGTCTGCGATGACACGAAGGATCTCACTCGGGTCGAAGCCGGCGGGTGCGAGGTGCACACTTCCACCACTCGTCAGTGGTCCCCACACGTTCTTCTGCGTGAGGTCGAAACTCGGTGACGACGCCACTGCAACCCCGGCGCGTGCTGGCAGCGAAGAGTTATACCACGCAACGGTATTCGCTATACCTGCCATCGGAACGACGGTCGGCTTCGGTCGCCCGGTCGAACCGGACGTCGAAATGACGTAGCCGACTCGGGCATCCGCGCCGTCCTCACGCCAACGATCGACCCAACCCGGTGCGTCGGCAGCGACCACGTGCTCGTCACCGATCAGCACCACTGGGAGATCGAGGTCGGGCGTCTCGATCGCCACCACACACCGTGCCGCGATATCGGTGAGCAGTGCGCTCACCCGTTCTTCCGGAAGAGCAGGGTCGATCGGAAGATAGCCGGCACCGGCTTTCCACACAGCCACCATCGCTACGACCCACTGCCAGGACCTCGGCAGGATCAAGCCGACAACGTCGTCCGGACGGACGCCGGCGACGACGAGTTGAGCGGCCGCGACCGAGGACAGTGCATCGAGGTCCCCGTAGGACAATTCGACGTCACCGGCGACCACTGCGCACGCCGACGGATCGGTGTCGACGTACTGCGCGAACAACGTCATCGGTGACGCGTCGAGCCGGTCCTCGTCACTGCCCCGTGACCAGTCGAGAATCTGTGCGTGTTCGGATGTTTCGATGATATCGATGTCGCCGACCACCTGCGCCGAGTCGACTACTGCAGCATTAAGAACGCGGAGGAATCGGTTCGCGAGGGATGCGATTGTCGACTCGTCGAACAGGTCGGTCGCGTATGTGAACTGGGCAGTCAGTCCTCCGTTGCCTGACGACTCGGACTCGATCAAGGTCAGTTGCAGGTCGACCTTTGCCAGCAGGTCCGGCAACGCGAAGTCGGCAACGTCCAGATCCTGCAACTGCAGAACCGATCGCTGCAGGTTCTGGAACGCCAGACCGACCTGGAACAACGCATGCCTGGCCTGAGATCGCTCGGGGTTGAGAATCTCGACGAGCCGTTCGAAGGGGACGTCCGCGTGCGAGAACGCGCCGAGATCCGATTCCCGGACATGTCTGACCAAGTCTGCGAACGACGATTCGGGGTCGACCTCGGCGCGAAGCACCAGGGTATTGACGAACATACCGATCAGATCGTCGAGAGCACGTTCACCACGGCCGGCGGCCGGGGTACCGATCACGATGTCCGATGTCCCGGACAACCTCGCGAGCACGACCGCCAGGGCGCTGTGCACCACCATGAAGAGCGATGCATTGACCTCACGGGCCACTCGATCGAGACCCGCCCGGAGCTCGGCATCGATCGAGAAATCGTATCCGGCTCCGCGGTGCGATTCGATGCGCGGCCGCGGACGATCCGTCGGCAGATCCAACTGGTCCGGAATGCCGGCCAAGCGTTCCTGCCAGTACGTGACCTGCTCGGAGATAACCGATTCGGGATCGTCCTCGCTGCCGAGGATCTGCCGCTGCCACAACGCAAAGTCGGCGTACTGCACCGGCAATGGTTGCCACTGCGGCGACTGCCCTTGCGACCGTGCAACATACGCGGAGACGAAGTCGCGGATCAGCGGGCCCATCGAGAAGCCGTCACCGCTGATGTGATGGATCACAAAAACGAGGACGTACTCGGACTGGCTCAAATCGAACAATCGCGCTCGAACCGACGCCTCGTGAGTGACGTCGAATCCGGGAAGGATCACGCCTGCAACTCGATCGATAACCACGGATTCGTGAATGCGAACCGGCGTCAGATCCGGAACCATCCGGTCCACATCCACCAGTTGCTGATAACCGACGCCGTCGATCTCGGGATACACCGTTCGCAGAATCTCATGACGTTCGAACACGTCCACCAGCGCAGCCTGCATCGCCGCAATGTCCAGCTCTCCGGTCAGCCTGATGGCCACCGGGATGTTGTCCACACCCGAGGACGCGTCGAACCGGTTGAGGAACCACATGCGTTGCTGCGCAATCGACAACGGAACACGATCCGGTCGTTCCTGCGCCACCAGCGGCGGGCGGGCGCCCTTACCGGATTGCGAGTCGATAAGCGAGGCAAAGGATTCCACACTGGACGCGTCGAACAGCAGGCGAACAGGAACCGTCGTGTCGAGCGCCTCGCCGAGTCGCGCAACGACCTGAGTCGCGATGAGCGAGTTGCCGCCGAGCGAGAAGAAATCATCGTCGAGGCCAACCTGCTCGATGCCGAGCAGGTCGGAGAAAATCCGCGCGACCGCAAGCTCCGCCACGCTCCGTGGCTCACGGAAGGCAGCGATCTGAGCAACAGGATCGGGCAACTGCTTTCGATCCAGCTTGCCGGACGTGCCCAGCGGGAATGCCTCGAGCACAACGTGCGCCGTCGGGACCATGTAGCCGGGCAGTCGTGCGGCCAGTGCTGCCTCGACCGATGCCCAGTCCACTACCGCGCCGGCGTATCCCACAACGTAGGCAACCAATTGTTCGTTGCGCACTGCCACCGCAGCCGACGCAACGGACGGCTGATCGCGCAATGCTGCCTCGATCTCGCCCAGTTCGATCCGCAATCCGCGAAGTTTGACCTGGAAGTCGGTCCGCCCGATGTATTCGAGACCACCAACGCTGGAATCATCCCCCCTCGCTCCGCTCGACCGTTTCCACCGCACCAAATCCCCCGTGCGATACAGGCGGCTGCCGGAAGGCCCGTACGGATCTGCGACAAAACGATCTGCCGTGAGGTCCGGCCGACCGACGTAACCGCGCGCCAACTGGACACCCGCCAGGTACAGCTCACCCGAGACACCCACCGGCACCGGGCGCAGACGCGAATCCAACACCAGGACACGGGTGTTCCAGACCGGCGATCCGATCGGGACGATCTCGGAATCCGATGGCGTGACCTCGTGGAACGTGACATCGACTGCCGCTTCGGTAGGCCCGTACAGATTGTGCAGTCGAGCCTGCGGAAGGAGTGTGCACAGTTCCTGCGCAACCTGCGGCGGCAGTGCTTCGCCCGAGGCGAATACCCGACGCAGAGCATCCGCTCCGCGAACTGCGGGTTCTGCGACAAACAGTTCGAGCATCGAGGGCACGAAGTGGACAGTGGTGACGCCGTGTTCCGCGATAGCAGCTGCGAGGTATGCCGGTTCCCGGTGTCCGTCCACTGCAGCAACGATCAACCGAGCGCCAACCTGCAACGGCCAGAAGAACTCCCACACCGACACGTCGAACGTGAAAGGCGTCTTCTGCAACACCACATCATCGCCGGTCAGCCCGTACTCGGCCTGCATCCACACCAGACGATTCACGATCGCCCGATGCGAAACCGCAACACCCTTCGGCTTACCGGTCGAACCGGAAGTAAAGATCACGTACGCCGTGTTGTCCGGCCGCAGCGGTGCCAGGCGATCGGCATCGGAGATCGCAGCGTCCGAGTGAGCGGACAGGTCGATCGTGTCGACCTGAACAACCGGGCAGACTGACGTCTCGAATTGGTCCAGCGAGGTCGTGAGGACACAGATCGGAGCCGCGGTCGAAAGAACGTACTCGTTACGTTCGGTCGGCTGATCCGGATCGATCGGAACGTACGCGCCGCCTGCCTTCACTATCGCGTACATCGCGACAAGCAGGTCGAGCGATCGTCGCATCGACAATCCCACCATGGCATCGGGACCGACACCGATCGAGATCAAATGGCGTGCAAGACGATTGATCCGGGCGTCGAATTCCGCGTATGTCAGCGTCGTAGCGTCGAAGGTGAGTGCCGGCGCATCCGGTGTTGCCGACACCTGGGCGTCGAAGAGATCTACCAGGGTGGAGTCGGGAACACGACGCTCGGTCGAGTTCCATTCGACGAGCACTCGCCGACGCTCGTCGGCACTCGATACGTCGATGTCGCCGATGACAGCAGAAGTATCATCCGCCAGGGCACGCAGAATCGTGACGTAACGCTGCGCAAACAGTTCCACGGTTGCTGCGTCGAAAAGGCCTGTTGCATAGTTGAACTGCGCAAGAAGGCCGCCCTGTGGCGATTCACTCACCGTCAGCTGGAGATCGAACTTTGCGACGGGCGATTCGATGTCCACGGCGGACACCGCAACACCGTTCATCGCTGCCGACTCCGGACTCGAGCCGCCAATGTTCTGCATCGTCAGCATGACCTGGAACAGCGGGTTCCGGGCCTGTGACCGTTCGGGGTTGATGATCTCGACAAGGCTCTCGAACGGGACGTCCGCGTGATCGAATGCGCCGAGATCGGTTTCACGGGCGCGGTGGATCAGGTCGGCGACCGTCGACGCCGGATCGATATCGGTTCGCAGTACCAACGTGTTGACGAACATTCCGATGACGTTGTCGAGCACTTGCTCACCGCGTCCGGCAACGGGAGTGCCGATCACGATGTCGGTGGAACTCGACAGCTTTGCGAGCAGCAACGCAAGCGCAGAATGCACAACCATGAACAGCGAGGCGTTCGATGCCCGGGCGACCGCGTTCAAGCGCTCGAGCAGATCCGCATCAATCGAGAAGTCGTGGTAGGCGCCCTGATTAGTTGCAATTCGGGGCCGCGGCCGATCCGTCGGCAACTCGAGTTGATCCGGAACACCGGCCAATTGTGTTCGCCAATAGTCGAACTGCCCGGAAATCACCGAGTCCGGATCGCTCTCGCTGCCCAGGACTTCGCGTTGCCACAAAGCAAAATCGGCAAACTGCACCGGAAGTGGTTCCCACTGCGGCGCCGCTCCGGCCGATCGCGCACCGTATGCCGCGACGACGTCCCGAACCAACGGAAGCATCGAGAATCCGTCACCACTGATGTGATGGACGACAAATACGAGAACGAACTCGGAATCGGTGATCCGCAAGAGCGAAACTCGAATGGGCACTTCGGTGGTCACGTCGAACCCGGGCGCCACCACAGCGGCGACCTGAGCCACCACATCATCGGCATCCACGTCGATCGGCGCAAGATTGATCAGACGAGCGGGTTCGAGAACCTGCTGGTAACCGACGCCGTCGATCTCGGGGTAAATAGTTCGCAAGCTCTCGTGACGACGCACCAGATCGTCGAGAGCGTCCTGGAGCGCGTCGACATCGAGTGTCCCGGTCAGCCGAAGTGCGGCTGGGATGTTGTCGACATTCGATCCCGGTTCGAAGCGGTTCAGGAACCACATGCGTTGCTGCGCGAGCGAGAGCGGCACACGCTCCGACCGGACCTGCGCGGTGAGCGGAGGCCGCGCTGCCGTGGTGGTTCCCGAATCGATACGGGCAGCAAGTGCCCCGACGGTCGGTGCGTCGAACAGGGTCCGCACACCGACAGTGGTGTCGAGCCTCTGTCCCAGCCGCGCAACAACCTGAGTTGCCATGAGGGAGTTACCCCCCAAGGCAAAGAAATTGTCACCCAATCCCACCTTCTCGACTGCCAGAAGGTCCGAGAAGACCTGAGCCACAGCAATTTCGGCACCCGTGACCGGCGCCTGGAACTCGGCACTACGAGCCACTGGATCCGGCAACTGCGCACGATCGAGCTTGCCCGAGGAGCCCAGTGGGAAGCTGTCGAGCACCACATGAGAGGCCGGAATCATGTATGCGGGCAACCGCTGCGACAACGCATCGGCGATATCGTCCCAGTCGAGGCTGACGCCCGCTGCCGGCGTCAGATACGCCACCAACTGGTCGCTGCGAACCAGTACTACCGCCGCGGATACCGCGGGGTGATCGCGTAGAGCCGATTCGATTTCACCGAGTTCGATGCGCAGTCCGCGCAGCTTGACCTGGAAATCCGTTCGACCGATGTACTCAATCTCACCAAAACTGTTCCACCGCACCAGGTCACCCGTGCGATAAAGCCGCTGCCCGTTACCGGAGAACGGATCCGCAACAAACCGATCGGCGCTCAGATCGGGCCGCGCCAGGTAGCCGCGTGCAAGCTGGACACCGGCGAGGTACAACTCCCCCGCAACTCCGACCGGCACCGGATGCAACCGCGAGTCGAGCACCAGCGCCCGGGTGTTCCACACCGGCACACCGATCGGCACACTTGCGACGTCGGATTCGGTGACCTCGTGGTACGTCACGTCGACCGCGGCCTCGGTCGGACCGTACAGGTTATGCAAGCGCGCAGCGGGAAGAACCGTCCGCAGCGTTGACGCCACCTGTGGTGTCAACGCCTCACCGGAGGCGAACACCCGGGTCAAAGAAGTACACGCCGCCACTGAGGGTTCGCCGACAAACACGTCGAGCATCGACGGAACAAAGTGAGCGGTGGTGACGCCGTACTCCGAAATGGCGGACGCGAGGTAGGCGGGGTCGCGGTGTCCGTCCGGCTCGGCAACAGCCAACCGGGCACCAACCTGCAACGGCCAGAAGAACTCCCACACCGACACGTCGAACGTGAACGGCGTCTTCTGCAACACCACGTCATCACCGGCCAGTCCGTACTCGGCCTGCATCCACACCAGGCGATTCACGATCGCCCGATGCGATACCGCAACACCCTTCGGCTTACCGGTCGAACCGGACGTAAAGATCACGTACGCCGTGTTGTCCGGCCGCAGCGGCGCCAGCCGATCGGTATCGACAAGCGCTGCGTCCGAGAACTGGGAAGTATCCAGCGAATCCAACGAGACAACCGTGGTGCCCGCTGTGAAACCGTCACGATCGGTGGTCAGCACGCACACCGGTCCGGCCGTCCCCAGAACGTACTCGTTGCGATCGGCGGGCTGATCGGGATCGACCGGCAGATAGGCCCCGCCTGCTTCGATCACCGCGTACATCGCGACAACCAAGTCGATGGACCGCCTGATTGCCAAGCCCACCAAGGTGTCAGGTCCGACGCCCATCGTCACCAGCATCCGGGCGAGTCGATGCACACGCGCCGAGAAATCGCGATAGGTCAGCAGCTCGTCCTCGTAGACGAGTGCCGTGGCGTCCGGAGTCCGATGCGCTTGTTCGACAAACATGTCGACCAGTGTCTTCTCCGGCACCTCGTGGCCGGTCGCATTCCAGGTGCCGATCACCAATTCGCGCTCGTCGACGGTGAGCAGGTCGATGTCACCGACCACGATGGCCGGATCTTCCGCGACGACGCCGAGGAGCGCCGCCAAACGTGAGGCAACAGAATCGATGGCCGACGGATCGAAAAGATCTGTGGCGTAATCGATCATGATCGACAGCCCGCCGTGCTCGGGGTCTTCCCAGACGGTGAACTGGAGGTCGAACTTGGCCACCGCGGATTCGAGTTCGACGCCCGTGACCGTCAACCCGCCGATATCGGTAGCGCCGTGTTCACTCTGGCCGAGGTTCTGAAACGCCAGCATGACCTGGAAGAGCGGGTTGTGCGCCTGTGAGCGGGCGGGATCAAGGACCTCGACAAGGCGCTCGAACGGAACGTCCGTATGGCCGAAGGCATCAAGATCGGTCGCGCGAGCGGCTTTCAGCACGTCCACGAACGAACTCGCGGAGTCGATCTCGGTGCGCAGGACCAGAGTGTTGACGAACATTCCGATCACATCGTCGAGAGCGCGATCGCCACGACCTGCGACCGGCGTACCGATCGCGATATCCGATGTAGCGGACAACCGGGCAAGCAGGACGGCAATGGCACTGTGCAGCACCATGAAGACCGAAGCCTTGTGTTGCTGCGCCAACGATTCGAGCCGGACGAGCAAGTTCTTCTCGATCGAGAACTGGTGCGACGCACCACGGTTGGTTGCCACAGCAGGGCGCGGGCGATCTGTCGGAAGTTCGAGCAGTTCCGGCATCCCTGCCAACTGATGCGTCCAGTAGTCGATCTGCCGCGAAATCAACGATTCCGGGTCGCTCTCGTCACCGAGAACGGACCGCTGCCACAGCGTGAAGTCCGCGTACTGGACCCCCAAAGGAGCAAAATCGGGCGCTGAACCCTGCGATCGAGCTGCGTAGGCACTCACAACGTCGCGGACCATCGGCCCCATCGAGAAACCGTCGCCGCTGATGTGGTGAACCACAAAGACGAGGACGTATTCCGAGTCTGCGACGTGGAACAGGCGGGCCCGCAACGGAACCTGCGTCGTGACGTCGAAGCCCTCGGTGACAACAGCAGTGACACGGTCGATCAGGTCGGATTCCGTGACCACAACCGGGGTCAGGTCCAGCACGACGTCCGACGCGGCGAGAACCTGCTGGTATCCGACGCCGTCGATTTCGGGATAGACGGTGCGCAGGCTCTCATGGCGCTCGACCAGATCGGTGATCGCGGCGCGTAGTGCCTCGACGTCGAGGGCGCCGGTCAGCCGGAGTGCCACTGGAATGTGATCGACGGCCGACGCGGAATCGAACCGGTTGAGGAACCACATGCGCTGCTGCGCCAACGACAGCGGTATCTGTGCCGGACGCTCTCGAGCAACCAGCGGATCCCTGGTACCACTTCCGGCCGAATCTACTACCAGAGAGGCTAATTCGGATACGGTCGGAGCATCGAAGAAAGCTCGCATGTCGAGTTCCACGCCGAGTTCGGCGTTGGCGCGTGCCACGACCCGGGTTGCGAGGAGCGAGTTACCACCGAGGTCGAAGAATCCGTCGTCGATGCCGAGATCGTCGCGGCCGAGCAAGTCGGCAAAGATCGCGACCAACGTCTTCTCGACCGGGGTGCTCGGTGCGCGGTATTCGACAACCTGCGCTGTGAACTCGGGCGCAGGCAGAGCCTTGCGGTCCAGCTTGCCGCTGGCGTTGAGTGGAAATGCGTCGAGTTCGACAAACAGCGACGGCACCATGTAGTCCGGTAGGCGCCCGCCCAATTCATCTGCAAGAGCGTCGGTGTCGAGTAAAACACCTAGCGCAGGAACCACGTACGCCACGAGGTTGTCACCAAGAGTCGCGTCGGAATGGACGAGAACAGCCGCCTGCGCGATTGCAGCGTTGTCGAGAAGTGCGGATTCGATCTCGCCGAGTTCGATGCGCAGCCCGCGCAGTTTCACCTGAAAGTCGGTGCGGCCGATGTACTCGAGGAGTCGCTGAGCACCAAGCCCGCGCCAACGAACGAGGTCGCCGGTCCGGTACATACGAGCACCGGCCTCGGTGGGATGCGCAACAAACCGATCGGCCGAGAGATCAGGACGGGCGACGTAGCCGCGCGCCAATTGGACGCCGGCAAGGTACAACTCACCGGGAACTCCGGGAGGAACGGCTCGCAAAGCGTCGTCGAGCACCAGCAGTTCGGTGCCGGCTACCGCGCGGCCGATCGGAACGGACACCTCGTCCTGTTCACCGGTGGCGTAGTAGGTGACGTCGACGGCAGCTTCGGTCGGACCGTAAAGATTGTGCAGCGCAGCCGAACTGACGTCGCGCAGACGCGCCGCCGTCTGCGCCGGAAGCGCTTCACCGGATGCAAAAACGTAACGGAGAGTGGTGATCTCGGAAACCGTGGGTTCGGCGACAAAAACGGCCAGCATCGACGGCACGAAGTGAACGACCGTGACGCCGTACTCGATCATGGTGCGGGCGACATACGCGGGATCACGATGTCCGTCCGGCTCCGCGATGACAAGCGATGCACCGATCTGCAACGGCCAGAAGAACTCCCACACCGACACGTCGAACGTGAAGGGTGTCTTCTGAAAGATTACATCCGCGGCGGTGAAGGCGTACTCGTCCTGGCGCCACACGAGGTTGGCGACGATCGCACCGTGGGCAACCCCGACGCCCTTGGGACGCCCGGTCGAGCCGGAGGTGAAGATGACGTACGCGAGGTTGTCAGCGCGCAGCGGTGAGCGCCGGTCGGTATCGGCGAGCGGCTCGGCGGAATGAACCGACACATCGGTCGTGTCCATCTCGAGGACGGAAACACCATCCGGGAGGGTCAGCTCGTCAGTGGACACCGTCAGCACCAGGACCGGCGCCGCGACATCGAGGACGTAGGCCACGCGTTCGGCTGGATGATCGGGATCGAGCGGTACGTACGCGCCGCCCGCCTTCACGATCGCGTACATCGCCACAAGCAGTTCCACGGACCGCCGGATACCGAGACCGACCAGTGTGTCCGGCCCGACCCCACGTCGGACCAGTTCGCGGGCGAGCTGATTGGCGCGGCCGTCGAATTCGGCATACGTCAGCGACGTGTCGCCGAACCTGAGTGCAATCGCATCGGGGGTTCGCGACACCTGCTCGTCGAACAGACTCACCAGGGTTGTCTCGACAACGGTCGGCTCGTCGACGGCAACCACAGACGTGGCGTCGGCGATCAACGCGTCCACGACGCCGCCGAGTCCGCCGTCCTGGGATGCGATCAGCTCAGGTAACACGGTGGAGATGACAACAGGGACGAGCGCGTCGGCCCCCAACGCGCCGCCCATCGCTGCGTCGAGGGTTGTGAGCTCGCTGTGTAGACGTTCGTAGCTGATATCCGTATCGCCGTGGGCAAGTGCGCGCCGGCCCGGTTCCACCTCGGCAACCGCTGCGATCAGTCTCGGGAGATCCTCGATCGTCAGCGACTGTGGTCCAGGTATTCCGACGGACATCTAGGCTTCCTCCAACTGACTGCGCACGAGCCGACAACAGCACGAACTGACAACACACGGCGGCACCGGTAAGGCACAGTGTGTGCCGTCCCGATGCCGCCCACTGGGCAAATACTGCATATTACCCGTCGATACGGTCACCCTTTTCCGCGCTCGCCTGCGCATCCGCAATCAACGAGCTCACCAACGAGGCAATTCCGTCAGCACCGAGCGCCGGGAGAATTCCCGGAACCAGGCCGGTCAGAGACACGGAGATCAAGGCATCCGCACCCAGCGCGGCACCCATCGTCGCTCTCATCAGCGCCAACTTCTCGGCCAGCTGTGTGAAGGTCACCACGGTGTCGCCGTGTGTGAAGGCAACCGCCGTCGGATCTGCTGCGGCGGCCGCTGCTGCGAGGTCCGGAAGATCGGCGACAGTCTTCGGCTCGGCTGCCTCGATCAGCGCGCGTTCGAAGTCCGTCACGATGTCGATGGTCCGCAGAACCACCGTCGGATCTGCGGCAACGGCGTCGACCACGGCCCGCAACCTGGCTGCGAACAGTTCCATGGTCGCGGCGTCGTACAGATCGGTTGCGTAGGTGAACCGCATCCGGATATCGGACAGCGCACCGCGCTCGTCGAACTCCTCGATACCGGTGAGCTGCAGGTCGAACATCGCCGAGTCGAATCCGTCATCCACCGCCGACAGTTCGAGCCCTGGCAGCGCAAACGTGCCAAGTGCCATGTTCTGGAACGTGAGCATCACCTGGAACAGCGGTGAGTACGCCTGTGAGCGCTCACGCCCGACCTGCTCGACCAGACGCTCGAACGGCACGTCTGCATTTCCGAACGCCGCGAGGTCCTTCTCCTTCACCTGCTGCAGTAGGTCGACAAACGTGGTTGCCGGTTTCACCTGCGTGCGCAACACCAGCGTGTTGACGAACATACCGACCAGATCGTCCAGGACTCGCTCGCCGCGGCCCGCCACCGGGGTACCGATCGCGATGTCGTTCGAGCCACTGAGCTTGGACAGCAGCACCGAGAACGCGGCGTGCACGACCATGAACACGGTCGAGTTCTGCTCGCGCGCGATTTCCGCGATTCGACGCGTGGAGTCCGCGCCGAGCGTGAACAGGAAGTCCGCACCCTTCATCGACTGCGTCGGCGGACGAGGACGGTCCGTCGGCAGTTCCAGAAGTTCGGGAACGCCGGCGAGTTCCTGCGTCCAGTAGGCAAGCTGCGTCGACAGCTCGCTATCCGGATCGTCCTCGGAACCCAGAACGTCGCGCTGCCACAACGTGTAGTCCGCGTACTGGACTTCGAGCGGAGCCCATTCGGGTGCCGCTCCCCCGGTACGCGCCGTGTACGCGATCATCGTGTCCCTGATCATCGGAGCCATCGAGAATGCGTCGCCGCTGATGTGGTGGACCACAACGATCAGGACATGCTCGGTGGGCGTGATCTGGAACAGGCGAACGCGCAGCGGAACACCGGCAGTGACGTCGAAGCCCTGACCGACGACCTTCGCGACCTCGGCCCCAATCGTGTCTTCGCCGACATACAGCACGGCCATGTCGACAACGGCTGCCGACTTGGACTGAATCGACTGCGTCGGGCCGTCCCCGAGATCGGGATAGAACGTCCGCAGGATCTCGTGGCGAGCAACAAGGTCGGAGACGGCCGACTGCAATGCTGCGACGTCGAGATCGCCGGACATCCGGATCGCGACCGGGATGTTGTACGCGGCAGACCTGCGGTCGATCTGGTTGAGAACCCACATCCGCTGCTGAGCGAGCGACAACGGAATCTGCGACGGCCGTTCCTGCGCCACCAACTGTGCCCGCGAACCGGAACCGGCATGTTCGAGCACCCGCGACGCCAGCAGTCCGACAGTCGACGCTTCGAAGATGATCCGCACCGGGATCTGGGCATCAAGCGCCTGACCCAACCGTGCGACAACCTGCGTGGCGATCAGCGAGTTTCCACCGAGATCGAAGAAGTCGTCGTCCAACCCGACTCGTGGAACGCCAAGGACTTCGGCAAACACCGACGCCACGATCTCCTCGACCGGGTTGCTCGGGGCACGGAATTCCGTTGCCTCGAATTCGGGTTCCGGCAGCGCCTTTCGATCGATCTTGCCGTTGATGTTGAGCGGCAATTCGCTCAGCACCATCAACGCCGACGGCACCATGTAACTCGGCAACTCGCGGACGAGTTCCGCCTTCACACTGTCGACGTCGACGGTGGCCCCGGCCTGCGGAACGAGGTAACCGACCAGTCGATCCCCCAGTCGCGGATCGGTTTTCGCGACGACAACCGCGGCGTCCACGGACTCAGCAGCTCTGATAACAGCTTCGATCTCACCGAGTTCGATGCGGTAGCCACGGATCTTCACCTGGAAGTCGGCACGATCGACGTACTCGAGTTCACCGCCACTGCGCCAGACAACGAGGTCGCCGGTGCGGTACAGACGTGAGCCCGGTTCTCCGAAGGTGTTGGCGACAAAGCGTTCCGACGTCAGGTCGGCGCGGCCGTGATAACCGCGAGCCAACTGGGTTCCGGCCAGGTACAGCTCACCGGTGACTCCGACCGGGACCGGATGCAGTCGCTCGTCGAGCACGTAGACCTGCGTATTCCATTCCGGGGCACCGATCGAGACCGACGAGGTGTCGCTCTCGTCCACATCGTGCGCCGTCACTGACACCGCAGCCTCAGTCGGACCGTACAGATTGACCAGTGCCGCATCGGACACCTTGCGGAACTCTGCCGCCGTTGCCGCGGGCAAGGCCTCACCGATGGCAAGGACACGCTCGAGCGACTGCGGAAGAGTGCCGTCTGCCGCGGCCGTCAGCATCGAGAGCATGGACGGCACCGCGTGCAGCGTCGTCACCTTCTCCTGGGCGATGAGCGCCAGCATGTACTCGGCGTCCTTGTGGCCGTCCGGGTCGGCGATGACCAGGCGGGACCCGGATGTCAAGGCGGACCAGAACTCCCAGACCGAGAGGTCGAATGTTGCTGCGGTCTTGAGCAACATTGCGTCGGTCTGGTCGAGACCGTAGCGATCACGCTTCCACAGAAGCTGATTGACGATCGCGGCGTGGGACAGCGCCACACCCTTCGGCTTGCCGGTCGATCCCGACGTGAAGATCACGTACGCGGTATTCGCCGAACGAAGCGGTGCGATCCGCTCGTCGCCGTGTACAGGCGCTCCGGAGACGCCCGACAGATCGAGGGTGTCGATGACCAGAACGTTGTCGATCCCCACGAGCGACGGCGCGTCGTTCTCGGTGCTGAGCACGCACACCGGCGCGGCCATCTCGAGGACGTACCCGGTGCGATCGGCCGGATGATCCGGATCGATCGGGACGTAACCGCCGCCTGCCTTGGCAACGGCGTACATGCCGATCACCAGGTCGATGGAGCGTCGCATTCCCAACGCCACCAACGACTCCGGACCGACTCCCATTCCGATCAGGTGACGGGCGAGTCGGTTGACCTTGTTGTCGAACTCGGCATACGTCAGCGATTCGAGTCCATGGACCAACGCGACGGAATCACCGTGCGCGGCAACCTGCTGATCGAACAGGTCGACCAGTGTCGCGTCGGAGTCGAGTACATGCTCCGTTGCATTCCATTCCTGCAGAACCTGATTCGACTCATGCGGATCGAGCACGTCGATGTCGCCGACCACGACCGACGGATCGGCAACAACCGCAGCCAGAACGGTGTTGAACCGATCAGCAAAGGACTGGACTGTCGACTCGTCGAAAAGGTCGTGCGCGTAGCTGAATACGGCCGAGATGCCCGAGGCAACACCACGCTCGTCGTAGTTGTCACCGACGATCAACTGCAGATCGAACTGGGCAACACCGTTGTCGATCTCCAGGCCCTTCACTGCGAGACCAGGCAGTTCCAGGCTTGCCTGTTCCATGTTCTGGAAGAGGAATCCCACCTGGTAGAGCGGGTGACGAGCAGTCGAACGCGCGGGGTTGAGAACCTCGACCAGTCGCTCGAACGGAACGTCGGCATGCGCGAATGCCTGCAGATCGTTCTCTCGCACGCGGGCAAGCAGTTCCGTGAAGCTGTCTGCGCCGTCGACGTGTGTCCGGAATACCAGGGTATTGACGAACATGCCGATCAGATCGTCGAGCGCACGCTCACCACGACCGGCGATCGGGGTGCCCACCGCGATGTCGTCGGTACCGGACAAGCGCGCCAGCAGGACCGCAAACGCCGCGTGCGTGACCATGAACAAGGTGGTGCCGTGCTCACGGGCCAGCGCCGACAGACCCTGATGCACTGCTGCGTCGATCTCGAACTGAAGGTAGCCACCGCGGTACGACTGCGCGGCGGGACGCAGACGGTCCGTCGGCAGGTCCAGCTGGTCCGGCAGCCCGGCCAAAGCCTGGCTCCAGTAGGCGATCTGTTCGGACGACACGGATTCCGGGTCGTCCTCGCTGCCCAGCACCTCGCGCTGCCACAGGCTGTAATCGGCGTACTGCACGTCCAGCGGAGCCCAACCCGGCGCCGTTCCCTGCGCCCGTGCCGCGTAGGCCATGACGAGGTCGCGGGCGAACGGAGTAGTCGAGGAGCCGTCCGCGGCGATGTGGTGCACCACGACGGCGAGAACGTACTCGTTCTCGGCTACCTGGAACAACCGAATCCGCAGCGGGATTTCGGCCGTCACGTCGAACCTCGTCGACGCCAATTCGACCAGCTTGCCGACAATCTCGGCTTCCGTGACGCTTTCGACGTCCAATTGCACCGGCGTATGTCCTACCGGTTCGATGACCTGGACCGGTCCCGAATCGGTTTCCGGATACACAGTGCGCAGGGTTTCGTGACGGGCAACGACGTCGCCGATAGCCGCACGCATCGCCCTCAGATCGAGTTCGCCGCTCAGTCGCAGAGCAAACGGCATGTTGTAGGCACCGGCGGAGCCGTCGAACCGGTTGAGGAACCACATACGTTGCTGCGCAAGAGAAAGCGGAATCTCTTCCGGACGATCCTGAGCTGTCAGCGCAAGGCGGCTTCCTTCGCCGACGTGCGATTCGAGACGTGCGGCGAGTTCCTGAACGGTGGACGCTTCGAACAGAAGGCGAACCGGTACGGCCGTCTCGAGTTCTTCGGCGATGCGCATGACAACCCGAGTCGCGATGAGGGAGTTGCCACCCAACTCGAAGAAATCATCATCCAACCCCACCCGATCAACACCCAACACACCCACAAACGCCGACGCCACCACCAACTCCACCGACGACACCGGAGCCCGAAACACCCGAGCCTCGAACACCGGCTCCGGCAACAACGCCCGATCCAACTTCCCCGACGAATTAAGTGGGAACGCATCCAACACCACCACAGCAGCCGGAACCATATAACCCGGAACCCGCTCCCCCACAAACCCCCGCAACACCGACACATCCACAACCGACCCCACCGCCGGCACCACATACCCCACCAACTGATCACCCATCACCGACCCACGCACCACCACCGCAGCCGACAACACCGACCCATGCGACACCAACGCCGCCTCGATCTCCCCCAACTCGATCCGCTGACCACGAAACTTCACCTGAAAATCAGTACGACCGATGTACTCCAGATCCCCCTCAGACGACCACCTCACAAGGTCACCCGTCCGATACATCCGCTCCCCACCCACACCGAACGGCGACGCCACAAACCGATCCGCACTCAAATCCGGACGACCCACATACCCCCGAGCCAACTGCACACCCGACAAATACAACTCACCCGCAACACCCACCGCAACCGGCCGAAGGCGCGAATCCAACACAAACACCCGGCAATTCCACTCCGGCACACCAATCGACACCACCGACCCCGACCCAGCAGCCGTCACATCCGCAAACGTAAACGACACCGCAGCCTCAGTCGGACCATACAAATTATGCAACCGCGCCGACGACACCAACCCGAACTCACGCACCGCCTCCACCGGCAACGCCTCACCGATCACCAACACATCACGCAACGAACCCAACAACCCCGGATCCACCAACGACGAAAACGTCGACAACATCGTCGGAACAAAATCCGTCACCGACACACCCTGCTCGTCAATCACCGACGCCAAATACCCCGGATCCCGATGACCATCAGCCGACGCCAACACCAACACCGCACCCACCCGCAACGGCATGAAAAAACCCCACAACGACACATCGAACGTCGTCGCCGTCTTCTGCAAATACACATCAGCAGCCGACAAAACATACTCACCCTGCATGAACTCGAGCTGATTCACAATCGCCGCATGCGAGACCGCCACACCCTTCGGCCGACCCGTCGACCCCGACGTGAAAATCACATACGCCGTATTCGACGCCCGCAACGGCGAAAGACGATCCACATCAGAAACCCGCGCACCCGAAAAACCAGACACATCAACAACATCCACACACACAACCCGACGACCCGACGCCGTGAAACCATCACGCTCCGTCGACACCACACACACCGGATCAGCCGAATCCAACACATACTCATTACGCGAGGACGGAGCATCAGGATCCAACGGCACCCACGCCCCACCCGCACGCACAATCGCATACAACCCAACCAACAAATCAACCGACCGCCGAACAGCCAACCCCACCAACGACTCCGGCCCAACACCCAAACCAATCAAATAACGCGCAAGCCTATTGACCCTCTCATCGAACTCCCCATACGAGAGCACCTCATCCCCGAACACCACCGCCCGCGAACCCGAAGAAACCGCCACCACAGAATCAAAACCATCCAACAACAACCCACCCACAACCGGACGAGACGTGTCGTTCCAGGTTTCGAGCACCAAAGCACGCTCAGGCGCGGTCATGATCTCGATGTCACCGACTGCAGTAGACGGAGTTTCACCGATTTCTGTCAGCAGACTCTCGAGGCGACCCAGCAGGGCCTGCGCGTACGACTCGTCGAAGAAGTCGGGTAGGTAACGAAGCGTCAAGTGCAGTTGGTCGTCGAGACCGATCAGCAGGGTGAGCGGGTAGTTCGTGGAATCGTCGGAGGCGACGTCGTCGATCACCATGCCGTCCAAGAACTCTGCTTGCGCTGCAAGACCGTCACGGTCGACCGGGTAGGACTCGAAGATCACCAGAGTGTCGAAGAGTCCGCCGACGCCCGCGGCGCTCTGCACGTCGGTCAGGCCGAGGTAATGGTGATCGAGCAATCCCGCCTGTTCGATCTGAACCCGGGAGAGCAATGCCTCGACGGACTCGGCCAGATCCAGTTGGACACGCACGGGCAGCGTGTTGATGAACAGGCCCACCATCTTCTCGACGCTGTCGAGTTGTGGCGGACGGCCGGAGACCGTGGCACCGAAGACGATGTCCTGGCGACCGGTCATGCGTCCCAGCAGAATTGCCCAGGCAGCCTGGACGATCGTGTTGGCGGTAACGCCGGTCCTCGATGCCAAACCGGTCAATGTCGCGGTCACCGATTCGCTGAGCGAGATCTGCAACTTCTGCGACAGCGCACTGAATTCCTGACCAACGACGGTGGGAGCCAGCAACGTCGGCTCTTCGACGCCGCCCAGCGCTTTCGCCCAGGCATCCATGGACACACTGCGATCCTGCTGGACCAGCCACGCGAGGTAGTTCCGGTAGCTCAGTGACCGCGTCTGAGCGGGAATGTTCCCACGCATGGCGTAGTGGCCGAGGAGCGTCTGGAGCAGCAGCGGCATGGACCAGCCGTCGAGGATGATGTGGTGGTTTGCCACAACAAGGCGGTATTCGCTCGCCGCGATCTTGATCAGCGTGAACTTGATCAACGGCGGGTTCGACATGTCGAAGTGCGTGGCCTGGTCCTCGGCAAGAATCCGATCCAACTCGCGGCGTCGTTCTTCGCTGTCAGCGATTGTGGTGAGATCCAGTTCGCGCCACGGCACGTCGATGTCACCGAGAACTACCTGGACCGGCGTACCCGTTCCGTCGACCACAAATGCGGTGCGCAGGTTCGGGTGACGATCGATGATGGCCTGTGCTGCGGCGTGGAGGCGATCCGCGTCGACGCGGCCGGACAGCGAGAGAACCATCTGCACGGAGTACAGGTCGACGGTCGACTCGGCCATGACAGCGTGGAACAGCAGACCCGACTGCAGCGGAGCCAGCGGCCAGACGTCCTGCACCGCCGGGAAACGCTGCTCGAACCCGTCGAGATCCTGCTGGGTCAGCGTTACCAGCGGCACGTCCGACGGCGTGAGTCCGCCTGCGCCGACGGCCTGTGCGTGCTGCGCCAGCGCTGTGAGTGCTCCGACCCACAGGTCGGCCAGGGCTTGCACCTCGGTGGCGCTCAGCAATCCGTTCGGGAAGGCAAACGATGCTTCGAGCACCGCGCCGTCAGGGCCGTCGTTGACGATGGCATTGATGTCGACAACCTTGTTGGCCGGCATGTCCGGGTCTTCCGGCGCAGCGACATCGGAGAAGTCGCGTGCCGGAATCCATCCGAGGCCTTGCGCTGCAGCCGGAATATCCTCCGCCACAATGCGGCCCAGGTAGTTGAAGCTGACCTGCCCGCTGCTCAGCTCCGACAGCTCGGTGCGGGTGTCGTCGTTGACGTACCGCAGCAGTCCATAGCCGACACCCTTGTCGGGAGCGGCGAGCAACTGCTCCTTGACTGCCTTGATCGCCGCTCCCGCAGCAACTCCGGCGCCGAAGGCGTCGTCGATGTCGATACCGGCAAGGTCGAGGGCGACGGGGAAGGCCGCCGTGAACCAGCCGACGGTGCGCGAAAGATCGGCACCCGGGACGACGCCCTCTTCGCGGCCGTGGCCCTCGAGCTGGAGCAGTGCCGCTTCGGTGTCGATGCCCCGGTCACGCCGCCAGCGCACCAGTGCCAAAGCTAGTCCGGCCAGCAAACCGTCGTTGGCTCCGCCGCGGAACATCTCGGGCAGGGTGGTCAGCAGCGTCTCGGTGACGTCTGTGGGCACCTCGACGCGCACACGCTCGACTGTTGCCGCAACGTCGACGGAGGGGTCGAACGCACGCGAACCGAGAATGGGGTCCGGAGTCGACAGCGTCTTACGCCAACGTGGCAGTTCTGCCAGTCGCTTGTCGGATCGTGATTCCGCAGCCAGCGAGTGCGCCCAGGTACGCATGGACGTGCCCGTCGGTTCGAGCACGGGCACACTTCCGCCACTGCGCTGGGCCCACGCGGAAATCAAGTCCGGCACGATAATTCGCCAGGAGACGCCGTCGACGATCAGGTGATGCGCAGCCACGATCAATCGGCCGGTACGCGTGTCACCGAAGTCGATCCACACGAACTGAGCCATGACACCAGCGGCCGGATCCAACCGGCCGAGAGCGTCGTCGAGAGCGCCCGACGCGATGGCCGTCAGCTCTGTATCCGCAATCGCGGGGTCCACCTGCACCCGGCGCACCAAACCATCCACGTCGACGGTTCCGGGCGCGGACACAGCCATGCCCGGACCACGCTGATCATCGACCAGACGCGAACGGAACATGTCGTGGTGATCGATGACCGCAGTCAACGTTTCGACAACACCGGTCCTGTCGATTCCCAGCGGCAATTCCAACGTCAACAGCTGGTTGAACCGCTGGTAGCTGCCGGGCCGTTCGAACATGAAGCGCTTGATCGGAGTGAGCGGCATCCAACCGATGCCGCCGCCTTCGATCTCGGCGAGAACAGTGATCGCGTCGGCATCGGAGCCGAAGACGGCGACCTCGGCCAACTCTGCCACAGTCTTGTTCTCGAACACGTCCTTGGGCGTGAAGAGAACACCTCGGGCCTTGGCGCGGGACACCAACTGGATCGACATGATCGAGTCTCCGCCCTGAGCGAAGAACGAATCGTCGGTACCGATCTGATCGAGGCCGAGAACGTCGGCAAAGACCTCGCTGAGGATGCGTTCCATCTCGGTGGTGGGAGCGCGGAACTCCTTGACCTCGAATACCGGCTCCGGCAGAGCCTTTCGGTCCAGCTTGCCGGCCGGGGTCAGCGGCATGTCGGTCAGAACCATGATCGACGCAGGCACCATGTGCGCCGGCAGAGTGCGTGAGACGAACTCACTCAGATCCGCCGAGCTGACAGCAGAATCCTTGCCGACAAACACGTACGACACCAGTGCCGGAGCACCGGACGCCAGCGTGGTGCCCATCGTCGCAGCGAACTCGACGTCCGAATGTGCCGTCAGTGCCGCGTCGATCTCACCGAGCTCGATACGGAAGCCACGGATCTTCACCTGGAAGTCGTTGCGGCCCACATACTCAACCTGATATTGGTCAGTCCAACGCACAACGTCACCGGTGCGGTACATGCGCTCACCGGGCAGGCCGTGCGGGTTGGCAACAAAGCGATCCGCGCTCAATCCCGGGCGGCGATGGTATCCGCGGGTGACCTGGGGACCCGACAGGTACAGCTCACCGGCAACGCCGACCGGAACGGGCTGCAGACGCGTGTCGAGAACAAACGCGGCCATGTCGCCGATGGTTCCGCCGATGGTCATCCGGTCGCCCGGCATCAGCGGCACACTGACGTTGGTGACGATAGTGGTCTCGGTGGGACCGTAGACATTGAGGAACGTACGTCGACGGTTCGGCTGATCCGCCCACTTGGCCATCAGCTCCGGCGAGTACGCCTCGCCGCCGACACCAACCACCTCGAGATCGTTCAGGCCCGACGGATCCATGGAAGCCAACGCCGCGGGCGTGATGAAGGCGTGTGTGACGCGTTCGGACTTGAACAGCGCAGTCAACTCGTCGCCGCCGAAGATCGACGTCGGGACGATCACCATGGCAGCGCCTGTCGCGACAGCCAGGAACAGTTCGAGCATCGACGCGTCGAAACTCGGCGACGCGAAGTGCAGCGTGCGGGAGTTCGGCGTCACCAGGTAGTGCTGTGCCTGCGTTGCACTGAAGCTCGCGAGGCCCGCACCGGTAGCAACAACACCCTTGGGCAAGCCCGTTGTGCCTGATGTGTAGATTACCCAGGCGGGATGCGCCGGAAGGACGGGGCGCACACGTTCATCTTCACGAATCGGTGACTTATCCTGCGCTGCCATCAGTTCCGCGCAAGCATCACTGTCGATCGCGAGCCACTCCACGGTGTCGGTAAGTGCTGCGAGTTCAGCTTCGAGAGTCAGACCGACCGAGACGCCCGAGTCGGAGACCATATGCGCGATGCGGTCAGCCGGGTAGTGCGGATCGATGGGAACAACCGCGGCGCCAGTCTTGGATACCGCCCACACCAGCAGGACCGATTCGATGGAACGCGGAATCGACACTGCGACCAGATCTTCGGCGCCCAGACCGCGAGCGATCAGGACACGGGCGAGGCGCGACGACCACTCGTCGACCTCGGCGTAGGTCATCGACCGATCCTGGTAGCGGAGAGCTTCGTTGGAGGGATACTGCAACGCGGTCTCGGCCAGGATGTCGGCCAACGGCTTCGGCTCGATGCCCGAGGACGCTCGGCGACTGGTCAATTCGATGCGCTCAGGCGCTTCGAGGATGTTGATGTCGCCGACAGCCTGCGTCGCATCCACGGCGACGGCTTCGACAATCCGAGTCAACCGCTCGGCGAAGGAGACAACTGTCCCCTCGTCGAAGAGATCCGTCGCATACGTGAAGGTCGCAGTCATTCCGTGACCATCGGCAGCTTCCACCAGGGTCAACTGAAGGTCGAACTTCGCTACGGTTTCCGCGATATCGAATTCGGTGATATCGAGTCCTGGCAGCGTCAGGTGATTCTGCCCCAGGTTCTGGAATGCCAAGGCAACCTGGAACAACGGGTTGTGCGCTTGCGAACGCACCGGATCGAGAACCTCGACCAGTCGCTCGAACGGCACGTCTGCGTGAGCGAAAGCCGCGAGATCACTCTCACGCGCCGACGTAAGCAGATCGAGGAAACGCATCCCCGGATCGACCTCGGTGCGCAGCACGAGCGTGTTGACGAACATGCCGATCAGTTCGTCGAGTTCGGCTTCGCCGCGACCGGCCACCGGGGTACCGACTGCGATGTCGGTGGTGCCGGACAACCGGGCAAGAAGTGTTGCCAACGCCGAGTGCATCACCATGAACAGCGATGCCTGGTGCTCGCGACCCACAGCGGCCAGTCCGCGGTGAACATCCGCGGAAATCGGGAAGCTGTAGGTGGCTCCCCGGCCGGTGAACACGGCTGGACGCGCGCGGTCACTGGGCAAGGTGATCTGGTCTGGAACTCCGTCGAGAGCCTTAGCCCAGTAGCCGATCTGCTCTGCGAGTACGGATTCCGCGTCACTCTCGGAACCGAGAACACCACGCTGCCACAACGCGTAGTCGGCATACTGCACCGGCAACGGCGCCCACGTCGGGGTCTGACCCTGTGAGCGGGCGTAGTACGCGGTCATCACGTCGCGGATCAACGGGCCCATCGAGAAACCGTCGGTGGAGATGTGGTGAATCACTATCGCCAGTACAAACGAGTCCTCGGCAAGCTGGAAGAGCTTGGCCCGCAATGGAACCTCAGCCGTGACGTCAAAACCTGATGAGACGAACTCCGTCACCGCCGCGACGATGTCGGATGCTTCGAGTTGAACGGGAGCCAGATTCACCGGAACTGCCGCCGCGGGCAGGATCCGTTGGTAGCCGATTCCGTCGACCTCGGGGTAGACCGTGCGCAGGACCTCGTGACGCTTCACTACGTCCATGACAGCGTCGTACAACGCCGCCTCATCCAACTCGCCGGTAAGCGTGATCGCCATCGGAATGTTGTTGGCTGCCGACTCGCGGTCCAATTGATTCAAGAACCACATGCGCTGCTGCGCAAACGACAGCGGTACCTGCGCCGGACGATCCTGCGCAGTCAGCGCCGCACGCGAACCACCACCGACATGAGAACCGAGGCGAGCGGCCAAACCCTCCACCGTCGACGCCTCGAACAACTCCCGCACCGACACCGCAGCATCCAGCGCCTGACCCAACCGCGACGTCACCTGCGTCGCGATCAGCGAATTACCGCCGAGCGCAAAGAAATCGTCATCCAAACCGACACGCGCAATGCCCAGAACGTCCGCAAACGTCTGCGCCACAACCTCTTCCACCACCGACGTCGGAGCCCGGAACACCGCAACCTGCAACGACGGAGCCGGCAACGCCCGACGATCCAACTTCCCGTTCACCGTCAACGGAATCGCATCCAACACCACAAACGCCGACGGCACCATGTACTCCGGCAACAACGAACCCACCGACACCCGAAGATCGTCGACCGAAACGCTCACACCCGCAGCCGGAACCACATACGCCACCAACCGCTGATCACCCGGAGAATCCTCACGAACAACCACCGCCGTCTGCGCCACCGACACAGCCGCCAACACCGCAGACTCGATCTCACCGATCTCGATCCGGAAACCACGGATCTTCACCTGATCATCAGCGCGACCCAGATACTCCAGATCACCAGCGCTGTTCCACGAAGCCACGTCACCCGTGCGGTACAACACCTCACCAGCAGCAAAAGGACTCGCCACAAACCGAGTCGACGTCAACCCCTGCTGACCCAGATAACCGCGAGCCAACTGCACACCCGAGACATACATCTCACCCGCAACACCGACGGGCACCGGAGCCAAACGCGTATCCAGCACAAACACCTGCAGACCCGAAATAGCCTGACCCACCACACTCGCCGACGCATCCGCCGCCATCGCAGCGTCCAGCACGCGATGGCTCACATGCACCGTCGTCTCCGTGATGCCGTACATGTTCACCAACGTCGGCGCGCTGTCACCGCGGCGGCCGTACCAGTCCGACAAGCGTCGAAGCTCGAGCGCCTCGCCACCGAAAACAACCCACCGCAACGACAACTCGGCGGCCTGTCCGGATTCCGACGCCAACCGGTCAGCCTCGGCTAACTGATAGAACGCCGACGGCGTCTGATTGAGCACCGTCACCCGCTCAGCAGCAAGCAACTCCAGGAACTGCTCCGGCGACCGCGACGTCACATAATCCACAACCACCAACGTGCCGCCGTAGAGCAACGGACCCCACAACTCCCACACCGAGAAGTCGAACGCATAACTGTGGAACATCGTCCACACATCCGACTCGTCGAACCCGTACACACTCTCGGTATTCGCAAACAACTTCGCCACCGTGATGTGCGGAACCTGCACACCCTTCGGGCGACCCGTCGAACCCGACGTGTAAATCACATACGCAACATTCGAGATACGCAACGGCGACACACGATCAGCATCCGCCACCACCGAACCATCGAACTCGGTCAGATCCACCGCGTCGATATCGACCACCGGCAGACCAGCAGGCAACACCAACTCACGCCCGGACCACGAAATCGCGCACACCGGAGCAGCATCGGCGAGCATGAACTCGATACGGTCACTCGGATACGACGGATCCACCGGCAGATACCCCGCACCGGACTGCACTACCGCCAACAACGCCACCACAAGATCAGCCGACCGCGGCAACGCCACCGCCACCAACGTCTCCGGACCACAGCCCAACGCAATCAACCTGCGCGCCAACCGATTCGACCGAACCGACAGCTCCGCATACGTCAACGACTCATCACCGAACCGCACCGCGATCCGATCACCGAACTCCGCAGCAGCACGATCGAACCACGCCGGCAACGTCGACTCCACACCGCTGTCGATACCATTGTCACTCCACGCCAGAACACGATCCAACTCACCTGAAGTCAGAACATCCACGTCGCCCACGGCGGCAGTCGGGTCCGCGACAACGCCACGGAGGACGGACACGAATCGATCAGCGAACTCGGCCGCTGTCGACGCGTCGAACAGGTCCGTCGCGTAAGTCAGGGTGCCGGACATACCGGCGTCAGCAGCGTCTTCAAGAGTGAACTGCAGATCGAACTTGGCCAGTGCTGCGTCGAATTCCACAGCAGCGGCGGTGAGTCCGGGCAGTTCGAGAGCACTCTCGCCAAGGTTCTGGAAGGTCAATGCCACCTGGAACAGCGGGTGGTGTGCCTGCGAGCGCACCGGATCGAGCGCTTCGACGATCCGCTCGAACGGAACATCGGCATGCGCAAACGCCTGCAGATCAACCTCACGCGCAGAAGCCAACAGATCCGCGAACGACATCGACGGATCAACCTCGGTGCGCAGCACCAAAGTGTTGACGAACATGCCGATCAGATCGTCGAGCTGCGCTTCACCGCGACCTGCGACAGGAGCGCCGATTGCGATGTCGGTTGTCGCGGACAACCGTGCCAGTAGCACGGCCAGTGCCGAGTGGACGACCATGAACGGAGTTGCGCCCGCCGCCTGACCTGTTGCTTCCACATCGGCCCACAACTGCGGGTCGATTACAAAGGCGTGGTTCGCTCCTTGTCCCGTTGCGATCTCGGGGCGGGTGCGATCACT
This sequence comes from Rhodococcus sp. ACPA4, assembly GCF_002300185.1. Classification (NCBI taxonomy): domain Bacteria; kingdom Bacillati; phylum Actinomycetota; class Actinomycetes; order Mycobacteriales; family Nocardiaceae; genus Rhodococcus; species Rhodococcus sp. ACPA4. Next base: position 2,332,722 of record NZ_NSDY01000001.1, read on the forward strand.
CGGCAGGTCCAATTGCTCGGGCAGATCAGCCAGGGCGTCGGACCAATAGTTGATCTGCTGCGCGATGACGGACGTCGGCTCGTCCTCGGAGCCGAGGACCTCGCGCTGCCACAACGCGTAGTCGGCGTACTGCACCGGCAGCGGAGCCCACGTCGGGGTCTGTCCCTGTGAGCGCGCGTAGTACGCGGTCATCACATCGCGGGTCAACGGGCCCATCGAGAAACCGTCGGTGGAGATGTGATGCACCACGAAGGACAACACGAATTCGTTGTCGGCGAGCTGGAAGAGCCTGGCCCGCAACGGAACCTCGACAGTGACGTCGAATCCCTCGACGAAGAATGCATAGAGCTCCGCTTGAAGGTCGCCCTCGGCAATGCGTACGGTCTCGAATTCGATCGAGGCATCCTCCGGCGAGAGGATCTCCTGGTAGCCGACACCGTCGGTTTCCGGATACAGCGTACGCAGAACCTCATGACGCGCAATGACATCGGTAATCGCCGAGTGAAGCGCACCTGAATCCAGGTTGCCGGTGAGACGCACTGCAACAGGAATGTTGTTGACGGCCGACGCGGTATCGAAGCGGTTGAGGAACCACATACGCTGCTGCGCCAGCGACAACGGCACCTGCGCCGGACGCACCTGCGCGGTCAATGCTCGTGTGCCGTCGCCACCGACGTGTGTTTCGATGCGCGCGGCAAGTTCTTCCACTGTCGACGCGTCGAACAGCACCCGGACCGGAATCTTGGTTTCGAGCGCCTGCCCCAGACGAGACATCACCCGTGTCGCGATCAGCGAGTTACCGCCGAGCGCAAAGAAATCGTCATCCAGGCCGACCTGTTCGATTCCTAGAACATCGGAGAATACCTGCGCCACAGCCTGTTCCACAGAACTGACCGGAGCCCGGAACACTGCTGCCTCGAACGCGGGCACCGGCAATGCTCGCCGATCCACCTTGCCGTTGGCGTTGAGCGGCAGGGCGCCCAGCACCATGAAGACTGCCGGAACCATGTAGCCGGGCAAAGAGTCGGCGAGGCGCCGGCGCAGTTCCGTCTCATCGATCACGGCACCGCTGGCCGGCTCCACATACGCGACCAGCGTGTCCTCGATGACCGCGACCGCAGCCAGGGACACAACGTCTTGTGCCGCGAGCAGTGTTTCGATCTCACCGAGTTCGATTCTCTGGCCACGCAATTTCACCTGGAAGTCGGAACGTCCGACAAATTCGAGTGAACCCGAGCGCGTCCAGCGGACGAGGTCACCGGTCCGGTACAGGCGCTCGCCGGCTTCCGAGAACGGATGCGCAACAAAGCGCTCCGCAGTGCGAACGACGTCACCGAAGTATCCCCGGGCCAACTGAGAGCCGGATACGTACAACTCACCGGTAACACCGAGTGGTACTTGAAGCATTCTGGAGTCGAGCACCCACAATCCGGTGTTCCACGCCGGGCCACCGAGGGGCACAACATCGCCGTCGAGATCCGAACTGCGATGGCTCGTGACCTGGATCGTCGTTTCGGTCGGTCCGTACAGGTTGTGGACATCACTACCGGTCAGCGCGCGGAAGCGGGCCGCGAGAGCGCTGTTCAACTGCTCGCCGCCCGCAAACGTCGCACGCAAGGAAGTGGGCGCCGCAGTCTCGAACTCGTCGGCCATTGCTGCAAGCACCGATGGCACGAACTGAGCCACCGTCACTGATTCACCTGCAATGATACTGCTCAGGTATGCGGGATCACGGTGACCGCCGGCCTCCGCAATCACCATTCGAGCACCGACCATCAAGGGCCAGAACAGCTCCCACACCGAAGCGTCGAAGGTTGCGGGTGTCTTGTACAGCACCACGTCTGAAGGAGTAAGGCCGTAAGTGGCCTGCATCCACGACAACTGGTTGACAACGGCCGCGTGTGTGACTCCGACGCCCTTCGGACGTCCCGTCGATCCGGACGTGAACAGCACGTATGCCATGTTGTCCGGGCGCAGCGGGGCACGGCGCTCGTCGTCACGGATCTGCGCCGGCGAGTAACTCTGCAGGTCAAGGGTGTCGATACCAAGTACCGGCCACCCTGCGGGGACGTCACCGCGTTCGGAATCCGTGGTCAGCACGCAGACCGGCGCTGCCGACTCCACGATGTACTGATTGCGTTCGGCCGGCTGCTCGGGATCAACGGGAACATAGGCCGCACCGGCACGGAGTACCGCGTACACGCCGATCACCTGATGGATCGAGCGGCGCATCACGAGCGCGACTCGCGAATCGGGGCCGACGCCGACATCAATCAGTTGACGCGCCAAACGGTTTACGCGCGCATCGAATTCGGCGTAGGTGAGAGTGAGATCGCCGCTGACTACTGCAAGGTCAGTCGATGAACCCGCCACTCCCCGATCGAGTACATCGACCAAGGTCTTGTTGTCCGTCGGCACCGTCAACCCGGCCGACACATCTGACAGCACGCTGCGTTCCACGTCGTCGACAATGTCGACATCGCTCGGCACCAGACTCGGATCGGCAACAAGCGCCTGTGCCAATGTGACGAACTGTGTCGCTGTCGCGGCAATCGTGGCTTCATCGAACAGGTCAGTCGCGTAGACCATCTGCACGTGCAGCCCGGCATCGCCAATCGTCGCGCCGACCGGTTCGGTGACCGTAATCGACAAGTCGAATTTTGCGCTCTCCGACTCCGGTTCGAAGGTCGTGACCTCGAGCCCGCCCAGCGTGAAGTCGACACGATCCAGGTTCTGGAAAGCCAACATCACCTGAAACAACGGATTACGTGACCTCGACCGCTCGGGATCGAGCACCTCGACCAACCGCTCGAAGGGCACATCCGCGTGCGCGAATGCGGCCAGATCGGTACCGCGCACCTGAGCCAGGAAGTCCTCGAATGCAACGCCGGAACCGACCTCGGTGCGAAGCACGAGGGTGTTGACGAACATACCGACAACATCGTCGAGCGCGGCGTCTCCGCGACCGGCGACCGGAGTACCGATCGTGACGTCGTCCGTAGCCGCCAATCGAGCGAAGAGCGACGCGAATACCGCGTGCACGACCATGAACAACGATGCGCCGTTTGCACGGCCCAGCTCGGACATTCCGCGATGAGTCGCCGCGTCGATGTCGAAGGTATACGCATGTCCTCGACCCGAGGCCTGCGCCGGTCGTGGACGATCCGTGGGTAGTTCGAGCTGTACCGGAGCATCGGCGAGCGTAGCGGTCCAGAATTCGATCTGGCGTGCCATCGTGGACTGCGGATCGTCTTCGGAACCGAGTACGTCGCGCTGCCACAGCGTGTAGTCCGCGTACTGGACCGGCAGCGGTGTCCACGAGGGAGCGCCGCCGCGAGTGCGTGCCTCGTAAGCGACCATGACGTCACGGGTGAGAGGTCCCATGGAGAAGCCGTCGGTGGAGATGTGGTGGACGACGAACAGAAGTACGTAATCAGCCTCGTCGACGCGATACAGCGCTGCCCGCAACGGAATATCTGCTGTCACATCGAAACCCGCCATCGCGGACGTCGTCACGGCAGTAGGCAATTCGGCAGCCGTCAACGGCTGGGGTACCAAGTCGAGTGCAACGTCGGCAATCGGCAGGATCTCCTGATATCCGACGCCGTCGATGTCCGGGTAGACGGTCCGCAGTACCTCGTGCCGATCGATCACATCGAGCAGAGCGGCGCTCAGCGCCACCACGTCCAGATCGCCGTCGATACGAATCGCGACGGGAATGTTGTTGACCGCGGATTCCGGTTCGAGACGGTTCAGGAACCACATGCGTTGCTGCGCAAGCGACAACGGGATCCGCTCCGGCCGGGTCTGCGGAACGAGCGGCGCAACCGCGCCGGAGCCTGCATGGACTTCGAGCCGAGCAGAAAGGGCTTGTACGGTCGACGCCTCGAACAGCGCCCGCACCGGTACCGTGGTGTCGAGGGCCTCGCCCAGCCTTGCGGCAACCCGAGTTGCAATCAGAGAGTTGCCGCCGAGGTTGAAGAAGTCGTCGTCACGGCCGACCGGCGAAACACCCAATACCTCGGAGAACACCTGGGCCACGATCGATTCAGCTGCGGTGACCGGCGCGACATACGCCTTGGCCGCGAAGGCCGGCGCCGGGAGCGCCTTGGTGTCGGTCTTGCCTGCCGTGGTCAACGGAATGGAATCGAGCACCAGGACTGTGTCGGGAACCATGTACCCGGTGAGGAATTTCGAGACGGAATCGATCACTGCGGCAGGTTCAATGGCAGCCCCGGCATCGGGAACCACGTAACCGACAAGTCGATCACCGAATTCTTCGTCGGTGTGGACTACTGCAACAGCCTGTGCAACTCCCTCGCAACGAGACAGTGCTGCTTCGATCTCGCCCAGCTCGATGCGGAATCCACGAATCTTCACCTGGAAGTCGCTGCGGCCCACGTACTCCACTGTGCGGCCGTCGATCCAGCGGACGACGTCGCCGGTGCGGTACAGCCGATCACCGGCGTCGCCGAACGGGTCGGCAACAAATCGACTTGCCGTCAGAGCGGGCTGACCCAGGTATCCCCTGGCGACCTGGATGCCCGACACGTAGAGCTCTCCTGCAACACCGACCGGGACCGGCTGCATCCGGTCGTCGAGGATGCGAGCGGACATTCCGCGAACCGGTCCACCGATGTTCATCCGGTCGAATGCGGTCAGCGTGTCACTGATATTGCTGGCAACTGTGGATTCGGTGGGACCGTATGCGTTGAAGAAGCCGCGTACGGAGCCGTCCGGCAGCGGTACGGCCCACTTGGCGACCAGAGCGCGCGGGCTTGCCTCGCCACCGACGACAACAACGCGAAGGGCGTCGAGGCCGGCCGGGTCCACCGACGCCAAAGCGGCGGGCGTGATGAAGGCGTGCGTCACAGCCTCGGAGTTCAGGATTTCTGCCAGTTCGGCGCCGCCGTAGACGGTGGTCGGCGCGATCACCATGGTCGATGCGGCGCCAAATGCCATGAGCAGTTCCAACACCGACGCGTCGAAGCTCGGAGACGCGAAGTGCAAGGTCCGTGCGTCTGCGGTCAACTCGTAACGTTCGACCTGTACGGCACAGAAATTCGCCACTCCGGCGTTGTCGACGACAACGCCCTTGGGCAGCCCGGTGGTACCGGAGGTGTAGATGACGTATGCCGCGTTTTCCGCGCGGACGACGCCCCGCAGCTCCTCGGCGCGAATCGGTGCGCCGGACTCCGCGGCCATGACAGCGTCTTCGAGCGTGATCCAGTTGGATCCGGCGGGAAGCGCTGACACGAACTCTTCCGTCGTGAGACCGACTGTGGCACCGGAATCCGAGACCATGTGCGTGATGCGATCAACCGGGTAGGTGGGGTCTACCGGCACAAAGGCGGCGCCGGTCTTGGCTACCGCCCACAGCGCGAGCACGGAATCTGCCGATCGCGGAATGGCAATGGCCACTCGATCTTCGGCGCCGACACCGCGGCCGATCAAGACACGAGCCACCTGGGACGAGCGCTCGTCGAGCTCACGGTAGGTGATCGTTTCACCGGCGTAACTGATAGCTTGCGCGTCCGGGTTCACGGCTGCGGCATCGGTGAGAATTCCGGCCAGTGTTCCCGAAATACCCTGTGCGCCGCGCACATCGGTCAGCTCGAGCCGCTCAGAAGACTCGAGAATATTGATGTCGCCCACAGCGACTGCGGGGGCAGCGACCACGGATTCCAGAATGCGCACCAGTCGGCGAGCAAAGCCCTCGACGGTGCCGCTGTCGAACAAATCAGCAGCGTAGGTGAACTCCGCGGCTATTCCCTGAAGTTCGCCGTGCACTCCGATGGACTCGGATACCGACAGTTCGAGATCGAACTTCGCTGTTGTCGTGTCGATCTCGGCAGCCTTGACTGCCAGGCCGGGAAGTTCCAGCTCGGTCTGCGCCAGATTCTGCAACGAGAGAACAACCTGGAAGAGCGGATGCCTGGCCTGGGACCTGGCGGGAGCCAGGACGTCGACCAACCGCTCGAACGGGACGTCCGCATGGGCAAATGCGCTGAGCGCGGCATCGCTCGACGCCGCAAGCAGTTCCGTGAACGGAGCCGACGTGTCGACCTCGGTGCGCAGGACCAGAGTGTTGACGAACATGCCGACCAGATCGTCGAGCGCTGCCTCGCCGCGGCCGGCGACCGGAGTACCCACCGAGATGTCCGATGTCCCACTCAGGCGGGCGAGCAGCAGCGCAAGTGCGGCATGCAGCGCCATGAACAGCGTTGCATTGTGCTCCCGTGCAAGTGAATCGAGGCGAACATGCAACTCGGGCGCGATGTCGAAGGCGAATCGTTCGCCGCGCATCGACGCCACATCGGGTCGAGCCCGGTCGGCGGGCAGTTCGATCCGGTCAGGCAGACCCGCGAGCGTCTCGCTCCAGAACGAGATCTGCTGGGACATCAGTGACGATGCGTCGTCTTCGGAACCCAGGACCGCACGCTGCCACAGCGCGTAGTCGGCGTACTGCACCGAAAGCGGTTGCCACTGAGGAACAATCCCGTCCTTGCGAGCCGAGTACGCAATCATCAGGTCGCGGCCCAGCGGCGCCATCGACCACCCGTCTGCGGCAATGTGGTGAACCATGATCGCCAGCACGTGCTCGGTGTCACTCAACGTCAACAGACGCACGCGGATCGGCACGTCAACGGTGATGTCGAGTGCTGTCGAACCGACTGCGGCAATGGCGTCGTCGAGTTCACCGGTGTCGACGGACACCACATCGAGACCCTGGAACACATTGTCGACGTCGAGAATCGACTGCACCGGACCGGATTCGGCATCCGGGTACACCGTGCGAAGAACCTCGTGCCGAGCCAGCACGTCCTCGAACGCTGCTTCCATCGCGGCGACGTCGAGATTTCCACTCAAGTGAAGCGCGAAGGTGATGTTGTACGCCGCAGACGCCGTGTCGTAGCGGTTGAGGAACCACATGCGCTGCTGGGCGAGCGACAACGGAATGCTGCTCGGACGCGGCTGCGCGACGAGTGCGGTGCGCCCACCGCTGCCCGCGTGTGTCTCCACCCGTGCGGCGAGTGCCTCGACGCTCGACACGTCGAACAATGTGCGGACCGGCACCGTGGTGTCGAGTGCAGCGCCCAAGCGCGAGGTGACCTGCGTGGCGACGAGCGAGTTGCCACCGAGAGCAAAGAAGTCGTCATCGAGTCCGACTCGTTCCACCCCGAGAACATCGGCAATGATCTGTGCGACGATTTCCTCGACCGGCGTTGTGGGCGCGCGGAATTCACGCACCTCGAACACCGGCTCCGGCAGCGCGTCCCGGTCGAGCTTTCCGACCGGAGTCAGCGGAACCTCGTCCAAGGCCATGATGACCGACGGAACCATGTAACTCGGCAGGGATTCACCGACAAAACCCGCGAGGCGTTCGGCGTCGAAACTCGCATCGCCTTCGAGTTGGACATAAGAGACCAGGGCCATGACTCCCGCGATGCCTTCACGGCCCAGAGTCACGGCGAAACGAACGTCCTCGTGTGCTGTCAGCGCGGCGTCGATCTCGCCGAGTTCGATGCGGAAACCACGCACCTTGACCTGGAAGTCGCTGCGGCCCATGTACTCCAGGACGCCCTGCTCACCCTCGCGAGAAGTGCCGGTCCACCGCACGACGTCGCCGGTGCGGTACATCCGGGAGCCGTCCGACGAGTACGGGTTGGCGACAAACCGCTCCGATGTCAGCGCGTAGCGATCGTGGTACCCACGGGCCAATGCCGCACCCGCAAAATAGAGTTCACCCCTGGTGCCGACCGGGACGGGGTGAAGTCGCTCATCGAGGACAAGCGCCGACATTCCCTCGACGGGGCGGCCGATGTCGATTGGCAGACCTGCCGTGAGGTGCCCGTACGACGAAATGATGGTGGTTTCGGTAGGACCGTAACCGTTGAAGTACTCGCGTCCCGGTGCCCACGTTGCCAGCAGTTCCGGTGTGGTCACGTCGCCGCCGACAGAGACTACGGCCAACTCCGGCAGCTCGGCTGCGTCCATCGTGCCGAGCACTGCGGGCGTGATGATCGCGTGGGTGACATGCTCGTCGCGCAACAGTGTGGTCAGTTCGGGGCCACCGATGATCGCCGGTGGAACGATGACAAGGGTGGCGCCGGCGGAGAATGCCACCATCCATTCGAGAACCGACGGATCGAAACTCGGTGAACAGATGTGCAGGAACCGGGACTCCTCGTCGACCCCGTACCGACGCTGCGCGGCATCACGAACACCACGGAGCCCGCCGTGGGTAACGCTGACACCCTTGGGCTTTCCGGTAGAACCGGAGGTGTAGATCAGGTACGCAACATGTTCGTCGCGCAGCGGCGTGGTTCGTTCGGAATCGACGACCGTGGCACCCGATTGGGCGTCGACGAGGTTCACGGTGGACGGATCGTCCAGTGCCCACCATTCGGTGGCGGCAGGCAGCTGTCCCAGGAACTCCGATGACGTCAAACCGATTCGTGCCGCGGAATCCGACAGCATGTGGCGAACACGGTCGTCCGGGTAGTTCGGATCTACCGGAACGTAGGCGGCGCCGGTCTTTGCCACTGCCCACACCGCGCGAACCATGTCATAAGACCGTGGAAATGCCAGCGCAACAGTGGTTTCCGGACCGATATCACGTGCAATGAGCGCCCGGGCCAACCGTGACGACTGCTCGTCGAGCTCACGGTAGGTAACCGAACGTCCCTCGAATCGCACTGCGACCGATTCCGGATCAGCCGTACCTGCAGTGAGGATGTCGGCCAGGCTCGCTCGCGGCATCGCGTCGTCGGACGCGACATAAGTGAGGTCGACGAATTCAGTCGGCGAGAGCAGTTCGAGATCTCCGACCGTGGTCGCCGGCCGAGCCGTGACCGCGTCGAGAATCCGGACGAAGCGAGTGGCGAACGTAGCTACGGTCGATGCATCGAACAGATCCGTGGCATAGGTGAAGGTAGCGTCCAGGACATCTGAATCATCGCTTCCTTCAGGATTTTCCGACACCATCAGCTCGAGATCGAACTTGGCGACCGGAACTTCCAGTTCGGTGGCGACCGCAGTGATCCCCGAGAACTGCAACTGGCGACGTCCACTGATCTCGGCGGTCAACGCGACCTGGAACAACGGATGACGCGACTGGGACCGCGCCGGATTCAGGACCTCGACAAGACGCTCGAACGGCACGTCCGCGTGTCCGTAGGCGCTCAGTCCCGACTCGCGCACCCGGGCAAGCAAGTCTTCGAACGTTTCGCCTGCGTCTACCTCGGTCCGCAACACCAAGGTATTCACGAACATACCGATGACATCGCTCAGCGCTTCGTCGCTTCGACCGCCGACGGGAGCGCCGACGGCAATATCCGAGGTACCGCTGAGTCGGCTGAGCAGCGCCGCATACGCCGTTTGCAGGACCATGAAGAGCGACGCGTTCTTCGAACGTGCCAACGCGTTCAATTTGCGCGTCGTGCGCTCACTGATGTGGAAGTGGTGCTTGGCACCGCGATTGGAGGCAACGGCCGGGCGGGGGCGGTCGGTCGGCAGATCCAGCTGGTCGGGAAGCCCAGCGAGTGACTCACGCCAGAAGGCGATCTGACGTGCAGACTCCGACGAAGGATCATCTTCGGATCCCAGGGCGGCGCGTTGCCAGAGCGCATAATCCGCGTACTGCACGGGCAGCGGCGTCCAGGCCGGTGCGGTGTGCTCGCTACGTGCGGAGTACGCGACCAGGAGATCACGGGCCAGCGGACGGAACGACAAGCCGTCTGCTGCGATGTGGTGCAACACCATGACAAGGACAAAATCGGTGGCTGTGACCTCGAACAACGTGACGCGCAACTGGATCTCGGTTGCCACGTCGAATCCGCGTCCGGCGATCTCGACAGCGGCGGCCTGCACCTCACGCTTGGAGATTCGCCGCGGAGTGAGATCGATGGACACCTGGTCGATCGGCAGAATCACCTGCTGCGCGGTGCCGTCGGTGTCGGGATAGAGCGTGCGGAGCGACTCGTGCCGCTCGAGAAGATCCATCACCGAGGCGTGCAAGGCCGCGGGATCGACAGCGCCGGTCAATCGCACCGTGAACGGAAGGTTGTAAACCGGCGTCGACGGGTCGAGCTTGTTGAGGAACCACATTCGCTGCTGCGCCAAGGACACCGGAATGACGTCGGGACGCGGCTTTGCGACGAGTGGCGCCAGCGGCCGAACATTTCCCGCCAGCAATTCGGCCCGCGCGGCAAGCGTCGCCACTGTGGTCGATTCGAAGAGCTCGCGCACACCGAGTTGGACACCCATCGCGGAGCCCACTCTGGTGACCACTTGTGTTGCCACCAAGGAGTTTCCACCGAGCTCGAAGAAATCGTCGTCGAGACCGACTTGCTCCACACCGAGGACGTCGGCAAAGACGTCGGCGACAACTCGCTCGGTATCGGTGCGCGGTTCCCGGTACTGCTTGGCGCTGGCGAAGACAGGTTCCGGGAGCGCTGCGCGATCAAGCTTGCCACTGGTGTTGAGCGGCAACGCTTCCAAGACCATCAGTGCAGCCGGAACCATGTACGAAGGCAGGCTTCGACCCGCAAATTCGCTCAAAGCAGCCGAATCAACGGAACGGCCAGGACCCGGCACGATGTAGCCGACCAACTGGTCGCCGGTCGGTGTCTGCACCACCAACACGACGGCCTGCGAGACGTCGGGATGCGCGAGCAGCACGGTCTCGATCTCGCCGAGCTCGATGCGCTGGCCGCGGAACTTCACCTGGAAGTCGGTGCGTCCGATGTAGTCGAGGTTTCCGTCGTCACGTCGACGCACGAGGTCGCCGGTTCGGTACATCCGTTCCCCGGCGGGACCGTAGGGGTTTGCCACAAAACGATCGGAGCTGAGGTCAGGTCGACCGACGTATCCGCGGGCCAACTGCACTCCGGCGAGGTACAGCTCGCCCGGCTGGCCGATCGGCGTTGCGCGGAGGTGCGAATCGAGCACGTAGGCCTGAGTATTCCACTGCGGCAAGCCGATCGGGACCGACGTAGTGTCGGACCTGCGCGCCTCGTAGTAGGTTACCGAGACCGCAGCTTCGGTGGGGCCGTACAGGTTGTGCAGATCCGCGCTGCACAGTTCACGGAAGGCCGTAGCCGTCTCGGGCGGCAATGCCTCACCGATGACAAAGACGTGGCGCAGTGAATCACATGACCCGGCAGGGGCATTCGCGGTGAACAAGGTGAGCATCGACGGGACGAAGTCCGTGACGGTGACACGATGCTCGGCAATCTTGGCAGCCACGTACATCGGGTCACGATGGCCGTCGGGGGTCGCGACCACGAGGGTCGCACCGACCCGCAATGGCATGAAGAATCCCCACAGAGACACGTCGAACGTAGTAGCTGTCTTCTGCAGGTATACGTCCGATGCGCCGAGGTGGTACTCGGAGTTCATCCACTGGAGCTGGTTGTTGATCGCCGCATGTGTGACCGCAACGCCCTTCGGGCGACCGGTCGAACCCGACGTGTAGATGACATAGGCCGTATTCGAATACCGCAGGGGCGACACCCGATCCGAATCCGTGACTGGACTGGTGTCGAGTTCCGCGTCGTCGAGTTGGTCGATTTCGAGAACTCGGGTTCCGAGCGGCAGGTCCACCTGATCCCGAGCGGTGGTCAGAACACACACCGGCCGTGCGGAATCGAGGATGTACGCCGTTCGATCTGCCGGATGGTCTGGATCGACCGGCACCCAAGCGCCGCCGGCCTTTGCAATCGCATACAGTCCGACCATGAGGTCGAGGGAACGCCGAATAGCCAATCCCACAAGGGATTCCGGACCAACACCCATGTCGATGAGCTTGCGAGCGAGGCCGTTGACCTTCGCGTCGAACTCCGCGTAGGTGAGTGAGCTCCCCTCGAAGATCAGCGCGGTGGCGTCCGGGGTTCGATCGACCTGACGCTCGAACGGCTCGGTGATGGACTGCGAAAGTACGTGGTACCCGGTGCGATTCCAGAGCGCGACTTTCTTGCGCTCCTCTTCGGACGCAATGGGCAGGTCCCACACTCGGCGAGATGTTTCGGCGGAGATGAACTTTTCGAGGAACTCGACAAAGCGCGAGTGGTTACGCTCGGCGACCGACGCCGAATAGAGGTTGGGATTCGACTCGAAGTCGATGTGCGTCCGGGTGTCGCCGACGCTCTGGTACAGGTTGACACCGAGGTCTTCGATCAAACCCGTTGACAGGATGTGTAATTCACCGACCAGTGGCCCGAAGGCAAGTTCGGTGGAGAACATCATGATGTTGATCCACGGGCCGAAGAATCCGCCCTGACCTGGTCCGTCACCGTCGCGGACCATGTCTTCGTGCCGGTATCGCTGATGGCGCAGGGCGCCCGACATCTCACTGCCAACAGCGTCGAGAAGTTCCTGGACGGTTGTCGTCGAGGTGATCCTCAAGCGCAATGGCACCACGTTGGACACCATTCCGCCGGATCGGCGGAGCACTGCCGTGGTGCGGCCCGAGACGGGCAGCGACAGCGACACGTCCTCGCTTCCGGTCATCTGGGCCAGGTACGCGGCAAACGCTGCGACCACAGTGCCGGCGACCGTCGTCTTCTCGACGCGTTCGAGGAATCGCGCGAGCAACGCTTCCACATGGTTGGACAGCGCCGCACTGTTGATGCGGCTGACCGGCGTCGGCGGGGCGCTGCGACCGGCCAGGCTCGAAATCTCGTCGAGGTCGGCGATCTTCTCGGCCCAGAAAGTGCGGTCGGTGTCGAACCGATGGGAATTGCGGTAGGTGTTGTCGACCTCGTACACGTCGCGCAGGTCGGATGCCTCGTTGGGCGTGGGCTCACGGCCTTCGACGCGGGCCGAGTACAACTCGGCGACTCGAGTGACAAATGTGGACGCGCCGAAACCGTCGAGGATCGTGTGATGGACCCGGGTGTACCAGTAGTAGCGGTCCTGTTCGAGGCGCAGGATGGTTGCCGAGATCAACCGGTCTTCGAGCATGTCCACGGGACGGCTTCGGTCTGCGCGCATCCACCGCATTGCCGCGTCGTGGGGGTCGGCCTCACTGCGGACGTCGACATAGCCGACCGAGTCGTCAAGGGTGTCGTCGATGATCTGGAAAGGCTGTGCATCGACTTCGATGATCCGAACGAAGGCCGAACCGATTTCGCGGCCGGCGTCGGCGCACGCCGCCCGGAGCACGTTCAGCTGCAACGCGCCACGAAGTTCGACGTACTGCGCGATGTTGACGGGGACGCTGGGATCGAGGTGCTGCGCGAACCACATACCGAGCTGTGCGGCCGAGAGTGGGAATGCGCCAGATCGCTGAACTTCTTCCGGCGAGCTGCCGACCTCCGACTTACCGCTCTCCAGTTTTCCGTTTCCCAGCGACTTCACGCCCACAGCCTCTCTTCCACACCATTACGCACACGCTGTGACGCACATCTCGCCGCCACAACTTGTACCGATCTCATCTACCCTCAATGAGCCAGAACGATCCATCATCTCCGATGGGCCGCAGGCATGACAAAGCCACACCCAGACATATCGAGTTTGAAGTGAAGGTTCGTTACAGCAACAAGCCACAATTCGCCCACCGCGAAGGCTCGTCTCAGGATCCGACAATCGCAGCGGACAACCCCCTCCCTCACTACCGTTCCGACGGGCACGATCGAAGCAGTTCCGCGCACGGGCCTATCGCGCGCGCGAATCCCCGCGTAACCGCCCGATAAATGTACAGGCTCGGCAATTCGCGAGGAATCGCGCTGTTCACGGGCCTTTTTATCCAGACAAATCGACCGCCGTCAGCCGGTTCGGACTTCGGTCGGGTCCTACTCACGAAGAAACGCGCCGACTATGCGCCGACGCGTTTCTCCGTACCTCACAACTCATTCACACGAGCGTAACGCCCGTCACATTCTGCAGATACTCAGCGCTGACGCCCGGTGCCAGCTCCACCAGCGCAATGCCCTCCGGTGTGACATCCAGCACGGCCAGATCGGTGATGATGCGATGTACCACACCTTGGCCCGTCAACGGCAAAGTGCACCGCTCGAGGATCTTCGGGTTTCCCTCCCGGTCGGTATGCTCCATCACCACGATCACGCGGCGAGCGCCGTGGACAAGATCCATCGCGCCGCCCATGCCCTTGACCATCTTGCCGGGCACCATCCAGTTGGCGAGATCACCGGTACTCGACACCTGCATGCCACCGAGAACGGCAGTATCGATGTGGCCGCCACGAATCATGCCGAAGGACAGTGCAGAGTCGAAGAACGCGGCGCCTGGATTGACGGTGACGGTTTCCTTGCCCGCGTTGATGAGGTCGGCGTCGACCTGATCCTCGGTCGGGTACGGCCCGGTGCCAAGGATGCCGTTCTCGCTGTGCAGTACGACCCTCACGCCCTCAGGAAGATAGCTCGGGATCAGTGTCGGCAGTCCGATTCCCAAATTGACGTATTCGCCCGGCCGCATCTCCGCAGCCGCACGTGCGGCCATCTCGTGGCGAGTCCAACCGACACGAGTTTCCTCCGAACTGGTCACTTGGTGCCTCCTGAGACGGTTCGCTTCTCGATCCTCTTGTCTTGCACACCCGTATGTACGACCCGCTGGACGAACACACCGGGAAGGTGAACGTGTGCCGGGTCGATTTCGCCGGGCTCGACCAGATGTTCCACCTGTGCGATGGTGATCCGACCAGCCATTGCGGCAAGAGGATTGAAGTTCATCGCGGTCTTGTTGAAGACGAGGTTGCCTTCGGTATCGCCGTAGTCGGCATGCACCAATGCAAAATCCGCGGTAATCGATTCTTCCAACACATAGCGGCGATCCCCGAAAACGGCGGTCGCCTTGGGCGGAGAAGCGACGGCAATGGATCCGTCGGAGTTGTAACGCCAGGGCAACCCGCCCTCTTCGATGGGCGTGCCCACGCCGGCCGGCGTGTAGAACGCCGGGATGCCGGCGCCGCCCGCACGCAGACGCTCTGCCAGAGTCCCCTGCGGCGTCAGCTCCACTTCGAGCTCACCCGAAAGGTACTGGCGTGCAAACTCTTTGTTCTCCCCCACGTACGACGCCGTCACCCGGGCAATGCGATGAGCACTCAGGAGAATTCCGAGACCGTAATCGTCGACACCACAGTTGTTGGAGAACACTTCCAGATCGGTGGCGGTACCCTCGGCGATAGCCGCGATCAAGGCGTCGGGAATTCCGCACAGTCCGAACCCACCGACGGCCAGAGTGGACCCGCTGGCGATGTCGGCAACCGCGTCGAGTGCCGAACTCACAACTTTGCTCATGCGTTGTTCTCCTTACTCGGGGAGGATACCGGCGCGATGCAGCAGTTTCTCGGCGTGACGCAGAACGGGCGCGTCCACCATCTTGCCTTCGAAGGCAAACACACCACGTTCATGGGCCACTGCCGCAAGAACCCTTTGTGCCCAGTCGATTTCCGACTCCGACGGCGCGAACGCTGCGCGGATGACATCAACCTGGCTGGGGTGAATCGCAACCTTGACGTCGAACCCGACGGCAACGGCGTCGGCGGATTCGACGCCAAGTCCGACCAGGTCCTTGATGTCGAGGTACACGGAATCGACAGCCAGTCGGCCGTAGCTCTTCGCTGCCAGCAAGGTATTCGAGCGAACGTGCCTCGCAACGTCGCGGTACGAACCGTCCTGATGACGACTGGCATTGCCTCCGAGACCGGCGATCAGGTCCTCAGCGCCCCACATCACGCCGATGGTGTTGGCCGCCAGAGCGATTTCCTGCACGGCCAGTGCGCCGAGCGGCGACTCGACCAACGCAACGACCTCGGCGGGGGCCAGCGAGAGAACGTCGTCGGCCGATTCGCACTTGGAGAGCATCAAACGCGTGTAATGCGTGCCGTCGAGGGCAAGCAGGTCGAGTTCGTGCTCGCGAGTGCCGACGGGATTGACGCGCACCACCGTGCGTTCCGGGTCGAGCGGTGTGTCGATCAGCGCGGTGCGCGCTGCCTCCTTGTCGTCAGCGGCAACGCCGTCCTCGAGGTCGAGAATGACAACGTCGGCTGCCGCCGCAGCTTTTGCATAGCGCTCCGGGCGATCTGCCGGGCAGAACAACCACGCCGGCCCCGGCGGAATCCACGTCACGACGATTCTCCTTGCGGCCTCAACTGCACCAACGTTTTACGAGTTGCCACGGCCACGACGTCGCCGTGCTGATTACGACCGGTGTGGACCAACGTCACGATGCCTTCACCCGGGCGGCTCTTCGATTCACGCTTGTCGGCGATCAACGTCTCCGCATACAGGGTATCGCCGTGGAAGAGCGGCTTCGGGAAACTGATGTCCGAGAACCCGAGATTTGCCACGATGGTTCCCTGCGTCAATTGTGCAACCGAAAGTCCCACGATCGTCGACAGCGTGAACATCGAATTGACCAGGCGCACACCGAACTGTGTGTCCTCGCTGTACGCGGCGTCGAGATGCAGTGCCTGCGTGTTCATTGTCAACGTCGTGAACAGTACGTTGTCGGCCTCGGTGACCGTGCGGCCTGGGCGGTGTTCGTAGATTGCGCCAAGTTCGAACTCCTCGAACCAGAGTCCGCGCTGAGTGATCTTCTTGGTCTCTGCGTTGTTCATCTGAGAGTTCGTCACAACCCCGCCTCACGTGCGATGAGCATCAACTGCACCTCGGTAGTGCCTTCGCCGATCTCCAGAATCTTACTGTCACGGTAGTGCCGCGCGACTGCGTATTCGTTCATGAATCCGTATCCGCCGTGGATCTGGGTGGCGTCGCGGGCGTTGTCCATGGCAGCTTCGGAGGAGATGAGCTTGGCGATGGATGCCTGCTTCTTGAACGGCTTGCCGGACAGCATCAGTGCGGCCGCGTCGTAGTACGCGGTGCGGGCCACGTGGGCGCGAGCTTCCATGCGCGCGATCTTGAACGCGATGGCCTGGTTCTGACCGATGGGGCGTCCGAATGCCTCGCGTTCCTTCGCGTACTTGATCGACTCGTCGACGCAACCCTGGGCGGCACCGACGCTCAACGCCGAAATGGCGATGCGACCTTCGTCGAGAATGCGCAGGAAGTTCGCGTAGCCGCGGCCACGCTCACCGAGCAGGTTCTCTTCGGGGACACGGACATCCGCGAACGTGAGCGGGTGGGTGTCGGAGGCATTCCAGCCGACCTTGTTGTAAGCAGGCTCAGCCGTGAATCCCGGCGTCGTGGTCGGCACGAGAATCGTCGAGATTTCCTTCTTGCCGCCGTCCTTGACACCCGTAACCGCGGTGACCGTCACGAGCTTCGTGATGTCGGTGCCCGAGTTGGTGATGAACTGCTTGTTGCCGTTGATGATCCACTCGCCGCTGTCGAACTTGGCGGTGGTCTTGGTTCCACCGGCGTCGCTACCGGCGCCAGGCTCGGTCAATCCGAAGGCGGCAAGCGACTTTCCGCTGGTGAGCTGCGGCAGCCACTCTTCCTTCTGCGCGTCGTTGCCAAATCGGTAGATCGGCATGGCGCCGAGGGACACTCCGGCTTCGAGAGTGATCGCGACACTCTGATCCACCTTGCCCAATTCCTCGAGCGCGAGGCACAGGGCAAAGTAGTCGCCGCCCATTCCGCCGTACTCCTCGGGGAACGGCAGACCGAACAGGCCCATCTCCGCCATCCCGGCAACAACCTCGTACGGGAAGGTGTGATTGGCGTCGTGCTCGGCGGCAACCGGCGCCACAACTGTCTTGGCGAAGTCCGCAACGGTCTTGGCCAACTGCTGGTACTCGTCCGGAAGCGCTCCGGTGGCAAGGTAATCGGACATCAGGCTTCTTCCTTCTGAGTCGTGTTCTCGGTGTCTTCTTCTGCAGTGTCTGCTTCGGCGGTGGGTACGACGCGGGCCAGAATCTGATCCACCATCACCTGATCGCCCTGACGGACAAGCACTTCCACGGTTCCGTCGATCGGCGAGGTCAGCGAGTGCTCCATCTTCATGGCCTCGACGACCACCAGTGACTGCCCCGCCGACACGGCTGCGCCGTTCTCGACGTTGACCGCGATCACCGCACCCGGCATCGGACTTGCGATTTCGGCATCACCGGCGTGCGCGTCGTCGCCTCGAACGCTGACCTCGGCAACTTCGCGGACATGCCAGGTTCCGCCGCCGGCCAGCCACAGCCCACCCTCGGTCTCGGCCACGACAAACGTGCGCCGACGCCCGTCGATCACCACAGCCAGTTCCGATCCCGTCAAGCCGGCACTGAAAGCCTGCGGCTGCGAACCTTCGACCTCGACCTTTGCGTCTGTGGGAGTCCCGACTATCGACACATGCGCAATCCGGGTTCCGGCCGACAGGCGGATGCTGGTCGGAGCCGGAGTCCCCACGCGCCATCCGCTGGGAACGTCCCAAGGGTCTACCGATGCTGCAGTCGTCCACCGTGCCAGCCAGCGATAGGCCGCAGCGGCAATGAGGACCTCGTCCGTGGCGTCTGCCGCGACAAAGTCTTCAACCCGACGATCGAGCAGGCCGGTGTCGAGGTTGCCCGCGATCACATCCGGATCGGCAAGGAGGAAGCGTGCAAATTCGATGTTGGTGACCACGCCGAGAACCGCGGTGTCGCCGAGCGCACGATCGAGCTTGCGCAAAGCACCGGCGCGGTCGGAAGCGTGTGCGATGACCTTGCTGAGCATCGGGTCGTAGTCGCTGCCGACGACGGTTCCCTCGAGCAGGCCCGAATCGACGCGTACGCCCGATCCCGACGGCTCGACGAGACCGACGACGCTGCCACCGGTCGGCAGGAATCCGCGACCCGGATCTTCGGCGTACACGCGGGCTTCGATGGCGTGCCCGGTCAATGTGATGTCGCTCTGCTCGAAAGCCAGCTTCTCCCCGGCCGCGACGCGTACCTGCCACTCGACCAGGTCGAGTCCGGTGACCATTTCGGTGACCGGGTGCTCGACCTGCAGTCGGGTGTTCATCTCCATGAAGAAGAACTCGTCCGGCTTGTCGGCCGAAACGATGAACTCGACGGTGCCGGCACCGGTGTAGTCGACGCTGCGAGCGGTATTGCAGGCTGCTGCGCCGATGCGGTCGCGCGTCACCTGATCCAGCAGGGGTGACGGCGCCTCTTCGATGACCTTCTGGTGACGCCGTTGCAGGCTGCACTCACGCTCACCGAGGTGAACGACGTTGCCGTGCTGATCGGCGAGAACCTGGACCTCGATGTGCCGGGGCCGCAGGACAAATCGTTCGAGGAACAGCGTGTCGTCACCGAACGACGACGCGGCCTCGCGGCGAGCGCTGCGCAGCGCTTCCGCCAGATTGGCCGGATCTTCGACCAACCGCATACCCTTACCGCCGCCGCCTGCCGAAGGCTTGACGAGTACCGGGTAACCGATGTCCTCAGCTGCCGCGATCAGTTCTTCGTCGGTCAGATTCGGGCGAGCGATACCCGGAACCACCGGGACGTCGAATGCCGCCACCGCGTTCTTTGCGGTGATCTTGTCGCCCATCACCTCGATGGCACGCTCGTTTGGCCCGAGGAACGCGATCCCGGCCGCGGCGCAGGCTGCCGAGAAAGCCGAATTCTCCGACAGGAAGCCGTAACCCGGGTGAATACCCTGGGCACCGGTGGCCTTGGCGGCGTCGATCACCTTGTCGATGACGAGGTAGCTCTCGCGCGCCGGAGCAGGCCCGATGTTGACGGCAGTATCGGCTTCTCGGACGTGGCGCGCATTGGCGTCGGCGTCGCTGTAGACGGCAACGCTGCGAATTCCCAACTCGCGCAACGTGCGAATCACACGAACAGCGATCTCACCACGGTTGGCAACGAGGACGGTATCTATGGTGCGAAGCTCAGTCATCTCTCTCACATCCTGAAGACGCCGTAGGAGACCGGCTCGATCGGCGCGTTTGCACACACCGAGAGAGCCAGGCCGAGAACAGTTCTGGTATCTGCCGGGTCGATCACGCCGTCGTCCCAGAGTCGAGCAGTGGAGTAGTACGGATTACCCTGCGCCTCGTACTGCTCACGGATCGGCGCCTTGAACGCTTCTTCGTCGTCAGCCGACCACGGGTTACCCGCACTGTCGAGCTGTTCGCTGCGAACCGTCGAGAGCACCGACGCGGCCTGCTCGCCGCCCATGACCGAGATGCGCGCGTTGGGCCACATCCACAGGAACCGAGGCGAATACGCGCGTCCACACATGGAGTAGTTGCCCGCGCCGTACGAACCACCGATGACCACCGTCAGCTTCGGAACCCGCGCACACGCGACGGCCGTGACCATCTTGGCGCCGTGCTTGGCGATGCCGCCGGCCTCGTAATCGCGTCCCACCATGAAGCCGGCGATGTTCTGCAGGAACAACAGCGGAACACTGCGCTTGTCGCACAGTTCGATGAAATGTGCGCCCTTCATGGCTGATTCACCGAAGAGCACGCCGTTGTTGGCGATGATTCCAACCGGGTGGCCCTCGATGTGGGCGAACCCGGTAACCAGCGTCTTGCCGTATTCAGCCTTGAACTCCTGGAACGCGCCACCGTCAACGAGCTTGGTGATCACCTCGTGAACGTCGTACGGCGTACGGGGATCAGTCGGGACGACGTCGTAGAGTTCGCTCTGGTCGGCGACGGGCGGAACTGTCGAGATCACGTCCCAGGGGCGCTCGGAGCGGGGGCCAAGTGTGGCAATGATGTTGCGCACGATCCGAAGTGCGTCGCGGTCGTCCTCGGCAAGATGGTCGGTGACGCCCGAAACCTTGGAGTGCAGGTCGCCGCCGCCAAGCTCCTCGGCTGTCACGATCTCGCCGGTCGCAGCCTTCACCAGCGGCGGTCCGCCGAGGAAGATGGTGCCCTGATTACGAACGATGACTGCCTCGTCGCTCATTGCCGGTACGTAGGCGCCGCCGGCGGTGCACGAACCGAGAACTGCAGCGATCTGGGGAATCCCCTTGGCGCTCATAGTCGCCTGGTTGTAGAAGATCCGGCCGAAGTGTTCACGGTCCGGAAAGACTTCGTCCTGACGCGGCAGGAAGGCGCCGCCGGAGTCGACCAGGTAGATGCAAGGAAGGTTGTTCTGCAACGCCACTTCCTGCGCGCGCAGATGCTTCTTCACCGTCATCGGGTAGTACGTGCCACCCTTGACCGTTGCGTCGTTGGCCACGATGACACATTCGCGCCCCGACACCCGGCCGATTCCCGTGATCACGCCGGCACCGGGGCACTCGTCGTCGTACAGGCCGTTTGCGGCCAGCGGGGACAGCTCCAGGAAGGGACTGCCCGGGTCGAGCAGTGAATCCACCCGATCTCTGGGAAGCAGTTTCCCTCGACTGACGTGCCGATCCCTCGATTTCTGGTTGCCGCCGAGGGCGGCTTGAGCCAGTTTCTTCTTCAGTTCATCCACCAGAACGGTGTGATCGGATCGGTATCCCGACCCTTGCGTGATTCCACTGGGAGTCATCCCGCCGCCTTCGCCATGAGTTAATGCTCGATAACTGAAACTAGATTAACTATGATTAACTGAGTTGTCCAGGTCACACGCGAAGAAAGATCAAAAGAATGCCCTCTGAGCAGGTAACGGCTCCGACCCGGCGCGATCAGATGAAGGCGGATCGCAGACGTCAACTCCTCGGCGCCGCCGCACGCCTGATCGCCGAACGTGGATTCGTGAGCGTTCGACTCGAAGATCTCGGCGCCGCCGCCGGAATCAGCGGACCTGCCGTCTACCGACACTTCCCCAACAAGGATGCCGTCCTGGTCGAACTGCTCGTCGGGATCAGCACCCGGCTGTACGAGGGCGGCTCGGCCGCAACCGAGACAGCCGACTCCCCGACGTCAGCGCTCGACGCCCTCGTCGAGTTCCATCTCGACTTCGCACTCGGTGAACCGGACCTGATCCGCATCCAGGATCGCGACCTCGAAAGCCTGCCGGCCGACGCGCGACGGCAAGTCCGCCAGACGCAGCGCAAATACGTGGAACTGTGGGTAGGAGTCCTCGAACAGCTCGATCCGACGCTCGACGAAGCGGACGCGCGAATCAAGGCCCACGCCACATTCGGCCTGATCAACTCAACTCCGCACAGCGCCAACCCGGCGTCGCCTGCCCGAACG
Organism: Rhodococcus sp. ACPA4; assembly: GCF_002300185.1. Classification (NCBI taxonomy): domain Bacteria; kingdom Bacillati; phylum Actinomycetota; class Actinomycetes; order Mycobacteriales; family Nocardiaceae; genus Rhodococcus; species Rhodococcus sp. ACPA4. The sequence goes on from NZ_NSDY01000001.1 coordinate 2,354,763, forward strand.
CGCCGCGTCCTGCGCGCTATGACGCTCGCCGCACTACGCACACCCTGAACCGGACACCGCAAAATCAGTGGCAGACTGGTTGCACCAGCTAACAGATGAGGGTGCCGTGCCGAACGTGGAAGACAGTAGTGGAATCAGTCGAACAGATTTCGCCGAACTGCGAACCGAGTTCTCCCGATTCATGATGCTGTACCAATTCGGTATCGCCGAACTGATGACCAAGGTGAATATCCTCAAGGACGAGTTCACCCACATCAATCAGTACAGTCCGATCGAACACGTCGCATCTCGGGTGAAGACACCGGAGAGCATCATGCGCAAGGCCGAGCGACTCGGCATTCCGATCACCATCGAGGACATCTCGAAGAACATCTTCGACATCGCCGGCGTGCGCATTACCTGCAGCTTCATTTCCGACACCTATCGGATCGCCGAAATGCTCACCAGCCAGTCGGATCTGCGGGTGATCGAGCGCGAGGACTACATCGCGAACCCCAAGCCCAACGGCTACAAGAGTCTGCACCTCATAGTCGAAGTGCCCGTCTTCATGAGCGACCGCGTCTCTTACGTGCCGATCGAACTCCAGATCCGTACCATCGCAATGGATTTCTGGGCCAGTCTCGAGCACAAGATCTACTACAAGTACAACCGGGACGTGCCGGCCGAACTGCTCGACGAGCTCACCGAAGCCGCAGCCGCCGCACACCGTCTGGACGTCAAGATGGAGCGACTCAACGACGAGTTCGCCAAGATCAAAGCTCTCCCTCATCCCGACGACGAGAGCGTCGAACTCGAACTGCCGACTCAGTTTCTCAATGCCCTGCGTCTACAACGCGGGCTCTGATCACTGCCTAGACAGATTTCTGCCCAGGCAAAAGTGCGCCCTCCTCTATGGGGAGGGCGCACTTTTCAGACCAAGCGATATGCCTATTTCTTGCCCGTCACGGCGCTGTAGCCGAGGGACAGAACTGCAGCTGCCGCGATGCTGATGATCCAGCGAATCCAGTCGATTCCGCCGGTATCACCCTTGTCCGAGATGGCGCCCCACACCCAGTATCCGATCAATGCACCGGCGACACCGAGGACGATGGTGATGATCATCCCGTACTGCTGCTTACCTGGCAGCACCAGGCGCGCAAGGATTCCGATTACTGCACCGAAAATAATGGTTCCGATGATCTGTCCCATGACAGCCCCTCTCACATGTCGTGCATGCGTGCGGCCGAAAAATCTCCGCCCAGTCGAACAATAACCACAGTTACAGGTAACAGTCGCCTGTTGTCCAAATTATTGTCCGAGATGCAACCTGAAATACACGGCCGCCAGATGCGACCGACACACAGCACACTACACGTGGCGACTCATCAGCAATCCACATTGACGATGCCATGGAGCACTGAAGAAGTTCGATTTCCACCCCGCCGGACACCTTGTAGTTATCTTGTCGCAATCAACCGTCACCGGTGTGAGCGCCGCCAGGAATTCCACCGCTCGAGGAGATTGATCCCTTCACCGGAAAGAGCATCCCGGCGCCGCAGGCCGGTGCACTTACGAGCGCTTCAACGCAGTGATGCGGTCCTCACTCGAGCGCAACAGCACCCGCTCTCCTCCCCACAACTCGCGCGGTTGCACCCAGGTGCCAACACCATCGTCTCCATCCGGTTCCACGCGAACCTCCCAGGTGCGCTGACCTGTTCGAGGATTCACTCCGTACACAATTCCTTCGTCTACGACGAGATCACCGTCCCACAGAATCTCGCCGGTACGTTCGGTACGGGTATCCCACAGGACCTCCCCGTTGGACAGATCAACGAACCGGATCGTACCGTCGGCGCTCGTCACAGCAACCACATCTCCGATCACCGCCAAGGATTGCGCAGAACCGAGCACCTCCTGGTTGGTCCACAGCTTCTCTCCGGTCTTTCTGTCGAAGCCGCTGTCCCCCAGAATGATCGGAGTCGAATCCCCGGCAGGTTGGTCACGGCTGTAACGCAAACTGAAATACGATCCCGATCCGGAAGACACGAAATCCGCCCTGGCAAATTCGTGCCCGTACTGATCAATTGCGTACGCTCTTGTCGCTTGCCCATCGTTCTGGCAATCACGTTCTAAAACCAAAGTGACACCGTCAGAGGATGTGTGCGTGGTCGAGCACGTGGTGTAGCCGTACAACCACCGTTGATCGCCGGTCTCCGGATCGAAACCCAGAGTCTCGTCGAGGGAAATCAGGCCCAGATCGCCGCGCACCGACATCACCGGCTCGACGTAACCGGATTCCCACGATCCGCCGACGTCGAATGCCTTGGACCAGTTGGCTTCCGGATCGTCGACGCTTCCACTGTGGACACGAACGTCGTTGCTCTCGATATCACCCTCGAGGGCCAGGACGGCATCGCCCGAGACAACCGCGATGATCGGTGACCACGGCGTGACAACGTCTCGACGCTCGCCGCTCTCGATGTCGAAAACCGAGTACGCGGAGGCAGTGACATACGGCCCGGAGTAGCACAGCAGCGAACCGTCCAGCAATGCCGGAGAACACCCGCCGATATCGACGGCCGACGCGCGCCAGCGCACCGAGCCGTCTTCGGCATCGAGCGCAACGAGTTCCGCGTCGTCGAGGGAGTAGGACTGCCGGTCCGGCATACCTGCCATTGTCACCACTATCGAGCCCGCGTCGATGAATCCGCCCATCTCCATGTTGAATTCGGTTCCGCCGAGCGGGCTGCGAAAGACCGCGAACTCCCGTCCGAGAACCTCGGCGGCGTCGACGGCCCACAGCGGCGCCCCGACGTCAACGGAATGGGCACGATTCCCGGCATCGATCACGGTGACCACTGCTGCGGTAACGGTGACTATCGCGGCAAGTGCCGCGATGCCCAGACGTGCCCGTGGAGAGAACCGCTCGGTCATCGAATCTCCAGCCCGTCGATCGTTGCGAGAAATTCCAATTGCTCGTATGTCATCGGCATGTTCGGCGACGCCGCCGACGAACGAACCGACACCCGCGTTCCATTGGGCTGTGTCAGCGTTACCGACCGACTCTGTTCACTCGTTGCCTCGCGAGTGCCTTCACCATTCCCCATCGGCATGACCGAGTAATGACGCTCGTCGCGCACGATCACAGCGCCGTCCTCGGCGGTCACCACCGATTTCGGATGCCCGTCGTACGAAGGGTCGTACTTGTTCGGCGCCTTGGGAAGTGGCTGCCCGCTGGTGATCGAAATAGTCAGATCCGACTCGTTGCCGCCCGATCGCGCTACAAGATCCTGACAGGCGGTCGTGGTGTCGCTCTCGGCCAGAACCAATCTCCCGAGCGCAGGTTCGAGAACTGGCATTCCGGGAGGTGCCGCACGCCAACCTGATTGGAGAGCTCTTCCCAGCTCGTCGACGGTGCCACGATCCAGCTTCCGCCCGGACGGGTCGAGTGTCGATCCTTGGCAACCGGGCTGGATAGGTGCCGTACCGGGTGGAACCGGCGCCGTAATGCGCAGTTGCGGAAGGCTGACCAAAGCGATCAGTTCTTCGACGGTCAACGGAACGACTCCACTGATCTCGACCCCGGGGCTACCGGCATAGACCGCGTCGGTCGCGCTCGCCTGGATGAATGTTTTATCCGCGCCGTACAGAAGCGCTGAACGCGACAGGGTGCGAACGCCGTTGGTTTCGCTCCACGTGTCCTGCGCGTCCACGACAGAACCGTCAGCGAGGGTGCGGCGCTCGACGAGCGAGCCGGCAATACACGGGGGAACCGGGCCCGTATGGGACGTCACCCGGATGTCGAGTGCTCCGGCCTTTCCGTCCCGTACCAGCGTCGCGGATGCCGTCGTATCCGCCATCTCCTCGAGTGAGAACCCCTCTGGCAGTTCGGACGACTCCGACGGAACGTGGAGGGGCCCGAAGTTCAACGATCGTTCCGGGCTTGCGAACTCGATCTCGGCGACAGCCGGCAGCGACCGCTGGACGGCTTCGGACATCACCGTTGCCTTGGGCGCGGAGAACCACGGGAACCGTGGATCGTCGTAGGTTTGTGCCCCGGTCGACCAGTACGAGATCGATGACAAGCCGTCGCCAGGCGACTCGACGCTGGTGCATCCCGGGATACTCGTCGGGTACACCACCGTTGGTGTTACGTAGGTGTACTCCGAATTCTCCTCGGCCTGCGTCTCCTCGGTCGACTGCGTCGTTCCGACGGACGACGCAGTCAGTTCACCGGAGTCCGAACCGCTCCATCGATCGACTACTCCGGCAAAGACGATGCCGCCGGCCATCAACGAGACCACCGTGAGCGCGACCGTCCACTTTTCGGTCCGATCGGAACCGGAATTCTTGTCGGCCACCAGCCCTCGCAGTTTCCTCAGGGCACGCCAGGCAGGCGTTGCCTCTCCCCGGACCTGTCGCGGCGGCACCGACTTTTGTTACCAACCGGATGGTTTCCATTGGAGAAGTCATTACACCCCGACAGGCACCGGATCTGCGTCTGGATCCTGTTCGATCGGGATGAGCCGGATCGCTTCGCCCTCGATATCGACGTTGGGCAGGATCTTGTCGAGCCAGGCCGGCAGCTTCCACGCCGAGTCTCCGAGAATCGACATGACCGCGGGAATCACGATCATGCGAATGATGAAGGCGTCGAAGAAGACTGCAGCAGCAAGTCCGAAGCCCATCATCTTGCTGGTGGTTTCCGACGACAACATGAACGCGCCGAACACCGAGATCATGATGATCGCCGCTGACGCGACCACTCGCGCACCGTGGGTGTACCCCGAGATGATGGCGTCCTTTGCCGACAACCCGTGCACGTATTCCTCGCGCATTCGAGTCACGAGGAATACCTGGTAATCCATTGCCAGACCGAAGACCACACCGATCATGAAGATCGGCAGGAAGGAGATGATCGGTTGGGTGTGCTGGATCAACCCGAATGCGCCCTCTTGGAAGATCGCCACCGTGGCACCGAACGTGGCGCAGATGGAGAACAGGAATCCGAGAGTTGCAGTCAGCGGAACCAGGATCGAACGGAAGACGACCATCATGATGATGAACGCCAGCCCGACGACCACAATCAGATACGGAATGAGGGCGGAACTGAGTTTCGACGACATGTCGGCAACAATCGCCGTCTGACCCGCGACGCCAAGTTCAGCGCCCTCGGCTTTCACCGTCGACCCGTATTCGCGGATCTGATCCATCAACTCGTGTGTTTCGGGACCGCTCGGCGATAGCTGCGGAGTTACGGCGATCAGGGCGGAGTTTGCCCCAACGGTTGGGTTGGCCGCGTCCGGGCCGTTGCCGGTCCACATCAGGAGATCCGGCGTGGCGACGTTGTCCAGACCCTTGATGTACGCAATCGTCTTGGCTGCGACGGGCGTGATGTCTGTCCCCTCGGGAGAGTCGAGCACAACGAACAACTTGCCGTTGACACCCTCACCGAAACCTCGCTGCATCAGCGCGAGTGCCGGTTGCTCCTCGTCCTGAGTGAAGGAAAGCCCGAGCTCGAGTTTTGTCATCGGAATCGCGGCGATCACCAGCAGAACCAACGCAATGCCGGCGATAGGCCACGGGTACTTGGTGACCACCTTCGCCCACCGGTGCCCGTTCGATTCCATCGATTCGGGCTCGTCACCGTGACGCAGGCCGGGGATGCGCGGCGAGAAGGCAAAGCGGCCGAACACCCCGAGAACAGCCGGGATCAACGTGATCGCGCCCAACACCGCGATAATCACGGCGATCGCAGCCGAGATTCCCATCTGGGTGATCATCGGTACACCCACCACGGCCAGCGCTGCCAAGGCAACCACAACGGTCAGGCCGGCAAAAACGACGGACGAGCCGGCTGTGCCCACCGCACGACCGACTGCTGCCTCCCTACTACCACCCAGATTGAGTTCACTGCGGTACCGCGAGACGATGAACAGCGCGTAGTCGATCGAGACGGCAATGCCGATCATCGTCACGATGCCCGTGACACCCTCGTTGATGTCGAAGAATCCCGCCCCGAGCGTCACGGTCAGCGTTGCGAGTGCGATGCCGAGTATCGCGGTGAACAGCGGAATGAACGCCGCGATCAGTGCACCGAAGGCCACGATCATGACGATGAACGCCACCGCGAAGCCAAGCATCTCCGACAATCCGCCAGCAGTCTGGACCTGCATCAACGAACCGGTGCCCTCGACTTGCAAACCGCCGGTACGGAACTTGGCCATCAGATCGAGGAAAGCCGTCTTGTTGGCCTGCGTCTGATCCTCGATGCGGATCGACTGGTTGAGCTGGATCAACCCCACCTTGCCGTCGTCGCCCAGTACGGCACTGGCAAGCGCCGGTTCAGCCGCCGCGAGGGCGACCGGATTGACGATCGTTTCGGGATCAACGATGTCCGGGAGAGTCTTTGCCTGCGCGATCAATTGGTCGATCTGATCACTGTGCGCAGCAAGTCCGTCGTCGGCCGCGACAAGAATGCTGGTGGATGCCTTACTTTGTTGCTCCGCCGCAGCCGCAAAATTCTCGTTCATCAGCTCGGTGGCACGCTGGGAATCCGTGCCGGGAAGATTGAATTCTTTCGAGAACGTCGGGCTGGTAGCGCCGATCGCGCCGCCGACAATCGCGATGACGATCACCCACGTTGCCAACACAAGGTACTTGTGACGGAATGCAAACTTCCCAAGCCTGTACAAATAGGTAGCCAACGTAAGCCTCTCTCGCCGTGGACTCTCGGTGCCACGTCATACGGTACGGTCCGATTCGCGTTATGGCACTAGATATTTGCCAAGAAGCCCCCACGAAAGGCATCCGCATGACCCACGGCCAGAGCGTCGACCGCGACCTACTTCAGTCCGGGCAACAACGCCTCGACGCCCTGGGACCTCGATTGACCGGCACTGACGCGCATCATGCGGTGGTCGAGGAAGTCGCCCGCGAATTCGTGGATCTCGGGCTCGAGGTATACCGTGATTCGCACACCTTCGAGCGTTGGGATCTACCTCAGCGTGCCGACGGACTGCGCATCGAACTGCCGACCGGACCGGTGCGAGTCTCGTCCGCATTCCCCTACTCCGGACTCACCGGACCGGCTGGGATCACCGCACGTCTGGTCTACCTGAATGCCAAGCGCCCCTCGTGGTCGAAGGCCAAAGGTGCTATCGCTGTGATCGAGGTTCCCCACGTCGACCTCCCGCGCTCGCTGCTGGTGAGTGAGTGGGGACCGATGGTGACGGACGAGACCCTGCGCAATCCGGTGCTCTCCGCGACGCTGTTGGGGCCGAAACTCGAGAAGGCCCGCAAATCCGGTGTCCTCGGCGTGATCGCGGTGTGGCGTGGCATTGCGCCGGACAACGCTCTGGGACAGTATCTTCCGTTCACCCAGCCGTATCACGATATTCCGGCAGTGTGGGTGGCGGGTGACGAGGGCGCACAGGTAATTGCTGCCGCCCATTCCGGTCAGCAGGCGACTCTCGTATTGGACGCAACCTTGCATCCCGGAACAACAACCGACACCGTCTGGGCCGTCTCCCCCGGCACTTCACCATCGGAAACGATTCTGGTCATCACACACAGCGACGGGACGAACGGGGTCGAGGAGAACGGCCACCTCGGCATGATGGAGTTGGCTCGCCATGCTGTTGCGCAACCGCATCGACGGTCGTACGTGTTTGTTCTGACCACCGGTCACCTGCGTATTCCCGCGGTGTCCGAACACGGACAGGCAACGTCGACGTGGCTGGAGGCCCACCCCGACATGTGGAAAGGCGAAGCGGGCCAGGCGCGTGCGGTGGCCGGGATAGCAATCGAGCATCTGGGCGCTCTCGGCGACACCGAGGACACCACACTCGGCACCTATACGTTGGACGCGACCCCGGAACCGGAACTTCTCTACGCGACGAGCCGGGAAGTCCACGATATCGTCGCACCGCTGTGGCGCGACATCGGTAGCGGCGACCGTCGAATCGTCGCCCCCGGCCCCGTCATTCATTTCGGTGAGGGTGAACCGCTGTTCGAGCGCAAGATTCCGGCTGTCGCGTTGGTGACCGCGCCGCAATACCTGCTGGCGTTACGCGAACCGGACACAGCCACACACGTGGACATCGACGTTATGGCGCAACAGGTCCAGAGCTTCCGCGATCTACTCGATGCCCTCGACGCAACGGACTCCGCAGCGTTCGGCTCGGTAGTCGGGCGGACGGTGTTCGCGAAATTCTCGGCATTGTTGAAGCTGATGCAGATCCTGAAAAAAGCAAAAACCGCTGTGCGCCTTTATTAACCGCGCGCGGTTAACAAAGGCGCACAGCAGATGTCCTACTTGTCGTGAATGATCACGCCACGGATGTTCTTACCGTCACGCAGATCCTGGTAGCCCTGGTTGACGTCTTCGAGGCTGTACGTGTTGGTGATCAGTTCGTCGAGCTTGAGCTGACCCGCATCGTAGAGACGCAGCAGGCGCACGATGTCGTACTGCGGATTCATGGATCCGAACAGCGTGCCCTTGATCGTCTTCTGGTTCAGCGTCAGGTCGGTACCCGACACGTGAACGGTCAGCTTGGCAGGATCGGCGAGTCCCGTGATCACCACGGTGCCGCCCTTGCCGATTACGGCCGTCGCTGCACTGACGACGTCCTCGTCGACGGTGCCGACCAGGATCAGTGCGGCGTCTGCGCCCTGGCCCCACGTCAATTCGTTGACCTTGACGGCAGCGCTCTCGGCGTCCGCAAAGGCATGGGTTGCACCGAATTTCAGTGCGGTCTCCCGCTTGAGCGCAACCGGATCGACCACAACGACGTACTTGCAGCCGGCCGAAACGGCGCCCTGGACCGCGTTGATACCGAGGCCACCGATGCCGTAGATCACCGCGGTGTCACCGGCGCGGAGGTTACCGGCGTTGACGGCGGTTCCCCAGCCAGACGGCACACCGCAACCGACGACCACTGCGGTCTCCAAGGGAAGCCAGTCGTCGATCTTGACGACCGAGTGCTGCGAGATGGTGGCCCGCTCGGAAAATGTTCCGAGCATGCACATTCCGCCGAAGTCCAGGCCGTTGCCATGGAACCGGAAGGACCCGTCCGGCATGGAACCTTCGAGGATGGTGGCGCCCATGTCACACAGGTTCTGACGACCGGTCGAGCAGTAGCGGCACGTACCGCAGTTCGGGATGAAGCTACACACGACGTGATCGCCCGGCTTGACCTTCGTGACGCCGGGTCCGACCTCTTCGATGATGCCCGAGCCTTCGTGCCCACCGACAATCGGGTAACGCGGCGGGAGATCACCATCGGTCAGGTGCAGATCCGAATGGCACAGTCCGGCAGCGGTGTACTTGATCAGTACCTCACCCACGCCCGGGCCGTCGAGGTCGAGTTCCATGATCTCGAAAGGCTTTCCGGGCTCGAGCAGTACAGCAGCTTTGGTCTTCACTGGTGATCTCCTTGATTGTCGGACGAGAGAATGTGCGATGGGGTCGGTCAGAGGGCGATGTTGACGGCCTTGGTCTGGGTGTAGAGGTCGATGGCGGATGCGCCGAGTTCGCGGCCCCAGCCGGACTGCTTGTATCCGCCGAAAGGCATCGCGGTGTCGAAGCCGTTGTACTGGTTGATCCACACCGAGCCGGCCTTGAGACGCTTGGCTGTGCGATGGGCCTTGGAAATGTCCCGGGTCCAGATGCCGGCGGCCAGGCCGTAGATGGAATCGTTTGCGGCAGTGATCGGTCCGTCGTCCGCGTTGAACGGCAGCGCTGCCACGACGGGTCCGAAGATCTCCTCCTGAACGATGGAGAATTCGGGCTTGACGTCGACGAAGACAGTCGGCTCGACGAAGTAGCCCTGATCGCCCCAGCGGTTGCCGCCGGTGAGTGCGCGTGCGCCGTCGGCGATTCCTTCGCGAAGGTATCCGGTGACCTTGTCGAACTGCTCCTGCGACACCAGCGGTCCGAGCTGGGTGGTGGGATCGAGGCCCGGACCGATCTTGACCTGGCTCGCAGCGTGCGCGACGGCTTCGGTGAACTTCTCGAAGATGGAGTCCTCGACGTACAGCCGGGTTCCGGCGACGCAGCACTGACCGTGGTTGAACAACCAGGCGTTGAGCGAACCCTCGACCGCTGCATCGAAATCCGCGTCGGCGAACACGATATTGGGGCTCTTGCCACCGAGCTCGAGCGTGACCTTCTTCAGGTTGCCCTTGGCGGCGTCGACGATCTTCTTACCCACCTCGGTGGAACCGGTGAACGCGACCTTGTCCACGTCGTCGTGGCCGGACAGTGCAGCACCTGCATCGCCGAAGCCTGGAACGATGTTGACGACACCGGGCGGGAAGCCGGCTTCTTCGAAGACCTCCGCGAGAAGCAGTGCGGTGAGCGGGGTCTGCTCAGCGGGCTTGAGGATCACGGTGTTGCCGGCGGCAAGTGCTGGGGCGAGCTTCCACGACGACATGAGCAGCGGGAAGTTCCACGGCACGATCAGACCACAGACGCCGATCGCCTCACGCAGTGTGTATGCGTGGAACTCGCCGCCGGGAGAGAAGGGCATGGACACGTTGACCGTGCTGCCTTCGATCTTTGTGGCCCATCCCGCGTAGTAGCGGAAAACGTCTGCGGCCCAGGCCACGTCGACTGCTGTGGCGATGGCGACGGACTTGCCGTTGTCGAGAGCTTCGAGCTGACCGAACTCTTCGGCGCGGGCACTGAGGATGTCGCCGACGCGCCAGATCATCCGCTCGCGCTCGTTTGCCTTCATGCGCGACCACGGTCCGTCTTCGAAAGCTGTGCGGGCAGCGCGTACTGCGCGGTCGATGTCTTCGGCCTGGCCGTGCGCCACGTCGGTGAGCTTCTGCCCGTCAGCCGGGTTGTACGTCGAGAAGGTCTTGCCGGAGGCCGCGTCGACGAATTCGCCGCCTATGTATAGCTTTTTCGGTCCGTTCAGGAATCCCTGTACCGCGGAACTGATGGTGTGCTCGGCTACTGCCGTCATCGGAAACTCCCTGAAGTAGTGAGGTGCGAATGTGATGCACGCCATACTTCCGCGCTTCCGCGGGTGCTAACTGTCCGAACTTTGTACAACTGAGTTCGGACAGCAACTTAGACAGTGATGTCGAGTGCCCGCATCCGCGTGTACAGGGTGCTTCGGCTGATACCGAGCTGCGCCGACGCGTGAACCTTGTTGCCGCCGCAGTCTTTCAACGCTCCGATGATCGCCTGACGCTCCGCTTTCTCCCGTCCTGCCAACCGCGACACCTTGGTGGTCGTGCGATAGTCCTCAGGCAGGTCGGTGACGTCGATGCGATTGCTCACGCGATCGCCCGCGGCGCGATGCAGCACAACTCTCAATTCGGCGAGATTGCCCGGCCAACTGGCCGCTGTGAGCGCCTCGGCAGCACTGGCGGTCAACCTCAGCTCGGGCGAGATCCCTTCCAGCATCGCCTGCGCCAACTCGGCAATCTCGGCTTGCCGCTCGCGCAGTGGGGCGATGACAACTCTGGAAGCGCAACGCGAGAGCAACGCCGCGATGGTCGGCGGTAGGTCTGCTACTGCTCCACTGGTCATAACGATCCTCGGCCCCTCAGCGCTGGCGTCGATCAAGTCCGCGATCATGGGCAACACCGAATCGGGAAGCAGCTGCACCTGTTCGATCACGACAACACCCGAGCGCCTTCGGGCAGCTCGCACGAGATCGGTGACCCATTGCTCACGGCCGTCGAAGGCGATTCGCGTGGCATCGTGCCAACTGGCGTCGACGCTCCCGACCACGTCCGATGCTGCCGAAGTTCGACCGGAACCTGCTTCACCCGAGATGGCAACTGCGGACGACGACGCCCGCGCCCGCATCAGATCGCGGCGCAGTCGTTCCCCCGGAGACGGAGTCCGCTCGTGCGTTCGACGAATTGGCGCCCGCTCACGCTGGAGTGGTTCGACCAGGAAAAGCGCTCCACCGTCGGCGCCGGAAATTCTGTCGGCTTGAACTCGCGCGAGTGCACCGGACGCCAATTCGACTGTTACCAATCTCGATTGGTCCGGGTTGAGGTCGGCGATCAAAGACCGGAGCGATACGTGGTCTGCGGTGTCCAGCAGATCCAACGCCGTTCGGTTGCTCAGCAAAATGTCGTCGCCGATGGCCGCGACGGCAATGTTGCGCTGATGCGACACTCTCTGGAATGCGTCGACCAACCGCTGCTCCGACGCTTTCGATCCCTCGAGTAGTCGCTTCTCGATGTCCGCCGCTGCCCGCGCAAGGAACGGCGCGAACAGCGGGTTAGCTTGCGAGACAATACCGGTCATGTCGAGAATGCCTTCGACCCGGCGAGTCACCGGGTGCAGAATCGGCTGTCCGTAGCAACTGAGACCTTTGAGGCTGTCGAGGAAATGCTCCTCGCCGTGGATCACCACGGCTCTCCCCACCTCGAGCGGCGTCCCGAGGGCGTTGGTGCCGGCATGTTCTTCACCGAATCGTGAACCGTTGACTACACCCAAACGCTCGATTGTCCGCTCGACCAGACGGTCCGAGTACACCGACGCGACAACGCGGCACTCCCGATCTGCCAGCAGGACACAGAATCCGGTGCCCGCGAGCTGCTGGGCAACTTCGTCGAGCACCGGAGTAGCCGCGCGCAGCAACCGGCTCTCGGCGTCCTGGTCGGCGGTATCCACTGCGATTGCCGCGGACGGGTCGACTCCGCTGAGCCGCGAGCGTTTCCAGGAAAGCGCGATCTCGGGCCGAACCGGATCGCGAGTTCCTGAAGAATCGAACACGACTCAGCCCTGCCCGATCAGTTCCATCGCCTGTTCGCGCATCGCGATCTTGCGCACCTTTCCGGTGACGGTCATGGGGAATTCGTCGACGACATGCACGTACCGCGGAATCTTGTAGTGCGCCAATTTACCTGTGCAGTAGGCACGTACGGCGTCGGCGTCCAGTTCGCGTGCGCCCTCGCGCATCTGAATCCACACCATCAACTCCTCGCCGTACTTGGCGTCGGGCACGCCGATCACCTGCGCGTCGAGGATGTCGGGGTGGGTGTAGAGGAACTCCTCGATCTCGCGGGGGTAGACGTTTTCGCCGCCGCGGATGACCATGTCCTTGATCCGTCCGGTGATCGCGACGTACCCGGCCTCGTCCATGACACCGATGTCGCCGGTATGCATCCACCGGGCAGCGTCGATCGCCTCCGCGGTCTTCTCCGCGTTCTCCCAGTAGCCGAGCATGACCGAGTATCCACGCGTGCACAGCTCGCCAGGTTCTCCGCGCGGCACCGTCAATCCTGTTGCCGGGTCCACGATCTTGATCTCGAGGTGCGGCCCGACGCGTCCGACCGTTTCGGTGCGCTGCGCGATCGAATCGTCCGAGCGGGTCTGGAGTGACACGGGAGACGTCTCTGTCATGCCGTAGCAGATGGATACCTCGGCCATCCCCATGCGATCGATGACCTGCTTCATCACCTCGACCGGGCAGGGTGAGCCGGCCATGATTCCGGTTCGCAGGCTCGACAGGTCGAATGTATCGAACTCCGGCAACGCCAACTCTGCGATGAACATCGTCGGCACACCGTAGAGGGACGTGCAGTTCTCCGCTTGCACAGCCTCGAGTGCCGCACGCGGATCGAAGGCCGGACCCGGAATAACCATCGCGGCACCGTGACTGGTGCACGCAAGGTTGCCCATCACCATGCCGAAGCAGTGATAGAACGGCACCGGAATGCACACGCGGTCGATTTCGGTGTAGTGGCACAACTCGCCGACGAAGTAGCCGTTGTTGAGAATGTTGTGATGACTGAGCGTCGCACCCTTCGGGAAACCGGTAGTGCCCGAGGTGTATTGGATGTTGATCGCATCGTCCGCAGACAACGCAGCCTGCGCAGCGGCGAGAGGAGCCGGATCGCTTGCCTGCGCCGCCAACCCGTCCGCCAGCACGCCGTCCCACTCGGGTGAACCGAGCAGGATCACCGACGTCAGATCAGGGCACTGCGGCCGCACCGTCTCGATCATCGACGCGTAGTCCGACGTTTTGAAACTGGCCGCAGACACCAGTGTCGAGATTCCGGCCTGCTCGAGCACGTACTGCAACTCGTGCGAGCGGTAGGCCGGATTGATGTTGACCAGGATCGCGCCGATCTTTGCAGTCGCATACTGCGTGAACGTCCATTCCGGACAGTTGGGAGCCCACATCCCCACCCGATCGCCCTTCCCCACACCACGGGAAAGAAGTCCGGCAGCGAGCCCGTTCACCTGCTCGGCGAACTCCCGGTACGTCCATCGTCGACCGCTGGCATGGTCGATCAACGCATCACGGTCGCCGTGCGCGGCAACCGTGCGATCGAGATTGTCTCCGATGGTGTCGCCCAGCATCGGACCGTCCCATACTCCGGACGTATAGCTGGGCAGCGGCGTACTCATGTGTTCTGTCCTCTCCGGTTACCTGTTCAGGCACCTATGAGAGGGGCCGCCGCAGCGGACCCTCTCATCTACGAATTTACTCGATTCGGTGTGATGCACGACATACTTCCCGGTGCGGGGTGTCCGTAACTGTCTGAAGTCCGGACACCCCGCCCGACAACTGTCCTTACAGTGCGTGGTCCTTGGTCTCGACGAGCGCCCAGGTGCAGACGAGACTCACCACACCGAGGATTGCGAGCATGATTCCGATGGCCATGCTCCCGTAGGCCGAGGCCAGCGGGGCGGCGATCAGCGGCGGCACTGCGCCACCGAGCACTCCGGCGAGGTTGTAGCCGAGGCCGGCACCGGTGTAGCGGTAACGGGTCTGGAACATTTCCGGAAGCAGTGCGCCACACGGGCCGTAGGCGATTCCGAAGATCATCAGAGTGCCGAACATTCCGAGGATGAACGCGATCGGCGTTCCGGTGTCGAGGAGCGGGAACAGAATAAGTGCCCACACCACAGCCAGACCACACGAGATCATGATGACCTTGCGACGGCCGATCCGGTCCGAGTACAGCGCGGAGACGATGATCGCGGCGCCGAAGACAAAGGCGGACGCAATACCGACGGACAGGACGAACGGGCGGGAGAATCCGAGCGTCTTGGTGCCGTAGCTCGTGAGGAATGCCGTACCCATGTAGAAGAAGGCAAACAGGCAGGCCAGCGCGCCGGCCGAGAGCAGAATTTCCTTGGTCTGGAAACGCCAGGCGTCCAGGAACGGGAGGGTGCGAGGTGCTTCGTTCTTCTCCGCGGCAACGCGATCAGCTTGCTCCGCCTTGAAGACCGGAGTTTCTTCGATAGCGAGGCGCATGTAGAGGCCGATACCGACGAGCACGATGGAGAACAGGAACGGGATTCGCCAGCCGTAATCGAGGAATGCCTGGTTGGTGTCGCCGAGAACTGCGCCGGTGATGAGGAACGTGCTACTCGAGAGAACAAAAGCGATGGCCGGGCCGAGTTGCGGGAACATGGCGTAGAGGCCGCGTTTGCCGGGCGGGGCATATTCCGCGGTAAGCAGGGTTGCGCCCGCCCATTCACCACCGACTGCAAATCCTTGACCGAATCGCAGGAGCACCAAGATGATCGGAGCTGCGACACCGATTGTGTCGGCGCCTGGCAGCAAACCGATGAGCAGCGTCGAAATACCCATCAGCAACAGAGTAGAGATCAGTGTCTTCTTGCGACCGATGCGATCTCCGAAGTGCCCGAACAACATTGCGCCGACCGGCCGTGCGATGAAGGCAACGGCAAAGGTCGCGAACGACGCCACTGTGCCGGCAGTGGCCCCGAGCGCCGGAAAGAAGACCGTCGGAAAGACAAGCGCCGCAGCGGTTCCGTAGATGAAGAAGTCGTAGAACTCAATGGTCGTGCCGATACAACTGGCGATGGCAACTCGCCGCACACTCGTTGTCTTCGCGGGGGCTGCCGCAGTGCCTGCGGCACTCGATCCCCCTGCTGGAGAGACTGTGGTCACTCGATTCCTCCGTGGTCCGGTGGTGTTGCCCTGTGGGCATCACCGTCGATAAGAGGAAAGGTAGTGATCCGGCTCACCCCCGCACTACCCCCGAAAGGGGGTGGGGGGTGATGCGCATCACGCTTCATTTCCTGAAGTAACGAGTTTCACTTCGCTGTGACACGACGAAGGCCGTCCGACTCCCGGGGGAGACGGACGGCCAACTGCGAGAAACTACGCTCAGTTTTCCGACTTGCCAGCCGCCTCGCACAACTCCTGGCGGATCTCCACCCACACCGTGGCATACGAGTCGATTCCCTGTTCCGCAATCCACTTCGACTCCCCCGCTTGAACTTTCGCAAGCGCGTCGGAGAACAAGTCCTGATACCGCGACAGGCGCGGAACAAACGCGGACAGATCGTCGAACACGTTGGACGCGCGGCGATCCAGCTCTGCCAGCGACGCGGCGTCAGCACTGGCGAGGAGAGCTGAGAATTCCTCGTCCAACGGCAAGAAGGCTTCGAGGACCTCGAGAATCGAATCCTCGTCGATGGACACGCGCTCGGCATCGAGCTGATCGTTCAGCTCGGCGAGACCCTTGTCCGTCAGACTGATCTCATTGTCGCTCTCCACAGCCTTACCCTGTTCGACCAGGGCGTCGTACGCGGCCTGTCCGGATGCCGCACTCACTCCCAGGTGCTCGGCAAGAACACCCGATCCGACGCGTTCCTTGAGCCGCACCGACTGAAGCAGCGCCAATTCGTCCACGTTGCCGGCAAAGGCCATCGTTCTCTCCTCATCACGTGCCGCCTTGGCGGCTCTCACACTGGTGCGACATACCGAAACAGAATCGCAAGCCCTGACGGGCTCGACAGCAATCACATCACAGGAGCGGCCACACCAGCGCTGCTACCTGCGACCAGCGGCAAATCCGACGCAGCGGCTTTACCAGGCATACGGTATCTTTGGCGCGTGAAACCGCACCTTGTGTCCGTGGTAATCCCTGCGTATAACGCCATGGACCACATCGGCGAACAGCTGACCGCGCTTTCCTCGCAGGATTACGAGGGAGCACTCGAAGTCGTCGTTGCCGACAACGGTTCCACCGACGGACTCGCCGCGTACATCGCGACCCATCCGTCTACCGATGCCCTTTCCCTCCGCCTGGTGGATGCGTCGGCCGGACGGGGCGGCGGCTACGCACGCAACGTCGGGGTTGCCGCATCCAGTGGCGATTTCATCGCATTCTGTGACGCAGACGATCGCGTCCACCCGTCGTGGCTCAGTGCGATCGTCCGCGCCGCCGAAAACT
Source organism: Rhodococcus sp. ACPA4 (assembly GCF_002300185.1). NCBI lineage: Bacteria > Bacillati > Actinomycetota > Actinomycetes > Mycobacteriales > Nocardiaceae > Rhodococcus > Rhodococcus sp. ACPA4. Next base: position 2,371,938 of record NZ_NSDY01000001.1, read on the forward strand.
CGGATGCCGTTGGCGGAGTGGTGGAAACCGCGTCGATCAACTCGAGCGAGGTTGCCACGTGGCGCACTTTCACCGGAACGCAGTTCGGCAGTGAGGATTTCCTCCCCTACGGCATTACCTGCACCTTCGGCATCTGGCGCACAGCATTCGACAAGGTCGACGGATTTGATCTCCGATACGTCAATTCCGGTGAGGATATCGACCTTTGCTGGCGCCTGCAGTTGGCCGGCATGACGCTGGCACACGCACCCGATGCCGTGGTTGCCTACCGTCTTCGTGACACGTATAGCGGAACGTGGAATCAAACCCGCGCCTACGGAATCGCCACGGCGCAGTTGTACTCACGGTTCCGCCAACACGGTCAGCGCCGGACTGCTCCTCGTATCGTCGCCGCGACCCTGCTTGCACTGTTTCTCTTCAACCCACTTGTACCCCAACGGATCTGCCCGATGCCTCGCGGTAGGTGGTTCGTCCACGCCGGCAATCTGGTGGGGAAGGTTCAGGGAAGCATCAGATATCGAGTGCTCTTCATCTGAGCACTGTTCTGGGCACTACTCGAGGGTCAGCACCTCACCCGATGCCAACTGGTCTGCCCGCGACGTGTCTTTGAGGTCTACACCGGAACGCCCCAGCTTCCGGGCACCGGCCACCAAACCCGCGACAACGCGGGCTGCCTGCTCGTAGCCCAGACCTTCCGGTGGATGGATATTGGAGATGCAGTTTCTGTCCGCGTCAGTGCGTCCGATTCGAGGAAGATGGGTCAGATAGATCCCGACGCTGTCGGCAACCGAGAGTCCGGGCCGTTCGCCGATCAGGACCACCGCAGTCTGCACACCCATCGCCGCCGCGATGTGATCACCCAACGCAACCCTCGCATTGGTCGCGATGACGGGCGGCGCAATCGAATACGTCGTTCCCAGCACGGCAACAAGCGCCGCGAGCAACTGCTCACCGTGATCCATGAGGGCGCGCGGTGAAAGTCCGTCCGCGAGAATGAATCCAATGTCCTGGTCCGACGTTTCGATCGCACGCAGATCAGCCGGCCGGCGTCCCAAATCGGGTCGGCGTAAGTACTCGCTCCGGGTGGACGCGCCGCTGGTCACCACCACGGGCGCTCCGATTCCGACGGCTTCGACCCTCCGAGCGAGAATCTCCGAATCGAGCGGTACGTGAACGGCATCCCGCGCGGCAGCGTGAGCGGCTTTGAACTCGAGCACTCGCGTGGTGGGCAACGAATCTCCGGTGCGGCCCAACCCGATTCGAGACTGTGTTGTCGAACGGAGCGGACTCCAGAAATCGACAACCGGTGCCGCGTCGTCGCTCATCGGTTCACCGTCAGGGCTCGCAGCGGCGAGAGGGAGGCGTCTACGGGCAGTAATCGTCCATCTCCGTCCGTCATCCCCAATCCGTGCAGCCATGCCTCGAACTCCGGGGCGGGTTGCAGCCCCAACACCCGGCGCACGTACAACGCGTCGTGGAATGCCAGACTCTGATACCCGAGCATCACGTCGTCCGCCCCGGGAACCGCGATCACAAATGCCGCACCCGCCACGCCGAGCAGGGTCAACAGGTTGTCCATGTCATCCTGGTCGGCCTCGGCGTGGTTGGTGTAACACACGTCCACGCCCATCGGCAGTCCGAGCAACTTGCCGCAGAAATGATCTTCGAGGCCCGCTCGGATGATCTGTTTACCGTCGTACAGGTACTCGGGCCCGATGAATCCGACGACGGTGTTGACCAGGAGTGGTTCGAGGTCGCGTGCCACCGCGTACGCGCGCGTTTCGAGAGTTTGTTGATCGACGGGAGCGCCGCCGGTTCCGAGGTGAGCGCCGGAACTGAGCGCCGAACCCTGCCCGGTCTCGAGATACATGACGTTGTTCCCGACAGTCCCCCGGTTCAAGGACCGACCGGCTTCGTTACCTTCTCGGAGCAGCGGAATATTCACTCCGAAGCCGGAATTGGCGCCTTCGGTGCCGGCAATCGACTGGAAGACGAGATCGACCGGTACACCGGATTCGATCAGTCCGATCGTCGTGGTCACGTGGGAGAGCACGCAGGATTGTGTCGGAATCTCGAATCGCTGCCGGATGTCGTCGAGGAGGTGCAACAGATCCGATGTGGCCTGCGGAGAGTCCGTTGCCGGGTTGATCCCGATGACGGCGTCGCCGCAACCCAGGAGGAGACCGTCGAGCGTGGCCGCGGCGATTCCCCGCGGGTCGTCGGTGGGATGGTTGGGTTGTAGCCGGGTGCTCAGCCGACCAGCAAGACCGATGGTGGTCCGGAAGCCTGCGGTGACGTTGATCGCCTTCGCGACCGCAATCAGATCCTGATTACGCATGATCTTGCTGACCGCCGCTACCATCTCCGGGGTCAAGCCAGGACTCACCGCCGCAAGTTGTGCCGCGGCACCTGGCGCCGACGCAGTCTCGAGGAGCCAGTCCCGCAAGCCGCCGACGGTCAGGTGCGCGATCGGTTGGAACGCCAGACGGTTGTGACTGTCGATGATGAGCCGAGTGACCTCGTCGTCCTCGTACGGAACCAGGAGATCTTCCAGAAATACTTTCAACGGAAGATCTGCCAGAACCCACTGGGCAGCAGCGCGTTCCGCGTCGGAGTGCGCCGCGCAACCGGCCAGTTCGTCACCTGATCGAAGTGGTGTCGCCTTGGCCATGAGGTCGACGAGACTCTCGAACGAGTAAGTCGTGCCCGAAACCTGTTGGTGGTACATGCTCATTCCAGTTCTTCTTCCGCCTGTGCAAGTACAGCAAACTCCTCGTCCGGCGAGTTGGCAACAAGATGATGTCGACTGTAGAGACCAAAATAGGCCATGAGAACACCGAACGCGACGAGCGTGAGAAGTGCTGCGATCGGATCGACCAGGAACGTGGCGACCACGGATATCGCTGCGACGACAAGAGCAAATGAAGTGGTGGCAATTCCGCCGGGAGTCCGATACGGACGGGGCATGTTCGGCTCCCGCTTGCGAAGCACGATGTGGCTCACCATCATCAGCACGTAGCTGACAGCCGCGCCGAACACCGCCATGTTCAGCAGCATCGCGCCTTCTCCGGTGAGCGACAGGGCAAACCCGATGACTCCGGGGACTACGAGCGCAAGTGTCGGGGCCTTGCGTTTGTTTGTCACCGACAGGTTCTTGGGCAGGTATCCGGCACGCGAGAGCGCAAAGGTCTGACGGGAGTACGCGTACATGATCGAGAAGAAACTCGCGACCAGGCCGGCGAGCCCGATGTAGTTGACAACCTTGGCGGCGCCACTGTCACCGAGCGCTTCGACCAGCGGGTTTCCGGACGTGGACAACGCGTCGGCACCCAATGCGCCCGTCGCCAGGAAGAGAACGGCTGCGCCCGTGACGATCAGGATCAGCATGCTGATGATGATGCCGCGCGGGACGTTCTTCTCCGGCTCGCGCGCTTCCTCCGCTGCGAGCGGAACACCTTCCACCGCAAGGAAGAACCAGATCGCGAAGGGAACTGCTGCCCAGATTCCGATCAAACCGAAGGGCAGGAACGACGACGACCCGGCCGCGGAAGTATCGACGGCGATGTCGGTGAGATTCGACGAATCGAACAGTCCCACAGCGGAAACCGCAAAGACGACAAGGCCGACGAGAGCAATGGCGGTAATCACGAACATCGCCTTGAGCGCCTCACCGGCACCGGTGAGGTGAATGCCGATGAAGATCGCGTACACCGCGAGGTAGACCCACCAACCGTCGGTGATTCCGAACAGATTGAGCGATTCGACGTACGCTCCGATGAACGTCGCAATGGCGGCCGGTGCGATGGAATACTCGATGAGAATTGCAGTGCCGGTGGCAAATCCACCCCACGGGCCCAACGCACGACGGGCGAACGTGTACCCGCCACCAGCAGCCGGGAGAGCCGACGACATCTCGGCCATGCCCAGCACCATCGCCAAGTACATTCCGGCGATGACGACGGCAGCAATCAACAGACCACCGAATCCGCCCTCGGCCAGTCCGTTGTTCCATCCGGCATAGTCGCCGGAAATCACATAGCTGACTCCCAATCCGGCCAGCAGCACCCATCCTGCCGTGCCTTTGCGGAGTGTTCGTTTTTCGAGATACGAATTGTCTTCTGCATGAAAATCGGCGCCGTCGTGGTGCGCGCCCGTCGACTTGTCCGGCACGTGCTCGGAAAGAGACATGTCCATCCTCTGAATCGGTCAAGAATTCAACGACGCCAGTGCCCGGCGCCGCGTGGCTCAACAGTATGGGTGAGAAGTAACTGGCAATCGCCGCGGCGATGACGGGACTGTAAAACGCTCAGGCTCGGCCGGCCATGCCCGGAACTGGGCAAGCGTCCACCGCTTCGGCGACAACCTGAGGAACTGTTGGCGGAAGGGGACGCACCCCGGCCTCCCACTGCGCGCCGACCAAGATCGCGGACGAGTTGAGCGCATCGTTCTCTTGCTGCGTGAAAGCCCGTGCTCGACTGAGGAATCGGAACCCTTCAGGAGACTCCAGACTGAAACCGCTGCCACGACCGGGCACAACGTCCAGAACCAGCTGGGTATGCTTCCACGCTTCGAATTGGGATCCGGAAATCCAGACCTGAACGGCATCCGTACCCGCGGGCAGGTCGACCGGAACCTCACCGACCCCAAGCCGCAGATCGATGACGCCGAGCAGTACGTCACGGTCACCGACGATGAACTCGCCTGCGGGATAACACATCGGTGCGCTGCCGTCGCAGCATCCACCGGATTGGTGCATCATCAGTTCGCCGTGGTTTCCGCTGAGGCGGCGCAGAAGATCAGCCGCCCCAGCGGTAGTCACGAGACGGGGTGGAACGACGCCTGCCGTGTCATCAGTTGCGGTGACATCAGTAGCGTCCATTCCAGCCTCCGTGTGTTCGTATTCTCGTGTTGTCTTTACCTGGTGCGCGAAGCGAGGATCAGAAGAATCCCTGAGCCTTCTGCGCGTAGCTGACCAGGAGGTTCTTGGTCTGCTGGTAGTGCGAGAGCATCATCAGGTGGTTCTCGCGACCGATACCGGACTGCTTGTATCCACCGAAGGCGGCATGTGCCGGGTACTGGTGGTACGTGTTGGTCCACACTCGGCCGGCCTGGATGTCACGGCCCGCACGGTAGGCAACTCCACCATCACGCGACCAGACGCCGGCGCCGAGACCGTAGAGAGTGTCGTTGGCAAGTTCGATGGCCTCGTCGTAATCCTTGAAGGACGTGACGGATACGACCGGGCCGAAGATCTCTTCCTGGAAGATGCGCATCTTGTTGTTGCCGGTGAAGACCGTCGGCTGCACGTAGTAGCCGCCGGAGAGGTCGCCGCCCAGTTGAGCCCGCTCGCCGCCGGTGATGACCTTGGCGCCTTCGGCCTTGCCGATCTCGATGTAGGACAGGATCTTCTCGAGCTGATCGTTGCTGGCCTGCGCGCCGATCATGGTGTCGGTATCGAGCGGATCACCTTGGCGCACAGCCTTGGTGCGGATTGCAGCCATTGCGAGGAAGTCGTCGAAAATATCTTCCTGGATCAACGAACGCGACGGGCACGTGCAGACCTCGCCCTGGTTGAGCGCGAACATCGTGAAGCCTTCGAGCGCCTTGTCCTGGTAGTCGTCGTTAGCGGCGAGCACGTCGGAGAAGAAGATGTTGGGGCTCTTGCCACCGAGTTCGAGGGTGACCGGGATCAGGTTCTGCGACGCGTACTGCATGATCAGGCGTCCGGTGGTGGTTTCACCGGTAAACGCGATCTTCTTGATGCGCGGGCTCGATGCGAGCGGCTTGCCGGCCTCGACGCCGAATCCGTTGACGATGTTGAGAACACCGGCAGGCAGCAGGTCACCGATGATGCCGATGAGGTGCAGGATCGAGACGGGCGTCTGCTCGGCAGGCTTGAGGACGATGGCATTTCCGGCCGCAAGTGCGGGAGCCAGCTTCCACACGGCCATGAGGATCGGGAAGTTCCACGGAATGATCTGACCGACTACACCGAGCGGCTCGTGGAAGTGGTACGCCACGGTGTCGGAGTTGATCTCCGAGAGCGAACCTTCCTGTGCGCGAATCGCTCCCGCGAAGTAGCGGAAGTGGTCGATGGCAAGCGGGATGTCCGCGTTGAGGGTTTCACGAATCGGCTTGCCGTTGTCCCAGGACTCGGCAAGCGCGATGGATTCGAGGTTCTCCTCCATACGATCGGCGATCTTGTTCAAGATGATTGCGCGCTCGGCAACAGAGGTCTTGCCCCAGGCCGGTGCCGCCGCGTGTGCTGCGTCGAGAGCGAGCTCGATGTCTTCCGCGGTGGAACGTGCCACGTCGCAGAAGTTCTGTCCGGTCACCGGCGTCGGATTCTCGAAGTACTGACCCTTGACCGGAGCAACCCATTCGTTGCCGATCCAGTTGTCGTATCGAGACTGGAAGGACATGATCGCGTCGGCGGTACCTGGGCGGGCGTACACGGTCATTGCAAGCTCCTATGTAAACGTGATCTTCCTGGGCACAGTCCCGAGATCGGTGACTGCAGTCCCACCCCCGGTGGGGTGTGATTCACAACACTAGGAGTTGCAACGTTGCAACTACGTTGCGTCGGTGCAACGCGCCCGTTCCTCAGAGGCCGAGTTGCCGGTCCAGAAGATCAATTTTTGCCTTGACCTGCGAATACAGTGCAGATTTCGGGTCGAGTGTCGACAGATACGCCTCCCAGACGACCGAATCCTCCCGGCCATGGACCGACGTGGTCCACTTGGCGAGAAGGTTGGCGTCGCCGCCGCGAAGAAGCGCGGCCTGAACCCGAGTGCGCAGTTCGTCCCGGATTGCGTCGATGCCCGGAGCGGTGGATCCACTCAGGACCGGGCCGGAATACAAGCGCAAGGCCGTCGCTGCGTCACCGCGATCCAGAGCCTTGCGGACGTCGTCGACGTCGGTGGCGAACTCGGTAATGATGCGATAGGGCCTCGACGCCAACCGATCGGCGCCGAAAACCTTACGAAGGCGAGACATCTCGGCGCGAACAGTGACACCGTCCAATTCACCTTCGTCGAGGAGAACCGCAAGGTGATCGGCGCTGAGCCCTTCCGGATGTTCCGCGAGCAGAAGCAGGATCTCGGCGTGACGTTGTGAGACCGGAATTCGCTCACCGCCACGTACGAGAGTCGGCCGTCCGCCGCCGAACGTCTCCAGCCTCGGAGCTGAGGCAGTGAGCGGAATCGGCGAGTTGAGCAGGTGGAACCGCAGTTCCGATTCGGCGGCGGCCACCGTTGCACGAATCAACGACAACACTTCCGGGACGGCAACCCGAGGTCCACCGGTGATGTCGATGGCGCCGAGAATCTGTCCGGTGGTGGGATCGTGGACAGGCGCGGCCGAACAACTCCAGTCGTGCACGGTGCGGTTGAAATGCTCCGAACCGAAAATCTGCACCGAATGATCGAGCGCGAGTGCCGTCCCCGGAGCATTGGTGCCGACGCGGTCTTCACTCCAGTCGGCGCCTTCGACAAAATTCATCGACAGTGCCCGGTCCTTGGCGGCACTGTCGCCCTCCACCCAGAGCAACCGACCGTGTGCGTCGCTGATCGCGATCAGCAGGCCTGTATCCGCTGCATCCTCTACCAGCAGTTTTCGAACCACCGGCCGGATGAGAGACATGGGATGGGACGAGCGATAACTCTCGAGATCCAGCCCCTCGAGCATCTCCGGAGCACCGACGACGTCAGGATCGACGCCCTTGTTTCGACTACGCATCCAGGATTCGAGCACAACGGACCGCACGCGCGAATCGTCCGCTATTGCAGCCCCGTCGTGGGCGTCGATAAAGGATTGATGGGCACTCGACAGTCGACGTGCCAGCACCGCTACGTCATCTCCGGGCCGCACTGCTACCCACGGGTTGCCGTACACAGCCTGTTCACGTGCCATATTCTGCGTTCCTCCGCTCCCCTGCCACTGTAGTGCCGATCACATCACAATGGTGAAGATGGTCGGTTGCTCTTCACGCCCGCGCAGCGTCACGCACCAGTTCACTTGCTCGTTCAGCCAGCATCACCGCAGTTGCATGGGGACCGCGAGTGGGAATCACCGGCATGATCGATGTGTCGACAATACTGAGTGCCTCGACGCCGAGGACACTGCATCGATCGTTGACAACCGCATCCGGATCGAACTCCGAACCCATGACGCAACTTCCCGACATGTGCAGCGACGTGCCCAACCGCGATTCGATCCACTCGTCCGAATATTCGATCTCGGGCCGCCGGATCATCCCGGTCTTCGCAATGGTTTCGAGCAGGTCCTCCGCGATCTGCATTCCCCGCCGGAGGACTCGACGATCGTGCGCTGAGTCGACGTAGTTGTATCGAATCCGCGGCGATCCACCGGGCGCCTTCGGATCGAGCTCGACGGTTCCGCGGCTGCGCGGAGCCATCAGCACCACTCCGATCCCATGATCCATCTGTGGAATTCCGGGTACCAAATCTGTGAACGACGCTGTGTACGGACGTATTTCGAGGTCCGCGTCGTTCAGAGCCATTTCCAGCACCGGGGTCTGCGGCCGCAATGCCTCCGGAACCGAATACCGGTAAGGCAGCAGCACTTCCGGGTGATCGACAAAACCCTGCCCCACGCCCGGAAGGTCGACCACCACCGGAACATCATGAGCCACAAGCTGATCAGCCGATCCGACGCCGGAATTGAGGAGCAGGAGCGGCGTGGCAACCGCGCCGGAGCACACCACGATGTGGCGCCCGCGGATGCGCCGCAACGCTGTGCCGTCGAGGACATCGACGCCCACCGCCCGCGTCCCGGAGAACACGATCCGCAGCACGGTGACACCGACATCGACGGTGAGATTACGACGCCCCATCGCCGGCAACAGGTAGCCGACCGCACTACTGATACGACGGTGGTCCGAGATATTCAACGGGACCGGGCCGACGCCGTTCGAATCCGGCGCATTCTTGTCGGCGTCCTCGGGGAAACCCGCTGCAAGTGCCGCGTCATGGAACCGACTGCTGAATGGATGCATGTCGTCGACTTGGCGCCGACGCACCGGAATTGGACCATTGTCACCGTGATACGGCCCGCCGAAATCGTGATCGGTCTCCGACTTCCGGAAGTACGGCAGCACCTTCTCGTAACTCCAGGAATCGGGCCAGAGGTCAAAATCTGTGCGCGTGGCCCTCGCGAAGTACGCACCATTTACCGCGCCGCTCCCACCGAGAGTTCGCCCACGCGAGACGGTGGCACGTCGACTTGGCGTCAATTCGACCGGATACGTCCAGGTGTGTTCACTAGCCGGTCCCACCGGGAGCAAATACGGATCATCGAGGACACCCGGAAGATCAACCGTCGAACGATATCCACTTCCTGCCTCGAGAAGAAGCACCTGCGCGGCCGGGTCCTCGCTGAGTCTCGCCGCGACCACACAGCCCGTGGTGCCGCCACCGACCACCACGAAGTCTGCGCGATCCGGAACGCTCACTTGGTGATTCGGGGCTTCAATGCCGCCAGGTCGCGCGCCTCGATCGCACCACGCCACAGGCCGAATCCGTACGCGACGTCGTCGGCCCGTTTGAACAACACGTACCGAACCGGACCCAAACCACCTGACTCGCGGTGCCGATACCAGTCCACCAGCCCTTCACTGACGGCCGCGGCAATCGCCAATCGCCGGATCTTGCGTGAGCTGATCACCGCCAACAGCGTCACCGGCCAATAGTGACGGCACATCGCCGACGCCAATTGCCAGAACCCGCCCACAAATCCTTGGGCAGTGAGAATCGCCGCGATGCGCGTCGGCTGCGTCAGACCAGTGAACATCTTCCGCAACCGGAACACGGTGAACAGCAAAGCGCCGAGCGCTCCGGCCAACCCCGACTTGGTGAGCGTTGCTGCCGCAACACACGCGAACAGCGTCGAGACCGACATCGCCATGGGCGGCACCGAACCCGGATGGCGTGCAGCCAACGGCGCAGCGCCGGTTCCGTAGAAAGCTCGTCTGCTGAACCATTTGCCGAACTGAACCCGATGGTCATGGGCGACATTGGCAACCGGTTCGTAGCGCAGTCGCCAACCGGCTGACTGCAGGCGCCAACAGAAATCGACGTCCTCGGCCACCTCGAGGTTTTCGTCGAATCCCTCGCAGTCCAGAGCCACGTCGCGCCGCACGATCATGGCCGCACTGGGTACGTACGACACCGGACTGCCGGACTTGACGGCGGCTTCCTTCCGCCCGAGATCCAGGGAGGAACGCATACTTTCATACCGAGCCAGTGACGTCCCGTAAGGATCGAGGGCCACAATTCGCGGCGCTACCAGCGCCACACCAGGATCACTGAAGTGCCCTAGCATCAGCTCGAGCCAGCCTGCTCGCGGAATGACGTCGGAGTCGAGGAACGCCACGAAACATGTTTGTGCCGAACGCAATCCCGTATTACGGGCCGACGAGGGACCACGCGCGTACTCGTGCCGGACAACAGTGACAGTTCCCGTACCCGGGTAGTCCCGCCGCGGATCGAGAGGAACGTCGGACCCGTCGTCGACAACGATCACCGCCAGATCCTTGAGCACCGGCAACAACCGCTCGATGCCGGCAACGTTGTCCTTGACCGGAATCACGACAGTGACGTCAGCCGCCGACGGCGTCGACATGGGCCGAGGATTCGCGACGCCCGAATCGAGCAAATGGCGCGCCACCGCGGCGCTCTGGTGGTCGACAACCTCGAGGAAGCCGTCGCCGATCATCGCCGCTGCTGTCGGAGCCAGTTTGAGCATGCGCGTCGGCGAACCGCCGATGAGCACGCGGCCACCCGAGTACGTGCGAACTTTGGGATCCAACCGAATGCCGAAGCCGTCGGGGAGTCGTGCGGGTCGCATCAGGCGATCGTCAGGGAAAACACCGCGAATCGGTTCGGGTAGATCGCCCGCCCCCCATCGGTAACAACCATCACCGAAGCCTCCCATCCGGGCCCGGACTCCACCGGGCCAGTCCATCCGTCACACGTTGCACCAACTCGTCGAAAATGTGCGCGCCGTCCACGGCACTTGCCTGAACTGGATCACCCAGAACACCGTTATCCGACACAGCGACCATACCGCCCGAACGCAATCCTGGCATCAGGTCTGAGATAGGAGAAATATTTCCTACCTCCGCCAGGTTCATATCCACACATTCCGGCGAAAGGTGCAGTAAGAGGCTGGTTTCTGTCTTGCCCGCATGGGCGTCCGCCCCCGGAACCGCACAAGGCACCCAAGCTGCATCCCGGCCTTCGTATCGCAACAGCGCCACAGCCTTTGCCAACGCCGGACCGTTTCCACCATGACCGTTGACGAACAGCACCCGCTTCGCCCACCGGAATGCCGACCGTCCGTACTCGACAACCACCATTTCCATGACCTCGGCGCCGATGGAAATCGTCCCGGCAAAACCCTCGTGCTCCCCGCTCGCTCCGTACTCGAGGGCCGGGGCAACCACGGCGCCGGGAAGCTCGTTCGACACCGCTCTCGCAATTCGGGTATCGGTGTCCAGCGGCAAGTGCGGGCCATGCTGCTCGAAAGAACCGACCGGAACCACGACGGTGTGCGCAGACCCCTCGAGCCCTGGGCTCGGGATAGCGGACAGTTCACGGGTTTCGGTCATGATGAGATCATATTCGTCGGCCGTTCGAGCGTGGGCAGCGCACATGGCCGATTTGTATCAATGTATCGAATATTATTGCAAGTCAACATGTCTCGAGAGAATATTGACGGGAATGTCCGATATGTCCCTAGGAATCGAAATCCTGTTCGATTAGAATTGGCCCATGGACAGTCGGGAAGCGTGGCAATACGACGGCGAGGGCCTCAAGACCGAGGTACTCGACCTCGCTCGCGCCCGACACGAGATGCAGTCCCGCATGGTTGTGATGATCACGGAAATGTTCACCCGCGACACCCTCGGCGGCAAAGGATTCCGCGCTATCGCACAGTGGCTGCACCTGTCCACCAACCTCGAGATCGGTGAATGCAGCCAGTTGGTGGGCCTGGCGCGGTTGTTCATGCTCGAACCTGTTGTCGGACAATCCTTTCACGACGGTGATATCGACGCGTTGAAAGCGCGTCAGGTCGCCCACTTCTGCCAGCACCCGCCCAAGAACATGAACCTCGCCGACGTCGAGAAAGCCCGCGACATCCTCCTCACCCTCGCCTCGAAAAAGGTCACCGACTGCGATTCCGTCCGCGCCGCGATCCGGCGGATCCAGAAGCAGTACGGCAACCGCACCGACGGAGTGCCGGCCGGTGAAGACTCCGAGCTCAACGAGTTCTACGCCTCCCGCGGACTGTACGGGCGAGTTTGCGTGAAAGGTGACCTCGACGCCGTCAACGGTGCCCGTCTCATCGCATTACTGTCTGCCCTCTCGGCGCCCACGCCGGAGAAGAACGGTGTGAAAGACGAACGCACCCCGGCACTTCGACGCGCCGATGGGTTCTGTGAAATGCTGCGCCGCTACGAAGCCGCGGGTCTCGGTCCCGTCGAAGGCGGCGTGAAACCCCACCTGACGATCACCGCCACCGCAAAAGACATGACCGATCTTCAGGCCCTCAAAGACATGTTGCCTTCCACCGAGGAACTCGGGTACGCGATCACCAACTGGGCCGGCCCCATCAGCCTCGACACCGCCCGCATGCTGGCCTGCGACTGCGAGGTCACCCGAATCCTTCTCGATAGCAACGGTGTTCCGCTCAATCACGGCATGAAGGCACGCCTTGCCAGCGTCCCGCAGCGGCGGGCCCTGACGGTGCGAGACGGCGGATGCGCCTTCCCCGGTTGCGGCACTCCACCGGGCTGGTGCGACGCCCACCATCTGATCCACTGGCTCGATGACGGCCCCACGGATCTCGATAATTTGATCTTGTTATGCGGTCACCACCATCGGATGATGCATCACACCGAGTGGCGAGTCGACATCGGAGACGACCGAAAAACCCGGTTCTATCCACCGATGTCCGTGGATCCGTACCAAGTTCCCGTTCCCGGGAACACACCACCAACAGCAGCCTGAGCAACCACCATGTGCACCGGGGATCAAACACGCCCCGGTGCACACGCCTGCGTGCGATTAGAGGCTCACTGCAACCCTGTGACCTTCAATGACGGCACTGTGCGAACGCCTCGGCGACAGAGCATCACCAATTCGGTAGACCTCGAAGGAACTGCCATGCAGCGCATTCCACAGTTCATCCACCGGCTCCTGCTGCGTCGCAAACACCACCCAGTCCGCAGCAATAGACTCGGACACTCCTGTCGGATGGTGCACCAGTTCGACACTCACTGGACCTTCGCCGTGCACCGCGGTCACCATCAGATCCGTACGCTGAACTATCGACTTCTCATGCGCCCGACGGTTCCAGCCTTCGAAATCCAAAGTGATACTCAAATCTTGGGCCACAACCATCCCGTTGGTGGCGATCGTGACGGCGCACCCGCGATCTGCGAGGAACTCCGCCACCGACGCGCCCTGGTGGAATCCCAGTTCGTCAAACACCAATACGGAACCGCTCGGCAGCACCTTCCCGTCGAGCACGTCGCGAACACCCACAACTCTGCGCAGGTCGCCCGCCCACACCGGGCGCACCGGCTTTGCTCCCGTCGCCACCACCACCACATCCGGGGCCAACTCGATCAGCCTCTCCGCTGTCACTTCAGTATCGAGTTCGATGGCGACTCCGTCTCTGCGGCATTCGGATTCGAGGTTTCGGATCAGATCACCCAGTTCCCGGCGAGCAGGCATCACGCAGGCAGTACGGATCTGCCCACCAAGAACGGCGTCGCGCTCGAACAGCGTCACCCGATGCCCACGCTGCGCGGCGGTAGCCGCTGCCTGCAGACCAGCCGGCCCGCCGCCGACAACAACTACGCTGCGGCCCTGCAACCGCGGCCGGGGCAAAGCAACGGACTCTCGTCCGGCCCGCGGGTTCTCCGTGCAACCCAACCAACGGTTGAGCCCCATCCGTCCGACGCATTCCTGGTTGCAGGACAGGCAGGTTCGCACCTGCGAGGGCTTGCCCGCGCGTGCCTTGTTCACAAAATCCGGGTCTGCGATCTGACCACGCACTACCCCCACTAGATCGCACAGACCTTCGTCCAACGCCTGCTCAGCCTGTTCCGGTGACTTGAATCGGCCGACACCGATCACGGGAAGTGACACCACTTCCTTGATCGCCGATGGAATGAAGTTCGCGTAACCTTTCGGCACCGCCATCGATGCCTCGATCAAATGCAAAGTCTCTGTGGCCATGCCGATAGCGGTGTTGATGTAGTCGACCTGACCGTCGGCTTCCACCAGCTGCGCAGTCAGGACCGCGTCAGGCAACTCGATACCACCGCTGGTTCCTTCGTAACCGCTCAGACGAACTCCGAGAATTCGATCAGGGCCGATGGCGCGGCGAAGAACTCGCAACACTTCCAGGAGGAACTGGGCACGGTTCTCAGTAGCACCGCCGTACCGATCCGTTCGCTGGTTTGTCGACCGCGCCAGAAATGCTCGGACAATCGACGACTGCGACGCCTGCAATTCCACGCCGTCGAACCCGCCGGAGATACAGTTGCGCGCGACCAGCGAAAAACCGTCGAGGATCTCCGCGATATCGCCGTCGTCAACAGCTTTGGGGACTTCCCGGAACAGTGGATCGGCTATAGCACTGGGCGCCCAGAGCGGGAGCCTCGAATACGTTCCGGCGCCCTGTCCTCCATTGTGATTGATCTGAGCGAGGATCACCGACCCGTGCGCATGCACGGCATCGGTGATCCGGCGATAGCCCTCGACCACCTCGGGCCTGTATCCGGCGATCATCTTCTCGTACGGTCGATCCGACGGATGAGTCGAATGTTCCTCACTGATGATCAAGCCGGCGCCACCTCGCGCCCTCGCCTCGTAATACGCGGCATGCTGCGCCGTCGGCAACCCGTTCTCTGCATAGTTGGTCAGGTGCGCAGAGAACACCACCCGGTTACGCAGGGTGAAATCGCGCAGGCGCATTGGCTCGAAGAGGCGAGGATATGGCGTCATCAGACCTTGGAGTTACCTTGATCAAGAGCGATGTGGCTTGCCGTCACGGTGCGTGAACCGTCACCGGCCAACCACACGACGGTATCGGAGATCTCGTCGGGCTCGGCAAAAGCCGTCTCCGTGAGAATGGGGGTGAAGTTCGGGAGGTATTGCGGGTAGTTCTGGAACACGGCGAGAGCGCCCTGATCAACACCCATCGGGGTATTGACCCCGTACGGATGGATGGAGTTGACGCGAATCCTGTACTCCCCCAGTTCCTTTGCCGCCGCCTGAGTGAGACCGACCAAACCGAACTTTGCGCTTCCGTAGTGCGCCTGACCGGGCATCGCCTTCAGTCCGGCGACCGAACTGATCACGACGATCGAACCACCACGCCCACCCTCGATGATGGACGGCACGGCCGCTTTGAGCGTTTTCCACACACCGGTGAGGTTGATGTCGATGAGGGTTTCCCACTGCTCGTCCGACATCTCCCAGAATCGATTCCAGTTGCAGACGCCCGCATTGGCCACCACGATGTCGAGTCGACCGAACTGCTCGACACCGTCCTTCACCACAGCAGCGAGCGCGGCACTGTCTCGAACGTCAGCCTCACGCGCGAGGATCTTGCCACCCTCGGCCTCGACCAGGCGGACGGTCTCAGTGAAGTCTTCCGGGGTCGCTGCGTCGTAGGTGTTGTGCTCGGCAACAGCACTGCAGACGTCGATCGCAATGATCGACGCGCCCTCCCTGGCCAAGCGAATTGCGTGTGAGCGGCCCTGACCACGCGCCGCGCCGGTAATGAATGCAACACGGCCTTCGAGTGAACGTACCTGGGTCATGAATCGATCCTCTCCACGGAATTGAAACCTGTTCCAGTAGTAAACCCTGCGCGGCGCCCTTCGTGGATGGATTCGAGAACAGTTCTCGGAGCAATCGTGTCGCCGACACCGGTACCTGCCAAATAGCGCAGGGAGCTGTCAGGCAATCGAGGCGAGCAGTCGATCACGGTCGCGCACCGGATTCCTGCAGCAACATCCGTGTAGACGTTCTCGACGTGCACACAGCCGTCGACAACCGTACGTACCCGCGAGGAGCAGATACGGTTCACGCCAGCCTGCTGAAGTCTGGTGTTCGCGCCGACAAGGTCGCCGCTCATTCCCAACCGGGAACCGACGATTGTGTCAGGTGTGACGATCGAGACCTCGAGTCCGCACAGTGCCAATTCCTCTGCAACTGCAACACCTATCGGCCCACCCAACGGATCCACAAGAACAACAGGGCCTTTGATCGAATCGCCGCCAAGCCTCTGCGCCTGCGCCGCGTCCATCCAGAGCACGGATGTGTCCACGGAGTACGTCGGCGGCCTGGGAATACTGCCCGACGCGATCACCACGCCACCACGGCCTCGTGCGTCGTCGATCTCCGGCGAGCTGACTGTGTACTCGGTCAGCATGGTGACGCCGCTGCGACGGCATTCGTCTTCGAGCCACTGCGCAAGCAAGGAAAATCGACTGCGCCCCTTCCCCTGCGCAAAGGTTCGAATCATCCCGCCGAACCGTGACGATTGTTCTGCAACGGTGACGGCCGCGCCGCGCCCGGCCAGGATTCGTGCAGCTTCCAATCCCGCAGGTCCGCCCCCGACTACCAGCACCGGGCCGGTAATCGAATCCTGCTCGCGCTCATCAGGATCTATGGTCTCGAATCCGGCACTCGGATTTCCGACGCACGTCACCACAGGATTACGCGGATCGCGCACGAGGCACGTTTGATTGCACAGAACGCACGGACGCGGCTGATCTCCGCGGGCTGACTTCACCACCAGGTCCGGGTCGGCGATCTGCGCTCGGGTCATTTCCACAAAATCCACATGCTCGAGCGCGTCATGGGCGTCCGCGATGTCGACGACGCTCCCCTGCAACACAACCGGAATCGAAACTGCGGCCTTGACGGTTCGGCACAGTTCACGATTGAAGTTCGGTTCTGCGTGAAAGTCCGGACGATACCCCGCGGTCGAGTAGAGACCGCCGCGCACCACAACCAGCAGATCGAGATACCGCTCGAGTTCACTGGCATACCCGACCGCGAGCTCTGGTGTGACACCCGCCCACGGCGCCTGCTCGTCGCACGACAACCGCAGGGAAACCACACGGTTCGCACTGACAGAGCCGCGAACTGCGTGCAGGACTTCCCGCAGCAGCGTCAGCCGATCACGTCCGTACCTGTCTGCGCGCGTATTGGTCAACCCCGAAAGGAACTGCCGCAGAATGCTTCGCGGGCCGGCATCTATCTCGATGCCGTCCATCCCGGAGTTCACCGCAAGCGCTGCCGATGTACGGAAACCCTCGACCACAGCATCGATGTCGTTCTGTTCCATCATCATCGGCAACTCGCGTGTCACCGGATCAGCGACCCTCGACGGCCCCCACAGAACCGACTGCGAGTAGGCGCTCGATCCCTGCATCCCGGTGTGCCCCAGGCTCGCGAGGACCAGGGTGCCGTGCGGCGCGCATGCCGATGAGATCGCTCGCCAACCCGGCCCACACCGAGATGCCAGCGGCGCACGCTCGTATGGCCAGTCGTTCTCCAGAACCGACGCCGTTTCGGTGACTACGATCCCGGCTCCGCCCTCGGCGCGGCGCTGGTAGTACGCGCGGTGCCGATCCGAGAAAACTCTTCCCACAGCAAGATTGGTCTCGTGCGGACCGAAAACAACCCTGGACCGGACATGGTGTCCGGCCAGGGTTGTGTGTTCGTGAAGGCTCAACTCACAGCTCGATCAGAGCCAGAGGTTCAGCTCGCGCCCAGCGTGCGGGTGAAGCCTTCCGGAATGACCAGGTCATCCTTGCTGAGCTCGGTGATGGACGAATGGCCGAGACCCATGAGGCCCGAGTCGATGCCCATACGCATGAGGTCGAGTACGTTCTCGACACCGGCCTGGCCGTTTGCCGAGAGGCCCCACAGGTACGCGCGGCCGAGCATGACTGCCTTGGCGCCGAGCGCAAGAGCCTTGACGACATCGCCGCCGCGTCGGATGCCGCCGTCGAGAACAACTTCCACCTGATCGCCAACAGCTTCGGCGATACCCGGGAGCACACGGATCGGCGCCGGGGTGCCGTCGAGGTTGTTGCCACCGTGGTTGGAGACGGAGATCGCGGAGACACCGGCGTCGACTGCACGCTTGGCGTCGTCGATACGCATGATGCCCTTGAGCATGAACGGGCCACCCCACTGCTCACGCAGCCAGGCGATGTCTTCCCACGTCGGAAGCGGAGTCTGCATCCACTCGCCGTACGCGCCGAAGAACGTCGGTGCCGGCTGGCCGGGAGCCGCGAGGTTGGGTGTTGTCAGATCCGGGATCTTGCCGGTCTTGGCGAACTCCAACAACCACTTCGGGCGCATGATGCCTTCGGGCGCGAACTGGAACATGGCTTTGAGGTCCATCTTTTCGGGGATGGACGGGCTGCCCCAGTCACGGCCGTACGAGAAGGACCAGTCGGTGGTGATGATCAGGCCCTTGGCGCCGGCAGCGCGAGCGCGCTCCATACGCTGTAGGAGCACGTCGCGGCTACCGACCCAGTACATCTGGAAGAACACCTGCGGGTTGGCCGCAGCGACCTCTTCGATGGACTTGCTGGCAAAAGAACTCAGGCCGATGGCCGTTCCCCGCGCCGCAGCGGCCCGTGCAACCGCCACCTCACCGTCGGGGTGCACTGCCTGCACACCGGTCGGCGAGATCATCACCGGAAGCGAAATGTCCTGCCCCATAATGGTGGTGGCCATGTTCCGCTCGTTCGGCAATCCGGCCGCATGCGGAGCGAAACCCAGTTCGCTGTATGCCGCGACATTGTCGTCGACGGTCAGACCCTTTTCGGATCCGGCCACCAGCGCCGCATACACGGACTTGGGCAGCCTCTTCTGCGCACGTCGCTGTGCTTCAGCGACGGTCTCGAAGAATGCGTTCTTTGCCATCAATCAAACCTCTCGTATCGCAAGTAGCCCGGAAAGCTACTTACATTCCCGCTAGCGGGTTTTCGTCACAAATCTTGGCGGGGGGACGCATCATCAGTGTCAAGGGCACCGATGCGCGCGGGGTCTTACGTTGACCGGATCGTGAGTGGTCGACGCTGGACTTGGGGATCTCTCCCGCGCCGGCCAACGCCATTTCACCGTTTCCGATGACGCATTCGGGATCGGGTCCGTCCATCGGCAGGCCGGTGAAGAACTTGGCTGCCATGCAGCCGCCGCGGCAGGAGTCGTAGTGGTTGCACTTGCTGCACGCGCCACCGGTCTGCGGCGAACGCAGTTCCTGGAACAGGTCCGAGTGCTGCCAGACATGCTGGAAGCCACCGTCTTTCACGATGTTGCCGGCGAGGAACTGATCGTGAATCGCGAACGGGCATGCGTAGACGTCGCCGACCGGGTCGATCAGGCACACAACTCGGCCCGCGCCGCACAGGTTCAAACCGGGCAGTGCATCGCCGAACGCAGAGAGATGGAAGAAGGAGTCGCCCGTCAGGACGCCCTCACCGTTGGCGACCAGCCAGTTGTAGAGCTCACGCTGCTGTTCGGGACGCGGATGCAGATCATCCCACACGTCGGCGCCGCGGCCCGAAGGACGCAGGCGAGTGATGCGCAGGGTCGCGTCGTACTTGTCCGCGAGAGCCTTGAACTCGTCGAGCTGGCTGACGTTGTGCCGCGTGACGACTACGGAGATCTTGGCGTCCTTGAAGCCGGCTTCCTTCAGGTTGGCAAGCGCACGCTCGGCCATCGCGAACGAACCAGGCCCGCGCACAGCATCATTGACCTCAGCGGTGGCGCCGTCGATGGAAATCTGCACGTCGACGTAGTCACTGGCCGCAAGGCGCGCAGCAACCTTCTTGTCGATCTTCACGCCGTTGGTGGAGAACTTCACGCCGACCTGGTGGTCCGTCGCGTAGTCGACGAGCTCCCAGAAATCGGAACGCACGGTCGGCTCACCGCCACCGATGTTGACGTAGAAAACCTGCATACGCTGCAGCTCGTCGATGATGGCCTTGCACTGCTCGGTGCTCAGCTCGTTGGGGTCGCGGCGACCCGACGACGACAGGCAGTGCACGCAGGACAGGTTGCAGGCGTAGGTAAGTTCCCACGTCAGGCAGATGGGGGCGTCGAGTCCGAGTTCGAACTGATCGACGAGGCGACCCACCGGTGCCGGTGTGGAGGGATGTTCAAGAACTGAGGTCATGGCTGTGTCCTCGCAAAGAAATGAAGCGGGCGAACGTGCAGAGGGCTGTTCCGCACGTGGGAGCGAGCGAGCGACTCAGACAGGCACAATCATGTGCGAGTCGGCGAGAGTGCTCAGCGCGCGGGCATATTGGGGAGCCGCGTCATCTTCGATGCCTTGCGCACGTAGTGCGGACCGGACATCAGGATGGTCTGGCAACGCCTTGACCACCGCAACGATGGTCGTGTTCTTCAGGAACGAGAGCTTGCGCGTTCCGAAGTGGTAGAGCAACGCCCCGAAAGGTTCGGGGCGAAGCGCTACCTGCGGGTGGAGTTTCCACCCCGCATCGAGATTCAAAGCAGGCACGGTCAGTACACGCCGCACATGCCGTCGATCGAAACCTCTTCGACCAGCGATTCTTCGATGAGGTCGTTGTCGAGTGCCTTATTGTCACGATCGGACATGGATTCCTCCTGAATCTGTGGTCACGAGTGGGACTTCACTGTGACTCGGTTCACCACTGTAATGGCATCGAGTGCAGAATGACAGACTGGGAGCAGAAAAAGTATGCGAAGCCGCAAAAACCCGTCCGCTCGGATAGGTCGTCGCCCCTCCACTACCAGGGAGGGAATCAGCACGGTCGGCATCGAACTCTTTTCCACGCTCGGCTTCAACGAGGTCAGTGTCGATCAGATCGCCGACGCCGCCGGAATCGCTCGCCGGACGTTCTTCCGCTACTTTCCGTCCAAGAACGCTGTGCCATGGGGCGACTTCGACGGTCATCTGGCTCAGATGCGTGAACACTTCAATTCGCTGCCCGAGGACATGCCGCTTGTCGACGCCCTCGAATCCGCACTACTGACGTTCAACACGTTTCCCCCGGAAGAGACTGCTGTGCACCGTAACCGGATGGAACTCATCCTCACCGTGCCCACGCTTCAGGCATACTCGGTGGTGATGTACGAAGGCTGGCGCCAGGTTGTCGCCGAGTACGCTGCCAAGCGAATGAACCTCGAACCGACCGATCACGGTCCGCGGACTGTGGGCTACCTTCTGCTCGGTGTCGCGATGGCCGCCTACGAACAGTGGCTCACCAACGACGCACTTGAACTACCCGAACTTCTGCGAACCGGAACACAGTCCTTGCGCACCGGTATCAGCATCTAGGAAGGCCCACCATGTCAGCACCCGCCGCACCGGTCATGGATTCACTTGCGCCCTCGACACCCGGGCGATGGTCGTTCGGCCACGTCACGGTCGAGCGGGTGGCGTCAGGTCCCCTCACTCTCGATCGCAGTGACGGCACGCTGCTGGTGCGGCATTCCCTGACTGCGGACGACCTCAGCGAACGGCTCGTCGCTGGCGTGACCGCCTCGATCCAGGACGCCGACTTCGGGCAGGACGAATTCGAACTCACGATGGTGGGACTGGTTCGCTCCACCGTCGACGGAGCCCTCGAATCATGGACCACCTACTACCGGAACTCACTGCGCGAACTCCTGGACGGCAGCGCCGATTTTGCGCCCATCCACGAGAAAGCACACGAACTCGTGCGCGGCTCCGTCCTCGACCTCGGGTCGTGTTTCGGATTCCTGCCGTTGCGCCTCGCCGGCGCCGGAATGGACGTCACTGCGACGGATATCCTGCCCGGAACCATGATCCTGCTCGACGCGGTTGCCCCAGAACTGGGTATCACGATCAACACACTGATCTGCGACGCCGGTGAGGTACCAACACCCGACAAGAGTGCGGATACCGTCACGGCAATTCATCTGCTCGAACATGTCGACAATGCCGTGGGAGAGAAGGTGATCGCGCAGGCCCTGCGGATCGCCCGAGAGCGTGTTGTCATCGCCGTCCCGTTCGAGGACGAGGCAACTGCATGCCACGGGCACATCCGGACCTTCGACCTCGAATCACTGCGCGCCGTTGGCGAGAAAACCGGCGCGGCGTTCGAGGTGTTCGAACATCACGGTGGATGGCTGATACTCGATGCGCGGTAAGTGCTAGCCGGCATCTTCCTTCAGGGTATGCGCCACTAGAGCATTGGCATGTCCGTGCCCCAGCCCGTGCTCGGACTTCAGCCAGGTGACCAGTTCCATGTGCTTTGTCAGGTCGGAACTGCGAATCAGCTCCTGCCACTCGCTGATCGGTCGTCCGTATTTCTTCTCGATCGACGGAAAATACGACGCTGGGCCTTTCACCGGTTCAGTCATGACCCGGAATCTACAGCCGCCATGCGTGCGTCGCGCGTCATTTACGACGATCTCGCGAGGTGCGTCGTCATCGTGTAGTCCTTGCTCGGCCCGGTCACCGTCCACTCGACCGACCACGCAGCCTGCGAATCAGTTGTGGCTTCCTCGACATCGATGTCGATGCGGCCCCGGTATGTATCTGCGCCGCACAGATGCTCGACGTCGTCTCCCGGTGCCCAGTCGTGAAACTCTCGACCGTCCTCGAAGGTGACTGCCCACTCGCCGTCATGCTGCTCGATGAACAGAGTGCGGAAAACCGGCAACTCCAGGTCGCCGTCGAACAATGTCCCGCTTTCGTACCAGCGCAGTCGGCCGTCACCGGCATCTTCGATGGTGGTTGTTCCTGTGACGCGTTTTGTGACTTCTGCACGGCGGTCGACGATCCTTCGTTCGAAGTTCCACTCCCCTACCAGTGCGTTTGGATCGAGGTGCTTGTCGTTGACCATCTGCCGATTCTAGTGGCTCGGTAGGTGGCGTATGTTCCGAGTACAGGCCTACCCGCAGGAGATCCAGAAGAACATGAACGATTCTGCCGCCCTTCACCATCGCTCGGTCTACGCCGAAGATCTTCGGATCGGCCAGATCATGGAGTTGAGTTCATACACGGTCTCGGAGCAGGAAATTGTCGACTTTGCGACGCAATGGGACCCTCAGTGGTTCCACACCGACAAAGAGGCCGCCGAATCCGGCGTGTTCGGCGGCTTGATCGGCAGCGGAGTACACACTTTGGCAATTTGTCAGAAACTTGTGGTCGCAAGCATTTACGACCGATGGAACGTCATTGCCGGCAAGTCCATGCGCGACGTACAGTTCCTGCGCCCACTCCGTCCCGGCGACACCTTGAGCGGCACGCTCACCGTTGACGACGTAGTACTCGACAAGCGCTCGCGTGGACTGGTGACTACAACCGCCGAATTGGTTGATGCGCAGGGTAATCGCATGTTCCAGGTTGTCACAGACGCGTATCTCCACTGTCGACCGACATCGTGACCGAGCCGCTACATTCGGATGTCTCGGCGTGCAAACGCAGCAATCGCCGACGCACCGAGAGCTAGTGCCAGAGCGGTCAACACAACCAGCGGCAAAGCGGTCACGGCTTCGGCGGGTGCGGTGGGAACGTGAGTGAACGGTGAAAGGTCCAGGACTACTTGGGGAAGCTTGAACAGCACGCCGAATTGCCCGAGAACGATGCAGGCCGCAAAAATACCCCAGGACAGCGACGACGCAATCGCCGGAAACAGTCCGAAAACCAAAGCCACGACTGCAAGAACGACCAGCACTGCCGGCAGATAGGCCAGCGCCGCGCCTGCCATCCGCACAGTGTTGCCCGCGATATCGTCGGTAACCAGACCGAACGCGAACCCGGTGAACACTCCCGCAAGAATGTGCGCGAGCACCACCCCGCCGACAACGGTGCTTACGTGCGAAAGCATCCACTTCCAGCGCGGAAGTGCCGTGGACAACAGCGGTTCCAACCTTCCCGAGGATTCTTCGCCATGCATGCGGAGAATGCTCTGAACCGCATATGCCGCAATGACTATCGACAGGAAACCCAACGCGGTCGCCAGGTAGGAATCGACCAATGCGGCTGATCCCCCACCGAGCTGCTCGAAAAGGTCAGCAGTCTGCTGCGACGAACCCACCAACTGGTCGATCTCGTTTCCGACGGCCCCGTACGAGAATCCGAGAATGACTACGGAGAATAGCCACCAGAACATCGTCACTCTCTGCATGCGCCAGGCCAGACCCCACGCCGACGGCAACCAGCGCGCCGCAACCGGTGGCCCCGGCCTCGGCTGGACCAGTCCCGCTCCCTGGTCACGATGACCGATGAGCACAAAGGCAATCCCGATGTGAACTACGGCAAAACCGAAGAGCAGCAGCAGTATCCACCAGGCGTCGTCGTCGTACGGTCGTATCTGCTGCGCCCACCCGATCGGCGAGAGCCACGACATCCACCCACTGACCACGCGGGTGCCGTCGTCGACAACGGTGCTGTCGACGTCGCCGATCGCCCGTAGCATGAACGCAATTCCGATGGCCGCGCCCGCGATACCGTTGGCGGTGCGCGCGCCGTCGGTGATTTGAGCCGCCACCGCTGCAACGCCGGCAAACGCGATACCGGTGCCGCCGATCGCCGCTCCCAGCGCCAGCGAGCCGTCCGCCGGAAGCCCGATGGCCACCAGACCGATTGCACTGGCAAGAGCCAGAACGATATTCGCACCGATCGTGACAACAAGTGCCGACGTCAGTAGCGCACGCCTACCGACAACCGCCGCACCGATCATCTCGGCGCGCCCGGTCTCCTCGTTCTGCCGAGTGTGGCGCACCACCGCCAGCGTGCTCATCAATGCCGCTGCCAACGCAAACACCAGAACGCCCTGGCTGGCAACAATCGCGCCCTCGGAGTATCCCGACACGATGCCGTTGGTGGCCAACGCCACTGGTGAGACTGCGGATCCGACTGCAACGGAACGCAATTCCTCCGGAGTGCTGTACAGTCCACCCACGCTGGCAGCGACAAATATCAGAAACACGGTCAGCGAAATCAGCCACACCGGGAGCTGAATTCGATCGCGTCGCAAGGCAAGCCGAACCAACCGTGATGTACCGGTGAACTGGATACCTTGGTGAACGTCGACCGGGCTGGTCGTGGCAGTCACGGCCACGCCCCCGATTCCGCTCGCAGATGCTCCGAACTCTCCTTCGCTCGTTCGTCCCCGTAATGACGAAGGAACAGTTCTTCGAGAGTTGGCGGTGTGGACGTCAGCGCCACGATCCCGAAGCCGACAAGGTGTTCCATCAGTGCGCCGAGCCGAACACTGTCGACCTCACACTTCGCGTGATCACCATCGACGAGCACGTCGTACGTGCCCTCGAAGGCGTCGAGTCCGGCGACCGGTGTGCGCGTCGTGACCGATACCGATGTACGGGTCAGATGCCGCAGTTCCGATAGCGTTCCGGACTCCACCGTTTGCCCGTCACGGATGATGCTGACACGATCGCACAGCGCTTCCACCTCTGCCAGAATGTGACTCGACAGCAAAACCGTCTTCCCGGCATGGGCCAACTCGTGAACGCAGTCCTGGAAAACCGCCTCCATCAACGGGTCGAGACCGGACGTCGGTTCGTCGAGAACATAAAGTTCGACGTCCGAAGCGAACGCGGCAACGAGTGCCACTTTCTGCCGATTGCCTTTCGAGTATGTTCTCGCCTTCTTTCTGGGATCGAGTTCGAAACGATCGAGTAACTCTGCGCGCGTAGACACATCGATCCCGCCTCGCAGGCCGGCGAGTAGGTCGATGGCCTCACCTCCGGTCAAATTCGGCCACAGATTCACCTCGCCCGGCACGTATGCCAGACGCCGATGCAGGGCGACGGAATCACGCCACGGATCGCCGCCGAGGACCGTTGCTTCGCCGGAATCCGAACGCAGCAGGCCGAGCAGTACCCGAATGGTGGTCGACTTGCCTGAACCGTTCGGCCCGAGAAATCCGTGAATCTCGCCTTCGGAAACCTCGAGATCCAAACCGTCCAACGCTCGGGTTGGTCCGAACGTCTTGACCAGGTCTTTCACCGAAACTGCGGCACCCATGAATTCGACCGTACGCTGATTTCACAAATGTGTGAAGATAGAAAAACGTAAAGATCGGACACTCCTCGATGACCGACATGACCGCCCGACATGAACCGCCCGACCATCCCGACAAGAGCCGGCAGTTGGTCGAGCGCCTCTCGCTGGTGCTGATCGACATGGGCTTCCCGCCCATGCCGGCACGCGTCTGGGCGGCTTTGATGACCAGCAATCAGCCGTCGTCGACTCCCGGCGATCTCGGTGAGGCGCTCGGCGTGAGCGCGGCAGCCATTTCCGGCGCGGTGCGATACCTGCTACAGGTCAGCCTGATCGAACGCGACGCCGTTCCGGGATCAAGGCGTCAGCACTACCGCGTCAGTGTAGACCTGTGGGCCGACGCGTTTGTCACCAAACAGTCTGCGCTGTACCAGGTATCGGAGGTAGCAGCAGAGGGCATTCGCGTCCTTGGCGAAGGCACACGTGGCGGCGACCGGATGGCCGACCTTCGCGATTTCTTCGACTTCATGGCCGCGGAGATGCCGCGGATGCTGGCCGACTGGCGAGCAACACGCGTCTAGATCAATCCCTGTTTGCTGGCCGCGTAGACTGCCTCGGCACGCCGACTCACCTCGAGTTTGCGCATGATATTGCTGACATGAAACTTCACCGTCGTCGGCGAGATGAATAATCTCTCACCGATCCTGATGTTGGACAATCCATTTGCGAGCAGCCGCAGGACCTCGAGTTCGCGATCCGTCAACCGGTCCTTGGTTGTGGACTGGCCGTTCAACGAGCGCACCACAGCGGAAGCACTACGCGAGTCGAATGCACTCTCGCCGCGAGATACCGCCCGGATTGCCCGGACCAGTTCGGTGGTGTCGACGTCTTTGACAACGTATCCACGCGCCCCGGCGTGCACAGCGCGAACCACCAGTTGGTCGTCGAGAAATGTGGTGAGAACCAGTAATCCGAGTTTCGGATGCGCCACGGACAACTGCGAGCACAGCGTCAATCCCTCGTAGTCCGAACTCGCCGAGAGTTTGAGGTCCATGAGGACGATGTCGGGGCTCACCCGATCGACAACCGACAATGCCTCCGGCAATGACGATGCCTCGCCGACAATGCGCAGATCGTTTTCCCTCTCGAGCACCGACCGCAGTCCTTGCCGCAGTATCGCGTGGTCGTCGACGAGCACGATACCAACCTCGCGACTCTCGGTGGGCCGGACAGGATCTCTGTGCCCGACGGGGCCGGCGGAGACGGGGCGTGCTGTGGTCATCATTCCTCGATCTCGGTTGCGGGACAGGTATCTTCGGCGCCGGTCTCAGTATCACTGTCAGGCTTGTCGGCGAGCGGCACCCGAACCAACACTTGGACTCCCCCGATCCTCGCGCGACGAACATCGAGCGTGCCACCCAATTCGCGTGCCCGGGACTGCATGTTGGCCAAGCCCCTGTGCCGCCCGTCGAGATCGTTGCTCGCCGCAAGTTTGAGGATCAATCGCATCCGCGCGGGGTCTCCGTCACCGTCGTCCGAGATGGACAAGACGACGGTATCCGTGCGATACGTCAACCGGAGAACCGCCCGAGTGGCGTGAGCATGAACAGCCGCATTGAAGAGTGCTTCACCCGCGATCCGCAGCAATGCATGTTCGGTTTCACCGGGAAGCTCGGCCGGTGTGCCGCCGACACGAAGACTTACGGCCAACTCGTCGGGCATGTGGACCACGCTGAGTTGCTCGAGCATCTCCGGTAGCGAGGTCCGGCCTTCATCCGACGAGTGGTTGAGCGCGTAGATCGCCGAGCGCAGTTGCTCCACGGCCCGCCTCGTCAGATCCTTTGCCAGATCCAGTCTTTCACTTCGCTCGGCGTCGGGAATGTCACTGCGGCACACTTCGATCTGCATACCCGCTGACAGCACCGCCTGGGTCACGCTGTCGTGGAGTTCGCGGGCGATGCGATGGCGTTCGTCGTCGACGACCTGGTGCCGGTGCGCCACCCCGAGTTGACGTTGCGTCGATTCCAGCTCACTGTTTCGCACCGCCAGATCGGCGGCAGTTCGATTGGCCTCGGCAAATGCCTCTTCGGCACGCGACAACAAGAGTTGTCCGCGCTGATACAGAGCCGAATTCTGCAGCGCAACAGCCGTTTGACTGGCCAAGATGCTGAGAACTGCGCCGTCGGTGGAATCGAGCGTGCGATTCTGGGGAGTCCAGGCCGCAAAGGCGCCGACCACACCACCCCCGAGCACGATCGGCACAAATGCGTAGTGCGGATCGACCACGGAATTCGATTCGATACTGCCGCACCGAATGTCGTTGAGACAATCCACGACGTCGTCCGGCAGCGGTGGACCCTCGACGTTGTCGACCAGGAATGGAGTCGCGTCCGGTCCGAGAACCAACCGTCGCGGCCCCGCGTCAGGCAAGGTGCCGTCGGCGAGCGCAAAGACCACCCACTGCGCACTCAAATGTGCACGCGCGGCCTCGGCAACAGCACAGACCAACGTCTCCGGGCCGTCGACTGTTCTCACCAGCGCCCGCGAAATCAACTCCAATGCATGCACGACGCGCTCGAGTCGTTCAGCCGCGCCGCGGTACTGCGGATAGAAAGTGCTCTTCCCCGAACGTAATCCGGTGAGCCTCGACAGGTCTGCGGTCATGATCTCGCCCGATTCACAGCGCGCTCCGGAACAAGGCCACCATCTGTTCCTGAGTGGCTTCACGCGGATTGGTGGACATGCACGCATCACGCAGTGCAAAACTTGCCAGGCGGCTCAAGTCCTGCTCCCGAACACCCAACTCCGCCAAACCCTTCGGGACACCGACCTCTCGGGCAAGCCGCTCGACGCGATCCGCCACCGCCAACGCGGCTTCTTGTGCACTGCCACGTTGCTCCGGAAGGTTCAGCGCCGCAGCAATTGCCACGAACGGCGCCGCGTCGGTCGTGGAATTGAAACGAATGACGTGCGGAAGCAATATCCCGTTGATGACGCCATGTGGGAGATCCAGCATGCCTCCGACTTGATGACTCATCGCATGAGCCGCGCCAAGAATCGCGTTGGTGAAGGCAAGACCGGCTTCGAGACTCGCCTGAGCCATGACGGATCGCGCTTCCATTTCCATCGGCTCATGAATTGTGCGCACCAGGTTCTCGGTGACCAAGCCGACCGCTCGGAGTGCGTGATGATCAGTGAGCGGATTGTGGGCAAGCGATACGAAAGCCTCGATACCGTGCGTCAACGCATCCAATCCGGTTGCCGCATTGAGCCACTCGGGCATCGTTGTGAGCAACCGTGGATCGATGACGGTGACATCGGGAACCAACGCTCGTCCGATGATCGTGATCTTCGTACCCCGAGCGGTGTCCGTGACTATGCAGAACTGGGAAACATCTGCTCCGGTACCCGACGTGGTCGGGACCATCACCAGGGGCGGAATCGGCTTGGTCGCCTGATCGACCCCCTCGTAGTCGAGAATGTTTCCGCCGTTTGCGGCCAGAACCGCGACGCCCTTTGCCGCATCGATGACAGACCCACCGCCGAGCGCGATGATGACGTCGCACTCGCCCTCCTGGTACACCTCGAAGCCGGCCGCAATCTCGTAGTCCTTGGGGTTGGGAGTCAGTCCAGCCCAGACCGTCGGCAGCAGCCCCTGCTCCGCCAAGTGCGCCTCGAGTTCACTGACCCATCCCGATTCGACCAGGCCGGGGTCGGTGACGAGAAAGGGGCGAAAACCGCCGAATCGGAGAGTTGCGTGAGCGGCCTCGACCAGGGAACCGATGCCGAACACAATTTCCGGAGCATGGAACTTCACCAATCTGGCAGCGGTGCCACGGCGGCGTTCACCTGCGTCATGGCGGTGTTCACCTGCGTCACGGCGGCGTTCACCTGCGTCAACGGCATCCGGAACATCCACCGACACGGCTCCCACTCTCCTCTCGCCCGGCGCCGAGTCTGTGATCCACTTAACAAGCGCCGGTTCCGAGACTACGCGGGCATCGACGGACACACACCCGCCCAAGGAGAGGTGAATACCTACCCGATCGGGTAGGTACTGTCTTTATGCCTCGGCCGCGCGTCCACGGAGGCCCTTACTCCTGACGACGACGATCCCGCCCGCCGAACAGCACGAACACGATGCCGGCGAGCAAGCCGACCACGGTCGGTCCGAGGACCAATCCGGAATACAACCACGGCGCAGGCTCTGCGGGGAACAGGTCCATAAAGCTGGCTCCGGTGAAACCAGGCTCGGGATCGAAGTATGCGCCGCCAGTGAGGATGTGCGGCGATGCCAACGATTGCCACCACCACTGGAAGACTCCCAGAGCAACAAGGCCGCAGACCGCACCGACTACCGTCAGCAGCAGTATCGGTTTCCAGCGCAGCGCCGACTTCTCGGCCTTCGTCACCGTCATGGATATCAGTACATCACTACTCTCGGATTGCTTTTCACACCTCAGCGAAGTGCGTGACCCAGTTCCGCCGCTTTGGCCATCATCTGCGCGGCATCGCGAGCCACCACCACCTCGTCACAGATCTTCGAGTACTCCGGCATCGCACACGACGCCTGGTTCCAATATCGCTGTGGTTCCGGCGTGATCCAGGCCAATCGATGAACCTTGCGTCGTAGTTCCTCGAGCTTCTCCACCTGCGGAGGTAATCCGTTGCACCGCCCGTCACCGACGATGATGACGGACGTTCGTGAGTTCAAGGCGTTGCCGTGCTCGTCCAGCAATTCGGTGAGCACTCGCCCGTAATCACTGCTGGCTTCCAGGTCCAGACCTGGATGCGCCAGGACCGCTGCCAGAGCGCCGTCACCACTGCTGGCGAGCAGGGTGTCCGTGACGTCGACGGGTCGATCGACAAAGGCCAGCACCTCACAGCGGTCGGCGCGCCGGTGCATCGCCTGGGCCAGCCTCAAGGTGAATGCGGTGACGGGCCGGACCGACAGCGAGACGTCGGCGATCAGCAACAACCGAACCCGATCGGGGCGAGGAGCTTTCACCACCAGATGGAAGGGAATGCCGTCAGTCCGCAAACTCGACCGTACCGTCCGCCGCATGTCCAAACGCCCACGGGAGCGTTCGCGCGGTCGCGGTCTCGAGGGGCCTCGCATCCGGCGCAACACTTCGTGGCACGCAAGTTCGACGTCGTTATGTGAGGGGCCTGCGGCCGCCTCACTGTCAGGGGCATCGGGAGCGGACTCCGCGAGAGCCGCGGCGGAGAGCGCCTGGACAAACGCTTCGACAGCTTCGACCAGGCGGTTCAGCTGCGCCTGCGTCAGCGGTCCGTCATCGGAGACGTCCGCATAGGCCTTGCTGGGATCGTACGTGTCGAGCCACGCGAGAATGGACGTCGGATCGTCCCAAGACAACGAACCCACCACAGCGGCAGCAACACTCGTACTGAGATCACCGACTACGGCCGACGACGCTCTGTCCACGTCCACGGTGTAGCTGACCCCCCGTCGCCCCGTTTCGGAACCGGTATCCACCGACAGTTCAGCATCACTTGACGTCATCGACACATCGTCGTCGTCCTTGTGCGGGTTGAATCCCTTCTCCGCCTCCGGAGTATCGAAGTAGTCACCCACCTCGGCGGCACGCTCGTTGTACTCCGCGTAGCGGCCGACTTCCTGATCCTCGTCGATACCGAGTGCGGTCGGCAGACCGTCGGCCACTTCCGCTCTGGACGCAATGCGATCTGCCGTCTTGCCGTCTCGAATCGGACGGAACAACGCGTCGAATGCCCGATCGAAGCCCGGTTGCTCATGAGAGTACTTGGCGCACACCGACCGCAGGCAGGCACGCAAGACATCACGATCCGATGCCCCGACCATCGCCAACACCCGCCGGACCTCGATGACCTCAGCGGGCGACGCCGATACTCCGGCCGCCCTCAGCAATCGGCCGAAGCTCGCCGACACCACGTCGAGGACAAACGACGGCTTTTCGGCAGCGCTGAGTATTGTCATCGCGACGAGCGGAGTCCGCTGCCACCGCGGACCCCTTGTTGATGCGAATCCCGCCCGCCGGTCCCCCGGAACACCGCTGTCGTCGTGTTCGCGGGCTTGCTTGCGACAGTGGCACGTTCGACTGACTCCCCGCCATTGCGCGACGGCGACTCCAGCGCTGTCCCGTCGAATCGTTCCTTCGCGAGCGTCACATCCGACGAGTACTTGAGTAGCGCTGCCAGCAAGATGTCGCGCACCGTGGCGTCCGACGACGCCCCCAGGCCGCTGGCTGCGAGAACCGTTGCCGCCCTTGCCGCATCGATCACCTCGGAGATCGACGGGCTCTTGCGCAGCGGAAGGTCACGCAGGATTCGAGCCAGTTCGACTACTTCGGAGGCGGTGGCTTGATCAACCTCCGGCGCACGGGCGGTGACGATTTCACGCTCGCGCTCGGACGTCGGGTAGCCGAGATGGTAGTGCAGGCACCGACGCTTGAGCGCCGGCGAGAGTTCACGAGTATCGTTGGACGTCAAGATGACCCAGGGCTGCGACCGGGCCACGAATGTACCGACCTCGGGAATCGTGATCTGCTGCTCGGCCAGAATTTCCAGGAGAAGCGCCTCCATTGACTCCTCGGTGCGGTCCACTTCATCGACCAGAAGCACGACCGGTTCCGGTGACAATATCGCCTCGAGCAATGGCCGGACCGACAGAAAATTCTCGGAATACAAACCGAAATCCTGATCTGCCAGAAACTTCGACGCGTCAGCGACGCTGTCGAACTCGGCCACCTGATCGCTGATCCGGTCACGGAGCATCTGCACGTGCAGGAGTTGCTTTGCGTAGTCCCATTCGTAGAGCGCCCGATTGTCATCCAAACCCTCGTAGCACTGCAATCGCACGAGCTTTCGTCCACCGATCGCGGCCAGCGATTTCGCGAGTTCCGTCTTGCCGACCCCGGCCGGTCCTTCGAGCAGGAGTGGACGCCCCAACGCCGTCGCAAGGTGAACTACCACCGCAAACTCGTCGTCCGCGATGTAGTCCTGCTCGCGCAGCGCATCTTTCACTTCGACGCCGGTGGAGAAAGTGCGATTGGACATGGAACACCTTTCAATGGGGGGCAAGCCCCTCGTGCGCCTTTCCGGTAGCGCGGGCTACCAGAAAGGCGCACGGGGCCGAAGGCCCGTTAGAAGTAGGACTTGTTGATCGCGTGATCGACAACCGGGATCATCGACTCCACGGTGACCTCGCGGGGGTTGCCCGGGGTGCACCAGTCGTCCTGAATGTGCTCGGAGATGGCGCGCACAGTCTTCTCGTCACCCTTGATGACATCACCACGACCTTCGTACTTCTTGGTGTTCATCTGGTTCTTCGCGTACGAATCGGTGCGCACCTGACCGAAGTTGTCAGGGATACCGACATCCTTGGCCAGACGGATCGCTGCCTCGACGGCAGCGTCGGCGGCCTGCACCGTCGTGAGGTTGCGGGTGTCGACACCGAGAGCGCCGGCCAACTGGGCGTAACGCTCGTAGCGCGAGGGCAGGTTGTACTCCCACACCCGAGGCAGCGCGATGGCGTTGTTCAGACCGTGGTGGCTGTCGAAGAAAGCGCTCACCGCGTGGGAGATCGAGTGGACGATTCCGAGTCCGCCGGAGTTGAAGGCCTGGCCGGCAATGTACTGCGCGTTCATCATTCCCTCGCGGGCCTTGAGGTTCCGCGGCTCGAAGACAGCCTCGCGCAGGTTCTTCGCGACCAACTCGACCGAGTAGATCGCGTTGCCGAGCGACGGCGCAAAATCCAGGCGAGACACGAAAGGCTCACTGCCGTGGGCCAGTACGTCGAAGCCGCAGTACGCGGTGAAGTGCTGAGGGCAGGTGTAGTAGAGCAGCGGGTCGTCGACCGCGAGGGTCACGATGGTCGCCTCGTCGAAGCCCACCCACTTGTGCGGGTTGTTCATGTCAGACGTGTCGGTGATGACGTACGCCCATGACGTCTCGGAACCCGTACCGGCTGTGGTGGATACAGCGATGTGCGGAGGGTTCTCCTTGTTCGTGGACTTGGCAAATCCCTCGAACTCGTTGATGTTGCGACCGTCGTGCGCGATCACGACGCGGGCACCCTTGGCGGCGTCGTGGCTCGATCCACCACCGATCGAGATGATCGAGTCGCACTTCTCCTTCTGGTAGAGCGCCGCGGCCTCCATGACGTTGTAGTCCTTGGGGTTGGACTCCACCTTGTCGTAGAGAACCACCTCGACGCCCTGGTACTCGATCTTGCCGATCAGTTCTTCGATGATTCCCGAGCCGCGCAGACCCGTCGTCATCAACAAGGTGCGCTTGAACCCGAGGTTCTTGGCTTCGACGCCGATGATGTCGTGAGCACCCACACCCATGAGTGCGCGGGGGAACGGATGAAATTCCTTGATCGGGAAGTCCCAGATCTGATTGAGCTCGATTGCCATCTTCTTTGCTCCTCGCGAATGCGTGACTGTGACGGTGGGAGTGAGTGAAAGCCGCTTGTTTGTGATCGGCATCTCATCTGCACTCCACTGTGGACCGGCCGACAGCCCGAACCCACAGTTCGCTGCGATTACCGCCCGGACGCCGCCCCCGAACCGCCCATTCGGGCAGGTTGTGACCGCCCCGGCCCGCCAGGCGCCCCCATCACGATCGGTCTGATTCCCGCTGATCGGGAACGTTTTGCCGCGCGACTAGGATCCCCAGTAGCTTTTCATCACTGCTAGCATTGAACTAGAACATGTTCTACCTGCAGCATTTCACTGACCTGCGCATTACCCAGCTTCACGAGAGGACTTGCTTCGCGATGACGACAGTCGAGGTACCGCACAGCTCGCGATCGGCGGTACTCACCGTGTCCGGAGTCGTGGAAGAGACTTCGGACGCCCGGTCGCTGGTATTCGAGATCCCCGAGGACCTGAAGGGCAAGTTCGACTACAAGCCCGGGCAGTTCCTCACTCTGCGCATCCCCAGCGACCAAACCGGTTCCGTTGCGCGGTGCTACTCCCTGGCCAGTTCACCGTTCACCGACGACGCCCCCAAGGTGACCGTCAAGCGAACCATCGACGGCTATGGTTCCAATTGGCTGTGCGACAAGGTTCAGGTCGGCGACACCATCGAAGTGCTGCCGCCGTCCGGTGTGTTCACCCCCAAGTCGCTCGATCACGATTTCCTGCTCTTCGGCGCGGGCAGCGGCATCACTCCGGTGATCTCGATCCTCAAGTCCGCTCTCACCCAGGGCAGCGGCAACGTTGTCCTCGTGTACGCCAACCGTGACGAGAAGTCCGTCATCTTCGGTGCAGAGCTTCGCGAACTCGCAACGAAGTACGCCGGTCGCCTGACCGTCATCCACTGGATCGAATCGGTCCAGGGACTCCCGGTCGTATCGCAGCTGGCAACGCTGGCCAAGCCGTTTGTCGCCTACGAAGCCTTCATGTGTGGCCCCGGCCCCTTCATGGACGCCGTGCACAACGCACTCGCCGAAGCCGGCATGCCCCGCACACAGGTCCACGCCGAGGTCTTCAATTCACTCGCCGGCGACCCGTTCAAGGACGTGGAGCTCGCCGAGGTCACCGACGAGGAAGCAGCCGACGCCGCCACAGTCGAGGTCGAACTGGACGGCGAAACCCATACCCTCGTCTGGCCCCGCAAGCAGACCCTCGTCGACATCATGCTCGCCAAGGGCCTCGACGTGCCGTACTCCTGCCAGGAAGGTGAATGCGGCTCCTGCGCCTGCACCGTCACCGAAGGCGAAGTGCAGATGGACAACTCCGAGATCCTCGACGCCGAGGACATCGCAAACGGGTATATTCTCGGATGCCAGGCAAAGCCTGTCTCCGACAGCCTCAAGATCGAGTTCTGACACCGGATTCTTCGATACTGTTCGGCCCCTGAGTCCCTTCGGATTCGGGGGCCGAACCGTTTTCCCCGAACACCGAATTCTCCCCGAACACAGTGTCCGGGCGTGGCCGCATCTGCCACAAAGCAACAATTGCCGCGGCGCTGACCAAGATGAAACCCTCCCGCAAGATCGCACCGACCGGCACGAGCAGCACCGACGCGTCCATCAACTGCTGCCCCATACTCGGTCCGCAATAGACCACCACCAGAGCTGCAACAAAACCCGCGACACCACGACGCGAACGCAGCCGGAACAGGATCGTGACCGCCGCCGGGATCAGGTACACCCAGTGATGAATCCAGCTGATCGGCGACAGAATCGGCGCGCTCAACCCGATCACCAGTGCCGCGTCGACGCTACGGCCGTCGAGGTATATCCGCCTCGCGATCCACAGTGCCACTGCGCCGACCAGCACGATCAACGGCATCACCACCGCATCCGTCCAAGAACCCAGCGCAGCCAGAGTGCCCTGCAGCGAGCCGTTACCCGAACTGGCAATCGCCTCGCCCGTAAGATCCACGCGGCCACTCAAACTCCACACGACTTCGGTCCAGAAGGTTCTGCTCAGCGCCGGATCGACCAGTGCGGCAGCAACAGTGGCAGCTGCCGCACCCACCGAACTCCAGATCGCCAGTCGCCATTGCCGTGTCACCACGAAGTAGACGATGAACAACCCCGGAGTCAGCTTGATCGCGGTCGCAACGCCGATCAACAGTCCACGCGGGAAGTACCGGCCGAGAATCGAATTGTCATCTCGGGTGATGTCGAACAGCACCAGTGCCATCAACAGTAGATTTACCTGACCGAACGAGATGTGCGCGCTGACCGTCGGTGTTACCGACACCCCGATCAGAAGTGCCGCCATCACCAACGGCCGCAAGCGAACCCACCTCGGAGTGAAGCGCACAACCATCCACGCCACCAGCAGAATGCACAGAAGCGACCACAGAAGGTACGCAGTCCACCAGTCGAAAAACGCTGTCGGCCACAACAACAACACTGCAAACGGCGTGTAGGTGAACGGCATTCCCTCGGACTCGATCATCGGACCGAACAAGTTCCCGGAATAGATGTCACCGCCACTCGCAAACTTCTCGACAGCGTAGCGATAGACGAGGAAATCGACAGGTTCGACGGCTCGCACGACGTACACCAGATATGCCAGCACCACGCATGCTGCCGCGAGCATCGACGCGATCGTTGTCGCTGTAACTAGTCGAGCTGAGGAGGCCTGCACCTCTCGATCGTGTCACAGACCGTTACGGCAAAGTCTCACACCGGCGCACGGAGCGACCGAAAATGCGTCCGCTCCTCCGCACTGAGGTGCTCACACGCATAGCTCAATGCGGTACGACCCATGTCGTGCGCATGCAACTCCAGGAACCCGGTCAACAAACCCCGGTCGACGCGTTTGCCCACCTCACGCAGCATCCAGCCCATCGCTTTCTGCGTCAGATCACGACGATCGTCGAGGACGGACGCCGCGAGCTCGAGAGTTGTCGACGCGTCGCCCCGCGTGATGAAGCCGTACGTGGTCAACAGCGCCACTCGCCGACGCCACAGGTCGCCCGAATCCGAGAGCTCGAACACCAAGCTTCGGTTCCGATCGAACAACCATCCGCCGAGAATCTGACCGGCCGACGAATCGACCAGGTCCCAGTTGTTCACCCGCCCACGCTCCACCGCGTCGAGGTAGAACTCGGCGATCGTGCGTCGAGCTTCGGCGTCGAAAGACCTCTGCCTGCTTGCCTTTTCGAACTGCGCCACCAGAATCAACAGGCCGGCGAGACGATACTCGTGAACTTCGCTGTCGAGCAGCACACGCACTTCGCTCAACTCGAGACCGCCGAACCGCTTGACCACAGTCCGTGTCTTGGGCACCCGAACGCCGATGAAGACGTCGCCTTCGCCGTACTCCCCCGGCCCGGTCTTGAAGAACCGCTGAAGGTGAACAGCATCCTTCGGATCGGACAGGTCGGCCAACGCCTCGCACACCACACGAGCACTCAGATCACCCATGCCGACACGATCTCACAACTCACAGCGTCCTCACATCGAACGCCCCAGATAGGCACAGCCTGGTCGGCAACACTGAAACCATGCTCACAACCGCACTGGCCTTCACCACACTCACGCTGATGGCGCTCTCCGGCCACATCGCAGCCACCGCCCCGCGCGGCCTGGTCGCGGCCCGCACCTCTGATCACAAATCTTGATACAAACCGGCCATGCCT
Organism: Rhodococcus sp. ACPA4; assembly: GCF_002300185.1. Classification (NCBI taxonomy): domain Bacteria; kingdom Bacillati; phylum Actinomycetota; class Actinomycetes; order Mycobacteriales; family Nocardiaceae; genus Rhodococcus; species Rhodococcus sp. ACPA4. The sequence goes on from NZ_NSDY01000001.1 coordinate 2,410,095, forward strand.
GCGGGTAACTGCAACCCGAATGCAATTGTCGGAGAGTTGAACTCGACCTCAGGAAGGCGTCTACTCGAGAGTGAAAGAATCTTTTCGCTCGAGGAGGTTTCGCCATGAAGTCGTGGAATCGAATGCAGGATGCCGTAGCCGTGGTTCTCGGTGTCTTTGCCGCACTGTCGCCGATCTGGTTGACCACCAACGACCGGGCTATGTGGTCACTGATCGTCCTGGGTGTGCTCGTTGCACTCGCCGGCCTGGCTCACATGGCACGACCGGACATGGCCGTCGCCGACTACGCGATGGGTGTCTTCGGCGTTCTGATGTTCATCTCCCCCTGGGTCATGAACTTCCACGCCCTCGAAGGCGCAGCCTGGACAGCCTGGGTTGTCGGAGTCCTCACCGTAGTGGTGGCAGTGAGTGCGATGCCGATGATGGCCGCCAGAATGCATCACGGCGACCACGGAGTGGCCGCCCATTAGAGCAGTGACCACGGAGTGGCCGCGCACTGACGGGCTCAGGCCCTGATTGCTCCCAACAACCGTCCGGCGTCGAATGCTTCGGCGCTGGACGGAAGGCTGCCTGGGCGTCCGCTCACGAACACCTCGACCGTCCCGGAACCAACTGAAGTGTCAATCTCAGCTGCGTCGATACGGCGCAGTGTCTGCCTTGCGACGGCCTCGGCGCTGTCGAAGAGCAAGACTCCTTCGGGCAGCGCGGCAACAATCTCGTCCCGCAACAACGGGTAATGGGTGCAGCCTAGAACAACACCTTGCACACCGTCTGGTGTCCGGGCCGCGGCGTCGCTGATCGCGGCCAAGGCGCCCGCTCGGTCGCCTCGGTCGATGGCGTCGGCGAGGCCGTGGCACGCGACGCCGACTACCTCGGTTCCATCCGCGAATTCCGCGATCAGATCTGCTTGATAGCGGCTGGCCGTGGTTGCCGCCGTAGCCCAGATCGCCACCGACTCACACACGGCAGCCGCTGGTTTGATTGCCGGTACCGTCCCGATTACGGGAATACCAGGCCCGACCAGCTCGCGGACATGCTCGAGCGCCGTCACACTCGCCGTATTGCATGGCAGCACGATGACCTCCGCGCCCCGGTCGAGACTTCGCGCCGCAGCACCGAGCACCCGGTCGATCACCCACGGCGCAGGCTTCGGCCCCCATGGTGCGCCGTCAGGATCCAGGGACAACACCAGATCCAATTCGGGACGCAGGCGGCGAAGCCAAGCGGAAGTCGGGAGCAAACCTAGACCCGAGTCGATGAGCGCAACGATCACCGAACAAATCTAGCGTCCCGAACCCGACCGAGCCGCATCAGCTCGCCCGCCTGTCCATCAACTCACACTGCTGGGGCAACTCACACTGCTGCGGCTTCCAGCACTTCGGCGATCGGAGTACCCGCAGCGATCTTCGCGCGCATCTTCATCACAGCCGCAGGACTGCCACAGCCAACTACTGCTGCCAACACTCCGTCACGCTCGTAGTAGGCGACAAACTTGCGGCCGTCGTCCTTGACGATATGCACCTGATCAGTGGACGACACCGTTCCCAGCGCCTGAATCTTCACGTCGTATTGATCGCTCCAGAAATACGGAACCTGCGCGGGCGCATTCGCGTCACCGGTACCGGTCAACGCCCCGGCAAGAATCTTTGCCTGATCCCCGGCGTTGCTCCAGTGTTCGACGCGCTTGCGCGCTTCCCCGATCGTCCATGCGGCCACGTCACCGATCGCCCACACGTTCTCGACACTTGTCCGGCCCACCGCGTCGCACAGCACTCCGTTGCCGAGTTCGATCCCGGAATCTGCAAGCCAATCCGTCACCGGCAATGATCCGACGCCGATGGCGACCACGTCGACGGCAATTTCGGAACCGTCACCGAGAACAGCGGTGTCGACGACGCCGTCGCCGGACAGAGTCTCGAGCCCGACGCCAACCCGGACGTCGATGCCCGCGTCTCGGTGCAGTCGCTCCACCAGAGCACCGACCGTCGTGCCGAGTACCGATGCAAGCGGTGTCGGTTGCGGTTCGAGCAGAACGACGTCAACTCCGTGCGACTTCATGCTCGACGCCAATTCACAGCCGATGAAGCCGGCACCGACGATCAGCGCTCGCTTGCCCGGCGCAAGGTCCGCGCGCAGAGCGAGTGCTTCCTCGATGGAACGCAGGACGTGCACGCCTGAAAGCTCAGGCAGACCGCCGATGCGCCTTGGGGTCAGTCCCGTGGCGATGATCAGATCGTCGTACGTCAGCTCCGAACCGTCGGCAAACGCGACGGTCTTGGATGCGGTATCCACCGAGAGTGCTGGTGAACCGAGCTTCAGGTCGATCGCGTTCTCGGTGAAGAACTCCGCCGGACGCAGAGTCGTCTCGTCCTTGTCTCCGCGGATGACTTCCTTCGACAGCGGCGGACGGTCGTACGGCAGATGCGCCTCACCGCCCGCTAGGACTATCTCGCCCTCGAAACCGGCGCGCCGCAGCTCCTCCGCGGCTCGTAGCCCCGACAAACCTGCGCCCACGATCACTATCCGTGCCACCACACACCCACCCGTCTGATCTTGCGTCACTATCGGCGCCCACTATGAGAGCCGTCACGTATTCACGTCAGACTCTGTCATACCAAATTCGGACGTAGGTGTGGTGCACCCGCTGGGAAGCAGCGGTTGTCACTAGAGTTAATGACAGGTGAGACGCACACACTGAAACTCGAGCAGGGAGCACCGCATGACCAGCGATTCCAGTGGAAGCAGCAGCGTCCAGTTCGGCGCGGACGGCGGCGCCGCGCTCCACAGCACGCAGGGCAAAACGATCATTGCGGACGCCGTGGTCGCCAAGATCGCCGGCATAGCCACCCGCGAGATCAACGGCGTGTACGACGTCGGCGGCGGTACCGCACGCGCCGTCGGCGCACTCCGCGACCGCATCCCTGGTGCACGCGTCAATCACGCGCAGGGCGTGGCCGTCGAGGTCGGCGAGAAGCAGGCCGCGATCGACATCGGAATCGTCGCCGAATACGGCGTCGCCCTCCACGAATTGGCGCTCGGAATCAGGCGCAACGTCATCGCGGCCGTCGAAAGAATGACCGGCCTCGAAGTCACCGAAGTCAACATCACCGTCTTCGACGTCATGCTCTTCGGCGAATCCGAGAACCCGGGCACCGAAGCGGAAGCGAAGCCGAGAGTTCAGTGAGCGGTCCCGAACGGATCGATCTCGGTTTGGCAGCCGAAACCGTCGCCGACGCCGCGCTGGCGGTTCACGGTGTCGCCGCACTGCACGGCGGCGAGTTCGGCGAAGTCGGAACCTACCTCCCGGGCAAGCGCGTCACCGGCGTGGTCATCGACGAAAACGGTTGCAACGTACACATATCCGTCGCTTACCCGGCAAACGTCGTGACTGTCGCTCAACACGTCCGCGACGCGGTCGGGCAGGTCGTCGACGTACCGATCACCGTCACCGTCGGCGACGTCAGCCACCCTGACGATCAGCTCGCACCCCTCATCGAAGAAAGGAACTGATGTGAACAGCACGACAGTCGGCCTGCTGGTCGGTCTGCTCCTCGCCCTCGCCGGAATTCTGGGCGGGTTCAGCGGATTCCTTTTTGCCGTCCTACTCGGAGCAGCCGGTATGGCGATCGGCGCGCATCGCGACGGTCACCTCGACCTCGGCGCCATCCTCCGAAGCCGTGGCCGTGGCTGAGTCCACCACACCCACCCCCACGGCGGGCACATCAACACCGGACCCCGTTGACCCCGGCCTTCGCGGCGTACTGGTCATCAAGGACCGCGCGATGTCGAAAATCGCCACAGCCGCCGCGATCACGGTCCCCGGAGTTGTCCGGCAAACCGGCGGACTCAGCAAGTTGACCGGACGGGAACTGCCGCGGGCAGACATCGCGATGGGGTCCGACGCCGTATCCGTCAATCTCTTTCTTGCGGTCAACTGGCCGTGCTCTGTTGTCGAACTGACAGGTCGCGTGCACAACGAGGTCGCCACGAGTGTCGAATCCCTCACCGGCTACCCGCTGCACGAAATGAACGTTCTGATCGCGGCAACCACGGTCCCCGATGACGGGGCCGTACCGGGCATCAGCATTCCCGAAGACACTGCCGAGCAACCGGTTTCGCAGTGGACTCCCCCTCGAACGCCTGCCGCTGCACCCGCCGCAGCGGTATCGGCAGTAGTGATCGCGTTCGGACTACTCGCGCTTGCTTTTGTGGTCTCGCGTGAATGGTTCATCAATCGCGGCACCTTCGAATCTGCGCCGTGGATCGCGAACTCCGTTGAATGGGCATCACGATTGCACTGGCAGACGTGGCTACTACCGACGGCAATCGCAGCAGTCGTCGCCGGGGTCGTCCTGATCATGACGGCGATGAAGCGACGTGCTAAAACCCATGTGCCACTAGGGAACCCGAATGCCGGTACCGTCTGGATGCGCCCGACCGACATTGCCCGCATGTGCAGCGGACAAGCCGCAACGGTGCCCGGCGTCGAACGCGCCCACACCACCGTCGACCGCAAACACGCCAAGGTCCATATCGATACCGTCGGCGGGGATCGCGACGCACTGATCACGGCCGTCGAAACAGCAGTTCAACCGCACCTCGACGTCCTACAGCGCCCCGTCCGTCTGACCGTTCTCGCCCGAGAAATCGCAGCAAAGCAGAAGGTCGAATCGTGAACCGCTACATAGCCGCGCTCGATCGAATCGTTGTGCTGATCATCGGCATTGCTCTCGTCGTCGCCGGTGCGTACGTCATCGCCTGGGATGCCGGCGTCCGTCTGATCCGGACGTGGGTGTCACGGCTGGATCGACCGACGCTCCTCGGAATTCCCGAGCAACCGTGGTGGCACTGGGTTCTTACCGGAACTTTTGTCTTCTGCGTTGTTGCCGGATTCGGCTTGCTATTCCTCAATCTTCGGCTGCGCCGCGCCCGAGCAATAACACTCCGACATGCACAGTCCGGCACCGAAATCAGTGTTGATCTCGGTCCGATCGCCGATGGTGTTGCAGCTGAACTCGCACATTTGCCCGGTGTCCGTGCCGCTAAGGGACGAGCCACCGTAGACCGTGGGCTCCCGACACTCTCCGTAGTGGTCAACGCCGATCCCGGAATCAACGTCGTCGACTTCACCACCCGCGCCGAGGACATCGCGTCGACAACGCGCCGCAACCTCGACGGTTCTGATGTTGCGGTGCAGGTACTACTGCACCTAGATCGAGTGGACGCCGCGCAGTAGGTCTGGCTCGGGTTTCCCGACCGGAACCGCACCATCGGAAATCAAGTACAACAACAAGAAAGGCGCTCACTCCCCGAAGGGAATGAGCGCCTTTCTGTGCGGAGCTATGAATCAACTAGCAAGACAAGAGTCTCACTTGATGATCTTGGAAACCTTGCCGGCGCCGACCGTACGGCCGCCTTCGCGAATTGCGAAGCGCAGGCCCTCGTCCATGGCGACAGGCTGGATGAGCTTGACGGACATCTCGGTGTTGTCACCGGGCATGACCATCTCGGTGCCCTCAGGCAGCGTCACGACGCCCGTAACGTCCGTGGTACGGAAGTAGAACTGCGGGCGGTAGTTGTTGAAGAACGGGGTGTGGCGGCCGCCCTCGTCCTTCGACAGGATGTATGCCTGGCCCTCGAACTCCGTGTGGGGAGTCGTGGTGCCCGGCTTGACGACAACCTGTCCACGCTCGACATCTTCGCGCTTGATGCCACGAACGAGCAGTCCGACGTTGTCGCCGGCCTGGCCCGAGTCGAGCAGCTTGCGGAACATTTCGATGCCCGTGACGGTGGTCTTGGTGGAGGTCTCCTTGATGCCGACGATCTCCACCTCCTCGTTCACGTTGACAACGCCACGCTCGATACGACCGGTGACAACGGTGCCACGGCCGGTGATCGTGAAGACATCCTCGACAGGCATGAGGAAGGGCTTCTCGGTCTCACGAACCGGAGTCGGGATGGACTCGTCGACTGCAGCCATGAGGTCGAGGATGGACTGGGTCCACTTCTCGTCGCCCTCAAGTGCCTTGAGTGCCGAGATCGGGATGACCGGGGCGTCCTCGTCGAATTCCTGAGCGGCCAGCAGTTCGCGGACCTCCATCTCGACGAGCTCGAGGATCTCTTCGTCGTCAACCATGTCGGCCTTGTTCAGGGCGACGAGGATGTACGGAACGCCAACCTGGCGAGCGAGCAGGACATGCTCGCGCGTCTGGGGCATCGGGCCATCGGTGGCTGCAACGACGAGGATAGCGCCGTCCATCTGAGCCGCGCCGGTGATCATGTTCTTGATGTAGTCGGCGTGACCCGGTGCATCGACGTGCGCGTAGTGGCGCTTGTCCGTCTGGTACTCAACATGCGAGATGTTGATCGTGATGCCACGAGCCTTTTCCTCGGGAGCCTTGTCGATCTGATCGAAGGCCGAAGCCTCGTTCAGGTCGGGGAAAGCATCCGCAAGCACCTTGGTGATGGCCGCCGTCGTCGTGGTCTTGCCGTGGTCGACGTGACCGATGGTGCCGATGTTCACGTGCGGCTTCGTCCGCTCGAACTTCGCCTTCGCCACTTTTGTCCTCCTGGACTGATAATTGCTTGCCGTATGCAGCAGTGCGGTTGGTTATTACTTGGTCGTGCTTCGTGCCGAAAGCAACCGAGGTTACTTACCGGCGCGGGCTGGGGAGCTCGCAGTACTTACTACTTACTCGCCCGTCGCCTTGGCGATGATTTCCTTCGAGACGTTCGCGGGAACCTCTGCGTAGGAATCGAACACCATGGAGAAGTTCGCCCGGCCCTGGGTCCTGGACCGCAGGTCACCGATGTAACCGAACATCTCCGAGAGCGGAACCAGCGCCTTCACGACACGGGCACCACTGCGTTCCTCCATGGCCTGAATCTGGCCACGGCGGGAGTTGATATCGCCGATCACGTCGCCCATGTACTCCTCGGGCGTTGTGACCTCGACAGCCATAAGGGGTTCGAGAATGACGGGGCCGGCCTTGCGGGCGGCTTCCTTCAGCGCCTGCGAACCGGCAACCTTGAACGCCATTTCCGAGGAGTCGACGTCGTGGTAAGCACCATCGAGCAGCGACAGCTTCAGGTTCACGAGCGGGTAGCCGGCGAGAACACCGTACTGCATCGCGTCCTGTGCGCCTGCATCCACGGAGGGGATGTACTCGCGCGGGATACGTCCGCCGGAGACCTTGTTCTCGAATGCGTAGGTAGCACCGTCTTCGCCCACGAAAGGCTCCAGAGCGATGATGACCTTTGCGAACTGGCCCGAGCCACCCGTCTGCTTCTTGTGGGTGTAGTCGTGCTTCTCGACCGTCTTGGTGATGGTCTCGCGGTACGCAACCTGCGGCTTGCCGACGTTGGCCTCGACCTTGAACTCGCGACGCATGCGGTCGACGAGGATGTCGAGGTGGAGCTCGCCCATGCCGCCGATGACGGTCTGACCGGTCTCGTCGTCGAGTTCGACCGAGAAGGTCGGATCCTCTTCGGCGAGCTTCTGGATCGCGACGCCCAGCTTTTCCTGGTCGGACTTGGTCTTGGGCTCGATGGAGACCTGGATGACCGGTGCGGGGAACGACATCGACTCGAGGACGATGGGGTTCGCCTGATCGCACAAGGTGTCACCGGTGGTGGTGTCCTTGAGGCCGATCATCGCGTAGATGTGGCCGGCTACGGCCTCTTCTACCGGGTTCTCCTTGTTGGCGTGCATCTGGAAGAGCTTTCCGATGCGCTCCTTCTTGCCCTTGGTTGCGTTGAGCACCTGTGCGCCCGGATCGATACGACCCGAGTACACGCGGACGAAGGTCAGCTTGCCGAAGAACGGGTGAGCAGCGATCTTGAAGGCGAGAGCCGAGAACGGCTCTTCCTTGCTCGGCTTGCGAGTGATCTCTACTTCTTCGTCATTGAGCTTGTGGCCGACAACCTCGCCGATATCCAGCGGGTTGGGCAGGTAGTCGATGACTGCGTCGAGCATGGGCTGAACGCCCTTGTTCTTGAACGCGGAGCCACAGATAACCGGGTACAGCTCGGAAGCGACCGTCATCTTGCGGATGGCGCCCTTGATTTCCTCGACCGTGAGCTCTTCGCCGCCGAAGTACTTCTCCATGAGAGCTTCGTCGGACTCGGCAACGGTTTCGAGCAGCTTCTCGCGGTACTCTGCAGCCTTCTCGACGAGATCCGCGGGGATCTCTTCGATGGTCGGCAGTGCACCGGTCGGAACTACGCCGCGCCACGTGATGGCACGCATCTCGACCAGGTCGACGACGCCGTCGAAGTCGTCCTCAGCGCCGATGGGCAGCTGGAGAACGAGCGGCTTCGCGCCGAGACGGTCGATGATGGTCTGCACGGTGAAGTAGAAATCCGCGCCCATCTTGTCCATCTTGTTGACGAAGCAGATACGCGGAACGTCGTACTTGGCAGCCTGACGCCACACCTGCTCGGACTGCGGCTCGACACCCTCTTTACCGTCGAACACAGCAACTGCGCCGTCGAGCACGCGCAGCGACCGCTCCACCTCGACCGTGAAGTCGACGTGGCCGGGGGTATCGATGATGTTGATCTGGTTGTTGTTCCAGAAGCAAGTCACGGCGGCAGACGTGATCGTGATGCCGCGTTCCTTCTCCTGCTCCATCCAGTCCGTCGTCGACGCACCGTCGTGCGTCTCACCGATCTTGTAATTGACACCGGTGTAGAACAGGATGCGCTCGGTGGTGGTGGTTTTGCCGGCATCGATGTGCGCCATGATGCCGATGTTGCGGACCTTGTTCAGGTCAGTCAGCACTTCCTGTGCCACAGGTTTCTTCCCCGCTCGTTGCTTGGTTTTTCGGGTGTCGGCCGTATCCGGTGTGTTCCACCGTCAAGGCCATGGTCTTTCAATTATGTCTCTGCCGCGGCAACCCGACCACCTCTGTCCGGAATTAACCGGCCGATGTGATCAGGTCGCCAACGGCGACAGCGTCGGAGCACCCACCCGATGGCAGTTGCTCCGACGCTTACATCACCAGCGGTAGTGGGCGAATGCCTTGTTGGCTTCGGCCATCTTGTGAGTGTCTTCGCGACGCTTCACAGCTGCACCGAGGCCATTGCTGGCATCGAGGAGCTCGTTGGCGAGACGCTCGACCATGGTCTTCTCACGACGTGCACGCGAGAAGGTGACCAGCCAGCGCAGTGCCAGCGTGGTGGAACGACCGGGACGAACCTCGACCGGCACCTGGTAGGTAGCGCCACCAACGCGGCGGCTACGAACCTCGAGTGCAGGCTTGACGTTGTCCAGGGCGCGCTTGAGCGTGACGACCGGATCGGTGCCGGTCTTCTCGCGTGCCTGCTCGAGAGCCTGGTACACGATTCGCTCTGCGGTGGACTTCTTGCCGTCCAGCAGGATCTTGTTGACGAGCTGCGTCACCAACGGGGAACCGTAAACCGGGTCGTTGATGAGCGGGCGCTTCGGAGCGGGGCCCTTACGTGGCATTAGCTCTTCTCCTTCTTGGCGCCGTAGCGGCTGCGTGCCTGCTTGCGACCCTTGACACCCTGGGTGTCGAGGGAGCCGCGGATGATCTTGTAACGGACACCCGGGAGGTCCTTCACACGACCGCCACGGACGAGCACCATGGAGTGCTCCTGAAGGTTGTGGCCTTCACCGGGGATGTACGCAGTGACCTCGACCGAAGTCGTCAGGCGAACGCGAGCGACCTTACGGAGAGCGGAGTTCGGCTTCTTGGGGGTGGTGGTGTACACGCGAGTGCACACGCCACGACGCTGCGGGCTGCCCTTGAGGGCTGCCGTCTTGACCTTGGCGGTCTTGTCGCGGCGACCCTTGCGGACCAGCTGGTTGATGGTTGGCATTTACCGGCTTTCTACGTCGGAACAGACTGCTCGAAGCAACCTTGGCTGTTCTGAAATTAGGGATCTAGCAGTTGGAGCAAGATAGCTGCTGCTCCTCACCCACCTCTGATACTGCTGCGCTGCGCAAATGCGCCTCGCTCTGCACCCGAGGTCGGGCGTGTCGCATACCCCCACACAGGCAGCCGGATGCTCGTTCTGAAGCAGTAACTGCTCGAACGTGCGCACGGCAATACCTAGCTAGGCACACAGATCGGCCCGGGCATGCCGGACACGACCCATAACGATACCTGCCAGCGTGCTATGTGGTCAAAATGAGCCTGAAGTGATACGGAACTCACAGCAACGACCAGGTTCGACAGCAGGTTCAAATACTGACGTTGAGCGTCAGTTCTCCAAGTTTAGTGACTCCCGCGCACGCATCCATGCCGCCGGCCGGCTGGCGCACCCACCAACCGAACACTCCCCCGGCCGGAGCGCCGGCGGTGATGCCACAGCTTTGTGGATCCGCCGGTTGCCGCACGAGGTAGGCGTCACTGCCCTTGACGGTGATCTTCTCGACCACATATCCGAGATGCTCGAATGCGGCGACCTCGTGATCGGTGGTGCCGGTCTCGAACCAGTTGAACGTGACATGGACCGGACCTGCGCCGCCAACCCCGTCCCACCGACAGATTGCCCCGTAGAAACCACGGGCGACGTCGGCGCCGATTGCCGCCGCGATCTGCGGGTCGGACACCGCTTCACATTCCTGCAGGATGTTGGCGAACTTCTCGCTGCCACTGCCCTGATAGCCGCCCTCGGCCAGCGGCGTTCCCGTCACTGTCGAACCGCACCCCGTCAGCAGGATCAACGACGCGCCAAGCGCCGCCGCCCGTGCGCGACTCACTGTGCCCTCGAGACAGTGAGTTCCATCAGGCTCTTCCCGACAACACACGGATCGGCAGGCGGGGCGACAAGCCCGGAGTTCGCGGAGCCGTAGTTCACCGACCAATGGACAAAATCGCCCCCGAACGAAATACCCAACTCGCACAGAACGCCTTCTCGCGACGCGATGAAACCGGAGTGGCCCTCGATCGTGATGTCGGCGGCAGGTCGACCGAGAAGGTCGGAACCGGCGCGCTCGCGGCCGATCGGGCTGCCGCGGTACCAGGAGAACGCGACGCTTGGTCCCAACGAACCGGCAACCGTCCATTCACAGCCGACACCGTTTCTGGTGACATCGGTGAACGCGAGCCCGAAAGCCGCGACCACCTCCTCATCCGTCACCGATCCGCATTCTGCGAACATCGGACCGGGATCGGTTGCTGACTGGGCGGTGGGCGCTGAACCTGTGGACTGTTCCGCTGTGCCGTCGTCGGCCCCACAGCCGGTAACCGACACCAGCACCGCAGCAGCGACCACCAACGGGGTACTGAAGGACAGGGCTCTGCGGCGCGGCATGCAGGTGACTGTACTTCCGGGATCAGAGCTGCGCGATCACGACACCGGCGCTGACACACGCACGAGAGTCGAGTCGAGTTGCGCCGCCCACGTTCTGACCACCTCGGACCGTCGACGCGAGTCGTCGGTCAAGACATCTGCCAACCCCAGCCCTCGGGCAAGGTCGAGCGTCGCCTGCACCAGACGGTGCGTCGTCGGATCTGCGTCGTCGGCGCCAAGACTCTCGACGGCCATGCGGTGCGCGATGCGCCCGAACCGTTCCTCGAGTGGCAACACTCGCGCTCGCAAGTCCGGGTCGGAAGCTGCCGCTGTCCACACCTGAAGTGCTGCCTTGAACAGAGTGCCGGTGTAGTACTCGACCAATCGGGAGATGATCGCCTCGGTTCGACCGGCACCCGCGGGAAGGTCGGTGGACTCTTTGCGTGCCTGATCCATTCGGGCGTCGAACATCACCTCGAGTGCCGCGGTGATCAGGTCCTCACGCGTCGGGAAGTGGTGCTGCATGGCACCACGGGATACCCCGGCCCGCTGCGCGACGACACTCATCGTCGTTGCACCCCATCCGAGTTCGGCGAGACACTCCACCGTCACTTCGAGCAGGTGGGAGCGCGTGACTCGACTTCGGTCCTGCTTGGGTTCTCGAGTCATCGCGCCGCCATCCCTTCTACTGTGCGTTCTGTTGTGCCCAGGCTGCTGGACGCTTCTGCAAGAAAGACATCATGCCCTCACGAGCCTCGTCAGAGGAAAACAGCCGCGCCGACTGCGCGATCATCTCCTCGCCGTCTCGGTCGAATCCGGCCAGGACCTGCCTGGTCGTGAGCCATTTCGATTCGGCCAGCCCCTGTGGCGAGCACTGACGCAATGTGACCAAGAGTTCAGTGATCGACTCGGCGGTTCCCTGCGACGCTTCCGTCACCAGCCCGATAGCGTGGGCCTCGTTCGGTCCGAACTTCTCTCCGGTGAGCAGGTACCGGCTCGCAGATCGCTGATCGAGCCTCGGCAGAACAGTGAGCGAGATGATGGACGCGGCCAACCCCAATCGTGATTCCGTCACCGCGAAGGTGCTCGCCGGTCCGGCGACGACGATGTCGCACGCCCCGACAAGACCCATACCCCCGGCCCGGACGTGACCGTCGATGCGCCCGATCACGGGCTTGGGCAGCTCGAGAATGCTGCGCAAGAGCGTCAGCATCCCCCGCCCACGCTCTTTGACTGCCTCCTCCGGAGATACGGACGACCCGGATGCTTCACTGAGATCGGCTCCCGCACAGAATGTTCCACCGGTGTGGGTGAGCACCACTGCTCGAACTGCCGGATCAGCGGCCGCCGACGTCAGTCCAGCCTGCAACTCCGTGACCAACCGCGTCGAAATCGCGTTGCGGTTGTGTGGTGAGTCGAGAGTGATCGTGGCCGCACCACCGGATACTTCGTACCGTACGTATGGCTTGTCCTCGTCCGTCATGCTTCGCCCTTTCCAGTGAGACCGTCTAGTAAGACCGAGGCAGACCGAGAGAATGCTGCGAGACGAAGTTGAGGATCATCTCGCGGCTCACCGGCGCGACACGGGCGATACGAGCCGCGCCGAGCATGGCGGCCAGTCCGTATTCCTTCGTCAGACCCGCCCCGCCGTGCGTCTGGATCGCCTGATCGAGTGCCTTGATGCTGGCCTCGGCAGCCGCGTACTTCGCCATGTTCGCGGCTTCGGCAGCACCGAAATCGTCACCACTGTCGTAGAGGACCGCGGCCTTCTGCATCATCAGCTTGGCGAGCTCGAGTTCGATCTTCACCTGCGCGAGGGGATGCGAAATACCTTGGTGGGCACCGATCGGCGTCTTCCACACCGTGCGCTCGTTGGCGAACTTCACCGCGGCGTTCAGGGCGTAACGGCCCATTCCGATGGCCATCGACGCACCCAGGATGCGCTCGGGGTTGAGACCGGCGAACAACTGCATCAGGGCGGCATCGGCTTCGCCGACCAGAGCGTCGGCCGGCAGCCGTACATCGTCGAGGAACAAGATGAACTGGTGGTCCGGCTCGATGATATCCATCTCCATCTGTGTCTTCACGAATCCGGGAGAATCCGTGGGGACGATGAACAGAGCGGGCTTGAGCTTGCCGGTCTTGGAGTCCTCGGTGCGCGCGACGATGAGCACTGCGTCAGCTTGATCGACGCCCGAGATGTAGATCTTGTTGCCGCTCAGGATCCAGTCTTCGCCATCCCTGCGTGCCGTCGTCGTGATCTGGTGTGAGTTCGAACCCGCGTCGGCCTCGGTGATTCCGAACGCCATGATCTTGGAGCCGTCGGCGAGGCTGGGCAGCCACTGCTGCTTCTGCTCCGCAGTGCCGTACTTGCCGATGATGGTGCCGCAGATGGCCGGCGAGACGACAACCAGGAGCAGACCGGCACCCTGCGCCGCCAATTCCTCCTGCACCAGCGCGAGTTCGTAGATGCCGGCACCGCCGCCGCCGTATTCCTCGGGCAGGTTGACGCCCAGGAACCCGAGTTTGCCCGCCTCGTTCCACAATTCGGTGAGCGGCTCACCCTTGCGCGCCTTGGGCAGCACGTAGTCGACATAGTTGAAGCGCTCACCCAGTTTGGAAACGGATGCCCGCAGTTCCTTCTGCTCTTCGGTTTCGATGAAACTCATCATGCGTCCTCTTCTGTAGCGGGTTCTTCCACACGTGCGAGTACCGATCCGACCTCGACCTGCTGGCCGACGGCGACCGGAAGTTCTACCAGGACACCGGCTGTCGGCGCGGTGACGGTGTGTTCCATCTTCATGGCCTCTAGCCACAGAATCGGCTGGCCGGCAGTGACTGTGTCACCGAGTGCTGCGCCGAGGCGAATAACTGATCCCGGCATCGGAGCGAGCAACGAACCGGCGGCGACTTCCGCCGACGGATCGACGAAGCGCGGTGCTGCCGTCAACGCGACGGGTCCGAGCGAGGAGTCGACAAAAATCTCACTCCCGTAGGCCGCCACGTCGAACGAACGCCGAACTCCGCTCTGCTCGAGCACTACCCGGGTCGCAGTTGCCGATACCAGGCTCACGCCGTCGAACCCTTCTGCACTCAGCACGCCGCTTCGGCTCAGGGAGTAGCGGACGTCGTAGTCGCCCGACGCAGTGGAGTAACTCTTGCTCTGCGGCTGTGACGGGAGGTTGCGCCACCCGCTGGGCAAGCGGCCGATGACGCGCGCCGACGCCCGGTTGTGCGCGGCATCGGCAAGTGCCGCCGCCAGCGCCGAAAGCCTTTCGGCGTCGGTGTCGGCCAGAGGCGTTGACAACTTCTCGAGGTCATGGGTCTCGAAGAACGCCGTATCGGTATCCCCGGCAATGAAGGCCGGGTGAGCCAGGACATTGACGAGCAGATCGCGGTTGGTCCGCAGACCGTGAATCCTGGTGCGCGCCAGCGTCGACGCGAGCAGCCGGGCAGCTGCGTTCCGCGTCGGCGCGTACGAGATGACCTTGGCCAACATCGGGTCGTAGTGGACGCCGACAACACTGCCGTCGACGACGCCGGAGTCGAGGCGAACGCCCTGCTCACGCAGAACACTGAATTCTTGCGGGTCACCGGGCAACTCGATGTGGTGAACGGTTCCACTCTGCGGCTGCCAGTTCTTGGCGGGGTCCTCGGCGTACAGGCGCACCTCGATCGAATGCCCACGGATCTCCGGCTGCTCGTCCGGAAGTACTTCACCTGAAGCGACCTGCAATTGCAGTTCCACCAGATCGAGTCCGGTGGTGCACTCGGTGACGGGATGCTCCACCTGCAAACGCGTGTTCATTTCCAGGAAGAAGAAGTCGCCCTTTTCGTCAGCCAGGAATTCAACGGTTCCTGCGCCTTCGTAACCGATGGCGTTGGCTGCGAGCCGTGAAGCGTCGAACAGCTTGTCGCGCATGGCGGGGATGCGTTGCACGAGCGGCGACGGTGCCTCTTCGACCACCTTCTGATGCCGACGCTGGATCGAGCACTCGCGCTCCCCCACCGCCCACACCCCACCGTGGCGGTCGGCCATGACCTGAACCTCGATGTGCCGACCGGTCTCGAGGTAGCGCTCGCAGAAGACAGTCGGGTCACCGAAGGCGGACTGCGCCTCACGCCGCGCCGCTTCCAGTTCGCCTTCCAGCGCCGACAATTCACGAACGACACGCATTCCGCGTCCGCCGCCGCCCGCCGACGCCTTGATCAGCACTGGCAAATGAGCGTCGGTCACCGCAGCGGGATCGAGTTCGGACAGCACCGGAACTCCGGCCGCGTCCATGATCTTCTTGGACTCGACCTTCGATCCCATGAGCTCGATGGATTCGACGGGCGGACCGATCCACGTCAGTCCGGCATCGATGACACTGCGCGCGAACTCCGCGTTCTCGGAGAGGAATCCGTAGCCGGGGTGAATCGCGTCGGCGCCCGAAGCCTTGGCGGCGGCGATGATGAGCTCGCCCCGCAGGTATGTCTCGGCAGGCGTGTTACCCGGCAGGCGAACCGAGGCGTCGGCTTCGGCGACGTGCGGGCTGTCGGCATCCGCGTCGGAAAAGACCGCGACCGTCCCGATTCCGTTCTTCCGACAGGTTGCGAAGACACGGCGGGCGATTTCGCCACGATTGGCGACCAGTACTGAAGTGATTGTCACGGCGTGCCTCACATACGGAAGACGCCGAAGTTCTCGGTGCCTTCGATCGGGGCGGTGGCAATGGCCGACAGGCACATTCCCACCACGGTGCGGGTGTCTCGGGGATCGATGACGCCGTCGTCATAGAGACGCCCGGACAAGAACATCGGAAGTGACTCGGCCTCGATCTGGTTCTCGATCATCGCTCGCATGCCGGCATCGGCCTGCTCGTCGAAGACCTGGCCGCGTGCCTCGGCAGCAGCGCGTCCCACGATGGAGATGACGCCGGCAAGCTGCGCACCGCCCATGACGGCGGACTTGGAACTGGGCCAGGCAAAGAGGAATCTCGGATCGAATGCCCGTCCGCACATGCCGTAGTGACCGGCGCCGTACGACGCTCCGAGCAGGATGGAGATGTGCGGAACCTTGGAGTTGGCTACTGCATTGATCATCATCGATCCGTGCTTGATCATTCCGCCCTCCTCGTATTCCTTACCCACCATGTAGCCGGTGGTGTTGTGCAGGAACAGCAACGGCGTGTTGGAGCGGTTGGCAAGCTGGATGAACTGCGTGGCCTTCTGGGACTCTTCGCTGAAGAGAACTCCACGGGCGTTGGCCAGGATGCCGATCGGGTAACCGTTGAGCTCGGCCCAGCCGGTCACGAGGGAGGAACCGTAGAGCGGCTTGAACTCGTCGAAGTCGGAACCGTCGACGATACGGGCGATGACCTCGCGCGGATCGAAGGGGATCTTCAGGTCGGCCGGAACGATGCCGAGCAACTCTTCCGGATCCTCGAGCGGTTCGATGATCTCTGCTCGGGGCGCCGGCCCCTTCTTGGTCCAGTTGAGTCGCTTGACGATCGAGCGCCCGATGCGGATCGCGTCCTGCTCGTCGGCTGCGAAGTAGTCGGCCAGTCCCGACTTGCGGGCGTGCATTTCGGCGCCGCCGAGTGCCTCGTCGTCGGATTCCTCACCGGTGGCCATCTTGACCAACGGCGGGCCTGCGAGGAACACCTTGGAGCGTTCCTTGATCATCACGACGTGGTCGGACATGCCCGGGATGTACGCGCCGCCGGCAGTCGAGTTACCGAAGACCAGTGCAATGGTGGGGATACCGGCGGCGGAGAGCTGTGTAAGGTCACGGAACATACGCCCGCCCGGGATGAACACCTCCTTCTGCGTCGGCAAGTCTGCGCCACCGGACTCGACGAGGGAGATCACCGGGAGGCGGTTCTGCATGGCGATGTCGTTGGCGCGGAATCCCTTACGCAGCGTCCACGGATTGCTGGTGCCGCCGCGCACGGTGGGATCGTTGGCAACGATCAGGCATTCGACGCCTTCGACGACGCCGATACCGACCACGGTGCTGGCGCCGACCGGGAAGTCACTCCCCCACGCAGCGAGGGGACACAGCTCGAGGAACGGCGAATCCTGATCGAGCAGGAGTTCGATCCGCTCGCGCGCCAGAAGCTTTCCCCGCTTGTGGTGCCGCTCGGTGTACTTCTCGCCGCCACCGGCCAGCGCCTTGGCGTGCTCGACCTCGATCTCGGCGAGCTTGGTGTTCATGGTCGATGTTGCGGTCTGGTACACCTCGGAATTGGTGTCCAGTGTTGACCGGATGACACTCATGACTGATACCCCAATCGCTTGGCCGCGAGGCCGGTGAGGATTTCGGTGGTTCCGCCACCGATTCCCAGAATTCGCATGTCCCGGTACTGCCTCTCCACTTCACTTTCCTGCATGTATCCGAGGCCGCCGAACAGCTGAACGGCTTGGTTCGCAACCCATTCGCCCGTCTCGACTGCCGTGTTCTTGGCGAAGCACACCTCGGCGATCAGATCGCCGTCACCGGCCATGTGCCGTTCGATCACCGAGTGCGTGTACACCTTGGCGACGTCGATCTTGCGGGCCATCTCGGTGACGGTGTTCTGCACGGCCTGCCGGCTGATCAGGGGGCGACCGAAAGTCTCGCGGGCGCGGCACCATTCGAGGGTCAGCTCCAGGCAACGCTCTGCACTGGCATACGCCTGCGCGGCGAGCGCGACCCGCTCGGAGACAAATGCCTGCGCGATCTGCGCGAAGCCGCTGTTCTCTGCGCCGACCAGATTCTCCACCGGAACCCGGGCGTCGACAAAGGACAGTTCCGCTGTATCCGACGCGCGCCAGCCCATCTTCTCGAGTTTGCGCGAGACGGTGAATCCCGGTGTGCCCTTCTCGATCACGAGCAGTGAGACACCACCCGCGCCGGGGCCACCGGTGCGCACTGCGGTGACGACGAAGTCCGCTCGAACGCCGGAGGTGATGAACGTCTTGGCGCCGTTCACGACGTAATGATCGCCGTCGCGCTTGGCTGTGGTTGTCAGGTGCCCGACGTCGCTGCCTCCGCCGGGCTCGGTGATGGCGAGCGAGCCGATCTTGTCGCCGTGCAGGGTCGGCTTGACCCACTTCTCGATCTGCGCCTCGTCGCCGGCCGCAATCAGGTGCGGCACCGCGATGCCGCAGGTGAACAGCGAAGCGAACAGCCCGCCCGACGCACCTGCCTGATGCATCTCCTCACAGATCACGATGGAGTCGACGGCGTCGCCGCCCTCACCACCGGCCGATTCGGGCGCACTGGCCCCAAGGAGCCCGAGAGCGCCTGCCTTGCGGTGCAATTCGCGGGGAATCTCGCCGTCACGCTCCCACTGCGTCAGGTGCGGCAGAATCTCCTGGTTCACGAATCCGCGTACGGTCTCGCGAAGCGCAAGCCTTTCCGGTGTGGTCCACACGGTCACCGTGAATCCTCTTTCTCGTCAGTTGTGGGGAGTAGCGAAATCGGGATGTCGATGTGGCGCGAGCGCAGCCATTCACCAATTCCCTTGGCCTGCGGATCGAACCGCGCCTGCGAGGCAACACCCTGACCGAGGATTCCCTCGATCACGAAGTTGACGGCACGAAGGTGCGGAAGCTGGTAGCGAGTGACGGTAAGCTCCGCCGCCTCGGGCAGTAGTTCCTTGAGTTTCTCGACGGACAGAGTGTGCACCAACCACTTCCACTGATCGTCCGTGCGAACCCAGACGCCGACGTTGGCGTTTCCACCCTTGTCGCCACTACGGGCACCGGCGATCGTGCCGAGCGGCACCGAGAGCGAAGACTGTGGCGGCAACGGCTCCGGACGCTCAGGTTCGTCGACAGGTTCGAGGTCCTGCGTCAGCGTCGACGGAGCGATGTCCACCCGCGTGCCGTCAGGCAGTACGGCCACGTGAGGCACCGATCCCGCGTCGACGTAGCCGGGGGTGAACACTCCGTACGGTTGTCCGTTGCTCGGCGGCGCGGTCAGCGAGAAGCCGGGGTAACTGGCGAGTGCCATTTCCACCGCAACCGCGGAGAAGGGGCGACCGATGACCTTGGGGTCGGAATCGCGAACCACGCAGCGCAGCAACGCACTCGCGGTTTCCTCGGTGTCGGAATCCGGGTGATCCGTGCGAGCGAGAGTCCAGACCAGTTCGGCGGGCTTCTTCGTCAGCCAGGATTCGAGTTGAGTCCTCGCCAGATCGGCCTTGGCCTCGATGTCGAGACCCGTGAGGATGAAGGTGGCCTCGTTGCGGAACCCGGCCAGCGTGTTGAGTGAGACCTTGTACTGCTGCGGCGGAGCCTCGCCCGTGACGCCGCTGATCAGCACCCGATCCGGGCCTTCCTGGGTGAGCACCGCGTTGTCGATGCGGGTGGTCACGTCCGGGCCTGCGTAGCGTCCGCCCGTGATCTCGTACAACAGCTGCGCCGTCACCGTGCCGACGCTCACCTCGCCGTCCGTTCCGGAATGCTTGGTGATGACCGAGGATCCGTCCGCGTTGATCTCGGCGATCGGGAAGCCAGGACGGCCCAGATTGGGAATCTCGGTGAAGAACGCATAGTTGCCGCCGGTGGCCTGGGTTCCGCACTCGATGACGTGGCCCGCCGCGACAGCACCGGCCAATTGATCGAAATCATCTCGCTTCCAAGCGAAGTGATGAGCGGCGGGACCGACGATCACCGACGCATCGGTGACACGACCGGTGACCACGACATCGGCGTCGGCCGACAAGGCTTCGACTATGCCCCAGGCGCCGAGGTACGCATTGGCCGTCAGCGGGGAGCCGAGTCCGAGTTCGTGTGCCCGAGAGACCAGATCGTCACCCTCGACGTGGGCGATCCTCGCGTTCAACCCCAGCTTGGTGTTGACCTCGCGCAGCGCGTCCGCCAGTCCGGCCGGGTTGAGGCCGCCGGCATTCGCAACGATCTTCACGCCCTTGTCGAGCGCGAGGCCGAGGGTGTCCTCGACCTGACGCAGGAACGTCTTCGCGTAGCCGAGCGACGGGTCCTTCATCCGGTCCCGGCCGAGGATCAGCATCGTCAGTTCGGCCAGATAGTCGCCGGTCAGGTAGTCGAGTTCGCCGCCCTCGAGCATCTCACGCATCGCCGAGACACGGTCGCCGTAGAACCCGGAGCAGTTACCGATCCGTACCGAACTCATTTGCCCACCTTCACTTCTCGTCCTTCGCCGCTGGATCCGATGGCGGCTCGTCCCTCGCCGCTGGGACCGGCAAATGCCTGCGCAAACCCGAGCCACTCGTCCGCGTCGGCACCCACGGCGACCAGATCGAGATCGGCGCGATTGGCGCGCTGAGTGACCAGCAAACAGAAGTCCAACGCGGGCCCGGTCACCTTCTGCGGCGCATCTTCCGGCCCCCAGGTCCAGAGCGAACCGTCCGGCGCCGTCAACTCCACCCGGAAATCGTCGGCGGGCGGCGTCTTCTCGTTGACCGAGTACGCAAAGTTCCGCGTCCGCACACCCAGATGAGCGATGTTCTTGATGCGCGCCGTCGGAGCGCGTTCGACGCCGAGTGTGTCGGCGACGTCCTGCCCGTGCGCCCACGTCTCCATCAATCGCGCGGTTGCCATGGAGACACCGCCCATGGGCGGGCCGTACCAGGGGAACTTGGTGCCGGCCGGGGCAGCGGTGAGCGCCTCGACGAGAGCAATGCGCCCCGCCCGCCAATCGGCGAGCAACTCCCCGGGCGGGCGGGCAGCCTGCTCGGCAGCACCGTCGTCGACAAACCCGGCCGGATTCACGAACGCCGCCTTCAACTGCTCCGCGAACCCGTCCGGGTCGGTGACAGCCAGGATCGCAGCACTGTCCGTCCAGTGCAGGTGCCCGATCTGATGCGCGATGGTCCACCCTTCCGCGGGCGTCATTGTCGCCCACTTCGCCTCGGGCAGATCCGCAACCAGGGCGTCAAGGCTCTCGCCTTCGGCCCGCAAGTCATCGATGAACGTCTGAAGTTCGGCCATGCGATCAGCATCACACTCGTAGTCATAAAAATCAAGCACGAATGATTGTTATTCAGAAATCTCGTGGTGAGAGACTGAGCTCAACTGCCATCGACTACCAGGAGCACCCATGAGCGACGCCGTACTGATCTCGCGAACCGGCGATGTGGTCACGTGGACCCTCAATCGCCCGGACACCCGCAACGCCATCTCCGAGATAGACGTGATCGAAGCCCTCGAAGACGCGGTCACCGCGGTCAACCGAGATCAGAGCGTGCGCGCGGTCATCCTCACCGGAGCAGGGTCGGCCTTCTCCTCCGGCGGCAACGTCAAACACATGCGGGACAAAGAGGGCATGTTCGGTGGTGCTCCCGGCGAGATCCGCCAGGGCTACCGGCACGGCATCCAACGCATCCCGCTCGCGCTGTACACGTGTGAGGTGCCGACCGTCGCAGCCGTCAACGGCCCTGCCATCGGAGCGGGCTGCGACCTCTCACTCATGTGTGACCTCCGCATCGGGTCGACGGCGGCGGTCTTCGCCGAGAGCTTCGTCAAGGTGGGACTCATCCCGGGCGACGGCGGAGCGTGGCTGCTCCCCCGCGCGATCGGCAACGCCCGCGCCGCCGAGATGGCGTTCACCGGCGAACCGATCGACGCGACCAAGGCACTCGACTGGGGTCTGGTCTCGCAGGTCACCGAGCCCGAAGAATTGCTTTCCGCAGCGCACGCTTTGGCAGCGCGAGTAGCCGCCAATCCCCCGCAGGTGCTCCGCATGACCAAGAAACTGCTCCGCGAGGGCCAGCACCAAAGCCTCGAGAGTTTGCTCGAACTCTCGGCCGCCATGCAGTCGATCGCCCATCACACTCGCGATCACCACGAAGCCGTCGCCGCGATGCTCGAGCGTCGAAGTCCTGAGTTCACCGGAGAATGAAGGCCGGCAGTCAGCTACTGCCGGTCGGCGCAGTCCTCACCTCGATACTGTCGCTCCAGTTCGGAGCGGCATTCGCGACGACCCTGTTCTCGCAGATCGGGCCGGCCGGTGCCACGACGCTTCGGCTGACGATCGCCGCGATCATCCTCGGAGTCATCGTCCGCCCACGATGGAGCAGGTGGTCGAACCGGCAGCGCAAGGGCATATTTGCGCTCGGCGTTTCTCTGGCCGTCATGAACGGGGCCTTCTACATGGCCCTCGACACGGTGCCCATCGGAACGGCCGTCACCATCGAATTTCTCGGGCCACTCACACTTGCCGCGGTGCTGTCGAAGCGCTGGGCCGACGGTGCCTGGGTGCTGCTTGCCTTCGGCGGAGTACTTCTCCTCGGATTGGGTGATCACGGGGAATCGGGACTCGACGTCGTCGGCGTGATCTACGCACTCGTTGCGGCCGCAGCCTGGGCGGGATACATCATCGCCGGTTCACACCTCGCCGCAACACTTCCGAGTGCCGACGGTCTGGCCGGTGCCACGATTGTGGCGGCCGTCCTCACCCTGCCGTTCGGTGTGGTCTCCGGAGGTTCAGAACTGCTCGATCCGAAGATGCTTGCCGCCGGCGCGGCGGTAGCCATCCTCTCGTCCGTCATTCCGTACAGCCTGGAAATGTGGGCGCTGCGATCCTTGGTCAAGAAGGTCTTTGCCGTCCTCATTGCGCTCGAACCGGCAGCAGCAGCGTTGGCCGGCGTAGTCATCATCGGACAGACACTCGACTCCATGACCCTGGTTGCCATCGGACTTGTGGTCGTGGCGGGCATCGGCACCGTTGTCATGAATCGAAAGCCCACCCCGAAATAGTCCAGGTACCGTCAGAGCACGTTCATTCCAACGCACAGGAGAACCATGACCAACCCGATCATCGCCACTGTTCTCGGACGCACCCCGCAGATCGACGAGAGCGCGTTCATCGCACCCAATGCCACCGTTGTCGGCGCAGTGACCATCGCTGCCGGCGCCAGCATCTGGTACGGCGCGGTCATTCGCGGCGACGCGGAATCGATCTTCATCGGCGCGGACACCAACATCCAGGACAACTGCACGGTGCATGCAGACCCGACGTTCCCCGCGGTTCTGGGCGAGCGAATCTCGGTCGGCCACAACGCGGTGTTGCACGGGTGCACCGTCGAAGACGACGTGTTGGTCGGCATGGGCGCAGTGGTGCTCAACGGCGCACACATCGGTTCGGGATCGCTGATCGCGGCCGGCGCCGTCGTCTCGCAGGGGATGCAGATCCCGCCCGGATCACTGGTCGCCGGCGTACCGGCCAAGGTCAAACGTGAACTCTCCGAAGGCGAAAAGGCCGGGATCAGCGCCAACGGCGCCGGTTACATCATGCTCGCCAAGGCCCATCAGGACATCGAACAGGCCTGATCGACACGACGCTTGCGGCCGGTAGCAGCAAGAGCCGCGGCTAACCTCGGGGCCGCAACGTACTGTTCGGCAACTCGGGTGCCGGGAGCGCCGGACCGTCGTATCCCGGCACTACGCCGAAACGTTGATCAGGGACGCTGCCGTCGAATCCAGAGGCCAGTTCGGCCTGCCACTTGCGTCGATACTCGACGATCTCTTCGTGCGTGCGGCCCATGAAGTTCCACCACATGATGACCTGCTCGCCCAACGGCTTGCCGCCGAGCAGCAGGACCCGAGCTGGTTCGGAACCCGGGTTGCGTAATGTCAGCTTCCCGAAACCCGGTGCTTGATAACCCAACTCGGCCCAGCCGACGGTGGTGCCACGCAGCACTACCGATCCTTTGTCGACGATCACACCGTGTTCGTGCGAACGATCGACGTCGAGCGCAATGTCAGCGCCCGGATCGAGAACTATCTCGGCACCGAGCAATTCGGTGAAGGTGGATACCGGCGATTTCTCGCCGGCCAACGAGCCGAGGAACACGCTGAGCCTGGCGCCCCCAATGGTCACCGGTTCCGGTCGGTAGTGAACAAACGCGGGGGCGGTATCGCGAGCCGCGTCCGGGAGCGCCACCCACAGCTGCATGCCGTGCAGAACCTTCGTGTTCGGCGTCGAGACCTCCGAATGCGCGATCCCGCTACCGGCCGTCATCAAGTTAAGTTCACCTGGCCGCACCATCGCATGGGAACCGATGCTGTCGCGATGCTCGATCTCTCCGGTGAACAGCCAACTGACCGTCTGCAAACCGGTGTGTGGATGCGGCGGCACATGCATGCCGGGCCCCGAGCCGACGTCGTCCGGCCCGTAGTGATCGGCGAAGCACCACGCCCCGATCAGCGAACGATCACGCTGCGGCAATGTGCGCCGCACCCGCATTGCCCGTGGGCCACCGAGCGGAACATCCCGCGGGGTGAGGATCTGAATCTCGCTGTTGTCAGGTTTGCCTTCACATTCCTGCTCTACGGGATGCATGTCGAGGTTGCTCATCTCTTCATCCTGCCTCGGGTTGCGTCAGGGTGCCCAGAACTATGCCGAGACCGCACTTGTGTCACGCGCGGCCTTCATCGACGCGTGGGTGGGCGGGTTGTCCGGGACATGCGCCGGACGACGGGCCGCGAATTCACGACGCAGAACCGGTACAACTTCCTCGCCGAGAAGATCGAGCTGCTCGAGCACCGTCTTCAGCGGAAGACCCGCGTGATCCATGAGGAACAGCTGGCGCTGGTAGTCGCCGAAGAAATCCGCGAACGCGAGGGTCTTCTCGATGACCTGCTCCGGCGAACCGACTGTCAGCGGCGTCTGCTCGGTGAACTCTTCGAGCGACGGTCCGTGACCGTACACCGGCGCATTGTCGAAGTACGGGCGGAATTCCTTGACGGCGTCCTGACTGTTCTTACGCATGAAGACCTGACCGCCCAGCCCGACGATCGCCTGATCGGCGGTGCCGTGTCCGTAATGCTCGTAGCGCTGACGGTAGAGGTTGATGAGCTCGATGTAGTGCTCCTTGGGCCAGAAGATGTTGTTCGCGAAGAACCCGTCACCGTGATACGCCGCGATTTCCGCGATCTCAGGACTGCGAATCGAGCCGTGCCACACAAAGGGTGCGATGCCGTCGAGCGGACGTGGTGTGGACGTGAAACCTTGCAGCGGAGTGCGGTACTCCCCTTGCCAATTCACCACTTCCTCGTCCCAGAGCCGGCGCAAGAGCTGATAGTTCTCGAGGGCCAACGGAATACCCGCGCGAATGTCCTTGCCGAACCACGGGTACACGGGCGCCGTGTTGCCACGCCCCATCATGAGGTCGACGCGACCCTCCGCGAGATGCTGGAGCATCGCGTAGTCTTCGGCGATCTTCACCGGATCGTTGGTGGTGATCAGCGTCGTTGACGTGGACAGCGTGATCTTCTCGGTCTGTGCAGCGATGTAGCCGAGCATCGTGGTGGGTGACGACGGCACAAACGGCTTGTTGTGGTGCTCGCCTGTTGCGAAGACGTCGAGTCCCACGTCTTCGGCATGCTTGGCGATAGTGGTCATCGCCTTGATGCGCTCGTGCTCGGTGGGCGTGACCCCTGTCGTGGGGTCTGTGGTGACGTCACCGACTGTGAAGATTCCGAACTGCATGGCTACTCCTGTTCAGGGCGTTGATCCCTACGACTGCATGTAGATAATTTAACATTCAACCATCTAGGGCTATTCCCGCACCCTGAACAGCACTGAGGGCGGTAGGCACACCATGTGCTTACCGCCCTCAGCGCAAAAGAATACGTGTCAGTGCATCATGATCGGCGCCGCTGAATCACCCTCGGCTACAACTCGCGTCGTCTTGCTACGCGGCAGGAAGAATGCCGGGATGAAAGTCAAAGCAATCAAGACGGTAGCAACAAGGAACGTGTTGCCGAATGCGTCGGCGGCAGAACTCAGAATCGAATCGACCGTCGACGGATCCGGTCCCACCGGCGGCGGAAGGTGCGCCATGCCGACTTCATTGCTTGTCAGATCACGATTGAGCAACTGGTTGGTGAGAACCACGGACATCACAGCGGTACCGATAGAGCCGGCGGTCTGCTGAACGATATTCATGAGTGTCGAACCGCGAGCGATCTGCTCGTTGGACAGCGTCACGATCGCGGCCGTCATCAGCGGCATCATCGTGCAGCCCATACCCATACCCATCACGAACAGGGCAGCCATCAGCATCCAGGTCGGGGAATCGGAAGCGACCTGCGTAAAGACACCCATGCCGATCAGGATCAACGGCAGACCCGTCAACACGATCTTGCCTGCGCCCATCTTGTCCACGAGTCGGCCGGCGATCGGCATGGTCAGCATTGCGCCAAGCCCCTGCGGAGCCATGAGGAGGCCGGCCTCGAGGGTCGTGTGGCCACCCACCTGGATGAAGAAACTCGGGAACAACAGACCCGCGCCCATGAACGCCACGATGAACAGTGACGTCGTGATCACGGCGACCGACAACTGCCGGTTCTTGAACAAGCGCAGGTCGATCAGCGGATGATCCTTACGCAGCGCATGGAACACAAACGCGATGATCAGAACCAAACCGATACCGGCGGAGACCAAGACCCTGGCCGACGCGACGGTCCCTACCTCGGGGATCGACGACACACCGAAGAGGAACAGCGCCAAGCCCGGCGACAGCAGCACCATGCCGAGGAAGTCGAACGACTCCGAAGGCTGGGGCTTGTCCGAAGGCAGAATCTTGAAGGCTGCCGCCAACGCAATGGCACCGATCGGCAGGTTGATCAGGAAGATCCAGTGCCAGCTTGCGACCTCGATCAGCCAACCACCGAGGATCGGTCCACCGATGGGGCCGAGCAGCATCGGAATACCGAGCACAGCCATGACACGACCGATCCGTTCCGGACCAGCGGCCTTGGTCATGATCGTCATACCGAGCGGCATCAACATGCCGCCGCCGAGTCCCTGTAGAACTCGGAAACCGATCAACGACGTGATGTCCCACGCCATCGCACAGGCAACCGAACCCAGCACGAACAGCACGAGCGCGGTCATATACAGCCGTTTGGTACCGAATCGGTCCGCCGCCCAACCCGTCACCGGGATAACAGTTGCGAGAGCAAGCGTGTACGCCGTCATCGTCCATGCAACGGTGGCGTAGGACGTATCGAATTCCTCGGCAAATGTAGTCAGCGCGACGCTCACCACGGTCACGTCGAGAATCGACATGATGGCACCGAGCACCACCACGGATGCGATTTTGAGTACCGCACCGTCTAACTTGTCGGACGCCGGTGCCGGCGCGTTCGGCGATGTCATCGCGAAGTCTCCTGGGTAGATGCTCGCAGGTAGTCACCCGCGAGAATGGGCTCTAGCGCCTCGACAAGTCGAAGCCGTTCCGGCGCGGGCACGCGCGACGCAAAATCACGAAGCTGTCCACGCTTGCATTCGATGTGATTGGACGTGACCTTAACGCCGGCCTCCGACAGGGAAACCCGTTTGACGCGCCGGTCACGTTCGTCCTCACGCCGCACGACCAACCCCATCTGCACGAGGTGGTCGATATTGCGACCCGTCGCCGCCACCGAGAGCCGAAGCTCGTCGGCAACCTCGTTGATCGGGACGGGCGCATCGCACTGGCCGAGAGCAAACAGCACACGAACCTGACTGAACGAGAGATCCAACTCGATCAGTGCATCGATCGACTCCGAATCACCGGCGCTCATCAGGCGAGTGAACAACTCGTCGAGTGCTCCGAACAGGTCATCAGAATCCGAGGCGATCACCTGGCGAATAGTAGTGCGGATGCAACTATTGCCCAACCGTAACTAACGCGCAACCCGATTTCCGGTGAGCAACATCACCCTCGGAAACTCATTCCTGCACCAAAATGGCCTTTCCGAGAACTTTGCCCGTTTCCAAATCGGTGAGCGCCAAGGCCGCATCCTCCAGAAGGTATCGAGCCTTGACGATGGGACGCAACCCGTTTTCGACATGGCGCACCAGCGATGCATGCACCTCAGCAACTGCGTCGCGATCAGAACGTGTGAACTCACCCCACGCCGCCCCGACAATGCTGATGTTGCGGAACAGCACCCGGTTCAACTTCACCTCGGGAATCCCGCCGCCGGCAAATCCGATCACGACAAGGCGGCCTTCAGGGGCCAGAACGCGGACCGCCTCGTCGAAGGCGTCACCGCCGACGGGATCCACCACTATCTGCGCCCCCTTGCCGCCGGTCAGCTCGCGAACCCGCTCACCCCACCCCGGCGCCAGTGCCACCACCTCGTCAGCTCCCAACTCGCGGAGGAACTCCTCGACGCCGGCGCGTCGAACAACGGCGATTACCCGAGCACCGTGCGCCTTGGCCAACTGAATGGTCGCGGTGCCCACACCGCCGGCCGCGCCGAGAACAACTACGGTTTCGCCGGCCACGATCTTGGCGCGACGAGCCAGCGCAAACTCCATCGTCTGGTAATTGATGATCAAAGACGCGGCTTCGTCGAAATCCAAAGCGTCCGGGATTCGCAACACCTGCGAATGGTCGACTGCTATTCGTTCCGCATATCCCCCGAGATAGGTCGCCGCAAGGACCCGGTCGCCCGCAGTGAATCCCGATTCCTCCGGCGCCGTGATCACGACACCCGAGATTTCCGCACCGGGGACAAACGGGGGCTCCGGCCGGATTTGATACTTGCCGTAGGTGATCAACAAGTCCGGAAAACAGACTCCACTGGCCTTGACGTCGATGAGAACTTTGCCGGACGCATCAGGCTCGGGGATCTCCTCGAGGTCGAGTCCTTGCGGGCCGGACAACTCGGTAACAACCATCGCACGCACAGCAACTCCTCATCGAGAAAGCAATCGGACATCATCTGTTCCCGACCTTAGCCTGCCGTCCGACCATCCCGGCCGATAGAACCGGACGCAAGGTATGGAAACTCGCTTCGCAAGGGTCGCAAGGAAATTCGCCGTCGACCACGGGCCATATGGGTTCCCATTCATTCCCTGGGTCTGTACGCTTGGGTCATATCGGGATTTCAGTTTGTTTCTGACGTCAGGTTTCGTCCTTCGGAACTCGAATTCGGAGCATCTGAATTCAAATATGTCCGAACCTTGTGCACTGGAACAAGATACGGAACATCTGCCACGTCTGCGCAGACTCCACTTCTGCGGGGACAATTCACGGCACCGGTAACGACCTACGGTGGGATACCCATGCATGATGACGCCCTGTACCTCTGTGCCCTGACCCATTTCGCGTCGCCGCCGCGCGAAGGTAACTGGGCAACGCAAACACTTCACGAACTCGTGTGCTACATCGCCGACATATTCGATACCGCAGCGGCAAGCATCACCGTCACCCTTCCCGATCAACCGGACATCACGTCGGTCAGCTCACCCGAATTCGATCGATGCGAACGAGAGTTTCGGATAGGGCCCGGGAGGTTACCCCGACTCGACAGCGTGCAGATCACCGATGTGCCGAGCGCCGCATACGCCTGGCCTGCCTTTGCCGCCCAAGCGAGCCACCTGGGCGTCAAAGCCGTGGCCGCGCTTCCGTTTTACCGGGAGGCGAGAATCTCGAGTGGCTCCGCGGCCCCCGCCCGAACCTCGATCGGGACGCTGACCGTCTTCTCGCACGAGATGATCATCTGGGACGACGACGATGTGAGCGCAGCCCAGGCACTGACCACCGTCGCAATGGGGTTCATACTCATGTCGCTCGAACTACACGAGCGCGAACGGGAATCCACGCAGCTGCAACATGCACTCGAAACCCGAATCGTTGTCGAACAGGCCAAGGGGATCATCTCGAAGGACCACAACACCACCATCGACTCGGCATACCAACTCATCCGCCGACGCGCACGCAGCCACAACGCGACCGTGCTGTCCGTCGCGCGGGCGATTGTCGAACTGGGACTGAAGGTGTGATCGATGCGCGTCGCTTTGGTGACACCGGCATTCCCGCCGTCCATCGGCGGAGTCGAAGACCACGTCGCGCAGTTGGCCACACATCTGAGCTCGACCGGGATCGATGTCGAAGTTTTCACCGGTAGCCGTCGAGCGGAAACGCCGGCGACCCCGCAAAAACGCGATTCGATTGTTCACCGCTACCCCGCCTGGACAACCACCGCCATGTCGGTCTCACCCCGACTTTTGGTGCGAACCATGCACCTCGACAATACTTTTGACATCGTCCACGTCCACAGCTATCACGCATCCTCCGCGTTGGCCGCATTGACCGGGTTCCGTCGGCCGGTCGTCTTCACCCCACATTTTCACGGCACCGGACACACTCGATCCACCCGCATGCTGCATTCGCTCTACCGGAAATTCTCCCGAGCGCTCTTCACCTCGAGCTCGGCCGTTGTCTGTGTCTCCGATGCAGAACTCGAGTTGGTGCATTCGTATTTCCCGGGCCTCGAAACCTACACAACTGTCATTCCCAACGGCGTCGACGCAGCTGCAGTACGCGCCGCGACGCCGTATCCCGACGAAACCGCCACGCTGTTGTTTCACGGGCGATTGGAACCATACAAGCGGGTGGATCGGATCATCGAGGCCATGGTCGAATTACCCGACACCGTCCAGCTTGTTGTCGTCGGCGACGGTTCTGCTCGAAATGCACTGGCCGCCAGTTCCGCCCGCCTCGGACTCGGCGACCGGGTGCGGTTCACGGGACGGCTGGACACTCCCGGCATGCATCGCTGGCTCCGGACGGCGGACGTGTCCATCTCCTTGTCCGAGCATGAAGCCTTTGGCATCGCCCCCCTCGAGTCGGCTGCGGCAGGATCACGAATCGTCCTGAGCGACATACCAGCTCATCGTGAGATTGTTCGGAGATTCCTCGGTACCGGAGCAGTCCTGATCCCACCGACTGCAGGCGCCACGTCCATAGCCCGTGCGATCGCACTTCAGTTGAGTGCCGGCACCGGCGACGACGTGGTATTGCCTGACTGGGCCGGCGTGGCGACCGCAACAGCCCAGGTGTACCGACATGTACTCCGAGGGGAGCCGTAGCGTGGAGAGTCGCCGAGGAGTAAGTTCGAATTAGTCGGCATGCCCTTGTTCCCTGGTACTTCCGCACCGATATTCGGAGCTGCCCCTGATTCCCGGTAGCTCGTCCCTCCCCGCACGGACGAGTCAGGTGGCACCCGCAATGAATCAGCCTTCGTTTCCGCACAGCCAGCCGCTGGTCAGCCTCTCGATACTGATGCCGGTCTTCAACGAGGAACGCACGCTGAAGGCAGCGATAGACCGCGTATTCGCCGTACATTATCCGTGCCGGATGGAACTGATAGTCGTCGACGACGGCAGCACCGATCGCACCGCACGAATTCTCGAAGCTCAGCGATCAGACGCTCGGACATCGAAAGACATTGTCGTAGTGACCCATCCGGTCAATCGCGGCAAGGGCGCGGCAATTCGAACCGGGTTGGACTACGCCGCCGGAAGTCACCTCGTCATCCTCGACGCAGATCTCGAATATCTGCCGAGCGATATTCCGTCGCTGATCGCACCGGTACTGGCCGGATACTCCGATCACGTGTTCGGCGCGAGGGTCCGCGGAGTCAACGCCTGCTTTCCGTCATTTCGGTTTGCCATCGGAGGCCGCGCAACAACCTTGTTTGCCAACGTGTTGTACGACGCTTGCCTGACGGACATGCACACTTGCCTCAAACTCATCCCGACCGATCACCTGCGCTCCCTGACATTGACGGAGGGCGGTTTCGGCCTCGACACGGAAATGACAGCGCGATTACTGCGGTGCGGTATCCGACCTCTCGAGGTGCCTGTGTCGTATCACGGACGATCCGTGTCGGAGGGCAAGAAAATCACCTGGCGAGATGGTGTTGCCTGCCTTGCCGTCCTGACTCGGATTCGGGTGCAGCACCGACCGGACATCGCACCGGTTGTGCACCGGATCTCGGTAGTCGCAGCAGCACAGGGTGATCCGCCCAACAATCCACCCAACAGTCCGCCCAAGGTTCTGCATCTGCCGAAGGCTGCGGGGTGAGCAGCGTGAACGCGAAAGGCAGACTCGAGGTAGTGCTCGTGGGTCCGGGCTTTCACTTCCTCAGTGGGTTGTCGGCCTACACCTGCACACTTGCGAACGAACTGAGTCGCGAACACGATGTGTCGGTGCTCCTGCTTCGCCGGGTCATCCCGCGGCGGTTGTATCCGACTACTCGTCGCTCACCGAATACCGGAACCGCGCTTCGCTACGGCAACAATGTCACTCGCATCGGCGAACTCGACTGGTACTGGTTTCCCGGCCTATTGGGGGCCCTGGCTCGGCTTCGCTCGACAAAGCCGAATCTGGTTGTACTGCAATGGTGGACTGTCGCGACACTCCACACCTATATCCTCGTCGCGTTGTTTGCCCGGGTACTCGGCATTCGTGTGGTTGTCGAGTTTCACGAGACTCAGGACACCAGTGAGGCTTTGGTCTTGGGCGTCGATACGTACTGTCGACGCGGTATGCCCCTTCTGCTGTCGCTCGCCCACGGCGCGCTCGTCCACAACAACCATGATTTAGAGTTACTGCGCAGAACATTCGGCTCGCGTCCGTTCGACCGGCTCGACATCGAAACAGCACCCCACGGACCGTACACACACATCGCCGATTCCCCCGCCGATTCCCCGGCTTCTCACGATTCCTCCAGTGGGCCAACCCGACTGCTCTTTTTCGGCCTCATCAGACCGTACAAGGGACTCGACGATCTCCTGGTGGCCTTCAACCAACTCAGCGCCGAGCAGGCCGCACAATTTCACCTCACGATCGTGGGTGAAACCTGGGAGAACTGGCAGGCCCCGGCAGCACTGATATCCGCCAGTCCACACCGTCGGCGCATTACCTTCGTGAATCGCTACGTCAGCGACGCCGAGGCAGGCCAATTCTTCCGCGATACAGACGTAGTGGTGCTTCCCTATCGGCGCGCGTCGGCAAGCGGTCCGCTGCAGATCGCAATGCACTCGGGGCTACACGTCGTGCTCTACGCGGTGGGCGGACTGGTCGAAGCAACTCGCACCTACGAAGGCGCCCATCTGGTCGAACCCGACAACGTCGACGCACTCCGTCGTACCTTGATGTCGATTCCGCCGGACCGCCATCGACGATTCACCGACCACACGTCGTGGTCGACCACCCTGCGTGCGATCGAACGGTTGGCGCAATCATGATCGCACTCGCCCCGGTCGATGCCGAACAAGCTCCGCGGCATCGGTTCTCCGACACTTCACGCTCGGCGCTGCGGTCGTGGACATCGACAGGCGTCCTCCTTGCACTCGGAATACTCCTGATCGGTGTGTCGTACCGGATGTCGTCCGACGGTTCACCGCCGAATGTCTACTACGCAACCTTCTGGGTCGGTATGCTGCTCGGGGTTATTCCGCTGGCAGCCAAACTGGCGGCTTTCGGGACAACAGTCAATCAGCGCATCGGCGCGATAGCGTTGCTCGGACTCTTCACGGCAGTCCCGAAGTATCTCCGAAACCCTTTCGGTCCGTCGTATCACGACGAGTATGCGCACTGGCGTGAATCCGTCGACGTCATGTCGAGCGGCCAACTGTTCCCACCCAATTCGATCATCCCGATCGTCGAATACTTCCCGGGTACGTCAGCCCTGTCCGCCTCTATCGCTCAGCTGACCGGACTTTCAGCCTGGTCCGCCGGCGAAGTGTTGATGGTCGTCACCCACGTGATGACAATTCTCGGTGCGTACGTCCTTGGAACGTCGCTACTGCGCTCCGCCCGTGCAGGTGCCGTGGCAGCGCTGATCTACGCCCTCAATCCGTCTGCCATCTATTTCGACACTCAATTCGCGTACGAGGGTGTTGCCATCACATTTTTCATGTGGGCGTTGGCTTTGACCTCGATTGCCGCACGGTCGGACGATCGTCGTCGTCGAATCGCTTTTCTGTCGATCGCGGTCACGTGCGGCGCCGTATGCGTCGTGACCCACCATCTGACCACCATCGCCTTGCTCCTGATCTCGGGTGCAATCGCCGTCACTGTCACCGCATTCGGGTTTGTACGCGCACACCAAAGGCCATACGCATGGTGGGTTCTGCTGAGCGGCACCACGGCCGTCGGAGCCGCCTGGCTTGTCTTTGTCGCATCACCGACCGTGAGCTACCTCTCGCCGTATCTCGCCAACTCGGTGACTCAGTTGAGCAGCATCGCCACGTCACAATCGAGTGGCCGCGAATTGCTCGCCGCCAATGTCCAACCACTCTGGGAACGAGCCTTCACCGCCGCCGCCCCGGCAGCGGTGGCCGCGATATTTGCGTTGGGCCTGTTGGTCATCGCGCGCGTGCGGGGCAAAGTCACGTCCGCAACCCTCGCATTCATCGCCATCGGGGCCGTCTACTTCCCGTCGGTTCTGTTTGTGCTGGCCCCATCGGGCGCAGAGGGGGCCAGGCGCTCGTGGGCGTTCAGTTACGTCGGGGTGGCAGTGATGTGCGCCCTCGTCGTCGCGTTCCAGGATCGGTTGCCACGCATCGTGATCCGGTTCCGGAAACTGATCTCGCTCGCCGTCCTGATCGTCTTGCTGATCGGCAATGTCGGCGCCGGCCTCAACGATCCGTACCGCTTTCCCGGCCCGTTTCTCTGGGGCTCGGACACCAGATCCGCGAGCGCCGAAGCTCGGACGGTGGCCGAACACATTCGACTGAGAGAAGGTCGCGTGCGCGTCGTGACCGACCGATACACAACGCTGGCACTGGCGGCGTACGGCGAACTCTACGTCTCCGAACCGTCATCCGACTTTCCGGTGTGGGAGCTGACCCAGACCGACACCGACCCCGATACGAAGCTCGCTACCGACCTGGCCGGGGCAACCTACGACTACCTTGTCGTCGATACCCGAATGGCGGATTCCCCACCCTTCAACGGGGACAACTACGGCAGCGGAGATCCCCTGGCCGGCCTGCCGACACCGCCGTCGTACCTCGACCGACTCGACCACGCGCCATGGGCGTCGCTGATCATGTCGACCGAGCATCTCCGGGTCTACCGCCTCGATTCGGCGAGCGTCGGCACCGAACTGACCGATCTGACAGGAACGCCATGAAACGCACTGACATTGCCACTCGGAGTCGCCAAGTCCTGGACGTGGTCCTGACCTCCGATCTCCTTACCGGAGTGAGGGTTTCCGCCGTGGTCGCGGCCGTGTCTCTCGCCGCGGTACTGCTCCGGGCTCCCGTGGAACTTCGGGTGTGTGCAGTGGCCGCACTCCTCGTCATACCGGCGTGGGCGGCCGCGGCGCTGATCCTCGGCAAGACGCCCGGTAGTACCGACACACGCTTCGACGGACTCGAAAAACCGCTGCGCGTACTTCTTCCAGCCCTGTTCACCCTCATCATCCTGCTCGAAACCGTTCTGGCACTTGGACCATTGGGATTTCAACTGACCACGTCAACCATCGCACTGGCGCTCTTTGCCGTGTCAGCGGTGATATTGTCCCTGTTGGCCATTCGCATCCGGCAGTCTCCGCGGAAACCTGAATCGCGCGCAGTCCCCGACGTACCGTGGCGCCGAGTCGGGAAAACCGCACTGGTCTCGCTCGCGTTGACGGCCCTGTGCGTCGGCGCGTTGATCGGAGCGCTCGCGATGCAGACAACGCAGCCCGAACGGTATGTCAACACGATTCTCACCGGCCCCGACACTGCCATCGCTGGCCAACTCGCAGTGGCACCCGGTACTCCGGTCGACATCGAATGGACATCGTACAGCTACGGATTCCTCTTTCCCACCCTGCCGCCGGACGTGTCCGCAACCATCGGTGGTGTCTCACCGACCGATCCGCGGTTTGTCACGACACCACCGACCGCGCCCTTCGACACCAACACCAATGCCCGCAGTGCCCAGGTCGGAACGGTGTCGTTCCTCGCACCGAACGAGCCCGGCCGGTACCGCGTCGCGATCGACATCGCGATAGCCCAGACCCCCGACACCGTCGGTGTCGGACCGACATCCCTCGTGCTCTATCTCTCCGTGGCGCCCTGATGAAGGTGACACTCGGCTCTCTCCCCCAGATCGCGCGGACCCGAATAGCCGAAGACTCGATGCTGCGCAACAGTTCTTACATGATGGCGAGCACCGTTCTCACCTCCCTCATGGGCTATGTGTTCTGGCTTGTTGTTGCTCACACGACATCAACAGCGGACATCGGAGTCGGAGCGGCCACCACCAGCGCCATGCAGGCGACGGCATTGATCGCCAGCGTCGGCGCTGCCACCGCGATGGTCGAGTGGCTACCGCGCACGCTCACGGTTGATCGCTGGCGTCGAATACTCACCGCCGCAGTGACAGTCGTGATCGTGACTGCGGTGTCCGGGTCCGCAGTCGTGGTTCTCATCTTGGGATACGTTCTGCACACCCTCCCGTCGCTGAGCACCGCCGTTGCCGCAGCGGCATTCACGATGGGAGCCACATTCTTCGCGCTCGGCACGCTGGCCGACTGCGTGGCGGTTGCGCTACGCCGCAGCGGACTGCTCCTCGCGCGCAACATGCTGTTCACCGGCTTACGCATTCCGTTACTGTTCCTTCCCGTGCTCATCAATGGCACTCACAACCAGATTCTGACGGCCTGGAGCGCGTCCGCGGTGATATCGGTAGTGTTCTCGACGTTCTGGTGCAGACGAATTCGCGGTGAGCACAGCATGCGGCCACTGTTCGGACACCTCGTCTCCGACGTCCGGGATATGAGTGCGTCACTTCTGGGGCAACACGTCGTGACTGTGGCTGCGAGTGTCACGTCATTCGTGCTGCCGATCATCGTGCTCGCCAGACTGTCCGAATCCGACGGCGCCTACTTCTACGCGACGTGGATGCTCGGCGCGGTGTTCTTCATGATCAGTCCATGCATCGCGATGTCGCTGTTCGCCGAGACCGCAACGGATCCCGA
Source organism: Rhodococcus sp. ACPA4 (assembly GCF_002300185.1). NCBI lineage: Bacteria > Bacillati > Actinomycetota > Actinomycetes > Mycobacteriales > Nocardiaceae > Rhodococcus > Rhodococcus sp. ACPA4. The sequence goes on from NZ_NSDY01000001.1 coordinate 2,447,073, forward strand.
AGACATCCCGGCTCTCGCGCGGCGCTGCAGTCGGATCATCGCCGCGTTGCTCGGCCCGCTGATCCTCGTCTACCTCATCGGCGGTGGTTGGGCCTTGCGAGTATTTGGCGAGTCGTACAGTGCCCACGGGAAAATGCTGCTGATCGTGCTCACCCTCTCTGCCATCCCCGACGCCGTCACCAACATCGCGGTGGCAGTTCTGCGTGCAGTCGGCAGGCTGCGCGAGGCAATGACGCTCAACGTGTCGATGCTGCTGATGTGCCTGGCGCTCTCCTGGATCCTGTTGCCCTCCATGGGGATTGTTGCTGTCGGAATCAGCTGGCTCGCAGCGCAGAGCCTCGGCGCACTCTGGGCGTTGGCGCGGTGGCGTTACATCATCGTGCCCGCACAGCAGAGGGTTCTTCGGTGAAGGGGGTTCGCCGGTGAAGGTCCTCGTGGTCTCCGACAGCTACCCACCGGCGGCCGGTGGACTCGAACGTGCCGTGCATGCACTGGCCACCGGATTGGCCGGCGACGGAACCGAAGTCACAGTCGCCACACTCAGCCGAGGCGGCACAGCCTCGCATTCGCTCGAAGGCCTGGTCATGGTCCACCACCTACCTGGCTGGACGCGATTCCTGCGACCGTTCACCTCCGACCCCACCCACCAATTTCATCCCACCGCACCCGATCCCGCACTGACGAGGCACCTCCAGCGCCTTGTCGATCAGCTACAACCCGATGTCGTGCATGCCCACGGATGGATCCTGCACTCGTGCCTGCGATTGCGCTTACCTCGGCAAACCGCACTGGTAGTCACTCTCCACGACTACGGACTGAACTGTGCCAAGAAAACTCTGGTACCCGCAAACGCGCTGGACACCGTATGCCCGGGTCCAGGAATCACGCGGTGCCTTCGGTGCGCAAGCGAGTTCTACGGGGCACCGAAAGCCGTGCCACTTGTCCTCGGACTGGCCGAGAGCCAACACCTACTCGATCGTGTCGGGCTCTTTCTGCCGATCAGCACAGCAGTGGCGGAATCATGTCTGGAGGGAGTCAATCCGGATCGGGTAGCCGTAATACCGTCGTTTGTACCCGACGATGTCGGTGACGAGGGCTGCGGTGACGAGGGGCTGGGGAATGGCACAGCCGATTTCCTCCCGTCCACCGACTACCTCCTCTTCATCGGTGCCATCGGCCCGCACAAGGGAATCACGACACTGCTGGACGCGCAGCGGCTCATGCCCACGCCGATTCCACTGGTCGTGATCGGAATGCAACGCCCCGATACTCCGTCGATGACCGGCGACTCCGAACGCCGAGTGATCGTGCGCACCAACGCCGGACACCAACAGGTCATGGCTGCCATGCGAAGGGCTCGCGTGGTCTGCGTCCCCTCGAGATGGGCGGAACCACAAGGACTTGTTGCCATCGAAGCGATGAGTGCGGGAACCCCGGTTGTCGCGTCCGACATCGGCGGGCTACGGGACGTGATCGACCACAATCGATCCGGACTGCTTGTTCCTCCCGGCAATGCCGCCGAACTCGCCCGGGCACTGGAACTGCTGCTCAACGATCATGCCCTCCACACACGTTTGGCTGACGGTGGAAGGACCAGGGCCCGCGCCTATACCGAATCGACAGTCCTGCCGCAGGTTCGACGCGCCTACGCTAGAGCAATTTCACGGCGTGCCGTATGAATATTTCTGCGCCGTCCCGAATTCTGCACAATCGCAACAGCATACGCATTCCACCACACACTCGACGGCGGCTCACCGCGATTGCACGTGCCATCCGATTCGCCGGGATGTTTGACCCACAAATACGCGTCCGCGTGCGCTGCCTGGGTTTGTGTTGTCGGCGCATACCCCAATGCGCGATCCGGCGGATTGCACCAGTTGAGCGGCCCTTCGGGTGGTGGTCCGGCGCCGTTGCGTGACGTATCGACAACGTAGCCCTTTCCGCCGGTCAGCGCCGATACGGACTCGCCGTATGCTTCCTGCTCCGCGGTCGTGTAGAAGTTGGCGACATTGAGACTGAACCCCCTGGCTCGATCAACGCCGGCCGATCCCAGTCGACTCGCCAGCTCGGGTGCATCCAGCCATCGAGAATGACCACCGTCGATGTACACCGCCGTATTCGGTTCCGCAGAAAGAGCATTCACCGAATAGCGAAGTAGATCCATTCGTTCCGTGACCTGTTCCGAAGACAGGCACGATCGGTCGGTGAGCGCGTCCGGTTCTACGATGACGACGGCTTCACGGTTACCGATTCCGGCCGCGACATTGTCCGACCAGGTCCGGTAGTCCGCGCCGTTGCTGTACCCGCCGGCAGAGAAGGAACCGCAGTCGCGCTGGGGAATCGCATAGGTGACCAACACCGGAACAGCACCCGCACTCGCCGCGCCGTCGACGTAGCGCCCCACCTGGTTGGCAACCGCTGACGGCGGAGATGTTGCACTGAGCCAGAATGCCTGCGGTGTGTCGGCCAATCTGGCAACGGTCGAGGCGGTTTCCGGGTAGTCGACCATCGCGCGCGCAGCACTCGAATTCGGGTCGACGTAGAAACCTCCGGACGCGACCTGCTGCAGAGTAGCCAGGTCGTCTCGCGCCCCAGCCGCACAACAACTCGAACCTGTCATGAGCACAACCGCGCAGGCACACGCGACGATTCGATTCCACATCACGGTAGGTCCACCCTTGTCTCGTGAAGAGCATCGTGAAGACCTGCCAGCATGATCGCTGCCAGTTCTTCGATTTGTGGGCTGTCGAGAATCGAGTCGTGGCTTCCGCACAGAAAGTGCGTGCGCACCCGACCTTCGTGGAAGGTATCCCACCCCAGAATCGGTGTTCGCACTTCCGCCGCCGTCGTCGACGTGACAAATAGTTCGAGTGGCACGCTGTGCCCGCGTTGTTCGTAGCGCGCCATGATGTCCCAGACACCCCGGAGATCGAAATCCTCCGTCGCCGAACGCCGAATGACTCCCGCGGCAATCAGTTTCTCCCGGCCCGACCATCTGAGGTTGCGGGCATATTCGGTCACCAGCTTGATCCTGCCGGGCTGGCGCAGCCGCTCGAGTCGTCCCGACGACGACTTCCATCGCTTCATCACTCGCCCTGCGGTTTCCGGCGTCGGAGTGTCAAGTATCCCCAGCCATGCGACCTGCTGCCCATCGCGATCCAACTGCCGAGCTAGCTCGTACGCCACAAGCCCGCCGAACGAGAAGCCGGCCAATGCATATGGCCCTTCCGGTTGAACGGCCCGCATCGCCGACATCATGGGCTCCACGAGCTGCTCGACGGTATCCGAGCGTTCCGGGCGCATCGACGCGGCAAGCGGCAGCAGCGGATACACACTCTGCTCGTCGCCCCACAGCGTCCGCAGATGCCGCAGACTCATCGCGCTCGGGAGATCGGGAAACACGAAGAAGGCGGGCGGCCGATCCGTCACGGCCGGCGCGTGGGATTCGGCCGGCGACGACGCACCGTCCACGAGGCGCGCAAGCCCAGCAACGGTAGTTCCCTTGTCGAGGAAATCGACCAGCGACACCTGCGCACCCATCCGATATTCGATCTGCGCAACAAGATTCGCGGCCAGAATCGAATGCCCGCCGAGATCGAAGAAGTTCCGATCCAAATCCGACACCTCGGTGGCGAGCAGCATCGACCACAGAGAGGCAACCCTCTGCTCCGTCGGCGTGAACACCCGTGCAGAAGACCTCTCGGAAGCGATTGCCGCGCTGCGATGTTCGTCTGCGCCTTCGCGCTGCACCCGTGCGGCCAGGTCGCGCAGGGCCCGGCGATCGAGTTTCCCACTTACCGAGGTGGGAAGTGCCGGCACTCGAACGATCACGGCCGGCACCATGTACTCCGGCAGTCGTTGCCGTGTCCACGCGCGCAGATTCGCGTCGTCATCCGGTTGGTTCTGCCGGGAGTAATTCTCGTCCGGGACGATGTAGGCAAGCAACTGCGGTTGTCCGCGGTGGTCGGTGCCGACGTCGACGGACACCGTTGCCACGCCCGGATGTTCTCTCAGCGTCGCCTCGATCTCGCCCAGTTCGATCCTGAACCCGCGGATCTTGACCTGACCATCAAGTCTCCCGAGGTGCCGCAGCCGTCCGTCGGCGATGTACCGCCCGCGATCACCGCTGCGGTAGGCGCGCTCTCCGGGCACACACGGATCCGGTACGAACCGTTGCGCCGTCTCACCCGTGCGGTGGAGATAGCCTCTCGACACCCCTGGTCCGCCGATCACAATCTCTCCCGGCACACCCATCGGAAGGATCCGCCCACTCGAATCCGTGACGTACAGACGTGTTCCCGGCATCGGTCGGCCCACTGTCACCGGTTCATCCGGGGAGACCGATCCGCCGCCGGCAAACACTGTCGTCTCGGTTGGGCCCCACCCGTTCCACACCCCGGCGCAGAGACCGGACAGCGACATTGCCACCGACTGCGGTAGCGGTTCACCAACCGCACCCGCGATCAACCCGGGGCTTCCTGCCCAGCCCGATTCGATCAGCGCTGCCCAACTGGTGGGGGTTGCGCTCATCCGCGTGGCGCCGCACTGCTCGATCACGTGCGCAAGCCGACGCGGGTCGTGCATCTCCTCGGTGGTAGCGACCACAAGACCGGCCCCGATCCCGAGAGTCACGAAGTAGTCGCCAACCGACATGTCGAACGTGTATGAGGCCACCGAAAGCACAACGTCGCCGGAATCGAGACCCAGCGCCACCGGCAACGCCGACATCAGATCCAGCACATTGCGGTGTTCCACCTGAACACCTTTGGGCGTCCCGGTCGAACCCGACGTGTAGATGATGTAGGCCAAATCGTCAGGCCGAACTGCCCCCGTGTACCGAGCGTCGACCAACCGTTCTGTGCTTGGATCAGAGGGCTCCTGGCCGTCCACCGTCACCACTGGGCAGTCGACCCACGTCAATTCCTCCGCCAAGGATTCGGCAGTCAGCACTACCGACGCATGCGCGTCCTCGAGCATGAACCGGGCCCGCCGCACCGGTTGCCTAGGCTCGATCGGCAGATAGGCAGCGCCCACCATCAAGGCGGCCAGAATCGCCGGCACGAGATCAATCGTGCGTGGCATCAACACCGCCACAACAGTTCCCGGACCGATACCCACGCGGGTAAGACGTCCGGCAATCGAACGGGCCCGGTTCACCAGCTCGCCGTAGGTCAAGCAGATCGCACCCACCGTCACCGCTGGTGCATTCGGCGACGTGATCGCCCGATTCACGATTGCCTCGTGGATCGTTCGCGGAGGGCTTTGTCCGATCAGTCCCGACTCGGCAGAGGCAGGGGCAGGGGCAGGATTGAGATTCAGCTGCCGAGTCACGTCTTCGGGATCCGCGAGTGACAGCTCGCTCAGGACGGCGGTGGGGTTTTCCGCACACCGCCGCAGCAACAGGTGCAGATGACGCCCCATCAACGCGACCGTTCCTGAATCGAAAAGGTCTGTGTTGTAGCTGATTCTGCCCACCAACCGGCCGTCGTCGCGCTCGTCCAACTCGAGGCTCAGATCGAACTTCACCTGCCCAACTCCGGAGCCGACGGCGTTCTCCATCAGCTGCATCGACCACTCGTCGTCGACGGGAACCGCCGGGGGTTCGAGAACCAGGACCGACTGGAAGAGCGGGTTCATACGCGGATCTCGCGGCACGTCCAGTCCCCGGACCAACCGTTCGAAGGGCACCACACGCCCGAGCGCATCCAGTACTTCGGTGCGCATGGCGGCGACGGCCTCGGCAAATGTCCAGTGCGCGCTGAGCCGCGCGCGCAACACGGTCGGAGTGAGGCAGTACCCCACCATTGACTCGAGTTCGGACCTTTGACGGAGGTCTGTCGGTGTTGCGAACGTGACATCGCTACTGCCCGTGTAACACTGGAGCCAGTACCCGTACACCGCGGCCAAGGCATGGAATAGCGTTGCCCCTTGCAGGCCCGCCGAGGAACGCAATCTCGCCACCGTGTCGGCGTCAACCGAAACCGGCTCAACAGACCCGACAAACCGTTGACGCGGCGGACGCGGCCGGTCGAGCGAAAGGTCCAAGGCCGGCGCCCCCTCGAAGTGCCGTCGGTAGCATTCGATCCTGTTCGCCACCTCATCGCCCTCCACCCACTTCCGCTCCCAGGAGGAGTAGTCGCCGTGTTGAACGGGCGACTCACGAAGCGCAGGCAAAGTGCCTGCGATCCGAGAGTTGTACAACGACACCAGCTCCGGAAGAAATATCCGGTACAGCGTGACGCCGTCGAAGATCAAGTGATGCAGTCCGAGGTACAACCGATGACATGAGTCGGACACACGCACCAACTGCGGCCGGATCAGTGGACCCGCGCTCGTGTCGTACGGCTGACGTGTCTGCTCGACGGCAAGGTCTGTTGCCACGCCGACCGCTTCGTCGAACGGTAGGTGGCTCACATCCAAGACTGGCAGCTCCGTCACCGCCGGCGGATGGATCACCTGCCGCGGCTCGTCTCCCACCATCGCAAACGTGGTGCGCCACGCTTCATGCCTGCGGATGAATTCGTTGAAGGCCCAGCTGAGGGCTTCGACGTCGAAAGCCCCGTCCTTGGTCACAATGGCAAGTTCGTTGTACGCAAGCGCTTTCGGCGCCAACCGATTGAGGTACCACAGTTGCAACTGTGCGGCCGACAGCGGCGCGTAGTGCACACCGGTCTCACTCCCCCGTCTGCGCGGCACGGAAGGTGATGCGCCGTTCGCTTGTGCTCCCCGCAATCGATTCTCGAGCAGTGCTTTCCGCGCCGCGATCCGGCGCTCGTTGTCGAGGGTGGTCATAACGACCACCGCACGTTCAGCGACGCAAGGCCACGTAATCCCAAATTGGGGCGCCACCGGATCGGTCCCGGTTCCAGTTCCAGTCCTGGCAACCGGGCCAGCACCGTCCCGAATGCCGCCTGCGCCTCCATCCGGGCCAACGGCGCACCGAAGCAGAAGTGCCCCGCCCAACCGAATGCGAGGTGACGGTTGGGTGCGCGATGCAAGTCGAGCCGACCAGGATCGGTGAACTTCGAGGGGTCCCGATTCGCGGACCCCATCACGGCGATCACCGCTTGGCCTGCCGGAATCGGTTGTCCGGCAATCTCCACCGCGTCCGGAGCAATCCGTGCCGTGTGTTGGCTCGGGCTCTCGAAACGCAGCAGTTCCTCGATGGCTGCGCTCAGACCCGAGGGATCGTCGATCAATTCCTCGAACTGATCGCGGTGGCGGAGCAACGTGAGCAAGCCGTTGCCGATCAGATTGGTGGTTGTCTCCTGCCCACCGACCATGGTCACCACGACGTTGGCCACTATCTCGTCTTCGCTGAGACTGTCTCCGTCGATCTCCGCGGCGCACAGCGCACCGATCAAACCGTCGGTGGGGTGCGTGGCCTCATTCCGCACCGCAGCCTGGAAATATTCCGTCATCTGCTCCACGCTGCGCAGGACACCGGCAACGCGGCCGGGATTGTGCTGGAAATTGCCGAGCATCTCGGCAAAGTCACTTGACCAGTTCTTCAGCAGTTCATGGTCTTCGGTGGGCACTCCCAACATCTCCGCCGTCACGATAGCGGGCAGCGGGTTGGCCAGGGTGTCCATCACCTCCATGCCCCCGTCGTCGATGACCGCGTCGATCAGCGAATCGGTGATCTCCTGGATGTGACCGCGCAGGGCCGCAATGCGGCGCGGTGTGAAAGCCGCAGCCGCCAATCCGCGAACCCGGCCGTGTTGTGGTGGATCGAGGAACAGCATCTGACGCACCATCACTTGCGCCACCGGAGCCAATTGCTCCATCCCCAACTCAGCCAACTTTGCCGGGGTGGGCGTGCGATCAGCCTTGAACCGGGTGAGTACGTCGGCGACATCCGCGTAACGAGTCACCACCCACGCGTGTAGGTACGGATCCCACATCACCGGCGCCTCGTCGCGCAAGGATTGATAGAGCTGGTAGGGATCTGCCAGCACTTCGGGGTCGAGTAGTCGAATCAGACTGGGAGCCTTGGTCGGTGCCGTGGTCATCATTCACTCCGTCCTGCGTCGAGAAGCTCCTGATCGCTCATGCCGGATATCTGCTCCACGACCAGTTGTTCCACCTTGGCGGCCATGTCACGAACCGTGGGATTGTCGAAAAGCTCGAGCAACGTCATTTCGACGCCGTACATCTCCGCTATCCGAATGATCAACTGAGCGCCCAACATCGAATGGCCGCCGAGAACGAAGAAGTTTTCGTCGATCCCCACCGCCGGCAGATCCAGTCGTATGGCGACGATCTCGGCGAGCGCTGCCTCGACCTCGTTTCGAGGCGCGATCAAGGAGCCTCGGTCGACACTGATGGTCGAGTGCGCCGCGCGCTCCAACGCCGCGCGATCAATTTTTCCGTGTGCGGTGGTGGGGAACTCGTCAAGTTCGATGATGGAACGAGGCAACATGTGATCGGGAAGGTGGGCCGAGAGATACGTCTGCAGCCCCGATATGTCCGCCGTCTTGTCATCCCGAACGACAAACGCAGCCAGAGATGGATTCTGCCGATCCCCGCGAACGATCACCACGCTGGCCTGCACCGCCGGGTGTCGATCGAGTACCCCGGCGATCTCACCGACTTCGACCCGGTTACCTCGGATCTGCACCTGATCGTCGCGTCGGCTGGAGAACTCGACATCGCCGAATCTGTTGAGCCGAACCAGATCACCGGTCCGGTACTCGCGTTGTGCGGGGTCGTCGCCGTGCTGTGAGAACTTCTGCGCGGTCAACTCCGGCAGACCGAGATATCCGCGGGCTACCGATACACCCCGTATCACCAATTCTCCGACCTCACCGGCACGGACCGGGGAACCGTCCTCACCGACTACCTCGAGGTCGACACCGTCGATCGCGCGACCGAGTGCGGGCAACGCGTCTGCTGGGGTGTCACCGGCGAGCGGATCGACAACCCCCGACACGGAGACGACACTCGCCTCGGACAGTCCGTAATTGTTGACGAGAGTGAACGGCAAGCCAGGCGGCGGACGGTGGTACAACACGTCGCCTCCTGTCAACAGAATCCGCAGGGCGGTATTTTCCGGCCAGGTCATGGCAATCAACGATTCTGCGAGGGGGGTGGGCACAAAGCACACGCTCACGCGTTCGGAGACCAGCCAATCACGCAACCGCACCGGATCGTTTTCCAATCCCGATGGAACTACGTGCAACGACGCGCCCGCCGTCAAAGCCGGCCACAGTTCCCACACTGCTGCGTCGAAACCCGGACTCGCGATCAACGTGCATCGATCATTCGAGGTCAGCTCGAATGATCGTTGGTGCCAGTCGATCAGGTTGAGCAATCCGCCGTGCTCGGCGACAACGCCTTTCGGCTCACCGGTCGAACCCGACGTGTAGACGACGTAAGCGGCATCTGTCGGTCGGGTGCTGAAGGTCTCGGCAATGACAGCCTCGCCGTCGACCGGTGCGCACCCAGTGCGCGGCGGAACGATCGGGTCGACCCAATCGAGCCTGGCAGCAACGTCCGGAAAAGCAACTAACGCGCGAGCAGAACTATCCTGGACGGCAAACCGAAGTCGCGCATCGGGCTGCCGCGGATCGAGTGCTACGTACCCGGCACCCGCCGAGAGGATCCCCAACGCACCGACGACACAGTCCGTCGAACGCGGCACACAGAGAGCCACAAGATCACCAGGAACCACCCCGGCAGATCTAAGCGCTTGGGCGAGTGCGCTTGCGCGAGAATGTAGTTGGCCGTAGTCGAGCTCTTCTTCCACTGAGGCAACGGCGACGCTGCGGGGCGCGGATTCCACAACTCGCGCGATCTGCCGCACGACGGAATCGTCAGGTAAATGAGAGTGAAGGTGACGCTGAATGTGATTCATGAGGGCCTGCCTACTCGTCCATCAGATCGGACGAGCCACCAGGAATCAGGGGTAGCTCCACGCACCGCGCCACCAGGAATCAGGGGTGGAACGGCTCTGAATTGAAAGTTACTCCACTGCCGGGTCGATGGCTAGATGTCACTGCCGGGTCGATGGCTAGATGTCTTTCCATGGCACACCGGCCCGGATCGGTGTAGCTTTCGACTAGGCGGCAGTCTGCCCTTCCACACCCGGCAGCGCTGCAGGCCCTCTCCAGAGCTACCCCTGATTCCCGGCAGCTCGTCCTCGCTGCGCTGACGAGTAGGTAGCCACGATGAATCTCGAATTCGCCGATCTTCTTGCACATTTTGTGCAGCTGCTGCCGACCGTCTATGTGGTGGACGACGTGATGACGGAGTTGCTGGAAAACAGCGTCGACGTCCTCGGGGTGTCGGGTGGCAGCATCAGCCTGGTCAGTGGGGGCGAACTGAGATGCATCACGTCGATTGCCGATTCCGCTGCCGATATCGAACGATGCCAGGAAGGACTTCAATCCGGCCCCGGACGGACGGCATACGAGAAGGGCGAGAGGATCGCTGTCACCGATATCCGTCAACGGCACGATCTCTGGCCTGAATTTGCCGAGAACGCCAGACGGTTGAACATCGCAGCTACTGCGAGTGTCCCGATGTCGATCAACGGCGAAACGATCGGCGTTGTAAGTCTGTACGCGCACGAGCCACGACCGTGGTCCGCCGACGACATCGTCTTCACGTACCTGGTGGCGAACATGGCAACGGGGTACTGCGTCAACGCGTCGAAACGCCATCAACTGCAGCAGATTCGTTCTCAGCTACAGGAATCGTTGAAAGTGCGCATCATTCTCGAACAAGCCAAAGGCATCACTGCCGATGCGCGGCGCACCGGAATCGACGAGGCGTACGCGCTGATCCAAGCTCACGCACAGTTGTGCAACGCTTCGGTATCAGCCGTCGCACGCGCAATAGTCGATGTCGGACTACGGGTGTGAAGGCGTCAGAGTTGTAACTCGTAGGGGCGGCAACGACCTGCGCCCAGCCCGCAGCATCGCAGCGATACGCTCGGATTTCACGGGTGGGCTGAAGAGAAATCCTTGCGCATATCGGCATCCGAGATCGAGCAGAATTTGTGCTGCCCGACCGGAGTCGACACCTTCGGCGACCACGTCCAGTCCGAAGGAATCTGCAAGTCCGACGATCGAGTGGACTATCGCCAGATCATCGTGATCGATTCCCAGTTCATGAACGAATCCCCGATCGATCTTGACCGTGTCGACCGGCAACACCTTCAACTGAGCCAAAGAACTGTACCCGGTTCCGAAATCATCGAGAGCGATGCGAACGCCGAGTTCCTCCAGTCCACGCAATGTCACCAACACGTGAGCCAGATCGTGCATCACCGCCCGCTCCGTGATTTCAATACACAAGCTGCTACCCAAGAGTCCGTACGTTTCCAACTCGATTGCAACGGAATCCACAAAGTCACTGGTAATCAACTGCGCCGGTGATACATTCACGCACATGAACAGTGGTATCCCTGAAATCATCGCATTCCACTGCGCAAGTTGGCGGCAGGCTTCGCGGAGAACCTGCCGGCCGAGTTCCCCTGACAGGTTGGCAGCCTCGGCGATGTCGATGAACGAATCCGGTTGAAGCACACCGCGTACCGGGTGGTTCCACCGCACCAGCGCTTCGACACCCGATATCGCACCCGATTCCAGGTCGACAACAGGTTGGTAGTACACCTCCAACTGGCCGTCGCGAATTGCCGCGCGCAGGTGCATCTCCATCTCCGCATGATCGTCGTTGGCTGCCCGCATCTCGTCGCTGCACACCACTACCGCATTTCCTCCGTCGGATTTTGCGGTAAGCACGGCCTCGTCGGCGCACCGGAGCAATTCGCCCACGCTGCACTCTCCCGGTTTTGCCACCGCGATACCGATACTCACGCTTCTGCCCACCTCTTCGGTCCCCAGCGAGATCGGCGTGGACGCAACCAACTGTGCTTCGCGCGCAACCACTTCGGCCTCATTCGCGTCCATCGGTTCCGACATGACAATGACAAACTCGTCACCGCCGAGCCGGACCACGACGTCATCCGGAAATCTGCCTTCGAGGCGGTTTCCGAGTTCGTGAATGAACGCATCGCCGGCATTGTGTCCCAGTAGATCGTTGACCACCTTCAGTCGGTCGACGTCCAGGAACAGAAGGGCAACGGGCCCGGACTCCCCCGGCTGCAGACGTCGTTCGAGTTCACCGAGAAGCATCCTCCGATTGGACAGTCCGGTCAGCTCGTCGTGATCCGCCAGGTAGCGCAGACGCCCCTCCGCAGCCACCCTCGCCTGCAATTGGGCAAACAGAGTGGCAATAGCGTTGAGTGCATTGATTTCTCGAGGTGACCACTCCCGGTCGCCGAACTTGATGAATCCCAGGACCCCCGTGGTGACGGGACCGGACAGCAAGGGCACGGCGGCCATCGACGTCTCGACGACACCTGCGCCGCTTCGGATCCTGTCTTGATACCCGCTCGGTTCGGGACGGATGATCACTGCTTCGCGCGCATTCTCGGCGGCCGCAAAAACCGGGTCCGCGTCCCGGAAATACACCACTCCCAATGGATCGGGGTCGGGAACATCCTGGCGCTGCGGCCATTCCGCCACCAGCACCGTCGCGCCGATCGTGTGATCGTTGCGCCGCAGGAAGCTGACGTCGACGCCGAAGTACTCGACCAGGTCGCGAAGGACCTCAGTGGCCGCTGCGACCGACGTCGTCGAATCGGCCGGCATCAGTCGACCGGCAACGTCGGTCACCAACTGTTCGAGGCTACGTCCGTCCATGATTTCTCCTGCAACTTTCTCTACGGTGCCTCAGCGTCGAATACTGTTCGCGGGCAGTCGCGCACTGCGCACTGTTTCCGGTGGACAATGACTCAGGCGCAGCACCAAGGCAATGGACTCCTCGCTACCGAGATCGAGTAGCACTCGCATGTGCAGGCGCAATGCATCGAGTTCGCTGGCAAACGGGTCGGACAATCGCGCGCAGTCGTCACCGTCGCGGGCGTACAGGAACACTGGTGACATGGGTTGCACACCCAATCCGTGCTCCTGTGCGCACACCCACACCGCTTCGGCAGCCGAACCGCCGCGAACATAGTCGTCGAGACAGGAACCGTCCACAGTCACCACACCAAATGCCGAACTCGACGTGATGCGGTCACGAGCACTGATCCCCAATACTTCTCCCGCGCCCCATCGCGCCAGCCGGGTCACCACGTCACTACGCCTGACGACGTCGAGGAATGCCACCTCGCTGTCGGCGAGCCCCAGTGTGCGGATATCGATCCCTGTATTCGCTGTTTCCGATCCCGGCCAACGCAATTCGCCGATCATCTGCTCGTGCAGCATCGGCGTCAGGTATCGGATACGGTCAGCGGCACCCACGACGTCCCCGAACGCACCAAGATCACGCGGGTCCGTGTACAGATGAAGGTGACCACCTTCATCGCGCGCGGCGCCCCGCAGAGCATCCTCGAGCTCACGGCCGATCGATGCTTGCACACCTACCCCTCGATTGGTACTTCGCTCCATCATCGCCGGGTAGTGCTGCGCCAGAAGCTGATTCGTCGCTTCTCCCAGCTTGACGCTTGCCACCAAATCTACCGAATCCGGATCGGGAAGAAGAACTGTGTCACCAAGAATTCCGTGTGCCGCTGCTGCGACCTTCGCGTTGTAGACGGCAGCACCGATCGCCACATGGGTTGCGCGGCCCTCAACATCCATCAACGACGTTCGATCACGATCCGCATGAACGTGGATCAGCGGCCCATCGACCTGGACGGCCCAGGGTTGGGCATTTCCGCCCGAGGGCGCCCACCTGATCGCCTCGAGAACAGCCTCGACGCCGTCGGCCGGCATTGTCGGTGCCGCGCCAGCCACCACACTCGTTTCAGGAACATTGCTCTGCGAAAAGCCATCCTCGTCGACCAGCGGATCATGCAGGCAATTCAGTCGGGCACCCGAGTCGATCCGGATCCGGCCGGACGGCAGCGACTCCCCCAAGCCGAACCGGCGCACCGCCGTCGCCACAGCGGATGCCCCCGCGAAGCATTCACTTCCGAGCTGCGGCCACGTCGACAGTGTCGACCCGACTTCGACCAGTGACGCAGCCATTTTCGCCGACAGTTCTGCAGCCGACAGGAGCGCCAACGCATGGGGGATCTTCTCCTGGGCCGTTAGTCCAGCCAAGGTTGCTGTGTCGACATTCCCGAGAAGCCCGTGAAACAACGGCCGCTGCGGCTCGAGATCAAAACGCTCGACGTCCAGCAGCCCACGATCGGTTGTCTCCATGATCACCGGGATTCCACGACCACGCGCCACCCGTCGTATCGACATCTTCGCGTCGAGCGAATCACATTCCTCGACAACCAGATCCAGACCGTCGACAATCTTCTCGACGCTCGCGTCCGTCACCCCGGCCGTAAACACCGACACAGCAAGATACGGGTCGAGTTCGGCAACACGCCGCGCTGCGACCACCGCCTTGTTGACACCCACGTCAGTGATTCCCACCGGGATTCGGTTCAGGTTCGAGAGGTCGATACTGTCGAAATCTGCCAATCTCAGCTCGCCGCACAACCCTTCGAGCGCCAGAGCCTGCGCGATGACATTCCCGACACTCAACCCGACGATTCCTACACGCAACCGTCTCAGTCGCGCCTGTTCGTCACGGGTGATCTTGTTCCGGTTCCGGTCCAACCGGAGAAGTGAAAATGATTGCGGACCAAGAATTCCCACCAGCTCGCGCCGCCACGGGTAGTACACCCATCGACAAGGTTCGTCGACAACCCGGCGATCAGGAAGGTCGCGAAGTCCCGACAACTCGTCGCGGAACCGAGCCCGATGGTCGAGTGTCAACGTATCCGGTTGTCGCCTCACCTCTTCCAACGAGGCAACGTCGGCGGCGACTCGCTCGTCGAACACTCTCGCTCGCCAGAGCGCCTCATTCCCGGCCGACACCATCGCCGAGTCCATCTTCCGCGAAGCTGTCAGACGGCACTCGCGCCCCCTCGAGTTGGGCTGCCTCCGCCAGGAGTGCCGGCAACTGAGTATGGTGCGTCTTGTCCACGTAGGTGTGCTTGTCCCACCACATCATGCGAGTCAGATACCGCTCGTCCGGATACGGAACCCCGGGAATGGAATCCTCCATGACGCCGCCACAGGTAGCCCAACGGTCGAGTACGTACCCCGCGGCCGTCGCGAATGCGAACCTGACTCCGAGCAACGACAGCGCATGCGGTGCGATGCGCGACAATGCCGACGTCAGCTCACCACGTCTCTCCGCTTGCGCCCCGCACCAGGCAGTCTTGAGTTCGATCACACCACTTGGGATACGCCCGTCGATCATGGCGTAAACCTGTGCGATACCAGGGTGGTCGGTCCATTCCTGGACAGCGTGAGCCTGGTCCGCACACATGTACGGCCCCTGCACGCGCACGCCGCCGACAACACGTCCCACGTCGTCGAGAGCCACGAAGAACAGCGTTGTCGAGAGCCCGTCCACTATGTCGTCGTATTCGACGACACTCTCGACTCCGTGATGTCGATAGTTCTCCCGCGCACCGTCCAGATATTCGCGCCATAATCGCGGATGCGACGCTGGTGTTGCAACAAGGAACCAGCACCGGGACGTAGCGTCGAAATAGCCACATTCCGATGCCGTAGTCGTGGGTGCTGTAGTCGTGCGTACCGCAGTAACAGAGGTTGTGCTCGCCGCTCGAGTCATGACAGTCCCGTCCACACCAGAAGGTGCGTAGTCGAAGCGCGAGGAGAGAATCTTATTGTCGCAAGAAATCGGCACCGATGCTCGAATCTCTGCGTCGACAGACCACCTGGCAGAATTCAAGCAACCCCTCGGCGAACAGGAATCACTTTCGTGAACTCAGACCTCACACTCGCGCCGCAGCCCGATCGCGGACCGATTTTCGTGAAAACACGCCCGGTGCGCACCGGCGACATCAACGCGGCCAAAGCGCTCCGGTTGGACGGCGTCGCCCGATACCTGCAAGACATCGCCACCGACAACATCGAGGCCATCGAAGCCGTCGACACTCACCCGCTCTGGATCGTGCGTCGAACCGTCATCGACGTCATCCGTCCGGCGATCTGGCCCGAATATCTGACCATGACCCGGTGGTGCTCCGCATTCTCGACGAGGTGGGCGAACATGCGTGTCCGCTTCGACGGCAGCAACGGTGCGCTGATCGAGACGGAAGGGTTCTGGATCCACATCAGTGCAGAGTCCGGTATGCCCACCCGGATGAGTGACGACTTCATGAAACCACTCGAGGAATCCACTGACGAACATCGCCTCAAATGGAAACGTGTGATCGCCGACAACGCACCGGACGCCGAAGCACCGGGTGTCACCGACACTCCGTTCACCCTGCGTGTGACTGATATCGACCCGTTCGATCACGTCAACAACGCCGTTTACTGGCAAGCCGTCGAAGAGGTGATCAGTACCCGAACTGCACTGCGCAGCACGCCTCACCGGGCGGTGATCGAATACCTCTCACCCCTTGTCGCCGGCGACGACGTGGTCCTACGGAGCCACGTCGAAGGTTCGCGCCTCACCGTCTGGTTCCTGGTGGGCGATGCACTGCGCGCCGTTGCACAGGTGAGTGCGCTCTAACGCAGCTTGCGAGTAGCTACTGCCGCAACGCCGAACACCAGAGCGAGAAGGATCGCGGCCCAGAAACCGAAGAGCCACCACACGACACCGAAGACGACAACAGCCGGCGCCACAGTGATGAGTGCAATGGTAGGGCTTTCCCGTACCACCTCGAGAGCCGTTCGAGCATGCGTGCGATCGAGCTTCTTGCCTGCCATGGAAACCTCCTTCAAGGTCCTGACCATCCAGAGTAACCGTCACTGGTAGCGACAAAGCGGATAACGTGAACGCATGGCAGACCACCGCACCCTCGTTCTCATGAGACACGGAAAGTCCAGCTATCCCGAAGGCATTCGCGATCACGAGCGGCCACTCGCCGCACGGGGACTGCGCGAAGCCCGCCTCGGCGGCGAATGGATCCGCGAGAACGTCCCACCCATCGACGCCGTATTGTGCTCGACGTCGCGGCGCACCGTCGACACCCTGGCCGCGACCGCCGTCGACGCCCCGACAGGCTTCGACAAGTCGATCTACGGCGGATCCCAGGCCGACGTCATCAACGCAATCCGGACCACGTCCGCCAATGTCAGCACGCTCCTGGTCATCGGCCACGAACCGGGAATTCCGTGGACTGCACTGGATCTGGCATCGAACGAGAATTCCGAAGCAGCCCAACGGATTCGAGACAAGTTTCCGACGTCGGCAATCGCCGTGTTGTCCGTGCCCGTTCCGTGGTCAGAGCTCGACGACGCCGCAGCCGCACTGCTGGAGTTCCACGTTCCCCGCTAGACCACCTCGCGCAGTACGTAATCCGAGTGTTCCAGGGCGGCACGGTCGAAGGTCGACGTCGATGCCAGCAACTCGTCTGCGCCCGTCCGCTCGGCCAGATCACTCAGGTGCTGCTTTACCTCGACCCCGCTCCCGTACAGGGCCGAAGCCACGAACGAGTCGATACGCCTGGCGGTTCGATCGCTGAGCGCTGCGCCCCTGATCTGTTCCGCCGACACGAGCGGCGGAAACTCCCCTGTCCGTGACGATTCCGCGAGCGCGTACGCCTCCGGAATCAACAGCTCACGGGCCGCCTCGGTGGTATCGGCAACCATGACTTCGAGCGAGACCACGACATAAGGATCGGGGTGCGCGTCGCTGGGCTGGAAAGTCCGGCGATACTTCTCCAGCGCCTCCACCCTGTTGGTACCACCGATCTCGAGCATGGGCCCACCCACGACTACCGGAAGCCCCAGCTGCGCTGCCACTTTCAACCCGGTGCGCGTGGCAAGCACAAAGATCGGCACCCCGCCGCGCGACGCCGGACGAGCCGTGACGACGGCAGTTCCGTCCAGATAGCGTCGCAGTTCCTCGATATCAGCGGCAAACGTGTCCGGCGCGTCCTTGCTCCGTCGTAGCGCCTGGCGAACCGGTTCCGTGAAGCCCAATGACCGGCCGAGACCCAGATCGATTCGACCCGGATACAGGGCATCCAACATCAGGAACTGTTCCGCGACAACCAACGGTTGATGATTCGGCAGCATGACGCCGCCGCTGCCCAGTCGAATGTCGTGCGTGTGAGCGCCAATGGCTGCAAGAAGCACAGCCGGCGACCCACTCGCGATACCCGGAACCGCGTGATGCTCGGCGACCCAGAACCGGTGGTAGCCGAGAGCGTCGGCACCTTCGGCTCGCGCGAGGGTATGAGTCAGAGCGGCGGAGTCGGGGTATCCGCTCCGGGTTCGGGATCGGTCGAGCAGTGAAAGAAGCACTCTCGAAGCAACAAGGAATTCGGAAAGTTTCATCCGATTCGCAATCGAGGACCGTTTCTGACCGCAATACCCGCAACACTGGACCTGTCGCCGGAATTCACCATCACATGAAGGGCACGTTATGGACATCAAGCTCGAACTCGTCGCCATTCCCGTCACCGACATCGACCGCGCCAAGGACTTCTACGTCCGACTCGGCTTCAACGCCGACCACGATCACACCGTCAACGAGAACCTGCGTTTCGTCCAGCTGACCCCACCCGGTTCCGCCTGCTCCATCTGCATCGGCAAGGGAATCACCGACGCCGAGCCCGGTTCGGTCGCCGGCATGCAGGTGGTAGTCAAGGACATCGAAGAGGCCGAGCGCGAGTTCAAGAGCCGCGGGATCGATATCAGCCCGATCGACGACCAGGCTTGGGGACGATTCATCTACTTCGCCGACCCCGACGGCAACAAGTGGGCCGTCCAAGAGATCGTCATCCCGGACCTCAGCGGCAGTAACTCCTGAAACGAAAAATCCCCCGCCTCATCAGAGGCGGGGGATTTCTCACGAACTAACCGCTAGCGGTAGTCGTTGCTGAAGCCGTAGTCGTCCAGCGGAACTGCAGCACCGGTGTTCTGGCCGAAGCCGTCCGGGCTGTAGTACTGGTCGTCGTACGCGGGCACTGCGTACGCAGCGGCGCGGGCCTCTTCGGTGGGCTGAACCTGGATGTTGCGGTAACGGTTGATACCGGTACCGGCAGGGATCAGCTTGCCGATGATGACATTTTCCTTCAGACCGATCAGCTTGTCCGAGCGGCAGTTGATTGCAGCGTCGGTCAAGACACGAGTGGTCTCCTGGAACGATGCCGCGGACAGCCACGAATCCGTCGCGAGCGACGCCTTCGTGATACCCATGAGCACCGGACGGCCTGCTGCGGGCTCGCGGCCCTCAGCGACAACGCGGCGGTTGGCCGATTCGAACTCGGCGCGCTCGGTGAGCGAACCGGGCAGGAACTCGGTGGCACCGGAATCGATGATCGTCACGCGACGAAGCATCTGGCGCACGATGACCTCGATGTGCTTGTCGTGGATCGACACACCCTGGCTCCGGTACACCTCCTGGACCTCGTTGACCAAGTGGATCTGAACCTGACGCGGACCCATGACTCGCAGGACCTCGTGGGGATCGGCAGCACCTTCCATGAGCTGCTGTCCGACCTCGACGTGGTCACCGTCTGCCAGAAGGCGGTCTTCGCCGTCGCTGTGCTTGAAGCTACGCAGACGCTGACGCTTGGAGAGCTTGTCGTAGACAACCTCTTCGCCGCCGTCGTCCGGCACGATCGTGATCTTGTAGAAACGATCGCCGTCTTCGAGCTGCACCCGACCGGTGACGTCCGCGATAGGAGCCTTGCCCTTCGGCACACGTGCCTCGAACAGTTCCTGGACACGCGGCAGACCACCGGTGATGTCGGCGCCGGCCACACCACCCTGGTGGAAGGTACGCATGGTCAGCTGGGTACCGGGCTCACCGATCGACTGTGCGGCGACAATACCGACAGCCTCACCGATGTCGACCAGCTTGCCGGTGGCCATGGAGCGGCCGTAGCAAGTGGCGCAAACGCCGGTGCCGGTGGTGCACGTCAGGACCGAACGGACCTTGACCTGCGTGATACCGGCCTCGAGCAGGGCGTCGATCGCGGGGTCACCGAGATCGTGTCCACGCTCGACGATGACCTTGCCGTTCTCGTCGACTGCGTCAGCAGCCAACGTGCGGGCGTACGTGCTGGTCTCCACGTGAGCATCGCGGATGATCGAGCCGTTGGCCTGCTTCTCCGAGATCGTGGTGACGATGCCGCGCTCGGTGCCACAGTCGGTCTCGCGAACGATGACGTCCTGCGACACGTCCACCAGACGACGGGTCAGGTAACCCGAGTCGGCGGTACGCAGAGCGGTATCGGCCAGACCCTTACGAGCACCGTGCGTGTTGATGAAGTACTCGAGAACGGTCAGGCCTTCCTTGAAGGAAGACTTGATCGGACGCGGGATGAACTCACCCTTCGGGTTTGTCACCAGGCCCTTCATACCGGCAAGCGAACGAACCTGAGTCATGTTGCCGGCCGCGCCGGACTTCACGATCATCGGGATCGGGTTGTTGTCGGGGAAGTGAGCCTCCATGGCCTTGCCGACCTTTTCGGTCGCTTCCTGCCAAATGGTGACCAGAGCGCTGTTGCGCTCCTTCTTGTCCAAAGCACCACGCTGGTACTGCTTCTCGATCTTGTCGGCCTGAGCCTCGAAGTCCTCGATGATGGCAGGCTTCTCCGGCGGAACCAGAACGTCCGAGATGGAGATCGTGACACCGGAACGCGTTGCCCAGTGGAAGCCGACATCCTTGAGCTTGTCGACGGTCTGAGCGACCACGATCATCGGGTAACGCTCGGCAAGATCGTTGATGATCGTTGCCTGACGCTTCTTCGGCATCTGCTCGTTGACGAACGGGTAGTCCGCCGGAAGCAGCTCGTTGAAGAGCACGCGACCCAATGTGGTGACAGCGGTCCAGCCGTCGCCGTAGTTCCAGCCCTCGGGGAACAGTTCCGCTTCGCGATCACGCGGCGGACGCTGGTTGGTCAGACGCACCTTGATCTGCGACTGAACTGTCAGCGCGCCACGATCCACGGCCATCTGAGCCTCGGCGGGGCTGGAGTACACGCCCTGCTCCGGACCCTCGGACGTAGCTGCAGCGAGCTCACCGACGACACCGTCGTCGAGACGCGTCAGGTGGAACAGACCGGTCACCATGTCAAGACGCGGCATAGCGAGCGGGCGACCCGAAGCGGGCGAGAGGATGTTGTTCGAGGACAGCATCAGGATGCGTGCCTCGGCCTGAGCCTCTGCCGACAGCGGAAGGTGAACAGCCATCTGGTCACCGTCGAAGTCGGCGTTGAAGGCCTCACACACCAACGGGTGGAGCTGAATGGCTTTGCCCTCGACGAGCTGCGGCTCGAATGCCTGGATACCCAGACGGTGCAGCGTAGGTGCACGGTTGAGCAGCACGGGGTGCTCGGCGATGACCTCTTCGAGGACATCCCACACCTGGACGCGCTTGCGCTCGACCATGCGCTTGGCCGACTTGATGTTCTGCGCGTGGTTCAGATCCACCAGACGCTTCATCACGAACGGCTTGAACAGCTCGAGAGCCATCAGCTTCGGCAGACCACACTGGTGCAGCTTGAGCTGAGGACCGACGACGATCACGGAACGACCCGAGTAGTCGACGCGCTTTCCGAGGAGGTTCTGACGGAAACGACCCTGCTTGCCCTTGAGCAGATCGCTCAGGGACTTCAGCGGGCGGTTACCCGGTCCGGTGACCGGACGTCCACGACGACCGTTGTCGAACAGGGCGTCGACAGACTCCTGCAGCATCCGCTTCTCGTTGTTGACGATGATCTCGGGAGCACCGAGGTCGATCAGTCGCTTGAGGCGGTTGTTGCGGTTGATGACGCGGCGGTACAGGTCGTTGAGGTCGGACGTCGCGAAACGTCCACCGTCGAGCTGAACCATCGGGCGAAGCTCCGGCGGGATCACCGGAACGGCGTTGAGGACCATGCCCATCGGCGAGTTGCCGTTGGTCTGGAAAGCCGCAACCACCTTGAGGCGCTTGAGAGCACGGAGCTTCTTCTGGCCCTTGCCGCTGCGGATGGTCTCGCGAAGAGACTCTGCCTCGGCGTCGAGGTCGAAGTTCTGCATCAGGATCTGGATGGACTCTGCGCCCATCGCACCCGTGAAGTACTCGCCGTAACGGTCGACCAGCTCGCGGTACAGCAGCTCGTCGATGATGAGCTGCTTGACGCTCAGCTTGGTGAAGGTGCTCCAGATCTCGTCGAGACGATCCAGCTCACGCTGCGCGCGGTCACGGAGCTGACGCATTTCGCGCTCGCCGCCGTCCTTGACCTTGCGGCGGACATCGGACTTGGCGCCCTCTGCCTCGAGCTCGGCGATATCGGCTTCGAGCTTCTGTGCGCGTGCCTCGAGATCGGCGTCGCGCTGATCTGCGACAGCCTTCTTCTCGACCTGCATCTCGGCTTCGAGGGTGGACAGCTCGTTGTGACGGAGCTCCTCGTCGACACCGACGATGACGTAAGCCGCGAAGTAGATGATCTTTTCGAGATCCTTCGGAGCCAGGTCGAGCAGGTAACCGAGGCGGCTCGGCACACCCTTGAAGTACCAGATGTGCGTGACCGGTGCGGCCAGTTCGATGTGACCCATGCGCTCACGACGAACCTTGGCGCGAGTGACCTCGACGCCACAGCGCTCACAGATGATGCCCTTGAAGCGGACACGCTTGTACTTACCGCAGTAGCACTCCCAGTCCCGGGTGGGGCCGAAGATCTTCTCGCAGAAGAGGCCGTCCTTCTCGGGCTTGAGCGTGCGGTAGTTGATGGTCTCCGGCTTCTTGACCTCGCCGTAGGACCAATTGCGGATGTCCTCTGCGCTGGCCAAGCCAATGCGGAGTTCATCGAAGAAGTTGACGTCGAGCACGTAACTTCCTTTCCCCGTTGGGGTTACGGTTGCCGGTCACCCGGCAACCTGACTGCCAATTCAAATGTGAACTACGCCCCCGGGCCGCTCTTTCACAGAGCAACCCGGGGACCGAAACCTAGTTCGCGAGGTCGTCGACCGTTGCCGCTTCGTTCCTGGACAGGTTGATGCCCAAGTTCGCCGCAGCGCGCTCCAAGTCCTCGTCGTCGCCGTCCGCCATCGTGATGGCAGCGCCGTCCGAGGACAGCACCTCCACGTTGAGGCAGAGCGACTGGAGCTCCTTGAGGAGCACCTTGAACGACTCGGGGATGCCGGGTTCCGGGATGTTCTCGCCCTTGACGATGGCTTCGTACACCTTCACGCGACCAACCACGTCGTCCGACTTGATGGTCAGCAGTTCCTGCAGCGTGTAAGCCGCGCCGTAGGCCTGCATAGCCCAGCACTCCATCTCACCGAAGCGCTGGCCACCGAACTGGGCCTTACCGCCGAGAGGCTGCTGCGTGATCATCGAGTACGGACCGGTCGAACGAGCGTGGATCTTGTCGTCGACCAAGTGGTGCAGCTTGATGATGTACATGTAACCGACCGAGACCGGGTACGGGAACGGCTCGCCGGAGCGGCCGTCGAACAACGTGGCCTTTCCGTCGGGGCCGACCATCTGCTCGCCGTCGCGGTTCGGCAACGTGGACTCGAGGAGACCAGTGAGCTCGTCTTCCTTCGCACCGTCGAACACCGGGGTGGCGATGTTCGAGTCGGCAGGAGCGGCGAGCATCTCTTCCGGCAGGGTCGCAGCCCAGTCCGGACGAGTGCCGTCATCGGCGATCTGAACGTTCCAGCCGGTCTTGCCGATCCACCCGAGGTGGGTCTCCAGGACCTGACCGATGTTCATACGACGCGGGACGCCGTGCGTGTTCAGGATGATGTCGACAGGCGTGCCGTCCGAAAGGAACGGCATGTCTTCCTGCGGGAGGATCTTGCCGATAACACCCTTGTTGCCGTGGCGGCCGGCGAGCTTGTCGCCGTCCTGGATCTTGCGCTTCTGGGCCACGTACACGCGAACGAGCTCGTTGACACCGGGAGGCAGATCGTCGTCGTCATCGCGCGAGAAGACGCGGATGCCGATGACCTTGCCGGTCTCACCGTGAGGAACCTTGAGGGACGTGTCACGAACCTCGCGGGCCTTCTCACCGAAGATGGCGCGAAGGAGGCGCTCTTCGGGGGTCAGCTCGGTCTCGCCCTTCGGCGTGACCTTTCCGACCAGCACGTCGCCGTCACGAACCTCGGCACCGATACGGATGATGCCGCGCTCGTCGAGGTCAGCGAGGACCTCGTCGGAGACGTTCGGGATGTCGCGAGTGATTTCCTCGGCACCGAGCTTGGTGTCGCGGGCATCGATCTCGTGCTCCTCGATGTGAATCGAGGTCAGGACGTCCTCTTCCACCAGGCGCTGCGACAGAATGATCGCGTCCTCGTAGTTGTGGCCTTCCCACGGCATGATCGCCAGGAGCAGGTTCTTACCGAGAGCCATTTCACCGTTTTCGGTGCAAGGGCCGTCAGCGAGGACCTGGCCGGCATCGACGCGCTGTCCCTCGTCCACGATCGGACGCTGGTTTGCGCACGTGCCCTGGTTGGAACGCGCGAACTTGCGCATCCGGTAGGTCTTGCGGCTTCCGTCATCGGCCATGACCGTGATGTAGTCCGCTGAGACCTCTTCGACAACACCGGTCTTCTCGGTGATGACGACGTCACCGGCGTCGACAGCTGCACGCAGCTCCATACCGGTACCGACGAGAGGCGCTTCGCTGCGAACCAGCGGAACAGCCTGACGCTGCATGTTCGCACCCATCAGGGCGCGGTTTGCGTCGTCGTGCTCGAGGAACGGGATCATCGCGGTAGCGACGGACACCATCTGACGCGGCGAGACGTCCATGTAGTCGATGTCGGAGGACGAGACGAACTCGACCTCGCCACCCTTACGACGAACGAGAATCTTCGCGTCGGTGAAGCGGCCGTCACGGTCGATGGCCGAGTTGGCCTGTGCGACGACGTGGCGATCCTCTTCGTCAGCGGTCAGGTAATCAACCTGATCGGTGACCTGGCCGTCGACAACCCGGCGGTACGGCGTCTCGATGAAGCCGAACGGGTTGACGCGTGCGTACACCGACAGCGAACCGATCAGGCCGATGTTCGGGCCTTCCGGGGTCTCGATCGGGCACATGCGGCCGTAGTGCGACGCGTGAACGTCACGAACCTCGAGGCCGGCGCGCTCACGGGACAGACCACCCGGGCCGAGGGCAGACAGACGACGCTTGTGCGTCAGCCCCGACAGCGGGTTGTTCTGGTCCATGAACTGCGACAGCTGGGACGTTCCGAAGAACTCCTTGATCGCAGCGACGACCGGGCGGATGTTGATCAGGGTCTGAGGCGTAATCGCCTCGACGTCCTGCGTGGTCATGCGCTCACGAACAACACGCTCCATGCGGGACAGGCCCACGCGGATCTGGTTCTGGATGAGCTCACCAACGGTGCGCAGACGACGGTTACCGAAGTGGTCGATGTCGTCGACCTCAACGGGAACCTCGACGCCGTCCGGTGCCGTCATCGAGGTGTCACCGGCGTGCAAACGCACGAGGTACTCGACGGTGGCGACGATGTCTTCTTCGGTCAGCGTCGAAGCAACAATCGGCTGACCTGCGTTGAGGCCGAGCTTCTTGTTGATCTTGTAACGACCGACGCGAGCGAGGTCGTAACGCTTGTCCTTGAAGAACAGGTTCTCCAGAAGGGTCTGGGCGCTCTCCTTGGTGGGGGGCTCGCCCGGACGCAGCTTGCGGTAGATGTCGAGCAAAGCCTCGTCGGTACCGGCGGTGTTGTCCTTCTCCAGCGTGGCCATGAGGATCTCGGAGAAGCCGAAGCGCTCCGTGATCTGCTCCGTGGTCCAGCCGAGTGCCTTGAGCAGGACGGTGACGGGCTGACGACGCTTACGGTCGATGCGGACACCAACGGTGTCGCGCTTGTCGACGTCGAACTCGAGCCATGCGCCGCGACCCGGGATCACCTTGACGCTGTGCAGATCCTTCTCGGTGCTCTTGTCGACGCTCTTGTCGAAGTACACACCGGGGGAACGCACGAGCTGCGAGACAACCACGCGCTCCGTGCCGTTGATGATGAAGGTGCCCTTGTCGGTCATCATCGGGAAATCACCCATGAAGACCGTCTGGCTCTTGATCTCACCAGTGTTGTTGTTGATGAACTCCGCGGTGACGAACAACGGCGCCGCGTAGGTCATGTCCTTGTCTTTGCACTCGTCCGTCGAGG
Organism: Rhodococcus sp. ACPA4; assembly: GCF_002300185.1. Lineage (NCBI taxonomy): Bacteria > Bacillati > Actinomycetota > Actinomycetes > Mycobacteriales > Nocardiaceae > Rhodococcus > Rhodococcus sp. ACPA4. The sequence continues at coordinate 2,473,208 of NZ_NSDY01000001.1, forward strand.
CCTTGACCTCGTCGAATCGAGGATCAGAGAAGGAGAGTGACATAGAGCCGGAGAAATCCTCGATCGGAGAAAGCTCCGCGAGGATGTCTTCGAGACCGCCGGACACTGCATTGTCGCCGAGAGCTGCTGCTCGTTCGCGCCAACTCTGCGCGCCGATCAACCACTCGAACGAATCGGTTTGAACATCAAGAAGCCCGGGAACTTCGAGGGGTTCGCGAACTTTCGCGAACGAAACCCTCTTCGGGGCTCCGGGGATTCCGGAAACTGCCTTGGTCTGGCTAGAGACTGCCAAGATGCGTCCTTCCAGCACCTCACGCGGGCCGCTCCGTACTGTTGCGACCGCCGCTGTATCTGCTTCGAATTTCGCTGGTTACAACCCGAACGAAACCCGTCGCAGAAAGCAAGAAGTACTTGACTTCGCAGCGGTTGAGACGAGGGGTGGACAGGAGGCAGCCAGCGCAACGTCCAAAAGTACACCCTTACTCAGGAAATGTCGAGTCGGGTGTAGCTGAGGGTCTGATTCAGGTGCTGACGTGAGACTGCCGATCACTCGTCCGTGCATGTTCACCGCTCAGACTGGACCTTCGGAACCGCCCCGTCAAGAGCGCCGAGGTAAGTCGTGGCATTCGAACAGTCGACCGACTCGGTTCGAACACCGTTGTCGGTAGTGTAGCCAGTCACTGACCCGGATACGAAAAACTGGACCGGAATCCATTTCCGGTCCAGCTCGTTGTACACATTTGTCAGCGGTCGCGGATCTCCGAGATCAGCCAATTACCGTCCTGCTTCTCCAAGCTGACGACAACCATCCCGGAACGGGAACCGGCAGCCACACCACTCTGCGTCGAACTCACGTTCAACTGCGCGAGTAGTTGCGCTCGGTCCTCCTCGAGCCTGGTGACACCGATCTCCGTGACATCCGCCGTAGTCGCCGTCTGGGTTTGTTCGACGCCGGCCTTCTGTGTGTCCTTGTACTCGGTCAGCTGATCACGCATGGCCTGGTTCAGACCCTGCAAGCCTTTGTCGAAATCGGCGTCGAAGGTGCCGGGCGCAAAGGTGAACACCGCCTCGAGCGCCGGTGGAGTCACCCGCAGCACCTCAGCCGTCGCCCCCTCGTCGACCCATGCCACGTCGTCCATCTGGGCGCCGACCTTGAAGAAGGCGAGACCCGCGAGCACTGCGACTACCACCGCTGCTGCGCCAACCCCGATGACCAGCGGCCACGAAGTGCGACTCGCTCCCTTCGACAGAGCAGGCTCTGGTGCTGGCGGTTCCTCAGCGAGGCTGGGCTCGGCTGCCGTCTCGGGACTCGGCTGGCCTTCCTTCTCGAGACTCGGCTTCGGGGCTTCCTTCTCGAGATTGGTCGGGGATTCCTTTTCGAGACTGAGCTTGGTGGCTGTCTCTGTCTCGACGGCCTCGACGTTCGCTGGTTCCTCGGCCGGCGTCCCCGCGGGGACGTTCAACGAGCGGGCTGATCCGGCTATCTTCGGCCGACGGTTCTGGTTTGCCTGCGGCATCCCGACTCTGCGCTTCGGTGGCATTACGCGCTTCTCCTTCGGATGGCTGATCGAGGCTGACTACTGGCCACCTGAATCGCCCCCTACGCTCGGTGCGGGCGCCTCGGTGGGCGCTGGTGATTCGGTTGCCGGCGTCGACCCATCGGAACTGCCGGTGCCGTCGGCGCCCGGCAATGTGCCCGACTCCAGATCGATCCGGCTTCCGACGGGCTCAGCCGAACTGGCCTTCCAGATACCGTCCACCTCGACCATGCCCAATCGCATACCCACCTGGTTCTTCACGTACTGGCTGCCCTGGGTGGTGGTGACCTTCACGACCACAAGTGCCGTAGCAGTCCTGTCGTCCGTGTTGAGTTCGGTGAGCGCAGCAGACATCACCTCGGCGTCGGCCTTGGACCCGGAGTTCCGCAGTTCGTCCGTGATGGAATCTTGAACACTTTGGAGGTACACCGTCATCTCGTCACCGGTAACCGAAGACCGCATGGTCTCGATCGACGCGTCGAGATTCGCCGAGTCGGCGTTGTTGAGATTGATCGCAACCTGCTGGGCGCCGATCAACGCCTCGTCGCGAATCTCTGCGGTGTTGCGGTCGGTGGTCAACGCCTTCACGTACGGGACGCCGAACACACCTAGCGCAACTAGTGCGGCTACGAGGAGAACGCCGACCGCAACAAGCGGCGCCGTCACCCCCTTCGGACTGCTTTTCTGAATCACGCTCACTACCCTACTTACCTGTTCTGTCCGGATCCTGGCAGCACCAATTCCGTTGCCTCGAATCCTCAACTGCCCCAACCCAATAGCACACCGTGGGGCACATCTACTTCGGCGTCACTCCGAGAGCTGGCGCCAACTGGGTAGCAATCGGATTGAGATTCAACTTGTCAGGATCGACCTTCGGCTTGAAGTCCCACGGCTGAATCGTGCCGGGATCGGCGTAGACAACCCGGTTGGCACTGCGAACACCCGTCTCGCTGCCCAGCGGGACCTCACAGGACGCCGCCGTGTTCAACGGGAAATCCTGCTGCGTGTCGTCGAAGTTGGGATCCTGACGCTTCATGTCATCGAGAATCGCCATGGTGCCTTCGTACCCGACGGTGCACGACAACGGATTGTTTGTCTCCAGCACCAACCCTTGGTGCACGGTTCCGTCACCGGGAGCCACTGTCGGCGCGGCCGCAGCCAAGCCTGGCAGGAAGATCAGGAACGGCTGCAGCGCAATGGCGCGGGGCGCCAGCGTCTGAGTGAACGACGCCAGATTTGTCAGGTCCGTGGTCAGCGCCGGACCGGTCTCGTTCACGAGGGCACCGATCTGTTCGCTGGCCGGAATCCCGTTGTCGATCAGACGCCTGATGTCGGGGTCACTGGTTCGCAGTTGTGCGGCAATGACATCGAGATCTGCACTGAACTGCTTGATGGACGACGACTGGTCGGACTGGGTCGTGAGCACCGTCTGGCTGTCCCTGATCAAACCGAGCGTCTGAGGCAAGGTGTCGAGGCCGGACTGCGAGAGCCCGGACAGCGAGTCGGCCAGAACCTGGATGTCCTCACCCTTGCCGTTGAAAGCTGCCCCGAGTTCGACTGCGACGGTGTGCAGGGCGTCAACGGGCACCGAATGGACCAGGCCGTTGGCACTGGTCAGCACTTCTTCGACCGGAACCGGCGTCGCTGTGTCACCCACTGCAATCACAGAACCGTCCTCGAGGAACGGACCCTGATCGGTATCGGGGATCAGATCGACGAACTGTTCGCCGATTGCAGAACGGTTGGCCACAACGGCTCTCGTCGACGCCGGGATCGGCGGTGCATTGTTGTCGATCTTCAGATCGACCTCGATCCCGTCATCCGTCAGCGACAAGTCACCGACCCGCCCCACCGGCACACCGCGATACGTCACCTCGGCATTGGTGAAGATGCCGCCGGACGTCTGTAGTTCCGTCTTGACCGTGTACTGCCCGAAACCCAGGAGGTTGTCGAGGCGCACGTACTTGCCACCGACATAGACAAGCCCTAGGAGCGCAACCAACACGAAGCCCACTAGCTGCCACTTGACCAGAGCCGATCTCATTGTCCACCACCGATTCCGAACTGATCCAGCATTCCCTGGATGGGGTTGAGTGGGGCACCGACTGCAGGTGCGACCGGCAACTGCGGGAGGATCGGCGCAATCGGGAGCAGTGACACCGTTGGCCACCCCGGTCGCGGACCGTTTCCGTTGTAGTACGGATTCGACGGATCAACCACAGGCTTGGGATCACCGAACTTGGGCTGGCGGTACTCGGGATCTCCCTGTCCGACACCAAGTCCGGAGAGCGTGTTACCGATTTGCAGGTCGACGGCCAGGAACAGGTTCACCGATCCACCCTGAGTGATCTTCTCCACTCCGTCCGGGAACGGGAAGGTCGGCAGGAAGGGTAGGGCACCGACAAAGTCGTCACCCGAATCTGCCAAAGCCTGCAGAGTGGGCCGCAACGCCTGAAGATCCGCGATCAAATCGTCCTTGGACTGTGTCAAGACATCGGTGCCGACAGTTCCGAGGCGGTCCACCTGCGCGAGCATCTGCGTCAACTGCGGGCGCTGCTCGTTGAGTACCGCTGTTGCCACCGGCAGTTCGTCGAGGATCTTGGCGATCTTGTCGTTCTGTTCGTTCACTCGACTGGACAACACGTCGAGACCGTCGAGCGCACGAGTGATGTCCTCACGCTGTTCGTTCAAGCCTCCGATCAGCGTATTCGCCTGTTCCAGAAGACTTCTTGTTGTTCCCTCGCGGCCGTCGAATGCCGCGCCCAGTTCCTTGACGATGGGCTGCAACTGGCCGACGCCACCACCGTTGAGCAGGAGCGACAATGCGCCGAGCACCTGTTCGATCTCGGTGGCGTGGCGTGTGCGATCCAACGGAATCAGGTCGCCGTCCGACAATTTCGCCGTGGTGTCCGCTCCGCTCGGAGGAGCCGACAGCTGAATGAATTTCTCGCCGAGCAGATTGGTCTGCTCCACGGCCGCAACGGCGTTGGCCGGCAGGTCCACCGAAGAATCCAAGATGATCCCCACGTCGGCGGTCCACCCGTCCGGGCCGACTCCGATCTTCTCGACCCGACCGACCGGAACGCCGTCAACCTTGACCGCGGACTGTGGAACCAGATCGAGAACGTCGTCGAATTGAATAGTCAGATTCATGGGGTTCGATCCCACGTCAGGCCCACCCGGAAGAGGCACCGCATAGATGCCCTCCGACGAGCAGGCACTCGCACCGAGCAGGACCACAAGTCCCGCACCGGCAATCACTGTGCGCTTCACTCGCCCTCCCCGCTGTTCAGTCGCGGCGACACGACACCCGGCACCGTGCCCGGAACAACCTGCATCTGACGCTCCGGACCGGCCAGGATGCCGAACGGGAGATTCATGTTCTTGGCCTGGTCGGCAGCATCCGTCATAGCAGCCACCGCCACGCACTGATCAATGGCGGGCTGCATCTGCCGTCCCAACTCCTCGAACTGAGGATTACCCGGAACCAGTTTGCCGAGATCCATCAACTTGCACATCACCTCAGCCGGGTTCTGCAAGTCCGGGAACGCCAGACGCGAAGCGAGAACACCGGATTCAGCGTCATACGAGTTCACGAGATTCGAAATGGCGAGCGGCAACATGGTCAGGGTATTGGCAAGCCCTTCCTTGTTGTTCGCCAGCGTCTGCGTCGGCGCAATCAGGCCTTCTGCGGTGGTTGCCAGCTGATCGCGGTTGTCTGCCACGAACTTCGCGACATCACCGAGAGCAAACGACAACTGATTCAGAGCGGCACCCAGATCGTCGCGTTCACCCGCCAGGAATCCGGTGAGGTCTGACAGTTGCGTGTTGAACTGGCGCACCTGTTGATCGTTGGTCGCCAATGCTCCGACAAACGTGTTGAGATTTTTGATGGTGATCGCGATGTTGTCACTCGAGTCGTTCAACGTGCGAGCCGCATCGGACAACTGGGTGATGCTCTCCCCCAACGCTGCTCCGTTTCCATCGAGATTCGCGGCACCGGTCTCGACGAACTTGGACAGCGCACCGTCCTTGTTCGCACCTTCGGGTCCGAGCGCCGACGCGAGGTCGTTGATGCTCGCGTACAACTGATCGACCTCGACCGGGGTGGCGGTGCGCTCGATCGGAATCACCGAACCACTGGTCATTTTGTTGCCGCCCGTGAACACCGGCGTCAACTGAATGTAGCGGTCCGCCACCACTGACGGAGTCACCTGAGCCGCATTGGCATCCGCCGGGATATCAATTCCACGATCCACACGGAGGTCGACCTTGACCTGATCACCCTGCGGCTCCACCGAGGTGACAGTGCCGACCTTCACACCCAGAACTCGCACGTCGGAACCGTCGTAGATACCGATGGACTTGTCGAAGTACGCCGTGATCGTTGTTGTGCCCGCGCGGGTGAACACCCACCACAGGGCGCCGCCAACCACCAACACACCGATCAACGCTGCGGCAATGATCGCCAGAGTTCGCTTCTTGGAGCCACTTTCGGCTTCAGTGATATCAGCCATCAGTTACCTCCCAACGTGCGAATCGGATCGCGAGGGCCCGGAATCAGTGGCAGACCAGGCGGAAGAAGGTTGACAACGACCTGGTCGAACCAACGGCCGTTGCCGACGACGTTGGCGTACAGGCGAATAAAGGGTTCGTAGAGCTTCAGAGCCTTGTCCAAGTTCTCGTTGTTGGCTTCCAGGATGTCGATGACGCCGTTGAGTTGGGTCAACGCAGGTCCGATTGCCGCCTCGTTGTCGCGGACCAGTCCGGTGAGTTGCTGTGACACCCGCTGAGTTCCGGTGAGCAACTGCGAGATCGCCTGCTGGCGGTTGTTCAACTCCTGCACCAGCAGAGCACCGTCGCTGATCAGTTGAGTGAACTCCTTGTTCCGGTCCGCCAAGATCTGCGACGTCTTTCCCGTTGCCTCGAACAGTTTCTGCAGGTCCTGATCGCGGCTCGCAATCGTCTGCGACAGCCGACTCACGCCGTCCAGCGATGCCCGGACGTCGTCTGGCGTCTCGGAGAAGGCCTCCGACAACGTTTCCATGCTCTGCGCCAACTGCTCCGTGTCGATATCACCGACCGTGTCCGCGGCCGACGAGAAGGCCTCGACCACGTCGTACGGAGCCGTCGTGCGCTGCAACGGAATACGATCTTTCGGATTCAGATTCTCGGTGCCACGCGGATCCAGAGCCAGGTACTTCTGTCCCAGAATCGTCTTGATCTGGATGGACGCTGACGTCTGATCGCCGACCCACGCATCCTTGACCTTGAAGTCGACCAGAACGCGGTCACCGTCAAGATCGACCGACGTCACCTTGCCGACCTTCACACCCGCAATGCGGACCTCGTTCCCGGGCTTGAGCCCAGCAGCTTCCGAGAACTCCGCCGCGTACGAAGACCCTGCACCGACAAAAGGAAGCGAATCCATGAAGAAGGCGGACATCGTTGCGAGGAGCACCACCACGATGCCTATGGCGCCGGCCATTGCCGGACTACGACGCTTTTTCATCGGCCCTGCAACTCCTTCATTCCGTCTTGAGTGCATCGCTTGGCCGCATTGGTGTAGATCGGCATATTGACCGTCGGCAACCCGGTCGGCAAGTTCAACGTTGCCGACTGGCCGGGACCCGCAATGATGTCGATTCCGCACAGGTAGAACTGGAACCACGATCCATAGCTTGCGACCCTGGCCAACTTGTCCAGCTTCACGGGCAGGGTCTCGAGCACTGCGTTCACGTCGTCACTACGACGGTTCAGCGTGGTCGCCAGTGTGTCCAGCGCCGTGATCGATCCTTGGATCGACGGTCGCGTCGGCTCCAGCAGGTCCGCTGTTGCGTCCGTCAGTCCGGCGAGCGACGTCACGGCGGAGCCGACAACTCCGCGCTCGTTGGCAAGTCCGGTGACCAACTGCTGTGTGTTGACGATGAGCGAATCCAGATTCTTGTCGTTCGCGTTGACTGTCGACAGCACTTCGTTGAGATTCTTGATCACCGCGCCGATGACAACGTCCTTGTCCGCCACCGTGTTTGTCAGGCTCGCCGTGTTGCGGACGAGTTCGCTGATCGTTCCCGACTCACCCTGGAAAACCTGGATGATCTGGTACGACAGCTTGTTGACGTCCTCGGCGCTCAGAGTCGTGAACAAGGGCTTGAAACCGTTGAACAGCGTCGTGAGGTTGACGGCCGGTCGGGTCTGCTCGAGTGGGAGCGTTTCGCCTGCGGTCAGCTTCTTGCCCTGGCTGCCTTCACCTTGAGACAGCGAGATGTAACGCTGCCCGACCAGGTTCCGGAAGCGAATCGTGGCAATGGAACTGGCCGGCAACCAATCTCGATCGGAAACCGAGAACTGCACTTCGGCTTGGTTGTCGTTGACGATGGCGATCTTCTCGACCTGACCGACCCGCACGCCGGCAATCCGCACCTCGTCGCCCTCGTTCAATGAGGTGACGTCGGAGAACACAGCATTGAACTTCGTCCCGCCGCCTCCCCCGAGGTTTGCGATACTCGCCGCCAGCAAGCCTGTTGCCAGAATCGTGACGACGACAAAAATGATGAGCTTGGTCAGCGGTGCTGCGAGACCTCTCATTGGAAGCTCACCTCCGCACCGGTAAATGCGGGAGCGCTGACCATGGTCGTCCACGACGGAACATTCTCCGGTGCAACACCATTAGCTTGGCCGTAGATCACCTTCAACGTATCCTCTTCGAGTTGCGAGCCCGCATATCCGGCTTGCTGCACCGGACCGGTGGTGTTGGTCGAGAACATCTGCGGTCCCGAACCTTCTGGAGCGGGCAGGAACTCGAGCGTTTCCGGACCACCGTTGCGAGAGGGAACCTGATAGGAGCCGTCGCCGTACGAACCGCCGGGATACTGCGGGAAAGGACGACCGGGCTCGGTGACATTGTCATAACAAACGGGTCCACGATTGTCGACGAGCCGAGGCTCGTCCTGGTTGGGGATGTAACGGCCCTTCGGGTTCACAATCTGAATGTTCGCGCGGACACCTGGGTTGGGCGCGTCCACCGACAAGATCTTCGCCGCCTCCGGCGCAGTATCGGAGAATCCTCTGAAGGTGCAACCGAACGTCGGCGAGTACTGCGCGAGCAGTTGCAATGCCTCTCGGGAGTCTGCGGCAAAAGTGATGATCGACTGCGCATTCGTCTCGAGGAAAGCCGCCGTGGTCGACGACGTCGCCGTCAACGAAGCCAACAGGGTGTTGACCTGATTCTGCTTCTCCACCACCGTGTTTCCGGTGGTGCGCAGAGTGTCGAGTGCATTCACCAGATCCGGCGCGGCCTCCGAATAGGTCTGTGAGAAGTCAGCGAACTTGCGCAGATCCTCTTGCACGGCGGGGAGTTCGGTATTGACCTCGCGGAAAATCTCCTCGAGACGGTCAACGGTGAACCCCAACTCAGCGCCGCGGCCGGTCAGGCCTTGTGCCAGCGAACCGAGGGTGTTCGCGAGATCCTGCGGCGGAATTGCCTGCAGCAACGGGAGCAAACCGTCCAAGACCTCGCCAACCTCGATCGCGTTGCCGCTCTTGTCCTGATGAAGCACGGTCCCGGCCGAAAGAGGCGGAGCCGTTGTCCCCTCCGGGATGATCAGCGAGACGTACCGCTCACCGAACAGTGTCTTCGGGAGCAAACGAGCTGTCGCGTCGGAGGGAATCAACTCGGCTTTGTCCGGTTCGATCGCGAGAACCGATGTGACGACACCATCGGTTGTCGACGCAGATCGCACCTCGCCGACCAACATTCCACGAACCTTGACATCCGCGTTGGGAGGTAACGCATTTCCCACGGAATCGGACAGGAGATCGACCTTCACGACGTCGGTGAATGTCTTGTTGAACGCCCCGATCGTGAAGGTGAGAAACAGCGCCAACACAACGAAGAACACAATTCCCAGCACACGGCGGCGCAGAACGGACGGAGCCTCGATCATCCGGCCACCCTCACTGTTGTCGTGGTCCCCCAGATTGCAAGGCTGAGGAAGAAGTCAAGCACTGCGATCGTCACGATTGCCGCACGAACGGCGCGACCGACGGCCACACCGACGCCTGCCGGGCCACCCGAAGCGTGAAATCCGTAGTAGCAGTGGATCAAGATCAGAACAAAAGCAAAGACCAGAACCTTGGCAAACGAATACAACACGTCCTGCGGTGGCAGGAACAAGTTGAAGTAATGGTCATAAGACCCCGTTGACTGGCCGTTGAATACCGTACTGATCACGCGCGAGGCCAGATAGGCGGCAAGCAAGCCGACGATATACAGAGGGATGACGGCCACAAAGCCGGCGATCATGCGAGTCGTCACCAGGAAGGGAACCGACGGGACTGCCATGACCTCGAGCGCGTCGATCTCCTCGGAGATACGCATAGCACCGAGTTGTGCGGTGAAACCACACCCGACCGTCGCCGAAAGGGCCAGCGCGGCAACAATCGGCGCGATCTCGCGAGTATTGACGTAGGCAGACAGGAAGCCGGTCAGGACCGAGCTACCCAACTGTTCCAGCGCCGCGAACCCCTGCAATCCCACAACGACGCCGGTGAATCCGGACATCATCGCGATGACGCCGATAGTTCCGCCGATGACGGCCAATGCGCCACTGCCGAAGGTCACTTCAGCGAGTAGACGCAGAGTTTCCTTGCGGTAGCGGTGCAGTGTGCGCGGTGTCCAGGCAATGGCTCGCGCGTAGAACGACATCTGCTCACCCGCGCGATCAAGCACGTTGAGCGGCATTCTGGCTACTTTGCGGCTCTTCAGCAGAAACTGATCGCCGCGGCCTCGTGCGATGGTCATGTAGGTCAGGATCCCTTCGCCGGCACGATCTGGAGGTACACCATCGTCAGAATCAGATTGGCGAAGAACAACAACAGGAATGTGATGACAACAGCCTGGTTGACCGCCTCACCAACGCCTTTGGGCCCACCAGAGGGGTGTAGTCCCTTGTAGGCCGAGATGACTCCGGCGATGACACCGAAGACCGCAGCCTTGATCTCGCCACTCCAGATATCCGGCAGCTGCGCAAACGCCGAGAACGATGCGATGTAGGCGCCGGGATTACCGCCCTGCAGGATCACGTTGAAGAAGTAGCCACCCGCGATACCGACGACAGATACCAGCCCGTTGAGCAATACGGCAATGAGCACCATCGCCAACACACGTGGAACAACAAGTCGCTGAATGGGATTGATGCCAAGGACTTCCATGGCGTCGATCTCTTCACGGATTGTCCGCGAACCGAGGTCAGCGGTGACCGCCGAACCGGCAGCACCAGCGACAAGCAGAGCAGTCACCAGTGGACTTCCCTGCTGTATCACCGCAAGAACGCTGGCAGCGCCGGTGAACGATTCAGCGCCCAACTGCTTGATCAGCGAACCGGTCTGCAGCGAAACGACAGCGCCGAACGGAATCGCGACCAGCGCAGTCGGCAAAATCGTGACACTGGCGATGAACCATGCTTGCTCGATGAACTCGCGAAACTGAAACGGCCGCCGGAACGTATTCTTCACGACCTCGACGAAGAGTTCGACGATGTTGCCGGCCTGAGTCAGTGCCCCGTGTACAGGACTCAGAACCGAGTTGCGGGTACCCGCCATTCGTTATGCCTACCCTTGTCCGTGAGTCGTGTTTCCGTAGGGATCACCCTCATAAGCTGGAATTACCTGTGTATCCTGCGAGCTTCCGTCCCACTCCCCCTGGTACTCGCTCGCGTCCGCGTAGGCGTGGTTGAACTGACCCGCCTCCTCGTTGAGGCTGTCCTGGATTGCCGCCTGCGCGTTCACCGGCAGTGTGTGCATGATCTGACGGACCCGCTCCTGACGGCGACGAACAGCCTGACGCTCCGGATTACCGGGCGTCGCCTTCATCTGCGGCACGATGCCCTCGACGTCGTCGACACCACCGGCATGGTGACCGGCATCCACGAGCGCCTGCTCGTGCGCCATCTGAGCCTCGTCCTTCTCCTCCGACATACCGATCGGACCGATCATCGTGCCGTTGAGGAACTGCTTGACCACCGGCTCATCCGAGGTGAGCAACACCTCACGAGGACCGAACATCACCAACTGACGGCGGAACAGCATCCCGATATTGTCCGGAACCGTACGAGCAAGGTTGATGTTGTGCGAGACAATCAAAATCGTGGCATCGGACTGAGCATTGATATCGATCAACGTCTGACTGATGTACGTCGTACGCACCGGATCGAGACCCGAGTCCGGCTCGTCCACCAAGATGATCTCCGGATCGAGCACCAACGCGCGAGCCAGACCGGCACGCTTACGCATACCACCGGAAATCTCACCGGGAAGCTTGTCCTCCGCACCGACCAGACCCGTCAGATCGAGCTTCTCCATCACGATCTTGCGGATATCGGATTCCGACTTCTTCGTATGCTCACGGAGCGGAAACGCGATGTTGTCGTACAAATTCATCGAACCGAACAACGCACCGTCCTGGAACAGCACACCGAACAACTTACGGATCTCGTAGAGCTCCTTCGAGGAACACTGCAAAATATCCGTGCCGTCGATCACGATGGAACCCTGCTCGGGGCGGAGCAAACCGATCAAAGACTTCAAGAACACCGACTTACCGGTACCCGAGGGCCCCAGCAACGCGCTCACCTCACCGGCGGGAAGCGTCAACGACACGTCCTGCCAAATCCTCTGCGACCCGAAAGACTTAGTCAGCCCGTCTACCGCTACCTCTACTCCCACCACTACCTCCGCGCCGTCCGATGCATCCACCCGATGTGGGTTGGGTCACTCTATCGCATGGAAGTGTTACCCGTGACTGCGAATACTACTAACGAGTAAGTACGAAGCACAAACTAACACGCACCTTGAATCGGACACGTATCCGACCTGCGCTGATTCGGGCATTCCGGCCGGATACGGCAAACAAAAAAGAGGGCCACTTCCCGTAGGAAGTGACCCTCTTTCGACTACTCGAGGTGAGCAGCAGAGAAAACCGTCTTACTTGACGGAGATCTTTGCGCCGGCGCCTTCGAGCTTTTCCTTTGCAGCTTCAGCTGCTTCCTTCGAAACCTTCTCCAGGATTGCCTTCGGAGCGCTCTCGACGAGATCCTTGGCTTCCTTCAGGCCGAGGCCGGAAACGACCTCACGGACGACCTTGATGACCTGGATCTTCTTGTCGCCAGCCGACTCGAGGACGACGTCGAACTCGTCCTGCTCTTCAGCAGCTTCTGCGCCGGCAGCCGGTGCGCCTGCAGCGGCGACGGCGACGGGAGCAGCAGCGGTGACCTCGAAGGTCTCCTCGAATGCCTTAACGAACTCCGAGAGCTCGAGGAGGGTGAGCTCCTTGAACTGGTCCAACAACTCTTCGGTGCTGAGCTTCGCCATTGTGGCGGTCCTTCCTGTAAGTCCCATGTCGCTGATCCGCGACCGGGCGGGGTTATAGCAGTGATGCGCGGGTGCGGATCAGCTTTCGGCTTCGGCCTCGGCCGGAGCCTCGGTAGCAGCCTCTGCGGCAGCAGCCGGAGCTTCTGCAGCTCCGCCTTCTGCGGCCTTCTTCTCCTGCAGTGCAGCGGCCAAACGGGCCATCTGCGAAGCGGGAGCATTGAACAGGCCTGCGGCCTTTGCCAAGTTGCCCTTCATCGCGCCGGCAAGCTTTGCCAACAGGATTTCGCGGGATTCGAGATCCGCGATCTTGTTGACCTCGTCCACGGACAGCGCAGCGCCGTCCATGTAGCCGCCCTTGATGATGAGCGCCTTGTTTTCCTTTGCGAAGTTCTTCAGTGCCTTCGCAGCGTCGACCGGTTCGCCCTTGATGAATGCAATGGCGGTCGGTCCGACGAACAGGTCATCAAGGCCCTCGATGCCAGCCTCAGCGGCGGCACGCTTAACCAGGGTGTTCTTGGCGACGGAGTAGGTGGCACCTTCTCCGAGAGCGCGTCGCAGTGTCGTGATGTTGCCCACTGAAAGACCACGGTATTCCGTGATCACAGCAGCGGTCGAACCCTTGAACTGCTCGGTGATTTCCGCAACTGCGGAAACCTTCTCAGGCTTTGCCATACTTCGCCTCCTCTCGTGACAGTCGTTATCCCACTTCGGAACCGCCGCGGCTCACCAGGAGAACCTGACAAGCCACAAGTCCTAGACATGCAAAACGCCCCGGCGCAGGGCGCACGGGGCGTACAGAGGAGACAATCGGAAGCGAAAAGAACCACCACAGAATGCGTTCCCCCTTACCTCGTCCTCCTGCGTGGGTCGCCGGACATTTCCGGACTTTCAACTGCACTCATCGCTAAGCGCAATAACCAACGGTCTTGGGTAGAACATGATTTTGGGGTGAAGTTCATATCCAGCACTGAACTCCGCGTTGAAGACTACCTCACCGGGCAACACATCACCAAATCGCCCCTGGGCCCTCTCCCTGAATGCAAAAAGAAGGCCGATAGGGAGGTAATCCCTATCGGCCTTCTTTCAGTTCAGCGGACTGCTTACGCGTCTGCAGCATCCTCGAGGAGGTTGCGGGTACGGTTCGGATCCACCGGGATGCCCGGACCGGTGGTGGTCGAAACCGTGATCTTCTTCACGTAGCGGCCCTTGGCCGACGAGGGCTTCGCACGCAGGATCTCGTCCAGCGCTGCGCCGTAGTTCTCCACCAGCTTCTCATCGTCGAACGATGCCTTGCCGATGACGAAGTGCAGGTTGGCCTGCTTGTCGACGCGGAAGTTGATCTTTCCGCCCTTGATGTCGTTGACAGCCTTCGTGACATCCGCGGTAACGGTGCCCGTCTTGGGGTTCGGCATCAAGCCACGGGGTCCGAGGACACGGGCGATGCGGCCGACCTTGGCCATCTGATCAGGAGTCGCGATTGCGGCGTCGAAATCGACCCATCCACCCTGGATGCGCTCGATCAGGTCTTCTGCACCGACTACGTCAGCGCCTGCAGCCTCAGCTTCTGCTGCCTTCTCGCCAACGGCGAACACGATGACGCGAGCGGTCTTACCGGTGCCGTGGGGCAGGTTGACCGTTCCGCGGACCATCTGGTCAGCCTTACGGGGGTCGACGCCCAGACGAACTGCAACCTCAACGGTTGCATCCATCTTGGTGGACGACGTCTCCTTGGCGAGCTTTGCAGCCTGAAGCGGGCTGTAGAGCTTGTCTGCGTCGATCTTCTCAGCGGCGGCGAGGTACGCCTTGCTGCGCTTTGCCATTTCTTCTGTCCTTACTTATCACTGCAGAGAGTTACTTGATGCAGTGGTGAATGGTTCAGTTGTGGTCAGGGCCTGGCCGGCCCTCCCACGTGATGCTGTGGAGCTTCTGAATTAGCCCTGGACCGTGATGCCCATGGAACGAGCGGTGCCGGCGATGATCTTCGCGGCCTGCTCGATGTCATTGGCATTGAGGTCTTCAGCCTTGGTCTTCGCGATTTCGCGCACCTGATCCATGGTTACCGAGGCAACCTTGGTCTTGTGCGGTTCGCCGGAGCCCTTGGCTACGCCGGCTGCCTTGAGGAGCAGTCGAGCAGCGGGAGGGGTCTTCAGCTTGAAATCGAAGGTCCGGTCTTCGTAGACCGAGATCTCGACCGGCACAACGTTGCCGCGCTGGGACTCAGTCGCCGCGTTGTAGGCCTTGCAGAACTCCATGATGTTCACGCCATGCTGACCGAGCGCGGGACCCACGGGAGGTGCAGGGTTAGCCTGACCTGCCTGGATCTGCAGCTTGATGAGCCCGGCGAGCTTCTTCTTCTTTGGGGGCATCTCTAGTTCCTAGTTTCTAGCTTGGGTGTGTGTCTTGCGTCTAACAGTGCAAGTGTGGGGGTTAGATCTTCGCGACCTGGTTGAAGTTCAACTCAACCGGAGTTTCACGTCCGAAGATCGATACGAGGACCTTGAGCTTCTGCTGCTCTCCGTTGACCTCGCTGATGCTGGCAGGCAATGTCGCGAACGGGCCGTCCATGACCGTGACGGATTCGCCGATCTCGAAGTCCACCTCGATGAGGGGCTTACCGAAGGACTCGACCGGCGCCTCGCCTGCTGCGACGGCAGCTGCTGCAGCCTGCTGCTTCTTCTGCTCTTGCTGAGGAAGCAGGAACTTGACGACGTCGTTGAGAGACAGCGGCGACGGACGCGAGGTGGCACCGACAAATCCGGTGACTCCAGGCGTGTTGCGCACTGCGCCCCACGATTCGTCGTTGAGTTCCATGCGGACCAGGATGTAGCCGGGGAGTACCTTGCGGTTGACCTGCTTGCGCTGGCCGTTCTTGATCTCGGTGACCTCTTCGGTGGGAACTTCCACCTGGAAGATGTAGTCGCCGACGTCGAGGTTCTGAACGCGGGTCTCGAGGTTGGTCTTGACCTTGTTCTCGTAACCGGCGTACGAGTGGATGACGTACCAGTCGCCTGGTGCGCGGCGCAGAGCAGCCTTCAGTTCCGCAACCGGATCTTCTACTTCGATGTCGGCTGCCGGAGCAGCGTCGTCGGAGTTCTCGGCGTCCTCGGAGATGATGTCCTCGGTTGCCTCGGTCTGCGCGGCTTCGGTGCCGTCTGCAGCGTCTTCGGCAGCGTCGGTATCGGTGCCTTCGCCAGCCTCGACGTCTACTTCGGCTGCCGCCTCGGCAGAAACACGCTCTTCGGCCAAGGCCTCATTCGTGTCGTTCTCGGGGGTGCTCACTGGGGCACTCGCTTCCTCTCGTTACTCGGACCCGTGCGGGTCTTTCTCGCGCTCGCAGGCAAAGACGCCCGACGATTCGACAATCAGCCGAACAGCCAGGTAACGCCCTTGATCACAGCGATATCGACGCCGCTGATGAAAGCGACCATGAAGACCACGAACGCCAGCACGACGCTGGTATAAGTGACCATCTGCTTACGGTTCGGCCAGATGACCTTGCGGAGTTCTGCGATGACCTCGCGGAAGAACTTGCGAAGGCGTTTGAAGAGGTTGTCCTTCTTCGCCTTGGGGTTCTTGCCGGGGTTCTTTGCAGTCGCCTTCGGCGACGCCGTCCGTGCCGGAGTCTTCACGGTGGACGCTGCAACCGAGGCGCCGCGTGCAGCGCGCTTGCCGGTCGGCTTGTTGGAAACCCCACTTGATGCGGAAGCCGCCTCTACGGCGTCTCCCTTGTCCAGCGAAAGATCGGAACGCGTGGCCGCGTCAGCTGCAGTGTCGTCGACAGCCTTCGAAGCGGAAGACGGTGAAGTCTCCGCGTCCGAAGCGTCGGCGTCGCGCTTGTCGCGATCCTCGCTCACGTCGTTCCTCTCAGTCGCTGGCATCCGGGGGCAGGGGCGACAGGACTTGAACCTGCAACCTGCGGTTTTGGAGACCGCTGCTCTGCCAGTTGAGCTACGCCCCTTTGGTTGACGTCCGCAGCCCGGCACTTTCATGCCCTGCTGGTTCGGTTAACCGCTCTGCGATCACACAACATACGCGCTACCCGATGTGAACATCTTGCGACGTTCAGGGCAGCGCGCAGCGCTGAGGAATCCCAGAAATCTCAGTGTACTTCAAAGCCCCGGAACAAACACAATCTACCCGGCTATCAGGCCAGACGGACTGTGGCCGTGGCGCGGCCGAAGATTTTTCTACCTTCGGATTTTGCCACAATTGCCAGTACTGCAGTCTTGCTGTCTTCGTCGATCGACTTCACCTTGGCGGTGAACTCGATCTCGGCGGCCTTGTCGGCTGCCACGATTACCGGACTAGTAAACCGTACATTGTATTCGGTTACCGCACCCGGGTCCCCTAGCCATTCGGTGACGTATCCGGCACCCATGCCCATGGAGAGCATGCCGTGCGCCACCACATCGGGCAGGCCGGCAAGTCGAGCAACCTCGTCACTGAAGTGAATCGGGTTTGGATCTCCCGATACGCCCGTGTAATTGACGAGGTTTCCGCGCGTGAGGGTGACGGTCTTCTCAGGAAGAAGATCGCCGACATTCACGTCGGAAAATTTACGGAGCGACATGCATCATCACATCCTTGACTGCGTGGGCGATGTTCTCGTCCACCTCACCACCGGTGCGGGCAACCAGGGTTGTCCACATCGTGACGGTCTCTCGACCGTGCTGGTTGATGATGATGTTCTTGGTCACGATGATGTCACTACCTGCAGCCTGCCTGAACGAATCCAGATAGACGTCGCAGAACAGTCGATCCCCCACCTGAATCGGTTCGTGAAGCACGATCCGTTGATCCGTATGGAGAATCTGACTCAAGTCGTAGCCGGTGACAACTTCTTCGAAGAGTCGACGTTGGGCAATGCCGCCGACGATCGCAACAAACGTCACCGGAGCAATCAGGCCGTCGTATCCGAGGCCCTTTGCAGCGGTTTCGTCGTAATGCGCAGGATGTGAATCCTGGACGGAGCGAGCGAACTCGCGCACCTTCTCGCGCCCGACCTCGTAGAAGTCTTCGACACGATAATGGTGACCGACCATCTGGACGGCATGAGCGGCCGGGTCCGTAGGGACCTCGGCCGCTGCCTTGTTCTCTTGCAAATCAGTCACGCGGAGAAACTCTCTTCTAGCTAGGACCCGAAGACGCAGGCCCCAAGAGGGTCTTCCGCGAAAATCGTCGTCCCGTTAAGGACTTGCTACTTCGACTCGCGATGCGACTGGTGGGTTCCGCAGTTGGGGCAGAACTTCTTGAGCTCCAGGCGATCGGGGTCGTTGCGCCGATTCTTCTTGGTGATGTAGTTACGGTGCTTGCATACCTCGCAGGCCAAGGTGATCTTGGGCCGAACGTCGGTCGAGGAGGCCACGGGATGCCTTCTTTCGGGTGTATCTGATTACGAACAATCAGGGTGGATCATGCATATTGTGTAGCGGTGACCGGACTTGAACCGGCGACGCAACGATTATGAGTCGTTTGCTCTACCAACTGAGCTACACCGCCTCGGTGTCGAGTGTCGCGCAAAAAGCGCGGCACCACAATCCAGCGAGCCCCCTAACGGAATCGAACCGTTGACCTTTTCCTTACCATGGAAACGCTCTACCGACTGAGCTAAGGGGGCGTGGCTTCCGGAGTGCGTTGCCGCTCTCTTGAAGCCTCCGAAAGATTACACACGAACGCGCTCCAGCACCAAATCGCCAGGTCATCGGGGCAAAATCAGTGCCGCAGCCCATTGTTGCACCGATCCGAGCCCATGGCGAGGCCTTTGACGCAACGGATATCCGCCCAATGACGGCCACTCGTGCCTAATTACGGCCGTTCGTGCCCGAGAACGACGACGCTGAGAACGACGACACTGAGAACAACCACACCGCGTCTCGGCCGACAGCGCACTGCTTCTCTGCATCTACAACTCTCTATCTACCTACTGCTGCGCCTTCGACTACTCGACGCGATCGGAACCGGAACGGACTGAGCTGGCGCAGCCGGGGCCGAACACAAAAAAGTCAGCCCCGATCCTGATTCAGGATCGGGGCTGACTTGGTGTGGCAGATGTAGGATTCGAACCTACGTAGGCATAAGCCGACGGATTTACAGTCCGCTCCCATTGGCCGCTCGGGCAATCTGCCGTGCTGCACCAGGTCTTGATCCGATGCACTCGCAAGTATATCGCGGCGCGCAGCGGCCAAGAACGGCTTCCTTGGTGCGGAAAGAAGAATACAACGAACCCACCCCCATTTTGCAAACCGGGTGGTGAGCGGCGGTGCCGACCCGATAACGTCGAGGTGTCCACCGGCACGGAAGGTGGGCAGACCCGATGTTGTGACTACCGGAAAGCGGGAGTGTAGAAGTGGCTGATTCGTCCTTCGACGTGGTGAGCAAAGTAGACCGTCAAGAGGTGGACAACGCCCTGCATCAAGCTGCCAAGGAGCTGACCACACGCTTCGACTTCCGGAACACCGGTGCGTCGATCGAGTGGTCGGGTGAAGAAACGATCACGTTGAACGCCGACACCGAGGAGCGCTTGCTGGCGGCCCTCGAGGTGTTCAAGGAAAAGTTGATTCGCCGGGACATCTCCCTGAAGGCATTCGATGCGGGAGAGCCGGCACAGTCCGGAAAGATCTACAAACTGTCCGGAACGTTGGTCCAGGGCATCTCCAGTGAGAACGCGAAGAAGATCACCAAGAAGATCCGTGACGAGGGCCCCAAGGGCGTCAAGGCACAGATCCAGGGTGAGGAGCTGCGCGTCAGCAGCAAGAAGCGCGACGACCTTCAGGGCGTCATCTCCCTGCTCAAGGGTGAGGACTTCGGGATCGCCCTGCAGTTCGTGAACTACCGGTAGTAGGGGCTGCGCCCCTGTGCGCCTTTTTGGTAGTTCCGACGACCAGAAAGGCGCACCGGGGCCGAAGGCCCCTACATGCCCGCCATCTTCTCCAAACGCTCGATTCGCTCCGCCATCGGCGGATGCGTCGAAAAGAGCCTGCTCATCTTCTCCCCCGCCCGGAACGGGTTTGCGATCATCAGATGCGACTGAGCCGCCAATCGAGGCTCAGGGGGCAACGGAGCCGCCGCTACACCTGCCTCCAGCTTTCGTAGCGCCGACGCCAGCGCCAGTGGGTCACCGGTGAGCTCGGCTCCCGATTGATCGGCCTGATACTCCCGTGAGCGCGAGACCGCCAGTTTGACCACGGTGGCGGCGATCGGTCCCAGAAGCGAGACCAGCAGCAATGCAATCGGGTTGCTTCCCTGACCGTTGCCTCGTCCGCCGAACATGCTGGCGTACATCGCGAAGTTCGCCAGGCCGGAAATGACGGCAGCCATGGCCCCGGCGACCGAAGAGATCAGGATGTCCCGGTTGTAGACGTGTGAGAGTTCGTGCCCGAGTACTGCTCGCAGTTCTCGCTCGTTCAACAAACCCATGATTCCGCTGGTCACACATACCGCAGCGTGGCGCGGATTACGGCCGGTTGCGAAGGCATTCGGTGCGTTGGTCGGGCTGATGTAGAGCCTGGGCATCGGCTGATGCGCTGTAGTCGCCAGTTCGCGCACGATGCGATAGATCACGGGCGCTTCGACCTCGGTGATGGGCTGGGCATGCATCGACCGCAACGCCAGCTTGTCGCTGTTGAAATAGACGTAGGCATTCATTCCGACGGCAAAGAGTACGGATAACCACAAGATGGTCGGGTTGCCGAACAACGATCCGATGAACACGATCAGGGCAGACATGCCCAGCAGCAGCCCGAAAGTCTTGGCTCCGTTTGCGTAGCCGTGCACAGCGCTCAACCCCTTACCCGTAACGAGCTCGACTGCTCGCGTGTAACTTCGCGGCTTTTGCAGCCGACCCGTTAGCACAACGAAGAGCAAGGGTGTTCAGGTTCCCGCGGCAACGCGAACGGTGTATGCGGTTAAACGTCAGCCAACCCGTCGAACCGTGTAATCGATCAAGCGAACCAGGGCGTCGTTGGCTGGGCCTTGCGGCAACTCTGCCAGCTGAGCCAGGGCTGCATCGACATATTCGCCCAGCTTTGCTTTGGCTTTGGTCATTCCAGGTGAACGTTCGAGCAAGGCGAGAGCCTCCTCGACGTCAGCATCCTCGGTGACCGGGCCGGCAAGCAGCTCGCGAAGACGATCCGCGTCGGCGCCCTCTTCCTCGAAGGCGTACAGCACAGGAAGCGTGTGGACTCCCTCGCGCAGGTCGGTGCCAGGGGTTTTACCCGACTGTTCCGAAACGGAGGAGATGTCGATGATGTCGTCGACGATTTGAAATGCGGTGCCGACGGCGTCGCCGAGTCGCTCGAGTCGTTCGATCTGGGTGGCGTCGGATCCCGAGAAAGTTCCACCGAATCGACCGGAAGCGGCGATCAGCGAACCGGTTTTCTCCCACACGACCTTGAGGTAATGCTCGATCGGATCCTGTTCCTGCCTGGCACCGATCGTCTCGCGCATCTGTCCGGTGACCAACTCGGCAAACGTTTCCGCGATGATGCGAACGGCTTCGGGCCCGAGCGTCGACACCAGTCTTGACGCGTGAGCGAACAGGTAGTCACCGGCGAGGATGGCAATACTGTTGCCCCAGCGAGCATTTGCACTGGGTGCGCCGCGGCGCATCTCCGCCTCGTCCATGACGTCGTCGTGATAGAGCGTCGCGAGGTGCACGAGTTCGGTGACCGTGGCAGCGGTGACGATGGACGGATCGGTCGGATTGGGTCCGAGTTGGGCCGTCAGGATCGTGAACAGCGGCCGGAACCGCTTGCCACCTGCGCGCGCGAGGTGCAGGGCGGCTTCGGTGAGGAAGTCCTCCCCGTCGGACAGCTCGCTGACCAACAACTCTTCGACATCGGCGAGTCCACTACGGACAACATCAGCAAGCTTCTCGTCGCCCAGGTCTATGCCCGCTACGACGGTGCTCACTGCCGTTGTGTCGGCAGCAGTTTTTTCGGTGCTCACGATGTCAGTACCCATTCCTGTCGTCAGTGACGGCTCGGTTCCCACGGTAGTGAACCTAGCGGTTCGCACTTGGCACGGCCTCGCCACGGTCTCGATCACGAGCCTGGGAAGATGTGAGTGTGTCCGCCGAAGAGCAGTCCCCCGCCGTGAATTCCCAGCCGACCGAAACTGACATTGTGGTCATCGGTGCAGGTCCTGCGGGTTCTTCGGCCGCTGCATGGGCCGCGCGCAGTGGCCGCGACGTCGTCCTGATCGATGCGGCCGTGTTCCCCCGAGACAAGACATGTGGTGATGGACTCACTCCGCGGGCCGTCGCCGAGCTTGATCGACTAGGCCTCGGAGAGTGGGTTAGGTCACACACGACGAACAAGGGGCTCCGGCTATCAGGCTTCGGCCAAGAGCTGGAAATGGAGTGGCCGTCCACAGCGTTCCCCTCTATCGGCAGCGCTGTCCCCCGCGCCGAGCTGGACGATCGGATCCGACGATGCGCGATCGAGTCCGGTGCGGTGATGCTGGAAGGCACCAAAGCCGTCGACGTCGACCGTGACGGTGATCGGGTCAGTGCAGTTGTGCTGTCCGGCCCCTCGGGAACCAGCACTCTGCGGTGCCAGACCCTCATCGTCGCCGACGGTGTTCGTTCGACGCTCGGCAAGAAGCTGGGGCGGCAGTGGCATCGGGACACCGCGTACGGAGTGGCCGCGCGCGCTTATGTCGGAACTCCCCGCAGCGCCGATCCCTGGATTACGTCGCACCTGGAACTGCGTGACGGCGACGGCACCCTACAGGCGGGATACGGCTGGATTTTCCCGCTGGGCACCGGCGAGGTGAACATCGGCGTCGGCACCCTTGCGACAGCCAAGCGGCCGGCCCCCGGAGCGTTGCGCCCGCTCCTGGATCTGTACACCGATCAGCGCCGCGGCGAATGGCAGTGGAACAGTGAAATCCATTCCGTTGCTTCAGCTTTGCTACCGATGGGCGGCGCGGTATCCAATATCGCCGGCCGTAACTGGGCGATCATCGGCGATGCCGCGGCGTGTGTGAATCCACTCAACGGCGAGGGTATCGACTACGGCCTCGAGGGTGGACGGTTGATCGTCGAACACCTCGGCGACGGCGATCTGACCGAACTGTGGCCGAGCGTCCTACGCGAGCATTACGGGCAGGCGTTCTCCGTCGCGCGGCGTCTTGCCGGGCTGCTCACGGTTCCGCGGTTCCTCCCCGCGTCCGGCCCGATCGCGATGCGGTCGAAGGCAATGATGACCGTCGCGGTCAGGGTGATGGGCAACCTCGTCACCGACGCCGACGCTGATCTGACGGCGCGGGCCTGGCGAGCGTCGGGAGCCGCATCCCGAAGGATCGACTCCCGTCCGCTGTTCGGCTGATTACAGCAGGTTCAGCGCGTCGCGTGATGTAGCGCCACGACGCCGCCGGTGAGGTTGCGCCACTTGACGTTCTTCCACCCGGCTGCCTCGATCTTGCGTGCCAGTTCTTCCTGCGTCGGCCAGGCGCGAATGGATTCGGCGAGGTAGACGTACGCGTCGGGGTTGCTGCTGACGGCGCGGGCCACCTGTGGGAGTGCCTTCATGAGGTACTCCATGTAGACGGTGCGGAAGGGCCCGAAGACGGGCGTCGAGAACTCACTGACGACAAGGCGTCCACCTGGCTTGGTGACGCGGGCGATCTCCCGCAAGCCGGCCTCGAAATCGGAGACGTTGCGCAGACCGAAGGAGATGGTCGCGGCGTCGAATACGTCGTCGGCGTATGGCAGGAACATGGCGTCGCCGGCCACCATCGGGACTTTGCGGGAGCGACCTGCCTGCAGCATGCCCTTGGAGAAGTCGGTGGCGACGCACCACGCGCCCGACCGGCCCAGTTCAACGGTCGAGACTCCGGTGCCTGCGGCGAGGTCGAGAACCTTCTCGCCCGGCTTGAGATCGAGGGCCTCTCGCGTTGCCTTGCGCCAGCCTTTGTCCTGGCCGAAGGAAAGCACGGTGTTGGTCAGGTCGTATCGCTCGGCGACGTCGTCGAACATCGACGCGACCTCGCGCGGTTGTTTGTCGAGAGTTGCCCGGGTTCCGTGTGTAGTCGCCACACGTCAAACGCTACCAACACTCGCGAAGTGGGCTGGTTCAGGCTGCTCGGGCGCCTGTTCGCCGGCCAAGACCGTGCACGTCCTCGTAGTGATTCAGCAACTCGTCGCAGATAGCCGGCCACGTCCGGTGCAGGACCGACCGCCGAGCGGCCGAACCGAACTGCACTCGCAGATCGCGCTGACGGAGGGCGTCGATTGCGCTGGGTAGAAGTTCGCCGAATCTGTCCACCGGCAGGAGGTAGCCGTTGCGGCAATGCGAGACAAGATCCCGAGGGCCGCCCGCGTCCGGCCCGACGACGGGTATACCGCTCGCCAGCGCTTCCTGGACGGCTTGGCAGAACGTCTCGTGCTCTCCCGGGTGCACAAAAACGTCCAAGCTGGCGTAGGCCTCGGCAAGATCGGTTCCGCCGAGTGCGCCGGTGAAAACCGCGTCGGGCAACAGCGCGCGCAAGCGCTCTCGGTCCGGCCCGTCGCCGACGACCACGAGTTGCAGGCTGCGATCTCCGGCCAGCGCGGACAATCGTTCGACGTGTTTCTCCGGTGCCAGCCGTCCCACAAAGCCGACAACCAGGCGATCACTGTCCCCGCTCCAGGTGCGGCGCAGAGCGGAGCTACGACGCGACGGCGCGAATCTTGCTGCGTCGACGCCCCTCGCCCACTTGTGGACCCGGGGAATTCCGTGTTCTTCGAGGGCGTCGACGGCGGAGGTGGACGGCGCGAGGGTTCTGGTGCAGCTCTTGTGAATTCGCCGGGTCCACGCCCACGCTGCCCTGCTGGTGAGGCCGAGTCCGTAGCTTTCGGCAAAGCCCGCGACATCGGTTTGATAGACGGCGACGGTAGGAACGTGGAGTCGTTTGGCGATGCCTACTCCCCCGGCGCCGAGGAGGAAGGGCGACGCGAGGTGCATGACGTCAGGCGCAAAGGCGCGAACGGCGGCGGTCAATCGTGGTTGTGGCAGTCCGACCGGTAGCGAACTGACTTTCGGAACCATGACGGCAGGCACTCGGTGCACGGCGACGCCTTCGTGCCGGGTGGGGGCGTGCCCATTTCCCACGGCGTCCGGCGCGATGACCATCGCGTCATGGCCGGTTCGGTCGAGATGTTCGAGCACGCGTAGGACCGAGTTGGTGACGCCGTTCATGTTGGGCAGGAATGACTCCGCAACGATGGCTACTCTCACACCGATCACGGTGACAGTGCGAGGGAAAGTCCGTGCCGTGTTCGTGTGAAGCGCAGGCTAATTCGAGGTGACGGGCTCTGACGTGCGCACCAGAGCCTCACGTTTGCGCAGGTACCAGACGGCGGGTCCGGCCAGGAGCCACGTCACGACGATGACCGATCCGGCGGGAATCAGCGCGACACTCGCGCTGCGGCCGGCCACCCGGACCAGGTCGGGGTCGGTCTTGTAGTACTCGACCTCGATGCGTTGTCCGACAGTCAGATTGGTGGGATAGAGCACGCCGAGTTCGGGATTGTGGTTCGCGCCGTCCGGCGTCACGAAGCTGATAGCGGACCGCAGCGAACCGGCGGAGAGCACCTCGGCGGTTGCGGTCCCCATGTTCGATTCGATGGTCCGGTCGTTCCGCCAGGCACCGAGTACGAGGATGACCGCGAGAACCGAAATGCCGATCGCAACGACGAGGATTCCGATGCGGACACGGCGCAGAACCACGTCGCTCACAGTTGCGCTCGCACTGATGCGTGCAGTTCCCGCAAACCGCTGCGGTCGGTGGGAACCTCCAGAACCCGGATACCTGCAGCGGGTTGTGCCAGCGCTTCCGTGAGCTTGTCGACGCTCACGGCGGTGTGCGGAACGCGGTAGGCGGCGCACAGTGCTGCCAGGTCCATGCCGTGTGGCGTGCCGAAGACACGCTCGAACACTCCGGCGTACTGCGGATCGCCTTGCTCGAGCAGTTCGAATATTCCGCCGCCGTCGTCGTTGGCGACGATGATCGTGAGGTCGCGAGGCCGCGGTTCCCCGGTCCCGATCAACAGGCCGGAGGCATCGTGCAGGAAGGTGAGGTCGCCCATCAGGGCGATTGTTCGTCCCTCGTCGTAGGCCAGAGCAGCGCCGACCGCGGCCGAGACCGTGCCGTCGATCCCGGCGACGCCGCGGTTGGACAGCACTCGCACCGACGACTTCGGGTAACTCACCAGCGCCGCGTCGCGCACCGGGTTGGAAGCTCCGAGCAGCAACTGGTCACCGTCGCCCAGAGAACCCATCACCGCTGCGGCTACGTGCAGGCCGGTGGCCTTGGGGTGGGCAGCCAGCTGCTTGGCGACGGCCGCGTCGGCGTGCTCGGTCAGCGACATGCATCGCGCAATCCACGCCGGGTCCGGTGTTCCGCTCACGACGGCCCGGGTTCCGGTGGCAAGGACGTTGCCCGACACGTCGGGCCAGCGCGGCCCGGTAGTAAGCGCATAGACGTCGACGCTCGGGTCGGCCAGCACCTTGGACACCTGACGATGCAGCGTGGGACGGCCGGTGATGACTACCTGCCGGGGTTTGAGTTGTGCCAAAGCCAGGGGATGCAACGCAATTCCGTGCAGCGGCGCGGTGGGTTCGGCGACGGTCGGCAGTCCGGCGAGTTCGGGTCGCAGCGCGCTGCCGTGGCCGGAGACGACAACGGTGTCTGCGGTCAGATCCAGGTCGAGGGGGACGTCGAGTGTTGCGTTCTGCGTGGTGGTCCACGCTGCGCCGCCTGGCCGACCTTCCGGAACCGGCCCCTGCAGATGCACGTCGGGAACCAGCGGTTCGCGCAACGGTATGTCGAAGTGCACGGGCCCGGCGTTGCCTGACCGGGTTCCACGGGCAGCGGCGAGTACCCGGCACACCGCGGAACGCCACTGGCTGTTCTGCGTCGTATCGTCTTCGGCCAGCCCGAGGCTGATGGTGGCGCGCACCTGGCTGCCGAACAATCCGAGTTGCTCGACGGTCTGGTTGGCGCCGGTTCCGAGCATTTCGTACGGCCGGTTGGCGCTCAGGACTACCAGAGGCACTCGTGCGTAGTTCGCTTCGAGCACTGCGGGTCCGAGGTTCGCGACGGCCGTTCCGGACGTCATGACGATCGGCACCGGACGCTTGCCTGCGATTGCCAGTCCGAGCGCGAGGAAGCCGGCTGTCCGCTCGTCGATCCGCATGTGCAGACGCAGGCGTCCCTCGATGTCTGCGGACTGAAGGGCAAATGCGAGCGGCGCGTTGCGTGAGCCTGGGCAGAGCACGACTTCACGCACGCCACCACGAACCAGTTCGTCGACGACGGCTGTGGCTTGTGCTGTGGACGGATTCACGCCTTCAAGAGTGTCAGATGTTCGGGCCGGGCCGTTCCGAGGGGCGAGTCTGCGGCACCATGTGTGAGTGCGCACACTCTTCGATCCTTCCGACACCTCGCCCCGCCGGTTCTACCAGTTGCTCACGGCGACGGTGGTTCCGCGGCCGATCGCCTGGGTGTCGACGCTCTCGGCCGACGGCGTCGGCAATCTGGCGCCGCACAGCTTCTTCACCGTGGCCAGTGCGGCTCCGCCGGTGGTGCAGTTCACCTCGGTTGGCCGCAAGGACAGTTTGCGCAATATCGAGGCGACCGGCGAGTTCGTGATCAACGTGGCAACGGCGTCGCTGTTCGACATGATCAACGACAGTTCGGCCCCCTACGCTCCCGGCGCCGACGAGTTTCTCGAGTTGGGTATTCGCAGTGAGCCGAGCGAACGCGTGCGCCCGCTTCGGGTCGCGGAATCGCCGGTTGCGATCGAATGTACGTTGCGCCAGGTCATCGAGGTCGGTGATTCGTTTGTGGTGATGGGCGACGTTGTTGCCGTCGCGGTTCGCCCGGACGCGTTGGCCGACGACGGCTTGCCGGAGTTCGCGGCGTTGGCACCTTTGAGTCGGTTGGGCCGCTCGGAATGGGGCCTGCCGCCGGAGGTTGTCGTCAAAGAGCGGCCCAGCAGACCGAAACGATAAGTTAGGATTGCCTGACCTACTGTCGTCGATCGAGGGTTCCGTCATGGCCAAGCGTTCCAAGTTCGTGAAACCGGTGTCACGCAGCATCACGTCAGCCGAAGTTGTCGCGAACAAACGGATCAGTCCCACCTTCATCCGCATCACGATTGCCGGCGAGGAGCTGGGCACCATCACCCCGATGGGCGCCGATCACTGGTTCCGCCTCTTCATCCCGCAAGCCGGCCAGAGTGAGCTGCGACTGCCGTCCGCGGCAAACAACCTCTGGTATGCGCAGTACCTGGTGATGTCCAAGGACACCCGTCCCGTGGTGCGTAATTACACGATCCGCGAGTACCGGCCCGCCGGATCCGGGCTCTTCGGCGACACAGCGGAAATCGACATCGACTTCGCCTTTCACGGCGATATCGGTCCGGCATCCGCGTGGGCTGACACGGCCTCGAGCGGCGACAAGGTAGCGCTGCTCGACGAGGGCTGCATCTACAACCCGACCGCCGACTGCGCCTGGCAACTCCTGGTCGGAGACGAAAGTGCCCTACCGGCAATCGCCGGAATTCTCGAGACCGCAGACGCCGATCTGCGGGCAGAGGTCTTCATCGAGATCCCGAACGTCGAGGACAAGCAGGACCTCCCGCAGCTCGCTCACGTGAACGTGCATTGGATCATCCGGGAAGACACAGACACCAAGCCCGGAGCACTTGCCCTCGAGGCTGTTCGCGCGGCCGAACTTCCCGAAGGCCCGTCGTACACGTTTGTCGCCGGCGAGCAAGCCCTCACCACCGGGCTACGACGCCACCTCGTGAACGACCGCAAGTTCCCGAAAACCGACATCACGTTCACCGGGTTCTGGCGCGACGGCCACGCTGCGAACTGATCTGGCACAACGAAGAGCGGCCCGGGAGTGAAACCTCCCGGGCCGCTCTGTGTCGTGCTGGTCGAACTTATGCGGCGTGCTTCTGGATCAGATCACCCAGACGCGGCAGTGCGGCCGTTACGTGCTTCTGCGCCGAACCACGCAGCTTGGAGTACATCGACTTGACGACGGCCTTGTCGCTGCCTTCGATGCGCTCGTCCGTCACCTGGAGCAGTGAGTTGGCAACGGCGTCGCCGCGAGCCGTGATGAACTCCGCGAAGCTTCCGCCGCCCGAGGCGGAGAATTCCTGCCAGTACGGCTCGAGCTTTGCCACGAATTCGGGCAGAAGTGCGGTGACTGCGTCCGGCACGATGGACGGGCTCACCTTCTTGACTGCGCCGTAGCCGCCCTTGAGAGCTAGCCCTGAGGCCCCCGACTTATCCGAAACCTCTGCGTCGATCAAGGTCTGCACGTCCGCGACGACCGCGGGAAGCCGTGAATCCTCGAGCAGGGTTTCGTTCAGAGCTGCAACCACTTTCGATCCCTTCATTCTTGACTGATGTTCATCAGGTCGGGCCCGACACTATACGAAATTCAGCGCGCCTCGTTGATCGAGTATCCGATGACAGCGGCGGACGCGGCCCAGCCACCACGCGGTGCGTTCGGGCGTGGCCGTCAGCTGCGCGAGGATCGACGGATCAGGCTCGACCGCGCCGACGGACAGAGCACCCGAGATTGCCGGATCGATAACTGCGACGTCCCGGACGAACAGCCCGCCAGTGCCCAATCCGCACGCAAACGGCAACTCGGGCAACGCAGCTGCGGCCGCGAGCCCCGACGCCATCCCGACTGCCGTATCGAGCGCACTGGACACCACCACCGGCACGCCGTACTCGGCCAGTTGAGTACTCAACGCGACCACCGCGCGCATACCGCCGAGCGGGGGCACCTTCACTATCGCGACGTCTGCTCCCCCAGCGCGCACCACTCGCAGCGGATCTTCCGCGCGCCTGATGCTCTCGTCCGCGGCAATCCGCACACCCGTCCCCGCTGCGCGCACCCGCACCAGTTCCTCGACGCTTGCGCACGGCTGCTCCGCGTACTCGAGTTCACCGCCTTCGGTCAGCGCCCGCAGCGCCACAACGGCCTCGTCGACGCTCCACCCACCGTTTGCGTCGACACGCACATTGGGGATGTGCCGACGGACCTCGTTCACCCGGGCAATGTCATCCGCCAACGACTGTCCTTTTTCGGCGACCTTGATCTTGGCTGTTCGCGATCCGGGAAAACGCTCCAACAATTCCGGCACCGCCGACGCGTCGATCGCGGGAACCGTGGCGTTGACCGGCACCGTGGCCCGAATCGCAGGCGGGGGGCCGAGCCACGCGGCTTCGATGCCGGCGCGCAGCCAGTGCGCGGCTTCCTCGTCGTCGTACTCGACAAACGGAGCGAACTCCCCCCATCCTGCCGGGCCGCGCAGAAGCAGCGCCTCACGCGTCGTGATCCCGCGAAAACGCACCCGCATCGGCAAACTCACCACAACTGCGTCGGCGATCAGATCGTCGAACGACGGCAACTCGAAGATGGGAGACATGTCAGGGCTGACCGGGGAGTAGCTCGATCATGAGCGCGTCACCGTCGACAAGTAGCTTTCCGTCGAGGTCGGTCAGCCGTGCACTGACAAACGTCTTACGGCCCTCCACCCGATCCACTTTTCCTTCGATCACCAATTGCGTGTTCAGCGGGGTGATCGCGCGGTAGTTGATGTGCAGGTAACCGGTTCGCGACATCGGGCGGCCACCCGCGTGGGTGGTCATGCCGAAGATGTCGTCGAACAGCAACGGCACGATTCCGCCGTGCGCCGCGCCGTTGCCACCGAGGTGGTAGCGGCGGAACATGCCGGTGCTGCGCACACCTTCGGCGTCGAATCTCTCGATTGTCCAGGGCGGCATGAGGAGACTGCCGCGACCAGGCAACTGAATATTCGAGCCTGCAGGCGACGCCCCTTCGGGCACCTCGTGCGGGGCCAGTCGATCGGCAAGTTCCTCCGCTTGCGTGGCGATCTCCGCGAGAACTTCGTCAGGGACGTGCGTCGACACCGCCAGGTCCTGCAACCTGCGCATCGCCTCGACGAAACGACCGAAGTCGGGACCTGCAGGTGTGTGGCGGAAGACCGGGAAACCGCCTCGACGCTCGTCGGGAACGACGGTCTCCTTGCCTTCTACGGTGGGTTCGCTCATGACCTGCACGTTAGCGCGTGGGGGAACATGTTCTACTCCAGGTACTCGTCGGGGTTACGATGCCTGCCTCTATCGTGACCTACGTGACCTTCAACCCGCAGCTTTGGCGCCCCGTTCCCGGATTCGAGAATCTCACCGACATCACGTATCACCGGCATGTCAGTCAAGGCACCGTTCGTATCGCCTTCGACCGCCCCGAAGTACGTAATGCCTTCCGCCCACACACCGTCGACGAGCTGTACCGGGCACTCGACCATGCCCGGATGACGTCCGACGTCGGCGCCGTGCTGCTCACCGGCAACGGACCGAGCGAGAAGGACGGCGGCTGGGCCTTCTGCTCCGGCGGCGATCAGCGCATCCGTGGCCGCAGCGGCTACCAGTATGCGGAAGGCGAAACGGCCGACACCGTCGACAAGGCTCGTGCCGGACGCCTCCACATCCTGGAAGTGCAGCGATTGATTCGTTTCATGCCCAAGGTGGTCATCTGCCTGGTCAACGGTTGGGCCGCCGGCGGCGGACACAGCCTGCACGTCGTCTGCGACCTCACCCTCGCGAGTCGTGAACATGCCCGCTTCAAGCAAACCGATGCCGACGTCGGAAGCTTCGACGGCGGGTACGGCAGCGCTTACCTCGCAAAGATGGTGGGCCAGAAGTTCGCTCGCGAAATCTTCTTCCTCGGCGACACCTATTCCGCTGAGGAAATGCACCAGATGGGCGCGGTCAACAAGGTTGTCGATCACGCCGAACTCGAGAACGTTGCCATCGAGTGGGCAGGCAAGATCAACGGCAAGTCCCCGCAAGCTCAGCGCATGCTCAAGTACGCGTTCAACCTGCAGGACGACGGCCTGGTCGGCCAGCAGCTATTTGCCGGTGAGGCAACACGTTTGGCATACATGACCGACGAAGCCGTCGAGGGCCGCGATTCCTTCCTCGAGAAGCGCGATCCCGACTGGTCGCCGTACCCCTGGTATTTCTGATCACTGGGTATTTCCGATCACCGAGCATTTCTGATATCGCCGAGCGAGACGTGGAAGGATGGTTCCGTGGAGATTCTGAGCAGCCGAACGATATTGCGCCCCGACGACTACGAGCTGACTCTGAGCTTCTACCGAGACACCCTCGGGTTGGCTATCGCCCGTGAATACCCCGGCGGCACAGTGTTCTTCGCCGGACAGGGGTTGATCGAGATCGCCGCACACGGCGCCGCAGGCAACGGTGGGTTCCGGGGCGCGATCTGGCTGCAGGTTCGCGATCTCACGGCCGTGCAAACGGAACTGGTGCTCGCCGGAGTCAAGATTGCCCGAGAGGCACGTCAGGAACCGTGGGGTCTTCACGAGATGTGGATCGCCGATCCAGACGGGACGCCGATTGTCATGGTGCAGATTCCGGACGATCATCCGATCCGACGCGACTCCCGAACGCCGCAGTAGTCTCCGAGCGAGTCTCCGAGCGCACGAAAATGCCCGCCACGGTTTCCGTGGCGGGCATTTTCAGTTGAGCTGGGTTCAGATGCGTGTGTTCAGTGCCTGTGCGATCTGATCGGTCTGGGCCTGGCCTTCGAGCAGCTGACGCACCAGCCACAACCGCAGGACCTTCGCGACGGACGCGGCGATGAACATCGCCGCTCCGATGACCGTCAACGCCAGGAACGCGATCGCCAAGATCTGGTACGACGCGATGTTGCGCAGATCCGATTCCGTGAGCGAGGAGATGTAGAGGACAAACGCGCCGACTACCCCCACCACCATCAGGATCAGGCCGCCGAACAGTGTTTTCGCGTCGCCACCGGACTGTCCCTTGTCGAGTTTGAGGTCGGTGATGTTCTTCTTGAACTCATCACGGCGATCTTCAACTGTCGTCATCGTCATCCTCCTAGATAACTGGTAGAAAGTTCTTCTTCGATCTCATGCGGGTCACCGACCCGAGTAACGCGACCCTGCAACATCAACGCCGCCGACGTCGCGATCGGCAACACCGCCCGCGCGAACTGCTCCGCCACGAGGATGGAAATACCTTCCGCGGCAAGTGAACCCACCACGTCGTACATCTGCGAGACAATTCGAGGTGCCAGACCCATCGACAACTCGTCGAGCAGCAACACCGTCGGATGAGTTCCCAACGCCCGCGAGAGAGCGAGCATCTGCTGCTCACCGCCCGACATCGAACCCGCCAACTGGCCCCGACGCTCCCCCAGGATCGGGAAACGTGTGTACGCAACCTCTTCCAGGTCCGCGAGGGAGGCTCCGGTTCCGGTGGCGATCCACAGGTTCTCGCGCACCGACAGGTTCGCGAAGATCCCACGCCCTTCCGGGATGGAACACACACCCAACCGGGCGAGTTCGGACGCTTCGATTCCGTTGACGACCCGTCCGGCGAGTTTGAACTCCCCGCGTGTGACCGGTAGGACACCGGAGCACACCTTCAACGTGGAGGTTTTTCCGCCGCCGTTCGGGCCGAGCAACGCGACAACGGCGCCGGGCTGCAGGACGAGGTCCACGCCGTGGAGGACTTCGATGGCCCCGTAACCGGCACGCACACCCGATAATTCGAGCAACGGCTCCGGACGCGGTGTTTCGGCCGCTGCCGGGTCGATCGTTGCTGCGGTCATACTGCTTCCTCCTCGGTGCCGATGTACGCGGCGATCACGTCCGGGTCGGTGCGGATCTTCTCCGGATCACCCGAGGCCAACACCGCTCCGTAGTCGAGTACGTGAATGGTCGAGCACACCTTCATCACCAACGGAATATCGTGCTCGACCAGACAAATTCCCAGACCCCCCGCTGCGAGGTCGGTGAGCATCTGCGCGAACACCTCCGTTTCCTGCTCGGTCTGACCCGATGCCGGCTCGTCGAGAAGCAGAATCCGCGGGTTCGTCATCAAGGCCCGCGCGACCTCGACGACTCGGGCGCGGCCGGTGGGGATGTCGGAGACATCTTTTTCCGCTACATCGCTCAGGCCGGTCAGCTCGAGCAGTCGATCCGTTTCGGCGTCGACGTCGATCTTGTTGCCGCTGTTCGCTTTGTGGATGTCGCCGGCGACGCGCAGGTTGTCGCGCACCGACAACGAGACGAACAACTCGAGGCGCTGGAACGTGCGCGCCAAACCTTTGTTGGCGCGCTTGTGCGGCGCCAACTTCGTCACGTCCACGCCATCGAGGAAGACCTGTCCCGACGTCGGTTTCTGCAACCCGGTGATGGTGTTGAACAGGGTGGTCTTACCGGCGCCGTTCGGGCCGATCAACCCGGTCACCGTTCCCGGGGCCACCGTCAGGGACACATCCTTGACGGCCACGTGGCCACCGAAACGTACCGTGACACCGCGGGTTTCGAGCAAAGGTGTCTCAGACATGAGCGGCCAACTCCTTTTCGGATTTGACGAGGTCGATGCCGAGTTCACGGTCGAGTTCGCCGCGCACCTCGTCGCTGTACGGGACGTCGATCCCGACCTCTTCCGGGACCAGCGTCTTCTTCGCCGCCAACTCCTCCGGGGTGAGAACTGCTGCCGGCATGACCATTTCACCGATCACCGGCAACAGGAACACCACCGCGATGGTGATGGAGGCAAACCACCAGTTCCCGAGCACCCCACCCAAGGCGAGCAGATACGTCACCGCGATCACGGCGGCGCCGCCGTAGAGGACCGGTGTGGCGTTCATCAAACGGCGGTACCCTTCGACGACCTGGTGGATGGTGCCGCTGGGGTTCGCGCCGACACCGATACCGATCAACGCCGGGCTCACTGCCGCGATGTTGCCCAGCAGCAGCCACATTCCCTCGAGTTCGGGCTGCGCCGACGCGAGGTTGGTGAACGAGACCATGATGACGGCAAAACCGATGCCCGCCATCAAACCACCGAACAGGGCGCCACTGACGTAGCCGATTCCGGCGACGACGGTGAGCATCAGCAGCGACAACGAGACCATGATCGCGAAGCTCTCCCCCGAGACCGAGCCCATCGCGCTCGACATCAGGATGCCGCCCAATCCGGCGATGCCGGAGGAGATCATGAACACGCTGAGCTTGAGCCGAACCAGGGATTGGCCGAGCATCGCCGATCCGGCGGGGCTGTCCTTCATCGCGGCGAGTCGACGGCCGTAACCGCTGTTGCGCAACGCGATCACTCCGACACCGAGCACGGAGAACAGTGCGGTGACGGTCATCAGGAACACCGTGTCGTTACTGAGATCGAGCGGCCCGACCTTCAGGGGCGGGATCGCGATGTTGCCGTCCTTGAACAGCGAGTACCGGATGCCGAACATCTCGTGTTCGGTGGTATCACGAAGGACCATGTTGGAGAGGAACACACCGAACGCCATCGTCGCCAAAGCCAGATACAACCCGCGCAGACGCAGCGCCGGCAACGCGACGAGACCACCGATGACGGCGGTGACAAGCACACCGACGATGATGCCCCACAGGTTCAGATGCGCCGCCAACCCGCTACCGGAGATACCGAAATGGAACGCCACGATGGTGGCGATGGCACCGAAAGAGACCGGCGCCAAGTTCAATTCACCGGCATACCCGGTCAACAACGTCAGTGAGAGCGCGATGATCGCGAACGTCATCCCGATCGTCAACGTCGTGATCGCCGACGTCACCATCAGCAGACGCAGCAGGTACACGATGACAATGAGCGCGACACCCCAGATGACGGCCTTGCGGACCGTCGGGACGTGATACCGCTCGCGGGTACGGGTGACGGCGCCGCGCAGACGGTCCTGCGGCAGCACGATCAGCACCACGAACAGCGCGATCATCGGCAGGGAGACACGGAAATTCGACGTCCAACTCCAACTTGTCGGGAAGTACGCCAACACGTACGTACCGGCGAGACCGAGAACCACGGCGCCGACAAACGTGCGCGGAATACTGCGCAGCCGACCGAACATCGCGGCGGCAAACGCGTCGATCACCAACAGCGTCAACATGTTCGCTTCGAGGGTGCCGCCGCTGATCGGGGTGATCAAGATACCCGCCAACACCGCCAACGTCGATCCCATCGCCCACGACAACGCCGCCAAGCGTTCCGGGTTATGACCGTTCAGGCGCAACAAATCCGGATCGTCGACGACACCGCGCATCGCGACACCGGCGCGGGTTTTGGTGAACAGGATCCGCAGACCCACCGCGATACCGATCGCGACGAGGATGCAGATCAACTCGTGGTAGCGGATGCTCGCACCGAACACCGTGATCTTGGACTGATCACCGAAGAACATCTGCATCGTGCGCGCGGTCTCCGGATGCCAGAACCAGTGCGAGATCGAGAGCATACCCAGCAGGATCGACACCGTGACAACAATTTTGGTGACCTCCGCCGTATCGCGCAGGCCCTTCATGATGAACACGTACAGGCCCAGCCCCATCAACGGGCCGACCACAACCAAAGAAATCAGCAACGCAACCACGGTCGGGAGTTCCCAGCCGTACCGCAACTGCCAGTAGATGAACGCGCCGAGCATCGCCTGAGCGCCGTGCGCGAAATTGAAAATTCCGGACGTGTTGTACGTGAGCACCAACCCGGAAGCGGCGATCGCGTACACCGATCCCAGGACCAAACCCAGGATCGTGAAAGTGACAAAAGTGTTCATAACTGAACCCTCGTTAGGGGAGGAAAGGTGGCGCGCTGCGCGCATACGCGGAGCGCGCCACCTTCCTCAGGTGAATCAGGACTGCGGCTTGATCACATTCGCGTTCTGGTACTTCGTGGAGATGCGATCGGCATCCAGATCGGTGCCCCACGTGCTCTTGTCCGTGGCAACCATGTACTTCGGGTCGCACTTGAACTCGCCTGCCGTCGTCGGGAACGCCTGTGAGTACTCGGCGCCCTTCAGTGACGTCATGAGGCCGCAGGTGGCCGGCATGTTCTTGCCCGGATCGGTAGCGGCATGCAATCCGCCGCCGTCCCAGTCGTCGATCTTCGACAGTTCGTTGACCATGCACTGGCGCGTCAGGTCGCTGCCGCACTCATCCGCAGCGGTGGCCCACAGCAGGAACGACGATGCAGCCTGCATACCGAGAAGTGCCGTCTTGCCGCCCTGCTCGTTGACCAGGTCGACGTACTTCTTGACAGCGGGAACCTTGTCCGCGTTCTCGAGCATCTGGAAGGTCATGCCGGCGTTCAGGTTGTCGAGCAGGCCGGTGTCCTTGTTCCAGGAGGCGATGGACTCGCCGTACCAGGTGGCCTCACCGAAGAAGATCGGATCGATGCCGACCTGATCGAGAGACTTGACGAAGTTCAGCTCGGCCGGGCTGGCCGAACGCGAGGTCCAGATGCCTTTGGCACCGCATTCCTTGAACTTCTCGGCAAACGGCACGTAGCTGGATTCGCCCTCGTAATTCAGCGTGACGCCGCAGTCCTTGAGCTTGAAGCCCGCAGCCTGGGCGATGGACCGAATCTTGTTGGTGGAGGTGATGATCGTCGGCATCGTGCTGTTGACGACGTCGAAGTCGTTCAGCAGGTCCGGATGCATCTCGGCCATCTGGAACCACTGCGAACCGTTGGCGTAGTCGACGGGGAACGGGACACCCTGGAACGTCATCGGTCCGTTGGCGGCGTCGGGCGACACCGTGAATCCGGGAACCGCAACCATGTTGCAGGCCACGCGGGTCTGCTCTGCTGTCTGGTCCATCGCGAATCCGTGACCGACCAACATGAACTGGCTGGCGCAGGCTTCCTGCATGACCGAGTTGGCCTGCGTCATCGCCGCGTCGTAGTCGGTACCGACAACCTTGCGGCCGTTGATGCCGCCCTGATCGTTGCACCACGAGATGAGGGCGTTGACCGCGTCACTCATCTCCTTGTTGAGGCCTGGGGATTTCACGTAGCCGCGGTCGTCGCCGAAGCCGATCTTGATCTCGGTGTCGCTGACACCCTGATCCGTCGCGCCCTTCGCATCTCCGTCGCCGCACGGCGAATCCAGGGTTCCGAACTTGGCATCGGAACTCTTCGACGCAACGTCGGCCGTCGCAACGGATGCACCGTTCGACGTTGCCGACGGGTCGTCACCGCGGTCGCCTGCACAGGCAGAGACCAATGCAGCAGTTGCGGCCAGTGCCACAACCAGCTTCGCGGTCTTGTTGGGCTTCACTTCGAAACTCTCCTTCTCACACACGTGCGCTGCCGAACAGCGCGCTCAGTGCCGTAGGTAATCAGCGATCAAAACGCGACGAATGTGCTTTCCCGGTCAGTGAGACGGAAAAGTGAAACGCAACACAAGAGTTCGGAGCAGTGTCACTGAACACGCCCTCAGCTGCGGTAGCGCAGCCCACGCGCCCGCCTCTACCTCATGTCACGGAACGTCACATCTCGTTGGCTGTACATTTACGCGTTCGATACGCACAATTCACGTTGTGACCGCAGAGCTCGTAATCCTCCTGGTGGTAGTTGTCACCGCCCTCGCGTTCGATTTCACGAACGGATTTCACGACACAGGCAATGCAATGGCCACATCCATTGCCACCGGCGCACTCAAACCGAAGGTCGCGGTCACACTCTCCGCAATCCTGAACTTGGTTGGTGCCTTCCTGTCCGTCGAGGTTGCGGCGACGGTCGCCAAAGGCGTCGTCAACCTGGGCGCGGTCAGCGGACAGGACCTTCTGCTGATCGTTTTTGCCGGTCTGGTCGGCGGCATCATCTGGAACTTGGCGACGTGGTTGCTCGGCCTCCCGTCGAGTTCGTCCCACGCGCTGTTCGGCGGTCTGATCGGCGCGGCGATCGCGTCCATCGGAATGGGCGGCGTCGAGTGGGGTGGCGTACTCACCAAGGTTGTCGTTCCGGCACTCCTGGCCCCCGTGGTGGCGGCACTGGTTGCCGGCGTCGGCACCAAGCTCGTCTACCGGATCACCGCGTCCGTCAAGGAAGACGAGCGTGAGCGCGGATTCCGTTTCGGTCAGATCGGCACCGCTTCACTGATCTCCCTTGCGCACGGCACCAATGACGCCCAGAAGACAATGGGCGTCATCTTTTTGGCCTTGGTGGCTCACGGATCCATCACCGCCGAGACGGAGATGCCGTTCTGGGTCAAGTTCACGTGTGCCGTCGCAATTGCGTTGGGTACCTACCTCGGCGGATGGCGAATCATTCGCACACTCGGCAAGGGTCTCGTCGAGATTTCCGCACCTCAGGGACTAGCTGCCGAAGCATCCTCGGCCGCAATCATTCTTACGTCGAGCCACCTCGGACTCCCGCTGTCCACGACTCACGTTGCCACCGGATCCATCCTCGGCACCGGCCTCGGCCGCAAGGGCGCCGAAGTTCGCTGGGGCGTCGCCGGACGCATGGGTGCCGCGTGGCTGATCACTCTCCCGTCGGCCGCAATCGTCGGCGCGATCTGCTGGGCCATCGCACATTTCATCGGCGGACTCGCCGGTGTTCTGGTCGTCTTCGCCGCCCTGATCGCGTTTGCGATCTTCATGTACGTGCGTTCGCGTAAAGAACCTGTCGACGCGGCCAACGTGACCGCTGAGTGGGACGAGAATCAAGCTGTGCCCGTCGCAGATCCGACACCGACCCCCGAGACCACCCACAACTCCTGAAAGGGCAGACGAGAATGCATCTCCTCACCGACACTCTCGAATCACTCTGGCAGGTAGTTGCCGTCGGCCTGCTCTTCGGCGCCGGATTGCCCGCGATCTTTGCGCTCGGCCTCAAATCGCTGAGTCTGCAGAACGCCGACGGCTCCGACGGGCCCACTCCACTCGGCAAAGCCGGAGCCTATCTGTGCTTTGCCGTCGTGCTGATCACGATCTTCGCTGGGATACTGCTGCTGATGAAGAACTTCCTGGCCAGCACGTTCGGAATCAACGTCTTCTGAATCCGGCGCAAGGGCGATCCGACTCCACCACCGAAACGAAAAAGAGGCCGAGGATTTGAGCAAGTATTCATTGCGCAGCGTGCTCGACTGGCTGCGGGCGGGATACCCCGAAGGAATCCCGGACAAAGATCATTTTGCGCTGCTCGCCGTATTGCGTCGACGACTGACCGACGAGGAAATCGAACAGGTCGTCGCGATGTCCATCGAATCCGCGCACGAAGTTCCGGATCGGCACGTCGACTACGACACGCTCCGGGCGATCATCGAGGGGATCCTCCACGAGGAATCCTCCGAAGAGGACGTCGAACGTGTGACTGCGCGTCTGCGCGCAGGCGGGTGGCCCGTCTTCGACGACAACGCCGAACATGAAGTTCGAGATGTGAGCTGACGTCATGGCCCTTCCGCCCTTCCTCACCTCGATAGTCGGTTGGTTGCGGGCCGGCTATCCCAACGGCGTTCCCGAACAGGACTACATTCCGTTGTTTGCTCTGCTGACGCGTCGACTCTCGGAAACGGAAGTCGACGCGGTTGCCGACGCGTTGATCGAAGACGGTGATCTCCCGATCGAGAAGACCGACATCCAGGTCCTGATCACCAAGATCACCAACGAGATGCCGCTGGAGACCGACGTCGATCGTGTCCGCAGTCATCTTGCTGCCGGCGGCTGGCCGCTGGCCGGACCGGACGTTCGACGATGAATACCCTCGAAGCACTACCGATTCCGCAGGGCGCGTCCGTCCTCGAAGTCTTGCCGCACATCGCCCGGATACTCGACGGCACAGGCCCCGCCGTTCTCCCTGTCCCGGCCGCTGATTCGCGCGAGAGAGCCAGGCTCTCCGACGCTCTGCATCCCGGCGAGCCCATCGACGACGGCATTGCCCTGGTTGTGGCGACATCGGGAACCACCGGGACTCCGAAGGGAGCGATGCTGCGCGCCGACGCACTACGCGCGAGCGGCGAGGCCACCCACGAGTACCTCGGCGGGCCCGGTTCCTGGCTACTTGTCCTTCCGCCGCACCACATCGCGGGCATGCAGGTTCTGCTGCGCAGCGCTCTCGCCGGAACCGAACCCGTTGTCGTCGACGTCAGCTCGGGTTTTGATCCCGCCGCGCTTCCCGCTGCGGTTGCCGCGATGAGTGGCCCGCGAAAGTACACGTCGATGGTCCCGACACAGTTGGTCAAAGCGCTGTCAGATCCCAGTGCTGTCGACGCGCTTGCCTCCCTCGACGCCGTACTGCTCGGTGGAGCCGCAACTCCCGTACCGGTTCTCGAGCAAGCCGCCACGGCGGGCATCGAAGTTGTGCGAACCTACGGCATGAGCGAAACCGCCGGCGGATGCGTGTACGACGGAATCCCGTTGTCCGGGGCAAAGATTCGCATCGACAACGGCCGAGTTCTGCTGGGCGGGCCGATGCTCGCGTCCGGGTATCGTGGACTCCCGGATCACCCGGCCTTTTCCGAGCCCGGCTGGTTTCGCACCGACGACGCCGGGTCGGTGGTCGACGGCGTTCTGCGCATCAGCGGGCGCCTCGACGAAGCGATTTCCACCGGCGGGCTGACTGTGGTGCCGCAGGTCGTCGAAGCCGCACTCGCTGATCATCCCGCTGTTCGGGAGTGCGCTGTCATCGGCGTCGCCGATCCGCGCCTCGGCCAACGGGTCGTGGTGTGCGTTGTGCCCGAAGGCGCACCCCCGACGCTCGAGGAATTGCGCGCCCACGCTCAGCGCACGCTCGATGTGACCGCAGCGCCGCGCGAGCTGTTCGTCGTGGACGCACTCCCCCTCCGTGGCCCAGGCAAACTCGACCGGGCGGCTCTGGTGGCCAGGTTCGGCTAGAGCTCTGCGCACTGGAGCCTATTGCTCTGTGCTCGTTGGACCCTGCGCCAGATAGGCACGTTGCACGGCGTCGAGGTCCGCACCGATCTCTGCTGCGGTGCCTTCCATCATCACTGCGCCTCGGCGCAGGACGTACACCCGATCCGCTACCGCGAGCACCTGCCGCACGTGTTGTTCGACGAGGAGTACACCGAGACCCTGGCGGTCCGCGGCCTCCCGCACCACGGCGAGTAGGCGTTGCACGATCTGCGGCGCAAGCCCAAGCGACAGTTCGTCGGCCAGCAGGAGACGAGGTTCCCGGGCCAGCGCTCTGGCCAGCGTCAGCATCTGTTGTTCACCACCTGACAGTAGGCCTGCCGGACGCTTCAGGAGAGCGCGCAACTCGGGGAATATCGCGCAGGCGGCGTCTGCGGATACACCTGCCAGGCGGAGGTTCTCGGCCCCGGTCAGGCCCATGATCACGGACCGTTCCTCGGTCACGTAGCTCAGACCGCGACGCGCCAACGACGACAGGGACGAACGCCGACTGGAGCCGAGTACCGAGATCTCGCCCGATATCGGGGCAAGTTCTCCGGCCACGGTGAGCATGGTGGTGGACTTGCCGGCGCCGTTGGCGCCGATAAGTGCCACCACCTCCCCCGATCGCACCGTGATGTCGAGGTCACGGCAGACCACCGCCCCCGCGTAACCCGCACTCAGGCCACGGCATTCGAGGACAATGTCCGCCGCCACCGTCTTCTCACTGGTGCTTGTCATCGTGTTGCCTCCGTTGTCGTCTCGATGTCGGAACCCAGATAGGCGTCGCGGACAGCCGGGCTGGAGGCAATCTCGTCCGGTGTTCCGGACGCGATCACCCGGCCGGCTTCGAGCACCACGATCCGATCGCACGTGGACATCACGAGTCCCATGTCATGTTCGACGAGAAGCACCCCCGCGCCGCGTTGTACGGCCAAGTGCCGGATGGCAACTGCGAGTTCACGGCTCTCGGCGTCGTCCAGTCCGGCTGCCGGCTCGTCGAGCAGGATGACGGACGGTGCGGAGGCAACCGCTCGGGCGATGCCCACCAGCCGTCGCCGACCGTACGACAGTTCGCCCGGTAACTTGTCCA
Source organism: Rhodococcus sp. ACPA4 (assembly GCF_002300185.1). Taxonomy (NCBI): domain Bacteria; kingdom Bacillati; phylum Actinomycetota; class Actinomycetes; order Mycobacteriales; family Nocardiaceae; genus Rhodococcus; species Rhodococcus sp. ACPA4. The sequence goes on from NZ_NSDY01000001.1 coordinate 2,515,962, forward strand.
GATCGTTCTCCAACTCGAAGTCCCGCACAACCGTCGACGCACTCGGCGAGAGTGGATGACGGCCGGGGCGAATCAGATCGGTAACCCATGTGCGCCAAGTCGATTCGTCGGCGCCGGCATGGATGTTCTCCCCGACGGTGACGTCCTCGAACAGCTCGAGCGACTGGAAGGAGCGGCGGAGCCCACCTTTGGACCTGCGCGCAGTGGACCACCCGGTGATGTTGTCGTCCCCCAGGGTGAGCCGCCCCGCCGCTGGGCTGACAAATCCGGTGATCGCGTCGATCACGGTGGTCTTCCCGGCCCCGTTGGGTCCGATCAGACCTACCACTTGCCCCGGCGCAACATCGAGGTCGACACCGTCGACAGCGACCACGCCGCCGAATCGCACCGTCAATCCCCGTACGATCAATGGCGTCGGGGTTACCGAACCGGTTGGCGATTCATCCGAAAGTTGATGACCACGGCCCTTTTTGCGGGTGCCGAGCGTGCTCAGCCCTGGAACCGACCGAAGCCCGCGCGAAATCATGTCGGCGATACCGTTCTGGTTGGTGAGCAGAGTGACAATGAGGATCACACCGCCGAGCAGTGAGGCCAGAGCCAGGCCCGAGAGCAGTCGGCTGAACAGCGCTCCCGGCGCCATCAGCGCACCGATGACGCTACCCAGTACAAAGCCGAGGCCGCCGGTCACCGTCTGGACTACGGCATTGATCGACGCGAACACGTTGAACTCGAGATAGGTGACCGCGGTGTTGCGTAGACCGAGGAGAATGCCTGCCACAGCAGCCAAACCGGCCGCAAACGCAAACGCGTAGATCTTGACGGCAAACACGCTGATCCCGAGCGACGCCGCCGCTCGCTCGTTGGTCCGCACAGCGATCAGCCGTCTGCCGGTGCGCGAGCGTCGCAAATTCGCGACCATCAGTGCACACAGCACCAGCGCTACGAGGCACAGCAGAGCCCACCGCTCGGGGTAACGCGTTGGCGTCACCTCCAGCCCGAACAGACTCAGCTGGTTGATCTTCACCGAACCCTCGAGCTTGTCGCCGGTGAAGGTCGGATTGTTGAACACCATCTCCTGGATGGTGAACCCGAGCCCCAGTGTGACAACCGCCAGATTCACACCCCGCGTTCGCAACGCCGGCAGCGCGAACACCACCCCGATCACAATCACCGCCACCACGCTCACCAGCGCCGCCGGCACCAGTGGCCAACCGGCCTGCCCGACGAGCCGCGCTGCGAACAGCGCACCAAGGCCACCGACGGTGTACTGGGCGAGCGAGAGCTGGCCGGCAAAACCCGTCAGGACCACGATCGAGAGCAGGAACACCGCCGCAGCCAGAGTCAGCGTCAAGGACCGAAGCCAGTCGCCACCGGCCGCAATGATGCCGACAGTCACCAGAACTCCGAGTATGACACCTGCCCAACGGATCTCGCCTGATCCGAGTTTGGGCAGCCGCTCGGAAACATGACTGCGCAGCGGCAACCCCTTCCCCCGCACAACGAGCACCACCAGGATCACCGCGAACGGCACAGCCCGATTGACGCCGGTGAGCGTCTCCATCCCGAGGAGATCCCGCAGGCCGTCCTGATACAGGACGATCAGGCTCTCACCCACACCCAGCAACAATCCGCCGAGCAGGGTGAGTGGGAAGGAGCGGAAACCACCGAGCAAAGCCGCGGCAAGCGCCGAGACCGTCACGATCACCACAAACGCCGACGGAGTGAGCCCGGTCAAGGGCGCCACCAGGATTCCCGCGGCACCGGCGAGCGCTCCGCCAACGGTCCAGGTCAACGTTGCCAGACGCTGCGGAGACCAGCCGAGCGCAGCGGCCGCTCGTTCGTGCTCGGCGGCCGCGGTAATGGCCAAGCCCACCCGGGTGAACGTAGTCCAGGCCCACAGCGCCGCCGTCGACACCACCGCGATACCCAGCAGGATCATCCGATCCTGCTGTACCACAACACCTCCCCAGTGATACGCGTCGTCGGGCAGGAAGGCACGCACCCGGATCGGGGTGCTGCCGTAGTACTGCTGCACCCCGGCCTGCAGGATCACCATCAAGCCGAGGGTGGCGGCCAGCCGGACGATCGGCGCGGCATTGGTGAGCCACCGCAACACCAGCAGCTGAAATGCCAGTCCGATCAGTCCAGCCACTACCGTTGCCACGAGGAAAGCCGGAACCAGGCCCCAATCATGATCTCGCTGAAGGGTTTCCAAACTGAAGTAGGCCCCCACCATGGCGATCGCGCCTTGCGCGAAGTTCACCACCCCGGAACCGCGATAAACCAGCACGATGCCCTGCGCCAGGAGCGCATAGGCAGAGCCAGCCCCCAGGCCGAGAATCGCAAACTGTAGGAACTCAGTCATTCGTCAATCTCCAGGGTGAATTCAGCTCAGGCAGTAGGGTTGCGCAGGTCGTACTGAACCGGATCGGTGATGACAACGTCACCGTCGAACGTCATCCGGTACATCATCGAGTTCGAGACGCGCTGGAAGATCCCGAAAGGCTCGACCGCACTCGGCGTCCAAGCGGGCACAAGGCCCGCCATGTCAAGTGCCTTGGCATTCTCGAATCCCTGCATGACCGTGTTCTTGTTGACATCCTTGAGATCCTTTGCGACCTCACCGAATGCGCGCACCGTCAACCACGGGTTCATCGCGTCGCCGTTGAGGTTCTCGCGCCCCAGTTCGTCCTTACCGGACTTCTCCATGTCTGCCAGGAAATCCTTCAGACCGGGAAAGTCGTCGGTGCTCGACGACGCTGCGGGAGTCGGGCCGGTGTACGTCGAGGACGTGGCGAAGGTGCCGAGATCCTGCAGGTCCGCCTGGGAGAAGCCCGCCGACCCCAACGCGAAAGTCAGCTTCGATCCGAGCTGCTCGAACGACTGCGCGATCGGGTTCGCGTCGGCCGCACCCAGCGCCATGATCACGCCCTGCGCGCCGTTGCGCTCCGCCGCCGCGATGAACTGGGTGTAATCGGTCGCACCGGTACCCACTGCGACGTCGTTGACGATCTCCGCCCCCTTGGCCTGCACCGCAGGGGTCAGCAAGCCGACCAGCTGTGCGGTCACCGGAAGGTCGGGGCGCATCAAGGAAAGCTTGGTCTTGCCCTGTGCCACCAGCATGTCGATCATTCCGTACAGGTTGAGCAGTGAACCGGAGAACGGCGTGTAGACGTTGGTCGCGGTGAAGTCGGCCATGTTCACCGGGTTCAGCCCGATGCGGGCGATTCCGGCGTCCAGCAGGATCTTCGACGACGCCTCCGACGAAACCGGAGTGAAGTCCGCGAGCGTCGCGACGGCCCCCTCGGAGACCATCTTGTTCGCGCAGTCGACCTCCTTGTTCGGATCACCCATGGAGTCGCACTGAATCAGCTCGAGGGGGCGTCCGTTCACGCCGCCCCGATCGTTGAAAGCGTCGACCGATGCGACCATGCCGGCGGCGTAAGCGGCGGAGCCGAGCCCCGGCGCCTCGATCGGAGCGATCTGACCTACCTTGATCGGATCTCCGGTCGCGGCGTTCTCGGACGGGTCCGAACCACTATCGCTGCTACAGCTCGACACGAGCAGTCCTACAGCCGCGAGCGCGGCGATTGCTGGGGTAATTCTCTTCAAGTTCACGTGCGCGTCCTTTTGTGTGTAGACAGCGATGTTTCGGACGCCCTGCCCTGGTCTGATCCACTGAGCTGCGACTACTCAGCCGAGGAAGCGCCAGTCCGTCCGACTTGGCAGCAGCGTATTAGAGCGAGTCGCTCCGTAAGGGCGGTTTCGCGAAATTTCGTTACGGAGCGCTATGCAATGTTACGTTTTGCCTGGTTCGCGCACGGCTCGACTAGCTCCCGCAGGCCGAATGTTCAGCCGCAGGCCTGATCACCCGCGCGGCCGAACATTCAGCGCGCGACGCCGCGCACGCACGCCCGATCGAAGCGCTCCCGCACCCGTTCGAAGTCCCGCAGATCCGCCCACACCCAGCGGAATACCTCGAACCCCGCATCTCGGATTGCGTCCTCGCGCAGTTTCTCGCGCTCCACCACCGCACCCGGATTCTCGCTGCGGTACTTCACCATGCCGTCGAACTCGCCCACCACCCCGAATTCTTCCCAGAAGAAGTCGACCCTCCCGATGAACCGTCCGCCGAGGCGGATCTCCTGCTGCAAGGTCGGCATCGGCCATCCGTCGGCGCGCATGCGCACCCGGCTGATGGACTCCCCTGGGCTCTCGGCACCGGGTTCGATGAACTCGGCAACCACCCGCGCCCGGCTCATTCCGCGGCGGCCGTGCAAACGTTCGAGCACGGATGCAAGATCGTCACGTCTCATCCCCCGGCGCAGTGCACAGTCGCCGATCACCACGGCATTCTCAAACGACGTCGTGCGCGCGATATCGACAATCGTGCGCGCCAGCGACGTCGTTGCCACACCGTCGACAAGCACGATCTCCTCCGGAACCAGCGGTACCGGATGAAGGTGGAAGGTGGCACTCTTTCGCCCACCCGAGCTTCTGTTCCGCGTCACGTGCACAACATTCAGGCCTAACCCGCCGCAGTCCAGACCGTGCATCACTGCCGCGGACACATGGCTGACGATTGCGCCCGGTCCGCAGGCTGCAGCGGTGGCGAGGGCGGTGTGGCGGTGACGGGCTCGCGCATCGAGTTCGCGGTAGTGATCGGCCCGCATGTAGATTCCCGCTGCGATTCGGTGCAGCTCTCCGCACCTGACGGCCCGCTGCAACTGCGCGTCGCTGATGCCGTCCCGATGGGCCTGTGCCCGCGTGAGAATTCCCATGTGGCGAGCGTGCCGCCTCTATCGGCGTTCATCGGCAACAAATGTTCGGCTGGGGATAACGCTGGCACTGTGGAGAAGGCTGCCGCTATGGATAACGCTGCCAATGTGGAAAACGCCGTCGCGCGCAGAATCAGCACACGCGCGCTCGATCGGGCCTGCGGCTGCATAATCGCCCTGCGGCGCACCCCGCTGTCACCCTCGCACGGCTGCGCAAGTTCCACGCAAGGCAAATGCAAGCGCACTCTGTCACGCTTGATCCCATGAACCACACAGCTTCACCTCTTGCCATCGAGGCCGAGGGCCTAGTCAAGATGTTCGGTGAGCAACGCGCTGTCGACGGAGTCAGCCTCACCGTGCCCACTGGATCGGTGTTCGGCGTGCTCGGCCCCAACGGCGCGGGCAAGACCACCACCGTTCGCATGCTCGCCACCCTCCTGCGCCCCGACGGCGGTGAGGCCCGCATCTTCGGCCGCGATGTCAGCCGCGAACCCGTGGCAGTGCGATCCCTGATCGGCGTGACCGGGCAATACGCGTCCGTCGACGAGGACCTGACGGCCACCGAGAACCTGGTGATCTTCTCCCGTCTGCTCGGTCTGAGCCGCAAGGACTCCCGCAAGAAATCACTCGAGCTTCTCGAGGAATTCGACCTCACCGAAGCCGCAGCCAAACCTCTCAAGAACTTCTCCGGCGGAATGCGTCGACGCCTCGACCTCGCGGCCAGCCTGATCGCCCGCCCGCCTCTGTTGTTCCTCGACGAACCCACGACCGGCCTCGATCCGCGTACCCGCGCCCAAATGTGGGAGACGATCAGGCGACTGGTCGCCGAGGGTTCGACGGTCATGTTGACCACGCAATACCTGGACGAGGCCGATCAGTTGGCCGATCGGATCGCGGTGATCGACCGTGGCCGAGTGATCGCAAACGGCACAGCCGACGAGCTCAAGGCGTCGGTGGGCATTTCGTCGTTGCATCTCAAACTCGTCGAGCGCGATCGAACCGACGAAGCCCGATCCATTATCGCGTCGATGCTCGGTGTCGAGGTAGGTGTCACTCCCGAGGTCGGCCGGATCACCGCCCCGCTGAGCGACCCATCCGTAACCGCCGATCTCCTGATCCGCTTGCGGGAGCGCGGCATCGCCGTCGACGAGATCAACGTGCAGAAACCTAGCCTGGACGAAGTGTTCCTCACCATCACCGGGCATCAACCCGAAGACCATGGACGCAACGACGCCGATTCCGACAACAACTCCGATCGGATTCCCGCATGACTACTACTCTCACCACTACCAAATCGCCAGTCGCCGATCTCACTTCGGCTCCGCGGCGGATCAGTCTCGAGCAGAGTTTCGCGAATACGTTCACGATGGCGTACCGCGGCATTCTCAAGATCAAGCACAATCCCGAGCAACTGTTCGACGTTGTCATCCAGCCGATCATCTTCACGCTGATGTTCACGTACATCTTCGGCGGCGCCATCGCCGGCGACGTCACGGCGTACTTGCCGACGATCATCCCCGGCATCCTCGTCCAGACGGTCATCACCGGTTCCATCGTCACCGGCACTCAGCTTCGTGAAGACATGGACAAGGGCGTGTTCGACCGCTTCAAGTCGTTGCCGATTGCTCGTATCGCTCCGCTGTCCGGCGCCTTGCTCGCCGACGTCGTTCGGTACGGCATCGCCACCACGATTACGTTCATCGTCGGTTTTGCCATGGGATACCGCCCGGCCGGCGGTGCGATCGGCATCCTGTCTGCCGCGATTCTGGTGATGGTGTGCGCGTTCTCGATCAGTTGGATCTTTGCGCTCATGGGCGTGATTATGAACAAAGCGTCTACGGTGCAGGGTGTTTCGATGCTCGTGCTGTTCCCCCTGACGTTCATGTCGAATGCGTTCGTCGATCCCGCCACCATGCCGAGCTGGCTGCAGAAGTTCGTGAACGTCAATCCGGTCTCACAATTGGTGACCGCAGTTCGCGAACTCGCGAACGAAGGCCACTTCGGTATTCACGTGGTGTGGTCGCTCGTCGGAGCGGCAGTCATCGTGGCCGTGATGGCACCGCTGACCGTACGGATGTACATGCGCAAGACGTAAAGAGAGACGATTACCCACGCGATCCGCGAAGCGCGGCAAGAACTGCTTCGCGGGTCGTGGCGCGTGGGTATCTCGAAACCGTGTTCACCGCGTCAAACCACTGTTGGTCACCGACAATTCCGCGCGCGAATGCGATGAGCCGTTCATGCTGCAGCGAGGCAAAATCCTGCCGTCCCCGCATCACGACGGCGAGGGCCAACAGTTCAGTACCGGGCCCGACGTTCCCGGTCGACAGATCGTAGGCACCGACGGCCGCCGCAACCGAACCCGTCAGTGGCAGATCGGTATATCCGTTGGGATGCAACTTGATCAGACTCGACTCGACCATCCGGTGTACGTGATCCGCAACCTTCGCCGACTGCCCGGCCAGTGCATGCGCGCATACCGCGGCAGCGCTGAGCAGGATGACAAACGGATCTCCGTACACATTGCCCATCGCGTCGCCGAGCAGATCCAGCGCCTCTCGGTATTGGCGTAGACCCAGTTCGACATGACCCTCTGCCAGATCTGCCTCGGCAAGATTGGCCGACATCGCCGACCGCCGCTGATGATTTTCGATCGCAGAGTTGGCGCCGACCTGCGCCAGCGCGGGCCGCAGTTGATCCAGCAACGCGCGCCCGCCCGTGGAATCGCCGTCGGCGATCAACGCGCTTGCCTGAAACCCGATGAGCTGCACCGCTTCTTCGTGAGCTCCCAGACTTTCGCTGGCCGCCGCTGCCAGCGCGTAGTACTCGGCAGCTTCGGCATATCTCGTCGATTGACTGTGGACCGAGCCGACGTGTTGAGCGGCCATCGCGACGCCCCACTCGTCTCCGATCTCTCGGGCGTACCGCAGAAGATCCTCGGCATCACTACGTGCACCCCGCACATCGCCGATGTTCTCGCGCAAGTTCGACCGCGCGAACAACGCCGCCGTCCGGGTCTCGGTGTCAGCGCTGCGGACTCCTTCCGCCAACAACCGCGCAACGCCGTACCCGGAGCGGGGACTATTCAGCAATCGGATGAAAAACACGAACATCGGCCGCAGATCGCCGCGCTCGCGCAGCATCTTTCGGAGGCGAACCCTTGCTCGAACGTGATCGCGACTGAGTTCGGCGAACAGTAGATGCATCGCCACCAACATGAACGTCGTGGCCGCCAAGTCGCCGTCTACGTCACGTAGGTCGTGATCTCGAGTTGCTTCGATCACCTTCGGTGCCCAGTTCGCTACTTCCGTGTGTGCACCCCGAATCGACCAGAGCACTCCGAGAACCGGGAAGACACTCGCTGTGGTCACGCCGTCTTTGCCGTCGACTGCCCAACGCAGCACAGCAAGGAGATTGTCATGTTCGGCGTCGATCTCGCCCACAAGGCGCAGCTGATCGGAACGAGCCCGTCGGCGAGCGTCCCCGGCGATCGCGACGGCCCAGCCACTAAGTCTCCGAAGAACTTCCGTCCCCTCACCGAGATCGCCGAGTTTCTCCTCGCCGTATTCGCGAACCGTCTCGAGCATGTGGTAGCGCAACCCGTCCGGCCCGTCGACGACGGTAAGCAACGACTGGTTGACCAGAGCCTCGATCGCGTCGGCTATGTCATCCACGCCGTCCCACTCGGCGACCGCTCGCGCCGAAGACAATGTGAAACCTGCCGGGAATCGGCACAATCGAGCTAGTGCCACTCGATACTCGGGGCCGAGCAGATTCCAACTCCAGTCGATCACCGCGTGCAGAGTGCGATGGCGATCCGGCGACGTGGGGTCACCGGATCGCAAGAGCGCGAAGCGATCACTCAGGCGCGCCGAGATTTCCTCGACGCTCATCGTCCGCACGCGGGCCGCCGCGAGTTCGATGGCCAACGGCAAGCCGTCGAGCGTCGCGCACAGCTTTCCGACGGCCACCAAATCGAGATGTACGGACGGTCGCACGGCTCTGGCCCGAGCCGTGAACAATTCCACCGCAGACCCGGAATCACCGTGAATCTCCAACGGAGGCAACGGAAAGACGACCTCTGCACTGAGCATGAGCGGTGATCGACTTGTCGTCAGAACGGTCAACTGAGCACTGGCTGCAATCATCTCGGCAACGATGTCCGAGCAGGCCCCGAGTACATGTTCACAGTTGTCGAGAATCAACATCATCGGACCGGCCGAAAGAACCTCGACCAACCGCTCGCGGGCGGAGTGCGTTCGCCCGACTGTCAGGCGACCTGGTGCCAGATCGGCTTCACTGATTCCGAGGGTGCTACCGATCGCCGCGATCACGTCGTCGCTGCTTCGCAACGACGCCAGTTCGACCAGAACAACGGACGTGCGGGCCGAGGCCCGCGACCCCAATTCGTGTGCCAGACGGGTTTTTCCCGCGCCGCCGGGTCCGAGGATCGTGACGACGCGAGACCGTTCGAGGAGTGCCTCGATTCTCTCGATATCGTCTCGGCGGCCGAACATGGCGTTGGGTGCCGCGCGCAAACCGATCGCGCGGGAACTCCGGGCTGCCGCAGTCGACGCAGTCGGCGCAGCGAGCAAGTCCGCGTTCAGCGCCACCAGAGCCGGCGACGGATCAACGCCCAACCGGTCAGCCAGGCGCTCGCGGTGCACCGCGAACATCTCGAGCGCCTCGTTGACACGATCCGAGCCTGCGAGCGATCGCATCAGGTTCCCGGCAGCGGTGTTGTCGAAAGGATTGTCGGCGTGAGCTTCTCGCGCAAGAGGAAGTGCCTCGGAGAAATCCCCGAGCTCGAGCAGCGAGCGCAGTCGCAGTGTGACAAGTTCGCGGCGCAGGCTCTTGGCACGCGAAGCCAACTGCTCACCCGCCGGCCCGACAACATCGTCGCCCGGGCTCCCCCGCCAGAGATTCAGAGCTGCAGTGACTCTCGTCAGCAACTCGCGCGGGTGGACGTCAGCACCGCGAAGCGCTCGAACCTCGTCTTCGGCTCGCGCGAGATCAACCTGATCTCGTGGCACCGTGAGCCGATAGCCCGCCGACGTCACCTCCAGGGCGCCTTCCGGGAGCGCGGATCGCAGCCTGGACACCTGAGTGTGTAGAGCATTGGTCGGTGAGCGCGGCGGCTCCGACCCCCAGATGTCGGAGATCAGGCTCTGCGGCGAACATGGATGCCCCGGATCGAGCGCCAACGCGGTGAGCAGGGCGCGCGCTCGCGGCCCGGGCACTCCGACCCACCGATCTACCGCCCCGATCGACACGGGGCCGAGCAGAGTTATGCCAGTCACGTCTCGAGTCTTGTCCTGATCCACCGCGTTCGATGGTATTGCACAGTGCAAAGATCGTTGTATGGCTACAGCTGCTCAATGGATCGAAGGCGCGAGACCGCGCACCCTCCCGAATGCGATTGCCCCGGTGCTGGTCGGCACCGGAGCAGCAGCGTCACTGGATCACGCGGTGTGGTGGAAGGCGCTCCTCGCGCTGATCGTTTCCCTGGCTTTGATCATCGGGGTGAACTTCGCGAACGATTACTCCGACGGAATTCGCGGGACGGACGACGATCGCGTCGGGCCGATTCGCCTGGTCGGATCGAAGCTGGTCAGCCCCGGCACCGTCAAGGCCGCAGCCATCGGTTGCTTCTCCGTCGCGGCTGTTGCCGGATTTGCCCTGGCCGCTACGACGGCGTGGTGGCTGGTCGCGGTTGGCGTGTTCTGCATCATCGGCGCCTGGTACTACACGGGCGGCAAGAAGCCGTACGGGTACAGCGGATTCGGCGAGATCGCCGTGTTTGTGTTCTTCGGCCTGGTCGCAGTTCTGGGAACTCAATTCGTGCAGGCGGAACGCATTGATCTTGCCGGACTTGCCGGCGCCGTTGCCATCGGTTCCTTCTCTAGTGCGGTTCTTGTGGCCAACAACTTACGAGACATCCCGACGGACTCCGAATCCGGCAAGATCACACTCGCCGTCCGCCTCGGCGACGCGAAGACCCGCACGTTGCACGTCGTCCTGCTGGCTGTTCCGTTCATCGCAACACTGCTGCTTGTTCTACGAACACCGTGGGCGCTGCTCGGACTGCTCGCGTTGCCACTTGCAGTCCGAGCCAACGCACCACTGCGCTCGGGCGGTCAGGGCATGGCTCTCATTCCTGCTCTGCGCGACACCGGACTTGCAATGCTTGTCTGGGGTGCCACGACGGCAGTTGCGCTCAGCCTGGCCTGATCAGCGAAAGCTTGATCAGCGAAGGCCCTGATCAGCGATTCTCGGGCACAAACGCGCTGAGGACGAAGTTCACGACGGAGATGATCAGTGCGCCCCAGACAGCGGTCCAGAATCCGTCGACGGTCAGGCCGGCGTCCAGCGACGTCGAGATCCAGGCCGTCAACATCAGCATGAGCGCGTTGATGACAAGCGTGAACAACCCGAGCGTGAGAATCAACAGCGGGAGGGACAGTAGCTTCAGCAACGGCTTGATGAACGCGTTGACGACGGTGAAGATCAGCGCAATTATGGCGATGACCAGGATGTTTCCCCACGTATCGTCTTGATTGCTGTCGATGGTGATTCCGGTGACCCACATGGAGGCGAGCCAGATAGCTATTCCGTTGACTATGAGACGTGCCAGAAATGTCATGTCTGAATGCTGGCACATGATCCCGTCATGTCGTGGCGTCTAGGCCGCTGGGCGCATCGCCGATTCCAGCCGGCTACGGATCTCGGGGATGCTGACCTGCGCTTCGAGTGCCGTGCGCGTCGGACCATCGGCGACACGCAGGATGCCGAGGAGTATGTGCTCGGCGCCGATGTGGTTGCTCTTGTGCGCAACCGCTTCCCTCAGTGACAGTTCGAGAACCTTCTTCGCGTCCTTCTCGAATCTCGAGCGCGGGAAGGCGAATCTGCCACGACGCGAACCGATCCCGGCAGGCACGGCAGGCTCGTCGAGCGCTCCCTTCCCGAACGCTTGCTCGAGGCTCTCCCGAATGGCGGCCAGGTCGATGCCTATCGACGCCAGCACATCGGCGTCTTGATCAAGATCGTTCGTCGGAGTCTCGCTGTGCAGCGATTCGGCGGTGACACCGCACTCGCGCAGGGTCGCTGTGGCGATGCCACGGTCGGTGGCCAATAGTGCTTCCAACAATTCCTGGGGAGTCACCTGATCGGCACTGCCGACCGCGTCGACGACAACCGCGCGTGCGTCTGCGGTAAACCTCTCGAACATTTCCCTACCTGCCTTTCCCTCGTTGCGACTCTGCGCTTGCATGCTTCTTGTGGACGGCCTGACGGCTCACCTCGAGAGTCTCGGCAATCGCTTGCCAGGACCATCCCTGCTTGCGCGCGTTGGCAACCTGGATGGCTTCGAGTCGTTCGAGCAGGCGTCGCAGCGCCCGAACGGCCCGCAAGCCCTCGGCTGGATCGGGACTGCCCGCGGCGGTGGCGAGTGAGGTCGCTTCGGTCATGGTGTCAATATAGGTTGACAGCCGGCAGGCGTCAACCAAAGTTGACATATTGGGGTGAATGACGGGCAGTAATCAGTAACTCGCCACGGCGCCGTCCACGGCACGCTGCAGATCAGCTTGTACGACGCGAGCGATGTCCATCGGTTTTCCACCCAGGTCGACTACCGGAGTGCCGATGAAAACCCGGGCGCTCTTGACCTGACCCGCCTCCGGCCCGTAGCTGATTCCAACCGACAGGAGTGCAGGCGAGCATCCCAATTTCTCTGCGCGCGAAACGATGTGGCCGATTCCGCTGTTGACGTGCTGCAGCGTCCGGGGATCCTCGGTATTGCAGGTTCCCTCGGGGAAAATCGCCAGACAGTCCCCCTTGCTCAAGCGCTGCGCCGCAACGTCCATCATCACGCGGCCCGCGTCCGACACGGCCCGCAGTCCGTGATTCTTGCTGCGGAACACCGGAATGCTGCCCATCATGTCGACCTTCTTGCGCTGAGCTGGATCAACGAAGAGCTCATCCTTCGCCAGCACGCGAGTCCGCCCGATCACACGCCGCAGTGGGGTGCGCCACGCCGTCGCCGCAAGCGTGAATTGGTCACTCTCCGTAAGGTGATTGACCGCAACCACCAGTTGCGTCCCACGCCCGAGTAGAGCCGCCAACGCGGCTTCCGCGCCAGGTGCATAAGCAATTCGCGGACGATATTTCAGTGCCAGCGCGGCATAGGCAAGCTTGGCCACGAACCGATTCTGCTGGTGACCGCGGTAGTACTCGTACACAGCCTCGTAGTTGTCGAGCGAAACCTCGGGAGCGTCCATAGGCCAAACGATACACAACCTACGGTTGCGTAGGTTTGGGATTCCGGGCGACTCGGTTGGGCGAAATTCGACACTCGAGGTACAACGGATTCTGTGATTCGCTTGGCTGTCCCAGATGACCTACCTGCACTGCAACTGATCGAAACAGCCGCGGGTGAGCCCTTCCGAGACGTTGGAATGGACGCCATTGCCGACGATCCGCCCCCGACTCTCGACGAACTCACGAAGTACCTCGAAGCCGATCACATCTGGGTGATGACCGATGCCGCGAACACAATTCTCGGATACGCCCTTGTCGACATCATCGACGTCGGGGTTCATATCGAGCAGGTATCAGTGCACCCCCTGCACTCACGCAAAGGCTTCGGCGCGCAGTTGATCGACTCCATCGCCGACTGGGCTGGAGCACACCATCACCACGTGGTGACCCTGACTACGTTTGCCGACGTCCCCTGGAACGCGCCCTACTACGAGCGACTCGGATTCGAGCGCATACCCGAGAGCACGATGTCCCCGGATCTCATCCGGATCCGCACGCACGAGCAAGCGGCCGGACTCGATTCATGGCCCAGGATCACGATGAGCCGTCCAACGCTCAGGCGCCGGCCGTCCACGCCCCGGATCGGATGAACTCGTCCAGAACCGCTGTCGGCGTCTCGAGTGAAATACCTTCGGACGCAACCCAATCATCGTTGTAGTACGTCCCCGAATAGCGTTCTCCGCCGTCACAGAGCAAGGTGACGACGCTGCCGCTTCGTCCTGCCGCCATCATCTCCGCAATCAAGGCGAAGGAGCCCCACAGATTTGTTCCGGTGGAACCACCGACCTTGCGCCCCAACGCGTCACTGGCGTGACGTGCGGCAGCAATGGAGCCGGCGTCGGGCACCTTGATCATCCGATCGACGACCTGACCGACAAACGAAGGCTCGACGCGAGGTCGACCGATGCCTTCGATTCGCGAGCCGCGAGTACCGACTATGGACGGATCACCGGCCCGCCAGGCGTCGAAGAACACCGAGTGTTCGGGATCGACGACACACAGCCCGGTGTCGAATTTGCCGTAGCGCAGGAAGCGACCGATGGTCGCGCCCGTTCCACCGGTGCCTGCGCCGACGACAACCCACTCCGGGACCGGGTTTTCCTCACGTTCGAGCTGAGTGAAGATCGACGCGGCGATGTTGTTGTTTCCACGCCAGTCCGTTGCGCGCTCGGCATGAGTGAACTGATCCATGTAGTGCCCACCCGACTCGCGCGCGAGCCGCTGGGATTCTGAGTAGATCGACGACGGGTCGGTGACGAAGTGACAACGTCCGCCGTGCGCCTCGATAAGGGCGATCTTCGCGGGACTGGTGTGAGCGGGCATCACAGCCACGAATTCGAGCCCCAGCAACTTCGCGAAGTACGCCTCACTGACGGCCGTCGATCCGGACGAAGCCTCGATAACGGGCGTGTGTTCGGTAACCCAACCGTTGCAGATGGAATACAGGAACAACGAGCGCGCGAGACGATGCTTGAGGCTGCCGGTGATGTGCGTCGACTCGTCTTTGAGATAGAGCTGGACGGGCCAGTCGTTCGGTAGCGGGTACCGCAGGAGGTGGGTGTCGGCGCTGCGCTGAGCGTCGGCTTCGATCAGTCGGACCGCGTTGTCGACCCAACCTCTCGCACTACGGCGCGAGACGTCGACCACCTCCGACGTCACCGCTGGTCACCACGCAGTTTGGCGCGCAAATCGTCGCGATCTTCGCGACGCTGAGCGTCAACTGCGGCAATGCCGACATTGACGCGCTTACGCAACTTGGCAAACAGCAGAAGCGAGAGCGGAAGCGCGATCAACACGGCAAACAAGGCAGCTACGAGCAGGGGAACCTCTGCACCGACAGCCTTTCCACCGAACATGATGACGGCACCGATTACGACTACCAGCACGAGTCGGGCAACCGAGTACAGCACGACATCTCTCGCCAATTGCCCCTTCGTGACAACCCCACCAGAGGCAATTGCTTGCCCAGAGTTAACGGGCTCCGACTTGGCCAGGTCGGGCGTAGAAGGCTGGTTTTCCGGACGTTCAGGCAACTTACTCACACTGCAAGGTTACCTACTCCGGGCGACTAAAATAATCGGCCCGCTTTATCCGGTTTGTCCTTTACTTTTTCTTTACCTAAATATTAAGGATCGACTAACTGGGCAACTCTGTGCAAACATTGCGCTACCAATCCAAAAAAGGTCGAACGTGCACAGGGGCCGCCGAAACAAACTCGGCGTAGGTTTTGAGCTACTGTTTCGAAACACATGTTCGACGCCAAGACGGAGGAACATCAGATGAGCGCACCAACATACAACGTAGCCGCAGACGCACTCATGACACCCGGCCAGGTCGCGGCTCTGTTTCACGTAGATCCCAAGACCGTGACCCGCTGGGCGCACGCCGGCCGACTCGGATCACTTCGCACTCCGGGCGGACACCGTCGCTTCCGCGAGACCGAGGTCATGCAGCTTCTGCGCTCGCTGACCACCGAAGCCAACTGAATACCGGAGCTCGCGCTCTACCCAAATGCTCTACCCGAATACAGCACGGCGCACCAAGCCGCACCCACGTCCCAGGGATTCTGGTGATCCAGACCCGAGACTGAGTAGGCTCTTCCTTGTACTTGAAGGAGGTGCGCCGTGCTGTATCTGTTGGCGTTAGTAGGTTTGGTGACATTGGTCGTCCTGATGTGGAAAGCATTCGGACCGTCCCCCACTTCCCGAGCCTCGGGTGGCGGCGTGAAGGGACCTGACGACGATCCCGAGTTCCTGTGGAACGTAAATCAGCAAACTCGACGCAAGCAGCAGGGAGGCCAGGACGGCGCTCCGACTGATTCGTCGCAGTAGGCCCTATTCGTCGCAGTAGGTCCTATTCGTCACTGTAGGTCCCACGCCAGGGCGATCGCCCCTACAGCAGTAGGGCGGTCGCCCTGTGCAGCTTGTAGGGTCACCGCCCTGTGCAAGTTTCAGCGCTGCAGCGGACGTCCGTAGTGCGAACGCGGGAAGTCGTCGGCAACCGCGGCAGCAAGCTCGAAGAGAGCGTCACGGGTCCCGGACCGAAGTCGATCGAGGTCAACCTCGGCGCCTTCTTCGAGGTGCGGATCGAACGGAATCAGCCGAACGGTGCGGCACCGCTGTTCGAAATGCTCGACTACCCGGGGTAGATCAACCTTTCCCGAACCAGGCCGTACCGCATTGATGACGGCGACGGCGTTGGAGACCAGCGCGCTGTGTCCATGTGCGTCGAGCCAGTCCAAGGTGGCTGAGGCACTACGAGCGCCGTCGACCGAACCGGAACTGACGACGATCAACGAGTCTGCCTGCTCGAGAACCGCTGTCATTGCCGAGTGCATCAATCCGGTTCCGCAATCGGTGAGAACAATGCTGTAGAACTTTTCGAGCATGGTGACGGTGCGGGTGTAGTCCTCCCCGCTGAATGCTTCGGAAACCGCCGGATCACTGTCGGAGGCAAGCACTTCCAGACGGTGCCGACTCTGTGACGTGTAACCACGAACGTCGCTGTACTTCTCGATGGTCGCTTCGTCACGCAGAAGGTTACGGACTGTGGCCGGGGTTTCGAGAGGAACTTTCTGACTGAGCGTTCCACGATCCGGATTCGCGTCGATTGCGATGACGCGATCACCGCGCACGGATGCAAACGTCGAGCCGAGAGTCGCTGTTGTCGTTGTCTTCCCAACTCCGCCTTTGAGGCTGAGTACCGCAACTTTGTAGCAGCCCTGCATGGGCTGATTGATCTTGTGAGTCAACTCGAGCATCTGCTGATCTTTGGCGCCGTTACCGAGGTTGAGACTCCGTCCCGACAACGTGTACACCGCCTTGCGCCACCCGCCGACCGGAGCGGGCTTCACAGGCTTGAGCAACAGCGCGTTGGAGAGATCTTGCGCCGACATCGGCAGCGATGATTCCGGCCGACCGGGCGCGGGCTGCGTTCCCACGATCGACGCCGGCCCCGCAGCAGGCGGACGCGGGACGTGCATCTGCGGGTTGGGCATCTGAGGGTTGGGCACGGGTGGCGAAACAGGAACCCGAGCAGCAGGCGGCATCTGCCCCAAAGGTGCGGGCGCAGCCGGAAACTGCGGTCGGGGCGCCGGAGCTTGTTGCGCCGCAACAGGATTCACCGCACCCGGATTGCCTGCACCATTCGTCCGGCCGACCCCAGGCGACGGTTCATAGGTTTGCGGCGGCAGTGAGGCCGCGAATGGCCCGGACGCAAAGTGTCCATTTGCCGGCCCGGGAGGCCCACCGGGGTACTGAATAGCAGGCACACGCCCCGCGTTGGGGGCAGGCGTCGAATTTGGGACAGGCATCGAGTTCGGGGCCGGCATCGGATTCGACGCTGCAGCCGGGGCAGTAGTAGCGGGCGGGGCAGTAGTAGCGGGCGGGGGCGTCGGCGGCGCCGGGTACATCGGTACGGAGTCATGGCCGTTGGGGCGCGGCGCTGTGTTGTCCGTCGGCGCGACGAACAAGCTTCGCATTCCCGGATCGACATCCTTCGGCGATGCAGGAGTCGGTGCATGAACAGGCTTCGGTGCGGCCTGCTGATGCGGAGCAGGCGCCGGACGCACCGGTTCCCAGATCCCCGCTCCCGCGTCGTCCTTCTTGTCAGCCATGTCCGCCCCTGTCGAAATCTGTTCCGTGTCGATCAC
Organism: Rhodococcus sp. ACPA4; assembly: GCF_002300185.1. NCBI lineage: Bacteria > Bacillati > Actinomycetota > Actinomycetes > Mycobacteriales > Nocardiaceae > Rhodococcus > Rhodococcus sp. ACPA4. The sequence goes on from NZ_NSDY01000001.1 coordinate 2,533,707, forward strand.
CCAGCCCGATACAGACACGACCATACAGCTATCGCGTAGCTAGTTTCGTGGCTGGTACCCGGCTACCGTGTACCCTGCCGCAGCTGCACTGGGCGGGCACAAAACCCGACCGGTCGGCGACAACCCACCGTACCGGATCGACTCAGGTCAGCCCCGCGTAGGAATGCAAGCCGGACACGACCATGTTGATGATGAACAGATTGAAGAGCATTGCCACAAAACCTGCGATGTTGATCCAGGCGGCTTTCGTCTCACGCCAACCGGATGTTGCGCGGGCGTGCAGGTACGCGGCGTAGATCACCCAGGCGATGAAGGACACCGTTTCCTTGGGATCCCAGCCCCAGAACCGGCCCCAGGCCGCTTCCGCCCAGATAGCACCCAGGATGACTCCGGCACCGAACAGCGGGAAGGCGATGATGGTGCTCTTGTACGCCAGGCGGTCGAGTGTCTGTGCGTCGGGAAGCCGCTCGGCGATCCGGCCACCGATGCCAGAACCTTCTTCACCGGGCGGGAACTTGAGGCGCAGCAGGAACAGGATGCTGGCGATGCCACCGATCATGAAGATGCCGGATCCGACGCTCACGATGGTCACGTGAATCGGCAGCCAGTATGACCGCAGTGCGGGAACCACGGGAGCGGCGTCGGCGTAGAGGATTGTTCCGGCAAGGAACATCAGAATCAGCACCGGTACGAGCAGGAAGACCCACATCGATCGGTACGTTGCCTTGGCCAGCAGAACGTGACCGACCAACAACGCGGCAGCACACGCCATGGCAACAAACTCGTACATGTTGCCGAGCGGGAATCGCGAGGTGGCAAATCCACGGAGCACGATCGACGCGATGATCAGAACGGTGCCGACAACCAGGACTGCGCGGCCCATCCCGCCGAAGCGCTCGGAGAGCGGCTTGACCGGCTGCTCGGTCACGCGACCCGGAGTGAGGGCGTCCCCACCACCTGCGGCAACCAGTTCCTTCTCCTGAACGGATTTGGCGCGAGCCGACGCGTACTCGACGATCAGCAGCACAAACGCCAGAACCAGCACCGTAAAGGCTGATTTGAAGGCCCAGTCGCTGTACTGAGCGAGAGTCTCGTTGGTTGTCATCGGGCATTCTCCTGCACGTGCGGTGTGGTCACCGAGTTAGTCGAGTTGCTGTCTAGTAGTCGTTCTGCGAGACGATCGAACTCGTCGCCCCAGCCGGCGTGGTCGGTACGGGCAAGTCCGCCGAGCTCTACTACCGTACGTCGTTCGTCGTCGAGATAGATACGGGCCCAGATTCTGCGACGCTTGATCAGCAGGGAAACCAGTAGCCCCGCCATCATCGTCAGTGCCGAGACCAGGACCCACTGCTGAGCCGGGTCGTGCGAAACCTGCAGGTTGACGAAGTCGACGGCGCCGTCGAATCGTACCTGCGTGCCGTCCGCCAATGTTGCGCTCTCGCCGGGCATCAGGTTGACACGTTCCTGCTTGACCAGTCGGCCCTGATTGATGAGTTCGGTGTTGAGCTCGAACAGCGACTGCGGATTACCGGTGTCCAGTCCGGTGTCACCCTTGTAGATGTCGATGGCAACGGCCGGATCGTTCATCGCCGGGAAGCTCGACGACAGCAGATTTCCGTGGAACAGTGCCGTCGGCGCGAACAGTCCTTCGATGGCGATCTGATTCTTGCGTCGCTCGTCGGCATCCGGGTACATGCCGCCTGGCGGGTCGAAGCGCATCGCACCACTGCTCAGGAAGGTGACGGCATCGTCGGGTCGCCACTGCAGAGTCTCGGTGCGGGTCTCCCCGTTGGGGAAAGTGACCGTGAAGGTCGGTGCGTAACCGTGGCCCTGCAGGTACACGCGATCACCGGCAATGCGCAGTGGGTGGTTCACCGCGATGGTCGTGTCGCGCCAAGTGTCGGAGTCGATGTCATCGCCCGACTGGTACGCGATGTCCGAGGTGAACATCTCGGCCTGTCCGGTTTCGAGGTAGTCGGCCTCGAAGTTCTTGACCCGTAAACACAGCGGCGTCATCCCGGTGCCGTCGAGCTCGAGTCCGGCGATGAAGGAGTCGAAGGCGGCAGGCGACGTCGTGCAGAATCCCGGTCCGTCGTTGGCGATCACGATGCGGTTGCCCTCGTAGCCGAACAGCTTTCCGGCGGCGATGGCAATCAGGAGCCCGACGAGCGAGAGGTGGAATACGAGGTTACCGAATTCACGGAGGTACCCCTTCTCCGCCGAGATCGTGATTTCACCGTCGCGCTTCGACCGCGCGTCGTCGGTGCGGGTCTCGACGCGCCATCCTTTGAGTTCCTTGGACAGACGCGCCGCCAACTGTTCGGGCGTCTCGCCAGGGACGACGGCCGACGTGTGGTGCGGCAAGCGGGAGAGGTTGCGCGGCGCCGCCACCGGGCGGGTACGCAGGGCCTTTGCGTGTTCGACGCAGCGCGGCAGGATGCAGCCGACGAGTGAGATGAACAGCAGGGCGTAGATCGCGGTGAACCAGAAACTGCTGAACACGTCGAACAGTTCGAGCTTGTCCATCCACGGACCCAAGGTGGGCCGCGCGGCGATGTATTCGGCTACCTTGCCCTCGTTGAGGGAACGCTGTGGCAACAGCGCGCCGGGGATAGCGGCGATTGCGAGGAGGAACAGCAGCACGAGCGCCGTCTTCATCGAGGTGAGACCGCGCCACGTGTTGCGTCCGAGCGCGATCACTCGGCCGATCGTCGACTGCCGAGGCAATGCCGAAGTCGAGTTGTCGTGATTGTCGTCAGCTGTCATATCGGCAGCGTCACCTCCGAGATAAATGCGTCACGAACCCAGCCGACGAACTGGTCCCACGCGCCCGTGACGAGGGCAATACCCACCGCCACCAACATGATTCCGCCGAAAATCTGAATTGTTCGCGCGTTGCGGCGCAGCCAACCGACACCGTTCAAGGCGCGAGCCGACCCGAGAGCCAGAATGATGAACGGCAAGCCGAGCCCGATGCAGTACGCCACGATCAACGTGACACCGCGAGCCGCGGTCATACCTTCGGTTCCGGCGGCCACGGACATCACACCGGCAAGCGTCGGGCCAAGGCAGGGCGTCCAGCCGAGCGCAAAAACACCCCCGAGTAGCGGAGCGCCCACCAGGGAGGACACTCGACGCGGCTCGAAGCGGACGTCTTTCTGCAGCGCGGGCACCAGGCCGATGAACACGAGACCCATCGCGATAGTCACTACGCCGCCGACGCGCATCAGCACGTCGCGGTTGATCAGCAGGGTGGAGATGACCCCGAACACGGAAGCCGTCGCCAACACGAAGACGACGGTGAAGCCGGCCACGAAAAGTCCGGCGGCGCCTGCCACTCGCAGACGGCTACTGCGGGCAATGGTTCGCGTCCTGGCTTCGTCTGCCGTGATTGCCGGAGCGTCCGCACCGACCACCCCGGCCAGGTAGGACAGGTAACCGGGAACGAGCGGCACTACGCACGGTGAGGCAAACGAGACCAGACCGGCGAGCAGGCAGGCTCCCAGTGCAAGAAATAGCGGCCCGGACGAGGCGGCATTTTGAAATGCTTCACCGACGCCGGCGCCGAGTGTTTCAGTACTTGCGAGTGTCATTGCTGCGCAGGCTCTTCCGCTGCCACTCGTTCGACCACGGGCAGAAGATCCTCGGCAAGCAATTCCTGCAGGAACACAGCGGCAACGCGGTGCTGGCGGTCGAGGACGATGGTGGTCGGGATGACCGATGTCGGGTATCCCTTGCCGAGCGCGATCAGCGATCGCATCGACGGGTCGTAGATCGACGGGTACGAGACCTTGTTGTCGACGACAAAGTCCTGTGCCTTGTTCTTGGTGTCGTCGCGAACGTTGATGCCGAGGAACTGCACTCCGGAATCACGCGTCTGCTCGTAGACCTGCTCCAAGTCGTCGGCTTCGGCGCGGCACGGGCCACACCACTGGCCCCAGACATTGAGGACGACAACTTTGTCCTCGAAATCGCTGAGGGCGACAGTTGCGTCTTCAGTCATCAGATCCGGCCCGGTGAGCTTTCCGATGGTGCCGCGATCGGACGGCGGATCGTAGAAGATCTTCGTCTGGCCACCCGGCGAGACGAAGTCGAACGTGCCGCCCGTTGCGACGGCGTCGTCGCCGGTCGCGCAGGACGAGAGAACGAGCATCGCTGCAGCAGCCGTGGCGACTGCTACTGCGACCTTGCGGAAAATCATGCTCCAGTCACTCTCGGATCGGATGCGCCTGCCGGCTCGGAGTAGATGATGTCGACGAGAGTGTCGCCTTCGTAGACGAGCGATGTGAGCGACGCCAGGCCGCACTGGCGGTGACGCGGGTCGTGCCACAGGCGCTCGCCTTGCAGGAACCGTCGCAAGGTCCACACCGGCAACTGATGGCTGACGATGACAGCTTCGTGTCCGACGGCAGCAACGCGAGCGGCATTCACGGCAGCGAGCATGCGATGCGCAATCTGCAGGTAGGGCTCGCCCCATGACGGAGTGAACGGATCGCGCAACTTCCACCAGTGCCGCGGGCGCGAGAGTGCGCCGTCACCGACGGCAACCTTGAGGCCTTCGAACTCGTTGCCGGCTTCGATGACGTTGTCGTCGGTCGTGATGTCGACGCCGTGAGCCTCGGCGATCGGAGTCGCGGTTTCCTGTGCCCGCTGCAACGGCGACGCGACAACATGGGTGATGTCGTGATCGGCAAGAACAGCCGCGACCGCCCGTGCCTGCGCCTCACCCGCCACCGACAACCGGAATCCCGGTAGCCGTCCGTACAGGATCCCGCGCGGGTTGTGCACTTCACCATGGCGAAGCACATGCACGATCGTGCGGGTGGACGTGTGGTCTGGATGGTCGACGTCGGTCACAGTCGAGAGTCCTAGCTGAAGTAGGTACGGGCTGAAGGAATAGCGGGATCGTGCATGTCTCAGGGCTTGACGGCTGCTGCGGCAGCCTTTGCTGCGTGCGGCAGAGCGTCGGCGATGATCGAGAATGCCCGATCGTCGAGCGCGGCCGAGACGAACCACGCTTCGAACGCACTCGGCGGCGCGTACACACCGCGAGCGAGCAGTTCGTGGAAGAACGTGGGGAACCGCCACGTCTGCGCGGCCTTCGCCTCGTCGTAGTTCGTGACGGTGTTTTCGGAGAAGAACACGCTGACCAGTGTGCCCGCGTACTGCACCTGGTGGACGACGCCTTCTGCGGTGAGCGCATCGGACATGAGCGTGCCGAGGGTGGTGGCGTTCTTTCCGAGCTTGGCGTACACCTCGGCGTCGGCAGCGCGAAGATTGGCGAGACCGGCAGCGACGGCAACCGGGTTACCGGAGAGGGTGCCTGCCTGGTAGACCGGGCCGTCCGGTGCGAGGTGGCCCATGATGTCGGCGCGACCGCCGAATGCCGCGGCCGGAAGACCGCCGCTCATGACCTTGCCGAAGGTGTAGAGGTCGCCGGCGACGTTGTCGATGCCGTACCAACCGGACGCGCTGACGCGGAATCCCGTCATCACCTCGTCCATGATCAGCAGAGCGCCGTGCTCGCGGGTGAGCGCGCGCAGTCCCTCGTTGAAACCGGGCAGCGGCGCGACGGCACCCATGTTTCCGGCAGCGGCCTCGGTGATGACACACGCGACGGCGTCCGGGTTGGCTGCGAATGCCGCGGCGACGGCGTCGAGATCGTTGTAGCGGACCACGATGGTGTCTTCGGCCTGTGCGCCGGTCACACCGGGTGATGTGGGCAGTCCGAAGGTGGCAAGACCCGATCCGGCGTCGGCAAGCAATGCGTCGACGTGACCGTGATAGCACCCGGAGAACTTGATGATCTTGGTGCGACCGGTGAATCCGCGAGCCAGGCGCACGGCGCTCATGGTGGCCTCGGTGCCGGAGTTGACGAGGCGAACCTTCTCGACGGGGGCGACCCTGGCAACGATTTCTTCGGCCAGCGCGATTTCACCTTCGGTGGGAGCACCGAAGGACAGTCCGCCGAGGGCTGCCTCGCGGACGGCTTCCACGACTGCGGGATGGGCGTGTCCGAGGATCATCGGCCCCCAGGACGACACGAGATCGACGTACTTGTTGTCGTCGACGTCGGTCAGCGTGTAACCGGACGCCTCACGGATGAATCGGGGTGTTCCACCCACCGAACCGAACGCTCGGACCGGCGAATTGACGCCGCCTGGAATAACCTTGCCGGCACGCTCGAAGAGCCGAGCCGAGTTCGTTGCATGCACGTCGAAATCACCGGAAGACACAGTCACGACCTCCAGTGTCCCAGTTCTGTCGAATCTGACAACGACAGGGTGTAGGAGTTACGGCGCCGAAGTGCGTTTTCCGGCCCCAACAGGCCAATTATGGGACTATTTGGGCTATGAGGCGACTGCTGACCACGCTGTTGATTCCAGTTGCGATTCTTGTCACATCCTGCAGCTCCGACGGGGAAACCGAGGCCCCGAGCGCTACGACGGTGACTTCCGCTGCCAATTCGTCCGTCAGTTCGGTCCCCGCCGTGCCCCGGACCGAGCCTGCCTTTCTCGGTGGTTGCTCGGCTGTGTCGGTCTACGTCACGCAGCAAACGCAGAGCGGCGGAGCCCCGGCGGACGCTGCGGCGGACTTCCTGAAAATCGTGGAGAACGACCCGTCGTATCAAGCGATGCCGGAAGCCGACAAACAACTGTTCCGAGAAGGAATCGAAGCCGGCGCCGCTGGAAACTGCTGAGGAAACTGCTGACAGGTCGCACCCTCGCGCTAGGGTCGATCCCATGGCCACCACAGCGGACCACCTCAGGAATACTCTCGACGGACGCTGGCGGGAGGTGCGGGAGCGAGTTCGCGGCGAACTGTCCGACGAGCGTTTTGCTCCGCATTTCACTCCGAATCTCGCCATCGCCCGCTCCAAGACCCTCGAACAGATGCGAGTTCTTGCCGATCTCGGTTATGCCGCAAACGGTTTCGCGGTAGCGCACGGCGGAACCGGAGATGCGGGCGGCGCCGTCACCAGTATCGAAATGCTCGCAATGTCCGACTTGTCTCTCATGGTCAAGGCCGGCGTCCAGTGGGGACTGTTCGGCGGAGCCATCGAGAACCTCGGCACCGAACGACACCACCAGGCTTACGTCAAACCCCTCATCGACCTGGAACTTCTCGGGTGTTTTGCCATGACCGAAACCGGTCATGGCAGCGATGTCCAGGAACTCGAGACCACCGCGACCTACGACGCGGCCACCGGCGAATTCGTCATCGACTCCCCCACTCCGTCCTCACGTAAGGACTACATCGGCGGGGCCGCTGAACATGCCACCGTCGCAGCAGTGTTCGCGCAACTCATCACCGGAGGCGAAAGCCAGGGCGTGCACTGCTTCGTCGTTCCGATCCGCGATGCCGCCGGAAACGACCTTCCTGGCGTCACGACGTCGGATTGCGGCTTCAAGGGCGGACTGCCCGGAGTCGACAACGGGCGCATCATGTTCGATCACGTGCGTATCCCTCGCGACAACCTACTCAATCGATACGCCGACGTTGCCGAGGACGGCACGTACAGTTCCGCAATCGACAACCCGAACCGCCGCTTCTTCACGATGGTGGGCACGTTGGTTCGCGGACGCGTCACCGTGGGCGGTTCCGCAGCAGCGGCAGCACGTGTCGGCTTGGCCATCGCGGGTCGGTACGCCCTGCAGCGCAGGCAATTCAGCGCCCCCAAGAGTGACAATGAAGTCCTGATCATGGACTACCTCGTCCATCAGAAGCGCCTGCTGCCGCTGATCGCCCGCTCGTACGCATTGCAGTTCGCACAGAACGAACTGGTGGCCGCGATGCATGACATCCAGAGCAGCGAGAACCCTGACCCTCAGGAGCAGCGTGAACTCGAGGGTCGCGCCGCCGGACTCAAGGCCGCCAACACGTGGCATGCCACTCGCGCTATTCAGGAGACACGCGAAGCCTGCGGCGGCGCAGGCTATCTCGCGGAGAACCGTCTCACCGCATTGAAAGCCGACACCGACGTCTTCACGACTTTCGAGGGCGACAACCATGTGCTGACACAGTTGGTCGCCAAGGAACTGCTCACGTCCTACGCCGACGAAGTTCGCGGCATGAGCCCGGTCGACTGGATGCGTTTCGCCGCTACGACGGTCTCCGATGTGGTCAAGAAACGTACTGCGGCCCAACAGATCCTGCAGACGATTGTCGACACTCGGCAGGACAACGAGGAGGACGGCAGCCTCTTCAATCGCGGCACTCAGATGAAGATGTTCGAGGACCGCGAAGAGTACCTGCTTTCCACCGCCGCACGGAGATTGCAGGCCGCACAGAAGAGGGAGGAGAATCCGTTCGACGCCTTCAACTTCGTGCAGGACCACGTGCTGAAAGCCGCGCAGGCGCACATCGAGCGCGTCATCCTGGAAGCCTTTGTTGCCGGCATCGATTCATGTGAGGACGAGACAGCAAAGGATCTTCTCGGCGAGGTGTGCGACCTTTACGCGCTCTCCGTCATCGAAGCAGACAAAGCCTGGTTCATGGAGCACCGGCATCTGTCGGTCGAGCGCTCGAAGGCCGTCACGCGCGGCATCAACGAACGCTGCCGCACCCTGCGCCCGCATGTCGCAACCTTGATCGACGGGTTCGGAATCCCGGAATCTCTGCTGGGTTCGGCGATGCTCGACGGAGACGGCACGGACGTAGTACGACTGAAGTAGAAATCTGGTGGGGCCGGGAGCACCCGGCCCCACCAATTTTATTGCGCTGCCGCCTTCTTCGACTGACGGGCAGCGACCAGGCCGGTCAACCCGAGAGCCGCAACCAACCAGACACCCAGAACGATCAGGTGCTGGCCGGCGCCGTTGCCGTCGAAGTAGATGACGGACCGAATGGGCTCCATAGCCGCCGATCCGAGCCAGAACGAATGAATGTGCTGCCAGAACCCCGGCAGGAACGACACCGGAATAGCGCCGCCCGAACTCGGGAAGTTGATGAAGACCAGTACCGTCAACACCGCAAAGATCGCGGCTTGACCCAGCAGTTTGTTGAGCAGAATGCACACTGCACCCACGGTGAAGGTGTAGACCATCGAAATCCCCAGCAATTGCAGGATCTCACCGAACGACGCGCCAAATGCATGCATGAAGATGCTGGTGATTCCGAAGGCGATGAGCGGGGTGAGGATTGCCGCGCCGGCGAGAATCGAATATTGCTCTCTCAGTCGCATTCTCGGCGCGACCTGACTGAGCACAGTCATGGTCAGGTAACCACCGAGGGTGCAGACGATCAGGAAGTAGAACAGTCCGACGGTCGAGGAATCACGCGCGGTGACCGGAGCCGAGTCCACCGAGGTCACCTGCTGCCCCGTCTGATCCGCGATGGAATGGGCCAGCCCCGTCACTACCGACACCGTGGAGGCACCGGCACCGGTTGCAATGTGCGCGGTCACGGTGTCACCGATTTCGATGGCGCCGATGGCGTCACGGTTGCCGATCCGAGCGATCGCATCGGCTGCGTTATCCGTGGCAACGATGTCGAATTTGCCGCCGGACGTTTTTTCGATTCCGTCGATCAAGGGCGCGGTCACCGACGCTGGTCCCACCACCACGATCGGCGCGTTGTTCGGCGTCGGCGAGTGGAAGGCGCTGACGTAGCACAGGCAGAACATGATGACGAAGAAAAGCGGAAACGCCAGTCCGCCGCCCACCATCTTCCAGTTTGTGGGTGGATCAGTCGTCTTCGCCGCTTCGCTCGGGACCCTGACGTCGGTATCTGTCATATTTCACACTCTTTTCGCTAACCGCATCTAGCTGTCAACACCGTTGACAGACTCAACAGTCAACACCGTTGACACGATAGAGTCAACAGCGTTGACAACGAGGTCGGCGTGAGAGCGAGCACAGAGGTCGATAGCGTGACACCCAGTGGACAGACGCCTGAGGCGGATCATCCCTCGACGCCCGAGGCGATTCGCGCCGCAGCATTCCAACTGTTCGGCGAGCACGGGTTCGGCGGCACATCCGTTCGGGCAATCGCGAAGGTTGCCGGTGTCGATCCGGCTCTGGTCATCCGACACTTCGGATCCAAGGAAGCACTGTTCCTGGAAACCACACCGGTCGAGGATTACTTCGAGGGCCAGTTCGACGGCCCGCTCGACACACTCGGCGAGCAGATCGCATCGTTTCTCCTCGGCAAGGCAGACGCCCGAATGCTGTCGGTGTTCACGGCGCTGACACGCGCATCCGACAGTCCCCGCATCCGCGGACGATTGAGGGAAATGACAAGCACATTTGCCACCAACCTCGCCGCCCGTTTACCGGGCGACGACGCCTACACCCGGGCACTGCTCGTCTCCGCCCAGGTGTCGGGGTTGCTGAGCGCGCTCAGCACCGAGAGCATCGCGCCGACCGCAGATCGGGACAAGGTGGCAAAACTCTACGGCCGGGCGATGCAGACGCTGATAGATCAGTATTGAGCAGATCAGTACTGGGAAATGACCTCGTCGGCAAATTGTCGAATCGAGTCGAGTCTTCCCTGACGATCTCCGGGGTCTACGCCGTAGCGATACCACGGCGACACTCTGATTTCCGTGACGCCCAACTCCTCGAGTTCGCGGTATCCATCGATGTCGCGTACGTCGGTGGGCGAGACGTTGATCTCGAAGGGGACGTCGGCACGGCCGAACTCGGCCCGCAACTTCGTCAGACGGTCGATGGCAGAGGCTAATTCAGCTTTGGTGGTGTTCACCGACATCCACCCGTCAGCCAGCCTCGCGGCGCGGCGCAATCCCGGTTCGCTGTGCCCGCCGATGTAGATCGGTACGGGAATCTCCGGAGCCGGACTGATCATCAGAGCATCGAAATCGTAGTGTTTGCCGTGGTATTCAACCCATTCCGGACCACGACCGGCACATACGGCCTTGATGATCTCGATCGCTTCGTCGGTCCGCGCGCCACGGGTACGCATCTCCGTACCGGTGAAGGTGAACTCCTCGGGAATCCACGACAACCCGACGCCGATCGCGATGCGGTTTCCCGACATCACCGCCATGGTCGAAACCTGCTTGGCCGTCAACAACGGATCACGAAGCGGAAGCTTGAATACATTGGTGTAAAACTGAATTCGAGACGTCACCGCAGCCATTGCCGTCATCGCTATGAAAGGATCGGGCATCGGCGTCTCGGGGGCCCACATCCGCTTGCCGTCAGCGGTGTACGGATACGGCGCCGACACCTGCTCCGGATAGAACACGGAATCCGGCATTGCGATACCGTCGAAGCCCGCCTCTTCGGTAACCTGAGCCAACTCGCACAGTTCCAGAGCGTCGATCATCGCGCCCGCCAACGACCACTTCATCGTTCCACCATTTTCATCGCTACTCGACTGACATGTCAGACCCGACCGTAATGCCTTGCAGCAGGCAATCACTCGACTGATCCTGATGACCGGGACGGCCATCCGGATCGTCTCGCACAGTCAACTCACTTCGGTGAGATCCAGGCTTCGTCGAAGAACATGATGTCCGTGATGTTGCGTGTGACGCCGTGAATGTTGTCGTCCCACGCCGTCAATACCGCTGCCGGGCCCCAGATTACGTAGGGCACAGCCGCGTTGGCGTACTCCTGCACCTTGCTGATGGCGTCGCGGACAGCGTCGTCGGTGGGCGCAGTCTGCACGGCTGTGAGCAGCGTGTCCATTTCCGGATCTGCGAAACCGGAAGGATTGTTCTTCGAATCACTGGCCATACTGTTGTACAAATTGATGTACGGCGCTTCCTCCCCGACCGGAGCGCCGCCCCTGGTCATGTCAAAATCGTGGTCTTTGTACACCCGGCGAACAAGATCCGTGACGTCGGTTGCGTAGTCGATGGTGACGTCGAAACCGATGGCGTTCAGCGACGCCTGCACCGTCAATGCGGTGGCCTGTTGGCCGGGTTCCGAGGTCGTGAGGTAGCGGAGCTTGCCGTCGTATCCGTCTGCTTTCGCCTGATCGAGCAGGGTCTTTGCCTTCGACGAATCGAACGGTATGCCTTCGGTGTTGTTGAACCACCGCGACGACACCGGTACCAGTTCGGAACTGGCAGTGCCTAATCCGTTGTTCGCACGTGTATTGACGGCTTCCGGGTCCACCCCGTACGCGATTGCCTGGCGGACGCGGACGTCGGCTCCTGGCCTGCCCTCGCGGTTGTTGATCGTGCCGATCCCGTTCTGACCGGTGGGACTGAGATAGCCGGAGTATCCGTCGTCGAGAGCACGTTTGATTACGGCCTCGTCGCGAAGGATGTACGTCATGTCGATCTGACCGCTCTTCAGCGATTCGTACTGAGCCTGGGCGCCAGAGGTGGGAACAAAACGCACCGTGTCCAGCGGAGGTTTACCTCCCTGATAGTCCGTGCGCGCTGCGAGTATCAACTCTTCGTGCGGCGCGAACTTGGCCAAGGTGAACGGCCCGGCCCCGATCGGAGTGAACGCTCCCCCTGCGTCGGAGCTTCGCGCAACGATCATTCCGGGGCCGAGCGACAACAGTGCCGGAAATTGACGCCACGGCCGCTTGAGCACAAACTCGACAGTGGTCTCGTTCGGCGTATCGACTCGCTCCACAATGTTCAGCCAAGACTGCGATACATCCCCCTTGCCCGCCACAAATCGATCGATGCTCCACTTCACCGCTTCCGCGTTGAGCGGGCTTCCATCGCTGAAGGTCAAGCCCTCGGGCAGGGTGACTGTGTACGCGGTGAAGTCGGCATTATTCGTCAGCGACTTCGCCAGCTGTGGCACGAAGCTCCCGCTTGCGGAGTCGCTGCGCACAAGCGTGTCGTAGATTGCGGCCATTTCGGTCCCGCCGGTCGAGCCGGCAGCCTGAGTTTTGGTGGGATCCAGCGAGGAAGGGAACGAATAGGACCCGAAGGTGAGAGCACCCCCGCCTATCGGCTCCCCGGCGTCCTGTGCGCCGACGTACCCAGCTGCACCACTGCGCGTCTGGGGATTCGCATCCGAGGAGTCGCCGCTACTCGACGCGCAGCCGGTCAACAGAAGCGCGCCGGCAATACCGAGCGCAACCAGGCGGGTAGTGGACCGAATTACTGTGGTGTGCATACGATTCCCCTGCTGAAGATGAACCAGTGACATTATCCCGCGCGGCGAACGTCGTACTACGCGGCCGATATGACCACGTAGTACGACTGTTCACACAGGACCGAGTGAGTCGCCTGCCTTAGAGCTTGATTACCTTCGACTTCGGAATCGGGTGGGAGTCCGCCTTGATCCAGCGCATCGCCCAGGTCCCCTCCGCGTGCGAATCGGTGTTGATCCAGTTGCCGTAACCCGGATCCTTTGCCGCCACCACGATTGTCAGGGTTCCGTCGTCGTTGAGCTTTGCAGTGTGGTTGTTGATGTAGATGTTCGTCCGGTTGTAGTCGAGCGACTCCACCCAGAAGTTCTGCAGCACGAAGTTGAAGTACTCGCAGTTCGGAACTTCGGTCTCGATGACCCACGCCTCGTCCTCGGCGAGCTTCCAGTACCCGTGCAAGTAGAAGATCGTCGGATCGCCGCCGGCGTTCTGGAAGTAGTCCTGTCCCCAGTCGAAGATCTCGTTGGTGTGCGGTTGGAATTTGCGCGACCATTCGAGGAAGGTCTCCGCCATCCCCTTCACGATCCCGACCGACTTGCTCAGGCGCACGCCCAACTCTTCCGGACTCAGCGGCTCGAAGTCGCCGTCCGGGTTCAGGCACTCGATGCTCAGCTCACCGGGTACCTCGTTGCGTCGATCCCGATACGTCTGTCGAACGGAGATGAGATTGCTGTCGGCCGCCAGCGGCAGCCAGGCACCTTCCGCCGGCTTGTCCACGCTCGCGATGAACTCGAAACGGCCGTTCTCGTCAACCTCGAGGTCGTGGATGTGCAGGTCGCCGGTCTGCAGCATCGTGCCGTCGATGTGGTACCGATTGATGCGTGAACCGAACGTGATCAGCGGAACCGTGCCCCGACTGCCGATGATCCGGTAGCTGTACTTACCGGAAATGTTGGCGCGCATGTAAACGTTGTCCGGGTTGTCGGCACCGATCTTCGTCATCATGTTCGGGTTCGGTGCGGACGTGAACTGCGGCCACCGCGGATCGGTGTACTCGACACAGTTGATTGTGCCGTAGCGGAGCAACCGACTCAGGTAGCGGACGCCCTCAGCCTGCGTCAGCGGATCCTGAGGAACGATCTCGTCTTCGAGGACCTTCCCGACCTCGAGCAGATCTGCGCAGAACTTTTCCCAAGTAGCGTTCATATGAGTCTCCTTGTTCTAGTAGATTTTTCGAGCAATCAGCTGGCGGCGAACTTCGCTTCGACGTCGGCGGCGCTCACGCCGAACTCCTCGAGCGAATAGCGGTGTGACGGACGACGGTGTTCTGCGAGGCTCGCCTGATGCGACGCATCCACCGCGGCCCGAGCCTCGTCCGTGAAGGGCAGGTCGAACTGCGCGTAGATCTTCTCGACAGTGCCGACCGCATCGGAGATGAAGTCCTTGTAGTCGACGTCGATGAACTGATCGGAGTTGTAACGGGTACGGGCATTGTTGAAGTTCGCGTTACCGCGCGCCCACAGGTCGAGTTGGGTGCGTCCGATGGCCGGACGGTCGAAGGCCTTCGACATATCGTGTCCGCCCTGCTCCGCAAGGCTGAAAGTGGACGCCATCGATGTCAGCGGGTCCCGGAATGTGCGAACGAACAACGCATCCGGATAGACCGACATGATCTCGTCGATCGCGAAGACGTGGCTCGGACTCTTGAGCACCCATCGTCGATCCGAATCGTGCAGCCCGATCAGCTGCAGGTTCTTCTTGTGCCGCGCATACGTTTCGGTCCAGTCCTGCTTCGCCAGCCACCGGGTGTAACTCGGTACGTACGCAACGGTCTCGAACGCGGTCGAGAGCATCGTCTGCTGCAGCAGGCGCCAACATTCCTCGACCTCCTCCGCCCCCATGAAATGCACCTTCATCAGGTCAGCCTCGTTGCGCTGACGGGCTCGGTAGAAAGCGTCTGAGCGAACGTAATCTTCGTTCTCCGACCACTTGTCGCGCTCGGGGCGCGGCTGCGGCGTCTCGGCAAGCCACATCTCGGCACCCTGATGCGCCGGGTCAGCGCCCAGCAACCGGTGTAGCGCGGTGCTGCCGGTCCGAGTCAACCCGACTACGAAGATCGGACGCTCGATCGGAACATCGACGTGCTCGGGGTATTTCGCGAATCCGGCCTCGCTGGTCAGTCGTCCCGCGAGCGCTCCGATGATCATCTTGCGAGCAATCACCTTGCCGTGCGGAGTGAGGTCGGCTTCCTGCTGGAACGACTCGAGCAGAACTCGAAGGCCATCGAGGTAACCGTCACTGCCGAAATCTTCGTAACCGGCCACCTCGCGCGCAGCCTGGTGCAAGTCCTCGATGGAACCAATGCCGTCGTAATCCTGTGTCATGACACGTCCTTTGAGAATTGATCGGTCTTGTATGAGTTGATCAGTGGTGCGTGTGACCGCAGTTGACGTCGAGACATTGCCCGGCGATGGCCCTGGCCGAATCGGACAGGAGGAAGACGACAGCGTTGGCAATGTCATCGGGTTCTGGTAGCCGGCGCAGATCGGCGCCCGCTGCGATCTCGTCGTAAATGACCTTGGGGTCGACTCCGGTGGCCGCAGCCTTCTTCTCGAACATGTTCTTGACCGAGTCCGCCCAGATATAGCCGGGGGCAACGGAGTTGACTCGAATCCCCTTGGGACCGAGGTCGATCGACAGACTGCGGGCCATTGCCAGAAGTCCGGCTTTCATCACGCGGTATGCCCCGAACCCGGGAAGCTGATTGCGCAGCACCATGGACGTGACCATCACGACGGACCCCTGCGCCTCGGTCAATGCCGGCACCAATGCGCGTGTGACGTTCAACGCCGCAAGCAAGTTGATGTCGATGCCCGACTGGATGGAAGCCATGTCGGCTTCAAGCAATGGGACCTGCGCCGGTTGGACAAAGGCATTGTTCACAAGGCAATCCACGGCACCGAACTCGGCAACGGCAGTCTGCGCCAGCGACGCAATCGAATCGACGTCGGTGAGATCCGTCGGTACCGCCAAAGCGATTCCGCCGCGATCACGGATCTCGGTTGCCACCGATTCCAAACGCTCGGACGTGCGGGCGGCCAAGACAACCTTCGCACCGGCCGCCGCACTCTGAACTGCGATCGAACGACCCAGTGCCGGGCCGACTCCCGAGACCACGACTACTTTGCCGGCCAGCAGGCCCTGAGCGCTCAACACAGTGCCTGCGGATCGAGAACCACACTCAACGAGACGATCTTGCAGTTGTCGTCGAATTCGAACAGGTCGGAGGCAGCGAAGTCGGCCATACCGACGCGCTGCACCCGAAGCTGCATTGCTGCGTACTTTCCCGTCACCGAAATCGGACCGAGCAGGCTGACCGTGAAGTCGACCTGCGCGTTTGCCGTGTCGAATGCGCGAATCTCGTCGACCCCGCGATAGGTCTTGACACCCAACGGTTCGTGTTGAACGGCGTCGGCGGCAAACAGCGCAACCAGATTGTCAACATCGTGACTTCCGAGATACTTGACGTAATCTTCTACGACAGAAATGATTTCAGCCCTGTCAGGCATGAAGGCTCCTCATGTTCAGGCGGGTCAAGAAATGGTTCCGCGGGCGCGGAGATAGTCGACAATGACGCTCGCAGCATCCTCGGTCGTCGTGACACTGGTGTCGATGTGAATATCGGGACTCTGCGGCGCTTCGTACGGTGAGTCGATGCCGGTGAAGTTCACCAACTCCCCACGTCGAGCCTTCTTGTACAGCCCCTTGGGATCTCGCTCCTCTGCGACGGCAAGAGCGGTATCGATGAAGATTTCGACGAACTGGCTGTCCCCGATCAATTCACGGGCCGCATGACGCTCCGCCTCGAACGGCGAAATGAACGACGCGAGAACGATCAGGCCGGCGTCCGCCATCAGGCGGGTCACTTCGGTGACGCGGCGGATGTTCTCGACGCGGTCGGCTTCGGTGAACCCGAGGTCTCGATTCAAACCGTGACGGACATTGTCTCCGTCGAGGAGATAGGTGTGTGCGCCGAGAGCGTGCAGTTGGCGCTCGACGTCGTTGGCGATGGTCGACTTCCCCGAACCGGAGAGCCCGGTGAACCACAGAACGGCGGGTTTATGTCCCTTGAGCCTGGTGTGCGCGGCCTCGTCCACGTCGACGGATTGCCAGTGAATGTTGTCGGATCGGCGCAGCGAGTGCGTGATCATGCCGGCACCGACCGTGCCGTTGGTGAGGCGATCGATGAGGATGAAACTGCCGGTGTCACGGTTTCCCGTGTAGGGGTCGAACGGGACCGCGCGATCGAAACTGATGTTGCACACACCGATTTCGTTGAGCTCGAGGGTTGTCGTTGCGGTCTTTTCGAGTGTGTTGACGTTGATCTTGTGTTTCGGTTTCGTGATGCGCGCAGTGACTGTGACGGTACCGATCTGGCACAGGAACGGTCGTTCGGGCAGCATGGGTGCCTCGCCCATCCACACGATGTGGGCCTCGAACTGGTCTGCGACGGCCGGCGGATTGTCGCCGATGGACAGCACGTCGCCGCGGCTGATGTCGATCTCGTCGGTGAGTGTGATGGTGACCGAGCGGCCCGCGCCGGCCACATCGAGGTCGCCGCCCATCGTCACGATGCGCTCGACGGTGGACGTCTTTCCGCTGGGGAGCACGCGGATCGGATCACCGGGAGAGACTGTCCCGGAGACGATCTGGCCCGAGAATCCCCGGAAGTCGAGGTCCGGCCGGTTGACCCACTGCACCGGCATCCGGAACGGAGCCGAGGCGGCGGCATCGTCGATGTCCACGGATTCGAGATGTTCGATCAGGCTGGGCCCGGAATACCACGGGGTATTCGCGCTGCGCTCGGTGAGATTGTCGCCCTTGTATGCCGACATCGGAATGGCGACAAACCCGTCGAGACCGATCTCGTGAGCGAAGCTCGTGTAGTCCGCAATGATGGCGTCGAAGACCTCCTGCGAGTAGTCGACGAGGTCGAGTTTGTTGACCGCGAGCACCACGTGCTTGATCCCGAGTAACGACACAAGATACGAGTGCCGACGCGTCTGCGTCAGGATGCCTTTGCGTGAGTCGACAAGGATCACCGCGAGATCGGCTGTCGATGCGCCGGTCACCATGTTTCGGGTGTACTGCTCGTGCCCGGGGGTATCGGCAACAACGAACTTGCGACGTTCTGTCGTGAAGTAGCGATAGGCGACGTCGATCGTGATGCCCTGCTCACGTTCGGCTGCGAGACCGTCGACGAGGAGCGCAAAATCGAGCCCTTCACCCTGGGTGCCGCTCTTGCGCGAATCCGCTTCGAGTGCCGTCAGTTGATCGTCGAAGACGAGTTTCGATTCGTAGAGCAGACGGCCGATCAAGGTGCTCTTGCCGTCGTCGACGCTGCCGCACGTGATGAATCGCAGCATGCTCTTGTTCGCGTGGCGCTCGAGGTATGCCTCGATGTCGTCGGCGATCAGATCCGAGGAAACAGTCATCAGAAGTACCCTTCTTGCTTCTTCTTTTCCATCGACGCACTCGAGTCGTGGTCGATGACCCGTCCCTGGCGTTCGGAGGTGGTGGTGAGCAACATTTCCGAGACGATCTCGGTCAAGCTGGTGGCGGTCGATTCGACGGCACCGGTCAGCGGGTAGCAGCCGAGGGTGCGGAAACGGACGCTCTTGAGTTCCGGAGTTTCTCCCGGCAACAAGGGCATCCGGTCGTCGTCGACCATGATCAGGGCGCCGTCACGTTCGACGACGGGACGCTTGTCGGCAAAATACAGCGGAACGATCGGAATCTCTTCCTGGCGTATGTATTCCCACACATCGAGCTCGGTCCAGTTCGAAAGCGGGAAGACGCGCAGGCTTTCACCCGGCGCTTTGCGGACGTTGTACATCCGCCACAGCTCCGGTCGCTGCTGCTTCGGATCCCAGCGGTGCGCTGCCGATCGGATCGAGAAGATCCGTTCCTTGGCCCGGGATTTTTCTTCGTCACGGCGGGCGCCGCCGAACGCCGCGTCGAACTTGTAGTGATCGAGGGCTTGTTTGAGGCCTTCGGTTTTCCACATGTCGGTATGGACGGCCGAGCCGTGAGTGAACGGGTTGATCCCCTGCTTCACGCAGTCCGGATTGGTGTAGACGATCAGATCGAGATCGCCTGCAGCAGCGGTACTGTCACGAAGTTTGTACATTTCGCGGAACTTCCACGTGGTGTCGACGTGCAGCAGCGGAAACGGCAGCTTCGACGGGTAGAACGCCTTGCGTGCCAGATGCAGCATCACGGCGGAGTCCTTGCCCACCGAGTACAGCATCACCGGATTCTCGCTCTGCGAGGCAGCTTCACGCATGATGTGAATGCTCTCGGCTTCGAGTCGTTCGAGGTGCGTCAGTGTCGTGGTCATCGGCCCAGTTCCTCCAGTGCTTTCGGGGCGAGTTCAGGTCGGCAGATCAGCAGATCCGGCAGCCACGGGTTTTCCTGGTTGTAGCGAAGTTCGCTGCCGTCGATACGCGAAACATGCAGTCCCGCAGCGCGTGCGACGGCAACAGGGGCCGCCGAATCCCACTCGTACTGCCCACCCGCATGTGCATAGATGTCTGCTTCTCCGGATACAACCGCCATCGCTTTGGCGCCGGCAGAGCCCATCTCGATCAGCTCCGCGCCCATCGAGTCAGCCATTCGCATGACCGGTTCCGGACGCCGCGTCCGCGACACGACGACGCGTACCGGCGTCGTAGCGCCGCGATCGGTTCGATCATCGCTGCTTGCATAGGTGACGCCGAGGGCAGGCATTGCGACCGCACCTGTTGTGAGGACGCCGTTTTCGGTCAGTGCGACATGCACGGCCCAATCCGATCGGCCGGCTTCTCCGTATTCACGGGTGCCGTCGAGCGGGTCGACGATCCACACCCGATCCGCATTCAACCTCGCGAGGTCGTCAGCGCCTTCCTCCGACAGCACCGCATCCGCGGGGAAGCGTCGGGCAAGTTCGGCGACGATGAAGTCGTGACTGAGCCGATCGGCAGCGTCCTTGAAAGTCGCGGCATCGACGTCGTTCGCACCGAGGGATTTCCGGTGTTCGAGCAGAAGTTCTCCAGCCGCAGCGGCGATCTCGATCGCCGCGCGTTCATCGTTGGTGCGTGTCATAGGTACTCCACAACTGTGTAGACCTCCCGATGGATACGGGAAGAAACGTCAGGCCGACCGCAGAGTGTCCAGCGCTACGCACTGGTCTCGATGTGGTCTGCGCCATAGCGTAGCACCAGAATGAACGATGTTCATTCTATTTCGAACAATGTTCTTTCTGTGATTGGTATCACTGAACAGCAAACCCTATGGTCAAGAATGAACGACGTTCATTTGCAATTGAGGTTGCGGCCTGTCCCGACTACGGTGATCAAATGAGCAGTACCAGCACTAACTCGATCTACGGCGACGCCGAAGCGCGCCGACGCCGCACCTTGGACGCGGCGATCGCACTCCTCGACGAAGGCGGCTACTCCGCGCTCACTATTCGCGCGGTGGCAAAACGATCGGGAACCAGCACCGGCCTGATCTACCAGTACTTCGTCGACAAGCAGGACATCTTTGCCGCCCTGCTCAGCGAGAGCCAACTGGAAATGGCGGACTTTGTGAGCTCGCTCCCCCGCGAGCAAGGACTGACGCCGCTACTCGAGTCCATGATTCCCGAATTCGCGCGGCACTGGGCGCGAGTCGGCAGACTCACCACCACGTGGCGCGACATCGAGGGAATGGCCGGATCCGACCGCGACAGTATGCGGGAACTTCACGCATCAGTTGCGGTCTTCAACTCGGCATTGATTCGAGCGCTCACCGAATCTGCTGCAGCCGAAGGCAGCCGGTTGATCGAAGACCCCGCGCTCATCCATCTTGTGCTCTCCGGACTCAAAGGCCTGTCGGACACCATCGTCATCAACGTCGCCAAAGAAATCACACCCGAGCATTTCGTGAACTTCTCCGCCCGCGCGCTCGCGCGGGCCATCACGGAGTGAACCGAACAGCTACTCAGGAACGAACGAGGCGAGCGATCGCTGCCTGAGCTTCCTTGATCTTGGCGTCGGCTTCCGGACCGCCCTGCTTGGCGGCTTCGACAACACAGCCGGCAAGATGCGCGTCGAGAAGCTTCAGGGACACGGACTGCAACGCGCTGGTTGCGGCCGAAACCTGCGTCAGGACGTCGATGCAGTACCGATCGTCGGCAACCATGCGCGAGATACCCGCGACCTGACCTTCGATGCGGCGAAGACGTTTGAGCAGATCGTCCTGCTCGGGGCTGTAACCACTCATAAGGTCACTATACCCCCTACCCGTATGGTGCTTAGTCGGATGCGACGTAGGCCATACGGAGCCGACGCGTCACATCGATCGCCATGAGCCCGGCCAGCAAGAGAGCCAGACCGGCACCGGAGATCCACAGTCCGTCGTAGTGGGTGCCCTCGAACGACGGTGCGCCCTCGATAATCGGACCGAAGGTCGACGTGGTCAGCCCTGATCGCCAGCACACGAGCGCCAGCGTCAGCGCCGCGACCATACCCAGAACACCTACCAAGGTCTTGGCATCGACTTTTCTAGTCATCGGACACCCTCTCGGAATCTCGCGCACTATCCGCTTCGCCGCGGCGCGCCATTACCTGATTCAACGCCTCACGCAACGCGATGTCGTCCTTCGCCCAGGCTCGGACCAGACCACCCGTCGTCAGTCGCAAGCCGATGCTGTGACGACGACGTGGCACTCCGGACAGTTCGCCGAGCGCTCGGGCGGTTTCCCACGGCTCCATTTCGTCTTCGTAGGCGGAGTCGTCCGATTCGGGAAACACCTCGGCGATTTCGTCGACCGGAACCTCCTCGGTGCCCTGACGAAGCATCGCGTCGGTCAACTCGACGCTCACATGCCGGCGCGCGGCAGTGACCTGCACGTAGACCAAGCCCGTCAGAATCACCGCGAACATTGCCAATCCGAACCAGTGCACCACCGGCCCGGTAAACAATTCGATCACCAGAGCCACCAGGCTGAACGCCGGACCGAGGGCAACAGCCGACATCCGCGAACCAGGCTCGTAGAACAGAACCTCGGACGCGTTGTCAGCCATGAGCAAACCAGCTGCGCGTCGAGCCCCGATAAATCGACACCCCCGCGCTGATCAGCATCACCGGAACAACCAACGCCAGAGCGGTGCTGATACCGGTGATCACCAGTGCCAGCTGGAGCCACACAAAGACTCCCGAATAGATGACGAGTATCCGTCGACACAACCTCCGGCCGAGCCGCGTCGGTCCGGCCAAGCCGCCGATGATCAATCCGCTGAGCAACAGCGCCACACCGGACACACGAACGAACGTGACATAGGTATCGATGTTGTCCGCCGACACCCCCTGATCGGCGAACTGTTCGCGGAGCTCGTACGACGCGCTGGACATACTGATCAAGCCGAACAGGATCAGGAGGAATGCACTTGCTATCCACAACCAGAAGGCAGCGTTGACAGCGGTGGGGGGCCGGACTTTCTTCGACGTCGTCACAGGTGCCGAGTCCGCGCTAGCCACTCACGACTCCTGGCACGACAACCAGGAGTGCAGTGGCGATCACGGATATACCCAACAGCAGAAATACGATCATTTCGGTTCGCGAGCTGCGTCGCGGTCGTGGGGCGTCATGTGTGCCCTCGGCGTTCAAAGCGTCTCGAGAATGCACTGCGCTTGCCTCTCCCAACTACCGTCGTGACCTGATTCACACTACCCCGCATGGCGCCTCACCGGGACTGTGGGGGGAACCTCAGAAAGTACGGATTCGACTCCTTGCGATGCATCATCACGATGGCACCGACGGCCGCGACAGCTTGCAGGATCTGCGCGCCGCCGAACAGCAGGGTGGCACCGTCACCGCCCCCACCGAGACCGAGAATCACCGGAATCGCAGAGACGACCATGAAGACCCCACCAAAGGTCAACAGCATGCGCGCCCAGTTCTTGCCGCGGCTCATCGATCGCACGACCAGCAGGAAAAGCGCGGTGAACACCAAAATCATGATCACCGACACCACCACAGCCATCGGGAAAACACTCTCGATGTCCGAGCGGGTGAGACCCGCGTCGGCGGCGGCGGGATTGCTCATCATCTCGTCGATGAACGACGACTTCTGACCGAGCATCATCGCGATCATCGCGCCGCCCTGCACCACACCGAGCACAGCCACTGCCCACCACAGCTGAATCGCCGTCACCACGTCGGTCGGCGGCTCGGACTTCTGCGTGCCCGAAGGATGCGACGACGGATTGGTCGGCATCGGGCCCAGCGGATGGAACTGATTCTGGAACTGCTGGTTCTGATACTGCTGATTGTCGTACGACGGTTGGTTGTCGTACGGCGGTTCCTGGCGAGGAGGCTGCCACGGCTCGGTCATGATGACAGCCTATCTGTCCGGCACTTCATGATCATCCGGCTTGGTCCGAGCTCACAACCAACCGGCGACCTCGGACGCCCAGTACGTGAGAACGACGTCGGCACCGGCACGTCGGATGCTGGTCAGCGATTCGAGAACTGCGGCGTCGCGATCGATCCAGCCGTTTTGCGCAGCCGCTGTGATCATCGAATACTCCCCCGAGATCTGATACGCAGCCACCGGCACCGGTGAACGGTCCGCAGTCTCGCGCAGGATGTCGAGATACGACATGGCGGGCTTCACCATCACCATGTCCGCGCCCTCGGCAATGTCGAGATCAACTTCGCGCAACGACTCACGACGGTTGGCCGCGTCCTGCTGATAGGTACGACGGTCACCCTGCAGCGAGGATCCGACTGCTTCGCGGAACGGCCCGTAGAACGCCGACGCGTATTTCGCTGCGTACGCCAACTGACCGACCTCGGTGTACCCCGCCGCGTCGAGTGCGCCGCGAATCGCCCCGACCTGCCCGTCCATCATTCCGCTCGGTCCGAGGAGATGAGCACCCGAATCTGCTTGAGCCAACGCCATCTCGACGTATCGAATCAAGGTCGCGTCGTTGTCGACGGCGCCGGCCGGTGTCAGCACTCCGCAGTGCCCGTGATCGGTGAACTCGTCGAGACACGTGTCGGCCATGATGACCGTCGAATCACCGAGTTCGTCTGCGAGAGCCCGCAATCCGACGTTGAGAATTCCGTCGGGGTCGATGGCGCCCGATCCCTGTGCGTCCTTGTCCTCGGGCTTGGGCACACCGAACAGCATCAGACCGCCGACCCCGGCGCTCACCGCCTCGGTAGCCGCTGCTCGCAACGAGTCGAGAGTGTGCTGGTACACGCCGGGCATGGAGGAGATCTCACGCGGGGCGGCGATACCGTCCGCAACGAACATCGGCAGCACGAGGTGCCGCGGTTCGAGGGTCGTCTCCGCTACCAGTCGCCGAAGCGCAGGGGTTCGCCGGAGTCGGCGCGGACGATGGGTGGGAAACACGAGACGGATTCTCCTTCGTCGGACGTTGCTGTGCGCCTTTCCGGTAGTGGGCACTACCAGAAAGGCGCACAGGCGCTTTAGCGCCTACGTGACTTCTTGCGCGGAGGCGGCAATGCACCCTCGGCGCGCAGGCGAGCGGCGTGCTCGGCCAGTGCCTCGACCAGCGGCCCTACCTGCGAGGTTTCGGGCTGCACGTCGACGCGCAGTCCGAACTCGATGGCAGTTTCGGCGGTCTTCGGGCCGATGCACGCAACCAGAGTGCGAGCGTGCGGCTTGCCGGCGATACCGACAAGGTTGCGCACCGTCGAGGACGAGGTGAAGCACACGGCGTCGAATCCGCCGGTCTTGATCATCTCGCGGGTCTCGGCGGCAGGCGGTGCGGCGCGCACTGTGCGGTAGGCGGTGACGTCGTCGATTTCCCAGCCACGTTCGCGCAGGCCTTCGGCGAGGGTTTCGGTTGCGATGTCGGCGCGGGGCAACAGAACTCGGTTGACCGGGTCGAAAACGTCGTCGTACGGCGCGAATTCGGCCAGCAGCCCTTCACTGGACTGATCACCCTTCGGTACCAGTTCGGGGTTGATACCGAACGAGCGGACCTTGGCTGCGGTGGCTTCGCCGATGCAGGCGATCTTCACGCCGGAGAATGCGCGGGCGTCGAGGCCGAACTCTTCGAACTTCTCCCACACTGCGCGAACAGCATTGGTGGAGGTGAAGACGACCCACTGGTAACGACCGTCGACGAGTCCCTTGACGGAGCGTTCCATCTGAGCGGGGCTGCGCGGCGGTTCGACGGCGATGGTCGGGACCTCGATCGGGATGGCGCCGTGGGTGACCAGACGGTCACTCATCTCGCCGGCCTGATCCTTGGTGCGCGGCACGAGGACGGTCCAGCCGTACAGTGCGCGTGATTCCCACCAGGACATCTTGTTGCGTTGGGCGACAACCTTGCCGACCGTGATGACCAAGGAGCCGACCAGTTCGGAGCCGGCCTCGTTGAGCGTCGCCAGTGTTGCCTCGACGGTGCGCTGCTGCCGGGTGGTGCCGCGCACGGTGATCGCTGCGGGGGTCTGCGGAGCCATGCCGTTCTCGACCAGCGCGCTGGCGGTCTCGGCGAGGTGTCCGGAGGTTGCGTGCAGGACCAGCGGTCCCGGTGCTGCGGCCAGTGCGGCCCAGTCGACCTCGCCGCGCACGTCGGCTTCGGTGTGTCCCGATCCCAGTGCCATGCCGGCATAGCTGGGAACCGCTGAGCCGGAGGGCAGTCCTGGCAGGACCTCGAACTGAACCTGGGTGCGTGCCACCGCGGTGACCTCGGCGATCACGGAATCCGTGGTAAGCGGATCACCCGAGACGAGACGGACGACGTCGTGGCCGTTCTTGGCTTCGTGCACAAGAGTTTTGGCGACCTCGGCCGGTTCCCCGAGTGCGGGACGCACGTCCGCGATCAGTTCGCCGGTTTCCTCGTCGCGACCCATGTCGATGCCCACGAGAGCGACGACGCCCTTGTCCACATCAGGATCGGTGAATGCCAAGGCTGCGCCGGTGAGGACGTCGCGTGCGCGAACGGTGAGCAGGGCGGGGTCGCCCGGTCCCGATCCCACGAACAGGATCCGTCCGGGAGTGTTCTTTCGGACTCGGGTCATCGGTGATTCTCCAGTGCGCTGTATCGAAATGGGAACTTGGTGCAAGTGCAATAGGTTGTGTCAAACATCGGCGGCCTCGCCTGTGGTCACGTTCATCAACTCTCGGGCGCCGAGTTCGAGTAACTCTCGGGCCACCGCTCTGCCGAGTTCCTCGGCGTTGTCCGGTGCACCGACTGCACCGGTACGGATGACGTCCGAACCGTCGAATGCGGCTGCGCAGCCGCGGATCGACAGTTCGTCGAAAATTCTGCCGTTGTCGTCGATTGATTCGACAACTTCGGCGAGTGCCCCTACGGGGGCAGTACATCCCGCTTCGAGTTCGGCCAGCAGGGCGCGTTCGGCGATGACCGCCGCACGTGTGTCCGCGTGATCGAGCTCTGCGAGTATCGCCACCAATTCTTCATTGGCAGAGAGACATTCGACTGCCAGCGCACCCTGCGCCGGCGCCGGAAGCATCTGAACGGGCTCGATGTTCTCGGTGATGAGATCAAGGAGGCCGATGCGGGACAGACCGGCGCGAGCGAGGATCACGGCATCGAGTTCACCGGATTCGACCTTGCCGAGCCGGCGCTGCAGGTTTCCGCGCAGCGGCACGATGTCGAGCCCGAGACCGAGGGCCGCGAGCTGTGACACTCGTCGTGGCGCAGAGGTTCCGACCTTGGATCCCGCCGGAAGTTCACCGAGCACCAGGCCGTCACGGGCAACCAGCGCATCACGCGGATCTTCGCGAGGCGGGATCGCGGCGATCACGAAACGCTCGTCCTGCGCAGTGGGCAAGTCCTTGTACGAATGCACGGCAACGTCGACGCGGTTGTCTGCCAACGCTTCTCGAAGCTCCGCCGTGAACACGCCGACGCCGATCTTCTGCACTGGATCGGTGGACTGATCACCCTTGGTCTTGATGATGACCAGTTCAGCCGGGTGCCCGGCCGCAATGAGTGCGTCGCGCACGGTTCCGGCTTGTGTGGTGGCGAGAAGGCTTCCGCGAGTACCGATCCGCAGGGTGCCCTCGGAGTGCAGTGGTGTGGTGCTCATACCTGCTTGTCCCTTCCACCGCGATCGCCGTCCACCCGATCGGTGGGTGCGGCCACTGCCGCGGGCAATGCCGGGCTGAGTTCGAATAGTTCACGCAGCGCGGCCGCGTATGAATCTCCGCCAGGCGCCGACGCCAGTTGCTTGACGCGCACGGTAGGTGCGTGAAGCAGTTTGTCCACGACGCGTCGTACGGTGCGTGCTACTTCGTCGCGTTGCGGATCGTCGAGATCGGGCAACCGCGAATCGAGGCGCATCAGTTCGGATTCGACGACATCTGCGGCGCGCTGCCGCAGAGCCGTTACCGTGGGTGTGACCTCGGCGAGTCGTTGACCGGCCAGGTACATCGCCAACTCACCGGCAACGATGGCGCGGGCAGCGTCGGCATCCGATGCCGCGGCCCCCGCAGCCGGATCCCGTTGCAGCGCTTCCATGTCCAGGACCGTGACGCCGGGCAGACCCGATACTGCAGGGTCGATGTCGCGGGGCAGACCGAGGTCGCAGATGACAAGATGCTTGTTCGGGTTGCGATCGGGTTCGGCGAGCGCGCGGTGCGCGTCGGCCAATGTGACTACTGCTCCGACCGCACCGGTACAGGTCACCAACACGTCCGCCTGCGCCATGACCGCTGAAAGCTGCTCGAAATCAACAGCTTCGGCGATGACGCCGTTGGAACGAGCGGTGTCCGCCAAGTGCTCGGCACGCTCGCGGGTGCGGTTGACCACAATGATGCGATCGATTCCGGCGCGGGTCAGGTGCGCGACCGACAGTCCGCCCATCGCACCTGCGCCGACAACCACTGCGGTGCGTCCGACCAATCCACCGTCACCGAGGATTCCGGCAGCGCGGTCGAGCGCCACCGACACCACTGATGCTCCGGCAGAATCTATTCCGGTTTCGGAGTGCACCCGCTTGCCGACACGCAGTGCCTGCTGGGCAAGCTCGTGCACAACCCGCCCTGCCGCCTGCTGCGCGTCGGACGACGCGTAGGCAGTACGAATCTGGCCGAGGATCTGCTGCTCGCCGATCACCATCGAGTCGAGTCCGCTCGCGACGGCAAAGAGATGCTCGACGGCAGCTTCGCTGTACCGCACGTAGGCGTGGGCATGCAGGGCCGTCAGGTCCAGACCGGAATGGTCGGAGAGGATCTCGCCGACCTCGGTGAGAGCGCCGTGGAATGCGTCCACGACTGCATATACCTCTACCCGGTTGCAGGTGGAGACGATCATCGCCTCGGTGATGTGCGACGACGCCAGAAGCTTGTCGATCAACTTCGGACGGTCGGTGTCGGTCACCGCCACTCGCTCGAGAACCGGCACGGGCGCAGTTCTATGCGAAACCCCGACAAGCAAAACACTCACGGCGCGATCACTGATCCGTTTCTTGTCGAACCTGCTCCGACCGGAGCGGGTGAACTTGTGGAGGGACGGGACGAAGCGGGTGCCGCATGAGCGACGCGCACTCTTGGTGCAGCTGACGCCTGATCTGCGTTGCGTGCACTGTTGAACGAGAGAACCTGCATTTCGACTGCCAAGTCGACCCGTCGCAGTTCCACGTGATCCGGAACGTCGAGAGCGATCGGCGAGAAACTCATGATGCAGAGGAGGCCGGCGCGAACGAACTGATCGCATACGTCCTGCGCGGCCTCGTCCGGAGTGGAGATGACGCCGATGGTGGCCTTCAGTTCGCGGCACGCGAATTCGAGTTCGGCGGTGTCCCGCACGGTCAGATCCCCCACCTGGGTTCCGACGCGAGCGGCGTCGCTGTCGAAGAGTCCGACCATCTCGAATCCACGACGACTGAACCCGCCGTAGCCGACCAGTGCTTTCCCGAGGTTTCCGACGCCCACCAGAACAACCTTGTGTCCGCGGTCCAGCCCGAGCGCACGCTCGATGCGGATGCGAAGTTTGGTGACGTCGTACCCGACGCCGCGAACACCGTTGGGACCGAGGAACGAAAGATCCTTGCGCAACTTCGCTGATCCGACGCCTGATGCCTGCGCCAGTTCTTCGCTGGAGACGATGGACGTACCGCGATCGGACATGACTCCGAGGACCCGCAGGTATGCCGCCAACCGGGTCACCGTAGCCTGGGGGATGACGCGATCCTGCGTAGTTGCGGGATCGACCTCAGCAGCGACTGGAGCAGCAGTGGTGACAGGACGGCCCGCAGCGCCGGTGACGCGCTGAGCCGATGGCTCGTGCGTCTGGTGCGGTTCGGTCACGTCGTTGGCTCCTCGTCCGACCGACACAGTTGTCGACCTCCACGATGCTCCGGGGGGAATGTTCACACCACGGTAACCGCTTGTGAACCCATGCACAAAGTTGCTTGGAACGGGTTCGATGTGCCTTTAACCTGCAGAGCGGCAGATTTCCCCATATTTAGCATTGCCTTACTTGCGTAAATCGGCTCGAAGTCTCTCTTCGTCGACTTCCCAGTAACCGTGCTCGCGCCCATCGAGAAGAATGACCGGTAGCCGGTCTCCGTACTCGGCCCTCAGTTCCGGGTCGCTTGCTGCGGCTTCGTCCACGTCGATGCACGTCACTTCAAGCTCGAACTCGCTGCAGACCCGCGCCAGCACCTCCGCCGCGCCTACACAGGAGGCACATCCCGCACGGGTCAACAAGGTC
Source organism: Rhodococcus sp. ACPA4 (assembly GCF_002300185.1). Taxonomy (NCBI): domain Bacteria; kingdom Bacillati; phylum Actinomycetota; class Actinomycetes; order Mycobacteriales; family Nocardiaceae; genus Rhodococcus; species Rhodococcus sp. ACPA4. The sequence goes on from NZ_NSDY01000001.1 coordinate 2,563,479, forward strand.
ACTTCATGGGTGTTCACAGTCATCGAGTAAGGACCCTTCCTCAGGCGCGATGTTCATCTATCAGTCGGTCAAGTGTGCCTTTTGTGCCCACCCCGATACCAAATCGCCCGAGAGGAAGGTCACACACACCGACACTCATCGCCATCCACGCCTTGGAGCCTCACCGCGGAGGATAGGCTGACTTCAAGAGTTCTCTGCTCAACGGTGCAACACGGGAGGTGCGGGTGCCTGCGCGATCACTACCGAACGGTTCCGGATTCGGGTCGGGGCTGGCCGGGGTCATTCTCCCTGGTCGTCGCCGGGTCAAGAATCCGCTGGGACCGAGCGAATCGGAAGTTCGAGCCAACCTCGCCGGTGAGGCCAGTGCGGACGCGGCCCTGGCACTCACCGCGGCCGCCCAAGCGGAAGAGCCCACGGCCGACGACGCTGTACCGGCGGTGCCGCGAGACCTCACTGCTGCGGCATTCTTCGACGTCGACAACACCATGGTCCAAGGTGCGTCCATCATTCACTTCGCACGTGGGTTGGCCGCCCGGAAATACCTGAAAACGTCGGACCTGGTGGATTTCGCCTGGAAACAGGTCAAATTCCGGGTAACCGGACGCGAGAGCAGTGACGATGTTGCCGAGGGCCGCGAGAAGGCTCTCTCGTTTGTCGCCGGCCGGTCAACGGCCGAACTCGCCCGACTCGGTGAGGAAATCTACGACGAGGTGATCGCGGACAAGATCTGGCCTGGCACCCGTGCGTTGGCTCAGATGCACTTGGACGCGGGCCAGCAGGTCTGGTTGGTGACGGCTACCCCTGTCGAACTCGCGCAGGTCATCGCCGAGAAGTTGGGTCTGACCGGAGCCTTGGGCACAGTCGCGGAGAGTGAGGACGGCGTCTTCACCGGCCGTCTTGTCGGTGACATCCTGCACGGAATGGGCAAGGCGCATGCCGTCCGCACGCTGGCGGTTCGCGAGGGCCTCAACCTCAAGCGGTGCTCTGCGTACTCCGACTCTCACAACGACGTCCCGATGCTGTCCCTCGTCGGTACCGCTGTTGCGATCAATCCCGACGCCGATCTTCGCGAACTCGCAAAGAACCGCGGCTGGGAAGTACGTGATTTCCGCACCGCGCGCAAAGCGGCCAAGATCGGTGTTCCCACGGCGCTGGTGCTCGGGGCGATCAGTGGTGCACTCGCCGTCATCCTTGCGCGTCGGAAAGAACAGAACGCCTGACGGAATCGAAAGTCCGGATCGAATCCGATCCGGACTTTCAGTTCAGCCCCGCTTTCAGTTCAGCCCAGGAAAATGTTGCGGCGCTTGGCCAGCAGTCGGTAGAGCGTCTGCTGGATGGTCTCGCGCACGTGGTCGGTCACTTCGAAGAGAACCATCGGATCCTCTTCTGCACCTGCGTCGTACGTGTCCGTGACGATCGGCGTCCCGAATTCGATGTGCCATTTCGACGGCAGCGGAACCAGCCCGAGCGGTCCCAGATGCGGAAACAACGGAGTGACCGGGAAATACGGAAGACCCAACAACCGCGACAGCGTCGTCAAGTCGCCGATTTTCGGGTAGATCTCTTCCGAGCCGACTATCGAGCACGGGATGATCGGAACTCCGGTACGCATTGCGGCCGAAACGAATCCGCCGCGCCCGAACCTCTGCAACTTGTAGCGCTCACTGAACGGTTTTCCGATTCCCTTGAACCCTTCGGGGAAGACCGCCGCCACTTCACCCTCACGCAGAAGTCGCTCGGCGTCCGGGTTGCAGGCCAGTGTGTGCCCCGCTTTGCGCGCAAGTCCGCCGACCAGCGGCATCTCGAATGCCATGTCCGCAGCCAACATTCGCAGTGGCCGGTGCGCCGGATGGTGATCGTGTACGGCAACGGACGTCATCAACCCGTCGATCGGAATCACGCCGGCATGATTCGCGACCACCAGAGCGCCGCCGGTAAGGGGGATGTTCTCGATTCCGCTGACCTCGACACGAAACCACTTCTCGAACAGTGGCCGCAGCATAGGCATGACGATGTGGTCCGCGAAGTGCGGATCGAACCCGAACTCGTCGACCTCGTAGTCACCGGCCATCCGGCGCCGTAGGAACTCCGCCGTCGACGCGATCTGATCGACCAGTCCCGAGCGGACGGTGTCGACAAACGACCCGTCGTTCGGAGTCTTGGGTGGCAACGCCCCACTCGAAGGATGCCGGCGCTCGCTCTGCTCTCGCACCAATCGTTGCGCGCCGGTTACCGATTCACGTGAGCTTGCTTCGCTTCGGGTTGGGTGCGGCCGCAACGGAATTACCTTTGCCACGTCACTCATCGCTCCACCACACCTCGGTCCGGGGTCGTCATCGACATCACGTCGGCGCTCGGTGACGCCACGGCTCCGTTGCCGCCGACTATCGCGGTCAACGTTTTCTCCGCCCGGTCGATCCACTCGGACCCGATGATCCGCCGCGTCTGCATGGCCCGGACGAAGTCGTCGAGCGCCTGCATCGTCGTCCACCTCGGCTCGAATCCCATCTCGCTGCGCATTCGTGTGGTGTCCAGACCGCACCCGAACCGGAAGTACTCGAGTTGTTCGTCGGTGTACAACCGCATGGACGAACCCACCAAGGCGTTGCCGACGCTGCGGAACAGCGCCAGCGGCATCGGAACTTCGATGCGTCCGGCTCGCCTGATGGCCTGCGACATCATCACAACCCCGTCTGCTGCGATGTTGTATGTTCCCGCCACCGGGGTAACGGTGGCGCATTCGAGCGCGGCAAGCGCGTCCTCGGCGTGCAGCAACTGCAGACGTGCGTTACGTCCGGCAATGGTGGGAACCACCGGTGCACTGATGTAGTGCCCGACCGTTGCGGTGAGTTGGGGGCCGATCAGCGGAGCAAGTCTCAGAATTGCCACGTCGATGTCGGGCCGGCGACGTCCCATGCCTCGGAGATACCCCTCGATTTCGAGGGTGTCCCTGGCGTAGCCTCCGGGCGGGCGCCGACGCGCACTCATCTCTTCCGTGAACTGGGCGGGATCTTTGGCACTGCACCCGTACACAACCGACGCGGAGCGGAGAACGACTTTGCGAACGGTAGGGGCCTTCTGGCACACAGCGAACAACTGCATTGCGCCGATGACGTTCATGTCCTTCATCGCTGCGCGTGAACCTGATTTGGGGGCCTTCTGCAGGGTCGACGCGTGTACGACGGTATCAACTTCGGCGCCTCGGATGACCTTGCCGATGAGGGGGTTGCGGATATCGGCGCGCACGAATTCGGCACGGCCCATTCGGCGCAACATGTCTTTGCTCGGGCTCACGGAGTCAACGGCGATCACTCGCTCGATTGCCGGATTCTGCGCCAGTCGGGTTACCAGGTAACCGCCCAGAAATCGGCTTGTGCCGGTCACGAGAACCACGCGGGGAACTACATTGTCCGATTTCGTGTCGCCTGCTGATTTTTCGTCGGCTGCTGTGTCACGAACTACCACCAAGTACCCCCCTATCCAGGACGAACGATCGTTCCCGAATCACTTTTGTGACAAGTTTCCCCCACCATACGGCCAGTCGGGGTCTCGCGCTGTTTACCCGCATCACACTCATTCAAGACATATCTCCCACGGAGTGGGACGGCGTGTCCATAACCCCCCCGAACAGGCCCCGAACAGACAACGATGCCCGCCGCTTCCGAAGAAGTGGCGGGCATCGACGCTTAGTGCACAGTACTGCTTATTTACCGAGTTTCCTGCGCTGCACTCGGGTACGACGAAGCAACTTGCGGTGCTTCTTCTTGGACATGCGCTTGCGACGCTTCTTGATCACTGAACCCATAGCGGGTGTCCCTCACGTTCTTCTATAGCGTTCCTGCGCACGCCGGTCACGTACGCCTGCGCCAAGCAACTGGCGCCTGGCCCTCGTTTTAACTAGCTCAGCGCCTTACGACACCAGCTTGCTGGTACGACAGTTGATTATCGTACCGGTGCGGACTCACTCGACATAAACCGAGCCTCCGGCACAGCTTCTGCTGTGCCCGCGACAGGGCTTACGCCGAGCTCGTCCTCTCCGAATCGGCTGGTCAGCCTGCGTCGAAGTACGAGGTTTCGAGATAATCGTGCACCGCTTTCGCATGTACACGGAACGAACGTCCCACTCGAACAGCGGGCAATTCGCCGCTGTGTACCAAACGGTACACAGTCATCTTCGACACCCTCATCAACGTTGCCACCTCGGCAACCGTGAGGAATTGTGTTCCGGCCACGGCCGGCTTCCCGTCGTGGGACGAACCCATGGACGGCTTGTTTGCAGACACCATAAATCCACATACCTCCAGTACGACTCGCGCCGCCGGCTTCCCCTCCGGCGGAACAGACACGTACGTACTAACCCCGAGCTTAGCTGTACTTGTGGGGTTAAAGCGACGGGTGTGGCGTAATGGGCGACTATTCGACAGCGGCACCCATTGCGACTGAACGCGTCTTAGCGGCCTCGAGAGCGTTGTAGAACGCGGTTCGAAGACCGCCTGCCTCGAGTTCGCGAAGCGCTGCGGCTGTCGTGCCACCTGGCGAGGTCACGGCAGCCCGAAGATCGCCGGCGCTGTCTCCGGTGCGATCGAGCATCGCGGCCGAACCGACCATCGTCTGAACAACCAATTCAGACGCCACTGCACGAGTGAGACCGAGACTGACACCGGCATCGATCATCGCTTCGGCCACCAGGAACATGTATGCCGGACCAGAACCGGATACGGCCGTGACAGCATCGATCTGCGATTCGGGCACCGTGACGACCTTGCCGACGCTGCCCAGAATTCCGCGCACCAATTCCAGGTGCTCCGGCTTGACGTGTCGGCCCGGCGCCAGAACGCTGACGCCTTCGCCGACCAGCATCGGTGTATTCGGCATGACCCGAATCACCGGGAACCCTGCAGGAAGCCGCGTTTCGTAGAACCCGATGGGGATACCGGCGGCGAGCGAGACGATCAACTGCTCGAGATCACCGTCGAGATCCACCTTCGACAGCGCTGTCAGAGCTGCCTCGACGTCGTTCGGCTTGACGGCGATCACGATAACGTCAGCACCGTCGGCCGCGTCCTCGATCGTGGTGACGCGGATGGAGTACTCGGCAATCAGTTCCTCCACGCGCGGCTGATACTGCTCGGCAACAACCAGATCCTTGATCGCATGGCCTGCGTGCAGCAACCCGGAGATCAGCGCCTCGCCGATCTTGCCGCCACCGATAATCGCAATTCTTGTCATGCCGTCAAGCCTGCCACGACGACATCGAGGGGAATTACCGGGGCATCATGGCCAACTGCCTACTCTGCACCACCACGGCCCCGGTGGAATCGAGAATGTCGTGATCCTCTTCGAACCACGTGCTGCCCAACACATCCGAACTCGCCCGAACCCGCAGCCAGCCCGGTGCAGGCAGCCTGCGCAGGTACGTCGTCAACTGCACGGTCGGCGCCCAGCCGAACAGTCCACGGTTCATCGTGACCGGAGCGCTGATGTCTCCCGCCATGATCGCGAACAACACCGCGGTGTCGACATCCGCTTCGTCATCGGACCGAGCGCGCACCCACATCCGCACCTCCGGCTCCCCCTGAGCGCCGGTGAGAAAGTGCGCGGACGTCGTGTCGATCCGCATGTCGCAACCTTGACCGACATGCACGATCTGCGCCATCGGATGATCACCCTCTACCGCGGCGGCGTGCTCCGACGGTTCCGCAGGCATGTCGTCGATCGACGAGGTGCTCACGAAGGCAGGCACGTCGCCGTCGGGAATGCCGAGTGTGACCGCGGCGCGGACGGCAACCCTTCCCGCCTGACTCAACTCGACGTCCACCAGCGACACCTGGCGCCCCTGCTTCTGCACTGTCACTGCCAATTCCACGTCACCCGGATCGGGTGCGGCAAGGTAATTCGCGCTCACGGCGATAGGTTGCATCGCACGCACACCGTCGTTGTCGGAAGCGCCGTCGCGCAACGCCGCTCTCGCAGCCGCCGCGCACACTGCCATCATCGACCCGCCGTGAACCTTGGGTCCGATGGTCCAGATCGGGTCGATCGTTGCGCGGAAACGGCCGCCACCGAGCGATTCCAGTCGGTTCAGATCACGAAAAGGGCTGGTGCTCATCAATTTTCCTTCATCCGGTTTGTCGTGTGCTCCGCAGGTGACGTGAACTTTGCGGATCCTAGGTCTTGGTGCGCCAAGCGTCGTAGTGCTGTCAGGACCGGTTCGTACATCGCGGTCCCGAGGACCGCGTACCGAACTGCCTCTTCCGTCGAACCGAGCGGCATCAGATCGATTTCCACTTCGGCAATTCCTCGAATGTGTTCTCCGTAAGCCCGCAGTCGTTCCTCGCTCAACGTCAGACCTGCTCCTTCGAGACCGATCAGCGCTTGTTCCAGATGAGCGACGGCGACGTACCGCGGGTCGTACACCTGCCCGAGAAACTCCAGCACCTTCTGCGCCCGCGGAAATTCGTGCACCGGATCGTTGTCGACGTGGGGTGGCAGCTGGGCGATGGCGCGTCCGATCCGCTCGAATTCGGAGAGGTCCGTCGCCGAGACGAGATCGAGAATCGCACGTATGCGCGGAATGGAGAGGCCCGCCCCGGAGAGCGCTCTGATCAGCCCGAGGCGACGAATGTGATCGTCGCCGTACTGTGCGCCGGTCGCACTGGTGGGTTCGCCCGCCATCAGCAGACCCTCACGCAGGTAGTACTTCACAGTGGGCAGTGCCACGCCGGATCTGGCCGACAGTTCGGAAATCTTCATCGCGCTCCTCGCCCCCTCACTAGATACCAATACTATCCAACCGAAATGCGCCCGTGATCCCACCCCTGCGTGGACTATCCTCGGACGTTCTAGCGAACACTAAGAAACGATTGTCGAGCGGAGCTCACAGGCACAATGGCAAGAAAACCTTCTGCACCGCCCCAGGACGCTGCACTGCCCCAGGACGAAGGGTGGCGCACCGTCGAACCACTGACACTGACGCCGCTCCTCACAGCAGCCCTGGCCACCTTCCACGAATTCGGGTACCACGGCGCCTCCGTCCGCGATATCGCCAAACGCGCCGGCGTCACCGTTCCGACGCTGTACTACCACCACGAAAACAAGCAGGGCATTCTTGTCGCCTTGATGATGACCGGCATCGAAGCGGTCACCGTCCGGGCACGCGAAGCGGTCGACGCTGCCGGACCCTCCCCTACCCGACAATTCGGAAACCTTGTCGAGGCCGTTGTATTGCACATGACCAGCCGAACGGACATCGCTTTCCTCGATTCCGAACTGCGCTACCTCGAAGACACAGAGCGAAAAGCCTATGCGGCCAAGCGAAAGCATCTCGAGAACCTTCTGGCCGACGTCCTGAGCGCCGGTGTCGAACAGGGCGAGTTCACCGTCACCGACATCGCCGGCACCGGGCGCGCCATGCTGGGTATGTGCCAATCGGTGGCGCTCTGGTTCCGGCCGGACGGTCCGCAGACACCGCACGAAGTCAGTGTCTTCTATCGAGAAATCGCACTCAACGCAGTGGGCGCCGTCGCCACTGTCTGATTTGACCGGTCCAGTCGAACGTCACATCTGTTCACTGCCACCGAAACCGGGACGCGCCGACGGTCTCGGGTCCACACTTAGATACAGAACGACGGGGTGGACCCGAAGACCGAGGGAGTTCTTGAAGTATGGCCGACAACAATCCATTTGTTCCTCCTAGTGCGGTCGACGTCGACCTCTCTGCGGTCGCGTGGGGCGCGAACCGGACGATGTCCGATTTCGAGACCGGGATGTGGCGGATGGAAGAAGCGCAACCACAATTGCGCTCGCCGATCGTCGCGGTAGAAGTCCTCGACCAGGCGCCCGATTGGGATCGTCTTCGCGGGGCTGTCGAATGGGCGTCGCACGTCGTACCCCGCATCCGGATGCGCGCTGTCGAACCCACCCTGAACCTGGGTAACCCGGTCTGGTCGGTAGATCCCGAATTCGACATCGGGTACCACTTGCGACGCGTCCGTCTACCCGCGCCTGCCGATTTCGATCACGCACTGCGTATGTGCCGCCACCTCGCCACCGAACCGTTCGACAAGGCTCGCCCGCCGTGGAGCGCACTGCTCATCGAGGGACTGGACGACGGCCGCGCGGTTTTTGTCGTCAAAACCCACCACTCCATCACGGACGGCATGGGCGGAATCCAGATGATGACGCTCCTGCACAGCAGGCGCGCCGATCCCACGCCGGACAAGCCCGATCGCACCCCGCCGCCGGCAGAGCATCTGTCCTCGATCGGTGCTTTCGGCGAAGAAGTTATCGGCGAGATCCGTCGGGCGCCGTCGCGAGTGGCACGACTCCTGCGCGGCGTCACCAACATCGCGGCCACCGCGATCACACAACCGATCACCACAACCACCGAGGTCCTGGACTACGCCAACTCGCTGCGCCGAATTGTCACTCCGCCCGCCAGTTCCGGTTCTCCACTCCTACGTGAACGCGGTCTCGGTCGCTGGTTCGGAACCTTGGAAGTTGGTGTGCCCGAACTCAAAGCGGGCGCAAAAGCGGCCGGCGGCTCACTCAACGACGCGTACGTCGCAGCTCTACTCGGCGGATTCCGTCGCTATCACGACGCGTTCGGTCAATCGGTCGACAGTGTTCCCATGGGGATGCCGGTCAGCATGCGCACCGGTTCGGATCCGTCCGGCGGCAACAGATTTGCCGCCGTTCGCTTCAGCGGCCCGATCTCGGAGACGGACCCGGCCAAACGAATCCGGCAGGTCCGCGAAATCGTTCTGAACCTTCGCGAAGAGCCGGCACTCGACGCCGTCGACCTGGCTGCGCCCGTCCTCGCGCGCCTGCCAAATCAGCTCCTCGCGAGCTGGTACCTGTCCCAGTCCACCGGACTCGATCTGCAAGCGAGCAACGTTGCGGGCGTTCCCGTCCCGGTCTATCTTGCCGGCGCGAAGATCGAGCGGATGTTCCCGTTCGGTCCCGCCCCTGGCTGCGCCGTGATGGCAACGCTGGTCTCGCACGTCGGAATCTGCTGCATCGGAATCAATATCGACACCGCAGCCGTCACCAAACCTGCATTACTCATGCAGTGCATCCAAGACAGCCTCGATGAGATCGTGGCCCTCGGAACCGCTGCGGAAGGTGCGTGAGTCATGACCGCAGACGTGACCCGACAGAATGTATACCTGACCGAGCCGATGACCGAGGCCGAAGCAGGCGTGCTGCGAAAGTGGTTGGCCGACAAAGCTCGCGGCACAGCGCAGCCGTCGACTACCGTCGCGATCACCGATCGCACGCTCGGCGAACTGTCCCGCCGAACCGACGACCCGATGCTCGCTCCGTTGCGAGTGGTGTGGCTACCCAGCAACCGAACCGAACAGAACGTAGCAGGGCGCGTTCGCAATGCGCTCGCCCCGCGAGATCCGTTGCACCCCGGCCGGAGCGCGCAGCGCCGCACACTGCGTACCGACCCCGACCGGTGCCAGGTCATCGAGGGCCAGCCCGCCCCGCTCAGCGACCTGTCACGCCGCCTCGACGAAAGCGGCGGCGGATCTTTGCCCGAGTTCATCCGCCGTCAGGCTGCCCTCTCCCTCGAGCGAGCAGAACTCGAATTGATCGGCGGGCAGTACAAGGTGTCGCGATTTGTCGTCGACGAAATCACCGACACCCGGCGCTTCACCACCGAGACCATGGCCCTCTCCGACCGTCTCGGCATCGCCGTTGCCGAAGTGGACCGGCGTGCGCGCGAAGCACTCGAGGAAATGGTTGCCACCCAGAGCCGCCAGGCAATCGCGGTGTGGGATCGTTTGGGACGCTACTTCGCTCGCGCGTACACGATCGATGTCGACACCAGCCGATTCGACGAACTGCGGGAGCTCAACAAGGAACATTCACTTGTCTTCCTTCCCAGCCACCGCTCGTATCTCGATCCGCTGGTGCTCCGCCCCGCACTGATCAACAACGGCCTTCCGCTCAATCACGTGATGGGCGGACTCAACATCAGTTTCTGGCCAATGGGGTCCATCCTCAAGCGCAGTGGCACCGTCTTCATCCGTCGTAGCATCGGCGACGACGAGGTCTACAAGTGGTCGATGCACGAGTACATGCGGTACCTGCTCACCAAACGATTCAATCTCGAGTGGTACATCGAAGGCGGTCGTGGACGCACCGGCAAACTTCGTCCGCCGCGTTTCGGGTTGATGACGTATCTGGCCAAGGCTTTTCACGTCAGCGGCGCCTCCGACGTCTACCTGGTGCCGGTGGCGCTGAGCTACGACCAACTCTACGAAGTCGGTGCCATGGCCGCCGAGGCCCTCGGCGCCGAGAAGAAGCCTGAAGGCCTGCGCTGGATGTTCGGATACGTTCGGGCGCAAGGCAAGAGGAACGGCGTCGCACACGTCACGATCGGGCGGCCACTTTCCTTTGCCGAAGCACTCCGGCAAGAACCCGACCAGCGCCTGGCCATTCAGAAGGCGGCGATCGAAGTGTGCCACCGCATCAACGAGGTGACGCCGATTACGGTGTCCTCTCTCGCGATGCTCCCCTTCCTCGGAATCGAGGATCGCGCGCTCACCGTCACTGAACTCACCCTCATCCTCACGCCCCTGTTCCAATACATCACGGCGCGCAAACTACCGCTCGCCGGCGATGTGGAACTCGACGATCCGCACGTCATCGACAAGGCACTGCAGACGCATGTCGAGTCGGGCGTGCTGATGCATTTCGACAAGGGCGGCGAAAAGGTCTTCTACCTGGGCAAGGATCAGGGTCTTGTTGCGGCGTTCTACCGCAACAACACCATTCATTTCCTCGTCGCCCGGGCAATCGCAGAACTGGTCCTACAAGCGGCGGTAGACGAGCAGTTCACCGACCCGATCCTCGACGGCTGGAACGAGGCCAAACGCATTCGGGACCTGATGAAGTTCGAGTTCTTCTTCAGCGACCGGGACACCTTCGAAGAAGAGATGCGTACCGAACTGGACCTGATCGACCCCAGTTGGAGCTCGGTCACCGCCGACCCGAACCGCACCGCGCACATCATCGAGGGCGTTCGCCCTTACCTAGCCCACCGTGTACTGCAACCGTTCCTCGAGGCGTACCAGGTGGTGGCCGACCAATTGGTCCTCGCGCCGGTGTCGAAGTCCTTCGACGAAAAGTCGTTCACCCGCAACTGCATCGACGTGGCCCACGAGCGTCGGTTGCGCCAGCAGATCGCCAGCAGCGAATCGGTATCCGGCGAATTGTTTGCCACCGCACTCAATTTGGCCCGCAATCGCAATCTCGTGGAAGCCGTGGACGACGGGGTCACCGCGCGTCGGATTGCCTTCGCCGAGGAACTGCGGGTTCTGGTCGACCGGTTGCGGCGGATCCGCGAACTCGCCCACTCCCGCCTCGACGCGGCAACCAGATCCTATGGCGCCGCAGCCACTCCCAATCCCACCCCTCACGAGGAAGCAGGACCGTGACCGGACTCGAGCGTCTGCACGCCGCGATCAAAGCGGCCCCAGCCGGACCCGACACCATTGCCGCGTTCGACCTGGACGGCACCCTCATCAGCGGGTACTCCGCCAGCGTTGTCTACCGTGATCGACTGCGGCGCTTCGATATCAGCCTCGGCGAACTGCTGCGGACCACCGGCGCCGCCATCGACACCCAGTTTCGCGGTGCCGACGTCGGCGCGCTCATGGACATCGCAGTCCGCGCGCTTACCGGCCGCACCGAGGAAGAACTGAACGACTGGGGCGAGCGGCTGTTCAGGCAGGAAATCGCCGCGATGATCTACCCCGACGCTCGCGAGATTCTCGCGGCGCATCGAAAGGCCGGTCACACCGTTGTGATGGCCACATCGGCCACGCCGTTCCAGGCCCGAGGGGTTGCCGCGGATCTCGACATCGAAGACGTGCTGTGCACGGAAATCGAAGTGATCGACGGCATGCTCACCGGCGACCTGTCGGCGCCGGCACTATGGGGTCCCGCGAAGGCCGACGCACTCGCGGCCTACGCCGAGAAGCGCGGCGTCGATCTGCGGAATGCCTTTGCGTATTCCAATGGTGCCGAAGATGTTCCGATGCTCGAATCCGTCGGCCGCCCCGTCGCCTTGAATCCGGATCGCACCCTGGCGAGTGTCGCGAGGCGCAAGGGCTGGCCCTCCGTCACGCTGCGTAAACCACAACGCGGAGCAACTCCCCTCTCGACGGTGCGCACCGCCACCGCGATGGGCGCATTAGCTGCCACTGCTGTGGTGGGCTTCTCGGCCGGTTTGGTCACCGGCAACCGGCAACTGGGAGCCAACCTCGTGGGCACATACGGCCCGGATATCTCCCTGTCACTGTTGGGCATCGACGTCGAAATCGACGGTGAGCACAATATATGGGATCACCGCCCAGCCGTCTTCATGTTCAATCATCAAAGCTCGCTGGACCTGCTGGTACTGGGCACCGTCATCAAACGCGACGTGACCGGAGTGGCGAAGAAGGAAGCGGCAAACGATCCTCGCTTCATTCCGATCGGCGCCCTGTTGGACGTCGCGTACATCGATCGATCCAACACCGCCAAGGCCAAGGCGGCATTGCAACCGGCCGTCGACAAGCTGAAAAACGGCGTCTCGATAGTCATCGCGCCCGAGGGAACACGTTCCGCCACACCAAAACTCGGGGCATTCAAGAAGGGCGCGTTCCACCTGGCCATGCAAGCGGGAGTTCCCATCGTGCCGGTTGTGATCCACAATGCCGGTGAACGCATGTGGCGTAATTCCCTTGTCGCCCATCCGGGCCCGGTCTACGTTTCGGTTCTCGACCCCATCTCCACTACAGGATGGCAACTCGACGACCTCGATTCTCACATCGAGGAAGTGCGCTCACAGTTCGACGCAGCGCTCACTGCCGGGCATCGCTGAATATCGGACATCGCTGACAACCACCAAAGATTCAGGCCAGGTGCTCGCGTGCAAACGCGAGTGCCTGCGCCAGCATCGAGGATCTTTCCCGCCGCGTGCGAGCATTCTGGGTATTGATCTCGAGGACGGCCTGGCCGGTGAAACCTGTTGCGGCCAGGTGTCGGCATATCTCGGCACAGGGTTGTGATCCGTGGCCGGGAATCAGGTGCTCGTCCATCGACGCGCCTCGCCCGTCCGCGAGGTGCAGATGCTGGAGTCCCTTGCCCATTCTCGCAGCCAGTTCGAACGCGTCCATGCCGGCAGTTGCGGTGTGCGACAAGTCGAGTGTGTAGTGGGAATGATCGGAATCGGTGGGATCGTACGACGGACTGAACGCCGACAACGCCGCACCGGGACCGCCGCGCTTACGCAGTCGCTCGGCCGAGCGGTCCTTGCCGCCGAAAAAGCTGTCGGCACGCATGGGGAACATATTCTCGACAGCTACGACGACGCTGCTTCGCGATTCGAGGTCGACGACCTGATCCGCAAATCCGTCGGCATATTTGCGTTGCCACCGAAACGGCGGGTGCACAACCACAGTGGTGGCGCCCAACGTCTCCGCAGTGCGGACGGACCGCTCGAGCTTCTCGATCGGATCGGCTCCCCACACACGCTGCGAAATCAGCAGACACGGCGCATGAACTGCCTGCACCGGAATTCCGTATTTGCGCACCAACGCCGCAACGCCACCGACGTCCTGGCTGACCGACTCGGCCCACACCATCAATTCGATGCCGTCGTATCCCAAATCGGCCGCGTAGCGGAACGCGGCTTCGGTGTTCTCGGGATAAACCGAGGCCGTCGACAAGCCCACAGCGATCATCGTCGGATCAACCCGAGGTCAACAAGAACGCCAGCGGACCCAAGGTCACGATCATGCCGACAACGACCGCAATCACAAAACTCGTGATGTCGTCCGTTTTCCGCAGAACTCGAACAACCGCCACCAGACCGACGATAACGATCAGGGCAAGTACCAGCGCCACCCACGGCAGCATGTCCCAGAGCTTCTCGAAACCCTTGAACATCGCGCCGCCGATGATGAGCGCAACAACAACCTGTCCTGCCAGGATCGCCCATTCACGGATCGAGTTCCGATCGCCGGTGTCTTCTGCAGTGGCAGGCTCGGTCGGTGCAACCTCTTCCACGGAAGCAGGCGAGGGCTCCGGCGCTGCGGCGGCTGGTTCCGTCGAACCGGCATTCTCGGCCGGTTCGTCGCTGATCGAGGCCATCATCTCGGTGCTGACATCAGCGTCAGCCGGGCTTGGCGCGACTCGCGGAGGCAGGATCGGCGAGCGCATCGACGGATTCTGGGAAACCTCGCGTTCTTGCCGCATCAGGTCACCTGCCAACGTCTGACCGGACAGCAGAGCAGGCTCCTGCGTCACCTTCGGTGGCCCAGCCGGCACCGGCTTCCTGGTCGTGGTCTCGGGCACGTCCTGCTGAGACACAACCGGCACAGCCTGGGTCGACACAACCGGCACAGCCTGGGTCGGCGGGAGAGGCGCAGCCTTCTTCGGCTCGACGGGTGCGCGGCTGACCCACTGCCCCGGCGCGCTCTTGGAGATCGGCTTGTGAAGGTCGATCTTGGTGTCGTCCGAATCGTCGTTCTCGACCGACTGCGTGAACTCGGTCACCGGAGCCTGAGTGGACTCAGGCTTGGTCTCGACGGTCTTGGTCTCGACGGTCTTGGTCTCGACGATCTCGGTCTCGGCAGGCTTGGTTTCAGGCGGTGCCGGGGGTGCGTCCGATTCGGCTGCCGAACGTGAACCGGCAGGCCGAACGATCGGAATTTCGCCGGTGAGTTCAGCTACGGAGATACCTCCGGCCACGCCCCGACGACGACGCCCACCGCGGGACTCGACCGTCTGACCGTTCCGCTTGAGCAGTTCCGCTACGGAAATCTGCTGACTGTCCTCGGTCATCAAGCACTCACCACCAATTCACCGCCCATTTCTGTGTCGAGCTTCCGCAGAATCAGACCCTCGCGCAATGCCCACGGACAAATTTCGAGTTCGTCCACTCCGAGCGCTCGCATGGTTGCTTCTGCGATGAGTGCGCCGGCCACAATCTGCTGTGACCGATCTGCACTCACTCCTTCCAATTCTGCACGGTCTGACGCCGTCATCCTGGATATGAAGGCTATGAGTTGCCTGAGTCCGCTGGCGGTCAGGGTCCGTTTGGCACGCGGCCCGGCTGCGGACGGTGCCGCGCCGGTGAGCCTGGCCAAGGAGCGGAAGGTCTTCGAGGTGCCGACGGTCCGGTCCCAGTCACCGGCGCTGCGGAGTTCCTTGGCTGGTCCGAGCAGTTCTGCGTCCAACCAGTCGCGAAGCACGGCGACGCGGCGCTTGCCGGGCGGGTCGGCGTGGAGCCAGTCCCGGGTGAGCCGGCCTGCGCCGAGCTGGAGTGAGAACGCGACGTCCGGATCCTCGTCGCCGCCTGCGGTGAGCTCGAGCGAACCTCCACCGATATCGAGGTTCAGGATGCGTCCGGCGCTCCAGCCGTACCAACGGCGGACCGCAAGGAAAGTCAATCGGGCTTCGTCGACACCGGAGAGCACCTCGAGCCCTACGCCCGTCTCGGCGCGCACCCGGGCGAGCACGGCTTCGGAATTGTTGGCGTCACGCACGGCGGAGGTGGCAAACGCCATCATTTCCTCACATCCGGACATTTTGGCGATACCGGCGAATTCCCCGACCGTGGAGACCAGCCGATCAGCCCCGACGACGGTGATGTCGCCCCGGTCGTCGGTGTTTTCCGCCAGCCGCAAAGTCGCCTTGGTGGAGCTCATGGGTGTTGGGTGGCCGCCACGGTGGGCGTCCACTACCAGTAGATGAACGGTGTTGCTTCCGACGTCGAGTACCCCTAGTCGCACATCGCCACGTTACTGGGTCTACGGTCTGCCCTTGTGACAGCAGGTAACCCAGACCGGTCCCACAAGATGACTCCAAGCCCCGAGGTCGACCTCGATTTCCCGCGCGAGTGGGTCGAATTTGTCGACCCCGACAACTCCGAACACCTCATTGCCGCCGATATGACGTGGCTGCTCTCGCACTGGACCTGCGTGTTCGGTACTCCGGCATGCCAGGGAATTCTCGGCGATCGTCCCGACGACGGATGTTGCTCGCACGGCGCGTTTCTCTCCGATCAGGAGGATCAGGACAAGCTCGATGCGTCAGTGAAACTGCTCACAGCCGAGGACTGGCAGTTCATGGAGAAGGGTCTCGGCAAGAAGGGCTACGTCGAGGAAGACGACCTCGAGGACGAGCCGGCGCTGCGCACCCGCCGCTACAAGGGCGCGTGCATTTTCCTGAATCGGCCGGGTTTTGCGGGCGGCCAGGGGTGCGCGCTTCACTCGATGGCGCTCAAGAAGGGCATCGAGCCGCTCGAGGTGAAGCCGGACGTGTGCTGGCAGCTTCCGATCCGTCGTACCCAGGACTGGGTGGACCGCCCGGACGGGGTTCAGATCCTCAAGACCACGATCACCGAGTACGACCGCCGCGGCTGGGGCGAGGGCGGCGACGACCTGTCCTGGTACTGCTCGGGCTCGCCCGACGCTCATGTCGGCCAGAAGCAGGTGTGGCAGTCGTACGCCCCGGAGTTGACCGAGTTACTCGGGAAGGCCGTTTACGACGAGCTGGCTCGCCTCTGCAGGCGCCGGGCCGGGCTCGGCCTTATCGCAGTCCACCCGGCAACCACGATCGCTCAGAACAAAGCTCAGGCGTAAAAACAACTTCAGCCGCCCCACACGACGTGTGGGGCGGCTGAACTTTTTCGTCGTTCTTTCAGGCTTCGAGCTTGTATCCCAGACCACGTACGGTCACGAGATGCTCCGGCTTGGCCGGGTCCGCTTCGATCTTGGAACGCAGCCGCTTCACGTGCACGTCAAGGGTTTTGGTGTCGCCGACGTAGTCCGCTCCCCACACACGATCGATCAACTGGCCGCGGGTGAGCACGCGTCCGGAATTGCGGAGCAGGTACTCGAGGAGATCGAACTCCTTGAGCGGCAACGTGATCGGATTCCCACCCACCTGGACGACGTGGCGTTCGACGTCCATCCGGACCGGTCCGGCTTCGAGGACACCGTTTTCCGAACCCAGGTCTGCCTCGTTCTCGACGCCGCGGCGCAGCACGGCCCGGATACGGGCAATGAGTTCGCGGGCCGAATACGGCTTGGTCACGTAGTCGTCCGCACCGAGTTCGAGGCCGACAACCTTGTCGATCTCGCTGTCGCGGGCCGTCACCATGATGACGGGCACACCGGAACGAGTGCGCAGCGCCTTGCACACGTCGGTACCGCTCATACCGGGAAGCATGAGGTCCAGCAGCACGATGTCTGCGCCGGAACGATCGAATTCCGCCAAGGCCGACGGGCCGTCGTTGACGATGGTGGTCTCGAACCCTTCCTTGCGGAGCAGGAACGCCAGCGGATCCGCCAACGACTCCTCGTCCTCCACGATCAGCACCCTCGTCATCGTTTGGCCTCCATGCCTGTGTCTTTACTGCCTGAGTCTCGTCTACCGCTTCGCCCGGAACCGAGTGTTCCCGCGTCGCCGTCGTCGAGGTCGTCGGTCTCCTCCACATGCGCTGGTATCTGCAAGGTGAAGGTGGACCCGGTTCCTGGTTTGCTCCATACGTCGATGGAGCCGTTGTGATTGGCCGCTACATGCTTGACGATCGCGAGCCCCAGTCCGGTGCCTCCGGTCTGGCGCGATCGTGCTTTGTCGACCCGGAAGAATCGCTCGAATACGCGTTCCTGGTCGGCTTTTGCGATTCCCTCGCCGCGATCGGTCACGGCGATGGCGACGTTGCCACCGCGCATCGAGCGACTGACCGACACCGGAGAACCCTTGGGCGAGTATGCAATCGCATTCTCGATGAGATTGGACAGTGCGGTAACGAGCAACGTCTGATCGCCGAGAACTTCGAGTCCACTCGGATGATCGGTGGTGACGGTGATCTCGGCCGCCTCGGCCGACAACCTCGACCTCGACAACGCTTCGGAGACAACGGTATCCACGTCCACGACATCGAGGTCGGGAAGTTTCTCGGCTCCTTGCAATCGTGAAAGCGCGATCAGTTCCGTCACCATCTTGCCGAGGCGAATCGACTCGCTGTGCACTCGTTCGCCGAAGTGCCGCACCGACTCCGGATCGTCGGCGGATTCCAGCAGTGCTTCTGCCAGCAAACTCATCGCTCCGACCGGGGTTTTGAGTTCGTGACTGACGTTCGCAACGAAGTCGCGTCTCGTCGCCTCCATGCGAACCTGCTCGGAATCGTCGTCCGCGAACAAGACCACGAAATTGCGCTCGTCCTTGCTGAGCAGACGCGCCACCCCGCGAACCGCGATCTTGTCGCGTCCGCGTTGGACGGTTGTGGCCGTCAGATCCACTTCGACGGGTTGCCCGGTCTCGAGCACCTTCAGGGCTGCCTGCCACGCCCGCTCGTCGACGCGGCGATTCTTGACAAGCCCCAACTCTTCCGCGCGGGGATTGAACAGCACCACGTCGTGATAGCCGTCGACAACGGCGATACCGCTCTCGGACGCCAGCACGATCAGGTCCAGGACCTGCGACATTGTCAACCCGGTCTGTTCTGCAGCACGTTCCCGGTGCCGTGAGCTCAGCCTCGGAATCAGCACACCTCCGACGAGGTATCCGATCAAGCCGCCAACCACGATCAGCAGCACTGCAGTTGCGACACTCACGGCGCAATCGTACGTTCGCGCGTCGAGTGGGTTACGGCGGGTTCGAGCATTTCCGCCCACGTCATCCGCCCGGTGGGCGGCGTTGGCGCGCCGTTCATCTGTTGTTCGCCGAAGCCCCCCGAACAGTCAGTTCGAGGGGCTTCGGAAGTCATCATGATGGCGCTACTTCGCGCCCTGATTCGCCACTGCGGCAGCGCCTGCGGCAGCCGCCTCGGGATCGAGGTAGGTGCCGCCCGGGTTGAGCGGCTGCAGGTTCTCGTCGAGGTCGTAACGCAGCGGAATGCCCGTCGGGATGTTGAGACCGGCGATGTCCTCGTCGGAAATACCGTCGAGGTGCTTGACCAAGGCGCGCAGCGAATTGCCGTGAGCGGTGACCAGAACGTTCTTACCTGCGAGCAGTTCCTGGGAGATCGTGTCTTCCCAGTACGGGATCAACCGCTTGACGACGTCGAGCAGGCACTCGGTCAGCGGCACCTCGTCGAGGTTTGCGTAACGCGGATCGGTGTCCTGGCTGTATTCGCTGCCCGCTTCGATGGCCGGCGGCGGCGTGTCGTAGCTACGACGCCACAGCATGAACTGATCGTTGCCGTACTCCTCTTTGGTCTGAGCCTTGTTCTTGCCCTGCAGGGCGCCGTAATGGCGCTCGTTGAGGCGCCAGTCGCGGACGACGGGGATCCAGTGGCGATCGGCCGCATCGAGTGCGAGGTTGGCTGTGCTGATCGCGCGGCGAAGCAGCGAGGTGTAGAGGACATCGGGCAGCAGGCCGTGCTCGGCGAGCAGTTCGCCGGCGCGCTTGCCTTCGGCCATGCCCTTGTCGGTCAGGTGTACGTCCACCCAGCCGGTGAACAGATTGAGTGCATTCCATTCGCTCTCGCCGTGGCGAAGCAGGACCAGTGTTCCGATACTCATGCCGTTCATCCTGGCATGAGTACCGGAACACGTCTTGATCAACCCTGCCGCGAAATCAGCTTTGCGCTGCTTCTGCGGTGCGCAGATCCTTGCGGAGAATCTTTCCGGCCGCGGACTTGGGGACCGTGCTGATGAAGGCGACCTTGCGAACCTTCTTGTGCGGTGAGACGCGCTCGGCGACAAAAGCGATGACGTCGGCCTCGGACAACGCGGCACCGTCCTGCAGGACGACAAACGCCTTCGGCACTTCCTCGCCCTCCTCGTCGAGCACTCCGATGACGGCAGCGTCGGCGATCTGTGGGTGGGTGAGCAGCAACGCTTCGAGTTCGGCCGGCGGAACCTGGTAGCCCTTGTACTTGATCAGTTCCTTGAGACGGTCGACGATGGTGACGACACCTTCGTCGTCGACGGTCGCAATGTCGCCGGTACGCAGGTAACCGTCGGCGTCGAGGGTGTCTTTGGTTGCCTGCTCGTTCCCGAGGTACCCGGCCATGATGTTCGGGCCCTTGCACCACAGCTCACCTGGCGCACTGACCTCACCGGAACCGGCCGCCGGGTATGCAACCTCTTCACCGGTGCCCGGATCGACGAGCTTGCATTCCATGTTCGCGATGGTCGGGCCGCACGAGTCGAGCGGCATGTCGTCCCGGTCGAACGGAATTGCATGGCTGACCGGGCTCATCTCGGACATGCCGTAGCCCTGACGGACCCGGCAGTTCAGGCGATCGGCGACGGCCTTGCCGAGGGCGGCATCGAGCGGGGCGGCGCCGGAGAAAATCGTGTGCACACTCGACAGGTCGTACTGGTCGACCAGTGGATGCTTCGCCAACGCGACCGCGACGGGCGGCGCGACGAAGATGTACGTCGATTTCTGCTCGGCGACGATCCGCAGGAATTCGACGAGATCGAACTTCGGCATCGTGATCAGGCTCGCGCGGGCGAAGAGCGCGGCGTTGAGCAGCACCGTCATGCCGTAGATGTGGAAGAACGGCAGGACTGCGAGAATCTTGTCGTCGGAGCCGATGCCCATCCGCGGCATGATCTGGCAGACATTCGCGACCAGGTTGCGATGGGTGAGCATGACCCCCTTGGGTCGACCGGTAGTGCCTGACGAGTACGGCAGCACCGCGAGTTGGGTGGCCGGATCGAAGGAAACCTCGGGCGGCGTCGCACCTTCACCGAGCAGATCGCGCAGCGAGAGGTGGCCTTCGGCGCCGTCGAGGACGATCACGTTCTCGGCGGGGATGCCGACCTCGTCGGCCGCCGCCTTGGCTTGCGGAAGCAGCGGCGAGACCGTGAAGAGGAACGTGGCCTTCGAGTCGGTGAGTTGCTTGGCGATGTCCTCGGCGGTGTAGAGAGCGTTGATGGTGGTCGCAACGCCACCGGCACGCAAGATGCCGTGGAAGACGGATCCGAACGCCGGGACGTTCGGTGAATGCAGAGCGACGACGTCCCCCACAGCGAGTCCGCGCGCGGCGAGGGCTCCAGCGACGCCGTTGATCTGCGCGATCAGCGAGGCGTACGTGGTGACGGTGCCCGAAGCGCCCTCGACAAACGCGGTCTTGTCGAGATCAGCGGGTTCGATGTTTCCGAACAGGAAGTCGTAGACGCTGACGTTGGGGATGTCGACGTCGGGGAACGGACTCTTGAAGCTCAACGGTGCTCCTCGTGAAGGTTGCGCGGCAAGGCGACGAACAATTTACTGTGACTTACGGAAACAGCATTATTCCGTGATGGTAGTCACAAAGTAAAGAACACCCTACGGGACACATCACCGATATGTCTCACGCATCACTTCTCGGCGGCAGTGTCCAATTCTTCGGCATCCGCGTTCTCTGCGTCCGCTTCTTCGATCAGATGCCTGAACGGTTGCAGGTTCGCCAGCGACTCCCCACGCGAGACACGCCACGCCCATTCACGCTTGATGGACGAGAAGAATCCGAGTTCGAGGATGACGTTGAAATCGCCGTCCGCAGCCTCGAGGACCTGGCCGAGAACCCGATCGAGTTCGTCACCGGTCACCGCATGTTCGGAGATCTTGCCGACGAGGTAGATGTCCCCGACCTTGTCGAGCGTGTACGCCACCCCGTACAGGCGACGGTTCCGCTTGAGCAGGAACTTGTAGACACCCTCGAAGTTCTCGTCGACCTTGCGGCACACAAAAGCTTCGACCCGCACACCGTGGTTCCCGACGGTCAGCAAAGTCGACGTCTTGAGTTTGTGCTCACCGGGAAGTTCGACGATGAAATGGGTGCCGTCGCGCTTCGTGAATTCGAGTTCACGCTCGGTGAGGGCCTGCTCGATGATGTCGGAAACACTGCTCATGTACGCACTCCTCCGGTCCGCCGCAGACGCCACAGTCCCCGCGCGCGGCGGGGCGAGAAGTCGCTGGGACCGGTTCCGTTGTTGTAGTTGACGGCGGCTTTGCGGTAGCTCTCGAGGAGTCCGTCCGCGGTGTGTTCCCACGAGAAGTTCTCCGCGTGACGGGGAGCGCGCTCGGCAAGAGTTTGCAGACGCGCGGGTTCGGTGACCAGCGCTTCGAGAGCGCCTGCCCAATCCTGCGTCTTGTGCCCCTGCACAAGTAGGCCCGTCTCACCGTTGCGAACGGCAACACCCAGCCCACCGACGTCAGCGGCGATCACGGGAGTCCCACAGGCTTGAGCCTCGATGGCCACCAGGCCGAATGATTCCGAATAGCTCGGTACCGCAACAAGATCCGACGCCCGATACACATCGGCCAGGCGCGTCGGCGCTTGCGGCGGCAGGAAGGTCACCTGCGCTGTGATGCCGAGGGTGCGCGCCAGTTCGATCAAGACGTCCGGCTGAGCCAACCCGGTGCCGGAGGGACCACCGACGACCAAGATGCGTAGCGGCAATCCGGGGTTGCGGCTGATGACTTCCGCAGCGGCACGCAGCAGGACGTCCGGCGCCTTGAGGGGTTGAATGCGACCGACAAACGTCACGATCACTTCGTTGGGATTCAGGCCGAACGACGCCCTGGCCCGATCACGATCGCCCGGACGATAGAGCGTCAGATCCGCGCCAGGCGCGACGACGTCGATGCGCGTCGGGTCGGCCCCGTACAACTCGTGGAGAGCTTTGGCTTCGTCGGTGGTGTTGGCAACAAGCCGATCGGACTCGGCCACAACCTGTTGCTCACCGATCTGCCGAGCGGCGGGTTCGGGCGTGTCCCCCTCTGCCATCGACAGGTTCTTGACGGCGGCAAGAGTGTGCGCGGTGTGGACGAGCGGAACGCCCCAGCGGTCCCGAGCCAACCAGCCGACCTGCCCGGACAGCCAGTAGTGCGAGTGAATCAGGCTGTAATAGCCCGGTTCACGACGCGCTTCCTCTCGCAGGACTCCGGCAACAAACGCGCAGAGTTGCGTCGGGAGATCTGCCTTGTCGAGGCCCTCGAACGGACCGGCGGCGACGTTGCGCACCCGAACCCCCGGTGCGGCTTCGACGACGGGAGAGTCTGCCGATGACGTCGCGCGGGTGAAAATCTCCACCTCGACACCACGTTTAGCCAACTGAATCGCGGATTGCAGGACGTAGACGTTCATCCCACCTGCATCACCGGTGCCTGGTTGCGCCAAGGGCGAGGTGTGGACCGACAGTACGGCCACCCGGCGAGGGCGCGAAGTGTGCGTGGGTGTCACGACTCCATAGTGCCCCCTCACCGGGCGCGAACTCTAACCGAGGCTGGAGACGAACGTTCTCACTTCGGACACGAATCGGGTCGGATCCTCGACGAACGGCCCGTGATCGCAGCCGTCCCAGTACGACGCCTGCGACTTCGGAATCAGCTCTTCGGCGTGCTTACCTGCACTCACGTCGACAACGGAGTCTTCGGTGCCGTGCAGAACCAGCGCCGGGATGTCGAGGGAACGGAGCAGTTCGTCGTGACCGACCGCACGGTTGAACAGTGCGGCCCGCACGCGCGGGCGGGTCGCGAGGCTCGCACCGAACAGGGCCTGCGACTGGGCCCCTTTGCCTTCCGGCGGGCCGGTGAGCGCGTTGCCGAACGCGCCGAGTGCCCGAATCGCCTCGCGGGGATCTTCCGACATGGCACCGGGAACAGCGCTGCGCATTGCCGCACCCACCTTGCCGCCCTTCTCACCGCGTCCGATGCTCGTGATCGCCCCGACCAGGACAACGCCGGCCACAGCGTCCGTTCCGTGCGCTGCCAGGTAATCGCAGATCACGAGTCCGCCGTACGACCACCCGAGCAACACGGCTTTCTCGGTGATGCCCTCGGCTGCCAGGACAGCGGCAACATCGCCGGCCCAGTTCGCGCTGTTGTCGTAACCGTCTTCGGGGGCGTCGGAGTATCCGTGGCCGCGTAGATCAACGGCGATCAACCGGTGCGAGGACGCCAGTTCGCTCAGAGCCTGCTCACCCCAGCACTGCGAGGACTGTGCCCAGCCGTGCAGCAGGACCAGCGGGGTTGCTTCCGGGTTTCCGGTTACTCGGTAGACGATGGACGTGCCGTCGACGCTGACGGCTTCACGAATAGACATGCCGTCACGATAGAGGCTGTGACCGCTGCGCCGACGGCAAGCGTGTACGCCGACGAGACTCCGTAGCGGTCGATCAGCTGCCCCGCCAGCGCGGATCCGAGCGCCACGCCGACGCCCAGGCCGGTCACCGTCAGCGTCATACCTTCGGTGAGTTTCTCGGGTGGGACGATCTGCTCGACAAGAGCTGTGGCGATGATGAGCGTCGGCGCGATTGTCGCGCCGGCCAGGATGTAGGCCGCTGCCAGTCCCGCGACGTTGCCGACCAGCAGGAGCGGAATGCTCAGCACGGTGACGGCAATGGACGCGATCATCAGCTGTCCGCGTAGCGAGCGCGTCGGGTGCCGGGACCCGAACACCAAGCCCACGATTCCCGATCCGCCGGCAAACAGGGCGAGGACGACGGTCGCCGACCCGGGCGAGTTCTGTTCCTGGGTGAACGCGATGGCACCGACGTCGATGACGCCGAACATGGTTCCCAGCATCACCATCACGATGATGACGATCCACATCGCCGGGTTCGCGAGAACCGAGCGTCCCCGGCCCGGTATGCGCGGATGAATCTTGGGTTCCGTCGATCGCTGCGCCACCAGTAGGAGCGTGCCGACCACAAGAAGAATTACTCCCGCGAGCGGACCGGCTTCGGGAAACAACCCGATGCTCAGACCGACCGAGAGCACCGGCCCCACCACGAAACAGAGTTCGTCGACGACGGATTCGAACGCAAAAGCTGTGCGCAACTCAGGTTTTCCGACGTAGATCGCAACCCACCTGGCGCGAACCATCGCACCGATCGTCGGGGTCGCACCGGCCGGGATCACCAGAGCGAACAGCAGCCAGTCCGGCGCTTCGAATCTCACGGACAGCAGCAGCGCACCGATCGAGATGGCGCTGACCGCAGCGGCCAGGGGCAGAACCGCGCGCTGCCCGAATCGATCCACCGTGCGGGACACCAACGGCGCTATGACGGCGCAGGACAGCGCAAATACTGCTGCGAGCGCGCCGGCCAGCCCGTAGTCACCACGAAGTTGCGAGATCATCGTCACGATTCCGATGCCGATCATCGCGATCGGCAACCGCGCGATGAAACCGGCGGCGGAGAAGGCAATGGCGCCAGGGGCGGCGAATATTTCGCGATATGCCCCCATCAGGCCTTTATCGTCGGAACTGGTCATGACTTATTCTCGTGCACCCCACAAGGTTCACAGAATATGTGCAGCCACCACAAATCCCGGCTCGAGTTGACCTGTCGGTAGCTTGCCCTACGATTGCGCGAATGAGTGTCCTGGTGTGTTTCCACGCCCATCCCGACGACGAAGTATTCATCACGGGTGGCGTCATGAGAATGGCTGCCGACGCGGGTCATCGCGTTGTTGTCGTCACGGCCACCGACGGTGCGCTGGGTGAGTATCCCGACGGCCTGTTGGACGAGCACGAATCATTGGCGGAGCGTCGCAGCCGCGAACTCGAGGCGTCCACCGATGCCCTCGGTGCCAGCCGTGTCGTGTCGCTGCACTATCCGGATTCCGGAATGGTCGGCACCCCCGAGAACGAGAATCCCGACGCTTTCTGCAATGCCGAAGTAGACGAGGCGGCCGAGCGTCTGGCAGAAGTTCTTCGCGAGGAGAACGCCGACATCCTGACGATCTACGACGCCAATGGTGGTTACGGACACCCGGACCACATTCAGGTGCACTACGTCGGCATTCGGGCGGCTGAGCTCGCGGGCACACCGCTCGTCTACGAGGCGTCCACCAACCGCGATCACATGAAGATGCTGATGCTTGCCAACCCGGAGTGGACGGAAGAAGCGCAGCCACCGGACATCGAGACGTTCGGCCTTCCAGCCGAACAGCTCACCACTGCCGTCGACGTCAGTTCGGTGATCAGCTCGAAGCGCGCGGCCATGTACGCGCACGCCACACAGGTCGGGGATTTCGGGCCGTTCCTCGAAATGCCCACCGAGCAGCTCACCGCGGCATTCGGTACCGAGTGGTTCCGTCGACGCAACGCCCCGGACGGCCTGTCGGAAACTGCGCTTCCGCTGTAGCCGAAGCTCCACATCGGCTTCGACTTCTGGTTAGCATCGGTAGGCATGGACCTCGAACAGCTTGTCGCGAGCATGCCTTTTGCCGTTCATACCGGAGTGCAGTTGGACAGTGCGACCTCCGAAGAGGTTGTCGGGCACCTCGATTGGGACAACCACCGCACCACCGCCGGTAACGGAATGCACGGCGGCGCCTTGATGACGCTGGCAGACAGCGTCGGCGCCGTCTGTGCATTCCTCAACCTGCCACCCGGCGCCGGCACCTCGACTACCAGTTCGTCGACGGTCTTCACTCGGGGTGTCCGCAAGGGCACCGTCACTGCAACTGCCCGGCCACTGCATGCCGGCCGCAGCACCATCGCGATAGTCACCGAACTCCGGGACGACGAGGGCCGTCTGGTCGCTCAGGTCACGGCATCCCAGGCAGTGTTGGGGCCGTGAACCTTCCCGGGTACCGGTCATCCGGCGCCACCGCGCCGTACGGCAATCTACTTGCCTCGCACGATGTTGCGATGGAAGGCTATTTCTGGCGGTTCACGCTGCCGGAAAGCGGCCGCGTTGTCATTGCACTGGCGGGAATCAATCGAGCGGCCGACGGCCATTGGTCGACGCTCGCGATAGCCGCGCATCCCGGCGGTTTCCTCAGCGACACAGAGCATCCCGGCGGATATGCCGATCCTGACCGGCTTGGGGCCTATGCGGACAACGCTTTTCGCGGCACGACGGATCAGGTACACGCCGATCTCGAGACCGCGCGTCTGGACGTTCGCATCTCGAACCAGCGATTCTGGCCGCGTCGACGCTTCGGCGGTTCCAGCTATTTCCAGTCTGTTCCCGCTCTCAATCAGTACTGGCATCCGTGGCTTCTCGGTGGCAGAGCCGAGGGCGCCGCGATCATCGACGGCGAGACCTGGGATCTCACCGGAGCACAGGTGTACGGCGAGAAGAACTGGGGCAAGGGTGGTTTCCCCGAATCCTGGTGGTGGGGCCAGGCTCAGGGGTTCACCGACCCGAATGCATGTATCGCCTTCGCAGGCGGGCAGATCAGCGCGGGGCCGCTTCGCACCGAAGTCACCGCCGTTGTTGTCGCACTGCCCGACGGAACCGTATTCCGGCTGGGAAACCCGGTCACCTCGCCCGTGACCACAGTGGTTGCCGACGACCGCTGGACACTACGCGGCCGCAATCACCTCTGGAGTGTCGAGATCGAGGGCAGCGCTCCCCTGTCGGACGCCCATATCCTCCCGGTACCTCTTCCCGCGCAGCGCCGCAACGTTCCTGGCGCACTGGAACATCTGGGTGCCACGTTGACTGTGACCGTACGTCGGCGAGGCGCTGTGTACTGGACCGACACTTCTCACCTCGCGGCCCTCGAGCACGGCGGGTTGGACCGCGCCCAATCGGAAGTCACGAGACGGGAGCAGATCGCGCCAGATCTATGAGCGCCGACGCCGCCGGATTCTTGCCGCCGCGGGCGCGCCACACCAGTTCCAAGCGGGACCGGGCCTCAGGTTCGAGGTTGATCCGATGCAACTGTCCCACTGCGGATTCCGGGATAACCGCCATCCCCAACCCCTGCGCTGCCAGCGAGACGATAATCCCGAGATTGCTGGCCTCGAGCGCAACTGTGGGGGCGACGCCTACCGCCACGCAGGCCGCGTCGAGGCACGTCCTGATACCGGTTCCCGACGGAAGGGCAGATCACGGACCGCGTCCCGAGTTCCGCGAACGGCAGAGTATCCCGTTCGGCAAGTGGATGATTCGCGGCCACTCCCGCCACCAGTCGCTCATCGGTGATCACGCGGGATTCGAGGCCCTCGGGCAGCTCCCCCGCCACCCCGACAACCGCTATGTCGAAGGTTCCGTCCGCGACACCGGCAAGAAGGTTGCGTGAATCATCTTCGGCCAGAGAGATATCCAGACCCGGATGTCGGAGGTGCAGCCGAGCCAGGAGATCTGTCAGGTCAGCCGAAGCACAGGCCGTCACCATCCCGACGGAAACCGAGCCTCGGACCAATCCTTTCAGCGCGTCCACGACGTCGCGGACGCTGTCCACGGAGGCCAAGGCAGCGCGAGCGTGGGGCAGCACAGCGCGCCCCGCTTCGGTGGGACGTACGGTCCGGCCGCTTCGATCGAGCAGTTCCTGCCCCAGCTCCCGCTCGAGGCGTTTGATCTGCGCACTCACACCTGGTTGAGCGACGTGGAGACGCTCGGCCGCGCGGGTGAAATTCGCTTCGTCGACCACTGCGACGAAGTACTCGAGTTGCCGAAGTTCCATAACTGTTGATTCTAGCTATGAGACAAACCAGATCTTGGACTTATCATCAGCATCGCAGCACGATGGAGGCATGACAACAACAGACACAACTCGAGAAGCCCGGACCCCGGAAGACCTCGCTCGCCTCTTTGTCGAGTTCGCCAACGCCGGTGACGCCGACGCAGTAGCGGGACTCTACGAAGAGGGCGCCGTGATGGCATTTCCGCCCGGTTCACTTACCGTCGGGCGTTCTGCCATCCGCGACGTGATCGCACAGATGCTCGCTGCCGCACCCACGTTCACCGTCGAGAAGGCGCTGCCGACGGTCGTCAGCGGTGATCTCGCGATGACCTCCACTGCGCCGGCCGACGGTACCGGCGGACGCACTCAGGTTGCGCGCCGCCAGCCCGACGGACGGTGGTTGCGGGTACTCGACCGGCCGGAGCTGTAACCGGCACAGACGAAGTCAGATTACGGCGGCCCGGCGCATCGCTGCGGCCGGATCAGCGAACAGCGAGCTCAGCGACACCACGGTCGACGCATATTCCTGCACCCGATTCCCGAAGCCGGTGATCCGAATGTCCTTACGCTCCAGGGACGATGTCGTCGAGAAAGCCTCGGCGACATACGGCGCGCCGGCCGGGTAGTCGGTGAAAGCCTGGCCACCGAGGATCACACGATCCGGGTTGAACAGATCACGCAACAGCGCCACCGTGCGACCCAGCACCCGTGCTCGTTCGACCAGGAGTTCATGTGCCGCAGCCGAACCGGCAGAGGCCGCCGCGTACACGTCGGCGATGGTGATGCGCTCGCTACCCTGAATCACCGCGCCGCTCGACAGCGCCTGCGTCACAATCGCTCGATCGCTGATGGTCGCTTCCAAGCACCCCACGGAACCGCAGGCGCACCGGGCCGACGACCCCGTCGGCAGGTGCGCGATCGAGCCCGGTCCGCTGGACGGGGTGTGCACGCGACCCTCGAAAGTGATCGCAATGCCTGATGTTTCGCGCGCATAGAAGTACAGCGCAGTGGTCCCGGTAGCCGGTGTCTCGGTGCGATCGGCGCTCAGCAGCAATTCCGATGCGGCCATGGCCTCGACGTGCGCGGCAACCGAAACCGGCAAGCCCAATCCGGCTCCGATGACGGCGCCGACCTTTGCTCCCTTCCATCCCAATCGGGGGTGGTCGACCACGCCGGTAGCAGAGTCGACGCGTCCACCGATCGCAACGCCGACAGCCAGCGGTCGACGTTTGTGCCACCGGGATGTGAACGATTTTGCCGAACGCGCGATGGTCGCGAGTGCAACAGATGAATTGGTGGTGGGCGTCGGGATTTCGACGGCGCCGAGCACCCGGCCCCGAATATCGCTGGCAATGATGCTGGTGACGGCTGCACCGATGTGGATGCCGACCGTCAGATACGGCTCGTGATTCACCTCGAACGGAACCTTGGGGCGACCGATGGCACCTGAGGCAATCAGATCTGCTCGCTCACGGACCACTCCGAGGTCGAGCAGGCTCGTGACCTGCCGATTGACGGTTGCAATGCTCAACCCGGAGGCCTTGGCAGCAGTGTCCCGCGAAATCGGGCCTCGCAGCCGAGCGATGCGGAGGACCGTAGCCGCCGGTCCGTCGGCGATGCGCAGCTCAGGTGCAACAACCTGAGGCCGCGGTCCGGAGAGGACGGTTCGTGATCGAAGCTGCGGGGCAGTAAGTGTGGGGGTCGACATGGCAGTCCCTTGCAGAAGGAGGAGAAAGCGCACACTTCAGCCCTCGGACCGGCATCAATGCTGGTCAAGGAAGAAAGGGTGGAGAGCGGCGCAGAAAATTAGCTGCAGAAAGAACGGCGGCAACAACACAGTTCGCGTGCCAGAGGCAGACGCGACCCCAACGCAGCGGTCACATAGGTGACGCGCAAAGCGGCAGGCTGGTCGGTCGACATAGATCCAAAAATAGCAGCTCTGCCCAGTTTCACAAATCGGGTGCGGTAACGATCACAGTGAATGCAACTATGGCCAACCGCAAATACAGCTGTTTTAGTGCTGACATGACCGGCGCAGACACCACTCCCCCACCACACGCACGCGGCTACGAGGGGTTCGGTGGCCGGATCGGCCGTACCGCAGCCGACTCGATCCCGTCTTGGCCGTCGACAGCGTCACCGGCGTCGGATGCCCCCAACATCGTGGTCGTCTTGATCGACGACATGGGATACAGCGACATCGGCCCGTTCGGATCGGAGATCGAGACACCGACCCTGGACCGACTTGCTGCACAAGGTGTTCGGCTCACCAACTATCACACGACGCCGCTGTGCTCACCCTCTCGGGCAGCGCTCCTGACCGGAGTCAATCCACATCGCGCGGGATACGGGTTCGTGGCAAACGCAGACCCCGGCTACCCGGGCTTACGGCTCGAGCTTGGTGACGACATCCTGACCCTGCCTGAGATCCTTCGCGAATCCGGTTACGCCACATACGCCGTCGGTAAATGGCACCTTGTGCGTGATGCCAACCTCGCGCCGGGTCGCAGCCGCGACTCCTGGCCGACGCAGCGCGGATTCGACCGCTACTACGGATCACTCGAAGGCCTCAATTCCTTCTACTACCCCAATCAATTGATCTCCGACAACTCCGTCGTCGACGTCGACGAGTATCCCGAGAATTACTATCTGACAGACGATCTCACCGACAAAGCTGTCGGCTACATCAAGGACCTCCGGGCTCACGATGCGGAGAAACCGTTTTTCCTCTACTTTGCGCACGTCGCCATGCACGGGCCGTTGCAAGCCAAACCCGAAGATCAAGCCAAGTACCGGGGCCGCTACAACGAAGGCTGGGACCGAATCCGCGAATCCCGCTTTGCTGCTCAGCTCACGGCGGGACTGTTCCCCGAAGGTACGCGGCAAGCACCGCGTAATTCCGAGCCTGGTTTCGACGTTCCCGAATGGGATTCCCTGACATCGGAGCAACAGTCGCGGTTTGCCCGCTACATGGAAGTCTATGCAGGCATGGTGGATTCGGTCGATCAAAGCGTTGGCCGCATTGTCGAGACGCTCGAAGAACTCGGAGAGTTGGACAACACCATCATCGTCTTCACCTCCGACAACGGTGGCACGGCCGAGGGTGGTTCGGACGGCACGCGCAGCTACTTCGCGCAATTCGCGCACGTGCAGGATCCCGAGTGGGTAGGCGACGTCCCGCACGACGAATCGTTGATCGGTGGTCCGCAGTTGGGTGTTCACTACCCTCGCGGATGGGGACAGACGTCCAACACCCCGTTCCGGTTCTACAAGGGCCAGTCGTTTGCCGGTGGCGTCCGAGTGCCGTTTGTCCTGTCGTGGCCGGCCGGTATCAAACCGGCTGCGGCCGACAACGGCATTCGAGACCAGTTTGCCTACGTCACCGATCTGACCCCCACCCTCCTCGATCTTGCAGGCATCGACGTTCCGACCGTGCGTCATGGCCTTCCCGCCAAGGAGTTCGACGGAGTCTCGGCTGCCCACGTTCTGCATTCACCGGTGGCACCGAGCTCCCACACCGAGCAATACACCGAAATGACCGGCAACCGCGGGTACTACAAGGACGGCTGGAAACTGCTGGCGCTGGCACCCGACAACATCGACGAACCCGACTGGCACCTGTTCGACGTCACCGCAGACCCCACCGAACTGAACAATCTCGCCGCGCAGTACCCGGACAAGGTCCGCGAACTTGCCGACGCCTGGGACAACTCGGCGTGGGCGAACACCGTCTTCCCGCTGTTGGGCAACGGCGTCGGAGCGGTGCGTCGGCCCGAAGAACAAGCGCTGTCGCGGCCGGTGCGAATCCTGGCAGGAACCCCAACCCTCGAGCGATACCGATCGTCTCGGCTCATCGCCTTCCGCGACTTCGACATCACCGTAGAACTGAGCGGTTACCAGGGCGGCGACTCCGGCGTCCTCGTAGCGCACGGCGACCCCCAAGGCGGGTACATCCTGTACGTCGAAGACGGCCATCTCCATCTCGGATACAACGCGTTCGGGGACTACCGAAGCATCGACACCGGGCCGCTCGCGGTGGGCAGCACCCGCATCGACGTTGCGGTGAGAGTCGCGCCGCGCCTGCGCTGGAACCTCGACGTCAGCGTCGACGGCGTTCCGGCCGGCTACCTCCGCGATCAGGTCCAACTTGTGGGCATGGCGCCGTGGACCGGCATCTCGGTCGGCGTCGATGCGCGTGGACCGGTGTCCTGGGACCTGCATGGTCGACGCGGCAGCTTCCGCTACAGCGGCGCGCTCCGAGCCGTCACATACACCCCGGGAACCGTCCAGGTCCCGGCCCGTCACATCGAATCCATCGAGCGGGAGGCGGAGTACGCGGCCGACTAGCCCTACGATTACGTCATGACCATTTCTTCCGATGCCCGCGTCGCTGTTGTCACCGGAGCCAGCTCCGGAATCGGCGAGGCCACTGCCCGCACGCTTGCCGATCAGGGATTTCACGTGGTGATCGGGGCCCGGCGCCTCGATCGCCTCGAGAAGATCGCCGAGGAGATCGGCGGCACCGCGCTCGAACTCGACGTCACCGACGAGGATTCCGTCGACGCATTTGCCGCGGTCCTGCCCCGCGTCGACGTCCTGGTGAACAATGCGGGCGGCGCCAAGGGCCTGGCGACAGTCATGGAGGCGGATCTCGACGACTGGCGCTGGATGTGGGAAACCAATGTGCTTGGCACTTTGCGGGTCACAAAAGCGTTGCTGCCCAAGCTCATCGACTCCGGCGACGGTTTGGTGGTCACCATCACCTCGATCGCCGCACTCGAGGCCTACGACAACGGTTCCGGGTACACCACCGCCAAACATGCTCAGGCCGTTCTGCATCGGACCCTGCGCGGCGAATTGTTGGGCAAGCCCGTTCGGTTGACGGAGATCGCTCCCGGCGCCGTCGAAACCGAATTCTCCCTGGTCCGTTTCGAGGGCGATCAGGAGAAGGCCGACAAGGTGTACGAAGGCATCACTCCGCTTGTGGCTCAGGACATCGCCGAGATCATCGGCTTTGTCGCGGCACGTCCGTCACATGTGAACCTGGATCAGATCGTCGTGCGTCCTCGCGATCAGGCAGGTGCTGGACGCTTCCACCGCACTACGACCTAGCACAGCCCAACCACCTAGCGTTGTTGTCTCTTCGTGGAAACGGCGGCCATGATCGCCGTTTCCACGTCGAGGGCGGAAGCCGCAACAGCGCTGAGCGTTTCACCACCTCTCACGATGTACCTACCGTCGTCGGCAAAGTCGTTCCATTGAAAGACAACGTCACCCCGGTTCGGTCTGCTGTCTATGGCACTGCCCGACGAGATAGTGATTTCACCGATCGACGTGCGCGGCCGACGAAAGAACCTCACCAGCTCCTGCGCTGGTCGCGGATCGTCGGCTCGACTCAGGATCGACTCTCCCGGAATATGTTTCGTGCTCCGAGCCGACGCGACCCGAACCTTCCCCGCCGGGCATTGCGGCAGGTGCGTCACCATCGCGGACACCAGCACCGACGCCCGTTGCACCGAAAGAACAACATCGGAGCCGGAATCAGCTGCCGCACCTGGCAACTGCTGAACCAGCACTCCCCACTTGCCGGCGATCGCACCGTGCAGCCGTGTCACCATGTTCATCCGGGCGCCGTGAAATCCTGACACTTCGATGCGTACAGTGGGCTCCGCCAGTATCTGCAACGCGTCGGTCATATTCTCGTCGAGAATCTGCCGGATCCGCAGTGCCGCGTTTTTCCGCTGCATAGTCAGTTCGGTCATGGTTTCGGCCGCCGGACGGAATTTCAATGGGTACGGCAATCTGTCCCGACCTACGGCTTCCCACAGAATCTGGAATTCCATTCCTGTGAAGCGCCACTGTGACTGTGTGTTCACTGCTTCAGCACCAGTGTTCACTGCCCCAGCACCAGTGTTCACTGCCCCAGCACCGGCGGCGTGACCATCGGCAGGTCCCCGATCAGTTCGTTTCCGTTGTCGAGAGTGATGAGGTAGCCCGGCGTCTCGTGCATCTTGTCGTCGTCGCCTTGTCCGCGGCCGCCTGCCATGCCTCCCATTCCGCCGGCCATCATGCCCCGGCTACCGACTGCTCCGAGACTGCCTGCCGCACCGCCGCGGGCACCGCTGCCGCCGGCACTGCCCAGACCGCCGCCTGCCACACTGCCACCCAAACCACTGCCGCCCAAACCACTGCCGCCCAATCCAGTCGCGCCTGATCCACCGCCCGCGATGCCGCCACCTGCCCCACCTGCAGATCCGCCACCGCCAAATCCGCCACTCCCAGGTCCGCCGGTGAGACCGGTACCTCCACCAAGTCCGGAGCCATGTCCGACACCAGGGATGGACCCACCGCCGACAGACTGCGGCACAGCGGACGCCGCCGAGGTAGTCGCCGGCCCGGAACCACTTTCACTCCGGCCGATTCCCGACCCGGATACCCGTCCGCTGTCGCCGAGCGCAGCGCCTGGCGTCGCACCTGATCCACCAGCCGAAGCACCGTTACCCGCGCCGCCGACCGTCGGGTCAGTCCCGGCGCCACCTGGCGAATCAGCTGTGCGCTGTTCCAATCCGCTACCACCGCCAGATGTTTGGTAGTTGCCCGCGGCGGATGCCGCTTGCTCGTACGACATCTGATCGGTACCGGTCTGGAACGGACTACGGCCGCCGGAGGTTCCGCCGCCGGAGGTGATGGGATTGAATGCGGGCGGCAGGACGGGAACCTGATCATCGGCGCGCTTCATGTACGGCAGGTACATCTCCTTCATGACCTGGCGCGCCAGTCGCTCCGCTTCTTCGGCTTCATGTTGCGCCTGACGCCACGACTCCCCTGGAATCATGCTGATGAGCTGTTCCCCAAGCGATGCGTCGCTTGGACGCGGTATCGACTGTTTTGCCTGTCCCAGTGCGATCTTTGCTTCTTCGACTTTGTTGGCTACCAGTTGCACTCGTGTCTGAAGTTCCTGGCCGTCAGCTGAGTACGCAAGAACAGCCTCCAAGGCCGCAGATCCACCCTTGCCCTGCCAGCCGTCACCGATTGCCGATCCGACGGCGAGGTTGAAGGCCGAGATTCCATTCACAACCCGCTCCGATATCTCGGTCCAGGCCTTACTGATCGCGACAAGAATGTCGGGCTTCATCTCGTCGACATGCGCAAAAATCTGAGCATGAGACATCGCGTCGAAGGGATCGTCTTCAAGAATGGCGTGTTCGCTGTACTCCAACGCCGTCGCCCGCGGAGTCAGTGCATCGCGGATTGCCCAGTTCACTTCGCGTTCCAGGTCGGCGACCTTCGATGCTTCGGCGATTGTGTCGTCGAACTCGCCGCGATCGTCGGTGAAATGTTGGAGCACAGCGGTCGGGGCCAATGCCACATCGGCGACACGACCGGGCACCGATGCCACAAGGGCGAGACCATCCGCCACAACATCATGAAGACTCACGACTATCCCCCGAATTCATCCGTGTCTACCTGGATAGACGCATCGGTGATGCCAGGGGTTCCGCCGACAGAAAAGATTCTTGCGGCTCAGGCGAACGCGGACATGGACTTCCAGGTCGGGAGATCGATCGCCCAGTCGTAGATGTCGCCGTCGGCGGCGGAGAGGTCGATCGACGTCCCGGTCACCTCGACGGGGTCGCCGTACAGCGCGGTTCCGAAATACTCCTGCGCATCCGACATCGAGAGATTGATACATCCGTTGGTGACGTTCGACGAACCTTGAACTCCCGTGGTTTGCGGGTTTGCGTGGATGAACTCACCGTTGTTGGAAATGCGAACGGCCCACCGTTCGCGGACGTTCTCGTAGAACGGCGGATTGGACATGAGGAAATCTTCGTACTTCTCGGTCACCATGTGGATGCCGCTGCGCGTGACGTTGCGGGCCTCGTTGCCTTCGCCGTAGCTGACGGGGATGTCCATGATCGTCTGGCCGTCGCGGACGACCTGCATACGGTGGCTGGGCGCGTTTGCCTTCACGATCTGACTACGACCGATAGTGAAATCGAGAGTGAGGTCCTGATCGCCGTACGCGCCGCCGCCGTAGTTCAGTCCGTACAGCTTCGCGTCCAGATGAACGACGGTTCCCGGGACCCAGTACTCGGCGGGACGCCAATGCGCGCGCGAGCCCCCGTTATCGTCCGGCAGCCACGCCCATGAACCTGCGGTCGCCGGAACGCTCGTGACAACAAGCGCCTTCTCCACTGCTGCTTTGTCGACGACGGAGTTGTCGAACTGGAGGGTGATCGGCGCTGCTATTCCGACTTCCTGACCGTCGGCGATGTTGAGGGTGCCGCCGGTCTGCGAATCGGGTGCCAACGTTGTGAAACTGCCCTCGACGGGAACGGTTTTTCCGTCCGTGCCGGTGGCGGAACCAGACCACGAATACGTGGCCGCGTACCCGAGAGCCTCGCTGACGACGTAAGACGTCCGGTCCGCAGACAGCTGACCTGCGACGGGGGTACCCGCCGAGTTGCTCAGCGCAACCTCGTCGAGAGTGCCGCCGGTGACTGTGACGGATACCGGGGCGATCGGGCTGACGTCCCTGGCACCGACAACCGGCGTCTCGACAACCTGCGCAACGGGTGCCTTGTCAGCTGGTGATGCCTCGCCGGCCGTCTCGGCGCCACCGATGGTGCATCCCGCAACAGCGAGCATCGCCGCAAGCAGAACAGCTACCAAAGCAGCAAGACGCGAACGTTTTCTCCGAATACCCAGCTGATGCACCTCAACAGGCTACCCGCGCTAACGATTGTCAGCTCATATCCGGCAACCCACGGTGACCGGTTCCGGCTCGAGACGCACACCGAACGCGGCGTCCACGCCGTCTCGCACGGTGCGGGCGAGAGCCACGATGTCCGAGCACTTCGCGTCGCCGCGGTTTGTCAGGGCGAGTGTGTGACGAGTCGACAACCGAGCCGGCGCGTCCTCGCCCGGGTATCCCTTGGAAAAGCCGGCTCGTTCGATCAGCCACCCCGCAGACAGCTTGGTTCCGCCGACCCCCGGATACTGCGGGACAGTCACTTCCCCGAGCTGCGTCGTAATAGCGGAAAGAACTGCGGGCAACCGATCCTCGGGCACAACCGGGTTGGTGAAGAAGGAACCCGCGCTCCACGTGTCGTGATCGTAAGGGTCGAGCACCATCGCCTTACCGGCGCGCAAACCCAGAACAGCTTCGCGGACCTGCGACGACGGCAATCGATCACCTTCCTGAGCATCGAGTGCCGTGAACAGTTCCCGGTAAGCCAGGGGCGCGCTCAGTCCATCCGTTGTCGCGTCGAGTTCGACCGCCAGAACCAGCGCTGCGTCCGAATGCTTGAGGACGCTCGAGCGGTAGCCGAGTTGCAGAGTCGACGGATCGACCCAGGACACCTCTCCGGTGCGGCGATCGAGCAACTGGACCCGCCGAAGTCGCGAGCCCACCTCGACGCCGTATGCGCCGACATTCTGCACCGGGGTTGCGCCCGTCGAACCAGGGATTCCCGACAGGGCTTCGAGTCCGCCCAATTCCGCGGCGACGGATTGACCGACCACCTCGTCCCACACGGCGCCGGCCTCGGCGACAACACGATCCGTGTCGAGGGTCACCGTGGTGTTCGCCACACGAACCACAACTCCGTCGAAACCCTCGTCCGAAATGACGAGATTCGACCCGCCCGCCAAGATCAGCGTCGGCACGTTTTCACGATCGAGAAGCCGAACGACGTCGACCAGAGACTGCGTCGTCGGGCATTCCGCGAGCAGCCGCGCAGGTCCTCCTACCCGGAGCGTCGTCAATCCGGACAGGTCAATGTTCTCGGACACGAAAGCGCCGGAATCTACGACGCGTTGGCCAATGGTTACGTCCCACACATCGGTAAACGGTAGCCTCCACAATCGTGAGCCGTCGCATCGAGCATTCATCGAAGTACACCGTCCCCGTCGCCAAGGTCCATGAGGCGGTGACGTCGGAGCAGTACTGGCGTGACCGTATCGCCGCAGTAGGTGGCCCTGGCGCCACCATCGACGAACTGACTGTCCGGGACGAAACCGTCGCAGTCACCATGTCGCAGGTCATTCCAGCCGAGCACCTTCCCTCCATGGTCTCCAACTTCATCAAGGGTGACATCGTCATCAAGCGCAGCGAGACCATCGCACCGCTCAACGGCGGAACCGCGACGGGAACCTTCTCGGCGCACGTCGACGGCGTCCCTGCCCGCATCGAGGGCACCCAGGTGCTCAGCGGAGACGACACGGGTTGCACCTTGAGTGCCACCGGTGAGGTCGAGGTCAAGATCCCGATTTTCGGCGGCAAGATCGAAAGCGCGATCGTCGACGAGGTCACCCGTCTGATCGAGGCGGAGCAGGACTTCACGCGGGACTGGATCGCAAAATAGGGCATTGCGGGCGGGGTAGGTTTTTTCTGTAACAGCAGGTAGCCGGTATCGTTTGCGATCATGGCTCGACGCATCGACTACTCCGCCCGCTACCAGCACTCCCCCGAACAGGTCTACGAAGCACTGACCGATCGCGGATACTGGGACGCCCGGGTCGAAGAGATGCGCAAGCATTCCGAAAATCGGGTGGAACATTTCGAGGTCAGCGATTCCGGAATCGAACTCGTCCTGCACCACGTCCTGCCCCGCACCGATCTGCCCGATATCGCGCAGACCGTCATGCGCAACGACCTGATCATCACGCGCACCGAGTCCTACAGCCCGTTCGGTGACACGGTAACCGGAACCTACGAGGCCTCCATCCCGGCCGGACCGGGCAGTCTCACCGGAACCATGGAACTGTTCGGCACCGAAACAGGCTGCACCTTGCGGACGTCGTCGGAAGCCAAAGTGCACATCCCCTTTGTCGGCGGAAAGTTGGAAGAGCTGATGCTCACCAATCTTGTCGACCTGTTCCGCACCGAAGCTCAGGTCACCGCGACCTGGCTCGCCGCTCGCTGACCCCCGGTGAGGACTGCTCCACCCCCGAAGATCGAGGGTGTCATCACACGCGGCACAACCGGCATCAACCGTCTGCGGCGCAGCGACCGCTGGCTCGTGCACAACCGGGCCGTTCAACGGGCACTGCACGACGCTGCCGACCCCTTGATCGTCGACCTCGGCTACGGCGCCCGCCCCGACACGACGTTCGAGATGGCCGACCGCCTCACCGCGGTACGACGCGACCGCCGGGTCATCGGACTCGAAATCGACCCCGCCCGCGTGGTGGAAAGCCGCAACGGAGTCAGTTTCGCGCGCGGCGGGTTCGAATTGGCCGGCCTGTCACCGATTTTCGTTCGCGCTTTCAACGTTTTGCGCCAGTACCCCGAAGACGCGGTGGAATCGGCGTGGTCGCACATTCAGTCCGGTTTGGCGCCTGGCGGTTTGATCCTCGACGGGACGTGCGACGAGCTGGGGCGTCGGTGCGCCTGGGTGCTGCTCGATGCGCACCGACCCCTGACCCTCACCTTGGCGTGGGATCCCTTCGACATCGAGAAACCGTCGGACATCGCAGAACGGTTGCCCAAGGCCCTCATTCACCGCAATGTTCCGGGAGAACCGATTCACGCGCTACTCACGGCCGCGGATCGCGCGTGGGCCACTGCGGCGCCCCATGCGTCGTTCGGCCCCAGACACCGCTGGGCGGCGGCACTGGAAATACTTCGTGGGCAGGGCATTCCGGTTCAACCGGCGCGGCGACGCGTGCGTGACTGCATCCTGACCGTGCCCTGGCACGTTGTCGCCCCGAACCCCTGACCTCACAGACACGAAGCGCCCCGCCGCGGAGGTGTTCTCCGCGGCGGGGCCTTTCGTCAATGCTGCTTCGAGCTAGGAACCGAAGATGGCGCCCAGGTCTCCGAGCGAACCGGTCGGAGCGCCGGTGCCGGGCTCTGCCGTGACCTTGACGGTGACGCCGGCCTGCGTCTCGGAACCGAGGTATCCGTCAGTTCCGCTGAACACCGCGGTGATCCGACGATCGCCGACCTCGGTGAAGGCATGCGAGAGTGTGGCTTTACCGTTCACTACGGCAACCGGTCCGCCGATCGGGGTGGCGCCGTCCATGAACTGGACCGTCCCGCCGTTGAGCGTGGGTACAACGGCAGCAGCCAGATCTACCTTTGTGCCCTTCGTGGCGGACGCCGGAGCGCTCACTGTGATGGACGTTTCCTGATCTTCTGCGGCCGGAGCCGTGACCGAAATCGCTTGCACGACCGAGGTAGAGGTGAGGAATCCGCTCGCACCCGAGTACACCGCCGTGATGTCGTGAGTACCGACGCTGCCGAACTCATGCATAATCGACGCTTTGCCGTCGACAACCACCACGGGCAAGCCGAGAGTGCCCGAACCGTCCTTGAACTGCACCGTGCCACCTGACGGAGCCGGCGTAACCGTCACGGAAAGACCCACTGCCGTACCGGTTTTTGCGTTCGCGGGAACAGTCAAGACCGTCTGGGTCTGCTGATCGACGGGAGCCGGCGCAGCGACCTTCACAGTCTGAACGCTCGAGGTCGAACCCAGGAAGTTCCCCGAACCGGAGAACACTGCGGTGATGTTGTATTCACCGGCGTCGTTGAACGTCGGTGTGATCGTGGCTTTACCCAAGGCGTCTACGGGAATCGGCGAGCTCATATCTCTGGCCCCTTCCCTGAACTGCACCGTGCCGCCCGCAGCGCCGGTCGACACCGTGGCAGTAAACGACAATTCCTCTCCTGTCGAAGCGCTCGACGGACCGACGAGGGTGGTCGTTGTGCTCTGCTCGACCACGACGGGAGCGACCGTTAATATATGCGGCGTCGACGTCGAGGTCTGGTAAAGACCGGAACCGGAGTACACCGCCACGATCGAATGCTCACCGGCTGCATAGGAACCCGTCAGCGAGGCCTTGCCGTTGGCGTCGACGGTCGTTGCGCTCCCGAGATCGGTTGTGCCGTCCTTGAACTGCACCGTGCCGCCCACCGGAACAGGCGCGACCGAAGCCTCGAGAGTCACGGACTCACCTGCGTCCGCAGTCGTTGGGCCGGTGATCGTGGTGGCCGTGGACTTGTCCGCTTCGGACACAACGACGTCGACCGCCGACGACGTCGAGGTTGCCACCTTCGTGTTGCCGAGGTACTTGGCCGTCACGGTGTGTGTGCGGACGCC
The DNA here is from genome assembly GCF_002300185.1 of Rhodococcus sp. ACPA4. Classification (NCBI taxonomy): domain Bacteria; kingdom Bacillati; phylum Actinomycetota; class Actinomycetes; order Mycobacteriales; family Nocardiaceae; genus Rhodococcus; species Rhodococcus sp. ACPA4. Next base: position 2,604,965 of record NZ_NSDY01000001.1, read on the forward strand.
GGTCGGTGTCCAGGCCAGTGTGGCAACACCATTGGCGAGCGTGCCAGTGCCGATCGTGGAACCGGCGTCGAAGAACTCCACCGAATCACCGTCGCCGCCACCGGTAACCGTCGCCTTCAGCGGAACTGACTGCCCCAACTGAACACCACTGGCAGGGGACAGCGTCGTCGTCGACACGTTCTTCGCCACGCTGATCGACGGACCGACACCCTTGAGCTGCCCCGACCCCAAAGTCCCGCTCACATGCAACTCAGTCGTCAAATCCACACCACGAGCACAACCCGCACCGACCGTATAACTGAACTCAACCGTTCGGTACTTCGGATTGATCAGACCACCATCCCAGTAGACCGCCCAACTGCCAGAGATCTTCGCGTAGTCGGCAGCAACCTCGACCTTGTCACGGCCGATCACCGAACCGTCAACCTTGGCCGAATCCGTCACATAGGAAAGACAATCCGGATGAACATCCTTAACCTGCTGCAAGTATTCGAGGGAACCAGTTCGAGTCAGTACTGACTTCACGGTAATCGTCTCACCCGCACTGGGCGTTCCGTTCGAAATAGTGCGCACAACCTGGTAACCGTGCACATTTCCCTCCGCCGTCACCGGAGCAGCACCCGCGACACTGACACCGGCAGCCGCGACGAAGCCCGCAGCAACAGCAAACACACTCACACCACCGACAACACGGCGTGCAGAACCAACAGACATAGATTTTCCTTCTCGAGAAGCGAGCGATATGGGTGATGCCCCACCGCTTCACGCGGACGGGGCATCACCAGGTGTCGAATGCCTTAGGAGCCGAAGATGTTTCCAAGGTTGCCGAGCGAACCTGTTCCGCCTGTACCTGGCTCTCCGCCGTCGACGGGTGCTGCGATCTGAACGGAGACCTGATCGGCCGAAGCCGTCACTGTTCCGGCGCCCGAGTACTCGGCCGTTACGACGCGCTGGCCCTGAGTTGCCGGCGTCCACGAAATGCCGGCCTTGCCGGAAGAATCGACCGTTGCTGTGCCGATGACCGACTCACCGTCTTTGAAGGTGACTGTGCCACCGGCGTTTGCCGGGTTGATCTGAGCCGAAACGGTCTGCGCAACACCGACTTGACCCGCTCCGGCGCTGAGAACTGTTGTGGAATTTGTCGTTCCGACTGGTTGCTCGGCAACTGTCGTACTCGCTGTGGTGCTCGACCCGGTGACACCGGATCGGCCCGCGAACACAGCTTCAACCGTCTGCGCGCCCGCAACCGCCGGAACCCAGGCGTAAGTGGCTTCGCCATTGCCTGCGACCGGCACCGAAGCCAGAACCGTCGTACCGACCTTGAACGTCACCGTCCCACCCGTTCCCGGCGCAGACACCGTCGCCTTGAGGGTGGTCGACTTACCCACCTGAGCGCCCGAGATCGGCGCCAGCGCTGTAGTCGACGGAGAATCAGCCTGCGAGACGTTCACGTTCAGCGCCGCCGATGTCGACTCGACAGCTCGCGCGGTGCCGGCGAACTTCGCGGTAATCGAGTGATTCCCACGAGTGGTCGGTGTCCAGTCAAGTGTGGCAACACCATTGGCGAGCGCGCCGGCGCCGATCTTGGAACCTGCGTCGAAGAACTCCACCGAATCACCGTCGGCACCACCGGTCACCGTCGCGGTCAACGTCACCGGTTGACCCACCTGGGCACCGCTAACCGGTGACACGACCGTCGACGACACGTTCTTCCGAACATTGATCGACGGACCACGACCGCTTGTCGTGTCATTCACCCAAGCCGAACCGTCGAAATGCACTGTGCTCGCCAAATCATTACCGCGCTCACACCCTGCGCCGACCCGATACTGAAACTCGAACGACTTCGTATTGTTCTGATACAACGGCCAATCGGTGATGCTCGCGCTCACGCGCACCGAGTCAGTGCTCACCGGAGTCTCCGGCGCGTACGCCTTCCCGTTCACCTTCGCCGAACCCTCGACATACGTCATGCACGACGGATGAAAATCCCGAACCGCGTACAGATAATTGACCACAAAGTCGGTCCGCTTGAATACCGTGGTGGAGGTGATCACATCACCTTCGGACGGCGTCCCGTCACTGATTGTTCGAGTGATTTTGTAACCACTCGAATTGAATTCAGCCGTCACCGGAGCAGCCCCCGCAACCCCGACACCCGCAACCGCCACGAAACCCGCAGCAACAGCAAACACACTCAGACCACCGACAACACGGCGAACACCACTCACAGACATCCCTCTCGACGACGGAGCAGACAGGCGTCCAGTACAGGTGTCTAGGACAAGTGTCCATCTGCTTTGATGCCGTGACGTTATCCCTTTGCCTGTAACGCAACTACCCTTTTCGCCAAATTGGTGCATTTGGCACAAGGTCGGTTACCACTACAGGCTTGCGGTGAGTGCCAATTCCACGCGAACAGCCACGTCGACGGCGGCGTTCTCGCACGAGCGGTACAACTCATGGGCGTCGAGTCGACCGATCGCGACGCCGTCGGACACCACTTCGTTGAGCAGGTCCTGGGAAATGCCACCCGACGCAATGTCGAGGACAGTACGCACCGGCGTCGTAATTCGAATGGCTCCGAACTGCTCGCATTCCGATTCCGCGAGCAAGCATCGGTGCAGAGCAAGCTGACGAGTCGGCGCCGAAACGGGCACTCCGACGGACAAGTGCAGGAACCGTGGTTGTAAGTGGCCGAGACCGTGAAGTTCGGCAGCGCTGTAGTGCGAAACGGTTGCTCGGCCGGCAAACCACGTACACCATTTGGCAAACTCGTCCATCGCGGTGCGGCGTACCCGATCCAGTCGGAACAGCCCCGGACACTCCGAAATCCAGGTTCCGGATTCCAAGAGCCAGTCCCAGTCACTGCCGGAAAAACCCAGGGCGGCGGCCTGATCAGTCGCAACAAACCCACATTGGCGCAGTGCCAACAATTCGAGTGCTTCATAGTCTGGAGCCATGACCACCTCCGGTGACCGTCTGGAGCGCTTTTCCGCCAGGCTACGGCATTCTGTGTTTCAGATCACAGTATCGGATGGGCGCGTATTCACAGAGTTCGTTCAGAGTCGTCGGGAAGAATCCCTGAGATGACTGTCGCAGCAAACAACGCGCCCCCGCGCAACCGTGTGCTCATCATCCTGCTCGTCGTGATCGCTGTACTGGTCGCAGCGCTTGTCGGCGGAGAACTCTACGTTCGCAATCAAGTCAAAAGCTGCATGGCCGACCAGTTTCAGAGTGAACTCGGCTCGCAGGTAGACGTGGGCTTGAGCTGGAAGCCTGTCCTGCTTCAGGCCATCGACAAGAAGGTCCCGTACATCACCATCGACAGTGACGATTCGTCATTCGGGCCGGCAACGGGAATGCAGGTCCACGCAAAGGTCAACGACATCAATCTCCAACCGTCCGACGGAAACAGCGGAACCATCGGAAGCTCGAGCGCCGATGTCACCTGGTCCACTGCCGGAATCCTGGCCACCCTCCAGGAACAGACCTTCGGCGGACTTGTCACCGGTGTCACGGCTGATTCCGCCGCGGGAACTTTGGCCTTCGACGTCGGACCGGCAGGTCTCGCGAAGCTCACGGTCAAGCCGACTATCTCGAACGGAGTTGTCGACGTACAAACCGTCGGCGCCGAGATCCTGGGATTCGGACTTCCGACCGACCTGGTCGACGGCATCGTCCAGACTCTGACCGACAGCCTGCAGACCTACCCGTTGGACATGAAGCCCACCGAGCTCACCGTTACCGATGACGCGATCGAGATTTCACTCGAGGGCGGCGCCTACGCGATGCCCGTTGCCAATGCCTCGGCCCAGAATGCATCCGCAGTCCCTGACAGCTGCGGAATTCTCACCTGATCTCTACCTGTTATCGGACTTTTCCGACTGATTTCGAATAACCGTTCTATTCGAACAGGATTTCGATTACGGTTGGGGAATGTTCGATCCGGGGGTGGGAAGTTTCGGTATCTCAGCACAGCTGAGTGGTACCGAAACCGATTGCGCCCTCGTCGATTTGATGGCCGAATTGCATTCATGTGAAGCGATGTTGGTCGAGCGGAAACTGGCGGTGGTGGCGGAGTTCTTCACCCGCCGCAGCGCTGAGCATGTCGAGGGCGGTACGTGGACGTCGTCGGCGCACGAGCTCGCCGAATCCGAGGTCGGCGCGGTCCTGACGATGGGGCGCGCTGCTGCCGGGAAGCTCATCGGTTTGGGTTTTGCGTTGAAGACGCGGTTGCATCGCACGCGGGCCGCGATGGCCCGCGGTGAACTCGACTTCTACCGGGTCGGGCTGATCGAGTCCGCGACCGCAAATGTCGGTGACGAGCTGATCGACGAAGTAGAACGCTTGTTGCTCGAGCAGGTGTTGGCTCCACCGGTGGACGGTGGGATGGGGTTGACGGGTCGGCGGTTGACGGCGGCGATCGACCGGATCGTCGCCCGCGTCGATCCGGAAGGTATGCGGGAACGACGCCGCCGCGCCCTCGCCGACAGGTTTGTCGGAGTCAGCGCCGCCGAAGACGGCATGGCTCGCATCCTGGGCAGTATCCCGGCCGAACAAGCCCGCGCCTTCGACGGCAGGTTGCGGGAATTGGCCATGTCGGTGTGCCGCCACGATTCCCGCACGTACGAACAGCGCCGAGCCGATGCCTTGGGCGCCCTGGTGAGCGGTTCGACGGTGTTGGTGTGTGACTGCGACCGCGGTGATTGCCCGCAGGATCGTAGCGGTGTTGTCATCATTCGCCGGCCACTCGTGCATGTGGTGATACACGATTCCGCACTGCACGCAGGATCGGATGAACCTGCGCATCTCGACGGGTTCGGGGTGATCAGCGCCGAACATGCCCGCGACATCGCAAAAGACGCCACGATAAAAGAAGTGCGCGTACCCGCAGATCCCGAACCGACACCTGAGCCTGCCTCGGCATCTGTGTACCGCCCTGGCGCGGCACTCGACACCTGGCTGCGGGTCAGCGCGGGCAGTTGCCAGTGGCCGCACTGCGATGTCCCGGCCTGGAATTGCGACCTCGACCATAACGATCCGTTCAACCACGCGGACCCTGCGAAGGGCGGGAAGACGGTTGCGTCGAATCTGAGTGCGTTCTGCCGCAACCATCACCGCCTCAAGCATTCCGGGAAGTGGCTGCTCGCCCCGAATCCGGATCGCAGTATCACCTTGACCTCGCAGACCGGGCATTGCTACCGCACCAGGGCTGCCGGACTACTCGCCGGGATGCAGGAACCGCCGCCACCGGAAGGCGGCAAACCGCGACGAACTCGACTGGAGAACAAAGCTGGCCGCATCCGAAGCGAACGCAAACATCGCCGCGTCAAGATTCAAAACCGGGCGGCGAAGAATGCGGAACGCAAACGGCGGCAAACCTTCCCGATCTCCACACCCCGAAAGCGCGTGCCCCACAAAACCGTCGACTACGGCAACGACCCGCCACCGTTTTGAATCAGGTCTGAATCACTTCCGAATCGGGTAATCCAGTGCTACTCCCCCAGACCGTCGAGCACAGCACGGGTTCCCGAAAGCCCGAGGCGGGTGGCACCGGCAGCGATCATGTCGAGTGCTGCCTGCGTCGTGCGGATTCCACCGCTGGCTTTGACTCCCACCGACGGCCCGACGGTTTTGGCCATCAACGCAACAGCCTCGACGCTTGCCCCGCCGGCGGGATGGAAACCTGTGGAAGTTTTCACGAAGTTCGCGCCCGCATGTACTGCCGCGCGGCAGCATTCGACTATCGCTTCGTCGGGCAGTGCCGCAGTCTCGAGGATCACCTTCAGCACCGCGTGCTCGCCCATGGCTTCACGGACGGTGAGTACATCGGCAAGCACAGCGTTGTAGTCACCGGCGAGTGCTGCCCCGACATCGATGACCATGTCGATCTCGCGGGCACCTTGATCAACGGCAAGACGAGCCTCGGCACCCTTCACCAAGGAGTGATGCTTGCCGGACGGAAAGCCGACCACCGCGGCGGTGATCAGACCGTCGGCCCGGATCGGCAGCATCGACGGTGAGACGCACACAGCGAGAACGCCCAATTCCCGGGCCTCGTCGATCAACGCCGTGACGTCGGCGGCCGTGGCTTCGGGTTTGAGCAGGGTGTGGTCGACCATTGCGGCAACCTGTGAACGAGTGAGCGCAGCGTGGGCCATGAAAGAAAGCTTGGCATACGACCATGCGTCGAGCGGCACTGCGACACCTGAGAGACTAGGCGGTATGACCGCTGCACCCTCGACTGATGATCGACGCTACGTACTCTCCCTCGGCTGCCCGGACACGACGGGCATCGTCGCGCGCATTTCGTCTTTCCTCACCGATGTCGGTGGCTGGATCGTCGAAGCGGCGTATCACGCTGACGCGGACACCGGTTGGTTCTTCACTCGTCAGGCAGTGCGGGCATCGTCGGTGAGTATCAGCATCGAGGAACTGCGTGAGCGTTTCAAGGCCGTTGCCGCCGAGATCGGACCCGAAACCGAGTGGACGCTGCACGATTCGGGGGCTCCCAAGAAAATCGTCCTGCTGGTGAGCAAGGAAGGTCACTGCCTTCACGACCTCCTCGGACGCGCGGCCGGCGGCGAACTCCCAGCCGAAATCAGCGCCGTCATCGGAAACCACGAGGATTTGCGCAGCGTGACCGAGCGTCACGGGATCGACTTCCACCACGTTCCCTTCCCCAAGGACCCGGCCGAACGCGGACCGTCCTTCGAGAAGGTGCGCGCCCTGGTCGACGCCCATGACCCGGACGCGGTTGTCCTGGCTCGGTTCATGCAAGTTCTGCCGCAGTCACTGTGCGAGCACTGGGCGGGCCGCGCGATCAACATCCATCACAGCTTCTTGCCGTCGTTCATCGGGGCCCGTCCGTACCACCAGGCTTTTGCTCGGGGTGTGAAGCTGATCGGTGCGACGTGCCACTACGTCACCGCGGAACTTGATGCCGGCCCGATCATCGAGCAGGACGTGATCCGCGTCGACCATGCCGACGATGTTGCCGACATGGTCCGCCAGGGTCGCGATATCGAAAAGCTTGTTCTTTCCCGCGGTTTGCGGTGGCACCTCGAAGATCGGGTGTTGGTACACGGCCGCAAGACTGTGGTGTTCAGCTAGCAGGGCGTTCAGCTAGAGATTGCGCAACCGCACGATCTCGCGGTCGAATTCGTCGATGCTCTCGATGGACGACATGTGACCGACACCGGGAATCACGATCAGCCGTTCGAGGTTGCCGGCTTCGTCGAGCACCTGCGCAAGTTTGCGTGCGTGGACGGGTGGCGTGAGTCGGTCGAGTGATCCGACGAGAACGGTGGTCGGCACTTCGAGATTGTCGAGTCCCTCGTGAATGTCGAGAGTGCTCAGGGCCGCTCCCCAACCGCCGCGGATGCGCGGCTTGCACTCTCGAACGATGTTCTCGCAGAACTGAACTTCGGCTTTGGTGGCGTTAGGCGACATCGAGACGTACTGGATCGCCTTGGTCATCGCGCCCGAGGACACGAATGGCACGGGCGAGCTGAGGATGGCGCGGCCGACCGGAACCGGCACCCGCGGGAAGCGTTCCGGCAGCGGAATCACGGTGGTTTCGGCAATCAGACGGTCACTTGCCGTGCTGGCCAGCATTACCGCCGACGCGTACTTCTTGACGTCGCCGGGGTGCTTTCCGGCCCACGCGATGATGCTCATGCCGCCCATGCTGTGTCCGACGATGACGGCTTTCTTGTCTTCACGGACGGTCGCTCCGAGCACTGCCGAGAGGTCGTCGGCGAGTACGTCGGGCCCAAGCGGAAGAGTGCCGACAGTACTGCGTCCGTGTCCGCGCTGGTCGTACGTGATGACCCGGTACTCGCCGGCCAGCGCGTTGACCTGTGGGTACCAGAATTCGGTTGAGCAGGTCCAGCCGTGACTGAGAACAATGGGATCACCGTCGACGGGGCCGTATGCCCGGATGTTGATGATCGCGCCGTCTTCGGTGGTCAGTTCGCTGATGTCCGCTTTGAACGTCGGGGTCTTCAAGAGTGCGTTCGGTTCGACGTCGGCAACGAGAGTGAGCCCTCTGGTGGAGCTACGACGACGGATAGCGGCGACGGCTGCCGCAAACGCTCCGGCTCCGGCAACTCCGGCCAATACCCGGAGTGTGGTGGTTCGCGAACTGCTGGACATGCATGTACCCCTGACTGAATTCGAAAGAAAATCGATACGGATGATGGGTGTCAGATGATGTGCGCTCGGCGCAGCAACATCGTTGACGGGCCGCCGATCAGGCCGACCTCGGTAAGAAATTCGACGGTATTCGCGCATCCTCGACGCACCATGTCGTGGTAGTGGACATTGTTTTTGGCGGCGTGGATTGCCGCTTCGGCGTCGAGTCCGGCGGCTGCGTAAACGTTCTTGTTCACGAGGCTGGTGACCACGAAGTAAGCCGTGACGGCAAGGACGAACCGGACGCGGGCTTGCTGGAACCGGGTGATGTTGGCTGCTCGTCGGACGGTTTCCTCGCGGGCGAATCTGATGTGGCGGGCTTCTTCGACCACGTGGATTCTGCTGACGGTTCGGGTGAGCGGTTGCACTCGGGTGTCTCGCATGAATTCGCGTTGCATCATGTCGAGGATTTCTTCGGCGAAGAGTGTTCCGCCGTAGGCCAGGGATCCGGTGGCCGTGGCCTTGAACGGGCGCGCGGCGGTGCGGATCCAGGTCTTCGGGCGGTAGGACGGGACGCCGAATTTGGCTGCGGAGCGCGCAAACATCGTGGAGTGCCGGCATTCGTCGGCGATTTCGGTGAGCGCAAATTGCACGTGCGCCGTGGAAGGATCGTGGAAGTAGATGTCGCGGACGAGCATCTGCATGAGGATCATTTCGAACCAGATGCCGGTGCCGGCGATGCTGGCAGCCTCGTGGATGGTGAGCGTGATGCGTTGTTGCTGCGTCATCTCGTCCCACATCGGCGTGCCGTAGAGGCTGCACCACTCGGGGCTCATCCCGTACAGGTCGCCGGGGACGGGAGCTTCCCAGTCGATTTCGATCAACGGGTCGTAGGACGTGCGGGCAGCCGAGGCAAGGAGCTTGGACGCTGTTTCCTGGCGGTCACCGGCACGCGTCAGTCGGGATGGGCGCCGATCGTTCGTCGATCGGCCATGCTCGACAGACATCGCAGTTCACTCCCCACGAGGACCGGCAATCTATGTGTGACTGCCGTTAACCCACAATAGCACCGCATAGTGCCACCCCGGTGGGGACGAACTGCGAAAAACGCGCTACCAGCGCGGACCGCGCTGGATGTCGTCCACGCGAGGCCGCACGTCAACGAGATAGACGCAGATTGCGACTACCGCGATGATGCCCAGCATTCCCACCGGAGACGTCACCAACAACACCAAAGCCGCGACGACAAGGATGCCAAGCCAGATCGGCTTGGTCAGCTTGTTGACTGCGGTGAACGCGTCAGGGCGCTGCCGCACGGCATGCACGATCGCGAAGACAGCACCTGCCAAGGCAAGCAACTTCAGTGCGAGAAAAATCAGGCCGATAATGCCATCCACAGCTACCACGTCTTACATCCTAGTTTCCGTAGTCCGACATCACGAACAGAAGGCTCCTGCACCCGAGAGCGCAGGAGCCTTCTCACTTTGTCGAGCCAGCCGATCAAGCCTTCTTGGTCGGTGCAGCCTTCGTCGGTGCAGCGGTCTTGGCCGGAGCGGCCTTCACCGGTGCGGCAGCAGCCTTCGCGGGAGCAGCCTTCGCCGGCGCAGCCTTGGCCGGTGCAGCCTTGGTGGGTTCAGTCTTCTTGGCAGCGGCCGTTGCGCGCTCCTGGACATCGGATGCGGCAGCGGTCACGCGAGCTGCAGCTTCCTTGGAAGCCTCGTCTGCCTGGTCGCCGAGGTCGAGGACCTTGAGCGCAGCTTCGTCGCCCACATCGGCGATCTTCTCGCCGGCGTCGGAGATCTTCTCGCCAACCTCTTCGGCGGTGTCGGAGATGCGTCCGGCAGCGCGGCCGGCCAGCTTGGCAGCCTGCTCGCCCACGGCGCGCGTCTGACGGGCAACGGTTCCGAGTGCGTCTTCGGTCAGCTCGACGGCGTCACCGAGAGCGGACTCCGCAGCGGCGATGCCCTCTTCGACGGCCGGCTGCTTGCGGATGCGCTCAACTGCATCTTCGCCGCGTTCTGCCAGCGAGTTGTACAGATCGCCTGCAACCTTGAGGTATGCCTCGGCGACCTTGCGGAGCTCCTCGGGTGCAAACTTCTCGCGCAGCTCGGCAAGCTCCTCGGGCAGCTCGGACGGCAGGCCGGCGAGACGCTCACGAAGAGCCTCAACGCTTTCCACGACGTCGCCCTGCACTGCGGCGAACTTTTCGCGTGCACCGTCGACGCGGCCGGTGACCTCGTCCTGGCTGGTCTCGGCGCGCTCACGAACCTGGGCAACAACGTCGGCAACGGCCTGGACGACGAGGTCGCCGGCGCCGACTGCGGCGTAGATCGAGGTCTTGACGTTGTCGATGGCGGTCTTATCGGTCATGTTGTTCTCCTTCTGGGAGGTCTGAGTCCGGAATTGTGGTGGGGGCTGCGCTCTGGGCTACTGCAGCGGGCCGCGTCGAATCGTTCTCCCGACAGAACGAGTCGTAGATCTCGAGCAGCACTTGTTTCTGTCGCTCGCTGATGGAGGTATCTGCGAGCACGGCGTCACGGATCGGACTATGTGGCCGTTGTTCGAGATATCCGGCCTGGACGTAGAGGACTTCCGAAGACACTCGGAGCCCTTTTGCTATTTGCGCGAGCACGTCGGCTGACGGTTTCCGTAGTCCTCGTTCGATCTGACTGAGGTACGGATTGCTTACACCGGCGAGCTGTGCAAGTTGGCGCATCGAGACTTGTGCGGCTTCGCGCTGCGCACGAATGAATCCCCCGATGTCGTGTGCCGCAGAGCTGACGACGCGCGCTGCCAAGTCGCTGGCTCCGGCTGCGGCACCGGATGATTCACGTTCTCCTTCATCGGAGTTCGTCGACTTCGCAGACATTGCGTCTTCCCTTTCCTGTGGACATTTCCCAGAGTAGGAGAGGGTGCTAACTATTGCAAGCACTACTGCTAGCACTGGGGTGCACGTCACATTCGAGGGCCGATTACTAGCCGAAGATCAGCGTCGACACCGTGTAGATGAACAGACCGGCTATCGCGCCGACCACCGTGCCGTTGATGCGGATGAACTGAAGATCACGACCGACCTGAAGCTCGATCTTGCGACTTGCTTCTTCGGCGTCCCAGCGCTCGACGGTGTCGCTGATGACACCGGTGATCTCGTCGGTGTAGTTCTCCGCGATGTACGTCGTACCGGCGGCCAGCCACCCGTCGACCTTCCCTCGCATCGACTCGTCGTCGCGCAGGCGGATGCCCAATCCGACGACGTTCTCGGCAACCTTGGTCCGCAGGGTGCTGTTGGGATCGTCGACCGATTCCATGATCAGCCGCTTCGCGACCTTCCACGTCGCCGACGCGAGTCCGGTGACTTCCTCTCGCCCCATGATCTCGGCCTTGATGCCCTCGGCTTTTTTGATAGTCTCCGGATCGTTCTGCAGATCGTCCGCAAAATCGATCAGGAAGCGATTGGCCGCCAGCCGAACCTCGTGCTCGGGATTTGCCCGCACCTTCCACGTGAACTCGACCAGTTCCTTGTAGATCTTCTCGCCGAGCATCGCGTCGACAAATTTCGGCGACCACGCGGGAGAGTCCCGGACGATCACCCGGTCGATGGTTTCCTGACTGCCGAGCGCCCACTGATGAGCGCGTTCGGCCAGCAGTTCGATGATCGGCAGTTGCTTGTTCTCCTTCAGAAGCTCACCGAGTACCCGGCCGATCGGCGGGCCCCACATCGGTTCTGCCAACCGCTTGACGATCGTGTGGTCGATGACCTGCGCGATGTCCTCGTCGCGCAGCACTTCTACCAGTCCCCGCAGGATCGTCGACGTCTCCGCGGCAACACGCGCAGCGTTGTCTCGCTCGGCCATCCACGTCCCGAGCCGCAGCGGGATCTGTGCCTGCTGCACCTTCGCGGACACAACGTCCGGGGCCAGGAAGTTCTGACCGACAAACGAACTCAAACTGGCCCCGAGCTGGTCTTTCTTGCGTTTGATGATCGCTGTGTGCGGAATCGGTATGCCCATCGGGTGACGGAACAGCGCCGTGACGGCAAACCAGTCCGCCAGCGCGCCGACCATTCCTGCCTCGGACGCAGCCCTCACGTACCCGACCCACTCGCCCGCGCCGCGTGATTCCTGCCATCGACAGAACAGATAGACGACCGTCGCGAAACCGAGGAGACCGGTCGCGAAGAACTTCATCTTGCGGAGGTCCCGACGCTTGGCGTCGTCGCCGAAAGTCGAGTCGAAAGCGTTAGGGCTCAATTGCTGCACCCTTGCCATTGTGCCGAAAGCTTGTCGCTGGTGCGTCGAAGCCGCAGGTGCGTGCCCACCGTAATTCCCCGGACACTAAGCTGAAACGGAATGAGACCGCTCGGACGTGGATCGCACCACAGATATGAGATACCCCGTGGCTAAGAACGCTGTGCAGGACAACGAGCAGGTAGACGGCCCAGTTGTCGCTGACACGAAGCCCGAGAAGTCCGACGGACGCAAACGACGCTGGCGCGAACACAAGATCGCCAGACGTGAAGAGCTTGTCGACGGCACCATCGCAGCGATCCGGGCGCGTGGCCGTGAAATCGGTATGGATGAGATCGCGTCCGAAATCGGCGTGTCCAAGACTGTCCTCTACCGCTACTTCACTGACAAGAGTGACCTGACGACGGCCACGATGATGCGGTACGTCGAGACAATTCTCGCGCCGCGCATCTATCAGGCCATCAGCGACGAACTCGACGATTTCGAACTGACACACGCAACGATCACCGCGTATGTCGAGACTGTTGCGTCGGACCCGGCGATCTACCTCTATGTCATGGCAAACGGAGCCGGCGCAAGTCGTGACGTCGTCGCCGAGTCGGAGCGAATGATCGCCGAACTCCTGTCCACGGTGCTGGGCAATCGTCTGCGCGAGATGGAAATGGATTCCGGCGGATCTCTGCCGTGGGCGTACGGCATCGTCGGCGGTATTCAGTTGGCGACGCACTGGTGGATCTCCAACAAGTCGATGTCCGCTGAATCCTTGATCGACTACTTGACGATGATGACGTGGGGCGGCATCACCGGTATCGCCGCCGTCAAGGGTTCGCCGGCCAAGTTCAAATCCATGCCTCATCCGCTGATCGCTCCCGAAAACGACTGAGCCTGAAGTTCCCACGGAGGCCACCTCGGCTGTGGCACAGTCTCCGGGTATGACAGACGACTCGCTGTGGGAAACACCGGCCGTGACGATTCTTCGATCGCAGTCTGGCTTCGATCTCGAAGGTCTCGACCGCAACAGCACTCCGGGATTCACCGGGAAGAAAGCTGACGGCGAGCGTCTCCTCGAAGAACGCGGCGCCGTGCTGTCTGGCTTGCAGGAACTGTTGTATGCCAACGGTCGCTCGGGTGACTCGCGGTCAGTCCTCCTCGTCCTGCAGGGAATGGACACCTCGGGCAAGGGCGGAATGGTCCGCCACGTCGTGGGGCACGTCGATCCACAGGGTGTCGACCACGCGTCCTTCGGTGTTCCGACAGACGAGGAAAAGCAGCACCACTACCTGTGGCGGATCAAGAAGCAACTTCCCCGCGGCGGTTATCTCGGGGTGTTCGACCGCTCCCACTACGAGGACGTTCTTGTGGTGCGAGTTCACGATCTGGTGCCGCCGGATGTCTGGGGAGCACGTTACGACGAGATCAATCAGTTCGAGAAGGAACTGGTCGACGCCGGCACCACCATCGTCAAGGTCGCGATGTTCGTATCGCTCGACGAGCAGAAGAAACGTCTGCAGGAGCGACTCGACCGGCCGGAGAAGTACTGGAAGTACAACCCGGGCGACGTGACCGAACGGAAACTGTGGCCCGCATATCAAGAGGCCTATCAGGCGATGCTCGACAACACGTCCACCGAGCACGCCCCGTGGTACGTCGTGCCGTGTGATCGCAAGTGGTACAGCCGCATCGCCGTCACCGAACTGTTGATCGACGCATTCGAGAGCCTCGACCTGTCATGGCCGCCAGCCGATTTCGACGTCGAGATCGAGAAGGCTCGACTCGCCGAGTCCTGATGATATTCAGAACAGCCTGATGGAGAGTCAGAACAAGTGGGGCGTTTCCCGATGCACCTTGTGATCGTGCCGAACGGTTCCGCTGTACAGCGCGATCATGAGGCCTATGGACACCGCTGCCGCCAACCCCGAAACCAGCGCCCAGCCGGCGTTGCCTGATCCGGCTGCGAAGAGGAATCCGCCCAGACAGACCACAGTGACTAGAACCAGGAAGTACGACGCCCAGGCCGCAAAGAGATTGAGCTTCATGTTGGCTCCTCGGATCGGATCTCTTTCGATTCGACCGTACGCCTGAGCACACAGCCCGACAAGCGGGTTTCCCCGGCGACACCTGGGGTAGCCGAATTACATGAATATCGGAAACCTTTTCCGCAGAATCGAATCCGCCGACCAACTGGACGGTCCGTCCACAGGGCTTCAACGCAGAATCCTCGACGCAACCTCACGCTCACCGGCTACGCGCAAAGTTGCGTCGATCCTTCGTGGATCACCAGTCGAGCACCCGCTACATCCCGCACTGGTGGCCGTTCCCATCGGAGCGTGGACTGCATCCGTTGTGTTCGATTATGTTGTGCGGGACCCGAAAACAGTGCGCAACCTGATCCTTCTCGGACTGGTCACAACACCGCCCGCCCTCATCACGGGCTGGCTCGATTGGTCTGAACGCGACACGATCGCGCGCCGGGTCGGGCTCGTCCACGCAGCGAGCAATGCGGTAGGCATCGACGCTTTCCTGGTGTCGTACTTCTTGCGCAGCAACGATTCCCCGCCTCCGCTACTCGCGCGGCTGCTTTCACTGGTCGGGCTGAGCGCCATCGGTGTCGGCGGCGCAATCGGCGGGCACATCGTGTTCCGGCTGATGGATGATCTGGACACAGAGGCGGCGTCAGCGCCGGTCCTGGATCCGGCACTGAACGTAGTGAACTAGTTGATCTGAACGTAGTGGTGAGTTAGCGGATTCGATCAGTTCGCGTCGTGACCGTATTGACGGAGCAGGCGCGCAGTCCGATCGGAATCTGCCAACGGACGATCGTTGGTCCACGACGCGCGTCGACGCATCCGGGCGTCAGGAGTGCCGACGCTCGCGCCGAATGCCGCGACCACGTCCGCAGTGGGCACTGCGTCGTCCCCGAAGTATCCGAGAACGATCAGATCCTCACCCGATCGGGTTTCCACTGCCAACGCCCAACCACATGTTTCCTCCCACAGCAATGCAACTTCCCGGCCGGGGAAACGTGGCACCTCTCGATCGAGGGCGATGTACGCCTCCATCGGATGCTCACCCCGGCAGCACCATTGCTCGATTCCTGCGCCGACGCCCTCGGCCACCGACTGGATGTACCGCTGGAATCCGAGCCCCACACTCGCGTCGACTAGTACCTGTTCGGTCATCGATCCACTCCTCACCGTGCGTGTTTGAAATGTGCCCATCCCGGGGCGCAGCGAAACCCGGTTCAGATCATGCACTGGGGGTATCCGAAGACGAAACAGTCAACCGAGAGGCGCCCAGATGACTTATTCGCCCGCCATCGCACCCGGACGAATGCTTAATATCTCCATGGTGTCGGTCAATGCGGACCCACTGGCTCAGGTGGGCAATTCCGTTGCCGGACGCCAGCATCTGCACGTCGACGAGTTGTCCTCGGCGCTCGTTCGCGCGGGCCATGACGTTACGGTGTACACGCGGCGGCAGAGTGCGCACGGTCCCGACCGTGTTCGCGCACGCGGTGGTTATACCGTCGTGTATGCCGAAGCCGGTCCGCTGCATGCGCTGAGCGACAAGGAACTACTGCAGTATCTCGGCGAATTCGGTAGTGAACTACGGAATTTGTGGACTCTGGACCGGCCCGACGTAGTGCACGCGCATTTTTGGATGTCGGGTATAGCCACGGAACTGGCAACGAGGATTCTCGGCATCCCGGTTTTGCAAACATTCCATTCGCTCGGTATCACGGAACGGCGCCATCTCGGCTTGTCCGACGAAAACCCCTCGGAGCGTTCCCATCTGGAGCAGTTGGTTGCGAAGGGTGCGACGCATGTAATCGCGACGAGCTCGGACGAGGTGTTCGATCTCGTCCGGCTCGGCTCGCCTCGCTCGCGGACAACCATGGTTCCGTCCGGCGTCGACATCGACCACTTCACTCCGGAGGGGCCGCGGGCAAAACGAAACGCGCCGCACCGATTGTTGTGCGTCGGAAGGTTGGTAGAGCAGAAGGGATTCGACATCGCGATAGCGGCTCTGGCGTCGCTGCCCGACACCGAGTTGGTGGTGGCCGGCGGTCCACCGTCGTCAGGTCTGCCCACCGACGAGATCGCCACGCAGTTGCAGAAGCTCGCCGAACGACTGGGCGTCGCGGATCGAGTGAAACTTCTCGGCCGCGTTCCCCACCAGTCGCTGCCGAAGTTGATGCGGTCGGCGGACGCACTGCTCTGCACGGCCCGCTACGAACCGTTTGGCATCGTCGCGCTCGAGGCTATGGCTTGCGGTGTTCCCGTTGTCGCAACACCGGTCGGCGGGCTGCGCGACACCGTGGTGGACGGACTGACCGGACACCGCGTTCCGGTCGACAATCCGAAGCAGACCGCGAGGGTGGTTCGGCACCTGCTCGACAACGCTGAGGAAGGAGCCTTGTTCTCACGCGCGGGCAGAGCCAGGATGTGCGAATCGTATTCGTGGGAACACGTGGCCGGCGAAGTTGTGCGGACCTATGGTCGCTGCGTCACCGCGCCGCCCCGCACGCGGGCACACAGAGTCGCTCACCGAAGCGAAGTAGCTCGGTGAGCGACCCGATTCTCCTTAAGTTCGATTCGCCTTGACGCTGTATCTCCGATACTCCTTAACGCCGTATGACTCAGCGCTTTCAGGCAAGGAAACGTTTGGTTTCACCGAGGCCGACTGCGTGCTCCAACGAGGTGTAGCAGTCGAACATGGATTCCTGGCCGGCGGCTCTGAGGAGACGCTGAACCGGTCGACCACAGATCAAGGCAAGAGCACCGCCGGCATCCCGGGTGAGCGTGGCAAGGATCGACAACGACGACAACCCGCACATACCCATGAATTCGAGATCCGACATGTCGACAACCAGGGTCCGACCCGGCACAACCTGGCTGGACAGATAATCACGGAATGCGTTGACGCTCAACAAGTCGATTTCACCGCGAACCGAAATCACGACCGTAGAGGCACTGACCTTGTTCGCGCGAAACGAGGCGGTCGACGTCGCCGATGGCGGCGGACCGTAGTCGAGCGAACCTCGACCTGCGTACGAAAAGCCCGGTTTCGAACCTACGTTCGCCTTCCCAGGGACAGACGATCCAGAGACGGACGGCCCGGAAAGAGGCGATCCTGGAACAGATGATTTTGGAACAACAGTCATGGTTCTCCCATCCCGCAACGGCATACACTGTGCAAAGAAACGGGGGACATCCACCAGGGGCGCACGCGATATCGGGCCCCATAAATAATGGATAATCCCTCATCGGCTGTGTGCTCAACCTCGGTTAGGAACAGTACCCCGAGATGACGGAGGTCACAAGCGCGGTGTGAGCGTTCGGTTCGGTCGCACGTCACGAGCTGGTGGTCGAGGTTGCGCAAAGTTGTGGTTTGAACTGCACCCTTTGGAGGTAATCCCCATTAAGCGTCTGCGCACCGGCGTAGATATTTTCTGTATAGGGGTGTCTGTGATCGTATCGGTCGGTATGGTTCACCGCACCAGCGTCCGGGGCCGGCACCTGGTACGACGATCCGGAGAACTCATGCCACATCTCAGCGCAATCGAACCCGATCAGGATCGCACTCAACCCGTCGTCGAGTTGAGAATCCGGGCAACCCTTGACCAACTGTCGATATTGCGGGCGCTCGCTGCGACCGTCGCGATTCAGGAGAGCTTCGACCTCGACGCCATCGCCGACATCAGGCTGGCCATGGATGAGATCTGTACGCATCTCATCGTCCGAGCTCTCCCCGATTCTGTACTGGTGTGCCGATTTGTCTACGCGGCGTCCCAATTACATATTTCGGTCGCGACCACGACAGCTGAGTCCGACGGTGCCGACCAGCGATCCTTCGGGTGGCACGTCCTCACCGCCCTCACCGACTCGATTTCCCTTGATCAAGAAGAAGATCCGAATGGCGCCGGGTACATCACGACTATGAAGTTCACCAAAGCCGACGGCAGGCGCCAGTGACATCGTCCGCTCGCGGGGCATCGCCCGAGCATGGCCCACCGCGGCCGCGTCGTCGGTCGACAGACGAGTATCGAGACGTCATAGCCGTTTTCGAGAAGTTGGACACCCTCGATCGTCACGGAGTTGAGTACGAGCGAGTGCGGGCCGCGCTCATCACGCGCTGCCTGCCGCTGGCCGAGCACATTGCCCGGCGCTTCGACGGCCGCGGCGAGGCACATGACGACCTTGTTCAGGTCGCACGGCTGGGTCTGGTCAACGCGGTCGACCGGTTCGATGTCAGTCGTGGATCGGACTTCGTATCGTTTGCCGTCCCCACTGTCATGGGAGAAGTCCGTCGACACTTCCGGGACACCGGCTGGGCGGTCCGCGTTCCTCGCCGCATGAAGGAATTGCACTTCCAACTCGGCCAGGCGATCAGCGAGCTGTCACAGCAGTTGGGGCACGCTCCGACCGTCGACGAACTTGCGGCGACGCTGGGTGTCGAGCGCGAAGAAGTAGCCCAAGCGCTCATCGCCGGAAACGCTTATCAAACAGTGTCGGTCGACGGCGCTGCGTCCAACCACACCGACGATCTACCCCTGGTGGAAACTCTCGGCGATTACGACGCAGCTCTCGAAAATGTCGAAAATCACGAAGCTCTGCGGCCACTGCTCGAGAAGCTACCTGACCGGGAAAGGACCGTGTTGATGCTGCGGTTCTTCGGCAATCTCACGCAGACGCAGATCGCCGAGAAGGTCGGGGTATCGCAGATGCATGTGTCGCGGTTGCTCGCGAAGACTCTCAGTAGCCTTCGCGAGCAACTCGACTAACCCGCAGTAGCGACCGCGATCAGATTGTGGCCGTGTCGATGACAAATCTGTAACGGACGTCGCTTGCGACCACGCGATCGTAAGCGACGTTGATCTCACTTGCCGGAATGAGTTCGATCTCGGCTCCGATTCCGTGTTCGGCGCAGAAGTTCAGCATCTCCTGCGTCTGCGGAATGCCGCCGACCATGCTGCCGGCCAGGCTACGACGGTTCGCGGCAAGCGAGAACGCGCGCACCTCGATCGGCTTCTCCGGCAATCCCAATTCGACCAAGGTTCCATTGAGTGCGAGCAACGACATGTACGCGTCGATGTCGAGGTTGACCGAAACGGTGTTGAGAATCAGATCGAACTGTCCACGCAATGCCTTGAACGTTCCGGGGTCCTTGGTGGCGTAGTAGTGATCCGCACCGAAACGCAGACCGTCGTCCTGCTTGCTCAGTGATTGACTCAGGACGGTGACCTCGGCCCCCATCGCTTTGGCGATCTTCACACCGACATGGCCGAGTCCACCGAAGCCGATGATCGCAACCTTCGTGCCCGGTCCGGTTTTCCAGTGCCGTAGCGGCGAGTACAACGTGATACCTGCACACAGAAGTGGCGCCGCGACATCGAGTTCGATGCCGTCGGGGATCGAAAGAACAAAGTGTTCGTTGACGACGATGGACGTCGCATACCCACCTTGGGTGCGCTCGCCGTCGCGACCCTTGGCGTTGTAAGTGCCGGTCACTCCGGTGCGGCAGTACTGCTCCTCACCGGCGACGCACATGTCACATTCCCCGCAGGATTCGACAAAACAACCGACACCCACGCGGTCGCCGACCTTGTGCGTCGTCACCTCGGAGCCGATCGCGGCAACTACACCCGCGATTTCGTGGCCCGGGACAACCGGGTATTTTGTTCCGCCCCACTCATTTCGGGCGGAGTGGATGTCGGAGTGGCAGATTCCGGCAAACTTGATGTCGATGAGAATGTCCAGTGGACCGAGCTCGCGTCGTTCGATGGTGGTCTTCTCCAGAGGACCGTCAGCGGACATAGCGGCGTAAGCAGCAGCAGTAACCATGGGTACATGCCTACTCGCGCAAGAAGGGACCTGCAAATTGCAGGTCCCTTCTTGTACCGATTTGTCTAGTTGTCGGTATCCTGAGCGTTCTCGGCCCGGCGACGCAGTCGTCTCGCCGCCGCAACCAAGTTGCGCAGTGACGGCTCGAGCTGCCACGGATGGCGGGTCTTGAGCCCACCGTCCGGGTTTGCCCACAAACGATCGAGAGAAATCGATTCGCTTGCCTCCGTGAGCAATTCGTCGAGTTCGTCGATATCCGGGATCCTCGCCGAACGGGACTCGTACACACCGGGTCCGACGCCGTGTGTGAGCGCGCCTTCCTTCAGTGCGTCGAGCACCCACGTGATGGAGCGGGTCGCGACGATAGCCGTCACATCGGCGTCCAACCGTTCGATGGCGTCGACCACCGACGACCGAGCGGAGTACGTCAGATGCGTGTGAATCTGTGTTTCCGGCTTCGCTCCACCTGTTGCCAGACGGAACGCGTCGACGGCCCACTCCAGGTAGGCCTCCCGGCCGTCCTCACGTAGCGGCAGCAGTTCACGAATTGCAGGCTCGTCCACCTGGATGATGGCGATGCCGGCCGCTTCGAGATCTGCAATTTCGTCCCGAATGACAAGGGCCAGTTGCTCTGCCGTTTCGTAGAGCGGCTGGTCCTGACGGACGAAAGAACGGGCGATCATGGTGACCGGTCCGGTGAGCATGCCCTTGACCGGCTTGTCGGTCAGCGACTGCGCGTACGCAATCCATTCGACCGTCATCGGCTTCGGACGCGCGATGTCTCCGTAGAGAATCGGTGGACGCGTGCAACGAGATCCGTATGCCTGCACCCAACCGTTGTGCGTGAAGGCATAGCCTTCGAGCAGTTCGGCGAAGTACTGGACCATGTCGTTGCGCTCGTGCTCACCGTGCACGAGGACGTCGAGTCCGATATCCTCTTGCAGCCGGATGGTGCGTTCGATCTCTTCCTGGATGCGCTTGTAGTAGTCGTCCCACTCCAACCGACCCTCGCCGAGTTCGTAACGTGCCTGGCGGATTTCGTTGGTCTGCGGGAACGAGCCCAATGTCTGAGCCGGCACCAAGGGCAGGTTCAACCGTTCCTGCTGAGCCTTACGACGCTCTTCGTACGGAGCGCGGATACGATCTTCGGGCTTGACTGCGTTGACCCGAGCTCGCACGGCGTGCTTGAGCTTGAAGTGCACCTTTGTCGGACGCTTGCGCCACTTGTCCGACGGACCTTCGGTGAGGGCCTTCGCAAGTGTCACGACCTCGCCGACCTTCTGCTTGGCAAAGGCCAGACGATCCGCGACGTCTCCTGGGATGTCGTACTCGGAGAGCACGTCGTACGGCACGTGCAGCAGCGAAGACGACGTGGAGACAACAAGATCCGGGACAACGTCCTTGAGCTCGTTGAGGTAAGTCAAGGTGTTGAAACGATCGACTCGCCAGACGTTTCGGCCGTCGACCACACCGGCGTAGATCCGCTTGCGCTTGATATGGGGAACCGCAGCCAGTTCTTCGGCCGTGATCCGGCCGTGCACGAGGTCCAGTCCGAATGCCTCGATCTTGGTGGCAGCCAGGATGTTCAGAGCCTCGCCGAACTTGCCGTACGGTCCTGTGACCAGCAGACGCGGACGCAGCGGCGCGGTGGACAGCTTCTCGTACGCCCGCTTGAGCGCATCGAGCTCTTCTGCCGAGCGATCCTCCGTCACCGAAGGCTCGTCCAGCTGAACGCATGTTGCACCGGCCTTGGCCAACTGCTCGAACAGCTTCTCGTACACGGGAAGTAGATCGTCGAGTCGATCGAGCGGCGTGAAATCGGCGTCGACCGCTTCGGTTGCCGGCCCCACCTTGGAGAGCAGAAGCAACGACACCGGTCCCATGATCACGGGACGCAGTTCGATGCCTCGTTCCTTGGCGCGCTCGAATTCGTCGAGCAACGCCTCCGAGTGGAGTGAGAACTCGGTGGCGGCGTCGATCTCGGGCTGACGGTAGTAGTAGTTGGTGCCGAAGAACCGGACCAACTCCAGGGGCGGGAAGTCGGGACGCCCACGCGCCATCGTGAAGTAGAAATCGAGTGGGTCCAAAGCGCTTTCGAGCGGCTTGAACCGCTCGGGCACGGCGCCGAACAGCAAGGCGTTGTCGAGAACGTGATCGTAGAACGAGAAGGTATTGCCGGGAACCTGACTCAATCCCGTTGCAGCCAATTCGCTCCAGGTCGATTCCTGAAGTTCCTTGGCAACCGCGAGAAGTGCGTCCTTGTCGGAATTGCCGTGCCAGTAGGACTCGAGGGCACGCTTGAGCTCCCGCCGCGGCCCGATGCGCGGGTACCCCAGGACGCTGGAGCCGAATGCTGCAGTGCTGCTGGACATGCGGTCGACCTTTCTAACCGAGGGGCGCAAGCGCCCTGTGCGCCTTTGTGGTAGCCGGAACTACCAGAAAGGCGCACAGGGCCATTGGCCTTAGCTTGCCTGCTTGGCGGAACGACCGTTGTCGGTGTACTCGTAGAACCCTGCGCCGGACTTCTTACCCGTCAGACCGGCCTCGACCATACGGAGGAGCAGCGGCGGGGCGGAGTACAGCGGCTCCTTGAACTCTTCGTACATGGAGTCGGCGATGGACTTGACGGTGTCGAGTCCGACCAGGTCCGTCAGAGCCAGCGGACCCATGGGGTGCGCGAGGCCGAGAACCGTTGCCTTGTCGATGTCTTCCTTGGTGGCGAAGCCCGACTCGACCATGCGGATGGCCGAGAGCAGGTACGGCACCAGGAGTGCGTTGACGACAAAGCCGGAGCGGTCGGCACTGCGGACAACCTGCTTGCCAAGGACGTCACTGGCAAAAGCCTCGGCGCGCTGCGACACCGTGGAGCTGGTCTTGAGCGTCGTCACCAGTTCGACGAGCGGCAGAACCGGCACCGGGTTGAAGAAGTGCATACCGATGACTCGCTCGGGACGCTTGGTCGAGATACCCAGCTTCATGATCGGGATCGACGACGTGTTGGACGCGAGAACCGCATCCGGATCCGTCACGACCGCGTCGAGCTCGGCAAAGATTTCGCTCTTGATCTTCTCGTCTTCGACGACGGCCTCCACAACGAGCTGGCGGTCCGCGAAATCTCCCAGATCGGAGGTGAAACGCAGACGCCATGCGGCCTGCTCACGCTCACGTTCTGTGATCTTTCCGCTGCTCACGCCGCGGTCGAGCGAACGCAGGATGCGTGAACGCCCGGCTGCTGCAAGCTCGCGAGTCTGCTCGAAGACCAGAACATCGACATGTGCGCGGGCGCACACCTCGGCGATTCCGGCACCCATGATTCCGGCGCCGATAACGCCGACGCGCTGAATTTTTTCGCTGGTCACGTCAGCTCCTTGTTTGTCTCGTGGAGTTTGTCTGGTGGAGGTGTAGCTGTGGAAGCACTTCGAACCGCGTCGACGCTGATGGCCGGCGCAATCGGAACTGCTTTGAAGACGAAAGAGAAGTAGTGCGGTGATACAAGCAGGGGAGAGACCCGAAGCCGAGCCTCTCCCCCACCCGATGTCAGTTCTTAGTGGAACTGTCCCTCTTCGGTGGAGCCCTTGAGAGCTGCCGTCGAGGTGTTGGGGTCAACCGTGGTGGCGATGGTGTCGAAGTAGCCGGCGCCAACCTCACGCTGGTGCTTGATGGCGGTGAAGCCACGCTCTTCGGCAGCCTTGAACTCGCGCTCCTGCAGGTCGACGAATGCCGTCATACCTTCACGGGCGTAGCCGTAGGCCAGGTCGAACATGCCGTAGTTGAGCGAGTGGAAGCCTGCGAGCGTGATGAACTGGAACTTGAAGCCCATCGCGCCGAGCTCCTTCTGGAACTTCGCGATGGTCGCGTCGTCCAGGTGTGCCTTCCAGTTGAAGGACGGGGAGCAGTTGTAGGCCAGGAGCTGGTCCGGGAATTCGCTGCGAACGGACTCGGCGAACTTCTTTGCAACCTCGAGGTCCGGCACGCCGGTCTCCATCCAGATGAGGTCTGCGTACGGTGCGTAAGCCTTGGCGCGAGCGATGCAGGGCTCGATGCCGTTCTTGACGCCGTAGAAGCCTTCAGCCGTACGGGTTCCGTCGAGGAACGGGCGGTCGCGCTCGTCCACGTCGGAGGTGATGAGGGTTGCGGCCTCAGCGTCGGTGCGGGCGATGATGACGGACGGAACGTCCGCGACATCGGAAGCCAGACGAGCCGAGGTCAGGGTGCGGATGTGCTGCTGCGTGGGGATGAGAACCTTGCCGCCGAGGTGGCCGCACTTCTTCTCCGAAGCGAGCTGATCCTCCCAGTGAACGCCTGCTGCGCCGGCACCGATCATGGCCTTCTGCAGCTCGTATGCGTTGAGAGCGCCACCGAAGCCGGCTTCGGCGTCGGCAACGATCGGAGCGAGCCAGTTGCTGACGGAGGTGTCACCCTCGGTCTTGGCGATCTCGTCGGCGCGCAGCAGTGCGTTGTTGATGCGACGAACGACGGTCGGAACCGAGTTGGCCGGGTAGAGGCTCTGGTCCGGGTACGTGTGGCCCGAGAGGTTAGCGTCGCCGGCAACCTGCCAGCCGGAGAGGTAGATGGCCTTGAGGCCGGCGCGAACCTGCTGCACAGCCATGTTGCCGGTAAGTGCACCGAGGGAGTTGATGTAGTCCTCGTTGTTCACGAGATCCCAGAGGATCTCGGATCCGCGGCGAGCGAGGGTCTGCTCCTCGACGACGGTGCCCTGGAGCTTGACGACCTGATCGGCCGTGTAGTTACGAGTTACGCCCTTCCAGCGAGGGTTGGTGTCCCAATCCTGCTGAAGCTCTGCTGCGGTCTTCGGGGTGCCGGTGGTCGACATCAAGACTCCATCTCTTAGATCTACTGGTCTGGCCCGTTGTGAGCGGTACGTGCGTACTGCTTCACATCCTTGCCAGGCCCTTTTTGTGTACTCATCGAGAATGACACATCGAAAAAGTGCCGTCTACCTGTTGCTAATGCCAATCTTCGCTAGCTTTTCAACACACTTTGCTAAGACTGTGAAGATCGAGAGGGGTTCAAACCTCGCCAATCGGGCAGGTTTCCTACTGGCCGGTAGCAAGAAACTGCAGGCTGTGAACGAAATGCACGCAACCCTTTGCGACGACGCAAGCGCGCCGCCGGCGGGCAACTCCAGCATCACTCCCAGCAACATTTTGTGACTCGAAGTGACCGCAATCACGCCCGTCGGGGTGGAATTCGCAGATTCACCGTGCGCAGGCGGGATTTATTGCACACAAGTTGCCTCGAAACGTGCGCTTCGGCCTGATTTCGCACACTTGTGTGCGCCTGGGCTCGTCGTTCCGCTGCCGCCGACGCCAACCTCCACTAGCGTGACGGCCATGCCCCTGTACGAGTTTCGCTGCACCGGCTGCGGACCGCTCGAACGGTCGTTTGCGATGGCCGAGGTTCCCGCGTCGATTGTGTGCCCACAATGCTCCGCCGATTCCCGACGCGTGATGTCCACACCGAGATTGAGTCACGCATCCTCTGCCGCGATGGGACTACTCGACGCCACTGCGCGATCCGCACACGAGCCGGCAGTAGTCAACGGCTCACTACCGGGCACTCGCCGCACTGTCACCCCGACTACGTCTAATCCGTTGCACCGCAAGCTACCTCGCCCCTGAGTATCACCTTCGATGATGAGGAGTTCACATGCCGGAGTTGCTGTTCCCCCTCGATTCCACCAAGAAGTTCACCGAGCAGGCCATCGTCGGCCATAACCGCTGGCACCCTGATATTCCGGCCGCAGTCACGGTGAAGCCGGGCGATGCGTTCCGGGTTCACTGCCGCGAGTGGTTCGACGGCGCCATTCACAACGACGACTCCGCGGACGACATCCTCAATGCGCCCCTCACCACCGTGCACACGCTTTCCGGCCCGTTTGCCGTCGAAGGGGCAAAGCCCGGCGACCTCCTGATCGTCGACATTCTCGACATCGGCCCTATCCCCCAAGAAGATTCGGGACCGTTGGCCGGCCAGGGCTGGGGGTACACCGGCATCTTCCCGCGTAACAACGGCGGCGGATTCCTCACCGAGCAGTTCCCCGACGCATACAAAGCGGTATGGGATTTCTCAGGGCAGACTGCTACGTCACGCCATATCCCACACGTGTCGTTCACCGGTATCGTGCACCCGGGACTCATGGGCACTGCGCCGTCAGCGGCCTTGCTCGCCAAGTGGAATGCCCGCGAAGGTGCATTGATCGCTACCGATCCCAATCGTGTTCCTCCGCTGGCACTTCCACCCGAGCCCCGTGACGCCGTACTCGGCACCCTCACCGGCGACGACTACACGCGTGTTGCCGGCGAGGCTGCCCGCACAGCTCCCCCGCGCGAGAACGGCGGCAACCAGGACATCAAGAACCTGACCAAGGGCAGCCGAATCTTCTACCCCGT
The DNA here is from genome assembly GCF_002300185.1 of Rhodococcus sp. ACPA4. Lineage (NCBI taxonomy): Bacteria > Bacillati > Actinomycetota > Actinomycetes > Mycobacteriales > Nocardiaceae > Rhodococcus > Rhodococcus sp. ACPA4. Next base: position 2,631,608 of record NZ_NSDY01000001.1, read on the forward strand.
ATTTGTCGACGGAGCGAACCTGTCCGTCGGCGACCTGCACTTCTCCCAAGGCGACGGTGAGATCACCTTCTGCGGCGCCATCGAGATGGGCGGCTTCATCGATCTGCGCGTCGACATCATCAAAGGCGGCATGGACACCTACGGGGTATCCGAGAATGCGATCTTCATGCCGGGCAACACAGATCCGCAGTACTCCGAGTGGCTGGCATTCTCGGGCACATCCGTGACGCTGGACGGTGAGCAGAAGTATCTCGACTCCCATCTGTCTTACCAGCGCGCCTGCCTGCACGCGATCGAATACCTCACGAAGTTCGGCTACGCACCGGAGCAGGCATATCTGCTACTCGGCGCCGCGCCGATCGAAGGCCGGCTCTCCGGCGTCGTCGATATTCCGAACTCCTGCTCGACGGTGTATCTCCCGACCGCGATCTTCGACTTCCCACTTGCCCCGTCTGCGAACGGTCCGTTCCAGATCGATCCCGGCATGGGTGCTCCGCGTTCGGAGGACAAAGCCTAGGTTAAGTCTGCAAACACTAGTTTGCGAACTTCCTACACCCCTCGTATCCTGGCTGAATGTCGAAAACCTTCGTCGGTGTCCGGCTCCGCCAACTGCGTACCGAGCGTGGGCTGAGCCAGGCGTCGTTGGCAAAGACGCTCGAAATATCGGCAAGTTACCTCAACCAGATCGAGCACGACGTCCGCCCGCTGACGGTGCCGGTCCTGCTGCGGATCAGCGAGGTGTTCGGTGTCGACACCACCTTCTTCTCGTCGCAGGACGACACGCGTCTGATCGCCGAAATGCGCGAGGTGGCTCTCGATCAGGAAATGGGTATCGACGCCGACGCGCACGAGATCGCCGAGATGGTGTCGAGCCATCCGGGGTTGGCGAAGGCGATGGTCAACATGCACCGCCGCTTCCGCAACACCACGGCGCAGCTGGCCGCGGCCACCGAGGATCGCTTTTCGGACGGCAGCGGCAGTGGTTCCATCACGATGCCCCACGAGGAAGTCCGCGACTACTTCTACCAACGGCAGAACTACATCCACGATCTTGATACTGCCGCGGAAGAACTGACGTCACGCCTGCGTTTCCACCGTGGCGACATCGCGGGCGAAATCGCCCGCCGTCTGGAAACGATTCACGACGTGCAGATCGTTCGCCGAATCGACCTCGGCGAGAACATTCTGCATCGGTACGACCCCGTGAACCGGGTCCTCGAGATCTCGTCGCACCTCTCCGGTGGTCAGCAGGTATTCAAGTTCGCCACCGAGCTGGCTTACCTCGAACACAACGACCTGCTCGACTCCCTCGTCGCCGAAGGGAACTTCACCAGCGAGGAATCGGTGTCGCTGGCTCGCCTCGGGCTGGCCAACTACTTCGCCGCGGCTACCGTCCTCCCGTACGGACAGTTTCACGATGTGGCCGAAGATTTCCGGTACGACATCGAACGTATGTCAGCGTTCTACTCTGCCAGCTACGAAACGATCTGCCACCGACTTTCGACGTTGCAGAGACCGAAACTACGCGGTGTCCCGTTCATGTTCGTCCGCGTCGACCGCGCCGGAAACATGTCGAAGCGTCAGTCCGCCACCGGCTTTCACTTCTCCACCAGCGGCGGCACCTGCCCCCTGTGGAATGTGTACGAAACCTTCTCCTACCCGGGCAAGATCATGCCGCAGATCGCCCAGATGCCTGACGGCAGACGGTACCTGTGGGTGGCGCGGACAGTCGAGCGCCGGGCCGCGAGGTACGGCCAGCCTCAGAAGATCTTTGCCATCGGATTGGGCTGCGAAATCCGCCATGCCCACCGTCTCGTCTACGGCGACGGCTTGGACTTGGACGAGTCCAATCCCGGCACACCGATCGGTTCGGGTTGCCGGGTGTGCGAACGCTTGAACTGCCCCCAGCGCGCTTTCCCTCCATTGGGCAAGGCCTTGGACATCAGCGAGCATCGAAGCTCGATCTCGCCGTACGTAATTCGATAGAGGCTCGACGCTACTGCGAATGCGCACGCAGGAATGCAACGGTGCGATCGAATGCGATCTGCCCGTCGAGAGTATCCAGATCGAACTGGTACTCGTGTTCGAGCGCCGGTTCGTAATCATCCGGGTAGAAGAGCGCGTCGACGTCGACACCCAGGCGAATAAGTGTGTCCGCAAACGGTTTCGACTGGCCGGCCGTCAGTTCGTCAGCATTGCCGCCGGTGATGAAGGTCGGGGGGAAAGCCGATGTGACGATGTTTATCGTCGACATCTGCCTGACCGCCGGTGAGTTCTCGAAGTCCTTGGTCCCGGTGTAGGCCCAAACGGATTCGCGGTCTGCCGTCCACCCGAATCTGCCGTCGGGATCGAGGAATTCGTACATATCGAAGACGCCACAGTCCAGGACGACGCCCCGGACCTGCTGTGGCGACAGGCTCGGCGTGACTCCGACTTCGGCGGCGTAGACCGGGTCGGTGATCATTGCAGCAATCTGGCTCGAGATCTGGCCGCCCGCAGAATCGCCGCCGAGGAAGAGTGCGTTCGGATCCACGTGCAACTGGTCCGCATTGTCGGTGATGTACCGATAGGCGTCGTTCAGTTGATGGAGCACTGTCGGGTACGTCGCATCCGGGCCCAGAGAGTAGTCCAGGGAGATGACCGTGAACCCTTGGCCGGCAAGACTCTTGTAGTAGCCCGAGTAATCTTCCTTGTCGCCGTAGACCCAACTACCACCATGAGTCCAGATGAGTGTCGGCAGCGCTGCCGACGCCGAATCCGGGAAATAGACGTCGAGTAGGGCATCCGGATCGCCGTTGCGGTAGGTCACGTCGGTACGCGTCTCGACGCCGGACGGAGCCAACTCCGACAGCGTCGCAGAAACCGAATCTGCACTTCCCTCCGCCATCCACCGCATTGCCAACGTCCCCGGCCATGGGCTGAAGTACGTCGCCGATCCGCCGATAATCATCAGCGTGAACACCGCGCTCAACAGGCCGAGCGCCCACCTGGGCAATCGACGTGTGGACGACTTGGGCACGGCAACTCCTGGGTGTCGGAAACAGCATCGGGCACAAGGCTAGCGGAGATGCGGTTCCTGGGAATTGCCTGTCAATTATCGACGACCAGATTGCCGGGATTGTCAAATTCTCAAGCAGAACAAGGGGATACGATCAATCAACCCGCGCCGACAGGAAATCCACGGTGCGCTCGAACGCCACCACACCGTCTGCACCATCGAGGTTGAACTGGTACTCATGTCCGAGCGGCGGCTCGTGATCTTCCGGAAAGAACAACGTGTCCACCTTGACGCCGAATCCAGTCAGCTTGTCGGCCAAAGGTTTCGACTGACGATCTGTCAGCGGGTCGGCATTGCCGCCACTGATGTAGGCGGGCGGGAAATCGGCCGTGACGTGATGGAGCGTCGACATCTGTTGTGCCGCTGTGCTATCGACAAAAAGGCGATCACCGGTATAGGCCCACAGCGAACGATCGACACCCCAGCCGATGATGCCGGGGCCACCTACCATGTTCGCAACATCGTAGATTCCGCAGTTCAGCACAACTCCGCGCAGTTGATCCGGATGCAAGGCCGGCTTCACACAGACAAGGTCCGCGTACTCCGGATTGGTGATGATCGTTGCCAATTGGCTCGACAACTGAGCACCTGCCGAATCACCGGCCAGAAATATCTTCGACGGATCGACGTGCAACCTCTCGGCGTTCGCGAGGATATATGCGTGCGCGTCGTTGAGCTGACCGATCGCCGTCGGATACCGATGCTCCGGTCCGATGGAGTAGTCCAGCGACACGACGGTGAAACCGCGCGAGGCAAGTAACTCGTAGTACGTGGCGTTGTTGGACTTGTTGCCGGAAATCCAGGCACCGCCGTGTGTCCACACCACGGTGGGGAGCGCGGTCTGCGTACCAGCCGGGAAATACACGTCCAGTCGGGCGTCGGAATCATCGGTGCGATAGTACTGATCCCGAATGGCGTCGACGCCTCCCGGCGCGTGTTTGCGCAGCTTGTCGGTGACCTTTGCTGCGTCACGGCCGAAGACCCAGCGCACAATCAGCGCGCCGGGCTTCGGGCTGCGAAGCAGAGTCATGAGTCGATGGGACATCGGTGTCCTGAGTCGATGGGACATCGGTGTCCTGAGTCGATATGGCATCGGAGTCCTGACAGCTCGGCACTAGGTTCGAATCAGACTAACCCGACACCGTCGAAGCCGCCGGATCAACAGATCGCCTCAGCCAGTTTCTCGCGCACAAGTTCCTTGACAGCGCCTTTGGCAACCTTTCCGCCGGCTGCCATAGGCAACTCCGCCAGCGTCATCACATACTCCGGAATGTATTCGCGAGTGATGCCCTGCTCACGCATCCACTCGGTGAGCTCTGCCGCGGACAGTGCCTCACTGTCCGTGGTCACGACAACGGCGCACACCTTTTCCCCGAACAGAGCGTCGTCGACGCCGACCGCGGCAACCAAATCCACCAGCGGGTGCGCACGGACGTATTCCTCGACTTCGACGGCGGAGATGTTCTTGCCACCACGAATGATGATGTCGGCCTTACGACCCACAACGCGGACGCGACCGTCCTCGTCGATTTCGACGATGTCGCCGAGCAGCATCCAGCCGTCTTCGGTGTACAGCTCGTTGTTGGCGTCGACGTCGCCCCAGTAGCCCTGACACATCAACGGTCCGTTGACCGCCGGTTGCCCGCGGCGCATGGATCCGACCACTTCTTTTGCGGCGTCGTCGAATACCCGAACCTGCATCCGGTCGATGACGTGACCACAGGTACGCAGCCTGGTGTCGGAGTCGTCGTCGACGGTGGTGACGGAGACGGCTCCGGTTTCGTTGGAACCGTAGAATTGCAGCACTGCTGCTCCGGTTCGTTCCTCGAATGCCAGCGCCTCCGAGTACGGAACCGCCTCTCCCCCGGTAAACATGACGCGCAACGTATCGAGGTTTGCGCTCGCAGCGGCGTCGGATCGCAACAGCATCTTGAATTGTGTACTCACACAGTTCAACACGGTGACGCCTTCACGTTCGATGAGATCGATCATCACCGCGACGTCGAATCGCTCCATGACCACGTTGGGGGCGCCAAGCAACGCGGGCAGGAAATGCGACGTCCACAGGCCGAAACCGAAGGGAGCCGGAACCGCCCCGAGGAAGACTTCTTCCGGTCCGACATCGGCTGCCTCTGCGCCGATCTCGGAGAATGCAACCCACCGATCTTCCGTCTGAGTTACCAGCTTCGGAAGTCCGGTCGTACCGGACGTCGAGTTAAGCATGGACACGGCAGCCGTCGAGAAGGTCGGGCTCGAGGCCTCGAAAACCCGCTTCGGCACGGGAAGAGAGACAACACCTCCCACCGCGGCGGCCCGTTCGAAACTCACGGCTCCGGTGTCATCGGCAAACACCACGTCGAGGGTGGGATGCGCCTGTCGCAGTTGTGAGATCAACTCCGTCGTGTCGACGCCGCGCAAAGATCGCGTCGTCACCAGAACTGTGGCGTCGGAACGTTCGATCAGATGCGAGATCTCGCGGAGCCCGGATCGCGACCCGATTCCCACGGCCACCCGGCCGGTCCGGTACGCGGCACACAGCGCGGCGTGGAAGACCATGGTGTCCGGAAGCAGCACCGCTACATGCCCGTATCCCTCACTGGAAAGTTCGAGTGCCGACGCAATGGCGTCCGCGGCCGCGTCGTACTGCGCCCACGAAATTCGCGAAGTCGGGGTGATGAAGGCCGTGCGGTCCGGAATGGTCTCCGACCAGTGACGGACTATTTCACTGATACTGACGCCGGAAAATCGATCCGGATCGAGGGCAAACTCGCCGATTGCCACGTCCAACGTTGTGGGTTCCTGCATGATCGTCGTTCATCTCCCCTCGGCGCTGTGCACGCCCATCGACAATTTGTAAGCAGCGTCCAGCGAAGCGGCGGAATCACATTCGCGCACAATCTCGCCGCGTTGCATCACGTACCCACGGTCCACGACCGCCTTCAATGCTGACAAAGCGGGCTCGGCCACAATCACCGTAACCCCTTCCGATGCCAGTTGTCCTACAAGCGTGCGTAATTCAGCCACGATCTTGGGCGCGAGACCGGTCATCATCTCGTCGAGAAGCAGCAACGACGGTTTTGCCAGCAACGCCCGGCCCAGAACCAGCATCTGCTGCTCACCACCACTGAGTACCCCGGCAAAACTCTCAGCGCGGTCCTTCAGAATGGGAAAGCGCGCAAAAGCCGAATCCACTGCGTCCGCGTTCAGACCTAGAAGATCGGCACCCACGCGTAGATTTTCGCGGACGGACATGCGCATGAACAACTGCCGTCCCTGCGGAACATAAGCAAAACCGCTGCGTGCGCGTTCGAGTGCCGACATCTTCTCGACACTGCGGCCATCGACGGTTATCCGGCCGGACGCCGGTACGGAACCGTAGATCGCACCCATCAGAGAAGTCTTGCCCGCACCGTTGGGTCCGAACAGCGCGGTGACCTGACCGGGGGCAGCGACGAAGCTGACGTCGCGTACCGCGATGGCCGATCCGTAACGGACAGTGACCTTATCGACCTCGAGCATTGCTCACACCCTCTTCGTCGTCGGAACCGAAATACACATCACGCATCGCGTCGCTGGACAGGCAGTCCTGCGGCGGACCGTAAAACGCGACGCCGCCGAAGTTCAGCAGGACAACCGTTGTCGCAAGTTCTGCGATGAGGTCGACGTTGTGATCGACGAGAACAACACCCTTGCCCTGCGCGGCAATGGAACGGACAGCGCCCGAAATAGCGTCGATGCCGTCGTGATCCGCGCCTGCAAACGGTTCGTCCAGGAGCAGCACTTCCGGACCGGTGGCCATCGCGCGCGCAACCTCGACCAACCGCTGCGCTCCCAGACTCAGATCCCCGCACGCGCTTTCGGTGTCGCTGATCGAATACTCCCGCGCGAGCGCCGAAGCCTGGTCCGACGCTTTGTCCCAGTTCTCGAACGGCCCCTTGATCGCCCACCACAGCGAGCGCAGCGGCGACGTGATCCGGTGCCCGTAGAGTCCCGGGATGATGTTGTCGACGGCATTGAGTTCGAGTGCCAACTGCGGATGCTGGAACGTACGCGAGAGCCCCTGCCTGGCACGACGTTCCGACGAGCCGCTCAGGGACTTACCGGCCATCGTGACCGTTCCGGAATCGGCTTGTTGGGTACCGAAGATGCAGTCGACGAGTGTTGTCTTGCCGGCGCCGTTCGGTCCGACCAGACCGATCACCTCACCGCGACCGACACTGAACGACACGTCGTCGACGGCACGCACACCGCCGTAGGACTTGTGGAGCCCACGAACCTCGAGCAACGGATCGGTCATCGGGAATCACGCTCCTGGTAGGTAGCAGTCAGACGGTTGATCAACGCGCGAGACCAACCGATCACGCCGCCAGGTGCGACGATCAGGATGACCAGAACCGCACCGGCCAGTAAGAGTTCACCACTGCCCTGATAGCCGGGCATGTTGAGTGTCACGATCACCACGATGAGAGCGCCGAGCGGCGCGCCCCACGCGGAGCCGCGGCCACCGATGATCGGCATGAAGATGGCAAGGAAGACGATGCTGAGCGTGAAGGTTTCCGGCGTCACCGCTTGAACCGAGACGGTGAAAAGCGATCCTCCGGTCGACGCGATTGCCGCGCCGATAGCCAGTGCCACGACGGTCAGATGCATCGGGTTGACACCGGATGCCCTGGCGACGTTCCGATTGTCCCGCGAAGCTTGCAACATCAGGCCCCACACGGACTTCCGCAGTCGATCGACCGCAACGGCGATGACGCAGACGAACAGAATCGCGAAAACGACCAACGCATAGCGAGGTGGTTCCCAGCCGAACATCGTGAGAGCCGCGACGCCCGAGATTCCCGCCGAACCGCCGGTGAAACTCGGTCCGTCGATGAGCCAGTGCTCGAAGGCAATTCCGAACAGTAGAGTCACAGCGGCGAGGTAGAATCCGGAAAGCTTCTGCGTGGCAAGACTGAGCAGCACTGCCACACACGCCGCGACCAGAGCGCCGATGAGCCACCCCCACCACATCGACATCCCGGTCTTCACCGACATCAAGGCAACCGCGTAAGCCCCGATCGCCGCGTAGGCGCTGTAGGCCATCGACAGGGAACCTGCCAGAACGAAGGGAACATACATCCCCAGTGCAATCAGCGAGTACGTCGCGGCCAGGAAGATAAGGTCCTGGCGGTACAGGCTAGGCCCCATCCACAGGAGAAGTACGGCAACAACTGTCACCGTAATCAGGGCTTCTCGCGACACGTTGCCGAGCCGCGCTCGCGACCTGATCGCGCGAGGTGTGGTTATCGCACCCATCAGACGCGCACCTTTCTCGAGAGCAGACCTTCCGGGCGGAAGGCGAAGAAGACCAGTGCGATCAGGAGGATCGCGGTCTGTGCGGCGCTGGCACCGAAGTAGTACGGCGCGAACACCTGGACGATGCCCAGCAACATTCCGCCGATCAGCGGTGCCCAGCTACGCCCGGTACCGCCGATGACCAGCGCGATGAATGCGGTGAGCGTCCAGGACAATCCACTGGTGAACTGCACGCCGGCTTTGGGAGCGAACAACAGTCCGGCGATCGCGGCGATGACGCCCGCGAGCGTGAAGGCAATCAATCGAACACGGTCGACCGGCAAGCCAAGTACCCGTGCTGCCTCAGGGTTGTCGCCCACGGCGCGCAGCAACCGGCCGGCGGTGGACCTGTTCAGCCACAGTCCGATTCCGATGAACACCAGCGCAGTCGCCACGATCAGAACTACAGTCGCGCTGTCGAGCGTTGCGCCGCCAACGGTGATCGGATCGAAGTCGAAGATCTTCTGCCCCGGCAACGGCGTACGCCCGAATACGGTTCCCGCAAGCTGCTGAATACCGAAGAGCACCGCCGTCACGGCTACCAAGGCCGGCAGCTCACCACGCCCCGAACGCTTCTGAACCTGCTTCACCACCAGCTTTTCGGTCAGCACCGAAAGCGCCACTGCAACAGCAATTCCCAGTGGCATGGCCAACCACAGCGCCAACCCGTGATTGACCGCGATCCAACTGCTCGCCATAGCCGCTGCCATGGCGTACGGACCCATCGCGAAGTTGAAGAAATCCGCGCCGACCACCACGAGGTACATCCCCAGGGCGATCAACGAGAAGAAAGCACCGATCTCGATGGCTGCAAGCCAGAGTTGTGCGTCTGTCATGTCAAAGCTCCTCGGTTATCCGCACGGGGGCTGATAGGAATCCCACGGATGGGCGGGCTTGTTGTCGTCACCGAATTCGATGAGCACCAGTCCGCACAGGCTGTCCGGGGCCAAGTGGTCGCCCGGGCTGAAGGACAGTGTCAAATCGTCCTGGCCGAAACTGGAGGGAAGACCCGAAACCTGCTGGAGTGCATCACGAACGGCGGTCCGGTCCTGATGATCACCGGCAATCTCGATGGCCTTCGCCAGCATCATGACCGCGTCGTACGATTGCGCGTCGTAGGCGGTCAACTGATAGTCAGCGCCCTTGACCGCGCGGACCTTCTCGGTCAACTCCGCAGTTCGCGCATTGTCGGCACTGAGCGATCCCATGTAGACCATGCCACTGAGGGCCTTCGGATCGGCCAAAGCCCACGACGCCGGCTGGTTTCCGATGGAGGCCAGTGAGAAACGCTGCGTCTCGGGAACGATCTTCGAAAGTGTGTTGTGCGCCAGAATCTCGAAGTGCCCACCGATGCTGGCCACAAGAATGGCGTCAGGCTTCGTTTCCGCGAGTCGCGACACCTGCGCCGTGAGGTCCGCGGCGTCTACCGGAGCCTTCTCGACGGCAGTGACCGTTGCGCACTTCTCCAGCGCCGGACGCAGCGTCTTGATGATGCCGTCGATGGAAGCGCTTGCATCACCGAGGATTCCGAGTGAGCGGTAGCCCAGCTTCTCGAACGCTCCGCAATACACCTCGGCATATTGCTTGAGCGAGTTGGGAATCATGAACGAATAGTCGTTGCCAGGAGGGGAAGCAAACGCGTCGCTGAGGACAACGGGGGCAATCGCCGGGATCTTCGACTGCTCGAGAATCGACTTCGCCTGCAGGACCGAGCCGCTGCCGGTCGCCAGAATGACGGCACTTGCGCCCTGATCGACCAATTTACGAATGATCGACGGCGTCTTGGTGGGACTGCTCTCGTCATTCTCGACAACGAGGCGGACGGGCTTGCCGTTGATCCCACCTGCCTGGTTGATCAAGTCGACGCTGAGGCGGACCGTCTTGCCCGCGATGGTGCTGTACGACGCACCGGGGCCCGTCGAATCCTCGTCCAGCCCGATCACGATCTCGTTGTCCGGAATGACTCCAGCAGATGCACACGCACCTGCCCCGAGCACGACTGCCGCGGCTAAGGCTATTGCCTTCCCGAGTCTCACATCCCACTCCTGTCCAAACGATATTTGGTAAATCAAACAAGCGCTTGATTCACGACGCTGGGCAGAAGTATGCACTGGGTCACATAGATAGTCAAAACCGCCGTAACAGGGAGCGATCAGCCCCGTTGTTCGGCCTGCAGATCGCGAATCGCGGTGCTCAGATCGCGGATAACCGACTTCAACTCGTCGACGTCCGAACGCAGTTCGGCAACCTCACCGACCGGCGGTGCAACGTCGACATTGTCAGCCTTGACCTTCACCCGAGCGAGCGCTGTAGAACCGTCTCCGCGGCGGGCAAAACCGTCGAGAAACACAAGGATCAAATTCCGCTGCAGTTCCGGCGCCAGCTCGGCCAACTGTGAACGGTATTGAGCCACCGTCGACCACACCGACTCCCGCATCAACCGATGAAACTGTTCAGGATCGATGTCTTCGCGAAACTCCCCGTCTGCAATCCCACTCGCAATTGCCGTGCGCCAGTAGCTGTGCGCCTTCTGGACCGCAACGGTGATCGGCGCGTCGGAAGGCTGGGACGACAGGATCGCCTCGCCTTGATAGACCTCGGTGGCGTATGGGTGGTCGAGCGCGGTATTGAACGAGACCTCGACCATGGACGCCAACCGGTCGCGAGCTGATCCGCCAGGTTCGATCGAGTCCTCGTATCTGATGTTGAGATCTTCGAGGAAACGCACGACTATTTCGTGCGCCATCGCATCCTTGGATTCGAAGTAGTGATAGAGGCTTCCGGACAGAATTCCGACCTCGTCGGCGATATCTCGCACCGTCGTTGCCGCGATACCACGCTCGCTGAACAATTTTGCCGCGTGAGTGAGTATCTCTTCCCGTCGGGTCGAACGCACTGGTCTAATCCCCTCATCAATCGTCAAGCGAATGCTTGATCGAATATCGAGGATGCTAACACCGAGCCTGCTCTGACCTGCGGAGTGAGCACTCGTTCATCCAACCGACATATCGGACACACGATGGTGATCGAGTCTATTTCTTTCAGAAACAAGTTCTCCCTACGCTCATCCGCATCGACGAATACAACGCCGTATACGCGAGCCGGATACATCACATCCGGTAGTCCGTTCCCCGAAGCCATGTACCTGTAGCCACGCCCCTGTTTGCACGTCGGCGAAAAGCAGGTACTGAAGTCATGAAGACGAAAGGCCCGTCTATGCGAACCTTCTCGAAGCGCACCCTCGCCGCTCCGGCAGCTCTTGCAGCTCTGGGTTTGGTACTCACCGGTTGCGGAAGCAAAGCCTCTGATACGACGTCGGGTGACACCACGGCAGCATCGTGCGTCGACACCTCCGGCGACACGATCAAGGTCGGTTCACTCAACTCGTTGTCCGGCACCATGGCCATCAGTGAAGTGACAGTGCGCGATTCGATTGCACTCGCAGTTCAGGAGATCAACGACGCCGGTGGCGTTTTGGGCAAAAAGGTTCAGATCGTCGCCGAGGACGGCGCATCCGAGCCGACGGTATTCGCAGAAAAGGCGGAGAAGCTCATCAGCAGCGACTGTGTCGCAGCCGTTTTCGGCGGTTGGACGTCGTCGAGCCGTAAGGCCATGCTCCCGGTCTTCGAAGACAATAATTCGCTCCTCTATTACCCCGTTCAGTACGAGGGCCTCGAGGATTCCAAGAACATCTTCTACACCGGCGCTACGACCAATCAGCAGATCATCCCGGCACTGGACTACCTGAAGGAAAAGGGCGTCAAGTCCCTCTACCTGGTCGGAAGTGACTACGTCTTCCCACAGACCGCCAATCGCATCATCAAGGCGTACGCGGAAGCAAACGGCATCGAGATCAAGGGCGAGGACTACACGCCGCTCGGTTCGACCGACTTCTCCACCATCGTCAACAAGGTCCGCACGGCCGACGCCGACGCCGTATTCAACACGCTCAACGGCGATTCGAACGTCGCGTTCTTCCGCGAGTACACCAATGTGGGCCTGAAGCCGGCCGACATGCCTGTTGTCTCGGTGTCCATCGCAGAGGAAGAGGTCGGCGGCATCGGCGTGCAGAACGTCGAAGGACAGCTGACGGCCTGGAACTACTACCAGACCATCGACACCCCGGAGAACAACAAGTTCGTCGCGGCATACAAGGCGAAGTACGGCCAGAACAAGCCGACGTCCGACCCCATGGAAGCTGCATACACCTCGGTGTACCTGTGGAAGAACACGGCCGAGAAGGCCAATTCCTTTGCTGTCAAGGATATTCAGGACAACGCCGACGGCGTCACCTTCGAAGCCCCCGAAGGCCTCGTCACCATCGACGGCGACAACCATCACATCACCAAGACCGCCCGCATCGGCGAAATCCGAAGCGACGGACTGATCTACACCGTCTGGGATTCCGGTCAGCCGATCGAGCCCGACCCGTACCTCGAGAGCTACCCGTGGGCCTCGGGTCTCGGCGCCAGCAAGTAACAACCTGACCGCAATGAAACCGACTGGTAGAGAGGTGGAACGTCTGTCATGGATGTTGTGATCGGACAGCTGTTCACAGGTTTGAGCATCGGCTCGATTCTGTTGTTGGCTGCATTGGGACTATCGCTCACGTTTGGCCAAATGGGTGTCATCAACATGGCCCACGGCGAGTTCATCATGGCCGGCTCGTACACGGCCTACGTTGTACAGCAGGTAATCTCCAATGCAACCGGTTCGTTGATCATCTCTCTACTGGTCGGTTTCATCGTCGGCGGATTGATGGGTGTGGCCCTGGAAGTGCTTCTGGTGTCACGGATGTACCACCGCCCGCTCGACACGTTGTTGGTGACGTTCGGCGTCGGACTGATCCTTCAGCAGTTGGCGCGCGACATCTTCGGTGCGCCTGCCGTCAACACCACCGCACCGTCCTGGCTTTCGGGCGGTATCGACATCCTCGGCGCCGTAGTTCCGAAAACCCGCATCTTCATTCTGGTGCTGGCAATCGCGGCGGTGATCGCATTGTCTCTGGCACTCAAGCAGTCGTCGATGGGTAGGCGCATCCGCGCCGTAGTCCAGAACCGCGATCTGGCCGAGACCAGCGGAATATCTTCCCGCCGTACCGATATCACCACCTTCTTCCTCGGATCCGGACTCGCCGGCGTTGCCGGTGTCGCCCTGACCCTGATCGGTTCCACCAGCCCGACCATCGGGCAGTCGTATCTGATCGACGCGTTCCTGGTTGTGGTCGTCGGCGGACTCGGACAGATGAAGGGCGCAGTGATCGCCGCGTTTGCACTCGGCATTCTGAACTCCTTCATCGAGTACTCCACCACCGCATCGATTGCCAAGGTCATCTTGTTCGTCATCATCGTCGTCTTCCTCCAAGTGCGTCCCCAGGGACTGTTTGCAGTCAAGACAAGGAGCCTCGTATGAGCGTCCTGACCAATCCCCGAATCCGGGTCTGGGGCGGATTCGCGCTCGCCGCGATCATCCTGTTCGGACTGGCCCCAGCCGTGCTCTCCGACTTCCGGCTCTCCCTGCTCGGAAAGTTCCTGTGCTTCGCGATCGTCGCAGTAGGCATCGGACTCGCCTGGGGCAGAGGCGGAATGCTCACCCTCGGCCAAGGTGTGTTCTTCGGCATCGGCGCCTACGTCATGGCAATGCACCTCAAGATCGCCGACGCCGAACTCAAAGGTGACGCGGTACCCGATTTCATGGCGATCGCCGGCAAGACCGAACTGCCCGGTTACTGGCAGCCGTTTGCCTCCCCGTTCGTCGCGATCTTCGCGGTACTGTTCCTGCCCGCGACCGTCGCGTTTCTCCTCGGACTCGGCGTCTTCAAACGACGCGTCAAGGGCGCATACTTCGCGATCCTCTCGCAAGCTCTCGCCGCGGCATTCGCCATCCTGCTGATCGGTCAGCAAACCATCGGCGGCAGCAACGGACTCAACCGTTTCCGCACGTTCTTCGGCTTCAACCTCAACGACCCCGCGAACAAGCAGATGCTGTTCTTCATCGCCTCCGGAGTGCTCCTCGCCTCCGTCGCCCTGATCCGGCAGCTGATGAACTCGCGCTACGGTGAACTGCTTGTCGCAGTGCGAGATCAGGAAGAGCGCGTGCGCTTCCTCGGATACGACCCTGCCAACATCAAGCTGGTCGCCTACGTCACCGCCGCATTCCTGGCCGGTATCGCCGGAGCGTTGTTCGTGCCCATCGTCGGCATCATCTCCCCCGCCGACGTCGGAATCGTTCCCTCCATCGCATTCCTCATCGGCGTGGCGATCGGCGGCCGCGCAACGCTTCTCGGCCCCGTGCTCGGTGCCATCGGTGTTGCCTGGGCTCAGTCGGCCTTCTCCGAGAAGATGCCGTCCGGCTGGATCTATGCCCAGGGTCTGATGTTCATCGTCGTCGTCGGGTTCTTCCCCGCCGGAGTCGCCGGACTCTTTGCGCTCCTGCGCCACCGCCGCAAGCGTGAAAAGACCACCCCCGAAACACCGAAAATCAGCGAACCGGAAACTGTGGAGGTGTCCGTATGACCAGCACCGGTACAACCGACACAAGCGCACCGAACCCCGTATTGGGCGGCAATGCCGGAATGTCCTCCGAATACCTGGAAGTGCGGAACTTGAGTGTCAGCTTCGACGGATTCAAGGCCGTCGACAGTGTGGACCTGACTCTGATGCAGGGTGACCTTCGCTTTCTGATCGGCCCCAACGGCGCCGGAAAGACCACCCTTGTCGACGCCATCACCGGATTGGTACCGGCGACGGGTTCGATCACCAAGTCCGGTGAACAGTTGCTGGGCAAGAAGGTTCACAAGATCGCCCGCCTCGGGGTCGGGCGCACCTTCCAGACCGCCAGCGTCTTCGAAGAACTCTCCGTTCTGCAAAACCTGGACATCGCTGCCGGTGCGGGCCGCTCCCCGTGGGAGTTGCTGCGCACCCGCAAATCCGTTCTCCCCGAGATCGAGGAAGCCCTCGAAACCACCGGACTCGAAGCTCTACGCGATACACCCGCCGGAATCCTCGCGCACGGGCAGAAGCAGTGGCTCGAGATCGGAATGCTTCTGGTACAGAACTGTTCGGTACTTCTGCTCGACGAACCCGTCGCCGGAATGAGCCTGGAAGAACGCGAGGAAACCGGCAACCTCCTGCGTCGTATCGGTGGTGCGCGCACCGTGGTTGTCGTCGAGCACGACATGGACTTCATGCGAGCATTTGCCACCTCGGTCACCGTCCTCGCAGCAGGCAAGGTTCTTGCGGAAGGAACTGTCGCGCAGGTTCAGGCCGATCCCAAAGTCCAAGAGGTCTACCTCGGCACCGCTGCGGCTGTGCCTCACGGCGAGGAGTGAATCATGCTTGAAATCAAGGACGTCCGCGCCGGATACGGACGCACCGAGGTCATCCACGGAATCTCGCTCACCGTTCCGGGCAACGGTGTCGCCGCCGTCATGGGCCACAACGGCGCCGGAAAGACGACGTTGCTCCGAGCCGCTGTCGGGTTGATCAAACCGACCAGTGGAACGATCCTCCTGAACGGCGAAGACATCACGACGCTGCGCCCGAGCGCCCGCGTCACCCGCGGCCTCGCCTATGTCCCCCAAGGACAACAATCCTTCGGCCAACTCACCACGGCCGAGAACCTTCAGGTTGTCGCGGACGGCCGCAAACGCGGAAAGGCGCTGATTGCAGAAGCATTGGATATGTTTCCCGCGCTGACCACACTGCTCGACCGCCGGGCCGGCTTGCTGTCGGGTGGGCAGCGACAGCAACTCGCCATCGCCCGCGCCCTCATCACCGAACCGAAAATTCTGATCCTCGACGAACCCACCGAAGGTATCCAACCCAACGTCGTCGCCGAGATCGAACGCACCATCATCGACCTCACCAATCGCGGCGATCTCGGAGTCCTCCTGGTCGAACAGCACATCGGGTTCGCGCTCCAGTCAGCGCAGCACTACAGCGTTCTCGCGGCCGGTCATGTGACGTCGACCGGAGAGGGAGGCACTACATCCACCGATGCCGTCCGACGAGCGATGGCCATCTGACATGTCCGCCGTCGAACATTCGACCGGATCGCTGCGGGATCAGGTGTATCAGTCGATCCGGGCCGATCTGATGGCCGGGAAGATCACGCCGACGGAACGACTGAGCGAGGAGCGACTCGCGCAGATCTACGGAGTATCGAGAACTCCGGTGCGAGAAGCTCTGGCCCGCTTGCAATCCGACGGTTTGGTTCAACGCGGCGAGCATGGGCTGTATCCGTATCGGCCACGCCTGGAAGATCTCAACGGATTGTACGAGCTACGAATATTGCTCGAACTGCAGGGAATTCGCCGAGTCATCGACACGGAGTACGCCCGGCACGACGCAGATATTCTGGGCGCTGAACTCGAAAAGTGGTATGCGTTGCGCACCCATTCACTCGAACCGGACTCCAGCTTTGTCACCCTCGACGAGGAGTTCCACACGGCACTACTTGTATCGGCCGGAAACCCCGCACTGACGGAGGCCTTGGCAACCGTCAATGCCAAAATCCGGCCGGTACGGATGTTCGACTACCTGACACCGGCCGGGATCGAAGCGACGATCGACGAGCACATCGCGATAGCTGAACTTGTTCTCGACAACAAGTTGCCACAAGCGCTCGAGTCGTTGCGGGCGCACATCGACGACGGCAGGCTCGTGGTTGTCGAGCACGCGCGGCAGGCGTTGTCGTTGGCGGCACTGGCAAGTGCGGTTCGATACTGAAGGGCGCGTTTCGATTTTTCGGGTGGTGAGGAAATAGGAATGCACTCGCGGCGGTTGCACCTCACAACAACTGTTTTCTGCCGCCTCGAAAGGTGCCCACTTCATGTCGGTTCCACTCTCCATCCTCGATCTTGCGCACATCGGCCAGAACGAGACCGCCAAAGACAGCTTCGACGCCAGTGTCACGCTGGCGCAGCGAGCCGAGGAGTGGGGCTACCAGCGAATCTGGTACGCCGAGCACCACAACATGGGCTCCATCGCGTCGTCCGCGACCAGTGTCCTGATCGGCCACGTTGCAGCTCACACCACCAAGATCCGACTTGGCGCCGGTGGCATCATGCTCCCCAACCACGCACCGCTCACCATTGCCGAACAGTTCGGCACGCTCGAGACACTGCACCCTGGACGCATAGATCTTGGCCTCGGCCGCGCACCCGGCAGCGATCAGAAGACGATGCAGGCCCTGCGCCGCGACCCCAGTTCGTCCGACAGCTTCCCGCAGGATGTCCTCGAACTTCAGGGATATCTTGGCGACACCTCGCGCATTCCGGGCATCAGCGCGGTGCCAGGCAAGGGCACCCATGTCCCCCTCTACATCCTCGGTTCGTCACAGTTCGGCGCAAAACTTGCCGCGATGCTCGGCCTTCCCTACGCGTTTGCGTCACACTTCGCGCCCAACGCTCTTCGCGACGCCGTGACCATCTACCGCCGGGAGTTCAAGCCGTCGGAACAGTTGGCGGAGCCGTACGTGATCGCGGGCGTCAATGTCATCGCCGCCGATACCACCGAGCAGGCTCAGCAAGAGTTCCTCGAATCCAAGCGCAACCGCGTCAGCTTGCTCCTCGGCCGCGGCCGCACGTTCACCGACGACGAGGCCGACATGTTGCTCGACTCCCCCGCCGGTCAACAGGTTCTGCAAATGGCCAGGTACAGCGCCGTCGGCACACCCGCAGAAGTCCGCACGTACCTGGACGAATTCACCGAGCACGCGCAGGCCGACGAGTTGATCACCGTCTCCACCGGCACCAACCGCGCCGCGTGGCTGCGCACGTTCGAACTACTCGCCGACGTCAGCAACCTGGTGCCCGCCTAAGCTGCGGGGCATGGGCGATCCATCCCGTCGCGGGTTCATCTCGGTACTTGCCGTACTTCTGTCGACGGGGTGGGCCGCCAACCACTTTGCCTCCCTCATCCCGGTGCTGCGGGGACACGAGGGACTCTCGCACGCGGTTCTCGACGGCGTGTTCGGCATCTACGCGCTGGGTCTGCTGCCCGGACTGTTGACCGGTGGTGTGCTGTCCGATCGTGTCGGACGAGCAGCCGTTGTCCTGCCAGGAGCTCTGGTGGCGTCGCTGGGCACGGTATTTCTCTTGCTGTGGCACAACACTTCCGGCCTCCTGGTTGGCCGTCTTGTGGTCGGCGTCGGCGCCGGTCTGGCAATCGGCGCCGGCACAGCCTGGGCCGCTGATCTGCGTGGCAAAGCCGGAACCGTGATGGCCGGCGTTGTCCTCACTTCCGGTTTTGCCTTGGGTCCCTTGTTCTCCGGCCTGATGGCCCAGTTCGCGGCCTTTCCTTTGGCCACGCCCTTTGTCGTCTCGGCGCTGCTGTCCGTCTGTTCCGTTGCCGCCGCGGCGATGTGGAGTCGAACACGGACCTCACCTTCGGCAGCGCTCCCGTTACCGGCCGACGGGGAACGATCCGTCCGCTCGGCCTTGATCTGGGCGCTACCGCTCGCGCCCTGGGTGTTTGCCAGTGCGACAGTCTCATTCGTGACGATGTCCGCGCGACTAGGCGATCGATACTCCGGACCACTACTCCCCGGAATAGCCGCAGCACTCACACTCGGCGCGGGCATCATCGTTCAAACCATTGCCCGTCATCGCGATTGGGGCAGGCAGGCCGGAAGCGCCGGTGCCGGATCAGCCGCGCTCGGATACTGCCTCGTCGCAGCCGGCGGAGCCCACCCGCCGCTTGCCCTGTTTGTCGTGTGCGCCCTCACGCTCGGAACCGCATACGGCCTGTGCTTGCGTAGCGGTCTCCTCGACCTCGAAACCCTTGCGCCACCGGCGTCACGCGGAACATTGACGGGCATCTTCTACGTCGGCACGTACCTCGGCTTCGGACTGCCGGTCTTGCTGGTTGTCCTCGAACCGAGCCTGGGACCGTCGATACCGATGCTCGTTCTCGCGGCACTTGCCGCGCTGGTTGCCGTAATCCGATTCCGGGCAGTGTTAGCGTCGTATCAACCCACGACACTCGAGGAGTACGCGTCATGACCGCACGCATCCGGCCAGGCCGATTCAAAGAACTTGGCCCGATCAACTGGGGAATTTGGCGTGTCCTCTCGAAAGCCGCGGGCGCACCGGACGCACACCTGTTCAGCACGTTAGGTCGGACCGGCGGCCTGTTCCGAGGTTGGCTGCACTACTCCGGGTCACTGATGCCCGGCGGCAGGATCTCACGCCACGACACCGAACTGATCATCCTGCGCGTCGCACACCTGAGGCAGTGCGACTACGAAATGGATCACCACATCAGGCTCGGCCGAAAGGCTGGAATCGACGCCCAGGAGCTTGCCCGAATTATCGAGGGCCCCAACGCTTCCGGGTTGAGTTCTCGTCACCACGCGATCTTGACCGCGGTCGACGAGTTGGTCACCACCAAAGACGTCACCGACGTGACCTGGAACATGTTGTCCCAGCACCTCGACGACCGTCGGCTCATCGAATTCACGTTGCTGGTCACCCAATACGACGGCTTGGCTACCACTATCGCGACGTTGCGCGTCCAACGCGATTTTTCGTAGCCGGCCATCAGGGTTTGCAAATACGAATTGTCGCTTCCCGCACCACTTCACGGCGGCGCGCGAGTTCCTGCGCGTCCACGGATTGATTGTCGATAATGCCGGGTGCGACCACCCAGGCAAAGACGAGGCCGAAGATCAAGGTAATGAGGTCTTCCGGATTCCAGTGCGCTGCGATGCCGCCGTCGTCCTGAGCCTTGCGGATCGCAGCCATCCGCGGGAGCCAACTGGAGTGCTCTTCGGCTTGCTTACGCATCCGCGGGCCTTCACCTTGCAGTTGGCCCCAGATCATCATGCGCTGGATGTGCGGCTTTCGGGTCATGGCATCGAACAATTCGACAGCATGCTGCGGTATGTCCCCGCCCACCCACTCCACGCATTCCATGGCTTCGACAAAATCGGCGTCGAGCACAGCGTGAAAGAGCGCCACCTTGTCACCGAAGTACGCGTAAAGCCGTTCCTTGCTGGCGTTGCCGTTCTTCGCGATGCGATCGATCCGTGCGCCGGCGAGTCCGTAGGTGCCGAATTCTTCTAGCGCTGCGTCAAGGATTCGCTGCTTCGTTGCGGTCACATCTGTGGGAGCCATAGTGATTATCGTAACCGAACGAACTATTTCGTTTGACTCTCGAAGAAGCGCTCACTTACCTTGTAACGATGACCACCACTGACGTCGAAAGCGGCGCAACGCCGCCGTCTCCGGCGATCTCCGAAAACCCGAATCATCAACGACGTTGGCTGGTGCTCTGCATCGTCGCGTTTGCACAACTCATGGTGGTGCTCGACGGCACCATCGTCTCCATCGCCCTGCCCGCCGCGCAGGCAGAACTCGGAATCAGCGACCTCGATCGCGCCTGGGTTGTCACCTCGTACGCGCTGGCATTCGGCGCACTGCTTCTGCTCGGTGGCCGCATCGCCGACTACTGGGGACGTAAGCGTTCCTTCATCGTCGGCATGGCCGGCTTTGCCGTGGCGTCAGGCATCGGCGGGATCGCCCAGACCGGTATCGAACTCTTCATCGCCCGCGCCGGGCAGGGTGTCTTCGCGGCACTGCTCGCGCCCGCCGCGCTCTCGATGCTCACCACCACCTTCATCGGAGAAAAGGAGCGCGCCAAGGCTTTTGCCGTCTACGGCGCGATTTCCGGTGGTGGCGCAGCGATCGGCCTGCTGCTCGGCGGCGTCCTGACTCAGTACGTCGACTGGCGCTGGTGCCTGCTCGTGAACATTCCGATCGCGCTCATCGCGATTGCTGCTGCCGTCCCGATCGTCAAGGAAACCAAGGCACACGGCGACACGAGCTACGACCTTCCCGGCGCCGTCCTCATCGCACTCGGACTCGGATCCCTGGTCTACGGATTCACGCGCGCCGAGCACGGGTGGGGTCAGACCGATACCCTCCTGTTCATCGCTTTGGGCTTGGTCTTCCTGGCACTGTTCGTGGTCGTCGAGAGTCGTAGCAAAAATCCGCTTCTGCCACTGAGCGTTCCGTGGCACCGCGACCGCGGCGCCGCACTGATCGGGTCCATGCTCGTCGGCGCAGCGCTTCTCGGCGGCACGTTGTACCTGACGTTCTACCTGCAGATCGTGCTCGGATTCAGCCCTGTCATGGCCGGCGTCGGCTCGCTGCCGATGGCCTTCTTCATCGTGCTTGCATCCACCGCTGCCGCCCAGCTGTCCACCAAGATCGGCCCCAAGCCGCTCATGGTCGCCGGCCCCCTGGTTGCCGCAGTCGGACTGCTCATGCTCACCCAGATCGAGGTCCACAGCTCCTACTGGACCCACGTGTTCCCGGGTCTTGCCATCTTCGGCTTCGGTTTGGGCCTGCTGATGGTGCCCATGCAGAACCTTGCACTGATCGGTGTTCCCGACCACGACGCCGGCGCAGCCAGCGCCCTCGTCAACGCAACGCTGCAGATCGGCGGCGCACTGGGAACCGCACTCTTCACCACGATCTACGCGTCGGCCAAGTCCGCATTCACCACCGACAACGCGGCGCCGATCCCCCCGGAAGGCATTCCCGTCGACATGTCGAACGCGACCGTTCCGACCGGCGACGAATTGGCTCTGCTCCCCCAGCCGGTGCAGGACTTCATCGCCTCGATGACCGACTACGTCTTCGGTGCCGAGGTCTCCGGATACACCGCCGCATTCGGTTGGGCGGCAATCCTGTTGGCGATCATCGCACCAGTCGTTGTGGTGCTCGTCCGCGCCAAGAAGGGCGACCTCCCCGCTGAGGGCGCTGTCCATATGGGGTAAACCCCTGTGCGCCTTTCTGGTAGTTCCCGCTACCAGAAAGGCGCACCGGCGGTTACGCCTTCTTCAGAACCTCAGCCACCGGCGTGCTGGCGCGGCCGATCAACTTCTGCAGATCACCGGACTCGGTGTCCAGCGCTCCCTTGGCGATTGCAGCGTCGGAATCCGCGAGAATCTCTGCAACAGGGGCGGGCAGGCCGACGCTCTCGAGAATGCCTTTGTATGCCTCCTCCGGCACAAACTGATACACGACAGGCTTGCCGGCAAATTCGCTGACCTTCTCCGCGAACTGGGCATACGTCAGACGCTCGTCACCACCCAATTCGTAGACTGCGCCTTCGTGGCCGTCCGTGTTGACGACAACTGCGGCAGCGTCGGCGTAGTCGGCCCGCGATGCAGCGGCGATCTTTCCGTCAGCGCCCGCTCCGGCCACTGCGCCGCGCTCGATAACGCCGGCCAGGTCATTGAGGAAGTTCTCCCAGTACCAACCGTTGCGCAAGAGTGCGAACGGAATTCCACTCGCGGCAAGCACATCCTCGGTCGCCTTGTGCTCGGCTGCGAGCTTCATCGGCGTATCCTGAGCGTCCAAAATGCTTGTGTACGCGATGAATCCGACGCCTGCAGCCTTTGCCGCGTTGATGATGTTTGTGTGCTGCGCAAGCCGCTGGCCCACCTCACTGCCCGAGATCAGCACCACTTTGTCGACGCCGGCAAAGGCTGCTTCCAATGCGGTGGCGTCGGTGTAGTCGGCCTTGCGAACCACCACGCCGCGGGCTGCGAGATCCGCCGCCTTCTCCGGATTACGAACCACGGCGACGATGTCCGACGCGGGTGTGCCCCGCGTGATCAGTGCCTCGACAACAAGTTGTCCGAGGTTTCCCGTTGCTCCGGTGACTGCGATGCTCATGCGAACTCCCGTTTTAGGTTGAAGCGTAAATGTGCTCTGCAACCATCATGCACTAATTATTCGTAAGTGCAACCCTGCAAGTTAGCGCTATCGGTATGTTTAGTAGTAACCTGGGGACATGACCAGCACCGATACCCCTGACTGTGCTGCCGAAACAGATCAGGATCCCACCCTCGAGGCCGATGTGTTCGCTCGCGGATGCAATTCTCGGGCAGCGCTCCAGAACGCAACCGGCCGCTGGGGCGCACTTGCATTGGCAGCACTCCACGAAGGCCCGTACCGGTTCAGCGCACTACGTCGACGCGTCGACGGCGTCAGCGAGCGCATGCTCTCGCAGACCCTGCAGACACTGGAGCGGGATGGTCTCGTGCACCGTGAAGTGCTCGAAACCATCCCGCCCAAAGTGGAATACAGCCTGACCGAACTCGGCGCAGACGTGGCCGGCAAGATCACCGCCCTGATCGAATTGCTCGAATCCCGCGTGCCGACAATCATTGCGTCACAAGAGTCTTACGACGCCCGCAATCAGTGACGCCCGCAATCAGGGAGGCCCGCAATCGGTAAAGCCTGAGAGTCAGTCGAGCGCCCCCGAAAGCTGAGCGATGAACTCGTCGAACGCATACGGGACGCTCAAGACCGTCGGCGCTGACGTTGCCATCGCGTAGTCCATTCCGACGAGGCGAACGATCCGGCCGTTCGACACCGAGGTCATGTTGGCAAACGGACCGAAGGCCATCAGCTTGTCGAGATTGGTGCCGTCGGCGTCAACCAGAATGAAGACGTCTGCGTCGAGGGTTTCGATGGACTCCATCCCCACGGACACCGAACTGTCGCCGGACGTGCACACCGCGTCGACCCCGGGCGAGGTCTTCAGCCCGAGCTGACCCAGCAGACGGATGCGAGGATCGGTGTTGCAGAACACGATCAGGCCCTCGTCGGTGCGCATCGCGTATGTTGCCGTCTTGCCCTCGAACTGCGGATGTTCGGCGGCTTGCCGCTCGAAATACGCTCCGGTGTCGTCGATCAACTCCTGTGCGCGTGCGGGCTGCCCGAGCGCTGCACCGATCATGCTCATCTGCTTGTCCCAGGCGGTGTCCCAGGGCTGATCGGGAAATGCGACGGTGGGCGCGATGTCACTCAGTCGCTGATATTTCTCCGCGGTGATCCCCGAATACACGGCAAGGATCAGGTCGGGGTCGAGGGCAAGGATCTGCTCGAACGGCACATCCGGATTGGTGGTCATCAGAACCGGCGTCGCGCCGTTCAACAGTGAAGCGTCCCAAGGCAATATGTTGTTCTCGACACCGTCGCCCGAGAAGCTCTCCATCGCGACGGGCACCTTGTTCAGGGCAAGCACTGAATCTTGGCTGCTCCATCCGATGGTCACGATCCGCATGGGTTCGGCATCGATCGTGGTCGAACCGTAGGCGTGGTCGACTGTCACCGGAAAGGCGCCGGCTTCGGCGGATGCCGTCGAAGCCGCGGTCGACTCGGTACCGGCCGAGTTTCCACACGCGGTGAGACCGAGAGCCAGAGCGGCCGCGAGCAGTACACAACGAGTTTTCATGAATCGGGACGCTAGTGCGCCGTCAGCTCAGACCCGGACTCGAAGTCGCGATCTGGCGTGTTGGCAATACAAAAAGGCCCGTGCGCCTTTCTGGTTGCGTGAGCTACCAGAAAGACGCACGGGGGCCGCAGGCCCTACCTAGAAGTTGATCATGTGGCCGGCGAGGCCGTGGATCGCTTCCTGCAGCGCCTCACTGAGCGTGGGGTGCGTGTGGACGTTGCGTGCCAACTCGTTGACCGTGAGGTCCCATTTCTGGGCCAGGGTCAGCTCGGGCAGCAGTTCCGAGACGTCCGGTCCGATGAGGTGTCCACCGAGCAGTTCGCCGTGTGTGGTGTCGGCGATCAGCTTGACGAAACCGGTCGGGTCACCGAGACCGTGGGCCTTGCCGTTGGCAGCGAACGGGAAGTTCGCGACCTTGATGTCGTAGCCCTCGGCCTTGGCCTGCTCTTCGGTCAACCCGAAGGACGCGACCTGCGGCTGGCAGAACGTCGCACGCGGCATCATCCGGTAGTCGCCGAGCGTCTGCGTGTCTGCGCCGCCGATGGTCTCGGCTGCAACGACGGCCTGCGCCTCCGCGACGTGTGCCAGCTGCAGCTTGGCGGTCACGTCACCGATGGCGAAGATGTTCTCGACGTTGGTGCGCATGTAGTCGTCGATCGCGATGGCGCCGCGGTCGGTGAGGGCGACACCGGTGTTCTCGAGGCCGAAGCCCTCCACGCGCGGTGCAAATCCGACGGACTGCAGAACCTTGTCCACGACCACGGTTTCGATCTCGCCGGACTTGTTGTCCTTGATCGAAACGCTGACCTTGCTGCCGTCGTCACTGATGGACTGGACAGCGGCGCCGGTCTTGATGGTGACGCCGAGCTTCTTGTACTGCTTCGCGATTTCCTTCGAGACGTCGGCGTCCTCGTTGGGCAGTGCCCGGTCGAGGAACTCCACGATCGTCACGTCGACGCCGTAGTTCTTGAGGACGTAACCGAACTCCATGCCGATGGCGCCGGCGCCGACGATGAGGATCGAGCCCGGCAGGTCGCGGGTGAGGATCTGCTCTTCGTAGGTCACCACGTTCTCGCTCAGCGAGGTGCCCGGCAGCAGCTTGGTGTAGGAACCGGTGGCGATGATCGCGTTGTCGAACGTGATCGTCTCGATGCCTCCCTTGCTGAGCTCGACGTTGATGGTGTTGGCGTCGGCGAACGTGCCTTTGCCGTCGAATTCGGCGATCTTGTTCTTCTTCATCAAGAAGTGGATGCCCTTGACTCGCCCGTCGGCAACCTTGCGGCTGCGATCGAAGGCGGAGCCGAAATCGAAGGACACGTCTCCGGACATGCCGAACGTCTTCGCTTCTTTTGTGAAGATGTGCGCGAGTTCGGCATTGCGGAGAAGCGCCTTGGACGGGATGCAGCCCACGTTCAGGCACACACCGCCCCAGTACTTCTGCTCGATGATGGCAGTGCTCAGGCCCAGTTGTGCCGCGCGGATAGCAGCGACGTACCCACCGGGGCCGGCTCCGAGGACAACGACGTCATAGTGTGAGGTCACGATGTAACAGGGTAGTCCTGCATCGTTTTCCTGTCCCCGGATGGTCGCCTTACCGGCCAGTAGACCAAACTTCTGCGGCAACTCGGGCGAAATTTCCGCCGTAGATCGCTTCGATCGAGGACTCGTCGAAACCGCGCCGACGCAGAACGACGTCCAAGGTGAGGGTGTCTTCCGGCGGAACCCACTGCAGCGGTCCCCACGCGGTGTACGCCTCGGAGAACGACGCCGCATGATTGTGTATCTCGTCGAGGAAATCCTCCGCGTCGAACGAATAGTCCGAACCGATCCCGACGTGATCGACACCGACGAGTCCGACGGCTTCCTCGATGTGATCGGCCATCGCCTCCAGCCTGGCTTTGTTGTCGTCGGGGCCGTTGACGCCGAGGAAGATTCCCACGCCGTTGATCCCGATAACTCCGCCGGTGTCGGCACACGCCTTGGCCTGATCGTCGGCGATGTTTCGGGGGTGCTCCCACAATCTGCGGAGATTCGAATGGCTGTAGATCATGGGACGTGTCGTGGCAGCGGCCAGATCCAGACCGGTCCGGGTCGAGCAGTGCGAGCCGTCCACCATCATGCCGACGCGGTTCATCTCGGCCACGAGTTCGCGGCCGTACGCAGTCAAGCCTGTGTCGACGGCGTCGAGGCACCCACAGCCGGCGGCGTTGACGTGGTTGTACGTCGGCAACATCGACCGCACGCCCAGATCGTAGAAGTACGCGATGTTGTCGGGATCGCCGTCGAGTGGGTTGGAATCCTCGAGGTCGAATGCCAGCGCGATTCCGCCGGATCGCTGCACGTCGGCAACATCGAGAATCGTCGAGACCGGTGTGATTTCCGGATACTCGACGCGCGCCTGCCAGGCAAAACTCTTGACCAGGGCGGTTGAATCGGCACGTGTGTGCGGCGCGTAGCCGACATTGACCGAAACGTAACTGCCCTCAGGCCGCCGGTACCGCAATAGCTCCGCAATAGAGGCATTGGACTGCAACGGCAAGCAGCAGTGCTGTTCCCAGATCGGATATGTCCGGTTCACCCGTTGAGCATATAGGTAAACAGCCAGGTCAATTCGAAACTGGTCAATCGTTCAGCAAATCTTCGGTTCACTGGCGAATAGCGCGCCGATGCTGTAGAAAGATCAAGACTTGCACGCTCTATATGCGTCGGGATGCAAAAACCCATACGGAGAAGTGTCGACGAAGGATCGTTCCACCCGGGGCGGATCTACAAGGTAATTCAGGTGGAGGGTTCTTAAGCCTATGCGTTCTCGTACATTCAAGCGCGGCCGTGTGGTCGCCGCGATTGCAGCGGTGTCCGTGCTGCCGATGCTTGTCAGTCCGGCCATGGCTTCTGCCGGTGGTGACACCGCTGGAACTCGTACCGCTCCCGCAGCGTATTCGACGGATTCCTACCTCGCGAGCCGCACCGACAACGGCCGCAAGTCCACGATCACCGTGTACTCGCCGTCGATGGGTCGCGACATTCCCCTCGAGGTCATCCTTCCGGCTGACACGAGCGAACCGCGTCCGACGCTCTACCTCCTCAACGGAGCAGGCGGCGGCGAAGACCGCGCGACCTGGCAGCGTCAGACCGATGTCATGGACTTCTTCAATGACAAGAACGTCAACGTCGTCACCCCGATCGAGGGCGCATTCAGCTACTACACCGACTGGGTTAACGAAGATCCGGCTCTCGGTGTTCAGAAGTGGCAGACGTTCCTGACACAGGAACTCCCGCCCGTCATCGACGCAGAGTTCAACACCAACAAGGTGCAGTCGATCTCCGCGATCTCCATGACCGCCACCTCGGTGCTCAACCTCGCGATCGCAGCCCCCGGCCTCTACAAGAGCGTCGGCGCGTACAGCGGTTGCGCCGAGACCAGCACGCCGGTCGGCCAGAGCTCCATCGAACTGGTTGTCGGCATGCGCGGCGACGCGGATGTCACCAACATGTGGGGCCCGCTCGACGGACAGGGCTGGATCGACAACGACCCTGTTGTCAACGCCGAGAAGCTCCGCGGCACCGAGCTGTACGTTTCCACCGGCTCCGGTCTGCCCGGCCCGCACGACACCCTCGCCAACGAGGCAGTCGACGGCCAGGTCGGCGTGTTGGCCAACCAGATCATCGTCGGCGGCATCATCGAGGCAGCGGTCAACTACTGCACCCACAACCTCGCGTACCGCTTGAACGAACTGCAGATCCCGGCAACGTTCGACTTCAAGCCCACCGGCACCCACTCGTGGGGCTACTGGCAGGACGATCTCCACAACTCGTGGCCGATGATCGCCAACTCCATGGGCGTCTGACACCACCAGCTTCAAGCACTCGACCCCGCTCTCCTCGACTTGGAGAGCGGGGTTGTGTGCTACATGGATGCTGGAACCATCAAACGCTCCCCTGACCATGGCAATTCTGGTTTACTGACCAGTGACATCGACCCCGGACACACGCCGGGGCACACGTAGTGGAGGTTTCAGATCGTATGGGCGCTCGTACATTCACGCGGGGACGTTTGGTCGCTGCAGTAGCGGCACTGTCCGTGATCCCGATGCTGATCAGTCCCGCCATCGCCTCCGCGGGCGGCGACTCATCCGGCACAACGGCACAAGCCACATCGGGTACCTCCGGTTCGTACCTCGCGAGCCGTAGCGACAATGGCCGCAAGTCCACGATCTCCGTGTACTCGGCGTCGATGGGTCGCAACATTCCGCTCGAGGTCATCCTCCCCGCAGACAACAGCGCACCGCGCCCGACGCTCTACCTCCTCAACGGCGCGGGCGGCGGCGAAGACTCTGCGACGTGGCAGCGCAAGACCGACGTCATGAACTTCTTCCAGGACAAGAACCTCAACGTCGTCACCCCGCTCGAAGGCGCGTTCAGCTACTACACCGACTGGGTCAACGACGATCCCGAACTCGGTCGTCAGAAGTGGCAGACGTTCCTGACACAGGAACTCCCGCCCGTCATCGACGCCGAATTCAACACCAACAAGGTCCAGTCGATCTCCGCGATCTCCATGACCGCCACCTCGGTTCTCAATCTCGCAATCGCGGCCCCCGGCCTGTACAAGAGCGTCGGCGCCTACAGCGGTTGCGCCGAGACCAGCACGCCGGTCGGCCAGGGCGCTATTCAGCTGGTCACCGGTATCCGTGGTGGGGCTGACATCGCGAACATGTGGGGCCCGGTTGGCAGTCAGGGTTGGATCGACAACGACCCGGTTGTCAACGCCGAGAAGCTCCGCGGCACCGAGCTGTACGTCTCCACCGGGTCCGGTCTGCCCGGCCCGCACGACACCCTCGCCAACCCGGCGATGAACGGTGAACCCGCCAATCTGGCCAACCAGATCATTGTGGGCGGCCTCATCGAGGCAGCGGTCAACTACTGCACCCACAATCTGGCCTACCGTCTGAATCAGCTGCAGATCCCCGCGCAGTTCGACTTCAAGCCCACCGGTACCCACTCGTGGGGCTACTGGCAGGACGATCTCCACAACTCGTGGCCGATGATCGCGCGTTCGCTGAACGTCTGAGTCCACCCACTTTTCGGCCCCGTTCCCACTGCCTTTCGGGAGCGGGGTCGAATGCTGTCGGCGGGGAGCAGTAAGAATGGAGCCATGACATCCGATCAGAACTCCCCCGTCGACAGCGATCCGTACCTGTGGCTCGAAGACGTCACGGGCGAGACCGCTCTCGACTGGGTGCGTGCGCACAACGCCGTCACCGAAGCGCAACTCGCAACCGGTGAGCGCTTCGAGCAGATGCAATCGGATGTCCGCGAAGTCCTCGACACCGACGCTCGCATCCCGTACGTGCGTCGCCGCGGTGAGTATCTGTACAACTTCTGGCGCGACGGCACCAATATTCGTGGATTGTGGCGACGGACCACGCTCGAGCAGTATCAAAGCGACAACCCCGAGTGGGACGTGTTGGTCGACCTCGACGCGTTGGCCGAAGCCGAGGGCGAGAACTGGGTCTGGAAGGGCACACAGTTGCTGCGCCCCCACCGCGATCGCGCCTTGATCAGTTTGTCGCGCGGTGGAGCCGACGCCGCAGTGGTTCGCGAATTCGACATGGAGACACGACAATTCCTCTCTCCTGATGGACCCGATGCAGGTTTCTACCTTCCCGAGGCCAAGACCGACATCGACTGGATCGACATCGACACCGTGTATCTCGGAACCGATACCGGGCCGGGATCACTCACCGATTCCGGTTACCCCCGTCTCGCACAGCGATGGAAGCGCGGCACTCCCCTCTCCAGCGCCGAAACGCTGTACGAGGGCGAAAGCACCGACGTTGCGGTCTCCGCATCACATGATCCGACGCCTGGCTTCGAGCGGGACTTCGTCACCCGCTCCGTCGACTTCTACAACTCACGACGGTTCCAGCTCACGCTCGACGACGAACTCGTTCTCATCGACACACCCGAAGACGCCGGTATCTCGATTCACCACGAGTGGTTGCTGATTCGCACCAAATCGCCGTGGACGGTCGAGGACACCGAGTACGCAACGGGCACCTTGCTGGCCGCTCGATACGAGGATTACCTCGCGGGCGCTCGCGAACTCACGGTCCTGTTCGAGCCCGACGATCATTCGTCGCTCGACCACTACAGCTGGACCCGCGATCATCTGATTCTCGTCGTTCTGACCGACGTCCGGACCACCCTGCGCATTCTGACTCCCGCCGACAACACTTGGGAAGAAAGGCCTTTCGAGGGCCTGCCCGAGCTCACCACCATCGAAATCCTGGACACCGATCCCGATTCCGGCAACGAGTACTTCCTCAACGCCAGCGGATACACCTCGCCGGCAACGCTTCTGCACGGAGTCATCGGGGAATCCGAACCCACAGTTGTCAAGTCTGCGCCCGCATTCTTCGATGCCACAGACATTGTGACGCAACAGTTCTTCGCAACCTCGGCCGACGGTACCCAGGTCCCCTACTTCGTGGTCGGCACCGAAGACAGCACACCCGGACCCACTCTTCTTTACGGCTACGGCGGATTCGAGGTGTCGCTGACTCCGTCGTACAGCGGTTCCATCGGGCGGGCCTGGCTCACTCGCGGCGGCACGTACGTCGTGGCCAACATCCGCGGCGGCGGCGAGTACGGGCCAGGTTGGCACACACAGGTTCTCAAGTCCGGACGCCACAAGGTGCACGAGGATTTTGCGGCTGTCGCTCGCGATCTGGTCGACCGCGGCATCACCACACCGGAATTGTTGGCCGCCCAGGGTGGTAGCAACGGCGGACTGCTCATGGGCATCATGCTCACCAAGTACCCAGAGCTGTTCGGCGCCATAGTCTGCCAGGTTCCACTCCTCGACATGCGACGGTTCCATCTCCTCCTGGCCGGCGCATCCTGGATGGCGGAGTACGGCGACCCCGACAACGCTGACGAGTGGTCCTTCATCTCGCAGTACAGCCCGTATCAGAACATCGACGCGGACGGCTCGTACCCGCCGATCCTCATCGCGACGTCCACTCGCGACGACCGCGTCCACCCAGCGCACGCTCGCAAGATGGCCGCGCGCCTGGAGGAACTGGGCAAGCCGGTGCTGTACTTCGAGAACATCGAAGGCGGGCACGGCGGCGCCGCGGACAACGCGCAGTTGGCCTACAAGACCGCGCTGACCTACGAATTCCTGTGGCAGAAGTTCAGCTGAGCGATCAGCGGTCGCGCAGCCAGGCGACGATGCACTCGGTCACAGCATCCGGTTTCCGGATCCAGCCGTTGTGACCGAGTGGTTCGTCGACGTGCACCATCGTCACCTGTGATCCGGTGAGCTTGTCCACCAAGTTCTTTGCGGATCGACGCGGAGCAAGGTCGTCGCCGTCGATGGTGACGGACAGGACCGGCAGGTTCAGGCGGGCGATCCGCTCCTCGTAGTCGATGTCTGCGCCGACGGGTTCGATGGTGCCGGTGCGCGCAAATCTGGCCCAGTCGGTGATCAACACTTTCGACTGCCGCCCGAAGCCGCCGACACTCAGGCGATCACCGGGCCAGAACCCGGCGATGTTGGCTGTCACCGACATCGCCGACGAACCCAGATACAACCCCGGAGCGCGAATGCCCGGGAAGCCCCGGTGGTACGGCGAACCGGACGCCACCAGGATCAACCCACCGAGGCGTCCGCGAATCCTCGCTGCGTACATCGTCCCTAGCTGACCACCCATGCTGTGACCGAGCAGGAATGGTGTACTCGCTGGGAACCTTTCGCGCACCACTTCGAAGGTGGCGGGGAAATCTACCGACACCAACTCCTGATACCCGAAACTCGACGACGCACTTGGTCGCGGCCGGCTGTCGCCTTGGCCACGCAATTCCCCGATCGCCGCGTTGAACCCCGCGGTGACCAACGCTTCGGCCACCGGATCGTAGAACCCAGCAGGCACACCGAGACCGGGAAACATCACGACAACGGGAGCGTCGTCGACCGGTCCCGGAAACAGGCGGATCGGAGTGACGGTTCCATCGGGAAGTTGGATCGGCACGGTCTCCATTCGTCTCACACTAACGACCGCGACGGCATCGGTCAGCAGTCTTGCTATTCCAGGCTGCCCACAACCAGCGGATCAGGCGTTCCGACGATGTCGTGATCCTTGTTGTCGTAATCGAACTGGCTGAGGACATGCCGCATCGCGTTGATCCGCGCACGCTTCTTGTCGTTGCTCTTGATGACGGTCCACGGAGCGGTCTCCGTATCGGTGAAGCGGATCATTTCTTCCTTCGCGGCGGTGTACGCATCCCACTTGTCGAGGGAGGCGATGTCCATCGGCGAAAGCTTCCACTGCCGAACAGGATCCACCTGCCGAATCGCGAACCGCGTCCGCTGCTCGAGCGGTGAGACGGAGAACCAGAACTTGATGAGGCTGATGCCGTCGTCGACAAGCATCTGCTCGAACAACGGAACCTGCCGCAGAAAACGCTCGTGCTCCTCGTCCGTGCAGAACCCCATGACACGCTCGACTCCGGCCCGGTTGTACCAGGAGCGATCGAACATCACGAGTTCGCCCGCAGCGGGAAGATGCTGCACATAGCGCTGGAAGTACCACTGCGTCGACTCTCGCGCCGACGGCTTTTCCAATGCAACGACGCGTGCGCCTCGCGGGTTGAGGTGTTCCATGAAGCGCTTGATGGTGCCGCCTTTGCCTGCTGCGTCGCGGCCTTCGAACACGATCGCGTGGCGGGCACCGGTTTCTTTGGACCAGTTCTGCAGCTTCAGGAGTTCGATCTGCAGCAGACGCTTGGCGATCTCGTACTCTTCGCGTGACATCCGAGAGTCGTACGGGTATCCCTCGCGCCACGTGTCGACCTCGAAACCGCCTGGTGCCGTGAGCAACACGGGATCGTCGTCGTCACTGTCGTCGACGGTGAATGCCGTCGTGTCAGTCAGGTCCACCGCACTCGACAGGTCGGCGAAGGCACTGAGAAAAGGACGGCGCTCTGCTATCTCGGTCATTCCCGACAGGCTAGCCGTCAACAGCAACCAGTTGGTGACGCCCTGATGAACGGGCGAATTCGATGCTCGGTGAAGATCAGGGATAGATGGGGGTGATTCCCGATGGTCGAAGTGGCCTGGTCAGGCCAGACTTGAACCATGACATTCGAGAGCAACACACCCCGCCCGTTCACCCGATCCACCGACAACAAAATGCTCGCCGGAGTGTGCGGCGGGATTGCAGAATATTTTGGCGCCGACGTCAATCTGGTTCGCGTTCTGGCAGTAATTGCTGCCGTCTGCACCGGTGGAACTGCAGCCTTGGTTTATCTTGCAGCCTGGATGCTCATGCCATTGGGATAGCGCGCCCGTGAAAAGTATTGTGGGGCCCACGCATTTCTCGCGTGGACCCCACAATAAAAACTCTTGACCTATTTCGCGGCTTTGAGCGTTCCACCACTGAGTTCGGCAAGCGCGGTCAGGCCTTTGACAGCGATTTCGCTGACGCTGCCTAGCCCCTGGCCGATAAGAGTTCCGACGGAACCCGCAGCATCCATTACGGAGCCTTCAATCATGTTTGTTCTCCTTCTATCCGCACAGTTACGGGATGGTCAGATAATTCAGAGCTGCAAGACTACGGAGCGACAACGGCGGGTGCGAAACTGATTGCATCAAAAGATCCGGAGATCCCACCGAAGGTATCACCCAACGAGCCGAACAAGTTGGCACCCAAGTTATCCAACCCTAACAGCACATTCACCAGTGCCTGAGTTGCGGTTTCGCCATTCTCCATAACATAACCGAGGATGTTTGCCAGCGACCCCATTTTTAACTCCTCAACAGAAAACTTGCGAACATTGTCTATCAGCACGTTAGCGGCAAAACTGGAATTCAGTGGCGAAATGGAAAATTGTCTGTCAATCTCCATAATTAAGGTCAAATATGCAGGTACAGAGCATTTTGGGGCCCGCGCGACGTGCGCCCGGGCCCCAAAACCAAGCTCTTTTGTGCTACTTGGCGGCTTTCAGCGTTCCACCGCTCAGTTCGGCAAGAGCGGTGAGGCCCTTGACAGCAATATCGGCAACACTGCCCATGCCCTGGCCGATAATGGTGCCAACGGAACCCGCAGCATCCATGACGGATCCTTCAATCATGTTGTACTCCTAAATATCTGTTGAGTGAAGTGGATGTGCCAACTGCTCAGATTGCAGGATCAAGCTGGCGGGATAACTTCAGGCAGGAAACTAATCGTGTCGAGAGATCCGGAGATCCCTCCGAAGGTGTCACTCAGAGAGCCGAAGAGATTGGCACCCAAGTTATCCAATCCCATCAGCATGTTGAGAAGGCTCCCCAGCTGAGTGCCCATCCCGTCCGGTCCAAGAAGAATGTCCATCAAAGAACCCATGACTGAACTCCCTATCTAGAAGGATCCCCACTCGACCGCCAAAGAATCGGTTCCGGCGAAGGTTCACCGTTGATGTGTCGTCTACGACCTTAGTGTTAATCCTAGAACCTGTGTCCGAAATGAACGATTAACTCGATTTTCCCATTCTCGAAACAATTTACCGGACAAAATTCATTGCGATCCACAACAATTCCGGCCCGGCGGGCACCTGACCGGAAAATCATTCGACGGCGGGGACGTCGCACTCCACTGCCTGGCGCAGTTCGTCGAAACTCTCGCGCAGCAGCACGACATAGTGCTCCGGATCGGGCATCGCTCCGCGAGCGACGATGACGTTGAGCGTCAACGCGCCGCCGGCCGCGGCAATCAGGAAGTGGCGCAAAACATCTCCGTCAACCGGCGCCTGCCCACCCAACACGGCAACTGCGGGCGCACCGTCGAACACGTTTCCGTCGATCGTCACCGGGACATTACTGATCGTGGTGTGCTGCATGACCTCACGATCCGTATTCAGCTTGTTGAGGCGCCTGGCCAGCCCCGTCAAACGTAGTAACGGTGCAGGTGACGTCTCGATACGTGTGCTGAATTTCCGGACAGCGAGGTGCGAGCTACGCTCCTTGGCCACTTGCGCAGAATCCCGGATCCGGGTCAGTTTCTCGACCGGATCCGCAACGTCGGAGTGCAGATCGACGGTCAGGAGCGCGAGCTGATTGGCCGACTCCCATTCCGCAATCTGCCGCATCGAGCGCGGAACCATTGCCGCCAGAGGGCGTTCCGGCCGCTCGTCCTTCTCCTCGAGATACTTCTCGAGCGCCCCAGCCACCACCGTCAGGAAGATATCGTTCACCGTCACCCCGGGCACGGCGGCTCTGATCGCCTTGATGTCAGCACCGTCGAGCGTCACGAACTCCAGAGCCAGATCACCCTCCAGCACGTGGTTGAAACGCGTCGGCGGGCGGTCTGCGACGTACTTCGCCAACTCACCGGATTCCTCTGCCTGTGTGATCTCTTCTGCGGCTACTTTTGTCGCCGAGAGACCCTTCCCGAACCGGATCAGTTGTCCCGGGAACCCGAGGACACTGCGCCCCATCATCTCCACGAGCGGCAAACCCGATTCCCGTGCGGGCGCCTTGGGTTTTGCCGGCCCCGAGAACAATCGGTTGGTGAGGTTCCTGATCTCCAAACCGTCGCCGGCGCTGTGATGAGTTTTGAGCATGATCAGCGTCAGGTCGCCGGGTAGATCGTCGATCCCGCTGATTCCCGTCATGACCTCCAACTCCCAGGGCGGCCGCGTCAGATCCATCGGCCCGCTCAGAGACTTGCCTAGCAACGCCCGCACCGGTGCCCATCCGGGCCCCGACGCCTTGTGCACCCGCACATGATCGTCGACATCGAAATCAGGTGCCGGCACCCAGTACGGATAGTCCAGGTCGAGGGGAACTCGCTGCACTCGGCTCGTGAACAGCGGCCAGTACCCGAACCGTTCCGAAATCCATCCAACCGCGTCGGCGTGTGTCATGTCGGCCAGCGGGTGGCCCGCAGTGTCGAAGAAGTACGCGCACACCATATGACTGAGGTGGCCCTCGGACTCGTTGTAGATGAACTCCGCATCCCGCGGACCCAACTGAGCTACCCCGGTTGGCAACGAGTTCCGAAAGATCATGTGTGCCCCTCACATCCGACGCTGGAAGACTGTCCGGATTGTATCGGTCAGGTGTCCAAATATCCGGGGATTGCCCAGGCTTCTCCCCCGGACCTGAGTGCACACAAGTTCCTGGCGGCAGGCACAGCCCTCCGTCCACCCGATGAGTTGCGGGCAACCGTGCACGCGACACTCGACCGAGCCGTCGCAGTCCACTCCCGCTGGCTGGGCCGAACAATTGCCGACGCGAATCGGGCAACACTAAGGTGACTGCGATCACAGATTCGCGGCGAGGACAGGAGTTCATGGTGAGAACCACTCGCAAGGTGGACGATCCGGTGTCGGTAGTCGATCGAATTTCGGCCATCCTCGAAACCTTCGAAAACACAGGGCCACTCACGCTCGCCGAGGTAACTCAGCGAACGGGGATCCCTCGCTCCACCGCTCACCGCCTGCTCGAGCAACTCGTGACCAAACGGTGGATCACTCGGCAAGAACACCGATACGAACTCGGCAGCAAGTCGTACGAACTCGGCCAGTGGGCACTCAATCAGAACCGGCTACGCCACGGTGCCGTGCCTGTCTTGAACCGGTTGGCTCGTTCGACCGGGCTGACGGTCCATCTGGCGGCACTGAACAACAGTGATGTCTTGTACTTGGACCGCGTCCCCGGACGAACGCCACTAGCACTCCCCAGCCGTGTCGGCTCGCGACTTCCCGCACACGTCACCGCCGTCGGCAAGGCGATTCTGGCCAATCTCGAACCAGACAAGATGCAGAGCATTACTCGCGCTCCGCTTCGCAAGACAACCCAGTACAGCATCGCGTCGCAAGAACACCTCTACACAGAATTGGATCGCGTCCGCGACCGCGGGGTAGCGATGGACCGCGAAGAATCAGTGCTCGGAATTGCCTGCGTGGCAACGTCAATCGGTCCGCGCGATCACTACTACGGCAACCGCGCAGCACTCTCTGTCTGCGGACCGATCGATGACATGAAAATGAACCAACTCGTATCAACGGTGCGTATCGCAGCGCGCGATATCTGGGATACCTGCGTCGCAAACGATCTTCGCTCCAAGAATCAATTCGAAGCGTCCTGATTCTGTTCCTCCATGCGCCCCATGAGTTGCGCGTAAATCGCACGATCCGTTCGCGGACCACCAGGCGTCGAAGCGCCGTATCGTTCGATCTCGGCAGCGATGTCCAGCGGTCGCGTGTGCGCAACACCAGGCACAAGTTCACCGTCGAGTAGCCCGTCCGGTACCAGCCAGGTGACTTCGAATTCGATTCCGTCAGGGTCGCGACCGTACAGGGCCTTGGTCGCAGCGTGATTGGACGCTCCGCCGAGAGCATTTGCGGCCAGCATGCGATCGCGGCATTGCGCGAGTTCGCTCAACGTCTCGACCTCCCAGGCCAGGTGGTAGAGACCAACCGCGCCATCACGCGCCCGCGGCGCGCTGGCTTGAAACAGTCCCAGGTCGTGATCGTTTGCCGAGTTCGCTCCGCGAAGGAACGCGCCGCCGGGGAAATTCACGGGAAGCTTCTCGAATCCCAGTACATCGCAGTAAAACGACGCACTCCGCTCGACGTCGGAAACGAACAGCACCGCATGGTTCAGGCTTCGAATAGCCATTACTCTCGTACCTCCGGCAAACTCAGGTCGGTCATCGCACACATTCCCTTTGCTTGTCCTGCGACGTCGATGACGCGTGGCAGCGAGGTAATGCGCAAGAGCTTCCTCCGCAACCTGTGGATTTCCGCTACTGCCTCGGACACTCAGCAGCTTAAACTGAATTCGCTGCGGCGCTCAGGTCGGGCTCTCCCAACGCAAGGCTTGGACCCAGTACTCAGTGTTCCTGAAATTGTGTCAACGTCACTAGCAAGCTCGCGAACGAACGAGCCAATCCGACAAACATACGCACTGCTTCAGCCATGAGTATCCGACCGCGTCCACACGATGTCTGTGATCGTCCGACCGACACAATCGCATCAAACTTCGCGAACAGGCTCTCGACAAACGACTTCTAACAACTACTAGTCGCGCCGGGTTCGCACTAGCACCGGTCACAGACCACTCTTACCCATGGTGACGACAACAGATCAACATCCGATTCCCGTCCGCAAATTAGCGACAAGATCAACGTCTAACAACACCCCGACCGAAACCGTATTTCCGATCAAGAAGCGCAATTCGATGCAAAAATTGCAGTCTCACGACTAACTATCGCGCGGCTCCCTGATGGAGTTTGGTCACCCACACGGGATCGAGGGCCAGGTCATTGGCCGAAAATTCTGAGCTTAAGAAACGAGATGACGTAGCACGCAACATGCAGCAATAAGCCGACTACAAATCCCCGACAGCACTGACCACAGCACCCACCCGCTGACGATCAGTGTGGCGACACCCTCCAACCTAGACGCATCCGAATTATCCACTTGGACTAGTACTTTCAGTGGGTTCAGTACACCGAAACTAGTACTTTCAGAGGATGCGGTGCGCCGAAACTAGCCACCCGCTAGTACTTTCGACGGATACAGTTCCACTGAACTCCCTTCGGACACTAGTACTTTCGATGGATACGCCAGGTGCGCGAGCCGCTCTGGTCGATTCACTTGGATCGAACGAATTACCGGTCGACAAGCGGCCAATGCGTCGAAAATTATTGGTAGACAGCCTAAGTAACCTATACAGGCACAGGATTCGACAGATGATCGGCCGCATCCACGCCGGCCAGCACACAGGAGGGCCGATCCGTTGCCACATCGATCGGCCGATACAAGGACGATTGTTCGCAAACTAGGGGCGTGACCAGCAAAAACTGAAACATGTTGCAGATTGCGGAAAATTTCTTTGACAAAAAGTGACCGAATCGAGCTATCCTGCATTAGCGTGATGCCAGAAGCATCCACAAAGAGTAAGCAGGTCAACGAAAATCTGAGTGTTTGGAACACCAGTGTTTCCTGAGCTCTGCCCACGTTTTTACTCTTTGTGGACTTACACAAGCCGGCGTTTATGAATGCGCAACTATCGTTTACCGATCTACCGAAAGGGTGGAACTCTGTATGCTCGCACTGTTTTTTGCGACGACCGCGACGATGTTCAGCGACCTCATGGGAGTTCTGTATTCCGGATCAATAATTCCCGGAGTCGATGCTGGCACGGGGTCATTGGCCGAGGCCGTCAGCAACAGCTGATGGCAATGCAGTTCTTTTCCGAATAATTTCTGACGACAGGAGTGAATTATGAAACTCGGATCAATCGCCGATATGTTCGACCCGCCGTACGGTGAACTGGTCAAGATGATTATTGGGTTCATATTCGTGATTCCCGTCATGGGGTCCATCGATATGAATTTCAATCCCGTTCAATAATAATCAATCGTTGAGGAGCAAATAAATCGTGGATACTTCGAGCCTTATGGGCGCGCTCGGGAGCATCGATGCAGCACTATTGCTGCCGGTATTGGAGTCGATGAAGGGCATAGTTGGCGGAATATTCGCAACCGTGTCCGCGGCCATCAATCTTGGGGTTACCGGTTCTGCGGGATCCTCCGGACTCATCCAATCGGGCCTCGGCTCCATCGCCGGCACGTAATTAGGAGATAAAACAACAATGTTCAATATTCTTCTGGCCTACTTGTCCGACATGGTCGCGTTCGGTTCTGTTGACCTGGTAGGTACATTTGCGAAGTACCTCGACACCTTGTCTTCCTTCACCCAACCAGTCTGAAATGAGAGGAATTTACAATGATTGAGAGGTACCTTATCCACATGCTGAACTGGGTTGGGCTCGTTACCGAGTACACGGCCATCGGAAGCATGGTGATCAAGAACCCCAAGTGAACGGTCTGGGGTGGACGGATGGTAGCCGTCGATCTACCAAATGATCATGGTCTTCTGGCCATCATCCATGGAACTCAGAGAATCCCCGAGGCTGACATAAGCCTCGGGGATTTTCGACTTCAGCAGCGCCAGCATATAGCTCTGCACCCCCACACGAGGAGCACCCATGAGATTGTCCAATCCATTGGCAATGAGGGTTACGCAATTGAGCCCACGCGATGCCGATTACATCTACAACGAAGCCGATGGGCATCTGGGACACCTCATTGGCGTCTATTTCTTCGAGACCTCGCGACACCCCGATTCGGAATTCTCACAGGAACAAGCCGTCGAGTGGGTCACTGCGCGCCTCGGCCACAACCGGATGTTTACGCAACGCATTCAGCGAACACCACTGAGCCTCGAGCATCCGCATTGGGTCCCAGCCAGCAACTTCGACGTGAGTGACCACGTGCAAGTCACCAATATCACCGAGCCTGGTTGGGCCGCACTGCAGGATCCGCTTAGCAAGTTGTTGACCTCCCGGATGGACTTGACACGTCCACCTTGGGAACTGCACTTTTTCAATGGAGTAGAGGGACTGGACGATCTGCCCGGCCGACTGACTGCTGTAGTCCTCAAGTCGCACCACAGCGGCGCGGACGGAATTGCGATCCGAATGTTGGGTGAAGCCATCTTTTCGGATACGTTGCGGCCGGCGGAGTTCGAGCCTGCGATACCGTTTTTGAAGGCGCGCATGCTCCTCAATGCTGTGCTGAGTATGCCAAACCAGGTTCTACGATTCGCCAGACACGTGCCCGCCAATCGTGCGGCTCACAGGGCCGTTGCCGAAGCACAGGCTGCTGGCGACTGGGTCGAGAGTTTCCGCGATCATCCAACAACCCGTTTCAACGGCAAGGTGAGCGGGTCTGGGACACTCGAGCAGATCACGCTGCCCGGTGCAGCTGTTCGCCAGATCAAGGATGCAGTCTCCGGGGCAACCATCAACGATGTTCTGCTAGCAGTCGTCGGCGGTGCTCTGATGAGGTATCTGACGGAGATGGGTGAGGAGCCGAAGGGATCACTCGTTGCGATGGTGCCACGGTCTATGCGCAAGATAGAAGACTGGGAGTCTGCAAATCAGTTGGTAATCCTGGCAATTGATATGCACACCCACGTCGAAGATCCGTTGAAACGGGTGGCGCTCATTGCAGCGTCTGCCCGTTTGGAGAAAGCTCGCACTTCCCACCTCGCGATCCGCCGTGTAAGCGCTGCGATCGAAACAGCGCCGGCACCATTGCTGCGGTTGATTGCATATACACGTAGGAAGAACCCGTACGACCTGAACCACCCCTGCTACCAGCACACAATGGTGAGCAATATTCCGCTCTCGGTCGACGGGCTAACTTTGAACGGGGCACCGGGCGCAGCTGTGCTCGCGACACAACCGCCAGTGGACGGGGATGGGCTGCGGCACTTTATGGTCGCCGCATCCGGCGGCGGGTTAACTCTCAATGTCATAGCGGATACAGTGGCAATGCCGGATCTCCATCACTACATTGGGCTTCTTCGCGCGAGTTTCGAGCAGCTCAAGATGGCATCCGATGAGAGATCCCGCGATCTTGACAGAAACAAGGTCACTTCCTGACAGAAACAACCTCCGATCAACAGACTGATCGAAGCCGTGCGCCATGCGAAGAAACTTGTGAAGTCGAGCCCCACCACACCCTCACTCACGTAAAAGCCCGGCCCACCAAATGGTGGACCGGGCCTCTAGGAGCTAAGGGGATGGACTCAGAAGTCCATGCCGCCCATGCCGCCGGTGGGATCGCCTGCGGGAGCAGACTTCTCCGGCTTGTCAGCAACAACAGCTTCGGTCGTCAGGAACAGAGCCGCGATGGACGCTGCGTTCTGCAGTGCCGAGCGGGTGACCTTGACCGGGTCGTTGATGCCTGCAGCGAGCAGGTCTTCGTACTCGTTGGTCGCAGCGTTGAGGCCGTGACCTGCGGGCAGGTTGGAGACCTTGTCCGCAACAACGCCGGGCTCGAGGCCTGCGTTGAATGCGATCTGCTTGAGCGGAGCGGACAGTGCAACGCGAACGATGTTCGCGCCGGTTGCCTCGTCACCTTCGAGCTTGAGGTCGTCCAGGGCGGGAGCGGCCTGGATGAGTGCTACGCCGCCACCGGCGACGATGCCCTCTTCGACAGCTGCCTTAGCGTTGCGCACTGCATCTTCGATGCGGTGCTTGCGCTCCTTGAGCTCAACCTCGGTTGCTGCGCCTGCCTTGATGACTGCAACGCCGCCGGCCAGCTTGGCCAGACGTTCCTGCAGCTTCTCACGGTCGTAATCCGAGTCGCTGTTCTCGATCTCAGCGCGGATCTGGCTGACGCGACCTGCGATGGCGTCGGCGTCGCCGGCACCTTCGACGATGGTGGTCTCGTCCTTGGTGATGACAACCTTGCGTGCCTGGCCGAGGAGCTCGAGGCCTGCGGTCTCCAAGGAGAGTCCGACCTCTTCGCTGATGACCTCGCCACCCGTGAGGATGGCGATGTCGGCGAGCTGAGCCTTACGACGGTCACCGAAGCCGGGAGCCTTGACGGCAACAGACTTGAAGGTGCCACGGATCTTGTTGACGACGAGGGTGGAGAGAGCTTCGCCCTCGACGTCCTCGGCGATGATCAGGAGCGGCTTGCCGGACTGGATAACCTTCTCCAGCAGGGGCAGCAGGTCCTTGACCGTGGAGATCTTGGAGCTGACGAGCAGGATGTAGACGTCTTCGAGGACGGCTTCCTGACGCTCAGCATCGGTGGCGAAGTACGCCGAGATGTAGCCCTTGTCGAAGCGCATGCCCTCGGTGAGCTCGAGCTGCAGGCCGAAGGTGTTGGACTCCTCGACCGTGATGACGCCTTCCTTGCCGACCTTGTCCATTGCCTCGGCGATGAGCTCACCGATGGACGGGTCGCCTGCGGAAATACCGGCGGTAGCAGCGATCTGCTCCTTGGTGTCGATCTCCTTGGCGGTTTCGAGCAGGCGAGCTGTGACAGC
Organism: Rhodococcus sp. ACPA4; assembly: GCF_002300185.1. Taxonomy (NCBI): domain Bacteria; kingdom Bacillati; phylum Actinomycetota; class Actinomycetes; order Mycobacteriales; family Nocardiaceae; genus Rhodococcus; species Rhodococcus sp. ACPA4. Next base: position 2,675,159 of record NZ_NSDY01000001.1, read on the forward strand.
CTCGACAGCCTTCTCGATGCCGCGCTTGAGGCCGAGCGGGTTCGCGCCGGCTGCGACGTTACGCAGGCCTTCGCGGACCAGTGCCTGTGCGAGGACGGTGGCGGTGGTGGTGCCGTCGCCAGCGACGTCGTCAGTCTTCTTGGCGACCTCCTTGACGAGCTCCGCGCCGATCTTCTCGTACGGGTCGTCGAGTTCGATCTCCTTGGCGATGGAAACACCATCGTTGGTGATCGTGGGGGCGCCCCACTTCTTTTCGAGAACGACGTTGCGACCCTTGGGGCCCAACGTCACCTTGACAGCGTCGGCGAGGGCATTGAGGCCTCGCTCGAGGCCGCGACGTGCCTCTTCGTCGAACGCGATGATCTTTGCCATTGCGAAGTGATCCTCCGGATAGGGGGTGACACACAAGGTGACCGCTCGTCGGGTCACCTCATCGGCACAGGGCGACCGAATTTTGCTTAGGTCACCCATCTAGCCTGTGGTCTTAAGTCAGTGCCCGCGACGGACGACCGGGGGTGTCGATGGATCCCGGTCTCACTGACTCGACCTGGCACTCACAGCTCGCGAGTGCCAATTGCATTTTTAGCACTCGAGCGTGCCGAGTGCAAGGTCAAGACTCAGCCGGCGATGCAGAACTGCCCGTTGGTGAAGTTCACAGCGAAGGACAAGTTGCCCATGCAGTTGACTCCGTTGGCGTCAGCCGTCGCTCCCGCTCCCCAACCGGCGATGGCAACGGTGAAGTTTCCGTCGGCCGCACCGGCGCGGGCGATGCCGCCACCGAGTGCATAGGCGTGCGCCTGACCGTTGCCGCGCGAAGCGCCGAGAGCCGTTCCGAAACCGTTGGCGTAAGTGTTGGTGTAGCTGTTGTCAGCCGAGACGCTGACAGCTGTTCCGCTCTCCATGGCACCGGCCTGCGAGCGTCCCGCACCAACAGCCTGTGCGCCACAGCTCGCGGTGTCCGATACCTGGATGTCGTTGACCAACGGCGGCGACACACACGTAACGGGCGCAGCCGAAGCGACTCCCCCGCCGGCCAGCGCCAGCCCCGCAACCAAGCCCATCCCCGCGGTCACCACAGCCCCTGTTCTCGCCAGGCGGCCCCCCAACCGACTACTGGTACTTCCGTTAACTCGTGAGGACGAGCGGCGGAACCAGACTGACGAGATCAAGGGCATAGAAAACTCCTTCTTGGAACACGTTCATGGATTCGGGCGCGAGAGTACCCGCTCACATGACGTCCGTCACGCTTTGCAGGTCACGACTCGAGCAAGGTTTCCAACAATCCCGGTAGATCCGCCACGGAATCGATGACATAGTCCGGCTGTTGCGTTGCCAATTCGAGCACTGCCTGCCGAAACTTGCCGGTACGCACCAGAACTCCGGTCAACCCGACCCTTTGCGACGAAAGGATGTCACCGATCAGATCGTCTCCCACCATGACCGTCGCTTCGGCGTCGACGTCCATCAATTCGGTGGCCGCGAGAAAGCCCGTGAGCGACGGCTTGCCGACGGCCGCGATATTGACGCCGGCAACTTCCTCGAAACCCGGTAGGTACGTTCCGGTGTCGATCCTCAAGCCCGTATCTGTCTCCCACATCATTCCGCGGTGCATCGCGACCACCGGGACACCGTCGAGCAAATATTCGAGCACCTGACTCAGGGCCTCGTGAGTGAATTCGGGACCTGCGCCGCCGAGGATGACAACATCAGGGTTCTTGTCGACCAGTTCGATTCCCTCGAGGTCGCTGGACACATCGCCGTTGTTGAGCACCCAGGCCTTCGCGTCGGGATATGTGGTGCGCACGTACTCCGCCGTGAGCCTTGCTGCGGTCACAATCTGGCTGGGTTCGACCGCAATTCCCGCGTCACACAGTCCCTCCGCAATCAGGGTCGAACTGCGGGAGGTGGTGTTGGTGAGAAACCCACACGCCAAGCCCCGACTACGCACATCGCGGACCGCCTCGCCGGCACCCTCGATGGGCTGCCATGACGTGAGCAGGACTCCGTCGATGTCGAACAGAACACCTTCGATGTCAGCCATTGCACCAGCCTATAGTTGCAACCCCGACGCGTCGCACCACAGGAAACGAACCGGCTCAGTAGGCTCAGCCTCATGGACCTGCGCGACGACGATCTCTTCAGCGTCGCGGGATCCTTGGCGGAATTACTCGGAGCTCCCGTCACGATCGAGGACGAGAACTCGACCGTCCTTGCCTACTCCGGCGGTGAACAAGCCGTGGACGAGGCTCGGATCGGAACCATCCTCGGCCGGCAGGTCCCCAGCCGGATACGCGAACTCCTCTCGAATGCAGGTGTTTTCGAGCGTCTTCATCGGGAGACGGACCCTATCTACGTCAACCTCGACGATCCGGCGATCACTCCCCGGCTTGTCATCGCCGTGCGAGAGAACAACATTGCCGTCGGGTCTATCTGGGTGGCACTCGCGGGCGAGCCGACGCCGTCCCAGGAATCGACACTTCGCGCTGCTGTGCCCGTGGTTGCGGAGCACATCGCGTCCGAGCGGGACCGGATCAACAGCACCAGACGCCGCCAGACCGAGCGAGTAAAAGCACTGATCGGCGGCGGCGAGCAGGCATTCCGCGCCGCCGAGGACTTGCGACTGCGCGGACCGCTGACCGTCGTAGCGGTTGGCGCGACAGCCGGTTTCATGCCGAGCACCGTCGCGGCGTCGTTGGGTCTGTATCTCGACACACTGGCCGTCGACGCCGTGATCGCGCAGTTGATCGACGCGACGTATCTTGTTGTCTCCGCTGAAGAAGCGAACACCCGCCGATTGCTGGAGGACTTCCTCGGTCGCGCCCGCGAACGCGCACAACTTGCCGTGGCGGTGGGCCGAAATGTGAAATCGGCCAGCGAATGCCATCTATCGCGCGCCGACGCCGACCATGTTCTGGGCGCGCTGCGGCACAACCGGTCCGGCGGGATTGTCGCGGGCATGAACGACACCTTGGCGTCGGTACTGGCATTGCATGTCGCCGACATCTTCGACGGGCTGGGCGATGCCACACCCCTTGGCGCGTTGGACGAGCACGACCGTCGGCACGGCAGCGAACTTGTCGCCACGGCCCGCACCTTCCTCGACAAGGGCGGTGATGTCGCGAATTCTTCCGCAGCACTGCACGTTCACCCCAACACCCTGCGCAATCGGCTACGCCGTTGCAAGGACATGTGTGGTGTTGACCTGACCGACGCGGACACTCGACTGATCCTGATGCTCCAGTTCAAACTGCGGAATTGAACGCCCGTTGTGCATATGCACAACGCCTGATCTCTACCTGTGGCCGAACGGCCACTCCTTTTGCCCTCCCCTCAGCCCATGCTTGAAACAGAGCCGGTGTGACCGGCGTCTCGCATGTCAACGGAGCTAAAGGAGCAGGTCATGGGAACTCGTCAGAGCCCCGATCGTGTGGTCGTGGTCGGCGCAGGCATGGTCGGATTGTCGACGGCCTGGTTCCTCCAGGAACGTGGAGTCGACGTCACCGTCGTCGATCGAGATGGCGTCGCCGCTGATGCCAGCTGGGGAAATGCCGGCTGGCTCGCGCCCGCTCTCACGCTTCCGCTCCCCGAACCTGCAGTCCTTCAGTACGGCCTGCGCGCGATGCTCAGCCCGTCGTCGCCGGTGTATGTTCCGCTGACAACCGATCTGAAACTGATCCGGTTCCTGGTCGGATTTGCTCGCCACTGCACACCCTCGAAGTGGCAGGAAGCAATGTCCGTCTACACGGAAGTGAACCGAACTGCGCTGGGCGCATTCGACGAACTTGCCGACGGTGGCGTCAAGGAGCACACCCGCTTGGCTGATCCGTTCCTCGCGGCGTTCGCGTCGGAGCAGGATCGCGAGAACCTGGTCGAGGAGTTCCGTCATGTGGAGGCCGCCGGCGGCGAGGTCGACTTCGATCTCCTCGACCACGATGCGATCCACTCGCTCGAGCCAACCCTCGGCACCGGTGTGAAGGCCGGAATCCGGCTGCGTGGTCAGCGTTTCATCGATCCCCCGCAATTTGTGAACTCGTTGGCCGACGCCGTCCGTGAACGTGGCGCCGAGATCATCACCGGCTTCGATGTGGCGTCAATCGACGACCGTGCCGACGGCGTGAGTGTTCGCTCCGCCAACGGTGATTCGCGTGCAGCAGATGCAGTCGTGATTTCCAGTGGCGCTCGCTTGAACAAGCTGGCAGCGCCGTTCGGTGTGCGCAAACTGGTGCAGGCGGGACGCGGATACAGCTTCAGCGTCACACCCGATCACCTGCCCAAGAACCCGGTGTACTTCCCCACTCAGCGCGTGGCGTGCACGCCGCTGCACGACAGGTTCCGCGTCGCCGGAATGATGGAATTCCGCAGCCCAGACGCACCGTTGGATCCGCGTCGCGTGCAGGCGATCATCGACGCCGCAAAGCCCATGCTCCGCGGCATCGACTGGACTGCGCGTGACGAGGAATGGGTCGGATCACGTCCCTGCACCACTGACGGGTTGCCGTTGATCGGTGCTACGAAGTCGCCGCGCGTCCATGTCGCGGGTGGTCACGGGATGTGGGGAATCGCGTTGGGTCCGTTGACCGGAAAGATGATGGCGGAGTCGATGACGGCAGGCACGATGCCTACTGTGATGCGCCACTTCGATCCGCTGCGCTGACGGCGGGTTTCACCCATTTGTAGTACGCGCCGGCCAGCAGCACGAGCCATCCGGCGCCCACCAGTAGGGCAACACGGGTGTCCGCAATGACGCCCAACAGGATGATGACAAACACCAGGAAACCGATCGCGAAGATCTGACCGTACGGCCACAGCGGCACTGGAAACTTCAGTGCCGCTGTTTCGTCGGCACTCATCTGGCGGCGTGAACGGAACTGCGACAGCAGAATCATGACCCACACAAAGATGGTGGCGAAGGTCGCGAGCGACGCGATCACGAGGAAAACCTGGTCCGGGATCAGGTAGTTGAGCACCACGCCGACCAACAAGGCGACGGTCATGATGACAACGGTCATCCACGGAACTCCGTTGCGGGACACCTTCTTCATGACCTGCGGCGCTTGACCGGCGTGGGACATTCCGAACATCATGCGGCCGGCACCGAATACGTCGCTGTTGATGGCGGACAGCGCCGCGGTGATGACCACGATGTTGAGTATCGAAGCAGCGGTGCCCAATCCGAGGTTCTCGAAGATCTGCACAAAGGGACTGTTGTCGCTGGTGATGGTCTGCCACGGAATGATGATCATGATGACTGCGAGGGTGCAGACGTAGAAGAGAATGATGCGTACCGGAACGGTGTTGACCGCTTTTCGGATGGTCCGCGCCGGGTCTTCTGCCTCACCGGCAGTGATTCCGATGATTTCGGTGCCGCCGAACGCAAACATGACGATTGCAAAGCACGCGAGGAACCCGCCGATTCCCGTAGCGAAGAATCCGCCGTCCGACCACAGGTTGCTGACTCCCGCGTCGGTGTCGTGCACGCCGAATCCGAACACGATGATCGCGATGCCACCCACGATCATCGCGATGATGGCGGTAATCTTGACGAGCGTGAACCAGAACTCGAGCTCACCGAACACCTTGACGCTCAACAGGTTCAGGGCGCCAATGAAGAAGACGACGGCCAGAACCCAAATCCAGCGTGGCACGTCCGGGAACCAGAACTGCATGTACAGGCCGAACGCTGTGACGTCGGCAAGACAGACGATCACCATCTCGAATGTGTACGTCCACCCTGTCATGAATCCGGCAAGCGGACCCAGATGCTGGTTGGCGTATTCGCTGAACGAACCGGAGACGGGGTTGCGTACCGCCATCTCACCGAGAGCGCGCAGCACCAGGTACACCGCGAGGCCACCGATCAGGTAAGCCAGCAGAACCGACGGCCCGGCGCGCTTGATCGCTTCGGCACTGCCGTAGAAAAGTCCCGTTCCGATTGCCGAGCCCAGAGCAATGAAACGAATGTGCCGCGCCGTCAGCCCCCTCTTGAGTCCGGCCCGTTCGTCGGGCAAGGCGTCGGTGTTCACTCGGTACTCCAGTCGGATGGCAGGCATGCGTGCGCCGTCTATTGTCCGCTACCGGCCGCCAGCCTCCCGCCCACCCCTGCGACCTGGCCGTAAGGTGACCTGAGGCACATCGGGTATTGACGTATCGCGTACCGTCGGCAAAAGTGTTTGTAACTCGTCGTATCATCAAATTGACTGGAGAAACCATTGTCCAACACCCTCGAAGCCAGCATCGACATCAATGCATCCCCGCAGGATGTGTGGGCGATCGTCGCCGACCTGCAGCGGATGGGCGAATGGAGCCCCCAGTGCAAGAAGATGAAGGTCATCGGTGGAACCGTCCGTGAGGGTGCCAAGACCCTGAACATCAACCGCAAGGGCCTTCTCGTCTGGCCGACAACAGCGAAGGTTGTTCGGTTCGAGCCCAACAAGTCCGTCGCGTTCCGCATCGCCGAGAACCGCACCATCTGGTCGTACAACATCGAAGCGACCGAAACCGGAACCAAGCTCACCGAGCGCCGTGAAGCTCCCACCGGAACGTCCCAGGTCTCGCAGTTCCTGGTCAAGACGGTCTTCGGTGGCAACGACAGCTTCGAGGTCGAACTCGTCAAGGGCATGAACGCCACTCTCGAGCGTGTGAAGAAGGAAGCGGAAGCAGCCAGCGTTCCCGCTTGACCCTCGACCAGGTCGAGACTCCAGGATCCCTTTCATGGATCCCGTGATGAACCGAATAATGCAGGCACAAGAAATGGCGAGCTCCGGCGATCGGGCCGGGGCTCGCTCTGCATTCGAAAACGTGTGGCGCGACGTCGGCACTGATCCGCTGCACGTTGTCACCCTCGCGCACTACATGGCCGACGTTCAAGACGACCCTGCCGACGAACTTCAGTGGGATCTGCGTGCACTGGAAGCGGCTGATTCGCTGACCGATGCTCGGGCGCAAGAACACCATTCGACGCTGCAGGTTGCAGGCTTCTACCCGTCGTTGCACCTCAACCTGGCCGCCGACTACAACAAACTCGGTCGAGTCGCCGAAGCTCACGAGCATCTGACCAAGGCCGAAGGCGCGGCCGGAACACTGACCGCCGACGGATACGGCCGGATGATTCGGGGCGCCATCGCGCGATTGCGGGCAGAATTCGACCGTGACCACTAGCCCAGCGCTCCTGACAATCGGTGAGATGGCGAGGGCGTCGGCGCTACCGATCAGTGCGCTGCGCTTCTACGACAAGGAAGGCGTGCTGGTTCCGCACTCCGTCGACCCGCATACTGGTTATCGCTGGTACACCGACGACCAACTCCGTGATGCTCGCCTGATCGCGGGCATGCGGCACGTCGGTGTCCCGGTTCGGGAAATGACAGCCGTCCTGACCGGGTCGGACCCACACTCCCGATTGGACGCGCACTTGCGCAATCTCGAAGACGGGCTCGCCGACGCCCGAGCCGAACTCGATCGAATCCATCGGCTCATCGATTCACGGCCGACCGCAACCGGCGTCACCCTCGATTCCTGGGATGTACGACGCGCACTCGACGCCGTGCTGTTTGCCGTGGACGCCGATTCGGAGTTCCCGATCCTTCGCGGAGTACATATCGACATTCACGACGGCGTCGCGGCGTTTGTCACCACTGATCGGTACCGGCTAGCGGTCGCAGAAGTGAGCGTGCGATCCAATTTGACCGTCTCGGCAGTCATTCCGCTCGCCTTTGCGCGAAGGATGCGAGACATCGCCGGAGTCGTGACGCTCACCTTCGCCACCCGATCGGTGACCGCGTCGTATCCCGGCGGATCGGTGTCGAGCCCACTCATCGAGGACGGTGAATTTCCGGACCATCGCATCCTGCGCGAAGACCGTGGCGCAACCGAACTGAGAGGTGACCAACTGGCGGCCCTGCTCAACGGCTCCACGGAAACAGCGATCGTGAGCGTCGACGCCGACGGAAGCGCTCTGATCGATCCGGCTGACGTGGTTCCCGCAGAGAGGTTCCGAGTGCTGGTCGATCGGCAGCGACTTCGCGAGGCCGCGGCAGCGCAACCCGGTCGGGCACTGGTGATTCGGGCGAGCGGCGCGGCACTGCCCCTTGCTATCCGCACCACCGACTACGCCAGGTACTTCTCGTACTTGATGCCGCTACAGGCTGCGCACACGTAATAGAGTTGCCCTCGATGAAGGCAAAGTCGCGGACAGTCTTGTGGCTCGCGTTCGGCACGTTTGCGATCGCCTGGACGTGGGTGGCAGCAACAGCAGGTGACGAGATTCCCGGTCACTTCGACGCGTCCGGTGCGGTAACCCGGTGGGATTCGAAGTGGTCGTTCCTCGGTCCGATCGGCGGAATCTGTCTCGGTCTCACTCTCGCGTTCGGGTCAGCGAGGTTCCTGATCGCCCGTGTTCCTGGGCACGCGATCAGCATCGCGAACCATCGATACTGGACGGACCCGGTCAATCGCGCCGAGTTCGATCGAAGAATTTCCGAAGACCTCGAATGGCTCGGCGCTGCCACCGCGCTGTTACTTGCCTGGATGACAGCGGTCGCGGGCACGTCGACGGATGGTTCCGTCGATACCTGGCTCCTCGTCGCCCCGACCGTTCTCTATCTGGTCGGTGTGCTCGGCTACTGCGCCGACATGATCTGGGGCGGACGATACCGGGTGCCGCAACAACAGATGCCGCAGTAACGGATGCCTCACGTAATCTAGTGATGCACGACGCCCCGTAGTGTCTGTGCGGCCAGCAGTACACCGACCGAGTAGTTAGAGGAGCCTGTGGCACGCCGACCCACACCCCCCGGAACCCCGCAACCCACCGGAATCGGACATATCGTCGATCTGGTTCGGCATGCGATTCCGCCGCTTCATCCCGCCGGTCTTCCGTTTGTGCTCGCTCCGCTGGGTGTTGCAGCCCTGGGTCGCAACCGTAAGTGGGTGCGTCGAGCCGGCCTTGTGTCCGCAGCTGCCTGCGCCACCTTCTTCCGTCACCCGCACCGGGTACCGCCCAACCGCATCGGCGTCGTCGTGGCCCCGGCCGACGGCGAGGTCGCACTGGTCGACAATGCCGTCCCGCCAGCCGAACTGAACCTCGGCAGCGAACCTCGCCCCCGCGTGAGCATCTTCCTGTCGGTTCTGGACGTACACGTCCAGCGCGCTCCCGTCGGAGGCACCGTCAAGACTGTTGTTCACCAGCCGGGCAAGTTCCTCTCCGCAGACCTGGCCGACGCCAGCGAGGTCAACGAGCGCAACAGCATGCTCATCGAGACCGCGACCGGACACGACGTTGCCGTCGTACAGATCGCCGGTCTGCTGGCGCGTCGTATCGTCTGCTACGCCGGCGTCGGTGATTCCCTCCCTATCGGTGACACCTACGGTCTGATCCGCTTCGGATCGCGCGTCGACACGTACTTCCCGGCCGGAACGACCTTGCTGGTCGAACCAGGTCAGCGCACAATTGGCGCTGAAACCGTCATCGCGCAACTGCCGTGAAGACACCGAGAATGAAGCCAGCCGTGAAGAGACCGGTGGTGACAACCAGCCCGGCCATGAAGGTGCCCAAACGCACGCAAGCCGTGCGGTTGTTGCCGTCCGTCATCACCATCCTCGCGCTGTGTGCGGGCCTGTCCGCCGTCAAGTTCGCACTCGACGGAGAGCCTGGCATCTCGCTCGCGATGGTCGGTGCTGCGGCGGTCCTCGATTCACTCGACGGCCGGATCGCCCGCCTTCTCGACGCGACCAGCAAGATCGGTGCCGAGCTCGATTCACTGTCCGATGCCATCTCGTTCGGCGTTGCCCCGGCATTGGTCCTGTACGTGACGTTGTTGGACGACACCAACTTCGGCTGGATCATCGCGTTGGTCTACGCCGTCAGCATCGTGTTGCGCCTGGCCCGGTTCAATACCCTGCTCGACGAAGACGACGTCCCCGCATATGCCCGCGAGTACTTTGTCGGAGTGCCAGCGCCCGCAGGCGCCCTGATCGCCCTCACCCCCCTGGCTGCAACCATCCAATGGGGTGACGGGTGGTGGTCGTCGCAGGTAGTTGTAGTCATCTGGATGTTGTTCTCGGCAGCTCTGATCGTCAGCCGCATCCCGACCCTGGCCATGAAATCGGTATCCGTGCCACCGCACATGGCTGCCGCGCTGCTGGTCCTCGTGGCCTTGACCGCGGCCGCACTGATCACCTTCCCGTACGTGCTGTTGATCGTTCTCATTGCGATATACCTGGTTCACATTCCCTTTGCCGTCCGCTCCAAGCGCTGGGTGGCGGCGCGGCCGGAAACGTGGGACATCAAGCCGTCGGAGCGCCGGGCGATCCGTCGTCAACCCACAGCGGGTGGACGACGCTCGATGGTGCGCCTCGGCTTGCGTCGGCCTCGCTAGCTCAGGACGTAGTCTCGGGGAGTGACTTCGCCGGAACTCGCCCTGACTGTCCGACTCAACACCTCCGCAGCAGATTTACGACGCGGTGTCGTGCGCCTGCATCCCGAAGCCTTGGCAGCGTTGGGTATCCGCGAGTGGGATGCCATCGCCTTGATGGGCGCACGAGGAACCGCTGCCGTGGCGGGGCGGGCCCCCACCGGCACACCGGCGGGCACGATCTTGTTGGACGACGTCACGATGTCCAACGTGGGGCTCACCGAGAACTCGTCCGTCGTGGTGGGTCCGGTGACGGTGTACGGAGCACGATCCGTCTCCGTCACCGGTTCCACCATGGCAACCCGCTCGATCAGCCCCACCGTCCTGCGCCAAGCTCTGCTCGGCAAGGTGGTGAGCGTCGGCGATACCGTCTCGCTTCTCCCCCGCGACTTGGGCCCTGGAACCAGCACTTCCGAAGCCACTCAAGCTCTTTCCCGCACCTTCGGTGTCGCCTGGACGTCGGAACTGCTCACCGTCACCGGCGTCGACCCGGCCGGTGGGCCGGTGAGTGTGCAGCCGAACTCGGCGGTGGACTGGGGAACGGCCGGTCCCGCTGCCGTTGCCGGTGCTGTTTCCAGTGCCGCTGTCGCGGCCTCTGCCTCTGCCGAACCCACGCCTGCCGTTCCCCTCGACCACCTCGTGGGCGCACAGGCACAGGCCGCCAAACTCACCGAGTGGCTCGGCCTGGCGCTCGACGAACCGGAACTGCTGCGCACACTCGGCGCCTCCCCGCACCTCGGTGTTCTGATCACCGGACCGGCAGGCGTCGGAAAAGCCACACTCGCCCGATCAGTTCTCTCGGCGCGAAAGCTGGTGGAACTCGACGGCCCCGGAGTCGGTGCAACCGAAGCGAATACCCGACTCCAGCGCATCGTCGACGCCGTAGCCGGTGTGCGCGGCGGTGGGGTTCTCCTGATCACCGATATCGACGCATTACTGCCCGCCACACCCGAACCCGTCTCCGCGCTCATCCTCGAACAGCTGCGCAGCGCCGTCGCCACCCCCGGCATCGCGTTTGTCGCCACGTCCGCGCACCCCGAAGCCGTCGACGCCCGCCTGCGCGGTCAAGATCTGTGCGACCGTGAACTCTCCCTGAGCCTGCCCGACGGTGCTACCCGCAAGGCACTCCTCGAACTGTTGCTCCGCAGAGTTCCCACCGGCACACTCGAACTCGACGCCATCGCCTCCCGCGCCCCCGGCTTTGTGGTTGCCGACCTCGCCGCGTTGTGCCGCGAAGCCGCGCTGCGAGCCGCGACCAGAGCGTCCAAATCTGCCGAAGCGCCGGAGATCACGCAGGACGACCTCGTCGGAGCGCTTGAGGTGATTCGGCCACTGTCCCGGTCCAGTACCGAAGAACTGTCCATCGGCAGCGTCACTCTCGACGACGTCGGCGACATGGTCGAAACCAAGCAGGCGCTCACCGAGGCTGTGCTCTGGCCACTGCAGCACCCCGATTCCTTTGCCCGCCTTGGCGTCGACCCGCCCCGCGGCGTCCTCCTCTACGGCCCTCCCGGCTGCGGTAAGACGTATCTTGTTCGCGCCCTTGCCAGCTCGGGCCACCTGAGCGTGCACGCCGTCAAGGGCGCCGAGCTGATGGACAAGTGGGTGGGCGCATCCGAAAAAGCGGTGCGCGAATTGTTCCAGCGCGCCCGCGATTCCGCACCCTCGCTGATCTTCCTCGACGAAATCGACGCCCTCGCCCCGCGACGCGGGCAGAGCTCGGACTCCGGGGTGTCGGATCGCGTCGTCGCAGCCCTGCTGACGGAGATGGACGGCGTCGAGCCACTGCGTGATGTCGTGGTGTTGGGCGCCACCAACCGCCCCGATCTGATCGACCCCGCACTGCTGCGGCCAGGCAGACTGGAACGCCTTGTATTTGTTCCACCGCCGGACGCGGACGCGCGCAAGGCAATTCTCAAGGCGTCGGGCAAGTCTGTGCCGCTGGCGGAAGATGTCGACCTCGACGCGTTGGCAGTGGATCTGGAAGGTTACTCGGCAGCCGACTGCTCAGCTCTGTTGCGCGAAGCCGCCCTGGCAGCCATGCGCCGCAGCATGGACGCCGCCGACGTGACCGCCGACGACGTCGCCACCGCGCGCGACAAGGTCCGCCCGTCACTCGATCCCGAGCAGGTAGCCCACCTGCAGGCATACGCCGACAACCGATGAGGACTGTCATGGATGCTGATCTGGTTCTGTACGGCGACATCGTCACGATGCACGAGGACGCTCCGCGCGCGAACGCTCTGGCCGTGACCGGTGGCCGGATCACGGCAGTCGGCGAGCGGACCGAGATCGACTCGCTCATCGGCGAAGGTACGCGGGTGGTGGACGTCGGAACTGCCTGCGTGCTCCCCGGATTCATCGAACCGCACGGGCACCCACTCGAAGAGGCGATCGTGCTCGGCCCGGCAGTGGTCGACATCCGCCCCGTCACGATCGCCGACGCGGATACCGTTGTTGCCACGGTCATCGACACCGTTGCAGCACGCGGCGCGGCCGGTGCATCGCTCAACGGTTGGGATCCTCTGCTGCAGACGGGTTTACCCGAGCCCACGCGCGAGTGGCTCGACATGATCGCACCGGACCACCCGCTCGTGATCATGCACAACTCCGGCCACGTTGCATACTTCAACTCCGCAGCAGCAGCGCAGGCCGGGATCACCCGCGACACCCCCGATCCGATCGGCGGATCGTACGGCCACGATTCCTCGGGCGAACTCGACGGCGCGGCGTACGAGACACCGGCCGTGTTTGCCGTTGCCGGCCACGCGATGACCATCGGGAGCGACTACCCCCAACTGTTGGCCGCCGAGTGCGCCCGACTCAATGCGGCCGGCATCACCACCGTCGCCGAAATGTCGTTCGACCCACGAATGCGCCCGGCATTGAAGGCAATTGCCGACGCGGGCGGGCTCACCACCAGGTTCCGCCTCTACGAAATGTCGACACCGGACCGCGCCACGGACGCCACCCCCGGCGAGGGCGATGATCTGGTCAAGCAGATCGGCATCAAAGTGTGGTCGGACGGTTCACCGTGGGTCGGCAACGTCGCGACCAGTTTCCCGTACCTCGACACAGCCGCCACTCGCGGACTCGGCATCGCCTGCACCCACGGTCATGCCAACTACACCGGTGAGCAGATCCACGACATCAGCGCAGCCTACTTCGAGCAGGGGTGGCAGATCGCGTGCCACGCCCACGGCGACAACGCAATCACGATGGTTCTCGACGCGTGGGAGCAACTGCTGCAGGAGTTTCCGCGGTCCGATCACCGCTTGCGCCTCGAACATGTCGGCGCGATGCGCGCAGATCAGTTCCGCCGGGCAGCTGAACTGGGCGTCACCGTCAGTATCTTCATCGATCACCTGCACTACTGGGGCGACGTGTTGGTCGACGATCTGTTCGGTCCCGAGCACGGCGGAGCATGGGCGGCAGCAGGTTCTGCCCTTGCCGCCGGGCAGCGCTTCACATTCCACAACGACGGCCCGGTCACCCCGGCTAACCCGCTGCGGAACATGCAGGACGCGGTCACCCGACTCTCGCCGAGTGGCCAGGTGCGTGCGCCGGAGGAACGTATCCCCGTCGACGCTGCGCTGCGCGCTCATACCGTCAACGCCGCATGGCAGCTCTTCAGCGAGGAGAGCATCGGCGCAATCTTCCCGGGCGCCTACGCGGATCTTGTTGTGCTGTCGGCCAATCCCCTCGATGTGGCGCCCACCGAATTGGCCGACATCGAGGTGCGCGCCACCGTCCTCGAGGGGCGAACGGTGTACGGAGACCTGAACGCCGCCGGCTAGCCAGCACCCCTACCAGCGGTTCCGAACTTCCTCCGCAAACCCGAGGAGGTCGCGAACTTCCACCGATGTGCCGTCGTCGAGACCAACCGTGCCGGTGAACCTGCCGAACACCTGGTGCTGAATGGACCGCAGGACACCCACGTCGAATTTCGCGGCGCGATCGATGATGGGCTCGAACTTCATCTCGAACCGCCCGTCGTTGCTCGTGAAGTTCCACGGCGCACCGTCGTAGGTTCGTGGAATCTCGAACGCCAGGCGATCCAGTTTGTGCGCAACACCGTTCACGAAGACGATGTTCTCGCTGGCCGCTGTGGTGTCTCCGAATCCGTAACCGATGTTGAAGCCGAAGCGCTCGCCGTTCACCAATCCCGATGCCGAGCCCCAATACCAAGTGTTGTCGTAGGTCCAGACTCCGCGGCCCCAATCCAGCACTCCGAAGGCAACTTCCGGAGCAAACGCGAACTGCTGCGATCCGACCCGAACGGTGCCGGTAGCGGGCAGGCAGTTGACTTTCTGGTTGTAGTAGAACGACCGCGGAGCTTTCGGAAAGGGTGTGGCGATCGCGATGCGGTCATCGGCGGGGCTTTCGAGAAACAGATCGGCGTGCAATCCCTTGCCATGGTCGAATGCCGGGTAGTCCACGATCAGGCGACGACCACCGTCGACATGCCTGAACTCGAAGCGCGCCTTACCTTTCGACACAACGACGTCGCCGGAATCGGCACTGGAAGGCAACCCAAGTTTGCCCATCGGGAAGGGGAGCATCACGTTTTCCGTGACCTCACTCGGAGTGGTGAAATCCAGCCACGACACCCCGAGCAACCCCATGTAGCCGTTGTCCGCGACGGTCAGCGCAATCCCGTATTCCGGTGTGAGCACGCAGTAGTAGTCCCACTCCTTGAGCCGGAACTTCGGCGCCTTGACTGCCGACCGCCGATAAGTCTTGACCTCCGACGGCGCCCAGCCCGCCTCTACGAGGTGCCCACGCGCATCGAGAAGCGGGCCTGGCGACATCACGTTCTGCATTGTTATTTCCAGCGCCCCAAAATCTCGTTGGCCCGAGTCGACAATGCCATCTGGAAGAACGGCCCGAAGCTCACGCGGGCGACGCCGAGCGGTCCGAAACTAGCCGGGTCGTCCTGATCCGGGATCCCGATTGCATTGACCGGCAACGGAAGCTCCGACGTCAGACGCCGCTGGGTCGCGTCGTCGTGCCGTCCGACGGGGTAGAGAACATCGGCTCCCGCGTCGGCGGCCAGTTTCAGGCGAGCAATGGCGCGGTCCACACGATCAGCCTCGTCGCCCACCTGCTTCACGAACAGGTCGGTGCGCGCGTTGACAACAACGTGGACACCTGCGGCGTCGGCGGCCTGGCGAAGCCCACCCACAAAATCGGCGTGCTCCTGTGCCTCCCGAAGACGGCCACCCTCACTGTGCACGGTGTCCTCGATGTTGAGACCGACCGCGCCGGCATCGATCAGCCCTTCGATGAGCACAGCGGGCTCGAGTCCGTATCCACTCTCGATGTCCACGGAAACCGGAGCGTCGACGGCGCCGGTGATCTGCTTGATCCGGCGTACCAACTCGCCGAACGTGATTCCCTCGTTATCGGGCTTTCCGATGGAATCCGATACCGGGTGGCTGCCAACGGTCAGAGCTGCAAAACCGGCCGCAACAGCAAGATTTGCGGACCAGGCATCCCAGACGGTGGGGAGAATGACGGGGTTTCCTGGCTGGTGCAGCGCCAGTAGAGCGGTGGCCTTGTCGTTGATCGATGGCATACGGTGGCTCCTGAAAGTAGGCGATACGTCACCTTACTGTGCGCCTTTTTGGTAGCGCTGGCTACCAGAAAGGCGCACAGGGGCGTAGCCCCTAGTGAGCTACCGGGCAGCCTGTGCTCTTGTAATCAACCTGGAACTCCTTGATGCCGTTGATCCAACCCGAGCGCAGACGACGGGGATCACCGATCTTGGTGATGTCGGGGACATTGTCGGCGAGTGCATTGAACATCAGGTCGATCTCCATCCGGGCAAGATTCGCCCCGATACAGAAGTGCGCGCCAGTTCCACCGAAACCCAAGTGCGGATTGGGGTTACGGGTGATGTCGAAGGTCATCGGATCCTCGAAGACATCCTCGTCGAAGTTCGCGGAACTGTAGAGCATGACCACCCGCTGTCCCTTCTTGATGGAGACGCCGGCCAGTTCGGTGTCTTCGAGGGCGGTGCGCTGGAACGCGGTGACCGGTGTTGCCCAGCGGACGATCTCGTCGGCCGTCGTCTTGGGCCGTTCCTTCTTGTACAGCTCCCACTGCTCGGGATTCTCGAGGAACGCAATCATGCCGTGGGTGATGGCATTTCGGGTTGTCTCGTTGCCCGCCACCGCGAGGATCAGCACGAAGAATCCGAACTCTTCGGGGCTCAATGCGTCGCCGTCGATGTCGGCCTGGACGAGAGTGGTGACGATGTCGTCGGCCGGGCAGGTACGACGCGCGTCGGCCATTTGGTATGCGTATCCGAGCACCTCGGTGGACGCGACCGCCGGATCACCCACGTACTCGGGGTCGTCGTAGCCCATCATCTCGTTGGACCACTTGAACAGCTTGTCGCGATCGTCTTGCGGGACGCCGATCAGATCTGCGATCGCCTGCAGCGGCAGCTCACTGGCAATCTGCTTCACAAAATCGCCCGGGCCTTCACCGACGGCGGTGTCGACGATGCTGCGTGCGCGCCGGTCCAACTCGTCGCGCATCCCGTTGATGGCCCGCGGGGTGAACAGCTTGGAAATCAGCTTGCGAAGTTTGGTGTGCTCCGGCGCATCCTTGTTGAGGAGCAGGTGCCGCAGCATCTCGACGGCCTCGCGCGGCATGTCGTCCGCGAAGCGCGCAATGGCGGTGTTCTCCCAGCTCGAGAAGATATCGCTGCGCTGACTGACCTCTTTGACATCGGCGTGTCGAGAAACAACCCAGTAACCCTCGTCCTGAAATCCGCCGACGGTAGGCGGCTGCTCGCACCACCACACCGGTGCGCTTCGGCGAAGTTCGGCAAATTCCTCGAACGGAATCCGCTCGCCGAGAATCGCGGGGTCCGTGACGTCGAATCCGGCTGGCAGGTCAGGTGTGCGCGTTGTATCCGAGATAGTCATGGCGTCCTCTGATCGGTCGATTGTGCCCTGCACCACAGAGTAGCTTTCACTAACGGCCTGTCAAGTGACAGACGGATAGTCTCGTGCAAATTCGTCGACAGCCGTAAGATTCCTCCAATGACAGACACCGCCGCCAAACCGACTCTGCGCGAAAAGCAGAAGCAGCAGACCCGTGCCGACCTGGTGGCCGCAGCCGACGCACTGTTCACCGAACGGGGCTACGCCGCCGTCACCGTCGAAGACATCGCCGCCGCGGTCGGGTGCAGCCGAGCCACGTTCTATCTCCACTTCCCCGGCAAACTCGACATACTCAAGGCCCTCGGGTCCAATTCCGTCGTCATCAGCACGCTCGCGATATTCCAGGACCTCGACCACGTCCTCGATTCCGGTTCACGCGCAGAATTTGCGGGGTGGATCAACCGGACACTCGACTGGTGCCGCGATCATCACCACCTGATGCGCGCGTGGGACGAGGCCATGGTTCTCGAACCCGAATTTCGCACACTCGCGCGCGACGGCATCTCGGCGCTCCCCAATGCGATGACGTCGTACCTTGCCCGCTGGCCGCAGGAGCGACATGACGAGGCAAAACTCCGAGTTGAACTGCTACTCACGCAGATCGAGCGTTTTTTCATCCGATGGGCCGAGCAAGGCGCCATCACCGCCGGCGCCGACGTGGCCGCCGACGTCCTGACCGACATCTGGTTTCCCGCGCTGACCCCACCGGCCTGAGAGCGAGCCCGCGATAGGTTGGTTCGATGCCAGTCGATTTCCGAGCGATCCTCACCACCCTCGCGGCACTCGCGTCGGGGGCACTTGCCGCCTTCGCCTTGACCAATCCCCCGCTGCAGGACTGGGCGATTGTCGCCTCGCAGTCCGAAATCGACCGCTGGATCAGCAGCGGTCCCACCTCCGTTGCACTGGGCGCCGTCGTAGCCGTCCTCGCGTGCGCACTGTCGCAGCGGAGCGGTTCCCGCCGAGCAGCGTGGATCGTTGTCACCGCGGCAACAGCGATCATCGCACTGATCCGGGTTGCCGTTCCGGACGTTGCCGTCCTCGACCTGCTGATCACACTCGTGGTACTCAAAAGTGTTGCGGCAGGCGTCATTCTGGGCTGCGCAGTTGCCGCAAGCTGGGATCGGACCGCCGCAAGGAACGGCGTGCTACTGGGTGTGATCGCGGGATATCTGTCCGCGCACGCCTTCGGTACCGGAGCCGGCCGGATGAGCACCTCCGCTGTGGGCGAACCAGCGTGGTTTCTGCTGGCGGCAACTGCTGTACTGGCAGTCGCCTGCGCAATAAGCGCTCAGTCCGGATTCCGCATCAGACGCCCCGACGCCGGCGAAATCCGCGTCGCGCTCATTGCCGTGATCGCCTTGGCAATCGGGCACCGGATACTCGGATCCATCGTCGACCGACAGGAATTCGCGAGCAAGGGCACCGCCTGGGTGGTCATGATTCTCTGCGCCGCAGCGGCATTGGCCCTGACGGCGATCGTTGCCCGCCAACTCGGCGAGCAGTCCGGCGCGGGCGGCAAGTTTCTCTGGGCCGCAACAGCACTCGCAGCCGCGTCGACACCGACCCTGCTTGTCAACGGCCAATTCGGCCAGTGGGCATCGCTGGAATCCCCTTGGGTTGTGGTGCTCGCCTCCGGTGTGGCGGTCGCGCTGGGGTTGCGACTGAGCAAGCGCATCCCTGCCACCGTCGCAGTGGTCATCCTCGCCGCGGTGCCCCTGTCCGAGCTTCTCCCTTTCACCACTGCACACGGAGCCGTTTCGATCGTGGTGAAAATCGCCGCCCTGGGGTTCGGCGGAGCGGCGTTGCTCGGTGCGCTTGCTCCGGCCAGCCTGGTCGACGCCACCCTCGGACTCGCGATCCCGTTCGCGGCAATGACGTTTACCTCGATCACTGTTCTGGCCTATCAACTTTCGTGGCCACCGGTGCGGGTGAATTTCGCCTCTGTGGAGCCTGCGATATACACCGCGGAGATTCCAGTCGACTACGTCAACGCCCAGACAATCGGATCAGCACTCCTCTTTGTCGCGATCATCGCTGTGTGCGGCGCCGCCATCAGACGAGTTCCACAAAACTCCAATTCAGCAGAATCCGGCGTATCCGACGCTCATTGACTACCGTGAAGTGGTGCCCGTCATAAGCAGGACGCCCCGTCTGATACTCGGCGGCGTGACGGCATTCGTGGTCACCGTGGTCGGCTTGGCTCCCTTCCTGGAAAGCCAGTCCAGGTCGATTTGGTCGGGCGATCGGTTCTGGTCCATCGGCACGATCGGGGCCGGCGTTCTGGCGGTTGTTGCTGTCGGCACCGCGGCCGGTCTGGCTCGAACTCGCATTCGGACGTCGGCGCTGGTTGCATTCGGCGGACTCCTGCTGGAACTGCCAGGCCTGTATTACCAAGCCTTCGAGGCGCTGTCCCCGGTTGGTGCCGGCGTGGCGCTCGGAGCAATAACGGTCACGATTCCCCGCATGGTGCGGGCTGCCACCGTAGCGGGTGTGCTTGTTGCCGTGTTCGTTTCGGATGCACTGCTCGACCCCACGGCAGTTCCACGTCGCTATGCGGACTACCTCGCGCAAGACACCACCCAGTTTCAGCCGCCGATCGTGGCCGCCACACTCATCGCCCTCGGACTGACTGCACTTACGGCGCTCGTTTGGTGGCGCAGCAACGCCGACCGACATCGCGACGAGCCACCGGAACGGATGGCAGTGCGGCCTGTGGTGATCTCGGCAGTGCTGACGCTCATGGGCGTGGCCGTGAACTGGTGGATCACCATCAACACGGTGTGGGCGGCGATTCCCGTCGTCGCCTGTGCCATTTTGGTCACCGTCATTGCCGCACGTGTTTTGGAGAAGGGCGGCCAGATCCTGCTGATGTCGACGGCCGCCGCGGCCATGCTGGCATCCGCGGTGGCAAACAGCCTGTCTGCGTCCGTGAGCACCGGGGCATCGGCGCCCGTTCCGACTGCGGTTTTTCTCACGGTCCTCATCATCGCGGCAGCAACGCTCGCAGCGTTTCGTCCCTCACTCGTGGGCGGCTACATCGTGCTCGTTGTCTTGTCCGTTGCCGGAATTGCGAGTTACGTCGCAACAACCACGTTCTCTTCGGAGAACGCGCTTTCGGTCAGCGACGTCCTGATCCGCATCTGCGGCGCCGGCGCGGCGTACACGATTGTCAGCGCCATGCAGTCCGAACCGGCGCGGACCGGCGCGTCGCGACTGCTCGTCGGTCTCAGTGTGATCTTCGGACCCACGGCATTGGCCTTACTGGTATATCCGCAGTTCTCCTACGGGTGGACCGACTACACGCCCATCACCGGAGCTACCACGGCCAGTCGGTTCGCACCGTCCGACGACGTCTTGATCCTCAACGGCACAGCCCTCGTGATCGTGGTCGTCTGCGCCTACGCGAGCCGCCGACTGCGTCTGATCAGTCAATCAGGTCCATCGACACCAAGCGTCGAAACACTTTGAGCGAACCTGGTGCCACGTCGTCCATGGCTTCGTACTCTGCGCACGTAAAGTACCGGAACTCGGCGATCTCGCTCGTCGGACGGGGTTCGCCGTCCATCTCGGCGCGATAGCAACTCATGTGCAGCGCCGTCCCTACCGAATGCCCGAACGCCTGAGCTTCGAACACGTCGAGAAACTCGACGGTGCCGGGGACAAGTCCGACATCGAGTTCCTCACGAATCTCGCGGTGCAATGCTTGTTCGGTGGTCTCACCCGGATCGATTTTGCCGCCGGCCATGTAGAACGCTGTCTTCCCGACCGACCGGGTCTGAATCAGTCGGCGATCCCGAATATGTGCAAGGGCAGCGGTGCGGATGATCTGCGTTTTCACCCGGTCCAACATACGTGTATCAGTTCACACGGTTGTAGTTCGAAGCGACGCACTGCACGGCAAATGAAGACGGGCCGGTAATGTATACACCCAGACGGTGTCCTTGTGAAGGGGCTACGTCCCGAAATTACCGATAGGTTCGATTTGTTCGGACACCCCGCCGCCCGCTGAACACAACACGACGGAGTGCCTTTTGCTCAGTATTCTGCTTGCCCATGCCGTTGCCGCCCTCTTGGCTCCGCTTGTGGTGCGCAGGTTCGGGCGAAATGGATTCTTCCCGCTCTCACTGGTTCCGCTGGTCAGCCTCGGTTGGGTCATCGACAAATGGGGCACAGTCGAGACACTCCACATCACGTGGGCTCCTGGCCTGTCGATGGACATCGACTTCAGATTCGACGCGCTCTCCGCGATCATGGCCGTCCTGGTCCTGGGTGTCGGCACGCTGATTCTGATCTACTGCGCACGATATTTCAACGACGACGAACCCCGCCTCGGCATCTTCGCTGCCGAAATGGTGGCATTTGCCGGCGCCATGTTCGGCCTCGTGACCAGCGACAACATGTTGCTGCTCTACATGTTCTGGGAACTGACCACGGTTCTGTCGTTCCTGTTGGTCGGCCACTACGCCGAGCGCGCTACCAGTCGCCGCGCCGCAACCCAGGCACTGTTGGTCACCACCGCTGGTGGTCTCGCGATGTTGGTCGGCATGATCATCCTCGGCCAAGCCGGTGGCAGCTACAACCTGTCCGACCTGGTCGCCAACCCGCCGACGGGATGGTTGCCGTCCGTCGCGATTGTCCTGATCCTGATCGGTGCACTGTCGAAATCCGCAATTGTCCCGCTGCACTTCTGGCTTCCCGGCGCCATGGCCGCGCCCACCCCGGTCAGCGGTTATCTCCACGCCGCCGCGATGGTCAAGGCCGGTATTTACCTCGTTGCCCGTCTCGCCCCCGGATACGCGGATTCACCGCCGTGGCGCATCACCATCATCAGCCTCGGCTTGCTGTCGATGATCCTGGCCGGTTGGCGAGCCATGCGGGCATACGACCTCAAGCTCGTCCTTGCGTTCGGCACCGTCAGCCAACTCGGTTTCATGATGGTTCTGGTCGGTCTGGGAACCCGCGACGCGGCCCTCGCCGGCATGACGATGGTGGTGGCGCACGCCATGTTCAAGGCTGCGCTCTTCATGGTGGTCGGTATCATCGACCACACCACCGGCACCCGTGACCTGCGCAAACTTGCCCATCTCGGTAAGACGGCCCCCGCGCTGGCGATCATCGCGGCCCTAGCCGCCGCCAGCATGGCCGGGCTACCGCCGCTTCTCGGATTTGTCGGCAAAGAAGCTGCCCTCGAATCGGTGCTCGAAACCGACGTCCTCGGCCACTGGTCGTCCATCGCCGTCATCACTGTCATCGTGATGGGTTCGATTCTGACCGTCGGATACAGCATTCGCTTCATCTGGGGCGCGTTCGGACGCAAGACCCTGAGCAAGCCCAGCCCCGCCGTGAGCAAGATGCATGCGCCCAGCGCTCTGTTCTTGTTCTCCCCTGGTCTGCTCGCCGTTGCCGGACTGGCTGCCGGAATACTGTCGCCGCAGCTCGAGAAGCTACTGACGCCGTACTCCACCACCCTGCCCGCCGGTCCGCACGCCGACTATCACCTGGCGTTGTGGCACGGCGTCAATACGCCGCTGCTGCTCACCTGTGTGGTCATCGCCGGAGGTTTTGCGCTCTACATCGCGCAACGCCAGATCAGCCGCCTGCACTTCGAGCACCCTCCGCTCGGCAACGCCGACCGTATCTACGACGCGACCCTGCGCGGCATGGACACCATCTCCATGCGTCTGACCGGAGTCACGCAGCGTGGTTCACTGCCCCGGACGCAGTCGACCATCCTCGCGACGCTGGTTGTCGTTCCCCTGGTCCTACTGATCATCGACACCGACACGGGCGTCGATCTCCGGTTGTGGGATTCCCCCATCCAGTTGACGATCGCGCTGATGATGATCGCCGCAGCCATCGCTGCGACTGTGATGCGCAACCGTCTGGCCGCCGTGATCCTGGTCGGACTCACCGGCTACGGCTCCGGTGTGTTGTTCGCGCTGCATGGTGCCCCCGACCTGGCTCTTACCCAATTCCTGGTCGAAACACTGACTTTGGTCATCTTTGTGCTCGTGCTTCGAAAGTTCCCGGCCGAGATCGACGAGAGTAAGGCGATCGGGTTCAAGTTGCCGCGCGCCCTTCTGGCCGGTGCCGTCGGAATCACGATCACCGCCATCGCGGCGTACGCAGTCAACGCTCGCAATACGCGCCCGATCTACGAACTGCTTCCCGACGCCGCGTACACCATCGGCAACGGCAAGAACGTGGTCAACGTCCTGCTCGTCGATATCCGCGCCTGGGACACTCTCGGCGAGATCTCGGTGCTGCTGGTTGCCGCGACGGGCGTCGCCAGCCTTGTGTTCCGCAACCGCCGCTTCGGTATCGCGCCCCGAGTGTCCGACGCGCCTTCGGTGATCGTCGACAAAGCGGCCGCAAGCACCGACACGACCTGGCTGCGCGGCGGCGACCTGATCGATCCGCGTCACCGCTCCCTGGTCCTCGAGGTCACCACCCGGTTGGTCTTCCCGACGATCATGGTGCTGTCGATCTACTTCTTCTTCTCCGGCCACAACGCGCCAGGTGGCGGCTTTGCCGGCGGCTTGACGGCCGGGCTTGCGCTCGTGTTGCGCTACCTCGCCGGTGGACGCTACGAACTCGGTGAAGCCGTTCCCATCGACGCCGGAAAGATCCTCGGCCTGGGCTTGGCTCTCTCGGCCGGCACCGCGATCATCTCGCTGTTCCTCGGTGCCCCGGCTCTCTCGTCGGCGGTCTTCGAGTTCACCCTCCCGCTGATCGGCCACGTCAAACTGGTCACCGCACTGTTCTTCGACCTGGGCGTCTACCTCATCGTGGTCGGCCTGGTGCTGGACGTACTCCGAAGTCTCGGCGCACGCCTCGACGCAGAAATCGAGGTGAAAGCATCATGAGCGCAAATATCGGAATGCTCCTCCTGATCGCCGTCCTGACGTCGACGGGCGTGTACCTGCTGATCGAGCGCAGTATCACCCGCATGTTGCTGGGAATGCTTCTGCTCGGAAACGGCATCAACCTGCTGATCCTCACCGTCGGCGGCAGTGACGGCAATCCGCCGATCGTCGGCCGCGACTCCGTGCACGAAGAGATCGCCGATCCTCTGGCGCAGGGCATGATCCTGACCGCGATCGTCATCACGATGGGCATGGCCGGCTTTGTTCTGGCACTGGCGTACCGGTCTTACAAGATCAACACCGCCGACGCCGTGGAAGACGATCCCGAGGACACCAAGGTCTTGCTGCGCAGGTTGCCCGCCGACGCTCCCGACCACGACCGATCCGACGACCCCGTCACCGGTGCGCCGAGCATCGGCGGCGACGCATTCGACAAGGACGGCAACCCCATCCCCCTGGAACAACTGGTCAACCTCGAGGACATCGAGTGCTACGAAGATCTTCGCGACGGGGATTTCGAGGACGAACCCGTGCCCGACTGGGCCACTGACCTCGCCCGCAAGAAAGAACCTGAGAAGCGCCAGAAAGACGGTAAGGGAGGTGCGCGCACGTGACCATTTCGTCCAACCTCATGGGCGCACTGGCGCCCCTGCCCGTCTTGATTCCGATGCTGGGCGCTGCCGCCACACTTGTTGTCGGCCGACGTCCCCGGTTCCAGCGAGTCATCACCCTGATCGCACTGGTCGCCGTCGTGGCTGTGTCCGGCATGCTGCTGTATCTGGCAGACCGCGACGGCACCACCGCAGTTCAGGTGGGCGGCTGGGATTCGCCGATCGGCATCACTCTCGTCGTCGACCGACTGTCGGCGATGATGCTGGTCGTCTCCTCGATCGTCCTGCTCACCGTCATGGTGTACGCGATCGGTCAGGGTATCCGCGACGGTAACGAAGCGCAGCCGGTGTCGATCTTCCTGCCGACATATCTGGCTCTGACCGCGGGTATTTCCAACGCCTTCCTCGCCGGTGACCTCTTCAACCTGTACGTCGGGTTCGAGGTGCTGCTGTCCGCGAGCTTCGTCTTGCTGACCTTGGGAGCGAGTGCCGACCGCGTTCGAGCGGGTGTCTCGTACGTCATGGTGTCGATGGTGTCTTCGCTGATCTTCCTGGCCGGCATCGCCTTTGCGTACGCCGCGACTGGCACACTCAACATGGCCGACATGGCCCTGCGGTTCGACAACATCCCCGCCGGCACCCGCACCGCGATCTTCGGCGTCCTACTCGTGGCGTTCGGGATCAAGGCTGCGGTCTTCCCACTGTCGGCGTGGCTTCCTGACTCCTACCCGACGGCGCCGGCGCCCATCACCGCCGTCTTTGCCGGCCTGCTCACCAAAGTTGGTGTGTATGCGATCATCCGCGCGCACTCACTGCTGTTCCCGCAAGGTGAACTCGACAATGTCCTGATGGTGTGCGGTCTGTTGACCATGGTGGTCGGCATCATGGGTGCCATCGCCCAGAGCGACATCAAACGATTACTGTCCTTCACCCTGGTCAGCCATATCGGCTACATGATCTTCGGTATCGCGCTCTCCACGACCTCGGGATTGTCGGGCGCCATCTACTACGTCGCGCACCACATCATCGTGCAGACGACGCTCTTCCTCGTCGTGGGTCTGATCGAACGACAAGCCGGAAGCTCGTCACTACGACGCCTCGGCGGTTTGGCCGCTGCCAGCCCGATTCTGGCTATCGTGTTCCTCGTTCCCGCTCTCAATCTTGGTGGTATTCCGCCGTTCTCCGGCTTCATCGGCAAGGTTGCGCTGCTGCAAGCCGGAGCCTCCGACGCCAGCGCACTCGCCTGGGTACTCGTCGCAGGCGGTACCGTCACCAGCCTCCTGACGCTCTACGCCGTGGCCCGTGTGTGGACCAAGGCCTTCTGGCGCGCCCGAGCCGACGCACCCGAAGGCGACCTCGCCGATGTCAGCCCGTCGGCTCTGATCGACGAATCCGAAGAGGACATCGCGTTCGACGACCGCGAGGACGTCGGCAAGATTCCCGCCTTCATGCTGATCCCGACAGTCGCACTCGTGGGCGTCGGCCTCGCGTTGACGGTGTTTGCCGGGCAGATCATCGACATCAGCGACCGAGCCGCGAAGGATCTACAGGATCGGTCCATCTACATCGACGCGGTTCTCGGCGATCACCGACCGATACCTGTAGCCGACGCCCCTGTAGCCGACACGCCTGTGACTGACACGCCTGTGACTGACACCGAGGAGGCGCCGCGATGAAACGCTCACTCGTACTCCGCATCGGAGTCCTCCTGTGGCTCATGATCGTGTGGATTCTGCTGTGGGGCAACGTCAGCTGGGGCAATATCTTCGGTGGACTTGCTGTCGGCCTGGTCATCATGGTCCTTCTACCGCTGCCGCCGGTCCCCGTGGAAGGTCGAGTGCACGTGCTCTCGATCCTGCGTCTGATCGGCGTGATCGTGTACTACGCGGCCGTCTCCAGCATCCAGGTGGCGTGGCTTGCCATCCGGCCGTCGCCGCCGCCCGTCACCGGTGTTCTGCGCTACCAACTTGGTATCAAGTCCGATCTGGTACTCACGCTGTGCATCGACGTGCTGAACCTGATCCCGGGAACGATGGTTCTCGAGATCGACCAGAACCGCCGGATCGTCTACGTTCACGTCCTCGACGTAGGTTCACAGAAAGCGGTGAGCGCGTTCTATCGCTCGGTCGAAGATCTGGAGCGACTGTTCATCGCGTCGTTCGAGCGTGACTCCGACTGGCAACCAAGCCCGTGGCACCAACGTGACTACGAATTCGATGCGCCACGAGCGGAGGATCAATAATGAACGGATTCATCACCACCATCCTGATCATCTCCGGAGTGATGCTCGCGGTCGCCGCAGTCCTGACCACTTTCCGGCTCATCGACGGGCCGAGCTCACTCGACCGTCTGGTCGCGCTGGACACGATTGTCGCCGTTGCCATGTGTGGACTCGCAGTATGGGCCGCGTACAGCGGAGACACCACGATCGTTCCCGCGATCGTTGCACTCGCTCTGGTCGGATTCATCGGATCCGTCTCGGTTGCACGATTCCGGGTGAGTGACCGATGATCGGCAACATCCTCGACGTCATCGGCGTCCTCGCCATCTTCCTCGGCTCGGTGCTCGCCCTGACCGCAGCTGTCGGCATCGTGCGATTCCCCGACACATTGCGCCGGATGCACGCGGCCACGAAACCTCAGGTCGTCGGACTTGTTCTTGTTCTCATGGGCGCGGTGTTCCTGCTGCGCGGCAGCGTCGACATCTGGATGCTCGTCCTGGTCGGAATCTTCACCATGCTGACAGCGCCGGTGATCGCACACAGCGTCGGCCGTGTGGCCTACCGCGAGCAGCGCGAGCAGGACGCCGTCATGAAGATCAACGAATTGGAAGACCCGCCGCAGAGTCCGTAGCTGAATCCGTAGGGTCCGCGACGTCTTCGCTCCGGCCGCCCCACTGCGCAAGCGCAGTGCCAGGCTTGGCGTAGAACGTCGCGAAGAAGGCCACCGACATCGCGGTCAGAACTCCGACGAGCAGCGGCCCGAACAGTTCCGGGTACGCCGCCATCTGCACGGACGCGAACCGGTACGACAGCAGTAGTCCGACGAGTATCGCGCTTCCGCCGAGCACCAGCCTGATGCGGAACCAACCCCAACCACGTTCCGGATCGTGCAGTGCGGCATCGAGAGTCAGGCACAGAACCGCGCCGGCGATGAGGTCGACGCCGTAGTGGAACCCGAAACCCAGGGTTGCCGTCAACGTCGCGAGAAGCCAGAACGTACCCAAGGTCCGCAGCCACCACGGGCCGCGGCGCGAGTGGGTGAACAGCGCAACAGCCCACGCCGTATGAAGACTCGGCATGCAGTTACGTGGTGCTGCGTCGTCGAACGGCAGCGACGCCGGCGCCGAGAAATCCACGTTCGGAACGATATTCGGCCAGAAGTCGCCGATCTGGAATCCGAACCCGCGGGGGCCGAACGCAAATACCGGACCCACCACGGGGAACAGAATGTAGAAGATCGGCCCGATCAAACCGATCAGCAGAAACGTCTGGAGAAGGTGATGCGACGGCCAGCCCTTACGGCATTGGTACAGCGCGACAACGATGATCGCGACCGGCAATTCGACGTAGATCCAGTCGAGGATCGCCGCTCCCACCGGGCCGAACGCGTCGACGAACTGACCCATGACCCACGACGGGTTGCCCAGCGCCTGATCGGCCAGGAAGACGTACTCGTCCCACACGTCGGTGCCGAGGAGGATGGTGATCGAAAGCCAGGTCTCGGCCACCTTCGCGGCGAGGATCAGCAACGCACCCAACACCACTCCGCGAAGCACGCCGGACCGACGCTCACCGGTGAGTTTCCAGAACGCGTACACCGCAATAGCAGTGAGCACCCAGGTGCCGCCGGTGCCCATCGTGATCGGACCGCCGGCGGACCAGCGGATAACTCCGACCACCAGGTCGATGGCAACAGCCGCGGAGATCGCGTACACACGCTCCCGGGTATTGAGCCCGACCAGGGCCAATGCCAGCCCCACCCACGGCATCGTTGCCGAACGAGGAACCAGGAAGTAGTCACCGAACAGGCTTTCCACCGGACCGAGATATCCCTTGTAGGACGCAAAAGCTTGCACGCCCAGAACGAGGGCAAGCACTGCGGCACTACCGAGAATCAGGACCTTGTGCGAAGCCGCCCAGGACTGGCCCGTCTGTCCCGTCGAAGCCCCACTTCGGGACACACTGTCTGTCAACACCGGATAATAGTAAACGGCGAGTGAACGGTGCTTGGACGGCGTCTAGACAAATGGACTGTTTGTCCGAACTGCTCAGCGGCGCGTCACGTACCCAACTCTGCAACCAACGCGTCGACCACTGCCACCAGATCTCCACCGTGAGCTTCCGCGACGCGTCGTTGACGCTGGTACGACGCTCCGCGGCGCGGAATATCGGCGACGGATGCCAACTCGTCCGCGCACCCGAGCGACACCGCGATCGGCGTGAGATCTTCGAGCAGTCGCTCCAAGTCGTCGGTGACCAGACATTCGTTTGCGGCCGAGTCCAGAATGATCTCGGCGTCGAGACCGTATCTGGCTGCGCGCCACTTGTTTTCCTTCACGTGCCACGGCTGCATGTTCGGCAACGTCTCCCCCGCGCTGAGGCGGCGGTCGAGATCAACGATGAGGCAGTGAACCAATGCGACCAGCGCGCCCAGTTCCGCGCGCGTCGACACCCCGTCGAACACCCGGACTTCGATGGTTCCCCACTTGGGCGCCGGACGAATGTCCCAATGCATGCCACCGATCTTGGTGATCACGCCGGTCTTCATCTGGTCGTCGATGAACGACTCGTACTCGGCCCAGCTCTCGAATTGGTACGGCAGACCCGCCGTCGGCAACTGCTGGAACATCAGTGCCCGGTTGGACGCATAGCCGGTATCGACACCGGCCCACATCGGCGACGACGCCGACAGCGCCAACAGATGCGGGTACCGCTGCAACAGCGCATTGATGATGGGGAACACCCGATCCGCCGAAGACACTCCGACGTGGACGTGCACACCCCAGATCAACATCTGCCGGCCCCACCACTGCGTGCGCTCGATCAGCTCGTCGTAATCAGGCGTGCGCGTGACCAACTGAGTGGACCACTGGGCAAACGGATGGGTACCCGCACAGATGAGGTCGACGGCCAGCGGATCCGCGGCCCGGCGCAACAGGTCGAGGGACGCATCGAGATCGCTCATGGCTTCGCCGACCGTGTCGTGAATGCCCGTCACCAACTCGACGGTGTTGCGCAGCAACTCCTTGGTGATGTGCGGAGTCTCGGAGCCCGCAAGCTCCTCGACCGCCGAAAACACCTCGGCAGCTGTATTGGAGAGATCTCTGGTCACACGATCGACCAAGGCGATCTCCCACTCCACGCCCAGCGTCGGACGCGGCGAACCCGGAAATGGAACTACCACGCAGAGAATCCAACCACAATGATCGCGAGAACACCGTGCTGGCTACTGCGTGGTAGTTGCCGAAGTGATACAGAACTCAGAGCAGGATCAGCTCTCGGTGATGACACCACACGCAACGCGTGCGCCGGCGTCACCGGTATCGAGGGTCTGCTGATCCGGCGCCGGCGCGTAACGCGTCGGGATGTTGCCGAAGTTGTCGGCACCTGCGTGGATCATGACGGACGTGCCGCCGTTAGCCACCAGCTGATCGACCGTGAACGCATCGGTGGTGGTCACGAGGGTGGCCGAACCGTCCTCGAGAACCTGTACGGACGTCAGGTCGCCGCTGGCGGGATGGCCGGTGTGGCCCTCTGCCTGGAAGTGTCCGCCGGCCGAGAGGAAGTTGCCCGGCTCGCCGCCGCTGGGCGCAACCGAGTTGGTCTCGCACTTGGCAATCTGGTGAACGTGGAAGCCGTGGAAGCCCGGCGTCAGGCCCTTTGCATCGAGGGTGACCTTGACGTCACTACCTTCCTGCGTGAACGTGACAGTGCCGACCTTGCTGCCGTCTGCGCCGTTCAACGTTGCGGTAACCGTCTCGGTTGCGGAGCTACCGGCATGAGCAGTCGACGACGCTCCGTGGCTTTCGCTCTCATGTGCGCTTGGGTCGGCCGCACCCGTCCACACAGGCGGAGTTGTACCGGGGACGTTGCTGGGCTCTTCGTTGTTACTGCAGGCAGTCAAGCCGAAAGCGGCTAGTGCGACTACGGGGGCAACGACGCGCCAGGACATACGCCGGGTGCTGCTGGGGGCCATCGAACCGCTCCTTTGGGTGGCGAGGAAGTGCAACTGATCATAACGGCGTGAGTAGTACACAGACCCGACGGGTGGTCCGAACCGACGGGTCAGTTGGACGTGACGATGACGATCACACCGGGCGACGCGCTTGCGATACCGGCAAATCGCGGCTCTGCCGTCACACCGAGTTCGGCGGCAATCTGCTGCGCCGCTGCCTTCTCTGCCGCGGAAGATCCGTAGTACACCGTGGTGGTGCTCACCGTTCCTTCGCTGTAGTTACCCGTCTCCTCGACGTTCCAACCCGCAGCGGTCAATTCTTCCGCGGTTCCTGCTGCGAGCCCGGATACCGTGCTGTTGTTGAGCACCCGGACACTGACAGTCGACGGATCGACACTCACCGACGCGCCGGCTGATGTCGTGGTGGCGGACGGGCGTGTCGTCGTGGTTTCCGCGGAGTCGGTGCCGGTTTTGGCAGCCGGTGCTGTTGTCACGGGGGCAACCGCTGTTGTGGTTGCGGCCGGCGCGCTCGTCTCGGTCTGCTCGGCCGCCGTGGTGTCGGAATCGGAACCGCCGAGTGACGCCGCACCGAGCCCGATGAACACGATCGCGAGGGCGATCAGCACCATGGCGATAGCGCGTAGGGGTGGTCCGGACGGCTGCTCTTTCGGGGTACTCACACTCTCGACCCTATCGCCAGTGGGCGGTTCGACCGTTCATCGACAGAGGTTTGTGTGTAGGTTTTGCGGCTTCAGGTCACTTCGAAGCCGAGGCGACGAGCCGCCCGGGCCTTCTGCCGGCTGGCACGCAACCGGCGCAGGCGTTTGACCAGCATCGGATCGGCCGCCAACGATTCGGGGCGATCAACGAGTGCATTGAGCACCTGGTAGTAGCGGGTTGCCGACATGTCGAACAACTCTTTGATCGCTACTTCCTTCGCGCCGGCGTACTTCCACCATTGGCGTTCGAAGGAAAGAATGTCGTGTTCTCGGCGAGTAAGCCCGTCTTCGCCGACATCGTTGATTCCGGCAGAGCTGACGCCCGCAGCATCTTCGACCTCGGCGCCATCGGTCCGGCTTCGACTACGCGCAACTGCGCTGTCCATGTCACTCCTCGACTGCTGTATTCGCCGTCAGTGAGACTGTGTCCCCCTGTTGCCCGCGTTCCCCCGGGTACGTGGCCCGACCGAGCAACAAATCACATCGTTGTTCTTCAGCAACCATTGAACCACGAGGTATCGGGCGGGCCGCGATAACCACGCGGGCGCGCCGCACTATCCTTGACGCCATGGCTATCCTCCCCATCCGAATCGTCGGCGACCCGGTACTGCACGAGCCCACAAAGCCGGTCACGCAGTCTCCGGCGGAAATCGCCGAACTGATCGCCGACATGTACGAGACGATGGACGCCGCCAACGGCGTCGGCCTCGCGGCCAATCAGGTCGGTGTTTCGCTGCGTCTTTTCGTGTTCGACTGCCCAGGTGACGATCGTAGCGACACCCGCCGACGCGGAGTTGTGGTCAACCCCGTCCTCGAGACGTCGGAAATCCCCGAGACGATGCCCGATCCCGAGGACGACTTCGAAGGCTGCCTTTCCGTTCCCGGCGAGCAGTTCCCCACCGGCCGCGCCGACTGGGCCAAGGTCACCGGAACCGACGCCGACGGCAACCCTGTCGAGTACGAAGGCACCGGATTCTTCGCCCGGATGCTCCAGCACGAAACCGGCCACCTCGACGGCTTCCTGTACACCGACGTTCTGATCGGCCGGAATGCGCGCGCCGCGAAGAAGGCCATCAAGCAGTCCGGTTGGGGTAAGCCCGGATTGACCTGGACTCCGGGTACGGTCGACGATCCGTTCGGCCACGACGACGAAGACTGAGACATTTGCCCATCTCGATCGGTAGCCGGGTGGTGCTGCGGTACAAGCTCCCACCCGGCTACTCGCATCCGATGACCGACGTGATCGGCACCCTCGAATCCGCGGACCCGATCACGGTTCGCGGCAACGACGGGCGTGTTGTCACCGTATCGGCGGATCAGGTAATCGCGCTCAAAGTTCTTGCAGCGCGGCCCATTCGGGTGGGCGACATCCGCAACCTCGAGATCGCGGCGGCCGCCGGTTCGCCGGGATCCGAGCAGGCTCGGATCGACGGTTGGCTGCTGCGCATCGGGCACTCGCCCCATGACATGGACTCGGCACTCCCCCTCGGCGAACCCGGCGGCAGTGCGTCGCGAACCCCGGAAACGCTGGCGGCCATCCGCTCCTGGTTCGCAGATCGGGGACGTCCGACCACTCTGATGCTGCCCGACCGCCTCGGAATTGCCCCGCCCACGTGGATTTCCGGCGGCGAGGGCATCATATTTGCCGCCGACCTCGACAACGTAGCCCCGACGCCGCCACAGTTCACGACCACCATCGACGACGCTCGCGCCGGGGACTCCCTCACGCGCGTGGCCACCGGAACGATCGGCAGCGCCGACACGATGATCCTGGCTTCGGCACGAGCCGCCGTCAGCGACGCGCCCGACGGCCGTCGGTGGGCAGGTCTACTCGATCTCGCGGTGGCGGATGCACACCGACGGCACGGAATCGGCACTCTGATCTGCACTGACTTGCTCGGGTGGAGTCGAATCCAGGGCGCAACCCATGCTTACCTGGCCGTTCCCGAAGACAACACCGCGGCAGTCGCGACAGCCCGCTCGCTCGGCTTCGTCGAACATCATCGCTACCGGTACGCCACCGCGCCTGTCGGTGCCTGACGCTAGGCTTGCCCGCGTGCGCATAGCTACCTGGAACGTCAACTCCGTCCGTGCCCGTACCGACCGGATCATCGATTGGCTCGACCGATCCGACGTCGATGTCCTGGCGATGCAGGAAACCAAGTGCAAGGACGAGCAGTTCCCGTACGAACGTTTCGAGGAGATCGGCTACAAGGTCGCTCACGTCGGACTCAGCCAGTGGAACGGCGTTGCCATCGCCTCGCGTATCGGTCTCGACGACGTGCAGATCGGCTTCGAGGATCAGCCGGGCTTCACCAAGGACCCCGAAGCGGAGCAGGTGCGCGAGGCCCGCGCGATCGGCGCGACGTGTGGCGGGGTGCGGGTGTGGAGCCTGTATGTTCCCAACGGCCGTGAACTCGACGATCCCCATTACGCGTACAAGCTGGACTGGCTCGCCAAGCTGCGCGACGACGCCGAAGGCTGGCTGAAGCAGAACCCGGACGAGCAGATCGCCCTCGTCGGCGACTGGAATGTCGCACCCACCGACGAGGACGTCTGGGATCCCGCTGTCTTCGAAGGCAAGACTCATACGTCGCCGGCCGAGCGCGCTGCTTTCGACGCGTTCATCTCGTCCGGTTTCACGGACGTCGTCCGCCCCCACACTCCCGGTCCCGGCGTGTACACGTATTGGGACTACACGCAGCTCCGCTTCCCCAAGAAGCAGGGAATGCGCATCGACTTCATTCTCGGCTCGCCCGCACTGGCGGCTCGCGTCGAGTCCGCCGAAATCGATCGGAACGAGCGTAAAGGCAAGGGCGCCAGCGATCACGCCCCTGTGATCGCACAGCTGGGTTCCTGAAAAGCGGGAACGGCGCGGTCAGTCCTCGACGAGCAGATCGAGATATTCGGGATGCTCGCCGAGGTATCGCTGCACGTACGAGCACACCGGGCGAACCGACCACTCACGTTCGCGGGCGCAATCCATCGAGAACTGCACCAATACGGCTGCCATTCCCTGGCCGCCGTACTCTTCCTTGACGACGGTGTGCATGTACGCCACCACATCGCCGGCTTCGGCGCCGCACCCGAGGATCTCGTCTTCGTCGCGATAGCCGAGGATGCCGACCAGTTCGTCGCCCGCGAGCAATTCGAACCGTTCATGTGACGGGTTGTCGATCAGCGTGATGTCGGTGTTATTCATGGCGGAGTTGTTCATGGTGGAAACCTCCACTGCTGCACGCACGGTACCCAAACTGTGATCCATGACACTCATAGAAACAGTTGCCGACGACGCTGTCCCGGGATCGCCCAATTTTCGCACCGAGAACGACCCGACCGCAATCGCACCGAGATTTTCTTTCGGTACTGAGATACAGTCGCCCGGTGCCGTTGTGAGCGCACGCGCACAAAATTTCATACAACCACCACGGGGGCTCGCACCAGCGGGCTGAGAGGACGGCTAGGGCCGTCGACCGGATGAACCTGACCGGGTAATGCCGGCGTAGGGAGCGCATTAATGCACGAGAAGTCTGTCAACAAGACTGTCCTCAACAAGGCTGTCCACGGCGTGGCAGCCGTGACTACCGGCCCGATCGAGGGCAGCAGCAAGCACTATCTCGAATCGGATTCACTCCGGATCCCGCTTAGACGCGTCACCCTCACCACTGGTGAGCATCTGGATCTGTACGACACGTCAGGTCCGTACACCGATACCGCCGCGACGATCGATCTCGACCGCGGCCTCCCCAGAACGCGCGACGCGTGGGAGCGGAGTGCACGAGATTCGACACAATTGGAATGCGCCAGAGCCGGCGTGATCACTCCGGAGATGCGGTATTGCGCTGTCCGAGAGGGCGTTTCCGCGGAACTCATTCGATCCGAGGTGGCCAGAGGCCGGGCCGTGATCCCGGCCAACCATCGACACGGAGAACTGGAACCGATGATCATCGGCAAGAAGTTTGCCGTGAAGATCAATGCAAACATCGGAAACTCCGCCGTAACATCTTCTGTGGCAGAGGAAGTCGAGAAGATGGTGTGGGCGATCCGGTGGGGCGCCGACACCATCATGGACCTGTCGACCGGCAAGGACATCCATCTCACCCGTGAGTGGATTCTGCGCAACTCACCCGTTCCGGTTGGCACGGTTCCGATCTATCAGGCACTGGAGAAGGTCAACGGCGACCCCACCGCCCTGACGTGGGAGATCTACCGCGACACGGTAATCGAGCAGTGTGAGCAGGGTGTGGACTACATGACCGTCCACGCGGGTGTGCGAATCGGCTACATCGCTCTGACCGCCAACCGAGTGACGGGAATCGTTTCTCGCGGCGGCGCGATCATGGCCGCGTGGTGCATGCACCATCGCCAGGAGTCGTTCCTGTACACCCACTTCGACGAACTGTGCGAGATCCTGCGGCGTTACGACGTCACGTTCTCCCTCGGTGACGGTCTTCGCCCCGGTTCGATCGCCGACGCGAACGACGCCGCGCAATTCGCGGAGTTGCGCACACTGGGCGAGCTCACCCAGATCGCGAAAGCCGCCGGCGTCCAGGTCATGATCGAGGGTCCGGGACACGTTCCCATGGACAAGATCGAAGAGAACGTCCGCCTCGAGGAGGAACTGTGCGACGAGGCGCCGTTCTACACACTCGGACCGCTCGCGACAGACATCGCGCCTGCCTATGACCACATAACGTCGGCCATCGGAGCGGCGATGATCGCGCGGGCCGGAACCGCGATGCTCTGTTACGTCACCCCCAAGGAGCACCTCGGCCTACCCAACCGCGACGACGTGAAAACCGGGGTGATCACGTACAAGATTGCCGCGCACGCTGCGGACCTCGCCAAGGGACACCCCAACGCTCAGGCCCGGGACGACGCACTGTCCAAGGCGCGCTTCGAGTTTCGTTGGCTGGATCAGTTCGCGTTGTCGCTCGATCCGGATACGGCACGAGAATTCCACGACGAGACGCTTCCGGCCGAGCCCGCCAAGACCGCGCATTTCTGTTCGATGTGCGGTCCGAAGTTCTGCTCGATGCGGATCTCGGCGGACGTCCGTCAGTACGCGGACCTCCTGGAAACCGAACCTGCTCGGACCGAACTGGGGTTTCCCCAGGTCCGATCGGTAGGCTCTCCGACGTGAACCTGCTTCCCCTGACGCCCTCCGGCCAGACGCCGATTCGTGCCCTTACCATTGCCGGCACCGATTCCGGCGGCGGCGCCGGCATCCAAGCCGACTCCCGCACGATGGCAATGTGCGGCGTCCACGCGTGCGTGGCCGTTGCGGCCGTCACCGTGCAGAATTCGGTGGGCGTCAGCGGTTTCCACGAGATTCCGCCGCAGGTCGTCGCCGATCAGGTGCGGACTGTGGTCTCGGATATCGGCATCGGCGCCGCCAAGACAGGCATGCTGGCGTCGACAACCATCATCGAAGCGGTAGCTGCGGTTGCCGCGGAGGTGGGGATCGGCCGCGACCGGCCGATCCCGCTTGTCGTCGACCCCGTGTGTGCGTCGATGCACGGCGATCCTCTCCTGCACGCGGAAGCGCTCGACGCTGTCCGCAACGTCCTTATCCCCGCCGCAACTGTTGTGACACCGAACCTCGACGAAATTCGGTTGATCACCGGCATCGACGTCCAGGACGACGCCACCGCACGTCGCGCAGCCGAGGCCCTTCACGGTTTGGGCGCTCAGTGGTCCATCGTGAAGGGTGGACACCTGCGCACCTCGGACATGAGCACCGACCTGTTGTTCGACGGTGACACTTTCCTCGAGTTCAGCAGTCCCCGCATCGCGACCGGCAACGATCACGGCGGCGGCGACACCCTGGCTGCTGCCATCACGTGCGCTCTGGCACACGGTTATTCGGTTCCCGACGCCGTCGCATTCGGCAAGGAATGGGTGACCAAGTGCCTCGAGGCGTCGTACGACCTCGGAGCCGGTCACGGCCCCGTGTCACCGTTGTGGCGGCTCGAAATGTAGGAGTATCAGGCCTGCCACACGCGCCAGATACCCAGATCCTGCGGTACTCCGTTCGGCGTCGTCGCAAAGAATCCGCGGCGCCACGGACGGATCTCCAGGTTCAGCTCTTCGAGGGTTCCCGGCGCAAGTTCTTCGAGAGTTGCCGCAGACATCATGACGTTGCCGTCGCCGCCCAATCCCATCATCCGGGCGGCGATGGTGACGTCGACACCCAACCAGTCGTCGCCCAGTTGCCGGGGTGTTCCGGTGTGGAGGCCGACGCGCATCTTGGGCCGATAGCCGTCGAGGTTGACCTGCGCCAGGGCTTCCTGCGCCGCGAAGACCGCGGCCACTGCCGCGTCTGGGCTGGTGAACACTGCCATGAGTCCGTCGCCCATCCGTTTCACGACGTGACCGTAGCGATCCGTGATGGGTGTTTCGACAGCTTGCGCGACCGCCCGCAGGAGCGCGAGCGTCGCCCCGTCGCCGGCGTGGAGCGACCACGTGGAGAAACCGACGAGGTCCGTGAAGACGATAGTCAGTTCCTGATCACCACGGCCTCGGCCCATCTTCTCGAGGGCCGCCTGCCACACCTGCAACGCGCCGAGGCTCATTTCCCTGGTAGCGGCCGGTTTGTGGTCGAGAAAACGATCGGCGACGCGTGCCACCGCCCGTGCGCCGCCAGGCCCCGACAGGGAGAGCGGGTCGCCGAACCCCGGGTCGCCCGGAAGCAACCGACGTACACGTCGTAGCGCCTCGATGAGCTGCTGGTGTCCGTTCAGATCCGACGCGGTGTTGAGCACCGATCCGATGACCGAGCGGACGCCGGAAGGAGCGGCATCGCGCACGTCACCGGGTACTTCGCTCGGGATCGGATCGCTCATTACTCGAGAGTAACCTAGAGCTGCTCACCGCGCGCCTCATGATCACCGGGTTCGAGCCAAGGTTCTGGCCTCGCCTACCGGAACTCCGTTGAGGCCCCCGATATCCTGCGCGTACGTTGCCACCGCAAACGCCACCGCAGCGGAATTCGCGGCGAGTGCGTCCCGATCGATGTTGTCGAGATTGTCCAAGGCGGTGTGATAATTCGGATCGAAACTCACGCCGGGCTCGCCGCCCCATTTCAGTGCCTGCTCGACGGTTTTCAGCTCCTCGGCTCCGCTGAACACGCCGCCTGCCGGAATTCCGATCTCGATGAACGGGCCGTAGTCAGATCGTCCGTCGAAGTCGGTTCCCTCTGCCGGAATTCCGCGACCGCCGAGATAGTCGACAAAGGTGCGTTCGATACCGGCGGAGCCTTCCGGGCCAGGACCTTCGCCGAGACCATCCGAATTGTCACCGTCATAGACCAGATATCCGGGGTTGGGTGAGCCGAGCATGTCGAAATTCAGATACAGCGCGATGGCCGCTTGTTCCTCCGGGCTGAGCCCGGCAACGTACTCGGTCGAGCCGACGAGGCCAAGTTCCTCGGCGCCCCAGAACGCAAACCGCACCGCGTTGGTGATGTCCGGCGAACTACCGAGCTGCAGCGCCGTCTCCAGAATGGCCGCGCTGCCACTGCCGTTGTCGTTGATACCTGGCCCCTCGGGAACGCTGTCCAGGTGAGCGCCCACCATGACAACGTCGCTGCTTGATCCGGTCTTCGTCTGCGCGATGACGTTGCGCGAGCGTGTTGTGGTGG
The DNA here is from genome assembly GCF_002300185.1 of Rhodococcus sp. ACPA4. Taxonomy (NCBI): domain Bacteria; kingdom Bacillati; phylum Actinomycetota; class Actinomycetes; order Mycobacteriales; family Nocardiaceae; genus Rhodococcus; species Rhodococcus sp. ACPA4. The sequence goes on from NZ_NSDY01000001.1 coordinate 2,714,538, forward strand.
TGACCGTGTCCAGCACCAGAGTGACGTCACCGCCCTCTGAGGCAAGCTGTTGCCCCGACGACAGGCTGATGCCTCCCGTGGGAATCCGCGCAATATCCGGATCGCCCAGGGTTCCGCCGCCCAACATCGCGTCTTCGTTGTTGACCACCAACAGTGCAGCGGCGCCCTGATCTGCTGCGATGGTCTGCTTGGCGCCGAACTGGCACACCCCGCGGGTGACGAGGACGATAGCTCCCGCAGCATCGAGCCCGTCGTAGTCGGAGGCTTCACAACCTGGTGTCTCGTCTGCGGGTACCGACACGACGCGTGCGGTGATCCCGTCCGGTCCGGTGGACGTCGAGTAGGTCAATGCGCGGACCGGAAAGTCGACTCCGTCTGAGGAGGTCAACAGCTCGGTTCCTGGGTCGAAGGAGCTGAACGCGAACTCCGGGGTTTCCACGTCGAAACCATTGTCTTCGAGCAGGTTTGCGACGTAGTCGACGCTGGCGTCGTACCCCGGGGTTTCCGTGGACCGAGTATTACCGTTGGCAGCTGCGATCTTGCCGAACTGATCGAGATGGCCCATGACCGCGTCGACGGTGACCGTCCCCGAGAAGGCCTGCGGTTCGATCAGTGCCGTGTCTGCGGGCCTGGCCCCGGCCGAACATCCACCAAGCACCAGAACCCCGGCTATGCCGATTGCCAACGCGTGATGGAGTCTCATGCGCGAAAGAGTAACCGCGGGAGCCGATAAGGAAACGGCAGTGCGCCCTTATCAACCGCGGGCGGTCGACAAGGGCGCACAGTGTCAGGCGTCGAGGTCAGGCGTCGCGGCGATTCACCAGGACAATGCTGATGCCGAAGATGACCAGCACGAACACCGCGAAGTAGATCAGGCTGCCCCACGGTCCCCAGTGGAAATCGCCGGTCGTCATTTCAGGGCTGAGGAAGTGGTTTGCGTTGTTGAAGGGCAGGAACGGCATGATCTTCTCGCCGAAGCTGCCGAACAGTGAAAAGAGGCTCTCGATGAGCAGTGGCCACAGCAGCAGCAAGGCGATCGCACCGGCCGACTGACGAATGATCGCACCGACACCCACGGCTAGTACGACGCAGAAGAACGCGTAGATCGGGATGCCGTACATCGCGCGCCAGTCAGAGCTGCTCGACAGCGTCAAGCCGACGCTGGCGTCGGCACCGGCCAAGACCTTGGCCATCGCGTAGGCACCGAATGCCAGAACGAAGGTCAGGACTGCCCCGAATCCACCGATCAGGCCGGCTTTGGCGGCGAGAACCGATGCCCGATTGGGCACTGCCTGGAATGTGGTGCGAATCGTTCCGAAGCGGTACTCACTGGTGATCGCGAGTGCCGCCATGATCATGAGGACCATGATTCCGAAGCCCGAGATTCCGGCGGTGGCAAGTGCCGCGTCGAGTTCGGGGGCGCCTTGGGCGTCCGACGTCAGCGCAGACTTGGCTACCGTGCCCATGATGGCGGCAAATCCGAGAGCGAGAACAACGATGATGACCGAGCACCAGAGTGGCGATTTGGTCGTGGTGATCTTGATGCGTTCAGCACTGAGAACAGCCATTACAGTGCACCTCCCATGACATTCTGGTGAGCGTTCGGTTGCGCGACGGCGGGGCCTGTGACCCCGGTCGCGTGGTACTGGACATCGTCGCCGGTGAGCTTCATGAAGGCATCCTCGAGCGAACCACGCTGAGAAGCCAACTCGTGCAGCACAATTCCCTGCGCACCAGCCAAGTTACCCACGATTTCGGTGGTGGAATCGACAACGACCAGAGCGGGAACAACACTCGAACCGTCTTCGCGCACCGTCAATCCCTGCGACGTCAACACGCTGCGCAATGCATCGAGCTGAGGACTACGCACTCGAACCGTCGACTCGGACGAACGATCGACGAACTCGGCGACAGTCGAGTCCGAGATCAGTCGACCTCGACCGATGACAACCAATTGTTCCGCGGTCAAAGCCATTTCCGACAGCAAGTGGCTCGACACCAGCACGGTGCGTCCCTCGGCAGCCAGTCGCTGCATGAACTTACGGATCCAGACGATGCCCTCCGGATCGAGACCGTTGACGGGCTCGTCGAACAGGAGCACCTTCGGGTCACCCAGCAGCGCACCGGCCAGGCCGAGACGCTGAGACATACCGAGCGAGAACCCGCCGGCCTTCTTGCCCGCAACCTCGGACAGCCCCACGAGGCCGAGAACCTCGTCTACCCGAGACTTCGGAATCCCGTTCGACGCGGCCATCCACTGCAGGTGCGCCCTGGCGCTGCGGTTCGGATGAACCCACTTCGCGTCGAGCAAAGCGCCGACGGTACGCAACGGATCCTTGAGCTCGCGGTACGACTTGCCTTCGATCAGCGCCTCACCCGACGTCGGGCGATCCAACCCCAGGATCATCCGCATCGTCGTCGACTTGCCGGCGCCGTTGGGTCCGAGGAACCCGGTGACGATGCCGGGGCGGACGGTGAACGTCAGATCGTCCACCGCCTTGGTCGGTCCGTAAACCTTGGTCAATCCCCTCAGTTCAATCATGAGCAGAACTCTGCCTGATCCGGCACCGCCTGCACATCGGTCGCAGGTCTAGTTCGACGTGGTACCCAGGTAGGACGTGGACCCCGGGAACCACCCCGAGAAGACCCCTAGGAGGATGCCTGCGCCCAGAATCGTTTCGGGATCCGGCCGGCGTGCCTGGCCTCGAAACCGGCAACGACGGCATGACGCATCGCCGACGCCATGAGCGCGGGATTCTTGGCCCTGGTGACCGCCGTTGCGAGAAGCACTGCGTCGCAGCCCAGCTCCATGGCAAGTGTTGCGTCGCTGGCCGTTCCGATTCCGGCGTCGAGAATGACCGGCACGCCTGCGCGTTCGACGATCATCTCGATGTTGTGCGGGTTCGCGATGCCCAGCCCGGTCCCGATGGGCGAACCGAGCGGCATGACCGCCGCGCAACCGACCTCTTCGAGCCGAAGCGCCAGAACCGGATCGTCCGTCGTGTACGGCAGCACTGTAAATCCGTCGTCGACCAATTGTTCTGCAGCGGAGACAAGTTCGATGGCGTCGGGTAGCAGGGTTCGCTCGTCGGCGATGACTTCGAGTTTCACCCAACTGGTCTCGAGCGCCTCACGTGCCAGCTGCGCCGTCAACACCGCTTCGGCCGCGCCGCGGCATCCGGCCGTGTTCGGTAGTGGTTCGATTCCGAGGCGCCGAAGCAGATCCAGCACGCCGGTACCGCCGGCAGCGTCGACGCGTCGCATCGCGACAGTGGTCAGTTCGGTGCCGGACGCGACCAGCGCTTCCTCGAGAACTGCGAGGTTGGCAGCGCCGCCGGTCCCGGTGATGAGCCGCGAGCCGAACGTACGGCCCGCGATAGTCAGGAGATCGTGTTCAGCCACCCTGCACCGCCGTGAGGATCTCGATTTCCCAACCACGCGAGACGGATTCGTCCCAGCGTCCACGCGGGAAGAGCGCACCGTCGACGGCGACGGCAATTCCCTTGCTTGGCAGTTCGAGGTGTGTCAGAAGTTCGGTCACCGTGACGGCTCGATCGAATTCGAGTTCTTCGCCGTTGACGGTGATCCCAATCGGGACCTGCTCACTCATGAATTTTCCTTCACTGCTGCGAACCGCTGGGGTTCGGTTCCTTTGACCTCGACCAATGATGTGCCGTTCAACAACGCGAGTGTCGCGTCTGCGGTGACCGGAGTCAGGAGCACACCGTTCCTGCCGTGCCCGGTCGAGATGACAACACGCTCCGAGACCCGCCCGATCAGCGGTAGATTGTCCGGCGTCATCGGACGCAAGCCGGCCGCGCACTCGTAGAGTTCGTATTCACCGATCGCCGGCATGAGTGCTTCGGCGTCGTTGATCAGGTCTCGCACACCGGCCATGGTGACCTGCGTGTCCTCGCCCGATTCGTATTGTGTTGCACCGACCACGATTCCGTCGCCGCGCGGCACGAGGTACGCGGGTCGGCCGTGGACGCTGCCGCGGATGGTTCGACTGGGCGCCGGCGTCACTCCCGGCCGGCTGCGCAAACGCAGGATCTCACCTTTGACCGGCCGAACGGGTAATCCTGGCCACAGCTTCGGTGAGGTGATTCCCGCGCTCAGCACGATCTGATCGGTATCGAGTTCCGCGAGATCGTGGACAGCGCGGTTGATCAATTCGACGCCCGACGCCACGCACGCGGCCTGCAGAGCGGCCAGCAACACACGATTGTCGACAGCGGATTCACCGACAGCCATGAGCCCCGAGCGAATGCCGCGGCCGAGCATCGGTTCGAGTTCACGGATCTGCGCTCGGCCGAGGATCTGTAGTTCGTGTCCCTGCGCGCTGACCCATTCCGCGATGGTCGCCAGGTCCTGGGCGTCGGCGCTGTCGAGAGCGACGGTGAGTGAACTGTCGGTGGTGAACACCGACGGTCCGAACTTCTGCAGGTGCGCGCCGAAATCCGGCCACCGCTCCAACGAGGCTGCGCCGACGGTCAATGCCGTTTCCTCACCTGGCCATCCTTCGGACAGCGGGGCGAGCATTCCACCGGCGACCCAGGATGCGCCGGTTCCGATCGCCGGGTCGTACAGCTGTACTGCCCATCCGTCGCGCGCTGCGTACCAGGCAATGGACAGTCCGATGACTCCCCCGCCGACCACCGCAACCGAGCGTGCGTGCGTGCTCATGACAAATTCCACCCTTTTCTTCCTGCGCCGGCATGATCCGGGTCAGGTCTGACGGTCGGGATCTTTGCCGCGATCCCCTCTCAGCCCCACGAACTTTGCCTTCGCGACAAATGCGACAGCACAGTTTCGGGACTCCCGTGTCGAACCTTGCTTCCTAGAGGCTACCGTTTGCTTCGTGCACCCCACACATCCCAGTAACCTCTTCGACCGGCGCGAGCGCCTGGCAGCAGCACGGCTGTACCTGTGCACCGACGCACGTCGCGACAAAGGCGACCTTGCACAGTTCGCGGAAGCCGCGTTGTCCGGTGGCGTCGACATCATTCAGCTCCGGGACAAGGGCTCCGCAGGCGAGCGCGAGTTCGGGCCGCTCGAAGCCAAGGACGAGCTGATCGCGCTTGGCGTTCTCTCGGCTGCCGCGAGGCGTCACGGCGCACTCCTGGCCGTCAACGACCGCGCCGACCTGGCCATGGCGTCAGGCGCCGATGTGTTGCACCTCGGCCAGAACGACATCCCCGTCCCCTACGCGCGGACGGTTGTCGGCGACGACGTTGTCATCGGCCGTTCCACGAGCTCACGCGCGCAGGCAAGTTTGGCTGCAATCGAAGAGGGCGTCGACTACTTCTGCACCGGCCCCGTCTGGGCGACACCGACCAAGCCGAACCGCAGCGCGGCCGGCTTGGATCTGGTCCGCTCGACTGCCGATGCAACGCCGACGCGCCCCTGGTTTGCGATCGGCGGCATCGACGAGGCGCGCGTTCCGGAGGTCATCGAAGCCGGAGCCACCCGAATTGTCGTCGTTCGTGCGATCACGGAAGCCGCGGATCCGCAGGCAGCCGCGCGCCGCCTCGCCGACATGATGGTGTTCTAGTTACCTTCCAGTTCAGCTCGCGGCCAGCTGCAAGTTCCGGACTGGTCAACTTGTCCAGTTCGACAAGAAACAAGCTGCACGATTGTCCGTTAACCAGCCCGAATGATCCCAATTAGTGATTTTGGTCACAGATCTGTCCATTGGTCCCGCATTCAGCACTCTCCTGATATAGCTTACCTTCAGCTAACAATTCGAATTTAGGAGTTTTCATGGGATCGATCGACACCGCCTCGCTGAGCACCGCTTCACTCGAAGACTTGAACCTCGGCAAGATCAGCGAACTGCTCAAGCTCGGCATCACCGCCGTTTCCTTCATCACCGCGCTGAACACGCTCAGCTGAGCGCCGTTTCGGCTGGCTGCGGACCCTTCGTTCGCGTTGCCGCCCGCGCCGAAACTACAACGAAAAGGGTCGGGCTCTGACGAGTCCGACCCTTCTTGTATTTCTCGGGATTGTCTTACGCCTGAGCGCGAGAAGCCGTCCTACGCCTGGGCGCGAGATGCCTCCGAGGCGTCTTGTAGAGAATCCGCACTACCCGACGTCCAACCGAATCGTCCGTCCGGCAATACAACAGTCCGGGCACCGCCTTGATCCGTTCCCTCGTCCGCCGGAACAACCGACGTTCGCAAGCTCGGCCAGGCCGAATGAAATCCTGGATGTAGCGGCAGGCTCTCGACGTCGTCCTCTCGCACCCACCGCAATTCGGTGCTCTCACCGTTCGCGACCGTCTCGAGTGGACTTTCGACGTCTGCAACCACCGTCGTATAGGTCCATCCGCTCTCGGCGCGCATGGTGACGACGTCTCCCCGCACCCGCACCGACGACTCGTCGATTCCGGCTTCTTCGTGTGCTTCTCGAACTGCCGCATGCGTTGTGTTTTCGTGCGAGTCACGCGCGCCACCCGGCAAAGCCCAGGTTCCGCCCTGATGGCTCCACGCCGCACGATGCTGGAGCAGCACCATCGGAGTTCCGTCTACGTCAGGGGCACGCAACAACAATCCGGCGGCGCCGTGACGCCCCCAATGCCGAGTTCCGTCCGATCCGACCGACCAACCGTCACCGTCACCACGCATCGACTACCTCGCCCTGCCTTTAAATTCGCCACTATCCTGCCCCACACTAACCCGTTCAATCTGCCCTCGGTGCGGACCATACTTATATGCTCGCGAAGAGGCCGCAATCCAGTGATCCTCCAGCCCGAGTGCAGAGAGTGAGAGGTGTTCGATGGTCAGCCGCGTGACACCCTCCCTCGAGCCTCGCACCGCACCCGCTCCGCCTGACGAGGACCCGGTGGATACAGCCGCCTCCAGGCCGATGATCCAGAGCGAACTTCGCGATTTCATGACGTCGACCCCCGGGCGCCTCACCGCTGTCGGGATAGTCCTGATCTTGCTCACCCTGGCGGCGGGATTCCTGGCCGCCGCGACTATCGAGAACCGTCAAGCGCGCCTGGGCAACGTCCTGACGGAAACCGAACCGCTTGCCAACTCCGCTCAGAATCTCTACAGCGCACTGTCGGTTGCCGACGCGGCCGCAGCCACCGCGTTCATCTGGGGCGGACTGGAACCGCCGGCGGTGCGCGACCGCTATACACAGTCGATCGGCGAGGCGTCGGCAGAAATAGTGAACGCGTCCGCCGGACTCGACACTGTGGACATGGCCGGCCAAGCCGCCCTCACCTCCATCTCGACCGACCTCACTGTGTACACCGGGCTGATCGAGACGGCGCGTGCCAACAATCGCGTCGGAAACCCCGTGGGCGCCGCGTATCTCGGCGAGGCGTCGAATCTGATGCAAACGTCCTTGCTTCCCACGGCTCAGCACCTGCATTCCGCACAAGAAGCGCAGGTCACCAAGGTTCAGAATGATTTTGTCCGCCCACCGTGGTGGCCGATCATCGCATTTGCACTGGCATTGTCCATGCTCATCGCAGTCCAGATCCGCATCGCGCAACACAGCCGTCGACGCTTCAATCTCGGATTGATCCTCGCCTCGATAGCTGTTGCTGCAGCGCTGATCTGGCTGTTGACGGTCGGGTTGATCTCGGCGATCACCACCACCCGCGCGCTCGACGCGGGAGCGGGTCCGCTGCACGAGTTGACCGAGGCCCGCATCATGGCCCAGCAAGCGCGAACAGTTGAGACTCTGGGTTTGGCCCAGCGTGATTCCGACGGCGACGAGACCGACATCTTCATCAACAAGGTGAGCAACGTCGACGCCATTCTCCGTGAGCTGCAAGGCAATGGGCGGTCGGGAGTTGATACCGCCGTGCTCACGCAGGCGATCGACGCCCGTGATCAATGGGTGGCGGCGCACGATCGGATGGCTCTGCGCCTCGGCGTCGGAGATTTCACGGGAGCTGCGAACATCGCCGTCGGATCGGGTGCGGAAGATTCCGCTGCCGAGTACCGCGCGCTCGACGACGCCTTGTGGAAAGCGATAACGGATTCCCGTGAGAGCCTTCGCGCCGACATCTCACACGCCTCGCGTGTGTTGTCAGCGTCGGCTCCGGGAGTGACGATGCTGGCCATACTTGGCGTTGTCGGTATCGCCGCCGGATTCTGGCCACGGCTGCGGGAGTATCAGTGAGCGGCAGAGGAAAAGCGCGTGCGCTGGTTGCGGCAGGTGCGGCCGCGCTGTTCCTGGTTGCGTGCGGCGGCCAACCCGGCGAGGAGCTCATCTCGTCCAGCACCACGCCATACACGCAGCCTCCGCTACCTGCTGAAGCGACCATCGCGCCCAGCCCTACGCCGACAACGTCGGCCGACTGTGGAGATCCGACGGCCAGCCTGCGTCCGGTCCCGGCCGACGCAAATCCTCGCCCGCCGCAGCCGAGTGTCGACAAGATTCGCGAACGTGGCCGCCTCATCGTCGGACTCGATACCGGCAGCAACCTCATGAGCTTCCGCGATCCCGCAACCGGACGCCTCGAGGGTTTCGACGTCGACATCGCCCGCGAAGTTGCCCGCGATGTCCTCGGCGATCCCGAGAGGATCGAATACCGAATCCTGACGTCCGACGAGCGGATCGAAGCCCTGCAGGATTCCACCGTGGACATCGTCGTCAAGACCATGTCCATCACCTGCGAGCGGCGGGAGAAGATCGAGTTCTCCAGTGAATACTTCACTGCGCGCCAACGCATTCTGGTCGTACGGGGATCCGATATTCGCAATATCGACGACCTGGCCGATAAACGGGTCTGTGTCGCGAACGGGACGACGTCACTGAGCCGCATCCAGAAACTACAACCCGCGGCCACGGTTGTCACTGTGCCGATGTGGTCGGATTGCCTTGTGGTACTTCAACAAGGGCAGGTAGACGCCATCAGCACCGACGACACCATTCTTGCCGGACTTGCCTCGCAGGACCCGTATCTCGACATGGTCGGAAGTTCGTTGGGCACCGAACCGTACGGGATCGGTATCAACGCAGGCAACACCGATCTGGTCCGATTCGTGAACGGCACCCTGGACCGGATCCGCACCGACGGCACCTGGAACTCTCTCTACGACCGTTGGCTCACCATGCTCGGACCGACTCCTGGTCCCCCACCTGCCGCGTATCGGGATTGAGGCGGTCATGACAGAATCTCGAGATCCGAAAGACGAGGATCAGAACGGCGGGGATCGGAACGGCGAGCCCGATCACGCTGCCACACAGGCGGCGCCGCGATTCGAGCCGGATTTCACCGTGGCCACTGCCCGCCCCGAGCAGACATCCGCACAGTTACGTGAGTCCGTTCCCTCCTCCGTGTCGACGCCGACGGGCCGGTCCACTCGTTCCCGCCGCTCGCGCTCGACACGCAAACTCCGTCTGGGCGGCGGTCTGGTCGAGGTTCCCCCGGTTCCCCACGTAGACCCGGCGTCGGCGGTGATGAGCGATGCGACGGTTCCCGAACGCAAACGTTTCTGTTGGAAGTGCGGAGAACCGGTGGGCCGCAAGGCGGCAGGCACGTCCGCGCGCCAGAGTGGTGTGTGCCCCAAGTGTGGTTCGACTTTCGACTTCCGTCCGCTGCTCGAAGAAGGCGAACTGGTTTCCGGTCAGTACGAGGTGCAGGGGCCGATAGCTCACGGTGGCCTCGGGTGGATCTATCTCGCGATCGACCGCAATGTCAGCGACCGCTGGGTAGTTCTGAAGGGACTCTTACACTTCGGTGATTCCGAGGCACAGGCCGTCGCGGTTGCCGAACGGCAGTTCCTCGCAGAAGTAGCGCATCCCAGCATCGTCAAGATCTTCAACTTCGTCGAGCACCCTCGACCCGACGGCACCCCCATGGGCTACATCGTCATGGAATACGTCGGTGGGCGATCGCTCCGAGAAGTACTCGCCACGTTCCCCGACGGCCGTCACATGCCGATCGAGCAGGCCATCGGGTATGTACTGGAGATCCTTCCCGCCCTGAGTTATCTGCACTCCACCGGCTTGGCGTACAACGACCTCAAACCCGAGAACGTCATGGTCACCGAGGACCAGTTGAAACTCATCGACCTTGGCGCCGTGTCGGGAATCGAAGATTTCGGATACCTGTACGGCACAGCGGGTTACCAGGCCCCCGAGATCATCGAGACCGGGCCGACGGTTGCGTCCGACATCTACACCGTCGGCCGTACACTTGCCGTGCTCACTCTCGACATGCCCTCCAAACACGGCCGTTACCTCGACGGTCTTCCCGATCCTGCCGACGAGCCGGTGCTGAGCGAGTACGAGTTCTTCCACCGGTTGCTTCTGCGCGCCACCGATCCGGATCCGAAGAAACGATTCCAGTCTGCGGACGAGATCGGCGGCCAACTTGTCGGTGTTCTCCACGAGGTACTGGCGCACCAGAGCGGCCAGGAAAACCCGGGACTCTCACTCGTATTCAGTAGACAACGAACCTCTTTCGGCACCGACGATCTGGTTGCGCAGACCGACGTGTACGTCGACGGCAATTCCCGCGACAGCGGTCTCGATCCACTCGAGGTTGCGCATGCACTCCCCATCCCCTTGGTCGACCCCACCGATCCGAGTGCACCGTTGCTGGCCGCGGCCGTCCACAGTGAGCCGTCCCAGACCCTCGACGCACTCCGACGCGCCCGTGAGGGTGGGATCGATCGGGTTGCCTCAGCAACCGAGGCGGCGTTTTCCGGGGAGTTCCGACTGGCTGAAGCCAAAGCGCACCTGGACCTGAGTGATCCCGAAGCCGCGCAGAAGATACTCGACGACCTGCATTCCACCATCGGCGACCATTGGAAGATCGAGTGGTACCGCGGGCTGGTGGGATTGCAGCAGAGCGCATTCGAATCGGCTTTCACCCATTTCGAATCGGTTCTCACGGCTTTGCCCGGCGAGTTGGCGCCTAAACTCGCACTGGCCGCAACTGCCGAATTGGTACTGCAACAATGGGATTCCGAGGATCCTGATCAATGGTGCCGCTTCGCCGGTAAGTACTACCGCACGGTGTGGCGGACCGACCACAACTACGTCAGCGCGGCATTCGGGTTGGCACGCCAACTTGCCGAACGCGGCGACACCGGTGCCGCGGTCACGGCGCTGGACGAGGTCCCCACCAGCTCACGCCATTACAACGTTGCCCGCATGACCAGCGTGCTGACGATGCTCTCGCGCACCGAGATAGCAAACCTCGACGAGGCAACTCTCCGAGAGGCTGCCAGACGCGTCCGCGCCCTGCCGGCCGACGAGGGTCGCTGCCTGCAGATGCGGACCCTGGTACTGGGCACGGCACTGGACTGGATCAGGGCCGGAAACCGAGCGCACGACGAACTCGAACCCATCCTCGATCTGCCCTTCACCGAGCGCGGTTTGCGCACGGGTGCCGAAATGTGTCTTCGGACGCTGGCCCGTACCACCCTCTCCCGAACGCATCGCTATGCTCTGGTCGACCTCGCGAACAGCGTTCGGCCGCACAGTAATTTCTGATCACGAAGCGGGCAGTGCGAGATTTACCGGAGTTCGGAAACCAGCGCCTGCGCCGCGCGCGCGATCGCCAATTCCTCGTTGGTGGGGATCACCAGCACCTCCACGGCCGACGAGGATGCAGAGATACGACGCTCGTCGCGACTCTTCGTCTCGTTGAGTACTGCGTCGACCTCGATGCCCAGACGCCTCAGGCCCGCGAGGCTGTCACGGCGGACGTCGATGTTGTTCTCCCCAACTCCTCCGGTGAAAGTGATGACGTCGACACCGCCCAGTTGAACGATGAAGGCGCCGATGTACTTTCGCAGCATGTGGATGTAGACGTCGTAGGCGAGCATCGCGTGCTGGTCGCCGGTGGCGATCAGCTCGAGCAGTGCCCGGAAGTCGTTGACACCCGAGAGTCCCTTCAGCCCGGAGCGGCGGTTGAGAAGGTCGTCGATCTCGTCTACCTTCATGCCCGAGTTCCGGTTGAGGTGCAAGATGATGCCGGGGTCGATATCTCCGCTGCGGGTTCCCATGACCAGGCCCTCGAGCGGAGTGAGGCCCATCGTGGTGTCGATTGCCTTGCCACCCTTGATCGCCGACGCCGACGCACCGTTGCCCAGGTGCAGGACAATCTGATTCAGGTCTGCCGGATCCTTGCCCAGGAATGCGGCGACCCGGCCGGACACGTACTCGTGGGACGTACCGTGGAATCCGTACCGCCGAATCTGGTTGGCTTCGGCGACGTCCCGATCGATCGCGTACGTCGACGCGGCCGCCGGCAGTGTGTGGAAGAAGGCAGTGTCGAATACGGCGACGTGCGGTACGTCGGGCAATTCCTCGCGGGCCACCTCGATGCCGATCACGTTTGCCGGATTGTGCAGTGGCGCAAGGGTCGACAGGTCGGAGATGGCCTTGACAACAGAATCGTCGATCAGCGTCGGCGCGTAGAAGACGTTCCCGCCGTGTACTACCCGGTGCCCGACAGCGATGACGCCGGCCTCGCTCAGTGGCCGCCCCACTTCGGCGACAATCTCGAGAACCATCTTCAGTCCAGCGCGATGATCCGCAATGAGCAGGTTGCGGTCCGAGGTTCCGGTGCGGTGGTTGTAGACGATGTGGCCGTCCGATTCACCGATGCGCTCGATGAGTCCGTGTGCCACCAACTCCGCCGTATCCGGGTGTACGAGTTGAAATTTGATGGACGAGGAGCCGGAATTGATGACCAGTACGGTGCCGTCGCTCATGCTTACGCTCCCTGCGCCTGAATGGCCGTGATGGCCACCGTGTTGACAATGTCCTGAACCAGCGCGCCGCGCGAAAGATCGTTGACGGGTTTGTTCAACCCCTGCAGAACGGGGCCGACGGCAATCGCCCCGGCACTGCGTTGCACAGCCTTGTACGTGTTGTTGCCCGTGTTGAGGTCGGGGAATATGAACACGGTCGCCTTGCCTGCCACCAGTGAATCCGGCAATTTCTGGTCGGCCACGCTTTGCTCGACCGCGGCGTCGTACTGAATAGGACCTTCCACCAGCAGGTCAGGGCGTCGCTCGCGCACCAGGGCGGTTGCGGCACGAACCTTGTCGACGTCGGCGCCGGAACCCGAATCCCCGGTGGAGTACGAGAGCATCGCAACGCGCGGATCGATACCGAACTGGCTCGCAGTCTGCGCAGACGAGATAGCGATGTCCGCCAACTGCTGCGCGCTCGGATCCGGGACCACAGCGCAATCGCCGTACGCGAGAACACGATCCGCCAGGCACATCAGGAAGATGCTGGACACCGTCGACACACCCGGCGCCGTCTTGATGATCTCGAACGACGGCCGGATCGTATGCGCGGTGGTGTGCGCGGCACCGGAGACCATCCCGTCGGCAATTCCCAAGTGCACCATCATGGTTCCGAAGTACGAGATGTCCGCGATCACGTCGCGGGCCCGTTCGACGGTCATGCCCTTGTGGGCGCGAAGCGCGGCGTACTCCTGCGCAAATCGTTCCGTGTACTCGGACTGCGCCGGCGCCAGGATCCGAGCGGCACTGATGTCGACGCCCAGTTCACCGGCCCGTCGGCGCACGCTTGCCTCGTCACCGAGAATGGTCAGATCGGCAACCTGACGCTGCAGAACTCGGCCGGCGGCCCGCAGGATACGGTCGTCGCCACCTTCCGGCAGGACGATGTGCTTGCGGTTCTCGCGAGCGCGGTCGATCAGCTTGTACTCGAACATCTGCGGCGTCATGACCGACGGAATCGGTAATGCCATCCGGCCCAACAAGGTTGCGGCGTCGACGTGCTGTTCCATCAAACTCAACGCGGTGTCGACCTTACGCTGCGATCCGACGGCGACGCGGCCGCGCGTTTGCGCTGCGGCACTGGCGGTGTCGAAGGTTCCGAGCTTTGTCGTCAAGATCGGCAGACGCTGCTTGAGCCCGGCCATCAGTGCGGCGATCGCCGGGTGCGGGGTAATTCCACCGTTCATGATGATGCCGGCCAGCGAGGGAAATCCTTCTGCTTCATGCGCATTCATCAATGCCAACAGAACGTCGGAGCGATCACCGGGAGCGATCACCACCATTCCCTCGGCGAGCCGTTCGAGAATATGCTCGGCGGTCATCCCGCCCACCATCACCTTCAATGCCTCGCGGTGCAGCAATTCGGAATCGCCCGAATAGAATTCGCCACCGGTGGCCTCCATCAACTCTGCCATCGTGGGCGAGATGAGAAGCGGAATCTCCGGCAGGCTCCAGGTCGGAACACCCAATCCGGCCAATGCGGCATTCACGTCGTCGAGCGTGGCGGGATCACAGCGATTGGCAACCACCGCCAGCAAATGCGCATGGTTCGAGGACAATTCGGACGCGCACAGTTGCGCCAGCTGAAGTATTTCCGGTGTGGTGCGACGAGCGCCCTTCAGCGCCAACAACACCGGGGCACCCAGATTCGCGGCAATTCGGGCGTTGAAACCCAACTCGCTGGGACTCGCGACATCCGTGTAATCGCTGCCTATGATCACGACGGCGTCGCTGCGCTCGGCCACCTCATGGTATTTCGCGACGATGTCCGCGAGCGCCGCCTCGGGATCTTCGTGCACCTGCTCGTACGTGACACCGAGGGCATCCTCGTACGACAAATCGGCTGTGGTGTGCTCGAGCAACAACTCGAGGATGTAGTCGGTCTCGGCAGTCGACCGGGCGATGGGGCGAAAGACGCCGACGCGGGCGACCGTCGCGCACAACATCTGCATCACGCCCAATGCAATGGTGGACTTCCCGGTATCACCTTCGGGAGAAGCAATGTAGACACTCGACACGGGTGCAGGCGCGCTGGACATGCCCCACAGCTTAGTGGGGCCACCCATCCAGCTTGCTCGAATGAGTGGTGACCGTCACCGGGAATCAGCCCACCGGTGGCACCGAGACAGACGAACGGTGCCTGCCACGCGGCGAGTGGCAGGCACCGTCAAGGATGTGCTTGTCCGTCAGCCCAGTGCGCGCAACCGCGGTGCGAGATCGCGCTCGAACAGTTCGAGGAACCGGCGCTGATCGTGTCCGGGTGCGTGGAACACGAGGTGGTTGAGTCCGGCGTCGACATAGGCCTTTACCTGTTCGACGGCGTCGTCGGGATCGGACGCGACGATCCAGCGCTTCGCGACCTGCTCGATGGGCAGCGCGTCGGCTGCTGCTTCCATTTCGATGGGGTCTTCGATGCTGTGCTTCTGCTCAGGAGTGAGCGAGAGCGGCGCCCAGAATCGGGTATTCTCGAGCGCGGCTTCGGGATCGGTGTCGTAGCTGATCTTGATCTCGATCATCTTGTCGATCTCGGCGACGTCACGCTCGGCCTTGGCAGCGCCTTCCGCCACTGCGGGCAGCAGCTTCTCGGTGTAGAGATCCATGCCCTTGCCGGACGTGCAGATGAAGCCGTCACCGGCGCGGCCCGCGTACCGCGCGACAACCGGTCCACCGGCTGCGATGTACACGGGGATACCACCCTCGGGAACGTCGTAGATCGAGGCGCCGCGAGTCGTGAAGTACTCACCCTCGAAGTCGACGCGGTCACCGAGCCACAGTTCGCGCATCAGCCGAACCGACTCGCGCAGCCGCGCAAAGCGTTCCTTGAACTCCGGCCACTCGCCCTGGAATCCGGTGGCGATCTCGTTGAGCGCCTCACCACTGCCCACACCGAGCATGATGCGTCCCGGGTACAGGCAACCCATGGTCGCAAAAGCCTGCGCGATAACGGCCGGGTTGTAGCGGAACGTCGGAGTCATCACCGACGTGCCGATCTGCACGCGCTCGGTCCGCTCGCCCACTGCCGTCATCCAGGCCAGTGAGAACGGTGCGTGGCCGCCGTTGTGTCGCCACGGCTGAAAATGGTCACTGACCGCAACGGAATCCATGCCGTGCTGTTCGGCGAGAACTGCCAGCTCCACCAGCTCCCGAGGCCCGAACTGCTCCGCCGAGGCCTTGTATCCGAGCTTGAGCTCCTGCGCCACTGTGTGCTCCTCTTCGTCTTTGATGTAAATCGCCTTCTCTGCACACTATCCAGGCCACTCCAGGACTTCTACGTGTGGATCAGCGGGCGAGGCTCGTAACCACCGTTGCCACTCCGGCCGCAACCGCCACGGCGGCCAGTGCCAGGGCAAACAGCCAGAGCGCGTGCGGTTCCGGCATCGGGGCTCCGTCTTCGAGCGCCTTCTTCACCTGCAACCACCGACGCATCCCCACCAGTGCGGCTGCCGCCGCCAACACAATCAGGACAAGACCGAGCGTGGTGCGCACCCACCCGGTACTCCACCCCGGAACCAACTGCACTATCGCGATCCCACCGGCCAACAGCGCCAACGAACTTCGCATCCACGCCAGGAAGGTTCGCTCGCTGGCGAGGGTGAATCGTTCGTCCGGTCTATTGGGTTCGGTCACGAGTGCTCCACTCCGTGGGTAACGACGATGTCCGGATCTTGACGCCAGTCGTACACCACCGCCGTCCGCAGCACGATGTCCTGCAACGAGCGCCGACGCCGATCGATGACCGCCCAGCCGAGGCCGAAGGCAAAAAGCACACACAGCACGGCCCGGACAAGTGCCAGCGGCCAGCGAACCAGCCGATGCCCCGACGTGATGACCCGCAAGCCCATGACCACATTGCCGACAGTTCGGCCGGTGGTCGCCCAGCACACCGTCAGATACACAGTCGAGACCGTGATGAATGCCGTCGTGGACAGGAAGATCCCGGGCTGGGAGAACGTGAACGTCTGCGGCGAGAACAGCAGTCGCACAAAGGCCACCGCGAGGTATCCACCGCCCATCAGAACGAGTACAACACCCAGGTCGATCGCTCCGGCGATACCGCGGGTCACAATTCCGGCGGGACCCGAATTCCGGGATGTCGCCACTACTCCTGCCCTGCGTTCTCGTTGTTCTTGTCGGTCTTGTCGGTCTTGTCGGTCTTGTCGGTCCTGTCGGTCCTGTCGGTCTTCTCGCGTCCGAAGAGTCGACCGACAAAATCCGCAACGGCGTCGTCTGCCTGCATCCCCTGCACGCGGGCACCCTGGACCGCTTCGGTGGACAACGACCCAGTGGACTCGCGGATGATCTGTGGCAGATCCACGCCCTCGATGACCTGGTCCGCGATCTTCACCAGATCAACCCGGTAGATCTGCCGTTCGATGTCGACGGAATCGACGATGCCGTCGAGGTCGAGCCGATTGATCACTGCTTCGACATCCAATCGCCGCGCAATGTCGTCCACGTCGATGCGATCGATGATCGGTTCCAGCGACACACGTTCGGCGATCCTGTCGACGTCGATGGTTTCGGCAATAGTGTCGAGGTCGACGTTGTCGATGACGATCTTGGTGATGTCGACTTCGTCCAGCGCCGCTGCCACCACGGCCTTGATCACCGTCCGCAAGGTTGTGTCGGCAAACGCGGTGGTAGAGGCGATTGCGTCGTTACCGAGGGCACTCACCTGAACAACTGCGTGGTCCAGCGGCTCTCCGACGATCGGAATCCGGGGAACGGAGTCCAACACGGCAGTCGCCGCTCGCCGGGCCGCGGCAAGCGTGATCGACGCCAATCCGAAGCCCAGACGCACAAGATCGGGCGCAGGACGATCCGGTTGTGCACCCACGAGACCGCCCTTCACCACTCATCCAGCTGAATAACGGACATTCGTTACTCTGCTTCGCATTGTGCCACTGTTGGTATACACAATTCGCCGGGACGAGCAGCAACCGTCAGCATCAAACGTGGGGAGACGTGATCGTGACGCGATTCGGGAAACACTTCGGTATCCATCTCACGATGGCGGCGGTAATGGTCGCAGGCTTTCTGAGCCTGACCGCCCCTACTGCGTCGGCACAGTCCACGGTCACGAGGTTCGACGTCTATTCACCGTCCATGGACCGGTGGATCAGCAACGACGTCATCTCCCCCGCCGGCGGTGGCCCAGCGCCCACGTTCTACCTCTTGACCGGGGTCGGCGGCGGCGAAGACGGGATCTCGTGGTTCAACAACACCGGGGTTCGCGATTTCTTCGACGACAAACACGTCAACGTGGTGATGCCGATCGGCGGCAAGTACAGCATGTACACCGACTGGAATGCCGACGACCCGGCGCTCGGCCGCAACAAATGGCAGACGTACCTGACGCAGGAACTCCCCGCGGCGGTGAACTCTCGCTACAACACAACCGGGGTGAACGCTCTCGGCGGAGTGTCGATGGCCGGCGGGCCGGTACTGGACCTCGCCATTCAAGCGCCGGGGCTGTACCGCGCTGTCGGTTCGTACAGTGGTTGCCCTCGAACCGTCGACGGGCTGGGGCAGATGGCAGTTCGATCCATGGTGGAAGTTCTCGGACGCGGCAACGTCCACAACATGTGGGGCCGGCCGGGCGGACCGCAGTGGGCTGCCCACGACCCGTTGGTCAACGCCGAAAAGCTCCGCGGCACACAGCTCTTCATCGCCACGGGTAACGGTATCCCCGGACCGGTGGACGGCATCAACTCGATCCCCGCGATTGCCGGAGTCATTCCCGGCAGCGCGCTCGAAGGGATCACTCAACTGTGTACCGCGGCGCTGCAGGGGCGGTTCGCACAACTCGGCATACCGGCCACATTCAGCTACCGCCCCGAGGGCACCCACACGTGGGGGCTCTTCGAAGCGGACATGCGCGCGTCCTGGCCGATGATCGCGGGGGCGATCGGAGCGTAGGAGTCGGGCTTGCTGAAGAGCTGACATAGGTTCTGCGCAGTGAGCAACCCTTCCCGTCTGCAGGAGGGGCTGCTCACTTGCCGAAACCTATGCTCACTCGCCGCACTCACGCCGCCAGCAGTGCGGGCAGTCCCCACTCCCTGGCCAACAACTGGTACGAGCGCAGTCGGTCCTCATGCCTATGAGTAACGCCGGTGATCACCAATTCGTCTGCACCGGTCAGCTTCTGCAGACGCTCGAGCCGATCGGCAACAGTGCTGGGCGAGCCGACGAACTGAGTGATCAGCCTGTCCTCCACCAAGGCGCGGTCGCGCTCGGGCAACGGGAGCGCAGTCGCGGGATCCGGGTACGGAATTGCACCGGCACCGCTGCGAATGCTGTGCGCCCAATGCCCGAAGGTGGACGCCAACTCCCGCGCTGTGGCGTCGTCCTCCGCCGCGACGACATCCGCAGAGACCACGACATACGGCTCCGCCAGCGTGTCAGAAGGACGGAACGCGGCGCGGTAAGCCTGCACCGCTTCGAGTGTGCTCGACGGCGCCACATGGTAATTCGCACCGAACGGCAACCCCAGCTTGCCCGCGAGCTCCGCACTCGGCCCGGCACTGCTGCCGAACACCCACACCTCGACGTCGGCGCCTTCGCCAGGACTCGCGTGCAATTCGATGCCGTCACGGGTGCGGTGGGTGCCGTTCAACAGGGCCAGGATCTCGCCGACGTGCTCCTCGAACTCGGGGGCCTGTGCCCCGGGAAATGCCAAGGCCTCCAGCGACGCCTGCAGACGCGGTGACGTGAGCAGTCCGGAAATATCGAACGGCGCCGGGATCACAACACCCTCACGCACCACTGTCTCCCTCGGTGCACCAGGCACGGTCTTGCCGGCGGCAACGGCTCGAAGCGCTTCCACCCGCCGTTGGCCGCTGCGGCCGATACCCAGATCGATCCGGCCCGGGTACAACGCGTCGACGGTACCGAATGCCTCCACCACCTCGGCTGCCGTGTTGTTACCCAGCAGCACGGCAGCGGACCCGACGCGAATAGTGTTGGTGGCAGCAGCAATCAGCCCGACGAGTACTGCCGGGGACGAGCTCGCGACGCCGACAAAATGGTGCTCGGCAACCCAGTACCTCTTGTACCCCCAGGATTCGGCAGATCGCGCGAGGTCCAGCGAGTTTCGCAGCGCGTCTCGCGCCGTACTGCCCTCGCTGATCGGCGACAGGTCCAGAACTGACAGCGGCACCGTCATGTCAATGCACTTCCGGAATCTTCTCGCCGGCTTCGACCGCAAACGGAAGGCGATTCTCCGCGGGGGCTACGGGGCACGTCGCGTAATCGGTGAAGGCACACGGCAGATTCGACGCACGATTGAAATCGAGGACTACCGCACCACCGGGCACTGGTGGGCTTACGTGCAGCGAACGCGCTGCCGGATAGGTGGTCACCCCGCTGGTCGCATCGGTGAACAGAATGTGAAAGCCGTCGTCTTTGCCGGCGAACGCAATCAGAGTCCGAGTTTCACCGTCGTACTCGAAACTGATTGTTCCGCGCGCATCGTGGTGATGTTCGAGCCTCTCGACGACGGCGCCCGTCGTCACTGTTCGAGCCTCGTTGAAAGCGGTGAAGACAGCGTCGATGCGCCACTGCGGATTCGGATCGAAGGTCGGGATACCGCTGAACTGCGCCAGAGCCGGTGCAAGCGGATCGTGAATGCGCAGAGCGACCTCACCGGTGCGGCGGATGACCTCGACTCGACGGGGCCCCTGGTTCACGATCAATCCCGGCGCGCCTTCGACGGGTGTCAGGGTGACCGAACCGTCCACGGCAACACCGTCGATCGAGAGGTCGTCTGCCGGCCTCGCGGTGACGACAACAGCATCTGCGTCGGCCCGCCATGCACCCGGTAGGTCCGAGAAAGTGGAATCGGTGTCCACCAGCCAGTGCAGGGCGGTCAGGCTCAGCCAACCGAGCGGCTCGGCAAAGGTGGCGTCGCGCAACGCATGCCACGCAGTCCATTCGTCGACAAAGGTAGTGTCTCTGGTCTCGGTGACGGTCATGATGCGCGAACTCCTTCGGCCTGCTCGTGGGGATGACGCAACCCGAGGTGGCTGCGCAGAGTTGTTCCTTCGTACTCCGTGCGGAAACTGCCGCGGTCCTGCAACTCGGGTACAACGGTGTCGATGAACTCGTCGAGACCCGCCGGCGTGAGATGGGGGACGAGGATGAATCCGTCACTCGCGTCACCCTGGACGTAGCTGTCGATCTCGGCAGCCACCTCCGCTGCGCTGCCCACAAACTGTTGACGGGCAGTCACATCGATGATCAGTTCTCGGATGCTGAGGTTTTCCGCTTCGGCCTTTGCTCGCCACTGGTCCGCAACGGCGCGGGGATCCTTGACGTGACGGACGCGTCCACGGGTGATGTTGACGTCGTCCGTCGGGTCTTCCTTCGGCAGCGGGCCGTCGGCGTCGTACTCGGAAAGGTCTCGGCCCCAGACTTGTTCGAGGAAGGCGATAGCGGTCTGCGGTCCGACCTGCTGCCTCCGAACATGATACGCCTTCTCCTGGGCGTCAGCCGCGTTGTCACCGAGGACAAAGGTGGCGGCGGGGAGAATTTTGAGGTCGGCATGCGTCCGTCCGTACTTGGCGAGGCGCCCCTTCACGTCCGCGTAGAAAGCCTTTCCGGCTTCGAGCGTTCCGTGGCCGGTGAAGATGGCGTCGGCTTTGGCTGCCCCGAATTCTCGGCCTTCATCGGAGTCACCTGCCTGCAGGAGAACTGGGTGACCTTGCGGGCTTCGAGGTACTTCGAATCGTCCGGAGATGTCGAATTGTTCGCCGGTGTGCGAGAACTGGCCGACCTGCTGGTCGGTGGCAAAGATTCCGCGCTCACGGTCGACGAGCGGGCGAGTGACACTCCAACTGTCCCACAGTGTCCGCACCGCGTCGACCAATTCGTTGGCGCGGGCGTATCGCTGCGAGTGTTCCAGATATCCACCGCGGCGGAAGTTCTCACCGGTGAAAGCGTCCGACGAGGTGACCAGATTCCAGGCTGCCCGGCCGTCCGAGAGATGATCGAGCGTGGAGAACTGTTTGGCCAACTCGTACGGTTCGTTGAAGGTGGTGTTGATTGTTCCGGCCAATCCGAGATGTGTTGTCACACCGGCAATCGCGTTGAGAATGCTGAAGGTGTCCGGGCGGCCGACCACGTCGAGATCGTGAATTTTGCCCTGATGTTCGCGCAGTCGCAGCCCCTCGGCGAGGAAGAAGAAGTCGAACAGGCCGCGTTCGGCACTGCGTGCAAGATGCTCGAACGAGCTGAACTCGATCTGACTCTTCGAGGCCGGATCAGCCCATACGGTGGTGTTGTTCACACCGGGGAAGTGAGCACCCAGATGAACTTGCTTACGAATCTTGTTCTGTGTCATCGAATTTCCTGTTCTTTTCTCGCCGCTACGCAAACTGATTGACGGGGAGTCCCAGACCCAGCCGCTCCCGCAGCGTCGGGGCGAGGTTCGGCCTCGGATTGAACGCGGGCAGTACATCGGCGGTGATCTTCGCTGCCCCGGCTGCCAGGGCCAACGGTCGCAGCACCACTCCGTCCAGCCCGGCCGAACCACTGATCTCGCGAAGCAGCGTGGTCAGTCCGCCGGCGTCGCCGCGGTAGAACACCGAGTGCGGCGTGTACGGCACTCCTGCCCACTCTTCGAGTTCGGCGAGGGCGTCGTCCGCTGCCCCGCGATCGGCACCGAGCAGAACATCGACGTCGAGCAGAACCCGAACGGTACGGCCGTTCTCCGCGGCTTTGTCGTGGACCAGCCGGGCGGTGGCCTGCGCCTCACCCAGGTCGGCGGCGGAGATGCGGATGAGATCGGCTCGCTCGGTTGCCAACTCCCGCGCCTGCGGCTTGCTCGCGTCCACCACGATCAGCGGTTGTCCCTGCGGTGAGCGCGGCGTGATGGACGGCCCCTTGACCGAAAAATTCTTGCCCTCGAAATCTATGTAGTGCAGCTTGTCCCGGTCGATGAATCGTCCGGTCGGCACATCTCTGATCTCGGCGTCGTCCTCCCAGCTGTCCCATAGGCGGTTGACCACCTCGACGGCCTCCGATGCTTCCTCCCACAGCGATTGTTCGCTCTGCACGGCCTTTCGGCCGAACAGCGATGCAGCCGCGTCAGTGTCGGATACCTCTACCTGCCAACCCGCCCGGCCCGAAGACGAGAAGTCGATACTCGCGATCGCTTTCGAGATGTGGAACGGTTCGGTGTGGGTGACGGTCGCGGTGGGAACCAACCCGATCCGCGAGGTCACGCCGCTCAATCGGGCAGCTGTGGCAACTGCTTCCAGTCGACCACGCGTTGCATGCTGCCCCTGGGTCTGCAGGGCAAACGAATCCGGGAAGAAGGCCAGGTCTACGCCTGCCCGGTCGGCGGCGGTCACCAGGTCCACCCAGTAGGACGAGGTGAACACTTCTTCGGCCCGCGAATCCTCGCGGCGCCACGAATAGGGGTGCACACCGGTGCCCTCGAATTCGAGGCCGATCAGAAATGCTGCGGAATTATGCTCGGACATGTTCGGCCTTTCCGGCTGCGTGGTCCCGCCCGGGGATGGCACCGAGCAGTGTTCGGGTGTAGTCGTGGCGGGGATTGTCGAATATTTCTGCGGTAGTGCCGATTTCGACCAGCTGGCCGGATTGCATGACACCGACGATGTCGCTGATCTGCCGCACTACTGCCAGATCGTGCGAGATGAAGAGGTACGTCAATCCGAGTTCGCGTTGCAACTCGTCGAGGAGCGCCAGAATCTGTGCCTGCACCGAAACGTCCAGGGCGGATACCGGTTCGTCGAGGACAAGCAGATCGGGCTTCAGTGCGAGTGCTCGCGCAATCGCCACACGCTGCCGCTGCCCGCCGGACAGTTCGGCAGGTCTGCGGCTGCCGAACTGCCCGGGCAGGGCAACCTGGTCGAGTAGTTCCGCGGCGCGGGCCTGCTGCTGAATTCGAGTGCCGACTTTGAAGGCACGCAACGGTTCCGCCACGATGTCGACTATCGAGAGCTTGGGATCGAGGGATGCGTACGGGTTCTGGTAGACGAGTTGGATCTTGCGGCGTAGTTCACGCAGATCGCTGCCCTTGACCTTGCTGATATCCGCGCCGTCGAAGGTGATGGTTCCCGAATCCGCCTGCTCCAACCGCACTGCGATGCGCGCCGTCGTGGATTTCCCGGACCCGGACTCCCCCACCAACGACACTGTCTGTCCACGCGGTACGGTCAGCGACACATCGTTGACCGCGGTGATAGCACTGCCTCGTCCGACGGTGAAGCGCTTGGTGATTCCCGCCAGAGTCAGCAACGGAGCTGCGTGCGCTCGGACCGGACGATCGATGGGTCCTGATGACAGGCTCGGCGCCGAACTCAGCAATTTCTTCGTGTAGTCGTGTCGAGGATTTCCCAGAATCGTTTCGGTGGGCCCGGATTCGACGATCCGACCGTCGTGCATCACCAGAATCCGATCCGCGCGATCGGCGGCCACTCCCAGGTCGTGTGTGATGAGGAGAACTGCGGCACCGGATTCGGCGATCCGCTCGTCCAAGTGGTCGAGGATCCGTCGTTGGACCGTGACGTCCAGGGCGCTGGTGGGCTCGTCGGCAATGATCAGTGCCGGGTTCGCGACCAGCGCGATGCCGATCAGAACTCGTTGCCGCATACCGCCGGAGAGTTCGTGTGGGTACTGCCGTGCTCGGATCTCCGGACGATCGATTCCTGCGCGCGCGAGCACCTCGATGGCGTCGAACCGCGCTTTCCGTCGGTCGGCCAGGCCGTGAATACGGAGGACTTCGGCAACCTGATCACCGATCCGGGTTACCGGATTGAGCGACGTTGTGGGGTCCTGCGGCACCAAACCGATACGTGCACCACGGATTTTCTGCCAGGCCCGGTCCGAGTAGTCGTCGATACGTTCGCCCTCGAACTCGACGTTGCCCCCGGTGACGTGTCCGCTGCCGGAGAGCAGTCCGAGAATCGCGTGCGCTGTTGTGGACTTTCCGGAGCCCGATTCGCCCACTACTGCAACAACTTCACCACGGCCGACCGTGAAACTCACGCCGCGTACCGCGGGTGCGGCTCCGTAGGAGATCTGTAGGTCGGTAACGGAAAGCAACTGATCCTGCGTTGTGCTCATCGCCGGTTGCTCCTTTCGATCTCGTGTCCGATGCGATGCGCCGAGATGACCACGGCAACAATGGCGAGGCCGGGAAGTGTTGTCATCCACCAGGCATTGGCGAGGAAGTTCCGTCCCTCGGATACCAGCGATCCCCATTCCGGGGTGGGCGGCACGGCTCCGAAGCCAAGGAAACTCAACGCGGACACCGCAAGTACTGCCTGCCCGAATTCGACCGCAGACAATGCGATCACGGGCGCGTACGAGTTGGGCAGGATATGGCGGCGCAGAACTCCGAGCCACTGCACTCCCGAACCGAAAGCCGCCTCGACGTACGCAGCGCTGCGTACCCGCATCACCTCGGCACGCATCACCCTGGCAAAGTTCGCGACCATCGCCACACCCACTGCGATCGCGACGTTGATGGTGCCGAAACCCAGCGCCGTGACCAGTGCCAGCGACAACAGCAAGGCTGGAATCGAGAGCAGAACATCGACGATGCGCATCAGCACTGCGTCGACAACCCCACCGACAAATCCTGCAATCAGCCCGATCAACGATCCGACGATCAACGCGAGACCGACGGCCACGAGAGTCGCGGTCAGGGACAGCGCAGCGCCGTGCACAAATCGTGTGTAGAGATCTCGTCCCAGGTTGTCCGTTCCGAACCAGTGCGCCAGGCTCGGTCCCTGCAACTTGTCGGCCGGCACGCCGGATAACGGGTCGCCACTGGCAAATACGCCAGGGGCCACGGCAAAGCCTATGGCCAGAGCCACGATCAGCACCGGAATCAGCAGACCCGGCTTACTGATCCGTCGGATCACCGAAGTTGTCCGATGCGTGGTAGCCGACGACTTCGCCTCCGGTATCGGATCGAGCAAGAGTGGTTCGATCAACGTGTCAGACATGCGCCGGCTCCAGATCTGTCGAGCTTTCGGACTGTGACTTCCCGGTGTCGGACGTCTTGGCCGAGATAATGCGTGGGTCGATCAACGGATAGAAGAGATCGACCGCCAGGTTGACGAGCACAAATGCCAAGGATGCAAAGACAACCACGCCTTGGACTACCGGAGTGTCCTGCGCCATCACCGACGTCTGAGTCAGACGCCCGACTCCGGCGCGGGAGAACACCGTTTCGACGACCACCGAACCGGCCAGCAGAGTTCCGACCAGCACACCGGCAATGGTGAATGCCGGAATGCTCGCGAGTCGCAACGCATGACGGGTCTGCACGCGCCACCGGCTTGCACCCTTGGCGTACGCGGTCTCCACGTGTGGCGAACGCAGCGTCGACTGCAGGCTGGTCGTGAGTACCTGCGCGATCACGGCGCCAGTCGGGATCGCCAGGGTGATCGCCGGGAGAATAACCGTCGCGAATCCCTTGTCTCCGAATGCGGGGAAGATGTGCAACCGGAACGAGAAAAGCTGCAGCAGAATCAGACCCACCCAGAAGGTAGGCACCGCCACCCCGAGAGGAGGCAGTGAGAACAGCAGGTTCGCGAGCCAGCGCTTACGGGTGTAGGTAGCAAAGAACGCGATCGACACTCCGAACAACACGGCAAGAACCAAACCCGTGGTTGCCAGCACCAACGTGCTCGGCAGCGCCGAGAAGATCGCATCCGTCACCGACTGACCGGTGGAGATCGACGTGCCGAAATCACCGCGCAGCGCATTGGTCAACGAAGTCCAGTACTGCGCCCACACCGACTGGTCCAGGCCGTATCGCGCTCGAAGCTGTTCGAGTGCAGCCTGATCCACCGCCACACCCTGTCCTGCCGACTCCGCAGCCATGCTGACCGGATCACTCGGCAGGAGGAACAGAATAACGAACGAGATGGTGAACGCTGCCCAGAGGACCAGCGCAGCCTGCCCCAGTCGGGCGAGTACGTATCGCGTCATGACTTACTTACCCGACAACCATGCGTCGTAGAACTGCAGACGTGAGGAGGCCTCGAACTTCAGATCCTGCACCGAGGCTCCGGCGCCGACTGCCTGCGACAGTTCGATCGTCGGAATCGAGAGTCCACGATCGATGATCAGTTCCTGTGCCTGAGCGACCAATTCACCGCGTGCCGCCGTGTCGGTGGTTGCGAGCTGCTCCGTCAAAACCTTGTCGAGTTCCGGATCGGCGGTGCGCTTGTTGAGGTTTCGACCGTCGATGCCGAATGACGCCCGAAGAATGTCCGCATCTGCACGAGTGGCGTTGTAGTACACAGCATCGTAGTCACCCGAAGTCTGCTTCTC
This sequence comes from Rhodococcus sp. ACPA4, assembly GCF_002300185.1. Taxonomy (NCBI): domain Bacteria; kingdom Bacillati; phylum Actinomycetota; class Actinomycetes; order Mycobacteriales; family Nocardiaceae; genus Rhodococcus; species Rhodococcus sp. ACPA4. The sequence goes on from NZ_NSDY01000001.1 coordinate 2,741,591, forward strand.
GGTGAGTTCCCCGTTGGACAGCAGGTTGAGCTTCGCATCCACACCCACCTTCCGCAGCTGCTGCTGAACCAGCTCGAGGATTGCCTGGTTGCCGGCGAACGCCGGGCTGAAGGAAATCGCGAAAGTCAGTTTCTGGCCGTCCTTCTCACGCACTCCGTCTGAACCGGCCTTCCACCCTGCCGCATCGAGTAGCCTTTCCGCTTTGTCAGCGTCATAGGTCACGACACCTGATTGATCGGCATAGAGCGGAGTGGTGTGCGCAAGTGGGCTCGTCGCCGGGAAGAACGACGGATCCAGCACCGTGTCGACAAGTTCCTGCCGATTGATGGCGGGGATGATTGCCTGGCGCACAGCCTGATCGGCAAGAACACCGCGGCTCACGTTGGGCTGGAAGAAGAAGCTCACACCAGGATTGGGCCGGGTGAGAATTCGCCCGCCTGCCGCTTCGATCTGCGGAGCGTCCTGCGTCAACGCGTCACTGACCGCGTCCAGTTGGCCGGATGCGACGCTGCCCGCACGCACTCCCGACTCCGGCACAACCGTGAAGTTGACGCCGTCCAGATACGCCTCCCCCTGGTGGCCGGTCACATCCGAGGCCCAGTTGTACCCGGCGCGCTTCTCGATCGCGACCGATCGATCCTGCTGCCAATCCGTGTAGACGAACGGGCCGGATCCGACAACGGCTGTCCCGGCGCAACGCTGCTCCGACGGTAGTGCCGTGGTCGAGTCCGCCAGAATGCCGAGCTGCGGGGTCGAAGTTGCCTGCAGGAACTGAACATTGGGACCGGAGAAATTGATCTTGGCGGTGTGGGCGTCGACGACCTCGGTGCCCGTGTACGAGGACAGGTAGCTCTTTGCCAGTGAGGCGTTCGGGCCCAGATCCTTGACCACGTCGAAGTTCTTCTTGACCGACTCGGCCGTCACCGGCGTACCGTCACTGAACGTGACATCGTCGCGCAACGTGAACGTGAAGCTTGCTGCATCGGGGCTGATGTCCCAACTCTTTGCCAGCCACGGTGTGATCTCACCCGTCTCCGGATCCTGGTCGGTCAGCGAATCAACCACGGTACGAGTGACATACACGGTCTGATTCGTGCCCGCCTGTGCGGGGTCGGCGCAGGTAGGCGCCGTCGAGAGTCCGTAGCGCAGGGTTCCACCTGACTGGGCCGGCCCGGCGTCGGCGCTGGTGTCGCCGCTGCTGGTGCTGCAACCGGCAAGTACGGTGCCGAGAACCGAAATAGCGCCGATACCAGCGGCGACGGTGACGCGTGAGCGCGCACCGATTGAGCGTGAAGACACCAAGAACTCCTAAAGAGGCATGCGGAAAAATGCGCTTGTCACCACCGGAGAACGGGGCAAGCAAGCACGAATCAGCTACGAAGAGAAGAGAAAACAGGCTTACCCACGTACGGGAGCCTCGAGAGACTGACCAGGGTCAACTACGACGGCAAACATCGCGGCCATGGTCAGTGAGTACAGAACGATCCTGCTGTGCGGCACAGGTCTACGTGACGACGCGACCACGCGGTATCGAAACCGCCTTCAACTGCCTTCATTACTTCATTCCTCCATCGATCCTGGCGGTAGCACCCTCACGCGATGACACGAAGGGTTGCTGCGACTTCATTGAGCCAGGTCTCTCTGTCGCTCGAGATGGTCTTTCGCAAGTCTACGAGATGATCGCGAGTTGTCAACTCGTTCAGTAGGAATTGCAGGCTACGCCACATTTTCGGGAACCCCGCCGCGCTCATGCCGATACCCGCCGGTCGTAGTCATGCCGTACCTGCAGCTTCTTCTCGAATGGATGAATCCCCACCTCGAGCGGTGAAAGTGCAGTGTCGTACAGCGGTGCGTAGCCACAGGACAAGTAGAGCGCGACCGCTTCGGGTTGGCGCGGACCGGTTGTGAGATAGACCCTGCGGTATCCCCGAGCTGCTATCTCGGACTCCAACTCCCGGACAACGATCTTTCCGAGGCCACGCTGACGAAAGGAAGCCGACGTCCAGATTCTTTTCAGTTCGGCAGTGGTGGAATCGAATTGACGAAACGCGCCACCGGCGATGGCTTGATCGCCGAGCGTGAGAACCAGCAGCGCTCCGTGCGGAGGCGCAAATTCCTCGGCCGGATAGGTGGTGAGATCCTCGAATATCTCGTCACGCGTACCGCCGTATCGCGAACTGTATTCCAGCGCCAATTCCGCGATGAGCGGCGCTGCCAGCGGATCGTTCTGCGACACCGACCGCACCTCTACGCCGCCGATTCCCGCAATCTCGACACTCATGTGATCTTCCTTTCGGTTTCCTTGCGCCGCATTCACCGCACCCCTAACTGGAATTGCTGCGGCGACAGAGCATTTCCTTCCACCAGATCAGCCACCAGCTCACCCAACGCCGGCCCGAATTTGAATCCGTGTCCGGAGAAACCTGCGGCGACGGTGATCGCACCGACCCTGTCGATCACAAAATTGCTGTCAGGTGTGCTGGTGTACAGGCAGGTCAGTGACTCGACCTGCGTCGAATCGACACCCGGCAACCACGCTTCGGCATAGTCGACCAGACGCTGTTCGCCTGCGATGTCGGGCGTGTAGCTGCGAGTCTGCGGAGTCACCTCCGGCCCCGTCGCATGCTCGCCGATCTTGATGCCGTCTTCGGAACCGAGCCCGTAGATCCCGGCTGTGTCCAGCTCTGCACCGGGATGATGGACAAAGCTCGGCCACGCGGTTCCCGGATCGAGTGGCGCAAAGTGTGCCGGTTGTTCTTGCGTCGTGCGCAAAGTCGGCAACACGACCGATGCGCCGAGTTCGCTTCGCCCGATCAATTCCGCGGTCCACGCGCCGGCGGCAATAACGACGTGCCGCCCTCGCAGCGTCCCGCGCTCCGTGATCACGTCGACGCCGTACGACGCCTCGGCAACTGCCAGGACGCGCGTGTCGTGGCGGACGTCAGCTCCCTCGAGTCGCGAACCCGCTTCGAGGGCGACGACAGCGCGGTCCGCGTGCAGCCTGCCCGCGTCGGGGTGATGGAGGACTGTCGTGTCGAATCGCAGCCCCGGCCAGCGGGCCGACGCTTGCGCAGGAGTGAGGATCTCACCCTTGATGCCCGCTTCGACAAGTACCCGCGACTTGGTCAGTACCGCAGCGGGCAGCCCGTGATCAACGGCGCCCGTCAGTTCCAGAAACCCGATGTCCGTTGTGGTTTCCAACTCCCGCCACAGCGGAAGAGCCGACGCTGCCAGCCCGGTGTACAGGTGATTGTCGTAGGCCTGCCGGTAAATACGTGACGTGCCGTGTGACGCACCGTGCTTGTGCCCCGGCGCGAACTGCTCGAGCTGTACGACGCTGTGCCCGCGCGCCGCGAGCCGCCACGCGGCGGAGGACCCGACAAGCCCTCCGCCGATGACGATCACATCGACTATCTCACTCATCGACGGATACTCACTTGGTCTTCGGAAGACCGGGCGGGTTGATCAGCGACGTGTCGACGGCTTCACCGGTAATGTTCCAGCGTTCGAGAATCTGCTGGTACGTACCGTTCTCGATGGTGTGGTTGATGGCGTCGTTAATAGCCTTGATCAGTCCGTTGTCCTTCTTCACCAGCACAGCGATCTGACCTTGCAGGGTGTCACCCGCACCGGAGAACTCACCGACCACCTCGGTTTCACCCGACTGCTTGGCATGGAACTGCGACGACGGGTTCGGTCCGAAGTAGGCGTCGATGCGACCGGACTGCAGCGGGAGGTAGTAGTCGGTTGTGTTCTGGTAGTACGAGATGTCGGTTGGTGCCAGGCCAGCCGCGACATTCTGCTCGTTCCACTTGACCAGCAGCGCTTCCTGATTGGTGCCGGAACCCACCGCGATCTTCAGACCGGCAATGTCCTTGGGCTCGGTGATGGATACCCCGGCGCCCTTCTTGGCCTCGAATGCGAGGGTGTCCAGGCGATAGGTGGCAAAGTCGTACTTCTCCTTACGCTCCTCTGTGACAGTCACATTGGAGAGGAACGCGTCGGCTTCACCGGAGTCGATCCGGACGAAGTTCTGTGCCCAGTCAGCCGTCTGCAGGTCTATCTTCAACCCGAGTACATCACCGATCAGGTAGGCGAAGTCCGTTTCGGAACCGATGAGGGTTTTGTCATCGTCGGCGTAGAAGCGAAGCGGCGGAGCGGATCCGGCGCTACCGGTCACTCGCAGCGTGCCGCTGTCACGGATTTCCGCAGGAAGCTCGGCAGCGATGGAATCGACTTTCGCTGTGGTGATGCGATTCTGCTCGGCGGTGAGGTTGTAACCCGCGGCGGCGGTGCCCTGGCTACCCTCGGACTCTGCGTCCGCACTGCTGCACGCAGCGCTGAGCAGACCGACTGTGGCGAGAGCCGAGATCAGGAAAGTCGCGCGGCGGGATCGGGAGAACATCAGTGTGTGCCTTTCGGAAAATGTGTCTGAGCGTCAGAGAACGCGGGAGAGAAATGCTTTGGTCCGTTCGTGGACGGGATTGTCGATCACCTGCGAAGGCGGGCCCTGTTCGACGATGACGCCGCCGTCCATGAAGACTGCGGTGTCCGCCACCTCGCGGGCGAAGCCGACTTCGTGCGTGACGATGATCAATGTTGCACCGTCACGGGCAAGCTGGGCAAGAACTTCGAGAACTTCACCAACCAGTTCCGGGTCCAGTGCCGACGTCGGTTCGTCGAAGAGAATCACAGCCGGCCGCAGTGCCAGGGCTCGGGCAATGGCAACACGCTGCTGTTGGCCACCGGAAAGTTGACGCGGATACTGATCGGCTTTGTCTCCCACACCCACTCGTTCGAGTAGGGCCCTTGCCTCTCGGTACACGTCGTCGCGATCACGCTTCTGTGCCGACAGCGGGGCTTCCACTACATTTTCGAGAGCGGTGAGATGGGGAAACAGGTTGAAGTTCTGGAACACAAAACCGATGTGCGAGCGCTGCTTCAGGATTTCGCGATCGCGCAGTTCGTGTAGCCGATTTCCCTTGCGCCGGTATCCGATCAGTTCCCCGTCGATCCGCACTGTTCCCCGATCGACCTTCTCGAGGTGATTCAGGGTGCGCAACAGCGTGGATTTTCCCGAACCTGACGGCCCGAGGATAACGGTCACCTCGCCCTTGCGGACCAGGAGATCAACGCCGGCAAGCACTTCCAGCGCACCGAACGACTTGTGGATGCCACGCGCCTCGACGGCATAGACGTTGTCTTCGAGCAATTCCGCGGTCATCGGGTCGCGCCTCTCGGAATGTCGAGACGCGCATCACGAATCTCGTTGAATTTGTTGCGCGCCTTCTGCAGAGGCGTCAGCGGGAGAGCCCTAGCGGAGCCGCGAGCGTAATGACGTTCGACGTAGTACTGGCCGATGGAGAGTAACGTCGTGAGAATGATGTACCACAGTGTTGCAACCATCAGGAGCGGCACCACTCGTCCGTTGCGCCCGAAGATGACCTGTACTTGGTAGAACAGTTCGGCGATTGCCATGGTCGAGACGATGGATGTTCCCTTGAACAGTCCGATCACCTCGTTCGCGGCGTTGGGAAGAATTGCCCGCATCGCTTGCGGCAGAATGATCTTGAAGAACTGGCGCCGGCGCGGAATCCCCAGCGAATGAGCGGCTTCGATCTGACCGTGATCCACCGAGATGATGCCCGAGCGGATGATCTCCGCGGAGTACGCAGCCTGATGCAGCGCCAAACCGATGACAGCTGCGGTGAATCCGCCGATGACGCCACTGGTCTGGAACGTGAAGAACTCCGGCCCGAACGGTATTCCGAGAGAGAGCGTTTGGTAGAGGTAGGTGATGTTGAACCAGAAAAGCAACTGCACGATCAGTGGGATCGAGCGGAACGCCCAGATATAGGTCCAGGCGATCACCTGCAGAACCGGATTATTCGACAGTCGGCCAAGTGCCAGCACGACTCCGAGACCGAACCCCAGGATCGTTCCCCACAAGGTCAGTTTGATCGTCACCCACAAGGCGGCAAGCACCGATTTCGCGGTGAAGTACTGCGCGAACGTCGGCCAGTCCCAGCCGGGATTCACCACAAGACCGTGGATGAACTGGGCCAGCAAGATCAGCACTATCGCACTGACCACCCATTGGAACGGATGCCATGTGCGGGCAACAACAAGCTCCGAGTCGGGAAGCTGCGGCTCGGCCACTGGCTTCTCGGGGCGGACCTCGGTAGGCGCGCTCACGGCGCACTGTCTGACGGAGTGGACATCACAAAATAGACCTTTCGGAAAATGGGATTACTGCGCGACGAATTGCTGGTGCCGAGAATTTCGGTCAGCGACAGTGACACGACGCGGTACGACGCAGGTCGATGTGACGTCGACGGTGCGGTGCGTACGCGTTCGAACCGGCGCACGAAGCAATACCGGCGCAGCGAGTGATGCCCATGTGATGCCTTCCATCGGTCCTGGCAGAAAGCACCCGCTCCCGATCACTCGGGGGGTTGCTGCGACGTCGATGAGCCAGGTCTCTCGGTCGCTCGAGATGGTGAGCAAAGACTAGACGCTGAATCCACGGTCGTCAAATATTGTATTTCCCTGCGAGACAAGGGAAATAGGGATCTATGCGCGTTGAAATCAGGCTGATCGCAAGCCTCCCGAAAGCGGCGAATGCAGTGTTGGATGGATGAGCCGTATCCGATGCCCCGAGCCACCGCTCATCCCCGAATCACCCTGCAGTACCGTCTGCGGAGTGAGCGGACTGGACGCATTTTTTATTCTCGTGGCAGGTATCGGTGCCGGGGCGATCAACGCCGTGGTGGGCAGTGGAACCCTGATCACGTTCCCCACACTCGTGGCTTTCGGTATGCCTCCGGTCACTGCGACGATGTCCAATGCTGTCGGCCTGGTCGCCGGCGGCGTTTCGGGCACCTGGGGTTACCGACGCGAATTGTCAGGGCAATGGGACCGGCTTCGGTGGCAGATTCCGGCGTCGCTGTCCGGGGCGCTACTCGGCTCGTGGTTGCTGATGCACCTACCTGAGAAGTTATTCGAGACGATCGTTCCGGTATTGCTGATCCTGGCGCTCGCTCTTGTCCTTCTCCAACCACGCATCCAGGCCTGGGCGAAGAAGCGCTCCACCGAAGAGACAACGTTGTCGACCTCGAGGTTGATGCTCCTGACCGCCGGCACGTTTGCAGTCGGTATCTACGGCGGCTATTTCACCGCCGCCCAGGGCATCCTCCTGATCGGTGTGATGGGTGCCATCCTTCCCGAAACCCTGCAGCGAATGAACGGCGCGAAGAACCTGCTCTCACTGCTCGTCAACATCGTCGCGGCGGCGATGTACATCAGCTTGGCTTTCGACCAGATCAATTGGGCAGCAGCCGGTTTGATCGCAGTCGGCTCGCTCGGCGGAGGGGTACTCGGTGCCCGCTACGGGCGACGCCTGTCCCCCACCGCGCTGCGGTACACGATTGTCGTCGTCGGCCTGATCGGACTGTGGCGTCTGCTCGCTTGATCGCCCACGTCGGACGCGGTTCCCACATACTTGAGACATGACCACAACCGCGAATGAACCCCAGTGGACCTACCTCATGGACATGGACGGAGTCCTCGTTCACGAAGAGCACTTGGTGCCGGGAGCGGACACGTTCCTCGCCGAACTGGCATCGAACAACATCCCGTACATGGTGCTGACCAACAACTCGATCAGAACTCCGCGAGACTTGCGGGCACGCCTACTCAACTCCGGTCTCGACATTCCGGAGAAGTCCATCTGGACGTCAGCGCTGGCGACCGCCACCTTCCTCGCAAATCAGCGACCGGGAGGCAGCGCGTATGTGGTCGGCGAATCGGGCCTGACCACGGCGCTGCACGACATCGGATACGTTCTGACGGACAGCGATCCCGATTACGTCGTCCTGGGAGAGACCCGCACCTACTCGTTCGAGGCGATTACCACCGCGATCAGATTGGTCGAGCGAGGCTCGCGGTTCATCGCCACCAACCCCGACGCCACCGGACCGTCGCGGGACGGCTCGCTACCTGCCACCGGTTCCGTTGCCGCCTTGATCACCAAAGCCACAGGGCGCGACCCGTACTACGTCGGCAAGCCGAATGCCCTCATGATGCGATCAGCATTGCGGTCCATCGGCGCTCATTCCGCCAACACCTTGATGATCGGCGACCGGATGGACACCGACATCGTGTGCGGCCTGGAGGCGGGCTTGCAGACCATCCTTGTCATGACCGGGATCTCGACACCGGCGTCCGTGGAGCTGTATCCCTACCGCCCCACCATTGTTCTGGAATCCGTCGCCTCCCTTGTCGGAAATACAACGGACCCTTTTCGTAGCACTAAGTAAAGATAATTCGGACATATCGCCTAAATAGAACGGGTAGTTAACCAGCCGAATGAATAACGCAAAACAAAGGAAACGTAAAACCTTTGTCGAGTTGGACAAACGGGAGAATTCTTCAAGGTTGAACTAACGGATTGGTGACTAGTCGCAGGTAGGCGGCTTTTCCCAGCTCAAACGTAAAATTTCAATTTGGGCGAAATATTCTTTTCAAAACCGGTAACGAATCGTTTGCCATGGCTGATACTCATTTCTGAACGACCCAATTCGGACTCCCCAGAAATGAGCTCTCCATGAAGAAACAGACTAAGGGCGCAATTGCGGCAGCGGCTGCGGTTGCACTACTCCTCGGCGGTGCAGGTTCACTCGCAATGTGGAGTGACAGTGAAGTTGTCGGCGGCGGCGGCGCCGTAACCGCGGGCACGTTGCAGCTCGCTCCCTGCGCCCCGGTATCCGGAACTGGGTGGCAGTCCACGAACCCGACGGTGAAGCCGATTGCAGATATCACCGCATGGCGAATTGTGCCGACCGAAGTGCTCACCTTCGACTGCACCACTTCGATCACCGCAGATGGCGATCGCCTCGCAGCAACAATTGCAGCAGACGCGAGCACCATCACGGCAGGCACGACGGCGGCTCCAGGAGCCACTGCGAATCAACTCAAGGACAACATCACGGCAACCACGGTGGTGACCGTGGATGGAACCGTAGTCACGGCTGCATCCCCACTGACCGAAGCCGACAACGGCAAACCTGTGACCGTGAAGGTGACATTGACCTTCGCTGACGTTCAGCTTCTTGTGGCTCAGGGCGCGTCGATCAACTTGTCGAACCTCGCCATCAAGCTGCAACAGCAAGCCATCCCGGCATAAACGATCTATGAAGGGGAGAGCTTGGGGAGCCCTTGCGGGCGCGTCGGTGATTGTGTTGATGTTCGCATCAGCGCAAGGCACCGGCGCGCTGTGGAAGTCCGCTGCCCCGATCAGCAACGACGTACTGACCGCCGGCGGTAGCACGTTCGTACTCAAGGTGGGTTCCACGGTTGCCGACGCCGCCAGTACCTACAGCTGGAGCACGTTCACGGGCGCTGCGATGACGGCTACAACCGCCGTGCAGATGCCGCTGACCATCGTGAACCCGGCAACCAACGCTTCCGGCCTGAGGTTCAGATTGGCTTCCGTGACTGCCACCAGCACAAATCCTGTTCTCGACCTCAAGATATCGACCTTGACGTCCACCCAAACCTGTCCGATCGCTCCGTCGACAGCCACTGCTCTTCCCGGAACCCAGGTCTATTCGGGACTCGCAACAAACGCGGCATTTCCCGCACCGACGGTCACCGGAATCTCCTTGGCCAGTGGCGCTTCCACCGTTTGGTGTTTGCGCGCGTCGCTCAATATGGCAGGAACCACAGCGAGCGGGGAGATGACCAAACTCGTCTTCAACTTCACAGCAGTACAGGTGTAGGACTCGATTGAGATGACAGGCGACAAGCGAATGACTACAAAACACTCCCATCGACGTGAACGGACCGGCCCGATGTGGTGGGTCAGCTCGGTAGTGACCTGGGTTCTACTGTTCGCTCTGTGCGCGGTCATCGTCGTCACGATCGTGATACCGATTGTCACAGGCTCACAACGATTCACGATCCTCACAGGTTCGATGCGCCCCACCTACGAGCCTGGCACGCTCATAGTTGTCAAACCTGTGGACGAGGACGATCTGACCGTTGGAATGCCTATCACCTACCAACTCGAATCAGGCAAACCTACTGTTGTCACGCACCGGATCATCTCGATGAGTATCAACACCAAAGGCGAGCGCACCTTCATCACGCAGGGCGACGCTAACAACACCCCTGACGAGAAGCCTGTACTTCCCGTACAGATTCGCGGCAAGGTATGGTACTCGGTCCCCTACCTCGGGCATGTAAACAGTTGGCTGACCGGCGACCAGCGCAAGATCATCCTCACTGTCGTAGTCGGCGCTCTGGGTGCGTACGCGTTCTACATGATCGCCAGTGGAACACGTGAGAGCGTGCGGTCTCGCAATAATAATCGAAGTGAGCCAGAAGTATCCACATCAGATGACTCAGCTGACATCACAAGTACGGAAGCCACTTCGCTGAAAGACGGTGTCAGTCATGGCGGGCAATGACAGCTCGTTGCGCCAAGCCTTTTCCGGAGTCCGAAGCAATCGCGTTCGGGCGCTGCTTTCTCTCGGCATGGTGCTCGGGGTCGGCACGCTGACCACCATGGCTGCCTGGGGCGCAACAGCCACATCGACATCAGGAAACTTCTCCGCGGGAACTGTCAACATCGTCGCCTCGAGCAACAGCGTGACCGCAGCAGACAACATCACGATCAACCTGTCCTCGAGCGCCATGACATCGGCTGACGCTGTGACGCAGAGCTTGACAGTGAAGAACGCCGGGGCCTTCAATGCCGCATTCAATATCACAGCCCAGTCTCCGGTATCGACACCGTCGAGTTTTGCTGCGGCGCTGAAAATTTCGGTGTATCTGGATAGCATCTCCACCGGATCGTCGTGCTCCGGCACTGCGCAAAAGGCCGAAGTCTCGTTGGTCGGTGGTGGTAGTACAGCGACGCTCCTCGCCAACCCGATAACGCTGACTGGCACAAACAGTAGGACTATGTGCGTGAAAATGACCCTGGTCCCAGGTACGCCCGCGGGCGGAAACCTTCCCTATACACAACTCAACATCGTGGGAACGGCGGTCTGAATCGATATGTCACATCACAACCGTCCGGACGCGATCAACCACCTCAAGCAGGCTGCACTGACAACAGGCGCCGTCCTCGGAATTCTGTGCATCATCGCCACGACACTGTCATTGGCCTTCGGCATCAAACCCCTCGTCTTTCGATCCGGCTCGATGTCTCCCGCAATACCGACGGGTTCGCTGGCATTTGTGAAATCCCAACCGGTATCCGAATTGTCGGTCGGCGACATCGTCAGTGTCACCACCAGCGCCGGTGAAAGACTCACTCACCGCGTGTACGGAATCGACCAACTGGACAACAATCTGTCGTCACTCACACTCAAAGGTGACGCCAACAATGCCCCCGACAGCGAAACATATGCGGTGGCCGACGCAGACCGCGTTGTATTGAGCATGAGCCGAGTCGGCTACGTACTGGCGTGGCTGACCGGCCCAATCGGAATCTTCGCCGGCGGATTGTTTGCCGGAACCCTGTTGATGATCGCATTTCGTCCAGCACCATGCGGCGAAGTTCCACCGAACAGCGACATGCCTGCAGAGCGCAGACCCAACAGCACTCCGCCGGCGCCCGAACACAATTCACCTCGTTCACGTTCGGCGCAGGTCTCGTCGAGCATCGTCACCGCACCCTGGCGACAAAGGGAATTGATCCTCGTTACAGCTGCAGGACTGGGCGCGCTGCTGGCGATGTCACCGATCGGCAACACGGCCGCCGAGATCACCGACACCGCAACCGCAAAAACCGGCCAGTTCGCCACAGTCCAAACCTTCACATGCGAGAACTATTCACCGAGCCTCGGTGCCTCCAGCGCCAGAATCGCGTGGACGGCGCCGGGGTCGGGAACTTACACCTATCGTGTCCTGGTACTCAAGCCCGACAGCACCACGTACAGCGATAACACGCAAAGCGCCACCACCGTCGACATCACGCTCCCACCCGCACTTCTTGATCTGAGCGGCTCGTCTACTGTACGGATTTACTCGATTGAAAATGGTCTGACAGCCCCCACGTGGACGGGCTTCATACTGAACAAAGGCCTCCTATTGGGTGGAACATATTGCGGCTCCATGCTTTCCGGAACCGGCGCCGCCAGCAGAATGGCTGCCAGTGCCCCAACGCCCACATCGACTCAGTCGACAGTAACCACTACTCCGGCAACAACAACTACAGCGACGGCAACCACCACGACAGGTACAACCGAACCGACTCCATCAACGTCCGCGTCGAACACAACCACGCCGACCACAACCACCAGCACAACACCGGAAATCAGTACCACTACCGAGATCACAACCACAACAACTACGCCGCTCCCGACTGAAACGCAGGTCGGATCCGACCTCGTCTCAACAGGTCCGGATTCATACACCGCCCGCAGAATCCACAGCGACACCGGCATTTTCCTTGACGTGTACGACGCGCTCGGAAATCGGATCTATCGCACGTCCGTCGAATCGACCGATGTACTGCACTGGCTCTCCGGCACCAACCAGTTGTGGATCATCAGCACCGAAGGAGCGGAATTCGTGGAATTCACAGCGGGAGTGGGATTGCGACAGATCGCGATGGGCGAACTTCCGGCCGAGATCGAGGACTTGGTGCCGTGATGAAAAAACAAATATGGGGTGCGCTGGCAGGGGCCGTCGCGCTGGTCGTCATGGTGGGCGGGGGGAACTCGCTCGCAAAATGGAGCGACCAGGAAACACTGTCGGGTGCGAAGGTCACAGCAGGCACGTTGTCACTAGGAGCGTGTGTCAAAGACGGCGCCAGTGGGTGGTCCGAAAGAGTGTATGTGCCAGCTCCAACTCCCAACACGAACCCGTACATCGAGATTGCGAATATAGCAACCTACCGCCTCCGAGCCGGCTACGACTACGTCTACTACTGCTACTCACCGGTGTCCGCCACCGGTCCGCGATTGCGTGCCTCCGTAACCGCGGACCCATCGCTTGCCGGCGGTACGTTGCCGGCGACTGTCTTCGGATTCAGAACCTACGTCTCAACGGCGTCTGACGTCGACTTGTACGACAGCACACTGACCCCCAAGATCCGCAGCGACCTCACCTCAGCACAGAACGGCCAAGACGTCTCGGTAACCGTAGCGTTCACCATACTTCCGAACGACCCACTCAGCGCAGGTGGGACCCTGAACATGGCCGGCCTCAGCCTCGTCACCCAACAATTGACGCCAACCTGAACGGAGAGTTTCGACGGCAGTACCGCGAAACTCTCCACGGTTGCGTCGACAACTACCCGAGGGCTCGCTTCAGATCAGCCAACAGATCGACAGTGTCTTCGAGCCCGACGGACAAACGCACCACGCCATCTGTAAGACCCACTGCTGCACGACCTTCCGGACCCATGGCCCGGTGCGTCGTGGTCGCAGGGTGGGTGATCAACGACTTGGAGTCACCCAAGTTGTTGGAGATGTCGATGACGCGCAGGCCGTTGAGAACCTCGAACGCCCGCTTCTTGCCCTCGCCGTCTGGCGCATTGAGTTCGAACGTGACAACTGTTCCGCCGCCGCTCATTTGAGCCTTCGCGAGTTCGTGCTGCGGGTGCGAAGTCAGGTACGGATACTTGACCCACTTGACGCCCGGGTGCGCTTCGAGGAATTCGGCGATCTCGAGGGCCGACGCCACGGAGTGCCGAATACGAACCGGCATGGTCTCGAGGCCCTTGAGCAACGTCCACGCATTGAACGGGCTGAGCGCCGGTCCGGTGTGCCGCATCAGTTCCCGAACGGGACCGCTGATGTACTCCTCGGTTCCGAGGATCGCACCACCGAGGACGCGGCCCTGACCGTCGATGTGCTTGGTGCCGGAGTACACGACGACGTCGGCGCCCAAGTCCAAGCTTCGCTGCAGGAGCGGCGTCGCAAAGACGTTGTCCAGCACTACCTTTGCACCAGCCGCATGCGCGAGTTCGGATACACGTCGTACGTCCACCAAAGATTGCATGGGGTTGGACGGTGTCTCGAAGAATACTGCCGTGGTCGGTACCGACAGCGCTTCTTCCCACTGCGCATTGTCTTCACCGTCGACAAAAACAACCTCGACTCCCCAGCGCGGGAGGATTTCGTTGCATACGACAAAGCAGGAACCGAAGAGGCTGCGAGCAGCGACCAATCGGTCACCGTTGCCCAGCAGTGCGCCCAACGCCGTGAATACGGCGGACATTCCGCTGGCCGTCGCAAAGCACGCCTCTGCGCCTTCGATGAGGCGCAGACGCTCTTCGAACATCTTGACCGTCGGATTGCCGTAGCGGGAGTAGACAAAATGGTCTACTTCGCCGGTAAAGGCTTGTTCGGCGGCTTCTGCACTCTCGTAGACAAATCCGGAGTTGAGGAACAGTGCTTCGGAGGTTTCCTCGAAGCCCGTTCGCATCAATCCGCCGCGGACACCGAGCGTGCCAAGACCTACGTCGTCCGGCAACGCTCGTTGAAATGCGCCGCCCTGGGGAATTCCGCTCACTGCTGCCTCCACGGCAGGCCGACGGCCCGCCAACCTACAACTCCACGATGTCCGTCGGCATCCAAACCGCCTTCGAACCCGTCGAGCACGTTGTACGACGGACCGATGCCCGCCGCTGTCGCGCTTTCTGCGGCCCCGATCGATCGCTGACCGGATCGACACAGGAAGATCACGGGTTTCCCGGAGCCGGGAACAACACCGGATTCCTTCAACTCGTCGACGAAGTTGTCGTTGCGTGCACCGTTGGGGTAGCTCACCCATTCGATCTGCACAGCCGAGTTGCCGAGGGACGTGACGTCGGGGATACCGACGTACTTCCACTCTGCGTCGGTGCGCACGTCGACGAGCACTGCCTCGGGGTTTTCGCGGAGCAGCTCCCAGGCTTGCTCCGGCGTCAGATCGCCTGCGTAACTCACGTTGTCCATGTTTTCACAAGACCGGATTGTGCGGGCGATCAGGTGCAGATATCCCAGCCTTCACCGTCGCGCGTGAGTGTCCAGACCTCGACGCGCTGATCCTGGCCGCCACCGGAGAGCCGAACATCGACAGTCGCGCGGTCGCCGCTGACCACAGATTCGTTGATGCCCTGCATCTCGACGTCACCTTCGGTATCGGCGAGTGGTCCGGTCTCCGGATCGAAGTTTGTGCAGGTAAGGCTCTGGAGCGTCTTGGTGTCGTTCTCGTTGTGAGCTGCGACGTAGTCCGCGACCACACGGCTGATGCGGTCCTCTTCGCTGACGTTTTCCTCAGCCGGGGACATCCAGGACGAAATGAAGATTCCGCCGAGGATCAGCGCGACAATTGCCACTGCCAGGATGAACGGCCCGGCCGATGCTGTCTTGCTTTCGGAATTGCCGGAATCGTCGCGCTGGTCATTCATGAAACCAATACTCCCCCACAAGCTCAGCTTGTGGCCCGTCAAGTAGTGGACCCCTACCGCTTCGAACCGCACTTGCAGGAGAATTGAAAGAAAGAAACGGTTTACCGACGCCCGTTGGGGTGAAAGTGTGAACCGGGTCGAACCGCAAACACTCCACGGTGCTTAGGTTCGGCTAAATTGGATACTTGTCGATACGTTGTCCGAACTTCGAAGAAGGTAGCTGTCTTTACGATGACTGACTCCAACCGCCCACTCCGGGTCGCGATCGTCGGCGCCGGCCCCGCCGGCATCTACGCCGCCGATGCCCTCATGAAGTCCGATACCGCAGTCTCCGGCCGCGGTGTCAGCATCGACCTCTTCGAGCGCATGCCAGCGCCCTTCGGTCTCATCCGCTACGGCGTCGCACCTGATCACCCGCGCATCAAGGGCATCATCACCGCCCTGCACAAGGTCCTCGACAAGCCGCAGGTCCGCCTCCTCGGCAACATCGACTACGGCACCGACATCACCCTCGACGACCTCCAGTCGTTTTACGATGCCGTCATCTTCTCCACCGGCGCCAATGCCGACCGCGCCCTCGGCATCCCGGGCATCGACCTCGACGGCAGCTACGGCGCCGCCGACTTCGTCTCCTGGTACGACGGCCACCCCGACGTCCCCCGCGAATGGCCCCTCACCGCAGAGAAGGTCGCTGTCCTCGGCGTCGGCAACGTCGCCCTCGACATCGCCCGCGTCCTCGCGAAGACCGGCGACGAACTGCTCCCAACGGAGATCCCCGCCAACGTCTACGAGGGCCTCAAGAACAACAAGGCCATCGAGGTTCACGTCTTCGGACGACGCGGCCCCGCGCAGGCCAAGTTCACCCCTCTCGAACTGCGTGAGCTCGACCATTCCCCGACCATCGAGGTCATCGTCGACCCCGAGGACATCGACTACGACGAGGGCTCCGAGCAGGCTCGCCGCAACTCCAAGCAGGTCGACATGGTCGCGAACACACTGCAGGACTGGGCAATCCGCGACGTCGGAAACCGCCCGCACAAGCTGTTCCTGCACTTCTTCGAATCCCCCACCGAGGTTCTCGGTGAAGACGGCAAGGTAGTAGGCCTGCGCACCGAGCGCACCGCACTCGACGGCACCGGCAACGTCAAGGGCACCGGCACCTACAAGGACTGGGATGTTCAGGCCGTGTACCGCGCCGTCGGCTACCTGTCACAGAACGTCACGCAGCTGCCGTTCGACGACCAGGCCGGCACCGTCCCCAACGACGCCGGACGCGTCGTCGCCGACGACACCGCCGAAGGCGCAGCCCGGTTCATGCCGGCCACCTACGTCACCGGCTGGATCAAGCGCGGCCCCGTCGGCCTCATCGGCCACACCAAGGGTGACGCCAACGAAACCGTCGCGAACCTCCTCGAGGACTCGGCCAACTTCACCGGCGCCGCACACCCCGACGAGAACGCCGTCATCGAATTCCTCGAAGGCAAGCAGGTGCCGTACACGACGTGGCAGGGCTGGTACCGCCTCGACGCACACGAGCGCAGCCTCGGTGAACCCGAAGGCCGCGAGCGCATCAAGGTCGTCGAACGCCACGACATGCTGAAAGCCTCGGAGCCCGAGAAGGCATAGCCGCAGGCGTCACAGACAGACCGGCCCGATATGACCGAAATTCGCCACGTAGCGATTCAAGTCACATCGGGCCGGTCTTCTGTTCGAGGTCATATTGACAGCGTGCAAAATGAATGACGTGTTTGACGCCCATGTTCACATCATCGACCCGCGCTTTCCGCTGGTCGAGAATCACGGTTACCTGCCCGAGCCGTTCACCGTCCCCGATTACCGGTCCAGGGTGGCGACTCTCGAGGGGCTGAGTGTGGACGGTGGAGCAGTGGTGACGGCGTCATACCAGGGCACCGATCAGGAGTACCTCAAAACGGCACTCGCGGAACTCGGCCCCGGCTGGGTTGGCGTCACGGCACTCGGTGACGACGTCACCGACAAAGAGATAGTCGACCTCGACGCACTCGGTGTTCGCGCAGTCCGATTCAATCTCCGACGCGGCGCAACAGATCTGCGTCAACTCGCGGACCTGGCAAACCGGGCTTTCGATTTGGCCGGCTGGCACGCCGAGTTCTACGTCGACGCGACACTACTTCTCTCGCTCGAACCAGTTTTCGCGAAACTTCCGGCCGTGTCGATCGACCACCTGGGCATGTCGACGCGCGGCCTGCCGTATCTCCTCAACCTCGTGGACCGCGGAGTCCGAGTCAAAGCCACCGGATTCGGACGCACCACCATCTCCGACGTCGGCGACGTGCTCCGTCAAATCCACGCTGTCAATCCCCAGGCACTGATGTTCGGCACCGACCTGCCAGGCACCCGCGCCCGCCGGGCCTTCGAGATCCACGATCTCGACGTGATCGCCGACGCCGTCGGGGACGATCTTCCGGCGGTGATGGGTGGCAACGCCCGCGCCTGGTATCGGTGTGAACGAGCCAGTGCTCACGCCCGAAATGCTGCTCACTCCTGAAATCTGCTCATACGAAAACGACTGCGCCCAACCAGAGCCCGGCCGCGATCAACGCACCGAACAACTCCACCACCATGGACAACCCCACAGCTTTCACAGCGTGAAGCGTCGATGCCCACGCGATGTTGACGTTGCGCAAGCGCACGAGTTCTGCGACATACGTTCCCACGATGAATCCCAGAAACAGCCCCACCACCGGAACGACAAAAAATCCGATGATGCCGACAAGCCCGCCCACCATGACAGAGCGGTTTGGCACTCCCCCGGCACGCATTCGCTGACCGGGCCACGTGTACTTCACGACGCCCGTGATCACGAGAGCCAGCGCGGCCAGCGCGAACACCGTCCACGCGGTCGCGCCACCGGTCATCAACGCCCACACCAGAATTGCTGCCAAGATGAGCAGCGTTCCCGGAATGATCGGCACAACCACCCCGATCAAGCCGATCAGAATTGCCAGCCCGACAACAACTTCCGCAGCCGGACTCATCCGACGGGGCGAACCTTCGACGCCGCCTCGCGTGCACGGGAGCGAGCCGTCTCGACATCTGCGGCAGTGGAGACGGCAACGCCCATCCGTCGACGCGTGAAACTTTCCGGCTTGCCGAACAACCGAATGTCGGTCTCGGGCACCGCGAGAGCCTCTGCGACGCCGTCGAATCCGATTGCCTGCGCTTCGACGCCGCCGTAGATGACGGCTGAAGCACCAGGTGAGGTGAGCGTCGTGTCGACGGGGAGCCCCAGGATGGCGCGGGCGTGCAATTCGAATTCGGAGAGCCGCTGTGTGCGCAGCGTGACCAGTCCGGTGTCATGTGGACGTGGGCTCACCTCGGAGAAGTACACGTTGTCGCCCTTGACGAACAACTCGACACCGAAGATTCCGCGACCGCCAAGCGCGGACGTGACCTTCTCGGAGACCTCGCGAGCGGCCGCGAGGGCGAGCGCCGACATCTGCTGCGGTTGCCAGGATTCGACGTAATCGCCCGACTGCTGCAGGTGACCGATCGGTTCACAGAACGACGTCTCGACCTCGCCGCCACTGCCCACGGCCCGGACCGTCAATTGTGTTATCTCGTAATCGAAATCGACAAAGCCCTCTACGATGACCCGGCCGTGATTGACGCGCCCACCGGCCATCGCGTAATCCCACGCTGACTCGAGTTCGTCGGCAGTGCGCACTGTCGACTGCCCTTTGCCGGAGGACGACATGACGGGCTTGATCACGCACGGAAATCCGGTGAGTTCGGTGGCAGCCCGAACCTCGTCGAGTGAATTCGCGAATGCATACGGCGAGGTGGGCAAGCCCAGTTCCTCGGCTGCAAGCCGCCGGATACCTTCGCGGTTCATGGTCAGCTGTGTTGCCCTGGCCGTCGGAATGACTACGGTCTCACCCCGCGCTTCGACGACGGCCAGCGCGTCGGTCGCGATTGCCTCGATCTCGGGCACCACAAAATGCGGCTTCTCCAGTTCGATCACGGCCAGCAGTGCATCGGGATCGGTCATGTCGACGGTGTGAGCCCGGTGCGCAACCTGGTGCCCGGGTGCGTCCGGGTACCGATCCACTGCAATAACCTCGACGCCCAATCGCTGCAACGCGATGACAACTTCCTTGCCCAGTTCACCCGATCCCAACATCATCACTCTGATCGCGTTCTCGGCGAGCGGAGTGCCGAATCGGAGTGGAAGCGAGGAAGGGTCCGAGGGCGCCGAAAGGTCCGACGGCGTTGAATCAGGCTGCATGGCTGCGACTATATGCCAATCCCGATGCAGGTCAGCGTGTCCAGAGGACGCGATGGCGGAACTCACGCGGTTCTGGTGATCCGCTCAGACACGACGCCACTCACGATGTCACTAACGTTCTGGGCTTTCACGACATTTCGGCCTGCATGCTTGGCTTCGTACAGGGCTGCGTCGGCGGCGACCATCAGCGACGCCAAGGTGGGTGTCGCGTCATCTGTCCAAGCGAGTCCGATACTGACGGTGCTGTCATGCCCGGATCGTGCCGAGTCGTGGACCTGAGCATGTCGGATCTCTTCGGCGACTTCGGTCGCACGGGCGAAACTGGAACCGGTGAGCAAGACCGCGAACTCCTCACCGCCGAGTCGACCGACCAGATCGGTATCGGAGACGCGTTCTGCCATCCGGGCACCGAAATCGGCGAGAACACTGTCGCCGACCATGTGCCCGTATGTGTCGTTGACGGCTTTGAAGTGGTCGAGATCGAGCATCAGCAATCCGATAGGCAACGCCGTCTGCGTTGCCTGTTGGAGTCGTTCTTCGGCCTGACGCAGGAAAGGCCCGCGCGAGAGGACTCCGGTGAGAGAGTCGTATTCGACTGCGCGGAACAGCTCACGCTCGGCAGCCCGACGCTCCTGCGTCGCACACGCCACAGCGATGGGGCCCAACGCAACCAGAGTGACCGCTATCGACGTGATCACCGCCTCGTTCACGTTTGCGCCACTCTGTTCCCCGAGAGCCAGCCTGCCGGCGTCGGCCATCATGAGCGACCACACCGACCACACTGCCGAAACCAACGCAGTACTCGGAACCGAAATCCGGGTAGCGCACCACAACAGCGCGGGGATGGGCAGGAGAAGGGCAATCGGCCCCTCGATGCTGAGCGCGATCGGCATGCAGGCGGCGGTAGCGAGCAACGGGACTGTCATGGCGAGAACTGCCCGTACAGTCGTCTTGCTGCGGATCTCCGCAATGCTGGACGGAATGGTCATGGACAGAATCAGAGGTAACACCAGCAGATAAGCCATGAACTCCGTACTGCCCCAGTGAACAAGCGTGTCGGCAAACGACTCACCTCGAAAGACCCAATCCATCAGCCCAGCTGTTGCCGCGGTAGCGCAGGCACTGAGTCCGGCGACGACAACCATCCACATCAGAGACGTTGAATCGACCAAGCGGAACGGGGTGCGTTTGAGGTAGTCGAGCAGCAACACACCAACGGTGACCCCGACCAGGTTTGCACCGTTCAACTGAATTGCCATCGAGAGCGTGTTGCCGGTCAGCAGATCAGCGCTCACATAAGCGACGGCGGCGGCAATCCACGTGGGCCACTCGATCAGAATCGGCCACCGCACCATCATTCCCAGCAACAACGCATTGGCGCACCAGAACGTGGCGAGCAGTCCGGGCGGCCGCGTGAGAATTCCGATGAGCGCGGCAAGCAGGACAACGACAAAGACAACCAGCAGCCGCGTTACTCGGCCCATCCTTGTCATTCGTCACCTCACCGTCGCTCCAGAAAAGGCGTATCGGGCGACTGCCAAATCTTATCGTCACGTTCAGACCACATTGCCCTCTGACCGATGACGCGGTCAGAGGGCTATGCGAAGTGACCGACCATCACAGTACCGAGGACTCGGCACTTGATAGGTCTTGTTGGCGGTTGGTCTTATTCAGCAGATCCGCTGGATCCCGAGGATCCCGAGTCGCCCTCGAGCGAAGAGGTGTCTACCGACTTGAGGAAAACGCCGAGTGCTGTGAGCAGAGGTCCGAGTGCGCTGAGTGATCCGAACATAGGAGTTCTCCTGGTGCGTAGAGGTGATGTGAAATGTTCAGCGACGTTTCGGCCGCAGGCGGTGACCGAACAGTCTGGGAACTCATGCCACAGGGGTGAAATATGCGGTCGCCCCCCTGCGACATCCCGTGCTGTGATGCAGCGCACTAATTAGCGCTGACAGCATTTATAGACCGCAGAAACGTACTTGTCTAGCTACCGTGTGGCTACTACCAAAGACTCGAAGTAACACCTGTCGTCAAAACTGCAGATCAAGACGGTAATTCAATGTCAATTAGAGTACAAATTGTGATGTGCATCACAGCAGAAATGCAGAAAGTGCGACTCGCAGTCAATTGCGAGCCACACTTTCGGGCAAACAGGACTTACTTCTCAGACCTACTTCTCAGCGGCCGAGCCGGTTCCCGGAGTGAGCGAGCCGCCGCCGATGGCCGTGAGCAAGTCCTTGAGAACCGGGAAAAGGTTCTTGATAACGGCGCTGAATTCTTCTTGCGAACCCATGTCGGTTCCTCTTTTCTCAGAAATGCAGTTGATGAATCGGAAAGGCTGGAGAAATTACTCGGCAGCCGAACCGGTCGAACCCGAAGAATCTGCCGATCCGGCGTTCAGCTTGGTTACCAAAGCGAGAACGCTTTTGAGGAAGGCGTCGAGATTCTGGATCGAGGTCATGTGACTACTCCTGTGTCGTTACGAAAGATTGCCGTGCGCGCGAACGTCAGGAGTTCGAGCTGGCGGAATCGAGGCCCTGGATGGTCTTGAGCATGTTCACCAGTGGAAGGAGCTTGAGCAGACTCCAGCCCATACCGTTTGCCTCGAGAAGGTTTTCGACCGAACCCATAACTGAACTCCTTGCGTGAGATGTATGACGTGGCGCACGTTTGGTCCGCCGAGAGCCTTTGTAGTCAGGAGAAATACATACGTCCAGTTTGTTTAAGGACAAAGACTCGCGTGACAGTTCGTGGTGATCTGTAAAGCCCCAGATCAAGACATGTGACTCGAACTCAACTTCAAATTCAAATGTGATCGACATCACAATCGATTGCGACAAAAGGCCACAAAGGTAAGAGTCGGTGCCCGCTCCGACCGCGATCTGTCATACCGTGTGCATGTGATCAATCCTGAACGCGTGGCAACCAGATCGGGATCGCCGTGTTAGCAAAACTGCTCAAGGCGTACCTGCCGCCGTACCGCTGGTTGCTCGCAGGAGTATTGGCGCTGCAACTTTTCGGTGCCATTGCGTCGCTGATCCTGCCGACCCTGAATGCCCGAATCATCGACGACGGCGTCGCCCGCGGTGATACCGGATTCATCATGTCGACCGGCGGAATCATGCTGATGGTCTCGTTGGCGTCGATCATCGCCTCGGTCGCGTCGACGTATCTGGCGGCAAAGTCCTCGATGGGATTCGGTCACGACGTCCGGGCCGCCGTCTACAAGGCCGTCGGCAGTTTCTCCGACCGTGAATTCTCCGGTTTCGGCGCCCCGACACTGATCACCAGAAATACCAACGACGTCCTCCAGATCCAGACGCTGGTGATGTTGACGTCGTCGATGCTCGTCAGCGCACCACTCATGTGCATCGGCGGCATAGTCATGGCGCTACGCGAGAATCTGCAGATGTCGTGGCTCCTGACCATTTCGGTGCCACTACTCGGCATCACCGTCGCAGTGGTCGTCGCCCGCCTCATTCCGCACTTCCGGACCATGCAGGCCCGCATCGACAAGATCAACCGCGCACTGCGTGAACAGCTCACCGGTATGCGCGTGATTCGCGCGTTCGTTCGCGAACCCGACGAAACCATGCGCTTCGATCAGGCCAACAAGGAACTTGCGGACACGGCCCTGCTCATCGGTCGATACCAAGCCGTTCTCCTGCCGACGGTCATGCTGATCGCGAACCTGACCGGCGTTGCGGTCATGTGGTTCGGTGCCCACCTCGTGAACACCGGTGACATGCAGATCGGTCAGATCAGCGCGTTCCTCGCGTACGTCATGCAAATTCTGATGTCCGTCGTGATGGCAACAATGTTGGCCGTCGTGATTCCACGGGCCGCCGTCTGCGCCGACCGCATCACCGAAGTGATCGACACGAAGCCATCGGTCCCGGCACCGTCCCAACCGCTGCGCCCCACCAACCCTTACGGCGTCGTGGAGTTCGGCGGAGCCGGATTCAGCTACCCCGGTGCCGAGACTCCGGTTCTGAGCGGTGTGACGATGCGCTGTCTACCTGGGACCGTCACTGCGATCGTCGGCAGCACCGGCAGCGGAAAATCCACCCTCGTCTCCCTCATCCCCCGGCTCTTCGACGTCACAGCCGGCGCGGTTCTGATCGACGGGCTCGACGTCCGCGGCTGGGATCAGGACGAACTGTTCACCAACTTCGGGTACGTCCCACAAAAGACCTACCTGTTCGCCGGCACGGTCGCCACCAACATCCGGTACGGAAATCCGTCAGCCACCGACGACGACATCTGGGCTGCACTCGCCGTCGCGCAAGCCGACGGCTTCGTCCGGGAACTTCCGCAGGGCCTGGAATCCCCGATAGCGCAAGGTGGATCGAATCTCTCCGGTGGCCAGCGGCAGCGCCTGGCCATCGCCCGAGCCGTCGTCCGCCGACCGCGGATCTACATTTTCGACGATTCCTTCTCCGCCCTGGACATGCACACCGACGCGGCCGTTCGCGCAGCGCTGCGCGCGATTACGACGAACAGCACCGTCATCGTCGTCGCGCAACGCGTGTCTTCGATCATCGACGCCGACCAGATCATGGTCCTCGAGGACGGCGCTCCCGTCGGACTCGGCGACCACAACTTCCTGCTGGCCAACTGCCCGACGTACCAAGAGATCGTGGCCTCCCAGATTCCCGCGGAGATGAGCGCATGACCATTCCGCAAGGCCCAAATTTCGGTCCGGGCAATCGTCAGTATTTCGACGACGCTCCTACCGTCGTATTTGCCAAGATCCCCGCGGAGCCGGACACAGCGCCGCCTGCCGAACCTGCGCCACAGTACGGTCAGCCCCTGTACGGTCCACCCCAGTACGGTCCGCCCCAGGACGATCCGCAACAATCCGGACCACCGCCTGTCGAACCGCCACCCGGCGACGAGCCCAAGCCCGATGCCCCGGCGCCGAAGCCCGCGTCCACCACACCGGCGACCAAACCCAAGCAGTTCAAAGCCACGATGAAACGGCTGTTGGGCCTGTTGAAGCCGCACAAGATCGCGGTATTCGTCGTGGTGCTCTCCACGATCGGCAGTATCTCGCTCTCCGTCGCGGTACCCAAGATCCTTGGTCACGTCACCGACCTCATCTTCGCCGGATTCATCGGCAAGAGTTTGCCGGCCGGCATCAGCCGTGACGAGGCCGCGGAAGCTATTCGTGCATCCGGTAATTCGACGTTCGCCGACCTGGTTCAGAACTCTGCCGACGTCGTCCCTGGCGTCGGGCTGAACTTCGACGCCATCGGCAAGGTCATCCTCATCGCCATCGGTGTGTACGTGATGGCGTCGCTGCTCGCCTGGGTGGAAGCGTTCCTGCTCAACATCATCGTGCAGAAAACGATCTACAAGTTGCGTGCGGAGGTCGAAGCGAAGATTCACCGACTTCCGTTGCCGTACTTCGACAGGACGCCTCGCGGTGAAGTTCTCAGCCGCGTCACCAACGACATCGACAACGTCTCGTCGACCCTGTCCCAAACTCTGACGTCACTGCTGACCTCGGTGCTGACGGTCGTCGGCGTCCTCACCATGATGTTCGTCATCTCGCCGATGCTCTCACTGATCGCACTCATCGCCGTTCCCGTGTCGGTCGTGTTGGTTGCCCGTGTCGCCAAGCGCGCGCAGGTTCTGTTCAAAGCGCAATGGGAAGAAACCGGCAAGATCAACGCGCAGATCGAAGAGACCTACAGCGGTCGCGATCTGGTGCGCGTCTACGGGCATCAGATCGAGGCCGAGCGCGAATTCGCGGTACAGAACAAGAAACTTCTCGACGCATCGTTCGGCGCACAGTTCCTGTCCAGCCTGATCATGCCCGTCATGAACTTCGTCGGAAACATCACCTACGTACTGCTCGCAGTGGTGGGTGCCCTGAAGGTGGCCAGCGGCAACATGTCCCTCGGCGACGTCCAGGCGTTCATCGTCTACTCCCGCCAGTTCAGCTCACCGCTCACCCAGATCGCCTCGATGTCGTCGAGTCTGCAGTCCGGGGCCGCGTCGGCGGAACGCGTCTTCGAACTGCTCGACGAACCCGAGCAGACTCCGGACATCGCGAACCCCGTCCTCCCCGAGCAGGCCGGCCGTCACCGCACCGTCGGCACCGTCGTGTTCGAGAACGTCTCGTTCCGGTACGACAAGGACGTCCCGCTCATCGAGAACGTCAACCTCACTGCCGAGTCCGGACAGACCGTCGCCATCGTCGGTCCTACCGGCGCAGGCAAGACCACGTTGGTGAACCTAATCATGAGGTTCTACGAAGTCGACTCGGGCCGGATCACCATCGACGACGTCGACATCGCACACATGCGGCGCGCCGACCTCCGCTCGCACGTCGGCATGGTCCTGCAGGACACGTGGTTGTTCGGCGGCACCATCCGCGAAAACATCGCATACGGACGCATCGGTGCCAGCGAAGCCGAGATCCAAGCGGCAGCCCGGGCGGCGTTCGCGGACCGCTTCATCCACACCCTGCCCGACGGCTACGACACCGTGCTCGACGAGGAAGCGTCCAATATCAGTTCGGGCGAGAAGCAGCTCATCACCATCGCCCGCGCCTTCCTGTCCGAGCCGTCGCTGCTGATTCTCGACGAGGCGACCAGCTCGGTCGACACTCGCACGGAACAGCTTGTCCAGCACGCAATGTCGGCACTGCGAGCCGGTCGCACGAGCTTCATCATCGCGCACCGTCTGTCCACGATTCGCAATGCGGATCTGATCGTGGTCATGGAGGCCGGCCAGATCGTCGAGCAAGGCACACACGATCAACTCATCGCCCACGGCGGAGCGTACTTCCGCCTCTACAACGCTCAGTTCGAAGGCGCCGCCGTCTAGTGACCGACGCCTCCCTGCGTAGACACCGTGCCCCGGAGCACACCTGATCGATCCGACAGGTTACCGTCGGGTCAGAAGTGTTGTCGCCGTCTGAATTGGGAGTTCGTGTGTCTGCAGAAACTGTGGAGAAGAAGGGCCCGCTCGCGGGCATTCGGATCGTGGAATTCGCTGGATTGGGACCGGGACCGCACGCAGCGACTCTGCTCGCCGACATGGGCGCCGACATCGTCATCGTGCAACGCGCAGGCCAGATTCCTCAGGACGCCAACGCCTCCGACCAGATCAAGCGAGGCCGTCGTGTCGTCGAAGCCAACCTCAAGGATCCCGAGGATGTCGCGAAGGTCCTGAACCTGGTCGATCGCGCCGACGTTGTCATCGAAGGCTTCCGTCCCGGCGTCATGGAACGTATGGGGCTCGGACCCGACGTGCTGTTGGAGCGCAACCCTCGTCTCGTCTTCGGGCGTATGACGGGCTGGGGCCAGGAAGGCCCCCTCGCGAGCGCCGCCGGCCACGACATCAACTACATCTCCCTCACCGGCGTCCTCAACGCCATCGGTCGCAAGGGTGAACGTCCCGTTCCGCCGCTCAACATGGTCGGCGACTTCGGTGGCGGTTCCATGTTCCTGATCTTCGGCATCCTGTCCGCCCTGGTCGAGCGTTCGATCTCCGGTAAAGGCCAGGTAGTCGACGCGGCCATGGTCGACGGCACCCTCGCCCTCTCACACATGATGTGGGCCTTCCGTGGCCGCGGCGTCTGGTCCGACGAGCGTGGTGTCAACCTCCTCGACACCGGTGCGCCGTTCTACGACACCTACGAGACCTCCGACGGCAAGTACATGGCCGTCGGTTCCATCGAGCCGCAGTTCTACGCCCTGCTGCTCGAAGGCCTCGAACTGGATCCGTCGACGCTTCCGCATCAGATGGATTCCAGCAAATGGGACGACATGAAGGCACTCTTCACGGAGAAGTTCCTGTCCAAGACTCGCGACGAGTGGGCCAAGATCTTCCTCGGCACCGACGCGTGCGTCTCGCCGGTACTGACCTTCGCGGAAGCACCGTCGAACGAGCACATCGCAGCGCGCGGCTCGCTCATCGAACTCGACGGCGTCACCCAGCACGCTCCGGCACCGCGTTTCTCCCGCACCCCGGCGAGCGTTCCGTCGCCGCCGGCGCGCGAAGCGACGGATATCGACACGGTCTGGACCTAGGGCCTTCGGCCCCGTGTTGACCTAGGGCCTTCGGCCCCGTGCGCCTTTCTGGTAGTTCCGGCTACCACAAAGGCGCACAGGGCGTCAGCCCAATCGGTAGAACCGCAAGAACTCGTGCTCGATCGGCAGCACATCCACTCGCTCGAAACCTGCTGCCAGGGCAAAACTTTCGAGTGTCGACTTACGCATGACCGTTCCCGTCCCGACGCTTCCGGGGTGGGAGAGACTGTCCGGCAGGCAGCAAGTCAGCGAATACCCGTAGAGCAGTTGCTCCACCTGCCCGGCATTCGGATCGAAAGAACTCGCTGTGCGCTCGTCCATGACGATCACCGGTGCGCCGGGGCGCGCGATCGACCGGGCGGTGGACAAAAACCCGACCGGGTCCGGCACGTCGTGCAGACATTCGAACGCAAAAACAGCGTCGTAGGTACCCGATTCCACCCGCTCCTGCTCAGGGGCCTGGCCGGCCACATCGACCAACGAGAAATGCACACGGTCGTCGACGCCGTAGTCGCTCGCATGCCGGCGCGCCGCAGCCACAGACGCCGCGTCCACGTCGAAGCCGTGAACCTCGACTTTCGGGTATCCGATAGCCAGTGCCACCGAAGACCATCCCTCCCCCATTCCGAGATCCGCGACCTTCGCCCCGTCGGTCAACGTGGTGTGCAGATCCGGAATGATCGGCAAGAACTCCTGGCACAACTGGCGCAGGAACATCGGGCGGTTCAGCAACGCCTGCCCCTCGCGCGCGTCAACGCCCATGGACTCCCAGGTCACCCCGCCGCCGTGGCGATACGCGTCGAGCAGTCTGGGCATCGACGTTGTCGTCGCCACGAACAATCGGGCCATCGGCGCCACATACAGCAGACTGTCCGAATCTACGAGTACTGCGGCGTGCGCGGCGGACAAGGTGTATCGGCGGTCTGCATCCGCACTGACGTCCAGATACCCGGCCACGGCCTGTTGTTCCAGCCATTCGCGGGCATACCGTTCCACCGTTGCCGTCCGATCGGCCAGTTCCGTCGACGTGAGGGGCCCGAAGTCGGCCAGGGCGCGATACCAGCCCAGCCGATCTCCGAGGTAGACCGCTTGCAGTTCTGCCGCCCCGATCGCGGCCGCGAACATCCGTTCCGCCAATGCCTCCGATTCGCTGACGCCTTCTGCCCCGGCTCCCCCTGCCCCAGCTCCCGCTGCACTGACTCCTTCGACGGTTGCCATCGAAACCTCCTGGATTCACCTTGGTTTCCAGGTGGGTACCCGCGCGAGCGCAGGCTAGCCGCTCAGACGACGACGAGGCGTTGGTCTGCAGCGTCCCGATCGGTCGCAAGGGTGTCGTATGCAGCGGCGATGGACGCGACTCCGCGGATCAGATCTTCCGACGAACGTGCGTATGGCACACGGATGAACCGCTCGAAAGCACCTTCGACGCCAAATCTCGGGCCGGCTGCGAGGAGCACTCCGAAGTTGGGCGCCACCGCCGCCAAGGCAGTCGACACGGGTGCCGACATGCGCATCCATACCGACATTCCGCCCGAGCCGATCGTGGGGCTCCAGTCCGGGAGTCGCTCGGCTACCGCGTCGAGCAGAACCGATCGTTGCTCGCGCAGGACCGCGCGACGCTCGTCGAGCAGCGAGTGGTCGTCGGCGAGGAGGTATGCCGCGGCAAGTTGATCCATGACCGGGGTACCGAGGTCGACAGCCGCGCGAGCGCCCACCAGCTGGGTGATCAGTGCGGGGTCGGCCCGAATCCAGCCGACGCGCAAGCCGCCCCACAGTGACTTCGCGGTGGAACCGAGGGTTACGACATCCGTCTTGGCGGCGCCGCGTCCGTGCGCTGCCACCGGAGCGGGCGGCGGCGCATCGAGCCACAGGTCCACCATGGTCTCGTCGACGACAAGCGTCATCCGGGTCTCGTGGGCGATCTTGGCAAGCTCCGCGCGCCCTGCGGAATCCATGCACAGACCCGTCGGATTGTGGAAGTCCGGAATCAGGTAGGCCATGCGAGCTGCGGTTTGCCTTGCAGCACTTCGGATTCCGTCGAGGTCCCAGGCTCCGGCGGCGGCAAACTCCGGGCGCACCGGAACCGGAACGGGCCTGGCCCCGTTGCGCCGAATCGCTTCCAGCGCATTGGGATACGTGGGGTGATCCACCAGTACCCGTTCGCCGGGAGAGGTGAGCACCGACAACAACAACCGCAAAGCGTGCTGGGCGCCGGAGGTCACCATGATCTGCTCGGGTGTCGTAGGCAAGCCGCGTGCGCTGTAACGACGCGCGATGACGTTCCGCAGCTCTGCGATGCCGATCGGCTCCATGCCGTGAGTGGGCAGGAACTGCGGAAGTGACTCCAGCGCAGACGCATACGCCTGCTGCACCTGCTCGGCCGGGGCAGCCATCGCGGCATAACTGAGATCGACGACGGCACCGCTCGGGCCGGGTTGGTGCTGGCGGAACATCAAGCCGTTCGGCCGCGCACCGGCAGGCAACGCCACGGTGCTGCGCGAACCCTGACGGCTGATCAGATAGCCCTCGTCCCGCAGAACCGAGTACGACGACGTGATCGTGGTGCGGCTCAGTTCGAGCACGGTTGCGAGTTCACGCTCGCTCGGCAGAGCCACGCCCAACGGAACGCGCCCGTCGTGCACGAGTAAGCGAATACCGTCGGCCAGTGCGCGGTAGGCGGGCCGTCGTCCCGATTCCTCCTGCCAGGACCCGAGATCACGCGCAAGGGAACGGGCACCGAGAACTCGAGTCATCATGCGGTCCAGTATCGAGTACTTGGCTATGTAATTCAATACCAGTGGACCTGATGATGAGCTTATGACTACCTTCGCAACGCTTATCGGCATCGGACTCTTTGTGGCCGTCGTGTACTTTTTTGCGCCAGCAGAAGGTGAAGGTACATACATTCGAGTGGAACAGTTTCGCCTGGCAGCACCGCTTGGCGGCATCTTCGGCGAGGTCGGCGAACGGTCCGGGAACAACTCTGTCGGACCCCCGTGCCATTGTGATGAGGGGGAAGAATTCACTGATCTCAGTCCAGTTCGATAAAACTGGACTCTTTCTGCTCGAAGAAAGGCGCAGATGCCTGAATCCAAGATGTCTGAATCCAAGAAGATTCTCTACATCGACCTCGACAACACCCTCGTCAACTTCCAGTCCGGCATCGATCGCCTGACCGACAATGTGCGAAAGAAATTCGAAAACGACCTCGACGAAGCCCCACACATCTTCTCGCGTATGGATCCCCTCGACGGCGCGATCGACGCGTACCACCAACTAGCGCGGCAGTTCGACACCTACATCCTGTCGACTGCGCCCTGGAAGAACGCAACCGCGTGGCACGACAAGGTCCTGTGGGTCCAGGAACACCTCGGACTGGAAGAAGGCAGCGTCGCGTACAAGCGCTTGATCCTCTCGCACCACAAGCACCTCAACCGAGGCGACTTCCTCGTCGACGATCGCGGAGCCAACGGCGCAGACAGGTTCGAGGGCGAGTGGATCAAGTTCGGCACCACCAAGTTTCCCGATTGGACGAAGGTCACCGAATACTTGTCGACGCGAGCCTGAAACACGAAATCCCCGCTCCTACTTGAAAGGAACGGGGATTTCGACAAACAATTCCTAGCGGATGACCTCGCGGCGGACGATCGTCTCGTCACGGCCGGGGCCGACACCGATGCAGGACATGAACGCACCCGACAGTTCTTCGAGTCGAAGCACGTAATTCTGCGCGGCCTGCGGAAGCTCCTCGAACGTGCGAGCCTTCGAGATGTCCTCGGACCAACCCGGCATCTCTTCGTAGATAGGCTTGGCGTGGTGAATGTCGGTCTGCGACATCGGCATTTCGTCGTGACGCACACCGTCGACGTCGTATGCAACACAAATCGGCACCGTCTCGAGGCTGCTGAGCACGTCGAGCTTGGTCAGGAAGTAATCGGTGATGCCGTTGACGCGCGTTGCGTAGCGGGCGATTACGGCGTCGAACCAACCGGTGCGGCGGCCACGACCGGTGGTGACACCGACCTCACCGCCCTTGTCGGCCAGGTACACACCGAACTCGTCGAACAGTTCCGTCGGGAACGGACCCGAGCCGACGCGTGTGGTGTACGCCTTCAGGATTCCGAGAACAGTGGTGATCTTGGTGGGGCCGATGCCCGAACCAACCGCTGCGCCACCGGAAGTGGGGTTGGACGACGTCACGTACGGGTACGTGCCGTGGTCGACGTCGAGCAGCGTTCCCTGTGAACCCTCGAGCAGGACGGTCTCGCCGCGCTCGAGAGCGAGGTTGAGTTCGAGTCGCGTGTCCGAGATACGGTGCTTGAAGCCCTCCGCCTGCGTCAGAACTTCTTCGACAACCTGCTGGGGATCAAGAGCCTTGCGGTTGTAAATCTTGACCAGCACCTGGTTCTTGAATTCGAGTGCCGCCTCGACCTTCTGGGTCAGGATCTTCTCGTCCAGGACATCCGCTGCGCGTACGCCGACGCGAGCGATCTTGTCCTGGTAGCACGGGCCGATTCCGCGACCGGTAGTGCCGATCTTCTTGGCACCGAGGAAGCGTTCGGTGACCTTGTCGATGGCCACGTGGTACGGCATGATCAGGTGCGCATCGGCGGAAAGCAGCAGGCGGGACGTGTCCACGCCGCGCGATTCCAGGCCCGCGAGTTCGGTGAGCAGCACTCCGGGGTCCACCACGACGCCGTTTCCGATGACATTGGTGACGGCCGGTGTGAGGATTCCGGACGGGATGAGGTGCAGTGCGAATTTTTCACCGTTCGGCAGAACTACGGTGTGTCCGGCATTGTTGCCGCCCTGGTATCGCACGACCCACTGAAGCTGCTCGCCCAGTAGATCTGTAGCTTTGCCCTTACCTTCGTCGCCCCACTGGGCGCCGATCAGGACGATTGCCGGCATGACGTTGTCTCCTACGGTCGACGTGCAGCAGTTGTCCCGCCGCATTGGTACTGCCTGAATCCGCGCACTCTTGTGCAGCCGAGCTGTTGCAGTGACCGAAGGAGAAGTCTAGCCCAGAGCACACGATCAAACCCTTCGGTCCAGAAATCGGCTCGTTGTTGTCGCAGTTGTCGGTCTGTACCCGACGTCGCATTAGGATCGTGGTCTGCAATTCCGACGACTGTTCCCCAGCCAGGTGAGCGGTGTCGGTGGTGCAACCACCGCCGACAAAGTCATGATCGAGCTAGGAGCGCGCGTTGACCCCAGTGGTACTCAGATGTGGCGATTCACCCGTGCCTCTCCCGTTGGGCGAGGTCACGTCGTTCGCGCTGCCGGAGGTGCCCGAGAAAGACGACTTCAGTGAGGCCCTGGCACAACTGAAGGTCGTCTCCGAACCCCGCTTGATTGTGGTCGGCACGGACGCGGCGTTTGCCGCTGTGCTGACGCGACTGATGCGTCTCGAGCTATTGGACGTCGAGCTCGCCTACGTCACGGAGGATCGGTCGGACGCCACCGATGCGTACAGACTGTCCACGGGCGCAAAAGCTGCCCGCGCAGCACTCAAAGGCACCGCGCACGTCGTGCCACTGATTCGCGACGACGCCGGAATAGCGCTGGTCGGCGCTGCCACGGTCACCGGCCCAGGTGGAACCGAGGAATTGATCGGTGAGGCGTACGTCGACGACAACAAACTCTTCTCGGGCACTGTGCAGGGTGTCCGGATTGTTCCGAGCCCCAAGCTGCCAGGCATCCGGGCGTCCGTTGATCGCCGCAGTCGCTGGGCTGGGCGACGGTGGCTGGAAGGTCGAGCCGTCCAACTGGGAGCGCCCGCAGCTCACCTCGTGCGCGACGGTGTTCCGAACCCCCGAGACCTCAAACGCTCGACGTTCTACCGCCACGACAAGACCTGGCTGTTGGTCCGGTGAGAACGGGCGCTGCGAGGTCAGCCGTGCGGCCCAGCCCCGTCTTCCTCGGGGTCGTGGCCGTCGCTGTCCTCGGCGGCGTTGTTGCCTGGGGTTCCGAATGGGGTTCCGTGTCCGGTCGGGCCGGGGTTTTTGTTCTTGTCGTCGCCGGTTGGGTGGTGACTCTCTGTCTCCACGAGTTTGCGCACGCTTCTATTGCGTGGCGACACGGCGACACCGACGTCGCAGCCCGTGGATATCTGACGCTCAACCCGTTGAAATACAGCCATCCTTTGCTCTCGATCGGGCTCCCGGTGCTGTTCATAGCTCTTGGCGGTATCGGCTTGCCCGGCGGTGCGGTTTATCTCCGCACCGGGATGTTCTCGCCCAAAGTCCAGGCCCGCATCTCCCTGGCCGGTCCGGCAACCAACGCCATCGCCGCCATAGTCTTGCTTGTCGTCATACGCATTTACGGATCCGGACCAGAGCATGTGACGTTCTGGGCGGGGTTGAGTTTCCTCGCGTTCCTGCAGGTGATGGCGACCGTCCTCAACCTGTTGCCGGTTCCCGGACTGGACGGCTACGGCGCGCTCGAACCGTTCCTGAAGCCAACGACCCGAGCGCAACTCGACCAGTTCAAACCGTATGGATTACTCCTTCTGGTCGCAGTTCTCTTTGTCCCTCAGGTCAACGTGATCTTTTTCGACGCGATCTATTGGATCTTCGAACTCAGTGGGGTACCCGGGAACTACGCGGCGGCCGGCAATTCGTTGATGCGCTTCTGGACGTAACGGAGATCGCACCCTTCCGAACAACGCTGAACGCCGACATGAGAACCTGACATTTCGGTCTATTAACTTTTCAACAGGAGCACCACTGATGATTTCGGCGTCGATAGAGTGCGGCAATTCGGTGTACACCATCCGAAAGGCAGAGCTTCACGACGTAGGCACCCTGGTAGACCTTCTAGCCGACGACCCCATCGGGTCCACTCGTGAAACCACAAATCCCGACGCCCGGACGATCTACGAGAAAGCTTTCGAGAAGATCGACGCCGACGACGCACACCTGCTTGTTGTTGTCACCACCGCCGACGACAACGTGATCGGCACCGTGCAACTCACCTTCATCCCCGGACTGAGCCGGATGGGTGCAACCCGGATGCAGATCGAGGCCGTTCGGGTGCACGAGGATCACCGCAGCCAGGGAATCGGGAGCGCAATGCTGCGTTGGGCATGCGACGAGGGGGCACGCCGCGGCGCATTCCTCGCTCAGCTCACCTCCGACCAGACGAGGACAGAAGCCCACGAGTTCTACGAACGCCTCGGATTTGTCGCCTCACACATCGGGTTCAAGAAGTCCTTGAGCTAACGCACGGCTGAATATCGCCACGGAATTTCCGAACCTGCGCATGCCTGTTGGCTTCGCATCGGCATTCTGGTGATGCGAAGCAAACGCGCAGTGTTCAGTTCCGGCAGGGCCGGTTTCAGTCTCGATGCACGGGCCCTTGGCGGGTGGTGGAGCGACGGCGTCGTTGTTTCGGGTCGATCGCGGCCGGCGGGATGAACCACGGTTTGTGATCGGTGCCCATTTTGACTTCCCAGATCCCGCGGAACCCGCTGGTGCTGTGGATCAATCGGTGGTGATTTCGGCAGAGGAGGGTGAGGTTGTCCATTACCGTCAGGCCTCCGACTGACCAGGGTTTTATGTGGTGGGCGTCGCACCAAGCCGGTACGGCGTCGCAGTTGGGGAAGGCGCAGCCTTTGTCGCGGGCGATCAGTGCCGTCCGCTGCTCGGGTGTGACGAGGCGTTTGTGTGGCGTCGCATCCAGCGGCGCACCCTTGCCGTCCATCAACACCGTCGAGAGCATGCAATCGCACGCAAGCATGCGCGTCAGGCTCACACTCAGTGGTCCCATCCAGGGCATGTACCCGACATCAAGATCCTCGACATCAGGCTCATCGAAATCCGCCGCGACATCGCTACGCATGGTGGCGCATTCCCGATGCTCCGCAAGATCTTTCGCAGTGATGTGCACATTCACATGCGGACGCTGCCCACCATCAACACCGGTGACGGCGTTGTCGAGGTACCGGCGAATAAGCTCCGTGAACGCATCCGCGGTTCGTTTGGCAGCTGATCGCTGATCCGGGGTCCCGTCCGCGGCCGGTTTCGGCATCGACAAACCCGAGAGAGCCGACAACAACATTTCGCCGGTCAACGCGTCGAAATCACCCTTGATAGCCACGCGCCCGTTGAGCGTCGGCGAAATCCGTAACACATTGAGATCATCATCCTCACCGGGCGGGGTCTCATCCGATTCGAAGATCCGCTCCAAAACCGCAATCGCATACCGCAGCTTGATGGTGGTCGCCTCCACCCCGGATGCCGCCGCGAGCAGTGTTGCCATGCAGGACGGTAGAGCGTTCTCCGGCATACCTTTTGGTGGGGATTCACAGAACGCGACAATTATTGCCGCATGATCGAGCGAGAGATCACCGGCCTCGAATTGGGCAGCAATGTCCGGGAACACCCGCAACGCGGCACCAAGGGCAGCGATTTTGTTGCCGGCTGCGTTCTGCAGCATCGTGTTCGCCGCCAACCACCGACCAACACCCCGGTAGCACAGCACCTGCTCATCAGGATTGAGCGCCAACTCATCTACTGCGGCAACCCGAATCGCTTCCAGCCGAAGAATTTCCGCCGATGCACAGACGGCAACGTCCCGAACCTCGGCCGGACGCAACCGCCACAACCTGCCACGCACACCCGCAGCCGAACCGGCTACAACATCCCCCACCGAAACAAAATCGCTGACCGTGGTCATCAGAGCCTCCCCACCCTTGACCACAATGATACTCGAACGTTTGTTCGATTCAAGAGGCATTTCGGACAGGTTCCAAGAATATTCACTCGAGCCGGGCCTCTTTGCCGAACTCGAACAGTTCATCGCAACCTCCGATCTCCCCCACAACGTCAAAGACACCGCCCGACGCAAACTCGCCGACCCCACCCTCAGCTGGGAAACGATCGCCCAAAACTCGACGCCACCTGTCGTCACCTCGACCGCATAGCCCCGCCACGAAAGATTCGACACCGACCAACTCGCCGCCACGAACTGATCAAACCAGGTTCCTCCCCAAACTGCTTAAGGTGTTTCAGGGGTGTTTCACTCCCCGAGCGGCCAAGAAAGTCGTCGCACAAGTCGCCCGGAACACCGTGTCGAGGGGAGCGACTCTACGGACTCTCCGGAAGGAAACACCATGACCGAGACCAACACCGCCTGATTCATTACAGTGCCCCGCATCGCAGGACACGGTGGATACGAAAACAAGTGCTACACCCATTACGTCCAAGACAACGGCGGCCACGACTGCCTGCACGGACCGATGGTCCAGACGGACGCAGAATGGCTCGCGAACAAGATGAACACCCAATGGGGCTAACCACCAGCGTCAAGGGTTTTCGGTGGTATTGAGCGCGAACGCGAACTCGGTCGTCGAGACAGTCGACTGTATATCCGCTGGCAAGCCAGCGCGAAGCGGCGGCGCGGCAGCCATGGACAAACAAGATTGCCTCGAGCGGTCATCCTCCACCTGAATTTTCGGGTGGTCATGGAACTTTTGATCGAGCCTCACCACAATGCAGGCTGCACGGGTGATTCATCGGATACGTTTCGGCACTTACGTTTCCGTGACAGAAGGCGCACTCCCTTCGCCACGGATCGGGCTGACACCTGGGTAGGCGACCTCTCCGTCGTGTCCTTAAATAGCGATCAAGTCACACTTCTCGATAAGCAGTCGACTGTCGAGAACGCCGCGGCGGCCATCCCTTAAACAAATCAGTGCTTTTCCAGAGCGGAGCGCAGCGGAGTTCAATTTGGGACACCGTAGGTGGCCGGATCAACCGTCACATCACAGGCAAACCACCCTTGGGTAAGAAAATGACGCGGATCGCCTCTGCAATGCTCACGGCTTTTCCTCGGGCAGTCGCCGGCGGGCGTGGTCGGCGGCGCCGTTGCCGGTGATCAGCCACAGCGTGCTCAGGTCATCGATCAGTTGCTCAAGGGTGATATCGACAGTGCCGTTGAGCCAGCTCATGATCGCCTCGGCGGTGCCGCCGACGAGGAACGCCGGCGTAACTCGGGCCAGGCTGTCTCGTTCGAGTTTTACATCGTGAACTTCGCGGGCGTGTTGAACCAGGATCGTCGCGAGGCCTTGAACGACCGCGGCCCGGTGGGCCAACACCGCAGGGGACGCGGAAACCGCGTCGAAGAGCACCCTGGCGCGACGAGGGTCCTCGACCAGGGCTCGCACCGCAGCGTCGATGCTCTGAAAGGCCCTCTCCTGCAGGGACTTCTTTGCTGACATTGCGAACGCGAGGACGGCACTCTCGCTTACGTGACGTGCGGTTTCCTCGACGACGGCCGCCGCCAGTGCATCGAGGGTGTCGAAGCTTTCGTAGAAATAGCGTTTGTTCAGCCCTGCGGTCGAGCACACCCTGGCGACCGTCGCTGTGCGCCACTGGTCAGTGGCCATGATTCCCAGCGCGGCGTCGATGAGCTGGTTGCGGCGAACCCGCACCCGCTCGCCGGCATCGATTCCGCCGTAGCTCCGCGCAGGCTGGGCACTCATGACAGCCATAGTGGCATTCACCTCGTCTCGTTCGCTGCGTAGGGCCCTTGACACCTGTCGACCATATTTGGCACAGTTTGGTACCAGAATAGTTCATCGGCTACCGAGAGGACGTTCATCGATGTCACCCACACCGCATGCTGCTACCGCTGCCACCCAACTTCCCTCCACCGTCACAGCGGTGATCGGGCCGATACTGGCCGAGTTGCGTGAGCTCTCCAAACACGCGCCGGGTCGAGCGCGAGTAGAGGGATGGCGGTACCTGCGTGAGCTGAGTAGGGCCGACCGCCGCGACCAGATCGGCGCGTTGTTTGCCGCCGGAACACGGCCCGCGCAGCTCGACGGTGCCTACGAAGGTTTGATCGTGGGCAAACTCTTCAATGTTCCCGAGGCCGCGTTGGCCAATCCGCTGCTCGCGATCAACCCGACGTGGCAGGGCAAGACGTTCAACGCCGAGTCAGGTACGGGGTTCAATCGACTGATCCCGTTGGCGCGCTATGCGATGCGGGTGATCGCGCCGCTCTATCGCGGCCTGCGTCGGGCCGGCCCGGAGATTGTGGGCTTCGACTTTCGCTACAGCGCCGATGTCGGACTGGTCACTCCCAAGATTCCCGTGATCGCGCTGGACTACGGCATCGAGGAGTACTGCAATCCGAGTGTGCGGACCTTCCCGATCAAACGCACCCGTGACGAGATCGTCGAGTTGCTACCAGGGCTGCACCTCGGTAGAGCGTTGCTCACGATGCACACCGGTGAGATTCGTACTATCGCCCACTTTGCGTTGCGCCACTTCGAGAACGAGGAGGTGCGGTCATGATCGAACTCGACGGGGCCGTCGTCTGTGTCACCGGCGCAGCCCGCGGCATCGGACGTGCCACTGCTGCTGAACTTTCTCGCAGGGGAGCACTTGTGTGGATCGGTGACCTCGACGCTGAGGAGGCCGCCCGCACCGCTGCTGAAATCGATGCCAAGTCAATGTATCTCGATGTCACTAAAGAGGAAAGTCTGCGAAAGTTCTGGGCTGCCGCCAGCGCCGACGGCCCGGTTCGGATGCTCGTCAACAATGCCGGAATCATGCGGCTAGGTCCGTTCGTGGACCAAAGCCTCGAAGGCCATCATCAGGAGGTGGCGGTCAACCTCGGCGGCGTCATCAACGGCATGTACGTCTTCCTCCCCGACATGTTGGCCCGCAACTGCGGCCACATCGTCAACGTCGCATCAATGGCCGCCAAGGTGACCACACCAGGAATCGCGGTGTACTGCGCCACCAAGTTCGCCGTTGCCGCCCTGTCGCGGGCTGTGCGCGCCGAAATTGCCCACACCGCAGTCACGGTCACTACGATCATGCCTGCGGCAGTCAACACCGAACTCACCTCTGGTGTTTCGCTCGATCTGCAACCCACGCTGCAACCCGAACAGGTAGGTCGCGCCATCGCCGACACTGCACGCCGACCAGGTCGCGAGGTCACAGTCCCGCGCTGGCTGGCACCGATAGGAACGCTCGAGGAAGCTGCACCTGAACGTCTCTTGCAAGTCGCTAAGCGTGTCGTCACCCGCAACCGGCCACCCGGGGATTACGACGACACCCAGCGCCGCGCGTATCTCGACCGAATCCTCCGATGACCACCTTGCTCAACAGGATCGCCAATCGATATTCGACGATTAGCTGTTGCCGCGCACCCGAGCGCCGTTCACGGACACCCGCAACTCCCCCAGTGGCACAACGTGGCCGGATTGGTTGCGCACGTCGACCGTCACGGGTTCACCAGTGCTGTCGTCGGCAACGTTGAGCGGCCCACCCCTGCCCCCGTGCAGGTACTTGTCGCCCCACTGCATGAGCGCCAACACCGCCGGCAGTAAATCCCGGCCCATCTCGGTGAGCACATACTCGTGCCTGGTGCGCTTCCCGGGCTCCTTGTACGGCTGACGCTCGAAGATGCCGGCAGCAGTGAGATCCTTCAGGCGCGCCGACGCTACCGCTTCGGTGATACCGACCCGCGACGCAAAATCATCGAAACGGGTTGTGCCGTAATAAGCCTCACGCAGGATGAGCATCGCCGACCTCGTGCCGACCACTTCCATTGCGCGGCCGATCGAGCAATGCGTGGCTTGCCACGCGTCCCGATCCGCCAAGACTCCGGTCAGTCGCACTGCGTCCATGCTCACCACCATACTCCCTGACTTGCTATTGCCATAGCCAGGGTTTAGGTTCCTGACTATGGAACTCAACAGTCAGCCCGTCAGGACGGGCCCACTTCTGGCAATCCTGTCGGGAGCACCATTTGTTGCGAGCCTCGATCTCTTTGTCGTCAATGTGGCCTTCGGCGACATCGCCGAGAGCTTTCCCGGACATTCACTCGGCGAGTTCAGCTGGATCCTCAACGGATACGCAATCGTCTACGCCGCACTGCTCATCCCACTCGGGCGTTGGGCTGACCGCATCGGCCCCAAACGAGCGTTCATCGCCGGTCTCGCACTCTTCACTCTCGCCAGTGCCGCTTGCGCTTTCAGCCCGTCACTGTGGATGCTCGTGACATTCCGCATCGTCCAGGCCGTGGGCGCTGCAGCACTCACCCCGGCCAGCCTCGGACTTCTGATCAACGCACTCCCGGCCGCGAAACGCCAATCCGGCGTTCGCATCTGGGCCGCTTCCGGCGCTGCGGCAGCGGCATTCGGCCCCGTTGTCGGCGGCATGCTCGTGGAGGCGTCGTGGCACTGGGTGTTCCTGATCAACGTTCCCATCGGGATTGTGCTGCTCTACTTCGCCGTTCGACTGGTCCCGGATGCCGCGGAGAAGGACCCCGATGCAGGAATGGACCTGGCCGGCGCCGCACTCCTCACCGTCGGCATCGGCGCTCTTGCTCTCGCACTGGTTCAGGGTCCTGACTGGGGATGGACAGACCCGCGCATCGTTACTGCCTTTGCACTCGCCGCGGTCACTCTGATTGCCTTCTGGTGGAGCAACTCCCGCCACTCCGCTCCGCTGATCGCGCCGGATCTCCTGAAAGTCCGCTCGTTTGCCTGGTCGAATATCACCGCCATCTTGTTCAGCGCCACATTCGCGGCCGGACTTCTCGCGAATATCCTGTGGTTGCAAGAAGTCTGGGGATACTCGGCACTGCGAACCGGATTTGCGGTCGCTCCCGGTCCGATGATGGTTCCGTTGTTTGCCATCGTGGGCGGAGCCCTCACGCGCAAATACTCCGCCGGCCGAGTAGCCTCTCTGGGCAGCGCGCTCTGGGCAGCCGGCACACTCTTTGTCCTGCTGTCGGTGGACACGACACCGCACTACGCCACCCAACTGCTGCCGGGGTGGATCGTCACCGGGATCGGCGTCGGCCTCGCTCTGCCCACCATCCTCTCGCAGGCAACTGCCGACCTACCCGCTGCGCGATCGGCCACGGGCAGCGCCGTCATCAGCATGAGCCGTCAGATCGGTACTGTGCTTGGCGTGAGCATCCTGATCGCAGTCCTCGGAAGCGCGGTCGACTACAACACCTTCCGACAAGCGTGGTGGGTCATCGTCGCAATTGCTGTTGCATCCGCAGTCGCATCACTCGGGATGACTCCCACCTCCAGCACGGATACCGCCGGCACGAAGTCAGCCAGCACGAAGTCAGTGCCGCAGCAGACCGTACCTGTCGAGTAGTCCGGCAAGGTCCGGCCCGTCAGTCAGTGACCCAACGCCGTCCATTCGGGATCCGGCTTGCTCGCCACTACCCGGAACACGACCCCGCCCCGTCCGCTGCGCTGCACTTCGTCGATCAGGAAACCCGCGTCCTCGAGGTATCCGATGGGATCGCGAGTGAGGTGGTCGGAACCGAAACGCACAAAAAGCGGTTCCACCACCTTCATCACGGCCCGCGCAAAAACATTGGTGCTCGGCCCGTGTTCCGCCAGTACAAATCGACCGCCGGGCACCAAAACGCGGAAGGCCTCGACTGCAGCTCGGCCCGGATCAGGAATCGTGCAGAACGCGTAGGTGGACAGCAGCGTATCGACGCACTCGTCGGGGATATCCAGTTCCTGCACGTCTCCGTACCGAAGGTCGACGCTTGTGCTCACACCCTCGGAGACCCTGGCGCGGGCCTGATCGAGCATCGCTTTCGAGATGTCCACTCCGATGACATAGTCGACGTCCTTACCGTAGAGCGGCAAGTTCAGGCCGGTACCGACGGCAATCTCGACGACGCGGCCGCGCGCTTTGTCGACTGCCCATCTACGTGCGTCACCGAGTGCAAAGCGCTCGAAGCGTCCGATCTGTCGGTCGTAGTGAGTCGCCATCGCGTCGAAACTCTTGGCGACCTGTGCTGTGTCCGGTTCGCGCATGATGCCCCATTCGGTCGATCCCATTCGGTCGATCCCCTGTGCAGTCTCGCACGCGAACAACTAGCCCGGAAGCCCTTAACGCAACGATCTCTGCAGAGTTGACGTCGGGTCTGCGCTACTCACGCTGCGAAGTCGCCGGTATCGTTCGAGGTGACCTGCCGCCGCCTCCGACGTTCAATGGGATAGAGACTTCGTGCGATCAAGCAACTGCGTTACCGGATCCGTCCGGCCACCCCTTTCCACTGATTCCACTGGAGGTCTGTGATGGCCGGCGGACTGTTTGCCCTGCTCGACGACGTCGCCGCTCTGGCTCGGATGGCAGCAGCGTCGATCGACGATGTAGCTGCCGCGACCGGTAAGGCAACGGCCAAGGCTGCCGGCGTGGTGATCGACGACGCGGCTGTCACTCCGCAGTACGTGCGCGGCTTGGCGGCCGAACGCGAACTGCCGATCATCAAGCGCATCGCGATCGGGTCGTTGCGCAACAAGCTGCTGATCATTCTGCCGATCGCGCTGCTGCTCAGCCAGTTCCTCCCCGGGCTACTGACTCCCCTGCTGATGGTGGGTGGCTGTTACCTCAGCTACGAAGCTGTCCACAAAATCTGGGGAGCGATTTTCGGCCACGGCGACCATCACGAGAGCGCAGACGAGCATCCTCGTGACGAAGAGGCCGTTGTCTCCGGCGCCGTACGTACCGATCTGATTCTGTCGGCCGAGATCATGGTGATCGCACTCAACACCATCGCGGGTGAAGGTTTCTGGAGCCGACTGATCATTCTTGCCGTCGTCGCTGTGGTGATCACCGTTGTCGTCTACGGCGTTGTCGGATTGATCGTGAAGATGGACGACATCGGTTTGCGCATCGCCGAGTCGTCGTCCGGTTTCACTCACAAGGTCGGGCGCGGGCTCGTTCGCGGCATGCCACACGTGATGTCGGTGCTCTCCGTGGTGGGCACCGCCGCAATGCTGTGGGTGGGTGGCCACATTCTTCTGGTCGGCATCGACGAACTCGGCTTCCATCCCCTCTACGACGCCGTTCATCACGGCGAAGAAGCGGTCAAGGATATTGCCGGTGTCGGCGGAGTCCTGGCATGGATCGTCAACACTCTTGCATCTG
The DNA here is from genome assembly GCF_002300185.1 of Rhodococcus sp. ACPA4. Lineage (NCBI taxonomy): Bacteria > Bacillati > Actinomycetota > Actinomycetes > Mycobacteriales > Nocardiaceae > Rhodococcus > Rhodococcus sp. ACPA4. Next base: position 2,785,244 of record NZ_NSDY01000001.1, read on the forward strand.
CAGCTCTCGGCCTGGTGGTCGGTGCGGTGATCGTCGCAGCGCAGTTGGGTATTACGAGCGTGCTGGCAAAGCGATCGGCGACGGCCTAGTCGATGTGCCTGTGGCGCGCCGCCATCTGCTCCGCCACCGCGCACACTGCATCGCGCAGCGACAACGGTTCCAGCACTTCGACGTCCGCACCCAAACCGATCAACTGAGAGAGCGCAACTTCAGGGCTTTCCAATCTCAATTCGACGTCCATCCATCCGGCCGAATCAGGCGGACCTGGCACCACTCGCGACGCCTCGACTCCCACCGCCTCGGGGAGTCTTCGCCAACCGTTGGGCGACAATCGAATCCGACAGCTGAAACGCAACAGCGAACGGTCGAACTCCGCCATGGATGCCGCCCACCATGTCGCCAAATCGAAATCCGCAGGCCTGTCGGATAATTCGTCACACACCACGGGGCCGGTGATTCGGCCGACCCGAAACGACAGAGTTCGACCGCCCAGACGTGCCACCAGATACCAGACCCCGGCCTTGATCACGAGACCGAGCGGATCAACCGTCCGTTGGTTGTCACGGTAGGTGAAACGTAGTCGGCGTGAATCCAGCACCGCGGACGCAATAGTCGGCAGTGCCGAGATATCGTCGCTGCCACCGAACCATCCGGGGACGTCCACAAGAATGCGGTCCTGCCACAACCGCGCGCCTTTCCGCAGGCTCGGCGGCATCGTATCCAGCAGTTTTGCGGCCGCGGCGTCCGCGGAATCCGTCCGGCCCAGATCGGCGGCGATGGACGGCACGCCCAGCAGCATCAGCGCCGACGTCTCGTCGTCTGTCATTCCCGATAGCTTGGATTGCCAGCCGTCGAGCAAGCGGATACCGCCGCCCGGGCCACTTTCGGTCCAGATCGGCACACCGGCAGCGGACAACGAGGCCACATCGCGGTAGATCGTCCGTACCGACACCCCGAACTCGCCGGCCAACTGCTCGGCTACAACTCCTCGACTGCCCTGCAATCGCAACATGAGTTGAAGCAGGCGCGCGGATCTCATGGAGCGAACATTACCGAGAATCACTGACAGAAGTTGTCAGGAATAGGGGTGCAGAATGACCGTCATGGTCACCTGGAAGCAGTTCTCCGAAGAAGTTCCCGCCCTAGCCACAGCCGTCGAAGCTCGATTCAAGGCCCACAAGCATCACGTGCTCGCAACGCTGCGCAAGGACGGTTCACCGCGGGTCAGTGGCACCGAGGTGGAAATGCTGGACGGGCGCCTGGTGCTCGGCTCGATGTTCGGCGCTCTCAAGGCGAAGGACCTCATCCGCGACGGACGCTACGCCCTCCACAGCAATCCCGGCGAGCACACGATGGAGGGTGGCGACGCGAAGATCGCCGGAACCGCACGAGAGGTGACCGGCGAGGAGTTCGAGGCCGTTCTTGCCAGTTACACCTACGAGGTTCCGAAACCCCTGCACCTCTTTGTCCTCGACATCGGGGAGGTGGTTCACACGACCGTCGACGACGAACATATGTACGTGGACCTCTGGAAGCCGGGAAAGGAGATCACCCGGTTCACCAAGTGACGTTCTTCTCGCAATGCTCGCCGTTGGCGCACGATTCCACCTGCACTGTCGCGTGCGAAAGCCCGTGACTTTCCAAGACCGCGCGGGCGGATTCGAGAACGTGGGAAGAATCGGCGTCGCTGGTCAAATGCACTGTCGCAACGTCCATTCCCGTCGTCAGGGTCCAGATGTGCAGATCGTGCACGCCCTTGACATTGGGTAGCGCGGCCAGATCGGCTTCGACGGTTTCGACATCGACATCGGCCGGCGACGCCTGCGTCAGAATGCGCAGCGACGCGGCCGCCAACTTGAGAGCACGGGGAACCACCCACAACGAGATGAGCACACCGACAACGATGTCTGCCCACGTCCAGCCGAACAGTAGGACCACAGCGCCGGCGATCAGAACGCCAACGCTGCCAACGGCATCCGCGAGCACTTCGAGGTAGGCGCCGCGCACGGCGAGGCTGTCCTTGGAGTCGCCACGCAACATGAGCATGACCACGATATTGGCGAGCAGACCCGCTGCCGCAGTGATGATGAGGGCACCGCCGGGAATCTCGGGTTCGTCACCGATGCGGCCGATGGCCTCGTACATCACCCACGCCGCAACGGCCAAGAGCATGGCCGCGTTGGCCATCGCTGTGAGGACCTCGGCGCGATGCCAGCCGAAAGTCCGTGCAGCGGTGGTGCTCCCCTTCTTGGCGAGCAGAAGCGCTGTCAACCCCATGGCCATGCCGACAACATCGGTGAGCATGTGGCCGGCGTCGGCGAGCAGAGCCAGTGAGCCGATGAGCAAGCCGACGGTCGCCTCGAGAACGAGGAAGGCAACCAGGATCGCGAGTGCGATCACCATCTTCCGGATGCGCGTCGGACTCGGTCCTACTCCGACCGAATCTGCCGCCGTGTGACCGTGAGAATGACCGTGCCCTGACCCCATATGACCGCTTACCTCCTGAGTTCTCCCGATCATATGCATACATTCGCATATATACAACGGGTTGCTCGGTGAGCGGGACAAAGGTCAGTGTTCAGGCTGGTACGCCGGTTTCTCCACAGTGGGCGGCAACGTAGCGATTGCCGAAATACGCTTCATCCCCGCCACCTGCAGTAAGTCGACAACCAGCGAGCGGATCTGCGCGAACACCACCGTCGCAGACAGGCCGGCCGTCTCCACAATTGCCGGCTTCAGTTCCTTGGCCACCGAACGTAGCACCCGGGCGGCCTCCGCCTGATCAGGCTGCTCCCCCGGTTCCGCCAGGATCATTTCCCTCAAGACGTCGACGGCCTTGGACAATTTCTCCACCTGGGTCACCAGACGTGGATCAAGAATTTCGTCGTCCCTGACCAACGTCAGGGAACGCCGCGACAGAACTCGAATGTTGCGCATCGCGTTGTCGATGGGATCGGCTGTCGCCATGAGTCGTTCGAGCCGCGGGCGAGTGTTCCAGTACAGCGGCGAGATCCGACTGATCTCCTGCCCGCCTTTGAGATTGGTGCGCAATCCGTCGATCGCCGACTGCGTCGCGCGGGCCTTACGGAGAGCCTTCACTATCGGCTCCGGATCGTTGGCTCGCAATCCGTCGGCCACCAACGCCAACACCTCCGACGACGTCGCGAGAATCGCCGCTGCATCCTTACGAGCGCGTCGCACGGGATGTGTGGGGATGATGGCGACCACCGCGATGCCCACCAAACCACCGACCAGTGCGTCGATCATGCGGTCGATTCCGCCGGTACCCCCTGGCGGAATCAACGTCGCCACCAGCACAGCCGAGTTACCGGCCTGCATCGAGAAGATGGGGCCGCTGTTCAGCAAGACCGCCACCGACATCGCCAGCACCACCACCAGGCTGATCTGCCACGCGCCGCTGCCGATACCGGAAATGATCAGATCGCCGATACCGATGCCGACCGTCACACCGGCCACCAACTCGAACGAGCGACGCAGGCGAGCACCCAACGACAGCCCGAGCGACACGACAGCGGCAATGGGCGCAAAGAACGGCGCGTGGTGCCCGATCACCGTGGTGGCAACCCACCACGCCAACCCTGCGGCCAGTGCGCATTGAAGAATCGGTAGCGCCGACGTTCTCAGCCGGCGCCCCGACTTGCGAGCGCGGTCCTTGATGCTCGACGCGCTCGGACGGAAACTGCTAACCGACGCCAAGCGCTTCGGCAGCGTTGGGGTCGCAATCCTCGAGCAGGTCCAGGCAGCGGGCGTACTCGTCTGTCTCACCGATCGACTGCGCGGCCTTGGCCAGCACTGCTACACAACGGAGGAAACCGCGATTGGGCTCATGGCTGTACGGGACGGGCCCGAAGCCCTTCCAACCATTGCGACGAAGCTGATCGAGTCCGCGGTGGTAGCCGGTACGCGCGTAGGCGTACGCGGTGATGGTTGCGCCGCTCTCGAATGCGGCTTCGGCCAGATAAGCCCACGCGATGGACGCAGTGGGATGATCAGCCGCTACCTGAGCCGGATCAGCGTGGTTGAGCAGGGCCGATTCCGCGTCGTCGTCGCCGGGAAGCAGAGTGGGCTTGGGTCCGAGCAGGTCACCGAATTGGGTCATGGGCTTATTGTGCCCGCTGCGGTCCGTGGGCACCGGACCGCCTCACCCGTGGTCGCCGTTACGACCGGATTCGACCGATCGTTACGCTGGGGACGTCAATTGCCCCAGACCGAAGGATGACCGGTGCCGGACTCGAAAGACGACAACTCGACAAAGGGCGCGCCGGAAAAACAGGGCGCGCCGGAAAGTTCGACGCCGACTGAACCCGCCACCGTCGCGATCCCCAAGGCGTCTCCGAAGCCCCCGGCGCCTGAGCCCGCAACCGTAGCCATTCCCAAGGCACAGCAGCCCCAGATGCCGCCGCCCCAGGCACCGCAACGTCAGTCGCCGCCACGTCCGTCGCCGCAGCCCAAGGCACCACAGCCGGTCCGCGCCGCGCCGCAACGCGTCGGAGTAGCAGCCGGAATTCCGCCGCAGCAGCCTCTTCCCACTCGAATCGAGCCGGCCGCGCCGGAGCAGACGAAGCGCGGTGGCAAGGGGTGGTACATCGCCGCGGGAGCAGCCGCTGTCGCCATCGTGGCCGCGATCGGCGTCGCTCTGTATGTCTCGTCCGAGAGCAGCAGCGGGGAAAACTCACCGGAAGCTAAGGTCCAAACGGCGATCAGCACGTACGTCGACGCTCTCGCGTCCGGTGACATTGCCGCTCTGCGCACCGCAACGTGTGGTTCTCTCGCCGACTACTACCAGTCCGTCCCGGACGACGCTTTTGCCCAGGTCCACCAGAATGCGGTAACGCAGAAGACGATTCCCCAGGTCAGCGCCGTCGACGCCGTCCGAATCACCGACGACACTGCTATCGCCCAAGTTGAGGCGAGCATCCCGGCAACCGGGGAACGGTCGTGGCGAACCTTCGATCTGGAACGCCAGGACGGAACCTGGAAGGTCTGCGACCCGAGCCAGACCGGTTAAACACTCGAACCATAACCAACTGTGCGCGCCCACGAAGTCTTCGACTTCGTGGGCGCGCACAGTTTTTCGATCGAGCAGTTCTAGCCTCCGGACACCGAGCGGCCGGCCGACTTCAGGTCGTTGCACGCCTCGATGACACGAGCAGTCATGCCTGCTTCGGCCTTCTTGAGGTAGCTGCGCGGGTCGTAAGCCTTCTTGTTTCCGACCTCACCGTCGACCTTGAGGACGCCGTCGTAGTTGGTGAAGAAGTGACCCGCGATCGGACGCGAGAACGCGTACTGCGTGTCGGTGTCGACGTTCATCTTCACGACGCCGAAGTTCAGCGAAGCCTCGATCTCGGACTTCAGCGAGCCCGATCCACCGTGGAACACGAAGTCGAACGGCTGCGAGCCGGCAGCGAGGCCGAGCTTCGCTGCGGCAACGCGCTGGCCCTCGTCGAGAACCTCGGGCTTGAGCTTGACGTTGCCCGGCTTGTACACACCGTGCACGTTGCCGAAGGTGGCAGCGAGGAGGTACTTGCCCTGCTCGCCGACGCCCAGAGCGTCGACCGTCTTCTCGAAGTCTTCCTTCGAGGTGTACAGCTTGTCGTTGATCTCGGCTTCGACGCCGTCTTCTTCGCCGCCGACAACACCGATCTCGACCTCGAGGATGATGTTTGCAGCTTTCGACAGTGCAAGCAGTTCCTTGGCGATCGCCAGGTTCTCGTCGATCGGGACAGCCGATCCGTCCCACATGTGGGACTGGAAGAGCGGGTTACGGCCGGCGTTGACGCGTTCCTGCGAGATGGCGAGCAGTGGACGCACAAACGTGTCCAGCTTGTCCTTCGGGCAGTGATCGGTGTGCAGCGCGATGGTGACGTCGTACTTGGCGGCAATCACGTGCGCGAACTCGGCGAGTGCAGCAGCACCGGTAACCATGTCCTTGATGCCCAGACCGGAACCGAACTCGGCACCGCCGGTCGAGAACTGGATGATGCCGTCACTGCCGGCGTCTGCAAAGCCCTTGATGGCTGCGTTGATGGATTCGGAGCCGACACAGTTGATAGCGGGGAAGGCAAAGGAATGCTCCTTGGCCCGACTCAGCATCTCGGCATAGACCTCGGGAGTTGCGATAGGCACGGCGGGAGTCCTCCATTTACGTGTCGTTCGGAGCGCTCGACGATGTATAAAGCGCTTCGTGTGGTCCTAGCAGTATGGCAAGTCGTGGTCGCCACGTCTCTTTGCGGTCTCGCCGTGACGTGGACGACGCGGTGACCTGCAGCGGTGGGAAACACTCAGACGCTCCCGGTAGTCTGGCCTCCGTGAATGTGCAGGCAGCAACTGAATCCGTGACGAACCTGGCCTTGCTGCCCGGCTTCCTCGATCCCGTGAACCTCTTGAACTCCTTCGGAACGTGGGTTCTGGTGGGATTGCTTCTGGTGGTCTTCATCGAATCCGGCCTACTGTTTCCGCTCCTGCCCGGCGATTCCCTCCTCTTCACCGCAGGGTTGATCGCGGCGTCCAAGTCCACCGAGATCGAACCGTTCGCGCCGTTGTGGGTGCTGTTGGTGACCATTCCGATTGCCGCGATCCTCGGTGACCAGGTCGGTTTCTACATCGGCGCCAAGGGTGGAACTGCGCTGTTCAAGAACGACGACGCGAAGTTCTTCAAGAAGAAGTACATCGACGAATCGCACGCATTCTTCGAAAAGCACGGCCCGATCACCATCATCCTGGCCCGCTTCGTGCCGATCGTGCGCACGTTCGCTCCGGTTGTCGCCGGCGCATCGAAGATGAAGTACTCGCTCTTCCTCACCTACAACATCGTCGGTGGCATTCTGTGGGGTGCCGGCGTCACGATGCTCGGCTACCTCCTCGGCCAGATCGAATTCATCCGCGACAACGTCGACTACATCTTCATCTTGATCGTCCTGGTGTCTGTCCTGCCGATCGTTTTCGAAATCGGAAAGCGCCTTCTCGCGTCACGACGCGGTGAAACGGCGAATACTTCAACTACGGACAATTCGGAATCCGTGACCGAGGAACCGACTCACTGATCACCAGAACCGAGGCAAGAAACTGACCACCATGACACTCGCGTCCGGCAGTTTCGGTCCCCTCGAAACCGCTGGTCCTGCGCTGGTGTGGATCATCGTCGTGACATTCGTCTTCATCGAATGCGCGATCATTCTGGGGTTGTTCCTTCCCGGCGATTCTCTCCTCATCACTGCAGGAATTGTGCTGGCCGGCCACGAATCCGGTGCCGGACATGTGTGGGCTCTCTCGGTGGGCGCCATGATCGCCGCCATTGCCGGCAATCAGGTCGGGTACGTCATCGGTCACCGAACGGGTAACCACATCAAGGCCCGCAAAGGTGGCAAATACTTCACCGAGAAGAACCTGCACCGGGTCAACATCCTGCTGGAGAGACACGGCTTCTGGGCTGTCCTGATCGCCCGGTGGATCCCCTGGATTCGCACCCTGTGCCCGATGGTCGCGGGCGCAGCCAAGATGAACCACACGCGGTACACCGTGGCCAGCACCATCGGCGCAATCATCTGGGCGCCGGTTCTGCTGCTGATCGGCTTCTACGGCGGCTCGTTCCTCGATCGTGTCCCCTGGCTCCTGCCGGCGGTCCTGATCGTGATGACCGTGAGCCTGGTCGTCGGCACCGGTCTCGGCATCTGGCAGTACCGCAAGGAAATGGCCCGCCCCGCCGAGGACGTCGAGGTCGAGGAAGTTCTGGACTGACGCCTTTAGCGTTTGCCCGGCTGAGGCTCTGGCGCTCAGCGTTTACGCGGCTGAGGCTCTGGCGCTCAGCGTTTACGCGGATACCCCGCCGCTGAGACGACGTATGCGGCTTCCATGAGCATCCAGCCGCCCAACTGCACTGACAGGTCACGCTCCGGGACGCTCGACGATCGCACCGAACCTCCCGTGAATGTCGCCAGTTCCCCGGAAAGCCTCGGCAGCGTGGCGTCGCGGGTCCAGTCGTGACCGAACAGCGGTAACCCCTCCACCTCGAGGCGGTTCTTCCAGGCGGCTTCCGCCGACGCCAGCACGATCTGCGCGGCGATCTCCTTCGCCCGAATGTCCTCGTTGCTCTCCCAGGTCAGGTTGACCACGACAAACGCCAGATACCGCACCAGGATCGCGTTGAACAGGCCACCGTCACCGCCGCCGCCTCCGGTGATGACGCCGCGATCGGTCAAACCGTCGTAGACCGCGTTGACGAGGGCGTGAACCCGCTCGCGGTGCCTCGGTTCACCCAACCGTGTCGCCAGTTCCGTCTCCAGGCCGAGAGTGACTCCTTGGCAATACGAGTAAATGGCCCGTTCGAGCGTTCCGTCGCGGCGGATACCGTCGAAGATCAGGCCCGATTCGGGATCACGCAGAGTCTCCTCGATCCAGTCGGCGTGCGCCTGAGCTCGCCACAGCTTGCCAGTCCGAGCAAGCATGATCCCGGCCGGGCCGTTGGCCGGGGTGTTGTAGAAGTCGGAACCCTTGCACCAGGGAATTCCGCCACCGTCCTCCGGCGACCACGAGTCGAAGAGTTGAGATTCGAGAGCTTGTACGGCGCTGCGATGGTCCAGTGCAAACAGCCGTTGGGCGCGTTCGAGCGACAACCCCAGCCAGGCCATGTCGTCGTAGTAGCTGTTGGTCCAGGACCTGACGTTGCGGACCCGGACGCTGCGGGCAACCTTGGCAATCCGACGACGACGCTTGGGCGTCGGGTCACGTTCGAGCGCGTCGACGGCAGTATCGAGCAGATGCGCCTGCCACCAGTAATGCCACGGGCGGAACATGCGCTCGCGGCGCACCGCCGGCCACGCCACGACACCCAGCGCTGTTCTCGGCATTGCCCACAACCGTCGCAGATGCCGACTGACAATGGCTCCTTCGGCCGCATCTGCGCGTTCCGCCCACACTTGCTGCATAAGACATATCCTGTCCCCTCGGAGCCTGCGGCGCTAGCGCCTACCCAGCTAACAGACTCCGGCAAGGTCAGCGGGAGTTACGCAGATCCGCGTGCTCCCGCACCCAGGCATGCATCGCGATACCTGCCGCGACGCCGGCGTTGATGCTGCGGGTCGAGCCGAATTGTGCAATCGATACCGTCATGGACGCAACCTCTTTCGCCAGTTCGGTCACTCCTGGACCCTCCTGGCCGAACAGCAGAATGCAGTCTCTCGGCAGGCTCGCGGTTTCGAGTGGTACCGATCCGGGGGTGTTGTCGACGGCAACGATAGTGAGCGAATTCTCACGTGCGTACTCGACCAACTCGCCGATGTCAGCATGGTGAACGATGTGTTGGTACCGATCGGTGACCATGGCGCCGCGGCGGTTCCACCGTCGCCGGCCCACGATGTGCACGGCCGCTGCGGCAAACGCGTTGGCGGTACGAACCACGGTGCCGATGTTGGCGTCGTGGGCAAAATTCTCGATGGCCACGTGCATCGGATGACGCCGCGAGTCGATGTCCTCGACAATCGCCTCGCGTGTCCAGTACCTGTACTCGTCCAACACGTTTCGACGGTCACCCTCCAGCAGAAGCAGCGGGTCGTAACGCTCGTCGGTGGGGAGGTCCGTCCCGTGAAACTCCGCCCACGGGCCGACGCCGTTCGGGTTTTCGCCCCATTCTGTCGGACCGACCTCGTCGGCCGGTTCTACACTCACGTCGGACATCAGAACACCTCGTTGGAATCGGCAGCCACGGTGAATCCGTGTGTGGTCTGCTCGTTGACACACGAGACATCCGTCGCCGTGGTAGTACATGTGAAGCCCAGCTTAGACAGTGGCGTTCCGGGCGGAAGCACCGGATCAGCTTCGGGTCCGCCGGACATGTACACCGGGCCACCAGAGCACATGAAGGCACCTTCACCCTCATCTTGAACACGAATTCCGTTGCCCCAGTTCACCATGCAACTGTCCGGGCGCGGCGGCACCGGAGTTGTCGTTCCCTCACACCCGGCTTCGATGCGGGTGGGCAATCTGATGATGCCGCACTGGAAGTTCCCGTCCGGAGTAGTGAAGTAGTAAGACTCGTTGCGCTCGAAGTGCACGTCCGTCAATGTGGTTGTCGGCGGCACAGTTGTGGGCGGGATCGTCGTCGTTGTGACAGGTACCGGAACGGTCGTCGTCACCTGGGGCGTGGTCGAGACTGCCGTACTGGATTGCGTGGTCGGCGTCGGCGCAGACTGCGCGTCACCGCCACAACCAGTGAGCAGTACCGCCGAACCCACACTCAGACACAGCAATCCCACCCGGACACGAACCACCGCGACTACCTCCACCCATGTCTTCTGCCTCAACCCGGCCCACAAAACGATTCCGAACTATATCGCGAGTTCGATTACGTTCCGGTTAAACGTTTGTTCGTCAACCTCGACAACCACGCAGGCGAGAATCGCGACGCGGCAAGAAGCACTTTCGCTTGCCCTCCCACCGGATAGTGAACCTTGGGCATGCGTCCGGCGCCGCGCGTCGCATCCCAGAGTTCCTGCGCGACTTCCGTTGCAGTGAGCTTGATTCCAAGCGATCGCGTCGAACCGGTATCCATTCCGGTGACCATGGCCGTCTGGACGAAGAGAGGCCACAGTGCAATCACTCGGATGTCGTGTTCGGCCCATTCGAGGTCGAGTGCCTCCGTCAGTCCTCGGACCGCGAACTTCGTGGCCCCGTATGTCGCCAGTTCAGGCTGTCCGTAAATGGCCGATGCCGAGCACATATTCACGACCTGAGCACCCGGCGTATCGCGCAGATACGGAAACGCCGTGTGTGTCCCATTGAGAACGCCGGTGACGTTGATATCGACCATGCGGCGATGCGCAGCAAGGGAAATACTCTCGAACTTCCCCGACGACAGAACACCGGCGTTGTTGACCAGGATGTCGAGTCGACCCGACGCACCGACAAAGTGAGCCAACTGTGTCGACCACTGCGCCGGGTCCGTCACGTCGAGTGCGCCGGTCACGGCCACACCCCCGAATTCGTTGATCTCGGCGGCCAGAGTCATCAACCGGGGCTCGTCGATGTCATAGCAGCCAACCCGATAACCGTTGCGCGCAAACAACAACGCGGCCTCACGGCCGATTCCCGACGCCGCCCCGGTGATGAAGATGCTCCGCTCAGGCATTTTTGCGACCGAGAGCAAGCATTCCCTCGACAAGCATCAACTGAGCAGCCGCATACGACGCCAGAATCACGCCCTCAGCGGCCGCGCGGCCGGCCTTGCCGCGAATGAACAAGCGTCGCACCACAATCAGACCGTCGGATGCGGTGAACAGCACGCCGCCCACACCCAGCCAGGATCGCCGCTCCTCGCCAGGCACCACCACGTCCAGCACCGTCTTCGCCCCCGGCGACAAAGCCGGATCTGCGGACAACGTCGACGTGGTTCCCAGCAGCAATCCGTACGCGGTCAACGGCATCGAGACCTCGGGAGCTTTTGCACGCAGCAACCCGGAAGCCGTGGACCACCCGCTCATACGAGGCTTGAGCGCAGGCCTCGTCGGCCTGGCACCACGACGCAACAGGAGCGCCGAATAGCTCGACTGCATGACGGCAAACGAAGACGCACCCTTCACCAGGCGAGCATCGTTATCCGGATCGATCATGAACACATCACCGATCGTTGCCGCAGCAAGACCTGCCAAGAGCAGCGCAGTATCGGCGGTATCGGTCTCGGATCGCTTGCGCAGCACCCTGACCGCGAGCGACGGCGCGATCAACGGCTTGGCAATCTGCTGAACACGCTCGTTGCCGAGCACCGCCCCAGCCACCGTTGCCGCCGTTGCCGCCGCAAAAACCGCGTGCTCGATGCCCCACTTGCCTGCCATGCCCAGTCCTCCTGTTGGTTGCGCGCAGTTGGTTACGCGTCCAAGACGACCGTACTGGGTAATTCAGAGGGAATCACGAGATTTGACGTCAGCCCCGTACAGGTCGACGTATTCCTGCCCGGACTGCTCACACAGTGCCGCCATCAACTCGTCGGTTGCCGCGCGCACAACAGCCTGATGGGTCCGCAGTTCTCGGTAGCGGGAGAAGTCGATCGGCTTGCCAACACTGACGTGCACCTTGCTGAATCGCCACATCCTGGTGCCAGGCGGGTTCACCGCGTCGCCGCCGTGAACAACAACCGGGATAACGGGGACACCCGTTTCCAGCGCAACCCTGATCACCCCCGTTTTGCCTTTGTGCAGGCGACCGTCCGGCGATCGTGTTCCCTCGGGATAGATCGCCCACACACCACCCCGTTCGAGGATTCCGACGGCAGTATCCAGTGCGGCCCGCGAGGCGTCGGCGCCACTGCGGTCGATGGGAACTTGACCTGCGCCGCCGAAGAACCAGCGCTGCAACGCGCCCTTGATGCCGGAACCGGTGAAGTACTCACTCTTCGCGACGAAGGTGATCCGTCGGCGCACTTTCAGAACCAGGAAGAACGAGTCGACGACAGCCCGGTGATTACCGGCAAGTATCACCGGCCCCTTTCTCGGGATGTTGCGGTGCCCCTCGATCGTGGGGCGTCCGAAGACCCACAGAACCGGTCCTATCAAGATGTACTTGAACAGTCGATACAGCACGCCAACACCCCAATCAGTGAGAGTAGACACTGTCTACCGTCCTAGATGGTAGACACTGTCTCCCATGTCTGCCACCACACTCCGCGACACCCTCGTCGCCACGGGCGTCGACATTCTCGACACCAACGGCCTCGCCGCCCTGACGTTACGAGAGATAACCCGTCGAGCCGGCGTGTCACACGGGGCGCCCAGACGCTATTTTCCGACACACAACAGCCTACTTGCGGCAATTGCCTCACAGGGCCTACGTGACTTGGGGGCAAGGCTCGCACCGATACTCGATGCACCCACGCCCGCGCGACACCGATTGATCTCTGCCGCAATCGAATACGTCGCTTTTGCGCAGGAGCGACCGGCGATGTTCGAGCTGATGTTCCGCCACGATCTACTCGAAGGCGCCGGCGCGAACCTCCGGGCAACGTCGCTTCCACTCTTCGAGGCTCTGCGGACTCTGGCCGAAGCAGACCAAGCCTCGGATCCGAACGCGACTGCACTGAAGATCTGGACGGGAACGCACGGAATTGCAGTGTTGGCCGCGAACCGCAGCCTGAGCCTCGTGACCCCAGACCTCGTCATCGAAGAATTGGTCAGGTCGACTGTGGTTGCACACCTCCCCTGAACGAATACCAACTGTCGCCAAAGACTCGTTTACACAATCATTACCTTATGGAAGGATTCGAACGTGCCCGATCAGGAACAGAGATTGCACGACCTACTGGTCGACTTGGTGAGCAATACCCATCGCTTCACAAAAATGGCGACGTCACTTGCTGCCGACCGTTACCCCCGGACGTGGCTCCGCGCGTTGGCGTTGCTCGAGGAATACGGCGAAATGCGGATCAGCGACTTCGCCAAGATCGATCACTGCTCACAACCCTCCGCAACTGCGGTGATGCGCACACTCGGTGAGCGCGGGTTGGTCGAGCGGCGCCCGGATCCGGACGACGCCCGCGCCGTACTGGTCGCGATGACCGATGTGGGACGAAAGACCCTAGCCGACGGTCGACATGCCATCGCTGATGCCCTGATTCCGCATTTTGCGGACCTCGAACCCGAGCAGATCGAACGCCTGACCGTGGGGTTGGCCGAGCTGCGATCGATGATCACGTCGGCAAGGCCTTCGGCCCTGTGAGCCTTTCCGGTAGCGCGAACTACCAGAAAGGCGCACGGGGGCGCTAGCCCAGGTTGAGATCGTCCAGGCCCAGAAGCGAGCGGTATTCCACGCCCTCTGCACCGATTACGGCGTCGGCGCCGGTCGCGCGATCCACCACGGTTGCCACACCGACCACGATGGCGCCCGCTTCACGAAGTGCCTTCACCGCGGTGAGCGGAGAGTTGCCCGTGGTCGTGGTGTCCTCGACAACCAGAACACGCTTGCCGACCACATCGGGTCCCTCGATCTGACGCTGCATTCCGTGGGCCTTGGCAGCCTTGCGGACGACAAACGCGTCGATCGGACGGCCGGGCGCGTGCATCACTGCCATCGCGACCGGGTCTGCACCCATCGTCAAACCGCCCACGGCGTCGAAATCCCAGTCTGCAACAAGTTCACGCAGCAGTGAGCCGATCAACGGCCCTGCCTTGTGGTGAAGCGTCGCGCGGCGAAGATCCACGTAGTAGTCGGCTTCCTTGCCCGAAGACAACGTCACCTTTCCGTGCACAACAGCCAGTTCGCGCACCAGCGCAGCCAAATCCTCACGATCGCTCATGAGTGCTCAGCCTACCGACCACAGCGCCGAGGCAATAATCTCCGCGCGACCTGTATCTACGTCCTACCCCGCCCACGTCCGACAAGGTTGGTCATCTTGCGAACCAAGCCCTTCGGAACCAGACGCCCGGCAGTGGTGAGGATCTTGTACTGAATCCCGGGAATGCTGATGACCTTGTTGTCGCCGAGGTCCTTCATCGACGTCGCGACCACCTGATCGACGCTCAACCACATCGGCTTCGGGATCGATGACATTTCGATTCCGGCTCGCTCGTGAAACTCGGTGCGGATGAACCCCGGGCACAGCGCTTGAACCCGAACACCGGTTCCGGCCAGCCCGCCGGACAATCCTTCGGTGAACGAAATCACGTACGCCTTGCTGGCCGAATACGTCGAACCGCGCCCGGACAGCAATCCCGCCACACTTGCGACGTTGACGATGGTTCCGTTCGCCGACGCGATCATGCTGGGCAACGCCGCACGGGTCAGACGCATGACGGCGGTGACATTGACGTCGAGTTGAGCTTGCAGAAGTGCTGGATCAGCGGTCCAGAATTCACCGGAGGTACCGAACCCGGCGTTGTTGACCAGAACGTCGACGCCGCGGGCCAATCGGTCGGCGACCGCGTCACGGCCGGGTTCCGTGGCGAGGTCGGACACCAGAATTTCGGATTCGGTACCGAACATCGAGGACAGTTCGGAGGCAAGATCACGCAATCTCACTTCGTCCCGTGCAACAAGCACCAGGTCGTAGCCGATCGACGCATATTTCTTGGCAAACCCGGCACCCAGACCTGAGGTGGGACCGGTGACCAGGGCTACAGGACGCGCAGGGCGATCCGAGTTCGATGACGACATACCGGCCACGCTAGTGCGTCAGGCCTCGAAAGGTGGGCTTACACGCGGCTCAATCGACAGGGCGTACGGTTCCCGAGCGCGGTGTGCCGGGGTTGGGTTTCGGCGTGGTCGACGGGGCGGGAAACTCGCGGCGGGGCAATTCCGGAGCGGTTCGACGGGGCATGTCCGACTCCTCGCGACGCTGCGACTCCGGAGCCTCTCGACGCTGCGACTCCGGAGCCTCTCGACGCTGCGACTCTGGAGCCTCCCGGCGTGGTGGCTGCTGTGCGCCACGAACGACCGGCGGTGCCTGCGGTGCACTACGAACGGCCTGCGGCGCTTCGCGGTTCAGCGGTGCATCGGATTTGTCGCTGCGGGGGCGGGGCCGGGTCGGGTCGTGATCGACTTCGAGTTCACGCGGATCCGTGACGGGAGGGAGTACGTGCAGGATGCCGGACAGCCGTGCGACAGCTTCGATGGCAGCATCCCAATCGCGGCCGGTGCTCGAGACCGGAAGGGAGCCGAGGGTCCAGCGACCTTCGCTCCACAGCATGCTGATTGCCGGGGGTACTGATTCGGTGAAGGCGACCATACGCTGGTCACAGACCCGGCGAGCGATTTCGAGGTCGGTTGCAAACACGACGCGCGGACCGATTGCGCCCAGGAGGTTGAGGTCGCCGTCCTTGGGCGGTGCCGTCGATTTGAGCCGTAGATCGATGTCGACGTCAGACCCGACTTCGCGTCGAACTGCCACGATGGTTGCTGTTTCCTCGAGGTCGAAGAGCACAAACTGCTCACCTCGTCTTGTGCCACGCACAACATCGGTTGCGGTCAGGTAGTCCTGCTTGGCCATCGCTGCGCGATGCCACTCGCCGGCAAGCTGATCATCAGCACCGGTGTACGTGTAGCCCTGCGCCTTTGCCCAAATCTGACGTACGCGGCCGGATTGATCACGTCTTGTTCTATCGACGTACAGAAGCGCACCCGCGCCTGCGAGTGCCACTAATGCGAGTCCGAACCACATTCCAGTCATCACAGCCAGCCTAGCGACTTCCGACGACAACCTCCCGCAACACCCCGAGAACTGTCACCTGATCGGTGTGGCGGCGTTACCTTCGGTGCGGCGAAACCCCTCGATCCAAGGCTCATAAGCGCGACGACACGCTGGCTCAGTTGCCGAACGACGGCAATGAAGTATCGAGAATCGTCTTTGCGGTCATCGTGCCGTTCTCCACCGGGGTGCCGTCGACGACGATGTTGTCACCCGGTTGCAGGTCAGCGACGGATGATCGGTTGAACGCGATCAGCGTCGTCTCAGATGTGGTGAGAATGGTGGTCTGAGATCCACCGATCGAGTTGATGACCAGGGTGCCGCCGTCATTGGACACCACTGTGCCGACAGCTCCGCCGGCTTGGCCGATAACATCACCGAGTCCGCCAGGCAGGTTTTCGAGCGGCGAGGATGTAGGCGATGGCGCAGGTGCGGTGGTCGTAGGTTTGGGCGTCGTCGGCGCCACCGTGCTGGTTGGCGGAACAAATGCCGTCTGCGTTCCCGATTCACCCGAGGAACCGAACAACGAAATCCCGATGATCGCGACGACGGCAACCAGGATGCCGACAACTCCCGCCGCGATCCAGGTCCCGAGCTTGCGTCGCTTCCCACCATCCGGCGACCCACTGTCCGAGAATGGTTGCTCCGGCGGCACCCCGCCGCCACTTCCGCCCGCAACCGGATACTGCTGCGTCTGTCCGTACTGCTGCGTCTGCCCGTACTGCTGCGCGTTGTATGTCGGGTACGCCTGCGTCGCGCCGGGCGGCGGGGCCTGCGGATCGAACTGCGGGTTATAGGGCGGAAACGCCTGCGTCGGGTTGGGCTGACCCTGCTGGTTCGGCTGACCCAGGTACTCGGTGTTCTGATCCGGCCCACCGTAGGGGTACTGCTGTGGGTTCTGGTACTGCTCGGGGTTCTGGTACTGCTCGGGAATCTCGAAATGCTCGGTCGGCTGGTCCGACTTACGCGGATCGTTCTGATCAGTCATTCCTGGCCACCTTCATTTCGGACGTACGGGTGCGCACATCTGCCGTACGAGCATCCAGCCGTTCAGCGTAGACAAAAACAACGTCGACAAAACCAGCGTCGACAAAACCAGGGTAGAGAAAACGCGAATGCCCCGCCGATCCGCATGGATCGACGGGGCATTCGCTTAACGCATCAGCGGCAGAACGGTCAGGACAGAACCAACTGGTCCGCGTCCTCGCTGACACCGACGTTCACGGTGTCTCCGTCCTGGACTTTGCCGGCCAGGAGCAGTTTGGCGAGCTGGTCGCCGATCGACTGCTGGACGAGTCGACGCAGTGGCCGAGCGCCGTACAGCGGGTCGTAGCCGCGCACCGCGAGCCACATCCGAGCCGCCCCGTTGACCTCGAGGGTGAGCCGGCGCGCAGCCAGACGCTTCTGCAGCTGCTCGAGCTGGATGTCCACGATGTGCTCCAACTGCTCTTCGGAGAGCGAGTCGAAGATGACCACGTCGTCGAGACGGTTGATGAACTCGGGCTTGAACGCGTGGCGTACCGCGTCCATGACCTGCTCCCGTGTTCCACCGGATCCCAGGTTGGAGGTCAGGATCAGGATGGTGTTGCGGAAGTCCACCGTGCGGCCTTGACCGTCGGTGAGTCGGCCTTCGTCGAGCACTGCGAGCAGTACGTCGAATACGTCGGGGTGTGCCTTTTCGACCTCGTCGAAGAGGACCACCGAGTACGGGCGTCGCCGAACTGCTTCGGTGAGCTGGCCGCCGGCTTCGTAACCGACGTATCCCGGAGGGGCACCGACGAGTCGGGCCACCGAGTGCTTCTCACCGTATTCGCTCATGTCGATGCGGATCATCGCGCGCTCGTCGTCGAAGAGGAAGTCCGCCAAGGCTTTGGCGAGCTCCGTCTTACCGACGCCGGTCGGGCCGAGGAACAGGAACGAACCGGTGGGCCGATTGGGGTCGGCAACACCTGCTCGGGCGCGGCGAACCGCATCCGAGACGGCGACGACGGCATCAGTCTGTCCGACGACGCGCTTGCCGAGTTCGGACTCCATTCGGAGCAGCTTCTCGGTTTCACCTTCCAGCATTCGGCCGGCCGGAATGCCGGTCCAGGCTGCGACCACGTCTGCGACGTCGTCCGGCCCGACCTCTTCCTTGAGCATCACGTCGCCGTCGGAGGCGGCGCCGGAAGCCTCTGCTGCGGCTTCCAGTTCCTTCTCCAACGCGGGGATGCGGCCGTAGCGCAGCTCGGCTGCCTTGCCCAGATCGCCGTCACGCTCAGCGCGTTCGGACTCTCCTCGCAGGGATTCGAGCTGTTCCTTGAGCACGCGCACCGAGTCGATGGCCTGCTTCTCGTTCTGCCAGCGAGTACTGAGCTGACTGAGCTTCTCGCGGTCGTCGGCAAGTTCTTGGCGCAACTTTTCGAGCCGCGCCTTCGACGCGTCGTCGGTTTCCTTCTCGAGTGCCACTTCCTCGATCTCGAGTCGGCGGACGGTACGTTCCACCTCGTCGATCTCGACGGGACGCGAGTCGATCTCCATGCGCAGACGCGATGCGGCTTCGTCGACGAGGTCGATTGCCTTGTCCGGCAGGAACCGCGACGTGATGTAGCGGTCGGACAGCGAAGCGGCTGCTACCAGCGCGGAGTCGGTGATGCGAACGCCGTGGTGCACTTCGTAGCGTTCCTTGAGGCCGCGCAGGATGCCGACGGTGTCCTCGACCGAGGGCTCACCGACGAGTACCTGCTGGAAGCGACGCTCGAGTGCGGCGTCCTTCTCGATGTACTTGCGGTA
Organism: Rhodococcus sp. ACPA4; assembly: GCF_002300185.1. Lineage (NCBI taxonomy): Bacteria > Bacillati > Actinomycetota > Actinomycetes > Mycobacteriales > Nocardiaceae > Rhodococcus > Rhodococcus sp. ACPA4. Next base: position 2,804,202 of record NZ_NSDY01000001.1, read on the forward strand.
TTCCTCGAGCGTGGTGGCACCGACCAGCCGCAGCTCACCGCGGGCGAGCATCGGCTTGATCATGTTGCCTGCGTCCATCGCGGATTCACCGGTGGCTCCGGCGCCGACGATGGTGTGCAGCTCGTCGATGAAGGTGATGACCTGTCCGGCGCTGTTCTTGATGTCGTCGAGAACTGCCTTGAGGCGCTCCTCGAATTCACCGCGATACTTGGCACCGGCCACCATGGACCCGAGGTCCAGGGAGATGACGGTCTTTCCGCGCAGCGATTCCGGGACGTCACCCGCGACGATGCGTTGGGCAAGGCCCTCCACGATCGCGGTTTTGCCGACGCCTGGCTCACCGATGAGTACCGGGTTGTTCTTGGTACGACGCGAGAGCACCTGCACAACGCGTCGAATCTCGGTGTCGCGACCGATCACCGGGTCGAGCTTGCCGCTGCGTGCGGCTTCGGTGAGGTCGGTGGAGTACTTTTCCAGCGCTTGGTAGGTGCCTTCCGGCTCCGGGCTGGTGACACGCGCGCTCCCGCGAACTGTGGTGAACGCCTCACGCAGTGCAATTGGTGTCGCACCGTGATTCTTCAGCAGGGTCGCGACGTCGGAATCACCGTCGGCAAGTCCGTACAGCACATGCTCGGTGGAGACATACTCGTCGTCCATCTCGGTGGCGAGGTGCTGCGCGGAGGTCAGCGCCGCGAGTGCTTCACGCCCGAGCTGGGGCGTCGAGCTCGCACCGGTGGTTTTCGGCAGGCGATCCACCATGCTCTGAGCTTCGCGATGCACGACGGTGGGATCGACGCCCACTGCTTTGAGCAGCGGGCCGGCGATGCCGTCGGTTTGGTCGAGGAGTGCGACCAGCAGGTGTGCCGGTCGAATGTCGGGGTTACCCGCCGACGACGCCGACTGCAGTGCAGCCGTCATCGCAGCCTGGGTCTTGGTTGTTGGTGTGAACGAGTCCACTTGTCACCTTTCTGGCCGGGCTCCGGTCGCCACAAGCGCGTCGAAGTCGAAGTTGTGGGCCGCTCCGGGTGGTGGTGCGGCCGTGTCAATATGCTCAACGCGGACAAACTTGAGTCTATTCCGCTCAAGTTTGATTTGGCCAGGCGGGTTCGCCATCGTTTGTAACAATTCGAGCCGTACTAGAATTGGGACGAGAGTTGCAGCTGTTGCGAAAGGGGTGTCGATTGGATCCGACGGTGATCGCCCGCCTGCAATCCAGCCTCGACGCTCTGGCCGACGACGACGACTCTCGCGCCCACTTTTCAGCTCTGTTCTACACGGCCCTTTTTGCCGAACATCCTCTGTACCGCTCATTGTTCCCGGCCGGGATGGAATCCCAAGGCCACAGGTTTGTCACCGCTATCGAATTTGTCGTGAAGAACCTGCCGCAGCAGCGCAGGATCCGGAAATTCCTGACTCAACTCGGCCTCGACCATCGTCGCTACGGTGTCGAACGCGAGCACTACCGGGCTGCCGGAGTTGCGATGAGGCGCGCCGTGAAGTCGATGCACGGGACCAGCGCCCACAGCCGGTACAAGTGGACACCCGAACTCGAAGAAGCCTGGTCCGAGTTCACCGAGTTCGTCGTGAGCACGATGGCGGAAGGCGCCGAGTCCGATACCACCCCGGCGCTGTGGGGCGGAACCGTCGTCAGCCACGAACGCGTGCTCGACGATCTTGCGATAGTGCGCCTCGAAACCGACCCGCCCATTCCGTACGGCGCTGGTCAGTACGTCGGGGTGCAGGTACCCCAACGCCCCCGAATGTGGCGGTACTACTCCCCCGCCATTCCGACCAATCCCTTCGGCCAACTCGAGTTCCACGTCCGCAAGGTCTCGGGCGGCTGGGTGAGCCCGGCAATCGTCACTGAGACCAATGTCGGCGACCAATGGGTCATGTCCACTCCGCTCGGCGGCCTGGAAGTGGACTTCACACACGACCGCGACGTCCTGATGATCGGTTCGGGCACCGGGATCGCGCCGCTGCGCGCTCAGGTGATGGAAATGTCTCAGCGAGCGCAGAATCCGCGTGTTCATCTTTTTGTCGGCGGACGCTACCCGTGTGATCTCTACGATCTCGAGACCTTGTGGCACATTTCGCTCAGCAACCCGTGGCTGACCGTCGTACCGGTGTCCGAGGAAGCCGATAATCCGTGGTGGCACAGCGGGCCGGCACTCGAGCCGCCATTCGGTATGCATTCACGCCTGACCGGCCCTATCGGTCGGGTCGTTGCGCGGTTCGGTTCGTGGGCGGACCGTCAGATCCAGATCTCGGGGTCACCGTCGATGATCAAGACCACGATCTACGCGTTGCGGGCCGGTGGCACTCCGATCGACCAGATCCTGCACGACCCGCTCTACTGACTTTCAGGAGACATCCATGACTTCACGATCCTGGACCAGCACTGTCGTCGAACATCACCGCCTGCGTGAGGATCTGGCCGTGGTTCGCCTGATCGGCGACGTCGTGCCGTTCCGGCCGGGTCAATACGTGGATGTGAGCGTGCCGCAGAATGCCCGCTTGCTTCGCCGGCTGTCCCCCGCGCTGCCACCGTCGCAGGACGGGAAGCTCGAGTTCCACGTCAAGACGGTTCCCGGCGGTTGGGTGAGCGGTGCGATAGTCAAGGACACTCAACCCGGCGACACGTGGACGATCATCGATCCGCGCGGCAATCTTGCCGTCGACGAGAACGGTCCGCCCGTCATCATGATCGCGGGCGGAACCGGTTTGGCGCCGATGCGGTCGATCATCCTCGATCTGGCCCAGTCGCCGAATCCGCCGCTGGTCTACCTGTTTTTCGGCGGTCGAACGCTTCGCGATCTGTACGCGGCGGACATGCTGTGGATACTCGCCCACGAACTGCCGTGGCTGCAACCGATTCCCGTCGTCGAAGATCTCACGGACGCCGGCCCACCCGACGGCTGGGCCGAAAGGCTCGGCGTCGACATCGGTTTCGGCGAGGATCATCTGGTGGAGGGAACGCTTGCCGACGTCGTCTCGTCGTACGGGGCCTTCACCGAGCACCAGGTGTTGGTGTGTGGGTCGGCTGCGATGGTGCGTTCGACGCGAGATCGGCTGATTGCGACGGGCACGCCGGCCGAGGCCATAAGCTTCGACCCTTACTGACGGTCAGTACGTGGGATCACTGCGGACGGTCGCGGCGTCGATGCCGACGGCCCGGAGCCGGAATTTGGTGCTGTTCACGACGGATTCGTTGCCGACGACTTGAATGTCGCATCCCGCCCAGTTCCCGAACGATGTGACAACCTTGCCGACTTTTCCGGTCATCCGCTTCGGCATTCCGATCGGTGACAGCGGTTCGGTCTCGGTGTGCCACCACGGATTGGTGTCGTCTTCCGAGACCGGGACGATGGTGAGCCAGGGATGTCGCTCGGCGAGGGCCCACAGATGTGGGAGGTCGTACAGATCGCACGGATGCGCACCGGAGTAGAACAAGTGAACCTTGCGAGTATTGCTGCGACGGATCAGTTCCAGGATCTGTGCGCGCAGCGGTGCAACGCCGGTTCCCGACGCGATCATCAGGAGGTCTTTGGTGTTCTCCGGAATTCCGAGGCCGCCGATCGGTGACCCGATCACCCAGATGTCTCCGACGGTGGTCTGCGTGACCATTGCGGGGCTGACCCAGCCGCCGGTTACCTGACGGATGTGGAACTCGATGATTCCCGATCCGTCCGGCGGATTGGCCGGGGAAAGGTATCGCCACATCCGGGGCCGCGCGCCAACCTGCACACTGACGTATTGACCGGGCCGGTAGTCCATGGGCTGATCGAGTTGGAGTCGCACGATCGCGACTCCTCTGATCGCGGTGCGCGTCTCGATTACCGTGGCGCTCCAGGCGGGCGGTCCGTCTTCTGCGTTTGCCGCGTCCATCATGGCTGCGGAGATGACAGCCAAGGCGTTGCGCCAGGCGCTGTCGACCTCGTCGGTCCACATCTCGGCGCCGCCGAACAGCTCGAAGGCTTCGATCATCGAATTGCCGACGGCTTGGTAATGCTCGTCCGTTACACCGTATTTGCGATGATCGCGGCCCAATTGCGCGAGATATTCAAGAATTTCGTCGGTCTCGTCGAGTCGTTCGACAACGTAAGCTATCGCCGTGAACAGACGGTCACGCTGCACGTCCATTGCAGCCGGAAAGAACTCGCGTGTCTCCGGTGAGCGCGCGAACAGCAGCGAATAGAAGGTCCGGGCAAGCCGCTCCGGGCCGCCTTCTTCAGCGACGATGGACTTGAAGCTCGACCGGACCAGAGAAATTGCTTGCGAATCCACGCTTAATCCTCGTCCCGATTTTTCGCGGCAGACCAGCCGCAAACTTTCCGAGGGGAGCTTATGTCACAAATGTCCCACTCGTAAATGTTTGGCCGTATATGTCACACGTCACGCCGATTTTTTCGGTACGCCCGTCCCTTTTTCGCTGGGGGGTGCAAAATAAGCAAGGGTTTCGACACGCTCGACAGTTGAGCTAACGTCCAGCGAAATCCGAACCAGCCAAACAGGAGTCGTGCCGTGGATATTGTTCGACCGGATGCATTGCCAAAAGGTAGCGCTCCTTCAACTCCGCTCGTATCACATCCCCCGGTGCCTACCGATCTTCAACGCCGCGAACTCGAGTGCGTGGAGTTCTTCGACTCCCCGGAACTGAGCCACCTGCCGACGTCGAGAAGGCACGAAGCGCTACGGGAACTGCATCGGACCGGAACGTACACCCACACCGCCGAAGAACTTCTGGTCGGAGCCAAGCTCGCGTGGCGCAACCACGCACGGTGCGTCGGACGCGCACATTGGCGCACCCTCAAACTCATCGACGCACGCGACGCCGTCACCGCATCCGCACTGGCGGAAGCCTGTTGGGAACACCTGCGGCTCTCGACCAACGGCGGCGCACTCCAGTCCGTCGTCACCGTCGGACCACTTCCCCGCGAGGACGGGCAGGAGTACCGCATCCTCAGCCCGCAACTGATCCGCTACGCCGGCTACCGGCGGCCAGACGGCACAATTCTGGGCGACCCGTGGCACGTCGACCTGACAGAACAGGTTAAGTCGATGGGATGGAAGGGCGCCGGAACGCCGTTCGACGTTCTACCCCTGCTCATTTCGGTTCCGGACGAACCACTGCAGTACTTCGACGTGCCTGCAGACCTTGTCCTCGAGGTACCCATCGAGCATCCCGACTACCCATGGTTCGCTGACCTGGGCCTTAAATGGCACGCCGTTCCGGCAGTCTCGGACATGAATCTCGATATCGGCGGAATCGTCTACCCCTGCACTCCGTTCAGCGGTTGGTACGTCAGTACCGAAGTGGGCGCCCGCAACTTCAGCGACACCGATCGCTACAACATGCTTCCCGCCGTGGCAGCGCATTTGGAACTCGATACGAGCCACGACCGCACTCTGTGGAAGGACCGTGCTCTGGTCGAATTGAACCGCGCAGTTATTCACAGCTATCGCAAGGCCGGCGTCATCATGGTCGACCACCACACTGTCGCAAAACAATTCATCGACCACATCGGGCGCGAAGAAAAGGCGGGCCGCAAATGCCCGACGGACTGGTCCTGGGTGAACCCGCCGATGTCCAGTTCTCTCACTCCGACGTTCCATCGCCTCTACGACGAGCCAGATCTCTCCATCCGCCCCAACTTCGTGACGAAGAAAAAGGGCACCGACCAAGGTCGATGCCCCTTCCACACGTGATCACGCTCAGAACGGGATCTGCCCCAACGCAACTCCGACCACGAGCATCGTGATCGAGATGAGGCCGGCTCGCCACAGGACCTTCTTGTGGTGATCCGCCAAAGACACACCGGCTAACGTCACGAGCAGCAGAATCGCGGGGACCAGCGGGCTCTGCATGTGTACTGCCTGCCCGGTGATCGACGCCCGAGCCATCTCCACCGGCTCGATTCCGTACTGCGCCGCCGTCTCCGACAGCACCGGCAGTACGCCGAAGTAGAAGGCGTCGTTGGTCATGAAGAACGTGAGCGGAATGCTCAGGACGCCGGTGATGACGGCCAGGTGGGAGCCCATCGCGTCGGGAATGACCTGCAGGAGCCATTCGGCCATCGCCTCGACCATGCCGGTGCCCTGAAAAACGCCGGTCAGCACAGCTGCCGCTAACACCATCGCGACAACGGACACGATGCTCGCCGAGTGCCGGGCAATCGCCTCACCCTGATCCTTGACGGCAGGGAAGTTCACCGCGAGAGCGATCGACGACGCGATCATGAACAGCACCGGGATGGGCAGAACATCCATGACGAGAACAACCAGAAGGACAGTCGTCAGCGCGGCGTTGAACCACAGGAGCTTCGGCCGCAACGTATCCCGCTTGGGGTCGAGGCCGTCGATGAAGCGTCCGGTGTCGCCGCCGTCGTCACTGTCGTCGGCGTTGCCACTGTGATCGCTGCCGGCGCTGGAAGTTCCTCCGTTTCCGACCTTTTCGAGGATGCGTTCAGAAGTGAGGACCAAAGTCCCGATCCGGCGACGCTCCATGATCCCGAGATGAACCGAAAACCCGAGCACCATGATCAATCCGACGACCAGCGACGGCACCATCGGAACAAAGACATCGGACGGCGAAAGTCCCAAGGCGCTCGCGGCCCGGACGGTAGGACCGCCCCACGGAATGATGTTCATCGTCGCGTTGGACAGCCCGGCGACCACTGTCAGCACAACCGGACTGACTCCGAGTTTGAGGTACAGCGGCAACATCGCGGACGTCACGATGATGAACGTCGTGGAACCGTCGCCGTCGAGGGAGACCACCATCGCCAGAACTGCGGTGCCGACCACCAATCGCATCGGGTCGTCACGCACCAACCGGAGAATGAACTTCACGAGCGGATCGAACAACCCGACGTCGATCATGATGCCGAAGAAGATGATCGCGAAGAACAAGAGCGCCGCGGTGGGGGCAAGCGATTTGATGCCGTCGGTGATCATGTCGCCGATCCCGAGGCCCGCTCCGGCAAGTAATCCGAAGGCCACGGGAACCAGTGTCAGCCCCACCACCGGTGTTGCACGTTTGGTGAGGATGAGAAACATGAACACCGCAACCATGAGGAAGCCGAGTGTGACGAGCATGGTGAGCTCCTTTGCGTACGGAACGAGGAGAAGAAGGCACAGCAAATCCAGCTGATGTCCTACTGAGGGTGAAACGAAACTTCGGTGTTGACGCCCTACCGATCCAAAGTCGCAGCAACAAACCGGGATTGATCTTGCAGGAACTCGGAGAACTCGGGTTCCGTGAGAACTGCACTGTTCCAACCGTTTCGGCGGGAAAGCTCGTTCCATCGCGGGCTGGCCGTCAAGTCCGTCACCAGCGTCTGCAGACGCAGTCGCTGATCGTCGGTCAGCCCCGGCGGCGCCATGAGGCCTCGCCAGTTCGTGAAGGTGACGTCGACGCCCAGTTCAGCCAAGGTGGGCGCGTCCACCGCCGGCGAGCGCTGCGGTGAACTGACCGCAAGAACCCGAACCGTTCCTGCCGCAATCTGATCCAGGTATTCACCGAGACCGGTTGCCGCGACATCGACCTGCCCGGTCAATAGCGCTGGGAGCAGTTCACCGCCGCCGTCGTACGTGCGCGACGGGGACAGCGACGGATCGACGCCGACGGCCCGCGCCAGGAGAAGCCGGAACAGCCCGTCCGGTCCGCCTTCGCTCGAACCCCCGCCTATCGAGATCGACGACGGGTCTTGGGTCCACGCCGATGTCAGATCCGCCAGGGTTGTGAACGGCGAATCTGCCGGAACCAGAACAGCTTCCGGTTCGTCCATCAACCGTGCGATCGGTGTCGCGTCGGCAAGCGTGTGCTGGGACGGCAGAATTTCCACGGATCCGAGCACACCGAGCCCCATCACCATGAGGAGATCGGAGTTCCCCCGTTCGAGAACCAACCGGTTGAGTCCGACGATGCCACCCGATCCGGGCAGAACCACGACGTCGGCGGTGGCGGTTCCCTCGTCGGCAAGGGCTTGCACCATGGTTCGGGCGGTCAGGTCGTAACCGCCACCGGCAACCGACGGCACCAGGATGCGCAATTCCTCGGAACTGGCTCCTGCCTGGCCACCAGCGAGGAAGGACTCGACCGGAGTGCATCCGATCGCCGCCGCGAGAGCCATCGCGCAAGCAGCCAGCGGGGCGATACGCCTGCTCAGCCGCGTCGATGCACTCATGATGTTGCCCTTTCCTGCCTGGTTCGATGTGTGAACAGATTTCATACTGGCGCACTTTGTGACTGGAGTCACCATTGGGAACGCAAAGTGCTTTGTGCTCATTGTGCTCACAAACAGCCACTTTCCCGGCGCCCGACTACCGCGCTATGGTCTGGCAGGTGTCCACAGGAAACGCGCAGGCCGAACGCATACCGCTGCGCGCTCGCTTCCGCCGTCGACGACAGACATTGGCGACACAGCTACTCGAACTGCAACTCCTGATCGTCGTGGCGGTTCTTCTCTGCGTGACCGCACTCTCACTTGCGCAGTCGTCGGCGAGTTTCCAGCGCGAGGAGGGGCGCCGCGCACTCTCGGCAGCAGAGTCGCTTGCCGCCAATCCGGCAGTGCGAGAACTACTCCCCGGAGCTCAGACCCGTATTCGCTCGGGGCTGCAGGGATCTGTCGACTCGGTGCGCGCAATCTCCGGTGTCACGTACGTGTCTCTTGCCGATGGAGACGCCGTCGTTGTCATCTCCACGCGTCCCGGCGATGTCGGCACTGCCCTACCGCAGACTCAGGGCCGGTCCGAGACGGGACTGGTCGACACGTCCTCCGGCAAGGCCGTCGAAGCGCAGGTTCCGATTCTCGGCAACGAGGGTTCGATCATCGGCAGCGCCGTAGTCGGGATCGAGTACCCGTCGATCTGGACCCGCCTACTGCAGTCGGCGCCGAACCTCCTGGTGTATCTCGCAGTTGCTTCGGTGATCGGCGCAGTCGGCTCGATCCTGTTGGCCCGCAGGGTCAAACGGCAGACGCTCGGCATGGAACCCGGCGAGATCCTCGATCTTGTCCGCCACCGCGAGGCAATGCTGCGCGGCCTCAAGGAGGGAGTCATCGCCTTCGACGCGCAGGGGCGTGTAGTGCTGATGAGCGAGAGCGCCCACCAACTTCTCGACATCGCCTACGGCAGCGCGGGCAAATCCGTCCGAGATCTAGGACTCGACGATCGCTTGCAGAGCGTTCTGACCTCCGGGACAACGGAATCCGATCAGTTGGTTCTGGTCGGCGATCGGCTGCTAGTTCTCAACACCGTGCTCATCGAGTCCAAAGGCCGCACCATCGGGTCGGTCACCACGTTCCGCGATCGCACCGAATTGCGGGCTGTGGAGGAAGAACTCGACGTAACCAAAACCAGCACCGACGCACTGCGCGCTCACATTCACGAGTTCGACAATCAACTGCACACCATCTCCGGCCTCATCCAACTGGGCGAATACGACGAAGTTGTCGGCTACGTCGAAGGCTTGACCATGGAGCGGGCGCAGATCAGCGCGGCGGTCACCGACAAGATCGCCGATGTGGGCACCGCCGCGCTTGTCATTGCCAAGATCGGCGCGGCGGCACAGGGATTGGTGACCGTCGACTTGTCTGCCGATTCGCATCTGGGCACTCTCGAACGCGCGCTCGGGCGCGATGTGGCGACGGTGGTCGGAAACCTCGTCGACAATGCCGTCGATGCCGTCGCTGAAATGTCGGAGACGGAGCGGCGCACGGTTCGGTTGTCCATTCGCGGTTTGGGCGCCTCCGTCGAAGTGCGTGTCGAGGACGCCGGCCCCGGTGTCGCGCCCGAAAATCGAGAGCGGGTGTTCAGCCAGGGCTGGAGCACCAAGGGACAATCGAGCGACGGTCACGGATTCGGGTTGGCGTTGGTGCGCCTGACATGTCGGCGGCGCGGCGGTGACGTCTCCGTGAGCACTCACACTGCGGAGGGTCTCGAGTGGACCGTCTTCACCGCAGTCCTACATGACGGAGAGAGCGAATGATCCGAGTTCTGGTAGTCGACGACGACTTCATGGTCGCGCGTGTGCACAGCGGATTTGTTTCGCGGATAGACGGTTTCGAGGTATGCGGTGTTGCGCACTCCGCCGAGGCCGCGCTGGCTGCCGTCGGAGACCTGGTTCCCGATCTGGTGCTTCTCGACGTCCACCTGCCCGGAACAACAGGGCTCGATCTGATCGCTCCGTTCCGGGAACTGGTGCCCGAACTCGACGTTCTGGTGATCACCAGCGAGCGCGAGGCAGGCTCGGTGAAGAAGGCACTACGCAGCGGCGTCGTGCATTATCTGATGAAGCCGTTCACATTCGACGTTCTCCGTGACCGTCTCGAGCGGTACCGATCGACGTACGCGAACCTCGACAGCGCGGGTGAAGCCGAGCAGACCGCCGTCGACGAAGCGTTCGGTGTAGCCGGTGTTGTGGCAGCACCCCTGCCGAAGGGCCTGAGTCCCGAGACCCTGCAGTTGGTCGAGACCGCACTGCGCGGAGAAGCGGAACCTGCCTCGGCGACAGACATTTCCGAACGCGTCGGCATCTCGCGGGCAAGCGCGCGTCGCTACCTCGAGCACCTGTGCGCGAGCGGGCAGTCCACCACGTCCCTGAAGTACGGAGTGGTGGGCCGCCCGGAACGACGCTACGTCTGGAAACGCTGAGACCTGGAAACGCTGAGGTCGGAAACGCTGAGGTCGGAGACGCTGAGGTCTGGGCTACTGATTCGGATCGTATCCCGGTACCGAGGATAACGTCTCGAAGGTGCGCGCCCTCCCCCATTCCACGTGCGAGTAAGCAACTGCCGCAGCTAGTTCGACGTCGGCGTTGGCAATGGCTTCGACCAAGGCGACGTGCTCGCCGTGACGCTTGGCTGGATCCCGTTCCATGTTTGCCACGTTCAGTCGCTCGCTACGTTCTCGCAACGGTTCGGTGATGGTCACGTAGAGCGTGTTGCCTGCCAGCGCTTCGATTCCCTTGTGCACCTGCCCACTCGAGAAATGGAATGCGTCGAGATCACCGACGTCCAAGGCGGCGCCTGCCCGTTCGAGCGCCCCGAGCAACAACGACGCGTCCGCGCCACGCACCACCGCTGCGGCCGCTTTTCTTGCGATCAACGGTTCGAGCGCCGATCGGATGTCGTACAGTTCGTCGACTCCGCTGCGCGTGACAAAGGTGACCACTGCCGGACGACGCTTCGACAGCTTCACCAAACCGGCGGCTTCCAGTAGTGGAAGCGCCTCACGGATCGGAACCCGGGAAACGTCGAGTTCTGCGCTGATGTCACGTTCAGGTAGCGGCTCTCCAGCGCGCAAGCGACCGTCGAGAATCCGCGCCCGGATTTCGTCGAACACAACACGTGACAGGCTTTCCGGTCTCTCTGGTGCGCCCACGTGGTTACGACTCCTCTTTCGTTGATGTTCCCTCACACGATATCCAGCACCCCAACTCAGCGTTCTTGGTATACCAATTCCTCTCTGTGCTCCATATAGGTACCCGCGGCCAACTCCGCCGGACGGTCCAGTTTCGTTGAATATACGCACTTGGAAACACAATCTTTACCGCCAAGCAATCGCATCGCCGAAATCTGGACATAGATTCCTGACCGAGCTCAGGTATACCAATCAACCCATTCTTACCGTCCTTGAACAACGAAAGGCACCGCAATGGTGACTGTTGATCCACACATGAAACCGCACGGCGAAACACCCATCGAACGCACCAGCCTCAGCAACCAGATCGAGGCGTCGTACAGCAGGATCGGCATCACCTCCGCCCATATCGGCATCGTCGCGATGGTCTTGTTCGGTGTCTTCTTCGACGCGATCGAGCAGAACACCGTTGGTATCGCTGGTCCGGCCCTCAAGGAACAGTGGGGAATCGGTGGAACCCAGATCGGTCTGCTGAACACCGCGACGTTCACCGCAGTCGCATTGGGCCGCCTGCTTGCCGGGGCGTTGATGGACCGCTTCGGACGCCGAACCCTGCTCGGAGCCAACCTGTTGGTGTTTGCCGTCGGTTCGTTGCTGTGTGCGCTGGCACCGAATTACGAAGTCCTCGTTGGCGCGCGGTTCTTGGTCGGACTGGGCCTGGGCGGCGAAATCGCCACTGCTGTGATCATGCTGTCCGAGTTCTTCTCGGCAAAGCACCGCGGCACCGCTGTCGGCCTGATCAACGTTGCCGCAGCAGGTTTGGGAAATATGCTTGCCCCATTGTTCGGAGTCATTGTCTTTGCCATCTTCTCCGGCGACAACGCGTGGCGCTGGCTCTTCGGTGTGCTGATCCTGCCGGCCCTAGCAGTTGTCGTCTATCGGCGGGCTTTGCCGGAAACACCTCGCTATCTTGCCGCGACCGGACGGATCGACGAAGCAAACATCGTGATCAATCGCCTTGCGCAGGGCAAACTTCGGGGCGAAATCGAGGTTCAGGAGCAGTACCTCGTCGACGCGTCGACGGCTGCAGAAGTCACCACTACCACGACCACGCGGTGGACCGAGATGTTCGGGAAGCGGTTCCGCCGCGCAACACTCTCACTGGGCACTGCAGTCTGCATGTCCTACGCGGCTCAGATCTCGATGCTGACCTTGATCCCCGTCATTCTCACCGAGCGCGGCATGTCGATCACCAGCGCCCTCTGGTACACGCTGGTCATGCAGACCGGTTCATTGGTGGGTGCGCTGACAGCGGCCATGATCGCGCGTCGGCTACCTCGTAAAGTCACGCTGACCGCGGCGGCGATCTTCGGTGTCGTCGCAGGTCTGGGGTTCGGGTTCTTTGCAGTCAATATGCCGCTGGTCCTCATCTTCGGAGCACTGTTCAACTTCTGCGTCATCGTCCTCAACACCACCATCTGGCTGTTTGCGCCGGAGCAGTACCCCACCCGCATCCGCGGCCTGGCCACGTCGGTCATCCTCGCCCTTGGTTCACTGTCCGGCGGGTTGTTCCCGTTGATCGCCGGTGCGGTTCTCGATTCATCCGGTGTCGGAGCCATGTTCGCGATGCTCGCCGGCTTGTTCGCAGTCTGCGCCATCGCCGTTCAGTTCCCCAAGGAAACCGTGGGTCAGCCCATGCCGGAGGATGACTGATCATGTCCACCGATACCGATCGCCGTCGCACCATCCTGCTCGTCAATCCGAACACCAACGCAGACACCACCGATCGCATGGTAGCCAAAGCCAACACGGTATTGACCGGCACGGGTTTCCGCACGGTCGGTGTCACTGCGGCGCGCGGTCCGAAGATGATCGTCGAACCGCAGGCTTTGGAAGACTCGGCGCGGTGGGCGGTCGACGCAGCGATGGTGGGTATCGATCGGTATCGACCGGTCGCGGTGATCGTCAGCGCGTTCGGCGATCCCGGCGCCGACGAATTACGTTCTCGCGTCGAGATCCCCGTGATCGGCATCGGACAGGCCTCGATACTGGAAGCCGCGCAAGACGGTCGACGATTCGCCATCGCCACCACCACGGGACTGCTCGCGGACGCGATGAACGACCTTGTCCAGTGGTATTGCCCGACAGGGGATTATGCCGGACTGTGGTTGACCGAAGGCGATCCCCTGACCCTGGCGCAAGACACAACTGCCAGTGTCAGCCAGTTGGGGAGCGCGATCGACGGTGCAGTCGCGGCGGGCGCGCGAGCCGTGGTGATCGGCGGCGGACCGTTGAGCGAACCCGCACAAGTGCTCTCGCTGCGCACCGACGCCACGGTGATCGAACCTATTCCAAGCGCAGTCCGGAAAGCGCTGGCGGAGTTCAGGGTGTCGGAGTGCAGTTCAACTCGAAGCTGACACAGGTTTTGCGAAGTGAGCAGCCCTTGCATCCTGCTGCAGGGGCTGCTCACTCGAGGAAAACTGTGCTCACTCCTACTGCCAGCTCACTTCTACTGCCAGCTCACTCCTACTGCCAGCTCACTCCTACGACTACACAGCGCGGTCGCTGGTCTCCCAGTACTGCGCACGCAGAGCCTTTTTGTCGAGCTTGCCGAGCGGTGTCAGCGGCAGGCTGTCCACGAAGTCGATGCTCTTGGGCGCGTGTACTGATCCCTTGGCCGCCTTCACCCGCTCGACCAGCTCTTCGGTACTGACGGTGAGCCCGCCGCGCAAAACCACGCACGCCTTGACGGCTTCGCCCCACTTGTCGTCCGGCACACCCACCACGGCCACGGACGCGACGGACGGGTGCGCGGAGATCACGTCCTCGATCTCTCGCGGGAACACGTTGAAACCGCCGGTCACGATCATGTCCTTCTTGCGATCGACGATGGACAGGAACCCGTCGACGTCCTTGCGCGCGATGTCGCCGGTGTGCAGCCAGCCACCGCGGAAGGCTTCTGCAGTCTCGGCGGGCTTCTTCCAGTACCCCTTCATGACCAAAGGACCTCGGACGCAGATCTCACCGAGTTCGCCCTGCGGCACCTCGTTCAGATCGTCGTCGAGCAGCCGGACGTCGAGCCACGGCACCGGGCGGCCACACGTGGCAAGTCGGACCGGGTCGTCGGCGAGGTGCTCTTCCTTGCGGAGCACCGAGATGGTCATGCCGCACTCACTCTGACCGTAGAACTGGAAGAAGATCTGACCGAACTTCTTGATTCCTTCCTGCAAGCGGGCCGGTGACATCGCGGATGCGCCGTAGAAGAGCGTCTGCAGACTCGAGACGTCCCGCTTCTCGAAATCCGGATGGTCCATGAGCATGTAGATCATGGTGGGCACCAACATGGTTGCCGTGATCTTGTACTTTTCGATCGCTTCGAGAACTGCTCCGGGCTCGAAGGCGGGCAGCACGATCAGCGCGCCGCCGCGCAGGAGCGTCGGAGTGAAGAACGCGGCACCGGCATGGGACAGCGGCGTGCAGATGAGGAAGCGATTCTCCTCGGGCCACTGCCATTCCGACATCTGGATCTGGTTGAGCGCCGCGCCCGAACGGAACGACCCGATAACACCTTTCGGCTTTCCGGTTGTGCCGCCGGTGTACACCATGCTGCTGGCGTCCTCGGCGTCGACGTGCGCGGCTTTGAGCGGCTTCGGCTCGAAAGTTGCCGCGAGAGCCAGAATGTCGATGCCGATCTCCGACGGGCCCATCGACAGGATCGTGGTCAACGACGGCGACGACGCCTTCAACTCGGCGGCCCTGTCCTCGAAAGCGTTGGGGTCGAAGATGAGGGTCTCGATCTCGGCGTCGTCGACGATGTACTTGTGGTCGTCGAGGGAGCCCATCGGATTGAGAGCGCTGGCGCGACAACCGGTGATCATGGTGGCGCCCATGCTGATGAGTACTTCGGGTCGATTCTTGGAGAGCATCGCCGTGCTGGTGCCCTGGGTGATTCCGAGCGACGCGAGTGCCTGGGCGAAGCAGCTGATCTGATCGCGCATCTGTCCGCCGGTGAGAACAACGTCGCCGATGTACAGCGCCGGCTTGTCGTGGTTCCGTTCGAGGGCGGTGATGAGCAGGTCCGGACCGTAAATCGGTCGGTGGAGGTCAGCAAACTCGTCTGTCATCTGGTCTTCCTTCTGCTTGGCCTGCCGTCATCGAGATGTGCTCCCGGTCACGAATACGTTATCCACAATCGCACAAAACTGGAACAGGTTCCAGAGGGGCCTCCGTCCCCTGTGCGCCTTTCTGGTAGGCCCGACTACCAAAAAGGCGCACAGGGCCGAAGGCCCTACTGCACCGCAAATGCAATCCGCGCGAGATCCGCTTCCGTTTCGCGCGGAGGCAGATCATCCAGATCGACCCGAACGGATCGCACCGTCCCTACAAAACGATCTCGGTCGGTGTAGTCGGAACTGATTGCGACGCCGTGGCATCGCCCGATTGTCAGCAGGCCGGTTCCGCCGATGTAGAACGGTGTCGTCCGCTCGATCCGATCCGACGCAACAACGGCGCCGTCCACCAGAAGCACGATCTGCGCGCCGGAGCCCAATCCGTCGCCCTCGTAGTGCAGTTCCATCCGCAGGTCGTGATGGCCGGGTTCGATCACCACCCGGCTACGAACGTGCTGCACATGCAGATCGGCGACGTTGTTGCAGTACGTCAGGGCGCCGTCGTGCACATAGAGACTCCATCCGCCGTCGGCGCGCGCACCTTGAGCCACGACAACGCCGGTCAGCCCCGCCTCCGACAGTTCGACGTCCGCCGTGATCGCGTGCGAACGATTGAACAGTTTGGGTGCCGCGTCCGGCAGCAAGGGTGGCATCGACCCGGGATAGGTGTGCGAACTCGGCGCCGGCTTCACCGACCCCTTGCGCATCCTCTGCATGCGAGTGTTGTCGAGCAGGACCTGGTTTCGGACCGCCTCGCGTTCGAATACCGCTTGAAGCTCGGCAAGTTTGTCCGGCCGGGTCGACGCCAGGTCGGCCGCCTCGGTCCAGTCGGTATTCGTGTCGTACAGCTCCCACACATCGTCTTCGAATGGCTTGTCACCGGATGCCGCCTGCATCGGGACGCGGTGAGCGGTACACGCCACCCACCCCTCGTGGTAGATCCCGCGGTTGCCGAATACTTCGAAATACTGCGTGGTTCGCCGATCGGGCGCCGACGGGTCGTTCAAGCTGTAGAGCATCGACACTCCGTCCATCGGCTGCTGCGCCACGCCGCCGACAGTCTCTGGCTGCGCAATTCCCGCAGCCTCGAGAACTGTGGGAACGACGTCGGACACAAAGTGCCATTGCTCGCGAATCTCGCCACCCGAGTCGATGCCGGACGGCCAGTGCACGATCAACGGGTTTCGCGTGCCGCCGTAATGCGACGCGACCTGCTTCACCCACTGGTAGGGCGTATCCATCGCCAGCGCCCACCCGATCGGATATTGCGGAGCTGTGGTCGGTCCACCCAATTCCGCACTCTTGTCGATGATCCGCGCCGACGTGTCCTTCAGGCCGTTGAACAGGATGCCCTCGTTGGCGGTGCCGAGCATGCCGCCTTCACCGGCCGCACCGTTGTCGCCGAGAATGTAGAAAACCAAGGTGTTTTCGAGCGTGCCCATGTCTTCGAGTGCGTCGATCACCCGCCCGACCTGAGCGTCGGTGTGCTCGGCAAAACCTGCGTACAGTTCCATGAGCAATTCCGCCGCGCGACGGTCTTCGTCGCTCATCGAATCCCACTGGGGAATGAAATCCAGCCACGCCGTCAGCTGTCCGTCTTCCGGTACGACGCCCAACTCGTGCTGGCGTGTCACGGTGATGTCGCGCTGACGGTTCCACCCGTGCGCGAACTTCCCGGCGTATTTGTCTCGCCACTGCGCCGGGACCTGAAGGGGTGAATGTGTCGCTCCCAGAGCCAGATACGTGAAGAAGGGTTTGTCCGGCGCGGCCGCCTGCTGGTGGCCCACCCAGTCGATCAGGCGATCGGCGAGATCTTCGGAGAGGTGGTAGCCCTCCTCCGGACCTGCTGGGGCGTCAACCGGGGTGATGCCGTTGTAGAGAGCCGGGTAGTACTGGTCGGTGGATCCGCCGAGAAATCCGTAGAAGTGCTCGAACCCCTCCCCGGTTGGCCAACGATCGAACGGTCCGGCCGGCCCCGTCTCGACACCCGGAGTTTGGTGCCATTTTCCGAATGCTGCTGTGTTGTATCCGTTCTCACGCAGAGTCATCGCGAGCGTTGCGGCACTGTCTGGCCTTGTGCAGTTGTATCCGGGATCTGTGCTCTCGAAGTTGGTGACAGTACCGAACCCCACCGCATGTGGATTTCGGCCGGTCAGCAGCGATGCTCTGGTCGGCGAACATAATGCGGTGGTGTGAAACCTGTTGTACTTCAGGCCGTCATCTGCGAGCCGCTGCGCCGTGGGCATGTCGATCGGCCCACCGAACGGCGAGGTGGCGCCAAATCCCATGTCGTCGACCAAGACGATCAGTACGTTAGGTGCCTTGTTCGTCATAGCAGTACCTTTCAGTTCCGGCCGTCGAAAAGTGCGTCCGGACGTAGTTTTCCGGTCAGAACCTGGGCCCGCTTTGCGGCCAGACGGTCGAACGAATCGGGGTGCGTGAGTATCCAGAACTCTTCCTGCGCAACACCGTCGAAGTAGATTTTGGCTGCGGCCGCGGGCGACATACCTTCTCTGATGTTCTCGCGCCAGAACTCGGTGTCCGCCCCGGACTGCGGGCGCACCGCGACGTCCTCGAAAATCCTGGTGGCAACCTGTCCCGGACTGAACACCGAGACGCGGATCTGTGGAAACTGTTCGGCACATTCGAGATACAGGCTTTCGGTGAGCGCCTGCACACCGTGCTTCGAGGCCGCGTACGCAGTCATCTTCGGTGTGATCGCCACACCGCCGACCGAGACGGTGTTGACGACGTGGGAAGGCCGCGGGTCGGCTCCCATTCTGGGGACGAACGAGCGGATGCCGTGAAAAACCCCGGTCAGGTTGACGTCGATGACGCGGCGCCATTCGTCCGCCGGAATGTCCCACGTGAACCCGACGGATTCGAGGCCTGCATTGTTGGCCAGGAGTGTCACGGCACCGAACTCCGCGAAGGCCGCGTCGGCCAGTGCGTCCACATCTGCGGCGACGGTGACATCGGTCGGGACGGTCAGCACGTGGGCTCCGTCTGCCCGAAGATCGGTCGCCACAGCCTCGAGGCGCTCGGCGGAGATGTCCGCCAGGACGACATTCATTCCGAGGTTGACAGCTTCGCGGGCCAGACCCTCGCCGATTCCACTTCCGGCTCCCGTGATCACTGCTGTTCCGTCGCGCAATTCTTCGAGTTTCATCACATTCCCTTCGCAACCTGCAGTGACGCGTTGCTCTGCCGAATTTTCGGGTGACACTATTCGGCCTACAGCCCGCTCGACAGAGGATCTCCCGCACGGTGGAACGAGCGCAATACCGCCAGAAACTGATGTCTCGCCCACCGAAACCACGGCCACGTCCCAGCCGCACTACAGGGCACTTCTGCACATATTCCCGATCAGCGGGAGCAAATGCTGTGGTAGCCGCGATGGTCACTAGCGTTGCCATCACCCACTCGAACGGCCGACTGGCCGGGGGAAACGGAGGTTATCGTGACTGCAATGCTTGTCGACGAGAATCCCTTGGCGCACGCGGTGCTGCCGACATTTTCGACGCTGTACGACGCATCCGCCGGCTTGATCGACGCGTCGACAGACGAACAGGATGTGGTGTTCTTCGGCCCGCCACGCCCCACGGACACTGTTGTGGGAAGTATCCGTTCACTCGAACGAATCTCGTCCACCGACGGCGGCCCGTCGCGGATCGCCCGGACCATCGACTACCGCGACGTGTACGGGCACCTGGTTGCCGAGGTGTACGCATCGGGAATCGCCTGCGACATCAAGGGTCCTGTCGCTGCGAGCACTTCGTCCGCACTGGCCGCCCACGTCGACGCCTCGTTCGATGCCGACAGTGTCCGTCGATTCCGTACCCGGATCTTCGTCTCGGATGCCTCGCGTCTCACGTTTACCCGCACTGCCGTCGCCCGGTATCTCAAGGATTCGGAGTATGTTTCCGATTTCATCGTGAGTGCAACCGATGATGCAGGCGTAACCGCGGGCAGGGCGTGGGTCACCGTGGCAGAGACTGCTCACTCGGATCGGTAAGTTCCACCGAGCGGGATCAGGCAGTAACCGGGCAATTCTCCGGTGATTGAGTGTCTCCATGTCGGCCATTGCATTCACTCTGTCCTCACGTACGTCACCGATAACCGTCGCTGACTACCGCGAACGTGCCCGCAAGGCACTGCCCGCGATGATCTGGGCGTACGTCGACGGCGGCGCCGAGGACGAGCTGACGCTGCGCGCCAACGTCGATGATTTCGACAAGTGGGCGCTTCGCTCACGGGTTTTGACCGGAAACGAAGGTCAAGGGCTGTCCGCCAAAGTGGGGAACACAGCGCTCGATCTCCCGGTTTTCCTCTCTCCCACCGGAATGACCGGACTTATCCAGTGGACCGGTGAACGAGCTGCCGCTCGGGCAGCCGAACGCGTTGGCACGCGAGCGGTTATCTCCACGGCATCCAGTTACACAGTGGAGGAGATCGCGGACGCGACCTCCGAGAACCATTTCTTCCAGCTTTACCCGTGGACCAGCGTCCGCACCGGGGAATCGTTGGCGAAGAAATTCATCGACCGCGCACACCACGCCGGGTACAGCGCGTTGTTCGTGACGGTTGACGTTCCGGTGACCGGAAACCGGGAGGGAGAACGTAAGCGAGGCATGGGGATTCCGCCCACTCTCTCGCCGTCCCGCGTCCTCGACGCGGCCCGCAAACCCCGCTGGGCCTACAACTTCCTGAAACACCAGCGAATCTCGTCGCGCATGTTGGTCGACGAGCGAGGCGCCGCCGCCGCAGTGCGATCGGCGCAGAAGCAGGTCAGTCTCCTGCGACCGGAACTGTGCTGGGACGACTTGGCGAAGATCCGCGATCTGTGGGACGGTCCGATGTACGTCAAAGGCATTCTCGATCCGGATGATGCCGCTGCTGCTGTCCGACTGGGTGCCGACGGAATTGTCGTGTCGAATCACGGTGGACGCCAACTCGACAGCGCGCTCTCGAGCATCGAAGCACTGCCTGCGGTGGTTGATCGAGTGGGCGGATCCGGCGGCGTTCCCGTCTACTTGGACGGCGGCATTCGTCGTGGCAGCGATGTGGTGAAGGCACTTGCACTCGGCGCGACCGCGGTCGGAATCGGCCGACCGTACGTGTACGGATTGGCGGTTGGCGGTGAGGACGGCGTCGCGCACGTTCTCGAGATTTTCCGCGAGGAGATCGCGCGGACTCTGACGCTCATGGGCGTACGTGACATCGCCGAACTCGATCGCTCCCACATCATGCGACGCGGGGCGAGTTTCCGGTCCCGAGAGTAAGTGTTCCATCCAGCGGGAATGCCCGTATCCGAGGCAACCACGCCAACGGTTCTATGGGGTGGATCACATCACTGACAGCGTCGTCGGACGCGGCTCGGAGGAAGACATGTCGCTCAGCACGGACTCACCCACAACGGCAGACGAGGAAATTCGCGAAATCGAGGCGGCGGCTCCCCCGGCGCGATTTGCTCGGGGGTGGCATTGCCTCGGACTCAGCAAGACGTATCGCGACGGAACGCCACACCAGATCGAAATCTTCGGCACCAGCCTGGTTGTTTTCGCCGACAGTAAGGGCGACATCAAGATCCTCGACGCCTATTGCCGTCACATGGGCGGCAACCTGGCGCAGGGCACGGTCAAGGGCGATTCGATCGCGTGCCCGTTCCACGACTGGCGTTGGGGCGGCAACGGAAAATGTACGGACATTCCGTACGCACGACGCGTTCCGCCGCTGGCCAAGACCCGTGCATGGACGACACTCGAGCGCAACGGCCAGCTGTTCGTCTGGAACGATCCCCAGGGCAACCCCCCACCCGCAGAAGTCACCATCCCCGAGATCGAAGGCTTCGGAAGCAGCGAGTGGAGCGACTGGAGCTGGAACACGCTCACCATCGAAGGCTCGCATTGCCGCGAGATCGTGGACAACGTCGTGGACATGGCGCACTTCTTCTACATCCATTACTCCTTCCCCCGGTATTTCAAGAACATCTTCGAAGGTCATGTCGCAAGCCAGTACATGGAGTCGGTGGGACGTGAGGATGTCATCAGCGGTACGAACTACGGGGATCCCAACGCTGTTCTTCGTTCGGACGCGTCGTATTTCGGTCCGTCGTACATGATCGACTGGCTCAAGAGCGAGGCCAACGGTCAGATCATCGAGACCGTTCTGATCAACTGCCACTACCCGATCTCGAACAACGCCTTCGTGCTGCAGTACGGCGCCATGGTGAAGAAGCTTCCCGGAATGAGCGACGAGGACACTGCGGCTATGGCCGCGCAGTTCACCGAGGGCGTCGAGACGGGATTCCTTCAGGACGTGGAGATCTGGAAGAACAAGGCTCCCATCGACAATCCACTTCTCTCCGAAGAAGACGGCCCGGTATATCAGTTGCGGCGTTGGTACAACCAGTTCTACACCGATGTCGAGGACGTCACCGAAGACATGACCAAGCGCTTCGAGTTCGAGATCGACACCACCCGAGCGGTGGCGAGCTGGAAGCAGGAAGTTGCCGAGAACGTCGCAGCCCGGGAAGCCCAGGCACCTCAGACCACGTCCTGATCAGAGCCCGTGCTGACCGAGACCACACGACACAACACAACATAGGGTGACCATGAGTTACGAAGTGCTCGAACAGATCAACTTGATGGCCGACGACATCTTCCAAGAAGGTATCGAGGCCGAGAAAATCGGACGGTTGGCAGACGATACCGCCAAGAAGATGAAAGCCGCCGGGTCGATCCGGATGTTGCAGCCCAAGGAATACGGCGGCATGGAGGCACATCCGCGCGAGTTCGCGGAAACCGTAATGCGGATGGCGTCGCTGAATCCGTCGGCTGGTTGGGTCCACGGGATTGTCGGAGTTCACCCGTGGCAGTTGGCGTTTGCCGATCCGAAGGTTCAGCAGGAAATCTGGGGTTCCGATCCTGATACCTGGATGGCCTCTCCCTATATGCCCGGCGGCATGTGTATTCCCACCGACGGTGGGTACAAGTTCTCCGGCCGCTGGCAGTTTTCCTCCGGTACGGACCATTGTGATTGGGCGTTCCTCGGCGCTATGGCCTGCGACAAGGACGGCAACATGGAAATGCCGCCCCGCATGCTGCACGTGATCATTCCGCGCACCGACTACGAGATCATCGAAGACTCGTGGGACGTCATGGGTTTGCGCGGCACGGGGTCGAAAGATCTTGTGGTCAAGGACGCGTACGTTCCCGATTACCGCGTCATGGATTGCGACGAGGTCATCGACGGTACCGCTGTGCGCAAGTACGGACGCACCGAGACGCTGTACCTGATGCCGTGGTCGAACATGTTCCCACTCGGGATCACAGCCGCGACCATCGGAATCTGCGAGGGAATGCTGTTCCACGCCAACGAATACCAGGCTGATCGCATCAATGCCCAGGGCACCGCGATCAAGGATGATCCGTACACGCTCTTCGCCATCGGCCAGGCAACAGCCGATATTCGCGCGGCGCGAGATACTCTGCTGGCCAATGTCGATCGCATGTGGGATCGCGTGGACGCAGGCAAGGAAGTGACGTTCGAGCAGCGCGCCGAAGGTCGGCAGACCCAGGTTCAGGCTGCATGGCGTGCCATCAATGCCATCGACCAGGTCTACCCGCGGTGCGGCGGCAACGCCCTTCGCATGGACAAGCCACTGCAGCGCTTCTGGCGCGACGCCCATGCCGGCCAGCATCACGCAATCCACGTCCCCGGCACCGTATTCCACGCTGCCTCCCTCAGCCGCCTCGGCGCCGATCCGCAGGGCCCGCTGCGGGCGATGATCTGACATAAGGAACAACACACGATGACGCACACCGACATCAAGGGACTTGGCTACGTCAAGATCTCCACCAACGACATGGACCGTTGGCGCACTTTTGCATTCGACGTTCTTGGCTTCGCCAAGGGCAGCGGACCGGACGAGAACGCGCTGTACCTGCGTCTCGACGAGCGCGCCGCCCGCATCGTCATCGTCGAGGGCGAGCGCGACGAGATCGTCAGCATCGGCTGGGAGGTGGCCGATCGCAACGCGCTACGACGCGTTCAGGCCGCGCTGGAGAAGTTCGGCACCGCGGTCGACCAACTTCCCCTGGCCGAGGCCGACGCACGCCGAGTCGAAGAGGTCATCACCTTCACCGATCCCGGCGGCGCAAATGTGGAAATCTTCCACGGCGCGATCCTCGATCACAGCCCGGTCGTCACGCCGTTCGGCTCTCGATTTGTCACCGGCTCACAGGGCCTTGGCCACGTTGTTCTCCCGGTCATGGACAGTGCTGCGAGCTTCGATTTCTACACCGATGTTCTCGGCTTCTATCCGCGTGGCGCATTCCGCCTGCCCGCGCCGCCGGAGTTCGGCCCCCTGCGCATCCGTTTCCTCGGGGTCAACGAACGCCACCACAGCTTGGCGCTGTGCCCTGCCCCGCACGGCGGCGCGCCCGGCCTGATCCACATCATGGTCGAGGTCGACACACTCGACGCCGTAGGCCAGGCACTCGACCGGGTGGTGAAGGACGGATTCTCGGTGTCCTCGACCCTGGGTCGACATACCAACGACAAGATGGTCTCGTTCTACGTCCGGGCGCCAGGCGGCTGGGACATCGAGTTCGGCACCGAGGGATCGAAGGTGGATCAGGACTCCTACTCGGCAGAGGAGATCACCGCCGACAGTTACTGGGGCCATGACTGGTCGGGCAGCGAACCGCTGGCAGCGATGTAAATAGCAAGCGATGTAAATTTTCACCGGGAAGGGCTTGCGCACATTTGTGCGCAAGCCCTTTTCCTGTGTTCGGACCCCGTAGGCATGCGTGTGGGCCTCGTATCGTCTTTCCTGGTGATGCGAGGCTCTCACGCGGTATGTAGTTCCGGTGGAACCGGATTCAGTCTCGGTGAACTGGTCCCTGACGGGTGGTGGAGCGACGGCGTCGTTGTTTCGGATCGATCGCCGACGGCGGGATGAACCACGGTTTGTGATCATCGCCCATCTTGATTTCCCAGATCCCGCGGAACCCGCTGGTGCTGTGGATCAATCGGTGGTGGCTACGGCAGAGGAGGGTGAGGTTGTCCATCACCGTCGGACCGCCCACCGACCAGGGTTGTATATGGTGGGCGCCGCACCAAGCCGGTACGGCATCACAGTTCGGGAAGGCGCAGCCTTTGTCCCGAGCGATCAGCGCAGTCCGCTGTTCGGGTGTGACTAACCGTTTGTGCGGCGTCGCATCGAGCGGTGCACCGTTGCCGTCCATCAACACTGTGGAGAGCATGCAATCGCAGGCGAGCATCCGGGTCAGGCTCACACTGAGTGGTCCCATCCACGGCATGTACCCGACATCAAGATCCTCGACGTCAGGCTCATCGAAATCCGCCGCGACATCGCTACGCATGGTGGCGCATTCCCGATGCTCCGCAAGATCTTTCGCAGTGATGTGCACATTCACATGCGGACGCTGCCCACCATCAACACCGGTGACGGCGTTGTCGAGGTACCGGCGAATAAGCTCCGTGAACGCATCCGCGGTTCGTTTGGCAGCCGATCGCTGATCCGGGGTCCCGTCCGCGGCCGGTTTCGGCATCGACAAACCCGAGAGAGCCGACAACAACATTTCGCCGGTCAACGCGTCGAAATCACCCTTGATCGCGACCCGTCCGTTGAGCGTTGGCGAAATCCGCAAGACGTTGAGATCGTCGTCCTCACCGGGCGGGACATCGTCGGACTCGAATATCCGCTCCAGAACCGCAATCGCATAGCGGAGTTTGATGGTGGTCGCCTCCACCCCGGATGCCGCGGCGAGCAGAGTTGCCATGCAGGACGGTAACGCACTGTCGGGCATTCCTTTTGGCGGAGATTCACAGAATGCGGCAATTATTGCCGCATGATCGAGCGAGAGATCGCCGGCCTCGAACTACGCAGCAATGTCGGGGAACACCCGCAGCGCGGCGCCAATGGCAGCGATCTTGTTACCGGCCGCATTCTGCAGCATCGTGTTCGCCGCCAACCACCGACCAACACCCCGGTAACACAGCACCTGCTCATCAGGATTGAGCGCCAACGCGTCGACAGCGGCAACCCGAATCGCTTCCAACCGAAGAATCTCCGCAGACGCACTCACGGCAACGTCCCGAACCTCCGCCGGGCGCAATTGCCACAGCCTGCCACGCACACCCGCAGCCGAGCCGGCTACAACATCCCCCACCGAAACAAAATCGCTGACCTTGGTCATCAGAGCCTCCCCACCCTTGACCACAATGATACTCGAACACTTATTCGAATCAAGAGACATATCGGGCACATCTGAAACCGAAGCGACACGCATGCGCGCCGGATCGCCCAGTCGACAGGAATGGCGCCCACAAAAACCCGAGCGCGCCACACCTCTACGCCCAGATGCAGGACGTTTACGTGATTCACTTCACAAATCGCGAGTCATATGACACTATTTCTAATTGAAATAGCCAGCTCACAGATTTTCATCGAAGAGGAGTAGTGGACGCGATGACTATGGCACTGGAGTCCCAAGTAGCGACCGTGAAGCTAGATTCCGCTGACCTGGGGGTTGACTCGACACCCACTGCCGTTCTCGACCGCGTCTCACTCGTCCTCGACACCTTCGACGGTCCTGGCCGCCTCACGCTCGCCCAGATTGTTCGCCGCACCGGCCTTCCTCGGTCGTCCGCCCACCGCCTACTCGAGCGGCTGGTCTCGATGCGCTGGCTACGGCGCGACGGCCGCGACTACGAGCTCGGTATGCGCCTGGTCGAGTTGGGCTCTCTCGCCGTACACCAGGATCGCCTGCACACAGCTGCGTTGCCACTGCTGCACGAGCTGTATCGCGTCACTGGATTTGTTGTTCACCTCGGCATTCTCGACGGCTCCGATGTGGTGTATCTCGAGAAGATCGGCGGGCGCCTGGCCGCCGCTGTCCCGACGCGCGTCGGGGAACGGCGTCATGCTCCCACGACTGCCTTGGGGCAGGCGCTGCTCGCATTCGAGTCGCAATCCACAACGCATCCCCAGCGTGCCCGGATTCGGGAGGCCGGTGTGGCCTTCGAAAGTGGGAGTGGGTTGGCCGGCTTCAGCTGTCTGGCGGCACCGATCGGACTGCCCGGACGGGCAGTTGCCGCAGTGTCGATTTGTGGGCCGACGAAGGCGCTACGTAACGATCACATCAGTGCAGCACCCGTCCGCATGGCCGCGTCTGCGATCTGGCGTGCCATCGACGGTGGATCTCACACTGTCACACCGACTTTGCAGCGTCGGCAGCTGCTGCGAAACCTGCCCACCGCTGCCAGGGCGTGAGCAACATGTCGGTCATGACCGAGGGCAGCTGGTTACTCAGATATCGCGCTGATCCTGGGTGAGTGAGAGGACATGATCTTCGATGTCCTTCCATCGGCCAGGCGACACCGGGATCGGTGACCCGAGGGGATCATATTCGGCGACCTTGGCAAATTCTGCCGACGCCCGGTCGATATCGTCGAGTAGTTCACGCGCAAGGTCGATTTCAGCCCGGAAGTAGCGTACCGACCAACGCAATGTCATGACGGAGTACGCCCACGCGGGCTCGTTTTCTGCGTGGTCTGCGTGAAGTTCCGCGCGTCGTAGTTGCTCCTCGACATTGGCGATATGCGCACCGACAAGCGCCTTGAGCCGTGGCGGGTCATTCAGATGCCCCATCCAAAGGCGAAGCATGACACCGTGTTTGAGTACGGGAACCTCCACAGGAGCTTCGCGTGACCAGGTGCGCACTGCCTCGGTTCCGGATTCGGTAATCGCGTACAGGCGTCGACCCCGCACCCCGGGTTCGGATACGACCCGCGATTCCACGAACCCGATCTTCTCGAGTTTCTTGAGCTCGGCATACACCTGACTGATGGACGGACTCCAGTAGAAGAACCCGACACTCCAGTCGGCCCATTTCTTGAGATCGTTGCCTGTCAGCTCCTCACCAAACGTGAGCGTTCCGAGGACCGCCCAACTCGTTGCGGGAAGTCCTCTGGACACGTCTTCGGTTGCGGACACGGACAGGAGTCTAACAATCGAACGACCAGGTGAGGTGCATCACAAACCGAGGTGCCCGCTTAGCGGGAGAGTTTCACGAATTGGCGGTCAAGGCTGCTGTCGTCATGTCGATGACGTTCACTTGAAAGTCCGCCGCCGAGAGCGGCAATCGGCGACGTCCGGTCAGATCACGTGCCCGGACGGCAAGCATTGCGGTGGCAAGCAGAATTGCTCCGCGCACCCGCTCGTCGACCAGCGGGCCGGGCAGGTGACCGATGGATTCGCGCAGCAACTCGATGGATCTGACGAGGCTGGGATAGTTCGGCGGTACCTGATCTATCTGCTCGGGTTCGAGCTGATAGATGGTCTGGCCGAGAATGCGCAGGTATCTGCGGCCCGCTTCGCTGGTGAGCATCTCCCCCAGCGGCGCCACGATCAGTTCGACGCACTTGCGCGGGGTGACGTCACCTTGCCAGTGCGCGAGCATCGCGGTTCTCCGAGCTTCCAACTGCACCAGGTACTTCTCGCGAATCGCCTGGAGTATGCCTTCGCGGGAGCCGAAGTGATACCGCAACGCCGACGGATTGCGTTGGCCCGCACCCGAAACAATGTCACCGACCAGGGTCGCCTCAATCCCCTTCGTGGCAAAGAGTTCTTCCGCGACTTCGAGAAGTTTTTGTTTGGTCGAGAGCTCTCCCGTACTCATGGCGCTTAGTGTACCTTTCCGATTACTACTAATAAGGAGTATTAATGAGCCCCTTGAAATCGATGACCCCGGCCAGGTTCGGATCCCTACTCGTTGCCGCTACGACGGTGCTCGCGACAGGGTTCGGAAGCAGCACCGGAAGTATCGACGGAAGCCTCGAACCCGACACATCTGTCTACGCAGACACAGGTTGGGTTACCCTGCACGGCGATTCGGGCAATCGTCGTCAGCAACTGGGAGTTCAACCCGCGCAGAGTTACACCCGGTGGACAGCTCTGCAGGGTGCCTCGATTCTCACCGCTCCCACCATGCTGCCCAACGGAAACCTGGCCATCACCACAGGCAAGGCCGAGGGCAGCGCCAACCTCCACGTGCTCGACAAGTTCGGCACCATCGTCTGGGAAACGCCGGCGTGGAGCGGCAAGACCGGCGTCGACTCGGCCGCGATCATCTCCTCCCCCATCATCGACGCGGACGGCAACATCTTTGTCAGCGACGCAGATCAACTGTGGTCGTACACCAGTGGCGGCGCCCTGCGTTGGGTCATCGACCTACCGGCAGCGCCCAGCCCCAACCCATTTGCCGACGGATCGCGGGCGATCAATCCCTTTGTCACAGCCGCTTTCACCAAGGACGGTGCAGTTTTCGGCACCACCGTGTTCGGTCAGGTGATGGTGGTCGACCGGGCCACCGGAGAGTTGCGCGCACCCGTGTTCCAGCTTCCCGGCTCAATAGCCAAGCGGCACACAAAAACTCCGATGTCACCGAACATGTGGGCCGGCGGAATGATGGACCCTGCCATCAAGGATCCCATCTTCCAGATCATCATGGGCGGAATAGTCCAGAGCGCAAACACTCCCGCAGTGGACTCGGTGACCGGACGCGTCTACGTCGCGGCAACCGACAAGGAACAAGACAAGGGCGCGCTCTACGGCCTCGACATCACCCCACCGAAGAACGGTGCCCCCGGCTCGATTTCCATTGCCTTTGCGGCGCAGATGGGCCCAGGTAGCGGTTCGAGCCCCGTTATCTCGCCCGACGGCAAAACCGTCTACACGTGTGACGACGAGGGACTCCTCTATGCATTCGATGCTGCATCCGGCAAGGAACTCTGGAACGCTCCGTCCGGCGCTGCTGCCGCCGCGGTAGCCGTGGACGCGCAAGGATCTATCTACGCACTCACCAATCCCGGCGTCCTCTCCGCATACAGTGCCGCAGGCGCAAAGCTCTGGGACGCCGATCTCAGCGAGCTGACAAACGCAACGCTCCCGGTCAGCGACGTGTACGGCGCGCCCATCGTGCGCGGCAACGGCAACCCGACGGTTGTGAACGGCTCAATTCTGATCGAAGTCTTCTACGGCTACGACGTCCCGATCCAGGGCTACCCCGTCTCGGTGCCGGTGAAGTCCGCCATCGTCGACATCGATCCGGCCACCGGAAAGGGCATGCGCAACATCGGCTTCGCCACCGACACCACAGAAGGGATTTTGGCGGTCACTCCGGACGGACGAATCTTCTCGACCTTGGGCGTCATGACGTCGACGGCTGTTGCGCCACTCGCGCCGATGATCAACCCGACGCTGCCGGACGGACTCGAACTGATTGCACCGTCCGGCGGACTCGACGGGTTCATCCCGAACCCGTAGGGCAGCGCTTCTACTGACCGGGAGTGCTGAGTCGACCGGGTGGAGCGGGATCCTGGGCAGAAGTGTTCTTGCTGCCATTGAGTGGGACTGGCGCTGGATTACCTCGCCGTTGCCCCACATCGTAGGGACTCACACCCTGTTTGCAGAGCTTTGATCGAGGAGAGACACATGTCCGTAGAAAATGCCGCACCGCCGGCGCTGGACGGGCGCACACTGCGCGACGTGATGAGCAACTTCTGCACCGGCGTCACGGTGATCACCGCCCACGACGGTGAATCCCCACTCGGATTCACGTGCCAGTCCTTGGTCTCGGTTTCTCTCGATCCTCCGTTGCTGTCGTTCTGCCCGGCAAAAACGTCGACGAGTTGGCCGAAACTACGTGAAGCCGGGTCCATCTGCATCAACGTTCTTGCACACGATCAGAAGGACATGTGCTCGGCTTTCGCTCGCGGCGGCACTGACAAGTTCAGTGGTGTCGACTGGGAAGCAGGCTCCAACGGCGCGCCTGCCCTCGACGGCGCCCTGGCCCGTATCGAAGCCACCATCGAAAACGAGCACGATGCAGGCGATCACACCATCGTCGTTGCACGCATCACGGATCTGACCGTGCTGCGCCACGACGGCCCGCTGCTCTTCTACCGTGGCGGTTTCGGTCGCTTCGACGCCTAAGCCTCCGACAAGCCGCCGACGTTTGAACTGGGCGTCCCGCTGCGTGGGAGACATCGACGATAGGGACGATCAGAAGCGATAACGTCCGGTGAGGTCGGCGCCCACCGCCGACCTCACCGGGACACAACTGATCGGATTACGACGATGACTACTGTCGAACCAGATATCACCGCTGCGATCACCGCGACCGTCACCGCGTACCTCGACGCGGTTTCCCGCGGATCGAGCGCAGACATCGCAGCCCTGTACGCGGAGAACGGAACTCTCGAGGATCCCGTGGGCAGCGAACCCGTTGTCGGCCGCGAGGCGATTGCCGCATTCTTCGGTGCCCTCGAAGGTCGCACGCAGGAGATCGAACTCCTGACCCTGCGTGTCAGCGGTTCCAGCGCGGCGTTCCATTTCCGCGTCGTGACACCGATGGGTGACAAGATCTACGAGGTCTCCCCCATCGACGTGATGACCTTCGACGAGAACGCCAAGATCACCAGCACGCGCGCGTTCTGGGCGATGTCGGACATGGCCGTACGCTGATGCGGCAGGTCAGCTGCCGCAATTGCGGCAACCGAGTACTCATCGAGAAGTACAGCAACGCGCACACCAGCGTGCAGTGGCTCGAGGATTCCGAGCAGGTCTGCCCGGAACTTGCGCGCCCGTCGGATAATCCGTATGCACAGCGTTCGTGCTCGTCGTTGCGTCAGACCATCAACGACCTTGCCGACGCCGGAGCCGTCGAAATGAGCGAGCGCAGCTATCCCGTTCCCGGTTCCCTGTACTGAACAGGACTTCTCTCGCTCACTGGGAAGCTACATGTACGACGCAATTGCGGCGCCATAGCTTTGTGACATGGATAACAATGTCGACGTAATTGTCATCGGTTCGGGAGCTGCAGGATCGGCTGCAGCTTTGCAAGCACACGCTGACGGCGCATCAGTGGTGATCCTGGAGAAGTGCGGACCTGACAACGCCGGCGGTAACACCCGATTGTCCGGCGGTGGATGGTTCGTCAACCAGGATCCCGCTGCGGCCCGAACGTTCCTGCGCGCCTTGAACGGCTCGTTCACCGTCGCCGACGACGTGATCGACGCGTGGGCCGAGAACACACACGGGCTTTCGGACTGGCTGCGCGAGCTGGATGCACCGGTGTCGATGTCCGGTGAGTTCCATTCCACGGCGGAGTACGCCGAGCTCGACGGAAGTTCTTGCTACGCAGGGATGGACACCATCGGTGGGGCCATGGGCAACGAACTGCTCTACCGCTTCCTCGTCTCGGCCCTCGCGGAACGCGGCATCACAACACTATTCGACACCGAGGCGACCGCACTGCTGACGGACGAGTCCGGAGCAGTGATCGGAGTCGAAACCGTCTCGGGTGGAACAACTTCGCAGATGTACGCTCGTCGGGGTGTCATCCTGGCGACCGGCGGCTTCGAGGCCAACCCGGCCATGGTCCGCGACTACCTCCGCCTCGAGAACCCGAAAATCTGGGGATCACCGTCGGCAACCGGCGACGGCCATCGCATGGCCCAGGCAGTTGGTGCCGACCTGTGGCACATGAACAACATGATGACCATTACCGGAATCTCCGGCGACACAGACGATCCGTCCGGGCACTACCTCGCATTGTGGAACGCACACAACTACGTGTTCCTCAGCCAGGAGGGACGCCGATTCACCTGCGAGTCGGCCGAAATGCGCCACGGCCATGTGTTCAAAGAAGGTTCCTACCAACACTTTCCGGTCCGGTCGATGAACATCGTGTTCGACGAAACCATGAGGTTGGCCGGGCCACTGAGCCCCGGCCGCGACGTACTGGCTGTCGGGCGTCTAGTTCTCGACGAGGGCTACGAGTGGAGCGCAGACAACCAAACCGAGATCGACAAGGGGTGGATCGTCAAGGCGGACACACTCGCCGAACTCGCCGACAAGCTGGGCCTGGACCCCGCCGTCGTGGAAACGAGTGTGCGACGCTACAACGAGGCATGCACTGCCGGTGTCGACGAGTCATTCGGTCGGGACCCCGCGACGTTGGCTCCCGTTGTCACTGCACCGTTCTACGCCGTATCCGGGCCGCCGCTCCTGGGGTGGAGCAACGGTGGCCCTCGCCGCGACGGCCACTCGCGTGTACTCGACACCGCCGGTAATCCGATTTCCGGACTCTACGCGGCAGGCACCGTCAGTTCCACGTACAGCGCAGCCAAAGACGGCGGATTCCACATCGCCGACGCCCTCGCGTTCGGTCGTGTTGCCGGTGCCCATGCGGCCACCCGGGTCAGCGCCGACGCCTGAGCTAGGAGCGGGCGGCTTTGACCGCGTCGAAGAACGCGATCACGGCCGCCTCGTCGTCCGGTGGAACCGTCAGAGAAGCACGCGCTCCGGCGACGGCAATGGAGTCGTCGGCAAGCCGATTGCCGATCGTCAGTTTCAGGCCTGACTTCGTCGGCTTTGCTTTCACCCCAATGTGTTCGACGTGCCAGCGGCATACCTCACTGGTGCTCGCCGCGGTCCGGTCGAACACCTCGACGGTGCGGTGGTCGAGCACCAGGATGATGTTCGGGCCGACTGTCACTTCGAGATAGCGTCGTTCCGTCACGGTGTGCGCCTTTCGGTTAGGTGGAACCGACGCTACACACCGTGACGGATCTCAACGGGACGAGCTACCCGCGTCCACGGGCAATGCGACGGACGTGATGTAGCGGGCCTCGTCGGAGGAGAGGAACAGTGCCGCGTTTGCCACGTCTACCGGCTCGATCCACGGTATCGCGAGCATGTTCATCGTCATCGCCGCTTCGGCGAACTCTTCGCGCGTCGGATTTTCCAGATCGGGGCGAAACTTACTGCTCACCGCGGGGTTCTGAATCATCGGTGTATCCACGTTGGTGGGGTGCACGGTATTGACCCGCACGTTGTGCGGCGCCAATTCCTTTGCCAGTGACCGCATCAAGCCCACGACGCCGTGCTTGGCTGCCGTGTAGTGCGCAACACCGACGAGCCCTCTGAGCCCGGCGATGGAACTGGTGAGCGTCATCGATCCCCCACCCCGCGCGATCAGATGCGGCGCTGCGACGACAGTGGTGTGCCACACGCCGGTCAGGTTCACGTCCAGCATCGTCTGCCACATGTCTTCCGACATCGACAAGGCACTGTCCGAAGACGTGATACCCGCTGTTGCGCAGACGATGTCGAGTCCACCGAGTGTTCCCACCGCTGAATCGACAGCACTTCGCAGCGCCTCGAGATCCCGAACGTCCACCACCGCTGATTCGATGCGCCGCCCCAGAGCCCTTACCTGCGCGACGGTATCCGCAAGATCGGCTTCGGTCGACGGCGGCGTGAGCGTCGTGTCCACCGAGGCACACACGTCGACCGCGACGATGTCTGCGCCCTCTTCGGCAAAACGCACGGCCTGAGCCCGTCCGATTCCCCGTGCCGCACCGGTGACCAGCGCGATCTTTCCCTCGAGTCTCATCAGTTCACACCTTCTGGGTCAGGCCGGCGTCGACCACCAACTGACAACCGGTCATGTAGCGGGACTCCTCGGACGCAAGAAACAGCACGGCGTTGCTCACGTCCACCGGATCGACCCACGGCACTGGCAACAAGTTTCGAGCACTCAGGACGGCCGCGGCGTCGGATTCCGTGGGATTCTCGATGCCCGGACACAGGTTCGCAAATACCCGTTCGTTGATGATCATCGGTGTTCGCACCGAACCCGGATGCACTGAGTTGACGCGAATACTCTGCGCTCCCAATTCGTTGGCCAGGGTTCGAGCCAGTCCGACGACGGCGTGCTTGGCGGAACTGTAATGACCCGCTCCGGCAATGCCTTTGATTCCTGCCGTCGAACTGACAAGAACAACAGATCCGCCGTTGCCGAAGTGCTGAACACACGCTTTCACGGTGTGCCAGGTTCCGGTCAGATTGACGTCGAGCGAACGGTTCCACACGGACGGGTCGATGGTCCACGTAGGTCCAGGCGTGTCGTAGACGCCTGCGTTGGCAACAACGACGTCCAGTCCGCCGATTTCGGCGACGCAGTCCGCCACCACTGCTGCGAGTTCCTCGTAGTTGCGGATGTCGGCAATGCCCGTGACCGCCGCGCCGCCGAGATCACGCACGGCCGAAGCGGTTTCATCGAGTCCGGACGCCGCCATATCCAACGCGATCACCGACGCACCCTCCTCGGCGAGCCGAATGCAGTGCGCACGCCCCATGCCGCCGGCCGCCCCGGTCACCAGTACCCGCGCGCCCTCGAGCCGCCTCATGCGTGGACCGCGCTGTTCAGTTCGAAGCCTCGATATCCCTGCGCTGCGACGTCCGCGCAGATGTCGCTGTAGACGCCGAACCCGCCGATGAAGGGCATGAAGATCCGTGTCTTGCCGGGAATGTTTGCACCCATGTACCAGGAGTTGGCCGAAGGAAACAGTGTGGCCGACGCTCGTCGTGAGCACTCCTCGAGCCATCCGTCGACTGCTTCGACGCTGGGTTCGATGGTGGTCAGATTATTCGCGTCGAGATGGGCAATTGCGTCCGCAATCCAGTCGACGTGCTGTTCTGCCGCGAGGATCATGTTCGACAGAACGCTCGGGCTGCCCGGTCCGGTCACGACAAAGAGGTTCGGAAATCCGTTAACCCCGAGTCCCAGATACGTTCTCGGCCCGGCATGCCAGTTCTCACGCAACGTTTCCCCGCCGCGTCCACGGATGTCGATTCGGTCGAGTGCACCGGTCATCGCGTCGAATCCGGTGGCAAATACCAGAGCATCCAGGTCGTAGTGAGATTCGGTGGTCTTGATCCCGGTCGCGTCGATCGCTTCGATCGGGGCCTTCTTCAGGTCGACCAAGGTGACGTTGTCCCGGTTGTACGTCTGGTAGTAGTTCGTGTCCGTCACAATGCGCTTGGTTCCGATCGGATGGTCGTTCGGGATCAGGAGATCCGCGATCGACTGGTCTTCCACAACGGAACGGATCTTGGACTCGGCAAACTCGCGTGCCGTGTCATTGGCTTCGAGGTTGCTGGTCTGATCGGCAAATGTCTTGCCGAACAGCACTCCCCCGAGGCGCCAACGTTCCTCGTACGCTGCGGTCCGCTCGTCTTCAGGAACCTCCAGCGCGCTTCGCGAGTCCGAGATGAACGGTGAGCCGCCGCCGCTGCGCTTGCTGAGCGCACGACGCTCGGCATAGCTTGCCTTGATCTCGGCGCGGCGTGCGTCGTCAAGAGGTGTGTTTCCAGCCGGGACACTGTAATTCGCCGATCGCTGGAACACATACAGATGATCGGCTTGCTCGGCGATCAGAGGCACCGACTGGATTCCCGACGATCCGGTGCCGATGACACCCACTCGCTTTCCAGTGAAGTCGACGCCTTCGTGCGGCCAGAACCCGGTGTGAAAAACATCCCCCGCGAAGGAATCTCGCCCGTCGATGTTCGGCATGTTCGCCGTCGAGAGACTGCCAGTGGCGCACACGACGAAACGTGAGGTGACGTCATGCCCGGTGGTGGTCTGCACTCGCCAGAGCGCCGATTCCTCGTCGAACTGCGCGCTCTTCACCCGCGTGTCGAAGGTGAACCCGCTCCGCAGGTCGAACCGATCCGCCACGTGGTCCAGGTACTCGAGAATCTCGGGCTGCGCAGCGTACTTCTCACTCCAGTCCCAATCCTGTTGCAGCTCTTCGGAGAATGAGAATGAGTAATCAAAGCTCTCGACGTCGCAGCGAGCCCCCGGGTAGCGGTTGAAGTACCACGTTCCACCAACTCCGGAGCCGGCTTCGAAGCCGTGGACACGCAGTCCCTGCTTGCGGAGTCGGTACATGGCGTACAGGCCTGCGACGCCGGCGCCGATGACTACGACGTCGAGTGGTGCGGTGGAGATATCAGGATCGGTCATGCTGAAAACGGTACGAGTTGCTCCATCGGTTCCGGAACGGCTTCTCCCGGTGGATGGGCAGTCATGACCACGCCTGACTCGTTTCAATCGCGTTGAGAGTTAATGACCCCGCAGTTACACCTGGGAAAACGGGCAAACGGGCCTCCTAACATTCGGGAGTCCCATCAGCCCTGTATTCGAAGAAGGTCTTTGTGAAGTCCGCTCAACGCAAGGTTTTAATACCTGCACTTTCCGCAACATTTTCCATAGCAATCGTTATCTCGACCGCAGTCGGCGCCGGGGCTCAGCCGATCAATTTCCCTACCACCGGATCTGCCTTTCTCGATACCGGTTCCCTGAGCGGAAGCACGGATCCCGCGCTAGCGCAGCGAATCAACGCAGCATTTGCCGCGCATGGCATTCCCGGAGCACAGGTCGTGTACACGGACGGCAAGGGACGACAGGAGTTCAACTACGGTGTCTCGAGCGTCGAGACCGGCAACGCCGTCACGTCGGATACCGTCTTCGAGGCCGCCTCGCTGACCAAAGTGGTGGCGTCGTACGTTGTCCTCCAACTGGTGGACGAGGGTGTCATCGATCTCGATCGGCCACTGTCCGAGTATTTTGAATACCCACGCATCGCGGCCGATCCTGCAGCCCACAAGATCACCGCCAGAATGGCGCTGACGCACACCACAGGCCTGCCCAACTGGGCGACCGGCCCATCGAGTGCAGAGTTCGAGACCACGCCGGTCAGTACTACTTTCGAACCCGGGACCCAGTGGTCATACTCGGGTGAAGGCTTCTATTACCTGCAGAAGACCGTCGAGTCGCTCACCGGCACACCGTTTGCGGAACTTGCCTCGCAGCGCGTCTTCCAGCGTTTCGGAATGACAAGCAGCGACTTAGTGACCAACCCGGCCTTCGAGGCCGTCACCGCGGTCGGTCATACCGCCGACGGCACGGCAAAGGCCCTGCGCAATTTTCCCCGGGCAAACGTCGCGTACACCCTGAAGACGACGGCCGGCGACTACTCGAAGTTCCTGCGCGGCGCACTGCTCGCGGGCGAGGGACTCGAACCTGCCACTCGGGACATGATGTTCACCGCCGCCGGCAGTGCCGACCACGGCGGCAGTAACAAAGACTCGATCGACCACATCAAGTGGGGCCTCGGCATCGGTCTGCAGGAAAATGAACTCGGAAAGGCGATTTGGCACTGGGGCGACAACGGCCCGTTCAAAGCCTTCTTCATCGCTTACCCCGAGACGGGTCGCAGTGTTGTGATCATGACAAACAGCGAAAGCGGACTCGAAGCGGTCAACGACGTCGTTCACGAGTTCTTCGGTCCCATGACGATGTATGCCACGGACTGGATCAAGGAAGCCGAGTAAATTCACCCTTCGGACGGCTGCGGCCCGACATCACGAAGATGTCGGGTCGCGGCCGTTCTGGAGCGTTCAGGCGCGCTCGACCAGCACGCAGCGCGCACCGCTGAAGATAGTCGGCATGCACTTGTTGCAGTGGATGCACAGCGATCGGGTATCGGATTCTGCCGCAATCCGATTCACCAGGTCGGGTTCACGGAGCAAGGCGCGGGCCATCGCGACGAACTCGAATCCTTCCGCCATCGCGGTATCCATCCCCGCCTTGTCCGTGACACCGCCGAGCAGCACCAACGGCAACTTCACCGCAGCACGGATCTGCCGAGCCTCTTCCAGCATGAACAGCGGCTTGTAGGGATACGCATGCAACATGCTCTTACCCACGAGATGCACACCCAGTCGAACCGGTTGCGGCATCGCGGCAGCGAACTCACGGATCGGCGCGTCGCCCTTGAACAGGTACATCGGATTGAGCAGCGAACTGCCCATCGTCAATTCCAACGCGTCGACACTGCCGGACGCCTCCAGCCACTGCGCCACCTGAATCGCTTCGTCCACCCAGAATCCGCCTGGCACACCGTCATCCATGTTGAGCTTGGCCAAGATCGCAATCTTGTCGCCGACAGCGTCACGAACGCTGCGTGCGGTCTCGAGAACAACCCGGGCCCTGTTCTCGAGCGATCCACCGTAGGAATCCTTGCGACGGTTCAGTTTCGGGCTCAGGAACGAGCTCGCGAAGTAGTTGTGGCCGAAGTGGATTTCGACTGCGTCGAATCCTGCCTCGACAGCAAGTTGTGCGGCGCTGCCGTGTGCGGCAGCAATGCGGGTGATGTCCGCGGTGGTTGCGGTGCGAATCATTCTCATGCTCAACGGATTAAATGAGCTCGACGGTGCAAGTGCGGGCAGTCCGGTCGACTTCTGATTCGCGACCGGGCCGGCGTGTCCGAGCTGAGCGGACGCGGCCGCACCTTCGCTGTGAATCGCGTCGGTGAGCCGTCGCAGTCCGGGCAGGGCATCGGGCCGCATCCATAGTTGGCCGTATTCGGTGCGTCCCTCGGGCGCAACTGCGCAGTACGCGACGGTAGACATTCCAACGCCGCCTGCTGCCGGGCGCCGATGAAATTCGATCAGGTCGTCAGTGACCAGTGCATCGGGAGTTTTGCCTTCAAACGTTGCGGACTTGATGATGCGGTTTCGCAGGGTCACCGGACCGAGCTTTGCCGGAGCGAGCACATCAGGAGCAGTCATCGAGTTTGCCTCTCACAGGAGTTGTTCGACGACGGTAGGCGCATGCTCGACGGCTGGCTACGGGCCGTGCCACGGAGCGGGAGACAACTTCAGCCCGGCCGTGGTGGCCGGGCTGAAGTCCTTTTCGCTGCTGTTCAGACGCGTCCGAAGTACGCGTCCTTGAGCACTGCCAGGTCGTCGATGTCCTTGGCGTCGGCGTCGAGAACCACCTTGCCGATGTCGAGGACTGTCACGTGATCGGCGACGCTCATCGCCGCTTCGACGGCCTGCTCCACCAGCAGGACCGCCAACCCGGTTTCCTTGAGTTGCTGGACGCGGTCCATCACCTCACCGACGATCACGGGAGCGAGACCGCCCGAAGGTTCGTCGAGCAGGAGCAACCTCGGCTGCGCCATCAGCGCTGCGCCGATCGCGAGCATCTGCTGCTGGCCGCCCGACATGGAACCGGCGGGAAGCGCACGCTTCTCCCCCAGGATCGGGAACATCTCGTACATGGATTCCACCGATTCCATGAGCTCGCCGCGTTTCACTTTGCGGGTGTACCCGCCGAGAAGAAGGTTCTGCTCCACGGTCTGTTTGTGGAAGACCCGCTTACCTTCCTGCACGTACGCCATTCCTTGGCGCACCCGCTTGTGCGCGGGAACTCCGGTGATGTCGGCGCCGTCCATCTCGACGGTTCCACACGCCACCTTGTTCAGCCCCGACAGAGCACGCAACGTGCTGGTCTTGCCGGCGCCGTTGCGGCCGAGCAGAGCCGTGACCTGGCCGGGATAGACGTCGAACGAGACATCCCAGACGACCCGCAGATCGCCGTACCCGGTCTGCAGGTTGCGGACCTTGAGAATCGGTTCCATCACTTCACCTCACTGCTCTGATGGTCGACGGCACCGATTTCTTCGAGAAGCGCTTGTTCGTCGCCGGATTTCACTCCGAGGTACTCACTGAGTACGCGTGGGTGGTGTTCGATGGCCGCCGCGTCACCGGTGGCGATCACCTGCCCCTGCGCCAACACCACGATCTCGTCCGCGAGTGAGAGTACGAGCCGGAAGTTGTGCTCTACCAACACCACTGTGGCCCCGGCATCGCGCAGTACCCGGATCAGATCTGCCAGACGTTCGAGTTCGTCCTCGTCGAGTCCCGATGCCACCTCGTCGAAGAGAACGACTCGCGGTTCGGCGATGACGGCGCGGGCAACTTCGAGCATACGACGCATACCCAGGGGCAGCGACGTCGCAATTTCGTTGCGCAGGTGCGACATCCCGACCAACTCGAGTACCCGCTCGGCTTCGACGATGTCGGCTTTCGCGACCTTGCGGAAGCTGGGCAACCGCAGCACAGCCGACGCCATCGACGCCCGGTGCACCGAATAGCGTCCGGAGGCAACAGCTTCCAGGACCGTGATGTTCTCGGGAATCGTCGGAGTCTGGAACGTTCGAGCGACACCGACACGCGCCACCGTGTGCGGTGAGGATTGGGAGACCACCGTGTCACCGATCGTGATCACGCCGGCATCTGCGGTGTAGAACCCGCAGATCATGTTGAGCATGGTCGTCTTACCCGAACCGTTGGGTCCGATCAACGCGGTGACCTTACCGGCCTCCGCGCTCAGGGTTGCGGCGTTGAGTGCCTGGTTGCCACCGAACGCCTTCGATACCCCGTCGACCACCAACCGAGCACCGTTGATCGGCGCCAGTTCGACTGCGGCGCTGCCATCCTCCTTCGGAACTACGGCGCCCAGACCCGCCCTGCGATCGAGTTTCGAGACCAGCGAGCGGCCGACCTTCGTCAAACCGCCCGAGAGCAACACACCACCGATGATCAGGAAACCGCCGTAGAAGATCAGCGAGTACTCCTGGAACGCCGTCGACTGGTTGGGGCCGAGCTGCATGATCGCAGCACCGACCACCGCGCCGTACACACTTGCCGCGCCGCCCAGGATCGATGCCGCCAGAACTGCTGTGGCAAAGGTGAACCCGAACGCTTCCGGCGAGATGAACAGGTCGGTGTTGGCGAACAACGCACCCGCCAGACCGGCCGGGAACGCGCCGATCGCATAGCCGAGCAGTTTCATCCGGAACACCGACACACCCTGCGAGGACGCCAACACCGGCGACTGCTTGAGCGTGCGGAACGCGATGCCGTGGCGTGAGACCACGAGGTTGCGCATCACCGCGAACCAGAGAACGGTCACGACAACGACCACCATGTAGTACTGCTGGGTGTCGAGTTCGGAACCGAAGAGCGTCGGCGGCTCCATTCCGGTGAGGCCGTTTCGGCCACCGGTCTTGCCGCCGAAGATCGCCAGTACGTCGGGCACGAGCAGTACCAGGAAGAACGACGTCATGGCGAGTGACCAATTGCCCAGGCGCAGACCGGGAACACCGGTCAAGATACCGACGCCCAATGCCACCGCACCGGACGCGGCGAGCTGCACCAGGATGTCGGTGTGACCGGCTTGCGACATCAGACCCGCCGTGTAGGCGCCGGCCGCGTACATCGCGGCCTGCCCGAGTGCCAGTTCACCGGCAAAGCCGAGGCTCAGATTCAAGCCGCTGACCACCAGCGCCAGGATGCACGCCAACTGAATCTGCCGCGACGTCGACAGGTCGAGCCCCATCACGGGCAGCAGCAAGATCACCACGGCCAGGACCAGCGGGAGGATCCAACTCGGAAGGGAACGGAAAGTCCGCCACGCGCTTACCATTTCATACCACCCGTTCTCGGACATTGCCGAACAATCCGGCCGGTTTGACCATCAAGATGATGATCAGCACCGTGAAGACGGCGATATTGCTGTACTGGCTGCCCGCCCACAGCGCGGTGAACGATTCCACCAGACCGACGGTCAGCCCGCCGATCAAAGCGCCTGGCAGAGAACCGAATCCGCCGATCGCCAACGCCACGAACCCCTTCAGGGCCAGCGCGGCACCCAAGGTCGCGACCGCAAACGTCTTGGGACCGACCAGGAGTCCGAGGACACCTGCCAAGGCGCCCGAGAACGCAAACGCTCCCAGTGCCAGCCGTCGTACGTTGACTCCGCGCAGCATCGCCGCTTCACGGTCTTCGGAGATTCCGATCAGCGCCAGACCCGTCATCGTCTTCTTCGAGACGTAGCTCAAGCCGATGACCAGTGCGATCGCCGCGACCAGCAGGGCGATTTCCACCGGGTAGGTACGGCCGCCGAGCAAGGTGATGGGATCATTGGAGCCGAAGAACGGAACCGTGAGAGGCTCACTGCCCCAGATCAACTGCGTTGCACCGTTGAGCAGGGTGGCAACGCCGAGTGTTGTCACCAATTGATTTTGATGATCGGCGACCGGTCTGATCGCGATGATCTCCTCCACTGCTGCCAGCAGCATCACCGTCACGGTGGCCATCACCGCCACCACCAGAACGGGGAGTTTCAGAGTGACCAACCCGGTGTAGGCGACAAACGTGCCCACCATCATCAGCTGAGCCTGAGCGAAGTTGAAGGTGTTGGAGGAAACGAAAACGATGTTGTATCCGATGGCGACGAGCACGTAGACCGCGCCGAGCGCCAACCCGGACCACAGAATTGTCATGAGGCGGCCGGGTTTCCGAACTGGCCGTTGAGGATTTTCGTGGGGCTGATGAACTGCAGCTCACTGGTATTCGGGTTCGGACCGTGGTTGTCGGCACTGAAATTGTAGCGAGAGAGGAACGCCGTCTTGGCATTCTCCTGGACCTCAGAGGTTTCCAGTGCTTCGGCAAGCTTCTTCGGGTCGGTCGAGCTGCCGGCCTTCTCCGCTGCGGCCGCAACCAGGGGGAACGCGTCGTAGTTGTCCGCGAGGATCAGCGTGGACGGGATGGAACCCAACGATGCCATCGTGTCCACCATCGTGTTGACAAGCTCGTTGTTCGGATCGAACACCGTGCTGGTGAACACCTGCGTCACAAGGTTCTTCACCTGCGGAGTACCCAGGACGCCGGCAGGCGGATCATTGGCGATGAGGTTGGTCGCGGAGACCGACGTGTTGCCGATCAGTGGTACATCCCAGCCCAGACGCTCGAGGCTCTGGAGTACGTATCCGAGCGGGGCGCCGTACGCGTCCAACGCAATGGCCGTGGCCCCGGAGTTCTTGAGCGACTGCAACTGCGCCGTCATGTCCAGGGCAGCGGCGTCGTACTCTTCGTTGCCGGCCGCCTTCAGCCCGACATTGCCGAGTTCGGTTGTCATCTCCTCGCCGAAGAGCTCACCGTACGCGGTGCTGCCGTGCAGAACTCCGACACTGGTGTAACCCTTGGTCTTTGCGTACTCGGAGATTCCGCGAGCGGTATCCGTCGCACCAGGGGCGAGGTCGAAGTTGAGCGGGAACTTCGCGGGGTCCGTGGAATCGGGCGAGGGCGCCATGCTCATCGACAGGATGTTGTTCTGCTTGAGGATCGGCAGCACCGCAGCCGCGATGGACGACGGGCCGGAGTTCAGGTAGAGGTCCGGCTTGTTGCCCGAGTTGATCGCCTCACGCAGCTTGGTCACCGCGATGGTCGCGTCGCCTGCATCGTCCACCGTCGTCAATTCGATCTGACGACCATCGATACCGCCGGCCGCGTTCTGGACCTGAACGCCGGCCTTGGTCGCGAGCAGCGACGTCTGTGAGTTCGCCGCCAGAACGCCCTGAGCACTGATACCACCGGTCAGCAGAACCCGGTAGGGCGAGTCCGCTCCGCCTTCCGAATCGGTGGAGCCACTGCAACCCGCGAGAGTCAGAGCCGCCGTCGCAGCAACTGCCGCCACAAGAATAGGCCGACGTTTCATGTCCGCACTCCTAGAACCCATTTGTATCGAACGTCAGGCGAATACCTGACGTGGAATTAGCCCGACCGATGGACACACCCCGTTTTAGGCATCAGTCGACCAAGCACCCGCTTGATAATCCAGCAAGCGGTTGCTTGGGTTCGAAGCATAGGATGTGATCTGGCTAACGTCAAACGGGCCATCCAGGCGAACGCTATGCACATTCAGGCCGTCTCGACAGGGTAATTCCCGCTGGGTGGAAGTACATGAAAATCATCAAAAGAACGCAGCAAAACGGCCCGGTGACCTTTGCGAATCCTGTGATTCGAAAG
Organism: Rhodococcus sp. ACPA4; assembly: GCF_002300185.1. Lineage (NCBI taxonomy): Bacteria > Bacillati > Actinomycetota > Actinomycetes > Mycobacteriales > Nocardiaceae > Rhodococcus > Rhodococcus sp. ACPA4. The sequence continues at coordinate 2,848,341 of NZ_NSDY01000001.1, forward strand.
GCCACCGGGCCGTAAGTTCGTGCTGCTACGCGCTACCGCTGATTACGCGGTTTCCACACCACCAACGCATTGTTGCGCGGTATCGGCACCAGTTCCCGGCGGTAGCCGGCATGGACCTTGGCGATCTCTTCAGCCATTTCCCGAACTCGATGCTGCAGAGCCTCGACCTGATTTGTCAGCTCGATGATCCGCTTGATTCCGGCAAGATTGACGCCTTCATCCTGCGAAAGGCGTTGCACCTCACGAAGAAGCGCAACATCTCTCGGGGAGTAACGGCGCCCGCCACCGGTGGTGCGGTGCGGGGTCACCAAACCGAGACGGTCGTAGTTGCGCAAGGTCTGCGCATGCATGCCCGCCAATTCGGCGGCCACGGAAATTACGAAGATCTGAGCATCGGGGTCAAGCGATACGTCTCTCTGATTCTTCGGCTGCTCGGTCATCACACACCGGCCCACCCGGCCCGTGGATCAAATCCGCTCGCCTTCTCTGCTTCGAGATAGGTCTCGAGCGCTTCGATCGCCGCGTCGTCCAGCTTCTGCGGGACGGACACTTTGACAGTGACCAGCAGATCGCCGGCTCCTTCAGGCCGCTTCGGAATGCCGCGTCCGCGAACCCGCAGAACACGCCCGTCCACAGTTCCTGGTGGAACCTTGACGCCGACACGGCCTTCCAGCGTCGGTACCGACAGTGTGGTGCCGAGAACCAGTTCGCCGTAGCTCACCGGCACGGTGACCGTGAGGTCGTCGCCGTTGCGTCCGAACACGGAGTCGGGACGCACCCGGATGTTGACGAACAGGTCGCCGGCGGGAGCGCCGCGGAGTCCCGCTTCGCCCTTGCCCTTGAGCCTAATCTTCTGACCGTCACTGACGCCGGACGGCACGCGCACCGTGATGGTGCGGGTGCGGTTGGTGACGCCGCTGCCGTGGCAGTCCTCGCAGGGCGAGTCGATGATGGAACCGGTTCCCCGGCAATCGTCACACGGCTCGCTGAATCCGAAAGCACCCTGGTTGCGGTTGATGACACCGGTTCCGTTGCAGTGCGGGCACACTCGCGGGCTGGTGCCCGGCTTTGCGCCGCTGCCGTGGCAGGTGGTGCACGACGCCGGGCTGGTGATCCTCAGCGGAACCGTGACACCGAGCGCCGCTTCGCGGAACCCGAGCGTGGTTTCGGTTTCGAGATCCTTGCCCCGACGCGGACGATTAGCGGACGAGGTTCGCTGACCGGCGCCGCCGCGGTTGAACAATCCACCGAAGATGTCGCCGAGACCCGAATCCTGACCGCCGGCACCGCCGCCGAACAGGTCGTTGATGTCGAAGCCGCCGGCGCCGGGGTTGAATCCGCCACCGCCGCCTTGCGCCCGGGGGCCGAATCCGCCACTGGCAAAGAGCCTTCGGGCTTCGTCGTATTCCTTGCGCTTCTCCGGATCCGACAGGATCGTGTTCGCTTCACTGACAGCCTTGAAGCGCTCTTCGGCCTTGGGATCGTCAGGGTTGGCATCGGGATGCAGATCCCGAGCCAGCTTGCGATACGCCTTCTTGATCTCGTCGGCCGAAGCTGAGGACGAGACGCCCAGCTCCTTGTAGAAGTCCTTCTCGATCCACTCCCGTTGACTCACTGGGCGTCTCCTCCTCTCGCTGTTACTTTGATTCTTCTTCTGCGCCTGCGCTGCCGTCGGTCGGCTGCTCGCCCACTCGATCGGCAACGCCTACCATCGCGTGTCGCAGGACGCGGTCACCGAACTTGTAGCCCTTACGCATGACCACACTCAGGACCGGGTCGGCTCCTTCACCTTCGTGCTGCACAGCTTCGTGCAGCTCGGGATCGAAAGCGTCTCCCACGGCGCCGAACTCGCTCAAACCGAGACCCGTGAGGGTGGTGTTGAGCTTGTCCGCGAGGGCTCGCAGCGGACCCTCTTCGAGGTCTCCGTGTGCGCGTGCACGATCCAGATCGTCGAGGATCGGGACGAGCACTCCCACTACGGAGGCCTTCGCGTTGGCGATGTCGACCTGCTTGTCGCGGTCGACGCGGCGCTTGTAGTTCATGAACTGTGCCTGCAAGCTCTGCAGGTCTGCAGTGCGTTCTGCCAATTGATCAGCCAACGTCGCTTCTTCCACGATGGCCTCGGCTTCCTGCACTACCCCTGTGTCTTCCGAGTCGAGCGGCGGCCGGCCTTCGCCGGCCGCCTCTCCCTGTGCACCGGTCTCGGGGTCGACCGGGTTGTTCTCGGAGTTGTCCGAGGTCACTTCTTGTCCGAGTCGGAAGGCTCGTCGACAACCTCGGCGTCGACGACGTCGTCGTCATTGCCTGCGCCGTCGGTGTTTCCGGCTTCGCTGGCTGCGGAGGCCTCGTAGATTGCCTGGCCAAGAGCCTGCGACTCGGTGCCCAGCTTCTCCACGGCGGTCTTCACTGCCGAGATGTCGGTGCCTGCGAGGGCGTCGTTGACGTCCTTGATCGCTGCCTCGACCTTGGTCAGGATCTCCTCGGAGACCTTGCCCGCGTTCTCGCCGTCACGCTGTTCCTTGACGAACTTCTCCGTCTGATGGACCAGCGACTCGGCCTGGTTGCGGACCTCTGCCTCTTCGCGGCGAGCCTTGTCTTCCTCGGCGTGAGCCTCGGCGTCCTTGACCATGCGCTCGATCTCTTCCTTGGACAGACCGGAGCCGTCCTGGATCTTGATCGTGTTTTCCTTGCCGGTGCCCTTGTCCTTCGCGGTCACGTGCACGATGCCGTTGGCATCGATGTCGAAGGTGACCTCGATCTGCGGGACGCCACGCGGTGCGGGCGGCAGATCCGTGAGCTCGAAGGAGCCGAGAAGCTTGTTGTGCGAAGCGATCTCGCGCTCACCCTGGAACACCTGGATCTGCACCGAAGGCTGGTTGTCGTCAGCCGTGGTGAAGGTTTCACTGCGCTTGGTCGGGATGGTGGTGTTGCGCTCGATGAGCTTGGTCATCACGCCACCCTTGGTCTCGATACCGAGCGAGAGCGGTGTGACGTCGAGGAGCAGAACGTCCTTGACCTCACCCTTGAGGACACCGGCCTGCAGAGCAGCACCGACGGCCACAACCTCGTCCGGGTTGACGCCCTTGTTAGGCTCACGGCCACCGGTCATCTCGCGAACCAGGTCGGAGACAGCCGGCATACGGGTGGAGCCACCGACGAGAACAACGTGGTCGATGTCCTTGACGGAGATGCCACTGTCCTTGATCACGGCCTGGAACGGCGCGCGGGTGCGGTCGAGGAGATCAGAGGTGATCTTCTGGAACTCGCTACGCGTGAGCTGCTCGTCGAGGAACAAGGGGTTCTTGTCCGCGTCGACCGTGATGTACGGGAGGTTGATGGAGGTGCTCTGCGAGCTGGAGAGCTCGATCTTCGCCTTCTCCGCAGCCTCACGCAGACGCTGCAGGGCCATCTTGTCCTTGGTCAGATCGATGCCGTTCTGAGCCTTGAACTTGTCGACGAGCCAGGAGACGATGCGCTCGTCCCAGTCGTCGCCACCGAGGTGGTTGTCACCGGAGGTTGCGCGAACCTCGACGACGCCGTCGCCGATTTCCAGCAGGGAGACGTCGAAGGTGCCGCCACCGAGGTCGAAGACCAGAATGGTCTGCTCGGTGTCACCCTTGTCCAGGCCGTATGCCAGTGCAGCCGCGGTGGGCTCGTTGACGATACGGAGAACGTTGAGGCCGGCGATCTGGCCGGCTTCCTTGGTGGCCTGACGCTGTGCGTCCTCGAAGTATGCGGGGACGGTAATCACGGCATCCGTGATTTCTTCGCCGAGGTAAGCCTCTGCGTCACGCTTGAGCTTCATGAGCGTGCGAGCGCTGATTTCCTGCGGCGTGTACTTCTTGCCGTCAATCTCGACATTCCAGTCGGTGCCGATGTGGCGCTTGACGGAGCGGAGGGTGCGATCGACGTTGGTGACCGCCTGGTTCTTCGCAGGCTGGCCGACGAGGACCTCGCCGTTCTTTGCGAATGCGACGACGGACGGCGTGGTACGCGAGCCTTCGGAGTTGGCGACCACTACGGGCTCGCCGCCCTCCAGCACTGCTACTACCGAGTTGGTCGTACCGAGGTCGATACCGACTGCACGAGCCATAGTGTTCCTACCTTTCGTTCTGCGGTGCTCTGTCCGAGTGCTTGATCTCGGCCATGACCGCGCGTTTTTCGCTTGGTGAGCGTCCTCCGCTCAAGTTTGCCCTCAACCGAGGCTGAGAGTCAACTCGAAGTTGAGCCGGGGGCGCTCAAGCTTGTCGAAATGGTCAACTACAACACCGGTAAATTTGTTCCCGGCCTCCGAGAAATTTCCGAAATGTGCTCCGGATCACCCGGACTGGTTACGATCGGCCCGTGACGGATCCCGACAATTCTCCCAGCGCCGATACGCGCCCCAGTCCCGCAAGGCCCGCAGTCACGATCCGTCCGCTGCACCAGCAATCGCCTCATCGAACACCAAAAGTCTCGATGGCAGCCTGGGCGGGGTCCGTCGTTGTACTCCTGGCAATCGCCGCGATCATGATCGTGAACCTGACCGAGATCCGTAGCGCACTAGAGGCGTCGATCGCGCGGGACAATCCCGATTACTCGGCAACCGACATCTCCGACGCGGTCACCGTCGTCCTGATCGGCAGTGGCGCCGCTGCTGTCCTTCTACTTCTGTTCACGCTTCTGACAGTGCAACTGTTGTCTGCCCGGAAGGCTTCCGCTCGGATCGTGGGCGCGGCGGTGGGCGTACTCGGGATTGCCGCCGGCCTGGGATTCCGGTCATTGGTCTCGGGCGCCGACGACGTGAGCGCCGTACTCGGTTGGGGACCACTCCTGTACTGCGCACTTGTAGCGGTAGCGGCGATCACCGGCCTGCGCCGATGAAAGTTCACATTCAGCTCGACTCCGCACCCGGCAACGGGGCCGCCCGCAGTCGCGAACTCGCCCAGACCGGTGCCGGTGGACTCTTCACGTTCGAAGGCCCACACGATGTCTTCTTCCCGCTCGTGGAAGCCGCGTCGTCGGTGGAGTTGGACCTCATGACCAATGTCGCCATCGCGCTCCCCCGCAGCCCGATGCACCTGGCGCATTCCGCGAACGATCTCCAACTTCTCAGCCGGGGACGGTTCCGCTTGGGCCTCGGTTCGCAGATCAAACCGCACATCGAGAAGCGCTACAGCGCAACGTGGTCGCGGCCGGCGGCGCGCATGCGGGAAACCGTCAGCGCGATCACCGCCATTTTCGACGCGTGGGAACACGGAACTCCCTTGAACTTCCGCGGCGAGTTCTTCACCCACACCCTGATGCCGCCCACCTTCAACCCCGGCCCCAACCCATTCGGTCGCCCGCAGATTCTGATGGGCGCACTCGGGCCGATCATGACGCGAACCACGGCGGCAGTGGCCGACGGTCTGCTGGTCATGCCGTTCCACTCCGAGCGCCATTTCCTCGAGCGAACCCTGCCGGCCGTCGACGCCGGCCTCCACGAATCCGGCCGCACCCGAGAGGAATTCACGATCATCCCGCAGGTGATCGTGGGCGTCGGACGTGGCGGCGAGCAACTGGATGCAGCGGCCCGCGGAGTCCGCAGCCTGCTCTCGTTCTACGGCTCGACCCCCGCCTACCGGCCCGTGCTCGACATCGAAGGGTGGGGCGACGTCCAGCCCCAGCTCAACGCGCTGTCCAAACGAGGCGGGTACGCCGAAATGGCGTCACTGATAACCGATCCCATGCTGACAACTCTTGCTGTCGTCGGCACACCGGAAGAATGCGCTACCGAAATCCGGCGACGATTCGGAAATCATGCCACCGAAGTATGTTGCTATTTCCCGGGTTACGACGCGGATCCGGCAGATGTGGCGTCGATGATCTCGGCGCTCGCCCCGTCCTGATCACGCCCCCAGCGTGCGGGCAAGATCGACCAACGAATCACGGGCAGCGCTCAGGCTGATCTTCCCCTGCTCGATCAGCGGTGCCATGGGCGGAATACGCTGCGCCAAAGTCAGTTCCGCGGTGACAACGCTGACGTTCATACCCATCGAAACACCCAACACCTGAACGAGCGGCGGCACGGTATGGTCATCGCCTTCGTTCCCGGAACCCGGCGCATAGGTGTTTCCGCGACTGGACACGATCACCACCGGCTTACCCGCCATGGGCTGAGCAGAAGTTCCAACAGGCGGCGTATCAAAAGGCACAGTCGTTCCCAGGACATGCACGTAGTCGATCCACGTCTTCAACGTGGACGGGATCGACCAGTTGTACATCGGTGCACCGATCACGACAACATCCGCAGCAGCGAGTTGCTCGATGACCCGACCCTGCAGTGCTTCTGCGTCGGCATCCGGCTGCTCTCCAGCCACTCGCAGCCGCTGTGCGTAGTGCAGGGCCGCGTCCGAGAGGTGTGGCAGGGGATCCCGGTGCAGATCCAACCCGACTACCTGATGTTCAGGGCTGATCTCGGCCCACGTCTGAGCGAACAACGCGGTGAGTTCACGTGACGTCGACGTGTGAAGGTCGGCTGACGAATCGATGTGCAGTAGCTGTGGCATCCTTCCATCAGTACCAGAGCGCGCTCAACTCTTCTCCTCTGCGAGATCGGATTCCGCCGCGTACTGCGCCAGCAGTACACGCTCGCGCTCGCGGTGCGGATAGAAGAACGTCACGACAAGACCGCCGACGCACACGATGATGATTGCCGCAATGTAGGCCTTGGTATCGCCGTCCAGGAAGGCGCTTTTGGCGGCGGTCATGATCTGATCCGCGTATTGCGGGTAGCGCTCTGCCAGAACTTCGGCGCTGGAGAACGATTTGGTGAGTGCGGCCTGAGTTTCGGGGGTTACCTGGGATGCTTCCGGCGATGACGAGATCGCATTCCCCAACGATTTTGCGTACCCGGCCGTGAGTATTCCACCGAGAATGGACTGCATGATGGCGCCACCCAGGTCGCGTTGCAGATCCGAGGTACCCGACGCCATACCTGCGCGGTGTACGGGAACGGACCCGGTGAGGGAACGCGATGCGGGAGTACCGGCCAGGCCGACGCCGATGCCGACAAGCGCGTAGGCGAGCGCGACCTGCCAGTACTGTGTGCTTTCGTTCCACATGAACAGCGCGACAAACAATCCGAGAACCACAAACAGGTAACCGGAGAGCAGAGTGACGCGGGCGCCGTACCTTTCGATCATCGTCGCCGACCGCGGCGCAACGATCACCATCGCCAGAGCGGCCGGAATGATGGCCGCACCCGCCGCCAGCGTCGAGTAACTCAGTACGTTCTGCAGGAACTGCTGGCCGATGAACATTGCGCCCATGAGCGAACCGAACACCACCAAGCCGCCAACGGCCGCTACCCAGAAGGTGGGACGAGCGGCTACGTGGAGGTCGAACAGTGGATTGACCGCGCGTCGTTGTTGCAGGAAGAACCCGATACCTGCGACCAGTGCGATCGCGCCCAGGACCAACGCCATTGTTCCGGAGCCCTTGACCGGTGCGAAGTTGATGGACAACACCAGCGCCCCGATGAAAACGACGGACACGATTCCGCCGAGATGATCAACCGGATCGGTGGTCTCGTTAACATGAGCGGGAACCAGAATCACCGCGCACACCAAGGCCAGGAGAGCCAACGGGAGGGTCACGAAAAAGACCGAGCCCCAATCGAACTTCTCGAGCAACGCCCCGGACACGATGGGGCCGAGAGCCGAAATCGCGCCACCGATCGCAGACCACATCGCAATCGCCTTTGTCCTCGCCGGCCCCGCCCACAGTGCCGTGATGATCGCCAGCGTTGTCGGGAACGCCAAGCCCGCCGAGATACCACCGACGATGCGGGCCGCGAACAATACTTCGAAGCCGCCTGCAAACCCCGCGACGAGTGACGCCGGAATCGACAACGCCATCCCCGTCACCAGGAGCATCTTGCGGCCGTACCGGTCACCGACCGCACCGAGATACAGGACTGTGCCTGCCAATCCCAGTGAATACCCGACGGCTATCAGATTGAGTTGCGTCTGACTCGCGTCGAACGCCTTGCCGATGTCAGGCAGGGCGACATTGGCCACCGACAGATTGAGGTTTGCCACCGCCGCAACCAGAATCAGTGTGCCGAGTACGTACGTGGCACGATCCGGAGACTTCGACGTGATGTCGTTCGACATAGGGCTGCTCCCAACGAGGCCGAATCCGAACCAGGCGTTTTGTCCGGATCATTCCGAACTCAACATAGATCCGTCGGCTCGCTCGCGCAGGACTAATGACATCCCTATTCGGCCACGATTTCCGCGAGCACACCTTCCGCGCTGCGCGCTGCGACCTGACACGCTCTCGCTGTGAACTGATCGAACAGTGGGTGCGACGACAATGTGCGCCACCGCTGCGCTGCGTCCGCGGCCTGGGCGCGCTGAGCATCGAGGCTCTCCCCTTCTGCCGCCCCCAAGCGCTCGTGCGTTCTGATTCCGTGGCCGCCGATCAATCGCTGCAGCGCTGCGAGATCGTCCGGCAAGAGATCGGTGTGAACCGATCCGAGCCGCCCGAGCAGCCGTAGTTCGCGAAAACCGTGCACGTCGGCGAGGAGTCGCGCCGCCGACGCTGCGATCGGTGCAGTGTTCTCGCGCGGATTGCGTTCGAGCAGTCGGCTCAGTGTTACCAGCGCTGTATGGGATTTGAGTTGGTCGGCGCGCTGGCCGAACTGAACATCGATCACCCGACGCAACTCGTCCAGTCCACTGCGGCGGAGCAATTCCGCTGCCAGTGTTGGAGAATCGCCGACGCCCAACTTGACCGACGTCACCGCCAGCCGAATCCCGAACAGCCCGAACCGTTCCACCAACTGAGCCCGCATCGCCGCATCGACCGGCAGCGAACTGTCTTCGCGGACAAAACGATCCGCCGAGAGCATCGCCGAGCTCAGATCGGCTGCAGGCACCTCGGCAAGCGCCGCGAACGCGGCAAACTCGCTCTGCCGCAAAGTCCGGGCAGCCAGTGCTAACAGTCCGGCGACCGGCACCACCGACTGGCACAGGCCCGAGCGGCCGAGTTCCTCGGCAAACCGTCCCGCCACATCGTCGGCCGACGCCATCGCGTCCATTCGGCCCGCACCCACTTCGTCCGCGCGCGAGAGCACTCCGATCACACCGAGCGGACCTGATTCACCACCGACGTGTTCGGCAACCTTCGTCAAGAACTGCAGGTCAGTCGCATTCAGCGCCCGCAGCAAATACACGACGGCATCAGCGCCCGGCACCCCGTCGTCGGGAACGAGGGCTTTCCACGTCCGGGCCGACACGTCGGTGGACAGCGACGACGTGCCTGGTGTATCGATGATCGTCATGCGCGCCAGCGCCGACGACGGCCACTCCACGTCGATTCGATCGACGATCTCAGATGTGCGCACACCCAGATCGAACGTCAACCGGCCGCTGTTGCGTGCCACCGGTATGTGGAACTCGGTGCCGCCGGAGTCCGTAGCGCTTACCTTCGGCGTCGTACCGTTTCGATACCAAGTGACAACTCGTGTGCATTCGGTTGCATCTGTCGGTGCAATATCTTGCCCGACAAGAGAATTGAGAAGTGTCGACTTACCGGCCTTGAGCGAACCTGCCAGAGCTACCCGCAGCGGCTCGTCCAACCGCGCCGCGCACTCGTCCAATTGAGCACAGAGTTCCGGGCTGTCGAGATAAAATCCTCGCGCCTGCTCGATCAACGTGCGCGCCGACTCCGTGGCGGTGACATTCATGCTCCGACCTCAGCCTTCCGAGACCGGCCGGCCGGTACTCGCTCGCCGACCAACGATCCGGCACGCGTGGTCAATTCCTCTGCCGCACGCAGATTCTCCTCGAGCTGCGCGATACGTCCTGCCCGCTCGCTCGATTCCAATTTGGCCGCCTCCTGCGTCGCCCGCAACGATTCGTTGATCGATCGCAAAGCCTGCTCGGCGATGTCGGTGAAATGATCACGCAGGAGCCGCTGCACCAGGCGGAGCCGGTCTTTCGATTCCTTGCCCACCTGGAAACTCACGTCGTCCGCGTAGCGCCTGATCGCCGACTTTGCATCGGCCCGGCGCTTGAGCACCTGTGTCTGCTTGTCTTCACGATAAGCCTTGGTGCCAAGCAGAACTCCGGCACCGATCGAGATCGGATTCACCAACGCCATACCCATCATCGTGGTGATCAGCCCGAACATCAGGACGCCACCGTACGAACCGCGCATGCCCACCAGAACTTTCTGCGTAATGCCGATACGGCCGGATTCGAGATCCGACAGCGCCGCAACAGGTTCGAGGAAAGCGTCGGTGTCGGCAAGGTCGATCTGCGGCAGCGCCACGTCACCGGTTTCGGCGAAGTGTTCGGCCACTACCTCCGCCAACCACTGCGCACGATCATGCGCCCAAACGAAGTTATCTCCGATGGCTGTGGCGATCTCTTGCTCGAGCCAACTCCCGACGGCATCCCAGTCCTTGCCCGGGTCACACTCGTCGACAGTTTCCTCGGCCGCTCGGGTGACGCGGCGCAGACGATCACGCAGGTCGTGATCGATATCTGCAGCGAGATCGGCGATTCCGTCGCCGAGGCTCTGCTGCCAGCGGGAGGTCTTCTTGTGCAGTTCTTCTGCCACTTCCCTGGCCCGATGCAATCCGGCCACTGCTGCTTGCGCCGTCGACGGATCACGCAGCGCCGCAAGCTCACTGCCCATTTCCAGCGACAAGTGGGCGGCAATGGACTGCACGTCCATCACCACCGCTCGCCGCGTATTTGCCTCGCCGCGCGCAACAACCTTGTCCCGCAAGAACTGATAGAGGTCGGGAAATCCGGATTCCGCATCGAGTTCCCGGTCGTCCAAGCGCAGCGCATGTGATCGCAGGACGGAAGATATCGGAATCAGCGGAAGCTCGAGGCCGGCGCGTTGCAGGTGACCATGATTTGCGTCGACAATCCGACGCCAGTGAGGGTACAGATCCGTCTTGCTGACAAGACCGGCAACAACGGGGCACAGATTCAGGACCTGCCGGATGAACGCGACTTCAGGCTCGGTGAACTCCGCACTCGAATCCGAGAGCACCAGCACCGCATCTGCCGACGTAATCAGTCCCAAAGTTCCAGCAGCATGCGGATTTCCGTGCCCTCCGACGCCCGGTGTGTCGATGAAGACCAGCCCGTCGGCCAACAGCGGGCTCGGAACGGAAACGTCGATGCGGAGGACTTCCCGTCCGTCGGCCCGTGGTGTTGCGGGCGTTATGCCGAGCAACTCGTCGAGCGGGAGCGGAACTCTCCGAGGTTCACTACCAGGTTCGGCCAGAACCAGCTCTGCGCCAGCGGTTTCCCCGTACTGAACTACCGTCGCAACGGCCGTTGTCTCGTCGTCTCCGACGGAACACACGTCGCAACCGAGCAGCGAATTCACGAACTGGCTCTTGCCCTGATTGAGCGGGCCTACAACAACGATGCGAATCCGGGGATCGGTGACGCGCACCAGCGCGCTCTCGGCGCGTGCGACCAGATCGGATCGATCGATATCTCTCGCAAGTACCGCCGTTCGATCGAGCAACGACGCGGCCGCCGACGCGACGCGTGCCTTACGACTGCTGACCTGATCCGCTGCAGTTTCCATGTGTTCCGTCGACTCGCAGTTCTTCCGATTCGGCAATTCCGGCCCTGCACGCTTAGCGCACGCAGGGCCGGAATTGTTACATCAGTCCGTTTCCGTACCCGCTGACTCAGGGGTGCAGGTTGTCGAGTACTGCCAGCGGATCGACCTGCTCGACAACGTCGGCAACCGAGTCCGGCGCGAACAACGACTCCGAGGAATCAGCGTCAAGGGAGCCGCTTGATCCGGTTCCGAATGCGTCACTGGCGTCGATCGACGACCAGGGGTTGGTCGAGCTACCAAGACCACCGTCGAATGAACCACCAAGACCACCATCGAACGATCCACCGAGTGCACCTGAACCGCCAAGTGCGCCCTCGAGCGAGCCACCGATCTGCGTCGCCGCGTCAGTGACCGCGTCGAGACCGGCTGTTGCATCGAGACCGGCACCTGCGTCAAGCACGCCGCCAACCGTCGAGTTCAGGCCCGCGCTGACCCCGCCGATATCCAGCCCTTCGGCCGAGAAGCTGCCGAGATCGAGTTCAGGCAGATCCGCGCTGACGGAACCGAGGTTCACGGCCCCCAGGTCGAGGCTGGGCAGGGTTGCGCCGATCGAACCGGTATCGAATCCGCCGGCGTTCAGTGCTGCATCCAACGACGCACCAAGCCCTGCGACGGCGTCGCCGCCGATTGCCGAGCCTGTGGATCCGTTCAACACGCCGCCGAGTGCGCCGCCGAGGTCTGCTCCGACCGATCCTCCGCCGCCCAGAGCACCGGACAGCACCGTGGAAAGCTCGGTTCCGAGATCCGCGCTCCCGCCAAGCACGGCGTCGAGGTCGAGTCCGCCGCCGAGAGCCAGAGCCGAATCCAGAGCGCCCGCCAACGCAGCTTCCACCCCGGTGTCGAGACTGCCGCCCACTCCCAGTGCGCTTGTCAGCGCCCCGCTGAGTACGGCGCCGAGATCAAGATTGCCGGCCAGCCCGGTCAGTGCGCTGACGTCCGTCAATGCTCCGAGAGTGCCGCCGAGAGACGCTCCGAGGTCGGTGCCGATCGATCCGCCGGCCGCGAGTGCAGTGGACAAGGCAGCGCTCAGATCGCCGCCGAGATCGATTCCGCCGCCCAGTGCCAACGCCGATTCCAGTGCGCCCGACAGCTCTGCGCCCAATCCGCCGCCGAGAGCGAGAAGCCCGTCGAGGCTCCCGGCGCCGTCGAGCACTCCGCCGAGCGCCAGACCGAGGTCCGCACCGATATCCCCACCGACCGCGAACACCGGTGCCAATGCTCCGGAAAGTCCGGCCGCCAAGTCCAGTCCACCGGCCGCGGCGATCGCAGCGTCCAGAGCCGCACCCAACTCGGTCGTCAGAGAGCCACCCACTCCGAGTGCCCCACTCAGAGCCGCACTGAGCTGAGCTCCGACGTCGACAGCTCCCCCCAGATCAACCACGGAACCGAGACCGAGACCAGCTTCGAGGACTCCGCCAAAAGCAGCTCCGAGCTGCGAGCTGATGTCCCCACCGAATCCGAGCGCCGCGCCCAGAGCACCGGCAAAATCACCGGCGACATCGATGCCACCACCGAGCGCCAACGCCGATTCGAGTGCGCCTGACAGGCCGGCACCCAACCCACCGCCGAGAGCGAGAAGCCCGTCGAGGCTCCCGGCGCCGTCGAGCACCCCACCGAGCGCCAGACCGAGGCCCGAACCGATATCCCCACCGACCGCGAACACCGGCGCCAACGCTCCGGAAAGCCCGGCCGCCAGGTCCAGCCCACCGGCCGCTGCAATCGCAGCATCCAGCGCCGCACCCAACTCAGCGGTGAGAGAGCCACCCACGCCGAGCGCCCCACTCAGAGCCGCACTTAGCTGAGCTCCGATATCGAGAACGCCCTCCAGATCAACAGCCGAGCCAAGCCCCAGACCAGCTTCGATGACGCCACCAAAAGCGGCTCCGAGCTGCGCACTGATGTCGCCACCGATTGCGAGGGCAGCGCTCAGTGCCGCGGCAAAATCACCGGCGACGTCTATGCCACCACCGAACTCACCACCAAGCGCGCCGCCGAGACCCAATCCGGCTCCCGCGCCGAGACCGACGCTGCCTCCCAAACCGAGGCCAGCGCCCAGTCCGCCGCCCAGTCCGCCGCCCAGGGTGCCGCCGAGTGCTCCGGCCGCCTGGGTTCCGGCGTTGACGATCGCGGACAGGTCAGCGCCCGCTCCGGCAAAAAGCCCGGACTCGGCAACAAGAGGTGCAACGGCGACGATGTCGGCAGGACTCACCTCGCACAGGCCGGCTGCATTGAGTGCTGCGACGGGATTTGCGCAGTACTGAGCGGCGGCCTCGTCGTCACGCAACAGACCGAGAATGAATTCGAGTACGGCATTGGTAGCCATGATGGGTTCTCCTGAAATCTTGGTGAGTATCGCGGTTCGAGCGGATGGTGCTTCGCTGCATGCGAATCGACTGCCGTCAACGCTAAGTCGATCGAGCGCCGACCCCAACGGGGAACGCCCCCACTCCCGCTCCAGATCGCAGGGAGAATCCCCCGGTATCGGTGTTAGGGGATTTGCCCCCGATAGGGGATCGCTCCCCTACTTCGCATCGAGGAGCCTCCGGGGAGTAACAAACCCGTCCTTCATCCCGACATTGCAGACAACTGCGACGGGCGTTCGACCATCCACTACCGAGGAGTTCACTTTCATGGAGGCAGGGCTCGGCATCGGTATCGGCTCGACAACTCTGGTGGCCGTCGTCGACAAACTCGACGACACCCCCGCAAGCTCCCGACGTACCGTGCGGAGTGACAGTGTCGTTCAACTGGATCCGAGCAGCATCTTCACCGACTTCGTGGAACGCGTGGGTGACCCGGTTCCGCTGTTCTCCGCCGACGGGACCCCACATCGCGGCGAGGACCTCACCGCGGTAGCGATTACGACGCTGATGCGCGACGCTCTTGCTGATCACGACCAGCCGAGCCACGTTGTCATCGCCCATCCCGCCTGGTGGAGCCGTCACGCGGTTTCGGCATTGGAAAACGCCCTGTCTACCAGAATGATTCACGACGCCATCGCGGTAAATACGACGCTGGTCGCGGAGCCGATCGCCGTGGTGGACTGGTTGCGCACTTCCGGTCACCCCGATTCGGAAGGGCTCACCGTGGTCTTCGATCTGGGTGCCCGATCGCTCGACGTCACTGTCGTGACCACCACTGGTGGGAATACCACGATCGTCGGCAAGCCCCTGCACTCCGACGACATCGGCGGCGACGAGTTCGATCAGCTTGTCACCATGCATCTACTCACCGAATTCGACCGCGATACACACATCGACACGTCCGTGCCGGAGACTCTCGAAGCCTTGACAGCGCTTCGTGTCCACGCTCGCGAGGCCAAGGAAGCTCTGTCGTTCGATACCGAAACGGTTGTCCACGTTGATCTTCCCGGCGGCTCCCACAACCTACGCCTTGTCCGGTCCGAACTCGAAGACTTACTCCGTCCCGCGATCACACGATCGGTTGCCTTGGTACACGAGGCGATGCGATCAGCCGGTGTCGAGTCGAACGACGTCAGTCATGTTGTTCTCGCGGGCGGTAGCTCGTCCATCCCACTGGTCGCGGAACTGTTGTCGTCCGAACTCCGAGTACCGATGATCGCCGCACCGGATCCACGATCCTGCGCGGCGGCCGGAGCTGCAACTCGCGCAACCGCAATAGGAAATACCGCTACTGCCGTCGAACATTCGCAGCCGAAACCGATTCCCGTTCCGGCATTCTCGACACCGATTGTTGTTACTTCGGACCCCGAGGCCACATCGGCGGCGCGGCGCTCGTCCCGAGTGGGCATCGTCGCAGCTGTCGTCGGCGCGTGTGCGATCCTCGCGGCTGGTGGACTCGGAATCGGTACCGCAGTGGACAAGATCAAACCCGCTTCGAGTTCCGCCGACCCGAGTATCGAATCCCCTACTTCGGCAATAACGTCCAACCCGAGCGCGCCATCGGGCTCCGAACCGGTGGCCGACGCCGCGCCGTCGACAGGCGCAGCTGTCGCCGTCACCGGGTCGCCCGCCCCCGGCACCCGATCTGTGGGCGTCGCGACGACGGGGGCTGCCGGAACGGGTGCGCCCGCCGCACCAGTAGCCACAGACCCACCTGCTGCCGCGCAGCCGAACTCCGATCCCACGACCGCCCAGCAGAACGTCGACTCCGGTTCGCCATTTCAGATTCCCCAGGTCCCGGCGTTCGAGGTTCCGGAGCTTCCCGTTGTTGTCGCGCCGCAATTCCCGGACCAACTGACACTGCCAACAGCCATCCCACGCTTTCCCGTCGGATAGTCGAGGCACTGCGTCGTGAACAGTGAATCTCCTTATATCCGTGACCTTCTGAGCACTATCGACCTGGACGCCGAACCGCTGAGATTGTTTGTCACCGGTTCCGGTGCAAGTGCTCGGCCACAGCTTGTCGCAGCGGTGCACCGACGCTTGATCGGCCGCGAAGCCGTCGTCGTGACAGCCGATTTCACCGGAGACGACCGTGGGCCCGATACCGTTCTCTTGATCGACAACGCGCTGGACCTCGACGCGGCCGAGCTTGCGAAGGTCCTCGAAACGCTGCGACGCACCGACATCTCAGCCGTCGTGGCGACGGACATGGTCGATCCGCGTCTGGCCGACACTGCGGCCGACTTCTCCGCGTCAGGTTCGGTACTCCACCTGGACCGCTTGCGCTGCTCGGATATTCAGGCACTCGCGAACGGGTACGGGCATTCACTCGCGCCGGACGAAGCCAGCGATCTCGAGTTCTTGTCGGGTGGACATTTCGGAGCCCTCGACGCGGCCCTTCGGTCGCCGGTTCGGGGGCGTCAGACCGTCGACGATGCACTTCGGGGGTACTTCGCCCGCACCGTGGGTGCGCTCGATACCCGGCAACGCGAGATTCTGCACATCTCGAGTATCGTGCACAATCTCGCGCCCGACGAACTGGAACTCGGCGGTCCGAGCGACGCATTCGATCGCGCTCTGGGAACGGGACTGTTTGCTGCGCAATCCCCCGCGATCGTCGAATCACTGGCGCATCCTCTCGGAGTCGGCTCCGAGCGCGCGACATTGGATCGAATACTGGGCCGGCGCATCGAAGCGGGCGTTCTCGATATCGACACCGCTGTGCGACTTTTTGATGCAGGAGTACGTCACCCCGGGATCGCACAACACTTCTACGAGCACGCCAAGCGCGCCACCTCCGCTACAGCCGCCGATCTGTACCAGCGGGCTGCGGTGATCGAATCCCCTTCTGCCGAAACCATGCTGCACCACGCGGAGTGCGCGGCCTCGCGCGGCGACCTCGATACCGCTGTCAGCCTGACAGATTCGATACTCGGCGATCAGAGCGCACAAGACGCCGATCTAGCTGTTGCAGTGCGAATCTCAGCAGCGGTATCCGCAGTGTGCGGTCAGATCGCCTCCGGCGCAGAACTCTACGCGTGGCTCGGCCCCGCGCGAGCAGACGCGGAATCGGCATTCGGGGCGATCCTCCTCGTCGCGTCCGGCCGCATCGACGACGCCACGGCGATGCTCGCCGGAACCAGCGGCGCACCATCGCCAGGCAGTACCGGGACCGGCCTGCTCGCCCGCGGACTCATGCAGTCGCTGACGGGACCGCCTCCGCTTGCGCTCAACACGATGTCCCGGGCGCTGACACTGCCTCGATCTCCTGGGGCTTCGCGCTTTCAGGCCGACTCCCCTGCTGCCATCGTCGCCACTGCACTCATGCACACCGGAGCACATGATCGGGCTAGAGACGTTCTGGCGAAAGCAACCCCAGCGCACGACACATCCAGCCATCTGTGGGCCCGTCATCAGATTCTCGCCGCGTGGGCAGCACTGCTCGCCGGCAGTGAAAACCCCGTCGCCGACATCCCCGAATCAGCGCTCACGGATTCCCTCGGCCAGCGCGACACATTGTTTCTCCTAGCGTTGGAAGTGGGTGTCGCCCGGAGATTCGGGGACCTCGAGGACGTGCGTCGCACGTGGTCTCGGGCGTCGGGAACCCTCTTCGAATGCAGCGTCAATCTGCTCGATCTGTTGCCGATCTGCGAATTGTGGCTGGCCGCAGTTCGTCTCGGCGATACGGAACACGTCGACCATCTCATCGACGAGGCTCAGGATCTGCTACGGCTGCTCGGCGATCCGCCGCTGTGGTCGTCGCTGTTTCACTGGTACGGCGTCCAGGCCGCGATTTTGGGACAATCCCCGGCTGATCTGCTGCCGCACGCGCGTGCGCTCGCGGAATCAGCCAAGATCCACTCGTATTCCGCGGGTCTCGCCGAAGCCGGCCGCCAATGGCTGCTTGTCCTTCAAGGAACGGTGAGCGGCGACGAAATCGAGACCGCTGCAAGAACTCTGAATCGAATCGGTCACTCGTGGGACGCTGCGCGCCTTGCGGGAGAGGCCGCGCTTCGGGCACCCGACACCAAGTCCGCAACAACGTTGCTTCAGCTCGCGCGCTCCTTTCGGGTCAACACACCTGAGCCTGGTTCCTCGAGAGAAGATACCAACGCACTCCCCGACTCGCCCTTGACCGAGCGCGAACACCAGATCTCCGAACTTGTCGTACTCGGGCTCACCTACCGCGAAATCGGTGAGCGCCTCTACATCTCCGCGAAAACCGTCGAACATCATGTCGCGCGCATCAAGCGGAAAGTCGGAGCGCAGTCCCGTTCAGAACTCCTGGTAGTCCTGCGCAGCCTCACGACCCAGAACCGGAATTAACTGAATATTCACCCTTCTGGCACAAACGAGCTTTCGAGTGGTAGTTTCCACAGCCAGTGCATGTTTTTTGTGCGATGCGATTCGATAGCCATATTAGGGGGACGCGGTGACCTGGGGAGTCGGACTTGATGTCGGCAACACACGTTGCACTGCGGTGATCGCCGTGCCCGACGCCGAACCGGTGATCATCGACCACGAGTCCGTGCTGCACCACGCGCCGGACGGCACTATCGCACTGGGTACTGCCCACACACATTCACCGGGCGTACGACGGTTCCTCGACCGAGTCACTACCGACAACGAAGCGGCTCCCACCCAGCGGACGCGCGGTGAAGAACTGGTCGCAACCGCGCTGTACTGCCTCGTTGCGGAAGTGCACAGCCTCACCGATCAGCCGCTGCGCATTGTCGCCGCCATCCCTCCCAACTTCTCGGCTCGATCTGTGGACACGCTGCGAACCGCGCTCGACAGCATGGATCTCGACTACATCGAACTTGCGCCCTACTCCGCGACCCTCGGCGCCTACAACCTCGATTCCGACATCACCACGGGTGAACGCTCGGCACGGGGAGCCGCGGTTCTGGCTGTTCCCCGCGCGGCGAGTGCTTCCGTCCCCGACATCGAGCAGGCGCCGGAGACGGAAGACATCCTCAGCACAGATGCCGCACCGAGTCGGCGGCCCGTCTACCTCGCAGCCGCCGTCGCCGGTCTCTTGACTGCCGCGGCATGCGCGCTCGCGGTGTTGATCGGTAACGCCCCCACAACGCAGGTGCCGGAAATTCGTGACGCCGCCGTCCCGGCGTATGCCGAAATAGCGCCGCCCACCGATCCCGCGCCCCTTCGCGAGGTTCCGATCCAATTCCCCACTGCCGCGCCCGTGGCCGTCGTCCCACAGAACCGCACGCCGACCCCGCGATATCAGGCTCCCACCCAGGACGCCCTTCTGGTCGACGAATTTGACGACGTTCCGACCGAAGACGAGAGCGCCGAACCGCTCGCATCCGAGATCCCCGCCGTGGACGACTACGACGTTGGCGGCGAACAGACCGATCCCGTCGACCCTGGCACAACTGATCCGGAACCGGTCGATCCGCAGCCTGTCGATCCCGAACCGGTCGACCCGCAGCCTGTCGACCCGCAGCCCGTCGATCCCGAACAGGCACCAGAAACAACTCCCTAGCTGCACATATCGACTTCCCTCGACCTAGGCGCCCGACCTCACATCGGAGCCTTCCCCTATGGTGGGGCGGTACCTTCCGGCGTTACGGCCGAAAGACTCGAAGGGATTTCATGCGTAACTCGTCGGCGATCCGGACCGTTCTGGTCGGCGCCTCGGCACTTCTGCTCGCAACATCGTTCTCAGCTACAGCTTTGGCGCAGCCGGCAGAACCCACATCCGAATCATCAGTCGAACAGCTCTCCGCGGATCAGCTACCCGCCGAACTGGTCGAGGCGATCAGCCGAGATCTGAAGATTTCCCCACAGGAATATCTCGATCGCGCCGCCAAGGCCCAGGAGTTGGGTGCGTACGCGGAAAGCTTCCGGTCCTCGCGCCCCGGCGATTACGCGGGCTCGTGGATGAACCTCGACGGTCAACCGGTTGTGGCAGTAACCAGCGCCGATGCAGCACGCGTCGCCGCAGCCGACGGATTCGTCACGCATGTGGCACCGGTCTCCGCAGGCAGTCTGGAACAGAGCCTTGCCGACGTCAACGGATGGATCGCGAAACTGCCCGGCGATATCGCGACGGCAGTCAGCTCCACCTCCATCGACGTACTGAACAACCAGGTTGTCGTCGACGTTGCCAACAGCCCCGTCGGCAAGGCACTCAACCTGCCCACGATGCTCGAGAACACCAAAATTCGGCTCAGCCCGGATGTCGGCGGCGCGATCGACGCTCGCGCACTCGGCGGCGACATCTATGTCACGTCACCGGGTCCGATCCGCGAGACACCGACCGAGGACATCTCCGTCTGCTCGTTCGGATTCAATGCCGTCGACAGTCACGACAATGCGCTCAATATCAGTGCGGGACACTGCAATAAGGCCGAGGGAACCGCTGCACCCGTCTATCTGCCCAACCCGCAGAACATCGACGACAGCCTCCAGGTCGGCAACTTCGCCCAGTCCGCGGTAGGTAAGGCCGGCGAAGAACTCGACTACTCCGTCATCAAGCTCAACCAGGCAGGCGTCGACGCCGGACTCGACCGCGCATCTGTGCGCGGCGCCGGTGGCACGACCCTCGAGATCACGGGCACCGCACGCCCCGTCATCGGAGCACCGATGTGCAAGTCCGGTCAGGCCAGCTCGTTCACGTGTGGCGTGGTCGCAGCCGATCAGGTTGAAATCCAGCTTGTCCGGCCCGGCGGCGAATCGCGCACCGTTCGCGGCTTTGCCGGAACAGCATGCACCCTTGCGGGCGACAGCGGCGGAGCTATCGTCACCGGAACCCTGGCATTGGGAATCACGAGCGGTTCCAACAGCACCGGCGCCCCCAACTGCACCGAAGCGAATCTTGTCCTCGCCATGTCCGGCGGGACCACGAACATCGGAATCCCCGTAGACAACATCACGCAGGCCGCTGACGCAGCCTCCAGTGGCGGCGTCGGATCCGGAATCCAGGTCCGCACAATCGGCTGATCACCGGAACTCACTCGTTGTAACGGGTGGGATTCGTGGGGAAGAACCCGTTATAGTCGTGTGCGACTGCGATACGGCTCGCCGAAAGGCGGGCCGTATCCGCGTGCACCCAGGGGGGCCGCACGCGGTCAATGAAGCGGAAAGGCCCACATGCGAAGCTCCACCGCACGTCGCGCCGCAGTGTTCGGATCGACGATGCTGCTGCTCCTCGGACCGATTGCCGCTGTTGCGAGTGCCGAACCGTCGACGCCCGGCGTGTCCGACCAGGCCGCACATCTGCCCGTCGAACTCGCCGAGGCACTTCAGCACGATCTGGCATTGACGCCTGATCAGTACCTGACGCGTTCGGAACTCGCGCAGAAACTTGCCGAGTTCGCAGACATCGCGCGGGTGCAGTTCCCCGACAGTTTTGCCGGAGTCTGGCTGGACGACCTCGGGCAGGCCGTTGTTGCACTGGCCTCCGGGCAGGGCAACGATGCAGCTCGCTCGGCCGCCGAAAAAGCCGGTTTCCAGGTCAATGACGTGGCACAGAGCGAATCGGCTTTGCAGAACGAGGTGTCCGCACTCAACACCTGGCTCGAGTCGCAGCCACCTGCCGTCGCAGATCTGGTTCGGGGAATTGCCATCGACGTTGTCGGAAACGGCGTCGAGTTGACCGCAGATCCGGCAGCCGGACTGGCCCTGCCGGACTTCCTGAACACAACCGTCCGCCACGCCGCCGTCCCGATCTCCGTACCGCCGATCGTTGTCGACCTCCTCCCCGCCACCGGTTCCCTGACCGGCGACGCCGCGCTCGGCGGCGACGCGTTCGGCGGAATCTCCGGCTTCAACGGATTCAAATGTTCCTTCGGTTTCAACGGAACCGATGCCTCCGGTCGCACCGTCAACATCAGCGCAGGACACTGCGACCCCAACCGCATCGCCGCAGGCACGCAGTACGCCTCTGAAGCCTTCCCGCTCGTCAACAACCAGCCGGGACCGCGAGTGGGATACTTCGCCAAGAGCGTGTTCGGGCCGCGGGACTACTCGATCATCAACATCGACGACCAGGCGAAGTACCGGTTCGACAACAACAGCGTCCGGGTTCCCTTCAACCGATCCGTCAACATCGACGGGGTTGCCGATCCCGTTGTCGGCGCACCGGTCTGCAAGGCCGGATCGACCACCGGCTACAGCTGCGGCGTTGTCACCAGCGTCAATCGCAACGCAGTGGTCTCGGAGCAGCCGATGTCCAACCTCTTCACCACCGACATCTGCGTCCTTCAGGGCGACAGTGGCGGCCCGATCATGACCGGCACCCGGGCACTGGGCATCACCAGCGCGTCGACGGTCGCAACATCTTCCTTCTGCGAGGTCGCCCGGGCGGCGACACTCATCGGCAGCCCTCAGCCGATTCAGTACGGAACGCCCATCAAGGACATCCTCGCCGAAAACCCCGGCTTGAAAGTCCGCGACTACTGATCGCACCGCACCTACTGTGGCTCACCTCCTGTCGAGGTGGGCCACAGTTTTTTGTCGCAAATGCGCCCTTTCCCCCCGCCCCTACCGGTGCGAACGTACCTTTCATCGCCCTGGATGCGCCGAAAGGTACGTTCGCTCCGGACGGGTCGGTCGGTACCGCCAAAACAGCGCGGACGGCAGGTTAGGGCTGCCTGATTAACAGGGGCGAGATGCACACCACCTAACGTGACGGTAGATATGTTTGCGCAGCGGCCAAGCCCGTCGTTGCGGAATAATTGATCTCGCCAGGCCAAGCATGGTTACTCACCGGTACACATAGTGGGCACATCAAGCTACTGGCGGGTAACATATGGCAGGTTAGTATCAGTGGGCTCTTACCAGGTGGCCGACGCGTCGCCCTGAAATGAAAGGCCGCGACATGAATGCCCTGACGATCACGTTGGGCACCATCGGTGTGCTGCTGAGCCTCGTGTGTTGGTATTCCTTCATCGGTGGCGCGCTCAAGATGGTGAAGGTCGTCCAAATCGGCCAATCAGCACCAGACCGCTGGCGTCCGTTCTTCCCCCGCTTCAAGCAGATGGTCATCGAGTTCATCGCGCACACGCGCATGGCGAAGTTCCGTACCGTCGGCTGGGCTCACTGGCTTGTCATGGTCGGCTTCCTGCTCGGCGCCATCGTCTGGTTCGAGGCTTACGGCCAGACGTTCAACCCCGAGTTCCACTGGCCGATCTTCGGCAACTGGGCCATCTACCACCTGGTCGACGAGATTCTGGGTCTTGGCACCGTCATCGGCATCACCACGCTGATCGTCATCCGCCAGCTCAACCACCCGCGCCTGCCGATCCGCCTGTCCCGCTTCGGCGGCTCGGATTTCAAGGCTGCCTACTTCGTCGAAACCGTTGTCCTCATCGAGGGCCTCGGCATGATCTTCGTGAAGGCCGGCAAGATCGCGACTTACGGTCATTCCAATCCGTGGACCGACTTCTTCACGATGAACCTGGCCAAGCTGCTCCCGGCCAGCGCCACGATGGTGGCCATCTTTGCGTTCATCAAGCTGATGTCCGGCATGATCTGGCTGTACATCGTCGGCCGCAACATCACCTGGGGTGTTGCCTGGCACCGCTTCTCCGCGTTCTTCAACATCTACTTCAAGCGTGAAGACGACGGAACTGTTGCTCTCGGCGCGGCAAAGCCCATGATGAGCGCGGGTAAAGCCCTGACGATGGACAACGTCGATCCCGACACCGACACCCTCGGCGCCGGCCAGATCGAAGACTTCTCATGGAAGGGCTGGCTCGACTTCACCACGTGCACCGAGTGTGGCCGCTGCCAGTCCCAGTGCCCCGCCTGGAACACCGGAAAGCCGCTCTCTCCCAAGCTCCTCATCATGTCGCTGCGTGACCACGGCTACGCCAAGGCCCCGTACCTGCTGGCCGGTGGCCGCAAGGACATGGGCGGCGACGAAATCGGATTGGTCGACGCCGACGGCAACGTCAACGAAGCCGCCCTCGCCGCAATCCCCGAAGCCGCCCGCCAGGAAGCCGAGCGCAAACTCGTCGGCGAGACGGTCGAGGGTGAACTCGCACCGGTCATCGATCTCGAAACCCTGTGGAGCTGCACCAACTGCGGCGCCTGCGTCGAACAGTGCCCGGTCGACATCGAACACGTCGACCACATCATCGACATGCGCCGCTACCAGGTCCTGATCGAATCGGAGTTCCCGTCCGAGCTCGCCGGCCTGTTCAAGAACCTCGAGAACAAGGGCAACCCCTGGGGCCAGAACTCCAAGGACCGCCTCAACTGGATCAACGAGATGGACTTCGAGATCCCCGTGTACGGCAAGGACGCCGACACGTTCGAGGACTACGAGTACCTGTTCTGGGTCGGCTGCGCCGGCGCCTACGAAGACCGCGCCAAGAAGACCACGAAGGCTGTCGCGGAACTGCTCGCGACCGCGGGTGTGAAGTTCATGGTCCTCGGCGCCGACGAAACCTGCACCGGCGACTCCGCTCGCCGCGCCGGCAACGAGTTCCTCTTCCAGCAGCTCGCGCTGCAGAACATCGAAATGCTCAACTCCGTCTTCGAGGGTGTCGAGCAGAAGAAGCGCAAGATCGTCGTCACGTGTGCGCACTGCTTCAACGCCCTCGGTAACGAGTACCCGGAGGTGGGCGGCGACTACGAGGTCGTGCACCACACCCAGCTGCTCAACCGTCTGGTGCGCCAGAAGAAGCTGATCCCGGTCGCGTCGGTGAGCGAAGACATCACCTACCACGACCCGTGCTTCCTCGGCCGCCACAACAAGGTCTACGACGCACCCCGTGAACTCATGGAAGCATCCGGCGCCAAGCTCGTCGAAATGCCGCGTCACGGCGAACGATCCATGTGCTGTGGTGCCGGTGGCGCCCGCATGTGGATGGAAGAGAACATCGGTAAGCGCATCAACGTCGACCGCGTCGACGAAGCGCTGTCCACCAACCCCAAGAAGATCGCAACGGGTTGCCCCTTCTGCCGCGTCATGCTCAACGACGGCGTCACCGCACGCCAGGAACAGGGCAAGGGAGAAGGCGTCGAGGTTGTCGACGTCGCACAGCTGATGCTGAACTCCGTCACCCGCCTCGAACCCAGCCAGCTCACCGAGAACATCAAGGTGATCCCGCGTGAGAAGGCACCGGTTGCCGCGGCACCCGTCGTCGAAGAAGCCGCACCCGCGGCCGAGCCCTCAGCTCCGGCCGCTACCCCGGCAGCACCCGCTGCCGCCGGCAAGGGCCTCGCAATGAAGGGTCTGGCCAAGGCACCCGGCGCAAAGGCACCCGGCAAGGGACTCGGAATGGCAGGCGGGGCAAAGGCTCCCGGCGCCAAGAAGGCTGCTCCGGCAGCTGCCGAAGCTCCCGAGTCCGCAGCACCCGAAGCTGCACCCGCCGCAAAGCCCAAGGGCCTCGGCCTGGCCGGCGGAGCCAAGGCTCCCGGTGGCAAGGGTCTGCAGATGAAGGGCGCTGCCAAGGCACCGGGCGCAAAGGCTGCAGCAGCACCCGCTCCTGAAACTGCTGCACCCGAAGCCGCTGCTCCGGCCGCACCCGCCAAGCCGAAGGGTCTGGGCCTGGCGTCCGGCGCCAAGGCTCCCGGCAAGGGTCTGCAGATGAAGGGTGGGGCAAAGGCTCCGGGCGCAAAGGCTGCTGAGGCCCCCGCCGCACCTGCTGCCGAGGCTCCCGCCGCACCTGCCGCCGAGGCCCCCAAGGCTGCGCCGGTTGCCAAGGCCGGCGGGCTCGGATTCAAGTCGGGCGCAAAGGCTCCCGGTGCAAAGAAGGCAGCTCCCGCTGCCGCAGCTCCGGCTCCCGTTGCGGAAACCCCGGCGGCTCCTGTTGCCGAGGCACCCGCCACTGAAGCACCGGCCGCCGAGGCTCCCGCTCCTAAGGCTCCGCCGGTTGCCAAGGCTGGTGGGCTCGGATTCAAGTCGGGTGCAAAGGCTCCCGGTGCACGCAAGGTAGCGCCCGCTGCTGCAGCTCCGGCTCCCGCTGCCGAACCGGTAGTAGAAGCGGCTGCACCTGAAGCTCCGGCTACCGAAGCACCAGCCACCGAGGCACCAGCTGCCGAGGCTCCCGCTGCGCAGGCCCCCAAGGCTCCCCCGGCCGCAAAGCCGGGCGGGCTCGGATTCAAGGCAGGCGCAAAGGCTCCCGGCCGCAAGTAGTAATCACGTCATCGAACGCCCTCGCCATCACGGCGGGGGCGTTCGTGTTTGCCAGGCTCGTAAGCGAGCAGGGTTTCTGGGTAGCGAGCACCCCTTCCAGCTCGCCGGAACCCTTGCTCACTGCACACAAACACTGCTCACTGCACACAAACACTGCTCACTGCACACAAACTATGCACACTGCGCGACCTATCCACAGCACAGAAACCCGTCGACCCATACGGGCTCCGATGCACCAGGATTGTTCGGCATGGGGGAACAACCGCACATCGTCCGCAGACCCGAGCATCTCGCCACCGGCGGCACCGACTCCGAGATCCGTCGCAGCTGTTCACACGGCGACTGGACCCGCCTACATCGCGGCGCCTACGTGTCGACGCAGCCGTTCTCCGAACTCGACGCACATGCGCGCCATCGTCTGCAGGTCCATGCGATAGCGAAGGCAGCCACGTCCGACGCAGTTGTCAGTCATACCTCCGCGGCAGTACTGCACGGCCTGGATTTATGGAACACTCCGCTCCGCCTGGTTCACCTGACTCGAAACCGTCGAGGTGGCGGCAGCACGTCCACTCACAGGCAGGTGCACTCTGCGTTGTTCACCGCGGACGAAGTCACGACCGTCGACGGTCTGCGGGTGACAACGCTTGCGCGCACGGTAGTCGACCTCGCCCGTTCACTACCGTTCGAGCCGGCCCTGGTCGCGGGGAACTCTGCGCTGCACCGAACACCGCTCGCTCTGGCCGACATCACCTCAAATCTGGCTGGGGTGCCGCGTCATCCGTCGCACCGCCATGCCTTTCATGCGATCGACGCGATGGACGGCCGGATCGAAAGCGTCGGCGAGTCACGGAGTTTGGCCCTCTTTGTCTCCGAGCACTTGCCGATGCCCGAACCGCAAGTTCAGATCGGTGATGCTCGTGTCGATTTCCTGTGGCGCGAGCATCGCACTGTCGGGGAGTTCGACGGCCGGGTCAAGTACGGCCGCTTCGTTCCCGTCGGCCGCACCCCTGAGGATGTGCTCTGGGCAGAGAAGGTCCGCGAAGACCGTCTGCGGGATGCGGGTTGGCAGGTGGTTCGGTGGACATGGGCGGACTTGTCGACGCCGCAGGTGGTCTCGGATCGTATCCGTGCGGCATTCAACCGCGGCCGCACCCCCTAGCCGGCCACCCAGCGAACCCTGCAAGTGAGCACAGTTTCTGCCTAGCGAGCACCCGTACCAGCGTGCCGCACACCATGTTCACTGCACACAAACCATGTCAGCTTGCCCACAACCACTGATCCCCGAGGACCAAGTACCCGAATTGTCCGCTTGGCCATCCGCCAAGAGTTCAGACCGGTTAGTCTGCAGCCACGCGGACTCTTGCAGTGGCAGTGACACTTACAGTGGCACTCACCCTCTTCCCCGGCACTGCAGGAGCCGCAACCAACGGCTGTACGTCGGTGACTCATCTTGTCCCCGAGAAGAACTGGGCGGTCACGATCCTCCTAGGCAGCCGCTACACCTCGTGAGTCCACAGCTTCAACTGCGGAACACCTGGCGGCGTGAACCCGAGCACCTGGCCGTAGAAGGACAGTTCCGCGTTGCGGGAACTGATGATCGTGGACTGCTTACGGAAGCCGTGGGATTCGCCTTCGTAGGCCAGGTAGGCATGCGGAATGCCCTTCGATACCAGTGCATCTCGAAAGCGTTCGGCTTGTGACGGCGGAACGATCGGATCGTCGAGACCTTGCAGCAGCAGGACCGGGCAGTTCAAACCGTCGACGTTGTTGAGCGGTGCGCGCTCCGCGTACAGCGCTGCGGATTCCGGCAGCGGCCCGATCAGTCCGTCGATGTACCGCGATTCGAAGTCATGGGTTTCCTTGACAAAACCGTCCAGTTCGGCCACGCCGTAATAGGAAGCGCCGCATGCAAACACGTCGGAGGTTGTCAACGCGGCCAGCACGGTCCAGCCGCCCGCAGATCCGCCTTCGATGGCCAGACGGGCAGGGTCGGCAAGCCCCTGTTCGGCGAGTCCGGTGACCGCGGTGATCACATCCTGGACATCTACGACGCCCCACTGCCCACGCAGACGATTGCGGTACTCGCGGCCGTATCCGGTGGATCCGCCGTAGTTGACGTCCACGACGCCGATTCCCCGACTGGTGAAGTAGGCGTAAACGAGGTTCAGAGCGGGTGCGATGTGCGCGGTGGGTCCGCCGTGCACAAAGGCGACGTACGGCGGGAGTTCACCGTCTTGGCCGCGGTAGCGGGGATTGCGGGGCGGGTAGGCAAATGCGTGGACTTCGCGGCCGTGCCCGTGTGCAACAACGGTTCGAGCTTCCGGGAGATAAGCAGATTCGGGAAGCGCGTCGACGGACAGGCGAACATCACGCAGCGCTCCGGTTCCGAGGTCCAGTTCACGCAGTCCGGTAGCCAGTTTTGCGCCACCGCTTTTGATCAGCAGCTGATCATCGCGCACCTGCATGAGGCCGATGCTGGTGACGCCGGAGACGTCGATGTCGCGCAAGTCGCCGGTTTCCGGGTCCAGCACCGCGAGGGTATCCGTGCCGAAAGTGCGCACAGTCAACAGTTTTCCGTTGCCGAGCACCTCGTACCAGCGGGCGCCGAACTGCCACAGCGCGTCACCGAAGTCGGCATCAACCGGGCACAGCGCGGCCACGTCTGTACCCACGCGATAGATATTCCACCACCCGCTGCGATCGCTGACCACGTACAGTTCGTCGCCCGATATCCATTCCGGTTGCAGCACTGACTCTTCCGTGCCGCCGAGAAGAACTCGATGCGGACCCGCCACTCCGTCGACCAGATCCGCAACCCGCAGTTCGGTTCCGTCCCAGGGCATCTGCGGGTGATTCCATGCAATCCAGGCGATCTTGCTTCCGTCCGGGGAGGGCCGCGGGTATGCAAGGAAGTCCGAACCGCCGACGATGGCGCGAATCTCGCCGGATCCGTCGAGCGGAATGGCGCAGATGTCGCGCGTGATCGTGCCGCCTGGCGCGTGGGACTCGCGCACGGCCCACACGTCGGCTCCGACGATCGACAAATCCGCGTATCGCACCGACGACGATGTCGGGGGTGTCAATGCTCGCGGCCTGAGACCTTCGAGGATGTACACCCGCTGATCGGAGAACTCACTGAAAACCAACCGCCCGGAGTCCGTGACCGTCCACGCGCCGCCGCCGTACTCGTGAACTCGGGTGCGTGCGTTCCACGGCGCGGGCAGTACGTCGACGGGCTGATCGTCGAGTCCCAACCGTCGAATCGCGACGCGCCCGCCTTCGGTTGGCCGCAGCTCCGCCCACCACACCTCGTCACCGACGTAGCGGCCACCTTCTACCGGATGACCTCCGTTGGCCAGATCTGCTGCGTCGATGGGCGATGCCCACGATCCGTACGGGGCTGCGATCACGTCGGTCGGCGTCATGCGCCCCAGAATAAGCCAACCGACGTGTAAGCCAACCGAACAGACGGCACCTTCTGTCGTGCCCGGAAGAATCCACTTGCGCACAGGTGGAATCATGTAAGTCGTGAGCACACCAGAACCCGTCCGCCATCGTCAGCCGCAGCGCGAGCTGGAGCAGTCGTCGAAGCTCCAGAACGTCCTGTACGAAATCCGTGGACCGGTGCACGCGCATGCCGCCCGGTTGGAGGCGGAAGGGCACCGGATCCTCAAGCTCAACATCGGAAACCCCGCACCGTTCGGTTTCGACGCACCGGACGTGATCATGCGCGACATGATCGCCGCTCTTCCCTACGCTCAGGGGTACTCGGAGTCCAAGGGCATTCTGTCGGCCAGGCGCGCGATCGTGACTCGGTACGAGCTGGTTCCCGGCTTCCCCGAGGTGGACGTCGATGACATCTACCTCGGCAACGGGGTGTCCGAGCTGATCACCATGACAATGCAAGCCCTGCTCAACAACGGGGACGAGGTGCTGATTCCAGCGCCGGACTACCCGTTGTGGACGGCAATGACCAGCTTGTCCGGCGGAACTCCGGTGCACTATCTGTGCGACGAAGGCAACGACTGGAATCCCGATATCGCGGATATCGAATCCAAGATCACCGACAAGACCAAGGCCTTGCTGGTCATCAACCCGAACAACCCTACGGGTGCGGTGTACTCGATGGAGATTCTCCAGCAGTTGGTCGATCTGGCGCGCAAGCATCAGCTTCTTCTGCTCGCTGACGAGATTTACGACAAGATCTTGTACGACGACGCCAAGCACATCTCGCTTGCGTCGTTGGCTCCCGATCTTCTGTGCCTGACGTTCAACGGTCTCTCGAAGGCGTATCGCGTTGCGGGCTACCGTTCGGGTTGGGTGGCGATCACCGGCCCGAAGGAGCACGCCGGCGGCTTCCTCGAGGGTCTCGACCTCTTGGCGTCGACGCGCTTGTGCCCGAATGTTCCGGGTCAGCACGCTATCCAGGTGGCGCTCGGTGGCCATCAGAGCATCGAGGACCTCATCCTCCCCGGCGGACGTCTGCTCGAGCAGCGCGATGTCGCATGGGAACGCCTGAACATGATTCCGGGTGTCTCGTGTGTCAAGCCGCGTGGAGCGCTGTACGCGTTCCCTCGCTTGGATCCGAATGTTCACGAGATCCACAACGACGAGAAGTTGGTTCAGGATCTTCTTCTGCAGGAGAAGATCCTGATGGTTCAGGGAACGGGCTTCAATTGGCCCGATCATGACCATTTGCGAATCGTTACCCTTCCGTGGGCCCGTGACCTCGCTGTCGCAATCGAGCGGTTTGGCAACTTCCTTACGAGTTACAAACAGTAGGAAGCTGGAAACCCACTGGCCACGGCCATGGACACTTGACCAGTTTGCTGTTCCACGAATGCCCCGCGCAGATAAATGTGCGGGGCATTCGTGCGACCTTGGTCACAAATTTCCGAAACCGATCGGTTTGGTTGAGTGTTTGACTAGTCGCGACCTGCCGCTACGGCAGAAACAGCGCAATTGGTCCGATAACCGTTGTAAATTAGTAGCAAGACAATGCACCAGATTGGTTTGAAATTGGGTACATTGGTTTCAGCACTTCGGTGCCGCGAGCACCTGGTATCCCTCCCCCCCCTGTGGATACCAGGTTGGTGGCGGGGACAACCCCCCCTGTTCCCCGCCACCCAGCTCGAACTCTTCCTCTCCAGCCGCCAAGTCCGGCGACTCACCCGTTCACAGCAACTGCCGCTAACATGGCACCGGTGCAAATCCCCAGTCCGACACTCAGTTTCCGATGAGCCACGGTCACGGCCATGGTCATGACGGCCCACTCCACATCGGAGCCACTGCTGCCCGCGTCGTCGTCGGCATCCTCACCGTCGTCGGTCTAGCCGTACTCGTCGGCGTCATCGCTCTGTGGCCGGACAAGGCCAACCTCGACATCCCGTTGCCGTTTCAGAACTCCGACGGCGGGTCAGTGGTCACGGAGGCCGGCACGGTCACCCTCCAGGAGATCGGCGCCTGCGGAAGTGTCTCGGCGGGAAGACCATTCGTCGGCGAACCGGCACCCCCGGCGAATACGAGTTATCAGTGTCAGCGAAGCATCGTCGACATCGAATCGGGTCCGAACGCCGGTACCCAGACATTGCTGGAGATCATTCCGGGTCCCGGCCAACCTGATTTGCGAGTCGGCGAGCATATCCGTCTGCTGCGCCAGACCGATCCGACCGGGGCGACGCAGTATTCCTTCGAGGACTATTCACGCGGATTGTCGCTGACGCTGATCGTCGTGGCTTTTGCCGTGGTGATCATCGCTGTTGCCCGGTGGCGCGGATTGCGGGCACTTCTCGGGCTTGTGGTGGCGTTCGGCGTGGTGGTCGGCTTTCTGCTCCCCGCCTTGTTGGACGGAAAACCCGCGATACCCGTTGCTCTGGTGTCGGGCGCCGTCATTTTGTATGCCGTCCTGTACCTCGCGCACGGGGTCTCGCTCCGAACCAGTTCTGCGCTTCTCGGAACGCTCGCCGCCATGGTTCTTGCTGCGGTGCTGTCTTACCTGTCGATCGAACTGACACAACTCACCGGGCTCTCCGAAGAGCAGAACACCAACGTGCAGACCTACATTCAGCACGTCGACATCACCGGACTCCTGCTCGCAGGCTTCATCATCGGCTCGCTGGGTGTGCTCAACGACGTCACGATCACCCAGGCGTCGTCGGCATTCGAGTTGGCGCAGTTGGACAAGGGCGCGACCCGACGCCAGGTGTTTGCCGGCTCGATGCGCGTGGGTCGCGATCACATCGCCAGTACCGTCTACACCTTGGTCTTGGCCTATGCGGGCGGCGCTTTGCCGTTGCTGCTGTTGTTCAGTGTCAGTGGCCGTCCGCTGGGCGACGTTCTGGTCGGCGACGCCGTAGCCATCGAAATTGTGCGATCTGCTGTCGGCGGCATCGCGCTTGCGCTGTCCGTTCCGCTCACGACGGCAATCGCAGTGCTCCTTGCCCGTCCGCCGGGAAGTTCGACGGCCACCGCATCGAACGGTGGGCGTCACTCCAAGCGCTAGCTCACAAACCGGGGATGGGCGGCAGAACGGGAAGCAGGATCGGGGGCAGCCCGGGAATGTACAGCGCGGGCGGCGGCGCCGGCGCAGGTGCCGGCGGGACGTACGGCGCCTCGTAGGGTGCCTCGTACACGGGAGCTTCCTCCGTCACCGGAGGCGGCTCTGTTGTGGTGGTAGGCGGCGGTGTTGTGGTGGTGGTCGGAACCGTCGTCGACGGCGTTTGTGTTGTGGTGACCTCTGTTGCTACCGGGCCGGCTTCGCCCGAATCGCCGAACACCTTCCCGCCGTAGCCCATTCCCAGACCGACGATGACGATCGCGGCAACAACACCGGCTCCCAGTCCGGCGAATCGGAACTGCCTGCCTGACTCCGGGGTGGTTGTCTCGTCGTGTGAAGTAGCGGCGAGCCAGGTGGGTTGTCCCCCACTGACGTCCTCGTGAACAGCCGAGTACGCCTGGGCATCGACCATGACGGGTTCTTTGACGTCTGATTCGTCGCTGTCGTAGTCGGCGGCTGGTTGAGCCTGGGTCGGTACTGACTCGGGTGCGGGCGCCACCTGCGCATGCGCGGGCGCATGGAGATCGGCACTCGCCGGCGCAGGCCCTGGCCCGGTCATCGTTGCAAGGCCACCGTGGGCGAATGCCTGGACGGGCGCCGGCGCCACAGCAGGAGTGTTGATCGGGTACGGCGCAAAGATCGGCGCCACTGCCGGGGCCGCAACAGTCACGGCGGGCGCAGCGACGGGTTCTCTGCGGGGCGCGCCGCCCGCGAGCAGTGCGGCTCCCTGCGTGGCGAGGAGGTCTGGCTGTTCCGGCGCTATGACGGGGATTTCGATCCACCGTTCCAGCACGGTGCGAATGATGGGGACTCGGGCGCCGCCGCCGATCAGTACAACGGAGTCCGGGCGCCGACCGGAGGTGGCAACCACCTCACGGACCTCTCGGGCCAGAGCCTCGACGCTGGGCGCGACCAAGGAGTCGAAGACTTCTCGGGAGAGGAGTAGTAATCCGCCTGGTCCGGGGAGGCAGACTGCGCTGCGGGTCGAGAGTTGTTCCTTGGCCAGTCGGCTCCGGGCTTGGAGTTCTGCGATGCCTTCGGGATCGGTAGGCGTCGCGATGCGACGTCGTTCGGTTTGGTCGAGGTAGACGAGTGCGTCGAACTGATCGCCGCTGACTTGACTGGATCTGGCGGTGACGACGGTTGCACCGGTGGTGCGATCGAGGACGTCGACGGTTGCGCCGGTGGCACCGAGGTCGATGACCACCAGGGTGTTCTGTGCGCCCAGCGTTCCCGGCTCCTCGAGCATCCGCAGAATTGCCGCCGATTCGGGTATCAGCCGGTAGTTGTCGATCCGGCCACGATCGAGTGCCTGGGTGAGGGCGCCTGCCTGACTCTGATCGCGGTAGACGACAGCGACGGAGTTGTCTTGGCCGGCGAATTCCGCGAGCGCGACGCGAATGGAATCGGCTGCCACGTCTTCGGGGGTTTCGTGTCCGCGCACGATCGCTCTGGATCGAAATACCGGCCCACCGTGCTCCGGCGCTCCTGGGCGTGCCAAGCGCACAGCGCTCGCCCCCACTGTTACACCGAGCACCAAGTTCATGAGCCACCTTCGTCGACTGCAAACAGATCCATGAGCAGATCCGTCACCTTCCGGCGGGAAGTCTACCCATTCGATTGCATCGTGGAGATGTGCAGAGTCGAACCGACCGTACGGCTGGCAACTTGTCAGTTATTCACCCTTAGCTCTCACCGCCCTACCCCGCGATAAATCCAGCCGGCCGATCGCCAGAGTGACGGGTCGAGGCAGTTGCGTCCGTCGACGATCACCCGCCCGTGCACAACCGAATCCAACTGTGACGGTTGGAGTTCGGCAAACTCAGACCATTCGGTGGCAACCACCACGACATCTGCGCGCTTGCACGCCCCTGACGTCGACGTTGCATAGTTGAGCGTAGGAAAAATGGTGCGCGAATTCTCAATCGCCTTGGGGTCGTACACCGTCACGTTCGCGCCGTGCAGTTGCATCATGCCCGCAACATTCAGCGCGGGCGAATCGCGCACATCGTCCGATTCAGGCTTAAAGGCCGCCCCTAGGACAGCCACGTTCATTCCCAGCAAACTGCCCCCGCAGGCTTGCGTCACCAGCTCGAGGACCTTGGTTCGGCGTCGCATGTTGATGCTGTCCACCTCACGGAGGAACGACAAGGCTTGATCAACGCCCAGCTCTCCGGCCCGCGCCGCGAACGACCGAATGTCCTTCGGCAGGCAACCGCCGCCGAATCCCAAACCGGCGTTCAGGAAGCTCCGCCCGATCCGCGCGTCGTGACCGAGGGCGTCAGCTAACACGGTGACGTCGGCTCCGGTTGCCTCGCAGATTTCCGCGATCGCGTTGATGAAGGAAATCTTTGTGGCCAGAAAGGCGTTTGCCGAACCTTTCACGAGTTCCGACGTCGCAAGGTCGGTAACCAGAAACGGGATGCGCGCGTCGAGCATCGACGCATAGACGTCCCGAAGAGCAGATTCGGCGGTGCCGGGGCGATCCCGATCGACGCCGACAACCAGCCGGTCCGGACGCAACGTATCTGCGACGGCTTTTCCTTCGCGCAGGAATTCGGGATTCCACGCCACCTCGACGCCGTCGCCGGCCGGGGCGGCGGCCCGAACCCGCGCGCCTAGCCGTGCGGCTGTCCCCACGGGAACTGTCGACTTCCCGACAATGACGGCCGGACGCTCCAATAGCGGTGCCAGCGTGTCGATCACGGCATCGACGTGAGAAATGTCCGCGGCCTTCTCGCCGCGCTTCTGCGGAGTGCCCACGCAAAGAAAATGGAGATCCGCGAACTCCGAGGCCTCCGCGTACGACGTCGTGAAGCCCAGCCGCCCGGATTCGAGATTCCGCGTCAACAGTTGTGCCAGTTCAGGTTCGAAGAACGGAACATGACCGGCGCACAGCATCTCGACCTTCGCGGCGTCGATGTCGACGCCCAGAACCTCATGTCCCAGTTCCGCCATACACACGGCATGGGTCAGCCCCAGGTACCCGGCCCCGAACACGGTCAGTCTCATGAGTAGTTCATATATCCCAACGACGGACGCGGCGGGAACACCGCGTAGTCGATGTGCAAACATTTCGCGACATCATGGTGCCGCATTGTGGCGCTGCCCCTTTATGATTGACCTCATGCACATCCTCTTTGTCTGCACCGGAAATATCTGCCGATCGCCAACAGGGGAACGCCTTGCTCGAGCATTTGCGGAGGAAGCGGGAATCACGGATCTCACGGCGTCGAGTGCCGGTACACGCGCCCTTGTCGGTCATGCGGTGGAACCGACAGCGGCGCTGGTACTGGAAGGGCTGGGAGGCGATCCCTCCAATTTTCGCGCTCGCCGGCTTACTACGGCAATTGCGTCTGAAGCCGATTTGATTCTGGCTATGACGGAGCGTCATCGCGACAAGATTCTGGCGTTGGCGCCATCGCAGTTCAAGCGAACTTTCACATTGCGTGAGGCCGCTCGGTTAGCGGAAGAATCGGCGGCAACAACCGTTGCCGAACTCGCCGACGCTCGCCCGCGCTATCACGTTCAGGAAAGTGAAGACGTTGCCGATCCTATAGGCGCGGATGAGGAAACTTTCCACGCTGTGGGTTTGGAGATCGCCACTCTTCTGGGGCCTTTGCTACGACGTATCGCGATTCCCGCTCAATAGGACTCCGCTTGCCGATCCCCTTCGGCAATCATTGCCCTCAACGCAGAAAACAGCCCCTGTCCAGCTCAGTTGGACAGGGGCTGTTTGTTAGCTACTACGCACTCACGTTCAAGATCGACCCGATGCCCTTGCCGATGAATTCCAGAATGTCATCAACAGACGGGACGCCAATTTCTGCGCTGAAAGAATACAGGGAACCGAGCATGAGATCCTCCGGATCATTAAGGTGAATGGCGGATTGCCACCGCCGTGATACTAACTGTTTTTATCACATTCCGGGCATTTGGTCGGAGAAAAAGTGATTATTTCCGGACCAAAGTCCCGTTCATGTACTCAGGCTGATTCGGCGGTAACAGAATCAATCGAGATAGCGATGTCCGTTTTCACTCGTCCGGAGCTGGAATTCCTGAGTTGGCGCATCATCGAACGGTATCGAGGAGTGTGGGGCTTCCTCGGGCGCCTTCACGGGAGCCTTGACGGGAGCAGCTTTCGTTTCTGCCGAGTCCGTCGCGGGTGCCGGCGCCTTCTTCGGTGCGGTGGCCTCGGCAGGAGTCGCAGAACTTGCTGAGGCTCCCGGTAACGGTGCAGCCTCAGCGAGCGCAGGCACCGTCTTGTCAGTTTCGTAGTAGTACTTGTACTCGTATCCACCGCCCCGCTTGTTCGCGGGCGTCATCGTGATGACGGTGCCCAAGATGCGTGCGCCGACGCTCTGAAGGTTGCCGACGGCCCGGGCAAGCTGGTCCCGCTTGGTGCTGGCGTGGCGCGCAATTACCAAGGCGCCGTCTGACATTGCGGTCAGAACTGCAGCGTCCGTGACCGGAAGCAGCGGCGGTGCGTCGATGATGACGTACTCGAAGCGATCACGAAGTTCGGCAAGAACCTGCCGAGAGTGATCGGTGCCGAGCAATTCGCTCGGGTTCGGCGGAATAGGTCCTGAGGCAAGGACAACCAGATCGCCGTGCGTTGTCGGCTGCAGTACGTCGTCGAGTTGCGCTTGACCGGCCAGGACCGAGCTGAGGCCGACGGTACCGATCATGCCGAGATACTTCGAGACTCGCGGCTTGCGCAGGTCGCCTTCCACGAGGCAGACCGATTTTCCGGCCTCTGCGAGAACCAGAGCGATGTTGACGGCCGTCGTCGTCTTACCTTCTGCGGAAAGCGAACTCGTGACAACGATGACGCGTGGCGGGTTGTCGACTTCGAGGAACTGAAGGTTGGTACGCAGCTCGCGGTAGGCCTCTGCGCTGGCAGAGTTGCCTTCGTTGAATTCGATGGTGTGCTTGGTCTGCATTTCCTTGTCGAAGGGAATGGTTCCGACCAACGCCGAGCCTGCCACCTCTTCGACAACCCGACGATCCTTGACGGTGTTGTCGAGACGGTCACGCAAGACGGCAAGCGCGATACCCAGAAGCAGACCAACTGCTGCGCCGAGTGCGATGTTGCGCTTGGTGTTCGGCGAGACCGGTGTGGTGGGTGTTCCCGCTTCCTGCTCGACGACCACACGGGCCGCCGGGGTTCCACCCGTCTCCGGGGTTTCCAATTCCTTTGCCATCAAGACAAACTCGTCCGACAGCGCGTTCGCGATATCGCGTGCACGTTCGGGCGACGGATCCTTCACGCCCACGTCGATCAGAACCGTGTCGGGTGCGGACGTCGCCACAACGCTTGCCGCGAGTTGGGCCGGCGTCATTCCGTTGACTGCATCGCTACCGAGCCGATCGATAGTGCGCTGTGCAAGGGTTTGTCCGGTCAGGAGCTTGGTGTACGACGTAACCCGCTGCTGTGACAGCAGGTTTCCCTGGTATGCCTCGTTGACGGAGCTTCCCAGCGTGGTGGACACGAACAGCCTGGTAGAGGCCTGGTAGATCGGGGTCGAGATCAGCGAGGCGCCCAACGCGCCGAGAATCGCGACAACGGTGACAACAGCGATGATCTTCCAGCGCGCCTGCAATACCTTCAGGTAGTCCTGTACTTCCATCTTCAATCCCTTTCGGCTCACGCACTGAGCTGCGCGTTGGAGCGATGATCACAAGCGTCACGTCAGAACCCGCGACATTTGCCGCATACCTGACATTCAATTGAACAGCAAATCCTTAGACACTGCTTGCTACGTCACATCAGAATCCTC
Organism: Rhodococcus sp. ACPA4; assembly: GCF_002300185.1. Classification (NCBI taxonomy): domain Bacteria; kingdom Bacillati; phylum Actinomycetota; class Actinomycetes; order Mycobacteriales; family Nocardiaceae; genus Rhodococcus; species Rhodococcus sp. ACPA4. Next base: position 2,886,780 of record NZ_NSDY01000001.1, read on the forward strand.
TCCGTACCGCACCAGGTCAAAGATCTGAGAGAGAACTGATGGCGCCATCATCTCGGCGTGCGTGGCATCGACCGAGTGTTCGCGAATGATCGCGACCCGATCCGACCATCGCTCGACCAAGTCGCGATGACGATGGACATCTCTCTGCGCAACAACAAAATCCACAACCCCGAGGAAGAGCCTCGGCTCGTGGTCGCTCGCCATTCTGGCAAGTTTCTCCACTCTCTCGGAAGCAGCTTCAAGGAGTTCAGCGGTCACAAATTCCAGGTGAGCTCTGGTGCGAATTTCGTCGGCCGCCTGCGCAAAGGTCAGATCGACGCGCGGCGCTTCCAGCTCGGTCAGACCCAGTTCGGCAAATAGCTCGCCAGCGGTGGGAGCTGCTTGAATGGCCGGTATCCGCTCCGGCGGCAACGTATCGAGCATGACAACCGATCCGACGCTCGCGCCGGACTCCTCGAGCGCCACCGCCATCTCCTGCGCGACAGTTCCACCGAGCGACCAGCCGAGCAGGTGGTACGCGCCCTCGGGTTGAACGATCCGCACCGCGTCCACGTACCGTTCGGCAAGTGCGTTGAGGGTTCCGGGCAGCTCGCCCGCCCCCGTTGCCTGCACTCCGTAAACCCGACGTCCGCCCAGGTGCTGCGCCACACCCGCGTAGCACCACGCCAATCCGCTCACGGGGTGAACGCAGAAGAGCGGCGGACGCTGATCGAGTGGATCTCCCCCGAGCAGGACAATGGTGTCCATCGGATCGGTCTTTCCGCCGGCCTCGATACGTTCGGCAAGTTCGGCAACGGTCGGATCGGTGAAGATCCATTGAACCTGCACGTCACGATCGAGCCGCGTGCGAAGCGTCGACGCTACGTCAACCGCGCCCATGGAGGTTCCGCCGAGTTCGAAGAAATTGTCGAACCTGCCAACCGTGTGCGCGGATGTGTTGTGCGCAAACGCTTGTGCGATGCACTCTTCCAGTTCCGTTTCGGGTGGCTCGATCACACCTGAGACGCGGTGGTCCGGCGCCGGCAATGCCACCTTGTCGACCTTGCCGGACGGTAGCACCGGAACCGCGTCGATCACCGTGACGGTTGCGGGAACCAGGTGACTCGGCAGGGTTGCCGAAACAAACTTTCGCAGACTGCTCGGATCCGCCGACGCATCCTCGAGCGTGACGTACGACGCCAGTTCCCCGTCCACCACAACGGTTACCGCAAACGTGACAGCGGGATGCTGACGCAATCCGGCGTCGACCTCGGCGGGTTCGACGCGGATGCCGCGGATCTTCACCTGGTCGTCGTTGCGGCTCACGAATTCGAGGGCACCGTCGTTTCGCCGTCGTCGAACGAGGTCTCCGGTGCGGTACATCCGGGCACCGGGACGGTTCGGGTCGGCAACAAACCGAAGAGCTGTCCGCTCGGGCGCGTGGATGTATCCGCGGGCAAGGTTGTGACCGGCGATGTAGAGCTCGCCGGTGACGCCGTCGGGAACGGGATGCAGCCTGGAGTCGAGGACAAGCGTCGACGCTCCGTGCACGGGGCCGCCGATCGCTGTGTCGCCGCCGGTTATCTGCGCCGACGTTGCCGCCGCGATCGTGGTCTCACTGGGTCCGTATCCGTTGAAGATCCGATGCCGAGGGGACCACTGCGCCGCCAGGTCCACGCTCAACATCTCTCCCGCCGATTCCACTGTCAACGAGGGGATCTCGTTCGGGTCGAGTGTCGAGAGAACGGTGGGCGTTGCGATGAGATGGGTGATCGCGTGCGAGACGATGAATTCCGTCAGTTCGGCTCCCGCGAAGACATATTCCGGTGCCAGAACCAGTGTTCCGAGCGCGGCCGGCGCAATCATGAATTCGAGAACCGAGGCGTCGAAGGTAGGTGACGCCAGCTGCAGGATGCGCATGGCGGTGCCCGTCTCGAACATCTCGAGGTGGGTGGCACACACATTTGCCAAGCCGCGATGAGATACCGCAACGCCTTTGGGCGTGCCGGTCGATCCCGAGGTGTAGATGACGTAGGCGAGGTTGTCCGGGTGAGCTGCGCGTGCGCCGGTCAGCGGCGTTGTTGCAGTGCGATCGGACATCGGAATCCATGTCAGCGACGAGGACAGCGAGCGCGTGCCTGCCACGCACAATCCGAGGGTCGCTCCGCTGTCGGCAACCATCGCTTCGAGTCGCTCACGGGGCTGATCCGGGTCCACGGAAACCCAAGCGGCGCCGGCTCGCGTCACGGCCCAGAGTGCAACTACCCACAGATGTCCGCGACCAGTTGCAACGGCAACAACGTCGTCGGGCCCGATTCCCCGATCCACCAGTTCCTGAGCCCAGTATGTTGATTGGTCGAACAGCTCTTGGTAAGTCCATACCCGGCCGTCTGCCTCGAGCGCGATGGCCTCGGGAGCTTCAGCGAGCACATTGCCGATGAGTGCGGCCAGGGTGAGCGGCGCGATATCACCGCGACTGCGCTGCGGCTGGTTCGCTCGGTCACCGAGTACATCGATATCCCCCACCACACTCTGCGGATGCGCCACCACTTCGCCCAGAATCCGCACGAACCTCGCGGCAAACAGTTCTGCTGTCGACTGCTCGAACAGGTCGGTGGCATACAGCAATCGCAGGCGCAGACCGACGCCGGTATCGGTCAGATCCCAGGTCAGATCGTAATCGGCGGTTACGGGGGCTTCCCCCGCCAGCCGGAGCGGTTCGATCCCGGGCACACTCGGAAGTTCCTGTGCACGTTGATACGCAAGCATCACGGTGAAGAGCGGGTGTTCGTTTGCCGTGCGTGGCGGCGCGATTCGGGCAACCACGTCGTCGAAGGACACGTCGGCGTTGTCCATGGCCCCGAGGTCGACGCGTCGTACCTGGTCGAGGATGTCCGAGAATTGATCGCCTGGACGGATATTCGTCCGCAGCGCGACGGTACCCACCATCATTCCGACCATCGACTGCAGGTCCGGATCGTTTCGTAGGCTTACCGCTGTGCCGACAACCACGTCGTCGGTTGCGCTTTCACGCGCGAGCAGCACCGCGATCACGCTGTGCAGGAGCATGAAGACAGTCACTCCCTGCGAGTGGGCCAGAGCTGTCAGCCTCGCGTACAGGTCACCGTCAACCGCGGCGGACACGACGGAACCTTGTTGCGTCGGAGCAGCGGGCCGCGGGTGGTCTGTCGGCAGCGGCAAAACACCGTCGACACCGCGAAGAACTGTTGTCCAGTAGTCCAATTGGCGGTGAGCGAGTGAGGTCGGATCGTTCTTGTCACCGAGCACGCCGCGCATCCAGATGCTGTAGTCCTGGTAGTCGACGGGCAGCGGGCGCCAATCCGGTTGATGCCCCGCACCTCTCGCAGACAGTGCGGCGGCAAAATCCGTGAGCACGATGCCCGTCGAACCGCCGTCGAGCGCAATATGGTGCACCACAACAACCAAGGCCCGGGCGCCGGAGCCGTCAACGGTCAACTGCACGCGCATCGGCGGTTGGTGTTCCAACTGGAATGGCGCGGACGCAAAGAGCGCTGCGCCATCGTACAGATCGCCGACAAGCACGGGATCAAGATCGATTGCCGCGACATCCGCGACTACTTGGTGTGGCCCGACGGAATCAGCGGGAAAGACGGTGCGCAAAATACTGTGCCGGGCAACCACATCCGATATGGCTTCCGCCAAAGCGTCTGCCTCGATGTCCGGTCCGATGGCGACCGCGAATACCAAGTTGTATGCCGACGACGCCGGACCGAGCTGCGAGCTCAACCACATACGCTGCTGCGCGGGAGCCAACGGCACCCGGCTTTCGGCGGCACGACTGGTGAGCGGTGGCCGGACCACAACGTCTTCGGCCGCATCGATCCAGCAAGCCAACGCACGCGGCGACGGATTCTCGAAAACCGCACCAACGGATACGCCGCGCCCGAACACCGAGGCCAGTCGACCCGCGACCACCGTGGCAGACAGTGAATCTCCACCGGATTCGAAGAAGTTGTGGCTCACACCCACAGTGCTGCCCGCGTGGTGCGACATCACTGCCGTCACCAATTCTTCTGTAGCAGTGAGCGGCCATGCGTAAGGCTTGGATTCGCCGAGGTGCGCGTGCAGTGCGCTCACATCCACCTTGCCGTTGCGGGTGAGCGGCAACGCATCGAGCATGACGATGCGTCCCGGCACGAGGTACCCGGGTAGCTGCGCCGCCATTTCATGTCGGAGCGCGTCTTCGCTGGTTTCCTCGCCAACGACAAATGCGGTGATCACGTCGCCAATCAGGAGCACGGACACAGCACTCACTCCGGGGAGCAACCGCGCCGCAGTCTCGATCTCGGCCAGCTCCACACGCACACCGCGCACCTTGACCTGGCGGTCCGACCGACCGACGAATCCCAATGCGCCGCTGGCTGTTCGGTGTACCAGGTCCCCGGTGCGGTAGCGTCGCCGCCCGCCCGCTGCCGCCACAAAGGATGTAGCCGTCGCGGCGGGATCGCCGAGATAACCCATCGCGAGACCGGGACCATTGACGTACAACTCCCCCACCCCGACAAACGGGACGGGGCGCAGAGCGGCGTCGAGCACTTCGGCTCCGGTACCGGTGATGGGTTCACCAATTCCGGTGTCCGAGTCGATATCCGCAAGAGTTGCCACGACGCTGGTTTCCGTGGGGCCGTAGGCGTTGAGCATCCGCGCGCCGGCACTCCAGGCGTGTGCGGTCGCGGGCGAGAGAACGTCGCCGCCCACGGCAACCACGTCGAGCAGTGGCAGTGCGGCCGGGTCCATCGTGTCGAGCACACCCGGGGTGGACAGTAGGTGCGTGATGCGGTGTTCTGCCACGAACTTTTCGAGGTCCCGGCCACCGTAGACGTCGGGTGGCGCTACAACCAATGCTGCTCCGCTGCCGAAGGCAAGCAACATCTCGAGCAGAGCGGCATCGAAGCTCGGGTTGTAGCCCTGCAGGACAACCGAATCCGGTGTGACGCGGTATCGCGCCACAGCTTCGTCCGTGAGCGGGCCGAGCCCGCGGTGGGTTACCGCAACTGCTTTGGGGTTACCGGTCGAACCGGAGGTATGGATGACGTACGCCACGGCGTCCGGATTCTGCGTGCCGGGAACAGGGCTGACCGAGTGCAACACCGACCGCAACTGACGCAGACGGGCGTCGGGGAAATCAGGGTCGATCGGCGCAAAAGCAGCGCCGGTCTTGGTTATCGCCCACAGACGGAGGACGTAGTCGATCGATCGCACCGCGCTGATCTCGATCACCGCGCCAGGTCCGGCACCGGCAGCCACAAGCTCACGTGCCAATTCGTTCGACGCGTCGTCGAGTTCTCGATACGTGAGCATCTCTGTGCCGTCGCGCAGTGCAACGTTGTCGGGAAACGCCACTGCGGTACGGGTGAAGATCTCACTCAGAGTCCGGGACGAATCAACGGGTGTTGCCACCCAGCTGGGTGCGGAGATCGTTGATGCTTCCGACGCCACCACGGAGGGGTTGGCAAGCGCGCGCTGCACAACGTCGACAAACAGGTCGGCCACCGATTGCGCAGTCGCGGCGTCGAAGAGCTCCCGCGCGTACACAACCAGCCCGTCCGTGTGGCCGTCCGGCCGCTCGGTCAGCGATACCTGCATCTCGAACTTGGCTGCGCCTGTCTCGATTTCGGTAGCACTGACGGCCAGGCCGGCGATGTCGACGTCGGGAATGGTGAAGTTCTGCAGTGCCAACGCAACCTGCGGCATCCGGCCACCGAGCATCGAGGTCAGAGCTTCCACGGGCACATCGCTGTGCTCGAAGGCCGCAAGATCGCGCTCACGAACCTGTTCCACGAGTTGGAGCATCGTCGTGTCGCGATGAATCTGTGCCCGCAGCGGGACAGTGTCGACAAACATTCCGATCAGATTGTCGAGGGCCGGTGATCGGCGGCCGTCCACCGCGGTTGCGATCACCACGTCCGAGCTGCCGCTAAATCTCGAGAGAACTGCTGCCAGTGCGGCGTGAAAGACCATGAAGGGTGTTGCCTGGGCCCGGCCGGCCAAGTCCGCGATCGCCGACGTGGTGTGGGCGTCCAGGGAGAACTCCACACGATCTGCTGTCCACGGCGTAGACACGAGACGGCGATCCGGCGTCAGCGGCGCCACCGAGGTGACGTCCGCGAGTTCCGTCTGCCAGTGAGATACCGATTCGGATTCCGAAGCCTGTTCCCACACTGCATAATCCGCGTACTGAACCGGCAGCGGCTGCCACTGCGGAGCCGAACCCGCGCGCCGGGACGAATAGGCAGCAAGCACGTCGTGAACGATCGGCACCAGAGAGCCACCGTCTGCGGCAATGTGGTGCACGTTCACCGCGAGCACATGATGTTCGGGCGCGAGTGTGAACAATGCGGCGCGAATGGGGAGCTGATTGCTCACGTCGAACCCTTGGGATGCAAAGGCATGCAGATCGGCATCCAGTGAGTCTTCGGTGGCAGAACGGGATTCGAGAGCCAGTTCCGCATCGGCCAGAATCTGCTGTACCGGTGGCCGCTGCGGGTAGACGGTTCGCAGGATCTCGTGCCGGTTCAGCACGTCACCGAGGGCGAGTTGCAAAGCCGCACCGTCGAGCTCACCGCGTAGGTCAACGGCAACCGGCAGGTTGTACGCGCTGCTGGTGGCGTCGAGGGTGTTGAGCACCCACATACGTTGCTGATTGCGTGAGAGCGGAATTTCTACCGGACGCGGACCGGCAACAATGTCCGCCACACCGTGATCGGAATCCGGCTCTTGTTCCAGCGCCGCAGCAAGTTCCGCGACGGTCGGGTGTGCAAACAGCAGTCTCAGCGAGATGTTCCGTGCCAGGGTGTTTCCTACCTGCGACGTCACTCGGGTAGCGAGTAGCGAGTTTCCGCCCTGATCGAAGAAGTGTGTGCCACGGCCGATGTGGTCGGTTCCGAGCACGCTGGCGAATACGTCGGCCACAGCGCGTTCGGTGGCGGTGCGCGGGGGCTCGAAGGGCAAGGCGGATACGCGGGGTGTCGGCAATGCGCGCACGTCGAGCTTGCCGTTCACCACGGGCGGATCGCCGTGGAAAACCACAACGGCACCCGGGACCATGTACGACGGGAGCGCATCGGCGAGCCTGCGGCGCAGGTCGTCACCGTCAAGCTGCGCACCACGTTTCGGGCGCACATACGTCACCAGCATCGGAGTGTCCGCGGTGCTGGTGCGGAGAACCGTTGCGCAGAAGTCGACTTCCGTGATCGCTGCGATGGCCGCTTCGATCTCGGCAGGCTCGATCCGCACACCGTTGACTTTCAACTGCGCGTCGTTGCGGCCTAGGTAGTGCAGCCGGTGGCCACTACCGGTGTTCTTCCACATCACCAGATCGCCGGTGCGGTACATCCTGGCGCCGCCTGCGGTGGCGACAAAGCGTTCGGCCGTCCATTCGGGGTGACCGGCGTATCCACGCGCAAGCGCAGCGCCCGCAAGGTAGAGCTCGCCCGCGACGCCAGGTGGAACCGGCTCGAGGAAGTTGTCGAGAACAAACGCGTCGACGCCGGCTACGGGATACCCGATCGGGATGTCGCGGCCGTTTGCGATAAGCGGTTCTGTCGCAACGGTGTACATGGTTGCCTCGGCCGGACCGTAGCCGTTCACTACGCGTCGTCCCGGTGACCATCGTTCGACAATGTCGGCGGTCAGGCGCTCACCACCGAGCATCACCATCTCGAGGTGCGGCAGATCGTTGTCCTCGACCGTCGCCATCACCGTCGGTGTGATGCACAGGTGTGTGATCTGTTCGCGTCGAAGCAGGTCGGTGAGCGCGGGACCGGCAAACTCGGCATCCGACGCGAGCACCAGTGTTGCGCCGCTCGAGCCGGCGATCAACACCTCCAGGAGCGTCATATCGAATCCCGGTGCGCCGCGGTGAAGTACGCGCGAACCAGTGCTTGCGCGGTAGCGCGCTGCCAGATCGGCGTCGAGTGCTCCCAGACCCTCGTGCGTGACCACGACGGCTTTGGGCGCGCCCGAGGTACCCGAGGTGAACACGACGTAGGCGGCGCCGCCGCTGGGGATCGTCTCTGTCGCTGCAGCACCAAGATCTGGGGAAAGCACCGCGCTGAGCGCATCAAGGGTGCGCGACGCCGGTTGAGCGGGGTCGATCAAGGCGGGCGCCGCACCGGTCTTGGCGATGGCCCACAACCGGACGATGGAATCGACAGTGCGATCCGCCGTCCACGGGATCACCCGTTCGGGCCCCGCACCGTCGGCGCGCAAGTCCGCCGCGGCAACGTCGGAGCGGCGATCGAGTTCGCGATAGGTCAGGGTATCGCCGTTGCCGGTAACTGCCAGCGCGTCCGGTGCGGTGCGCACTCCACGGGTGAGCATCGACGCCAATGTGGTTGTCGCGCTGGTGTCGACCCCGCTGGCCGGAACCAACGCGGCGCGCTCACCGGAGTCCAGGAGATCGATCCGTCCGAGGATCACTGACGGATCAGCGGCTACCTGCTCGAGCAAGCGCACGTACCGTTCCGCGAAGCGGCTGACCGAGGCTGCGTCGAATAGATCTGCGTTGTAGGCAAATTCCAGACGCATCGGGTGATCATCTGCAGCGTCCGTCACATTGAGCTGAAGATCGAAGTTGGCGTGTTCGAACTCTGCGACCATCGGGGTGAGAGTCAGGCCCGGCAGTTCCCAGCTGGTCGGCCGCGGCGCCTGGAAGGACAGCGCGATCTGGAACAGCGGGTGGTGCGACGGCGACCTGGCCGGATTCAGCTGTTCGACGAGCGTCTCGAAAGGCATGTCCGCGTGGGTGTATGCGGCCAGGTCCTGCTGGTGAACGTGGCCCAACAACTCCGCGAAGGACGCGGTTCGATCGATCGTGGTTCGCAGAACCAACGTGCCCGCGAACATTCCCACCAGATCGTCCAGCTTGGGATCGGAGCGGCCGGCCACCACTGTCCCGATCGGCACGTCGGCGCTGGCGCTGTACCGCGAGACGAGTGCGGCCAGCGCGGCATGCATCACCATGAACGTGGTGGCGTTGTGTGATCGTGCCAGGGTGTCGAGCAGCCCGCGCAAGGAATCACCGAGCTCGACCTGATGGGATCGGCCCAGGCCCGACGGCGTCAGCGGCCGTGGATGATCCAGCGGCAACGTCACCTGATCTGGCAAACCGGCCAGGTTCTCCAGCCAGTATTCGGCGACATGATCGGGAACTCCCGAATCGCGCTGCCACACGCTGTAATCGGTGTACCGAACCGGCAACGGCTGCCAGGACGGCGCGACGCCCTTCGCGTGGGCGGTGTATGCGGTGACGGTGTCTCGAATCAACGCGTCCATCGACCACGCGTCCGCGGCAATGTGGTGGATCACCAATGCCAGAACATGAGAGCCCTCGTCGAGGCGGAACAGTTCGCCGCGAACCGGTGGATCCACCGTCACATCGAAGCTTGATCCCACCAACTCGGCAACCCGGTCCATGACCGATTCAGAGCCGATTGTCACGGGTTCGAGTGCGGGAGTGACCAGTTCGGCCTCGAGCACCACCTGACGCACACCGTCGACTCCCACCGGGTAGACCGTCCGGAGCGTCGCGTGCCGCTCTACTACGTCAACCGCGGCTTTGCGCAGCGTCTTGGCGTCGACGTTTCCGTCGAGTCGCAGAATCACGGGAATGTTGTATCCGGCTGCGGTGGTGTCGAACTGGTTGAGAATCCACATGCGGTGCTGAGCCGGCGAGAGGATCAATTCTGCATCGCTGCCGGCAGGTTCGAGAGCGATGCGTCGACGGCCACTGCCGATCCTGGCGCTGATGCCTGCGGCCAATTCGCTGACGGTGGGGCGCTCGAATACTTCACGCACATCGATGTCGGTGTCGAAGACCGCGCTCAACCGGGTAGACAGACGGGTCGCGATAAGAGAGTTTCCGCCCTGGTCGAAGAAACTCCGTGCGACGTCCACGGTTTCGAGGTGCAGGAGTTCGGCGAATACTGCTGCAACGGTTTCTTCCATCGGGTCGCGCGGTGGCCGCCCGTGGGTGGGGCGCGAGGCAGGCTCAGGCAATCCTGCTCGGTCGAGTTTGCCGTGCGCGGTGATCGGCAGTGCGGGCAGCGGCACAATCAGCGTGGGCACCAGATGAGCGGGCAACTGGTTGCGCAGATCCGTGACAACGGCGTCCGCATCCCCGCTGTCCGGCGCGATGTAGGCCACCAGCGCCGGTCCGGTGGGCAGCTCACGCAGAACTACTGCGGCCGCGCTGATCTCGGGCCGACGCAACAGCGCCGCTTCGATCTCGCCCGGCTCGATGCGATAGCCGCGCAGCTCTACCTGACTGTCGGCACGACCGATGTACCGCAGCGCGCCCCGGTACATCCGAACCCTGTCGCCGCTGCGGTACATCACCGATCCGGCAACGGCGGGTTCGGGAACAAATCTGGTTGCACTCAGTGCGGGCTTACCGAAGTATCCGGCCGAAACCTGCGGGCCGGCAACATACAGTTCGCCGACGGTACCTTCCGGCACCGGCCGCAACGAGCTGTCCAATACATACGTACGGAGTCCGGGAAGCGCCGTGCCGATGACTGAATCGTCGTCACCGGCGCCCGAAAGATCGAATGCTGTGACGTGCACCGTGGTTTCGGTGATGCCGAACATGTTCACGGCGCGAATCTCGCGATGGCTGGCGAGCCAGCCGCGAACCGAGCCCACATCCAGTGCTTCCCCGCCGAAGATCAACAGCCGCACGGGCAGTTCGGTGGACTGCGTGATCGCGGCAAGCGCCTGGAACGCCGACGGAGTCTGATTGAGAACAGTGACTCCTTCGTCTACCAGCAACTGCGCGAACTGCGGAGTGGACCGGGCGACATAGGCGTCGACGGGAACCAACCGTCCACCGGTTGTCAACGCTCCCCACATCTCCCAGACCGAGAAGTCGAATGCACCGGAGTGGAACATCGTCCACACGTCGCCTGCGCCTACATCGAGAATCTTTTCGGTTGCCGCCAGCAACGCGATGACGTTGGCATGTGACACCACAACACCTTTGGGGGTGCCGGTGGAGCCGGAGGTGTAGATCAGGTACGCGTCCTGCGCAGGTACTACCGCGCGGCGTCGGGCCAGGTCGGGATCCCCCACTGCCGCAACGTCGATCAGTTCGCGGCCGAAGTTCGTCAGGCGGGTCACCGCAGATTCGGCGCAGAGCACGTGGGTTGGTGCGGCGTCGCCGAGCAGATATTCGAGGCGTGCGTCGGGATAGTCGAGGTCGAGGGGAACGTACACACCGCCGGACCGAACTACGGCCAGCACCGCAACCACGAACTCCGGCGAGCGCGACAGCGCAACGGCCACCCGGTCTCCCAGCCGAACGCCGCGCTCGATCAATGCGCCGGCAAGCACTGCAGACCGATGTTCGAGCTCGGAGTACGTGAGACGATCTTCGCCGACGCCTACTGCAACGTCATCACCGTGTGTAACCACCTGTGCCAGAAACAGTTCTGCCAAGGAGTGTGCCGAGTGGGCAGGCTCCGACACAACCGGCGTCAGCGCATCATGTTCGCCAGCGCTCAGGATGTCGACAGCACGAAGCGTGATATCCGGCGTGGCCGTGACGGCTTCGCAGACTAGCAGCAGCCGGTCCATCCATCCGGTCACGGTCTCCGCGTCGAAGATATCGGCAGCGTAGGTGAGTGACCCAGCGATTCCTCCGGGCGAGCCGTCGGGAAGGCGTTCTTCACGGACGGCCATTTCGATGTCGAACCGAGCGTGATCGGGGGTGCGTCCCACGCCGTGTGCCGTCGCGGAGCCGAGTGCCATATCGGCCTCGGTACCAAACGCGTCGAGCGCTAGCACAACACGGAACAACGGATTCCGGTTCAGTCCGCGGTTGGGTGCAACCCGATCGACCACCCAATCGAACGGCACATCTGCGTGTGACATTGCGGCAAGATCGACATCGCGAACCTGTTCGAGGAAGGCGGCAAAGGTGTCCCCCGGCTTGGTCGCCGTTCGCAGGGCCACCGTGCCGGCAAACATGCCAACCGTGGAATCGAACGCCGGATGCGCGCGTCCGGACGTGGGAGTCCCGATCGCAAAATCCTCTGCGCCGGTGATCTTGTGGAGCAGGACTGCAAGCACTGCGTGCAGGGCCATGAACGTGGTGGCGTTGTGCTCGCGGGCAATCGCCGTCAGCTGTAAGTGAAGATCTGCCGGTATGTCGAACGCGATAGTGGCAGCGGGCGGCTCCGTACCTATCGCCCGTCGCCTGTCGGTGGGCAGATCCACGTGCGTCGGCAGCGACCGAAGCGTGTTCTCCCAGAACGCAAGTTGGTCATGAGCAAGACTTCCAGACTGATCGGGGTCACCGAGCGCTGCTCGCTGCCACACCGAATAGTCGCGATAATCCAGCGCTTGCACCGGCCAGTTCGGCTGTATGCCGCGAACGCGATCGTCATATGCCCGGACCAGGTCACCTACCACCGCACCGAACGAGAGTCCGTCTACAGCAATGTGATGAGCAACGACGGTCAAGCGGTGGTCGTGTTCGCCGAAAGACGCCAAGACCAAGCGCAGTGGCAGTTCGGCAGCGACGTCGAATCCGCGCCTGGCTGCATCTGCGGCCGCGGCGGCGTACTCGTCTGCGCCCACCTGCAGCAGGCTTGTCGTGGATTCCGCCAGGACCTGCACTGCTGTGCCTGCAGCTCCGATGGGATACATCGTCCGCAAGACGCGATGCCGCTGTTGGATGTCGGCAAACGCCAGCTCGAGCGCGTCGATGTCGAGCACTCCGCCGAGCGTCACCTCGAAAGAGACATTGTAGGCAGAAGATTCCGGGGCGAGACGCGAGAGCAGCCAGATACGTTGTTGCGCCAGTGACGGTTCCACCACGACATCGGCGGGGACCACAACAGGTTCCGGCAACGCCGATCCTGCGGCCGTTCGGCGAAGGTGCTGCGCGAGTCCCGTCGGTGTCGAGGCCTCGAACACGTCGCGGACACCTACGCGAATGCGAAGGGCCTCGGACAGCCTGTTCGCGACATACACCGCGGCAAGCGAGTTACCACCGGAGGCAAAGAAATCGGCATCCGTACCCAGCGATGCAACCCCGAGCACATCTGCCATCACGGCGGCAACAAGAGCTTCGTGGTGATCGACCGGTTGCAGCGCGACGTCCGCTTCGCGATGCGGCGCGGGTAGGGCATCACGGTCGATCTTGCCGTTTACGGTGGTCGGCCAGGTAGAGACCACGGTGACCGAGGACGGCATCATCGCAGCGGGTAGAACATTCGCCAGATGCTCGGTGACAAACGACGTCTCGGTGACAACCGACGTGTCGGTGGACTCAGGCCCCTCATCGGCCTTGAGTACAACGTACGCAGCGATTTCGCCGTCGCGAGCGACAGCCAGCGCCGACGCCACACCTGAGACGGACGTCAGTGCCGCTTCCACCTCACCGAGTTCGACCCGGACACCACGGATCTTGACCTGATGGTCTGCGCGCCCGACAAATTCGAGCTGGCGCTCTGCCGACCACCGCACGAGGTCGCCGGTTCGGTACATGCGACTCGACGGGTCTCCGTACGGCGCAGCAACAAACTTCTCTGCGGTAAGGCCCGCGCGGCGCACGTATCCGCGTGCCAGTCCGGGGCCCATCACATACAGTTCGCCGGTTGCTCCAATTGCGCTCGGCTGCAGACGTGCATCCAGCACAACGGCGGAGACGCCGTCGATGGGCCGGCCGATCGGCGGCCGCTGCGCCGGGTCCAGCGGTTCACTCATGAACGCGGTCACACTCGCTTCGGTGGGACCGTACGAGTTGACGACGCCGACGTACGGCGACCACCGCTCGATCAGATCCGGCGATGGCGACTCGCCGCCGACGTTGAGCATGCGCAGATCCGGCAAGCCGCTCGGATCCATCGACGACGCCACCGCCGGCGTGGACAGGAAGTGCGTCACGCGTTCTGCGCGTAGGTAGTCGGCCAGATCAGCACCGCCGATCAAGCCGGGCGGCACCACTACCGCGGTTGCGCCGGTTCCGTGTGCAAGAAGAAGTTCCAGTACCGCAACGTCGAAAGCGGGTGAAACAAAGTGAGCGACCCGGGCCGACGCGTCGACAACAAGATTCCTGGAGTGGGCGCGCAGCAGCGAAGTCGCGGCGCGGTGTGTAACCGGAACACCTTTCGGCTGCCCGGTGGAGCCTGATGTGTAGACGATGTAGGCAACATCATCGATCGCCGCAGCGCGCAGTACCGGTGTTTCGTGTTGATCGGCATCGTCGTAGCGATCGGTGTTGATGTCCACGTGCGTGATTCCCGTAGGCGCCGACCACGATCGCGGCGCAACTACGACGCTCACGCCCGCGTCCGCCAACATGAATTCGATACGTTCGGCCGGGTAGTCCGGATCGACAAACATGAACGCGGCGCCTGATCGGATGACCGCGCGGAAGGCGACTACCGACTCCGCCGAACGCGATGCGATGATCGCCACCACGTCACCGGCACCAACGCTACGATCAATCAGCTTGTTACACAGGAAGGCTGATCGAGAGCGGAACTCACCATAGGTGATCGTAGCGCCGCCCGCGCGGACAGCCGGCGTTCCGGCGCCGCCGGATCCCTCGGACAGAACTGCGTCGAGAGTCTGCGGCGAGATGGCCGGTAATCCCCTGCTGGGCACCAGCATCGCGTAATCGTCGGCGGTCAGCACGCCGAGGCTGCCCGCTGGAAGATCCTCGGGCGCATCGACAAGCTCGGTCAGAACCTGCACAAACTGCTGGTGGTGAAGCTCGAGGTCTTGCTCGCTGTAAACACCGGGGTTCGCCTCGAATCCCAACCGAATATCAGCGCCCGCAACCGCTGGGTAGATGCTGAAGAACAGATCGTCGATAGGGCCGGACGTGAGTACGTGAAATTCTCCGACAACGTCGCCGAGGCGAATAGTGTTGTGGAACATCATGATGTTCACGGCGGGTCCAGCCGAATCACGGGTTCCGCCGCGGCTGTCGGGGCCGGCCATGTCTTCGTAACGGAATCGCTGATGGCGCAGGGCGCCCGTCAACTGTGTGGAGAGCTGATTCACAAGTTGGGCCGCTGTCAATTCCGGATCAACCGACACGCGCATCGGCACGATATTGGCGAGCATTCCGCCGGAGCGTCGCATCGCGGCCGTCGTTCGTCCTGAAATGGGAAGGCTCAGAGTAACTTCGGTAACTCCGGCCATGCGGGCCAGGTACACGGCGTAGGCACCGGCGATAATCGGAACCTCGCTGGTTTCCCACAGTTTCGCAACTGTGGTGATCCGCGCGGCGAGATCTGCGTCCATGGTGCGGGTGAGCATGCGCTGCGGCATCGACGGCGCTGCGCGGCGCTCGGTCAACCGCACGGGTTCTGGCATACCGTCAACCAGCTGAGCCCAATATTGCCGGTCTGTTTCGAATCGGGAAGACGAACGATACGACGTATCCAACTGGTACAGCTCATGCAATCCGAGCGCACGTAAGGGCGGCACCTCAGTGTTTTCCACCAAATGTGTGTAATGCTCCGCAACTCGATTCATAAGCGTCATTGCGCCATGTCCGTCGAGTACCAAGTGGTGGGCGTGCGAATACCAGAAGTAATGATTTTCTGAGACGTGCAACAAAGTGGCGGCAATTAGACGATCGACCGACATATCAATCGGGCGTGAATATCTCAGCGTCATCCACTGATGTGCTGCTTCGAACGGATTCTTACTGCCGCGTAGGTCAACATAGCCAAGCGAATCGGGAATTGAAAGGTCAACAACCTGGTGTGGTGCCGCATCCGTCTCGACCAGCCGTACCAGCGCAGATTCGATCTCGCGGCACCCACGGTCCGTTGCTTCGATCAAAGCGGACACGTCGATAAGTCCCCGAAGTTCCACGTACTGGGCAACAACAAAAGGGGTTGAAGGATTGACTTGCTGCGCCAGCCACAGCGCCTGTTGGGCACGAGACAGCGGGAAAGAGTTCAAACCCGATACCTCCACCTTCATCAGCCCCGAATTATGTATTGGAAACGCCGGCTGATCAGGTCCATCTAATTACGCGCACAACAAGAACGGCCAGGCTGAAGTTTACGGTGCGACGCCCCCTCCCACCACTTCAGGGTCAATTCTGGCACACCGCGGTAACCTCTGACGACCCCGAAAGTCAGGAGTAATTCGCAATGTCCAGCACCACATCGGGACCAAGGTCCGATGACGAATCCGAAGCAATAGATTCAACATCCACATCTACTACTCGGATTCGACGCCGCAGTCGCGTCAAGACGTCCAACCGTCGACGCAACATCGTTGCCGGTTCCAGTGCATTTGTGCTGGTTGTCGTCGCTTTTGGAGCCTGGATGGGCTACTCCGCCATCACAACAAAGAGCAATCTCGAAGCGGCACGCGATCACGCGCAGTCCACCAAGACGGCACTCCTCGCTGGCGACACGGAGGCCGCCGAGCAGTCTGCAGCCGATGCCGACAAATATGCGAGTTTGGCATATTCGGAGACGCAATCCCTCCCCTGGAGCATCGCGTCAGCAATCCCAGTCGTCGGCAGCCCGTTCGAGACCACCAAACAAATGACAGATGTGGTCCATGGATTGACCAACGACGTCCTCTTGCCTGCGGTCGATGCTGGAACCGCGCTTGCTCCTGGTGAATTGATTCAGTCAGGGGGCCAGATTGCGCTCGAACCATTGCGGCAAGCCACACCCGTTCTCGAACAGACAGCAGCCTCCGCGGCCGAGTTGTCGACCCGAGCGGCGGCCGTCCCGGAAGCCAACTTCATAGGCGCAGTTAACGATGCGCGCACCTCGTTAGTGGATCAAACTACTGAGCTGACTAACCTTCTGGAGAACACGGCGCTCGCGGCACGGCTCGCACCGACGATGCTCGGAGCCGACGGACCACGCAATTACTTCATCGGATTCCAGACAAACGCCGAGGCACGCGGTACAGGCGGACTGCTGGGCGGCTACGGAATCGTCCGTGTCGACGACGGGGCCGCGCGAGTCGAGACGTTGGCGCGCAACTCCGAGCTGAGCATGGACAACAGTCCAATAGACCTAGGTCCTGACTTTGCCGCTCTCTACGGAATGAGCCGTCCCACCACCGATTTCCGCAACAGCAACCTCAGTTCACACTTCCCCTACGCTGCACAAATTTGGCAGTCATTGTGGAAGCAGGAGTCAAACGGCGAGGTAGTCGACGGAGCTATCGCGATAGATCCAATTGCGTTGAGCTACATACTGAAAGTTGTGGGGTCGGTCACAATGCCCGACGGCGAAAAGGTTACAGCCGACAACGTTGTGGAACTCACCGAGTCAACGGCCTACGTCCGTTTCGCGGATGACAACAACGCGCGCAAGCAGTACCTGCAGACTATTGCCGCACTTGTGGTGGACAAGATGACCGGCAATATCAGCTCTGCAAGCGCACTTCTCGACGCTTTGGGTCGCGGTGTCTCCGAAGGCCGTATCGCCGTGTGGAGCTCACATCCCGAAGAGCAGGAACTACTTGCCACAACACCTTTGGGTCATACCGTGCCCACGGATGAGGCACCTTTTGCGGGTGTGGTGATCAACAACCAGGCCGGCAACAAGCTCGACTACTACCTGACGCGCTCGATCAACTACTCCGCTGACAGTTGCGAGGGCGGTACCAGGAGTTCGAAGATAACTGTCAGTCTCACCAATAACGCTCCGGCAGGCGATCTTCCGGACTATGTGGACGGCATGGTGGCGAATCCCAAGAACCTTCCTCAGGGCACCAACATGGCAGCTGTTTCGCTGCTCGCAACTCAGGGAGCGAAGTTGGAAAGTGTTGCGGTGGGCGGAAAGATCGCCTTCTCCGCAACAGGACTGGAACTTGGTCGCCCTGTTTTCATGACCTTGGCCGAGATTCCGAAGGGTCAAACGGTGGATGTTGTCTTCAACCTCAGCGAACCCACTGCGGCTGGTGAAGCGCGAGTGCCCGTGCAGCCGTTGGTAGATGACGCTACTGTGAACATCGACGTACCTACTTGCTAGATCAATAGATCGACGGGCCGCTCAACCCATTTGGGTGGCGGCCCGTCATTACTTTGGACAAACGCACGCCGCAGCGTCTGAAATGCCAAATGCAAAAGGCGCGTGCAATCAAATGTCCTGCCGCAGCGGTTGCCTGTGCGACTTGTCCAGTTTCAACTTCCGACGCCTCCTGTCTACCAGCGATTTCCGGCTGTCACCGAGCGACATTTCACGCCCAAATTGAGCGCACAGCAAATTTCGATCACACAGACGCCGAATCAAGAAGTTAAGACCCTGCGAAGGGCGACCAAGATCCGTTCCTCGCGGCAACAGTCTCCGCGTGAATGCAAGTCGCCCCACTGAAGCTGACAGTCAGGCGTGTGAAGAGACCAACAAATTCAGCGCGGCCTTACCTAAGCCAGTGGTGGTCCGATTCTTGTTCGACACACCATCAATGACGCCGACTAGGGCCGTCCCAAGCCTCTATAGGTCCAGCCAGCTGCACGCCATTGGCTGGGATTCAAGCAGTTCCGACCGTCAATTATCACCTTCTTCGCCACGACTGCGTCGAGGTCCGCCGGCTGAAGCTTGCTGAACTCTTGCCATTCAGTCAGCACGAGCACAACGTCTGCTTCCTCGCATGCATCTAGAGCCGTATTCGCGTAACTCAATGTAGGGAAAAGCGCGCGCGAATTATCCATCGCTTTAGGGTCATACACACTAACCGCGGCGCCTTGAAGCTGAATCTGACCGGCAACGTTCAAAGCCGGAGAGTCACGCACATCATCAGAGTTCGGTTTGAACGCTGCACCCAGCACAGCAACCCGCGCGCCAAGCAACGAGCCGCACGATTCCCGGGCCAGTTCGACCATCCGTGTGCGACGACGCATATTGATATTGTCAACCTCCCGGAGGAAGGTCAATGCCTGATCTGCACCAAGTTCTCCAGCGCGTGCCATAAACGCACGAATGTCCTTTGGAAGGCAACCACCACCAAAGCCGATGCCCGCATTAAGAAACTTGCGCCCGATACGCGCATCATGGCCAATCGCATCAGCCAAGACCGTCACGTCAGCGCCGGCTGCTTCACAAACTTCGGAGATAGCATTGATGAAGGAGATCTTAGTCGCGAGAAAAGCGTTGGCAGATGCCTTCACCAATTCCGCCGTCGCGAGGTCCGTAACGAGGAAAGGAATTTCTTCATCCAGCAGCTGCGCGTACACATCTCTCGCAACCTCTTCTGCCCGGCCTGGCCGGTTTCGGTCGACACCAAGCACCAAACGGTCCGGGTGCAACGTGTCTTTGACGGCAAAACCCTCACGTAGAAACTCCGGGTTCCACGCGACCTCGACGTCATCGCCTGCAGGGGCCAACTCTCGAGCCCTCAACGCCAAACGCTCTGCAGTGCCGACAGGAACGGTGGACTTGCCGAAAATTACCGCAGGCCGGGTCAACAGCGGAGCAAGCGTCTCGATGACAGCGTCAACAAATTTCATATCAGCTGCGAACTCACCCTTTTTCTGTGGGGTGCCGACTCCAATGAAATGCACATCCGCGAAATCAGCCGCCTCCTCGTATGAGGAGGTAAAGCGAAGTCTCCCGGCAGCGATGTTACGTTGGAGCACCTCTTCAAGTTCCGGCTCATAAAATGGCACTTCTCCAGCATTGAGCTTTGAGAGTTTCGCTTCATCAACATCTACCCCCAAGACCATATGCCCAAGTTCCGCCATACACGCGGCATGAGTTGCACCCAGGTACCCCGTACCGAATACCGAAATTTTCTCCGACATCACTCTCACCCGCACTTTCTCAAGAAATAATTCGACCGCAAACCGATGAAATTCGCTACAATCATAAGAAACCACTGGAGCCCATTGATGGAAAAACCCCCCAACTCATAGCGAATACTCATCTGAGGAGGCCTTCAAAAGGTAACACCTCTGTTTCGTCACCCTGACCGCCCTCTCACATATTCAACAGGGGCCGAATCAAAATTCGGGTTGGTTGCAACCATGTCTTTCTTCCCACAGAATTTCACAACCGCTATTCCCGAACAAATAATCAGGGTCAAGAGAATACCGTAATAGACATCAAAAGCGGATCCCCCTAGCAAGAACCTGAACAAAACAACCAGAATGATCGACAGCCAGAATTGTTTCCGATATCGAAGAACAAGAATTGCCATCCCGACCATAAAAAGGAAAAATAACGTCAACGCCATGGCGTACGATCCGGTGGCGAGAGTCAAGAACCCGACCGGTGACAGAAATTGGCCACTTGACTTGTAGCCGAGATATTTCGTGCTGACTTCCACAGAAATAGACCTGGGTTTGTCTTGCCAAATCGCTCTAGGGATGAAATTAGTAACAGGGGATAAAAGATCGAGAGGCCGAGCGGGTTCTGAATTAGAAATAGCCTTCGAAAATCTATAGCCATCCAGAGTGTCAATCCCAGACTGGAATGGCACTACAAGAGGATTCGCAGACATTTCCTCGATCAGCTGTACTGTACTATATCCCTCACTCCGAGTCAGATTAGCCCGCATTTCCGACATGAATGCAGCCACAAATATACCAACAATTACAAGTACAGAAAGGTAAAACAAGTTCTTTCGCCGATATATCTCACCCCTGGAAATAAATCCAACCAGAAGAGATATAAGAATCACGAGCAAAGGGCTTCGCACATTCTCAAAAACCAGAAAAGCGCCACCGATTACGAGCAGTAATCTTATAGACTTCTTCCCGAATCCGTTAAAGAAAGCGATAATAGAAAGTCCACAAACCAGCGATGTGCGCAAGAGGACAAAAATACCTTGCCCCTCGGCGCCACGACTATTCAAATCAGCAGGAAATATAATGGTCGCAACGACTCCCACAACAACGAGAAAGAATGAAACATACTTCCACGTTGAATCGGAAATCGTACTTTTCGGCAGAGGTTTAACGCGCAGAAAGAGTACGACTATCAATTCCGCACACGCTATCAACGCGACCTCAAGCGACCATCGTAGCGTCAATGATTCTATTTCCATCGACGTCGGCAGTCCAATTATTCCGGCACGCTCGATTTTACTATCTAGTTGACCGCTCGATTGCAGGTTTGCTGGAATCCAAAGGCATATAAGGTACATCCACGCACCCAAACCCGAGACCATTCCATATTCGAGCTGACCCCTTCGATATAGTCCAATTACTCTTATCGAAATCAAAGCGATAATCGAGAAGAATAGGATCTCGCTCGCCATTAATCGCCGCCTCCGTCAAAGTCCGTCATCGATTCGATACACTCAATCGGGCGGAAACTGAATTTTGCATGAATTCGTAGTGCGTTGCAGCCCAATGGTCGGTAGATCGCTCAATTTCGGCAGATTTTGAAATCGGTCGATTTGGCTGCGCGAGCGAATCAAGAATACTAACCCTCAGTGACTCTACTGTAGGGGAGAAAATCCCGCATCCGAGACTTTCAGCATCCAATGTCGAATGGCAATCCTCGGCCATCAATACGCGAACTCCAACTGACCGCGCCTCTAACATGACCAGTGGACACCCCTCGCGCGCCTTCCTGCCTGACGGTATAACAACCAGATCAGCGACATCATACAGAGCAGAGACATCATCAATTTTTCCCAAGAACTTCACATTTTCTGGCGCGGAAGGTTCAATCGCTACTCGGGCCGGCCCGTCTCCCGCGATCAAGAAGTCTATCTCCGGAAGCAAGGCTGCCGCTCTAACTAGCAAGTCGACACGTTTGTTCTCGTGTAACCGCCCGGCGAATAGCACTACACGCCTCTGATCAGCGGACTTAAATCCGTCGCGAAACGACACTGGCCCAGGGAAAGCGTTCGGAATCGTCTGCGCGGACATATTTTTTTCTTTAAGAGATTCTTTAACACCGTCACTTACAGAGATTATTTTCGCTTTCCGCGCCTGCCATGCAAGAATTCTTTCAGAGCCTGGAGGAAAATTGTCTGGAAGTGGTCCATGTTCTGTCCAAACGATAGGGTAATTTCGTCCCAGAATCCTTGGAAATATGAACTTCTCTTTCAAATATTGAACGTGAATCAAATCAGGATTAATTTCATTAACCGCGCGTATTATCATCGGGACAGTCTTGACTGATCTAACAACCTGACCAAAAAATGGTTGCCTTCGCGTAAGTTTGGGTCCTGCGCCCGCCGAATCAACCGGTCCCAGATCAGCAGTCCAACCTGGTAGTTGACCGATTAAATATGGCTCGACATCGTACCGCCTCCGCAGTTCCGAGTAAAGACGGTAGATATACTGCTCCGCGCCGCCTTCTGTCTCCGAACTTGCAATAATCGCAATCTTCATTTGCTGCTCCTCTACTCAACTAGTTTCGCGCGCGTCAGACATAGATAGATTTATAGTTGGCTCTGATCGAGCCTTCAACTTTGATACAAGGACCAGACCAACGCTAGCTGCCACAACACTACTTAGAAGAGATATATTTGCTGCCTTGACGCTAGTTATTTCATTCCAGAAAATTGCAAATGAGCACAATGTGACCGCCAAGGCAGAAAGAGCGATAATCGACGACAAGCCCGGATAACCTCGTCCGGCCACAACTGAACCAGCTACGATAGATATCCAACCCGCTACACTTGCAATAGCTAGAATACGGGTCGCTTGCACACTTGGAGTAAACGATTCCCCAAACACTATTGGGATAATTGGATTTGCCAGCATGAATACCAAGAACGATGCCGAAACGGATGCTACAAAAAACATTAGACACTCTTTCGCGATCAGCCTATTACCGTCGCCACGAGCAGCCTGGCGAAGAGAATTCCTCGACGCCAAGGCCGCCAACACTAGAGGAACCTCGGCTACAGTCACCGCAATTGCATAGTATCCAAGTTCCACACTTGAAGTTGTGGCGGGCATTAACAGTTGATCTAGTCTAGAACTAGCAATTGTGGCTATCGTCCCAGCTGATGCAAATAATGCATATTTCGCTATGGGCTGCACCCCGATATGTTTTCCTGCTTTGAACACCAACTTCAACGGAACGAACAATATTAATGCCGATAAAATAAATGCGAACAGCGCCGCAGCAGAAAAATATATTGCCGAAGCTGCCCCTAAAAGAGCAACAATAGCTACCGCAGAAAATCGAAGCAGTGCGAATGATGACCTTTCGAGATCTAATCTCTTCCAATCACCCAACCCTTGCCAGTACCCTCGCTTTATTTGTACGATTGCAGAGACTGCAATTACCGACCAGCACAACATAATAAAGCCGTAGTCGATTTCTTGGCGATCGCTCACAAATCTTCCATACCACGCCATTGCCAACATAACGACTGCTATAGGTATTATTGATAACTTTAGTGATACTAGAAATATCCGTTTTGGGTCGTAATCACGCGCGATAAAATAGGCCGCAGCTCCAGGAATACCAATGCTAGCAATGGCCCCCGCTACACTAATCGGTTGCATAATAGCCGCGAACTGTCCACGGCCCTCGGGCCCCATCGCATGTGCAAGAATCGGACCGCTCAATAGGCCAAGAATCGGACCGAGCCCGTACGCTAGAATTCCGCGAATTTTCTCCGACCGAGCGCTCGACTGAATTCCTTCAGTCGATATATTGTGGTCATCTTTTTTAATATGCTTGAAGCGGGAGGCTATGTTCATCTGGTTAATTCACCGACTAAGTTGCGTGCTTGAACTATTCGGTTCGACCACGAGTGATCCTGTGCAAAGTCAGTCCTCTCTCGTGCTGATTCCTTGGTGAAGGATGCGAGTGCGTCATGCGTCAAACGAATAAACTCGTCGCCATCACCGAGAGATACTCCCTTTGGCGCTCCGTGCACGACGCTTGTTATCGGCGTGCATACAACTTGCATTCCGGCGGCCAGGTATTCGTATATCTTAAGCGGGAATACCCCCGTTGTGTAATCGTTTCTCAAGTAAGGTATCAGCCCGACCATTGAACGACCACATTCTCTAGCGAGTTCCTGGAGAGAGAGGTTGCCCAGATAGTTAACATTGGAGTGCCCGAGAAGCTCCTGAAGTTCCTGATCGCTCTCGACTCCATCGATACTCACAGGGCCTGCCAGGGTCAGACTCACTCCAGACTCAGCAACCCTACGAAGAAGTTCGAAATCTACCTTTGTAGATGTCAAATTTCCTGCGAATACCGCGCGGTTTTCGCGCAATTCAACCTGACTATGTTTGAACGTTTCCACGTCGGCCACGTTTTCCCATAGCTGTACATCGCGGACCCCAATTGCGTTGAGATGCGAACAGACGCCAGCACTACTCGCGATAACGACGTCTGCCTGACGAGCTAGATTCTCCTCAGCCGAGAGAAGTACCGCTGTTGGTGTACCTGGCAGCGTGTGCAGAAGATCAACAGAGTGATAGACCACTTTCGCAAAATAGTTCTCCAATCCGTAGGTCAACGGAGAGAACGTCCACAGGACATCGTCGGGTTTTGGATTTATCTCAGAAACAATAGTCTTGGCAATTAGCTTCTTATTTATCCAGGCCGCAATTCGCGAACCGTGAAAAGGCAAGACCTTTGGAGAGACCACTTCCAGCCGCGCATACTTATCTGAAATGTCTTCACGTTGCTGGGAATTTACGCTTTTGAATACTTTCCCCCAGATTCGGCTAATGTCCGATCGATTAAACTTCGGGGAGCGTAACCCCATTGATTCGATGTAGACGACGTCCATCGTCTCGCAAAGTCCGACCGCGAGGTACTGCTTGTTTGTCCAAACCGGGCTTTGGAAGTCAGCAGTTGATAGAACGATTACCCTGGGAGCCATGTTATTTTCCTACTTCGTCTCGATCTGCGTATCGTGTCCAGGAACTCGATCATGCCCAACCCACGATGCGATTTCCTTTTTAAAACGATTTTCACTAAATTTGGTTGCCCGCCGCCGGCAGGAATCTCTGTCGATACCGGCTGCGGCCGATATTGCGGCTAGTAGCTCCTGCAAATCATCTGGATTGCAAAGTGCTCCAGATTCGCCATTTACCAGGCTTTCACCTGCGCCACCAACCCTGTTTGCAACAACTCGGCCCCCCGCCGCCATTGCTTCGACCGGCATGATTCCGAAGTCTTCGACCCCAAGAAAAGCGTACACAGTACATTGGTTATATAACGCATATAAAAGCTCGTCACTTACACGACCCAGAAACACCACTGGCGCATTCGACTGCTGAGCAATAGCTTTAAGGCGTTCCAGATCCGGGCCCGATCCCGCTATAACGACTGGAATCTTGGCTACTGAACCAGCGCGAATTACCGCATCCATCCTCTTGTATTCAACGAGCCTAGACGCCCCTAAAATGAATTCTCCCGGTAGGTCCTCAAGGGTCTGTGCATCCTGAGCGCCCAGTCGGTCGCGCCAGTCAGATTCCGACTGGATCTTCTCGACATCTACCGGCGGGTGTATAACGTTTGCCTCTACGCCCCAAGAAGACTCAATTCTCTCTCGAACAAAATTGCTATTGGCTACATACTTGTTTGATTCACTCGCTCGACGTCGATCAAGCGACCTGAATATCGGCGAGATGCTGCGAATTATTCGCGAATTCCCCCTGGAATCCAGTTCGGGGTTCCAGAGGTACCTCGCTGGTGTGTGAACATAAACGTACTTTTCGATGTCCGGGCTGTTAGTGAATCGGACATGATGAGCGAACAGATGGCTGCTGACGAGCGCCCAGTCATGCTCACCACGCATATAGCGCCACGTTAGCGGCATAAC
This sequence comes from Rhodococcus sp. ACPA4, assembly GCF_002300185.1. Lineage (NCBI taxonomy): Bacteria > Bacillati > Actinomycetota > Actinomycetes > Mycobacteriales > Nocardiaceae > Rhodococcus > Rhodococcus sp. ACPA4. The sequence continues at coordinate 2,912,496 of NZ_NSDY01000001.1, forward strand.
CGGAAGAGCTAATGCCTTACTGCGTCTCAGGGGCGTTCTAGATAACACACTCTCATTGATGTCGACACCTTTGAATCTGCCCGGTGCGTCATCCCATAGACAAAAAACATCCGTACCGGGGAACAGGTCAATGAAAGACTCAACGACCTTCTCCGCACCGCCTGTCGATTCGATCCATTCATGGACGATTGCGCCGGACATTCTTTCCTCAAATCTCTACTGACCGCAACGAAATGGGTTGAAGTCCTTTGGTCTGACGATCTGTGACATTCTGATCAAAATTGATTTCGCACACTGTTGTTCAGACTCTCTGGTCGACACAATCTTCATATCGCTAATCGTCATCGAGTCGAGTGTTCGTCGTCATCTTTCTATGTCACGTAATGTCAGCAAGTCAGTACGCCCCATCGCTTGCCACTACCGCCTTAAGCGTCTTCGCAACGATCAGTACGTCCCCCATCATCGACCAGTTGTCGACGTAGGAAAGATCCAGTCGCACAGTGTCTTCCCACGAGAGGTCAGAACGTCCACTCACCTGCCACAGTCCCGTAATTCCGGGCTTGACAAGAAGACGCCGGCTCACCGTACCGTCGTACGCCTCGACCTCTCGCCTCAGCGGAGGACGTGGTCCGACAACACTCATTTCGCGTCGCAACACATTAAGGAACTGCGGCAGCTCGTCGATCGAGAATTTGCGCATGAAGCGCCCAACCGACGTGACCCGAGGGTCGTCACGCATCTTGAACAGAACGCCGGCACCCTCGTTGTTCTTCATCAGTGCATCGACTTGCTTGTCTGCATTCTGGACCATCGAACGGAACTTCAACATTGGAAACGGTTTGCCGTCCAAGCCCATTCTCTCCGACCTGTACAAGACTGGGCCCGGGCTGGTCATCTTCACAGCCACCGCTGTAGCGAGCAGCACAGGGCTGATGAGAATCAAAATCATTGTGGCAAAGATGATGTCGAACGATGTCTTCGCAAACTTCTGCGCGCTGTGATAGCGCGGGCGTTCCACGTGGATCAACGGAAGGCCTGCAACCGGGCGCATCGAGAGCCTGGGGCCTGAGACATCCAGAATGCCTGGCGAGACAACAAGATCTACTCTCTTGCCCTCGAGATCCCAGGCAAGTTTGCGCATTCCGTCCAAGCCCAAGTGCTCGGTCGCAGTGACGGCGACGGTGTCTGCACCCACCACATCAAGGGCACGGGTGACATCGTGTTCGTCGCCTAAGACCGGGATACGTCGGCCTCCGACCGTGATCACATCGTTCATGTCACTGTTGTGGCCCGGTGTGCAAACACCAACCACCCTGAATCCGTCAGCCGATCCGCGCTCGAAGTTCTCCGCCAGATTCACCACGGCGTGACGATTTCCCACAACAAGCACCGAGGTTCTGAATTCACCCCGCGCACGTCGACGGGCAATAATTCGTCGCCAGAACCAGCGGTCGGCCATCAATGCGATCATTCCGACGGGGAAAGCAAACGCCAGATAGAGGCGTGCGATGTCAATCTGAAGGAGCAGGCTGCCTATCGCGATCAATCCGAAGAGTCGCACCGTGCTGACAAAGATTCGCCGATACTCTTCGGGCCCGCTCCCTATCACTCGGATCGACCTAGTACGGAAGATGCTTAGCGTCGCGATCCACGCAACGATCAATACGAGTGAGACGGCGGTGTAACTGTAGTTTCCTATACCGCTGGTACTCACGCCGCCTGAGTCCGCACCGAAACGGAACCACTGAGCAAGAAAGACCGCTGTGACAATAATTGCCGCGTCACTGACGGCCAATCGTCGAACGTAAGCCGCTTGCCATCGATGTCGCGAAGACACCTCCGACTGTGCGTCAGGCGCCACCGTTTGAACGTCCGGCGCCACCGCACGAGGGCTCGTCCGAGACCCTTCGCTTTCGTTGAGCGCTGTCACGTGTCAGCTCTCCTTCCTGGTCAGGAAATTTCCGAATCAACTACTCTTCTGAAAAGTGCTCGAAACAATCCGAAATCGCCTGACCACCAGACCCGACTCGAGCAAGCGCCCCGCACATCGGCTTCACACTGATTGATCGTATTCTGCGGCTGTCCGTTACGTACCTTGCGGAATCTATTCCACCACCACCCCGCAGCTGGATCAAATCTAACAACGGCGCAGGTCGACGGTGGTGATCCAGCTCAAGCACACACTTCGCCCAAAACGGCAGATCGCCGAGCATCCTGTTTTATGTGTCAGGTCACTCGATTGCTGTGTCGACCTAATTCCACCGCATCTAGCTACATCTCAGCAAATACCGGAGCTTTCCCGCCTTGCCTGCGTGGCAGCAGTGTGCCGACTAGTTGCCAGTCACGTAAACAGCGGAGATACATGCAGATCAAGGCCTTATCCGTCGAACAAACTGTATTCGTGACTGCACGAACGGGATACAGACCAAATCACCCGAGAAGTTTGCGACCTTTGTCCCGTTTCAGTTTTTGACCATTCGCGGGCGATAACTACGGCTATCCAGAAGCGAATGAACCGATACTGCAAAGTCCAAACCGCACGACTCCGACGATTCCTGCTGGACGATTGTCCATTTAGCGTCTATATTATTTTGCTCACACTGCTGTCGGAATCTCACGATGTGAAATGATGGCGAATTCAAGTACGCACTTCACATGATTGCGGACGGACGCGATCATGTTCCACCAAGCCAATGATCGGACAAATCGCCTTTGTCTGGTACGCGAAGTTTGCAGTACCCCGAGATGCGTCAACCCGAAAGTTGCCTAGCATTGAAAGTTCGGGATTGCACCTCACGCGTTAGCAATGCTGACCGAAAGTAACCACCTTTAGGGACTTACGTCCCTAAAGGTGCATGTAATCAATCAGGGTGAGTACACATCCGAGATAGACATTCCGCGCTTGAGCTTGGAGGCGCGAACTTCAGCGCGTACCAACTTGATGGGAGGCAGTCGGCCGGCGAAAACGCCCATGTTGTCCGATTCGTGCGTCGCGCAAAATCGCGTAAGGTCAAAATTCGGACATACACCCGAAGACCCCCAACGAGGTCCGCAATCCGGTTCGTTGACCAGTCACGCACACCGGCGGAAACTCGCTCACCGCTCGAATGGGACTACACACCTTGAAGATCAGCACTATCCGCGCTGAGTCGGGAATTGTTCCGCGGCTCACGGTCCGTTGGTTGATGATCGCAGCAGCCACAATATTTGCGTTCTGGCCAACGTGGAACAACCTGTGGCGCAGCACAGTCGATGGCACCGCGATTGGGTTTGTATTTGTACTGCCCCTGCTGTGTGTTGTTGCGGCTGTGGGTACAGACCTCAGGCGGGGTCCCGAACTCCCGATCCATGATCGGGAAACGGACAAGATCGTTGGCGGCATCGGCTTACTCGTCGCGCTTGGTATGCAGGCGCTGCTGATGCCGCGATTCGGGGACAACTACGAGCTGATGCACATCGATGCGTTGGCGGCTTGGGTCTTTGTCTGGGGCGCAGCAGTTCTCATGTTCGGACTTCGCCCCGTCAATCGGTACTGGTTGATCTGGCTGACGCCCATGGTTTTGAGCCCGCTTTTCTACCGAACGTTGGCAATCGAATTGGGCGGTACTCGGTTCGACTACAGCGTCATCATGGTTGTTGTCGCCTCCACGGCCACCACCATTGCCGTCAGTCGAAACTGGCGACGAGGTTTGGTTGCCTTCTTGATCTCCATCGCCCTCGGCACTGCCTTGGTGTACTACTTGTCGAACCAGTTTCCGACGGTTCCGCTATTTCTGGTTCAACTATTTCCCGCAGTCGGAACTGCGCTGCTGGTCGGCGCTATCTTCTATCTGTATCAACGCCGCGGCAAGTCGCTAAAACCTTTCGATCGTCCGCTCCGCAAGCCGTCAACCAAAACCAGCGACTGGACCATCCTCTTCGTGTTCGGCGTTGCAATACTGATCGCCCTCACACCGCTCCCCAATGCCGACGATATTCCGATTTCCCAAGGCCCACCGGCCACTGCGGATCCTCGATTGGTGGTACCGGCGGGGTGGAGTCAAATCTCCACTGAAGAGTTCGATTGGCCGCAGCGGTACTTCGGGTCTACATCCACGCTGACGCGACAGACAATTCGCGCCGATACGCCAAATCCCGCGTGGGACGCTCTCATGCGCCAGCGCACTGTACAAATGGATGTTCTGCAGGTCCGTCGTGCAGCTACCCTCTCTGTTTACCCGAGCAGTGCCACATACGAGTTGCAGAACGCGCGGGTCAGCCCCACTGTGCAGGTCGAACTGACGCGCGGTGTCGTGGCCGAGATGTACACCATCGTCGACGACGCCCTCCTTCTCACTTGGAGCAATCTCAACTTCATCTGGACCCGTGGCGACGGTGCCGCACAACGCGTCAGTCTCATCACCGTCGACAACCACGAACCGGACGCCTATTTCCCGGAGCCGAGTCCGTCGATGGCCTCGAATGGCGGCAATAGTCTCGCTCTGCTCTTACGAGGGAAAAGCTCAACCGAGGACAACGAATCACAGTACAAAGACCTCGGGATGCTCGAGGCATTGGGACGACACATCGTGGAGGCTCAACAATGGTGAATACCGATCTCCTGGTGCACGGAGACAAAGCCTCCGACGCATTCAAAGCTGCTGCCCTCCATGACGCAGTGAATGGTCTGCGTGAGCGCAAGCCGATTTCCTCTGCCTCGGTGGCGTTCTACCCCTGGCAGCGCAATGTCCTGTTCGCGCTTCTCGCGGTCGCAATCTTGTGCCTGATCTTTTTCCTCACTCCCACTCTGATCACCCTCACTCTGCTGTGCACGCTCGGGTATGTCTGGACGATGGTTGATCGGCTCATCCTCTTCATGCGGGGCCTGGACGCATCGGCCATTATGACGATCAGTGACGAGGTGGCACTTGCCCTTACCGATGACGAACTGCCGCTCTATACGATCCTGGTGCCCGCCTACAACGAACCAGAGGTTGTCGGTGATCTGATCGCAGCTATGCGTGCCATCGACTACCCGAAGGAAAAACTCCAAGTTCTCCTCCTTCTCGAGGAAGACGACATGATCACCATCGAAGCCGCTGAATTGGCCGGCGTCGACAAAGTAGTCAGCATCTTGAAAGTCCCAGCGGCGGATCCACGCACCAAACCGAAGGCCTGTAACTACGGACTTCATTTTTCCACGGGCGAGATCATCACGATCTACGACGCCGAGGACTCGCCAGATCCACTTCAATTGCGCCGAGTAGTAGCAACTTTCGCTCAGTTGCCGGCAAATACCGCATGTGTCCAGGCGAAACTCGCCTTTCACAACGGCACACAAAATCTGCTGACGGCATGGTTCACCGCTGACTACGCCCTGTGGTTCAACTTCATCTTGCCCGGCCTCATGCGAAGCAACTCCCCCATTCCCCTGGGTGGGACATCAAATCATTTGCGACGCAGCGTGCTTGACGACATTGGCGCCTGGGACCCGTTCAACGTCACAGAGGACGCCGACCTCGGTGTGCGGATCGCTGAAAGCGGCTACCGCACAGCCGTCCTCAACTCGACAACACTCGAAGAGGCGAACAGCGACACAATCAACTGGATCCGTCAGCGATCCCGCTGGTACAAGGGCTACTTGCAGACTTGGCTGGTTCACATGCGCCAGCCGGTGAAGCTGTGGCGCGGGATTGGGACCGTCGGGTTCTTGCGATTTACCATCCTGATGGCGGGAACGCCGGTGGTTGCCGCACTGAACACGATCTTCTGGCTTCTGAGCCTGGGCTGGATTCTCGGTCAACCCGCGATAATCCAACAGATTTTCCCCAGTTACGTGTACTTCCCGGCCCTCGCGTCGCTCGTCTTTGGAAACGCCGCTGTGATGTACATGAATCTTGTTGCGTGTCGCGAGACGCGGAATGCCGCCCTGTTGATTGCGTGCCTGACAGCGCCACTGTATTGGGTACTGATGAGCATCGCCGCGATCAAGGGCACCTACCAATTGATTATGAACCCGTCATACTGGGAGAAGACGTTTCATGGTCTGAGCAACTGATTCTTCCGACCGCACGCACACAAACAACTCCGCCCGGGACGATGTCCCGGGCGGAGTTGTTTATCTCAGTAGGTAAGTTGCGGGTCTGGTTGGCGAAGACGCTCCTCCAGCCAGATTCGCAATTCCGGTCCGTATTCTTCGCGCCCCAGTGCATGGTCAAGTGAGGCTCGTAGGAATCCGCCCGGGTTTCCGAGATCGTGACGCGATCCCCGGTGCACCACGACGTGGACGGGATGCCCCTCACTGATCATCAAGGCAATCGCGTCGGTCAACTGCAACTCACCGCCCTTACCCGGTTTGATGGAGCGCAGGGCGTCAAAGATCTTGCGATCCAATAGATACCGGCCAACAGCAGCTAAAGTTGAGGGCGCACTGTGCGTATCCGGCTTCTCCACCATGCCAACGACCTTGAGAACGTCAGGGTTGTCGGAGTCTGGCTCCACGTCAAAAATTCCGTATGCACTGACTTCATGTCGCGGCACGTCGAATGCGCAGAGAACAGATCCTCCGCGCTCATCCCTGACCCTCGACATGGCCTCGAGCACCCCACCGGGATGCACTAGATCGTCCGGAAGCAGAACCGCGATGGCGTCCTCGTCGGCGCCGAGAACCGATTCCGCCAGGCCGACGGCGTGCCCCAAACCGAGAGGAGACTCCTGAACAACAGGTTCCACCGAGATCAACCCCGGCGCCTTTCGGACCCGCTCCAGGAGATGATGTTTTCCCGCATCCTGCAATCTGTTTTCGAGCACAACATCTTCCAGGAAATGCGCCATGACACCCGCTTTTCCGGGCGCCGTGACGATAACCAAACGTTCCACTCCCGCAGCAGCAGCCTCACTGGCGACCAATTCAATCCCCGGTGTATCTACCACCGGCAGAAGCTCTTTGGGAACCGTTTTGGTGGCCGGCAAGAAACGAGTGCCAAGCCCAGCTGCCGGCACCACCGCAGTCTTGATCGAGGATGATCGCACTGTAGTCATCATTTACCTTTCCTGATGCAGACTCATTCATCTACACGCCACTGATGTTTCATCCACACACCACTGATGCCGCGCGGATCTCTTCGATGAGTGCCTATCGGATTCTGAGCTGCACGTTGCAAACTACTGCGAAACATACGTCAGTTTTGCAATACATTACACCGGCTCCGCTTCATGAAGGAAGCTACACAATTCCCCAAAAAGCCGCCGAAAGAACTAGTGCCCCTGGGACCTTAGTCCCAGGGGCACTATTAGAATTCGGAGCTTCTCAGCCCCATTCGGCTTCAGCCGCGACAACTCCATATAGCGGGTCGTCGTAACCGATATCCATGGTGCATTCCGTCGGACGAGGATCCGGCACAAAGGCCCACAGCAACGCCCCGGCGGTGCCGGCTGTCTTCTGACCCGCAATCTTGTCGCCGATGTGTGTCGCCCGAGTTGCGAGAGGCTCACAGCTACCGGCCAATTCACCGATTTCGGCCACCAACAGCGGTTTTCCTGCCGCAGTGGCCTGGGTAATGCGACGCGCCAGTCCATTCCACTGGTCACCGGGAAGAGCAACACCATCAGCGCCGTAATCGTGGTACTGAACAACGTCGACGTAGGGCGACTCGCTGACGTACTGGTAATCGTCACCGCCGGTGCCACATTGGCCGCCGCCGAGAAGCCCAGCCGTAATCAAGGTCTTGGGATCGAGCGCCCGCACTTCTGCACCAGCCGCGTCGTAGAACGAGCGCAGAATCTGCGCTGTGTCGGACGGGCACGTCCTGGTCCACCAATTGCACGCCGTGTCGGTGCATAGGCTCGGTTCAGGTTCTCCCACCAATTCCCACGCCGCCAGCGACGGAGAGTCTTTCCACCTGGCAACTGCTATATGCATCCAGTCCTGAAAGCTGATCAGCGACTTCGCAGCGTTGGCGTCGAAGTCTTTCCAACCATCTACGTACCAACTACGTTCCTTGAAATTTTCGTCTTCGCACGCTCCGTCCTGCGGCGAGAGGACGGGCAGGATCATCTGGTTGTGATCCTCAGCTGCGGCGAACACCGCGTCCATAGGTCCAAAATCCAGCTCACCCGTGAACTTGTTGATCGCCAAAGCCTGAAACAGATTGAAACGCGTCAGAGACTTTGCCGGCAGCGATCCAAAATAGTCGTCGAGATCGACCATCGCACCGCAACCCCAGTTCACCCCCCAATCTGTGGCGAGCTGATAGGCATTGAATCCTGTTGGCCACCAATCTTGTCCGTCGAGCTTCAATCCATCGACGGTGGCGGTGACGCGGGCTCCCGGTTGCGGGGCCGCATCCACCGTGCGTGCGGCCACGCCACTCACGGTGAGAACGGTAGCGGCACTGACAAGAACTGCGGCCACTCGACGCCACACAGACGTTGGAGGTTTCATTTTATTCACTCTCGGAGACATGTTTACCCATCGCTCGAACGCAGCATCCCCCCGCGTCCAAAGTGTCCCATAAATCCGGAGTTTTAGCCTCCCTCTTGCTTATTGCCCGTCAGCCGATACAGCCGCCAGTTTGGCGGTACCGTTCCCCCATCGTTCTCCACTTCGATGACCAACGCACCAATTCCACCGGAGCCTGTTTCGTACATGGTCGGATACCGTCGATTAATGGCGTCAGCCACTCCGCGCTCCTCGTTGGGAACGGTCAATATGTACTCAACTCCGGACTCCGACGGATTATTCAATATCTTCACAAAATCGGTGTCGGAGGTAATCACAAACTGTTTCGGATTATCAGACGCAGTGATGACACCGAAGGCCAAGACCGTATCGGTCAGCACCGATCCATCGGGCAGATCGAGGTCATCGAGATAGTCGGCTATCCTGCGTTCTGCTCCGAAGGTCCGCAGAATCGCCTGTTCGGCGGCATCCTGGCGGCCTGGGATGACGACACTCGCAAGCGAGTGTTCCAAGGACGCCAGTCGCGGACTTCCCATTGCGACAAAGGTGACCGCAGTTGACCCGAGCAGTAGTACCAGCGCAACAACGAGCATGATCGACGGACCGGAGTATTTCGGCTGATCCCGGACCAACTCGGGACTGGCGGCACGCCCAGGCCTACGCGACACAACGGGCAGCTCGCGTGGTGAGATCAACACTGCCAACACAAAACACAGCGGGACGACAGCAAGATAGAAGCGCAGAAACGGAAACGTCGAGCCCATCATGTAGAGCAGGGTCTGTGCGCCGAGCACTGAGCCCAACAGCACGATCGGAACGATTACTTCGGGATCGCGCCGCCGCCACGCCAAGACAATTGCCGCGGCCGCTAGCACCGGGAACGCCGGCCCGAGTACCGCTATCTCCGTCAGCGAGAACATCATCCGGGTCAGCGGTGTATCGGCAGCTCCACCGGCCTGCTCGATAATCGCACTGTTGCCGTACACCGACGAAAACTGTTGAAACGCTTGCCCTGTGATCAACCAGCTCGAGGCAGACCAGGCAAGAAATGCGATGAGCCCCGGAAGCAACACAACGGTCGCGTCAATCGCAGCTGCCCACGACCGATGAAACTTGTCGTCGGTGTCAGTCTTCGGAAATCTCAACCAACTGACCACGAACACGAGCACCACCGCAACGAACATAGGTGCAAGGGCGTCGTACCGGGTCAGATAGGCCAGTGCGAGCGCCAAACCGGCTGCGATCAGCTCATGCGCGTCGTCGTTGCGCATCCATCTGATGAGGCGGCGAACAGCCCAGATGACGAAGAAGAGATACAGCGCCTCACTCATGCCGTTGGCCGCGTACATGAGAATCATGGGATTGAGAGCAAACAACACAGTGACGATGATCGTCACCCATCGAGCGCACCCACGATCACGTGCGATGCCTCGAATCTGCATGACCGCTCCGGCCATGAAAAGCGCCGACGTCACAGATGCAGTGATGTTCCAGCGCAACAACTCCGGAAACCAGTTCCCCAACAGACCCAGCGGAATCTGTGCAACTGCGGTTAATGGAGTGAAGACGAATCCGATTGCTGCAAAGTGCGGATCGCGGCTCCACAACATTGCAGATACTGCAGCAACCCGACTCATTGCATCGGTGAAGATGAATTTGATCTCCGCGTTCAGCCACACACCAAGGACGATGTACACCACGGCCACCGCGGTGTAGACCCCCCAGGGCAGTCGTTGACGTTCTTCCTCAATGGGGCCGGCAGAGTCCAACGTTCGTGATTCCGCTGGTGCGGCGACAATCATTGTGAACGGCGCCTGAAGAACAGCACGCCACCCACAGAAATAACTACCAGTGCTGCGGTGCCTGCTGCGATCAAACCGATTGTGGTGGAGCTGATGCCGCTATCGTTGTCGCTGGTTTTCGCCCCACTTACCGGTGCAAGTTTGACGCTGATGTCGAATGGATCGACGTCGCGAGGAGCAACAAGGACATCACCAGCGAGCCTTCCGAACCGTGCCGGATCACCTTCCAGCCAGTTCAGCATTTTGTCGACATCGGCTGCGTCACCGTTAGAGGTGACAACAACGATTTCGTGGTTTGGAACCACAGCAACCTGCATGCTGCCGTATGGCGCATTGAACTGAAGACCGCGCAACCGCAGCAAGCCTTGATCGGCAGTTTCCATCGGCAGGTCGAGATCCACGCCATCCGGGAGCTTTCCGTCTGCAGCGACCAGCACCGCCGGCAGCGGACTGGAAGCCGCATCGACAAACGACTGAACTCGCGGCTGCAACGGCAAGTAGCTCAGCCGCTGCATCTGAACCAGAACACGTTGCGCCCGAACAGTATCGGAGAAATCTCCGCGCGTGGTCCCCACTTCTACGATCGGCAGCATCGACTGTGGCAATGACTGGAAGCCCCCGGGATTTGCCGGTTCAGCGACGTTTGAGCTGATCGTGCTTTCCGGATCAATCGTCAGCGTCGATCCGTTGCTGCTCCCACATTGAAAATCGCCGGACACATCCAGCGCTGCCGTCACGTTCATCTCCCGCGTCACCAACTCGTCGGGGATCGTGAATTCGATGTCGAAGCGACCACTGTTATCCACTGCCCGACTGTCGAGACGCTGATCCCCCACGCTGAACGACAACTGAGCGCTTCGTGTACTCGGCATCGGAACATAGGTTCCAATCATGCGCACGGTCACGTTCTTCATTGCTCGGCCCAATTGGGACTGGGTGAACGGCACCTCAACCTGGACGTGCTCGAGCCCTGACGACGTCAAAGATCCGAGCCGTAAGTCGCCGACAGGAACAACGTCGCGAGAGATTTCCGCGACGGCCTTCGCCGATGCCGTCAGTGCCTGGCTTGCGGCCCAGAAACCATTGAAGTTTGCCGCGAGCAGATTAACCTGCGGGACAAGCGATCTGTCGTCACCGGTCAAACGCAGGACAGGGTATCCACTGGGTCCGGCGGCAAGGTCGATTCCACCCTCACCCTCGGCACCAACCAGAATGTTCCGCTCGAACAGACCTGGGACGGAGTCTGGGAGCGACTGCCCGGCGGGCAACTCGGCGAGAACCACTGCGTCTGGTTGACTGCCATAGCGATTCACTATCGACGCACTCAGAAGCAGTGCGGCGGTCTGTTGTGCCTGTGACGTATTGTTCGCGAGATAGATCGTGGCTTTACGCAGAATCGGCGGAAAGAAGTTCGAGACCGTCGACGGCTGCGCTTCGGTGCCGTCGTAGACGATCGACGTGTTTCGCAGCGCGAGTGGTTGGTAGTTGCTTCTGTCGTAGCAACGATCGTCGACGGGAACGAGATGCCCGATCATCGAAACGGCGATGCTTCGATCGATAACATTCAGACCTGCAAGCGGTATCGAAATCGGCAGTCCCTGACCAACTTGAGCAGCATCAAATTCCACTCGCGAGACGGGGCGACCATCAGCGCTTACTTCGATCCATCCTCGACTGAAATCGATAGGTGCCGTGACGGTCCCGATGAGAGCAGTTGCAGTGAGGCCGTCAGGTACCGGTAGCGAAACAGTCAGCGGCTCGTCATTCGCCGCGAACACTACATCAGTTCCCCGGCCAAGTTCCTTGAGAGAGATCGCGCCGACGTTCGCCGCGGCATTGGACTCAGCAGCATTCTCGACCACCTGTGCCCCGGCAATTGTGTTGAACGCAAAGACCAAGCAGAAGGCAACCGCAAGCGTCATCGTCAGATTACGACGCAGCCCGTTAAAACTGGGGACCATCTACAAACTCTCCTCGGGAACGATCACACGAAACACGAACAATGTTTCAAGGGCAGAAGAGTTACGACCGTCCCGCCCCCACGATCACGTGATCGGGTTAATTTCAACAAACAGACCATAACCGCCAATTGGTACGGTGGCTAATTATCCCGGACAATGAGATTTACCTAACTGCGCCGACTAGGCGCTAGGGCACGAAGGGATATGCCAAACGTCCCAGCAACCTGGACGGCATGTAGATTCACAGCGAGTTCACTGACGCTGCACAGGAATTGCGTTCTTGCTATCTTTTCGCAATCCCGCGATGCCAATCCCGACTGGCACCAGACGCTACAGTCGTCACCTCTGCCCGAGCACACCTCCGCCCCGAATTCGTGACCGCGACTTGCAGTCCAAGATAACTATCAAGTGCTTGCCTATACCTCGTATATGCGTCAGTTCCAATTCGAGCGCACGGCACAACGCACCAGTCTCGCAATCGCGAGCCTTCTTCGCGTTACACGACCGCCCAGATGTCGGAATTCACTAAAAATGTTTGGGCACTGCGCTATTCGACTAACTCGCAGTCCAAGGGCAAGCGAAGTGGCCACAACTTCGGAGAGGCAATGCGCTCCTCATCTTCGAGACTTCAACCGCCACGAAGTCAGTGACAATTCCGCCCCACGATATGTCGAGTTCGCGATTCGATATTCTCGAACACAAACTCTCGTACAAGTGTCCAAGTAGCGACTTACGACGCATCCGCGAAAGGCTTGTGGCTCAATCAGTTTCCAGATAGCCGATAACCGTTGCATTGCCTTGCAGCGCTCGGATCCGCCGCCTCGCGTTCAGTATCGTCCTCAGTTACCTTGCAGCCAGAGCGGATTCACTACATTCCATGGCGTACCGACTGCAACAACATGCATCACGATCACGAGTGAAGTGACGCAATCCACCTTCGCCCGCCTGCCCAACCATGCAGTGCGCAGCAAGGACGAACTCACTGTTCAATACGCTAGGACGGGTTGCGCGGCACATCGCCTGTGCGGCTATACGAATAACTTCACTGTTAGACGCGCTCACCGCTAGACGCGGCACCATCCTCCAACTCGGCGTTGTTGATGGCGCGGCCTAGCCAAACCGCTAGGAACGCGCCTGCTGTGATCCACCCGGCGACGATTTCGGCAATCCACCACATACCCCCAAGTGTGGCATGGGCACGGCCGAAACAACGGTATTTGGTCCCGTTTTATGCAGGAAGAAAGTTCCCGATGATCGTGCGATCATCTCCGAGATGCCCTCATTTTCAATTCTGCTTCGCCCTTGGTCGGGTGGAGGTGCGACTCCTGCGATCCGCAGAGGAAAAGCGTGGATCAACACCGAGAGCAGACCGAGACTTCCACGAGTCCGTCCGGGTAAGCCGTCCCATTCCTGCCACCGGATCACTGCGATTACGCACCCGAGCACCCTCGAACTGTAGGCATAAACAGTCTGTCGCCTGAACAGTCGCTGCCCCTGCCTGATGACCCGAACCCCGGCCGCTTCGACGTTCGGGGTGTCGACGACGCAGGACGAGCTGCAGCCAAGCTGCTCCTTCCCAGCACGGCCGCGAAGGAACGTCGCGAAGGCCGTAACGTCCGGCGCTTTTCCACGCCCGAATCGGTCGAAGCTCAGGCACCTCTGTTGGTTACTGCGGTGATTGCTACGGGCGGCACAATTGCGGATGCGACGGATACCACTGTCGGTTCGGCGGTTCCTGGTGCGGTTAGCGCGAATATTGCCGAAGGGATTTGATGCGGCGCACCGATTCCTGGTGCACCCGCAGTATCAGCGGAGTTCGGCCCGTCTCACGCTCAAGTGGACTCGTTGGATACCCGACTAACGAGGTAGGTCACGGGCTTTCTTCGCGGGTATCCCGTAGTACAAGGAATGTGCCTCGACATCTTTCGTCACCAACGACGATGCGCCGACCGCTGCGCCCTCTCCAATGGTTACGCCAGGTAGGATGATGGAACCCGTGGAGACACGGGCTCCATCGCCAATGCGAATCGGCCCCACAGTGCTCGCCCCAGCACGTCGCTCGGGATTCGACATCTCGTGATCCGTATCAACAAAGGTCACATTCGGGCCAATCGACACATTCTTGCCAATTACGAGAGGCTGCCGAGTGTCGAAGATCGTTCGATATCCAATCAGAGTGGACGCCCCGACCATCACGTTGTCGGAGCGGAAGATTACTCCTGAACGCACAATCACCTTGGGATGCAACTTCAATCCCATAAGGCGGTAGAGCTGAGTGCGCACACGATTTGGAATGAATGCTGATCCGATAATGCCGTTAACGACCAGTCCCCAAATGATCGGACGCCGGTCTCCATCCTCACGCCACACAATTTCGCGAACCTTGCTCAAGCTCATGCCGAGCACCTATCGCCCAGATCATCGACAACCCCGACAGTCGTGAAGATGGCTTCACTGAATGGTTCAGTATCGAGGCCTGGATTCTGCATTGCTACATCTACATCACGCAGGATCGTCCAAGCATGGTCCAGCGGCCACTCTTCAGACAGCGGGATTGTCAAGTGCGGGACGAGTTCGGCATCAGTCACCCGCGCATCATCCCATACCAGGCAGTTAGTTGGTGCAGGACGAAAGGCTTCTATCGCTATGACTAGCCGCCCAGAATTGCACTTCACAGCTAACGGCATTCTGAGCAGATTCCATATATCGACGGGTCATGATGGCTGACACCGTCGGAGTCACCGCGAACCGACTTCAAATCGGTACATAATCGCGACGTAGGACAGGAGAACCCCATTTCACGACGGGGTTTCCTGTTCCTTGACTACAGACTGGACAGTTACAGAGGCACTCCAGAGTCAGCGAACTGCTCCCGCAGCGCCGGCACGATCTTGTTTGCGTACTCGATAGTCATGTGAACATGGTCTGCCTTGGTAGGCACTTCACCGACAAAGCTCGGGCATAGCCTGTTCGGCGTGCAGTAGAGAGGCAGGGTATCGACATGAACCCAGCCATTACGCTGAGCGACCGCACCAGTTTCAGTCAGGGTTGACGCCCACGCATCGCCGACCTTGGTCACGCAGTTACTAGGCGAACTTTGTTTGGTATAGCACTCACGGATATTTCCACCGATCGGCGGCGGTGTCAGTAGGACGATCTCTCCAGCACTGTCCGATATCTGCTTCAGCACGGATTCTTCACTCTGTCCCCAATCCCGCACGGAAACTACAGCTTTAGTTGCGAGGTCCTTGCGGGTGACAAAGTCATTCGACACAACGACGACGTCAGGCTTGACCGCTTGGACGTGAGTCACCACGTCGGCCACATGCTTGGGGCACGCTTCCTCGATCGCAGCATTCGGTGCAGTGAAATCGCGATCCGCGAACGCACAACCGCTCATCGCGAGCAGCTGAACCTTCCACTGACCGTTGCTTGACTCCGCGATATTTCGGAACGACTCCGAGAACATCATCGCTGTGGAGTCGCCGACGACGACGATAGTCTGCGGCGCGTTGGAATTGCCAAATGTGCACTGCTCGATACCCGGCGCCTTCAGGCTGGCGCAATCACCGATAAGTCCGGCGGCTCCGCTTCGAGTTCTCGAGGCGACTTCGTCCAGTGAAGGCGCTAGTTCCGGCCAGGAGGCGGCTGCAACCGCAGTCGCAATTTCAGCGGCCAGCGCATCCTGGGCAGGCCCCCTCGGCGCTGCAGCGTCAGCCGCCTCAGTCTGTGATGAATACGCCACCGATGTGGCGGTGCTTGCCGTCGCCGGAACCAATGCGATTGCGGCAACGCCAAATGTGACCAGTGCGAGCGCGCCAATGCCGATGGTCTGATTTCGTTCACTCACCTTCAGCGTGGGCAGTCGCCAGCGCGAAACATCAAGGATGCTGCGCTCCTTCTGTTCTGCACCCGTCTCTAGCCACTTCGACGCGCGAATCGGATTCTCGAAGAAATGATAGGCGGCAATCGAGAAACCAAACATCAGGAACAAGGCAGCCACATAATAATAGGTTCCGCTATCCATTAGAGCCGCAAGCAAGATAATTACAGGCCAGTGCCACAGGTACAACGAATACGAGATGTCGCCTATGTAAGTGCTCGCTCGATTTGTCAGCACTTGCAAGTATTTCTGTTCGCCGCGCACTCCCGCACAAATGATTAGAGCCGCGCCCAGTACTGGGACTACCGCCCAAGGGGCCGGGAAGCCCCCTCCAGTCTCCGTAATTGCAAACGCACCTACCCCGATCATGATCAGTCCGGCCCAGGCGATGAACGGGCGGAGTTGGTCGGGGATGCGCTCGAAGGAGGTAATTGTAATAGCAAGAAGCGCACCGACTCCCAACTCCCAAACTCGGGTGAGGGTCGAGAAGTACGCCCAGGTCGGATCGCTTGCGGTGTCTAGAAATGAGTAGACAAACGAAACTGCTACCACGACCCCCATGACGCCGCCGGCCAACGCGATCCAGGCTCTACCTGTCCAGGCCATGCGCGCTGCTACGACCGCAATCACGAAGATGACTGCGGGCCACACGAAGTAGAACTGTTCTTCGACGCTCAACGACCAGTAGTGCTGTAGCGGAGAGACTGGACCCGATGCGGTGAAATAGTCAGTGCCCTCGATTCCGAAGCGCCAATTCGATACGAAGAAGAAAGCCGCAACGCTGTCCAGAACGGTCGATTTGAAGCGCGATCCGGTATAGATGAAGTACGCAGCCGCAACAGTCACCACAAGAACCAGGGTTGCTGCGGGAATAATGCGTCGCACCCGTCGACGGTAGAAGCTCGAGAAAGAGATCCGCCCCGTCTTCTCTACTGTGTGCATTAACGATCCTGTGATCAGGAATCCCGAGATCACAAAGAAGACGTCGACGCCGATGAATCCGCCTTGTGGCCAACCGAACAGGTGGGACAGCACGACCAGCATGACCGCGACCATGCGCAGGCCCTGGATGTCCAGTCGCTGACGCGGATTCGCTTTCGCTCCACTCTTATGTTGGCGGCCACGTTTCTTGTTCGGCAGTAGTGCAGTAACCACGAATCGACCCCTCATGAATGGGCTCTCGAAAATGTTTGAGAGCCTGATGAAATATAGCTGCCCAATGGGCCATTTGCCCGATCGTGAAAATTACAATGGACCTTGGTCCGATGATCACGGGGCCAAGGCTCCCAGCCGTTGTGCTTAGTCCGCAGAGATGTACCTATGCCACGGTATTTGCCACGACTGGGATCACGTATGACGGCAGCAGAAATGCCCGGACAGTCCCCGAGAACGGGACCACGACGATCTATAACTGTAGCGCCGGATCGGTGCACATTGATACTCAAGAGTGCGTGACGCGGACGTCCACCTACGACGGGTCGCGAAATTTGCCCGGGGATCCCGCAGCTCCCCGGCGTGGCTAAGACGGTAGACAAACTGCCCTCAGCGTTCAATCCGCGAAGCGATCTAGGCGGCCTGATCGTCTGGGTACTGCTTGTCCGAGTTCGCAAGTTTTGAAGGTACTTCGGTCGCGCAGCTGGCTGACATATCCGGCCACGGTAGGGATAAACCCCAATCAACTGAAGCACCTCGCTCCATTGTCAAAGTGAACTCAACATACATTGCCGAGTCTCTAACCTTCGCGGGCGGTATGTTAATGCATTCGAAGGCGACGGCAGGTTTGGTGGTATCGAATAGCCAACTGGGTTCGCTCAGCCGCTGACGCTTATCGCAGCTGCTACCAGTAACGGGTCGGGTACGCGCATCATGATCTCGGGCGAGGCTGCGACGCAGCAGAATCTATCGCTGAATACAGGTGGCTCAGACGTGATCTCGGCTGGAGCCACTGTCTCGAAGGGCGGGCCTGACTGCGCTCTCGCCGACTGCCCGCCTGATTTGAGGTGGGTGCAAAGGCCTGAGTAAACCGCATCACATCTTTACTGGATCAGCTTGCGTTGCCGGCGCTTCAGACCTAGGTGGTCCCGTCGATAATGGCTGGCGCAATGCGGCCTCGATTGCGGACGCCAGCGCTGTCGCGGGGGATCCTGATTCAAGTTCGAATGTATAAGGAGTTTGTTCGGACAAGCCGCCAACATTGGAGGCTATGACTTTCTTTCCAAGCTGGACTGCGACTGCGACGACACCGCTCTGGCTGGCTACTGCGTAGGGACAAACGATCACGTCGGCGGCCGAGATCAACGACTGGAATTCACTGAGTTCGAGATACCGATCCTGAAAGATCAACGTGTGCTGTTCAGCAAGCACGTCGCTTTGGATCTCGGCTGCAGCACCTTTGTCCTGGCCCGCGAACACAATCGTCAGCGAATCGGGTATGCGATTGGCGGCTTCGATTAGCAGTAGTGGATTCTTGTCAGCACGAAGTTGACCTGCAAAGACCACAATGGGATTACCGGCACCAAGTCTGATTCGCCAATCTGCAATCATCGCGTCATCTGTGGGAGCGATGTACTGCCAGAGCCGCCTTAATTCGATGCTGCTCGAATTAAACTTGCTCCGCTCGGATTCCACGTACACCACGAGATCATCGGCAATTCGTCCTGCAAACTGGCGGGCCGCCAGTCCTATCCCGCTATCATTTCGGGAGAAACTATTGTGCGGTGCCCAAGTCACACGGTGCCCGGCACCTTTCGCGATCAAGATCATTATCGGATACACAAACTTGCCAAACAGGCCTTGAATTTCCCAGTCGGAATTCCTTCGCCCGATAGCAGTCACTGTCAAGTGTGGCAACAACAGAAGACCGACCCATGCGAGTGACAGTGCGGCCCGAACTGGATGAGAACCGTGCCTTTGGTATCGCATGCAACGGCAGTACGACAGACCGTGAAGGTCCGGCGTCACTTCGGCATCGCGGGCGGTGTGAAGCACAACGCGTTCATAGTGGGCGAATTCTCGATTCTGAATTGCACCAAGAACGTGCTGATAGACGCCACCCTGGCCTCCAGGTTCGACGATATGCAGTTCTCTTGATGCGGACATTTCGTGCATACTTCCAGACCGACCGGTCGGAGATGTGTCAAACGTCCTAAATTCGTGTGAACAACTTCCCTAGAGAATCGAGACGGACAAGACTGCATGCCGCACTAGCCCGCTCCGTGTCGCTCACCAACCATGGGTCGGCGCATCGGTCACATGAGGTCGGTATCCAGCGAAATGGTGCCCAAACCTACAGGCCCGGCCATGCGACCTTTGTCGTAGAGAATTCCCCAGATAACTGCAAACACGGTGAAGATACACAGAGCAATGACCAGTCGAGTCGTCAGTTGATCTACAGGATCTACACGTCTAACCCGGCGCTTAACCTTCTGCCTCTGGTGTTTCGACATTGAAGAATAGTTTCATATGCCATTTCTTTGGTCCGCGAAGCGTAGGCCTTTCGTCCCAACGACGGTCAGTCCGCCTGCACGAGCTCAGCCCCAACGACTTTGGTCGTAGAGAAGTCCGCATGCAACCGCCACTACGGCAAGGAGGCACAATCCGCTCACAAGCAGCGTTTCCAACCGGCCAGTGGGATCCATGCGGGGATCGATGCGCAAGAATTTTCGTCCAGATCGAGAGCTTTTTGTCACCCAGAAATCGTCTCACTCCGACCACCTCGTCGGGGCGATACAAAAGGCTCGAAACCCCACGACCAACCGCCCCAGAATTACTCACTATGTACCCCGCATGGGAGCCCGAGCGAAAGGTCTCCGGGCACGCGCTTTGTAACTAGCCGAATGCGCGATCTGCACGAAAATGTTGCCGAGCTGTCGCGCAACCGACAATGTCACACAAAGCAATCACAACACTCACTGGTGTACGGACCCACACTCAGGCAATATGTCCGTTATGAGCGGTTTCTCTCGATGGGTCGAGCGTCAACTAGAACTTCGCCCTGACCAAGACATCTCCGATGCTGCGCGTGCGCTACAGATCCGACCGTCCGAGTTGAAACGGTGGCTCGGATCGAAGCGCCCGCCCACTCAGGAGACGATGCGCTTGGCCAGTCGCGTCTTCAATGCCCCCATCCGGGAGATCCTGATCGCTGCGGAGTACCTGACAGTCGAAGAGGCCTCACCCGACGGACTACCGACGTCGGAGCTCAGTACGCAAGAACTGTTGGCGGAGCTTTCCCGACGCGAAGACTCCACAGTCAAGATCCTGAGCCGCACGGCCGACAACGCAAGTAATGGCTGGTGAGACTCCTCTAACCGGGTGTCGCCCCGGCGAATACTTGCGCAGGCCCACCATCTGTAGCTGTCATCGTGACCGAATCCCCCGCCTGCAGCCATACAGCCTCTCCACCTGAGATTTGCATCTGGTGATCGCCCGCCCGGATCTTCACCCGCCCCGCTGTACACAGCACCACTGCAGGGCCAACTCCGCTGAGCGCCGCTTCGCGGTTCCCGTCGAGTTCCCATCTCCGAAGAACGAACTCTGGGACGGGAGCCGGGTAGATGTATTCGCTTCCACGGTCGCTCGGCTCCGGATCGAGAACATCTACCAGGATCGGAGTGAAGTCGAGGATTCTCGACAATTCGTCCACATCGATGTGCTTGGTTGTCAGTCCACCACGGAGAACGTTGTCTGAATTAGCCATGATCTCGACAGCGCTTCCGCTGAGATACGCGTGGAGATTCCCGGCCGGCAGAAAAAGCCCTTCCCCCGGCGCCAAGGACACCCGATTGAGCAAGAGTGACATCAGTACCCCCGGGTCTCCGGGATAGCGGCGAGCCAGGTCGACTGCGGTCGACAACTCTGCCTCGAACCGGTCGACGGCCCGTCCTCCCGAGTCCAGCAGCGCGGTTGCCCGCTCGATCACCTCGAGCGCCAACCGATCGTGATGTTCGCGTGAGCTACGCATCCAACGAAGCGCCACCGCCTTCAATTCCGCTGGGCAAGGATTGGCCGCCAGCGATGCGATGTCGTCGGCCACACCCGAAAGGTCCAATGCGGTCAGCAGCGTCACCGTCGAACTAATGTCGCGAAAGCCTGCCAGAGCTTCGAATCTTTCCAGTGCGACAACAAGTTCCGGCTTGTGCCGGCTGTCGCGATAGTTGCGATAACTGGCCGCGAGATCAATGCCGGCAGCATTTTCGCGAGCAAATCCCGCCTCGGCTTGTGCACTGGTGGGATGAGCTTGCAGAGACAACGGCTTTTCTGCTGCCAGGATTTTCAGCAGAAACGGCAACGTTCCGTCGTAGGCCTCGGCGCACTGCGCGCCCAATTGCGTCTGAGGATCTTCGCGGATCCTGTCGATCAGAGTGATCGAACCGGATGGTTCCCCCACTGCCGAGGGTGCTGATTCGTGCGCACCGAACCACAGTTCTGCTTCTGGTGTGGGCGACGGAGATGGCCGTCCGGCCAATTCTGCGAGGGTGCGGCGCGAACCCCAGTCGTAGGATTTGATCACTCCGGTGATCAGTTCCATCGCACACCTCCCCACATAGCAAGAATCCTCCCGCGTGAAGGATCGGCGCGCTCAGACTCGCACAAAGGCCAACACAAGGGAAAACAGCAACCACACTCGCGCACTACGTCCACCAGACTCACGGACCAAAGTCCCGCACGCCTCGCTGAAATTTCCTACGCCGCAATGAAATCGATCACCAATTCTGCGATCAACGAAGTTCGAGATCCTCGACTACATGCTCGGAATACTGAGCAACTGTCATCCCCCGGTCTTGTGCGCGGGCAGCCAAAGCCTGCATGGCAGAGTCGAAGTCGACCTGATCGAGCTCGGCAATCACTCCACCGCCTGTTCGATTGTGGTGCGGGAGGCGAGAATATGTTGTGCCGCAATGGTTGCCGCTCCAGACCGTACGTCAACATCGGACATCGACAGTGCAATTGAGGCCAGATCAGCCAGCGACTGGCCAAACGCGTTATCCCGGGGGCGAGAATTCCACGGATCGGTCGTGAACACAGCAAAGTGCACCGAGAGGCCGCTCGGTAAGCCTCAGCGGAAATACGCGGCAGGCGCCGAGTCCGGAGCGCGCCGCGGCTTGCGCAAACGCATGCCATCTGGGGCCGACAATCTCGAAGTCGTCGATCACGACCACCGACCCCGTCAATGCGCTCAGCACTACAGGGTTGCGGTGCACCAGGTTGTGGTGCGGTTCAAACCCCTCCTCGACGGATTCGCAGACGATCTCGACGCCGATTCAATCCGTGGCCCGCAGTCCCCCAAGCGGATTTTTCAATCGCTTTCGCCTCCCCCGTCCAAGAGTCGGAGTCGGCGATGGACCACGCCACCTGCCACCTCCCAAATCGGCTGCAGTACCACTTTTGCCGGACAATCACCGGTGGGTTCACTCAAGTGCTCTCGAAGCTGCGGCTCGCGATGACAAGCGTGGCAGAGCGGCCGGCGCTCTGCGCGACGCAATCGGGGCGCGAGTCGACGTCGAATGTGCGGTGGGCGTCGTTATGAACCAAAACGATTGTGACGCTTCGGTTGCATTTCGTGAATTGGAAACCCGATCCGCCGCAAATTCGGACAATATACTGGGTGTAGTCCGTCAGATACTCGCGTCCATCGATGACGGGCCGGCCTGAGTAACCAGTTGAGCGGGGTAGCTATGAAGGAGCGCTCTGAAGACAACGTCCTCGACAGAGCACTGGGCGAGGACATCGATCCCGGCGAGCTCATCGAGAAACTCGACGCGCTCGTCACCGCATTGTCCGATGTCGCCGCACGCGTAGGTCCAGGAAACGCAACCGATGCCCTCTTGAAGCAGGTATGCGTACGCACTGTGGAGACTATTTCCGGAGCCGACATGGCCGGGGTGACTCTTCTCTCCGAATCCGGGGTCCCCCGGACCGCAGCGAGCACCAACAAAGCCGTCCTGGATGTCGACTTCGAACAGTACGTATCCGGGGAAGGCCCGTGTCTCGAGGCCGCGCGGACACGATCGGTCGTGCGCGCTACCGTCGCGGATTCCGAACTGCGTTGGCCGACCTTCACAGCAAATCTTCGCGGAGCGGGAGTACAGAGTTTCCTGTCAGCCCCCATCTGGATCTACGACCGGCACGCTGGAGCACTCAACATCTACAGCCTTGGCGCCCACGGATTCAGCGAAGTGGACGCGTTGATCCTGCGTGTGTACACAACCTCGATCGAGGGGTTACTGCGCGTGTCGAAGGAAATCGAGTTCGCGAAACACGAAATCGCGGGTCTCAACACAGCGATGAAGTCCCGGGCAACCATCGAACAGGCCAAAGGAATCCTGATGGCAATACACGGGTTCGGTTCCGAAAGGGCGTTCGACGTCCTCGTCAAGGAGTCGCAACGAAAGCAGCAGAAGCTGCATGTCATTGCCGAGGAGATTGTCGAGCGTGCCAAAGCCACAGGGTGAATTTGGACAAAACAAACCAAGGGTACGACTTGCGTCACTTTGCCGAACCATTGGTTTATAACGAATTACACCTGGGTATGCCTCTGTCTGTGGAGCGAAGTAACTATAACCTCGCTTACCCGATTTCAGACCCTACGACACGACCCAGGAGCATAGCCAGTGACAACCTTGCCGACTGATCTGCACGCGGGATCGACAATCCCCACACTCGCCTGTATTCGAGTGCGCGCCGCAGCCGACCAACTCAGCACCCTACGTGGAATGACCTGCAACATCGCCTACAACCACGGGTTCGACGTCGACGGCGTAGCCGACCTCGAATTGGCCATCGACGAAGCAGCCAGCATGCTGATCGCGCTGGCAGCACCAGGTACCGACATCACCTGCACTTTCACAGCCCCGGAGAACGCGCTCCGTATCGCAGTGTCGGCAATCTCGACCGCAGAACAGCCCGCCGGCAAAAGCTCGTTCAGCTGGTTTGTACTCGAGTCGCTCACCGACCACGCTGAACTCGACGTTGTGCGCCAAGGCGCAGTTGCCTACATAGGGACCGACGACGCTCCCCGGCGTGATGCAACTAACGCCGCTACCGTGACGGTAACCCTGCAAAAGAACCTTCTTCAGCGCCCCGAGTAACACGTATCTGATGGATTCTCCACCCGGCATCCCGCCTTCGATAACACGCCGAGCGTAAAAAAATTCGCAACATCGCCTATGACGAGCAAGCCCCTCAAACACAACTCCACAGCAGGTCAGAGGCACTATTAGGTGCACCGCACTCGTGAGTCGATGTCCTGATTGTCGATACTCGTCAAGGTTTTGTGGAAGTTATCGAAGACAGAAAAAGAAGAGCATGGCAGGATCAAGGGTGAGACCGAACTCTCGATGGGAGGGCTCGGCTCGATGGATCCAGGAGAATTTGGTTATGGCTCAGGGCAGTGTCAAGTGGTTCAACGGTGAAAAGGGCTTCGGATTCATCGAGCAGGAAGGTGGCGGACCGGATGTGTTCGTTCACTACTCGGAGATCCAGGGCAGCGGCTACAAGTCCCTCGACGAGGGCCAGAAGGTCGAGTTCGAGATCGGACAGGGCCAGAAGGGCCCCCAGGCTCAGAACGTTCGCGCCATCTGAGTTCGATCCCCGTCTGACTTCAGACTGAAAAGGCTGGAAGCCCGCACAAGCTGCAGGCATCCAGCCTTTTCTCATGTGTAATCCCGGTCCTCATTTTGTTGCGCGAATGATCACCAGTTGCTCGGTATCCTGATCGGCCGTAATCAACCCGCGCGATTCCAGCATCATCCGGCGCCCAGTCATCACCGGGCCGAACGGAACCGACGCACGCGCCGACACTTCGACAAGCATCCCGAATTCCTCCAGTATCGCCGCGGTTTTGTCGACTCCACAGAGCGCGGACTGGAGCAACAGCAGCGTCCCGCCCGGAGCCACATGATCGGGCGCACTCGCCGCGATCCGGTCCAGCACGCTACGTCCGTCTTTTCCCGCATCCCAGGCACGCGCGATTCCTGCCGTCGGCAACGCGTCGTCCCACGCTGGGACATACGGCGGATTCGAGATAATCAGATCGAACAACTCGCTGCCCACCGCATCCGTCAGGTCACCGCGGCGCGCGTCGACGCGTTTTCGATTGACCACAGCATTGAGCCATGTGTTGACCTGTGCGCGCCGGGAGATATCAACCGCTACGACGTGTCCCGCACCGGCGCGCCTCGCCGCAACGGATAGAGCGCCGGTTCCGCAGCACAGATCCAGCACCCTGCTGCCGGCCGTCAACGGCTCGAACAGCAGCGCGTCGCTCAGCAGGGATGTGTCGTGCTGCGGTGGATACACGCCTGGTAACCGCACGATCATGATCGACTCCTCAGTGGGATGGTCAGCGTGAAGTCTTCAATTCGTCGCTGAAGTCGGCTACCCGACGAGGCACATGTTCACACCACCGAAGGACGCGCCAGGCGACACGGCTTACCCACTTCCTCACTGCTCCAAACTCGATCGAGACATGTTTCACACAAACATCTTTCGCCTCGCGGGCGGATCGCGGGAAGGGCGCGGATAATTGCGGCCATATGGTTTCCTTGAAAGTCCGCGCCGGAAGAAACACGGCGTGACGCATGGGTGAGGAAAGGATCGTCGCTATGACCATCGACCAGGTTCTTGTAGTAGTCCCCGCCCACAACGAAGCGGTCGACCTCCCGCACTGCATCGACGCGCTGCTCGAGGCCACGCGTCGGATCGATGTTCCCGTTCGGATTGTCACGGTCCTGGACAGCTGCTCCGACCGATCGGGTGAAGTGATCCCGAGCGGCATCGACGTCATTCGAGCACAGCACCACAATGTCGGAAAATCTCGTGCCACCGGATTCTCGACGTTCGGCACCGACAGTCGCACTGCGTCCGCGTCGACGTGGTTTGCCACCACCGACGCGGATTCGGTTGTCGGCCCGACATGGCTTGCGCGGCAACTCGAGTACGCGCAGAGCGCGGACGTTGTTGCCGGAACAGTGCGCATCGCCGACTGGGATGATCAGCCGTCGTCCGTCCAGCAGCTTTACGAACAGCGGTATCACGCGCATCCGATAGGTCGCCACGGGCACATCCACGGCGCAAACCTCGGCATCCGAGCCGACAAGTATTGGAGCGTAGGAGGATTCTCCCATCTCGAGGAAGGTGAGGATGTCGATCTGGTTCGCCGTCTCAGCGAGGACGGTGCCAGGATCGCGTGGGCGCAGGACATTGCAGTCACAACCTCGGCTCGCACGGATGGACGGACACCAGGCGGTTTTGCCGGGCATATACGAGAACTCGGCACCGAGACAGTGGATGTGGCGCGATGACACGACTACAAACGCGTCTGAAAGAAACCGACCTCTACCTGCCCCTACCGGGCAGCGGCGCAACGGCAGCGCGATGGAATGCCCTCGCCGAACTCGCTCGCGAAAATGTCGTGCTCGGCCGAATGGCGGAGGCGCACACCGACGCGGTTGCGATACTGGCGGAACTGGACGGGCCGGAACCCGAACCTGGGCAACTGTGGGGCGTGTGGGCAGCTGAACCACCGCAGCCCGTGGTGAATGCCTCGGAGCACGTGGGCATCTGGACGCTCACCGGACGTAAGTTGTGGTGCTCGGGAGCAAATATCTGCACGCACGCTCTGGTCACCGCACTGATCGACGGCACACCCTCGCTGTTTGCCGTCGAACTCGGGTTGCCCGGCGTGCATCCGGTCCCCGGTTCGTGGAAAGCGGTCGGCATGGCCGAAAGTGATTCCAGTGCAGTGGACTTCGACGGCGTCCCGGCAATTCCCGTCGGCAACATCGGAGATTATCTGACCCGGCCGGGTTTCTGGCACGGGGCTATCGGTGTGGCGGCATGTTGGTACGGCGCCGCCTGCGGTGTCGCTGACGCACTGAGGAGCAAGGCAGCGCATTCCGAAGACCCTTACATCCTGGCCCATTTCGGGGCTGTTGATGCCGCGTTGACAGCCGCCCGGTACACCCTCGATGCCGCCGCAGCCGAAATCGACGACGATCCTCTCGACAAGAACGGAAAGGCACAACAGCGAGCACTGGCAGCCCGATCGATCGTGGAACGGGCGGCTACCGAAACCCTCGATCGAGTCGGGCGAGCTCTGGGAGCAGCACCCCTATGCCTGGACGGCGACCATGCTGCCCGCGTTGCCGATCTCACCGTCTACCTTCGGCAAAGTCATGCCGAGAAGGATCTCGCTCAGCTCGGCCGTCTGACAGCACAAGGATCATCGACGTGGTGAACTCGAAACTGTTCGCGCAGAAGCCCGTCGACGACGGCGGCACACCGGAATCCGTGTGGCAGCAGTGGCAGCGACCGTTCCCAGAGCTCGATCTCTCGTCATGTACGCGTCTGGTCATCGTGGCCCCTCATCCGGATGACGAGATTCTGGGCCTCGGCGGAACAGCGCTGATGGCGACGCGTTCGGGCATCGATGTTCAGATCGTCTCCGTCACCGACGGCGGCGCTTCACACCCAGGTTCTCCCACCCTCACGAGAACCGAGCTCGAACAGCGTCGACGGGTCGAGTCTGTCCGAGCGGCAGAGGAACTCGGTACCCCCGTCCCGGTCCGGTTGATGTTGCCTGACGGAGACATCCGTACGCACAGCAACGAGCTAGCCGAGCGACTCCACGAGATTCTCGCCGAAGCACCAGACGGAACCTGGTGCGCCTCGACCTGGCGCGGCGACGGCCATCCCGACCACGAGGCAACGGGAACTGCAGCAGCGCAGGCGTGCGCCGACACCGGTGCTCGCCTGATCGAGTACCCCGTCTGGACGTGGCATTGGGCAACTCCGGAACACCCGAGCGTTCCGTGGGATCGCCTGCACACCATCACTCTGCCTGCCGATGTGCGTCAAGCAAAAACCTCTGCGGTGCAACAGTTCACCACCCAGATTTTGCCGCTCTCCGATCATCCCGCCGACCAACCGATACTCCCGCCACACGCCCTGACCCGGCTGCTGCGCACCTATGAGACCGTATTCGTATGAGTGATCCGCAACTTCCACCCGACTACTTCGACAAGATGTACGCAGCCCAGTCGGATCCGTGGGACTTCGAAACACGCTGGTACGAAAAGAGAAAATACGCACTCACCACCGCAATGCTGCCCAAGCCCCGATACCGCTCCGCCTTCGAACCCGGATGTTCTATCGGGGTCCTCACCAAAATGTTGGCGGATCGTTGCGACGCAGTGATCGCCACCGACATCGTGCCGTCAGCGCTCGAAACTGCCCGTCGACGACTCGCCGGGTACAACGTCGAGTTCAGGGAATGGGCCCTGGGCGACGACGCCTGGCCGGACGCCACGTTCGACCTCATCGTGCTCAGCGAGATCGGCTACTACCTCAGCGTCGAGAAACTCACCGAGGCGATGGTTCGTACCGTCGAACACCTCGAACCCGGTGGCACGCTTGTGTGTGCCCATTGGCGTCACATCGTGCCCGAATATCCGCAAGCCGGTGACGGCGTTCACGCGGTGGTGCGGCAGACTCCCGGCCTCGCGCAGCTGGCGACGTATCAGGACGAAGACGTCGTGATCGACGTACTCGTCAAGGACTCACGACCTCCGCAGTCTGTGGCCAGGGCAGAGGGCCTCGTCTGACGCCGGAGCTTTCAACGAACCTTCTGCGGCACCGAAACCGCGCTGTCAGCCGCATTGCGGGCCAAAGCAACGGTCGCCGCGACCATGGCAACAACGGCGAGTGCAAGAACCGCGGCCACCTTACGATCCGCATCGAGGTATTCGCCGAGAACCACAAACCCGAACAACGACGCGATCACCGGCTCCATGATTGTTGTCGCCGGCAGCGACGCTTGTAGATCCCCCGCTTGAAAAGCTGACTGCTGCACCGAAGTCGCGACCGCTGCAACCGCGACAAGTGCATAGAACTCGAAGGACGTAAGAACGGCTGAAGGTCCGAGCGTCACAAGGTGCACAACACCTTTGGTGAGCACTGCAGCAACTCCGAACAGTGAGCCGCCTGCAATTCCGAGGAGCAATGCCCTCGCCGATCCCGTGCGCCGATGTGCTCCGAAAAGACACAGCGCGACAAACGGCAGCCCGATCAGCGTGATCATGACCCAATGGTGCGTTTCCGCTCGCGGTTGCCCCGGCCGCGGATCACCGACGATGATCAGCACCGCCACCGACGTGGTGAGCGCCGCCGCCCACAACCACTCCCGCGCGCTGATCGTGCGCCCACTGAATCTTGCGCCGAGCGGGAGCGCAAACAGCAGGGACAACACCAGAAGCGGCTGCACCAGCAGCAGCGATCCCAAGCCGAGCGCGGCAGCCTGAAGTGCGTAACCCACCATCCCGACGATCGTGCCCAGCCACCAGATCGGACTGTGCACGAGCGTCGTGATCGGTCCGAGTGCACCGATGGAATCATCCGGGACCACCGCTGCCGTGCGCTGGCGAACTACTGTGCCGATCGCGATACAGACCGCTGCACCGATGGCAAACAACACTGCGAGGAAGGTGTGGGACACCTCGTCAGCCTCGCACAGGATCAGTACTTCTTGCTCGGCGCCAACTCGGAATCGAGTGCAAGATCGGTATCGGCCTGCAGTTCACCGACCTCGGACTTGAGAATCCTCATCGACCGCCCCAGCCCGCGGGCCGCGTCCGGCAGCTTCTTGGAACCGAACAACACCAGCAGCACTACCGCGACGATGGCCCAGTGGGTCGGGCTGAGCGCGCCCATCAGGCGGGTTCCTTACCCTCGGGGTACACCGCGTCGACCTCTACCTCGACCAGCCAGCCGGCAACCGGCAGTCCGGCAACTTCAAGCGCGAAGCGAGTGGGGCGAGCGCTGTTTCGTTCGATCGGCGCGATGGGTGCCGCAGTTCCCATCGGAACCAACTCCGTCTCACCGGAGTCGAGGTTCGTGTTGGCAAAGAACTGACGGTAAGCGCGGTTCCAGCCGGTGTAATCGGCCTTGTCCGAGCCGGGAGCGTTGTCGAGGAAGACGCGCATCGTGACTACGTCTTCGAGTGTCAGTCCCTGAGCTTCGAGATTGTCACGAATCTTCTTGAGCACGTTGATGCCCTGAGCTTCGGTGACTGTCACACCGGCCGGCAGCACGCCACCGGAGAACTGTGAGTCGATGTACGACTCCGGAGATCCTTCGGGTGCGGCTTTGTTTCCGGCCGACGGTCCGATGCCACTGGTCTTGTAAACCGCTGTATCAGCGCCGATGGCGACACCCTGCGCGATCATCGGATTGGCCTGTCCGGCTTCGAGTACCGACCTCGAGACGAAGGAGCTGGTAACGGTTTCCGCCTCGGCCGTTTCGGACGAGCACGCGGTCGCGGTGCCGAGCAGCACGGACGCGGCAAACGCTGCGGCAACAACTTTGGTGGTGCGAGATTTCATGGTGACTCCTCGGAAGTGGAAGGTAGTTGAAAAGCTAGGCGCCCTGCGCGACGCGCTGGTGCAGGTGGGTGACAACGTCCTGCGCCGATGTGAAAGCGCCATGCTGCCAAGCAATTGCGTTGGAGAGGTGATCACCGGCGAAGTAGATGCGGTCGACAGGCTCGAGCAGTTTCGTGTATTCGGGAGTTGCCATGCCGCCGTGCGAATCTCCCGCTCCGGCCCATGACGCCCAGGCCGACTCCGAGTACTTGGTACGACGCCAGCTGCCCGAGAAGGAGGACGAGATATCGCGGGTGTACTTCTCGCCGTGGATCTCCGAGCCTTCGGCGATGGCCTTGGCGAGGCGCTGCTTGTGCGTCAAGGATTCGAAAGCCTGCTGACGCTTACCCGAACTGTAGTACGCGACAACAATTCCGCGGTCGGAGTTGTAGTGGTCGTAGGGGAACATGATCTGCGAGATATCGCGGTCGGTGTTGGATGCGCCGCCGTAGATGCGGTCTTCGGTCTCCCACCAACGACGCGAGTACTCGATGCCGAGCTTGCCGGACGACGACGGCTTTGCTCCCTCCAGAGCGAGGAGGATGTCGGAGGGCAGGTTGTTGTTCAGGCGCTTGATCAGGTGCGGCGGAATGGTGCAGATGGCGTAGTCGGCGGTGATCGACTTGGCCTTGCCGTCCACGACGTAGTCGACGGTGACTCCCTCGGGAACGTTCTTCATTCCGCTGACCTCGGCACCGAACTCGATGTTCTCCATGCCGATCTTGTCCTGGAACTTGTAGTAGATCCGGTCCATCCCGCCGACGGGGGTCATCATGGTCATGGCCTGGTCGTAGCCGAACTCGAAGGAGAATGCGCGTCCGATGCCGCCCTGGATGACATCGCTCATCCCGAAGGGCTCGATCTCGGTGCCGAAATTCAAACCGGCACCCGGTTCGACGGAGTGCCCGCGGCGCGACGACCCCACGTAGCGTCCGTCACTGCCCAGATCGCCGAAGTCCTTGAGGAACGACGACAGCGCTTCCTTGTCTTCCTTCGTGAGAACCTCGTCGAGAGCGCCCTGGTTGGTGGCCTTCTGCAGCAACTCGGACATGTAGCCGTAGGTGTCAGCCTTGGCTGCGCGGTACGTGATCGACTGATTCGCAAGGGGCTTGCTGCCGGTGTAGTTCACGAGCGTGTTGGCATTCTGGTTGCCGAACATCTGCAGCTCGACGCCCAACTCGCGGCAGTAGTCGATGGTGTTGTGATTCTGCGGGATTCGAGTGGCACCCAGGTTGTAGAAGTGACCCTCGGAGAACGTGCAGGTCTGGGTCTCGCCGTTGAGATCCGTCTCCTCCGTCCCGTTACGGATCGACCACACTCGTCCACCCGGACGGGTGCGGGCTTCGAGGACGGTGACCTTGTATCCGGCCTTCTGCAGCTCGTACGCCGAGCACAGGCCAGCCGGGCCACCGCCCAGGATGACAACAGAATGACTGCCCTTGACCTGTCCGATCAGGTCCCCCGCTGCCGGTGCCTGAAAACGTCGCGGCGACGCCGATGCTGCCGGCGCCAAACCGATGGACCCCATGGCTCCCAGTGCCAGGCCCGCGCCGCCGGTGAGTCCCAGACTGCGCATGAAAGATCTACGTGTGTACGACATTCAAGCTCCCAAGTGTGCGCCCGGCGACCCGGGTTGTTGGTGTGGAAACAACAATGGCGCGGCGATGGGTCCAGAACTTGTCGCGCAGGAAACAGTCCGTGGGAATCGAGTGAGAATCAACCGCCGCGCCGACACGCGCTCTCTCAGCCGGGTGCGATCAGGGGACTCACGTAGGAAACTTCTCCGTTACAGAAGTGCATTAGCGTCCCGCGCATGTCCGCACTCACCGAGGCCATCGCGCGATCGTTCACCACGCGCGAGAAGCAACCACCCGCGCGCTCACCGCTGCGCGCACTCGGGCGTCGCCAACTCTCGGGCGCCGAAGTCCTGGCGCAATCGGTGGCAACCACGGCACCGGCTGTCTCGATGGTCGTGCTGCCGGTCACCATGCTGACACACGGACACCTTCTGAGCGGGATGATCACGATCATCATCGCGACCGTGCTGGTCACCTTGATCGCGTTCTGCATCTCCCAATTCACCAGACGGATGGCAGCATCGGGTGGACTTCACAGTTTTGCCTTTCGCGGACTCGGCACCCGGGCCGCAATCACCACCGGTATAGCCATACTCGTCAAATACGTCGGCAGCGCGGTGATGACTCTCTATCACGGTGGGCTGGCAGTCATTACGCTGCTCGGGTTTGCCGGCATACGCGTCCACGGCACATTTCAGCTGATCACCCTGTACACCGTGCTCGCCGCACTCATCCTTGCGTGCCTGCTCCGGAGCGTCAGATTTGCAGCACTCGCAATCCTCGTGGCCGAAAGCTGTTCCCTGCTCTTCATAGTCGCGCTCATGCTGATCGGCGGAGATCAGCACGCACAGATCATTCCGTCCACGTCCGGCCACGGACTACTGATCACCGCACTCGCCGCACTCTTTGCGCTCGCCGGATTCGAGAGCGCCGCATTCTTCGGCCCCGAAGCCCGTCGCCCACTGGTAACCGTGACGCGCACAGTCCTTTTCACTCCGATCATCTGCGGTGGCCTCTTCATCTTTGCCGGCTGGGCCGCCTGGACCGGACGCAGCGACACCCTCGTCAACGCCTATCTGCACGGAACTTCGACCGGTGTCAGCCCAGCCGTGGTGATCGCACTCAACATCGGAATGGGCTGCTCGTGGCTGGCGTCGTCGATGGCGTCGTCGAACGCCGCGTCGCGCCTGCTCTACTCATTTGGTGTGGAGCGACTCCTCCCCCGCGCTTTTGCGCACGTACACAGCGCCTTCCGCACCCCGAGTGTCGCGTTGAGCGTTGTTGTTGTTGCCGCCGTACTGTTCGGCGGTGGCACCTTCGCCGTGATCGGACGAGGTGTGTTCTTCGAAGATCTGCGCCTCACGGTGCGGGCAGCCGTCATTGTCGCCTACGCGCTGGTCGCGATCAGTTCCGTCGTATTCCTCACGCGCATCGGCGAAGACACACCCCGCGTACTTGCCGCAGCGTCCTGTGGCAGCGGTGCGGGCGCAGTTGTCCTCGGATACCTGGTGTACGCGAACATCGTTGATCACACGTACATCGCACCGATCGCAGTGCTGGTGATACTCAGTTCGGGCACACTGTGGCAGTTCTATCTGCGTCGTCGCAGCCCTCAAAGCCTCCTGCACATCGGCGCCTTCGACCAGCCCGAAACCGAGGACGTACTTCCCGGCGCCGGAGTTTTCGGCACCGATGCCGCCGGCAATATCGTGCTGGTAGGCGAATCCGCTGCCGGTCCGCGCTGATGGTCGGTCGCCCGCGAGATCTCGGTGGACATGAACCGAGAGCAGTCCAGCGTGCATTGGCACTGCTCGAATCCGCAGCGCAACTCGGTTCCGGCGCCACCGCCAAAGACATTGCGGCGCTGGCCGGTATTCCTCCTGCGACCGCCTACCGATTGCTCAACATCCTTGTCGCCGACGGCTATCTGGTGCGTATCGCGGATCTCTCCGGATTTGCACTCGGCCGACGCACCCGCGAATTGGCTGGAGCTGCTGCCGAACCCACCCCCGTGGACAACTCCGTACTGCTCGAAGAACTACGCGAACAAGTGCGCTACGGCGTATATCTCGCGTCGTACGACAAGGGAAAGGTCCGGCTGATCGACCGCGACCCCGATCACGAACTCAGCGGTGAGCGCACCCTCGTGAGCGCGCTGCACGCGTCTGCCATCGGAAAACTGTTGTTATCTTCGCGGCCCGAACTGGCAGCTTCACCGCTCAAGAAGATCACCGCGCACACCATCACCGACGCCGACCACCTCGAACTCGAACTCTCCCGCATCAGACGCGGTGAGCCGGCGCGGGAGGTCGACGAGATTCGCATCGGCCGCTCAGCGCTCGCCGTGCCGATCAGCGACGGTCAGAACGGTGTTGTGGGCTCGCTTGCCGCTATCGGCCCGACCGGCAGATTGTCCACCGAGGACACCGGACTGGAAGCTTTGCTCCGCGACTATGCCGGCCGGATGGTCTCTCCATCATTGTGCCGAGCGAGCTGATCATCACAGCCCGAAGATTCGTTTCACGAAACCGAGGTGTTCGTCTGCCCACCCGATGAGTCCGAGCGTCTGATCCAGATTCTGCGGCGGAGTGCGCACCAGCGTGTCTCGTCTGACGAGGCGATCAAAATCGACCGTCGGGGAATCGAACTGCACACCGGCGCCGGCCATGATGTTCATCAACTCTTGGGCCAGAACCCCATAGGCCACCGTGGTCGGATGAACGCCGTCCAGAGAGAACAACCCACCCGACGCTCGGCCGCCCATACCGTCCGCGGCCAGGAATCGTGAATCCGGCACGGGTGCAAGATCAGTCAATGCCTTGGGCAGTGGGTACGGCGTCCACCACGACGGCCTTGCGTTGACGTCGTCGACATACCGCCTCGATGCGACGCGCTCGAGTAGCCCCGCGACGTCGAAGAGGTGCCAGTCCTTACCCACCCGGCGTGCGCTCGCTACCGCCCGCTCGATCCCCGTGTTGTACAGGTCGATCGCCGTATCAACACTCCACGCCTGCGCTCCCGTGATGTGCTGATCGCGTCGTGGATCGAAGTCTGCGTCACGCACCCACGGCCGGGCGTAGTACGGAAAATACCGTGACCCTGTCTCGACTTTGCCACCCAACCCCCGCGCGATCGGGGCGATTGTCACGTGCGGCACTGTGCACAGGACGACGTGCTGAGCGTTGATCTTTCGGATAGCGGCAAGCACCTCGGCGTACTCCTGGGCAAAGTGATCGGGCTGCCACACTGTGTAATCCCGTTTGCCATCCGGGTCCCGAAACTTGTTGCCACTCCACTGCACTCGCAAGTCGGTCACGGTCCGCAGCGCATTGTTCGCCCCGAGAAACACGACCAAGGTTTCGATGCACTCCTTGCCCAGTTCGGCTGCCGCGTCGAACACCGTCATCTTCTTCTCTGCATCGGACCCTCGCGGCAGGACTCGCAATGCCGTCCGCTCGCCGTTGTTCTCGACAATCTGGCTGAGCAGATCGTCGTGTGGTTGATGCAGTGCCGCTTCACAACTCGCAGCGGTTTTCGTCAGAGCGTCGCGCACATCCCACCCATACACCGACAGGTTGTGATTGATCGCCGAGAACGTCGGCGCGACGCTACCCGGGCCACGCTCCCAGTAGTCCTCGACCTGATCCATGAATCCGCGTGCCGCGAATAATGCCAGCGGAATCTCCCACACGTCCGTCGAAGTTCCAAAGCGCTCTTCCAGTGTGCGCAGCAACAATTCGATGTTCAGCGGTAGCCCACCCGGGCCGCCGTAACGCGGGAATCGGAAGCTATCGAACCAGCCGAGTTGCCACGCGATGATCGACGGATACGACAGGTCGGTATTGAAGACAGCCCCACTCTGAAACCCCTGTGAGAGAGAATCTCCGATCACCACCAAGCGGTGGCCCACTGGCCCGGCGGCCGGAACTACCGGAATGCCGAGTGTGGAATCAAATTTCGGAACACGAGGACCTGCTGCCGCAGCCTCGACCACATCGGCCGGAGTGTCGGACGGCAGTTCCATGGCCGATCACTTCTCGGTCTCGGGATCGGTTTCCGTTTCGATCGACCTGGCCAGCTCGGCAGACCAGTCCTGATCGCGGATTTCGAAATCAGCGCGGTCGCGTCGGGCGATGGCTTTACCCCAGATAATGGCGATAGGTACGGCGCAGGCCACCCAGAGGATGAGTCCGCCGACAACAATCCACCACATAACCTGCAATTATGCCCGGTTTGGGGGAGATTCCCCATAGCTGACGTCTATCTGCCTGCTATCGCCGTCCGAAACGATTCCCACGCCTGCGATTACCCGCCACAAACCATCCCCGTGCCGCAATACCGAACGCCACGAATGAGAACAGATCCGACACGGTGAGGCCGTTCTCCGGAGTCAGCGACCACAACACTTGCCCTTCGAGCGGGCCGTTGAGCAGCAGCCACATCAGCGCGGCAAACGCCGTGGCAATCGCGCTGATCCGCGAAGGCTTGACCAAACACACCGTGCTCGTCACAAACAGCAGGTTCATGAAAACCATGCCGTAGAACAACGCGGTCATACGTGCGGTCTTCCGTCAGCCCCGGTTGAAGTTCAGGTACGCCTTCGACGGCGTCGGACCGCGCTGACCCTGATACTTGGAACCAGCCTCGGAACTTCCGTACGGGAACTCTGCAGCGCTCGACAGCTTGAGCAGGCAGAGCTGACCGATCTTCATTCCCGGCCACAGCGTGATCGGGAGATTCGCAACGTTCGACAGTTCCAACGTGATGTGGCCGCTGAATCCCGGATCGATGAAACCAGCAGTCGAGTGCGTAAGCAGACCCAGACGACCCAAGCTCGACTTACCTTCCAAGCGGCCGGCAAGGTCGTTGGGCAGCGAGCACACTTCGAGCGTCGAACCGAGGACAAACTCACCGGGGTGCAGCACAAAAGGCTCACCCTCCGCGGGCTCCACCAGGCTCGTCAGCTCGTCCTGGCGCTGCGCCGGGTCGATGTGCGTGTATCGCGTGTTGTTGAAAACCCGAAACAAACCGTCCAGGCGCACATCGACGCTCGACGGTTGAACCATCGAATCGTCGAACGGGTCGATGCCCAGGCGTCCAACTGAAATTTCGGCACGGATGTCACGATCGGAGAGCAGCACACGTAGAGGCTACCGGTTCACCACTTCAGCGCAGACCAATCACCAGGCAGATCACACAATGCTGTGACGAACAGCTCGGGTTCTTGTGTCGCGAGAAATCGAGCGTGAGCACTAGTTGCCGGGCGGGGCTCCCACACATCGGAAATGGCGTCTGATAACCTTCGGAAAGCACGTTGATCGGGGGCGAAAACCCCTCCGACCGGCTGCGACGCCGATGTAGTTCAATGGTAGAACATCAGCTTCCCAAGCTGAATACGCGGGTTCGATTCCCGTCATCGGCTCCATCTATGCACAGGGGCCAATCGTTCCTCTTCGAACCGTCGCCGCCCCGCACTAGCCGGCATCAGATTCGCCTGCACACCACCATGTTTCGAGCCCAGAATGCCGCGCAGTCGGGTCGGACTCGATTTGCTCTTACACCAGGTGAGAAATCGAGAGCTTTCGAATCTCAATCAGGCTATATCTTCCCTCCACGTCTGCGAAACATTACGGTTAGCCGTAAGGCAGGACTTTCGACCCTAGAACGCAATGTCAAAATTCCCATTCTGGTACCGAGAGCCAGTCCGTCTACTTCGGTCCACGTCACCAATATTCATAAACACAGCAGCATGAGGTATGGATATGGGAGATGCGGCGCCGAGCGGACCAATCGCGGTAATACAGTATGTTGCTACCGATTCACCAGGAAAGAGATATGACACCACCGAGTCCGACAGACGCAACAAGTTCCGATAATGCAAGCGACGACGGCGCGGATCAACGTGAGGAGACGATCGCGGATTCTGCCGAACGGGCCACTCGCGACCCGTTCGCTGCGATCAACGAGGTGTATACGGATCCCGCGCTTGTCGCCGTCTTCGAGGGGCTGCGTGCCGCTGTCAGCGGCGAGCAATCGCACGTGTGGTCGGCGCTCAACGACAGTGCTCGGTTGCGCGCTGTCTACGACACCGGACTACTCGCGCCCGGACCACATCCCGAAGTCGATCAGATCGTCGGATTGACCATCGACGCGGTCGGGATCCCGAACGCTGCACTGAACATGATCACCGACGTCGAGCAAGTCAACGCCGCGATCGCCTCCCGCTCAGGCGACACCGGGGAACAACGGACCCATCCCCTCCCCGACTCACTCTGCGTCTACACAGTCGTGAGCGGTTCCCCACTCATAATCGACGACATCGCCGACCACCCGGTACTCAGGGAT
Source organism: Rhodococcus sp. ACPA4 (assembly GCF_002300185.1). Classification (NCBI taxonomy): domain Bacteria; kingdom Bacillati; phylum Actinomycetota; class Actinomycetes; order Mycobacteriales; family Nocardiaceae; genus Rhodococcus; species Rhodococcus sp. ACPA4. Next base: position 2,950,924 of record NZ_NSDY01000001.1, read on the forward strand.
CATTCGGCCGCCCAAAGCGGCGTAGTGGGCGCTTACATCGGCATCCCGATCATCGACGACGCAGGTCATCCCGTAGGGACGCTGTGCGCGTGGGACAGCCAACCGCATCATTGGTCGAGTGGTGAGGTCCAGATCATGACCGACCTTGCCGACGTCGTCCAAAACGTAATCTTCGACAAATAAAAATACCGCTGCCGAGTATCTTTCGATTGCTGACTGTGACGCCGAGTCGCATTCAAACCAAGCGCGAGTTGCTACGGCAAATATCGTTAGGCCCCCTATAGAATGCGATTAATGGTGAATGTACGAATTGTCTGATTAATTCGGGATTGTCGTGGATGGAGTGGGAATTGCCGCAATTGTTGGAGGTCGAGACTTCGACCGCCCCCGGAGGCGCCCCACCTACTTCTTCGAATTCTCGTAAAACATTCGGGCAGCTCATTCGGACCGATCCGCTGAGCACCATCGTCAGTGTTTCCATCGATGTGTTGTCGGCGACGATCGCGGTGGCACTCGCATGGTGGTGGGCGCTCACATCAGTTTTGGTTCATCCACCCATGTGGTGCTTCGCACTCTTTGTTCCCCTGGTCGTAATCGTCATGGGCGCGCGGTCCTTGTATCGCCGCTCGCTCAACCGCCGATTCCTCGACGAGTTCTACGGGATCCTGTCCTCTGGCTCGATCGCAGCAATGCTGCTGCTGTGCGCGCTGGTCCTGTTCGGGATCACCGATCGCCCCGGTGCTGCCGTGACCAAACTGTGGGTGTGCGCGAGCATCCTGATTCCATTCGGCCGTCTGGTTCGCGTGGTGGTCCAACGACGCCTGCAACAGAACTCCCATCTCGTGTCCCCCACGTTGGTCATCGGATCCGGACAGCTCACCCAGCACGTGATCGCTCGGATGATCGCGGCTCCTGAACACGGCATGAACCCGGTCGGAGTGCTGTCGGACGAGTCCCCCATACGCAGTGACCAGGGGACGGAGGCCGACCAGGTGCCGTACCTGGGCGCTGTCGATCGCCTAGAGTCCGTCATTGCCGAAACCCAGGCCGAACGCCTGGTCATCGCATTCACGAGAGTTCACGGTGAGCTGCTGACCGGAGCGGTCCGCATCGCCCACCGCCACGGACTTCGGGTATGGGTGGTGCCACGCATGTATGAGGTGATCGGCTCGAAGAGCCTCATCGACCACATCGGCGGCATGCCCTTGTTGTCAGTGCCTCACACCAATCCCCGAGGCTGGCAGTTCCGGGTCAAACACATCAGCGACAGAATCGTCGCCGGCTGCATCCTTCTCGTGCTGTCCCCCCTCTTCCTCACTCTCATGCTCTTGGTGCGCTGGAGTTCGCCGGGACCGATATTCTTTGCTCAAGAGCGGGTGGGGCGCAACGGCCAGATCTTCGGCTGCCTCAAGTTTCGTTCGATGCGGCTACCCGATCCCGACCACGTGACGTTTGTTCCGAAAACCGGTAGCGCACCGGGCGGCGTCGAGGGAACCGATCGACGGACCCGGATCGGAAAACTTATGCGGTCGACGTCGATGGACGAACTCCCCCAGCTGCTCAATGTCCTCCGGGGTGACATGAGTCTGGTCGGACCTCGGCCCGAACGTCCAGAGTTCGTAACCCTTTTCGAGGCGCAGATCCGCCGCTACGGCGAGCGACACCGGGTCAAGGCGGGCGTCACGGGTTGGGCTCAGGTCAACGGCTTGCGCGGACAGACTTCCATCGCCGACCGCGCCGAATGGGACAACTACTACATCGAGAACTGGTCTCTGTGGCTCGACATCAAGATTTTGATGCTGACTGTGCTCGCAGTTTTCAAAAAGGCCGAATGACGGGCGAGGCAGTCTTCATGCCTTCTCGGACGCGAGTCCGTTCGCTCGCTTCCCGCTGAGGAAGACCGAGTTGTATTCCGGCGCTAACCTCGCGGCAGCCACGTGATAGGGCACGAACATGAGCACCTCGGTGATGACAAACGAAAGAAATACTGCAGTGCTGGAATGGAAACTGAACAAGAAAGTCAGTCCGAGCACCACGTAAAGTGCAGTGTTCGCCGCCCTGAGCCAGAACACCATTTTTGTGCGCCCCGCCCGGCGCAGAGCCGCAAAGGGGATGGTTGTCACCAACATGCACAACTTCCACGCACAGGCAACTGCCAGAGCGACATACAGTGAACTGTTCCAAGCAGGGCCGAAAATCAGGCTCCACACACCCAGATAGGCACTAGCGAAGATCGCCACTGTTCCGACCACAATGATCATCGCAACGTTGGCTACCTCGCCTTTGTGTCCGTGGGCGAGTTGACGTACTCGGCCGTAGGCGAGAATCGGTTCGAGGATCCCCGAAATGGTTGATACAACCCGGAATCCAACAGCAGCTGACGGTCCGAGGACGGCCAGGATGAAAGATGCCAATGCCGGCTGGACCATACCGACTGTCGCAGTTTCGCCGGTGACCCACGCAGCCTTGGTCAGGTCAGGAGGAAAGCCCAGATCTCGGCGAGCAGGCAGAGGCCAACATCTGATGAGGATGGCCACGAGAGCGCCCGCTGCAAGAACCCTGACACAGTTGGAGTTGTCGTACACGGCAAGGACCAATGCGCTCAGGCAACCGGCCATAAGGATCGAAGCGGCAACCGATTCCAGCTTCCATCTACCCCGCACCACGCCGATCGTCCGGGCCATCAGCAAGCCCGACGACAGTCCCAGAACTCCGATCAGTGTGATGGCCGTTGGCGGAACCGCCGGACTCACAATGAGGAGGGTCCCGGATGCCAAGCTCATCAATGCTATCCACCAGGGCATCGATACTTTGTGATCCGCTTCGGGGGTGGCAAGGCGCGACTCCACGACGAATGCTGACAGCAGCTGTGCCACGTAAGTTCCGATCGCCAGCGAAACGGCAAGGCGGCCTTGTTGTTCGATGGGTGCGATGCGTGCGAATACTGCGATGAAAATTGCCGGGAAGGCGTTGAGTGCCAGACCCGCGACGATTTGCACCAGTGGCTCAACGCGCTTCACGTCTAGCACTGATCGAATGCGCGTCACTCTCTGGCCTCGGAAGACGCGGTCCACATCATCGATTCTTCGAAATTGATGGCGATAACTGCTCCGTAACGCGGCAACCTAACGTTAATCACGTTGGCACTCAATTTGATCAAGTTAATTCCGAGTGGCCAGTGCGCATCCGCGCTTCTGTCCCGTAATGCACACTCCACCTGTAGTAGTGTATGCCACGGATTGGCTGCCGTGCTCGCTGAGATCGAGCCACTTTAAAGATGGAGGGAGCTCAGCGATGTATGGTTCGAGATCCTTTCCCCCTGATCGAAGTTTCATTCCTGCGCTGCCGCAGAATGATTCCGCAATGATGCACCAAGACAAACATGCATTTTGATTTCTCGCCGAAAGCGGCTGCCGATCACTCGCCCCAAAGCAGTACAGCGACATGGTGGCTCGCGCCGGCCGTCCTAATCCTGTTACCCGTCCTGGGATCGTTCACTGCATGGGCGTCCCTGATCGGTTGGTGTTCGGCCGGTAAGTGTCCGGCCGGCTCACTGCTGAATTTGCGCGGATTCCTCCAACCCGCCCCTTTCACCATTGCCGGCGTGACGTTGCTTGCGGTTTGGTACGGCATGGTTGTGGTGCTCGCAACGATCGGTTGGAGATTGGGACTGGGCACAACGCCGACACGGGAGTTCGTCGAGCGAACAACCAGCACGAACTTCGAACGGCGCTACTTTTTCCTCATCCTCGCAGTGTCCACGATCGGCGTGGCGTATGCGTACTACCGGATTACTGCGGCGACATCCATTGTCGACGCCTTGACCACCCAGACCGGGAACGCCTTCACGGAGGCACTACCCGACTCGGCCGGAATCGCGACGCTTCGATACGCGACCATCCTGGCGGCACCCATCAGCGTTTACCTCTGGCGGAAAAAGGTGCTCCATCCTGGATTCGTACTGTGGGCCGTTCTTCTCCTGGTGGCAAACTCGATGGTCGCGTCCCGCCTCTCGCTACTGATGGCGGTCGTGGTGTACGTCGTCTTACAGACAGCGGTGCCCCGCAAATCCGTGGGCGCGGACCGTAAATCTCTGCGGCCTTGGCACATCATCACCGCTGTAGCGATCATGTTCCTGATGCTCACGGCGCTCAACTACGTCCGGAACGGCAACTACTACCGCGATGCGGGAGTCTCGAACCCGATCGCGATGAATCTCTATCAGTCCGGCGCCTATCTCGCTGTGCCGGCTCAGGTGTCCATGGGCGTGTCGGATGCGATCATGCGCGGCACTTTCGACAAGCCAGGGAGTGTCGTCGCCTCCGTGTCGGCGGCGCTGCCCAGCTTTCTGGTTCCGGCACATGAGGTCAGAGCAAAGGAGTCGCTCGGCGCAGACTCCTACGATTTTTCGGTCTCGTTTGCACCGAATTTCACAACTAACTCTGAATTCGCTGACATCTATACGGATTTCGGAGCGTGGGGGTGGCTATACACGCTCCTGCTGTTCCCGCTGGCCGGTTACGTTTTCGGTCGGTTCCTGACATACGGTCCAGTGATCGCCGGATCGGCAGGAGTTATCGCATACTGTTTTGCCGAGGTATGGCGGATTCAGCTGCTTACGCAAGGAATTACCGTTTTCCTGGTCCTCCTGACGCTCGTCTGCGTGTTCGTGGCGGCACGAGGGCAGTCTCCCACCAAACTGGAAGACATGGTTTCGAGAGGAAATGTGAAGTCAAGTGACTGACAAGTTTGCAGGGACTACATACCGGCCGGGCAATGCTGGCAACGAATGGCTCCGCTCAGCGGTTGGCGCAGTTCGCAATCGATGGATCATCCTGCTTGTGTGCGCACTGTTCGGGGGCTTCCTGGGAGCGATCTTGACCAGTGTGCAGTCGCCGAGCTACGAATCTTCCGCGGTGATCTACCAGACGCCTCACTTCGGCGACACCGACGGTACAAGTCGTCAGCGTACTGAGGCGTACACGAAGTTGCTGAGCTCCGACTTCCTCATCGAAACCGCTCTGGCAAACACCGGATTGGAGATGTCGAACTCTGACGTGCGCGAAATGACCACGGCCAGTGCCAATGTCGGAAGCGCGATCCTGACGGTGACCGTGCGCGCGAAGGACGCCGATACCTCGGCGGAGCTCGCTAATGCTCTAGCGCAAGCACTTCCCGGTGCCGTTGCTGTTTTGGACGGGAGCACACCTGCACAACCGGCACCGGATCAGTCGGAAACCGTGGTTCCGGACCCAGTGCGATTGTCGGTGATCAGCCCGGCGGTGCCCGACGACGCTGAGGGCGGACCGCAGTATGTGCGCAATACCGCACTCGGTGTGATCGCCGGGCTTTTGGTGGGGTTGCTCTACGCATATCTGCGCAGTCAGATGAGCCGGAAAGTTCAGGATGTCGCCGCACTCGGCAAGTTTCTGTCCGGGCCGGTGCTGGCCGCCATTCCTGCGGACAAAGCGCTGGAAACCGGTGTTGTCGACTTCTCGAGAGAGAGCCCTGCCGCAGAGGCATTCCGCCGTCTCCGCACCGTGATCGCCGACCACGAACCCGGTCGGGGCGAATGCCGAACCATCATCGTTTCGAGTGCAGTCACCGGCGACGGCAAGACAGCGGTCGCGCTGAACCTCGCAATCGCTCTCGCTGAGAGCGGCAATGAGGTCGTATTCGTTGATGCCGCAGGAAGAGACGAAGCGAATGTGCGCTCCGGACGCCATGGTTCTGATCATGAAAAGAACGCATCACCAGCCGGGTTGATCGATTACCTACTCAATGGTGACGACATCGACCGATACATCTCTGCGAGTTGGCATCCGAAGCTCTCGTTCATCCCGGCGGGACGCACCGCGCCCGGCAAGTCCGAACTACTCGGGAGCACTCGGATGCGCAACGGACTCGCAGATCTTGCTGCTCGCGCAAACTACGTCATCGTCGATACCGCACCGATGGCTGACCGATCCGACGCCCTTGTGCTGGGACGCTGGGCCGACGGTGTCCTGCTGGTGGCGCGATCTGACCATACGAGGTACGCCGAACTGGGTGCTGTCATCGAACGTTTGTCGTTGGCCGAATTACGAGTCTGGGGCGTTGTACTCAATGACTCCCCGAGGCCACTGGCACGCAGCGCACGCAAACGCGGCGCACGATTGTCAGCGGCAAAGCTGCTCACACGCGAGTCCCGCCCGGTCAAAACAAACGTCTGACAGAAAACCGAGCGGCATCGAATTCGTCATCGGCAGGCGACGAAGACCGGCTCTCCCTTCGGCGGAGTGGTTGTCACGGTACCAACGCTCACTTCCGGGTTCGTAGGCGTGCCACCGACACAACTGTCACTGAAGATCAAAATAGGTAGCCACGACGAAGGGGCTTGCTCCCAAACCAAATCCGCAGCAACCACTGTCCCGGATGAGCCCTGGAACACGGCGAATGGTCCGCCGGCTTCGGAACCGAGCGGCGGACCCGTCACGGTCACGTTGAGCTGATCGATCGTGAACTGTGCCGAGTTGTCGGCGGAGAACGCCACCGCAGACTTCGCCGTCGTGATGGAGACGGTTCCCAGTGAAACATCTTGGGTCCTCTGCAGCCCGACAGCTCCGGTACCTGGACCTATTTCGGTGTCGATCACCGTGCAATCGATCAGCGAAATCCCGGTAACAGGCGGGGTTGCAATAGATTCCACGAGAACCGACCAGTAAAGACAGTTGTTAACGGCAACGCCCGTTACCTCTAGGTCGAACCGGCTGAAAGTGTCGCCAGGCGACCCGTTCGGTCTTGCGAGTACGTGCAGCCCTGTGTGAGAGTCCTCAACGGTGATCCCATCCAGCTGCACACCGCGCGACGCCACATAGTGCCACCCGGCGCCCGAGTCCGGCGATGCCGAGTCGACCATGACACCTGCTCCGTTCGATACTCCGTCGACCACTACTGCAGCTACCGTTGATCGATTGACCCCCGCCAAACGCACTCCGTTTGCCGCACCGCCCGACACTTGGACGTCGGTGACATCGAAGTCGGTGTTCGACCACTCGGTCAACGCCGGGAAGGAAAAGGTCTCGGAAGCGCTGTCGAACTGGGCTTCTGGAGAGTAGTAAGTCACCAGTGCCAAACCGTCGTCACCAGTGTTCATTGCTGAATACCTTTCGACGGTTCCACGTCGGCACGCGTTGAAATGGAGTCCGTCGGCCATGGTGTTCTCGACGTGAAGTCCGTCAACAGTGATGTCGGAAACGCCCATCATGATCACACCTGCCTGCGGGCTCGACTCGACTCTGCAGTCGCTCAACGTCACCCAACTAACCGGCCTGCCGGGTCCGGTCCAACCATCGGGCACTGCCGACGTGTCCGATGCATATCCCACAACTCGGATTCCGTCGCCCATCGACCGCAGCGCCGGCTGGCTTGCCCACCGCACTGCCACGTTGTGAAGAGACACTCGCTCCAGCGGACCACGCAGCACGATGCCGTGGCTCGTGCCGGCTCCGTTGTCGTCCAGGTTGTCCATCAGAAGTTCGGCACCGGTGTCGAAGTCGATCGAAACGTCAGAGATCCCCACTATCGAGATAGCAGCGCCGCCTGCTGGATGACGCTGAGTAAAGCGGTACTGGCCGGACGGAAAAAGTAAGACGTCTCCAGATTTCAGTTCGGCGACGGCATTGCGAATGGCAATCGAGTCATCCTGTGTCCCATCACCAACCGCACCGAAATCGCAAACATCGATGACGTCACCGCCGCCCTCGACGCGGCGAACGGCGTTGAAGGATTCAGGCAGAGCGGCAGGCAGAGCCAACGCTGCCGGGAACATTCCGAGAAATTTGCGGCGCGACAGCGCCGACGACCAGTTAGCCAATGGGTACCTCACTCAGGAAGGAACATATCTTCTCGGCAGTAGCTGTTGACACGATCTCGGACTGGCGCCGCTTGACATGCAACTCTCCGCGATGACTCAACGACGCCCTGGCGTCTTCGTTGTCACAGTACTTCTTCACGAGTTCGGCCAAGGCTTCGGAATCGTGCGGATCAAAATACTCTGCTCCGTCGCCGCACGTTTCCCTCAACACCGCGATGTCGGACGCCAGAACCGCGGTACCGGACGCCATTGCCTCCAGCGGCGGAAGACCGGCACCTTCGAAAAGTGAAGGCATCACCAATAAGTCCGCCTGAGCCACCAGAGCACGCAGACTGTCGAACGGAAGTCTGCCCGTTAACTGCACACGTTCACCCAAGGTTGCCACAAGCTGGTTGATTCGGTCGTCGAGTGTCCTGAGTGACTCATCGCCACCAGCTATCACCAGTGTGTGTGGGATGGAATCCGAGATCGTCGCAAATGCGTCCAGAAGTACCGGCAAGTTCTTGTGCCGCTTGATATTGCCGACATACAAAATGTAGGGGCGTTGAATTGGCGACGACGCCGGGTCGGCTTCAGAGAACCACACGTCGTCTACTGGGATCGGCGTCACCAGCACCTCGGATGAGGGTGCGATTGCAGCCATTGAACGGGCGGTGGCCTGGGACGGGGTGAAAATCGTTGCGGCCCGTCGTGCGCTGAGTTTCAGCATCGTCCACGCGTACGCGTTCTTTGCGCGATTCTGGTCGCTCAGCTTTTTGTCTTCGATATGGAGGGTGTCATGCACCGTGGAGAAGTATCGAACGTCCCGATTACGAGGAGACGTTAGTGCAAAAGGAAAGGGGTAGTGCGGAACCCACAGTGCCTGCGGACGGGTTGCCGACAATGCGCGACGCCACACGCGTTGTTCACCCATTGAATACATTCGGGCCTCGGCGGGATCCGCAAAAATCACACGAGTTTCTTCGCTGGTGTCAGGTGCTGCATTTCGGTCGGCGAGGATGGCCAGCCGGAATCCACGTTCTTTCAGCACTTGCTCGAGCACAGGAATTTGGGTCCTGATGTAGGTGCCGATACCACTCTGACGAATATGTCGGGCATCGAACAACAGATCAACCGACTCGCCATCTCGGCTCGCCTGACCGGCACGGGGAGTATCCATAAGTGAATTGTTGCAGGTCCGTCAATTTGACGGAGATAATGATGCCCTGTCAAATGTCCGACTTCGCAGATGAAATGGTACCTTCGGCACGAAGGAACTGATCTTGTCGGATCACCGGTAGTTTCAGGTGCATTCACGGCAGCAAATGGCGACTTCGGCTGGGTATCAACAAAGCTCGATCAGCCGGATCGTCAGATAAAAGGGCACACACCAAATAACTGTCACACGTTGCGGGAGTCTCGAAGCAAACATGAACGAACCCAAATTAGCGATAGTGCACGAGCGATTCACTGAGATCGCGGGTTCCGAACATGTGGTCGAGCAACTGTCCTTGACCTGGCCGCACGCCGCCGTCCACGTGCCTCTTGCCCGGCCTGCAGGCATACCTGCAGGACTTTCGTCCCCTCCTGTCACGACATGGGTCGACCGTGCCTACCGGATGCTGGGAAGGTCTTCTTACGCACCGCTGATGCCGCTGCTGCCCAGCGCTTTTCGCGGCATGAAGCTGGGAGAGGTCGATGCGGTGGTGGTGAGCCATCACGCATTCGCCACACAAGCGGCCTTCTCCACCGATGCGCCCGTGATCGCATATGTTCACAGCCCGGCGCGCTGGGCCTGGGATCCCGCCTTTCGCGCGCAGGAGTCGGGTGGCGCGGCTGGCGCAGTCGCGCTCGCAGCACTGGCGCGAGTAGCGCGACGGGGAGAGCTGAAAGCTGTGAGTCGGCTCGACCAGGTAGTCGCGAACTCGACCGAGGTTGCCGACAGGATTCAACGCTGGTGGGGCAGAGAAGCAGTGGTGGTGCACCCACCCGTGGACACCCATGGATTCACCCCTGATTTCTCGATCGACCGGGAAGATTTCTTCCTTCTTGCCGGCCGCTTGGTGCCTTACAAACGGCCAGACCTTGCAATTAGAGCCGCACGGCAGGCGGGCAAGAAACTCGTCGTTGTGGGCGATGGCCGATGGATGGACGTCTGCAAGGAGTTGGCAGCCGACGACACCGTCTTTGTCGGGCGAGTCCCCCACGATCAACTACTGGATCTTTACCGGCGGGCCCGAGCCCTGCTGATGCCCGGTGTCGAGGACTTCGGCATCGTCCCGGTCGAGGCGATGGCAACCGGCACCCCCGTGATCGCTTTGGGCGAAGGCGGTGCGCTCGACACGGTTATCCCGGGAAAATCCGGTGTCCTCGTGTCCCCTGGCGACGACACAAAGGTGGTCAGCGGTCTCGCAGAAGCAATGGAGGCATTCGATCCAAATAATTTCGATGCAAAGGTAATTCGCGCATGGGCCGAAGGCTTCTCACGGAAGGCCTTTGGAGAGAACATGATCAGAGTGGTTGACGGCGTTCTTGGGAGTAGATGACCGGTAGGCGGTCGAACATGCCCAAGTAGAACCGGACGTGCTTCCGGCGCCGGCAAAACGAATTCGATACTCCGGCCGGCCGGCGCCCAATCCTTTGTGTGCGTCCGATATCAGGCAACGCAATCCCAGATTAAGATTCAGGTGGCGTCGTGGGTAATCCGCGTCCCGCAAATGACTATTCCCGCATGGCGCAGTCCGAGGTTTTCCAGTCCCCGTCCACCAAAACCCAGGGCATGTTCGTATCGAAGTCGGTTTCCTCAGCGAACGAGATGCCGACAGTTCCCTTACCGCTGACCACTTCGGCGGTCACATCGGTCACTGTCCGGGGCGTCGCCTGAGCGACGTCGGAAAAGGCTTTGAACTCCTCCTCGGAGAACTTCTCTTGACATTCTCGTATGAAGAGATCGTAAGCGGCCGACGCATCGCCCGAGTAGAAACTGGTAGCCCACTCTTCAGCAGCAGACTGCAGTGCGCCCACCGGATCTTCGGCCGCAGTCGGCGTTGATTCTCCACTGCAGCCAACGGTAAGCAGCGCAAAAGACAGAACACCGGCGAACACAAACCTCTTAGCCATGATTTCTTCCCCTACCTCCGCGTCACAAGTGCCACGGAGCATATGCCCAACCGACCAGAATGACTGCGTCAGCTGACTGTCGAGCTCTTGATCTGACATCCCTGGAAGAACTTGGAACTCACACTTGTGGCGCTCGAACGCAATCGCGTCACAAATTCCGACATGTTTGACGCTGAACCGTTCCTGGCCAGAGCTGTAACTCAGCGAGACGGGGTCATAGCTGTTGTCGCGCACAGCGATTGATATGTATCCCGGTGATCGTCGAAAATTTCGACGGAACGTGACATGTGCCCACATGCTGATCGGTTCGAGACAACGCAGACGGGAGAAAAGCTTCAAACAATCGGGTTGGCCGGGACGCACAGCGGTTAAACGATGTTCGCCATGGCGATACTTTCGACATCTCCTGCGATAGATCGGTCCACGAACGTTGTTGTCGCGCTATGTAGTACGGTCCTTCCCATCCGGGTTTTCGCGGAGTTGTTCCCACTGGCGGAGCCGGTCGGAGATGATGTGTTCATAACCGTTGTCGGTGGGTTCGTAGAACCGTTGACGCGCCATACCGTCAGGGAAATAGTTTTGGCCCGAGAATCCTGTTGCGGTCTCGGGGTCGTACTCGTAACCCGCTCCGTATCCGAGGGACTTCATCAGACCTGTAGGGGCGTTGAGGATATGTGCGGGCGGCGGGAGGGATCCGGACCCCTTCGCCGCTCGCATCGCCCGGCTCAGGCCCCGGTATACCGCGATCGACTTCGGCGCGGTCGCAAGGTACACAACGGCTTGTGCAATGGCGAGTTCCCCTTCGGGAGAGCCGAGCCGCTCGTAGACATCCCATGCCGCAAGCGTCTGATGCACTGCGTGCGGATCGGCGATCGCGATGTCTTCATTGGCGAACCGCACGAGTCGCCGCGCGATGTAGAGCGGGTCCTCACCGCCGTCGAGCATGCGCGCCAGCCAATACAACGCAGCATCAGGGTCTGATCCGCGCATGGCTTTGTGGAGGGCGGAGATGAGGTTGTAGTGCCCTTCTTGCGACTTGTCGTACAGTGGCGCTCGTTTGTGCACCACCTGCGCCAGGCCGGCGGTGTCCAGCGGCGCGCTCTCCGGTGGCAGGGTGAGGAGTTGTTCGACGAGGTTCAGCAGGTAACGACCATCACCGTCGGCCATAGCGATCAAGGCCTCCGCAGCCCCCGTATCCACCGGGAGCGTGCGGCCGGTGAGCTGCTCGGCGCGATCCACGAGGGTGCGCAACGCCGACTCGTCGAGCCGCTTGAGGACGAAAACCTGGCACCGAGAGAGCAAAGCGCCGTTGAGCTCGAAGCTGGGATTTTCGGTCGTCGCTCCGACCAACACAATCGTCCCGTCTTCGACGTACGGAAGAAACGAATCCTGCTGAGCGCGATTGAAACGGTGAATCTCGTCGACGAACAGCAGGGTGCCCTGCCCGATCTCTCGCCGCTTGCTGGCCGCTGTGAACACCTTACGAAGGTCCGCAACCCCGGAGAACGTCGCCGACAACGGCTCGAACATCAGATCTGTGCGTTCGGCGAGAAGCCTTGCGATTGTGGTCTTCCCACATCCGGGCGGCCCCCACAAAATCGTGGAAGACAGTTTTCCCTGTTCGATCATTCGCCCGATCGGGGCGTCCGGGCCAAGCACATGCCCCTGTCCGACGACATCCTCGAGTTGCGTGGGACGGAGCCGATCTGCGAGCGGGCGTGAGGTGTCATCGACCTCGAACAGCGACGCCGCGTCAGGATCTTTCGTCATCGCTGTCCTCTTTTCTCTGGCTGTCGGCCGCGCCCGCCGATCTGATTCCGGTTTGCTTCAGGTCTTCGATGCTCGGGCGCAATAACGTTCGCTGGGAGGCTGGAAGCTGCTCGGTCACCAATTCGTAGGAGTTGTGGACGAGTCTCTCGGCCAGCGAGGCAGTCACCGATTCTCCAGCCCCAACGGACACCCAATGACGTTTGTCGAAATAACGTCCTCGCTCGATAGTGTCGTGTTCACCGATCAGGGCCGCCCCATGAGCAGGATCGACCTTCACAGTGATGATCGGCTCGCCTGGATCCTGCGTGACGACAAGGAACACGCGTCCGGCGACTTTGAAAACCAGCAGCTGCTCGGTGAACGGGTATCCCTCCGTCACCCCCGGCAGCCCCTGGGCGGTAGTGCAGGCGAGTCGCTGTAACCGGGGCCCAGTCAGACTCACCCGTGTCGTCCGAACGTGTCGGGGTCGACCGGCCGCTCCCGCTTGGGTAACTTCTCGACAACCAACAGATACGACTCGACGACCAAATCGTCGACAAGCCCGGCATCGACAGAACCTCCCGGGTGAACGGTGATCCAGTGCTGCTTGTTCATGTGATAGCCCGCGGTGATATCCGTGTGCGACTGCCGGAGTGTTTCCCCGTCCGCGGGTGCTGCCTTGACGATCACGATCGGCTCCCCGGTCACCTCGGTCTGCAACATGAACACCTTCCCGCATACCTTCCACACCTTCCAGTCCTCACCGAACGGATACGTCAGCTCCGCGCCCGGCAGTTCCGTCGTGCGGGCTGCAGCTCGCTCCTGAAGTTCCATGCCCTGCACCATTACCCTCCCACCTGAATGTACGTACAAACGTACGCACCAGCGCCGACACACTTACACCGATGCGATCGCCCACGTCCAAGACGAGAAAGAGGTTCGCGAGATCCTGGTCGACGCAATCTGCGGGAACAGCCGAGCCACCGAACGAGAACTGCGACCAGCGCGCGAAATGTACTCCTACGGATCAATCAGTTCCGGAGCGGGCGACCTGATTCGTGCGGGCGAAGCCGCCCCCATCGCGGCCCTTGCCGTCCGCTTCACCGAGCGAGCTGCCCACTCCCCGCCTCGCCGCGATTGTCGGCGAACAACCGGGCGTCGCTGTGTTGCACGTGCGCCGCGCGCCCGGGGACGGAAACCCGCACTCCGCGGTAGTCCACTGGGTGAGTCTCGGCACCGGAACATTCGGAACCGCATCATTTCCGACGCTCGATGCTCAACCCGTCACCATTCGTCCGGGCTCGGGTCAGGTCATCGCATACGTCGATCCCCAGACGATCGGAACACCGGGATTCGGGACCTTCTTCGTTCCCTGACACGGCGAATACTACAAAGTCGCCTTACTACCTTGAGCCGGAACGCTATTCGCACGCACCGCATCAGACCCGACGCACAAAAGAACCACGCTCACTCCATTGGGCCAATTCCCTTCGAAGATAATCCAAACGGCGGACCGCAAACCAGCCGACAAATGTGGCACGTAGCGGTCCGCGCGGTGGTGAGATGCCAGCATGGCTACCGCCGCCTTAGCGCGTCACGGCCTAAATGCTAGGAACTCCGGCCGCGGCGCCGTTCCCGAGAACGGCTTCCCGAGCGAATTCTCGACACTGTTGAAAACCACGAAGATGTTCGCTCTCGGCACCGGGGAGATGTTTCCTGACGATGCATGTAGAAGGTTGCTGTCGAACACAGTCATCGAACCCGCATCCCCCGTCAACACCTCTATTCCGTGGCGGGCGTAGAGCGTGGTGATCATCTGCTCGGAAGGAACACCGACCCGAGGCACTTCCTCGACCAAGGACTCCTCGAAGTAGCGGTCCGGCGTCGCCCCCGCGCACTGCAGGAAAGTTCGATGAGATCCGGGCATCACCATCAAAGGCCCATTGAAAAAATGATTATCGGTCAACGCAATTGACGCGCTCACCGCCCGGGGAGCCGGCATCCCGTCCTCTGCGTGCCACGTCTCGAAATCGGCATGCCAGTAGAACGCTCCGCCGCGGAAACCGGGCTTGTAATTCAACCTGCTCTGATGAACGTAGACCTCCGAACCGAGGATCTCGCGTGCGAGGGCTGCTGCCCCGGACTCGTCTACTGCCGCGCGCACCACCGGACTCAAATTCACGATATCGAAGATCGATCTGACCGCCGAGGAAGTTTTTTCCCGCACGATCCGCTCGTCGCCGACAAGTTCGGGTGCGGTTCCCAAACGTTGGACTTCACTCAGGCACCGTTGCACTGAGCTCGCATCAAGGACACCACGACGAACCGTGAACCCGTTCTCCTCGACATCGCGATGCTTCACTCGCATCTGCTCGCTCCACACAATCGGGTCGACACGGTCCAACTCGGTCGGGACGGTCGAGATCCGTGTGGCGTAACGATCAACAGTGACAACCATCAGTGTGAATTCTCCTACTCGTTGCTCGAACCGCGACGACAGCAGATGCGGCGCAACACACACGTGCGCACTTTCAAAACTTGCATCTACCGTGCGTCGAAAGGTCTTTCGTTTATAACACCGCGAGCAACACACACCCAAACGTGTTGGAAAACAACAGCTCTTATCCAGCCTTGCACGAATACGCGATCCACGGACTGGGCTGCTGCGAAAACGCAGTGGCGGGCCCTGATGTCGCCCTAGTCGGACGGGGCGCAACGGCCTGCGCACAACATGTGGCGCGGTTCCGGGTTTTCGGAACACGACCGAACTCGGTACCGATCTGGCGTCGATCACAAGAGGTGGCCGAAGCCTGGAAATGCTGGGTATCCTCCGGCGGTAGAGC
This sequence comes from Rhodococcus sp. ACPA4, assembly GCF_002300185.1. Taxonomy (NCBI): domain Bacteria; kingdom Bacillati; phylum Actinomycetota; class Actinomycetes; order Mycobacteriales; family Nocardiaceae; genus Rhodococcus; species Rhodococcus sp. ACPA4. The sequence goes on from NZ_NSDY01000001.1 coordinate 2,966,470, forward strand.
ACCCCAACCCAGGCTTGACGCAGCAACTGTCAGAGCCTCGGTCGAGTCCGATCAGCTCCGTCCGGTCGAGGGCACAATGATGACCTGCCCAGTACCCTCACGAGCTCAGGTGCTCAGTGCGTTCTCAGATTGATGAGTGACACTGAATCCGAAGTCCTTGTTAGACACAGGATGTGGGAATAGTCCTGGAATTAGCGCCCGCAGGGACCTCTGCTTCCGGACCTGAATATCGCCCTGGACTTGGCGTGCGCCAGTCCCCTCCCCACCGAACTCGAGCATTCCGCGGGCCCGATCATCCGGCACCCCATTTACGGCGCCTCACGCGCCGAGCGCACGACCGGCGTCCCTCCGAAGGCACTACAACGATCAGATAGCGAACCCCCGAGGATCCGAACCAAATCGTCACCACAAGCAATAATTCGTTTCGAGGACCAGTACCGGACAGTGATTTCAGCCAAACATGGTGCTCATCATCGACCACGAAAAAAATGTCATCGAAAGGAACCCATGAAGACAGAAATCAGTTGCGGGCCCGCATTCGCGCTGGCCGAAATCAGCGTCCCCGCCGGCGGATCCGTCCGTGTCGAAGCAGGAGCAATGGCGATGATGCGGGGCGACATCTCGATCACCACCTCGACCCGAGGCGGCTTCATGAAGGGACTCCGCCGATCCCTGGGTGGGTCGAGCTTCTTCGTCAACGATTTCGGCAGCGACCAAGGAGGTGTCGTCGGCGTCGCCGGCGCACTACCAGGCGACATAGTCGAAACCACCATCAACGAAGAGACACCGCTGCTCGTCCAATCCGGCTGCTGGCTTGCATCAGACCCAACCGTCGACGTCGACTCCAAATGGGGCGGCAGCAAGGGATTCTTCAGCGGAGCCGGACTTGTCCTGCTGCGATGCAGCGGAACAGGCGAGATCCTGCTCTCCAGCTACGGCGCCATCCGCCCGATTACCCTCACCACGGGGAAACCATGACACTCGACTCCGGCCATGTCGTCGCATTCGACGAATCCGTCCAGTACCGCATCCGCAAAGCCGGCGGCTGGAAATCGATGATCCTCGGCGGCGAGGGCATCGTCACCGAATTCACCGGGCCAGGCCGAATTTGGATGCAAACCCGCAGCGCAACAGACCTCGTCGACTGGCTCCGCACCCGAATGCCATCGAACAGCACCAGTAGCAACAGCAACAACAGCTGAGTCCTGAACGCAACAAACAAGTCGACGGCAGTCTCCGGGGGCGACATGCCCCCGTGTCCGTTCCGGACACCGATCTCCGCGATGTTGCGTTGCGGCCCAAGGTCCAACGAACCCGGAACAGTCGACATGTCATTTTCTCGTTGGACAGGTCAGGCCCTCGCCTTCCAGCGAGGGCCTGACCTGAGGACATGTTCGGTGCCGGTCGGAGGCGCCACTTCTTCCGGCTACCTACCTACAGGGGTGCAGTGATCGGGGCCTCGGGCGCATGCGTGACGGAGGTACGCCCCGTCTCGAGGTATTCGGTGACGGCCTGATCGATCACCGCGTTGCCGCCCTGGATGCCGGCGCCGTGATCGCCGCCTTCCACGGTGACCAGGTTCGCCCCCATGTCGCGGGCTAGCTGCACCCCACCCTGATAGGGCGTCTGCGGGTCGCGCAGCCCCTGCAGAACGAGCGGCGCCGTCGCCAGCCCCCGGTTGCTCAGCTCGGGCAACGCGGTTACGGGCGGCGCACCGGCGCAGAAGGTCCCGGCACTGTAGCCATACCCGATGAGCTCGAAGAGATCTCCGGTGATGAAGGTCGAGAAGAGCCAACCCGGGATACGATCCGGCCGATCCGCGACACTGTTCTCGTTACACAACATCAGTGATTGCATCATCTGGGACTGAGCAATTCGCTCCAACTCCAGCTCCGATATGTCGTTCATCCCAGCACCACTGGGAATCGCGTCGACACCGTCGCGGACTACCCGGGCCATGAGCGGCCAACTGTTCCGAGCTGGAAGCACCTGCCGCGTCATCACGTAGATACTCGACGACATTTGCGTGTGCGACGGATCGGCGAGTCCCCGAATGAATGCCTCGAACTGAACGCGCGCCGGCCCAGTCAGATCGACCCCGCTGCGGTAGGCATTCGCGAGTGCTTCGAGGCCGGGCGGTACGTCACCGATTTGCGAAGGCGGCGGCGCAAGCGTCGGGTTACCACCGGCCTCCGCGACAATCCGGTCTGACCATCGCTGGTAGACCTTGAGCGGAGTCTCACCAAGCCCGTAGGTGTCGTTGTTGGCGGCGATCCAATCCATGAGGTCGTAGAAGCGAGCTTTGTAGCCGTCGTTCTGCTGCCACAACACGTCGTTCCACAACCAATTTTGGTCGACCGCGGAATCGAGAACCATGCGACCGGTGTGCTGCGGGAAAAGCGTCGCGTACGTGGATCCGAGAATTGTGCCGTAGGACAGACCGTAAATGTCGATGACATCCTCGCCGAGCGCAACGCGGACCTGCTCCCAGTCCCTCGCCGTGTTCTCGGTAGTCAGGTGCGCAGTGGCGCCCGGCGCACCCGCCTCGCATGCATTTCGTGCCGCAGCCCCACCGAAACCGAAGCCTGCCGCCGTCGCCAACTCAGGGCCCACTGCGCACGAAAGCGCGCCGGCGTACGGGAGTCCGCGCGGTTGAACTCCGATCACGTCCCACTGTGCGCGAATCGCGTCGGGCAGGACGTCGACGAACATTCTGTTCGAGCCGATCGCGTCTCCACCAGGTCCTCCGGGATTGGTGAACAGCACGCCTTTGCGCGAGCCCGGATCTTCGGCGCGGTGACGGGTTACGAGCACGTCGATCGTGCTGGCGTCAGGTTCTGCGTAGTTGCGGGGAACGGTGACCGAAGCACACTGATCGGATGCCGGATCAAGCTCGTATTCGGCCGGGCAGGACTCCCAACGAAGATCTCCACTCGGTACCGGCTCCGCGGCGGCAATAGGTGCGACTCCGACGGAGATCACCGCGGTGACGCCGACGGCAAGAGTCACGAATCGACTGCGCCGTGAGAACGTAGTTTCTTTGCGCCGCATCAAATGCAAATTCCTGTCAATCCCCGACATACTCTCGCAGCCCCCTCGTAGTCAGTGCCGTAACGGCGGTGGCACCCACCCCGCCGCTTCGCTGCCAGTATTTCAGACGCACCACTGAATTCAGGAGTCACCCTCGAAGGTGTAGGCACCGATTCCTACGCTGCTGTCGCCGACATAGCCACGTGCTCGATCGAATCACTCTGCCCGCGAAACCATCTCGCCAAACGACGCGCAGAACGCGCAATAACGCTGGCGCACTGGCCCAACTGTGAAAACCACGGATCGGTGACGGTGCGCAAAGGCCAACGGCCCGTTTCGCGGGCGATGCGCATTGCGACGCGGCGGCCACGCCAGCGGCAATGTGCGATGATCGCCGCACGCCACAGCGGCTGATGATGGTGTATGCCGCCGCGCGAGTCGAAGTATGTGCACGATCAAGGGTCGAGGCCGCTCGGAGTGAGTGCCGCATGGGAGTCGAAGGCTTCGTCGAGGATGGTGAGCCAGTTGACAGCTCCCTCGTGCGCGCACCACTCGTCGTCGGCAAAGCTCACGATGGTGAAAGCAATTGCGGCAGTGAGTCGAACGTTCCGGTTGCCAGGGAAGGTACCTGGTCGTTTCGCCAGGACAGCTGCGACCTCGCGCTGCCATCGTTGAGCGACCAAGTGGGCACGCCCACGCAACACGGGAGTGTCAGCAACCACGCGGTGCTGACGCAGGCGGCGCTGACGCTCATCCCCGTGCACCTCGCGCACACGAAACATGCGTAACACCTGGTGGATCGCCTCGAGGTCCGGCTCGTGCGTCGGGCGCGCCTCGAGCGCGGCACAGAAGTCAGGGACCGTCCATTCGGCGTCGATGAAAAGGACTTCCTCCTTCGACCGAAAGTAGCGAAAGAAGGTGGTTACCGACACCTCGGCGTCGTTGGCGATTTCCTCGACCGTGGTTACGTCGTAACCATTTTCAGCGAACCGCTCTAAGGCGACATCAACAAGGCGATGCCGCGTAGCAAGCTTCTTGCGTTCTCGTAAACCCATAGTGACCTCAGCGTACGGTGGACTGCCCCGGACCTGCCACACACGCGGCGTCACAGACAGCATCAGCCAATTTCGTGGACCAGTGGCGCGGTTTGAGAGTGAATAAAAAAGTGGTAGTTGACTAACATTTGGTAGTTGACTTATGATTTTCACGTAGTCGAGGCCTCCACAACTTCAGGACAACCCCACACAACGTGCCTGAAGGGCGCCGACACTACAGACTTGGTCACTGCCTGGCTTGCCACAGAGCGAGCGCCGGCAATGACCTATGTACCGATGCGCATCGCCACGAAAAGGACTGCGCGCCAAAGTGATCCAATTTCTGATCAACCGCATGTATCACCAGACGCGGACGCTGTAACTCAGCACCTGAATTCGGCCGATCCCCAAGAGAGGTAAAGAAATGGGTTCATCTAATCTTGCCGTCGATTCTCAAGCCCCCGATGTACACGAGAGCCGGCGCATGCGCATCACACCACTAAGTGCCAACATTGGAGCACTCGTAGAAGGGGTCAGCCTCAACGCCCTCAACGAAGACGAGTTCGACGAACTGCACCAGACCTTACTGAAGCATCACGTGATCTTTCTCCGCGATCAAAACTTGTCGGAAGTGGATCACGTCGACCTCGCAAATCGGTGGGGCACTCCGATGGCTAACCCGGTAGCGAAACTCCACGGCGACGAAACAGTCTTACATTCCGTCGAAAACAACGCGAAAAAGCCGCCGCTTGCAGACGGATTCCATACGGATCTCACCTACTGGCCGGAGCCACCTAACCTGGCCATCCTCTACGCGCTCGATATCCCCGCAGTGGGAGGCGATACCCTCTGGGCCAGTCTGTACGCCGTCTACGACAGTCTGTCTGACGAAATGAAGCGAGTGTGCCAGGACTTGCGCGCATTGCATAAGCCCTCCGACCACTTTATTCAGGCAAATGTGGCCATGTACGGAGCTGAATCCGAGCAGGTGATCCGGCAGAATCTTCAGGGCGCGGTTCTTCCGTTCGTCCGTACCCACGAAGAGACTGGGCGTCAAGCCTTGTTCCTGAGCTCCTTCATCGATCACCTTGTGGGCATGCACAGGCCGGAGAGCGATGCACTTCTCGGTTACCTGGGCAATCTCGTCAATAATCCGAATTATGCGGTTCGGTGGCGTTGGCGAGCGGGCGACGTCGCGATTTGGGATGAGCGCTGCACGAATCACCGCGCGCTTTCGGATCACTACCCTCAGTACCGGCTGATGCGCCGCTGCACGGTCGAAGGAGGGCGGCCCTTCTACCGCCCTGACGGAGCGTCGGAACCCTTGTTTGAAGGAACCTTCGCCTGACAACGATTCACCCTTTCAGGCGGACACCGCACAATGTCTCAATTGCGGGCGCGAGGTCGGACCGTGCCGAGATGCACGGTACACCTTGCCCCGAGATATCGTCCGAACTTGTAAACCACCGGTCACGAGCCTGTCGGGAACAGGTCGACGTCCTTGAGCTGCAACAGATTTAAGCCAAATGCGCTGCCAGACAACAGCCGGAAAGAGGTGAATTCCAGATGGAACGAATGGAAACATCAATTGACGTCAACTATGTAGGCGCCCTCGCTACAACAGTACAACGCGACGGCGAAGAACTGACCCGAAGAATTTTGGAAACAGACACCTTCCGCACAGCGATAAGAAGCGTCGAAATGCTCTACTCGGCCGACCCCCAGGGCTCGACACCGGCCGGACAAGCGACGATCGGCAGAGCTGCCCATTCACTGGCCACCGCAGCGACCCAATATGCCATCTGCTCGGACCCGGAAATTCCGATGCTCATGTGGGGCGTAACCGCTCCACACGAGTTTCAAGGACTGAGTTCCCCCAGGTCCGGTTTCGGAATCGAGAACCCGGACAACGTTTACCGGCACACAGCGGTATCAGGGTCCTCGACATATGAGATCCGCGGGAAGATCAACTACCCGAGACCTACTGAGCAACACTTCGAGCTGCGCGACGCCATCCCTGGGACCACCTCCCTCACCGCCGAGGGCGGCATACAACTCGCAGGGTTGCACAGCGACGACATCGCGGTCGAAGCGGACGGGTCTTTTGTCATCACTCTGGACGCCCAGCCCGCCAACGGGCGGACCAACCACATCCGGATCCCTGCAAAGCAAGATTCGTTCTTGATTATCCGGGACCTCCTCGACGACTGGTCAACGGAGAATGTTGTCCGCCTCGATCTGGTTCGGACTTCAGGTCCTGCGGCTCGCGAACCGCGAAGCTTGGAACAGCTCACTACACGTTCGGTAGAGTTGCTGACGCAGATGGCGCCGTTCTGGCTCGACTACTTCAACAAGTATTTCTATAGCGAGGCAACAAATTACGTGCGCCCGGCGCGTCAGCGTCCCGCAGGTCGCGGACTCTCGACGGGGGGATGGTTCGACGTGAACGATGGAGAAGCGTTGGTTGTCACCGTCGATCCACTGGGTGCTGCGTCCCTCGGCATTCAACTCTCCGACCCGTGGGGAGTGGCGTACGAGTACATCGATCGAACAAGTAGCTTGAATACCGTTCAGGCAGAGCCTAATCCGAATGGTACGTACTCGTTTGTCATTTCCCGTGAGGATCCCGGCGCCTACAATTGGCTCGACCCCGAAGGGCACAACTCGGGAATGGTTGCAGTCCGCTGGCAATCCCTGCCAGTCAACGCCCCCGTCGAGTTGGCCATCCGGCGCTCCGAGGTTGTCAAACTGGATCAACTCAGAGAGCGTCTACCGGCAGGTACTTCCTTCATCACCGCGCAGCAACGTGAACACCAGCAGACCTTCAGAGCCAGCAACTTCTTGCGTCGATACACCGACTAACGCACTTGCAGGCTAAGGAAAATAGCCCAAGATCGACCGATATCGATTTCGATGGAACGTTCCTCACTATGAGCGGCACGTCCGACATCGATGTGTCGGTCGAAGTGGACCGTTGAGCTATTGTCGTTCCCCGCCTTGGGAACTGCGCATATTGGCCGATCACTTCCACAAACACATTCCTTGATCGTCACATAGATCTCATGATCAACAACTGCAGCGGGCAACAGAACTTGTCTCACAGGCGATACACGAATGCAGCCCGAAATTTGCGTGCTCGCAACAGAACCCGGCTGTCCGCCAGGTTCCGGTCAGCGGGACAACTCAACCGCCACCATGGTGCACATCACACAATAGGGAATCTTCGCTGAAGATTTCACTCATCCTTCCATTTGGAGGCGTCCCAATGACTCGTAGCTCCCTTCGCCGTCCGCGCAGATTGACGGCGGCTACCCTGGCGATCACCGCAAGCATGTTGCTCGCTTCGTGCGCAAACAGCGAATCAAACGGCGGTGCAGGGGAATCCGCAGATTCAGGTTCCGCGCTCGAGATCGGCATGGTCAACGAACAAACAGAGCCCGGCACGCCCAACAAGGGTGGAACCTTGACGTTCAGCGGCTTCTCCTCGGTGACGACACTTGATCCGGCGAAGTCTCAGGTTGCCGGAGCCGTCGGCGGCAGTGAACTCGGAGCGATCTACGACTCGCTGATGCGCTACGACCCTATCGAGAAGACATTCGTTCCGCAGTTGGCACAGTCCCTCGAGCCCAGCAGCGACAGCAAGACCTGGACGCTGAAGCTTCGTGACGGCGTCAAGTTCAGCGACGGAACAGGTCTCGATTCCAAGGCAGTTGTCGACAGCATCAACCGTTACGTCAACAACAAGGGACCGCAGTCCAGCCTCTGGGCAGCCAAGGTCGCCTCCATGGACGCTCCGGACGCGTCGACGGTCATCTTCAACCTCATCGATCCGTGGACCGGCATTCAGTCGATGCTCTCGACCGGACCCGGAATGATCGTCGCTCCGGCTGCGCAGCAGGGTGATCAGTTCACCCCGATCGGCGCCGGCGCATTCACCCTCGAAAAGTTCACTCCCAACGAGGAACTGCTGCTCGCAGCACGGCCTGACTACCACGGCGGCGCACCGAATATCGACAAGCTCAAGCTCATCAGCATCGTCGGAGCTCAGCCCACCGCCGAGGCCCTCAAGACCGGTGGCATCGACGCGGCATACATGCGCACACTCACCCCGATCCTCGATCTGATCGAGTCCGGCTACCCGGGATTCATCGACATCCCGTCGCTCGGCTACATCGCAAACGTCAACATGGCAGAAGGTCGCCCCGGCTCGGACCTTCGTGTGCGCCAGGCAATGGCACTGGCCATCGACCCCGAAACGCTCAACACCCGCGTCAACAACGGCAACGGCCTGCCCGGCCAGGAAATCTTCCAGGACACCTCCCGCTGGCACAACGACGTCGCCCCAATCGGTGTGGATCCGGCCAAGGCCAAGGAACTGCTCGATCAGGCCAAGGCAGACGGCTACGACGGCAAAGTCACCTTCCTCTCCATCCAGGAGCCGTCCTCGCAGGCAACAGCCCTTGCTGTGCAGGCAATGCTCAACGCAGTCGGATTCGATGTACAAATCGAATACGTCACCAGCGCAAGCGACGTCACTAAGCGCGTCTTGGTGGATCACGACTACGACATGGGAACCGGCGCGCTCAGCCTGTCCGAGGCCGATCCTTTTGAACGCCTGTATACCAATCTCAAGACAGGTGGCCGCAACAACGCCACCGGTTACTCGGATCCCCAAATGGATGTCCTACTCGATGAACTCGGAGTCGCTACCACCGACGAGGACAAGAAAACCGTCCTCGCCGAGATCCAGCAACGCGCCACAGACACTGTCCCCTGGCAGATTTGGGGCAATGTCCCCACGCTGGACGTGTGGAACAAGAACGTGCACGGCCTCCAGCAGAGCATCGACGGAATCATGTTCTTCGACGAAGCGTGGAAGGAGTGATCCTGTTGGAGGCCAACAGCACAATGCCGGCTTCGACGTTCGATAATTGCGCCTCGCCGCGCGCACCATACCGGACTGCGTCATGACGCTGCCTGCGCAGGCTAGCGTTCCTGCAGAAGCATTCACCTACCTCGCCGACATGATCAGGGACTTCCCCGAAAGATTCGCACAACTGCCGATGCCCGACAATGCGATCGACGCCGCCGAGGGCAACCGACTGTTCCTGCGATATCTGACGATCGGGATCGAGCAATTCATCGAGTATACCGACCCCGCCTACCCGGACTTCCAGCAGAAAACCCGAGCCGGAGTGCGAAAGTTCGCGGGAGACAGCCCTGCTCAGCTATACGACTCGAGCCCCGTGTCGTCGAAGTACCAGTACATCGTCACGGGAAGCATGGCCGAGACGGAACTCATCGAACTCACCGTCTACTCAGGCGATTTGAGTGGCACCAACAAAACACCGCGACGTCTCATCGATGCGATCACAGAAGCCGAGATCGACACCACGACGGACGGCAACTTCACGCTCACAGTTGCCGCCGGGCATGAAGGACGCAACGGGGTAAAACTCGATACAGACGCCAGTGTCCTTTCGGTTAGGCGATATCTCCGTGATCCTCGCGTCGACAGGCCGCGGCCATTGTCCATTCGAAGAATCGGCGGGCCCGTAAATCCACCTCCCCTCACCGCTGATGCCTTGGCCACCGGACTCGAGCGCGCCGCGCAGTTCGCGTGGTTCAACACCCGAACTTGGGCACAGTGGGTGGGGACAACCAAGACCGAGAAGTTCAACGCCCTCAGCCCCATGCACGATTCGGGCGACATCTTTACCCCGGCCGGACACAAATACATGAACGGCTACTGGGCGGTGCCGGAGGGGTATGCGCTACGTATCTCGTTCACACCACCTACGGGAGCCTACTGGAGCTTCGTCCCGATGAACTACTGGATGGAGTCCCTCGAATGGCGCTTCGGCAACCGCGTCTTCGCCACAAGTTTCGATACCGAACCTGACGAAACCGGGCGGATCGAATTAGTTCTGGCTCATGATGATCCCAAGATTCCTGGCGCGACCTGGATAGAGACGCTCGGGCACGACGAAGGCACAATGGCGTTCCGATTCGCGCGCTGCCACAACGAATTACCCGTGACGACGATTGAACTCATCTGCCTGACAAAGGACTCGGGACAGGAGTAGGAGGGTCCGTTTCCGCCGGGTCGGCGCGGCCGGCTGGCCCGGCGATACATCGCATCACAAACGCGAGATGGAACTCCCGATGACACTCGGTATCGGACATGATGACCAGAGCGGCGGCGCAGTCATTCAAGGGGCGCGCGTTGCCGGTAGTGACAGTGCCTCGTGCGGAACGAACGCGTAAGCCTGACGCGCCTGATGACGCCGTTCGATCCGCTCTCGCAAGTCCTCGGTCATGTCGTGGTCGATCGGATCGATCTCCACCAGCCCCGGCAGCAGAGTGAACCGTTCGTTGCGCACGTAGTTGTAGACGAGGTGACGCGGCTTCGGAATTCGGTCACCCATCCACGGTCAGGAATCGATCCACGCTTTATCGAAGAGCAGGATCGCGTCCAGACTCGGCTGTACCCCGTGCACGTTCGCCTGCCACGGGATGAAGCTGGACAAGGCCCCAAGGGTGAGAAACGGGGTCGTCTCGTTCACCAGTGTCTGCACGTCGGTGAGTGCCGCTCGCTTCTCGGCATCACCTCGTGCGGACTGGACGGCCGCGAGAGCGGCGTCCATCCGAGGGTCCGCGTATCCGAGCGCGTTGTTGGTCGACGTCGACTGCATCGAACTGTAGAGCCTGATGAACGGCGCCGATTCGAAGAGGTTGAACGCCCCGTATGCGAGATCGAAATCATGCTGCGCATACATCTTTTTCACAAGGTCGGCCGTACTGTTCTGGTATTCGATTGTCACGTTGAAGCCGACCGACTGCAGCATCGCCTGCACTGTCAATGCCGATTGCTGTGCAGTGGGGTCGTTGAGGCCCACAAATGTGACATTGCCGTCGAATCCGTCCTTCTTCGCGGCATCGAGTAGCTCCTTGGCTTTTTCTGGGTCGACACCGACCGGACTCACGTCACTGTGCCACTGCGACCATGGTTGGAAAATCTCCGCGCCGGGTAGGCCCTTCCCCGCCAGCACACGCTGGTTGAACGTTTCGGTGCTGGTGGCATATGCCATAGCCTGCCGGACCCGAATGTCCGAGCCCGGACGCCCGGGACGATTGTTGATCAGCACGACGCTTCCCAAACTCGAAGTGTCGATATAGCCCGGTTGCTCGGTCGAGCGCATTTGGTCCACCAACTCAGCACCCCGCAGGTAGGTAGCCTGGACATCACCGGATCGCAACGCGTCAAGTTTCGCTTGGTCCCCGATAATCGGAACGAAGCGCAGCAACTCAAGGTTCGGTGCTCCGTCCCAGTAGTCGCCGCGCCGCGCGAGCAATAGTTCCTCGTTCGGTACGAACCGTTTGACGGTGAACGGTCCGGCTCCGACAGGTTCCAGACTGCCTCCCACTGTGGCTGTCGGAGCCACGATCATGCCGTGTCCACCGGCCAGCATCGCGGGAAACTCGGACCAGGACTGTTGCAGTGAAAATACGACCGTACCCGGGTCCGGCGTCTGCATACCGGCAACACTGCTCGTCCACACCTGCGCATTCGGGCCCTTGTTCGCGTTGTATCGATCGATGCTGGCCACTACCGCCTCCGACGTCAACGGCGTGCCGTCGCTGAACGTGACCCCCTCACGCAAGGTGAGGGTCCACGTACGTAATTCGTCACTGGGTTCGAGCGACTGCGCGAGCTGCGGCACGAACTCCCCGGACTCGATGTCGTACCTCATCAGAAGGTCGTAGATCGCAGCCATTTCTGTTCCGCCGGTCGCGCCCGATGCCTGAGACTTCGCTGGATCGAATCCTGTGACGAACGCGTACCCGGCATAGGTCAATGTGCCTCCCGGCACTGGGTCTCCAGCTGCCATCGGTCGCCCGACAATTCCGTTTTGCACCGTCGACGGCCGGGCCGAACTACCCGACTCGGTGGCGTTGCCGTCGCCGCCGGCGCATGACGTGAGAAGCAAACTGCCGACCACTAAACCGGTCACCACCCTGCCTACACCGAAAAACACCGAAAACCTCGAACGAGCCATTCTCAACCTCCAAGATTCGACGGGTGTCGCGCGTGGGAACCGGTGCTCGACGTGAGAGCGGAGCACCGGGAATATCTCTGGCGACAGTGCGGCAATTGTCTGCGGGAATCCGGGTGCGACTGAGATTGTCCCGGCCAGCGAGACTTCGTCTGAATCCCACCACTGTCCCAGATATCTTCCAGCCGTGGATGTTCCGAAGTCCGGCGACGCCGGCCACACCCGATGGAGCTTGCAGGGGTCCAGCGGCGCAAAGACGGCTCCCTTAAGCTGAAAACTTAATACCGGCCACATCACTGACCGAATCCACGGATCCATTTGGAGGCAACATGCCCGGCGGCGCCCGCAGCATCACAACTGCGTCGAAAGCCGACGGCCCCCCTACGCCGCCGTCGATGATTGCCCGCATGACTCTGATCCTCAGTGTGTTCGATGACCAATCGGCGCTGTTGAGTTTGGAAGAAGTAGCCCGTCGCACCAACTTGCCCCGATCGAGCACTCATCGGATCCTCGATCAGATGGTCCAGGCCGAATGGATTGACCACGGTCCCGACGGCTACCGCCTCGGACCCCTCGGTCTCGGCAAACGCACAGTCGACGATGTCGAACGGAAGGCCGCATTTCAAAATGAAATTCGTGCGGCCGCTGCCGATCTCCTGCATCAGCTGTACCTCCGCACCGGCATGGTTGTTCACCTTGCGGTATGGGACAACGGCAGCGAGGTCTTCGTCGACAAAATCGGGGGGCACTATGCCAGCGAACTCCAGATCAAAGTCGGCCACCGCGTTCCCGCGCATCACACGACCGGTGGTCGCGCAATGCTGGCCTGTCTCCCCGCCGAGCAGGTCGACCGTCACCTTCGACGCCGATTCGCTCGCGTCGGTGGAAACGCAGGCTGGGACATGAGGAGCTTGCACGCGGAACTCAACCGGATCCGTCAGCGGCAGGGCCTGTCCTTCGAGTCGGGGGCAAGCTCGGAGAGGCTCACCGGACAGGCCCTGCCGAGTATCGCTGCCGCTGTCCGCGGACCTCACGGACCTGTCGCTGCAATCTGCCTGTGTGGCGGCCAGAACTTAGACGCATTGCATCGCGCGTGGCCGCTAGTGCGCGATGTGGCCAACCGCATCTCCCGCAAACTGTTTCCGGACGCCACCACTGCTCAGGCGTCCGACTGACAACCCGCGGAGGTGGAAACATTTTCCACCGCCGCGGATCCGAAGCTGTTCAACCTACGGGGTTCTCGGCCACCTGCCGAACAATGTTGGCCTGCACTTCCTTCGTCCAGGACTCGACAGCCTTACTGGTGTCCATCTCGAATTCGAACCGCGCGACCATGTCCGGCGTAATGTCGGCGACGTCGACGTAGAACTGCTCGTACCACCGACGCAACTGGTAGACCGGACCGTCCTCGGCGGAGAGCAATGGATTGTTGATCCGGGTTTTGTTCTTCCAAATCGCGACGTCCTGCTCGAAACCCTGAGAGATGAACGTCGAGTGGTTCCTGGCCAACTCGACAGCCTCGTCACCGAGCAATTCGGGGGTCTTCTTCACCGTCACCCCGTACATCAGCACGAACTTGTTCGCACTCACCGGATAGTGGCACGTGGCGAGCACCGAGTTGAGAGTCATCGTGTCGTACTCGTAGTCGAGTTCGTCGATCATGAACGACGGTCCGTAATAGGCCGCTGTCGAGTGACTGGCGACCAGGTTCGGTTTGCTGCCGTCGGCCACCTTCGGTCGCACATCCTCGCGGGAGCGGCCCTCGAAATACTGTACGGCAACATGATTTTCGAATACGTTCTTGAAGTAGACGGGGAACGAGAGATGAACATAGAAGAAGTGGGCCATGTCGACCACATTGTCGATGATCTCGCGGCAGTTGGTGTCTATCGTCAGCGACTTCCACACCCACTCGGTCCACTCTGCGTCCGCAGTCCTCATCACAGGGACAGCCACCTCCGGCGGCGGCGGATTGCCTTCGGGATCGTTCCAGACGAACAATAGATCGTCCTGTTCCATCGCCACCCACGACCGTGTCCGTGCTAGCGGCGGCACCCGGCGGGCGTACGGGATGTCCTTACAACGGCCGTCGCCGCCCCAACGCCAATCGTGGAACGGACAGGCCACCGTGTCACCCTTGATGGCTCCCTGAGACAGATCTCCGCCCATATGGCGGCAGTACGAGTCCAGGATCTTCAGGGTGCCGGCGCTGTCTGCGAAAACGACCAGCTTGGTCCCGAATGCTTCTACAGGGTGCGGCTTTCCACCCCTGAAACTATCGGCAAGACCCAGGCAATGCCAGCCGCGGGCAAACCGTGTGGGGGCCGCTCCATCGTCGATAATGCGGATCTCGGTTTCGTCGATCTGTGTCGAAGTCACGCGCTGTTGTCCTCTCAGCAGTTCGGGTGATTCGCAACAACGGTGCGGTGATGTCCGCCCCGTGCTGCAGTATCGGGACTGTAATTGCGGCAGAGACTCTTCCCGAATTCGTCTCGATAATCGAGACCACCGTGACCAGCTGAAGGACCGGCCGATATCGCTGAGCGAGACTGTTCCGGAAGAGCCCAATTCGACGATTAGCCTCCTGTCTTTGCGGTCTGCCCGGGACCGCGCCGGCCGGAACCGAATCGACCAATGCTGGAGGCACGTCATGAACACCCGCACCGGAAAACCAAAAATCGATGTCTTGTCGCCCGGCAAACTGGGCCCGCTTACTCTGCGGAACCGTGTCATCAAGGCTGCGACGTTCGAGGGGTTGACCCCGCAAGGCGTTGTCACGGACCAACTCATCGAGTTTCACCGCCAGCCTGCAGCCGGCGGTGTCGGGATGACCACGGTGGCGTACTGCGCAGTTGCGCCGGACGGACGCACTGCGGCCGGCCAATTGCAGTGGACAGATGAAACAGCACCCGGCATGCGCCGACTCACCGACGCCATCCACGCCGAGGGCGCCGCGGTGTCCGCGCAGATAGGCCATGCCGGGCCGGTTGCGGCATCGAAGCACATCGGTTATCCCGCGCTCGCCCCCTCACGTGCCTTCCGTGTGACGACTCAGAACTTTTCCAAGCCCGCGACCGTGGCTGACATCACTCGCATCACCGAGGCCCACGCTAACGCGGCCCGACGTGCGGTCGAGACCGGATTCGACGCCGTGGAAATGCATTTCGGCCACAACTACCTGATCTCGTCGTTCCTGTCACCAAAGGTGAACAAACGCAAGGACAATTACGGCGGGAGTCTCGAGAACCGGGCACGCTTTGCCCGAGAAACGGCCCGCGCCGTCCGCGACGCGGTCGGCGACAAAATCGCGATTCTTGCGAAGCTCAACATGGACGACGGTGTGCCGGGTGGATTTTGGCTCGACGAGTCCATTCAGGTCGCCAAGTGGTTAGAGGCCGATGGCTCGGTGGACGCGCTCGAACTCACCGCAGGTTCATCGTTGTTCAATCCGATGTACCTTTTCAAAGGTGATGCCCCACTGCGCGAGTTCGCGGCGGTCATGCCCCAGCCCACCAAACTCGGAATCCAGACTGTCGGCAAGCACTTCCTCAAGGAATACCCATACAAGGACGGTTATCTACTCGACGACGCCAAGCAGTTCCGGTCCCAACTGACACTTCCCTTGGTACTTCTCGGCGGTATCACGAACAAGAAAATCATGGACGAAGCTATGAACTCCGGCTTTCAGTTCGTGGCTGCCGGACGCGCACTGTTACGGGATCCGGACATGGTCAACCACCTGATCGAGGACGCGACCACCGAATCGTTGTGCAATCACTGCAACAAATGCATGGTGGCTTTCTACGGCGGGACGCACTGCGTGCTTCGCGTTCCGAATCCCACTGTGCACAAACGATAGTGTTCGCGGTCTCGATCACCGGAATGCTTCGCTTCACATCTGGTTCCGGCGGCACTATCTGATTGCGGAAGTTCACCACACCACCCACTGCGGTCTTGCCTTCCGTATTCGACACAAGCGAACTGGTCTCACCACACGTATTGGAGTTGCACCGTGACAACTAGCCAAAATCCCACCGATAACACTGCGACAGAGCAGGTTTGGGACGAAGAGTATGACGTCGTCGTTGTCGGGTCAGGTGGTGGCGCACTCACTGCGGCCTACACGGCGGGTGTCGAGGGCTTAAGGACGCTGGTCCTCGAGAAAACACCTCTTTTCGGAGGCGTCACCACGTACGCCGGAGCGGCAATATGGTTCCCCGGCAACCAAATCGAGATGGAAGGTGATCCGGGCGATTCCATAGACCTGGCTCGCGAATACCTCTCCCACCTACTCGACGACTCGGCGAAAGCCCACTACGAGACGTATCTCGAGACCGGGCCTACACTGGTCGACTTTCTGACAGCTCACCCGGACATCAGCTTCACGTGGAACAAGTTTCCGGACTACTTCGATCGGCCCGGCCGACGGACCGGAGGGCGGTCCATCTGGCCAGCACCTATCGAATACGAGAAGGTAGGAGAGTTCCTCCCGTTCCTGCGGCCCGCGTTGGTGTTCGACCGAGCGAATGAGCCTCACCCCGAAGCACCGATCACTCAAGGCCGCGCTCTGATCGCAAGTCTGCTCCTCGCTGGACGAAGCACCGGTAACGTCACTTTCCGCACCGAGACGCCCGTCATGGATCTCGTCGTACAGGACGGCCGCGTGATCGGGGTGCAGGCTGAACATCACGGCCGATCGATCCATGTCCGTGCCACCCACGGCGTCGTGATCGCCGCCGGCGGTTACGAATCCAATGCAGGTCTGCGCACCGCAACGAATACCCCCGGTGACGCGGCCTGGACCATGTCACCGGCCGGCGCCAACACCGGAGATCTCATCACCGCGGGCATCCGCATCGGTGCCGCAACGGAACTCATGGGTGACGCATGGTGGAATCCCGGCATTGAACTCTCGGACGGCCGGCCCGCCGTACTCGTGTGCATCGCCGGAGGAATCATGATCGACGGTTCGGGGACGCGATTCTGCAACGAGGCCTCACCGTACGACCAGGCAGGACGGCGAATGGCCGGCAACCTCGCAGACGGCAGCACCTCCGGCGGGACACCCCACGAGCCCGCATGGTTCGTCTTCGATTCCCGAAACGGGGGCAAGCTTCCCGCCATCTCGTTACCGGGCGATGCCCCGGAGAGGTGCATCGCTGCGGGCACCTTGGTGCGTGCGGATTCGGTCGTCGAATTGGCCGAAAAGATCGATGTGCCGCCGCAGGCTCTGGCCGACACGGTCACAAGGTTCAACGACGCGGCGTCGACCGGTGTAGACGCGGACTTTCACCGCGGCCAGGATCCGTACGACTTGGCATTCGCTGCCGGAACCGGCCCCAACCCGGCACTGGTGCCGCTGGATCAGGGACCCTATTACGCCGCACGCATGGTGATCGCGGACCTCGGAACCAAGGGCGGTCTTCGCATCGACACCGATGGCCGAGTACTGAAGAAAAATGGCGGTGTACTTGGCGGGCTCTACGCTTGCGGCAACAGCACTGCGTCGATGACCGGGCACACCTATCCCGGACCGGGCCTTCCGATCGGCTTGTCGATGCTGTTCGGATACCGAGCAGTCAAACACATCGCCGCCGCGCGCTGAGTACGAAATAGCGAAATGGTCCGGGAGATAATCTCTTCCGGACCATTTCGGTTATCACTCGCCTCAGGAGACTTGGATATCTCCCGGGCCCCAATAGGCGCGCATCCGCATGATCTCACCGCGCTCGTTGAACGTGAACGTATCGATCGGCGCGGACGTGTACGTCTTGTCGCCGGCCTTCGAGATAACGCTGAAGTGCGCGGCGGCCTCGTTCCCCGCGACCCGCACCACGCGTGCCTCGGTGACGTTCTCCATGGCTGTGGCCCGGTTGTAAAATTCCTCGAGTGCAGCCCGGCCGACCTTCGGCGCGCTGCCCACAGGATCCTCGGCGCTGCCGTCTTCGGCATAGAGTGAGGCTATCTCCGCACCGGTGCCCTCCTGCAGCAAATGGATGTAGCGCTCCACGACGTCGCGCAGTTCTTCGGACGAAACCATTGTGAACCTTCCCTTTCGAGTGGTGATGCAGGTATAGCGACGAAAACGCAATTGCGCGTCAGAGACTGCGGGGGCGGTCGAGCTGGCCCGCGATGAACAGACCCTCCGCCGAAACGCAGACGCCGCCGTCCGCGGCGGCAATCTCGCCCACGGTATGGATCTTTCGCCCCTCGACGGACGTCTGACGGGCAGTGACCACAAGCGGTTCGAACAACGGTGTAGTCCGGTGATAGCGGACCTTCAGCCAGCCGGTCATCCCACTCGTGCCTGCATATCCGTTGGCACACCCGAGTGCGTGATCGAGGACCAGTGCCGCGACGCCACCGTGAACCATGCCCGGAGGGCCTTGATACGGCAGCCCGAGCGTGGCCTCACCGCGAATCGATCCGTCGGATCTGCCACGAAAAAGGAACGGCGGGGCAATCGGGTTCTCGGTACCGGAAACCGGATCGTGGCGGTTCGTTCCGTCGCCCGCCCACATCTCGACAAGGCAGGCGTCGATGCCGGACGAGTACTCGTCGAGAGTGTCGGCAATCGCGTGAAGTTGGTCGCGGATCTGTTCGAGATGCGGGTTGTTCCTCCCCGTCCGCAGCAGCGAATCCATGATCCGTCGGGCGGCGTCCGCGGCGTCCTCGATCACGTGCCCGGCGCGCGGCGCGGACACGTCGACTTCCAACGGATCCAGGACCTCGTGGTGCTTGTTCACAATGCTCTCTCCTGCAAGGCTGTTACGGCCGAGTTCCCTCGATGACCACTCTGCGCATCAGCCGCGGCTCGGTGTAATCGGGTACGGCGTAGTGCTGAGTACAGCGGTTGTCCCAGAACGCAATCGAGTTCGGCTCCCAACGGAATCGCACCTGAAACTCCGGATGCTGAACGTGATCGGTCAACAGAGACAACACTTGCGCATTCTCCCGTTCGGACAACCCAACCAGTCTGGTGGTGAACAGGCTGTTGACGAACAACAGCTTTCGCCCGGTGTCCGGATGTGTGCGGACGACGGGATGCTCACGTGGAGGGAAGCGCTTGTGGACTGCCTCTCGATTTCCCTGCGAAATCTTTGCGGCATCGTTGACCGCGGTCATCCCGTCAAGCATCCGCTGCATCCGCGAAGACAGCCCTTCATAGGCAGCGTACATATTGGCCCATAGCGTATCTCCGCCCACGATCGGTAAACGGATTGCTCGCAGGATGCTTCCCAGCGGCGGAAACTCCATATAGGTGGCGTCGCTGTGCCAGTTGTCGGCAGATTTGTCTGGTGCACGATCCTTTCCGCCGCCGTCGTTGTCGAGGCGATGCACCTCGGGAATCTCGTCAGAGACGGCGGGCGCGAACGGGAAGTGCTGCAGGGTACCGAAGTTCGCACCGAAGTCGCGATGCTGGGAGTCGGTGATCGACTGGTCGCGAAAGAACAGCACCAGGTGCTCGTGCAGTGCCTTGGTGATGCTCTCGACAGTCGCTGTATCGAGCGGCTTCGTCAGGTCGACTCCACCGATCTCGGCTCCGATAGCGCCGGTCGACTGGATCACTGTCAACGAGGTCGAACTAGTCATCGCATTCCTTTCGTCGCACGGAAAACGTACGGATTCCATTGCTGTCCAGCTATTTCCGTTCGTTCGAGGACGAACATATGCGGAATTCGCTGGTTGCCTACAACCGTCCTGCTGATCGAGACTTCCACTTGGCGGCCAGGGCATTCCCGCTGATCGAGACAATGGTGACCGCGCGCGAAATGGCGATTAGCGTCTGGTTCCATGACCACCACGACAGTGACTCCCGGCGCGGCGTCGGGCACGTTCATCCTCGGCGGCGACGTCGAAGTCAACCGGCTGGGATACGGCACCATGCACCTCGCCGGCCCCGGTGCGTGGGGCGCTGGGCGCGACCGCGACGAAGCCCTACGCGTGCTGCGCCGAGCCGTCGAACTCGGCGTCACATTCTTCGACACTGCCGACGTCTACGGCCCCTTCGTCACCGACGAACTGATTCGCACCGCGCTGCACCCATACCCGGACGAGCTGGTCATCGGTTCGAAAGTCGGGTCGTCGAACCAGGGCGCGGGTAAGTGGGCACCGATCGGACGGCCGGAATACCTGCGCCAACAGACTCTGCTCAACCTCCGACACCTCGGCTTGGAACGTATCGATCTGCTCCAGCTGCACCGCATCGATCCGCAGGTGCCGTTGGAGGACCAGATCGGCGAACTGAAATCGATGCAGGACGAAGGGTTGGTGCGGCACGTCGGACTCTCCGAAGTGTCTGTCGACGAGATCAAGGCCGCGTCGGCCATTACACAGATCGTGTCAGTACAGAATCGCTTCAACCTCGCCGACCGCGCATCCGAAGACGTCCTGGACTATTGCACTGCCGAAGGCATGGCCTTCATCCCGTGGTTCCCACTGGCATACGGGAAGCTGGCACGGCCGGGCGGAATTCTCGCGTCTCTCGCGAGTAAGTACGACCGAAGTCCCAGCCAACTCGCCCTCGCGTGGTTGCTGCGACGCTCCGGCGCCATTCTCCCTATCCCCGGCACGTCCTCGGTGCGGCACCTCGAAGAAAACATGGAGTCCGCGCGTATCGACCTCACCGACAACGAGTTCGACATGCTCAGCGCGCTAGGCCGAGCCGAAACGGAAAAAGGAACCAGATGAATCTTCACGGCCGGAAGCCGAAGGTAATCCTCGCGATGAGCGAATTGTTCACCCTGCTCGACCCTTCCGAGGAGCACCGCCACATCGAATTCGCCCGCGTAGCCGAGGAAGCCGGCATCGAAGGTCTTTTTGTCAGCGAACACGTGGTCATGGGTCCCAGCGCCGGAGCGATCGGCAGGCCGGAGAATCCGAGACAATTCGTGAGGCCGGGGATGCAGGATCCTGCCACTCCCTGGCCGGCTCCGCTCATCAAGCTAGCTGCGATGGCCGGTGCGACATCAACCATCCGGCTGATCTCGGCTGCGCTGATCGCACCGCTTCGCCACCCGATCCTGTTGGCCAAGGAGATGGCCACGATGGACATGATGACCAACGGCCGCTTCACCGTCCTGCCGAGTGTCAGTTGGCACGACGAGGAGTATCGCTCCCTGCAGATCGATTTCAGCACCCGCGGAAGACAGTTGGACGAGCACCTGGCGATCTGGAATGCATTGTGGGAGGAGACACCGGCCGCGTACGACGGCGAGTTCTACCAGTTCTCAGATACGTACTTCGCGCCGAAACCACGGGCCGATGGAATCAAGATGTGGTTCGGAGGTACCGAACTTCGCCCAAGTCTCTTGCAGCGCATCGCAACTTATGCAGACGGCCTATTTTTGGGCTTTCCGCTCGAGATCGAGCATCGCACGGCACTCGACACGGCAATGAAACAGGTCGGACGCACATCCGAGGAACTCGAGATCACCGGCTGGCTGGTACCGTCGTTCACCGACAACCACAGCGTTGCCGACATCGACGCGACCCTCGACGCCCAGCTAGAGAGACTGGTCGACCACGGCTGCGACCTCATTGCGATCAAACCGTCATGCTTTATCGATGATCCGGATGAAATGGGTGAGTTCTGTCGCCACGTCCTCACCCGTATCGACGAGAAGTTCTGATCGGAATCGACCTCGCCTCTGCCGCAACAACAATGCTCACCGGCGCAGCCACAAAAACCGACATATCGCTGCTGGCAAAAAACTTTCCATCCGTCTCGTCCACACGGATCGCCAACCACACCCAGACCACGGGCGGTGGAAAGTCATGTGGACGTGAGGATTCAGTTCGCAGATTGTGCCTCTGCTCTTCCGAGGTGTATGAGCCGCCATTCGAATCGTCGATGACCACGAACGTCGCGGGGATCGGACGAAATGAGCCACGACGCTACGGATTCTGCACGTCACCAGGCCCGAATTCCGGCAGTTCCATGATCGCGCTCAGCAGATCAGCCATCCTCAGTTCGATATTGACACGGTCGGAGCCCGCAACGTCTGTGTTGTTCAGGATTTCACTTCCGAACAGGGACCAGCCGGCAATAGCAGCGAGCCCGAACATGATGCGTACATCCACCGAGTCGGACGACTGACCGCTCCGAGCGAGGATGGTGCCACCGTCGGCTTCGTCGGTAGGAAGTAAATCCGTTCGACCGTCCAAAGTCAGCCACGTTGCTATTCGTACGTAGTCGGGATCTGCAACACCTACAAGAAAGAGACGACGCATAGCCTCTGAAAGTGATTCCACATTTTCGACGACGCTTGCAGACTGTTGACTATTGCGCGCAAGGACCGCGCGCAGGATGTCGTCCTTGTTGCCTAGATGTTTGTGAATGAGTCCGAGATTGACCCCGGCATCTCGAGCCAGCTCCCGAAGCGTTACCGACATCCCCTTGGCAGCGAACTTGGTTCGGGCCGCTCGTAATACCGCGTGCCGTACTTCGTCTCTGCCCCAGGCTTTTCCCACTGACTTCTGCTCGACCACCCCTTGACAGTAGACGCTTGTCTACTGTCAAATCAACGGGCACCGAAAAGTGACCTAACTCATTTCGTACTTGCTGTCGGGTCGTGCTGAGGTGATGGTCCGCGTCCCAGAGACGCATCCTGCTCGCCGAGCACAGCAATACACCTGGACACCGGGCCTCACCCGGGGTCCACGAACCGCCCCGAGCCCTGCCCATTCGTCACGACGTCAACCACACCAGTTCAGCCGAACGTCTGACCACATCGGCAGTTCCACGACCAGTCAGTGCCGTAGCCACACCTGCAACGATCAGAGGGAAGGACAACTTGTTTCGCCATGGAACGACGCGTTCCACATCCCCATCATATTCCGGAGGACATTGCCGAGTTGATCACCACAGATGAAGAGAGTGAATTACCCTCTCCAACTACGCCTTTCTGCTAGTCCAGAACGAGACGGCAAGTGTCCGAAAAGTCCTGGGAAGTTCATCCAGGGTGGACACCATTTACTTTGCTACTCGTTCATTACCGATCTCGACCGAGCCGAGCGTCGTCCGCAGGTCGCATGGTCAGTCCCCCAATACGAAGGACGTTCAGTAGATCTACGCCCAAATGATATTAGCGACGACAACTTTCGTCGCCTGGACCGTCGGAGGCTAACCCCCGGAATTCAACTCCCGGGCAGAGGCGCGCGAAGACATCGACCGAACGAACACGAATACCGGCCAGACAGAGGCAAATCCGGATCGCGGGATATCCGCCACTTCCGGCGAGCGGGACAACATTCAACACCAGGCACATCGCATACCGAGGAATCTTCGCTGGAGATTTCACTCATATTCAACTTGGAGGCGTTCACATGATTCGCAGTCCCCTTCGTCGCAGTCGCAGATTGACCGCGGCCGCCCTGGCGATCACCGCAAGCATGTTCCTGGCGTCATGCGCCGACAACGGGTCGAGCGGCGGCGGTGAATCCGTCGAGTCGGGATCCTCGCTGAAGATCGGAATGGTCAACGAACAGCCGGATCCCGGCACACCTACCAAGGGCGGGACGCTGACATTCAGCGGATATGCAGCAGTGACATCGCTCGATCCAGCCAAAGTTCAGATCGCCGGATCTGCCGGTGGCAGTGAACTCGGCGCGATTTACGACGTACTGATGCGCTACGACCCCATCGAACAGACGTTTGTGCCGCAGTTGGCACAATCCCTCGAGCCCAGCAGCGACAGCAAGACCTGGACACTGAAGCTTCGTGACGGCGTCAAGTTCAGCGACGGAACGACACTCGACTCCAAGGCAGTTGTCGACAGCATCAACCGCTACGTCACCAACAAGGGACCGCAGTCCAGCCTCTGGGCAGCCAAGGTCGCCTCCATGGACGCCCCCGACGCGTCGACGGTCATCTTCAACCTCGTCGATCCGTGGACCGGCATTCAGTCGATGCTCTCCACCGGACCCGGCATGATCGTCGCCCCCACGGCGCAGCAGGGTGATCAGTTCACCCCGATCGGCGCCGGCGCATTCACCCTCGAGAAGTTCACCCCCAACGAGGAACTACTGCTCAACGCTCGCCCCGACTACTACGGCGGCGCACCGAACATCGACCAACTCAAGCTCATCAGCATCGTCGGCGCACAGCCCACCGCCGAGGCTCTCAAGAGCGGTGGCATCGACGCGGCGTACATGCGCACACTCACCCCGATCCTCGATCTGATCGAGAACGGCAACCCCGGCTTCATCGACATCCCGTCGCTCGGCTACATCGCAAACGTCAACATGGCCGAAGGTCGCCCCGGTTCGGATCTTCGTGTGCGCCAGGCAATGGCACTGGCCATCGACCCGGAAACGCTCAACACCCGCGTCAACAACGGCAAGGGCCTGCCCGGCCAGGAAATCTTCCAGGACACCTCCCGCTGGCACAACGACGTCGCACCGACCGGAATCGATCCGGCCAAGGCCAAAGAACTGCTCGATCAGGCCAAGGCCGACGGCTTCGACGGCAAGGTCACCTACGTCGCGATTCAAGAACCTTCCGCGCAGGCAACGGCTCTCGGAGTGCAGGCAATGCTCAACGCAGTCGGATTCGATGTGCAGATCGATTACGTCACCGGCGCAGGCGATCTCATCAAGCGCCTGTACGTCGACCGCGATTTCGACATGAGCTCGGGTGCGGCCAGCCTTCCAGAGGCTGATCCGTTCGAGCGTCTCTACACGAGTACCAAGTCCGGCGGCAGGAACAACATCACGGGCTACTCCGACGCCGAAATGGATTCCCTCCTGGACAAGTTGGGTGTCGCGACCACCGACGAGGACAAGAAGGCAGTCCTTGCGCAGATTCAGGAACGCGCCAATGAGACCGTGCCGTGGATCGTCTGGGGCAATGTCCCGAACCTGGTCGTGTGGAACGAGAACGTCCACGGACTGCAGGAGAACATCGACAGCATGATCCTCTTCGACGAGGCATGGAAGAACTAGACTCGACCATCTGTAGCAGACTGCTGCCGGCCTGATCGTTCATCGATCAGGCCGGCACAGCCGAATCCCTTTCCGGCGCAGCCGATCGCCCCGTGCAGCAGAGGGATTGAGTACCGATTCTCTGCTCTCGCTGACCCCTGCGTAACCCAGCATGCGATCACGCGACTTCAGTGGGTGGCCATGCATGCACATCACCAGCAACCACTCCGGCGCCGCCTAAAGTGTTGTTGCGACTTTCCACGCCGTGTGCATGGCACCCTCGATGTAATCGACCTCGACAGCGTCACCGACAACACGTACGTCAGGCACCACACCTGCCAATGCGTCGGCCAGTGGTGCCGGAGCCGACACACCCGAGGCGACGACAACCATGTCGGCCGGAGCTGTCAAAGTCTTGTCACCGGCACGGAACTCGACGTGCTCCTTGGTGATTCGCTGCACCGTCGAATTACGGTGAATCTTCACACCCACCTCCTTGGCATGGCGCACAGCGGTCCAGCGGCGCGGCATCGCCATCGGAACGCCCAACTGCTGGCCTTCTTCGATCAGCGTCACGTTGCGACCGCGCTCGGCCAGGAACTCCGCAAGTTCGAGTCCGACAAGCGAGCCGCCGATAACCACGACGTTCTTGCCCATGGGCAAGAACTTGCGGGTCACCGCACGAATCGCGGCGGGGCTCTTGGTGATTCCGGAGAGCTTGCCCAGCTTGGCCATCGTCCGCAGGAACGGCGGAACCTGCGACGTGTCGCCGGCCCCGGTCATCAAAGCGCGCAACGTATCACCGGTGTACACGTGCGGGAGGTCGCCGCCGGGAACGGACGGGCGGTCACGAACAGCGCCGGTGGCCACTACAACTACGTCGGCGCCCAGCGCCTTGATCGAAGCGACTGTCGCCTCGGTGTTCAGCCGGATATCGACGCCCAGGCGCGAGGTTTCCACCTTGAGCCAGTCCAGCAGACGACCGTTGTCCGGCGTCGTGAGGCTCGAGAACCAGAGCGTGCCGCCGAGTCGATCTGCCTTGTCCACCACCGTAACTCGGTGTCCACGTTCGGCCGCCACGCGAGCAGTCTCGAGTCCGCCTGGGCCCGCGCCGACAACAACCACGTGCTTCGGGGCTGCGGTGCGCACGAACGGAATCAGCATTTCATTTCCCAGAGCGGGGTTCACCGCACACAGCGGAGTGCCGTCCCAGAAGTTTTCCTGAACGCACACATAGCAATTGATGCAGGGTCGGACCCGCTCCGGCGTCCCGGCTTTGAGTTTGTTCACCAATTGCGGATCGGCAAGCAACTGGCGACCCATTGCCGCAAAGTCGGCCTTACCTTCGTCGATTGCCTTCTCACCGACTTCGGGCAGTACACGGCCCACGGTGATTACCGGAATAGACACGGCCTTTTTCACTTCGCCGGCCAGTTCGATGTACGCGCCCACCTTGTCCGGCAGCGGGCCATCGGTGAAGTTCGAGAAGGAATTGCGGGCCCAGCCGGTGACATGGATGGCATCGGCGCCGGCAGCCTCGAACAGCTTCGACGCCGCAACAGCTTCGTCGGTGGTCAGGCCGTCGTCCTCACCGAATTCGCGTCCCGCGACGCGGAGCAGTACCGCCAGCGAATCGCCGACCTCCGCCTTCACTGCTCGGATGACCTCGACAGCCAAACGCGCCCGGTTCTCCAGGGAACCACCGTAGTTGTCGGTGCGCTTGTTATCTGCTCGGCTCAAAAAGCCGCCGAGAACGTAGCCGTGGGCGCAGTGAATTTCGACGGCATCAGCGCCTGCGGCCTTCACTCGCCCGGCAGCTTCGGCGAAAGTGCGCACCAACCAGTCGATGTCGTCCTGGGTGGCCTCGTGATAGGTGTCTTGCTTTCCTGCGGTAACAGCTCCCATCTTCTTCAGCTCTTCGGGAGTATTGTCGGCCAGAGCAGACCTGTCACGGGGAGCAGAAGGCGTCGACGGGACCAGCATCGGGCGGTCCTGGACCGTGTCGATCCGTGCGATCCTGCCGTGGTGCGTCATCTGAACGCACAGCTTGCTCCCTGCTGCGTGGATGGCGTCGGCAAGCGCCGTGAGGCCGGGAATGAACCGGTCCTCGGACAGGCCCGGTTCCTTGGTGCTTGCGGATCCGGCTGGGTAGGCGACAGCGCAAGCACCGGTGATGATCAAACCGGTTCCACCGGCCGCGCGCGCCACGAAATGGTCGATGTCGCCCTTCTCGATTTCACCGTCTTCGCAGAGGTTCATGTCCATGGCGGGCAGAACTACGCGGTTGGGCACGGTGATGGGGCCGATGGTCCCGGGTGCGAGCAAGTGCGGGAAGGTCTGGTTCCGGATCACGAGTAGACGCTAAATCTCCTGACAACGCCACATTGCACAGTTCCCGACCATCGAGATGTCACCGGGCGTGCCCGTCGAGATGTCACCGGGCGTGCCCGTCGAGACAGTCCGCAATCACATCGGCAAACTCGCCACCGGAAAGCATTGGGGACTGTGCCGTAACGTCTGGCGATAGTGCGGCTACTGCCCAATACCTCCAACTTCAGGAAACGACATGTCCTCTCCCCCTGTCGCGTGCCGGGGTCTCCGGCCGCGAGCGAGAAGCTGGCGGTCAGACTGGTTTGAGGAGGGCCGGGGTGTCGTTGCGGAGCGAGTTGACCGCGGCCTCGACTTCGTAGGATTCGAGGTGCGCTTCAATGACCGAATTCAGCAGCGCGTAAACGCCTTTCGAGGCTAGGGCCCGAGCCCTGCTGATGCCCGGCGTCGAGGACTTCGGCATCGTCCCGGTCGAGGCGATGGCCACCGGCACCCCCGTGATCGCTTTGGACGAAGGCGGTGCGCTCGACACAGTTTCCCAGGAAAGTCCGGTGTTCTCGTGTCCCCTGGCGACGATGCGAAGGTGGTCAGCGGTCTCGCAGAAGCAATGGAGGCATTCAATCCAAATGATTTCGATGCAAAGGTAATTTGCGATTGGCCGAAGGCTTCTCGCAAAAGGCCTTTCGAGAGAACATGATCAGAGTGGTCCTCCCACACGAGGCCGCCACGTTGGTACGGCATTCGCAGACCCGTCTCGGTGAAGGCCTGAAACGCGAACCGACACCGCGTCGCCGGTCAATGACTAGAGTCGATCCGTATGACTGCACTCAACGCTATCGGACGCATCGGCGCCACTGCCCTTGCGACGCTCGCGATCTCCGGCTTCCTGATGTCGGGGACCGCGGCAGCGGCGCCGAGCACGGTTCCGTTCCAGGTCGACCCCTTCATCCCGCTCGTCGATCTACCCACGCCCCGCCTTGCCGCGAGCGTCGGGGAAGAACCGGGCGCCGCCGTGTTGCACGTGCGCCGCGCACCCGGGGACGGAAACCCGCACGCCGCAGTCGTCCACTGGCTAAGTCTCGGAACCGGAGCATATGGATCCGCATCGTTTCCGACGCTGGATGCTCAACCCGTCACCATTCGTCCGGGCTCGGGTCAGGTCGTCGCATACGTCGACCCCCAGGCGATCGGAACACCTGGCTTCGGCACCTTCTTCGTTCCCTGAAACCTGCGTGACCGTCAAATCATGGTCCACTCGAACTTCGCGATGTCGCCGACGGTGAGTTCAAACAGATCCTGCCCTACACGCTGCCGCAGACTCTCGGACACGACGCCGCAGGCACCGTCACCCGGCGTACGCGCGCCAAAAGGCCGCCCGAGGAACCTCAAAGTGATCAACACACAGAGCGAGGGCGCTGGTAGCGCATGTACAAGTATTCGGCTTCGAGCAAGACGTGCCGGAGCTGCAACGCCTGGGGAACCTCGAGTGGCGGGGCAGCGATCGGCCCGGAGACTGGTTGGGGTCCCGCCAGTTTCGGGGAGAGAGTAAAGCACATGTCGTCAACCAGATCGTGGGCCACGAGGGTAGACAGAAGGGCTGGGCCTCCTTCGCAGAGCACACGCATCAACCCGCGATCGCGTAGGCCCGCGATCATCGCGACCGGATCAACATAGTCGTCCCCAGCCACCATGATCTCGACACGGGACCGCACATCGGGACCGAATGTGGCGGCCGCCTGTGCACTGGTGACGACAATTGGGCGCGGCCCTTCTGCGGTGAACAGCGCCGATTTCCAGGGAAGGTCACCGCTGTGCGTGACAACCGCAACGGGCGGCAACGACACTTGCCCGCACGCGTCGCGGCGGTATCGACGGAGTTCCGCATCGAGCGTTACAGGTCCGTACCGTTCCGCGCGTATCGTTCCGGCGCCGACTAGGAGCACATCGCAGTAGGCGCGCAGGGACCTCAGCAACTGATGATCAGCAGTGTTGGAGATTGGGCGTACTCGACCGTCGAATGCAGCGGCCCCGTCGAGGCTCGAAACCATGTTCACTCGAACCCCTTCGGGGGCGTCGGCGTAGAAGTCGTGAAGGGTGCGGCCTTGGGCGTCTATGGGAAATAACGATCGCCACCGATGCACTGTCATGCGTCGTGTCCGGGTTCGAGCGCTCGAACGTCCGCGAACGTGATGTACTCGTCGAGTTCTTCAGGTGAGTAACCGGTTTCGGGTTCGAGCAGGAAAGCAACATGGTCACCCGTGTCCACTTGTTCGAGGATGCGCCCAGCGAACCAGGCCTCGACTTCTTCGAGAATTGGAAGCCCGAAAGGCCCATGACTCCACTCGCAGCGTGTGAACTTGTCGATATCGTCGCCCGTCGACTCCCCGAACAGCTTCGCTATCGTGTCGTTTCTGCGGGGGATGAGGTGTACGGCCAGATGCTCGGCGGCGGCAGCGAGTCGGTAGGTGTGGTTCTTGTTCGACAGACCGATGAGGAAACGCGGAGGCGAAATACTGATCTGCGAGGCGAAACCGACGAGGCACCCCGCCCGCTGGTCTCCCACCTGAGTGGTCACGACGAACATCGGATAATTCAGTGCCCCCACGATCCGCTCGAAGGCACCACTGTCCGGCGACTGAAGGTTCTCACTCGAATCCTGCATCGTTGCTCCCTTCACTCCGCTAGCTACCCCTACGGGAGGGACAGCTAACTGCGATGTCCTTATTGCACAGCAACCCATTCTCACTGTTGCCGATTATCTATATCAGATGGTATAGATTTGAGGTAGCAAGAGATGCACATACCGATGGACAAAAATCAGATCAGGTGCTGCCAGGCGCAGAGCATGACGTCGGGAAAATTCTCCTGGCACCCCAACACCTCGGGAGCTGGACAATGACGATGATCGGCATTACATCCGCTGAGAGCGGCACGACACGCGCTGGCGGCTCGACTGCCCGCCGCCGAACTCACTCAACGAAGCTCACGAGGGCCTCGTTGAGCTCCCGGGGCAGCCACACCTGAATCTCTTTATCCAGTTCTACGCCGGCGAGTGAGGATAACCAATGGGCAAGTGGGTTTCCCTGCCATGGGACGTATTGCGCTTGCAATACACGGTAATTCGGTTTCCGCTGACACTTCTGGGGCGCCTGGTCGTACGCGCATTCGACACCGATGCGCCATGTCGGCTCACGTACCAACAGATGCTCGAATCGATCGACGGTACAGCGGGGACCATTCTCGGTGACCGCACCCTGGCCCGCCGAGCACAGGCAGAGATGGGGCCCACCAGCACGGAAATACCGTCGCCGACAAACTACAGTCCCCCGCCAGTGGCCTTCGATTCGGACTCACATGTACGAACCGAATCCCCCGAGGATGGACGACTGCACGCGCATCACATGGCGGATTGGCGATAGGCCTGGCCCGATCGGCACCACTTACCCGTCCAATGACTAACACCTTTGCGCCACATCGAAGTTCAGCCCACACTTCCCACCACCTTCTGACTCGAAGTCAACTTTCGGAAAAGAAATCGAGGAGGCACAGTGCCCAAGAAGAAGCCCACAAAGAACCCCCAGATCCCCGGGGTACCAGGCCCAGTAACACCGCCTCTGGAAGAACCAACCGAGCCCAGCGCTCCGTTGCCCCCGAAGGCCGATCAACGCTCCCCTCAACTTCGCACTGCAACAGCCGCAGCTGTCGAAGGACCACCGTCGGCGCGCTCGCAGCAGGGTGAATATCTGACCACCGCACAGGGCGCCCGCCTTTACGACACAGACCACTCTCTCAAAGCCGGGGAACGCGGCCCAACTCTGCTCCAGGACCACCACTTACGGGAAAAGATCACCCACTTCGATCACGAGCGGATCCCCGAGCGCGTCGTTCACGCCCGCGGCGCCGGCGCCCACGGAGTGTTCCGCGCCTTCGGTGCCGCTGAAAAGGTCACCAAGGCAGGCTTCCTCCGCAGAGGAGTCGAAACCCCCGTATTCGTTCGCTTCTCCACAGTGCTCGGCTCACGCGGCTCGGCAGACGCAGTCCGAGACACTCGCGGCTTCGCCACCAAGTTCTACACAGCCGAAGGAACATTCGACCTGGTCGGCAACAACATCCCGGTCTTCTTCATCCAAGACGGAATCAAATTCCCCGACATCATCCATGCCGCGAAACCACATCCCGACCGCGAGATCCCGCAAGCACAGAGCGCACACGACACGTTCTGGGATTTCGTCTCCCTCCACACCGAAGCCACCGCGCACACCCTCTGGAACATGTCCGACCGCGGTATCCCCCGGTCGTATCGAATGATGGAAGGATTCGGCGTTCACACCTTCCGGCTTCTCAACGACGACGGAGAAACCTCGCTCGTGAAGTTCCACTGGAAGCCACGCCTGGGCGTGCACTCGGTGGTATGGGAGGAAGCACAACTGATCAACGGATTCGATCCCGACTTCCACCGCCGCGATCTCGCCGACGCCATCGAAGCGGGTGCGTACCCGGAATGGGAACTGGGCATCCAAATCTTCCCCGACACCCCCGAGCAGATGTTCGAGGGCATCGACCTCCTCGATCCCACCAAATTCGTTCCTGAAGAACTGGCCCCGGTTCAACCGATCGGGGTGATGACGCTCAACGCGAACCCGACCAATTTCTTCGCCGAAACCGAACAGATCGCCTTCCACCCAGGGCACCTCGTGCCCGGTATCGACGTCACCGACGACCCGCTACTACAGGCCCGCCTGTTCTCTTACCTCGACACCCAGATCAGCCGGCTGGGTGGACCCAACTTCGGTCAGATCCCGATCAACCGCCCACACGCACCGGTCAACGACATGTTCCGGGACGGAATGCACCAAAGCGCAGTACATTCCGGTGTCGCCCCCTACAAGCCGAACTCCCTCGACGGTGGCTGTCCCTTCATGGCCGGCGCAGAGTCCGGGGCGTTCGTCGAAGTACCGGTAGCGCTCGAGGCCGGTACGAAACGTCGCGGCGCGCCAGCCACTTTTGACGACCATTACTCACAGGCGCGTCTGTTTTACAGCAGTCTCACTGTCATCGAACAAGACCATGTGGCACAGGCGTACACCTTCGAACTAGGAAAGTGCTACGAACAAACGATCAAGGAACGAGCCCTCGGTGTGATCGCCAACATCGATCCCGACCTGTGCGCGAGAGTCGCCGCCGGCCTTGGCCTCCCGGCCCCGAAGCCGTCCGTCCCGTTCGACGACGCACCGATGCCTAGCTCTGCCCTGTCCCAGATCGGCGCGCAGTGGCCGGTCACCGGCCGGGTGATCGGCATCGTCGCCGATGAGAACTCCGACCTTCCCGCCGTCGAAGCGATAGTGTCAGGCCTCGCAGAAAGCGGGATAGTGCCGCTGGTGATCGCCCCGCACGGCGGCACATTGGTCTCGGACTCGGTCACTGTTCCCGTCTCGCGCACCTTCGATACCGCACGATCGATCGAATTCGACGCTCTCCTGCTCGCCGGGGCACCTGCAGACCCACGAGTGAATATCCTCCTGTCTGAAATGTTCCGGCACGGCAAGGCCATCGGGGGGTGGAACGACGGGATAACACTCCTCGGCAACGCTGGCATCGCTGATTCGGACGGCGTCGTGACCGGGGAGGACGGACCGTCGGCGCTCGAACAGGTAGTGACGCTGCTCGCATCGCATCGAGTCTGGAGTCGCCTCTGAGCAACGCCGGTGAGGTGACTGAATCTGAGTAGCGGCACAGCCACAGTTCTGAGTAGCGGCACAGCCACAGTGAAGACAGGATGACCCTTGCAGAAACGACGCGCCTCACAGTCGGTGAACCTGGACGAGACTGAACAGTCCGACAAGAACGGACAGCGAAACATTCTCGCCCGGGCCATAACTGGGCCACTTCTTTTCATCTTCATACTCGGCGACGTTCTGGGCGCCGGAATCTATGCACTGGTCGGTGTCATCGCCGGTGAGGTCGGGGGCGCGGTCTGGGTGCCGCTCCTGGTAGCCCTGGCGATGGCGTTGCTGACAGCGACGTCGTATGCCGAATTGGTGACGAAGTATCCGCGCGCGGGCGGTGCCGCGGTGTTCGCGCAACGAGCGTTCCGTAAACCGCTCGTCTCGTTTCTCGTCGGCTTCTCGATGTTGGCAGCGGGAGTGACGAGCGCAGCGGGACTTGCACTGGCATTCTCCGGCGACTATCTCAAAGCCTTCGTCGACGTGCCCACTGTTCCGGCTGCACTCGTGTTCCTCTTACTCGTGGGCCTTCTCAACGCGCGAGGCATCAAGGAGTCGATGCGCGCAAATGTTGTCATGACAGTCGTCGAGGTCACCGGTCTGGTGCTGGTCGTCGTCCTCGCGTGCGTCGTGCTGGGGCGCGGTGACGGAAACTTGACTCGCCTCGTCGAGTTCGACGACAGCCGTTCCCCGGCATTAGGGGTGCTGGCTGCTGCGCTGCTTGCGTACTACTCGTTTGTCGGCTTCGAAACGTCCGCGAACGTTGCCGAAGAGGTGAAGAACGTGAGCAAGGTCTACCCCCGTGCCCTGTTCGGAGCTTTGGTGACGGCAGGCGTCGCCTACGTGCTCGTGGGATTCTCGGCTTCGGTAGTTCTGCCCGCCGATGAACTGGCCGAGTCGTCCGGTCCGCTGCTGGCAGTAGTGTCGGCGGCCGACGTCGGTTTTCCACCTCGACTGTTCAGCCTGATAGCGCTCGTCGCCGTCGCCAACGGTGCGCTGCTGACGATGATCATGGCTAGTCGGCTCACTTATGGAATGGCATCCGAAGGGTTGCTTCCCTCATCGTTTGCGAAAGTACTTCCGCAGCGACGCACCCCGTGGTTGGCAATTGTCGCCACCACTGTTGTCGCCATGGGTTTGTGTCTGACCGTGTCGCTGTCTGCATTGGCTGAGACGGTGGTGTTGCTATTGCTGGTCGTCTTTATCAGCACAAATATCGCCGTACTCGTTTTGCGTCGTGATGTGGTGAAGCACAGCCACTTCCGAGCGCCGACCATCTTCCCGATCCTTGCTCTTCTCACCTGCGTCGCGTTGCTCACGCAGCAGAGCGCGGCGACTTGGCTACGCGCCGCAGCGCTACTGGCGGTCGGGATAGTTCTCTACGCCCTCTCACACCGCGCCACGAAAAATGACACAACGAGCTCCAACGCGTAACCATGGGACGAGTTTTCTGCTACCGCCGCGCTCCCGCGAGGAGGCTAGATTGGTGTAGCGGGTCCTGGCAACTACAGGAACGACGAATATTCCGACCGAGGAGTTTAAATGGCGAAGACGGATCGCAGCGACAAAACCCCGAAGGCTGGACATCCCGGCCCCAAAGACAAGGGCGAGGGCGGTGGTATGGCTACGCGCGAGCAAGCCGCGGAGTCTGCTCCGAACTCAACTGACGAAAAGAAAAAGCGTCAGTCATAGTCCTGATTGATCAATCGCTTTGGATCAGGACTGTTCCTGAGTCGGTGCCCAACGAACCGTCGACTGTAACCGATGTCGCGCGCGAAAATGCGAGGTACATGATTGATCGTCGAGTTGTCGTACAACTCCGACGAAGAATTCGTTGAGCGCCCGGAGTGGGTTGATCAGGCGTGGTAATCGCGCCGTTCGAATAGTGCGTTTCTCTGCCTATGGCGGCTGCTGGGCATCGATCGTAGCGCCGTTCGAAGCCCGGTCCGCAGTCGTGGGGCCGACGTCTCGGACTTGGACAAGATGGTGCGGAATTTCAGTTCGGAAGCAGTCTCAGGGGCGTCGTCGGCTGTCGCACGGAGAAATCGGTCGGGCAGAGACAGTTTGTGAATGGTGCGTAGGGTTAGAAGATACTGCCGTGCAAGGGAACCCGTGGTGTAGGGCAGATCATATTTTTCGCACAGCGCACGGACCTGGGTGGAGATTTCCGCGTAGCGGTTGCTGGGCAGGTCTGGAAATAGGTGATGTTCGATCTGGTAGCAGAGGTTGCCGCTCAGGAACGCCATCACCGTCCCGGCACGGAAGTTAGCTGAGCCGAGCATCTGTCGCAGGTACCATTCCCCGCGAGTCTCGTTCTCGAGTTCG
Source organism: Rhodococcus sp. ACPA4 (assembly GCF_002300185.1). Classification (NCBI taxonomy): domain Bacteria; kingdom Bacillati; phylum Actinomycetota; class Actinomycetes; order Mycobacteriales; family Nocardiaceae; genus Rhodococcus; species Rhodococcus sp. ACPA4. Next base: position 3,001,891 of record NZ_NSDY01000001.1, read on the forward strand.
GCGACGGTGAACTTCTCGGCGCCGTCGGGGAAATGCCCGCAGAAAATCACCACATATGCCCATACGTTCCTAAGCAGATTCGCGGCCAGATTCGCCGTCAAAGTCCGTCGCCACCGACGTCCGCTGAGGGCGGGGAAGAACAAATAGTCCTTGCCCATTTGCCGGGCGATCTTGCCGACCAAGGCTCGTGTATCGGCAGATTTTTCGGAGTCGGTGTCGGCGTGGTCCTGTTCGGAATACAGGCTGTGCAGGGCGATACCCCATTCGAACGTCGCCGCTAGCAACAGATTCCGCAGCGGCTGAAAGAGATTCCCCGGACGCCACGGCTGGTCTCGGGTGATGCGAAGCACGCCGTAGCCGAGGTCATCGTCCATCCCCACGACGTTGCTGAACACGTGGTGGCGATAGTTGTGGGAATAGCGCCACTGCGAGGAGAGCCCAACCATGTCCCACTCCCATGTGCCGGAGTGAATTTCAGGGTCGTTCATCCAGTCCCATTGACCGTGGGAGACGTTGTGCCCGATCTCCATGTTCTCGACGCTCTTGGCCACCCCGAGAGCCGTTGCCCCGATTACCCACGCCGGCGTGGTTCTGGTGCCGTGGATCAACAGCCGTGCAATGACATCGAGTACTCGCTGAAACGCGATGGTGCGGCGGATGTATGAGGCGTCCGCTCCGCCGAGCGATTCGGCGACTGCTCGGCGGATGTCGTTCAGTTCGTCGCTGAGCGACTCGACGTCTGCTGCGGCGAGGTGCGCGTATTCCTTGATGTCGGAAATGGCCATCAGTGTGTTCCTGCAGTGGTTCCCGCGGGTGTTGCTGTCGTGACACAGCCGCATACGGGGAGGCTGTCAGTAGTAGTGGCGCCGACCGGCCACTGCGTGGCCCATCGAGCCCATAATCTCCAGCACCGCTCCGATGACGACGAGTGCGATCCCGACATACAACAGGACAGGGACGCTGATCACCACGCCGACGATGGCGAGGATGATACCGAGAATAATCATGATGATTACCTGATTTCGGAGTTGAAGGAAGGTACGGTGCTCTGCACGACATGCACGGCGGGAATCTTCTTCCTCTAGGGCGCTTCGTCGGTGCCGACACAGCGCGTTGTCGATGATTCGATGACGTGCCGTCCGATCATTGTGTGATGCTGCGCCTAGCCGTAGCCCCAGATGTTCGACGGCCAAAAGGAATTCGACGGTCGAAAGAGACCACAGGTGGTCTTTCAAGGCTCACCGGGGCCCTCCTGGCCACTACGTTCAATGTCCAGTGAACGCCGCGTTTCCCCAGCTGTCAACGCTGTATATCTACGCTTCCGGCCTACAGTGTTAGGTAGTCGAAAGGAGACGGCGATGGCGAAGTCCCCTGCACGTGGCAGCAGCCGTTCCGTCGACGACGGCTCAGACGGTAGCGCACTCACCAAAGAGCGAATCCTGGTGTCGGCACTCGAAATTCTCGATCGTGACGGCATCGACGGACTTTCGATGCGACGCCTCGGAAAGGCACTCGGACGGGATCCGATGACTCTGTACCGACATGCACCCAACAAAGCAGCACTCCTCGACGGGGTTGCCGAGAAGGTCCTCGAACAGCTTGTCGTCGACACCGACGACAACGACTGGATGACCCAGCTTCGCTCGATCGCCCGGCACTTTCGTCGCTTGGCGCTCGCGCATCCTCACGTGGTCCCCTTGCTGGTCACCCGGCCCCTTGCAACACCTCTGGGAATGCGACCGCCAGGAACCCTGCGTCCATTCGAAGACATCCTGAGTTTGCTCAGCCGAGCGGGTTTCAGCGCTACCGACGCGTTACGCGTCTACCGGGCGTTGTTCGGTTTCCTTTTCGGACATATCCTCCAAGAGCTGCAGGAGCTCGTCGAACGACCCGACGAAACCGACAACTTACTTCGCCTGGGGCTGAATCGGCTACCGATCGGGGAATTCCCGTTGGTGCGTGCACTCGCACCGGTTCTTGCGTCCTACGACGGCGCCGCCGAACTCGAACGGGGCCTCGATATCCTCTTCTCCGGTCTGACCTCCACACTGACCTCCCCGGAAGGACGGACAGATACCAATTAATCGACAGTGGTTCGATGCGCGGCCCGCGCATCGGAATTCCTGTCCTATGACTCCTGACCTCAGGTGTCGTTGGACTGGCTATTCGTTGGACAGCAGCGGTCCCAGCGGTCCGAGGTCGATGTTGAGGTCTTCGGGTGTGAGACCGAAATGCTCCCTCAATTCGGCCATTCGATCCTCGAGCAGCATCAAAGTCGTGCCGATGCGCTCGATCTGTTCGTCGCTGAGATCTCCGTGTTCGACACGGCGCAGCGCCTGGCGCTCCATGAGTTGACGTAGGAGTTCGACGAGCGTGAGAACCAGGGTGACCAAACCACGTTCGACTGATTCGGGGTCTGCGTCGATCCGCTGTGGTAGAACGCGGCGGCCGAGGTCTGGGTTCGCATCCGAGTTGAAGTCCCCCGGTTCAGTCATCGGTGATGTCCGGTTCTGTTGGATCAGGAACGAGCGCGCTAACCGACGCGATCAGGGTTCGTAGCGAGATCCGCACCATGTCGACGTCTGCCAGCGAGAGAGTGATCTCGCCGGTGACGACAACTCCCCCGCCGAGCACCCGGTCGAGCAGGTCTACGAGAGCGATGCGACGAGTATCGTCGGCCGGGACCATCTCGCTCATCGAGTCACCATGTCGATCCCGGAAAATGAGTACGGGGGCCACGGTCCGGTCAGTTCCACTGTGATGCCCTCACGTTCGGCGTCGAGCGTCGCAACGAAGGTTGTGAAGTCGTCGACCCGATCGTCGTCCACAAGGTAGGTACCGTTGAAGATCATCCAGGCGCGTTTTCCGGACAGGACAGGATCGGTGACAGGCCGCCGGAGACCGTCGACGGCGCGTTGGAGTAGCGCAGCATGTAAGTCGTCTGCCTCGGCCGCTGCGCGGCGTTCCACGTTCTGTTGCGCAGTCAACTCGGCCCGGCGTCGAAGCAGATAAGCTGTTCCCTTTCCAGTCGGACTGGGCTCGGGTTGTTTCTCGGGTGATGTCTGCGCCAGCGCACGTGCATCGCCATAACCCTTGACTCCCCATTCGCTTCGCCCGGCCACGGAACGTAATGCGGCGCAAAACTTTTCACGCCCGACCTCGAGCAAACTGCGAATTCGGTCGTCGTCTAGGTACAGGGTGGCCAAGCGCAGCGGAATCGTGGGACCGCAGCGCAGCACGGCAGACACGACGCGCTCATGGGCTCGCGCGGTTGCTGCCAGCCAGTCGAGATCTTCGAGGTGCCGTCGCAGTGGAACCTCGCCGAATTCGTCGAGATCAACCGAGCCCACTACCGCCGCCAGGTCGGTCGAATGCACCACCCGCACAGCCTCACCCGCCACGCCGAGGACCCCGCTCAGGGACACGCCGTCGAGACTCTCGGACGTGATGGCGTAGAGCCACACGCCTTCATTTCCTGTCATCGTCTTCGTCCCAGCGCCGCGTCTCCACCTCGATCGGCTCGTCCGAGGTAAGTGCGGACTTCACTGACCTGTCGGCCTCGAGTTCGGCGATCCGTTCCCGCAAGCGTGTGTTCTCCAGTTCGACGTTGTTGTTCTTTCCGGTAAGCCAGGGATCGTGCTCCCACCAATCGATGCCCACCTCCTTCGCCGTTTCCAGCGAAGCGATCACGAGTCGCACCTTGATCGTCAGTAATTCGATGTCGAGCAGGTTTACCTGAATGTCCCCGGCGATCACCAGACCTTTGTCGAGCACCCGTTCGAGAATGTCCCCAAGGTTGGTCGACTGGCGCCCACCGCCCATGCCGCCACCTGAGACCTGTGGCAGGTTGCTCGAACCGCCGCCGGCGACGGTCATGACCGTCCGCCCATACCGTCACCCGCACCGCGGGCATAGCGGCGGGTTCTGCGATAGGACAGCAACTCTCCGTCCATATCCAACACCACCTCATATAGTGCGAGCATGTCCGTCGACGACGGGACGCGCCGATCCTCGACCACCTCCACTTCCACAGTCCAGCCTTCGTCGGTCGGCATCACCGACGTCGCACCCAACGGCTTCTTTCCAGTCAACTGCGTGATGTCGCGCAATGCGAGTTCGGCGACGTCATGTGCAGGCAGGGGCGGTGGCTCCTCTTCCACCATTGCGCATCACTCCTCCTCCTGAGTGATCGTCTGTCGAGTTGCAGCGATGTCGTCGAGGATGACCTGCTGCGCTTGTTGTTCCTCTTCCGCCGTGATCTCGCCCGCAGCCCGCGCTTCCTCCAACTCCTCGAGAGCGCGGCGTGCACTGGCGGGATTGTGCAGTTCGTCCTCGACCTGTTGTTGAATCAACTCGGCCAGCGAGATCACCCCGCGCACCGGGGCGAGTGGCAACGTGACGATGAAGGAGAGCAAACCCATCGGTCAGCCCTCCGGTTTCTGTGTCACCACAAAGTCGTAGGCCGCGAGCGGGCCGAGCAACCGCATCTCGACCCGGCCGTCCCATTGCTGCGCCAACTCACCGACAATGTTCTCGAGTTCGTCTTGTCGTGCGACCTCGACGAGCACCGCCACTTGCGCGGCTTCCTCCTCGTGCGTGGGTTCCCGCACATTGAGGAAGTCGGTCAGCGCTGTAAGCGCATCGACCACCGCGCGAGTGTCTTCCTCTCGCTTGGCCACGATGGCGTTGCTCACGATCTCACCGAGGGCCATCCTCGCGTCACGAGTGACCTCTTCGGGCTGATCACGGATAGTGTCCCGTAGCCTGCTCGCCTGTTCGTTCTCTTCGATAACTTCCCTCAGGATCGCCTTTTCGACGTAGCGCCCCTTCACGATGTACTGCGCGAGTCCTTCGAGTTCTGCCAATGCTGCGGCGAACTCGTCGGCGTGTGCTGTGAGTAATTCGTCCTTCACCGCGTCCGTGTCGGTGAGGACCGCCCCGAACCTCAGGGGAAGAACGGGTGCCACGCGAGCAGTTCCGTTCAACAAATTCGCGTGGGCTTGTAGGTCCTCGGGCTTACCCAGCCGTCTGTCTACCGAGATTTCGCTGACGAGCGCGGCAATGTCGCCGTGTGTGACTATGCTGACCGCTTCGTCACACACGCCGACTGCGTCCTCTCCGGCCTCCACATCCGCAGGCACGATGCCGTACACGTAGATCCCGCTGGTTCGAGGCTCCTGGCGCGTGTCGGCAGCTTGGTTCGACGTAGACGTATTCGACGTGGACATCATCAGTCACCTCGGCTCGACTTGCGTGAAACTCGTTCGCGCTCAGGCTCTTCCTCGCCACCGCCGAGGATTCCGCCGAGCTTCTCGCCAGCTGCTTCGAGCGCGCCCTTGGTTTTCGATTTGGCACCGCTCTCGGTGACATCCCCAACCAAATCCGTCAGTCCCTTGGGTTCATCGCCGATCTCGAGCCGGTTCACCGCCTCCGCGAACCGCAGATAGGTATCGACACTGGCGACGACTACGCGTGCATCGATGGTCAGCAGTTCGATACCGACCAGGGAGACACGCACGTAGGCGTCGATGACCAGGCCCTTGTCGAGGATGGTGTCGATGACATCGGCGAGGCTACTCGAACTAGGCCCGCCGCCGACTGCGCCGCCACCACCTCCCGCGGGTTGTATCGACGTCATCGTCGTGCTCCCTGCTTCGAACCCGCGGACTTTGCTGCCGCGGTCTTGCGTGGGCGGCCTCTACGTGCCGGCGCCTTGTCCTCACTCGCGGGCGCAGTTTTGCGGGGGCGTCCTCGGCGTACCGGCGGAGGCGGTGGCTCCTCCTCGGGCTCTTCCTCAGCTTCCTCGTCCTCGTCTGTTTCCTCAGGTTCCTCGTCCTCGGGCTCTTCCTCAGGTTCCTCGTCCTCGTCTGTTTCCTCGGGCTCCTCGTACTCGTCTGTTTCGTCGGGCTCCTCGCCCTCATCCAGTTGTGTTTCGTCCTCCTCGGCCTCCACGACCTGGCCGTCCCGGATTTCTCCGCGCCAGCCCTCGATATCATCGGGATGGAGAATGGCCTGCGTCATGACGTGACGTTGAAAGTGCTTGAGTTCCAACCGTGCTCGCCGTCCAGGTGCGCGCCACAGATTTCCCGTCTTCTCGAAGAAACCCTTCGGTTGATATTCGAGGATCACGAGGATGCGGGTGAGATCGGGCGTTACCTCGTGGAACGTCACCGCACCGTCGACGTAACCTTTGGCACCCTTCGAACGCCACACGATCCGTTCATCGGGAACCTGTTCGAGGATCGTCGATTCCCACGTTCGGTGCGACAGGAAGACCTGGGCCTTCCACTCGAGTTTCTCGTCCGATTCCTGCTCCACTCGTTCGACCTTCTTCATGAACGACGGAAAGTCGGTGAACTGAGTCCATTGGTTGTAAGCCAGTTCAATAGGGACCCCGACATCGATCGATTCGATGATGTTGGTCAACTTGAGCTTCTTGCCCTTGCCTCCGCTCTTTGCGCCGTCCTTGCCTCCACCGTCGCCCCCGCCGGTGACCGCGTCCTTGACGTCGGAAGCCCTGTCCTTGACCATCTGCTTGGCGCCCTCCCAACCACCGCTCACGGCAGACTTGAGGGGTGACTCACCGTCATCCGATTTCTCGGAACCGGTAACAGCGGCGAGCAACCCGCCGCCACCGCCCTCGGCGTAGTCGTTGAGCCTTTCCGAGGTGTTCGACACAGTTTCCGAGACCGACGACAAGGCACGTTCAGCCACCGCACCGAGTAGCTTTTGGAACGAGTCCTGCAACACGCTCGACGAACTGTGTCCGTCACCCGGTATAGCTTCTTGTAGTTTCTTCGCGGCGTTCGTCATCGTCATCATCTCCGTGAGCGTCGGACTGGCGCGGAGTCCGTTGCGGCTTTAGCTCGTGTTCTGTGGTTGCTTTCGGTAGCCTCTTCTCCCTCACCCTTGTCGGACTTGGTCTTCCGCGTCGTCCCACTGGATCGGGTGCTGCCGGTACTCGAGGTGCGGCGGCGCGGCGCCGGCCGCTTGCGTGGAGTCGACTCCTCTTCCTCAGGTGCGTCGTCTTCCTCCTCGTCGCGTTCCTCATCGTCGCGCTTGTCGTCCTGCGAGTGAGCGCTTTTCTTGCGGCCGAGCCTCCGGACCCCTGCGACGTCACCGACGGCGTCTGAGACGTCATCGACAGTGCCCGATACGGAGTGACCACCCGCCAACAACCGGTTACTCAGAGAATCGATGCGTTGACTGGCGGCGGTGACTGCTGCGGCCTTCGCTGCGCTGACTAATTCTTCCTTGACCACGTCGCCGATCTTGGCGGCCTCCGGCGATTTTGCCAGCATCTTGGTGCCGCGTTCCAGCAAGTCACGCGGTCCGCCGGGGAAGCGGCCAGTCGCGCCCGCGGCCGCGAGCATCAACGCCATCTTCATTCTGCGGGTGCGGCCCAGCATGTAGCCCGCGCCGACTGCCAACGCCACTTGACCTTTTGCTTTCATTGTCGAACCCCTTCGCCGAGTAGTCATAGCGCACCTCTTGCCAAACGTCGGCAATGTGTCGCAGGACGGTTCTCGGAGGTGGGCCGCACAACCGTGTGCGGTAAGGGTGCGCATTTCGACTACCCTGCCCGTAGGGCACTCAATCATCAGCAGAACACTTGATTCGGCCGAGTGTTGGTTCCCGTTTTGCACCAGGCGGCCATCGCCGAGTATGTGGGTCGTGCGTGATCACCTCCGCGACCGTGTCGATGGGACTGACGTGCGCGTTGTTGTTCAACAGCTTTCGACGGTTGTGGCCTATTTGGCGGCGGCTCGCACCGCTGCGATCACCCCCGCGACAATGAGCGCCAGCACGAGGACGACGAGCAGCACCGGCCCGAGCAGGAGCGCAAGGGCAAACAGGAGGACGAGCATGACTTTTGTTTTTCCACTCAGTCCTGACACCATGCCTTTGACCGCGGGCAATACAGGATTCTTCCCCGTCAGAACTGCCCGGACGCCTGCGAGCCCCGCTGTTACGGCCGGCCCGTGGGGTGTGGCCCCTTCGACAAAGGTCTTCATCCTCTCCTGGAGCTTGCTCGTCACCGCCCCTACCCGATCCTGCACCGAATCAGCAAGGTGAGTGTGGGTTTTCAACCACTCGAGGGCGGCCTCGACCGACCGCCACACCGGACCACGATCAGTGCCGGTCGAGACGTCTTCGGGGGCAACCGTGGCACCTTGCTGTGATTGCCGCGGCTTTGATCGTCGTGTCGGCTCCGCGCGCTTTGATCGTCGTGTCGGCTCTTCGCGCCGTGGTAAGCCGCGACGAGATGCGACGGTGGTCGAATCCGCAGTCGCCTGCCGCGCCGCCAGGGCTTGCGAAGATCCCCACCCCAACCTTGGTGAAGCCTTCGACGTCCGCGCCGAACGCGACGTGGCGGACACACCTCGCGTGGCACTGCCACCGGCTCTACTGCTGCGTGCCGTGCCTGTAGTGGGTGTCGCGCCCGTACGTCGCGTCGTGGCCGGTGCAGCCCGTCCTCTCGTATTCTGTTGTGCACTCATACTTCTCGCCTACTCTCGCGTGCACAGGCACCTCGCAGCGCGATCCTGACGTGCACCAGGATTGATTGCTTATTACCCCAACTAATGACGGTGCGGGACCAAGTCAGTGTTTGAAGATGTGTTTGACCTTCTGGCCCGCCTCCTTGAGCTTGTCGCCGGCTTGTTTGGCCTGGCCCTTGGCCTGGTCTGCGCTTCCCTCGGCCTCCATCCTTTCATTTCCCAGGCTTTTGCCGACAGTCTTCTTGGTAGCGCCCCCGGCAGTTTCGGCCTTGTGTCGGATCTTCTTCACGATGCTCATGGCGTTTCTTTCTCTACGGCGATCGGCGGCCGAACGGTTTTGCCCAGTCGTCTTCCCCTGGATCGCCCATGGTGATCGACGTCGTAACTGCAGACTCCGAAGTTGCCCGCTATCGGATGTGCATGACTGCAGTTGCTCAACGGGCGCGCGACTGCAGCGGTCGCCGCGAAAACCAGGACGACCAGTCCGAAGACGATGAGCATGACGGCCTCCCGGCCATGGCGTAATGCCTAGTCAACGCCGCATTCTGCAGCGCGTCAACACCGTAGGTCTCGCTGATGGCCCCGGGGTGAACCGTCCGCGACACCAGGTCACTCAATTACGTTGATCAGCAGCGCGATTCCGTCATTTGTCCGGAGCGCGCAACAATGCGCGGACCCTCCGTATGAAGCGCCCCAAGTTTGCTACGCGTGAAATTCGTTCGATACATTTTGCGAGCCCAGCGAGGATCGCCTCGGAAGTCTTGGTCCAGACGAAAGGTTTCGGGTTCTCAGGTCTCCGCCGCGAGTGCTCACAGCTTCCGTACGCGCGATCCGGAACGCGCCCGCGGCGGACGCGCGTCGAGATAGGTCGCGCAGTAGGTGGTCACTGTGTGCGGCATTCGCCCGCCTCACAGACTCACCCGGTGGGGCGTTTCCGGCCTCAGGAGCGTACACCAGCATGAGACGCGAAAGTTACTGCACTACAATATGATATCAATCTAGTCGCGAAATACCTGCGGCGTTTCCGGAAGGTGCCGGCATGCACCTCGACATTGCGACAGGATCTTCACGATGATGTTGTCGACCCCTGCACCGGGCGGATTGTCGATCCTGACAGGGGCTGCGCTCGCCGTACGTCTCGGTGGCTTCGCAACGAGAGGTCCCCCGCCCGGCGCCCCGGTAAACCCAGGAAGCAGCTAAACCATGCGTCACAACGTATATATGGGTTCGACTGCTTTCCTGGATAGGCTGACCAGTATCATCCCGCTTCGACGGACCGTCCCGTGTCAGGCGGTCGGTGGTACCTCGAAGCGCTCCCATACCCGGTGCGTCTTCAAGAGCTGGGCGACTGCGGCCAGAGCCGCTTCTGCATCCGCATCAACTCCGACGCCTGGTGCAGCCTCGTCGATACCGGCAGCAGCGAGCACACCCGTGTTCTCACCCCAAACGCCAATCGCCTTGCAATGTCTGTACATTTCGTTGAGAAGCGTGTCAACACGGGGATCCAGCTTGTCTTCGTCGATCCTGAACGCGTCACCGCTCAACAGGATTGCGTCGAACTCGATCGAACGCGCTGTGAGATACGTCCTCTGCACGGTCACCGCGTTCTTCCCCTCTCCGATCGTCCCTCCGTGCGGTCCGAGGACAAGCGGCACCATACCGGCGTCGACGATCTTCTCGCGCACAGAGGCGACGGTATCCAGATCGGAGTTCTCGTCGACGGCCAGCGCGATAATCCTGCCGTCGACGGGCCATTCCGCGCCCACTTGCGAGAGCGCTGGGCTCGGCTCCGAATCCTCCAGTGGCTCTGTAGGTTCGGGGACCTCGAGCCCGAGCCCCCTCGCCACCGTCTTGGCGAGCACTGGGTCGATGTTCGCCAAAATCTCCAGATTCCGAATCTTGATGTTCTCCTCGAAGCACTTCCCCAATTCGAAGGTATATGCCCCTGCGACGTGCTCCTGCTCGATCGGAGACAGACTGCGGTAGAACAGACGCGCCTGCGAGAAGTGATCGTCGAACGTCGCCGGTGCCTGACGCACCTTACGGCCTGAAACTTCTTCGGGCACTTCGATGTAGGCGGCGCTCTCTGCCGAGGCCAGGAACGGGCAACCCCCATCGAGCGAATTGGGATGGTACGGCGCTACCCCGGTGTGGACCCCGTCCTGGTGGAAGCCGTCGCGAAGCATGTCGTTGACGGGTACATGAGGACGGTTGATCGGGATCTGATCGAAGTTGGGACCGCCGAGACGCGTGATCTGAGTATCGAGATACGAGAATAAACGTGCCTGCAGCAGAGAATCATTGGTGATGTCGATACCTGGCACCAAATGGCCCGGATGGAATGCAACTTGTTCGGTCTCGGCGAAGAAATTGGTGGGGTTGGCGTCGAGTGTCATCGTTCCGATGATCTGAACCGGCGCAATCTCCTCCGGAACGATCTTCGTGGGGTCCAGCAGATCGATGCCTTCGAACATTTCGTCTTCGGTATCCGGAAACACCTGAACCCCGAGATCCCAGGACGGATACGCGCCGGCTTCGATGGCATCCGCGAGGTCGCGGCGATGGAAGTCCGGGTCTACCCCACCTGCTATCTGAGCTTCCTCCCACACCAGCGAGTGAACGCCTGCCGCCGGTTTCCAATGGAACTTGATCAAATTCGTTTCACCGTCGGGGTTCACGAGTCGGAACGTGTGGATGCCGAAGCCCTCCATCATGCGATACGAGCGGGGGATGCCTCGATCGGACATATTCCACAACGTGTGAGCGGTCGCCTCGGTGTGAAGGGAAACGAAATCCCAGAACGTATCGTGCGCGCTCTGTGCTTGCGGGATCTCACGATCCGGGTGAGGTTTCGCAGCATGAATGATGTCGGGAAACTTGATTCCGTCTTGAATGAAGAAAACCGGAATGTTGTTGCCTACCAAGTCGAAAACACCTTCGTCGGTGTAGAACTTAGTGGCAAAGCCGCGTGTGTCTCGCACGGTGTCCGCAGAACCTCGAGAACCCAGCACCGTCGAGAATCTCACGAATACCGGGGTCCTTGCGCCCGATGCGAACATGGCTGCTTTGCAAATACTTTCGGCTGCCCCATTAGCCAGGAACGTTCCGTGTGCAGCGGCACCACGTGCATGCACAACCCTCTCAGGAATTCTCTCGTGATCGAAGTGAGTGATCTTCTCGCGAAGGTGGTGGTCTTGAAGGAGGGTCGGCCCCCGCTCACCTGCAGTGAGTGAGTGGTCGGTCTCGTACAGTCGCGTCCCCGTTGCAGTAGTGAGATATTCACCCCGCTGCCCGCGGCCGTTACCCTTCACCTTCTCTTCTGCGCCCGCAACAGTGCGCACCTCAGGCTGTCTCTGGTCGTCCTTGGGAGGCAGCGGTTGGCGGGGCTTGACAGGCTCGCGCAGGTCCGGCGTTTGCGAGGATGGTGCGCCTGGGACGGATTCAGGTGACGGCATTGAACAACTCCTCTTGATTACAGGATGGATCGAGCAACCGAGCACTTCGGCTCAGGTACGCCCCGAACCGAGGGTGACGAGTGGGCCTCGACTATTGCTCGGACCGTTGTCGTGCTTGGTCCGCGCCCGCTTCCGCGCGAGCTTTCTCGGCTGCTGCTTCATTCTCGGCGACTTCCGCTGGCTCTCGGCCTTCTCCCGCTAGGCTCGTCCTTCCCGAGACAAGCTGTCGTTACCGCTGACCACACCAGAAGCTTCCTTCGCCTTGCCCTTGACGCCTTCGACGCCTACGCAGGGACTGCTCCTCCTCCGGCATGTGAATCCTCCAGTTTCGGTACGGAGACATACGTTGCGATTCATACACTCAAGGCACTACCCGAAGCTAGATCTGACAAACATCGGTGTCAGTCAAGGGATCGGCGCCGATGGCTTCGCGGCCCGATTGACGTCACTCGACAAGACGATAGCCACGCTTGACGTGCTTTCCTTAATCGCCGAACGGCCACAATGGAGGATCGCCTGAGGCCAAGTAGATACGTGCGAGAATGCCTCATTCGACTCGATCGGGTCAGTATTGATCGGCCTCGGCGCTTCGATGCGCGTTCGGTTTTTGCGGGTGGCGGGCGGGGTCGGTTGTTGGGCGGTGTCACCGCGAACGTTCAGGACGTTCGGGATCTCCATACGGGAAGCAATCTCAGAACATCGAGAGGCATTCGTACACATCAGCTTTCCCATTGCGACGCGGTGGGATCAGCCCCGCAACGATGAAGATCGCTGGTATCGGAATTGTTTGCTCATACCGATTCCCCGCTCAGGGCCGTTTCAGTCAATTGCAGTGGGGGCCAGTCGTCGACGTCGCGAAGAAGTTGGCGATCGTGGGTGGAGAGAACGACCGCGGCGTAGGTCGCGGCCAATGCCTCGGTGAGTTCGTCGACGAGGGCGACTGAGAGGTGGTTCGTCGGCTCGTCGAGTAGGAGCACATGCGGCTTGCCGGCTAGTACCATCGCGAGGTCGAGACGACGTTGTTGTCCCATCGACAGTTCACCGATCCGCTTGCTCGATTCACGCGCGCGCAGGAGGCCGAGGTGCGAGAGCCCGATTGCATCGGACGGCTCGAGTGTCCCCGCTGCAATGAGCGCGTCGAGGTGAGCGGCATAGACCTCACCCGCCCGCCTGTGCAGGGGCAGATCGGTTTCCTGACGGAGGTACCCGAGACGGGTGCCCTGCGACCTCCGGACGGAACCCGTACTCGGTTGCAGTTCACCGGCTACCACGCTCAACAGCGTCGACTTCCCGGCACCGTTGGGGCCGGCTACGACGAGGCGATCGCGGCGAGAGAGCGTAAAGGAAACCTGGCAGCCCAAGCGCGCCGCTACGCAGACCCGATCCGCACTCACCAACACCTGACCGGCTGTTGTTGCTAGTTCAGGGAACCGAAATTGCTGGGGTGGTTCCGGCACCGTCACCGCGTGCGCTTCGAGCTGCTCCTGGCGGCGATGAACGCTCTGCACGAGCCCGCCCGCGCGCGTCACGCGACCGTGCTTGTTCGTTCCCTTCTCCGGTCGCCATCCAGATTGGAGACGGTTCTGCGCTGAGCTGAGACTGTCTTTCAGTCGGGCATGTTCGGCTTGTTGGTGGTCGTACTTCTGTTCCCAGAGTGTACGTTCGGCGAGGCGGCCCTCGCGGTAGCCGGCGTAGCCGTTGCCGTACAGGCGGATCCGGTCATCGGGTGAGGGGTCGAGGTCCACGATGGTCTCCGCAACATCGGAGAGCAGTGCGCGATCGTGGGTGACGACAACGACGCCTCCCTGGCGCTCTCGGAGCCGCACAGTCAGGAATTCGAGACCACTTCGGTCGAGGTGGTTTGTGGGCTCGTCGAGTAGCAGAAAATCGTCATCGGCACCCAGAAGGCAGGCCAAACGTACGCGGTATCGCTGCCCCACAGAGAGAGTGTCAAGCAACCGGTCAGGATCGGTTTCTGCGTCGAGCGCTTCGAGGGCTATGTGCACCCGTCGCTCGGCATCCCAAGCGTTCAGCACTTCGGCATATTCCAATGCGGCCGAGTATCGCTGCGCGCCGTCGGCGGTTCCATCGGATATCGCGAGTATGGCGGCGTCGAGTGACGCCAGCGCCGCGATCGATTCGGCTATCGCCTCCGCGACGGCTTGACCGACTGTTCGATCGTCGTGTGCCGGCATCTCCTGCTCCGCGACACCAAGTGTTCCGATGCGTTGCACCGTGCCGGAGTCAGGAGTGAGGGTTCCGTCGAGCACGTGGAGGAGGGTGGATTTCCCTCGCCCGTTCTCTCCCACAATGGCGATACGCGATGTAGGAGTGACATTGAGGTCGACGTGGTTCAAGACCGGGTTCGCACCGCGCATCACCGATACGTCGGAAGCGATCAGCTGGGCGCGTTGGCGCATGGATTGAGGGTTCGTAGAAGTGAGCATTCGGATCCTTAGAGAAGGCCCACCGGCTGCCAATGGCAAACAGGTACGCCGAAGACGGCGACCCCACGCAGGGGTCGATAACGAGCGGCCGCCGCAAGCTCGGATGACTCGACGAGCGCGGAAGGCCTTACTCAGCCGTCTTAGAGAAAGTACAAATGCACGTCCCAAAGGTAAATGTTTTAAGAACCTTTTGCAAACGATTTAGGCGGTTCCGGCTTGGGCACAAGGGGACGCCGGCGGCTGGATGTCGTCTATTCCACTCGACCGAACGAGCACCGTCCCAAGGACAGAGTGCAAACCGAGGTTTCTGCCTCGAATCGCTTTGCGTGTCAATCGAACTCCTCGGCTGCGACCGTGGTGAATACCTGTGAGTGCAAGTCGAGTTCGGCATCGATGGGTAGATGTGGAATGTGCACGGCGAAAAGCTTGACCTCGTCCTCTCTGATCGGTTGGTCGGGTCCGAGTGGCAACGGGTACCACCTGAAATCCTGGATGCTTGGGCCGCAATACTATTCACACCCACCTTGATCTGCGCCATCTACTGCATGAACTTCGACACCATGCCAGAGCTGCACTGGACGTTCGGATACCCGCTCGCCTTCGGTCTGATGCTGCTCGTCGCCCCGAGTGGAAATCTCGGCCTCGGTGAACACCGATAAATCTGTTGGCGAAGACGACGGCCACTGCTATTCTCTCCTCGAAGCCGTGCGAGAGAACGAGGAGGTGGTACCCGTGAACGTATCGACGTGGGTGCTCCTTCTCAGGGTCACGGTCGGGCGATAGGTCGTCCGGGAGCGCCGTTCAACGAGCACTCCCGAAAGGCACGACCATGCACTTCACTACCGAACGGCGCCTCGAAAACGGCAGCCTCGAACGCGATTTCACCCTCGGCGAGATCCCCGGCACCCTGTGGACGCCCACCTCTTCGCCGGCGCCACTGATCCTGCTCGGACACCCCGGCGGACTCCGCAAAATGTACCCCCGGCTGGCGGGACGAGCCCAGCACTGCGTGGCGAACGGCTTCGCCGCGGCCACCATCGAGCTCCCCGGGAGCGGTGCCCGGCCCCGATCAACCGAAGCCGAGCAGGCCCGCGCCGATCTACATCGGGCGCTGACGGCCGGCGAGCCGGTTGACGAGAAGATCATCGACCGACTGGTCCTCCCGCTGGTCGAGAAGGCGGTCCCGGAGTGGCAGACCACCCTGGACGCCCTGCTTGCACTACCCGAGATCAGTGGCCCGGTCGGGTACTCGGGTGGGGTGATCGCTATCGGTATCCGGCTGGCGGTGGTCGAACCGCGAATCGTGGCCGCCGGTCTCTTCGCCGGGAGTTTCGTGCCCCGCGTCATGTTCGACGAGGCCCGTCAGGTCACGATTCCGCTGCACGTTCTGTTGCAGTGGGACGACGAAGGAAACGACCGACAGTTGGCACTGGACTTGTTCGACGCCTTCGAATCCCAAGAGAAAACGCTGCAGGCCAACATGGGTGGGCATACTGGCGTCCCGCAGTTCGCGGGGGACGATGCTGGCCGGTTCTTCCTCCGCCACCTCCAGTGAGGCCTGAAGTGCCTACGCGAGTACACCGCCCGATCTCGAAAACCGTCTCGCTGCTCAATTCAGTTGTCGGGATCGACCGTGAGTGTGGGCACTCGAACAGCGAGTTGGCGGAGAATCCCATTGAGTGTGTCGGTAGCGTCAATCAACAGCAATTCTGCGGCATCGGGTGTTCGCCCGCGAGCTGTCAAGGTCATTCCAGAGCGATCAGGTGCCCGAGTCACGGTCAATGCTCTCGAGTAGTCGGATACTGTGCGGCCGCGAGCCGATTACTCATCATCCCAACCAGTTCCGAAGAGTCGAAGCTCTCGTAGGCAATGTATCTGGATTGATACGTATCGACTACATGCGCAGACGGAGGAGGAACACTGAACTCTACGAACGCGGTCTTCGTGAAGGTGATCGCCTTTGTCCACCATAGAAGTCCGAAGACGACTACCACAACAGCGATGAGCGCCAGCAGTACCGGGCGGAGTCGCTGCGAGTGAAATATTCCCATCGGTCAGTTGTACCGGTCTCCGTCATGGACGACGCTTTAGCGTGGACACGCTGGCATTCCGGCCATGTCGCATCGAACCATGTTATTGCCCGCCTCCATAGACCAAGACGGGCGGACAGCCCAGAGTCGGAACAATCGCAGATCAGGTGAAGTCGGCTGCCCCAGCGAGCCATTCGGTATGGTCCAGAGATGATAGTGCTTGGTGTGATCTTACTGATCGTTGCAACAGGTTTGAACTGGCTGTACGCAGTGCGGTTGTCGACGATCAATGCCGGGCGTCGACTGCCGATTGTCACGGGGCAATACCCGATCAGGCCGCCTATGCGTGTATCCGCTCTTCGAGGCGTCGGTGCCGGTGTTTCGATACTAGGTGCATTGATACTGGCACAAGAACTTTGGTTCGATCGGCCCCTACTTGGATCGCTTCTCTGTGCAGTCCTCGCGGTATCAGCCATTGTGGTTCCCGCACTGATCGGTACCGTTGCACACAACGGGCCCCTTCGTGCGCGGCCACAAACCAAAGCCTAGAGTTCTGCAGACTCCGCCCAACACAGAGAGATCCAGGCAGTAACAGGCCGGGGCGGGCACTGGGTAGCGTCGTCGGCATGAACCCGCTGAATGTCGCAGGACGCGCTCGCACGATTGTCATGCAGATCGACTAACGCATCAAGAGAACTTCACGTACGCATCGGGGTCACGTTCCCACGACAATAACCATGCCAGGTGCATACTCCTATAATGAGCGTCGATTCCGAATTTGCTCTACCGCAGTTTCTTTGGATGGTGCTCATCTTCGTCGGAGTGCCCACGATGATCAGTGCAGGCATCATCTCGTCAATCTGGCGATCAGAGCGAACTAGACCCGAGCAATCGTCGAACCGATCCGCAGCTACGCAGCCAGCCGGCGGGGGTCCGCTGGGGCTGTGGACTACCGGCCTGGTCGCGTTCTTGCTGGGACTTCTGTCCTGTGTGGGCTGGCTGAGCTGGTCCGTCGACTATCGGGGCGAGTTCCGTCGGCCCGGCCTGCCGGCACCGACCCAGTTCCCCACTTGGCAGGTGGTCGCCTGCGGAATAACTGTGATTCTGGCATGTTTCGTCGCTGCACATTTCTCGCGTTGGACCACGGCAGGTGGTTTCGCCGCCGCTGTAGGTACGACAGCAGGATTCACGACTGCATTCAGCGTTGCAGCCAGTACTGATGCCACCGGCCAAGCAGGCGTAGGCGTGGCGCTGTCCGCGCTTGGATGGGGCGCTTGCCTAAGCGTGCTCATGCTCCTGCGTGGCATCTGGTTAAACCGACAACGCAACTAAAGATCCTATCCGGAGGTATTTGTTCACGGCCGCAAGTCTTTCCAGCCCATCCTCATATGGTTGTCGCCGTAGCCCGCAGATTCTCGGACAGCGAACTTCAGTCTAGTCGGCAGCGAAGGCAAAAATCAGGCTTGCCCGACGCGGGTTCGGCCCGTTTCCCGGGCGTTGGCGACAAGCGGAAACAATCCGTCGCACATGCCCCTGAGGTAGACAGGCACCCCGGACGGGAGGGCGCCGCGTCCTATACTCATGCCTGTGAATAGGGCGAACTCTCGAGGGATCCGGTGAGTACGGGACGCCCAAACCTACCCAGTGTTCTACGCAAGCAACCGTTGCAAGAACGATCCAGACTCGCTGTCGAACACCTACTCGATACTGCCAGCGAGATCGTCCTCGAACAGGGCACTAGTGCTTTATCCGAGTTCCCCGACGATCCTGCTGGAACGATCAGGAGTCAGCCGCGGGTCTTTGTACGCGTTCTTCGACTCTCCTGAGCGGGTTCTGGACGAACTCGCACGGAGATGCATGATCGACTCGTACGGGCTGATCACCCGTCAGTTCACCAATCGTTCGCGAGCGACGTGGACCGAGATTGTCGACATCCTGGTCGGTCACTACAGACAGCAGTACACAATTCCACTGATTCGCGAACTGTGGGTCGGGCAACATCTGAATGCGAGCATCCGTAGTCTCGACCAGATCTGGTGCGACGAGATAGCTGTTCTCGTCTTCGAGCAGTTCGAAACTCACGCGCCACGCTTCAACCGCTTGTCACACCTGCAGTGCGCCATTGCCGTCGAAATTATCGAGCGACTTGCTCAGTACGCCTTCCGGACCAACCCGTCCGGCGACGAGACGGTACTGGCCGAGTCGCACGACGCACTTCGCGAGTACTTTTCATCCTTTGAATAGGTACCACGCGTACGAGTCGGTCTACGCGCACGAATCAACACGACGACCAGGTTCCGGCGCTTCACCCCTTCGCGGAGAATCCGTCTTGTGCGCAATGCATTTCGCGTCTACTTCCGCGACTGAGTTCAGCAAGCGTTATACAGCAACAGGTCTCACACCCGTGAGCGCCATAAGACGATCGAGCACCGCTTTGAGTCAGACGCAGTGGGCCGCCACTACCCACGAGTTTCCGCTCAGAACCTTGCAGTGAGATTTGGGTTTTGGGGATTCTCGAAAATCCGAACAGCTTCTGCAACAACGGCGTAGGCAAAATCCGGAACTTCAGCTTCAGCCGGCAGGGCTGACAGCTTTTCCTTCGTCAACGGAGAATTGAGTGCCCGAAGTGGTGTCGCGGCTTGCCCCATCCACGGGGCGAATACCTCGACAGCAGTCGTGTCCGCGATACCGAGGCGTCCGATTTCATCGACAACCTTGTCGAATGTGAGCCACACTTGGTCTCCCAATTGCTCGGCAAAGAGTGTGTACGAACCCCATGACCATTGGGCACGTTGGAGATTCGCAGTCAGCCTCACGGCGCCGCCGGCCGCCACGCCTCGTAGTTGCCCGTCTTCCCATACCCAATCGACTTCGAGGTCGGGGTCGATACTTTTTTGCGGCGTGGTCATTTCGATCGCGTTCGCTCTCTTCGTTTCCTTGCACTTGCGCATTTGTCGAGGCACCGGTGTACCTCTATTGCTGTGTACCTCTATTGCGTTCCTTGGATCACGACCCATGCAATCACGAATGCCGGCCGCTGTGAACCGAAGTTTCGATGCCTAGCAGGGTTTACATCGAGGTTTGCGCAGGTATACGCACTTTCCGCCGGTTAAAATTGAGACCCGACTGTAACATTCGGACATCGTGGAATCGCTCGCCGATCAAACATATTGCAGCAGAAACACATTAAGGATTCTCTGCGCACAAAGCTGCTCCGCAACTGCGGAGTAGACATGACACATCTCACCGAAGACGGCCGATGCGGAATTCTCTCCGGACCAGTGTGTTGCATTGACTGACGCTGTTTTGCCGATTGGGCCTGTCTTCGGGTCCTGTCTCCAACGAAAGGTTGTGCAATGACCAAGTTGCTGTTTGCCGTCACCTCTGCAGATCACTGGACGCTCAACGACGGGACCGCCCACCCCACCGGATACTGGGCCGAGGAGCTGGTCGAATCTCATAAGGCGTTCGTCGATGCCGGGTACGACATCGTGATTGCAACACCCGGCGGCAAGGTCCCGGTTGTGGATGAAGGAAGCCTTGCCCCCGAGGTCAATGGAGGTCAGGAGGGCGCCGACCGTATGCGCAAGTACATTGCCGATCTGCAGCCGGCGCTGAACTCGCCCCACATTCTCGAAGATATCGACGCCGACACCTTCGACGTGGTCTTTGTTCCGGGCGGGCACGGGCCGATGGAGGATCTCGCAGTGTCCACAGCCTTCGGCGAGCTTCTGGTGAAATTCTTGGACGCAGGCAAGGTTGTCTCAGCAGTCTGTCACGCACCGGCAGCGTTGCTTCCCGCACGCAGATCCGATGGAAGCTGGCTGTTCGACGGCTACAACCTCACCTCCTTCACCAACGAGGAGGAGACCCAGGCAGGTTTGGCGGACAAGGCTCCGTGGCTGCTCGAAACGAAGCTACGCGAGCAGGGCGGCAAGTTCTCGAATGCCGAGGCGTGGTCCCCTTACGTTGTAGTGGACCGAAAGTTGTACACCGGACAAAATCCCGCGTCGTCCAAGCCCCTCGCAGAGCGAATCATCGCGGACTTGAGCTGAGCGAAATCCCTAAGCGGGGAGCCATGCATGCCCCGCTTAGGGAATCGTCATGTGCGAGAGCGCTTTTCCATCGCACGCAAATTGATCTAGATCTGGGTGTAAACCGACTTCGTCTTCATATATCCCTCGATGCCCTCTCTGCCGTGCTCGTAGCCCCATCCGGACTGCTTGTATCCGCCGAACGGCATAGCGTGGTCGAAGACCATCTGGCAGTTCAGGGTGACAGTTCCGGCGTCCAGTCGCTTCGCGAGGCGGTGAGCACGTCCGACGTCCGAGGTCCACGCCGTGGCAGCGAGCCCGTATGTGGTGTCGTTTGCCATGGCAACCACTTGGTCATCGTCGTCGAACGGCATGATCGGAACGACGGGTCCGAAAATTTCCTGCTGATAGAGCCGCATGTCGGGCCTGACATCGGTGAGGACGGTGGGATGCACGAAATAACCCGGCCGGTCGATCCGGGATCCGCCTGCCACTACCTCGACACCGTCGCGCTTTCCCTCTTCGACGAAGCCCATGACTCGAGTGAGCTGCTTTTGACTGATGAGCGGACCGATGTGGACGCCCTCATCCTTAGGCCCGCCCAGCTTCAGCGAATTGGCAATCGCCGCAATGCCCTCCACGACCTGATCGTAGACACCGCGCTGAACGAAGATGCGTGAGCCGCTGATGCAGCCCTGACCGGAGTGCACGAAGATACCCATCGCGGCACTCAGGATGGCCGTGTTCAGATCGGCGTCGTCATAGATCAGTACGGGTGACTTGCCGCCGAGCTCGAGCATGACCTTCTTGAGGTTGCCACTGGCTACTTGCACGATCTTCTTGCCGACTTCGGTGGATCCCGTGAAAGCGATTTTGTCTACATCGGGATGCTCGCTCAGTGCCGCGCCTGCAGTGTGGCCGTAGCCGTTGACGAGGTTGACGACACCATCGGGCACGCCGGCCTGAGCCAATAACTTAACCAGTAGCAGTGCCGACAGCGGTGTTTCTTCGGCAGGCTTGACGATGACGCTGCACCCTGCGGCAAGGGCTGGAGCAAGTTTGGCGCACGCGTTGAAGATCGGGCCGTTCCACGGGAAGATCAGCCCGACGACACCCACGGGTTCCTTGAGCGTGTATCCGTGCATATTCGAATGAGCACCAGTGATCCCGCCGGTCATGTGCACGTCATGGGCGATGCCATTGACCTTCGTGCACCAGCCGCCGTAGTACCGGAAGAATTCGGCACTGGTCCCGACGATGGAATGCGCCTGAACGAATGGCATCCCGGTGTTGATCGAATCGAGCTGGGCGATCTCAGTTGCGTGTTCGTCGATCAAATCGGCAGCGCGCCAAAGGATTTTAGCCCTTTCACTGCCGGGGAGACCGTGCCACACACCGGCCTCGAAGGATTCGCGCGCACGAGAAACGGCTTCCTCGACCGCCTTTGCCCCGCCATCGGTGAACTCGGTGATCTGTTCTTCGGTCGCCGGGTCGATGACCGCAATGACTTCACCGGTGCCCGGGAGATTGCGTACCTCGTCCATGATCGATTGGAGTGTCATTCTGACTGCTTTCGGGTAGTTCGAAACTTGAGTCGATATCGCTGGCCGATTGGGTGATCGAATAGCGCGCCTGGGTGAAGATTCGGGCTGTTGGCACTAGCAGCCGGGAACGGTGGCCCCACTCCCCTGGATAGCCATCAAGGTGCAGTACGTCGTTGCGGAGACCTTCCAGGTACCAGCTTCCTGTACTGCCTCACCGGACTGGTCGGGAAGTACGGGAGTACCGCCCATCACGAGTGTCCATTTGACAGAGGCGTTGTCGGCGCCGGCTGCGGTGACGCCTTCTACGGTGGCAGTAGTTGCCATCGACTGCGGATCAGCGGCCATCGCTTCGAGCGTTGGGAGAAATACATCGCCGTTCTCGAGCAGGGCGGCACGCGCGGCAGGGGCGGTAGTTCCATTGAAGAAGGTGATGTACGCGTCCGTGATTTCTTTGGTCGCCGCAGCGGACGCCACAGCGCTGGTTGTCGCTGCTGCCGGCGCCGAAGAACTTGTCGCCTTGGTTGATGAGGTGGTCTCGCTCGAACTGTCATCGGAGCTGCTACAGCCCGTCGCGAATGTAGTGACGATGAAGGCGCCGACGATCAGGGCTCGACCGATTACAGATTTACGCATGGTGAATCCTTTCCGGTGGACGGAACGGTTCCGCCACCACATGTTTCGAACTCCTGGCGTGTCAGAAGGTCACGACTGTTCTCCGTCGAGGGAGGGAAGTCTCGTTGCAAGTGCCAAGTCGTAAGATTGGCGAGCCATCCAGAATCTCAGGAAATTGGTCAGTGAATAGCGCAGGAAGATAGCAGCTCCGTTGATTCCTACGACTATTCCGATCACAGCGACAATGATGGCGTCGCGTTGAACAAGCGGATCAGATGTGTTGTGTGACAGAAGATAAGCCCCCACTCCCAACGCCGGACCCAGCACCATCAGCGCGATTCCGAGTCGCAGCCAGAGACTGGACCGGCCCGCGGACGGGTCGGGAATCTTCAAATCGGCAAGCTCGCGGGAAAAGCGCTCTGCGCGTGTTTCAGTCGTGGTCATGTAGAACTCCCTAGGTAGAGGGTGGCAAGTTCGGTGCGCAGTCCGTCGTCCGGGTGGCCCTGCTTTTCGATCCGACCTCGAACGAGAACTGCAGCATGGTCAGCGAATTCGAGTACGGCGTTCGCGAACTGTTCGACGAGTATCACGGCGACACCTTGCCTCGCTATCTCGGCGACCTCCTCGTAGAGTTGGCCGACGATCAAAGGCGCTAGTCCCATGGACAATTCGTCGAGCAGAAGCACAGCTGGTTCGGTGGCCAAGCCGCGAGAGAGAGCGAGCATCTGCTGCTCGCCACCGGACAGCGTTCCGGCAATTTGTGAAGCTCGTTCCGCGAGGATGGGAAAACGAGTGAATGCGACCTCTTCGATCTCGTCACGAGACCGACCGGTGAAGGTCATCATCGACAGATTGTCCCGGACGGACAGATTGGGGAATACGCCGCGCCCCTCGGGGATGAGACATACACCCGCGCGCGCCAATTCCCGCGGTGATACTCCGGTCATGTCTCTGTCACAGAACAGGAGCTGTCCTGAGGTGATCGTATGGACACCGGAGATGATGCGCAGCGTGGTGGTCTTGCCTGCACCGTTCGGACCGAGCAAAGCCACTACTTGCCCTGGTTCGACTGCAAGATCGATGCCGTGCAGGACAGCGATATCGTCGTAACCCGCGCGGACGCCGCGTAGTTCGAGAACGGGACTCATGATTCCCCCAGATACGCTGCCAGAACCGCGTCATCGCGCCGGATCATCTCGGGTGGGCCGACCGAGATGATCTTCCCGAGATCGAGCACATACACCTGATCGCACACGCTCATCACCAATTCCATGTCGTGTTCGACCAACAAAACCGCTGTTCCCTGATCCGCCAGTGATCGCAGCAGCACCGAGAACCGTTGTGTCTCTTCGGGGTCCTGCCCGGCAGCCGGTTCGTCGAGAAGAATGACGGACGGGTGCACTGCCATTGCCCTCGCCACCTCGACGAGTCGTCCCATGCCGGTCGACAGCGAGTCGGCGGTGACGGCGGCCACCGCAGCCAATCCCAGTCGATCGATGATGTCGTCGACAACGGCTGTCGCGTTGCGTCGTTGCGGCCCAATTTCGGCGGCAACGAGGAGGTTGTCTCTGACGCTGAGGCGACCGAAGAGTTCGAGGCGTTGGAACGTCCGTGCCAGGCCGTGTTTGGCGCGCCGAGACGGTCCGGCTCGGGTCACGTCGCAGCCACCCAGGAACACACTTCCCGTGGCTGGCTTACGGAGTCCGGATATGACGTCGAACAGGGTGCTCTTTCCGGCACCGTTGGGTCCGATGAGGCCGGTGATGTTGCCTTGTTCGGCGGTCAGTGAAACGTCGGTGAGTGCATGGTGGCCGCCGAATGTGACCGTGATGTCCTTAACTTCGAGCTGCGATGGCACGATCGAGCACCTCCTCGTCTTCCGTAGTCCAGGGGCGCTCCAGGCCCCACCACTCCACCGGAATCTCCCGCTGCGCCGGAGCCTCCCGTTGCCTCGATACACCCCAACTTCGGGCTGCGAGAATTCCGGCCACCGCCCCGATGATCAGCACGTACCCGTTCACGACATCGACGAGTCGCAGAATCCACAGCGCCCCAATCCAACCGAGCAAGGCAGCCATCACGACGGGGTACCGAAGTGCGGGCTCCCAACGCCGACGCAGACTGGGTACGAGTCCATCGTCGACAGCGCCGGAACTGTATGCCAAGCCGGCAGCAGCGGGCAGCGTCTGCACGAGGTTGGCGGCCGCCGGCCACAACGCCACAATTGCATTGAGAGGACCGGCAATCATCGTTCCGGTGAAGAGTCCGTTTCCGACCACACCGAGTCCACCGACTACGGCGATCAGGAAAATACCCAGTCCGGCAACAAAACTGAACTGCTCCGCCGAGATCGACATCAGTTGCATTCCGTACAGCGCCCCACCGAGACCGGCAATGCCGGCGGACAGCGCAAAGACCAGCATTTTCGTCAGCAGCAAGCTGCCTCCCAATGTCGCAAACGCTGCCTCGCTGTCGCGCAGTGCAATCAATCGTCGGCCGAGGCGCCCTCGCCGGAGCATTGCCACGCCCAGTGTGACGAGCGCCAGACACACTGCTGAGAACACCGTCAGTTCTGCCGGGGTGTCGATCGCGAATCCGAACAGTCGCGGGCCTACCAATTCCACTGAACCCTGATCAAACAGTGTGATCTCCGTGCCGAACACCTCGAAAGACGGCAACGTGAAGATCCATCGGTCGAAGATGGCCGCGATTGCCGCCGTCCCGAGCGCCAGGTACACCCCTGAGAGTCGCAGCGCGGGCACTGCGATCACCGCACCGACAATGCCCGCGATGACCATCACCGCCAAAAGTGCCCACCATTGCCCATTTCCGCCCAAGCGTGCACAGACGATCGCCCCGACCCCCGCCATCGTGAGCTGTGCGAGCGAGATCTGACCGGCGTAACCGACTAACGGAACGAAGGACAACGCGATGACGCCGAATGCGAATATCTGTCCGTAGGTGATCAGATCACCCTCCCCCAGTACGGTGGCCAGAATGAGTCCGAACGCGACGATAACTCCTGCGAAGGCGATTGTGCCGCGAACTGTCGGTAGCGGAACTTGACTGAGGTGACGGTCGCGTCTCCGAAGTCGCCCGTGCGGAAACAGCAACAGCGCGAGCAGCAACAGAATTGCCGGCGCAGCGAGTCGCAGCCCGGGAAGGTAGGGACTCTGCGGTAGGTAACCGGTGAGGTAGCTTTCCATGCACCCGACGACGATCGCGCCGACAAAAGTCATCGGCAAGCTCTTCAACCGTCCGAATATCGCTGCGGCATAAGCACTGACAATCACGAGTGACAGTTGGGTCGCATCGAGGGCGACCATCGGAGCGATGAGAATGCCGCCGATTGCCGCCAATACCGTCCCCAGAATCCAGGCAACCCGGTTGGCGCGAACCGGGTCTGCCCCGGTGAGACCCACCAAGGCACGGTCATCGACAGTCGCTCGCATTTCGGTTCCGGTTCGAGTGCGCAGCATCAGGATTCGCAACCCCGCCGCGACGACGACCGCTACCAGCATGGTGATTGCCTGGTGCCAACTGACCGTCGCAGCACCGATCTGAAAAGAGTCTTGCTCGGCAAAGAACTTGGGAAGCGTGCGTGCCTTGTTCGGACTCCAGATCCATCTCGCGAGCGCAATCAGACCGCTCAGCAAGGCGATCGTCATCACCAGCTTCTCGGCCTCACCAAGGGCTTGGACCGGCCGCACCAACAGTTCGACTAGGAGCCCGAAAGCTGGTGCCAGAACCAGAAGTACGGTCGCTACCGACAGCCACACCGGCCAACCCCAACCGACGCTGAGTTGCCAATAGGAGAAAGCCGCCATCATGCCCGTCGCGCCGTGTGCGAAGTTGAACACGCCGGTGGTCGTGTAGGTAACCACCAATCCGCTGCCGATGATCGCATAGATCGCCGCAGTGCTCAGCCCGACGATCCCAAAGGAGATGAACTGTTCCATTATTCGAAATCGCCGATGCTTTTACCGACTTCGGCCAGGGTCATCGGCGTCCCGAAGTCAGCCGTCAATTTACGAGCGGGGATATCGCAACGGTAGAGACCGTTGTCGGGATTGAAATCAGCTGCCTCCCATCCGTCAGATGTCGCTCGCTCGACGTTGAAGCACGGCTGCGGCGGGATAGGATTCGCCAAATCGTTAGCGACATGCAAACCTCCCCCGGTCCAGGCAGTTTCGGCGACAGCTGCGTTGTAAAGGCACGAGCGGGTGAGATCGGCACCGCAACTGGCGGCCGACTTCGCGAACAGCAACCACGACGACATGGCGAGCATCGACGGAAGTGTGATCTGCGCGTCCGGGGCGTACTTCTGGTACATAGCCTTGAGCTCCGCCACCGCTGGCTCGTCACTCTCCAATGGCGCTACCCCGCTGAGAGATACGAGATTGTTCTGGAAGTCCGCGGACTTCCCCAACAGTTCGATGAACGAGGCGTTATACGCATTGTTGTTGGCATCGATCCAGTCGAGCTTGTAGTTCATGCTGGTGAGGACCTCTTCGAGCTTGGCCAACTGATTGAAGTCGCCCATGAAGATCAGACCCTTGACGCCCTTGCTCTTGATCGCCTGAGCGTATGGAGTCCAGTCCGAGACACCCATAGCTGGATAGAGCTCGTCGTAGATGAGCGTTGCACCGGTCGCTGCGAGTGTTTCTGCGGTCAAGGCACCAATTGCCTTGGTAACCGCCGAATCACCGTTGATGATCCCGACGGCGGCTTTCGAGTCCGGGTAGGCCTCGTCAGCGATCCAGGTCCGAAAACCGTTGTAATTGTCGTATCCGGGAACCATGGTCGGTGACGCACTCACCTCCAGGTCTGCGCCGGCAGACCGTGACTGGACAGCCTGCGCGGGGAAACTCGGCAACATACATGTCAGCCGGTCCTTGACACCGAGAGCATCCAACGCTGCGCCGCCGCCGACGAGAGCAAAGTCGTCACGACAGGCTTCGATCATTCTCTGACGAACTTCCATCAACTTCGAATCGCGGATGTTGGCCACAATCCGGCGACCGTTGATGCCGCCGGCATCGTTACACCACGACGTGAAAACCTCTGCCGCGTCGGCAAATTCCGTGTTCTTGTTGAAACCCATGTCGGAGAAGACTCCGACAGAAATTTCCTCCGCGGTCACGCCTTGGGCCGGTGCGCCCTTGACATCGCCAGGCTGACACACGCCTCGAAGGTCGCCGAAGTCGCTGGAGGCGGCCGCAGCGCTCGTTCCGCCATCGTCGGCGCCCTCAGCCGGACTCTCGCTCGAACTTCGGCCACTGCATCCGGTGACGGCTGCCGCTACCGCCACCACGGCGAGGAAGGCAGCGAGTGTTCGTTGTGGTTTCACAGGTCTCCTACATTTGGTCAAGGCGGTCAACTGACGGAATCGACAGATCACCGTGCATTCCTTGACATGGCACGTGCGTAAGTGAGAGTTCCGCTGCTGAGAGGGAGGATTGATCCGGTGATGAAGCCGGCTTCCTCGGGAAGGCAAGGAAGCGCAGGAAGCGGCAATATATTCCGGCCGACCGAGCAGCATTGATACTGCGACGAATTCAGGTGATACGGGTCGACAGTGTTGCCCGTGGGTGTGGACGCTCTTTGGCGGCACACGCCGCGGTTAATCGCGACGTGCCAGGTGGCTTTCTGTCATCGCTGTCGGTACCGGGCCCGCACGGAGTGGAGTGCACAACCCGGTACCGAAACGTAAAGCGGAATGTCACTGCTACTTGAGGTTGCTACCGGCATCGATGGTGAGAGGAAGCCCTGTGACGTAACGGGATTCGTCAGAGGACAGGAACAGCACAGCATTGCTGACGTCCTCGGGCTCCACCCAGCCGATCGGCAGTACATGCATGAACTGCGCGGCGGCCTTCAGATCCTCCGGTCCGGGGCTCTCGAGGTCGGGACGGAACATCTTCATCGTTCCCTCATTCATGAACATCGGTGTATTCACGTTTGTGGGATGAATGGAGTTGACCCGGATGAAGTGCTCTCCCAGTTCGACTGCGAACGTACGCATCAGCCCGACCACACCGTGTTTCGCGGCGATGTACGGACCCATGTGGGCGTATCCCTTCAGACCTCCCATCGAACTGGTCAGAATGATCGACCCGCCGCGACCGCCCTCGATCAAGTGCGGAATACCGGCCTTCACCGACTTCCACACACCGGAGAGATTGATGTCCATCATCTCTTGCCAGTCCAGTTCACTGGTCTGGTCGAGGGTAGGGCCACCGGTTCCGATTCCGGCGTTGGCGACGATGATGTCGAGCCGGCCCAATTGCTCGACGCCGCTGTCCACCGCAGCTTTGAGGGCGTCGAAATCGCGGACGTCGACCTCCGCCGTCACGATGCGACGGTTGAGTCCTTTGATCAGGTCTGCGGTTTCGGCCATATCGGCCGGCTCAGACGGGGCTATCTGGGCGTTCGGTCTGATCGGTCCGCAGATGTCGATGGCAATGATGTCCGCACCTTCTTGTGCCAGTCGCACCGCATGACTGCGTCCCTGACCACGTGCCGCGCCGGTAACGAACGCGACCTTGCCCTCTACTCTGCCTGCCATGAAATTGCCTCTCTCGGTTGGGACATCGAGCAATCGCCCGATGCTGTTGTACGACGAATTACGGCTTTCGGATCGGGTTGAACTCGATGTTGAGTTCCATGAGCCCGCGCAGCAGGAAGGTGGGCTCGTATACGTATCGACGGTTGCCGGCCGGGCCATGTGCGCGTTCGCTGATGGTGATGTCGCTCATCCGGTCGAGCAGACGGTTCAAGGTGACGTAGGCCTCCACTCGAGCGAGCGGTGCACCGGCGCAGGTGTGCAGCCCACGACCGAACGCGATGTGGTCGTGCGAGTTCTTCCGATCGAGCCGAAACTCATTCGGATTATCGAACTTTCGCGGATCACGGTTGGCGGCGGCGAGACCCAGCATGACGACAGTTCCGGCGGGGATGTCGAGATCGCCGATTCTGGTGGACTTGCGGGCGAGGCGGAAGTCCACCTTCGTCGGACTGTCGAAACGAAGTGATTCCTCCATGAATGGGCGGATCAGACTGCGATCCTCACGCAGAGTTTGCTGGAGTTCAGGGCGTTCGGCAAGTACTCGTAACGCCGAACTGAGTAGCTTCGTCACAGTCTCCTGGCCGGCGGCGAACAGGAACGTTGCAGGCCGGACGATTTCCAGGATTTCAGGTGTTGATCCGTCCGGATACTTGGCCGACGCCAGACCGCTGAGAATGTCGTTGCGGGGTTCGCGACGCCTTTCGGTCACGTAACCGCTGAAGCGCTCCTCCAGGTATTCCAGCGGGTTGATCCCGACAGGATCATGGTTGAGCGCTCCAACATGGTTACCGGGTGGCTTCCCGGCGCCCAGCATCCGGCGAAACTCCGCCCGATCTTCTGACGGAACACCAAGTAAGTCCGTAATTGCCAGCGTAGCAAAAGGTTTAGCGTACTCACCCAGAAACTCGCAGTCCCCGTTATCGATGAATTCGTCGAGCTGACAATCAGCCAAGTCCCACAGATACTGTTCGTTCTCCTGCAGGCGCTTTGGGGTAAGGAGCCGTCCCAGTAGCGATCGAGCTCGCGTGTGCTCAGGTGGATCCATCACAACTATGTGCTCGAAGATCGGGAAATGGTGACGGTGCGCTTCGATCTGGGCGGTGATGTCGTCACCCTCGGGTTCGAACGGCAGCGGAGGAAACGGCCCGCCGATCGCATTTACGGCCGACAGCGCGTCGGTGTTCTTGAATCCCTCGATCACCTCTTGATGTCCGGTGACTGCCACCACGCCGTAGTGCGGCTCACGAAAAACCGGATTCTGCCCTCGAAGGTAGTCGAAGTATTCGAAGGGATCTTGTGCGATCTCTCCGTCGGAGAAATAGTCGACTGATGCTAGATCGGTCATCGGATCACTGACCTTTCGGGTGAAGTGGCAGGCAATTCGTCCACGATGCTGATGGCCTGGCGCGGGCAAGCACTGACCGCGGCCAGCGCTTTGGGCCACAACGCTTCCGGAGGATTCTCGTTGCAGCTTGCGACGTCATCGTCGACGAGGTCGAAGATCTCGGGCGCGATCTCGACACACAGCGCGTGCGCCTCGCACATGCCGCGATCGATATGTACGCGCTTTGGGGAACCAGTCATTGGGTGCTCCGCATTGTGAATTCGAACTCGAACAGCGGTGGTCTCGCCGATTGCCGACGGCGCGGACATTTTCCGTGCGGCCACCGTAGGATGTGAGGTAAGTAACTGAGTTACTAAGCGCTACGATAACCTGGTTATCCAGACAAGGCAAGGGAATTCACAAAATGGAGAACGTAGATCTTGCGGGCGGTCCGGAGCTCACACGAGACCCACTTCTCGACACCGTCATCGACTTCCTCGAGGACGAAGGGTACGACGCGGTGCAACTCCGCGAAGTCGCGCGTCGTGCCCGCACGT
Organism: Rhodococcus sp. ACPA4; assembly: GCF_002300185.1. Lineage (NCBI taxonomy): Bacteria > Bacillati > Actinomycetota > Actinomycetes > Mycobacteriales > Nocardiaceae > Rhodococcus > Rhodococcus sp. ACPA4. The sequence goes on from NZ_NSDY01000001.1 coordinate 3,032,963, forward strand.
CGCTGTCGACTATCTACAAACGGTATGCCACTCGAGAAGAATTGATCGCTGCTGCCATCGAACGGTGGATGATGGAGAATCACTCCGGGCTCGTCAATCACACGCGCGGCCCGAATGAGCCCCTGCACCCGGCCATAATGCGGGTGATGGGGTCGATATTCGAACCTTGGGAAAAGCACCCGACGATGCTCTTTGCGTACTTTCAAGTACGGACCGTCGTCGGCGACCGTGATCTCGGCATGGACAGCTTCGACCCCGTCATACGCATCGGCAGATCAGTCATGTCCGACGTAGACCCTGAATTCGTCACAGAACTGCAGTCGATACTTTCGGCCGTCGTCTACGGACTCGTAGGTCGGTGCCGCGAAAACCAGATCGCGATCAGCGACATCATGCCGACAATTGATCGCACCGTCTTCTTGCTGACCACTGGCTATCAGGCCTCGCAGCACAACGAGACAGCTGGGACCGATCGGCCGCCCGCTTCTGTGACTCGCTGAACGCGAGACGGGTCGCGATCGTGGAGTTATCCAAGTGCTGCAAGCGTTTCCGTCGAGGGTGGAGTCGTAAGCATGGCTACGAGCGTGTCGAGGAGTTGACTGACATATACGGCATATGACGCAACGGGGGCGCCGAGCAAACGTTGACGGTGGCGGTCGGCACTTGTGTGCAAGCACATTCCGGAGGCTTGGTGAATTCTGATCTCGCGCAACGCTTGTGGAATGTGTCCAAGGAGAGCGCCAACTCGCTCGTAGTAGACACGTTCAGAGTCTCGAGACCCCTCAGGTAGGTCGTCAAGAGGATGCACCACCCGAATGAGTTGCTCGAGAAACGGCAAGTAGTAGCAGTCTTCGTCCTCAGCGAGTTCCATCAAAGGCAACTGATGCGCTTCGAGGACACTTCTCAGGTCCGTTGCAGAAGAGCGCGCGCCGAGAATTGCTCGCCTCCGTGTCAGTTCTTCGACCCGGTACGCCAGGATGGCTTGTATCAAGCCCTCTTTGCCTCCGAAGTGGTATTGCACAGCGGACTTGTTGGCCATACCTGCCGCAGTTCCGATGTGCCTCAGCGGCACACCATCGAAGCCATGCAGAGCATAGAGTCGCTCAGCAGTGAGAATCAGCTGCTGTTTGGCCGACAGGTTTACGGCTGCAGGGGCGTATTTTGGCACACCTAATGTAACCATCATCGAAGCCTAAGTCCAAAGACTTAGGCTTCGACGCCTCGCCTGAAGGCGGGATGCGGCACGTGGCGTCCCCACACCCGACAAGCGCGGCACAGAAGGACGAAACCACCGAGCATGTGGAGAGGTACTCGAAGGGAAACTACGGCGATTCTCGATCATGACATTCCGATACGAATGTTCTTCACTTGCTGAAACTCGTGGAGGCCCTCGAGTCCCCCTGCTCTACCTGTACCACTCTGTTTATAACCGCCGTAAGGACTTTGGGGTGAGATATCGCTGTTGCGATTGACCCAGACCGAGCCTGCTTCGAGCTGACGCGCAACTCGATGTGCGCGTGTGAGGTCGTTGGTTTGAATGTAGGCGTTGAGTCCGAAAACGGTGTCGTTCGCGATGCCCACGGCCTGTGCTTCGTCGGTGAATCGCATTATCGAGACGACTGGGCCGAATGTTTCGATCCGGGCCAACGGTGAGTGATTGTCGACGTCGGTGAAGACGGTGGGTTCTATGAAGAAGCCGTCTGCCAGGTCTCCACCGAGTCGTTTGCCACCGGCGATGAGTTCACCCATCTCCTCGGTTGATGCCCGATCAATGGTCTCGAGGATGCGATCCGCCGCCACCTGACTTACCACTGGCCCGACTACGACGCTTGGATCGAAAGGTTCTCCGATTTTCACCGACTGCACCACAGCGAGAAATTTCTCGATGAACGCGTCGTAGACGGAGTCCTGCACAAGGATTCGACTACCACACGCACAGCTCTGACCGGCCTGTCCAAGTGGACCTTGAAACGCCGACAGTTTTGCCGCCGCATCCAGATCGGCGTCAGCGAAGACGATGTTGGCGGATTTGCCACCCAGTTCGGTGGCCACCGGGGTGAGATTGGCAGCAGCTTCGGCGATGATCTTTTTTGCGGTGTCGCCTCCGCCTGTGAAGTGGATCTTGCTGATCCCGCGATGGCGGACGAGCGCGGCACCGCCTTCGGGTCCGGATGGCAGCACATTGACCAGTCCGGGTGGTAGACCTACCTCGAGACAGAGTTCGCCGAATCGCAGTGATGTGAATGGGGAGAGTTCGGAAGGTTTGAGTACGACTGCGTTTCCGGCGGCGAGGGCAGGAGCAACGTTGAGTCCGACGACCACCATCGGCCCATTCCAGGGTGCGATGATGCCGACTACTCCGTAGGGCTCGCGTTCGATCAGGTTGACGTCGAACTTGTTGGACACGGGGGTACTCGATCCGTGGGCCTTGTCGACGTATCCGGCGTAGTACCGGATGAACTTTTCAGCCAATCCGATGTGCCCGGCACTCATCATTATCGGAACACCGAAGTCATGCACGTTGAGCCGCGCGAGACGATCGACGTCAGCTTTCACCGCGTCGGCGAGGTCGAACAAAAGATCGCGACGACGCTCAGGCGTGTACGCGATCCACTCACCATGAGCCTCCCACGCAGACTTCACTGCACGGTCGATTTCGACTTCGCCGGCGATCTCGATCGTTGCGTTCCGTCGGCCGCTTGCCGGATACACGTGCTCGTACGATCCACCCGAGGAGCCCGAAACCCAGTCACTGCCGATGAGAAGTCCGCTGGGAAGTTCATCGAAAACGGTTGCAGCACCATATGTTGCAGTCATAGAACTTCCTTGTCTCGAATGACTGTCAGCGAATCATGAATCCGGCGTCGAGTGGCCATTGGATGCCGGTGATGAATTTGGCTTCATCGGAAACGAGATATGCGACAGCATTGGCGACGTCTTCACACTCGAGCATTTGCAGCGGTAAAGCGTTTTGCATCCCGGAGATCGAGTTCGAGCCGCCGGCAGCGGCATGCGCCATGAGGGCGTCCATCGCGGCATTCTGGGTCATCCCGCTGGCTACTCCGGTGGGATGGATGGTGTTGACCCGAATCCATTCCGGGGCGAGATGTGCTGCCAAACCCTGCATCAGAGCCACAACGCCACGTTTGGCAGACGCGTACGCATTGCCGCTGGCTGACAACGACGAGGAAGCTTTGAGACCGGCAGTCGAACTGGTGATGACGATCGACCCGCCGCGCGCAGCCTCGCGCATGGCAGGCAGCGCCGCTCGCACCGTGTGATAAACCCCGGTCAGATTGGTGTCGATCACATCGTTCCAGTCCGCCAGAAAATCCTCCGATTCTGCCCCCATCCGGATGATGCCTGCATTGGCAATAACGATGTCGACGCGACCGAACTGCTCGTACCCCTCCTCGAAGGCGGCAGTGAGTTGTCGATAGTTCCGCACGTCAGCTTTCAGGCCGACCATGCGCCGAGATTCCTTCTCCACCAACCGCACTGTCTCTTCGAGGTCAGCTTCGCTGGCATTCGGATAGGTCATCGAGTCCACGTTCTCGCAGATATCAACGCCAATGATGTCGACGCCTTCACGGGCGAGCCGTATCGCATGCGCTCGGCCCTGTCCCCGCCCGACTCCGGTGATAAAAGCGACGCGGCCTTCTAATCCTGACATGTTCGAAGTTCTCCTTTAGACATCAACTTTTCGAATGTAATTTCTGGCGACGTACTAGGCGCTCTCATGTCGGACGCCGCCAACGGCAGTCCGGGCCAGGCTCAGTCGATCCCATGCTTCGTCGGCAGTCGTCTGTAGGGCTTCACCTTTGGCAAATCCCGAGTATGCGGATAGCTGGAGAACTACTTCATCCATCTCCGACTTGGTGATATCGCCCGATTCCAAGGCCGAGCCGACATGTGATTGCAGCGGCGTCACTGCATCGTTCACCGCCACGGATGCAACAGTGATGAACCGTCGATCCCGCCTCGTCAAACCCGGGCGCTGCCAGACGTGTCCAAAGACGAAGTTCAAGATCCCGGCGTGAATATAGGGAGTATCGGGCGATGGAGCGTCGATCAGATTGACGTCCATGAATTCTTTTACACCACGTTCGATCCGATCGTCCCAATCATTAAGCCCGAGAGTGTCATTGCTCGCAGGTTCAATTGGGGAACGCTCGAGACCTCGGTCCTTCTCTATCCGGGCCCACTGGCGGCGAACGACGCCTTCGAGATGTGAAGCTTTAGGCCAACCGTTGTACACAGCGAAATGCAAGACAAACTCGAGCATCTCGTCGACGGTCATGTCACCGCTGTTCAGCGCGGCATAGACCTGATCGTCAATGGCGCGAGGCGCAACAGCGGCCCCAACGCAGGTCAGTGTGACCCAACGCCTGTTGCGCCGGCTCAATCCGGGACGAGACCAGATCTCGCCGAATACGAAGTCTTGGTTTGCCTTGTCGAACGCCGAACCGACCTCGGCCGGCCGAGTCGTCATCACCGCGTATACAGCTTCCTCACCTAGATTTTCCATCCCTGTACTCACCTTTCAGTCGTTAGACTGAACTCTAAGTCGTGGGACTTGTTTATGTCCAGCATGGATTTTCTCGCGCCATACCCGAACTGCCGAACTGAATTCGGCCGCTCACTCGGAGGGCCGCCTTTTCATCGCAGTCTCCGCGCACCTCACCCCGAGTCCGTGGCACGCAACTCAGGGCGATTGGGTTCGTCACGTCGGTTGCAGCGACTACTACGGGTCGTTCCGCACTACGACGTTGGCCTTCGGAAAGGGATCGCGCGCGAAGTACATTGCCCCGCTTCTTGTTTCCATCGACTTTTACACGTCGACCACCGAGATACCCACCTTCTCAGATGCTCTCGCGCGAAAGCCTGTGGACGGAATATGCGGCGATAGAGTTACATCGAGCCATGGTGCGTTTCCGGTTCGAGCTGGTACCGGTGGACGAGGTCGAACCGTGGGGAGAGAACCGGAACCTGCACTGGTTCGGGCTCACCGAGGGTTGGTTTTGCCTCGATGTGGGTGGAGTCGATTTGTTGCGCAATAGCGAGCAGACAACGGCCAGGCGCTCCCCCACGGACGGGCGAACCGTCCCCCCGTGGGCGGAATATTACGTGGTCCGCCTCTGGGAAGACATGCTGCAAGCGTTGCCCTACATCCTCGAACCAGTACCGAATGACCTGGTGGATTTCGTGACTGCCGGGTGGTCAATCGATTTCGATGACATCGACGACGCAGAGCTCCTGGACAATACGCAGATCGACGCGGCCATCGATGCATACAGTGATCGGAGCGTCGACACGGTTATCTGCGTTTCGGGCCCGAACTACAGTGGTGGCGCACACTCGAACCGGTAGACACCGTCAACGTGGACTGGCGATTCCCTGTCGACCCCGACGGCGATGTCGCGTTCACCGCGCCGCTATCGGGCCGGGCATCGGTCAGCACCGACAAATTTGTTTCCGCAATAACGGATTTCGACTACCGCCTCCTCGAAGCCATGCAAGTGAGGGTGGACACGATCGCCGCGACCGACGTTCTCTCGGGATTCGACCTCGACATCCCCGGTCTGATCCGGGAGCAGGCCGAGCGTCGGACCTGGCTCTCGCAAGCGATGGCGCACCAAGTGAACACCGACTGGGATGCGGTACGGGCAGGCGCGTCGTTCCTACTCGGCATTCGAGGTGAGTTCCGGCTCGCGCCATTCACGTCGCTGAACGAGCCGATGTTGCAAGAATTCTCAGGCCACACCTGAACGGGCACGACGTCAACAGGGGTTGCCAACACCCCCTCACAAGTTCTATGGTTCATTACATGAGTAATGAACCAGTGAGCCCCGGGCGTGGATCATCGTGATCGACGACGGACGACCACTGTTCCAGCAGATCGCCGAGCAGATCGAAAGCTCGATCATCGACGGCTCACTGCCCGAGGACGGGCAGGTGCCCTCGACCAATGAACTTGCGGCGTTCCACCGGATCAACCCGGCGACGGCAGCCAAGGGCCTCAATCAGCTCGTATCCGAGGGGATCCTCTACAAGAAACGAGGAATCGGAATGTTCGTCACTCTCGGTGCGCGCGACGCGCTCAGGTTCAGACGCCGAGAAGCATTCTCACGTCAGTACATCGAACCGCTCGTCGCAGAAGCCGAACGACTCCAGATCCCCCTCGACGAACTCAAATCCATGCTCGACGACAGGAAGGTGGCCCGATGAACGCAAGCATGACAACGACCGAGTCCCACGTCAGGCGTTTCACCGAATCAGAACTCGTCGCCTCGATGCGCTCGGTGAACAGAAGATACGGGGACGTCGATGCGCTCTCCGACGTCACGTTCGAGATCGAGCACAACAAGATCTATGGCCTGCTCGGCCGTAACGGCGCGGGCAAGACGACGATCATGCAAATTCTGACCGGGCAGGACCTGCACACCAGCGGCGAGGTCGAGGTATTCGGCGGAGCCCCGTTCGAAAATTCTGACGTGCTGGCGAACGTGTGCTTCGTCAAGGAAAGTCAGACGTACCCCGAAGACCTCCGGGTCAAGCACGTACTCACCGCCGCGAGCCATCTGTTGCCGAAGTGGGACCACACGTTCGCCGAGGCACTGCTCGACGACTTCCAACTTCCTCTGGGCCGCAAGGTAAAGAAGCTTTCGCGCGGTATGCGGTCGGCACTGGGGGTAATAATCGGGCTCGCATCCCGAGCGCCGCTGACGCTCTTCGACGAGCCGTACCTCGGTCTCGATGCCGTTGCACGCCAACTGTTTTACGACCGACTTCTTGCCGACTACGCCGAACATCCACGTACCGTAGTGCTTTCGACTCACCTGATCGACGAGGTAGCCAATCTGCTCGAGCACGTGATCGTCGTCGACCACGGCCGAATCGTGCTCGACGAGGACGCGGACACACTGCGCAGCCGCGCAGTAGTGGCAACCGGTCCCCTCGCAGCTGTAGATGCATTTGCCGCGTCCGGCACGGTTCTGCACCGCGAGACGCTCGGCACCCACGCCCGCATCACGGTGCAGGCCGGCGTGACAGATACCGAGCGGAACCGTTTACGGGAGGCGGGGGTCGAACTGGAGCCGGCATCTTTGCAGGAACTTGTCATCGCGACCACCACACAGCGCAGGGAGACCACCGTATGAGCATCACAACGACCGCGCCCCGGACGATTCCGAAGGCGCCCACCCGGTCCCGGATCGGTTCCGTCCTCCAATTGCATACGGTCGCATGGCCGCTGCTGATCGCCTGGCCGGTCGGCATTCTGCTGGTCTCGTTCCTGATCAGCTTCACCATCTACGCGATCGTCGGGAACGAGCAGGGCGAGGGCTTCACCGGCAGCGTGTTCTCCGTCTACGGTTTCGTGCTCGCTTTCTACCTCCAGTCGATGGCCCAGACATTCCCGTTCGCACTCGGACTGAGCGTGACTCGCCGCGAGTTCTTCACCGCCACAACGGTGATGGCGCTGGCACAGTCCGCGGTCTTCGCAATCGCGCTGCAGCTGCTGTCAGTGGTGGAGTCCGCTACCAACGGCTGGGGTGTGCACATGCGCATGTTCGGCATCGCACGCTATTTCACCGACAGCACGGCCGTGCAACTGTTGGCGCTGTTCACAACGCTGCTGCTGACCAGTTCGATCGCGATGCTGACGGGGGCGATCTACCAGCGGTGGCGGATCACCGGTCTGCTTGCCTCCCTCACCGGACTCTTCGGCGCGCTCGGCCTGTCAGCGATCGTAATCACCTGGGCCCGCTGGTGGCCGGCGATCGGTTCGTGGTTTGTCGATGTCCCACGGGTGGTGCCGATGGCGGTGCTCCCTCTCGTCCTGACCATCGCGTGCATCGCCGGCGCCTGGGCGACACTGCGGCGCGCAACGCCGTGACGGCCACGATCAATTAGAGGAGCCGAGGAGCGATGATGGGCAAGGACGTCACAACAGGCACGGGTGATGACGTGCAGGCAGACATACTCGCGATCCATGAGCAGTGGTCCACGGCGATCGTCTCGAACGATGCCGAACGAATCGGCAGATTCATGGCGGACGACTGGGTGATCGTGTCCGATTCGGGCCTCACGTCCAAAGAACAATTCCTGTCTATTATCCAGTCTGGCGAGCTCACCCACTCGACGTTCGACCGGGTCAACGACGCCAGAGTCCGCACCTACGGTGACACCGCGGTTCTGACAGCGCGGTTGAAGAACACGGCGCACTACCACGGCCGACAATTCGACGCCGACGAGTGGACTACCGATGTCTTCGTTCGACGGAATGGCCGCTGGCTGTGCGTGTTGAGCCATATCACCGCAGCTGCCACTCCCTGACTTTCGCTCGTGCAGGTCGTCGGCGTCAGCTGATGATGTTGCTAGCTTGGTTACTCCACGCCGGCAGACTGAACAGCTCACCGGCCCCGGAGATGAAGGCACTGTGCGCATGCGCGTCTCCGCGCAAATTGTCCATGTTCCACGCAGTGAGAACACCAAGGAACCCCTGCACTCCGTCGACGCAGCCCGGATCGTTTGCCGGGCAACCGGGTTGACCTTGAATGTCGTTGTGGTTAGGACCGTTCAGAGTCGCGCGCACCTTCGGAACAGAGTCCGGGGTGGCACCGAAATAGCCCTCCGCGGACTGCGCTCCGATCAAGTCCCACGGCAACGGCTGGATCGACTGCGAAATGGGGCTGTTGGAGCCGTTCACGTACAGCACAGAACCTGTGGTCAGCGCCCGCGGATCCGTGCAGACGTTCATCGCCGCATCAGCCTTGGGCAGGCCACACATGTACTGGCCCGGAAGCTCTATGGGGACAGCGGTTTTCAGTTCGCCGCCGGAGCTGATCGCCGCGTTGAGGGCACCGACCGCCCCCTGAGAGTGCCCCATCGCACCGACATTGCCGGTATCCAAACTCTGATAGAAAATGCTCGACGGATCGCTGTCCTCATGTCGGAGGAAATCCACTGCCTCCAGCATTTCCTGACCCGTGCCCGTATTGGTGTTGTCGGCCGCGATCACCACGAACCCCCACGATGCCAGGTGCGAGAGCAGATAGTCGTATTGGAAGGGGTGTGCCCACGTCCCGTTGCCCCAAGTGATGATCGGGTGCCGATCTCCGTTCGCACCCAGGTCAGTGGGATACCAGACGTCGAACTTGTTACCAGAGGAGTCGCAGCAACCGAAACCTTGCTGACTGGTCACCTCCCACGGACCTCGCTCGGAGTACGTGCCATCGACGGTTCTACCGTTTGCGACAGGCTCTCTGGTTCCACCCGCCTGCGCTGTGGCGCCTGATCCCAGCAGAACCAGAGTTGCAGCGGCGAGGAGCACGACACTTTTGCTCATCAGACTTTTCATGTGATGCACCCTAACGACGAGACCTAATCCAACTAAGGCTTTGTAATCTAATCGTTACGACTTCGAGTTCGCTTGCCGGAGAAGCACCTTCGGCATGGCCAAGCCAATATATAACGTTTTAGTAACAACACCTATCATTTATTAAGTTTGATGGCACGATGAGTTTCCATCGGACGGGCAACCAACCCACACCATGTCGAAGGAGTGCACATTGCGGGACGAAGCAACTTACGAGGCCGTCGAATCAGCACTCACCAAGCTCGACCTGGATGCGAAAGCACGACTCCTCCAGGGCCAGGACATGTGGACCCTTCCTGCCCTCCCGCAAATCGGGCTCGGGTCGCTGGTGATGTCCGACGGACCGGTAGGTGTGCGAGGCGTCTTCTGGGGACCGGACGATCCGTCAATTCTGCTGCCGTCGCCCACCGCAATGGCCGCGACCTGGGATCCTGACCTGATCGCGCGTGCGGGAGTTCTGCTCGCGCAGGAAGCCAGGCGCAAGGGCGTGCACCTGTTGCTCGCTCCGACCGTGAACATGCACCGCACCCCGGTTGGCGGCCGACACTTCGAGGCCTACTCCGAGGACCCTTTGCTCACCGGCGCAATCGGTTCCGGCTACGTCCGCGGGGTGCAGTCCGGTGGCGTCGGCGCCACCGTCAAGCATTTTGTAGCCAATGACGCCGAGACGGACCGCATGTCCGTCGACAACATTGTGTCCCCGAATGCGCTGCGCGAGATCTACCTTGCGCCCTTCGAGGACATCGTGAAGAACTCCCGACCCTGGGCAATCATGTCCGCGTACAACAGCGTCAACGGCACCACCATGAGCGAGCACAACGAACTTCTGAACGGAGTATTGCGGGGCGAGTGGGGATTTGACGGCTGCGTAGTCTCGGATTGGATGGGAACGCGCTCGACCCTTGGCGCGATTCTGGGTGGCCTCGACATCGCGATGCCCGGCCCCCGCTCCGTCTACGGAGAGCTACTGGCCGAGGCAGTCAGGAATGACGAGGTCGACGAGTCGGTAGTCGACGACGCAGTGCGCCGAGTCCTACTGCTCGCGGCGCGCGCGGGCCTCCTCGAGGACGCCAATCCTGCGGTGACCGAACTCCCCGCGCCGGTCGACGGCCGCGCTCTGGCCCACGAGATCGCCAGCCGTTCCTTCGTACTGACCCGCAATGCTCCCATCGGCGGTGAGACGATCCTGCCGATCGACCCGAGCACTACCACCGTCGCACTGATCGGACTGGCCGCCCGCGACGCCCGCGTCCTCGGTGGCGGCTCCGCAATGGTCTTTCCCGAGTCCGTCGTGTCCCCACTCGACGGACTGACGGCAGCACTGCCCGAGGGCTCGCTCAGCTACAGCATCGGCACAACGTTGACCGACCAGATAGGCACGGCCGAAAGAGGATTCGAGTTGCGCGCCCGGTGCTACGACGCTGTGGGAACCCTGCTTCGAGAACTGGACCTACCCAACGGAATGATCACGTGGATGGGAATCCTCCCGGAAGGCCTCGACTTCCAAGCGCTGCACACTGTCGAGGTCCTCGGCACATTCACTCCGCGCGAGAGTGGTTCACATCGCTTCGGCACCAAGGGACTCGGCATGTTTACCCTGACAGTCGGCGGTGAAACTCTGTTCGACGGTGACCAACCCCTGGAAAGCTTCGATCCGTTCGAGCTGTTCTTCGGTGCTCCGAAGGACCGCGGCTCCGTCGAACTGACTGCCGGAGAACCTGTCGAAGTGGTACTGAAGCACACTCCGATGAAAATGGAGGGTTCGCCGATCGACATCCTCAGTTTCAGTCTGGGACACCAGGAGCCGCAACGAGACCCGGAAGAGCTGATGGCCGAGGCGGTCGATGCCGCGAAGTCGGCGGACGTCGCCGTCGTTGTCGTCGCGACAACTGACCAGGTCGAGTCCGAGGGCTTCGACCGCAGCACACTGAAATTGCCGGGGCGTCAAGACGAATTGGTCTCCCGCGTAGCTGCCGCTAACCCGCGAACTGTCGTTGTCGTGAACTCGGGTTCGCCGGTGGAGATGGCCTGGCGGAACGATGTCTCGGCGGTATTGCTGAGCTGGTTCCCCGGCCAGGAAGCCGGCGCCGCACTGGCCGATGTTCTGGTCGGACTGACTGAGCCGGGTGGCCGGCTACCGACCACCTGGCCCGCAACACTTGCGGATTGCCCGGTCACGGATGTCACACCCGTCGACGGCAAGCTCACGTACACCGAGGGCCTGTTCATCGGCTACCGCGCCTGGGACCGAACAGATGTCGCACCCGCGTTCGCGTTCGGACACGGTCTCGGCTACACCACGTGGGAATACGAGAGCGTCGAATGGCAAGGCGACACCGTCACGGTTCGTATCCACAACACTGGATCTAGGCAGGGACGCGAGGTTGTGCAGGTGTATCTCGCTGCCGCCGACATCGACCCGTCCAGACCCGCCCGTGCGCTTGCCGGCTTCGCGAGCGTGGTGGCAGAGGCCGGCGAAACCGCAACGGCAACAATCACTCTGCCGCGTCGTGCGTTCGAGGTCTGGGACGAGCAGAGCCGTAGTTGGTGCTACCGACCCGGTTCGTATGATCTCCACGTCGGTGCCTCGTCGGCCGACTGCCCTCTCACCCTGCGCATCGAGACTCGAAATTGAAGTCCTTGAACACCGTTCGCGTCATCGCGGGGGCCGTCACCTTGGCAATGCTCTGGCGCCGACCCAGAGCCAGGACGCGGGACTGATGGCCGTCATCCTCACCCAGGCGCGATGAGAAACGCTTCCGTCGATAGGCTCATTGCATGACTGAGCGACAACGGGGTGGCCGGGCGGTCAAGGCCGAGGCCCGGCGCGAGGCCATTCTCGACGCGACAATGGCCGAGATCGCGGAGCGCGGATACCGCGGCACCACTCTCGCTGCCGTCGCCGAGCGCGTCGGCCTGACGCAACCCGGACTGCTGCACCACTTTCCCAGCAAGGAGCACCTCCTGATCGGAGTGCTCGACGCTCGCGACCGATGGGACGCCGCAGCCCTTCTCGCGAACTCGACGGATGTGCGACTGTCTCACCTCGAACAAATCGTGGAATTCAATGCCGACCGGCCCGGAGTCGTCCAAACCTTCACCGCACTCGCCGCCGAAAGCGCGACCGGGCAGCACCCAGCGCGTGAGTTCTTCACCGAGCGCTATGCGTCCGTGCGAGAGGGCATGGCCGAATTGCTGCGCGCGGAGCTCGGGGACCGATTGGCCGGCGGGCTCACACCCGAGCAAGCTGCACCACTACTCATAGCTGTCATCGACGGCATACAGATCCAGTGGCTCTTGGCGCCGGACGAGGTGGACATGCCTGCCGCTTTCCGAAACTTCCTCGCACTACTGACCGCGATGACGCCTTCCGAGCACCCGACCGACTGACTGGACGGACAAACCGTCACCGTGGAGCAGCGACACATCCGCTACCAACGTCCAAAGCCACAATCAGCACGCTGCGCCGCATTCGACACGGATGGACCGTCCTCACCAGCAACGCGGTGGACATGTCGATGCATGCGAGAATCGGACAATGATCGACACCAGCCGTAGAGTGTTGCACCCGCGCCCAACGCGACTTCTGTGTGTCGGCGTCCTCTTCGCCGCAGGCTTGCTGTGGCCCACTCCCATCGCCGCGGCCGCACCCGCCGAGGCCGGACCAGCGAGCTGCGTACCGTTCGGGACCGCCCAGCTGCCGCCGGGCGCTCCATCGGGCGGAGGGCGCATCGGGCTGGCCGAATTGCCGACGTTCACCGGCTCGACCGCCCCGGAATCTATCGAGGTTCGCACGCCGACAACGCAATTCAACCGATTCTGGGACTTCGCGCTTGTCGGCCACGACCTGCTCACTCGGCCACGGGAAGCCGACGCGTCTACCACCGAACCCTGGCGATTCGTACCGATGCCCGAGTGCCTGCGCGGCCGACTGGTCGGGATATCGCTGGACGACGACGAACTCGTCGCGGTCGACGACAACGGCTGGATCTACACGATGGACAACGCGTCCCAGCACCCGCTCGCTTGGAACTGGACCTCCGCGTGGGGCGCACCCCTGTGGAGCGCCCCCGGCCGCCAACTACCAGGAGACCGGCCGAACGGATGGGCGCTGAGCGTGTCGTCGCCGTGGGACAACCAAACCTTCACCGACATCGCCGGACGAATCCACTTCGTCGGATTTGGCAAGATGACAATGCTCCCTGCGCTGACCGGGGACGGCAGCCGCATCACGTACGCGGACCCGTGGCTCCCCAACGACGACAGCTACGAGATCGGCGGGCCGCTCGGCGGGCGGTTCCAGGCCGACTCGTTGTCGGCGGCCGGATCCACCACCTTCGTGATGAACAAGTACGGCGACATGTACACCCGCACATTCGATTTCGACTCGTCGGGATCGGACTCGATCTTCTTCCGCTACAGCTGGGAAGACCAGTCGGATAAACCGTCCGCGCCCAACCTCGTCGTCGAAACACTCGACCGCAGCACCGCCGCAATCCAACTGCCGGCGCCGGACTGGGTGCACCAACCCAAGATTCCCGGCGAGATCACATCCGCGATCAGTGTGCACTCCCTCGGCCCCGGCCCGAATCGGCGCGAGTTGCGCGTAGAGGGCCGTAACGGCACCGAATCCGGCTTCTGGCACAAGGATCTCGTAGGCGGCATGTGGGAGTTCACACCGACGGGCGCGGACCTCCTCGGCTCGCCGATCGAGAACACACCGATCGACCGCTCGGCAGATACCCTGGCCCCCGCGGCCCCTTGGGACCTGTCCACAACGCTGCCTGCGCGCAACGGCGCCATCGACGGTCAGACACTGATCGACATCGGTTTTCCGTACACCGTGGTGGACCCGCGTATGCTCGACGCGATCGGCCAGCACGCACAGCCCTCCGGCTACCGGTTGGACGTGGACCACTTCGACCCCGTCGCCACCACTCGGACCGCAACAGTCACCGCACCGGACGGCGCCTGCATTCCGGTCATCCTGCACACCGCCGACGGACTCCGAATGACACCCCGCGGGCCTGGCCTCGACGCCAACCCCCGCCACCTCGTCGGGGCAATCGAAATCCCGGCGGACGCGTACGCGACTCGGGAATCGAACCCCGCACTGGACGCGTTCGTCCGAGACTGGATGCGCGGCAACCACATTGCAGCGATCACCCTCAGCGCCACCGACCATGACCTAGTTATTCGCTGACACGAAACCCCGCCGCGCGACCCGTCAAGCGAGCCCAGCTTCGTGCTGACGACGCGACTCGATCACCTCCGGAAGGTGTTTTTGAGACCACTCACAAGCAGCCTGCAGCGGCTGCGTGAGCGTGTATCCGAGCGTGGTCAAAGCGTAGGTGACGTGACGCGGTGATTCCGAATGCACTGTCCGACTGACGAACCCGTCACGCTCCATAGTTCGCAGAGATTCGGTGAGGACTTTCGGCGCAACGTGCCGCATCGGGACTTGTATCTCGGAGAACCGCCGGGCCCCACCGAGGAGGCAGAAGATGATCTGAGCATCCCATTTACCGCCTACCTGCACCGGAGGACGAACCGTCCCGCACGAGGCGAATAGTTCTGAATCCAGAGGTCCAGTCATGGAATCCACACTACGGATGTCGGGTCGCTTACGTTGCGGTAACCGAGGGGGCGCGTTCTACCGTGAACGCGTCCCCGTCGCCATCTCGGTGACGCAGTGAACGGAGGAAAGCATGAGCCGGATTGTGTTGTTCGGAGCTGGCGGCCGCGCGGGTCGTCGAATCTTGGCACAGGCCCGCGCCCGGGGCCACGACGTACTAGCCGTGATGCGCCACCCACATGCGCACCCCGACATCGACGGCGTCACGGGCGACGTCACCGATGTCGCTGACGTACGCCGACTCACGGCAGGGGCCGATGCGGTGATCAATGCCGGCGCTAGCATGGATGTACCACCGGACCAGTTCTTTTCCGCATCCACGCATGCATTGATCGGAGGACTGCAGACCAGGCGTCTACTCGTGATCGGGATCGGAACAACCCTCGAACCGACCCCGGGAATACGACTGGTGGATACCCCTGACTTCCCCGACGAAGCGAAGCCGTTCACCGACGGTCATGCCCTCGAACTCGAACTCCTCCAGCAGAGCCCGAGCGAACTCGACTGGGTGGTAATCACTCCCCCTCCTGTGGTCATCGCAGAGCACGCCGAAACTGGCCCACTACTAGTCAGCGCCGGCCCGGAACTCTTGCATTCATCCGATCCGACATTCACCTATACCGACCTCGCTGTCGCGACGGTTGACGAGATCGACAATCCGACGCACCACCGAACACAGATCGCCGTGGTCAGAAACTGAATCCCCATTGGGAAACCGTGGATCGATCAACGAGTCGAACTCCACCGGGACGTAGGCTACGCCCGCATCGAGATGCCGATCCAGAGGCTCGAAGCTGTCGAACAGCGACACGTCGTCCTTCACGACGAACAATCCGTTTGCGATTTTCGGCGGTGCCGGCCTTTGTAACAGATCCAATTGTTCGTCGACTTCCGATTTCTTGGCCGAATCAACCGAGGTGAACTCGAAACAGTTGAGGCGCAGCGAATCGAGGGCATCAACGACGCTGTACGACTGGTAACCCCTGACGCGTCGACGTACAACGACATTCGAGAGCAGATAGCGGAGTGCAGAGCCTCGAGCGTCTCCGCGTTCACCACGCGCCTGACCGTCGCCGCTGGACGGGCAGGCGGACGAAGCAGCCGAGGTCAACGTCAGCTAGCTCTTCACTCGAGTTTCGGACTTGACGGCCGGCCCATCCTCATCCTCCGCGACAATGGCTCGGGCGTAGCGTGCGGCATAGCGCTCCAGTGCGACGCTTGCCTCGTCTTCACCTTTCCATTGGTCAGGCACAGCTGTGCCGTCGCTCGTCGTTCGCGAGACCTGTGCCATGCCGAAATCGATGATGGTACGCGTGAACGAGCACCGCACGAAGCTCGTCGACGCGGAGAACCGCACGGCACCGAAGGTGCAATCGACGAACGAGGTGTCGGAGAACTGCGCACCTGCGAGGTCCGAGTCGTCGAACGTGCACCGATCGAACACGGTATTGGGCACGGAACGTAGCTTGTGGGCTTTCGCTCCAGTGAAATCGCAATCGACAACCTTCGGCCCGAGCGCCAGACGAGAGAGGGTGGCGCCGCGGAAACTGCATCGTTCGAATCTGCGGTTCAAGCGTGGTTGGCCGGTCAATGCGGCGAAATCGAAGCGGCAGTCGAATAATTCGGCTTCGAACGCCGTGAGCGCACCGCGCACGAAACTCAGATCGATACGTTCCAGCGTGACGAATCTGATGTCCAATCCATAGCGACCCACCGTCAGACCACACAAATCCAGCAGCCCATTCTCGGTCGCGGGCCACGGGGAGGTGAGCGTGTGAGGCGGCTTGGTGATTCGCGACTGATCGAGCAGCTGCGCCCGTAGATTTTCGACGTCCTCTACTGACCAACGGCGGCGCAGAGCGCTGATCTCCGACCTCTTCACAGCCCCGATCGTATCGCTTACATCGGCAGAAACTGGCGGTGGCTGCCGAAGACCCGATTGGAAATGCGATTGCAGTCAGCTGCGCAGAACTCCACCGGTTCGGATTCGAGATCAACGGTCCGCAGCCCCCGCCTTCGAAGCGGCAGGCAACTTGACAATGTAGGACGTGAACGTTGGGCCGCAACCGGTTTCGTCCGACGGCGGCAATCCTCCAGCAAAGAAATGTGACCCTTGACACAGTTATTCGTCACTCCATACAGTTCAGCGGACGATAGTCGTCTCTTATTCGGTCGACCCGTAACCCTTGACGAGAAGGACACGAGAACCCATGCCTGACAACTCAACTCACGATGAATTTTCCAACGAGGCGTGCCAGTGACCGATCAGAAAACGCAATCGGGGCTTTCGGCTTCCACCGTGCACCGCGGAGCATTCGCAGTCATCGGATTCCTCGCTGCATCCGAACTCACCAGCGGACTCATTCAGACGTGGTACATACCGCTTCTAGGACAAATTGGGCAGAAGTTCACTGCCAACCCAGCACAACTCAACTGGGTGCAGGCTTCCTATCTATTATCAACTGTCGTCTGTGTACCTCTGCTGGCCAAACTAGGCGACAAATACGGCCATCGGCGAATGGTGCTGATTGTGCTTGGCACCGTGACTGTCGGAACGGTCATGACAGCATTAGCACCCTCGTTCGGGATCTTCTTGTTGGGCAGAATCATCCAAGGAACGCTGGGCGCGCTTCTCCCTCTCGAGTTGGCAATTCTCCGGGAACGAGCCGGCGCTGGTGCAGGTCGCGCAATCGGAATATTAGTTGGGTGTCTTGGTGCCGGAGGAGCGATAGGCACCCTATTGGCCGGGATACTCGGAACCAACGCCAATCTGACTCTCGTCCTCCTTCTGCCTGCCGTACTTGCACTAGCAAGCCTAGTTCTCATTGCATATTTCGTGCCCGAAACTTCCAGTCGTACAACAGGGTCCATTGACTGGATCGGTGCTGCCCTCCTTGGCGTCGGCCTCGCGGTCTTCCTCGTCGGAATAAGCAATGGAAACAAGCTGGGATGGACGTCTACAACAACCCTGATGACAATTGGCGGCGGCGCAGTGTTGCTTGTCGCCTTTGTTGCGACTGAGAAGAAAATCAGCACCCCGTTGGTCGATTTATCTCTGCTGACGAAGGGAGGAGTCGGATTCTTGTTGGGATTGACAAGTATATTCGGTGTGCAGTTCTACGGTTCCGCTGCTGTTGCTGCACTGTATTACTCGGCCAAGCCCGACATCGTCGGATACGGATTCGGCCTCGACTCGATGGGCATCGCGCTTGCTATCAGTCCGGCCCCCCTTGCCCTCATGATTTCGTCGTCGTTCGCCGACAGTTTCTCGCGACGAGTCGGAACTCGAACGGCACTACAGTTATCTTCCCTGCTGATTGCAGTTTGGTTTTGCGGGTTAATCGCATTCCGACACAATCTGCCCGCTTTCATCTCAATGGGCATCATTGGTGGCCTCGGAACTGGAATATTCGTCGCGCTTCTTCCCGCCCTTGTCATTTCTCGTGCACGTCCGGAAGACTCCGCGATCGCGGGCGCTCTGTACAACACGTCTCGAACGATGGCTGGGGCAATCGCCGGCGCTGCGTTCGCCGCGATCATGTCCGGCATGCTGATGAGTGGGTCGAAAATACCTAGCGAGAGCGCATTCATAACAATTTGGGCCGTCTGCATCGGTGTTTGCGTTCTAATTTTTGCGCTCGTCCCATTCCTTAACAAGCTGGGCGGAAAGGCCTACCAACCCGAGTCGCCGGAGTAAGTGATCGATCATCCGGTCCGAGAATCATCGTGAGACTGCGTACGAGATCTTTCGAACACCAGTTTTGAGCAAGTGCGCGGGCCGTACGTCGCTACTGCATCGGGCTTGACCAGAACTGACGGATGGCGCGTGGCATGATGGGCCAATGTCACGCGCCATCCAGCAACCATCCGGCCGCGGGCGCCCGATCGATCCAGACATAGAAGCACGTCTTCTGTCCACTACGCTGGAATTGTACGGAGATCTGGGGTGGGCAAGACTGAATCTCGATCTCATTGCGCGACACGCCAAGGTTGGAAAAGCGGCCCTCTACCGGCGATGGCAAACGAAAGAACAGATAATGTCAGCCGCGTTGCGATCCCACCAAGGTCCCCAGGTCGACTTCGATACCGGAACGTTTCGTGGCGACCTTCTTACTCTTGGCCGAGCGACGGCAGATTGGCTACTAGGCGATTATGGCTTAGTGCGAATGCGAGCCATGATTGATGCAAAGATTTATCCCGAACTATTCGAGGGCGAAATAGCCGATTTGCGCAGTGAAACTATTGCCAACGGTCGTGGAATTATCTTTCGCGCAATCGAACGCGGTGAAATCATAGAGGGTACGTCGCCAGCCCTGGTACTCGATGCTGTCACAGGAACAATCGAGCACCATTATTTGATGACCCCGATGTCGAAACTCAAAGAGTTCGAATCCGGGGCCGAGAAATACATCGAATCAGTCGTCGACCTCGTTCTCGCGGGCCTCAACTGCCACAGTAATTCTGCCGACAAGTAATCACGAGTATCACCTGTCGACCAACCGGGAATCAAGCGCTCAACTTCTGTTCTCGCGGTGCACCGGCAGGCTGAGCCATTGAACGACCGACTCGCCTGTTTAGGCGAAAGTTGTTGACGTACATATACATCGAGCGTCTATAATCGACGGACCTGGCCGTCGATGGTCGGCAGCGACGGGTCCGATCCTTGGTTGCGTTCAATCGGATCGCGACTTCCTGATGCGCGTAGGTAGAGAAACGAGATCACTATGGAAATGCCATAGATCGGTACCTCCACGTCACTGAGATGGTCAGTGAAAGAGTCATTGCTGCAATACGTTCGAGCACTTGGCGAGATTTCATATGATTCTGCCATCGTCGAACAGGGCAACGAACTGGCCTGGCCTCTCGTCACCGATCATCATGAGCCCGACGGGACTCGGATTGCCCAGTACCGTGGCCGGATCCATCTCCGGGCACACGACGGACTTCTGGATATCGTCATCGCCGATCCCCAGGTTCGTTTGACCGGGGTGCAGGGGCAATTGAGCGTAGCGGCATCCAATGAACGATCTGAACGCGTCGTTGTTGCAACCCTCGATGTCATAGACAACTCAGCATCAGGTGTGCGCACCGAAGTACGGGTGACCACCGCCGGCTCTATGCTCTTCGGCTCCAATTATCCTTCAGGAACAAAGCTTTCGCCGTTGACCATCAGGTTGGCCCACAGTGACAGACACCGAGCGCTCTTTCTTGCATGACGCCGATCCCTCGTCAACCTCGACACGAGTCACACCAAAGCGACGCTGGACGATTTTCTTGGTGGACGTTCCAATTTCGTTGTGAGTACCGACCGGCTCGATCAACCGTCGGGCAGCGACGCGGAGCCGGTTCTCGACATAGGCACTGCCGAGCTAGCTTTGCCACTTCTCGCATGTGAATCCCTTCGTAGTTCCGCCGACGGGCGCCAGTTCCCCTGCCACTACGAGGACGCGTTCGAGCCTAGGACGCCTACACATGACGACGCAGCAGATGGCGCGGCTGAACAGGTCTGCAACAGCACGATATTCGACCCCATCCGCAGTCCTCCTTCGCATTCCCTGTTTCACTGCTCCACTGCGCGTCATCGGCCTCGCAGAGAGGACAGATTGCGCGGGCAGAACACGCACTCGGTACCCACGGCCCAGAACCGAATGCGTAGCCCCTCTTCGCGTCGGGTGTTGTTTGTGGAACTAGGCCGGACGGGGTGCTCCTTTCTGACTACACAAACCAACCGTCTCGGCACACGAAAGACCTCGAACGTGGCTCACATCGGGTGAGTCCTGTCCGCTAAACCTGGATCATCGTCCAACAATCGGAACGTGTTACGCTTAGCTAGCGTGGACCTCACTCCACGTATTGTCAAGTCCCCCTCACTACTTCACCGGCCAGTGCGATCGAATCGCAATCTTTCGATCAGGCAAAGAAATGAAGCTCCTGTTGAAAATATTCACTCGATATGCTCAGGTATAAAGAGAACAGGATCCGATTAGGCAAACGGGTCTTCCCTGAACCTGTGGAGTGCTGCGCCCTACTGTCGGCGCCGCACGACACCCCAGGCAGCACGCCAGGTCGCGGACCGATACCGCTGACCTCTCGAGATAAGACGAGGTACTAGATGTTCGACGAGTCGTGGGTGGGTCGGCGAAGTGAGACGATCACACGCAGTTGGTCGTCCAAGGATGCGTTGCTGTATGCACTTGCAGTGGGTGCCGGGCAGGGCCACCCGTTGGAAGAACTAGAGTTCACCACCGAAAACAGCGAGGCAAAGCCGCAGAAGGTGTTGCCGACATTCGCGAATGTCGCCCTCTCCGGTGGCCTCATTCCGTTGCCAGACGGTGTGGACCTGTCGAAAATGCTCCACGCCGAGCAGGGATTCATCATCGACGACGCACTCCCCGTCGAGGGTGAGGTAACCACGTCCAGTGCCATCGCGGGCGTCTACGACAAGGGTTCCGGAACACTCGTCGAGGTCGAATCCGAAGCCCGCGACGATACGGGACGTCTGCTGAGTGTCGTTCGATCCGCTATGTTCTTCCGTGGATCCGGAGGGTGGGGTGGCAGCCGGGGACCGGCCTCGGAATGGGAGAAACCCGCTGGCAAACCCGATCATCAGGTCACCTACCGCACTCGCACGGACCAGGCACTTTTATACCGACTGACTGGTGACCGAAATCCTCTGCACACGGACCCTTCGTTCGCGTCCCGAGGCGGATTTCCACGACCAATCCTGCACGGTATGTGCGCGTACGGGTTCACCGGCCGTGCGCTGTTACATGCTGCTGCCAACTCGGAGCCGAAGCGATTCCGCGCGATGCAGGGTCGTTTCACGAAACCCATTCTCCCCGGCGAGAGCCTCACTGTCTCGATGTGGATCGACGGCACGGTCGTGCGATTCCAGACAACAGATGCAGCAGGTACACCCGTCATCGACCAGGGCACCGCCACCATCGTGTGACCGTAAGACACACATCATTTCCGAAACAATCAGGCGGACAACAACATCATGGGATCTCCCGCGAGCAGCGAAGCGATCTGCACGGGATCAGGGCGAAGTATCGGAGCAGCAGCTGTCAGCACGCTCTCTCCGACTTGGGAACTGAGACCAGAACCGCGGATACTGACCAAACTTTCCACTAGATAGCGAAGCTCGCTGTCACTCAGTCCGGCAACGCTATCTGTTTGTTGCGCTCACCACGGTTGACCACACCCGCGTCGGCCATCTCATATTTCCCTGCCTTACCAGCCATGTTGCCAGGAGTACCAATGAAGATATTGTCACGTTCGCGTCCGTTCGGCAGGGAGATACATTTCGGCGTCAGGTCGACGATTTCCGTTGCGGGAGAAAATAATCGCGTGGTCATCGGCAGTCGAGCAGTAGCCCAGCCGAAAGCGCTCTACCGATGACGCGCACCGTAAGTGATCCTGCGACAGAAGTCACCGAGAACGCTCGTGTGCCGTCAACCGTGTGGGTCCTCTCGTTTATCGCTGTCGCGTCCGGTCTCGGCTACGGAATGCTAGGGCCGGCACTGCCGGCACTGGCTGACCTTTACTCCGTCGGAGCAGCGAGCGTAAGTCTTGCCGTCAGTGGACTCGCGGCGGGCCGCCTGATCGCAAACGTCTCCCTGACGGGCTTGTTGAAAAAATTCCGTCTGCGGAACGTGCTCGTATTCGGACTCGCCATCCAAGGTGTATGCAGTGTCGTCGCCGGCTTATCGCCGAACTTTGAACTCTTTGTTGCATTTCGGTCGTTGAGCGGTATAGGCAGCGCCGGCTTCACCGTCGCAGGTACCGGATTGTTGCTCGTCGTCACGACTTCGGTGCAACGCGCCCGTTCGATGAGCATCTACTTCACAGCCACATCGTTGGGAATGATCTCAGGACCCGCGATCGGCGGTTTGGTGGCAACGATCGACCCACGCCTGCCGCTGATCATCTACGGCGTGCTTCTCGGCGTGGGTTCGCTTGTTGCTTTGGTCGCGCTGCGCAGCGCGCGAGGACTCCGCACTAGTGACGGCATTAGTCCCGAAGATGTTGTGCCCGTATCGACCTCGAGCCTCCTCCGAGAACTGTTTCGCAGCCGCACGTTCGTAGCGGTAATGCTGCTCCAGTTTGCGACGGGGTGGGTGTTGTACGGCGTGCGCACGGTGGTCATGCCGGTCCGGCTTGATGACCTCGGGTTCGGTGTTGGAGTGATTGGCATGTTGTTGACAGTCGCGGCCGTCGCCCAGATTGCCGCAAGCAGCTTGGGCGCTGTAACCGGACGGCTGAGTCTTCGAACGGTCACCGTCACTGCTCTCGCTCTAGCGCTGGTCGTGACCGCTCTATTTGGTGAGCTCAAGGCATTACAGCTGATCGTTGCTGCCTTCGTCGGACTCGGACTGGCTCACGGGCTGACTTCCACCACGGCACCATCGCTCCTCGGCGAGGTGCGTGGTGGCGCCAGCGGTCTAGCGGTGGCCGCCTTTTGGATCGCGTTCGACGTTGGAGCGATTCTGGGACCGTACACAACAGGTGCTCTCCTGGATACGGCCGGCGCCCCCGTAGCGTTCCTGTCGAGCGCCGGTGTCCTGGCGGCCGCCCTCATTGCTTGCCTGTTCGTACCCCGAAAACCGAAACTACCTTCCCCAATCGAGCCATCTCCCCAGGTCAGGACCGTAAATCCGCCCAAGACAGCTCACAGCAGCGACTGAGCACCTCCCGCAACAAGTCGAAGTTAGACCGAGAGTCGCACCCACGCCACCATGAGGCCGTTGTACCCATCCCTGACAATCGTCGGATCTGCGGTTGACGGTCTCATGGTTGTCGAAGCGATCCTCGATGAAGTGCGCTGTCTCAGTGAATAACTCGACTCGGCGCAGCCTGACGATTGTATTCACTGGTCTTCGACCAATTGCGTTGCCGAGCTGTTCTTCTGGTTCGTCGCGGGCATCGCTTCGTCAACGCTTGCTCTCGAAATCTCTCGACCGCAGAGTCGCGATCGTCACCCTTCCCGCCGGGATGGCAGGTGCCTGAACGTCACGATCGGGAGTAGCGCCGCCAACCCGAGCACGCAGAGGCTCGCACGCAGCGCAACCAACCTGGATTCGACGTTGATCTCCACCGCCCGGTCGAGCTGCGCCGAGGTCAACTCCATTCCCGCCAGGCGGCTTCGGAGGTCGTCGTTTTCGACGAAACTTACCGAACTGGTGGTCACTTCAATTCTGCTGTCCGACAGTAGATCCGATCCGTCGGCGACACGGACCGAGGCGGACTGCGCAAGCACGGACATCAGCACGGCCCCCGCGACGGCGGTACCCGTGCACAGGCCGAGAAAGTTCGCCATTCCCCGAGCGCTGCCGATCTCTCCGGAGAGAGACGGTGGGCTGGTCTCCATGAGCAATGCACTGCCCGCACTCAGTCCCACTCCGATACCGAGGCCCAAGGCGACCTCACTGATCAAAGTCCACGCACCTGACCATTGGTTGGAGATGGTCATTGCCAGCAGTATCACCGACGCGGCAGCCAGCACGTGGGCTGCTGTCAACAGCCAACGGCACGCTATCAGTCGCATCAGAACTGGTGTGGCAGCAGCGGAGGCGAGTGCGGCAAGGGAGATCGGTATCAGCATCAGTGCCGTCCCCAGCGGGCTCTTGCCCAGCACCATCTGCGTATAGAGCGGCAGCAGGTAGCTCACGCCGGCCATCAACAGGTTCACCGCGACCAGCCCACTCAGGCACGCACGGTTGAGCCCCGACCCGAACACCTGAGGGGCAAGCAGGGGTGTCCTGTCAGCGTCGAGCAACTCGTGTTGGCGCGCGACAAACGTGTGGAGCACCAGGCCGCCGATCAATAACAACGCGAGCACGGGCGAAAGGCCGAGCACACTCAAGGGAGCACCCTCGGCGGCGAGGACAAGCCCCCACGATCCGATCTGATTGATGGCGGCGACCAACATCAGCACGCCCACGGCCGAAAGCGCGATACTCGTCTTGTCGATGGTCCCTCGGAACGTAGTCCGGGGAAGCCGTAGACGGGACGCGACGACGCTCGTTCCCGCGATTACGACAAGCAGCAGCACAAAGGGCGCTCTCCAACCCCAGGCTTGCACGAGAAATCCGCCGACCAACAAAGCGAGCGCCGCACCGATTCCGGTTGTACCCGCCAGCACCGACACCGCAACGGTGCGCTGCGTGCCGGAATATGTCTGACCGAGAATCGCCAGCGCGTTGGGCACAAGAAGAGCACCACCGAGTCCGGCGATCGCCTCACCTGCGATAAGAACCGAGACATTCTGTGCCAGAACGCAAGACAGCATTCCCGCGGCGTAGACACTCAAGCCGAGCAGCTGAGTGTTTCTAGCACCCAGCACCCCGCTGATCTTGCCGCCGGTGATCGTGAAGGCTGCGACGAACACGCCGTACGCGACGATGGCCAACTGCACGTTTGAGATCGTGGTGTCCAGCCCGTCGACGATCCCACTGATCGCCATTGGCAACACCGTAGCGTTGAATACCGAGACCAAACCGGTGCAGCACACGAGCACGAGCGGCAACCAACTCGCCCTGAGTTGAGCGTCGACCGCACGCTCGGTTGCCACAGGAACGGAAGGCAGCTGATCCGCAGTATCCATATGTACACCCCTCGGGGATCGATGATGTCGCGGCGATGGCATAACCGACGGTGAGCTGACCACCCACGCAGGGAGAGCCGGCTGCTGTCGATCAGGCCGGCAGAGTCAGAAATTGCATAGGCGGCGTTTCCTCGAAGCGGCGAGAGACGTTACCGGCGAGTCCGCCTTCGAGGGACGTGTCGCCCATCAGGTCGAGCTTGCCTGCCTGCGCGCCCACACTGAAGTCCAGCTTGTCGAAGTCCACCCACAAGACATTGGGTCGCGTAGTCGAGTCGAAGACGTACCGCTTGTTGGTCAAATCGGAGACGGTCTGCCAAATCGTCTGCGAGGCATAGGGTTTGTCGGGATCAGGGATCCTGAAGGGTTGCGCAGCATTGCGGATGACGCTGAACATTCCCGCCACCGCCTCGACCTCGCTCTTCGGCTCAGGCAGCCGGCCCACGTAATATGCTGCGCGAGCGAACCGGTCGGACGCAAGCGTGGTCCCCGGTAGCGGCTTGGTGCCACCGAACCCGTCGACCTCTTTGAGAAGTTCGATTTGCTTGTCGAAGGACGGGGAATTGGTCATCACACGGTAGTCACGGTCGTGCCAGACGGTCGCCTTGCCGTCGAGGTACTCGATGATCGCCGAATCGCCGGTCGCGTCGTCCAACGCAAGGTGAACGGCGGGCACCTCGCCAGTCGCCGGATCGCCCAGCGGTACAACCTGGACGTCGGAATCGACGATCCAGGCGGCGGCATCCGCAACAGTGGCAAAGTTATCCAGGAAGTACTGCAGCCAGATCGCCATGCTCAGACTTGGCTTCGATGTGTCACGACTACCGTAATCCGATTCCGCGAGCCACAAGATATGGCCCGCCAGTCCAGCCTCGTTCATACCGTCTACCGACATCATGTCGAATGCGCCAGCCACGACGCTGCCGTATTCGGCTGTCCAACTAAGGGAACCGCCGACGCCGTCGTTGCGTTCAATCCCCGGGGGAAGCAACCACAGATTTGTCCCGGTGTCGCGGTGATAATCCATGTTGCGGCCGACGAGAACTGCCCCTGCGGCATCAGGCCAAATTACTCTGGTACACATCGTTTCACCTTCTGTAGATTTCGAGAGAACCAATGTTTGCCGATACTCTTCTGCTACACGCCTGAGTGATGAAGGCCTTTCCGCGACAGCCGATCC
Organism: Rhodococcus sp. ACPA4; assembly: GCF_002300185.1. Classification (NCBI taxonomy): domain Bacteria; kingdom Bacillati; phylum Actinomycetota; class Actinomycetes; order Mycobacteriales; family Nocardiaceae; genus Rhodococcus; species Rhodococcus sp. ACPA4. The sequence goes on from NZ_NSDY01000001.1 coordinate 3,059,760, forward strand.
CGGACACCTACAGCTACTCGTTTGCGAATTCAGTTGGTCGGCTTTTTACGACGGGTGAGAAGGCCGGCGATCCAGCCGAGTAGGAGGATCACGACGAGGGTGAGCCAGAGCGGTGACTGCACGGATACCCAGAACAGTTCGATCGTGGTTTCGCTCCGGTTCTGGAAGATGAAGATCAGGGTCAGAACCACCAACACCGCAGCGAGGATGTTACGCGGGGTGAGTAACGATGTGGCGGAGTCGATCTGGGCGCCTGAACTCATGGGAGGTACCTTTCGTCGCCGCAGTCGGTCAGTAATCGGTCTACGAGGATGCGTGCTTTCCGAGCGGGAAACTTCGCGTGCGTGAGACTGCCCGCGGGTACGGTTCGCCGACCATTGAGGAATTGATTCAGACATCCGTGTCTACGAGGACGGCTGGTCGGCACAGTCACAAAAAAACTTGCCCGAGAAATCCGAGCCGGACTCGGCGGGCGCTACGACAAAGATTGGAACAATCGAAATCTAACACGTGAGACGCAGCGCGATGGTCGATTAGGGCGAATTCTTAGACTAACCACCCTCCTTGTCACTGCCTTTGTCCGGCCGGCCGATCGACCACTTGCTACATGCGGCACGCGCCGTTCGCCTGACACATCATGCGTGACATCACGCACTAAATCGCGAAATTCACCCACGATTTCACCCCCAGCCAACGTGCCGTATGCCCATGCAAACACGTGACTCGTGATACAAAACAAAGGAGAGTTGCCTGCACACATCTTCTTTCAGACCCTTTGCCAGACGGCAATTCTTGGAACGCGTTGATCCGCGACATACGTCGAAAATGGCAGCGAGGCGCCTGTACACGGAGGTGAAAAGCAGATACCTCATGAAGACCGGCGGGGTAATTCGCGCTGCTGGTCATTGGACTCGATTGTTCACAGCGACTACGGACTATCCACCGATAACGCAGATGAATCGTACGCTCGCCTGCCGAGTTGCGGACCTCGTGCGCCAAAATCGGAGGGCATTCCAATAACCATTGCCTGAGCAGTTGATTCGTCCCACATCTGATCCAGGGAAGGTGAAAGTATGTGCACTCGCGTCATCTGGAATGAACCCGGCGGAGCGGTTCTCGTCGGTCGAAACATGGACTACCACCGGGATACCGCCACGAACCTGTGGGTTATGCCTCGGGGGATCAAACGAGACGACGGCGTCGGCGGCCAACTGTCCTGGGTAGCCCGATACGGCAGCGTCGTGGCAGGCGCGTACGACATGATGACCGTCGACGGGATGAACGAAGTTGGCCTCGCCGGGCATATCCTCTGGCTCTCCGAATCAACGTACGGCGAGCACGACAAAAGCAAACCCGCCTTGAGCATGGCGGTCTGGATGCAGTACTTCCTCGACAACTTCGCAACCGTCGACGAAGCAGTGGCCTGGATCGAGGACACCAGTGTCCAAGTCGTCCCGCTGGGAGACCCGAGCACCGGTGAAGTACCCGCGGTGCACCTCGCGTTGGTCGATGGGAACGGCGACTCCGTAGTCATCGAGTACATCGACGGAAAGCCCAACGTGTGGCACAGCCGTGACTACCGCGTGATGACCAACTCCCCCACCTACGACAAGCAGATCGAACTATTGAAGCAGGTCCAAGGGTTCGGTGGAGACAGGCCACTTCCCGGAACCACAGTGGCCTCCGACAGGTTCGCGCGCGCAGCGTATTACGTCGGACGCCTTCCCGAACCCAAGAGCCAACTCGAGGCAATCGCCGGCATGTTCAGCGTCATCCGTAACACCGCGCAACCGTTCCGCATCCCTGATCCCGACAAGCCGAACGCGTCGCAGACGATTTGGCAGACCGTCTCCGACCTCACCAACAAGCGGTACGTCTTCGAGTCGACAACTCGACCCAATGTCGTCTGGGTCGAATTGAGTGAATTGAACTTCGAGGAGGGCGCTCCCGCCGGCAAGCTCGACCTGATCGGGGACACCGCTCTCGAGGGTGGGCTGGCCGGAAATGTCACCGGCCGCTTCGATGAGACCGCACCTTTGAAATTCCTCGCCCTACCGTCCTGATCGGTACCCGAATCATCGGTGGTTATATGCGCTTGCAAGATATGGGCAGCGCACATAACCGCCGGTATTCGCGCGATCATATCGCGCGATAAACATTGCTCGATCGTGTCTCACGATTCCTCACGTACGCACCGCTGTTTCCTCACGGTGATGAAACTGGTGCACTCAGACCGCTTCTGCCATTGCCGACACTGGCCGGGTGCTTTTTCCCAGGAATACCGCGGAGGCGAACAGGAAGAACAACGCACCGACGAAGGTGCCGATATTGGCCATATTGGGATCAAGTGTATTTCCGTCACGGAGTATGAACGATCCGACGGCAGATACGCCGAAAGCAATGGATCCGAATGTGTTGAGCCAGACGCTTTGCCATTCCGTCGATCGCGGCGCCCAGTACGTCTTCGCGCGCCATAGGATAAGCACAGCAAGACCGCTCGAAACGAGGAATGCGATGGAGCCCTCCGCGTTGGGATTCCAGACGAGGTGCATTTCTCCTTGCACGTTGAGGTCGTGCAGAGCTGAACCGGTACTGATGTTGAACAGTATCGTGCCGAGAAGCTGCACTGCTGCCGATAACCACACGGCACGGATTGCAGGCTTACCGGAGTCGGAAGTAGTGGCCGATCCACTGAGTATCAACTGGATAAACGCGGCGCCGGTGAAAAACCAGGACCCGGCGAAAAAGAAAACGTTCGCGAGGGCGGCGCCGAAGAGCGACGAAAGGAAGGGTGCCGAACCGAGCGCGAAGAGAGTCGATCCGATCACGAAGCCCCAGGACTGCATCCGTAATGTCGGGTGAATCAGCATGCGCCGCAGTGTAGTTCAACTCCGACATAATATTTCGAGGATCCGAGATTTTGCGCATACCCCCCGTCTACGACGGCATCTCCGGATCGGTTCGCCAGGTCTGATCGTTACCGAATCAATAGGGTGATTTTTCGTTATTTGCCCTCAATGTCCGAATTTCACTGTTAGCGTGCGAGTTATGACAGCCCCTTCAAAAGCTGGACATCGTTTACTGTTCCGCAATGTTCGTATCTTCGACGGCGTCGCTGCGACAGTAGTTTCGGGTGACGTGCTGATTGACGGAGAGACGATTGCGGGAGTCTCGCAATCCCCGATCGGAGACGACCCGAGCCGAGAGACCACCGTCATCGACGGTGGAAATCGAGTCTTGATGCCGGGTATGAGCGACGCTCACGTGCATCTGGTCGGCAACGCCAATTCATACATGGATATGGTGATGGGCAGCGAAGCGCATATCGCGCTCAATGGCCTCGCCGAGGCAAAGAACATGCTCCACCGCGGGTTCACCACGGTCCGGGACATGGCCGGCGACACCAGTAGCATCAAATCGGTCATCGACCGGGGACTGTTCGAGGGACCTCGAATCTATCCCTCCCAGGCCGCTATTTCGCAGACCAGCGGGCACGGCGACTTCGGATTCGTCTACGAATGCCCCACCGCTTTGGGCGGAAAGCAAAGTCGGGCCGAAGAAATCGGCTTCATGCGCGTCGCAGACGGTCCGGAGCGAGTATTGGCCGCAGTTCGCGAACAACTCAAAAAGGGTGCCTCACAAATCAAGATGATGGTCGGCGGCGGCGCAGCGTCGATGTACGACCCTCTCTACACAGTCCAGTTCACCGATCCCGAACTTCGTGCAGCGGTGAATGCCGCCACCGACTACGGAACCTACGTCGCTACCCATGTCTACAACGTCACCGGCATTCGCCGCGCGATCGATGCCGGCGTGAAGTCCATCGAACACGGCCATCTCGCCGACGAGGCGACGATCGCGCTGATGGCCGAGAAGGACATTTGGCTTTCGATGCAGCCCTTCGCCTTGGGCGATCATCACTACCCCGACCCTAGCCGTGCAGAAAAGGACCGCGAGATCTGCACCGGTACCGATGACGTATACAGCTGGGCCCGCAAACACGGCGTCAAAACAGCCTGGGGCACAGATCTTTTGCTCGAACCGCAGATCGCGCCCCGGCAGAGCGAGATGGCCGCCCGACTCGGCGACCATTACAGCAATGTCGACGCCCTTCGGATGCTCACCTCCGGAAATGCCGAACTCTTCCGGCTCGCCGGCGAGCGGGATCCCTACAGGCAGGCACCACTCGGAGTAATCACCGAGGGCGCCTGGGCAGATGTCCTACTCGTCGACGGAAATCCACTCGAGGACCTCAACCTGCTCGCAGAGCCAGGCAAGAGCCTAAGGGTCATCGTCAAGAACGGCCAGGTAGTGAAAGACACTTTGTGACATCTCTCGTCGATGCGTGATCCTCCACGAGACGAACCCACCGGGGACCTCTCGCGTAGCTCCGCGCCGCCGTGCCGCACCAAGGTCGGGAGGCCTCAAATTGGTTGAAACCAGTTCAGAGAGTTGGCAATTACCCGCCGAAGCAGCGGCGGGGACATTGGTCTCCGCTCGGGGCATCGAATTACACGGACCGTGGGGCCACGTGTTCGGTCCACTCGATATGGATATCGACGCAGGCGGTGTGACGGTGCTGGCTGCGCAGGCCGGCGCCGCGCGAACCGCCTTGCTGATGACACTGTGCGGACGAATGCGATTGTCCGCGGGGACATTAGCCGTACTCGGCTACGACAATCCGACAAGAATCTTGGCCATCTCGGCGATCGCATGTCTGAACGAACTCGACGACGTCCGACCGTCGGTGACCGTACGTGACATGGTGACCGAACAACTGCGATGGAATTCTCCGTGGTACAAAATCGTTCCCCGCGCGAGCGAGGTGGAAGTCGCGAACATGTGCGCAGACACGTTCGGTGACATCGAATTACCCCCGCTCAATGCCTTCGTCGACGACCTTCCCGAAATCCAACAATTGTTGTTGCGGATCGCCGTCGCGAACACCAAACGCCCGCCATTGCTCGTTGTCGGGCGCATCGACAAAATCGCCGACGACCTCGAGAGAGCCGCCTTGCTGCAACGGCTTGTTGCACTCGGCGAGCACCAGTCGGTGATCACTGCAGATGTCAACGCACTCCCGCCTGATACCGGCGTCCACGCCGTGGTGAACATGCACGGATTGCTCGGAGCCGGCGATATCGGCGTTATGACCGAAGGAAGGTGACTGATGCTCGCAGGTATATCTCTGGGCAGCGATGTCAAACGCTATTCCCGCGGCACCCTGCCACGAATCGCGATCGTCACCATCATCTTGTTGCCGCTGCTGTACGGCGCGATGTACTTGTGGGCCTTCTGGAACCCCTTCGGCGAGGTGAACAAAATCCCCGCGGCGATTGTCAACAACGACTCGGGACGAACATCGACAGGACAACAAGTCGACGCCGGCGATCAAGTCGTCAAATCGCTCATCGCCTCCGGACAACTTGATTTGGCGGAGGTCTCGGATCAAGAAGCCCAAGCCGGGCTCTCCAGTGGCAAGTACTATTTCACGATCACCTTGCCCGAGAACTTCAGCGACGCTGTCGAATCACCCAACGGTGACAACCCCGAGAAGGCCGATCTCACCTTCACCTTCAACGACGCCAATAATTATCTGGCCACCATCATCGGTCAAGACGCCTCCGAACAGGTCATCAACCAGGTCAACTCGACCATCGGCGCCCAAGGCGTCGGCCAGGTCCTGACAGGTCTGCAGACCGCCGGTTCGGGCCTGGGCCAGGCTGCCGACGGAGCAAAGACCCTCGCGAACGGTATCGACACAGCCAAGGCCGGAGCGGATCAACTCAGCTCCGGTGCCGATGAGCTCTCCACGAACATGGTCACCGCACGCGATGGGTCTGCGCAGCTCGCAGCAGGCGCCGGGCAACTCGCCACGGCGATCGACGGTGTCGCGGATCCATTGCTCAACGCCCTCGACTCCAGCAACGTGCCCGACCTCGGAGCCCAAGCGGCACAGCTGAGGCAGTCCCTCACTGCTCTCGGCGATCGCCTCCCCCAGCCGCCGCAAGTGACCATCTCCCCCGTGCTGCAGCGAGTTGTCGACCTTCTCGGGCCCAGCAGCGACCCTCTCGCCCAACAGGCCGTTGCAGCACTCACCCCATTCACCGCAGCACAACCCCAAAGTGACACTGCCGCACTACAAGCGGAAATCAGTCGGCTCAGCGAAGACGCACGCGCACTCGAATACCAGTTGACGGATCCAACCAGTCCCCTGCAATCCGGACTCGCACTCCTGCAAAACGGTGGACTGGCTTCAGACGTGCGGCAACTACGCGACGGCGCCGACCAGCTCAGTTCCGGAGCCACGACTCTGAACTCCGGACTGATCCAGTTGACCGATGGCAGTATCGCGCTCGCGAGCGGAGCCGATCAGCTCGCTTCGGGAATGGTGGAACTGCAATCGGGCTCGGATGAACTGGCCGACGCACTCGCAAAGGGCGCCGGGCAGGTACCGAGTTGGACTGACGATCAACGCACAGCTACCGCGGACACCCTGTCCACTCCAGTCGCACTCAAGCAGGACTACACGAACGAGGCGCCAACGTTCGGTACGGGATTCGCACCCTTCTTCCTGTCGTTGGCCCTGTTCGTCGGCTGCATTATCACCTGGATGTTGTTGACCCCGTTACAATCCCGCGCAACTATCAGCAATCTTGGCCTGTATCGAACAGTTCTGGCCTCGTACTGGCCGGCGCTGCTCATCGGTATCCTCCAAGTGATCACGATGTACGCAGTGGTACACATCGGAGTGGGCCTGGACGTCAAACACGTTCCAGGAACGATCCTGTTCCTGATGCTGGTCTCGGCGACCTATCTGGCGATGATTCAGATGTTCAATGCTCTCTTCGGAGTTGCAGTCGGCCGAGTGGTGACCTTGGCCTTCCTGATGCTGCAGTTGGTCTCCGCCGGCGGAATCTATCCGGTACCGACGACAGCTACGCCATTTCAATACATCCATCCGTTCGACCCGATGACGTATACCGTCAACGGACTCCGGCAACTCATCACCGCCGAACACGTCGATTCGCGACTCTGGACAGCAATCGCCGTCCTTTCCGGCATTCTGCTCGTATCGATGAGCATCAGCGCACTCTCGGTACGCCGCAATCGCCGCTACACGATGGAACGTCTGTACCCGTCGATCGAAGTGTAGAGCGCTGCGGCGCTACAACTTCCGACTCGATTCTGGACTGTCCGACTGATCCGCAATCGCTCGTTCGACTATTGGAGGAGAAAGATGTCAGATATTTTTGCAGCTCCCACCGAAACCCTCGCACCTGCGTACACCGGCAGGCTCGGCACGGATCCGATTCCCGCGCTACGCCTACCCAAAGCCGAATCCGATCCCGAAGCGGCATACCGGTTCATCCACGACGAGTTGATGCTCGACGGTAGTTCACGACTGAATCTCGCCACTTTTGTCACCACGTGGATGGACCCTCAGGCTGATCGTCTGATGGCCGAAACGTTCGACAAGAACATGATCGACAAGGACGAGTATCCAGCAACGGCGGAAATCGAAACTCGTTGCGTCAACATGGTTGCCGACCTCTTCCACGCAGAAGGACTGACATCCGACCCTGCCTCCGCGACCGGGGTCTCCACGGTCGGCTCCTCCGAGGCCGTCATGCTCGGTGGACTCGCCCTCAAGTGGCGGTGGCGCCAACGCCGCGAGCAGGAAGGCAAAGACGCTACGAAACCGAATCTCATCCTCGGTAGCAACGTCCAGGTCGTGTGGGAAAAATTCTGCCGCTACTTCGACGTCGAACCGAAATACCTGCCAATGGCCAAGGGCCGCTACGTGATCACCCCCGAACAGGTCCGCGACGCTGTCGACGAGAACACCATCGGCGTGGTCGCGATTCTCGGCACCACGTTTACCGGCGAACTCGAACCCGTTGCCGAGATCGCCGCAGCACTCGACGACATCGCGGCCAACGGCGGCCCAGACGTACCGCTGCATGTCGACGCGGCAAGTGGCGGCTTCGTGGTCCCGTTCCTGCACCCGGAACTGAAGTGGGACTTCAAGATTCCACGTGTTGTATCGATCAACGTCAGCGGCCACAAGTACGGCATGACCTATCCGGGCATCGGGTTCGTGGTCTGGCGCTCGAAGGAATATCTACCCGAAGATCTGGTGTTCCGCGTCAACTACCTCGGCGGAGACATGCCGACCTTCACCCTGAACTTCTCCCGATCAGGTAATCAGGTCGTCGGGCAGTATTACAACTTCATCCGCCTCGGAGTAGCTGGTTACACCCAGATCATGGAATCTCTACGCGATACCGCACTGATGCTGTCCGCGGCGATCTCGAAAATAGACAACATGCACATCATCACCGACGGCACCGCCATCCCGGTCTTGTCCTTCGAAGTCGTCGACGACCCGGGCTTCACCGTCTTCGACATCTCTCACGAACTGCGAGCACGCGGCTTCCAAGTTCCCGCGTACACGATGCCCGCAGATGCCGAAGATGTCGCCGTCCTGCGCATCGTGTTACGCGAAGGCTTCAGTCAAGACCTCGCATACAAACTGGTAACCGCGATCAACGAAGTCGTCCAACAACTCAGGAACAGCGCCGCCGACCGACCTGCGAGGAAGGCATTCGCACACTGACCGCCACATGCACCCTGAATAGGTCAGGCCGGCCGAAGGTGGCCTGACCTATTCTTCAACATATTCAGTGTGCCAATTCGTCCTTCTTGGCGCGAACCTTTTCGAGTGCTGCCTCCGCACGTTTACGTGCGCGCTTTCCCTGCACCTCGGTTTGTTCGGATACAACCTCGGCCCAGTCGTTGCTCTTCGCGCGTGCAAGTTCTGCGATCTCGGCACTGTGTTTGCGCGTCAAGTCTGCCAGTTCAGCCCGACGCTCGCGCGCGGTCTCGGCGAGTTCGGTGCCACGCTCCAAAGCCGAATCGGCGAGTTCGGAGCCTCGCTCGCGCGCCATCTCTGCCAGTTCGGAGCCACGCTTCTGCGCGACCTCCAAGAGATCCGGCCCACGCTCCTTTGTAGCTTCGCCAAGTTCCGCTGCTCGTTTGCTTGCGATCTCCGCAATCCCCGAACCCCGTTCCTTGGCCAGTTCGATCCAATCCGTACCGTGCGCTTTGGCAGTGTCGCCGAGTTCGGAGCCACGCTCCGATGCCACAGCCATTGCATGTTCGACACGAGAACCAGCGTTATGGCCCTGTGCCGCGACCAGCGGAAGTGCAGCGACAACCGATGCCCGCGCCTTTTTTGCGGCGCGACGTCCGCGCCACCCCAGAGATGGTTTTCCTTCGGTGTCGACGGATGCGATTATCAACCCACCGAGCAAGCTGACATTCTTGAGAAACTGCGTACGCTGCATCGCGCGCACCGAGGGATCGGTCTCGTTCCAAAAATCGTGACCGACGAGCGTGGTGGGCACCAGGCTGCCAGCGAGGGCTATCGACGCAAGGCGGGGCGCTTTGCCGCTGGCCAGCAACACACCACCCCCGATCTGGATTGCAGAGTTGATCTTGACGAGCGTTTCCGGATCAGCAGGGATCTTCTGCTTGACCGCTTCGGGCAACGTCCCGACACATTTGTCGATCAATGGCGCCGCTTGAACTGCTCGCTGGGCAGGATCACGCAGCGCATCGATTCCTCCTGCGATGAAAAACGTAGAGAGCAACGGACGAGCGATTCTGCGTACCAACATGTTTCAAGCCTCCCGATATAGATTCGTAATTCACCACAGCGATCAACGAAAGAATTCGATCCGACTACGTACTCGCCAGGCTCTCCTCGTCGACCGCTCGGTTCGTCGCGCACAGTAAATCTAACCGCCACAATACAGATTTTGTGCGAAGAAGTTGGGCAGTCGAGCCATCACTGGGCGTTCCAGTGGACATTTTCCGCTCAGTTCGGCGTTTCGAGGCCAGTTCAGATGGTTATTTACGATCGCAGTATTGCCAATTATCTATGCTTGCTGGTATAGATTTTGGTAGTTGACAGACAGACAGAAAGACGACGCGTGCGGGTGGCGGGAAGCTGGAGGACACAACCGCGAAAAAATCGGCACCCACTTCACGAAGGAGCCGTACGCCTTGGCTGGCGATAGAGCACGAAAACCTTTGTCTATCAATGAAAGCGAGTCCCACATGCCCGACGAACTCATCGTCCGGCGCGTCATCGGCGCACCCACCTCGTCTATATTCGCCGCGCTGGCGAACCCCGAGGTACAGGCAACGATCGATGGCTCCGACATGCTCAGAGGAGCAATCGATCCGAAGCCGCTGAACGGTGTCGGCGACACGTTCACGATGCAGATGTATCAGCCGGCACTCGGTGAGTACGTCATGGAGAACACCGTATTCGTATACCGAGTCAACGAAGAGATCGGCTGGATTCCGAACCGCCAAGGCATGAAGCCTCGCGGCACGCGTTGGTCGTGGCGGCTCGACGTCGTATCGGAAGGCAGTACCGGCCTCACCCAGGTATACGACTGGTCCGGCGTCAAGGACGCGGAGTTTCGCCAAGCGGCGCAATTCCCAAGGGTCACGGAGGAGCAGATTGCCGCAACGATGAACCGTCTAGCCGACCATCTCGGCGTTCCCGTCGAAGAATGGCAAGAGAAGAGTGAACAGAACTGAAGCGTCGATGCCACCGCAGGGGTGAAATGCACACGAATGCGGTGACACACTCTCACCTCGGGGGCAGCATGACAACCACAGACAATTCATCCGGACACGATGGCGGGCGCGACACCGCAAGCCGAGCCTCGGACGATCGAGCTGATGCTACGCGTCGCCCAGAGCTGACAAGCCTTGCCGGTGCGCTTGGAAATTCACATGACCCGGCATACCCCTCTGACGTGTTGTTTGCCAGTTTGTCCGAGATCAACGGGGTCACCGCCCTCTGCGTTCGCGGCGAAATCGACGCAACGTCCCTGGCTTCGTTAGGCGCTCACCTGCAAGACATCAGCGATGAAGGACGCCCCTTTGTCATCGACTGCACCAACTGCCACTTTCGCAGCACTGCTGAACTGTCCATCCTGAGCGCTCTGGCAGCGCGCGTGAACAGACTCGGCATCACCTGGGCGCTCGCAACCGATCACAGGACCATACGGTTACTCGAACTGATGGAATTCGATACCAGGATCGATGTCTTCAGCTCCCTATCGGAAGCTGGAGCTTTCGTATCCGCTTCCGCAACGGAAAGAACTTCCTCATGAACAACATTCGCCAAAATGGCGAGGGCCACGCGGACTTCGTCGTGGTCGCCAACCGCCTACCTGTCGATTTGGAACGCCGTCCCGACGGCACCACATCATGGAGACGAAGTCCTGGCGGTTTGGTGACGGCTTTGGAACCGATTTTGCGAGCAAAAAGTGGTGCGTGGGTGGGCTGGCCCGGAGTGCCGGACGAACACGTCGAGCACTTCACGGAAGACGGCTTGGCGCTGTACCCAGTCTCGTTGTCGTCGCAGGAGGTTGCGGAATACTACGAAGGTTTCTCGAATGACACCCTTTGGCCTCTGTATCACGACGTGTTGGTACCGCCTACCTACGATCGAAACTGGTGGGGTTCGTACTCTGCAGTCAACCGCAGATTTGCCGAGGAAGCTGCACGATGCGCCGCTCCCGGAGCGACGGTCTGGATACAGGATTATCAGCTGCAACTCGTACCGAAGATACTGCGCGAATTGCGCCCCGATCTCGAGATCGGGTTCTTCCTGCACATCCCCTTTCCACCAGTCGAACTGTTCATGCAGCTGCCGTGGCGCCGAGAAATTATCGAAGGCATGCTCGGTGCCGACCTCATCGGTTTTCATCTACCCGGCGGCGCCAACAACTTCCTTTTTCTCGCACACCGACTTCTCGAATTGGAGACCACCCGAACGGAAGTAGGGAGCGTTCTGGGACAGGTCCAGACCCACGATCGAATCGTCAATATAGGCGCCTTCCCCATCTCCGTGGATTCACACGAACTCGAAGCCGCAGCCAAGGAAGACACGATTGTTGCTCGCGCCATCGAGCTCCGGCGGGAACTCGGAAACCCCGACAAAATCCTTCTCGGCGTGGACCGGCTGGACTACACCAAAGGCATCGACCTTCGACTCGAAGCGATCAAAGAACTACTCGACGAAGGACGTCTCGATGCCGAGCACACGGTCATGGTGCAACTGGCCACCCCCAGTCGCGAACGCGTGCAGCACTACATCGATCTCCGCGGTGTCATCGAGGAACACGTGGGGCATATCAACGGTGACCATGCTCAGATCGGTCACCCGATCGTGCACTATCTGTATCAACCGGTCTCACGAGACGAGCTGATCGCACTGTTCGTGGCTGCCGACGTCATGCTTGTCACGCCGAAACGCGACGGAATGAACTTGGTTGCCAAGGAGTACGTAGCCTGCCGCGGCGACCTTGGCGGTGCACTCGTTTTGAGTGAGTTCACCGGCGCTGCAATGGAATTGCGACAATCCTACTTGGTAAACCCTCATGATCTCGACGGTGTGAAGAATATGATCATGACGGCGCTCCACCAAGATGCAGAATCAGGACGACGCCGCATGTCCGCCCTGCACCGTCAAGTCATGTCCCACGACGTCCACAGGTGGGCCCACTCATTTCTCACTACGCTCACAGATTCTGCGGCCAACGGCACCGTCCGCGATCTCACCGACACCGAACACGACCTCGCCGTCAATGCATGACGGGCGAACGACCATCCGACGACATCGACGAAAGGCAGGGCTCTCGATCCAGAGCCTGATTAACCGGAAAGCACGCGGAGGTTCAACATGCCTGACCAGTACGCAATGCAGGATCCCACCACTCAATATCCCGCGCCGATACGCGACCGGCAACCGGAGATAACGCACCCCGGCCTCACGGCTGAGGTGGTCACTACCCCCGACCACGGCGAACACACCTACCGCGGTACCGGACGTCTCGAGGGGCGCCGCGCGATCATTACGGGATCAGATTCCGGAATCGGGCGAGCAGTAGCGATCGCCTTCGCTCGTGAAGGTGCAGATGTGGTGCTGAGTTATCTCGACGAGGAAGAAGCAGATGCGCGGGAAACAGCCCACTGGGTCGAGCGGGCGGGCCGGAAAGCGGTGGGAGTCCCAGGCGATCTCCGATCCGAAGAGCACTGCGCTGCACTTGTGGAGACTGCCGTCCGCGAACTCGGCGGCCTCGATATCCTGGTGAACAATGCGGCCTTTCAGATGGTGCAGCTCGGCGGGATCGCCGACATCACCACCGAACAATTCGATCGCGTGATGAAAACGAACCTCTACGCACTCTTCTGGCTTTGCAAAAATGCGATTGCCGTGATGAAGCCAGGATCAACGATCGTCAATACATCATCCATCCAAGGCGCCGCTCCCTCGCCTGAGCTCCTTGACTACGCCACCACCAAAGCCGGCATCATCGACTTCACGAAAGGACTGGCCGCCGACGTCGCCAAGAAAGGGATCAGAGTCAATGCCGTTGCTCCAGGGCCGATCTGGACCCCGTTGATTCCGGCGACGATGCCCAAGGAGAAGTTCGAGACATTCGGGGACGACGTACCGCTCGGGCGAGCCGGCCAGCCTGCCGAACTCGCACCGGCCTACGTGTTCCTCGCGTCCGGCGAATCCAGTTACACCACAGGTGAAGTCATCGGAGTTACCGGCGGTAAGCCACTTACCTGACGACCGCCGTCGTTCGCACTCACCTGCCCCCTCTAGTCCCCGCAACGATTCGGCTGCTTGTCGTGATTCGCTGTACGGCGCAGTTCGGCGGCCGATTCCTCGAGATCGGTGTGGCTGATCGACCGACCTATCCAGAGCCCCACTAATGCTCCCAGGACGATCCAAACTACGACAATTCCGACAATCCACCACATAGCTGGAAGTGTGCCACAACCAACCCGAGTTGAAGACCTTGGTCCCGCATATGGGCCGAAAGCGTTCAGACATTCGAGCGAGCGGACTGCAGGGAACGTAGGCCAGTGCGCAACTCAGGTGGTCCGCCGACCTCAGGTGTGAACATCTCGTCGGCGGACCAAACCGTAACCGCCCCACCGTGCCTGAACGTAAACGCAGAGTGGTCTAGTTCACATCCGAGCGATGCGCCGACAGCGCCTACCAGGAACTGAAACTGTTTTACCGGCGCAGTTCCAGCCTGTCCGTGACAGCTGTCGTAATTGACCGCGACAGTTACTCATTTCGCCTAGCCGACGTTGAGACTGCGTCGACACAACCATTGCCAGAGTGGTCGGCGAACTGCTTCCGGTACGAGGAAGGAGTGGTTGCGAACGCGGATACGAAGTTCTGCCGGAAGGTGACAGCGCTCCCGAACCCACACGCGCCTGCAATGGCATCGATACTCCAGTCTGTCGTCTCCAGGAGAACTCGAGCCTCACCCAGTCGTTGTTCTTGAACCCACCGTGCCGGCGTAGTCCCTGTGGCAAGACGAAACTGACGGATGAAGTTTCGCCGACTCATCCGCGCCTGACCCGCGAGGCGGTCGACGGAAAGCGGTTCGTCAAGCCGACCGAGCGCCCATTCCAGCACGTCTGCAACAGCTGTGTCGCCGGCAGATTCCGCAAGTGGTCTCTCGATGTACTGAGCCTGGCCACCCTCTCGATGCGGTGCAACAACAAGGTTTCGCGCCACGCGGGTGGCCGCTGCGGATCCGAGGTGTTTCCGCACAAGATGCAGGCACGCATCGACCGAGGACACCGTCCCGGCGGACGTCATCACGTCGCCATGATCGATGTAAAGCACCGATTCGTCCAAGCGGATGCTGGGGTGGCGTTCGGCAAGCGTGGGCATCATGTCCCAGTGTGTGACAGCCGAGCGACCGTCGAGGAGTCCTGCGTCAGCGAGAGCAAAAGCGCCGAGGCACAGCCCTACGATCGGCTTGCCGCGGGAGTGCGCTCGGGAAAGTTCGGCTCGCAAGAGCTTGCTGATCGGCGAAAGTGGTAGCGGCCATGAGGGAATGATCACGATGTCGGCCCAGTCGAGCGTCCGCAGTCCCGCTACCTCGCCGATCGAGTACCCCTCGGTGGTCCGAACCGCGCCCGCTCGGTCGGACCAAAGCCGAGTTTCCCAGCCGTGTGCAAGTCCGAGGCGACCCACCTCACCGAACACCATCATCGGTGCCGCAAGGTGAAACATCGTGACATCGTCAAACGCGTACACGGCGATTCGCATCGGCTCTCCCAGACGTGGCGCAAAATCATCGAAAGTATGCACCCGTGCCACTCACGGATGCATACAAACCTACCGAAGAATGGAACACGATCATCCGGATAGCCGATCCGGAACTGTATCCGAACTGCCATCAGGAGTGATGAACTGTGACTACACCCCGCCGTGCCCTTATTGTCGTCGACGTCCAGCAGGAGTACTTCGACGGGCCTCTGCAGATCCAGTACCCGCCGCGTGAAGAATCGCTGGCCAACATCCTCAGCGCGGTCAAGGTTGCCGGTGCCAACGACGTTCCCGTCGTCGTCGTTCAGCACCAGATGCCCGAAGGCGCCCCGGTCTTTGTCGAAGGGACACCCGGATGGTCACTTCACCCGGAACTCGAGGGGCATATCGACCCGGCGACCAAGCGAGTGCACAAGCAGTACGCGAGCATATTTGCCGGCACCGATGTAGCAGAATGGCTGCGCGCGAAAGACATCGACACCATCACGATCGTCGGCTATATGACCAACAACTGCGACCTCGGCACCGCAGTGGAGGCCGAGGCTCTCGGGTTCTCCGCAGAGATTCTTTCCGACGCCACCGGGGCGATCCATTTGGCAAACGAGGCGGGACAGGTTTCGGCCCAGTCACTGCACGAGACACTCATGGTTCTTCTGCAATCGAACTTCGCAGCGGTCACGACGACAACCGAGTGGGCCGACGCCGTAGATTCCGGGACGAGTCTACCCAAGAGCAATCTTGTGGTCTCGGCGATCCAAGGGCGCGAGTCCGTGACAAGCTGACATCCCAATAGCACAGGGCGACAATCGGATCGGTTTTCCGACTCCGCACCGGTGCCGACCGACACCAGGTCGGCACCGGTTCAGTTGTTGATTGCTCGCCAGACACGGTATACGTCCCTCGCCCTCCATGCTCGCCAACATATGCTGTCACGGACCGGTGAAAAAGCCGTCGCCCATGTCGATCCCGGTTTCCAGCTCCGATATCTCGTGGGTGCACGTTTTATTTTTCCACCGCAACGGAATTCCGGTTTCCTCGTCGAACGCAACAGTGGAATCAAGACCTGCCCAGTCCGGCGGCATCTCGAACTCCCACGCGCGCCGCCCATTGACCTCTACTGCCCGGCCGGCCGTATCTGGCGGAAGAAGGTCGGCGAATCTAGCGTCCGGCCAAGTCCTGTGTATCTGGAGAAGTTGCGTGATGTGAATATCGAGACTGTAACCACCACTTCGCACTTCGAGCACACCGTCGGTGCGGAACCATGTCTGCTTCTGCCGGTTCTGCAGAAAGAGCACTCCTTCGTCGTCAGCCAGACGGATACAGGTGCGAGGTTTGAACCAGAATTCGAGTTCCGCGCTGGGGCGACCGCCAGGAGGCCTCTCCTTGAACATCATTCCGTGCAGCGGAATCCGCTCCGCAGCCTTGTAGTGTCGCGCTACCTCGCGCCACTGCGAGGGTGGGTTCTGTGTCGGGGCAGCGCGACGATCCACCTGGAGGGTCCTCCCCTCGCCGGGTACAACTGCGACCGTAAATGGTCCTGCCTCAAACAATTCGGCGGTTACAGCCACACCGGTGATCCGCTCGGCCAAAGCAAAAGCGCCTTCCATGGCATGCTCGCCCGGTTCGTTGAGCGCATCGTCGTCGATTCCGATTCCACCGACTTCCCAGATCAGATCCACGACTCGCTCGTCCCCGATCACCGGGCCGGATCCAAACAGTTCGAACGCGGCCACACGTTCGCAGTTCGACCACCAGATGAACTGACTGTCGGCATTGACGCTGAGAGAGTGCGCTACCACCTCGCGATCGGGTAGCAGCGGCCGCATCAGCGCTTCGGTGACAGCGAAGGACCCGCCGTTGAGCTGGATCAACAACGTGTCATCGCCGTCTATCGCTGCAACCGCGATCACATGCAGACTGCCAAGTCCGCTTGCGACGGCCTGATCCGCGAGGTCTAGCTCCACCTCGCCGACCTCGGCAACGCCAACTGCCTCCAAGTGCACGTCCGAGTCCGAGTGCGAACTCGCGGCACCAAGAAGACTCAATACCTCTGCCGGAGAGCGACCGGGGATGACAGCAGCGCAGTATCCGAAGGCGAATCGCTTGTCCAGGTACGGCTGAAGCCATAAATAGTCGTGATAAGTAGGCACAGTCACACGCTGCCACAACGCCCGTCAAACGACGTACGGTTTCGGCAACGTCACCAACCCGGGGCAGGCCTGAAGGGAGAAGGAATAATCCCCCGCATGAATTGGAATTACAGGCCCACAGAAACCGGGTGGTTCGTCAAAGTTGCCGAAGAGGACTCGACAATAACGATATTCGACCCCGCGGGGATCCTGCGTGGCGAGTTGTTTCCGACCCCTGTCGACGGGATCGATCGCGACACGCTGACGCTCCGCAAAGGCCATCCTGCCGTACTCCGCTTGCCCGACGGCACGATCGGCACATTCCTCGATCAGAAGCCAAAGGCGATGCGCCGGAGAAACAAACGATGTGAAGTCGCGATCGCAGACCGGACGTATCTCTTCGCACACACATCAGGCCGAAAGGCAACGGCGCTGCGTGACGGAATCCCTTTGGCGCGCATGGAACGTGGACGCTGGTCCCGCAGAAACACCATCACCCGAAAATCGCTCGCGGTAGTGGACGCTCTCGACGAGTGCGTACTGACGATTTTCGAAAAAGTCGTGACACCCGGGCGCACGGGTGCATTTGATCAAGTGATCTCTGATTTCAGCAATATCTGAACTGCGTTTCGCCGCCGAGCACGACAGCAGCCGGGCCGTAATGTACGGCCCGGCTGCAGCACTCACGCGCATCAACTGGAACTCTGAATTCGCCTAGCTGCTGAACCAGATGGACGCGATGGACTTACAGGTTGATTACGTCACCAACGAAGATCTGGTCAGGATCAACGATCTGTGGGTTCATGTCCCAGACCGCCTGCCAGGTGAGGCCTCGCTCTGCACCGATCTCGAACAAAGTATCGCCGGCTGCAACAACCACCGATTCGCCCGATACGGGAGCCTCTACCTCCGGAATGCTTTCTACCGGTGCGGGTTCGGATACCTCAGACTCGACAACCGGAGCCGGATCCGCAGCAGGCACGGGTTCCGGTGCAGGCGCGAGTTCCGGTGCAGGCGCGAGTTCCGGTGCAGGCGCGGCCGCGAGTTCCGGTTCCGGTTCTGGTGCGGGTGCAGGCGCAAGTTCAGGTTCGGGTGCAGGTGCAGGTGCACTGCTCACGCCAGTTTCACACGCGCCGACCGAACTCAGGAAGGACATGGGATCGACGGCCCCGCCACTGTGAATGCGGAGATGCAAGTGTGGCCCGGTGGAGCTACCGGTGTTGCCCGTTGCGCCGATCTGGTCGCCGACCGCAACGCGCTGTCCGACACCGACCCACGTTTCGGAGAGGTGACCCATCTGGATCTGCTCACCCGAATCTGCTTCCAACTGGATGTACGTGCCGTATCCACCCGGATCGTTCGGTCCGGCAACAGAGATCGTGCCCGACGTAGGCGCATGGAGCACCGTGCCGACGTTAACGGCGAAGTCGACGCCGTCGTGCCCTCCGTGGTAGCCCTGCGAGAGCGAGCCATTTACCGGCCACTCCCAGTTACAGCTCGCCGACCAGCTTTGTGCACCGGCCATACCGGAATTCACTACTGCCCCGGCGCCCACGAGAGAGCCCACTCCTGCAGTTACGGCGATGAAACGAATTGTGGTGGAGGTCTTGCGTTTGTTGTGCTTACTCATATTTTCCTTGACTGATGTGGTCGGAGCAGGTGCATGCAGGCGGCACTCAGTGCGTGCTGAGCCGCGTGGCTTTCAGCACCAACCCCGTTGGGATGACTTTTGGAGACACGCCATGGCGAGAAGTGCACTTAGGACTCTCACGACCACGGACGCATGGGTATCAAGCGAACGTCCAACTGTTGCGCCGTGAAACCGCGCGGGAGGACGGTCGGTCCGAGACACTCGCTATCTGCTGGCGACAGCCCTGACCGAACTTGGATCCAGAGCGAAACGGCATTGGACCCGATCCTGCGTCGGGGGCTTCGAAGCTACATCACCAAACCGATAGCTCTTCGAAGACTGCTCAACGGCGGGCGGGTGTCTACCCAAGTTGTCGGGAATCAGGGGGTGAAACATGCAGATCCTTGCGTTGCGGACGGAAGCACTCCATACGATGCCGCTTCCAGAAGCTGCGTGCGACGGCTGAATTACCCAGGCGCATACCTGACTTGGTGATTTCGACCCGACCGGTCGATATCGCGACTCAACGATCGCTCACGACCTCGAACTGAGCACGATTTCTAGGCAGATCCGTGCGATCGGAATACGCAATGCCGGGAGGCCTTTACCACTGCTCCAGCTCACCGTGATACCAATCCGATAACGAAAGCTCCATCAGCTGGGCTCGTTCATAACAGAATCCAAATCTGATGCGTGCCAATTCAATTCGGATGACACCGGGCAGCGACGCCGCGACATAGATGCTACTCGCGGCGAGCAACGCGTTCTGCTCCAAAGACTGCACCCTCGGAAGGCTCGGCGAGTGCCCCGAGTTCGGAAGTCAAGCGAAGACGCCGATTAAAACCCGCTGTTTGGTTTCGTTGCTGATTCAGCGAGGCAAGGGGGTACCTACCCGTACCGGTTGAATTACCTGTTTCGGTACCCGTTTTCAGCTGCGTCGATGCGCGTCACACTGCTGCGTGAGAACCAGAGCGGACAATCGGGTTTTTCTCGAATAATGCCGTCAACTGCACTTATCTCTTTCGACTGGGATGCCGACGCGACGGTTCACGAGCGGTCTCCCCCTAAATGTCGTCTGCTACGCGGCGAACGCTGGACCATGCCCGCGATCGCTTACTCCTGCCCGCATCTGTCGATTCCCAGAACTTCACGCCACCAGGACTCGCGTTCGTCGGATTCCGTCCAAACAACTGGATCCATGTCACTCCTATTATTCAACCCACCTTCCCCACTGTTACCCATCCCACAATTCCTGAAACCCTGCACCAACGTGACGGAATGCGTGGATGAACGTCAGAGGACGGGGACGAAGGACGAATCGACGGCAGCGCAACGCTCCCGACGTCGACACAAAAGCTGTAGCAGAGTGGGCGTGAACACATCCACGTGAGCGACCGGCAACGACGGCACGGCCAGATCTGGGACATCGCCGCGAGCTGACCGGCGGCAGTCCGGCGCGGTGTTATTCGGGCGCGGTGCCGGTGTCGTTCTCGGTGTGCCGGGCTTGCTGGAGTTCGGCATTGATACGACGCGCTTCGGCAAGTTGATCTTCGAGGATGATGATGCGGCACGCCGAGTCCAGAGCAGTGCCATTGGCGACAAGCTCGTGAGCGCGCGCAGCGATCCGGAGTTGGTAGCGAGAGTAACGGCGATGCCCTCCCTCGGACCGTTGCGGAGCGAGGAGCTTAGCGGCGTCGAGACTGCGTAGGAAAGCTTGCCTGACACCGAGGATATCTGCGGCCTGGCCCATGCTGTAGGCCGGATAGTCCTCGTCGTCGAACTTGTCGGACAGCGCACTGTCAGGGAGCTCAGCCGGAATGAGTGGCCTCTTTCTGTTAACGGACGGGACCCCCGGCGCCGTAGAGGCCGCCGGGGGTCGGGGTTGAACTTCCATTACACAACTGCACTCTTTCGAGCTCCCGGACCCAAACATGCTGTCCGGTAGCCGCTCTCAAGGGGCTGCCGAGGTCGTACACACTGACAACACAACCAACGGCCTCGACGCGACCCTGCCCTGCGGTACCGCTTGCGGGTAGTTCATTTCTCCCGCACTTCTTGGTTCTTTCTTCCTTGCAAGAGAAAACTTACAACGACTTGAACCAAATGTCTACCCTCGTCGCTACAGAAATTTTCCAGTGGCGTCTGGAACAATGCTCCTATGCGAAATACCCCGAAATCCGACTCCTTGCTCCGCGCCCAGTTGGACAGGGAGGAGTTCGAAGCGTCTCAGGAGGGTCTCGACCGTGACGTATCGAGGTCGGATGAGGACTTCACGGGGCCAGGATCGCGAAGTCGCGGTACTACGGTGCGTACCGCACGGGCGGATCTGTCGACGCATGCGCGCGGGGTGGAGAACATGAACGAGGCCTTGCACCCACGACAGGATTGATGTCCGGTATCGCTCTGCGGCAGGGGTGTTGGCATCGGCGATCACCTCCGCCCATGGATCTCGAACATCACCCTTTATCCAGCGGCGCGAACCGCCGCGACCAACCCCGTAACAATGAGTGCCAGCAAGAGAACGACGAGCAGCACTGGCCCGAGGATGAGCGCAAGGACAAGCAGGACGATGAGAGTGACTTTCGTTTTTGCGCTCAGTCCGCGCCGCAACGGATGTGTATCTCTCCGTTGCACATGTCGCGTTTGTCGCGAGACCGCACCGCTGAACGAGGAGGTGCGTCTCGTGTTGCACTGGTAGCGATTCGGCTGCTCGTATTCTGTTGTCCACTCATACTTTTCGCCCACTCACAGGTACTCGCACCAGTCGCCTCACCTTCGCACCACTGATGTACCCCGGTAGCAAACTTCGAAAGAGGGGTGGGTCAATGTTTGAAGGCGTCCCTGAACTTTCGTCCCGCCTGTTTGAGCTTGTCGCCGGTCTGTTTTGCCTGGCCTTTGGCCTGTTCAGACCTTCCCTCGGCCTCCATCTTTTCGTTTCCCAAGCTCTTGCCGACGGTCTTCTTGATGACCCCCTCGGCGGTTTCTGCCTTGTGCCTGATTCTCTTCACGATGCTCATGGCGGTTCCTTCTTCTCGATGATCGTCGGTCGAACGGGTTTCGCCAGGCGCCTCCGCCGGAACGTACATGAAGACGATGATCATGTTGGCCTCCCGGCCAGAGAGTAATGCCCAGTCAACGCGGCATTCCGTTGCGCGTCAACACCGTAGATCGAAGCAATGAACCGAGAACGGTGGGCCATAGGTGAGAAGCTCGCGACACGAGCGAATGACGACGGCCCGACCACTCGAAGGTGCGCGCTTACATACGCGATTGGGTTGACTTCGCGGCGAGATCGCGTCCAATCCAGTTGGCTGACAAAAGAACCTGCGGCGACAGTGCGTCCAGGTCCGGAAAAGCGGAGACTGGAGACAGGAGGTCATCATGCGTGTGCTCCGTGGTTTGTTCGACGCGCTGCTAGGGATCGTCATGGCTGTGCTCGGCACAGTGCTCGGAATCCTTGCGACCGTGGTGTGGCTTGTCGGTGCCGTACTGTGCGTGACGGTGATTCTGATTCCTCTGGGGATCCCCGTCATCAGGCTCGGTCGCCGACTCTTCACTCTTGCGAGGCAGCTGATGCACCTTCCGTAGCCCTGCCCACACGATTTCCACAAATTGTGTTCATCCTGTGCGATCCCGACGATCATCACCGAATCATCTCGGCAACAGGCAACCACCGCATGAAGTTGTCGGGTTCAGAGGGGCGCGGAAAATTGAGAAAGGGTCTGGATTCATGCCTACTCCCACGTCCGTCGATGTCGACGGCACATAACCAGCGACCGCGAGACCAAACTACCCACCAATCAGACTGTGCACCAACAATATCCGAACTTAGGTGTGCAACGTACGGTCGTTCATCGCTATGGACAGCTTATGCCCGACTGAACAGCTCGATGCCCGACGCCAAGGCCGGCGAGAAGGTCAGATGGGCACTCACGACGCCTGCCTGAACATCACATCCGGCCACCACATCGGTAGACGTGCTTGCCCGATCAACAGCAACGGCCCCTTGGCATTTCGACCTGCCGCTTGCCTCAACGCCCAGGGAGATCACTTCCGACACCTGGACGACCTACACCCGTACTCCCTTCGATCCTGCGCTCCCGGCTCGGGTGACGACCATTACCCGAGCCGGCAACGTCAGTGATACGGACATTCCGAGCCTGTGGTGGGTGTGCGAAATAGACCCGAACCCGTGTTCGTCGTTCAACCAATCGACGACACCGCACTTCGTGACTTTCGCCCTGGCGAAATACCCGTGTCGGTAGTCACTGCGGTTTCGGTTCGCGTCGCGCAAGACCGCGCCCCATTCCCAGTGCAGCTGTGGCGAGACCTAGAACGCAGACAAGCGCTCCCACAACCACATTGGACCAGATCATGGAAGTGCTGGTATCGACACCCGCAACGATCCAAGGCGAGACGATCAGCCAAATCCCGAGTAACGGTGCAACGAATGTCATGCCGTGGGTGCGGCCGTAAGCGGATCCGAAAGCCACCGCAAGCAACCCGATCGCAGCACCACAGATCAAGTTAGTGACACTGAGGTTGGTTTGAGCGGTGAAGCCGATGATCCACGCGGACGCCGCCGCATACAGTCCGGACAGCAACATCAACCCCTCGACGACTTGGGCGGTTGGTTGTTCGGCGGCCTGATCGTAGCGCTCGCGCAGTGCAATGATGTCAGGGTGAGTGTGCATCGGTGCGTGGGTAGATGATGACATGTGATTCATCTCCTCGACCGGACCGGAGGGCAAAGATTGCCCTGCCGACCCGTATGTATGTATGGCAGGGGTACAGACGCTTTCCGATTCGGTCGTCACCGGGTTGCCTGGCGAATTCGAGCATTGTCGGTGCCGCCGAAATCGGTGAGTGCACTGGACCACCACATACGTACCCAATCGGGCGTCTGCCAAGCAACAATCGAAGCAAATAATCGAGAAGATGACAGTGCTCGGAGCCTTGCATGCCGAACGGGAGACCAGGGCACGTTCCGGCGTCGGAAACGTGCGCTGATCTCCCGTTCGGTGGTGCTATTGCTTGGTCGGACTACCGCTTCGCTGCGTGATGCGCTGCGATGTAGCCGTAAACCAGTCCCTGGCCGATCGTCGCGCCCGCGCCCGGGTAGGAGTGGCCGAACGCATTCGCGGCGGTGTTGCCGATCGCGTACAGCCCGTCGATGGAGCTGCCGTCCTCGCGCAGGACTCGAGCATGGTCGTCGGCGCGCACGCCGCCGCACGTGCCGAGGTCACTCAATGTCATCTTCACCGCGTAGAGGGCGTTCTTGTCGAGCGGCCTCAGGTTCGGGTTCGGGGACACTGTCGGGTCACCGTAGTACCGGTCGTATGCGCTTCCGCCGCGGCCGAATTCGCCGTCACTACCGGCTGCTGCGGCATCGTTGAACTTCTGGAACGCCTCAGCGAACGCATCTTCGGGAAGACCGGCCTTACGGGCGAGTTCGGTCGGGCTGCTCGCCTGATGCGCGATACCCTCCTCGAAGAACGACGGCGGAAGGGGCTGGCGCGGGAAGATGCCGCCGGCGAACACGTAGCTGTTGCGGTACTCCTGGTCGAAGACGATCCACATGGATTCTGCGGGGTCGCCCGCCTTCTCCCGGTCGAGCACACACTGACCGAACGTCATGTAGTCGGTGGCCTCGTTGACGAAGCGTCGACCGGTGTGGTCGACGATGAACGAGCCAGGCAGCGCACGCTCGGCGAGCATCACCATCGGTGGTCGTCCCTTGATGCTCGCGACCGCCGGGAACCACCACGACTGGTCCATCAAGCCGATGTCTGCGCCCAGTTCCTGCGCGACCTCGATAGCCTCGCCGGTGTTGCCCTCGGCGCCGAGGCTCTCGTGCTCACCGAGGCTCTCCGACTGGTACTTGTGGCGCCACTCCATGTTGTGATCGAAGCCGCCGGCGGCCAGCACGACACCGCGCCGGGCCGTCACAGTCACCTCACGTCCGTCTTGCACGACTACTGCACCGGTTACGCGGTCACCTTCGGTGATCAGCCGAACCAACGACGTTTCCGTCCACACCGGAATACCTGCCTGGACCACACCGGCAAACAGACCGGCGGCCAGCGCCTGACCGCCCGCAATGTATTCACGCTTGAGGACGTACTTACCGAAAACGCCCTGCGACAAGCGGCGGATGATGCGCGGGAAAGCCTTGGTGGGCTTCTTCGCCATCAGGTTCATCCACTTGTAGTCCGCACCGGTCACCGGCATCGGCAGTCCGGCTTCCATCAACCCGGGGCGCAGACGGCCGCGTTCCTCTCCCAGCACCGAAGCGTCGAACGGCTGGCACTCGCAGGTGCGGCCTGCAGCGCTACCGCCCGGCAGTTCGGGGTGGTAGTCGGAGTATTCCTTGGCCCAGAAGAACTTCATGGGCGTCGTGCGGGAGAGCATGTCGATCGTGGCGCCACCATGGTCGACAAATGCCTCGCCACGTTCGGCTGGTGCCGTATCACCGACCACCGCACGCACATACGTCTTCGCGCGCTCAACGGTGTCGCCCGCATTGGCAGCTGCAAGTACCGGGTTGGCAGGCATCCAGAACGCCCCACCGGACCGCGCCGTCGAACCGCCCACGTACTGCGTCTTCTCCACGATCAGCGTGGACAAGCCGAGCTCGTTTGCGGTGAGGGCGGCAGCCATGCCGGTACCGGACCCGATTACCAGCAGGTCGACTGTGATGTCGTCGGCCCGTGTCGCGGGGGGTGCCTGATTCTTAGCCATTGAACAAATCCCTTCACGTGGTTTATCGAGGTAGAACGCTAGGGCAGGCGCAGCGCGAGATGGTCCGGATGCCCAGTCAGCGGGATTTTTTACGCGGATTGTTGGCGCGTTGCGGCCGTCACAGCCGAATCACGACCTGCATGTCAGCGCTTTTCGTACCTGATCCCGAGAGCAAGAATGATCGTGACGACACACATAGCCACGAGCATCGCGCAGACAGCACCGAGCGCGGCAACCGTCGGTGTCGACGTTCCGGGAACCACGAGAGATGCGAGTAGAACTGTCGTAATCGACGTTCCGACGGCCATCGCTGCAGTTCGCACAACCGACTGACTACCGACGGTCTCGCTGGTGCTGTGTTCGGGAACGAATTCCACGAGGAGATTCGACAACGCCGTGTATGCAAAGGCCGTTGCGATCGAGACGACCACGATCAGCATTGTCATTCCGACCACTGAACCGTGGAACACGAGAAAACCGGAACATGCCCCGAGGAACAATGCGGTTCCGATCAGCAACGCGGTGCGTGCGCCGACCGACGCTGCCAATTTTCCGGCGAGCGGTGTGAACAACATGCCGACCATCGCGCCGATGAACGACAGGAGACCGGCGGTGGTGGGTGAAAGCCCGAGCCCGAACGGTGAGGTTTTCGGAGATTGCATGATGATCGGAATGAGCATGGTGACCACACCGATGGGACCGAGCCCGAGAGCGATCGTGCTGAGCATGGTCAAAGCGATGTTGCGTTCAGCAAGCAAGCGCAAGTTGACAATTGGGGATGCGCAGTTCAACTCCCACCTCACCCACCAGGCAAAGATGACGGCGCCGACGACCAGGAGGCTGAGTACCCGAAGATCGTCCCAGCCCCACGACTTTCCTTGCGTGAGCCCCAACAAGATGGACGCCACTGCGACGGCTAGCGCCACTGCCCCAGCGAAATCAACGGGCTGTCGATGGTAAGTCCGACGGCGCCACGGCAATACAACTTCGACCAAGATGATGCAGACGACGGCGTAGGCGGCAGTGACGACAAAGATGTACCGCCAATCGCCGAGGTCGATGATCACACCCGCAACGACCAGCGATGCCGCACCGGCGGCAATGGCAGATCCGGCGATCAGCGCAACAGCCATCGCAACCTTCTCCACGGGCAGATGCTCGCGGGCCAAACCGATGCACAGCGGCAGAATCGCCCCCGCGACGCCTTGGATGGCACGCCCGATAATGATGCCCTCGAGCGTTCCGACCGCCATGCTCACAATCGAGCCGACTGTGGCGAATGCCAGTACGACCATCAGCACGCGTTCGCGCCCGTACATATCTCCGAGCCTGCCGCATACTGCGGCAGAGGATGCCGCGACCAGCAGGAACGCGGTGACGGACCATCCCACAGCCGAAGCGTCGGCGTCGAAGATCTCGGCGAAAGTCGGCAGCGCCGCATACATCATCGAAGTCTCGAATGCGCTGATCACCTCGACCGTGATCAGCACGGTCAGTATGAGCCAAACCGGTCGGGACCGTTCGTATCGACGTTCGGCGTAGCCTGCCAGCGGCCTAGTTGGTCTCACCGTTGTCCGCATTCATGCTCCTCTTGGGTCGATATCGCTCGAAAACGGTAACAATGTGACTCTTGATACAACTTTTCCATTCCGATCAGTGAGACTGCCTCGAAGGTGTATACGTCTCGTGCGCGAACGTACCCATTCTGCAGCGGAACAACCGCTCGGATGTGTCGAAGAGTTCGGTCGGCGGCATTACCCGATCCCTTCGCGCTAGCACCGACCAGCACCGATGCTCACGCGTCGTAGGAGTCGTAGAGTCGCGGGCAGAGATCAAGGAGGCGATGACGTTGAGCGCACAGTTCGATGACGAGACGACGACCAATCCCGACAACGAGTCACAGTCGCATAATCCCGCTGACGAACATTCATCCGGCGAGGTAATCACGCCCACCAAACGTGACCGTGAACTGTCCGAATTGGTGGACGGTCTCGAAGAACGTATCGCCGCCGAGCGCGAGGCGGCGGCGGTGCCCGGCAATGCCGCCGAACGGAAACGCACGACACGGACCGATCCCGACGACAAGGCACCGGACTGACTCCACCGCAACACATTCGCCCTGCGGGGAAATTGGGCAACGTTAACCCGGGAGGTGAGGTTTCACCGCCTGCCGTCGAGTGTGAACAAACGGAACACGGTCCGCATGCACAGAACGACTCCTACGAAGCCCAGTACCGCACTCACGAGTGCGTAGCCCGACAGCTGAGGTGTGAGTTGTGGTCCGCCAGGTACGAACAGCAGGATCGCCGCGACAATCAGCGCGGTAACTCCAGCCGCCATTCCCAGGGCGTTGTTCGCCGACCGTCGGAGCCATCGTCTGTCGTCGGGGTGTGCGACAGAACGGGTGCGGAGAGTGAAACTTCCCGACGCGAGGGAGGTTGCGATCTGGTCGAGCTGACCAGGAAGACGCCTGACCACCGCGGTTGTGACCGCCGTCGTCGACAGGATTGCCTGCGCGGCTGCAGTCGGGCTGGCGACCTGGGTCAACAGTCGGGGTACTTCGGCTCGAACAGCAGCGACGAGGTCGATCTGCGGATCCAGGAGCCGGAGGGCGCGCTCCAATGACGCGAGTGAACGGAATGCGGCGGCAACGTCTCCCGGCACTCCTATTCGATGATCTCGAAGCACGGTGAACATTCGCGCGAACGATGCCATGGAAACATTGGGTTGAACACTGAGCAGGGTGATCTCGCGGCCCACCTGGTGTCGCAGCGCTCCGCGTTCCACATCGGCCGGTACGTCGAATGCCATCAACATCGCGTCGACAGTTGCCACCGGATCACCTGCGAGGGCGGCGTTGAGGAGCACGGCGAACAAGATCCGTGTCTCGCCGTCCAGAACACCCACTGCGCCGAAGTCGAGGAGCCCGACCCGGCCGTCATCGAGGATCATGATGTTTCCGGGGTGCAGGTCCGCGTGGAACACCCCGTGGACAAAGATCCCGTCGAGTAGTGACGCAAGAAGTTCGTTGGCAATGCTGCTGCGGGTGTCGCGATCGAGGCCGGTGAGCGCGGCCTCACCGTCGGAAAGCGGTGTGCCGTGAAGACGTTCCATCACGAGCACCCGTCCGCTACTGAGGTCGAGGTAGACGTGCGGAACGACGATTTCCGGGCGGTTCGCCATGGTGGAGGCAATCGCGCCGGTATTCGCTGCCTCGGTACGGTAGTCGAGCTCTTCGAGCAGCGACGTGACGAGCCCGCCGGCGAGTCGGTGAACGCCGATATCGCGTGCCCAGGGAAAACGGGTCTCCGCGAGGGATGAAACGCGAAGGAAGATATCGCAATCCACGCTCACTTGTGCGCTCGCATCGGGGCGTTGAACCTTCACCACGACGTCGACGCCTTCAGTGGAGCGCGCGGAATGTACCTGTGCGACAGAGGCAGCGGCGAATGGTTCCACTTCGAACGACGCGAACACCGCTTCGGGGACGTCGCCGAGTTCCGATGCCAGCAGCCCTGCAATGCGGTCAGGATCGGCCGGCCGAGCCGAACTTTGGAGCGTCGAGAGAGCGCGAGCGAGCTCGGGTGGCACGAGGTCGTCTCGTGTGCCGAGGATCTGTCCCAACTTGACGAAAGTGACTCCGCATCGGTTGACGATCTCCACCAGCGCGTCCCCGAACTGAGGTGCGGACGGTCCGGCGCGGAGAGCCGACCCACCTCCCGCTCGCATGAAGATACCCACGATCTGGGCGTACCGCTTTGTTCGGCGCCACGATTTTCGGCTGCGCCGCAGTGCTTCTGGCACACCGGGTACGGACCCCGTAGGAATGACAACTTCAAGGAAGACCAACGCGGCCAGGCACGCCGCGAAAACCCAGAGCGCGGCGACTCCGAAGAAGGTGAGCGCAATTCCCTCGCTCACCAGTAGTTGACCGTCCGGGCTCGCAATTCCGTCGAGCGTTGCGACGTAGCTCGCCAGCGAAACACCCACCGAGAGCGCTATCACCGAGACCACCAGTGTTCGCGGCCACCCGACTTTCGCCCCCAGCGTTCGTCGCATGGCGACCGCGAGTGCTGCGGCAAGAATCGGCGTCGCGATAATCCAGACGATCAAGTCCATGGCGGTAGCGTAGAGGTTCACCACCTGCGTTTCATCCGGGAAAACCCCGAGTCCACCAAGTTCGAATTAAGGTGCCGGCGGCGTCGATTCCACCCGCGCCAATACCGGAAGGCTCGGGTACCGAATCGATCGGCCTCACTGCGACACGGGCACTTTAAGCTGATCTCGTGACGACACACTCCGGCTCCGCAATCGTTGACGAAACGCTCGGCACTTTTGTCCGCGGGCATCACATCTTGTCCGACGGCGTGCGATTGGACGACGACTACTTCAGTCTGACCCGCAACATCGACGGGCGGGACGTTGGATTCATCGCCCACTCCGTCGACTCCGACGCCGTACGCGGCATGCTCCCCCGCTTGCACCATGTCTTCGATCAACTCCAACGCCTCCATCGCCAGGCCGCCGAAGCGGTCGTCTACGAGTTCAGCGAGGACCCTACTTCCACGGAAGAACTCGACGACGCACTACGAGACCTGGCACTCGACGCAGTGGAGGTATTTCCCGACAACGAAGTCGTCCTTGATCTGGCAGATACGTGCGGTTCACACTTCATGGACGGATACTGGCCGGCGGTCCGATTCAACGGCGACGACAACGTCGTCAAGGTAACTGTCGAATCCTGAGGGCGACTCGGAACGTCGGAAAAAGTTGGCGTTCACTCGAAATAGGACGCATAGTCGCTGAAAGGAACCTGGCCGGTAGGGCTCGACGTTATCGCGTCGGCAACCGCCGAAGGAATGGGAGCCCACTGGGCAGGCATCGCAGCCGCCAGGGAGGGCTTCAATATGTAGAGCAGCGCAAAGTTCAAAGTTCACTATCCAAAGCGGCGGCGCCATCGACATACCGACCTCTGAACTCGCACCTCCCTTGGTGTTGGTCACCAGTTGCGCTGTGCCCGACATCTGTTGCGATGCAAAGCCATAGACCGCTTGCACTGTGTACGCCGACTGATAGAGCGCAACCAGGGTTTGTGTTGCGCCGTTGTTCCTCATCCATGTGCCCACAAATCCGCCTGGAGCGATCAAGGAGTTCACCTGCCTCGTCGGCGCGTCCGCGTTGGCCGGACTCTCCAGCAGCCCAATGGAATTCACGTACAGCCCGTAGCTGGCCAGAACCGACGACGTGACGTTGCCGTCGTTTGTGGAATAGAGGGGACGCCCGTTTGTATTGGTGAGGATCCGGGCGCATTCGTCGATAATCTCGGCGGCCTCGCGACTGCCGCCGACCCCACCGCCCGTGACGAGGTCGCGATACTGCTGCTCCGACAACGCATCCTCGCTGTCGAGCCCGATCTGGGCGGCAATCTCGTCCGCCGCTTGCTGACCGAGTGGCTGGTTGAGCTGATCCGGGCTGGTCATCTGCGGCGGTGCCAGGTGCTCGTAGCCAGGGGCCCCGGAAAACGGGATCGCGAACCCGGTGTCGACGGTTCCTGCGGCCGGTTCGCTGCTGGCAGTCTGGGGAACTGCCAGAGAAACGAGGCAGGCTCCGACCAGTGCCAGCACCGAGACGCCCTTGCGGCGGGCTCGCACTCCGCATCGATGTCCCGAACTCGTCAAACCTATGCCATACATGCGGCGACCTCCCAGAACACTGTCGGGCGATTCAACACGAGCGCGCATCTCAGTCAAACGCCGTAACTGACGCTGTGTCAAGGACCACGTCGTCAAGGAGCACGTCGACTCACGCAAGATGCGCGATCGCATAACCCGGACTGCCCGCTGTGCCGCCGTTCTCGGTGGGCGGTAGGTGACGGCACGCACTCCGTTCCCGCCATTCGTCCCATTTCTGGGATAGTCAATACACATTCGGCACAATGGGAACGAGGAATTTTGAGCATTATCGGGAGTATCCCGTCGAAACACGAACACAGAACGCATCGACGACGGCCACCAGTCGATCACCGCTTCCTCGGGTTCGACACACGCGTGTTTCCGCACGCAGTCGCAATTCTGGCCGTGTGGCTGCTGTGGGTTGTGATCGTTCCGGCCATCGATTCCGCTGTGTCGTCGGAAGATCCGACAGTTGCCGGCGACCGCCTGGCTGTGACCGAGTCGGTGTCGTTCACTGTGCCCGCGGGCTGGAATATCAATAGCGGCTTCCTCATCGACCAACGCAGTGCGTCCGGTTCCGTGCCGAGGGTGGAATTGACCGGTGGCAGCGTGAGTTTCGTCGTCGACGCTGACGACTTCACCGGCACCGCCGACGAACTTCTCTCACAGGTCGACGCCGTAAGTCTTGCGACAAACGGAAGCTCTGTACTCGCCATCTCCAGCCCACCGCAGCCAGTCACCACCGATGGTGGCTTGACCGGCGTCCAGATTCGCTTCGATACGCCCCGCGCCGCGGGTTCGATGGCGACTTTTGTCGTCGGTGACAAGGGAATTCGGGTGCAAGTGGTCGGTCCGCCCGACCAGATTGCAAGTCACAGTCAAGAAATCGCCGATATGATCGCGTCATTCGGCACCACTGAGGGAGATACCAAGTGAGCGCCGACCTGCTCGAGACACGCTCCCAAGCACTAGAGGCGACGGCGTGGGGCGAGAAGTTCCGGTTTATCCAGCCGCGCAACGTCGTGTTCTGGATATACCTGTGGATGTGCGGCGTCGGCGTGGTCAAAGCCTGGCAGATGTTCGCGCCCTATTCGGGATACTTCGGGCAAGCACTCCTTGTCGCCGGCGTCGTCTCCGTCATCAGTGCTGCGGTGTGGACATGGTGGTTCCGGCACATCGACCGGTACGAACGCCAACCCGTGGGATTGGTACTCACCGGCTTCGTCTGGGGAGCCTCCGCGGCGACGTTCACCATCGCGATCTCCGGTAACTCCGCACTCGGTTCGCTCTACTCGAAGCTGTTCGGACAGGTTTGGGCGGAGGATTGGCATGCCGGACTCTCGGCGCCGTTCGTGGAGGAAACCGCGAAAGGCATCGGCATTGTTGTCCTCCTCGCTCTTGCGCCGCGACTGGTCCGCACCGCAACCGACGGACTGCTACTCGGCGCGTTCATCGGCCTGGGATTTCAAACCAGCGAGGACTTCTTGTACTCGGTTGTCGGTGCGACGCAAGGTTTCGGCGCGCACCAGACCGACGGGCTGATCGGTTCCATTGCGCTTCGCGCATACTCCGACATCGTTTCGCATCCTCTCTTCACCGCACTGTTCTGTGCCGGAGTCATTTATCTGATCGGCACCCCGGCACAACCTCGCAGAATCAGACGCGGGTTGGCGTTGATCGTGGCCCCGATTCTGATTCACGGCGTATGGGACTCGATGCTGGCACTCGCCGGCGGCAACTCATCCATCGTGTTGGTCGTCATGGTCGGCGACATCATCTTCGCCTTGACGGCATTGTGGATCGCATTTGTCTGGGCGCACCCACGCGAGTCCCATTTCGTCCGTGATGTTCTCGCTCCGGAAATCGAATCCGGAGTGTTGACCGACGACGAAGTTACTGCTGCCGGTGGGTGGCGACAACAGCGCGCTTACGTCAGAGCTGCACAGACCCGTGCCGAGCGACGCCAACGACGTCATATCGTTCGCGCTGCATTGGATCTGTGTGGGGACCTCGCTGTCAGCAAGGGTCTCGACAGTCCCGAAGTTGTCGAAGCACGCAACGAGATCACTCGCCTCCGACACGGAATTGCCGCAGGCTCGCAGTCCTCGGTGGGGACTAGCTCCGCGTAAGAACGGCGGGTTGTGCCGCAACAATCTGGGCGCCTGATCGATCACATTGATCAGGCGCCCAGCTCTATCCGCAGGCAGGACCACTGATGTTCTCAATGATGTTCCCTACCAAGTGGATAGCTCCGACGTACACCGAACTCGGCGGCTCGGTAATACCTTGTCCATTCACCGGGACGTAGAAAGACAAATACTCGTCGAGATAGGCCATCGACTCCGACCCCGTCCCGGTCTCCGACATCGACCCCACAGTCGAGCGCTGCCTTGCTACTGTCCGGACCGCAACATCGAATTCGCTGACACGCGTGCATGTACTACCCGAGGTCGGCCGCAACACTAACCACACCAAGGAGACCCGATGACCGATATCACCGCGCTGGTCCACTCACTCCTCGAACGAGTGCAAATACTCGAAGACGAGATTGCGATCCAGAAACTCGTGACGGCATACGGTCCCGCCGTCGACGCCGGAGAGGCGGACAAGGTCGGTGCGA
Organism: Rhodococcus sp. ACPA4; assembly: GCF_002300185.1. Lineage (NCBI taxonomy): Bacteria > Bacillati > Actinomycetota > Actinomycetes > Mycobacteriales > Nocardiaceae > Rhodococcus > Rhodococcus sp. ACPA4. The sequence goes on from NZ_NSDY01000001.1 coordinate 3,093,727, forward strand.
TGTGGACTGAGGATGCGGTGTACGACATCGATATTCGTACCCTGAACGGTCGCGCCGAGATCGCCGAGATGGTCCGCACCACACCCCACCAGGACTACATCAACACCGGTTGCGGCCATATTCTCGCCCCGCTCAACATCGTCGTCGACGGAGACAAGGCTACTGCGACGGGCCATTCCCAATTGCTACGGCGCAACGAAGGCGAGGATTCCTTCCGCGTGTGGCGTGTCGCGGCGAACCGGTTCGATCTCGTCAAGACGGAGGGCGAGTGGAAGATCAAGCAGCGCACGACCCGGCTACTCGACGGAAGTTCTCCCGCGCGCGACCTGCTTGCCCGAGCCGGCAACTGATCAAAATTCTCGGCTGTCAAAGATAGCGTCGCCACAATGACTGGCACCGCGCTGAGCGGGCGCGTGAAAAGCCTGTCGACGGGTAATGTCCATGCGATGGCTACAGATCCGGCAAGGTCATGGTGGGAGCGATGCAACGACGGCGTCCGCAGCATGCACGAAACCGGCTGGGGCGAGAACACTTCGGTGCTCTCGCGAGAGATCTGCGAACTACTCGACGATGTCGACGAGCAATTCGCCCTCACCGGCGCACACACTCCTGAGTGGCCGAACCCGTACAAGGATGGTCCCGATCGGGCCGAGGCAGACTACGAGCGTTCCACCAACCCGGAGAAGTACCTGATCGTGGTCGCGAGAGTGCAGGCGTGGACAACGGTTCTCCTCGACCGGGGCTGGGCGCGAGAAGCATCACCTGTGCAGTGGGCGCTTCGCCCTTTCGATTCCGGCGGAGCCGACACCGTTCTCGAACCTACCGCCGACGGCGCCGTCCCACTGATTTTGACTACGCACACTCCGGTGGACTCCAACCATCCGTTCAACATCTCGATCAGCGCAGGCGATCCGGCGGTGTGCTTGGCATCGATTCCCGACTGTGCCTGCGACGGGTGTGACAGCGGGTCCGCCACACTGCTCGAGGAAATCGACACATGGGTGCTGTCTGTCGTCGACGGCTCGCTCCACGTCGACGTTGCCGGTAATTACTCCTCAGTTCGCACATCCTTTGGTACCCGAGGCAGCACGGTCCAGAATCTCGACGAACCTACAGAATTCACAGCCGCACCGTGGCCCGCGAACTGGACGGCACGCCCGCTGGCGTCCCAGATCAGGACTGCGCACCCCGAACCCCCATTCCCGCGAACGGTGTTCGGAACTGCTGCCCGGGAGGGCTTCCGTCGACTCTTACGCAAGCCTGGCGTTGCGGGTGCATCGCAAACCTACTGGCGCACAGACGAATAGAAACGGAAGATGACCCACCTCGAGTTCGTGGCTCTGGCCCCGGCCCGAATCAGGGTTATTGCATGCGCCCGGATATCGAACACTTCGGCCAGTCCACAGAAGCATGGTCCAATCGCGAACTTCACGCGCGCCTGGGAAGCCTGCGCGGCGCAGGTTTCATCGTCAGCCGAGAAAGCGAAACCAGCATCCCTAGTGGCTTGACCAATTCTCATGCAGCCCAGCATGAATCGCGGCTGACGAAGATCCGTCTCGCTCCACGCGACTCACGGCGGGCAGGCTGTTCAAGTAACGGGAGATTACAAGCCCTGTTCACGTCGGGGTGATGGTGGTGTAGTGGATAGGTGGGGGAACCCGACATGAGGAGCAGACAATGGCCAAGGCATTCAGGGGCGTGGTCAACCTCGACATACGAGACTCCGTCCCGGACTGGGGCCCGTACGAGCAGCCTAAAGCACCGCCAGGCTCACCGAACGTGCTGTACATCGTCCTCGACGACGTCGGATTCGGCGCGCTCGGCTGTTACGGAGGCCCGATTGAGACGCCGAAGATCGACAAGATCGCAGCACGCGGACTGCGCTACGGGCAGTGGCACACCACAGCCCTGTGCTCGCCGACTCGGTCCTGCCTACTGACGGGCCGTAATCACACAACCAACGGGATGGCCTGCATCAGTGAAGCGGCCATCGGATTTCCGAGCGCAAACGGGCACATTCCACCGCAGTGCGCCACCCTCGCCGAGGTCCTCGTCGAGCAGGGTTTCAGCACTGCAATGGTAGGCAAGTGGCACCTGTGCGCCGAGGACGAGATGAATCTCGCTTCCACCAAACATAATTGGCCGATCGGCCGCGGCTTCGACCGCTTCTACGGCTTCCTCGGCGCCGAGACCAACCAGTGGTATCCCGACCTGATCCACGACAACCACCCCGTCCAGCAACCGGCCACACCGGAGGAGGGCTACCACTTCAGCGTCGACATCACCGACAAAGCTATTCAGTACTTCGACGACGTCAAGGCAATCGCTCCCGAACGGCCGGTTTTCCTCTACTACGCCCCGGGGTGCGCGCACGCCCCGCACCAAGTACCGCGTGAGTGGGCCGACCGCTATCGGGGCCGGTTCGACGACGGCTACGAGGCGATGCGCGAGCAGATCCTGGCCCGGCAGAAGGAAATGGGCCTTGTCCCCGCCGACACCGAGCTACCGCCCCTCAATCCGATCGGCACTCCCGACTCGCGCACCGGCCCAGACGGACAGCCATTCCCACCACTGGATTTCACACGCCCCTGGGATACCCTCTCCGCCGACGAGAAGCGACTGTTCGCCCGGATGGCAGAGGTATATGCGGGTTTCTTGTCCCACTGCGACAACCAGATCGGCCGACTACTGGACTACCTCGAACAGGTCGAGCAACTCGACAACACCATCATCATGCTGGTCTCCGACAACGGCGCCAGTGGCGAGGGGGGTCCGAACGGCTCGGTAAACGAGAACAAAATCGCTAATGGCGTGCCGGACGATCTTGCTGAAAACCTCTCCATGCTGGACGAACTCGGGAGTACCAAGACCTACAACCACTACCCGAACGGGTGGGCGATGGGCTTCAATGCCCCGTTCAAGATGTGGAAGCGATACTCGTTCAACGGCGGAACCTGCGACCCGTGCATCATCTCGTGGCCGGCCGGGATTGCCGCCCGAGGGGAAACCCGTGATCAGTACCACCACGCCATCGATCTGGTTCCGACCGTGTTGGACTGCCTCGGACTCGAACTGCCCGACGCCGTGAAGGGTTACACCCAGCATCCGTTGCAGGGCGTGAGCATGCGCTACAGCTTCGACGCTGCCACCATCCCGACAGCCAAACACACTCAGTTCTACTCGATGCTCGGCACCCGAGGCATCTGGCACGACGGCTGGAAGGCCGTCACCACCCACCCGGCGATCAGTGGCTGGGGCCGGTTCCCCGAGGACACTTGGGAGCTCTACCACACCCAGATCGACAGATCCGAGCTGCACGACCTCGCCGCCGAGGAGCCCGGGAGGCTCGCCGAGCTGGTGGGCCTGTGGTTCCACGAAGCCGGCGCCAACCAGGCATTTCCGCTCGACGACCGCTCGGCTGTCGAGATCCTCACCACCCCTCGCCCGCAGCTTGCGGCTCCGCGTAACCGCTACATCTACCGGGCGGGTGGCGCCGAGGTCCCCGAGTCCGTTGCCGTCAACATTCGCAATCGCTCCTACTCGATCGGCGCGTTGGTCGATCTCCCGAACCCAGGGGCATCCGGGGTGCTCTTCTCGCACGGCAGCCGCTTCGGCGGCCACTCCCTCTATGTCAAGGACAACCGCCTGCACTACGTCTACAACTTCCTCGGCAGCGAACAGCAGCGGATTGTCGCCGGCGAGGATCTGCCGACCGGCGAGAACCTGATCCTGGCCGCCACCTTCGACAAAGACGGTGAGGATCCGCCCGGCACGGCCCACGGCACCCTCGGCCTGTTCTACGGTGACCGGAAGGTCGGCGAGGGCCGAATCCGAACTCAGCCAGGCAAGTTCAGCATCGCAGGCGAAGGTCTCAGTGCCGGCCGCGCCATCGGGGAACCCGTCACCGACGACTACCCGGGCACCGCACCGTGGGCGTTCACCGGCGGCTCCCTGAACCGGATCGTCGTAGACGTCAGTGGAGAACCCTACGTCGACCTCGAACGCGAAGCCGCGGCCATGCTTTCCCGCGAATAGCAGGACCATCGTGTGGTGGCAACATCGAGGAGGAATCAGGTTATGCCCGAACACGTTCGATCCGATCTGGACACCGGCGGACAGATCGGTGATCCGCTCCCCAGCTGGCACGAGGGTCCGAGTAAGCAAGCAATCCTGGAGTTCGTCGGGCGGGTGACGGATCCCGGAGGTCCGGGGGCCGTCCCCGCCGAAGAGCGAATCGCGGTGTTCGACAACGACGGAACGCTGTGGTGTGAGAAACCGATGCCCATTCAGCTCGACTTCATCCTGCGCCGCCTCGTGGTCATGACTGAGGTGGATCCCGCTCTGGGCACCCGCCAACCGTGGCTCGCCGCCGTCACCCGCGACTACGGCTGGTTCAGCAGTGTCATCACCGGTCACTACCACGGCGACAACAGTGGGGTGAAGGTGTTCGCCAAAGGGGTGCTGATGGCGTACACCGACATCACCGTGGAAGAATTCGAGAAGCTGGCTGACCAATTCTTGCGCACGACAGACCATCCCACCCTAGGACGTACCTATCTGACGTGTGGCTACGTGCCGATGATCGAGTTGCTCCGGTACCTCGAGACGAACGAGTTCCACAACTACATCGTCTCCGGTGGTGGGCGTGACTTCATGCGGCCGATCAGCCTGGACGTGTACGGGGTGCCCCGTCAGCGAGTCATCGGTAGCAGCGCGTCGCTGGTATGGAAGGCCGACGGCCGCGGCGGCACGCTCGTCCATAAACCCGCATTGGACGTATTGGTCGACGGCCCCGAGAAGCCGGTCCGAATCTGGAGCCGTATCGGGAGACGGCCGCTCCTCGCCGCGGGGAACAGCAACGGCGATATCCCGATGTTGCAGTTCTCGGAGCGAGCGGACCTCCCATCGTTGCAAATACTTGTACAGCACGATGATTCACGTCGCGAGTTCGCATATCGGGAGGGCGCCGAGCAGGCATTCGATCTCGCGGATGCCCGGGGTTGGACCATAGCGAGCATCGAGAACGACTGGAGTGCCGTGTTCCCGAGCTGACCGTAGGGCGCTCAACGGCATAGTTCAGTAGTCGATATCGCCGTTGCGGTTGAAGAACTTTCCGGTGGGTCCACCGGTGCCTAGTTGGGCCAACATCACCGTCGCATCAGTGCCTTCGGTGATGGTCTGGTGTCCACGGTGGCCGTTGAAGTCGGTACTGGTGTAGCCCGGATCGCTGGCATTGATCCGAAATTCCGGCAGGTTCTTCGCGTATTGGAGAGTCAAAGCGATCACAGCCGCCTTCGAGCTCGCGTACGGCACGGCCCGCACAAAGTGCTCATCGGTACCGGGGGTGGCCAGCGAGCGGGCGAAGCCGACTCCGGATGCGACATTGACGATCACCGGATTCGACGAGCGTCGCAACAACGGAAGCGCGGCCTGCGTAAGACGCACGACACCAAGGACATTCGTGTCGAATACTTCCTGCATGGCGTCGACGTCGAGGTCGTCGACGCTGAAAGACCTGCCGAGGACGCCAGCGTTGTTTACCAGAACGTCGAGCTCGGGCAGCTGCGCGAGCGCCGCATCGATGCTGCGCTGATCCGTGACGTCGAGTTGGACGGGGTGAGCGCCGAGGTTCTGCACCTCGGCAGCTGAAGCCAGGTCCCGCATCCCGGCATAGACGGTGTGGCCGGCGTCGATGAGCCGTCGCGCGGTCTCCAGTCCGAGGCTGCGGTTGGCTCCTGAAATAAGTGTCGTAGTCATGTCCACAACGCTCGCTCAACTTCGGTGCGCGCACCAGGCACCGATCGACGGTGGGACCAGCAGTACTACCCACTGCGCGCCCACAGCGAGCAGGATGAGGGCATGGACGAGTTCGCAAGTGTGCTGCGCGCCTGGCGTGACCGTGTGCAGCCTGAGCACGTCGGTCTGCCACCAGGTACAGGTCGGCGTGCCCGAGGGCTTCGCCGGGAAGAGCTCGCGATGCTCGCCGGAGTCAGCGTCGACTACATCGTGCGCCTCGAGCAAGGCCGGGCAACCAATCCCTCGGCGCAACTGCTCGGCGCGCTCGCGCGGGCATTGCGCCTGACCGACGAAGAGCGCGACCACCTGTATCGAGTCGCCGGAGTCGCTACTCCGACGCCTGCCTCATTGCCGCGCCACGTGGGTCCGAGCGTCCAGCGGATCGTGGACCGTCTCGGCGACGTGCCGGTCGGCGTCTTCAGCGCCGCGCATGACCTCCTGTTGTGGAATCCGCTCTGGGCAGCACTGCTCGGCGATCCCTCACTGTTGGCCGGGTTTCAGCACAATCTTGTCTGGCGGGTTTTCACCGAGGAGAACACACGTGTCACTCATACCGCCGTCGGAGAAGACGAATTCAGAGCGGATCTGGTCGCGGACTTGAGATCCGCAGTGGGGCGCTATCCCGACGACGCACCGCTCAGGGACCTCGTCGACCGCCTCCTTTCCGAATCCGACGAGTTTGCAGCGCATTGGGAGCAAGCACACGTAGCCCTGCACCGGTCCAGCCGAAAGACAGTGCATACCCGCACTGTTGGCGACATCACCGTTGACTGCGATGTTCTCAGCGCGCCCGGTAGCGGCGACCTGCGGATCGTCGTCTACACAGTCGCGCCCGGATCCGCCGACGCAGCCAAGCTTGATCTGCTTCGTGTCGCCGGATTGCAGGACCTGACGCATCACTGACGAACACGGCGACACACTCATACGTAGGACAGCACATTACCCCTGAGGTAATCGACGCGGCGCCGTTGCTCCTGCAACACTCGATTCCAGAGCGAACCCAGCTGAACGTTACTGAGAGACAAACGATTAGTTATACACGCGCTCCTCCGAGAGGCAGGAACCAGACATGACTGAAAGCTACGTAGTTGGCATCCTCAACAACGTCGCCATGGGAGACGACATCACCGAATACCTCCAACGCATCGACAGCACCCTCACACCGTTCGAGGGCCGCTTCATCATCCACGGAGGCTTGCCTGACGTCCGCGAGGGACAGTGGTCAGGCGATCTCATCATCCTCCGATTCCCCACGTCCGCTGCGGCCCAACACTGGTATACATCGGACGCCTACCAAGCTATCGCTCCGCTTCGAATCAATAACTCGACTGGCACCGTGGCCTTTTTCGAAGGCGTAAACCAAAACCACCGAGCAACCGACATCCTGATCTGACCGAATCTCAAACCTATTCCCCTGCAGACTTACTCGAGTTCCCCGAGCCGCACTCGATGCAAATCGAATGTGCCCGATATGCCTATTGATTCGAATAGACGTTCGAGTATAATTGGGTCAAGGGTGGGGAGGCCTTGATGACTACGGTGAACGATTTTGTTTCGGTGGAGGATGTTGTAGCCGGTTCCGCGACGGGTGTGCGTGGCAGGTTGTGGCGATTGCGACCGGCCGAGGTTCGCGACGTTGCTGTTTCCGTTTCTGCGGAAATTCTTCGACTGGAGACGATTCGGGTTGCCGCAGTAGATGCGTTGGCGCTCAACCCGGACGAGCAGGTGCTCTGCTACCGCGGCGTGGGGCGGTGGTTGGCGGCGAACACGATGCTGCAGAACGCGGCCGGTAACAAGATCGCCGCCCTCGGTGCCGCACTGCGGGCATTCCCGGACATTACTGCCCAATTCGAGGCCGGCGATCTCTCGCTCGATCATGCGGCAATGATCGTCGCGTTCTGTGAATCTCCACCAAAAGGAATGCCGGACAGGGCGTTGCCTTCCTGTATGAAGACTCTGTTGGCTGCCGCATCCGGGGTGGAGGCGACCACCATCAAACTCCGCTACGCGATTGCAGTTCTGGAGCGGATATTCGAATCTGACGAGATCCCGCCTGGTGAGGACGACGACCTCAACGTCTTGCGGATTTCGCCGACGCTCAACGGGCGGGTCGCGATCAAGGGTGATTTCGACGCGTTGACCGGCGAAATGCTGTTGTCGGCTCTCTCGGGTTTGTCGATGCCGAAACCAGCAGCGGACGGAACCCCGGATCAGCGATCAGCTGCCAAACGAACCGCCGACGCCTTCACTGAACTGATCCGCCGGTATCTCGACAATGCAATGACCGGTGTTGATGGTGGTCAGCGTCCGCATGTGAACGTGCACATCACCGCGAAAGACCTTGCCGAGCATCGGGAATGCGCGACCATGCGCAGCAATACCGCATCGGATGATGGCGAGTTCTACGGCAGTGCCTTCGATGACGATGAGCCTGATGTCGAGGATCTTGATGTGGGGTACATGCCGTGGATGGGGCCGCTCAGTGTGAGCCTGACCCGGATGCTCGCCTGCGATTGCATGCTCTCCACCGTCCTGATGGGCGGCAACGGCGCACCGCTCGATGCAACGCCGCACAAACGCCTCGTCACACCGGAACAACGTACGGCGCTGATCGCCCGGGACAAAGGCTGCGCCTTCCCTAACTGTGATGCCGTACCGGCGTGGTGCGACGCGCACCATATAAAACCCTGGTCAGTGGGCGGTCCGACGGTGATGGACAACCTCACCCTCCTCTGCCGTAACCACCACCGGTTGATCCACAGCACCAGCGGATTCCGCGGCATCTGGGAAATCAAAATGGGCGATGATCACAAACCGTGGTTCATCCCACCAGCCGCGATTGACCCAAAACAACGACGCCGCCGCTCCACCACCCGCCAAGGCCCAGTGCATCGAGACTGAATCCGGCTCTGCCGGAACTGCATACCGTGTGAGAGCTTCGCATCACCAGCCAGACGATGCGAAGCCCACACGCATGTCCCGCGCCAGAAACATGTCTTCGTCGCCATAATCCTAGAGATCGAGCTACCGTGCGGAGATGAACGTAAAGGCTCACATCCTCGCTGAACGTCGGGAGCTGGTCACACTACTCGAGACCCTGAGCCCTGATCAATGGTCAACGCCGTCACTCTGCGGACACTGGTCGGTGCGCGACGTTGCGATACATGTGTCGATGGATTCCGTTACGATGCCTCGCTATTTCCTTGCAGCGCTGCACAATCTATCCGCTAACCGTGTCAACGAACGCTACGTCACCGCGCAGAATGACGTGCCGACAGACATCCTCGTCGATCGTCTCGCAGCTTCCGCGACCACGAGTTGGTTCGCAAGATATGCCCCACGCCTCACCCTTTCCGACCATGTTGTGCACCAGCAGGACATCAGGCGACCGCTCGGGTTACCTCGAACGATCGATCCGGAGCGTCTACGACTCGTACTCGATCGACCCGATCCCTTTGCACAGCCGCGTCGATTCACCAAGGGCCTCCGGTTCACTGCTTCCGATCTCCCTTGGGAACGCGGCACCGGACCAGAAGTCCACGGGCGAGCGGAGGCGCTGGCCCTCGCAATGGTCGGGAGGGCATCGGTGCTCGACGATCTTGACGGCGATGGCGTTGATGTTCTCCGCGCCCGCATGTTTCACGACGGCAACTGACGCTTCAACACCAATGAAGCGTGCTTCAGTCGGCGATAGCGGTGGCATACTCCGGTCGCCCGGTGGGCCGGTAAACCTGAATTGTCACGCCCTTTGACGTGACTTGCGAGTCGACCAGGTCCAGTGCGATATCCGGTCCCGACTCGGGGAATAGCCGCGTGCCCTGGCCGATGATCATGGGATAGATGAGCAGGGTGATCTCGTCGACGAGCCGGTTGTCGAACAGCCGGCGAACGAGGTTGCCGCTGCCGTGTACCTGCAACTCACCGCCAGGCTTGGCCTTCAGCTCGCGGATGGCCGTCACAAGGTCGCCGGAGAGTACGGTCGTATTCGCCCAACCCGGTTCGGTGAGCGTGGTCGATGCCACGTACTTGGGCCGCGTGTTCAATGCCGTTGCAATGGGGTTACCCGAATCTTCCATCACTCCCCAGTACCCGGCGAAGATCTCATAGGTTCGCCGTCCGAACAGGAAGGCGTCGGCGCGCTGGTAGACGTCATTGACGAACGTCGTACCCTCGATGTCTTTGCCGAACAGTGGCAGCGCCCATCCGCCACGCTCGAATCCGCCTCTGCGGTCTTCATCCGCCCCGCCGAGCCCCTGCATAACGCCGTCGAGGGAGACATTAGTGATGGTCGTCAGTTTCATGGCCGCAATTCCCTTCTCCACCATCGAGTGTTCACGGGCATCCTCGAATATCACTGACCTCAGCTTGCTCGGACGTGGTCCAGGGCGTCAATCTGCGACGAGTTGCATCCCGTTGATCGCCCGTCCGGCGCCCCGCTCTCGCTGCCGTCCGATGACATAGCGGCCTGGCGCGATTCCAGTGGCGCCATGCTCTGGGTGGATGAGATAAGCAGTCCCGTGGGCGTCGAGGATGCCCAGAGCAAGACCCCGGGAATCTCTCACCGGCGACGACCACGTGCACACACCTTCGTCGGCGACCAGGCTGTGCGGATTCCCGCCCGCCGCACTGCGTAGCAACTCCACTCCGGAGAGTGGTACGTTCACCGACCTCGTCCACGCTGCGGGCGTGACGATATCGGAGACAAGCGAATACGGGACCACGATGAGATCACCTTGTGCCTGCAAGCCGTCGACGACGGGTATGGATACTTCTCGGTCGAGATAGTCGAAGACATCGAGGCCCGTGATGGCAGTGAGCGCGGACAAAGTCATGGTCGAATTCATATGAGTCACCTGGGAGTTCATAGTTTGATGTTCGGAATTGAAGTTCAGGGGTTGGGTCAGGTCCGACGAACGAGTCGGGCGTAGTCGACGCCGGCTATGCCGTAGGTCCAGCCTGCAGCGTCCAGGGCTGACGAGAACCATCCGGGGACGTAGAGCCCGTAACGACGACGACGTCCGTCGCGTTCAGGAGAGCCGTTGACTGCAAGCAGAATTCGACCACCACGTCCCCAGCCGTCGGGCGATGCATAGAGTTGTAGCGTGTGCCCGGCATTGCCGGGATCATCAGCTTGGTCCACTAGTGCGAGTCCAGCGGTATCGATGTAGGTGTCCCATCCGATGCGCTCGATCGCACAGCGACGGATCTCGATATTCCGTTCGGCTGCAATACGTTCGACCGTCGGATCGAGAACTACCCAGCTGGGAACAATTGTCCCATGCTGAACATAGACGCCGTGTCCGTCGCCGAATTCAATTGCTGCAGAGTCTGAATCATGCAATCGACGTTCGTTGTGCACTCGGCCCGGTATGGGTTCGACCCGCAGGACGGTAGGCCTTTCCGACATGACGCACACGGTGTCGAACGCCCACCACCATCCGGTTGCACCAGCCAGAGCGGTGTGAATGTCGAGTAGTTCGTCATCGTCGGAACGGAAAGAAGCAAGACCGCATCGACGGTATGCGTCGTAGTAGGCGATTCGATGAGCTTCCTGCTGTCCGTACCACGTCACGCTTCCCGGGACGGGAGTCGACATCGTCCGTATCGCAGCCGCAACCCCGTCGAATAGCGTGGTGTGCAACGAGTCCCAGACAGCTGCTCTCATGATCCGATCGGGGCTGATTCCCAGCCGAACCGCATCCTCGGGAGACTGAGTACGTGCAGTGTCGATCCCCCAGCGTTCGTTCGGCAAGTCTGATCTTCGACGCTCGATGTGCGCATCCATACGGCCGCGTAAGTCCGAAAACATGCTCGCAATGCGGGCGGAAGCGCAGCGAAGTCGGTTGCTGTCCAACGACATCGACAAGCCTTCGGCCACAATCAGATCTGATCCAGCTGGGGGCGACGGAACCCAGAGGAACTCCGGTTCCGGAAATCCTGATCGCCGATACAGTTGCGCGACAGCCCATTCTGCAGTGTCGCGGTCGGAGGGGCGTGCGCAGAGACCGTGTTCCAGCCACTCGTTCCGCACAGCATCAACGTTGCTGGTGAATGATGCTCGGTGTCGCGACACCGAGTACATCGGCGCGGCGCTCACGCGATGGTGGCGGTGTCGGCCTTTCGTGTAGTCATAGTTATCGAGGGTGACACGAGGAAGCGCGGAACGCAAGGCCGGTACCTCATCAGCCGAACACCGACCAGCAGATGTCATTCCGTAGCCGCTGGTCATCAAGTACCAACTCACGAATCGATACCGGGAGCTGGTCGCGCTGCCACTGGCACTCGAGTCGGCCCGCAGCCTCCTCGTCTTCCGTCGCAACAGCACGTGCGGCCTTGATCGCGTAGGCGGCAGCACCAAGTTCGTGCGCGGCGACGTGTGCGACGGCTCCGGCCTGTCCGGCAGCGTACGCAGCATGCCGCGCCGGCCCACGCAGGTCCCGAGCCGCGCCCATTGCATGACCGCCCGCAGCGCGAGCTTGCATCATCGTGACCTCACCCCGCACCCAGGCTCGCGCACCCTCGATCGCTTCACGCGGCCGCGGATCCTGCGGCTGAACCGACTCGAAAAGGTGAAGGACGTGCTCGGCGCACGATGCCGCCCAGAGAGCGAGGAGGTGGTGATCGGAATCTGTGAGGGTCCCACCACGACGGATCGTCACGAAGCGCGGATCCCGGACCTTCGGGAGGATCATGGTTCGTACGCTCCATCTGCTCGCGGCGGCCAAACACTGCTTCCTGGGGAACTCGGTAGAGACTTTGCCGCCCTTGACAATTACTCGGAGACAATTGCTCGGAGACAATTGCTCGGACGGCTCTACGTTACTTGACCAGGCGAGGTGGAAGAATTGCTCACGCCGTCAGACTCCGTCGACGGTTCGGCGTCGACGTCAGTGGTACCCAGCCTCGAGAGTTGCGCCGGGTCGCGTCGTGAAAGCCGGATACCGAGAAGCCAACCGACAGCCAGGCTCACAGGCGTGACGGCCACGAGCACCACGTTCACTGCGGTTCCAGCGGCAGTAATCAACTCCATCTGGTCCACGATCAAATACGTTGCGTAGGTCAACATCAGAAGAGCGGATACGGGAGCTACAACCACCCTCCAGACCGAATGCCCGCGACGATCGTTCCAGAAGAATGCGATAACTGCCGCGGCTGCCATGACCTGAAGCACGACGATGCCGACGATACCGGGCGAGTTCACCCACAATAGGAGTTCGAGGTAGGGGTCGGCGCCGACCACTACGAACACGACGATTACCACCATCGCCAGGAGACTCTGTACCGCGCTGGCCACATAGGGGGACTTGTAGACCGGGTGTAGTTTGCCCAGGAACTGGGGCAATACACGTTCGCGCGAAAGCGCAAAGACGTAGCGGGTGATTGCGTTGTGGAACGCGAGCAGGCTGGCGAGAATGCTCGTGATGATCAACAGCTCCATGAGGGTGCTCGCCCAACCTCCGACGTAGTGCTCGATGGCGTTGAAGTACATACCGGCGGGATCGTTAGCCGCTAGCTCGAGAGCCTGATCCGGTCCGTACGCCTGGATGATGATCCACACCATGAATGCGTAGAAGAGACCCAGGAATGCCACCGCGATGTAGGTCGCCCGCGGAACCGTCCGAGCGGGATCTTTTGCTTCTTCCCGGTACAGGGCAGTCGCTTCGAATCCGATGAACGCAGCAAAGGCCAGGGTCAGCACCCCACCGAGACCGGGGCTGAACACGTTAGACGGCGCAAAGGAGTCGAGATCAATTCCCCCGGCACCGCCTTGAAAAAGAACGGCGGCTGCGAGCAGCACCAGAATCCCCGTCTCCGCGGTCAGCAACAGGATCAGGAACCGAGCGCCGAGATGTACCGATCGAGATCCGAGGAACCAGACCAAGGCAACCCCGAGTAACGACCACACTCCCCACGGCAGATCCAGCCCAACCAAGTCCGCCATGGTTGACTGCGCGAAATAGCCTAGGGCCCCGAAGATTCCGATCTCGAGCGCGTTGTAGGACACCAGCGCAAGCACCGCTGCGGCCAGGCCCCACCGAGGGCCGAGCCCGACTGAGATATAGGCGTAGAAGGCGCCCGCATTGTGGATGTACTTGCTCATCGCAGTGAAGCCGATTGCGAACACTCCTAGCGCGAGCCCGGCCAAAATGTATCCGCCGGGGGCCCCGATGCCGGCAATGTTCAAGGCCAGAGGCGCAACCCCTGCCATCACCAGTAATGGCGCCGCCGCCGCCACGACAAAGAAGACGATGCCGGCGGTGCCGAGGACGCCTCCTTCCAGCTTCAGAGCGGGTTCGGGTGCAGTTTTCTTCATGAGCAACTTCTCCAGTCGGGGCAAGAGGGCGACTATCCGGAACAGGCAGATATAGGTGCAGCCAGAATTAATCGAATCAGTTTCGATTATGGTAGATCGTTGTGACCGGCGCCACAAGGGCATAATCGAATGAACTTCGATTTGAGAGGTGGGGGACGATGGGAAGACCGCGTATCGCACGTCTGGACCGCGACCGAATTGCGGAGGCGGCGCTCGCGCTCGTCGATCGTGACGGCGACTTCAAAATGCCTGATCTTGCAAAACACCTGAATGTGCAGGTGTCATCCATCTATCACCATGCAAAGGGTCGCGCGGCCGTGGTGGAACTCGTTCGAAACCGCGTCGTACGGGAAATCGACGGGTCGGCGTTCGAGCGCCTAACCTGGGACGACGCGTTTACTGCATGGGCTCGATCGTATCGATCCGCGTTCAGTAGACACCCCACCTCGATCCGCCTCCTCGCTACGGAGACGGTGCGTGATCCCACGTCGCTATCGGTCTACTACGCTCCCGCAGAAGGCCTCAGGAAAGCCGGATTCCCGGACGACCACATCTTGGCGGTCATCACCGCTGCCGAGAACTTTCTCCTCGGCGCCGCACTGGATGCAGCGGCACCGGAAGTCATGATCGAAGCGGACTCGACAACACCCGACGACGCTCTGACTCTGGCGCTTGCTGCGGCGCCGCGGGGTCCAGCCAGAGCCGAGCAAGCCTTCGAACTCGGTTGGATGGCTCTGCTGTCAGGCTTTCGACGTCTCCTCGAGGAAGTGCACGAGACATCGGCGCGCCCAGCGTCCTACTCGTGAGCAGCTGTGGCAGATCCAGGCATGCGCCATGACAAGCAGCGCTCAGTGAACTTGCCTACCTCCCAACCACGTTCGGGAGACAACCAAGTCGCTGAGCTCCTTGGCGGAGCCAAGTTGGCCGGGATCGACGGGAAGCTGGATCATGTCGGCTCGCATTCCCGGCCGAAGGCAACCCCACATGTCCTCTTCGAATCCCTGATAGGCGACGCCCGCCGAGTATGTTGCCAGGGCCCAATCGAGGCCGACGCGTTCGCGAGGTAGCCATCCTTCACTCGGGATACCAGCCGGCGTCTGGCGGTGAATCGCAGTGGCAATTCCCTTGATCGGTTCGAAGGCGGTGATGGGCCAATCGCTGCCGAATGCCACCCGCGCGCCGCGCTCAGCGAGGGTTCCGATGCGATATTGGCGGTCACCACGGTCGGCGCCGATCCGCGGAATGGTCAGCTCCGTCATCAGCGGGTCGAGCTGGGCCCATAGCGGCTGAAAGTTGGCGATCACTCCCAATGACGTGAATCGGTCCAGGTCGTTGCCATCAACCAATTGGAGATGCGCGATAGTGGCGCGTCGATCACGCGGGCCATTACATCGATCGACGTATTCGATTGCATCGAGGGCCATGCGTACACCTGCATCGCCGATGGCATGGATATGAATCTGAAAACCCAACCGGTCCACTTCAGCGGCAGCTCGACCGAGTTCATCGGTTGTCCAATTGCTGATTCCGTGGGAATGCGGGCAATCCGTGTACGGCGCGAGGAGCGCTGCCGTTCCGGCCTCGATGACACCGTCGGCAAAGAACTTCACCGTTCCTGCCTTGACTGCGTCGCCACCCCGTTCTGCGACCTTCTGCCGGGCTTCGACAAACGCCGGCAGGTCGCCCTGCCAACTCTCAGGTGTCGCTCGGAATGCAAGATTTACCCGGGTGGACAGGCGCCCACTTTCAGCGGTGGCCAGCCAGATCTCGACATCGCCTGGTTCGGTCCACGCGTCCTGCACCCAGGTGATACCTGCTGCGGCAAGCATTTTCGATGCTGCCGCAAGCGAATCAACTCCCGCATCGAGGGTTACGGCGGGCAATAATGCCAGTACCGGGTTGATCGCTCCCCATTCACGTAGGGTCCCGAGCAACTCACCGTCCGACGTTCGCACGATCTCTCCGCCGACCGGATCCGGCGTATCGCGCGTCAACCCGGCGCTTCGCAGTGCAGCGCTGTTGACCCACGCGGTGTGATAGTCCATCGTGCGCAGGACGACGGGTCTGTCCTCGACCACGCTGTCGAGCCAGCGAGCATCGAACCGACCGCCCGGAGCGAGGGTAGGCGACACGCCCTCACCGAAGATGCACTCGGCGTCGGGGTTCTCATCCGCCCAGCGACGCACCTCCTGCAAGACCTCATCGATGCTGTTGCAGTCGCGAATCTTGGCACCACGCATTTCCAGGCCACCCATCAACGGGTGAACATGGCCGTCGCCGAACGAGGGCAGTAGTGCCCCACCCTCCAAATCGATGACTTCGGTTCGCGTCGACTTCAATGCACGAGCCTGCTCCCCCAGTCCAACCACGCGACCGCCGACCACAGCGAGCGCGTCGCTGACCGTCTGGGCCGAATCACCCGTGCGTATCGTGCCTCCGACAAAAAGTAGTTCGGCCTCCACCTACCGCACCTCCATGCATTAATCGAATTTGATTCGATTAATTTAGACGGCAGATTCATCGACGTCAATAGCAGTTTCCACGTTGCGATTTGAGTGCTTTACGGCGATTTCTTCTATAGATGGGTGTGGGTCAAACGCGAGGCAATGCGTCAACGCCACTCAGACAACCGTCCGGTACGGCCTTCCTTGCCGTGATCTACCGGCGCCGCAAATTCACACCACACCCCGACTGCCCCTACGACGCGGTGCGGTCGGATTTGTTTGCAACACAAGCAGTGTCACCGGAAGATGTCGGCGGCCTGTCCGACGCGCAGGTCGAACGCATCGGTACCACACTGATGTTGCTCGAGGAGAAGATGGGAGAGTTGCGCGAGCATTTTGATCCGACGCCCGAAGACCTCAACATCGATCTCGGCCCCCTCGGACCATTTCTTGCCGACAAATAAGTTTTCAGGGATGTTCTGCTGTCGCCAGCCACGCCGGAGCCAGAAGCCTGTCGCGGGAATCGAAGCCCAGCCCTTCGACGATAGCAGCCAAGGGCGAGTTAGCTTGGCGCGCAAACTCTCCGCGGGTGAACGCCGTGGTGTAAGTGGCACGTTCGAGGTGCCGGACGATCCAACCGGCGTCGGTCAGCGTTCGACGCAGATTGTCCTCACTGATTCGATAAGGACCAGGAAATTCCTCTGGAACCTCGTCCGAGAAGCACACCAGGTGAAGCCGGGCTTGGGGTCGGCAGGCTCGTAGTACTGCCTCGACATACGGTTGGCGCTGATCTTCCGGGAAGCAGTGGTACAGCGCGCTGTCGAGAACAGTGGTGAACCGATTCTCGTACCCATCAAGTGTCATGGCGTCGGCAACAGCAAAATCCACTGCCTTCTCGAGTCCCCGCAGACCGGCGCGTTCGCGTGCGATCCCAATCGCCGTAGGTGAGGCGTCGAGTGCACACACCTGGTACCCACGGTCGGCAAGAAACAGAGCGTTTTCACCTAGACCACAACCAATATCAAGGACTTCGCTCGCTAACTGGCCGTCAGCTTCGAGTTTCCGAACCACCGGTTGCGCTTCACCGATATCCCATGGCACTCGGTCGAAGTCGAGTTCGTTGCGCTGTGCAGCGTCTGGCAACTCCGTATTTCGCGCAAAGGCATCGAAGTCGCCGCGATACAGCGCATCAAAATCGGCTGAACTCGGTTGGCGAGGCGGTTGGGGTCCGTCGGCGGTCACAACCTGCTCCTCCTACGCGTTGGCAACCTGAGCTTTACGGGTAGCCCTGCTCATCCAGCCCTAAACCCTTGCTCGGATTCTTGGCACATGCGTGGGGGCTTCGCATCGTCTTGACTGGTGATGCGAAGCTTAGGCGCGGTATTTAGTTCCGGCGCAGCCGGATTCAGTCTCGGTGGACCGGGCCTTGGCGGGTGGTGGAGCGGCGGGGTCGTTGTTTCGGGTCGATCGCAACTGGTGGGATGAACCATGGTTTGTGATCATCGCCCATTTTGATTTCCCAGATGCCGCGGAACCCACTGGTGCTGTGGATCAATCGGTGATGATTCCGGCAGAGGAGGGCGAGGTTGTCCATCACCGTCAAGCCTCCGGTTGACCACGGATTTATGTGGTGGGCGTCGCACCAGGCGGGTACCGCATCGCAGTTCGGGAAGGCGCAACCTTTGTCCCGGGCGATCAGCGCCGTTCGTTGTTCTGCTGTGACGAGACGCTTATGTGGAGTCGCATCGAACGGTGCGCCATTGCCGTCCATCAACACGGTCGAGAGCATGCAATCGCAGGCGAGCACCCGGGTGAGGCTAACGCTGAGTGGTCCCATCCAGGGCATGTATCCGACGTCAAGATCTTCGAAATCAGGCTCGTCGTCATCGAATGCACTGCCGTAGAACTCGGCATCGCCGAAATTGGCATCGCTACCTGATGCGGTATCGCTGCGCGTGGTGGCGCATTCCCGATGCTCGGCAAGGTCTTTCGCGGTGATATGCACATTCACATGCGGACGCTGACCACCGTCAACACCGGTCATGGCATTGTCGAGGTACCGACGGATCAGTTCGGTGAAGGCGTCGGCGGTTCGTTTGGCTGTCGATCGCTGATCCGGGGTTCCGTCGGCAGCCGGTTTCGGCATCGACAGACCCGAGAGCGCCGACAACAACATTTCGCCGGTCAACGCGTCGAAATCGCCCTTGATCGCGACCCGACCGTTCAACGTCGGCGAAATCCGCAAGACATTGAGGTCGTCGTCCTCACCGGGTGGGGTGTCGTCGGATTCGAATATCCGCTCGAGAACCGCAATCGCATACCGCAGTTTGATGGTGGTCGCCTCGACACCCGACGCGGCAGCGAGAAGGGTTGCCATGCAGGACGGTAACGCCCTGTCGGGCATTCCTTTTGGTGGTGATTCGCAGAATGCCACGATTATCGCCGCATGATCGAACGAGAGGTCACCGGCCTCGAATTGAGCATTAATGTCCGGAAACCCTCGCAGCGCGGCACCGAGAGCGGCGATCTTGTTACCCGCCGCGTTCTGCAGCATCGTGTTCGCCGCCAACCAGCGCCCCACACCGCGGTAGCAGAGCACCTGCTCGTCCGGATTGAGCGCCAACTCATCCACTGCGGCAACCCGAATCGCTTCCAACCGAAGAATTTCCGCAGATACACAGACTGCAACGTCCCGAACCTCGGCTGGGCGTAACCGCCACAACCTGCCGCGCACACCCCCAGCCGAACCGGCAACAACATCCCCCACCAAAGTTGAATCACAAACCGTCGTCATCAAGGCCTCCCCACCCTTGACACAAGCATACTCGAACAAACATTCGATTCAAGGGATATTTCGGGCACATTTCACGCGTAGACACTAACGATCACAACGGCCACCTCTGGCGAAAGCGATTCTCAGCCAAGGGCATTGATCAACCGGATCCGGGACAACAACTTTCAGCGCGTCACCGGCGCACTCCAGAGCCCGACGAGCGCGTCGACGATATCTGTCGTGAAGTCATCCCAGTTCGAGACCTCTACCGATTCGTCGCCGGCAAGGAGCCTTTCACGTTCGGCACACATGTGCAGCATCACATACCGCGCCATTTCACCGCGGGCGCGCCGAACGTCGTCCGGCATGTCGGGCAGACAAGCGGCGAGCGCGCCGAGCATCTTTTGCAAGAGCTCCGATGACGAAACATCTTCGTAGACAACGGCCCGCAGCGTGGGATCGGCCATCAGCTGAACACTGAACCGCGCATACCACGCGGGTCCGGTCAATTCGTTGTAATGATCAGTGGACGCTCGAACCAGACATGTGATCCAGTCACGGAGATCTGTCGAACCTTTGACGTCGGCCAGCAACTCCTTGCGCTTCTGCTCGATCGGCGCGGCATGTTTGTTCACGATTGCACGGAGTAGATCGATTTTTGTGCCGAAGTGATATCCGACGGCGGCGTTGTTGCCCTGCCCAGCAGCCTCGCTCACCTGACGATTCGAGACGGCAAAGATCCCGTGCTCGGCAAACAACCGCTCCGCGACTTCGAGTATCCGCTCCCGAGTCGCAACGGAACGAAGAGAGCCTGCTGGGGTACCCGAATCGCTGATCGCATCTTCAGTTCTTGCTGCCACATCTACCGCCACAGTCAGGTGCTCGGCACTATGTGCGCGCCGAGACGTTGATCACCATCGACCTCGCAGCGCTTGCGCGAAGTCAGTCAGCTGCTTTAACTTTATTCAATCAGTTGACTTAATTCAAGACTTCTTTACTTTTCTCTGATGGAGCTTTCCAATGTCGATATCCACTTCTGAACCCAGTAAAGCCGCACCGCCGTCAACTACTGCGGTAGTAGCAGTTCTGGCGTTTGCCGGCATCGTGGTCTCGCTGATGCAAACGCTGGTCATCCCTATCATTCCGCACCTTCCGGAATACCTGAACGCGTCCGCCTCGGACACAGCCTGGGTAGTGACCGCCACCCTCCTCGCTTCAGCCGTTGCCGTCCCGACGATGGGCCGGTTAGGCGACATGTTCGGCAAACGCCGCCTACTCCTGATCAGCTTGGCACTTCTGGTGGTCGGCTC
Organism: Rhodococcus sp. ACPA4; assembly: GCF_002300185.1. NCBI lineage: Bacteria > Bacillati > Actinomycetota > Actinomycetes > Mycobacteriales > Nocardiaceae > Rhodococcus > Rhodococcus sp. ACPA4. Next base: position 3,114,364 of record NZ_NSDY01000001.1, read on the forward strand.
GATTGTGGGTGCCATGAGTTCGAGCGTTGTCCCACTCGTCTTTGGGCGCGTCCTCCAGGGACTCGCCGCTGGTGTCATCCCTCTAGGTATCAGCATCATGCGTGACGTGCTTCCGCCCAAGAAGCTGGCCGGCGCCGTCGCGATGATGAGCGCAGCCATGGGAGTCGGTGGCGCACTGGGACTTCCGATCGCAGCTATGATCGCCGAATACGCCAACTGGCACGTTCTGTTCTGGGCATCGGCAGTCCTCGGCGCCATCGTGACGGGTCTGATCCTGGTCATCGTGCCTGAATCGACTGTCCGCACCGGCGGCAAATTCGACTTCGTCGGAGCCCTCACACTCTCGGTCGCACTCATCACCCTGCTTCTGGCGATTTCCAAGGGCAATTCCTGGGGATGGGCGAGCGCACTCACAGTCTCGATGCTCGCTGCCGCCGTCATCGCATTCGCCATCTTCGCCTGGTGGGAACTGCGCAACCCGAAGCCACTGGTCAACCTGCGCGTGTCAGCGCGTCGCCAAGTACTACTGACCAATCTCGCTTCCGTCGTCTTCGGATTCGCGATGTTCGCCTCCAGCATGGTGTTCCCCCAGGTTGTCCAACTGCCGGAAGCCACCGGCTTCGGACTCGGCGGGTCGATGCTCATCGCCGGTCTGGTCATGGCCCCATCCGGCATCATCATGATGCTCATCGCGCCGGTCTCCTCCAAGATCACCAACACCCACGGCCCCAAGATCACACTCATGATCGGTGCAGTCGTCGTTGCGATCGGATATCTCATCGGCATCTTCGCGCTGCACTCCATCTGGCAACTCGTCATGATCGCCCTCATCATCGGCGCAGGAACGGGCATGGCTTACGGCGCGATGCCAGCCCTCATCATGGGTGCGGTTCCCGCCTCGGAAACCGGTGCGGCCAACAGCTTGAACACCCTGATGCGCGCACTCGGCACATCGTTTGCCAGCGCAATCGCCGGCGTCGTCCTGGCTCAGATGACAATGACTCTCGGCGACACCACGCTGCCGACCGAGAACGCGTTCCGCGTCATCATGGCCCTGGCCGCGGGATCGGCCCTCATCGCGCTTTTCCTGGCAGCATTCCTGCCGAAGTTCCGTAACCCGGCCCGCGACGTTCCCGACTACGTACCCGCGGAACCCGCAGCGGCTCACTGAACCGACACCGACACAGTGCGAAAGCCGCCGCTACCCATGAGGTAGCGGCGGCTTTCGTATTCTTTCGCTGCGAGATATCCGCAGCATCCGTCACGTCAACATCCCAGAGGCGTCAACGAGCCGAAACCCAACCTACGCAACGTTTCTGAGAGTCTTCTGAGTGCAGCCGGGGCTGTCTCGGTATTTCCCAGAACATGCAGGCGCTCGAGGTAGGTGCCCATTCCTGACCAAGAGTAAGTAAAGTACCCACGGTCTGCGATCGGCAAACTGGTCGTTCGACCCGTGCGTCGTGCCGCTCATTCAACCCTTTGGAGAAGTCAGATGCGTTTGCCCACCCAGCGGTCTCGCCGCCGCAGCACTGCCGCAGCGGCGCTCGTCGCCGCGACTGTGCTCGGAATCCTCTTGCCCTCGACCGCTCAAGCGCAACTCACCGGATCGGCCGGCTCGTCCGGTGGTGGCGTCAGCGGGACGCAAGCAGCGCCGCGCGCAGCGTTGCCCGGTTGGCGTGAAATCTTTGTCGACGACTTCACGACCGATGCTCCGATCGGTAGCTTCGCAAACGACGAGTGCAACAACCCCGGCAAGATCGTCTACACCGGAACCGAGAACACACGCTGGCGGACGTACCCCGAGTGCTACCTCGACACGTACAACAAGAACCCTTACCGCGCAGACGAAGTAGTGAGCGCACACGACGGCGTACTCGACTACTACCTCCACGACGTCGACGGCCGCCGTGCCGGAGCCAACATGTCCCCCGTCATCAACGGCAGCAGCCAGGCCCAGGTGTACGGGCGCTACTCGGCGCGCATCAAGGTCAGTCATCCGGCGATCACCGGTTACCGGTTGGCGATGCTGCTGTGGCCGGACTCCGAAGGATGGCCGGAAGAAGGCGAGATCAACTTCCCGGAGGGCCCGCTGACGGGACCCATCTACGGTTTCCATCACTACGCCGAGGACGGCGCGGACGCGAACTCCCAGGCACTCTCCGATGTCGACACCTCTACCTACGCGGATTGGCGTGTTGTCACGATCGAGTGGACCCCGTCGGTTGTTCGATTCATGCTCGACGACAAGGTCTTGCTCGAGTCCACGCGGGGAATCCCCGATACCGCGATGCGTTGGCAGCTCCAGCTCGAGTCCAGCCTCTACCCGGCTCTTGGCGGCGGCAATTTCCTCGTCGACTGGGTGACAGTGCACGCGTGGGACGGCGCGTAACAATTTCCTGACAGCTGGTCGAGGCACAAAGCTGTGCCTCGACCAGCCCAATGGGCGTAGATTCCCGTTTTCGGACCCGATTGCCTAGACTCCCAAAAGTCATCGAAAGTAAGGGAAGGCAAACCTGTGCGCACCGCGGTTACCGGAGGAGCTGGATTCATCGGCTCGACGCTTGTGGATCGCCTGCGCAAGGACGGTCACCAAGTGCTCGTCATAGACGACCTGAGCCGCGGCCGGGTAGACAACCTCGACGCGGCGCTCGCGACCGCAGATGTCGACCTCGAAGTTCTCGACATTCGGGACGACAAGATCGGTCCGCTGTTCGAGACGTTCGCTCCCGAAGTGGTTTTCCATCTCGCAGCGCAAATCGACGTGCGGCACAGCGTCGCCGACCCGATCAACGACGCCGACGCCAATATCCTCGGCACTGTGAAAATCGGATCTGCGGCGATCGCGGCACAAGCTCGCAAGATCGTGTTCATGTCGTCCGGCGGTTCCATCTACGGATCACCGGAACACCTGCCCGTCTCCGAGCACGCTCCGGTCAACCCGCTCTCGCCCTACGCATGCAGCAAGATCAGCGCCGAGAACTACCTCAACTGCTTCCGGCAACTCCACGGTCTGGATTGCTCACACATCGCCCCGGCCAACGTGTACGGACCCCGCCAGGATCCACACGGCGAGGCTGGCGTCGTCGCAATCTTCGCGCGCGAAATGCTTTCCGGTGGAAACACTTTCCTGTTCGGCGACGGTGGAAATACGCGGGACTACGTCTTCGTCGAGGACGTGGTGACGGCGCTGATCGCAGCATCGGGCACCGCGGGCTCGGGACAACGCTTCAATATCGGAACCGGAGTCGAGACGTCCGACCGCGAACTACACGCATTGCTTGCGCACGCCACCGGCGTCGCGGCAGAACCCACGTGGATGCCGGCGCGACTCGGGGATGTTCGCCGGTCCGCGCTCGACGCCGCACTGGCACGCACGGAATTGGGATGGACCCCGTCGACGTCACTGTCGGAGGGGATCGCCCGCACCGTCGACTTCTTCCGGAAACTTGATACAGCGTCGTCCGATACAGCACCGTCGTCCGATACAGCACCGTCTTCCGATACAGCACCGTCGACGCTCGTCTGAAAAATGCCGCCATCCCCCAAAGCATCTCTTCGCGTCAGCCATCTGGACGTGATGCACAGCCGGACGCGGATCACGTCCGTCATCGGCCCCGTACATCTCCCTGACGACGCCACCATTGCCGCTCGACTTCGCACGATGGCCGAAGCAGGGCCACACACACGCCTCGGACTCAGACCGTCAGCGCACGGCAATCGGTGGACATTCGATCCCGAATCGTGTGCCCCCGAAGTAGTTCGGCTCGATCCGCCGACCTCCCCGATGGACCTGCTCGATACGGCGTCGAACGTCTCGCGAGAGGACCGCCCCACAACCGTCACAGTGGCCGGGAACTATCTCCGCACCGACCACAACCACGGTCTCGGTGAGGTCGCTCTGACGCTCATGATGAACGAGGTCATCCTCGGCATGATCGACCCCGCCGATCCTCAGGTGTGGCAACCGTCGCGTGCCTCGCGCTCGGGGATCACCACTGCCGCGCTACGCACCTACGGTTCGGATCCACGGCGCGGCTGGGCGCTGCGTCGGTCACTCGATCGGACGCCGCGTCCCACACAGTCCGGGCCGGTGGAACCGTGGACGCCCGCCCGCACTGCTGCCGTGGTCACCACTGATCCCGACACCGTTCGGTCGTTGCGCATGTGGCGGGACCGGAATCTTCCGTCGGTGTCGATGTACGCCCTGACCGCTTCGGTGCTGCACCGCGCGCTGGCCGACGCCGGGCTCACCATCAATCCCGTTGCAACTGTGACCCTCGATGCCAGACGCTACCTTGCGGCAGGTCGAGTTCCGTTGGGAAACTTCGTCTCCGGACTCGAATTCGATCTGGGGGCGAACCCGACGCCCGGCCGCATCCACGAGGCCACGTCCGAGGCGGTGGCAACGGGCCGGCCCGTTGCGAATCTCGCCCTGAACATGATGCGGACCCGAATCGGCTTGCGAATCAACAATTCCGGCGCATATCCGATCAGTCGCCCTCGAGATCCCCGAGCTCAGCTGCTGTTTTCGAGCATCGGCCCGGTGCCGCGACAAGGTCAGGTTCCGTGGCTCACCGACGCGTCACCGTTCTACTCGGCGCACAACGACCCTGTCGGCCCAGAGGGCATAACGCTCACGTGGGCAATCGTGGAAGGTGCGCTCGCGACGACGGCGTCGTTCCACGGAAACGTGTTTCCGCAGGCCCTGGTGACGTCGGCCCTGGAGTGCGCTGCCACCGATCCGATTTCCTATTTGTCTTCTGTTAACTGACCCGATGTGCCCCGATACCATGGGCGTCCGATAACATAGGTAAGGCTGCCCTTCCAGGGGTGGTGTTGCACCCCGCCTAGACCCCGTCGGAGTACGTCTTGACAGCGCAGACCCACCTGGTCCCCGGGATCACAGTAGTGATCTGCTGCTACACCCACGACCGTCTGGATCAGCTGTCCACCGGCATCCGCAGCGCCCAGACGCAGCTTCGCCCGGACTCGGACGAACTGATTGTGATCGTGGACCACAACGACGCACTCCGCGCAGATCTGATTTCCGCCTTCCCGAGCGGCATCACCGTGATTCCGAACGCGGCGACCCGCGGCCTGTCCGGCGCCCGCAACACCGGTGTCGCGGCAGCGCGGACTGAGTTGGTCGCGTTCGTCGACGACGACGCGGTGCTCCGACCTGGAGCCCTGGACAGCGTTCGCAGCGCCTTCGCGGACGCTTCGGTTATCGCTGTCGGCGGTGCGGTACACGCCAAGTGGGAAGCAGGAGCCCCGCCATCGTGGTTCCCGGACGAGTTCGGCTGGGTCGTGGGCTGCGACTACCGCGGGCTTGCCGCCGACGGCGCCGAGATCCGCAACCCGATCGGCGCCGCCATGGCTGTCCGCCGTGCCGAATTGCAGAAGATCGGCGGTTTCTCCGACCGCCTGGGCCGCGTCGGAACAGTGCCGGCCGGCTGCGAGGAAACCCTCATGGGAATTGAACTACGACAGCAATTCCCGGGATCCAAGGTTGTGCGGATCGAGGAGTTTGCCGTCGACCACTTTGTTCCCCGCACCCGTAGTACCTTGCGCTACTTCATCAGTCGCTGCCGCCACGAGGGCCGCTCCAAGGCCGTGCTGTCCGACATGGTGGGCGGCAAGGCCGGGCTCGCAGCCGAACGAAGTTTTGTCATTCGTACTCTGACCACCGGGGTTCTCCGCTACCTCCGCGGCGCGGTAACGGGCAACGGCATCAGCGCGGTGTCCCGGATTCTTGTCATGATCCTCGGATTGTTTGTCACCGCATCAGCCACTGCGGCCGCGGCCATTCGCCAAGGCCGTCGCACCACCAGCTCGGAAGTACAAGCGCCAGTGGAAAAACCGGTCGAAGCACCCGTCGCCGCCGACGAGTTGATCACCGTTGTGATTCCCACTGTCGGTCGCGATTCGTTGCTCAACACCGTCCACACCGTGCTGGCGCAGGACCACCGCAATATCGAACTGCTGGTAGTCGACAACCGTCCCCACCGAAGTGAGGCCGCGCGGATTCTGGCCGACATCGACGACCCCCGCCTGTCGATCCTGGAACAGCCCATCCCCGGTGTCTCGGCGGCCCGAAACAAAGGACATCAGAGCGCCAAGGGCCGCATCGTCGCCTTCACCGACGACGACGCAGTCCCCGATCCCGGGTGGATCTCGGGCATTGTCACCAGCTTCCATGCCGACAACACCAGTTCAGTCGGAGTCGTGACCGGCCGGGTGCTCGGTACAGAATCCAACACCAGGGAACAAGCCTGGTTCGAGGAAGCAAAGGTCTTCGACAAGGGTGAGGTAGCAACGCTCTGGGCGATGAACTCTCGCGAAGAGACTGCGCTCGGCACAGACGACACCCTCGGCGAGTACGGTCCGCACGGTCCGTTCTTCCCCTACACAGCGGGCGAGTGCGGATCGGGCAACAACATGGCGTTCCGATCGACTGCCCTGCACTCGATCGGCGGATTCGACGAGCGTCTCGGCACCGGCACCCCCACCCACGGCGGTGAGGACCTCGACGCTTTCCGCGCCGCACTCCTCGACGGTTGGGCTATTGCCTACAACCCGAACGCCGTTGTGCGGCACTACCACCGTGACAACATGCCGGAACTTCGGGTGCAAAGCTACGGCTACGGCACCGGCATGGCGGCATCGTTGACCAAGTTCGTCCTGTCTGGATCACCGCGACCGATCCTCACGCGTATCCCACGGGGTATCCACATGCTGATCTCGCCGACGTCCACGAAGAACATCGACTTCCCGTCCGATTGGCCGCTGCACCTGCGAATCCTCGAAGCCCTGGGTTACCTTGCAGGACCGGTCCTCTTCGTCCGTAGCCACCTGAATGCGCGCCGGGTCGGTGCCGGCCGATGAGCACCGAAATAGACACCGACACAGACATCATCGATCTCCGGCCGGGTAAGCCTGCATCACCGCTCCCCCACTACGGGTGGAATCCCCGCATCTGCCTGAGAATCGGCATGGCAGTTGCGGTTGCCATGTTCGTGCTCAACCTCGCCGTGGCTACCGACATCGCCGACTTCGTGCCCGCGCCGATCCGACTGCTGATCGCGCTTGCCGGTATGACCCTGGTTCCCGGACTGCCCGTCGTTGTTGCGCTACGCATTCCAGGCCGCGCGCTCTCGGCTGCCCTGATCGTGTCGGTGTCGTTGGCCGTCACCATCCTGGCCAGTCAACTGACGATGGTGGCCTCGTGGTGGAGTCCGCTGCGCACTCAGTTCATCTTGGTGCTCCTCGCACTCGCACTCTGCGCCGGCGCCTCGCGCACTGTGCCGTCTGACTTCCGACTGCCGAACGGCGAACGCCAGCGCCTGCGCTATGTCGACCGGAGCCGGGCAATCGGTTTCGGTGCACTGCTGATCGCCCTCATTCTGTTCCTGGTCGCCGCTGCAAGGTTGGACATCGCGGCTGCCGGCCACTTCGGCATCATCACCGAAATCGGGCCGATCTACGTGCTCGGACTGCTAATGCTCTGCGGCACAATCGTGTACACCCTGCATCGACGCCTGATCGACCACGTGTTGATGGCGGCAAACACCGTCATGCTGATTCTCTACACCACGATGCTCGTGCCGGTTGCCACCGGCGAGACCACCGTACCGGTCGCGTTTGTACATCGTGGTTTCATCAACATTCTGGCTCAGAGCGGCACTCTCCCCAACTCGATCGACGCACGATTCAGTTGGGCCGGATTCTTCTCCGCCGGGGCACATCTGATCACTGTCGCCGATGTTCCCGATGCGACCGTACTGCTTCTGTGGGCGCCGCTGTACATGGGCGCGCTACTGGCGTTTCCGCTGTACGCCATCGCGATTGCCATCACCGGCCGCGTTCGGCTCGCCTGGCTGGCAGTGGTGATCTACCAACTCTTCAACTGGTACCAGCAGGATTACTTCGCTCCGCAGGCTGTTGCGACGATCTTCTACACCACCATCCTCGCGACGCTGTTGTGGCAGCTTCGACGCTCACCACTTCCGGTAATCGGTTCCGGGATCGGCCGATTCATCGTCTCGGCGCCTCGGCGCACCCCCGGGTTCGTTCCCGGTTTCGATTCACTCCGCACACTCGCGGTGGGCGCGGTATTGCTGCTCCTCATCGTCGCCACCACCGTCAGTCACCAGATCACCCCGATCCTGGTCATCGTGGTCCTCGCATCATTCTCACTGTTCGGAGCAACGCGCTACCGGACCATGTGGCTGGCAGCGGGTCTGGTGTTCGCCGCATGGTTCAGCTACGGCGCCACCGACTTCTGGATCGGCCACCTCCAGTCGATCTTCAGCGAGATTGGGCAGGTCGGCAATTCCGTGGGCCGCGGCGTGGGCGAGCGCATCACCGGAGATCCGACGTACCAGCAGATGCAGTACCTGCGTATGGGTGCGTCCGGGATACTCGCGGTGGTGGCCTTTGCAGGTTGGGTGCTCTCACGCCACCGACGAACCTGGCTCGTGGCAGGAGCCGTTGCCGCAGCGCCGTTCTCGCTTGTCCTGCTGCAAAGCTACGGCGGCGAGATGATCATCCGTTGCTTCGTTCTCGCCTCCCCGGTCCTGGCTCCCTTTGCCGCCGTCGCCCTCGCGCATGCGGGCAACCAGATCCGCAAAGCACTCAACCCGGTCTCGTCGGCAAATCACACGCGGCCGCGCAAGACACGACCGTCCTACGGGGTTCGGGCGGCCGCTGCAACCTTGGCATTGGTCTCGCTGGGATTGCTCTTGACCACAAACCGCGGACTGAACACCGCATTCGAAGCGTCGACAACCGATCAGGTCACGGTATCGGATCAGTTTATCGCCGCGGTTCCGCCGTCTACGACGATCATGACGTGGAGCCACGCGTCTCACACGAACGGTGTGCGACGGACGCTGGACCCGCTCGGGCCGCGAATGATGTTCGTCGACAGCTACGACTGCGCCAACGACCTCAGCGGTTGCGCTCTGGCACGTAACCCCATGTACGTGTACGTCACGAGCCAGGGCATCGGAATGGCGTTGCTGCAGCAGGGAATGACACAGGAGTACCTCGACGCCGAACTGGCCGCTATCATCGACAGCGGCCTCTACGTCCCGATGATCGAAAAGCCGAGCATCACGATCCTGCGCCGGGTCGACGCACCCGCTATCGAATTCGAGTCCCCATGAGTGTTGCGATCTTCTTCTTCCTGGCCGCCGGAGTTCTCCTGGTCGCCGGCGTGATCCTGCGTGAACGTGAGGTTCCTGCCACCGGCAGCATCGGCCGCGGGCACGCGGCCCAACTGATCAGCCTTGCGCTTGCCGTCTGTGTGATCACCGCTGCGACTCTGACTTTCGTGCGACTGATCGCAATGGCTGTATGAGCCGTCGACGGCGGCGCGCTGCCGGAACTATCGCGGCGCTCGCCCTCATCGCATCGTGTGCCTCGTGCACGATTGCGACCGATTCGCCGGCCGAAAACCCGTGCGCGCCGGAATCCTCACCTGGTGGCGTGTCACTTCCTCGCGGTGACCTGCAGGGTTGGAAGCAGATCTTCAGCGATGATTTCGACGATTGTGATCTCGGTTCCGACTGGGGTACCTACAGCGGCCAGCCAGGCGGCAATCCGAACAGCACGTGGGATGCGTCGATGGTTCAGGTCGACGGCGGTCTGCTCAACCTGAATTCGCATCGAACCGATTCGGGATGGATCACCGGAGGGGTGTCGAATTATCCGGTCACCCAGCAGTACGGGCGCTGGGAGATCCGAATGCGCGCCGACAACAGCGACGACATCTCCTACCACATGCTGCTCTGGCCACAGAACGAGAAGTGGCCACCGGAGATCGATTTCGCAGAAAGCGTCAGCGGCACGCGCGACGAGATGTCCGCCTTCCTGCACTGGGTCGACGACAAAGGCACCAACGACAAAAAGGGTGTATCCACGGGGGGAGATTTCTCCGAGTGGCACACCGTCGGGGTCGAGTGGGGACCTGGCATCGTCCGCTATCTGCTCGACGGCAAAGTCTGGGCCGAAGCACATTCGGAGACAATGGTTCCGGACGTCCCCATGTGGCTCGGCCTGCAAGCCGAGGCCGGAGCGTGTGAACGTCGTGAGGACTGGGGCATGACGCCGTGCTCCGACTTCTCGGAGCAGCGCCCGGACAACGTTGCCGTACAGGTGGACTGGGTCACTGTGTATGCCGCAGACTTCGACGCGTTGGAGAAGATGCAGAAATCCGGTTACTACGATCCGTCACCGGATGCCATTCAGTTCACAGACTGAGATTCGCTCCGCATAACAAGAACAGCACGGGCAAGTGGCACAACAAGGATCACGGCAGACACAGACTCAGCCACGATGTACGCCCAGCCCAACGCGACAAGTCCGTGCTCGTCGATCAATGACAGACTGAGTCCGAGAATCAGTGCCGCATTGCAGATCTGCACTGCCACCGCCAGGCGTAAGCGGCGACGTACTCGGGCAACCGCGGTGTACGCGGCCACTATTGTCGCGGGAACCAGCGCAATCGCAGCCAGGCGGAGCAGCGGAGTTCCCTGCTCCGCGTACGGCTTACCGACAATCTCCAACATCACCGGCGCGATTACGGCAAACAGCAGAACACCGCTCAACGCGACAGCACCGAGTATTGCAAAGAACCGAAGTGTCAGACCGTACAGACGCGCTGGATCACTGCTGGCCGATGCGGCAACATACGGCCCCAGCAGCATGGTCATCAAGACCAGTACGGCGGTAACCAGGGACCAGGAGATTGCAAAGTAGGCGTTGGCGTCGGCGCCCATTCGCGATACGACGATCAACGGGAGCAGCAGTGGTGCAAGGGCACTGACCACGTAAATACCGTAGGAACCAGCCAGGTAATTGCCGATCTCCCGGCGAGGAGGCAACTGCGACGCCGCGCTCTGATAGTCGGGAGTGCGCAGCCGGCGGGCAACCATCACACCGAGGACAAGTGCGGCGATCAGCGCCGGGACCGTCCACGTCCAGATGATGGCGAGGTGTGAAGCGGTAAACGCCAATGCTGCGGCAAGCACCAGCTTCACAATCGCGTGCGCGACGTTCTTCCCTGCGGCCCAACCGGCTTCGCGGAACGCCACCGCGGTGTGGTCGAGCATGGCAAACGTGGAGAACACAACCACAACCACTGGGAAAAGCCAGTACTCGAACGGATGGAGGAACATCTCCGACGTCGGGCCAAGCAGCAGGAATCCGCCTCCCAGGAGAAGACCGCCCACCGCACCGACGGCAAACCCCGCCCCGACAAGCGACTTGGAGCGCTGCCCGGCAAGCGGAAGAAAACGTTCGAAGAGTCCACCGATACCGAAGTTGCCGAAAGCCGAGAGCATGGTTGCCGTGGTGATCACCGCCGCGGCAGCACCTACCTCACGCGCCGGGTAAAGGCGTCCGAGAATCGCCCAGTAGACAAGACCCACAACACCGGTCAAGAGCGCTGAGACAGTGAGCGCCAGACTGTTTCGCTCGAGGCTGTGGCCGTTCGTGCTGGAACCCCCAGTACTGGGCCCCTCAGTGCTGGGGTCACCTGCGATTGCCGCCTCCGGCGATACGACGGTGTCGCCGGAGGGGGCGGTCACAGCGTCAGTTCGCGGACGTCAGCCTGTGCGGTCTTCTTCTGGATGGTCTTGGTCTCGCGCCAGTGCTGCCATTCCTGACCGATGGTGCGCAGCACTCGCATGCCGTCGCTGTAGGCGTTGAGGTTGCTGCGTCCGTGGATCCGGGGACCCTCGAAGCTGCCGACCTCGACGATGTTGAGGCCGCTCGTCGCAAGACGGACGTTGATGACGGTTTCGATCTCGAAACCGTCGCCCCACTGCGCGCGCTGGTACTCGACCGGCGCCAGTTCGAGCAGCGGGATGTGCTTGCGCCAGAAGGCGTTGTAGCCGTAGCAGAGATCGGAGAACTTTGTTCGGAAGATGAGGTTGACCAAGCCGTTGAGGCCCTTGTTACCGACGTTGCGCAATCCGGTGATGTCGGAACTTCCACCGCGGCCGACAAATCGGCTTCCCTTGGCGAGGTCGGCCCCGCCGACCAGTGCCTCGACGAAGAAGGGAATCTCAGCGGGGTCGGTCGAACCGTCGGCGTCGATGGTGACGATGATGTCGCCGGTCGATGCCTCGAATCCACAGGCCAGGGCGTTGCCCTTGCCAGAACGGGTCTGCACGACAAATGTTGCATCCGGCCACAATTCACGGGCCACAGCTACGGTGTCGTCAGTGGAATGTCCGTCGACGAAGACGATCTGATCGATATCCGTAGGCATCCGCGACGCAACGAACGGCAAATTTTTTGCCTCGTTCATGGCCGGGACGATGACGGAGACGGTCGGACGGTTCCCACCCTTACCGGATGCCGGTTCGGACGGTGTCGCTCCGGTGATGTCGGCAGCCGGGCCACCTGTCGGTATCGAAGTACTCACGACGATCGTCTCCACTCATATTGACAGTCCGATGCCTGGAGAATGTGTTGGCCACTGGCTCACACCCAGACAATGTCCCTCTCCAAGAACTGGATTCGGGAGGTCATGCAGTTCGTCGAACTGCATGCCTTAGAGTAGAAGATAGGCAAGCCTTAGCAAAGCCCTAGAGGCCTTGTGTGTCGACAGTCACATAATATCCAGTGGCCGAGGTGCGGGTGATCCGGTATTGCACCAACGAATACGCTCGAAGACAAACAAAGGAACTTACACGTGCACACTCAGGTTGCGATCATCGGTGCCGGACCCGCCGGACTGACTCTCGCCGCTCTGCTTCACCGACAGGGTATTTCCTCCATCGTCCTCGAACGTCACGACCGCACATACATCGAGACACGAACCCGAGCGGGAATCCTCGAGCAACCCACCGTCGATCTCATGCACGAAATCGGCGTGGGTGACGGAATCACTCGCGAAGGCATGGTGCACAACGGGTTCTATGTTCGGTTCGACCGAACCACACATCATCTCGACTTCACCAGGCTCGTCGGCGGCCACGCCACCGTCTATCCGCAGCAGAAGCTGGTTGCCGACCTCGTTACGGACCGGGTCGGGGGCGGCGAGCCTCTACTCTTCGAGGCCTCGGTACGTTCGATCGACACCACCACCGACGGCGCCCGCCTGCAGGTCCAGACACCAGAGGGACCGCTCGAGATCACCGCGGACTTCGTCGCCGGCTGCGACGGATTTCACGGGGTGAGCCGCGCACACCTTCCCGCAGACTCGGTCCGAGAGTTCGAGAGGACCTATCCCGTTGCGTGGCTGGGCATCCTGGCACACACCACCCCCACCACCCCCGAGGGCATGTACTGCGCGCATGAGAACGGCATCTCGGTGCACAGCATGCGCGGGCCGAACATCACCCGCCAGTACCTGCAGGTTCCCGCGGACACCGACCTGGGCGACTGGTCTGACGAACGCATCTGGGACGAGCTGACACTCCGCAGCGCCAGTGACGATTTCCCGGTACTCGAGCGCGGCGAGATCTTCGACAAATCACTGGCCCCATTGCGCTCGTACGTGTGCGAAACCATGCAACACGGAAGGCTTTTCCTACTCGGCGACGCTGCCCACATTGTTCCCCCCACCGGCGCAAAGGGTCTCAATCTTGCAGTGTCCGACGCAGTCACGCTGTCCTATGCACTCGGTGCGTTTTACCTGACCGGCGGCAGTGAGCACCTCGACGCATACTCGAGCACCTGCCTTCCACGTATCTGGAAGGCCCAGCACTTCTCCGCAATGCTTACCGAAACACTGCACTCGCTGTCCGCAGATCCGTTGGATTGGCAGCTGCGACGGGCTCGCCTGACCAGGTGGGTGGAGTCGGAGCACGAGCAGTCCGCACTGGGCGAGGTCTACCTGGGCCTGCCCTTCCCCAGTCCCTGGCGCTTCCCGGCATAACAGGGATCAGTCATTTCAGAATCGAGCCGGTCGCGGAAGTTCGGGCAACCGGATGCCGAACTCCGCGGCCAGTACGGCAAGTGCTTCGTCGCCGTCCAGGTCGCGGGCACTGCGTAGCGCCCCGTCCGTAACGGCTAGCTGGTACTGCTCGTCAGGTTTGCAGGAGAGTGTCTTTCGCACACTGCCTTCGGTCAGGGAGCACACGATTCCACTGGTGAAGCGGGCCAGCGGGGAGGTGCTGTGCCACCACGCCATTGCCGCGAAATCTGCGAGTGGCCTCGTGGTCGCGTCCGTCAGGTACGACGCGCCGGAAGGAAAGCGCACGTCCCATCCGACGACTGCGCCGGCGTCGACCTGGTGCACTATCGCGTCGCCGCCGAACCCGACGTCGACTAGCCACGTCTCGCCTGCGAAGCCGACCACGATTGCGACGTGGCCTAGTGGAAGCCCCGGCCCGTTCGGAGTGACGACGGCTGCGCCGACCAACTGTGCGTCGAATCCGACGGTGCGGAGAGCGCGGGCGAGCAGGCCGTTGAGTTCGTAGCAGATTCCACCTCGCTCACGCCGGAGCAGCTTCTCCTCGATCGCAGCTACCGAGACTTCGACCGGGCGTTTGCGGTGAATGTCGAGATTCTCGAACGGGATTCGGGACAACTGAGCGTCGGCGATGCGTCGCAACAAGGACGCGTCGACGGGACTCGTCAGGCTATCGTCGGGCAATGCGACCCTGCGGAGATACGAGTGCATTTCCGCACTCGACATCACGTCGGCGTCGCGGCGCATATGACGCATTTGCGGTGCTACCGACGGTGTTTGTGGTGTAGATCGCAGTACTGCCTCTACCCCGATGGAATCCATTTGTGTAGCCTACCCTAATATTGCGGAGGCACTCGAGAACGTCAGCCGCACGTTCGATGCCCGATTGGAGAACCTCGGTGTTCACATCACCCAACTATGCGAAGTCGCAGTCCTCGGGCGGTAAGTCCATCCGTCTCTCCCGGATCAGCGACTACGCTACCGGGCGCACTCTCGTCGTCCCGCTGGATCACTCGGTCACCGTCGGTCCACTCGGCAGTGCCGACCACGCAAACTCGTTGGTCCACACTCTTGCGCAGGCCGGAGCCAATGCCGTAGTCCTCCATCGCGGCCGCGCCAAACACGTCGACCCTGCCCACTTCGCGCGCATGGGATTGATAGTCCATCTCTCAGCGGGAACGACCCGAAGTATGGACCTCGACTCGAAGGTTCTTGTCGGCGGCGTCGAGGACGCGCTACGCATCGGCGCCGACGCGGTCAGCGTGCACGTCAATATCGGATCGTCCACCGAACGCGAGCAACTCCAGGATTTCGGCAAGGTCTCCCACGAATGCGAAACACTCGGAGTTCCCTTGCTGGCCATGATGTATGCGCGCGGTCCCCTACGTGGTGATCTCCCGTCGGACGCGGCGGAACTGAAGCACCTGGCGGCTATCGCTACCGATCTCGGTGCAGACCTGGTCAAGCTCGACTACAGCGGCACCCCCGAATCCATGCGTGAGGTTGCCGAGTCCTGCCCGCTGCCCATCTGCGTCGCGGGCGGCCCGCCCCTCGAAGACGTCGACGCGCACGCACTCGCGCTCGGCGCCGAAATACTGAGCTCAGGTGTTGCCGGGTTGAGCTTCGGCCGTAATGTATTCGAGGCACGCAATCCGTACGCGGTGGCCTCTGCACTGGCCCGGATGATGCACTCCCCACAGGAATCGGCATCCCGGTCCGAACTCGAGATTGCCTGATCTTCAGTCTTCACCACCTCGCACGCACGCGCGCTTGTTCAACCAACGAAGGGAACGTGTCCAACTATGGACAGCACTATCGTCACCGACCAGATCCTCCCGGCGACGGGGGCCGGCACGGACAGTCGACGGACACCGATCAGCCGCGAAGGCCACTTCGCCTGGCTCGACGTCCGTTCGGTCGAGCAGAGCTTGCTGCCGGCAATTGTGCAAGCCGCATTGCACCATCGCATCGACGGCATCCTCTCGGACAAGATCGAGACCTTCGACGGCCTTCCCCCCACCGTGCGCCGCATCCTGAGCGTCGACGCTCCACTGGCAGAGGACTTCCCGTACGACGGGGTTGACCTCGTCGTGGTCGCCGACCGCGCGGACGCGTTGTCCCCCAACATCGGCCACACCCCTGACCGCGGCGTCCACGTTGTCGTTTCCGACGCACCGACCCTGCAGCTGGCGTGCGAGGTTGTCCGTGAGGTGCCGTGGACGCTTCTCACGTTCACCGACCCGACCAAGATCCCCCTCGAGATCGTCATCGCCGCAGCCGAGAACTCCGGCGGACGCACGGTCACCACGGTTACCGACGTCGAAGACGCCGAAATCGTGAAGCTGGTCCTCGAGCACGGCTCCGACGGACTCCTTCTCGCGCCTCGTAGCGCCGACGACGTCGTCCGCATCGCGCGCATCGTCGATCACCAGATCGAGTCGATGGAGCTCTCCGAGCTTGTCGTCACGAAGGTCGAGCACATCGGCATGGGCGATCGTGCCTGCATCGACACCTGCTCGTTGCTCGAGAAGGACGAAGGCTGCCTGATCGGTTCGTTCTCCACCGGAATGTTCCTCTCCTGCAGCGAGACCCACCCGCTGCCGTACATGCCGACGCGTCCCTTCCGCTGGAACGCCGGCGCGGTGCACTCCTACGTCCTCGCTCCGGACAACCGCACGCGCTACGTGAGCGAACTTCAGGCCGGCCAGCCGATCCTCGCAGTCCGCTCCGACGGCAGTGTTCGCGAAGTACGCATCGGCCGCGTCAAGATCGAGAAGCGCCCGCTGATCTCGATCACCGCAGTTGCCCCGAACGGCAAGAACGTCAACGTCATTGCGCAGGACGATTGGCACGTGCGCCTGCTCGGACCCGGTGGCAGCGTCAACAACGTCACCGAACTGGAACCGGGCGACAAGCTGCTCGGCTACGTTCCCACCGAGGCGCGCCACGTCGGCCTGCCGATCACCGAATTCTGCGACGAGCGCTAGGAAAGATGTCCGTTCCCGAGATCCTCTGGTACATCGGAGCTAACGACGGAGAGGTGCCGTGGGATCCGCGGCACCGGTTCGAGCCGTCGTTTTCCGCTCTGCGTGAGCAGGCGCGCACTCTCGACCGACTCGGCTACTACGGCGCGTTGACAACGGCCCGCGAGCCGATTTCGCTTGTCGCAGATACCGAACGGCTGCGCTTTGTCGTACCCGAGTATCCCGGAGTCAAACCGCCGGCGCTGCTTGCCGAGGAGGCACAGGTCTTCGATCAGTATTCCGGCGGCCGGTTGATCTACAACCAGGTCAACGGAGCCGATCCGGTGTTGGCGCGGTACGGACGATTTCACTCCAAGGACGAACGCTACGGCGTGTCCGAGGAGTACTGGCCGCTGTTCAAGCGGCTCTATCTCGATGAGGCGCAGGCGTTCTCGGGTGAGCACTTCGAGCTCGGCCCGCGATACAAGCCGGCCATCGCCGGACCCCGTCAGCCTGACGGGGTTCCGGTCTGGGGTACCGGGGCCTCCCCTGCCGGAATCTCGCACGCGGCAGAGGTTCTCGACGCCTACCTCATGTTCATGAGCCCGGCTGAAGCGATGTCGACGCTGTTCACGAAGGTCAGGGCAGCAGCATCCGACAAGGGCCGCGAACTGAAGTTCGGAGTATTGGCCAGCGTCATCGTCCGGGAAACGGAAGAGGAGGCCTGGGAGCGGTTCGAATGGCAGCTGTCCCAGACCTCACCGGAATCGGTGCTCAGCACCGCAGACCGCAATCTGACCAGCTTCGGGTTCCCGCCGCTGGCGGAACTCACCTCCGACGACGCACAGGTGCAGACCCGGATCGACGCTCTGCGAGCCGGCCGCCTGCCCACCCGATCGGAACTCGAGTTTGCCCCGAACATGGCCGCCGGACTGACCACGTGGTCCGGCGCCGAACCACCATTCGACGTCGCCGGTAAGGGCACCGGCAATTACCTCGTGGGCAGTGCCGACAACGTGGCCGCGCGCATGCTCGAGATGAGCGAAAGGGTGGGCATCGACATCTGGATCCTGTCCGGGTGGCCACTCATCCGCGAGGCCGAAATCACGGCCGAACTGCTTTTCCCCAGGCTCGGCGTGACAGCTGCGTTCGGAGCAACTGCCGGTGTCTGATATTTCGACATTCGAGTCTTTCCTCGCTCCTCGTGGACACGAACCGTTCGCGGTGCCGTGGTCCTCGGTGCGGGAACGGTTCGAATCCGTTGCAACCGCAGTGCCTGACAACATCGCGGTGGTCTGCCGCGGTAGCAGTCTGAGCTATCGGGAGCTCCACTCGCTTGCAGATGCCCACGCTCGGGCCTTGGTGGGTCATCTCGGTAGCGATCGACGCCCCGTTGCGCTCGACACCACCTGCAGCCTCGACTGCGTCGTCGCGCTTGTCTCCGTGCTTCTCTCGGGACATCCGCTGGTGCTGCTCGACTCGCAACTGCCCGAGGATCGGCGCCACAACATTCTCACGCGCTCGGGTGCTGCTCGCATTTCCCCGGCCGAGTTGGCTGCATTGCCCCGACATCCCGAACAGCCACTGCCCGCTGTCAGCGAGAGCGACTCCGCAGTACTGCTTTTCACATCCGGTTCCACCGGTACACCGAAGGCAGTCCGCCAGGGCCACCGACTGTGGCTCAACCAGGCGGCGGATTTTCACGCCACGCTCGGCATCGGTTCGGGCGATCGGCTGGGAATGGCGTTGCCGATCAGCTTCGGCGGCGGACTCGACGTCGTGTTCAGCGCACTACTCAACGGTGGCGAACTGCATTTTCTCGATCCCCGCGAAGTAGGTATCGAGGAAGTCCCGCAGTGGATTTCGAGCCACATGCTGACCACGCTGCACGCCACCCCCTCACTGCTGCGCGCAGTCATGAAGGTGTGCGCCGGCACCGCCACACTGACCGGTCTCCGCTTGGTCACCACGTGCGGTGAGGCAGTGCACGGCGACGACGTGACCAGGCTCCGCACCTTGATCAGTCCGACTGCGTCGTACTGCAATCTGTCGGGTTCCTCCGAGACCGGCAATCTCGCGTTCAACGAATTCCCCCCTGGCCGCGACGTTCCCGACCGGGTACTTCCCGTCGGCGTAGTGGCCGCCAACAAAGTGGTGCGGTTGCTCGGCCCCGACGGCGCCGATGTGGCGCCGGGTGAGGTCGGCGAAATCGTCGTCGAATCGCCCTATCTTTCCGAAGGTTATTTTGTCGAGCGAGACGGCACCGCTGCGGCAGAGATCACGAAGTTCGGCCGGGCAGCAGACGGCACACGATCGTTCCGGATGGGCGATCTGGGCCGATTCGACCAGCACGGACTGCTGCATCTGGTCGGCCGGAGCGACGACGCTGTCAAGGTGCGCGGTTACCTGGTTGAGCCGTCGGAAGTGGAGTCGGCACTGCGACGCCTACCTGCTGTCGAAGATGCCGTTGTGCTGGCTCGGCAAACAGACTCAGGCGCCGTGCTGGTCGGATACGTTGCCGTAGATCCCGCTACACGCGCGCCGTCTGCGGCAGACTTGCGACGAGATCTTCGAAAGACTCTGCCTGACTGGATGATTCCTGCCAATCTGATGCTGCTTCCGGCGCTACCGCGCAACGAACGCGGCAAGGTGGACCGCGGCGCTCTTCCAGCGCCCTCCCCCAGGCCCGCCGTAATTCCCCCCGCCGTGGGTGTCGAGTCCGAACTGGCAGCACTGTGGTCCGAGATCCTCGGGATCGAGCAGATCGGCCGGGACGACGACTTCGTCTCTCTCGGGGGCGATTCCCTGCAGACTCAGCAGATGCTCACCCGTGCCGGCCAGAAGTTCGGCGCCGAACTGTCGTCGGCAACGTTGGCCAACTTCCCGACCCTGCACCAGTTTTCCGCACATCTCGAGCAGGCCGCTACAGGTACGACGCTGCGCACCCGTGTGCTGGTGCCGTTGCAGACCGGCGGCACCGGGGACCCGTTATTCGCCTTTGCCGGAGCAGGTTCCACCGCGCTGGCGTTGCTGCCACTGGCGAGGGAACTCGGACCTCAATGGACGGTGCACGGTCTCCAGGCCCACGGACTCGAAGGCCGCGGATTCCCCGATTGGACGGTGCGCTCAGCAGCGAAGCGCTACCTGCGCGAGATCCGCCAGGTACAACCGCACGGCCCGTACACCTTTGTCGGTCACTCACTCGGTGGTGTGATCGCAATGGATGTCGCGCGTCTACTCGAAGCCGAGGGCGAAACCGTCAACGCGGTGATCTGCCTCGACACGATCCTGAGTGGACCACTGGGTTCGGGAATTCTCGATCTGTCTCGCAGTGAGCCGGATTCGGGTGAACAGTCGATCCCTTTGTCCGAACCTGCTCCCACCGATCGTCGCACGCTGTGGAAGACTCGCGCCATGTTACTCACGGCGGGACTGTGGCAGTACCCGGCGCAGACGCAGTGGGATCTATTCCACGATCTGGGTCGACGCGTCGCGCTCATGCACCGTTTGCAGCCGTGGGACGGCGCAGTATCGGTTGTCATGGCAGAAGACAACCCGGATGACCCCGCGTGGTGGACTCGAGTTGCACCCCACGTTGTTTCGGTGGAGCGTGTCTCCGGCGATCATGTCGGCATGCTCCGGCCGCCGTATGTCGCGCACACGGCCGCACTCGTGCGCGAGGCGCTGAAGTGAGCTTCCGGGCCGCAGTTCTGATCATCGCGCATCACCAGCCAGAAGTGTTTGCCGCACTCGTTGATTCACTGCGCCACCCGTCTATCGACGTCTTTGTCCACATCGACGCCAAAGCCGATCTCGCATCGTTCGAGGCCGTGGTGCCGGAAAGTGACGGGGTGACCTATCTGCGCGACCGTCGCTCCGTGAACTGGGGCGGGCTGAGCGTCGTGCACGTGATTCTTCGATTGATCGAGCACGCGCGATCCTCCCGCAACGAGTATCAGCGGTACGCCTTGCTATCGGGTTCCGATCTGATGATCGCGCCGATCGAGGAAGTGCTGGCGGCCTGGCAGAGTTCCACCGAGTTCATCCGAGTTGACTGGCGACTGACCGGCCCCGGTGCGCAGCGCGCCCATCTGGTGGACCGTCGACACTTTCCGGACGACAGGTCCCCGCTTCGCGCGCGACTGTCCGGGCGCATTCCGCGGAAGGTGGATCCGACTATCGAGCTGTACCAGGGATCAACGTGGTGGGCACTGACCGCCGGCGCAGTGGATCAGGTCACCGGATTCATCGCGGAACATCCGCGATGGCTCGACTTCCATCGGCACACACTGTGTTCCGACGAGATAGTTTTCCATTCGATCCTCAAAGCCGCGCCGCACGCGCGTCGGATCGTTCAGGACGTGGAGCAGTGCGCCGACGTCGACGCATTCATCGCCGACCCGGTACATGCGCTTCATCACATCGACTGGTCTGATCGAACTGCGCTGAGCCCGCGGGTATTCGGAATCGACGACGAACCGACACTGCGTGCGTCACGGGCACTGTTCGCCCGCAAGGTCGACACGACCTCGACGGCGCTGATCGACGCTTTTGCCGTGAACTCGGATTCTCTCCGATGAGCCGCTTGCCGACCCGTCGCCTGAGCGCTGGACTCGAGTCCAATGCCGCGGCGCTGATGCTCTCGTCCGTGGCAACAGGTGCACTCGGCCTCGTGTATTGGGCAGTGGCAGAACGCTTCTTCAGCACGGCAGAAGTCGGTCGCGCGTCGGCGGTCATCAGCACGGCAACCATGCTCGCATCGGTGTCCTGCCTGTCGCTCGGCGGTGCATACCAACGTTTCCTTCCCGTCGCCGGACGCGCCTCGACGCGTCTGGTCCTGGGCGGACTGGCACTGACAGCCACCGTGGCCGTTCTTCTCGGTTGCGGTTTCCTGCTGGTCAATCCGACCAACGAACGCCTCTTCACCAACACGACCGAGCGCGTCGCCTTCCCGATGTTGGTGATGACACTGGCGATCTACGCTCTGACCGACCCGATCCTGACGGGTCTGCGGCTGGCGAAGAGTGTTGCGGCCAAGAACATTGCACTGTCGGTACTCAAGATCGTTCCGATCGTTGCACTGGCGGGCACGGGATCTACCCTGGCCCTCACCGGATCGTGGGGTGTGCTGGCGTTCGGCGTCACCGCGGTTGCGCTGGTTCACATTCTGCGCACCGGTGTGCGCGGACGAACGACAATCGCGCCTGATCTGCCACCGGTGCGCGAACTGTGGGCATTCCAAGGCGTCTTCTTCACGATGACGCTTGTACTCACGGTGACTCCCCTTGTGCTGCCACTGATCGTGGTGTCGCAGTTGGGCACCGAACAGAATGCCTATTTCAACGTGGCCTGGACCATGTGCTCGGCAGTGGGATTACTCCGTAGCGGAGTCGGTTCGTCGTTCATCGTCGAAGCCTCCTCGCCCGATGCCGACCGTAAAGCCCTGCTGAGGCGGTTGTTGCGAATGCTCGCCGTGGTGACCGCGGTATCTGCTGCGGGGCTGGCGATCGGTGGACCACTGGTTTTGTACGTGATCAGTCCCGACTACTTCCACGCGGCAACAACACTCGTCCTCGTGATGGCGCTCGATTCGATAGCCGGAGCTGTTGTCGTGGTCTATTTCCTTCTCTCCCAGATCTTGCGACGACTCCGGCTCATGTTGGCGGTCCAGTGCGTCATCGTCGTCACCACAGTGTCGCTGGCACTGGTCTTGATTCCCCGGCTGGGCCTGATCGGGGCCGGACTGGCAACGCTGAGCGCTCAGTTGGTCGCCATAGCAGTGATCGCGGTGCCACTGCGCCGTGCGGTCGTCGACTTCTCGGCTACCCCGGTGGTCGCGGAATCCGACCCCCGTCACCTCAACATTCAGGACCTCGATATTCCGGAACCTGACGTGCTGGATTCTGCAAGAACCTAGTGCGCTGCTCGCACTTTCGCGAGAGTCTCGACTATTTTGCGTCCGGTGAACCGGACAGTCTCGACGCCCGGACGCCGTATCACCACAGAGGCAGCCGGGCGCGCGATGTCCGCCAACGCCCGCACCGCCGCCACGGGCAACGGCCCCGCCGGTACCTGCGGCCACAGCAGCGCAGTCAGCGCCTCGTCCGAAAGCGGCCGGACGCCTATCGCCTCCGCGTACTCGCGAGCGATCCGCTGGTGCGCAATCCGCTGCTGCGACCCGTGCACGGCACTGACCTGGTGGGGGTAGATCCGGTACTCGTATCCGATCATCGCCACGTTAGCGAGACGACCGAACTCCGAGAGTTCCGCGAACATCCGGTAGTCCTCCGCGTGAGCGAACTCGGTCCGGAACTCGAGACCACTGCGGTCCAGGATGGGCTTGCGGATCATGACCGATGCGCCGCAGTGACAACTGCCGAGCAACAACCTCTGCCGGCAGGCCGCATCCGAACGCGGCATCCGAACCCTGCCCGACATTGCCCCGAACAGTTCGTAATCGGTACCGCACGACACTATCGACGGATCAGCCGTCAACACTGCCAATTGGGCGGACAACCGGCCGACACCCATCCTGTCGTCGGCGTCCATCCGCGCCAGGAACTGCCCCCGCGCTTCCGCGAGACCTCGGTTCAGAGCACCGACCAGTCCGGTGTTGTCTTGGCGCACCACCCGCAGTCGCGGATCGGACACCGACGCGAGCACCTCGTCCGTGTTGTCGGTGGACCCGTCGTCGATCACGAGTAGTTCGAAGTCACGGAAATCCTGTGTAAGAACCGAATCCAGCGCCTCGCGCAGGTAGGGCCCGGCGTTGTAGGCGGGGATCAGGACGGTGACCAGCGGTGCGCTCATCGGTGCCCTCATCGGTGTCTCAGAATCGCGGAGTACAGGCCTGGGGTGTACTTCACCATCACCGCGAACACAGCCTCGCGGCGGTGACCGGTGCGTACCAACGGAATCACGTCGTCCGTCGAAATCGACCGACGCACACGGGTAATCGCCTCGTCGTAGAGTGCGGGCCGCGTCGGCGACGCGTGGCGGGCGCGCATGGCCACGTGAGCCACGGACGTCAGCACCTCGCGGTAGCGGAAGGCGCGTATCTCATTGCCCCACGTCGTGCTCAGAGAATGGTCGCCCAGTGCACTGTCGATGTCGCGTTCGACTTTGAACAAGTCCAGCGTACGCGGGGTGAGCGAGGTACTGATCGAGCCCTCACGGTAGAGATACCGATACAACGGCTCCTCAACCAGGGCAACTCGCTCGGCAGCCAACGACATTCGCAACACGGGCGCCATGTCCTCGTACCCCTGCCCCTCGTCCCATGGGCGCTCCCCCAGTAACTCGCGGCGGAAGAGTTTGGTGCATGCGTAGGCTTTTGCGTCCCCGAGAATCAGGCGTCGCGCAAACTCTCTGCCAGACACCACCATCGCGTCGAACGGCGCCTCGTCGATCTGGATTGCCGTACCGGATTCGTCGACGCGAGTTGTTCTGGTGCAGGCGAAGTCGGCCGATGCAGTGATCAATGCCGACTCGAGTCGTTCGACAAAATCGGGTGCCGCCTCGTCGTCGCTGTCGAGAAACCAGACGAGATCCTCGGTCACAGCACCCAGTCCGGAATTGCGAGCGCACCCCAATCCCTCGTTGCGCTCGTGAACCACGGAGGTGAAATCGACTCCGCGCGAACGTAGATAGGACTCCGCGCGTGCCATGGACTCGTCCCCACCGCGATCGTCCACCAGAACGATCTGCGTAATCGGACGAGTCTGCTCGAGCACCGAACGAAGGCAATTCTCCACGTACGGCAAGCACCGATACACCGGCACAACCACACTCACACCGGCAGGGTTACGGTTCACCGATCACTCAGGTCTCTCGATAGAAAACACCAACAGAAAGTTAGGATAACCTAGGTTCCGTCGAAATGGGGTGTCACCGTCGCCACCAGACCATGGTGATCCGAACCCTCGATCTCGATCCGCTCGAAGTGCGTCACTGTCGCCCTGTTCGTCACGATGTGGTCGATCCCGATCAACGCCGGATACCACGTGTCGGCGGGGAAAGTCATCACAAACCCCGCGCCCGTCTGTTCCGCGGCATCGGTAAAGCCGTCCGTCAGGATCGCACGAAAACGGCTGTGCGAGTACGTCGAATTGAAGTCGCCGCCAACAATCATCGGCTTGCCGTCGGCCGCCTGCTCGTGCAGCAATCCGTTCAACTTGCCCATCTCCGACGCCCACATCCAGGCAGGGGACGGATAAGGCGGCATCGGGTGCACCGAGGCCACCGTCACGCTGCGGCCGTCACCGATATCCGCTGTTGCGACGAGATTGGACATCGCGAAACGGCCCAACGACTCCTGCTCCGTGAGCGGGAAGCGACTGTAGATTCCGGTACCACCGCCGCCGTCCTTCGGCTCGACGAACCGGTACGGAAGCAATGCAGCGAGACCATGCGTGTCCAGCTGCTGCACCGCTGAGTCCGTCAGTTCCTGAATGGTGAGTACGTCGATCGAGTGCGAGCGAACCTGATCCACCAACGCATCCGGATCGGCCTCGCCCAGGCGGATATTCGCCTGCATCACCCGGATTCCCTCTCCGGCAACCGTGTCCGGCGTGTTCGAGACAAACAGCGGCGCCTGGGTGAACGCCCCCGCCAACACAACTGCAACCCCAACGGCGAGAGTCCGCCAGGATCGTGTTGCTGCCAGTACGAACAGACCCAACAGACCGACACCGAGCATCAGCGGAACAAACGACGACGCGATGATCAACGTGTTGGACTCAGGCCCGACATAGAAAACAATCACGCCCAGCGCTGCCACACCGACGGCGGCCGCTCCGGCGAGATATACCGCCCGCCGAACTATCCGGCGGCCGCCGGTCACGGAACTCGTGGTGGACGCTGGGTCGACCTCGCCGCTATTCGGCACCCATTACCTCGAGCCAGGCACCCACCTGCGGGTCCGATGCCAGATCCACGAAATCGATTGCCGCTCCCTCGAATCGCCAGCGCTCGACCAACGACATCAACCGCACCGAATCCAGGCCAAGGTCGATCAGGCTCACGTCTTCGGTCAGCTCGTCAACGGGGAGATCGAGGACCTCGGCAAGATCGGAGATGATGCGATCGCGGGTGAATGCAGTGGTCATCGGTGTTCCTTTTCGAGTTCTGTTTCAAGGTCTGGTGTTTGCAGATCTGGGGTCCCGCCGGTTACTCGCCGTAGTGACCCGAGCACCACCGTCGACAGTAAAGCGACGCCGCCGAGGGTCAGGCTGTAAACGACAACAGCCGTCGACGGCAGGAAGGCTGCTCCGAATGCGCCGGCAATCAATGCACCGACCGAGAGTCCGGCAACTTCCTGTGCCGCCCACAATCCGTTGACTCGCCCCAGCAGTGCTGTCGGCGTGTGGGTCTGGATGATCGAGTACCGGAGCACTTCCTGAACGGAGGTGACGGCACCCACCACGACCAGCAGGAGAACAGCCACTACCAGTCCTGTGGCCAATCCGACCACGGCTTGCACGGCAAAGGCCGCAACCAGTGCCGTCATCAGCACTCGGCCCGGATGTGCAAGGCGGCCAAGCCAACCGCTGGTGACGGTGGCCAGCACCGCACCGATGGCGCCGGCCGCGTACAACATGCCCACCGCGCGCGAGTCACCCGTGAATCGTTCGTCGACGAACCCGGGAACCAGAACGAGGACACCGCTGCCGAGCATCGCGATCACACCGACCGCCATGACGCCGCCTACCACGCGGTGCCCGAAGATGAAGCCCATCACGGACACCGGCGGTTCGCCGTGCCCGGACTCGTGGTCGTGGACCGGTGGCATCATGGACGGTAATCCCGAGAGCAGCACGATCGTGATCACGGTTCCGGCGGCCGCAACCCAGTAGTTCCAGGCCACCGACGTTGCCGCGATCAACAATCCGCCGAGTGCGGGGGAAATCACGGCGCCCGCCCGCGCACTGAGCACGTTGAGCGCGCCGACACCCACCAATTGGTCCTTGGGGATAAGACTGGGGATGACGGCAAAGAGCGCTGCGATACTGATCGAACCGATCAGCCCGTTGACAACGGCAAGCACAAAGATTGCCACCGTCGACGGATTCTCGAGCATCGCGTTGAGAGCCAACCCGACAAACGTCAATCCGGATACTGTGCGCGCAAACAGAATCAGGGTCTTCCGGTCGTATTTGTCGGCAAGTATTCCGCCGACCACCATGCCGCCGATGGACGCACCGCCTTCGACGGCTGCCACGAGACCGACCATGAAGGACGATTCCGTGAGCGCGTACATCTGGATCGGCACACCGACCATCAGCATCCCGATACCGAAGATCGAGATGGTACGTGCAATGAAAACTCTCCGGAACGGCGCGCTTTCGCGCAACGGCCGTAGGTCGAGTAGCACTCCGCGTTCGCTCATCGCTAGCCCGCTGCGCCCTTCGCGACCGCGTCGGAGATGAGCGGCATGACCTGGTCGGTAGCCCAGCCGAGCGAGAGCGCCGACGGGAATCCGACGGCGTTGGGCAGACCGGTGTTACGGGCCAGCGACACCACGGCGCCGTCCTGCACGGCAGGCAACGCGTTCCAGCCCTCGAACTTGGTGAGGTACCCCAGGTCTCCGGTGGGTGAGACGACAAACAGCACGTCCGCGTTCATGTCTCCGACATTCTCGTAGGACAGGATGCCCCGACCGTCCGCGTCGACGGGAAGCGTCGTGGCATACGGGCTCAGGACCAATCCGAGCGAGGTGAGGAACTGGCCGATACCGCGTTCGTCGGAGGCCAGCACCGACAATTGGCCGCCGGTGTCGCCGATGATCGCGTTGTACGTCTTGCCCGCGATCGTCGGGTTATCTGCGCGTGCCTTGGCCAGATCCGCTTCGGCAGCCGCGATCACCTCTTCAGCCTTGGCCGGGATACCGAGTGCGGCAGCAACTTTACGAGTCGAGTCCTGCCACGGCTCGCCGTTGGCCTTGGTGTCGAAGTGGACCACCGGGAACTGCTTGCTCAGCTGGTCGTACGCAGCCTGGTCGAGTCCCCAGAAACCGGTGGAGACAATGATGTCGGGCTCGAGCACAGCCAGCCGCTCGGTGATCGATCCGGCACCCGTTTCCATGTCGAGGGTTTCGGGTGTCTTTCCGCCGAATGCCTCTACCTGCCACGGCCACACTCCGGAGCCGCCGGTCGCGGCACGGTTCTGTGCATCCACCGGAATCGCGATCGGCGTGACGCCGAGCGAGAGCAGAATGTCTGCGTCCTGAGGGGAAAGCGGCATCGCGCGGGTCGGGGCGGACTCGATGGTCGCCTCACCGAACTTGCCGGACACCGTCACCGGGTACTGGCCGGCGTCGGCGCTCGCCGAGGTGGGCTTGTCGGCGTCGGTGGTACCTGAATCGGACCCGCACGCCGTAACACCGAGCAGAACGGTTGCCGCGGCCAGCGCTGCACCGATCCTGCGATTCCATCGAGAATTCATACCGCTTCCTTCGTAGTTGGGGCTAGTACTTCTGCCAGTTCGCCCAACGAACCGGCGGCAAAGACCTGGGCGGCCTCCACCTCGCAGCCCGCCTCACGCAGCCTGCTCATCACAGCCATCACGCCGATGCTGTCACAGCCGAGCGCAAAAATGTCGTCGCCGAGTCCCACCTGATCGAGCCCGACATGGTCCGCCACCACCCGGCACAGGATCTTCTCGATCTCAGTCACCGGTTCGCGATACTCCCCGATGGGCGCGATCTCCGGACGCGGCAGGGCCGCTCGATCGATCTTGCCGTTCGGCAACGTCGGTATCTCGTCGAGAACCACAAATGCAGACGGGATCATGTAGTCCGGCAACACCGCGCTCAAGGACCGCCGCAAGCCCGCGCTGTCGGGTTCGATCCCGTCCGCCACCACGTACGCCACGAGCGCCCTGGCACCGATATCATCGCGGACCAATACCAGTGCGGCACCGATTCCTTCGGTAGCGAGCAGCGCGGCCTCGATCTCCGCGGGTTCGATGCGGTAGCCACGAACCTTCACCTGGTCGTCGGTGCGACCGCGATACTGGATGTGCCCCGACGCCGTCCACTTGGCTCGGTCGCCCGTGCGATACATCCGGGTTCCGTCGGCGGCAAATGGGTCTGCCACAAACCTTTCCGCGGTTCGTGCGCGTGCGCCGAGGTACCCGCGCACCACACCGTCGCCCGACAGGTACAACTCGCCTTCGACTCCGACCGGTACGGGGCGCAACCACTCGTCGAGAATACGAGCACGCGTGTTGCCGACGGGCCGACCCGCGACGGGCGACGTGCTGTCCGACACCCGCGCAACCAGCGCGTCGACGGTGCTCTCACTCGGTCCGTACAGGTTGTACGCCTCAACTCCGTCTTTCTCGCGCAACAGATTCCACAGCGGCTGCGAGACGGCCTCGCCGCCGAAGCCCAGTGATGCGGGCACGCGGGTCCCGTCCAGCAGACCGTTGTCGATCAGCTGAGCCAGGTGCGACGGCGTCACTTCGACGAAGTCCCACTCCTGCTCTCGCGCTTGCAGGGCCATGCGACGCGGATCCCGCTGTGTCGTCTCGTCGACAACGCACAGGGCGTGGCCGTCGAGCAGCCACAGCTGAGGCTGCCACGACGCGTCGAATGCAAACGACCACGCGTGTCCTACTCGGAGTCGATCACGCTGCGCGCGTCCCTGTGTCGGCACGTACAAGTCCGCCCGATGGCTGTGGAACAGCGTCACCAGGCCACGATGCGGCGCGACAACGGCTTTCGGTACACCGGTCGATCCGGAGGTGAACACGATGTACGCCGGATGATCCTCTTGCAGCGGTGCGAGTCGATCCGCGTTGGTCACGGGTGCGGAAGACAGCTCGTCGAACTCCAGGCTGTCCATCGCCAGCACCAGCGAGGCAGGAATCCGGTCGACAAAGGCTCCCACCGTCAGAGTCACTGCTGGCGAGACGGTTTCGAAGATCGCGTCCAACCGCCCTGCCGGAGCGTCGGGATCACACGCGACATACGCGCCACCGGCAGTAAGTACCGCAAGGATCGCTACGACGCTCTCCGCCGAGCGCGGCAGCATCAGCGCCACCACAGTCTCGGGGCCGACGCCATGCCCGATCAGCACGCGCGCCAACCGGTTGACCCGCGCACCGAGTTCTCCGAAGGTCCAGGACACGTCGGCGGCCAGCAATGCGGTCTCGTCGGTGTAGCGAGCCACCGCCGTGGCGAACAGATCCGCCGCCGTAAGAGTCGGCACCACAATCGGATTGACACCCCACGCAGCCTCGATCAGTTCCTGATCCGCAGCGGGAACAGCCTCGATCTCGGACAACCTGCGTTCGGCGGACAGCGCCGTGAACTCCTTCAGCACCTGCACCAGCCCGTCAGCCAACCGCTGGACTGTGCTGCGGTCGAAGAGTTCCGAGCTGTACTCGATCATGCCGACCACGGTGTCGGTACCCGCGTACTCGACAAAGTCGAACGACAGGTCGAACTTGGCGGTCGCTACCTCGATCGGCTCCGGCGTCATTGCCGCGCCCAGGCTTTCGGCCGGGTTGGGCTCCGTCAGGTAGACGATCATGGTCTGGAACAGCGGATGCATCGATCGAGACCGTTCGCCGCCGCCCAGCACTGAGTCGACTACCTGCTCGAACGGCAAGTCCTGATGCTCGAAAGCACCGAGATCGCTGTCGCGGATTCGGTTCAGGAGCTCTGCGAGCGTCGGATTGCCCGACAGATCGGTACGCAACACCACCGTGTTGAGGAAGAACCCAACCAGGTCCTCGAGTTGCGCATCCCCGCGTCCGGAAACCGGGGTTCCCAGCGGAATATCCACGCCCGCACCGGACTTGTGCAGAAGTACGGCCACTGCTGCCTGCGCCAGCATGAACATGCTCACGTTGTGCTCTCGGGCCAACGCTCGCAGTCCCGCAACCACTTCAGGTTCCCAGGCCAGGTACACAGCGCCGCCGGTGTAGCTCGTCCGGGCAGGCCGCGTCCGGTCGAAGGGCAGTGACAATTCTTCCGGCAAGCCCGCAAGGTTCTTGCGCCAGTAGATCTCCTGTGCTGCGGCAAGACTCTCCGGATCTTCGCGATCTCCGAGAATCTCCCGCTGCCACAGTGTGTAGTCGGCGTACTGAATCGGTAACGGCGCCCAGTCCGGGCTCTGGCCGAGCTGGCGCAACGCGTAGGCCGACATCAGGTCACCCAGCAACGCGCGGGTCGACCATTCGTCCGTCGCGATGTGATGGATCAGCAAGAGAACGACGGTGTGTGGCTCCCCCGCGTTGTCGAACTCGAACACCGACACTCGCACGGGAATCTCACGTTCGAGGTCGAAGCTGTACCGCGAGGCGTGCGCAACTTCTTCGGTGACGTCGTCGGCCGACACCGCGTGCCGGTGCACCTGCACGTCAACGGCATTCTCCGGCACAACCACCTGGTACGGCTCGCCGTGCGCAGAGTGAAACACCGTGCGGAGCGCTTCGTGTCGAAGAACGACGTCCTGGACTGCCGCCGCCAGCGCGGCAACATCCACCGATGCCGGCACCCGCCACGAGATCGGCACGTTGTACGCGCCGCCGTCGACGCCCAGCTGGTCGAGGATCCACATCCGCCGCTGGGCAAACGAGACCGGCACACGTTCCGGGCGCTCCCGACGTCCGAGCGTCGACGAAGTGCTGCTTCCGGCGTCGGCAGCCAGCACGGCCAACTGCGCGACCGTTGGTGCCTCGAACACGCTACGGACGGCAAGCTCGACACCCAGTTCACTGCGCAATGCATTGACCAGACGAATGGCCGTCAACGAGTGGCCGCCGAGCGAGAAGAAATCGTCGTCGATTCCCACCGTTTCCAGCCCGAGCGCTGACGCGAACACCTCGCACACCTGGCGTTCGAAGTCCGTCCGCGGTTTCCGCGAGGAGACAGCGCTCTCGAAACTGGGCCGCGGCAGCGCCTTTCGATCCAGCTTTCCGTTGAAGCTGACCGGAAATTCGTCGACCGTGATCACGATTGCCGGGAGCAGGTAATCGGGGACCGTACCGCTCAGAGCGTTACGCAACGTCGTCGCGTCAACCACGACGCCGACCGCCGTCATGACGTAGCCGACCAGTACGGCTTCGCCCTCGGGGTTTCGATGCACCGCGGCGACCGCCCGAGTCACGTCGGGATGTCCCTCGAGGATCGTCTCGACCTCACCGAGTTCGATGCGCAAACCGCGGATCTTGACCTGATCGTCCAAGCGGCCGAGGAATTCGATGGTTCCGTTCTCGGTCCAACGAACCAAGTCACCGGTCCGGTACAGCCGTGAACCAGCATCGCCATACGGATCGGCCACAAAACGATCCGCGGTGAGCGCGGACCGGCCCAGGTAGCCGTACGCCACCTGCACTCCGCCGATGTACAGCTCGCCTGCCACACCGGCAGGAGTCGGCTGCAGGCTCGAATCCAGAACGTAGAGTTCCACGTTCGATCCCGGGCCACCGATCGAGGAGGATCCGGCGGGGTCGACTTCCAAATCACGAGCAAGGTCTGCTGCCAGAGTGACCTCGACGGCGGCCTCTGTCGGCCCGTACAGATTGTCGAGTCGCACGCCCGGTAGCGCAGCAGCAAATCGTGCGACGGTCCGATTCTGCAGTGCCTCACCGCTGCACACGACGCGACGCAACGATGTCACTGTGGATATCTGCTCGGTGAGTGCCTCTTCGAGCATGGCCGGAACGAAGTGCGCGATGGTCACGTCGTTCTCGCGCAGTAACTGCACCAGCGCCGCCGGATCCCGGTGAGTATCCGGTCCCGCGATCACGGTGGTTGCACCGTTCACACTGGGCCAGAACAACTCCCAGACAGACACGTCGAAGGTGGTCGGTGTCTTGAGGACGACGCGGTCCGTTGGCACCACGGGTGATTCCGCTTGCACCCAGGCCAACCGGTTGACCACGGACTGGTGGGACACCAACACGCCCTTGGGGTTTCCGGTGGAACCGGAGGTGTAGATGAGATACACCGGGTGAGCCGCGGTCAGGGTGCTACGACGCTCGGTCACCGCGTCACCACTGAGCGCCTGCAACCGGGCCTGCACTACCGGTGCGTCGACATCGGTCCGGGCAACACCGCCTGGAATGGATACCGCGCTGGTTGCGAGCACACGCACCGGCCGAGCGTCACCGAGCATGTACTCGATCCGCGACGCCGGCAACCCCGTGTCGATCGGCAGGTACGCCGCACCGGATTTCACAACCGCGTGGATTGCCACGATCAGATCTGCCGAACGCGGTACCGCAACGGCCACCACGTCGCCGGGACCGGCACCGTCTTCGATCAGCAAGCGGGCCAAGCGGTTCGAGCGTGCCTCGAGCTGGGCGTAGTCGATCTGCTCGCCGAAGGCCGACAGAGCCGTGGCTGTCGGCGACAACGCCGCCTGCCGCGAGAGAAGTTCACCGAGGGTCACGGATTCAATGGCGGCGCGGGGTCCGACGCCCACCGCGAGTCGGTGCGCCCGCTCACCGGCGTCCACCAATTCGACAGCCCCGACCCGCGAGGACGGCGTGGCCGCAACCTGATCGACAAATCGCGACAGGACGGCCAGGATCATCGCCACCCGCTCCCGATCGAAGAGGTCTTCGGCGTACTCGGCGATGACGGTCACTTCACCGGTATCCGGCGCGTCGACAAAGGTGACGTTGAGATCGAACTTCGCACGCACGTTGGTCAATTGCTCCCAACGAGTGGGCACACCGAGGAAGTCCGGAAGGACTCCGGCGCGTTGGAGATAGCTCACCATTACCTGGAACAGCGGATTACGGCCTTCGACGCGTGGCGGTGCCAACTCCTCGACCACCCGCTGGAACGGGATGTCCTGATGGTCCATCGCACTGAGGTCGGCGTCGCGCGTCCGGTCCACCAGCTCACCGAACGTCGGATCTCCCGACAGGTCGGTGCGCAGCACAACGGTGTTGACAAAGAACCCGACCAGGTTGTCGAGCGCGCTGTCGGAGCGACCGGATACCGGGCTACCAACCGCAATATCGTTGCCACCGCCCAGTCGCGAGAGCACCGCTGCTGTAGCCGCGTGCAGGACCATGAACATCGTGCCGCGGTGGTCATCGGCAATGCCGCGTAGTTTCTGCACGACTTCAGAGCCCAGGGTGATCTGGACGTTGCCTGCAGTGCCAGTGGGCTGAGCGGGGCGCAGTCGGTTGGTCGGCAGGACTATCTCGTCCGGCAGTCCGGCCAGGCTCTCGCGCCAGAATCCGAGCTGGCGATCAGACAGGTCACCCGACAGTAGATCGTGTTGCCACAGTGAGTAATCCGCGTACTGCACGGGCAGGGGTTCCCATGCCGGAGCCTGTCCCTGTGTCCGGGACAGGTAGGCGCGGGTGAGGTCACCGAGCAACGGTGCGTCCGACCATTCGTCGGTCGCGATGTGATGGAGCACCAACACAATGATGTATTCGGTGGGCGTGATCCGCACCAGCGTGACGCGCAGCGGTACATCGGTGCGGAGATCGAAGTTGGCCGTCAGCCGCTCGATCACCAAACCCTGCGCAGTCTCCGCATCGGCGCCGACAATCTCGAGACGGGTCGCATCCGAGACATCCACGATCTGCTGGAACGGATTTCCGTCGACGATTCCGATGACGGTGCGCAAACTTTCGTGACGCCCCACCACGTCCTGCAGAGCCGCTGCCAACGCGGCCTCGTCCAGCGCGCCGTCCAACCAGGCCACGTGCGCGTAGTGGTAACTGAGGCTGTCGTCCTGGAGCTGCGCGAGCATCCAGAGTCGTTCCTGCGCTGCAGACAGCGGCACGAACTCGGGCCGGTTGCCCACGCCAATCGACGGTTGTGCACTTGCCGCGCTGGGCAGCAGTTCGGCAATCAGCGCCGGCGTGCGAGCCTCGAACAGATCCCGAATCGTCAACTGCACGTCGAACTCCGCACGCACCCGCGAGACCACCCGCATCGCGATCATCGAATGCCCACCAAGTTCGAAGAAGTCGTCCTCGGCACCGACCGAATCGAGTTCCAGCAGGTCTGCGAAGACGTCGCACAGCGCCTGCTCTGTTGCGTTCTTCGGCGGCCGCGACGACGCCCCGGTGCGAATCTCCGGCATCGGGAGCGCCTTGGCGTCGAGTTTGCCGTTCACCGTCATGGGGATTGCGTCGATGATCTGCAGAGTGCTTGGCACCATGTAGTCGGGCAGCTTTGCTCGCAGGTACGCGAGCACAGTGGCGGCGATGTCCGGGTCCGAATCATCCGTCACAACCATGTATCCGGCAAGACGTTTCATACCGGGGACCAACGGGTCTTCCACCGCAACAACCGCTGCGGATGCGGCCAGAGGATGTGATTCGACGGCCGATTCGATCTCGTGCAGCTCGACGCGGTAACCACGAATCTTGACCTGGTCGTCGATGCGACCGAGGTAGTCGAGGTTTCCGTCGCGCCGCAACCGGACGAAGTCGCCGGTCCGGTACATGCGGTCGCCGCCGAACGGATCGGCAACAAAGCGGTCGGCGGTGAGATCGGTGCGCCCCAGGTAGCCGCGCGCCAATCCGACACCGGCGATGTACAACTCGCCGGCAACTCCGTCGACGACGGGACGCAGCCACGCGTCGAGGATGTAGCCCCTGGTCGCACGAATCGGAGTTCCGACGGTGGGTGTGACGCTGTCGTCAGTGCCGGCGCCGAGGGTGTTGATCGTGTACTCGGTCGGCCCGTACAGGTTGTACCCGAGCGTTCCCTCGCTCTCGCGCAAGCGGTTCCAGACCGAGTCCGGGACCGCTTCGCCGCCGAGCAGCACCAGCGGCGGGCGGTGCCCGGTGCGGTTGCCGTCGATCGGTTCGCGGTCGAGCAGACCCTCTGCCAGCAGAGCCGTTGCGTAGGTTGGTGTCACGTTGACGACGTCGATCTGCTGCCGGTCGCAGTAGTCGACCAGCGCATTGGCATCGCGGCGCAGGTCCTCGTCGCAGATGTGCACCTCGTGGCCCTCAACGAGCCAGAGCAGCTCCTCCCACGACATGTCGAAGGCGAAGGAGACGGTGTGCGCCACCCGAAGTCGACGCCCACCCTCGGCGGCCACAACCGGCTCGAAGATCTTTTCCTGATGGTTGCGCTGCATGTTGGTCAGGCCGCGGTACGGGGTGAGAACGCCCTTGGGCTTGCCGGTCGACCCGGAGGTGTAGATGACGTAGGCGGGGTGATCGAGACGCCCGACGCGACCCGGCGCAAACGCACCGAGCTCCGCCGCAGTCAGCGGGCTGGTATCCCAATCATCGCTTCCACCAAGCAGAATCGACCGATCAGCGGGGAGACCCAATCGCGCCGCCGCAGCTGCATTGGTCACGAACAGGACCGGCTCGGCGTCTTCGATCACCGCCGCGAGGCGGTCGTCCGGCTGGTCGAGTTCGAGCGGGAGGTACGCCGCACCCGCGCGGAGTACCGCAAACAGTGCAACCACCATGTCGACGGTGCGCGGGAGGCCAAGCGCTACTACCGCTTCCGGACCGCCGCCGCGAATGATCAGTTGGCGGGCAAGTGCTTCGACTCGGCCGGCGAGTTCCTGATAGGTGACCCGCTCGTCACCGAATACCAGTGCAACCTCGTCCGGAATGGTTGCGGCCCGCTCGATGAGCATCTCGGCGATCGTGACGTCTTCGACAGCGGGTAGCGGCGCGTCCCAGGACAACGCGGCACGCCCCAATTCGGTCGGGGTAAGCGCAGGAACGGCTGCGACCAACCGATCACCATCGTGTGCAACAGTTTCCAGCAGCGTAATGAACCGATCGTGCAAGGCGTGAGCGCGGGTGGCATCCACGATGTCGTGACGGTAGTCGATCTTGACGTGCAGTTGCTCACCGGGCGAGACCACCACGGCCAGCGGGTAATGCGTATGGTCGAGGCTGTCCTCGGCAACGATGTCGTGCCGCGCCGACTGCGCCGCCATCTCGGTCGCGTTCTTGAAGTTCTGCAACACGAACAAGGTGTCGAACAGTTCGGCATGCCCGGTGGCACGCTGAATTTCGCCGAGCCCGAGGTACTCGCATTCCATCCGCTCGACGTACTCGTCCTGCATCCGCCGCAGCAGCTGCGACACGGTTTCCCCTGGCACCAGCGTCACTCGCACGGGCACCGTGTTGAGGAACATGCCGAGCACACTCTCGAGTCCGGCAATCTCGGTCGGCCTGCCCGCCACCGTCGAACCGAATACCACGTCGGTGCGGCCCGATTCCGCAGACAGCAGTAGTCCCATGACCGCATTCATCAACGCGTTCAATGTCACTCCGCTGCGCCTGGCCTGCTCACGCAGTGCCGCAGTCAGTTCCGCGTCCACGTAGGACTCGATACGGGTCGGCACCACCGGGGCGCCGCCCTTGGCGCCGGCTGCGATCAGCGTCGGGTTCTCGAAACCCTCGAAGTTCCGTCGCCACGCCTGCGCTGCAACGCCTGGGTCGCGGGAGTCGAGCCACGTCAGATAGTCGGTGAACTGAGCGCCGGCGGCTGGTACGGCATCACCGGCGTAACGGGCCAGCAATTGGTCGACAAACAGTGCGCCCGACCAGCCGTCCCACAGGATGAACTCACGGTTGATCACCAGACGGTCGATGCCGTCGCCCAGGTGGATGAGCAGCATGCGCCACAACGGTGGTGCGGTGAGGTCGAACGGACGTGCGCGGTCGGCGGCTGCCAACTCCTCGGCACCGGTCTTCTGCTCGGCGGGCGAGAGCATCGACAGGTCGGCTTCGGCAAAAGGAACTTCGAGTCCGGTTCCGATGAACTGGACCGGGTCTCCCAGACCGTCGTTGGTGAATCCAGCTCGGACCGTGGGGTTCTCGTCCAGAAGCGAGGCTGCAGCGCCGCGCATCCTGGCCACGTCGATGCGATGGCCGAAGTCCAGTGAGAACTGTGCCGTGTAGATGTCCTGGCCGGAATCGAACACCGACTGGAAGAACAATCCCCGCTGCAACGGCGAGAGCGGCCAGATGTCCTCGATCACCACGTCGCTGACGGATTCGACGAGTTCGATCTCGCTCTGGGTGAGTGCGATGTGACGCAGATCGGACGGGGTGAGCCCGAACGTCGCACCACCTTCCACCAGCGCCACCAACTCGCGCAGCGCATCTCGCCACAAGCCCGCCAGGGTTGCCAATTCCGCGTCGTCGACACCGAAGTCGGAAACGAACTCCACACTCGCGCCACCGGATCGGTCGGCATGCACAGCGATGTCGAGCGCGTACCGACCGATACGGTCACCGCCCGTCCGCACCAGTACCTGAGGCTTCGGCAAGGCGGCCAACGCAGGTCCGGCCTGAACGTTGGCGTAGCGCAGCAGCGGCCAACCGGAACCTCCTGCCGCCCTTGCTCGTTCCTTGGCCGACCGTAGAGCGCTGTGCGCATCGTCGGTCAACACCAACCGAATCGGAGACGTGTAACCCAGCGGCCCGACGGTACGGCTCAGGTCGACATCGTCGCCGGGTCCCCACGGTTGACGGCCGTCGCGCCACACGTCGACGGTGAGTTCACCGGCACCGGCGACGCGCTTCGTCCAACGGGACACTGCGAGCGCGGTGGCGGCAGCCCACACATCTGCCGGTTCACCCTTGACCAGGCCCGGCACTCGCGTTGTTGCAGTGTCAAATTCAGCGGGCGTCAGCAGCTCCGTCCGGGCTGCCGGTGCACCCGCGGTGTCGGTTGCCATCACAAGATTTGCACCCGGCGCCAGCACCGACGTCCAGGTGACCAACTCGGCCAGACGGCTCGGCGATGTCGCTTCCTCGGCAAACCGTCGAGCATGCGCCTTCAGCGACGTGGGCACCGGCGGCAGCATGACCTTTCGCCCCCTCGACACCGCCCGGAGCGCGGTGGCAAAGTCCTCCGTGACGACCTTCCAGGACACGTCGTCGATCAAACCTGCTGCGGCAGTGAGGATCAGGTCGCCCTCGGCCGAGCAGGAGACACACAGCCCTCGACCGGTTGCGGGGTCCGGAACAACATCATCACCGACCAGTGAATCTGCCTTCACCGCATCGGGTTCGGCTACGGCAAGCATCCACAACACCGGCACGGGCGCAGTAAGAGTCGCTCGCAACCCGTGGTGATGAGTGACAATCGCCTCGACCGTGTCGACCAACTGCTCCCGGGTCAGATTCGCAGGAGCGGTAATACGGTGCTCACGCAGGGTGCCGGCAACAGGCTGTCCGTTGTCACGGCGGGCAGCGAGACTCGGCAGCAACGTCAGTGGTCCCGCGCCGTCCTCGTCGTGAGGACGATCCGCAGCCACGACGTCCAGTCCGTCGACGTCGTACGACCACACGGACTCGTCGACTGCCTCGAGGAACGAGTCGATGAAATCTCCGAGACTGTCGGCAATCTCGTTGCAGCGCTGCGCATTGTCCGGGTGACTGCGAAGCCCGATCTCGATCGGTTGGCCCGACTTGTGCAGCAACACGATGAACTCGAGTTCACCGACCGGCCCGGACGCAAGCATCTCCACGTTGGACTCTCGACCGATGGTGAAACGGGAGGTCGAGTTGGGCATGATGTTGATGCCGATGCCCGGCGGCCGCCAATCCGGGTTCTTGGCAGCCAACTCGCGGCCGATCGCCTCGCCCCGGTAACGGCCGTGCTTGAGCAGTTTCCACATCTTCTGCTCGGCGCTCGTTGCGATATCCGCGAGTCGGGCCTGCTCTCCGACGTCGATACGCATCGGAAGCACGCTGGCCACCATGCCGGGCACGGCCCGCAATTCACGCGTTCCGCGGGCCGTGGTTGGCAGGCTCAGCACTACGTCGGTGGTGCCGGTCGCTCGCGCGACATAGCCGCCGAGCAGCGCAATCACCAACCAGGACAAGCGCAGTCCGTGTGCCTTGCCGTACTCCTCGAGTCGCTGACGGCGTTCGAGGTCGAGCGTGAGAGTCACACTCGTGACGCCGGGCGCCGGCGGATGGTCGACGGTGATCAACCGTGGCGACGTCGGAAGATCGCCCAACTCGGCAATCCAGTAGTCGCGATCGTCGTCGATCGTGGTGCCGGAGGTGTATTCGACATCGGTCTCGACGAACCTTGCCAGCGCCCATTCTGCGCTCAAATCCGGTGCGGTGCCCTCGACGTATGCACGCATGATCTTGTTCAGAACCAGCGCGATGCCGTAGCCGTCGTTGATGATGTGGTGGTACTGCTGGTACAGCCGCATCGTGTCACCGTCGATGAGGTGCACGGCAAAGGTGAACAGCAGGTCGGTCGCCAGGTCCACCGGCGATTCCATCCGCTCGCGCATCCACCGCAGTGATGCCTCTCGCGGGTCGGCCTCGGCGCGGAAGTCGATGACTGGCAAGTCCCAGTCGCGGCTCTCGCGCGCAATCTGCACCAGAGCGCCGCGAGCATCCACGTCGAAGTTCACATGCAGTGTCTCGGCTTGATCCAGCACAGAGCGACAGGCCTCGACCACTCGATCGATATCGACCTCACCAAGTGTCTCGGTGTAGATACCGGTGTTGTAGAGGTGACCCACCGAGTCCAACTGGTGCCCGAAATAGATGCTGCGTTGGGCCGCTGTCACCGGGAATTCCGACTGCACTGTATTTTTCTCCAAGACTTCAAGATCCACTGTTGGCTCACCAGCGTGGACAACTGCTGGTTAGCCTATCCAAACTATGGAACGGCACTCAATTCGACCTGCCCGAACGCTGCGGCAACCGCTAGCGCATCGTCTTCACCGAAGAGAGTCGCGTCGAAGTCGAACCGGATTTCCACGAGTCGCCCGTCGCCGGTGACGTAAGCCGTCACATCGAGAACGCGCGGGTCGACGCGGCGCTCGTCGCCGAAATTTCCCACACCCGGACTTTCGACATCTCGGATCACCCGGAGACTCACTTCCGGCCGTCCCCACATCGCAAAGACGGGCGCGGTTTGCGCGTTGAGATACCGCAACTTGCCGTAGCCCGTGCCTATACCGCCTGGTACGACGCTCAGAGCGGCCGCCGCGGCCGCCATCGCATCTTCTGGAGTGACCGAGACGGGCAGTGCCGGCAACCGAACCGGCACCCCGACAGCAAAGGGGCCTACAGTCGCCGACGGATCCGGTTCGTCCGAACCGGCAATGCGAGCGTCACGCTCGAGTTCGACGGTCAACTCGGCCGGCGCGGCTCGCCACCTCGCCAACCCGTAGATGAGGGCAGCCAGCGCAGCCGTTTCCACATCGCCTTCCAGTCGCGCCTCCAGCGTCGCCCGATATGTCCCCCTCGGGCCACCCGTGAGAATCGCGGGCGCTCCGGGGCGCAACTCAGCTCCCGGTGCCAGAACCTGCGACCAGTGCGTCAGTTCACCCATCAACGCCGGATCCTGCGCCAACTCGTTGAATCGCTCCGCAAACCCGTGCGCGGTCGCGGCGGGACGACGAAGCGACATCACGCCGCCGCCCTCACGCCATATCGTTTCGAGATCCGCTCGCAGCTTCGCCACCGACGCCGGATCTGCCGCCAACGCATGCACGGCAACAACCAGGGTTCCACTGCGGGATTCACCGGCATCGAGCCAGCGTGCCATCACGGTCCGGCCGTTTTCCAGGTCGAGTTCGGCAATCAGCGCCGTGGCCTCCGCCGCGGCACGCACGGCAAGATCGGAATCGCCGAGGTCGCTGCAATCGACATGCTGCACGACTGCAGCCACATCAGCGTCCGTCTCGAGGGACCACAAAACCGACGCAACCCGCGTCAGTCGTAACCGCAACGCATCGTGCGCTTGCAGTAGTGCCGACATGGCTTGCTCGACGTCGCTCGCCCTAGTTCCTACGGGAGTCGAGACAGACAGCGCGGTACCAAGCCCTGCGGGCGAGACTCCGGATTCGCGGGCGCGGTGCACCAACGGTGTCAATGCCAACGAACCCGTCACGTCGCTCGGGTCCACCGGCCCGCTGTGGGCGGTCTCAGCGTCGCCTGGCGCGCCGAAATCCACGACCTTGGCCAGCGCCGCGGGTGTGCGCCATTGGAATATTTCCTTCGGACCGAACGTAATTCCGCGCCGCCCGGCAGCATTCACCACCTGAATCGAGATGATGCTGTCGCCGCCGAGCATGAAGAAATCGTCATCGGCACCCACTGCGTCGACGCGCAGAGCCTCGGCGAACAACTCGCACATTGCGGTCTCTTCGGGGCCCTCCGGCGCTCGCCGCTGCGACTCGTCGGGAGCAACCGGTTCCGGGAGAGCCCGACGATCCAGCTTCCCGTTCGGCGTCAGCGGCAGCGTGTCGAGCACAACCATGGCCGTCGGAACCATGTAGTCCGGCAGCAGCGTCGACGCAAAAGCGGCAAGTTCGGCCGGGACAATCGTCGCTTCCGGAACCGGGACGACATACGCGTGGATCTGACCGCCTCGCGCAACCACAGCGCATTGAGCCAGCGTCGGATGCGACGTGAGCACGTTCTCGATTTCGCCCAGTTCGACACGCAGCCCACGCAACTTGACCTGACCGTCCGTGCGGCC
This sequence comes from Rhodococcus sp. ACPA4, assembly GCF_002300185.1. NCBI lineage: Bacteria > Bacillati > Actinomycetota > Actinomycetes > Mycobacteriales > Nocardiaceae > Rhodococcus > Rhodococcus sp. ACPA4. The sequence continues at coordinate 3,156,686 of NZ_NSDY01000001.1, forward strand.
GAGGTATTCGAGGGCGAGGCCATCGTCGTTGTAATCACGCCACCGCACCAGATCGCCGGTGCGGTACAGCCTTTCGCCGAACTCTCCGAACGGATCGGCAACAAATCGCTCCGACGTCAATGACGCCCGGTCGTGGTAGCCACGCGCCAACTGCGCACCGCCGAGGTACAACTCCCCCGCAACTCCCGGTGCAACGCGCCGCAACCGGGCGTCCAGAACAAGTACGCGGGTATTCCACAGTGGGCGCCCGATTGTCACCCAGTTCGTGTAGACAGCGGGAACGATGTGCGACGCCGTCACGTCCACCGCTGCCTCGGTGGGTCCGTACAAGTTGTGCAATTCCGCATCGACCAACGCGTGGAACCGATCCCGATGATCAGGCGTGAGCGCTTCGCCGCTGCACAGCACCCGAGACAACTTCGGGCGAGGATCCGTTTCCACAGCCACGTGATCGAGGAAAGCAGCCAGCATCGACGGCACGAAGTGTGCTGTGGTGACAGAACGTCGCTTGACGACGTCGCGCAGGTAGCGCGGATCGCGATGCCCGTCCGGCGCAGCCACCACCAATGTTGCTCCGGTGATCAAGGGCCAGAAGAACTCCCACACGGACACGTCGAACCCGGCCGGCGTCTTCTGCAACACACGGTCGTCGCTGCCGAGGTGGTACTCGTCTTGCATCCACGACAGCCGGTTGACCACGGCACGATGGCTGACCAGAACACCCTTCGGCCGCCCGGTTGATCCGGACGTGTAGAGCAGGTACGCGGCGCTGTCGGGATGTACAACCGTGTCCACGGCCGTAGCCGTGTCCGATTGTGTTGTTGCAGTGCCGCCCTCGTCTACCTCCAGCATCGGAGCTGGGCAGTCCAGCGGTTCGCTACCCGGGCCCACCACCAGCAACGACGGCCGTGCGTCCGCGAGCATGTACTCGAGTCGATCCACGGGGTAGCTGTCGTCGAGCGGAAGATAGGCGGCACCGGCGCGGTGGATGGCCAGCAGCGTCACTACCAGTGCGGCACTGCGTCGTACCGCGACGGCGACAACGCCACCGACCGGGACCACACCACGAAGTGTCGCGGCGAGACGCTCGGTTCGCCGATCCAATTCGGTGTAGGTCAGCGACTCCCCGCTCTCGTCGACGATCATGGCGACGGCGCCCGGTGTGAGCGCGACCTGGCGAGCGAACATGCCCGGCAAGGTCAGCGAACTGTCAAGCGGCACAATACGGCCCGACTCGGCAGACTCGATCGCCGCCCGGTCTGTCCGTGTCATCGAATCAAGCTGGGACAACCGCAGTTCCGGGTTTGCCGCACACTGCCGCAGCACCTGAACCAATCGCCCGGCAAATGCGTCAACCGTGCCCCGATCGAAGAGATCAGTGGCGTACTCGATGCGACCACGGATCCCGCCGTCGGCAGTTTCCGCGAGGTCGAACGTCAAGTCGAATTTGGCCGTCCCGGTTTCGAGGAATACCGGACTCGCGTCGAGTCCCGCCATCTCGATCCCATCCACGGCATCGCGGTACTGCACCAGGATCTGGAACAGCGGCTGGCGGGACAGGGAACGGGCCGGGGCCATCGCCTCGACCAACTGCTCGAACGGAACATCCTGATGCGCATAGGCATCGAGGTCCGTAGCGCGAACACGCTCCAGGAACTGCGCGAAGGTCGGGTCTCCCGACAAATCGGTGCGCAGCACCAGGGTGTTGACAAAAAAGCCCACCACCCTTTCGAGCGCGGTATCGGAGCGACCGGCAACCGGTGAACCGACAACGATGTCGTCCCCGGCACCGAGTTCGGCCAACAGGACTGCAACTGCGGCGTGGGTGAGCATGAACATCGTTGCCCCACCGGCCGCGGCGATCGCCGCCAATGAAGCCCGCACTTCCGGCTCGAGTTCGAACGCGACCGCTGATCCCCGGTACGTCGACACTGCAGGGCGCGCCCGATCACGGGGTAGCGCAAGCTCTTCGGGCTGCCCGGCAAGCACACCGGTCCAATACTCGAGCTGACCGGCCAGCACGGATTCGGGATCGCTTGCCTCGCCGAGGACTTCGGGTTGCCACGCGCTGAAGTCGCGGTACTGCACCGGCAGTGGTTCGGGCATCGCCGCTGCGCCGGACACGAGGTGTGAGTACGCCCGGGTCAGATCGGACACCAATGGACGCGCAGACCATTCGTCGGCTGCGATGTGATGCACCAGCACCATCAGGTGCGCGTCGTCGGTGCCGGTGCGCAACAGAACAGCGCGCACGGGCAGTTCGTGCGCGATGTCGAAGGTGTAGGCGGCTTCCCGCGCGAGTGTCGACTCCAGTTCGGCTGGAAGGACGTCGAGAACGCCCAACGGCAGTTCGCACTCGCTGATCGGACGAACCACCTGGTACCCGATGTGCCCAGCCTCGCTGTCACCGGACTCGGCGGTGAATACCGTGCGCAGTGTTTCGTGTTGGCTCAGAACGTGCGCCAGCGCACCGCGCAACGCATCCAGATCCACTGAACCCTGCAGATGCATGGTGTACGGGATGTTGTAGGTGGAGCTGGGGCCCTCGAGCTGGAACAGGAACCACAGGCGTCCCTGCGCGGCAGACATCGGCACGATTGCCCCGTGATCCCGGCGAACCAGTTCAGGCCGCCTGACCTTCCCGATCTGTGCTGCCCGAGCCAGTTCGGCGGGGGTACGGAGGTCGAACACCTCGCGGATCGTCACGTCGTGACCGGTGCGGGCGCGGATCGCCGACGCCAATCGAGTGGCGAGCAACGAGTTGCCGCCGAGAGCAAAAAAGTCCTCGTCGGGGCCGACGGTGGTGATGCCGAGGAGTTCGGCAAGGAGCTCGCAGTAGATCCGCTCCAGTTCGGTTGCCGCCTCGCGCCGTCCCTCGCTGCGTACCGGCGCGGGGAGCGCGTCGCGGTCTACCTTGCCGTTGGGTAGCACGGGAAGGCCGTCGAGAACGACGAATACCGCGGGAATCATATAGTCGGGCAGCAGGTCCCGAAGATGCGCCCGCAACTGGGAATCATCTGGCACGGCGGCGCCTGGTGCCCGAACCGCGTACCCGACAAGCTGATCCGACCCAGCCGCGCTCGCGCGCACCACAACCAGTGCTCGTTCGACGGACGGATGGGAAGCCAACGCCGCCTCCACCTCGCCGGGTTCGATCCGGAATCCGTGCAGACTCATCTGAGCGTCGGCGCGAGAAACGAAGTCGAGTTCGCCGGACCGAGTGCGACGCACCAGATCTCCGGTGCGGAACAACCGTCCACCGCTGCCCATCGGATCCGCGACAAACCGAGTTGCGGTCAACTCCGGTCGGCCGAGGTAACCGCGGGCAACCTGGATGCCCTCGACATACAGTTCACCCGTCACCCCGTCCGGCACCGGGCGCAGGTATGCGTCGAGTATCCGCGCACCCACTCCGGGAACGGGAGCGCCGATCAGCACTCGGTTGGCGGAAGATGTTGCCGTCCAGAAGGTCACATCACCGGCAACCTCCGAGGATCCGTACGAGTTGATCACCCGTGTGTTCTTCTCGTCGAACAAGTCGATCACTGCGCGAGTGAGCGGTTCACCACTGAGGAACCAACTCGAGACCCGGTGTGCCGATTCTTCTCGGAACTGTGCCAGCGCCGCAGCCAGGCTCGGCACCGCGGTGAGCTGACGCACGCCGTGCCGGTCGATGAGATCTGCGAGTGCGCCGGCATCACGAGACTCCGCGTCATCTGCGAGAACCAACCGGGCACCGGCCAGGAGCCCCGCCAGCAGTTCGGTGGAGCCGTCGATGAAGCTCATCGAACTCTTTGCCAACCGAATATCCGCCCACCCGTCGACGTGCACGAGATCACGCTGCCAGACCAAGCGATTAGCCAGTGCGCCTGCAGTTCCCATCACACCCTTGGGCTGACCGGTGGAGCCGGAGGTGTAGACGACGTACGCCGCAGCGGCAGGCGACACGACTCTGCCGACCCGGTCTCCGCGAAGGCCGGCAGCGGCGACCTCGAGTTCTGCGACGGTCGCATCCTCCGAGTCCGGCCGAATCCACTGCACGGTATCGGCGTCGACGATCACGAGCGCCGGATCGGCGTCGGCGAGCATGTACTCGATGCGCGCACGCGGATACGACGGATCGATCGGCAGGTACGCCGCGCCCGCAGCAATCACGGCGCGGAGCGCAACTACACACTCGATGCTCCGCCCGACGGCGATGCCCACCACCACGTCGGTGCCGATACCACGCTGGATCAGTAACCGCGCCAACCTGTTCGAGCGATCAGCCAGCTCCCGGTACGTGTACTCGTCCGGTCCACAGATCAAGGCCACGCGATCGGCGAACTCATGTTCAGCGTCGTCCAGCAGTTCGGGCAACAGACGGGTTGTGTGACCTTCGACCGACTGTGCATTTCGTTCGGCCGGCAACAGCACGTCCACGCTCTGCAGGCCGGCGCCCGTATCCGTGGCAAAATGCTCGAGGACCGTGAGCAAGCGAACCGCAATGGTCTCTGCCGTCGCCCGATCGAAAAGATCCTCCGCGTACTCGATCCGCACGTCGAGTCCGTCGGCAAGTTCCACGAACTCGAAGGTCAGGTCGAACTTCGCGGTGCCCGTGGAAACGTACGACGGGCTGACCGACAGCCCGGTGAAGCTGGGTACGGAGTGCGGTGTGCGATGCTGAACCATCGTCTGGAACAGGGGATGCCGGGCGAGAGATCGCGTCACGCCCACCGCGTCGACGACCTGCTCGAACGCGACGTCCTGGTGCGCAAACCCGTCCAGGGCGCCGCGTCGCACGCGTGAGAGCACCTCGGCCAGCGAGGGGCGCCCGGTCAGATCGACCCGCTGCGCCACCGTAGTGACAAAAAATCCGACGGTATCTTCGAGGCTGCCGTCCACCCGGCCTGCAATCGGGGCACCGAGCGTGATGTCCTCACCGGCACCGAGTTTCGACAGCAGAACTGCGACCGCCGCTTGCGCCAGCATGAACATCGTGGAGCCCGACTTCTCGGTCACCGATCGCAGTCCGTGCACCACGCCTGCGCCGGTGTGAGTCCAGACCTCGCCGCCGCGCCACGTCGGAACTGCTGGGCGAGCACGGTCGTACGGCAGTTGCAATTCTTCGGGGGCACCGGAGAAAAGGTCTCGCCAGTACCCGAGTTGCCGGTCGGTGGACGCGCTCAGGTTAGGATCTGCGGCGCACTCGCCCTGCCAGATCGCGAAGTCCGAGTATTGAATTCGAGGCTGCTTGGCCGGCAGCTGCTCCCCGTTGTAGACCGCTGCAAGATCGGTGAGCATCGGTCCGGCCGACCACTCGTCACCCGCGATGTGGTGAATGACCAACAGCAGGACTGCGGTGTCGGTGCCGGACCGCACCAGGTGAGCCCGTACCGGAATGTCGTGTTCGAGATCGAACGGCACACAGGCCGCGGTCAGCAGCGCGGACTGCACGTCCGCCTCGGAGACCTCACTGTCGGTGAACTCCGGCTCCGCATCGAGTACCCGACCGAACCCCACACCGTCGATGTCGACGACAACCGTGCGCAGTACCCGATGCCGGGCGACAACTGCCGCAACCGCATTTTTCAGCGCTGTCGCGTCCACTGCGCCGTTCAGGTGCAGCGCAAACGGAATGTTGTAGGTAGCGGATGGACCCTGGGTCTGGTGAACGAACCACAACGACTGCTGCGCCGACGACAGCGGCACAATGTCGGTCCGCTCGTGCGCCACAATGGCGGGACGAGCCGGCGCAGCGGATTCCACCCGTAGCGCCAGTCCGGCCACCGTCGGCGTATCGAAGACGTCACGCAGCGACAGGTCCACTCCGAGTGCGGATTTGAGACGGGCTACGAGTCTTGTAGCGGAGAGCGACGTGCCGCCGAGTGTGAAGAAGTCTGCATCGACGCCCACCACGGTGAGCCCCAGCAGGTCGGCAAACATGCCGGACAGTGCGATCTCCGCAGCCGTCTCGGCTGAACGCCCAGTGTCCGCATCCCCGAAGTCCGGCGCCGGCAATGCCTTCCGGTCGATCTTGAGGTTGGGGGTAAGCGGGAACTCGTCCAGGACGACAATCGCCGACGGCACCATGTACGCGGGTAGACGATCGGCTATGAATGCCCGCAGTGCCGGAAGATCGACGTGAGCGCTCTCCACGGCCGTGACGTAGCCGACCAGATGAACGGTGCCACTGCCGTCGCTTCGAGTGACCGCGACGCAGGCACCGACTGTGTCGAACTCCCCTGCCACGGTCTCGATCTCGCCGAGTTCGATACGGTGCCCACGCACCTTCACCTGATCGTCGCCTCGGCCGAGGTATTCGAGCTGACCGGATTCGGTCCACCGCACCAGGTCGCCGGTTCGGTACATCCGGCCGCGTCCGAACGGGTCGGCCACAAATCGGGTTGCCGTCAGGTCAGGTCGACCGCGGTAGCCGCGCGCGAGTTGTGTTCCCGCAACGTACAGTTCGCCGATCGCGCCCACGTTGACCGGTTGCAGGTAGCGATCCAGGACCACTGCGGCAGTGCCCACGTACGGCCGGCCGATCGAGCCTGTCCAGTCGATGTTCGGCAAAACCGGGGTGCTGGTGCACCACACCGTGGCCTCGGTGGGTCCGTACATGTTCTGCACCGAACGGGCCAGCTCACTCAACTGCTGCGCCGTCCGGGTGGGCAAGGCCTCACCGCCCACCAGGACGTCGACTGCAGCCAGATCGGTTACGCCGTGTTCGAGCACCGTCCCCCACTGCGAGGGAGTCGCCTGCACCGCCGTGACGGACTCCGAACTCACCAGTGCCGCAATGGCTGCCGGTTCCTTGGCCTGATTCTCGTCGGCGAGGATCACCGATCCGCCCGCGGTGAGCGGGACAAACAGTTCGAGGACCGCAATGTCGAAGGACAGAGTAGTCAGGGCGAGCAACCGCGTGTGCGCGTCGATACTCGTGAGATCCGTGGCCGAGCGGACAAACCGTGCCAGGGCGCGGCGGTCCAGCATCACTCCCTTGGGGTTTCCCGTGGAACCGGAGGTGTAGATGACGTAGGCGGTGTTGGCCGGCGCGACACGCGCCCCGCTCGCCGCGCTGGATGCTGCTGCCGACCAACTGATCTCGCCACCGGCGATTGTTGCGACGGCAGTACCTTGTGGGACCGAAATCCGATCGGTGAAGCCCGCGGTGGTCAGCAGGATCGCCGGCCGAGCGTCGTCAAGCATGTACTCGAGTCGCGACGAGGGGAACTGCGGGTCGAGCGGAATGTACGCACCGCCGCAGCGCAGCACCGCGAGGAGCGCAACCACGGCCGACGCGGATCGTGGCAGAGCCAGCGCGACCAGCGACTCCGGGCCGGCGCCGCGAGAGGACAGTTCGGCTGCCAAAGCGTCAACGCGCGCAGCCAATTCGGCATAGCTCAGCCGTTCAGCGCCGGCAACCAGAGCAAGATCGTCACCGCGCTCGTCTACCTGGGCATCGAACAGGTCCAGGACGTCAGGGCAATAGTCATCGAAAGCTGCTGCTCGTCCGCCCCATTCGGCGAGGACCTGCAGGGCTTCCGGTTCGAGGAGCGACACCTGAGCAATCGCGGCGCCAGTCCCCTCGGCGGTGACGGATTCGAGCAATTTGGTGAGAGCCGAAGCATGGCGCGCGAGCTCCGCACCCGTGTAGCGGTCAGCGTCGGCGTCGATCTGGATTTCGAGCTCGCCGCTCTCGTCGAGACGACGCACGATGAAGGCGATGTCATGGACAGGACCACGGGCAAGAGAGTGGACTGTCGCGCCGGCCCCGTCGAAACGCAGGGTGTCGCCGAACGGCTTGATGTTGACCGTCGGACCGACGGGGCCGGCGCTGCTCGCCGGCAGTCGCAGGTCCCGATGGATTGCCTCGGAGCGATACGCGGCATGCGGGGTCGTGCGCTTGACCGCAGCGCGGACACCCGCAGCGAGGTCGATGAGACTCGAATTCGGGTCGACCGCAACGCGCAGTGGCAGGACGTTGACGGCGGTGGTCAGAACTTTGGCGGCGACGGTGCCCATACGATTCATCGACGGGAATCCCACCGTCACGTCGAGGCTGCCATTCGAACGTGCCAGGTACGCCGCCACTGCAGCCGTGACGACGTCGGCCCAACTTCCCTCGACAACGCGTCCGGCGGCAGTGATGCGCTCTGCCGATGCTGCGGAGATCAGTGTGGTGTGGGACAGAAGCGTCTGTGCGACCGACGACGCGGGCGGGCCCCCGATCCGGGACAGGCTTACCGATTCCTGGGCTCCGAGCAGTTCGGAAGACCAGAATTCCCGATCGAGGCTCTGAGCGTCGGAATCGGCGCGAGCGGCGTCCTGGTCGAGGATCACCTCGAGTGGGTCGAAGCGACTGGTCGGCAGTTCCTTGCCCTGCGCCACGGCATTGTGAACGGCGGCGATCCTGCGGCCGAGCAAGCTGTACCCATAGACGTCGATCAACGTGTGGTGGACGCGGAAGAACAATGCGTGGTGCGACGGCCCGAACGTAAGAACGGTCACCACACATCCCGGTCCGGCGCTCGGATCGAGGGGTATCCGGAGCTGTTCACGCATCTCCGTGAGCGCGACCTCAAAGCTCTCACGTGCGACAACATCAGTTCCGGGGTACTCCCAGGCGCCGAGTTCCTGATACACCTCGCCGGAGTCCACGGCGAACCTCGCCATGAGCGACGGAGTTTCCGCGACCACACGATCCACAGCGCGCGCGAGGACGGACGGGTCGAGCGGGCCGACAATCTCGATGCATTGACCGGTGACAAAAGTGGGGTTCTGCGGGTCGAGTTGTTGCGCGAACCACATCCCTGCCTGCGCAGCCGTCAACGCCAGACGCTTCTTCGACACCACTGGATCTCCTCGCAGTCCTGCAAGCCCTGATCGCTCTCTCGAACGCACCAGGGGTTAGGGTTACCTACCCTACTGGAGAGCGAGTTGGCGCCGTCTGACACCCTGGGTATAGATAGGTCCATTCGCGAGAGGAATTCGCTCATGCCGGTTACCACCCCGTCCCGACGGCTCGACCTGCCGATCGTCCTGCGAGAGCTGACGGTCCTCCGAACTGTCGAGGTCACACCGCGCATGCGCCGAATCACGGTCGGAGGCGAGCAACTGGGAACCTTCCAGTCCGGTGAATTCTCCGTCGCCGAGTTCCGCACCGAGGGTGCCGACGACTACGTGAAGATCTTCCTCCCTGAAGAGGGATCCGCAGCTCCGGTGCTGCCCGAGCAGCATGACGGTCATCTGCACTGGCCGAAGCGCCCGGCACCGGTTGCCCGCTCCTACACGGTGCGCCGCTTCGACGCCGAGGCCGGCGAACTGGATCTCGACTTCGTGCTGCACGGCCACGGAATTGCCGGCAACTGGGCGCGCAACGCACAGCCCGGCGACACCCTGCACCTGGCCGGCCCGAAGGTGTCGACCATTCCGCCCGTCGGCGCCGACTGGTGGCTGCTTGCCGGTGACGAGACTGCGCTACCGGCGATCGCACGTTACGTCGAGGAACACGACGGTTCGGTGCCGCTGTACGTTGCCGTGCTCGTCGACGGTCCCGCCGAGGAACAGCGCGAACTCCCCGGCGTCACGTGGGTGCACCGCCGCGACGGCATCTCGGACGCCCGTCTATTGGCCGATGCTGCCCGCACTCTCGGTCCGAGCACGGGCGCCGGCTGGATGTGGATCGCGGGTGAGGCATCCATCGTGCGCGAATTGCGCGCGACGGCAAAACAACTCGGCGTGACGAAGGATCTCCTCGACGCATCGGGCTACTGGCGGGTGCAGGTCGGCGACGGCCCCCTCGCCCGAGTTCGGACGCTGCGCGACAAAGCTGTGGAGTCGCTCGAAAACCGCAGGCGCGAGCACGCCTGACCCGCTACCGGGGTCAGCGTGAGGCGAGCTGGTCCCGGGCTCCGGGCACCGGCTGCGCCGGGTCCGAGCCCAGTTCCACAATCATGTTCTTCGTATCGACATGGACGACCCGCGGTACCAGCGACTTCGCCTCACGGTCGTCGACGTGGCGGTACGACATGATGATCACCAAGTGCCCGGGCGAGATCAGATGTGCCGCAGCGCCGTTGATGCCGATCACCCCGGAACCTCGTTCGCCGGTGATGGCGTAGGTCTCGAGCCGTGCACCGTTGTCGATGTCGACGATGTGCACCTGCTCACCTTCGAGCAGATCGGCAGCTTCCATCAGGTCCTGGTCGATGGTCACGGATCCGACGTAGTGCAGGTCCGCCTGAGTGACGGTGGCACGGTGAATCTTCCCGGAGAGCATGATGCGGTTCACGATCTTACACTCCACTGAGCTCTGCGACGGATTCGTCCACGCTGATCGCGCCCAGTACGTCGGCCGCGGTGAACACCCGGCCACAACGTTTGGCGACGTATTCCAATCCCATCAGGTGCTCGTCGCGCGAGAAGTCTGCTGTGGCATCCGAGACCATGAACGGCTCGACGTCACTCATGAACGCCTCGGCCGCGCTGAGCATGCAGCCCATGTGCGCGTACACGCCGGTCACGATCAACTGATCGCGGCCGACACGGGCGAGGAGCTGACGCAAATCCGTGCGCTGGAATGCCGAGTATCGCCACTTCGTCACCTCGATGTCGGACTCTCCGGGCGTGAGCGCGTCGATCACCTCCGTATCGCGGCCGGTTGTCATACCTTCGCCCCAGAAATCGGCCAGGATGCCTCGCCTGGACGGATGCTGATCACCCGGCTGCATCGTGTAGACAACCGGAATCCCGGCCCGAACACACGCGTCACGAATCGCCACCATGTTTGCGGTCGCGGTGGAGATGGGCTCCTCACCGGCGTTGTAGGCATCGATGAAGTAACGCTGCATGTCGTGGATCAAGAGCGCGCAGCGCGACGGGTCGAGTTGCCAGTCGACGCGGTCCGCGGATACCTCGTCACGGCGGGGCAGAACGTAGCCGGCAATGGGGGGAATGGCCATCGGGCGCTCCTATTCGGTTCGATCGGTTGTGTATGAGGACTTCACATGTCGAGCGTGGCGCCGCCGTCGACGCGGAGGTCGTGCATCGTGATGTGCCTGGCCGCGTCCGAGCTGAGGAACAACGCCGTGGCGGCGATGTCACCCGGTTGCGCGAGTCGGCCGAGCGGAATCCCGAGGCGATAGGCGTCGGCGTCACCGGCAATCACCCCGGCGGATTGGTCTGTACCGTCCCACATTCCGCGAAGCATGGGAGTGTCCGTCGATCCCGGAGAAATAATGTTGCAGCGGATTCCGTGCGGAGCGATCTCGAGACCCAGGCTCCGCATGTAGGCGGTTGCCGCAGCCTTCGACGCACCGTAGGCAGCCATGTTCGTGCGCGGTGTCGATGCCGCGTTCGACCCCACTGCCGTGATCACGCCAGCACCGGCAGCGACAAAGCGGCGAGCCGCTTCGCGGGCGACGTTCATGGTTCCCGTCGCGTTGACGGCCATGCACGCATCCCAGTCGTTGTTGTCCTCGGTCAGCGCAGAACCCGCCCGCAACACGCCCGCAGTGTGCACCAGCACCGACACCGTTCCGATTGCATCGGTTGTCGCGGCAAACGCCTGCTCGACGGACTGACGATCCGTCACGTCGACCGCGAGCGCGAATCCGCCAACGGGTACCGTCGGAGCTGCAAGGTCCCACCGAGCGACCGTGGCTCCGGCCTCTTCGAACAGTGCCGCCGTTGCCGCGCCGATACCGCCGCCGGCACCGGTAATCACGACAGATCGCCCAGTCACACCCTTCACATCCATGAGCCTAGGCTATCCTTATCGAAATTGTTCACGCCGCCGGGCCACCACCAGTGAAGGAAGACATGCTTTCCGAAGTGTCACCACCTCAGCTCTCCTTCACCCCGTGGCCTGCAGACGACGCCGCCCGATACCGCAGTGAAGGAATCTGGGCCGGAAAGACTTTCGACCAGGTTCTGCGCGAGAGCGTGGCCGCCCATGCCCACTCCGTCGCAGTCGTCGACGCCGAGCAGACATGGACGTACGCCGAGCTCGACGCCCGCGTGGACGCCCTCGCTGCCGGACTCGCGGACCTCGGCATCACCGCACAGCATCCGGTGATGGTCCAACTGCCCAACCAGGCCGAGTTCGTCGCCGTGGTCTTCGCGCTTTTCCGGATCGGCGCAGTACCCGTGTTCTGCCTCCCCGCGCATCGTTCCTCGGAATTGACTGCACTGGCCGGCGCCTCACGCGCCGTCGCCGTCATCACCTCGCACCACATCGACGGGTTCGACCACGGCGCTCTGGCACTCGAGGTCGCTGCTTCGACACCGACCTTGAATACCGTTGTGTGCCTGCCAGATCCCGGATCGGACGCCCCGGCCGGCACCGTGAACTTCGACGCGGTGAGCGCCGTACCGCGCGAATTTGCCGCCGCAGACCCGGGATCCGTGGCGTTTCTGCAGCTGTCCGGCGGCAGCACCGGCATCCCCAAACTGATCCCCCGCACCCACGACGACTACCTCTACAGCGTGCTGCGCAGCAATGAAATCTGTGGTGTCACAACATCGACGGTCTATCTGGCGACATTGCCGGTAGCCCATAACTTCCCGATGAGCTCGCCGGGAATCCTGGGAGCTCTCGCCGCCGGTGGAACAGTGGCGTTGACCCCGTCCCCAAGTCCCACCACGGCCTTCGCGATGATCGAGCGCGCCGGAGTGACCATGACGGGACTCGTTCCGCCGCTCGCCCGGTTGTGGACCGAAACAGCCGAACGTGGCCACTCACACGACCTCTCGACTCTGACAGCTGTACTGGTCGGCGGCGCTCGCTGCCCCGACGAGTTGGCGGCCCGCATCGGCCCCGCGTTGGGCGCACGACTCCAGCAAGTGTTCGGGATGGCCGAGGGTCTGGTGTGTTACACCCGCGACGAAGATCCTCTCGACGTAGTCCTCACCACGCAGGGCCGCCCCATGTCCCCCTTCGACCAGATCCGGGTGGTCGACGACAACGACAACGACGTACCCGCGGGCACCGAAGGTCAGCTGCTCACCAAGGGCCCGTACACAATTCGCGGCTACTTCGACAATCCCGCAGCCAATGCCCGTTCCTTCACCGCCGACGGGTGGTACCGCACCGGCGACGTGGTTCGAGTTGATGCGAACGGCAACATCACCGTCTGCGGGCGCGCAGTCGACCGAATCAACCGCGGCGGCGAGAAGGTATCTGCCGAAGAACTCGAAGAACACCTCCTGGCGCACCCCGCGGTACGCGACGCGATCGTTGTTGCCATTCCCGACGAATACCTCGGCGAACGCACGTGTGCCTTCCTCCTTGCCGCCGACCCGTCGAGTCCGCCGAAAACAGCCCAGATACGAGCCTTTGTTCGCGAGCGCGGCCTGGCGAGTTGGAAGATCCCCGACCGGGTGCAGGTGCTTGAAGAATTCCCGGAGACCGGCGTCGGCAAGACCAGCCGTAAGGATCTGCGTCGAATGCTCGCCGCTCGCTGATCCAACTCAACTCGCTGCGGCCGCGGCAACGGCGCTCAGCGTCGCCAGCGCCCGATGTTGTTCCACCAGAACCTGAGCGCGTGTTCGCCCGAGCACAACTGCGGTGTCGTCGACATCGAGGCCAACGATCAACCTCAAAATCAACACCTCTCGCAGCCGCTCAGGAAGAGCCTCGATATCGGCGGGCAGTCCTATCCTGGATTTCGAGTCCGTTCGGTCGATCAATCGACGAGTTGTCGAGTACACCAGACGCACGAGCGAACCATCTGACGCTGCCCGGCCCGGCACCGAATTCACGACGGAACGGCACACGGCGTCGGCTACTAATTCTGCTGCGTGAGGCTCGAGTTCGACGCGAGCACGTCGCACCGCCAACGGCCGGACAGCGCAATACAGCCTCGCCTTCGACGCGGCGCCACCGTGTCGTGCGGCAACCTCCAGACCATCGAGTGCATCAGGGCGTTGCAACTTCGCCATCGCCTTCCTTGCTGATTGTTGTGCGCTAGGCCTACGTCTACTGCGCCCGGACCACACTCCCTAGTCAAAGCGCGAACCCTGACGGCCGCCTCCACTGAGTCTGCCAATCACCTGGCAATCTCAAAGCAGACCGAACCCCTTGAACTGCAACAGAAATACCGACACTCGAATTGGGAACCACCACGAGCGTAGGATCAAAAACGTGCGCAGCGACGGCGATACCTGGGACATTGTCAGCAGTGTCGGCCTGACTGCGCTGGGAGTGGCCGCATTTCGCGCCATAGAATCACGTCGCCCCCACGCCCTGATCGAAGATTCCTACGCGCCGTGGTTTGTCGCGGCCGCGGGCGAACCACACTTCACCGCGCTACTGGACAACCCGTCATCGCTGGAAGACCTCCCACTGTCCGGATTCATGGGCATTGGCATGGGCATCAGAAGTAAATTCTTCGACGAGTTCTTTCTCGACGCCGCCAGATCAGGAGTCGCCCAATCAGTCATCCTGGCAGCAGGATTGGATGCACGGGCCTATCGACTGAACTGGCCCACCGGCACTGCGGTTTTCGAAGTCGATCAGCCGCGGGTACTGGAATTCAAAGATCAGGTGCTCACCGAACACAGAGCGGAACCGAAAGCGGACCGTCACACGGTGGCTGTCGATCTGCGAGAAAACTGGCCCGCCGCTCTCGAAGCGTCAGGATTCGATCGCGCCAAGCCATCGGCATGGTCGGCAGAGGGACTTTTGGCCTATCTTCCCGGCAGCGCACATGACGCACTGTTCGAAAGAATCGACGAACTCTCCTCGCCAGGAAGTCGACTTGCCTTGAACTACTTCCCATCCGGAATGGACGGCAAACGATTCGCCGACATCAGAGCAAAGTACTTCAAGAAAGACCCATTCGGCGGCTTGGACTTGTCCGCATTGTTCTACGACGACCAGCGCGCCGACCCCAAACAGTGGTTGACCGACCGCGGTTGGTCGGTTCAGTGCCGCGACACCCTTGAACTGGCAAACGAGTACGGCCAACCGATCCCGGAACTTCCACCGGAACTTGCCGATTTGTCGAAACGCTCAGGCTATCTGACGGCCACGAAGTAGCTCGAACTCAGAGCGTCTTGATCAAGCCTCCGTCTATGACAAAATCCGCGCCTGTGATGTTTGCAGCGCGGCCTCCGGCAAGAAACACCACCAGATCCGCGACTTCTTCCGGGTACGTGAATCTGCCCGTCTCCGAGCCTGCGGCTGCACTGTCCACAATGTCTTGGGCGCTGAGTCCGGAGACCCCGGCGAGCGTCGACGCTACCCCGCCCGACCCGAGCCACAACGCCGTCCGCACAGGTCCTGGGCTCACGGTGTTCACCCGAATACCTTGCGGAGCCAACTCTTTCGACAACGATTTGCACAGGTTACTCAAAGCGGCTTTTGCCGCGCTGTAGTCGATCACCGCTGGGTCCGGAAGGAACGCATTCACCGAACTGACCGTCACGATGCTCCCACCGCCGACCGCCATCGACGGCAGGGCAGCCCGGATCATCCTCACCGCGGACATGAACGTCACGCGCAGCGACGCATCCCAGTCGCCGTCCGTGACGCTGAGAAATCCCTCGGTCCGCGGCGTCACGGCGCCCACGTTGTTGATCAGGATGTCGATACTGCCGCGCTCTGCGGCTGCGGCAGCCAATGCCGGCGGACCGTCCGCACTCGCCAAGTCGACGGCAAGGAACGTGACACCGTCGCCGGTCTCGAGTTTCTCGATTTCTGCCGTGCGAGTTCGTGAACCCGCGATCACATGGGCTCCTTCTTCGACCAATGCCTGGGTGATCGCGAGACCGATGCCCTTGCCGGCACCGGTGACAATCGCGGTCTTCCCTTTGAGCAGTAGATCCATCGAACCGGCTCCCGTCCGACCGGTCGAAATCCGGCTTCGGCCGTAGAGTCTCCACTGCGATCGGGGGATAAACCTTGCGCCCGTAAGGTGCAATCCTCACTTTAGGGACCAAAATCCCAAAGTATGAACTCAGAAATATTTTCTCCGTAAATCGTTGGCAAACACGTCCGATGCGCCGTATTGTTTTCGACGCATGCTCCGGCGTGCTGGGACTCGTTGACGCTCATGGAGATGTTGGCAAGACCAATCGGAGGCAGGTCCTGCACTCCCACAGGGTGTGGGGCCTGTCCTCGATCTGGCGAATATCCCAGCTAAGATCGATCAGGTCGCGCAAATCAGATCAAATCAGCTCAGTACCAGTGCCGTCGGCCACCGACCGCGCGCCCCGTCGAGCCCAGCACGAACAAGATCAGCCCGATCACCAAGAGGACAACACCGATCGTCCACAAGATCGGAATATTCAAGAGAAATCCGATCAGCAGCAGGATAATTCCGAGAATAATCATGGCAGTCTCTTTCGACGACAAGCCCGCCACATACACGCGAAGTGACGGCACTCTACCTTCGAATACCCCGCTCACTTGCGTTTCATACCCCTCCTGACCGGGTATTTCGATAGTCCCCGCGCCACACAGCTGAGGAATCGAGCGGTTCCATGCGACGGATCGTGACTTTGATCGTGTTGATCTGGCTTGTTGTCGGTGCCATCGCGGCCGGCCAGCGAGGCTACTACAGCAACTCTCCATCCAACTGCGCCGGCGTGGGCACCATCGCCGTGACCGTAGTGGCGGGGCCCCTGAACTACTTCGGCGTCAACCCCAAGGTTACGGATTGCACTCTGCCGCAACCTAGTTCCTGACGAGTGCCGCACCCGCCCAAAGCCAGCCAACCCAAAGGCGGTGCCTGACACTGAAGGCAGTCAGCGCCAGGCACCGGGTTCTGGCGTGGGGGTGATGCAGGCTTCCCACTGCACCATCCCCACGGGGAGCAACACTAGCAAGAATCGAACAAATGTGCGAGTCCAATGGGGAGTTTATTGCGGCGGGCCATAAGCACCCGCACCGAAACCGGAACTGATCAGCATCAACACCATCAGGCCCCACCCTGCCCCCTGCCAAATGGGCCACACCCCACCCCGTTTCCACACCCGATACGTCTGGACAAAGGCAATCAGCCCACCGATCAGGAAGACAGCGGCCGGCGCGAAGGCCAGGGTGCCGAGCCCTGACGACCGGTCGAACAGCAGCAGCGAACACAGAACCGCAAGCGCGAGCCCGATCACCACACCTGTGAAGGTCGCCGCCCTGCGGAACTCCTCCGGATCCGACCACCGTTTCTCGGTATCCATCGCTGCGTTACGGCGCCGGGCCGACATGACCTGCTCCCTTCACTGGAATCTCTCGTGTGAATCTGCGGCCAATCGCATTGGATACCCAGCTCTCGTGTCGAATCAACCTCGAGCGGGTACGCGTGCGGAGAGACGAGCAACAAGATTCGACGACTACTACAGAGAGGAGTCGCCATGCATGCTGCGCGACTGAAGAAGGTCGGTTCGAGCGAAGGACCGTTTGCCTCGGTGTACTTCGAGGACGTCCGCAATCGTGAAAACTCACGTGAGCGCTTCGAGTTGGAGTGGCGTTCGATGCACAATCAATTGTCGAAACAGGGAGCACCAGATGCATTGATCGAACAGTTCGACAGTGTGAAGGACAATCATCACGGAATTTCCGGCCGGGCCGGACGCGCACTGGTGATCACGCCCGATGCCGTTCTGGTCGACGACATCATGCTCGAACCCACGGCGTCGACCGTCGTGACGGTTGGTTCATTGCCCTACCTGATTCCGCTCGTTGCACATGGACACGACACCGAGCCGTTTGTCCTCGCCAAGGTCGATCACACCGGCGCGGATCTGTGTGTGCGCGATGCGCGCGGGCGAGATGTCTACGGCGAATCCGTGGACGGAGACGGGTTCCCGGTACACAAAGCTCGAGTGGGTGGCCCCGACCGCTATATCGACACTCAATCCCTGGCGCAGGAGAACGTGCGAAAGAACTTGACCCAAGCCGCAACTCGCACCGCCGAACTGGCCCGCGAACACAAGGTGCAATTGGTGCTGATCATCGGCGAAGTTCAGTCGCGCACAGCATTCGCGCAGTATCTTCCGGCGTCACTACGCACTGTGGAGATCGAACGCGGATCACGCGCAGCAGGTTCTTCTCCGACCGAAGTAGCCAAGGCGATACGCGAACTCATCGATACCGAGCGGTTGAGGCGTATGGACACCGAAACCGAGCGCTTCATGGCCGGTCAGGGCCGCGACACCGAACTGTCGGTCGACGGCACTGCCCGTGTGCTCGATGCGCTGGAACAGGGCAAGGTCGAGACTCTGCTCTTCACCGATCCCGATGACAAGGAAGTATCCAGTAATTCACACTTTGCACCCGCGAATCGACTACTCCCCTATCTAGCGATCCGAACCGGGGCCGAACTGATTCAGGTAGACGAACGCCTTACTCTCGCAGACGGATACGGAGCGATATTGAGGCATCCGTGAAGTACTCCGTCACCGTGACGCGTGGCGCCCCTGCGAATCCGGGAAGCCGTCGGCGATAGCGGCGACCAACTCGAGATAGGCACGCGCAGTGCGTTTGTTCAACAACTTCAGATCTATGGGCCCGCCCTCCCCGAGATGGTCGTCGTACGGGAGGGTGCAGACCGCCCGAACTCCGCGCTGGGAAAACACTTCCTCGAGCTGGTCCAGATCGAGCGACGACGATCCAGGCCGCGTTGCGTTGATCGCAACCACCGACCGGCTCACGAGGTCGCCGTAACCGTGTTTGGTCAGCCAACTCAACGTGGCGGCTGCGCTGCGCGCTCCGTCCTGAGCCGTCGGACTGACTACTACCAAGGCGTCAGCCTCGTCGAGGATTCCGTACATCGCCGAATGCATGATGCCGGTGCCACAGTCGGTGATGAGAATGTTGTAGTGCACTTCGAGGATGCGTAGCGTGTCGAGGTAGTCCTGCTCGTTGAACGACTCCGATGTTTCCGGATCCGCTTCGCTGGCAAGGATTTCCAACCGGCTGTCACCTTGCGACGTGTAGTACCGCACATCACTGTACGTACGAATATTACTGTCTGCCAACAGATCACGAACCGTCAAGTGATGCTCGCGATGTTCTCGATCGGCGAGGGTACCGAGATCAGGATTGGCGTCGATCGCAACAATCCGATCACCACGGATCGACGCAAACGTGGAGCCGACGGTCTTTGCCGCCGTCGTCTTCCCAACCCCACCCTTGAGCGAGATGAAGGCGATCTTGTACACGCCGCGCACCGTCCGATTAGCACGACGGACCAGCGCCTGATGTTCGAGTTCCACCGCCGACTGCCCGGTGTTGATCCGCCCACCCGAAAGCTTGAACAGCAGAGCACCGAAACCGTGTTCGGGCGGACGTTTGGCGCGCTTGATGATGTCCAGGTCGTCGACGGAGGTCATCGCTTGTGGCGTCGAGGTTCGGAAATCGGCCGGCTCGTCGCGTCGCACTTGCCGCATCCGTTGACTCGGAAGCGGTTTGACCGGAACCTCGTCGCTCTGCGGTAGATCGAACTGCGGCGTAAAGGTAACGGTTCGAACCGAATTCGCGTAGGTATCGTCAGAGCCGCTCAGCAGATCATCCGTGTCGGCTGTTCCGGAACCGTTCTGTTTGAATCCACCATTCGAACCGTTGTTATCGCTGTGCACCGTTTTCCTAGGTCAAGGTCGAATCAATTCGGACATCACATGTCGGGACGCTATCACTGCGGGGCCGCATCGGCCCGTCGGTGATACCGCAAATGCGGGCCGATTTGTTACACAACACAGTTCGATGACTTTGGTCCTCGAAACTCCCGATCCGCCAGCAAATCAACCGGCATACCAGTTGTCCGGTACGTATTGCGCCAGAACGCATCCGAAATCGCCTGCCGCAATGTGTGGGCAAAGAAAACGGGCACTCAACCGAACAAATGTCCAACTTCGGCGCACCTACTAACCGTGGTAGTAGGTGCCTGTATCCTTTGCACCTATGACCTCCCGCCTCGCTGATGTCGCGCAGTTGCGCGGCGGATTTGTCGGCGGCACGTCCGGAGCGGTATCCCTCGCCGCCCACGCACTCGGCGGCGGAGGCATGGCGCCGTCGCAAAGTGCGGTGGTCTTGTTGCTCCTCGCCTGCGCGAGCGTCGGCGCCGTCGTTGCGTCCATCGATACTCGTCGCTCGCCCACCGCGGCCTTGGCTCTCATGCTTGCTGCCGGGCAGGCGATCGGCCACACAACACTGACCATTGCCTCGGACCACCAGCACGGCGTTGTTCCGTCGCTCCCGATGCTCGCGGCTCATATCGCTGCGGTCGGAGTCTGCGCGGCGGCGATCCGCGGCGCCGAACGCGGCTACGTCGTTGCGGCGTCCACGGTGGCAACAATCGTTGCAGTCCTGCTGCGGCCCTGGGCGCCGCAGCACTCACCCCTCACCGTCCGCACTCGCTACCGCGCCAAAGTTGTTCTCCGGCAACTTCTCACCTCCGGTCTGGGCACGCGCGGCCCGCCGGCATTCGTGTAACTCACTTTTCCTTTCCCTTTCCTTTCTGCGCACGAAATCCCGTGCGCCCCCATTGCTGTGCGCCTTTACCAACCGCCGACGGTTAAGAAAGGCGCACAGCGGGATCGAGTACACGCATGTCCGCACCCGAAATGGAGCGCGCGCAGCCGCACGCTTCCAACGACAGTTCCCCTCCGAAGAAGAAGGCCGGCGGCGCCAGACCCCTGATCCTGCGCCTGCATTTCTACGCCGGAATTCTCATCGGACCGTTCATCCTCATCGCGGCGTTGAGCGGTGGCCTCTACGCGGTGGCACCCACCATCGAGAAATTTGTCTACAGCGACTACCTACAAACCGACAGCACCGGACAGCTCGCATCACTGAACGATCAGATCCGCTCCGCTCAGCAGTACCGCCCGGACTTGACGGTCTCAGCGATCCGCCCGTCTCCTGCCGCCGGCGAAACCACCCGAGTTCTGTTCACCGATCCGTCTCTCGGCGAGTCCGAGAGACTCGCGGTATTTGTCGACCCGGTGCTCGCTCAACCGGTCGGCGAGTTGACCGTGTACGGCAGTAGCGGCTCGCTGCCGGTCCGAACCTGGATTTCCCAGCTCCACCGCAACCTTCATCTCGGCGAACCGGGACGCCTGTACAGCGAGCTGGCCGCGTCGTGGATGTGGGTGGTTGCCCTCGGCGGTGTCTACCTGTGGTTCCGCCGGTACCGAACCTCTCGCAACGCCCGTCTGCTCACCCTGGATCGAACGTCCGCCGGGCGTAACCGAACCCTGAACTGGCACGGAGTTGTCGGCATCTGGATCGCAGTGGCACTGGTGTTTCTCTCGGCAACCGGGCTCACGTGGTCGACATACGCCGGTGAGAACGTCAGCAACATGAGAACCGCACTGAGTTGGACCACCCCTTCGGTGGTCAAGACACTTGGCGGCGCTCCCGCGCAGCCGTCCGGCGGACACGACGGTCACGACATGGCCCCGATCGCCACCGGGACTCTGACGGACACGAACGTCGGACGGGTCGACGCGGTCCTCGGCATCGCCAGGTATCACGGCATCACCGGCCCCGTCGAGGTGTCGATCCCAGCTGATGCACACACCGCTTTCACCGTCGCCCAGACGCGTCAGCCCTGGGTTATGAGCAACAACACCATTGCAATCGACGGAGCAACACAGAAGGTCACCGACGAGCTGTGGTTCGCGGATTGGCCTATCGCGGCAAAACTCTCGGCCTGGGGAATCCAGCTGCACATGGGACTTCTCTTCGGTCTCGCCAATCAGATCGCGCTCGCCGCACTCGCCGTTGCGTTGGCGAGCATCGTCATTCGCGGCTACATCATGTGGTGGCGTCGACGACCCATCCGAGGATCCGAGTGGGCTGTAGGCCGAGCACCCACACGCGGTGGCATCCGAAAACTCGCTCCGATCAGCGTTGTTGCACTGATCGCCTGCACCGCCCTGATCGGCTGGTTCGTTCCGCTGCTCGGCCTCAGCCTGATCGCATTCCTCCTGATCGACCTTTCTGTCGCGGCACTCCGACGCCGCGCAACCACCTGATACTCGAACTACGGAGATACACATGTCTGTTCGCACCACACTGTTCACCGCTGCCGCGTTGGCAGCGGCCCTGACGCTGACCGGTTGTTCATCGGAGTCCGGCAAGGAAACCGAAGCGGCACAATCCATCACGATCGAGGATCAATGGGTCAAAGCCGCGCCGGGCGGTATGAGCGCGGCCTTTGCCGAACTGGTCAATTCCAGCGACAAAGACGTACGGGTCGTCTCGGCCACCAGCCCGGCGTCCGCTCGCGTCGAACTGCACGAAGTTGTGACCGGAGACGCCGGGACAATGACAATGCGCCCCAAGGACGGTGGTTTTCGGGTTCCCGCGAACAGTTCCGCCAGCCTTGCGCCAGGCGGCGATCATCTGATGTTCATGGAACTCGCCGGCCCGCTCCTCCCCGGCGCCGAAACCGACGTCACCCTGATCTACGACGACGGTTCCAGTTCCACCTTCACAGCCCAGATCCGCGACTTCTCCGGTAACCAGGAGAACTACGACCCCAATCACGGTGGCTGAGAACAGCAACCTGCGACTGAGCCGGCGGCGCCTCCTCGGAGGTGGCGCTGCCGCGCTTGCGGTCGCGGGAACAACGTGGGGTGCAGCAACTCTGGCGCAGGCCGATGAACCGTCTCCGGGTAAAGCCGTCGTTCCGTTCCATGGCGTTCATCAGGGAGGCGTCAGCACCCCGCCGCAAGCACACGCCACCTTTGTCGGCTTCGATCTGCGACCAGGAGTCGACCGGGCCGCCGTCATCGGAATCATGAAGATGTGGACAGCCGACGCTGCTCGCCTCACTGCGGGAATGCCCGCTCTGGCCGATACCGAGAAGGAACTGGCGGTTGATCCGTCGAGGCTGACGATCACCGTCGGCTACGGGCCCGGACTGTTCACCGCTCTGGGGTTACAGGATCGGGCACCAGCGTGGTGCGCTCCGCTACCGAGCTACCCGATCGAC
This sequence comes from Rhodococcus sp. ACPA4, assembly GCF_002300185.1. Classification (NCBI taxonomy): domain Bacteria; kingdom Bacillati; phylum Actinomycetota; class Actinomycetes; order Mycobacteriales; family Nocardiaceae; genus Rhodococcus; species Rhodococcus sp. ACPA4. The sequence continues at coordinate 3,179,611 of NZ_NSDY01000001.1, forward strand.
CGACTCGAAGATCGCTGGGGCGCAACGGATCTTCTCCTTCAGATCTGCAGCGACGATCCCGTCACCGTCGCGCATGCGGTACGGGTACTGACCAAGAACGCCCGCTCACTGACCTCAATTCGGTGGACGCAGAAAGGGTTTCGCAGCGCACGGGGAACCGCGCCCGAGGGAACAACTATGCGTAACCTCATGGGCCAGGTCGACGGTACCGTCAACCCGGCGCCGGGAACCACGGATTTCGACTCCCTCGTATGGAGCGACGGCGCCGATCAGCCGTGGTTAGCCGGCGGAACGTCGTTGGTGCTTCGGAGAATTCGCATGGAAATGGATACGTGGGACGAACTCGATCGACCGGCGCGTGAACTCACGATGGGTCGCACGTTGTCGAACGGCGCTCCGTTGACCGGCACCGACGAGTTCGACGAGGCTGATTTCACCGCTACCGACAGGTTCGGTATCCCGGTCATTCCGCCGGGATCACACATCGCACGCTCGCATCGAATGCACGAGGGAGAGCAGTTCTTCCGTCGTGCCTACAACTACGACGACCCACCGGAAGGCGAGGAAACGTCCAACTCCGGGCTGATCTTCGCGGCGTTCCAGCGGGACATCGCGGCGCAGTATCTGCCCGTTCAGCAGCGACTGAGTGACTTCGACGCACTCAACGAGTGGACAACGCCGATCGGTTCGGCCGTCTATCTCATTCCGCCCGGATGCGAGGAAAACGACTACCTCGGCAGTGGACTACTGAAATAGACGAAGTTGGGCTCCGAAAACTCCGGAGCCCAACCTCGTCTTACTTCTTACGCGGGCCTTACTTCTTACGCGGACCCGGCATCGCCGCACCGGGGCGAGCGGTGGTCAGTCGGGTAACCCAACCGCTGACCGGCCACTTCTTGAGTCCGACGTTGTGCGGTGTGATTTCGGTGCCGACGTACTTGGCCGCCAGCTCCTCGTCGACGTCGCCGGTGAAGCGCCACAGCATGCTGCCGTCGGCGTTACGAGTGGACACCTCCCACGACTGCGCGCGGAAAGCGCCACGAATGATGCTGTCCGCGAAGACGAGTACAGGAATCCCGGCTTCGGCACGCACTGCGGCGCCGGCCGCCCATTCCTGGCGGGCGAGTTCGTAGATCTCTTCTGCGGTGGCGCCGGCGCGAGCAGAACCCGGAACATGCAGCACCACACTGGGTGTCGGCAATTCCGGTGCCGGATCTGCGGAATAGCGGAGGGCGATTTCCTCGACGCGGGTTGCCCGCAGATCCTTGTCAGTGACCTCACCCGCAAGGTTGGTCAGGTTCTCACCCGCCTCACTGATCCGCAGCGTCTCCACGATGCCGCTGACCACGGCGTCTGCCGTGCCGCTTGCATCCGCACCGGATACGCTGCGGATGAGAACGTAGTGCTCGACTGCCGAACCGGCGTCGTAGATCTCACGAATGCGTGAGATTTTTGCAGCGGTCACTCCGGGTGTATCCGCTGCCCCGGAGGCTCCTTCGAGGTTGTCGAGTTCACCGAGTGCCTCGAAAACCGAAGCGAATACCTGGTTTCCGGTGCCGTGGCCGACATGGAACACCTGGTTGTTACGCGGGTCACGCAACGCGAACACATACTCTCCCAAGCGCTTTCCGACCTTCTCGGAGAACGGTTGCGGAGCCGGCTTACGGACGAGCACCTCGGTGGACAGCGTCCGCATCACCGCGAGCCTGAGCGCATCGGGCACACTCGACGATGCTGCGGCGCCCGAGAAGATGGCTGCCGACGCCGAACTGATCGACGTGAACGTGCGACCGACCTGCTTCTCGAGCGAGGCACACACAATGCCGACCGCGCTCAGCCTCGAGTCGAGGGTGCCTTCGCCCTCGGCGAGAAACTCCTTGATCAACGGTGCTACGAGCAGGGTGGGGCTGATACCACGCGGAACTGTCCAGACAATAGCCATGCCACGAGCCTAGGCGATCACAAGCAGGCCCGAGGTCAGTCGCACGTCATCGGGACATTTCCGGCCAGCGGGACTGCCCGATACGGACCCGGCGCTACCGCCACAGAATCGGTGCATGAACAGATTTGTAGGCAAGGTAGCGATCGTCACCGGCGGTTCTCAGGGAATGGGAGAAGCAACCGCCCGACTCCTCGCAGCAGAAGGCGCGACGGTTGTCATCGGCGACGTGCTCGACGAGAAGGGCGCCGCGGTCGCTGCCGACATCGGCGGCGTCTTCCACCATCTTGATGTCAGCAGCGAATCCGATTGGGTGCGCCTCGTCGAAGACACGACTTCCCAGTTCGGCACTGTGGACGTCCTGATCAACAATGCGGGCATGCTTGCCTTTGCCGCTGTCGAGGACATCGACGTCGCGGCCGTCGAAAAGTTGTTCTCCGTCAACGTCATCGGCGCAATGTTGGGCGCGAAGGCTGTTGTTCCCGTGATGAAGAAGGCCGCGCGCGGCGTGATCGTCAACATTTCGTCCGTTGACGGCTTGCGCGGAGTGAACGGCCTGAGCGCCTACACCGCCAGCAAATGGGCGGTCCGTGGACTCACCAAAACTCAGGCACTCGAACTCGGACCGTCGGGCATCCGCGTCTGCTCGGTGCATCCCGGTGGCGTCGATACCCAGCTGGGCAACCCGATGGGCCGCACGGGCGACGACCTGCAGAAGCCGTACGGTCAGGTTCCGCTACGGCGAATCGGGCTCCCCGACGAGGTGGCCCGGGTAACGGCCTTCGCTGCCAGCGACGACGCAAGTTACATGTCAGGAGCCGAGCTGGCCGTAGACGGCGGTTGGTCGGCAGGCACCTACTACCCTGGGTTGCCCGGCAGCTGACGCACTGATATCCGACGCACTAACATCAGTGGTTCCTCGTACATCCGAAAAAAGGAACCGGCACTTCCATCATGACCTTGCTCGTGCGCGGTATCGAATGGTCGGATCCGGCAGCTCCTCGTATCCGCCTCGTCGACGACACAACCGGCGACACCACGTTCTTCACGCACACGTCGGTATTCCGGTTTTCTGTGGACGAGCGCCGGGGACGGCGGTGCCTCGGGTGGCGCGACATGACGGCCGACGGACCCGGTTACCTCCCGTGCGATCGAGGCGCGAAGGTGACCAGCGGACGCCAATGTGACCGGTGCAGAAATCGCGAAGGATTCACAAGCGTTCACCAGGCTCACGTGAACGGTGCGCACATTCACCCGAATGTGCGCACCTACCTCACCCAGCCACAATGGCTGTATATCGACATCTTCGCCGGTGGCCGGATGAAGGTGGGGACGGCGTCGCAGTTCCGCAAGTACCCGCGCGTCGCGGAGCAAGGCGCCGCAGCCGCCCTGTACGTCGCCGGTTCGACGGACGGTTACAACATTCGAACTCTCGAAGCTGACGTGTCGAGGCAGTTTCACCTGAGCCAGGCGATCCGCACATCCCGCAAACTCGAGGCACTGACAAACAGAATCGACACCGCTGCGTTGCGCAACGAGTTGCAACAGTTCATTGTCTCGAACCGAGAAGAGTTGTCCTACATCGGATCCGGGATCGAGGGCATCGAGATTTTCGAACAGCCCGAGGTCTGGACACCACCGGCCTGCTCGCAGATCGTTTTCGACGCCACCCCGGCGCTGATGTATCCCCATTCCTTCGAATCGGGTGAGCACTCTCTATACCTCGAAGGCCTGACCGGGCCGGTGGCACTGTTCCGTACCGATACCGACCCGGAATCCCCTCACTTTGTCGCAGACATCTCGGCACTGGTCGGACGTACCGTCACGGTGGGCAACTTCGACTCTCCGGGCGTCGCAATTCAGGAATCACTGTTCTGACGGTCGTGTGAAGGTTGCCTTCAGCAGCTTCCGGCGACCGCTGCGTCGAATCCGCGCGTTACCTCGGCCTGCTCGTCGGCGGACAGAGTCGACCATTCCGGGTAAGCCTGGATCGACGTCAGCATGTCGTTCGCCAGCGACTCACGGGTCAGTCCGATGTCGTCGCCTGATTCGTCGATCGCCTGCTGATATCCGTCGAGAAACTTGAGGACGTCGTTGCAGGCTTGCTCGTACGTGCGCGGAAGCCCCGCTACCGCGGTGCCCTCGGTAGCGGTAACGCCATCTGTATCGGTCGCCGGCGCAGTGGACGTCAGAGTCCCCACTTCGGTCGGCGTCCCGCCGTCGGAACCGCAGGCCACCAGCGCTATCAATGAACAGGCTCCGATGAACCCGACAACCGTTTTCTTCATCTCTTCAGAATGCCAGAGCTGACTGGGCAGCCGAGCCGCAGAGCCCCGGCCCCGATCGCGACACCGTGATAGTCTTACGTAGCTGCAAGGTAACTAGGGGCGGGTTTCCGCAGTCTCCTACTCGATTCGAGCGGGATGTACCGTAGAAGAGATTCGTCTCAAAAGGGGTAGAGGCTTGTGGGACTCTTTCGTAAGCGCGGATCCCGAGAAGAAGACGACGATCGTGAGGCGAGCCTCGATCGCGAAGACCCAGGGTATGCCGTGTGGTTCTCGAACGTATCCGATTCGGAGGGCCAACCTATCCCGTACAAACGGCCACTGACGTCCCCGGTTTATCCGCAACTTCAGCCGCCCCCGCTCGACCCACCGACAGTGGTTCCGCCACCCCTTTCCGGTTCCGCCGGCGAGTGGCTGACCGCCGATCGTATCGGTGAGGACGAAACAATAAATGTGTCTCTATCTGCGCATTACGGACCTATTTCGCAAAACTCACAAGCAGGACAAACCCCTCGCGCGCTGGATCCCACCCGCCCTCAATCCCCGCCGAAGAATGTACCGATGACTTCGCCGCCGAAGCATCAACTCGAGTCGCAGCGCTCGCCTGCGCCCTACCCCGCACCCCATAAAGGAGAAGCAATGAGCAACATCGACAAGGTCCTCGGCGAACTGATGCGTATCGACGGCGCCACAGGTGCAGCCGTCGTCGACGCCGACAGCGGCATGGTTCTCGGCATGGCCGGAAACCCGTCCTTCAGCCTCGAATACGCCGGTGCCGGAAACTCCGAAGTTGTGCGCGCAAAGCTCCGCACGATGAGTAACCTGGGAATTACCGACACCCTCGAAGACATCCTGATCACCCTGACCACCCAGTACCATCTCATCCGCGTGATCGAGACGCCCGGAATGTCCACACTCTTCGTGTACCTCGTCCTCGAACGCACGCGCGCGAACCTGGCACTGGCTCGCCACAAGCTGGGTGAGCAGACTCCCAAGATCGAGATCTGAGCAACTCGTTCCACAGGCCCGGAAGTCGATACCGACTTCCGGGCCTTTGTGTTGCTTCGGCGCTCCGCCCGACTCCCTGTTTCAGAGCGAACGTACCTCTCGGCGCATCCAAGGCGACGAAAGGTGCGTTCGCTCGGTCTGTTTCGGTCCACTTCGTCCGCTTCAGACCGAAATGTCGCGAATGACATACTTGTAGTTCGTCTCTAAACAGAAATGAGCTCTCGACACATGTCACGCACGGCAATCAGCAGGCGCAGCGCAGCTGCTGTTTCGATCGGCTTTGTTGCCGCACTGATCCTCGGCGGGTGCTCCAGCTCGTCAGCCGCCGAAACCGGCAGTCTCGGTTCAGGTATCGGATCCGGTGTCACCACCAGCTCGTCGGCGCTCACGAGCGACAATGCTGCTGTATCCGCCGCTTCCACACTGTTGGCGCAAATTCCGATCAAGGGACGCGCCCCCAAAACCGGATACGACCGCGCGTTGTTCGGCACGGCCTGGACCGACGATGTCGACGTCGAGTTCGGCCACAACGGCTGCGACACCCGTAACGACATCCTGGCCCGCGACCTGACTGCCCTCACGTACAAGGACGGCAACCGGTGCACGGTGCAGACCGGCACGCTCGAGGATCAGTACACCAACACCACGATTGCCTTCACCCGTGGTCAGGACACGTCGTCAGCAGTCCAGATCGACCACGTCGTAGCGCTGTCCGACGCCTGGCAGAAGGGCGCTCAACAACTCGACACGCAGACGCGCACCAACCTCGCCAACGACCCACGCAACCTGCGAGCCGTCGACGGTCCCGCCAACCAACAAAAATCCGATTCCGACGCCTCGTCGTGGCTGCCGCCCAACCGGGGATACCGCTGCCAGTACGTCGCTGCGCAGGTCGAGGTAAAAGCCGCGTACAGATTGTGGGTGACCCAGGCCGAACACGACACCATCGCCGGAATCCTCCAGGACTGCACGGGAACTGCTCCGGTGCAGCCCGCCACATCCCCGCCACTTGTCACGTCCAAGCCGATTGTCACCTCGGCTCCGGCAGCGGCGGTGACCGCGCCGTTCAAGAACTGCGCGGCGGCCAAAGCTGCGGGCGCAGCTCCCGTACGCATCGGTGACCCCGGCTACGGTGCCCACCTCGACGGCGACGGCGACGGCGTGGCCTGTGAGAAGTGACCGCCTGCGAGAAGTAACGCTCAGCCAGGTGTGTCCTCGATCGTCCACTGAGGGTGCTCCCGCTGCGGCGTGACGCTGATCGCGCGGTAGGAGTAGCCGTCCTGCTGCGTGATCTCCCAGGTGAAGTCGACGGTTTCACCGACAAAAAGTTCCCTGTATCCGCCACGGATCATCCGCGAATGGCCGGGCTTCAGTTCAGGCATCGCATCGGCCCAGATATGGGAGAAGAAGGCCCAGCAGCCGCCAGGGGTATCAGCGGATTCGATCACGCCCCAACCTTGCTCGCCGTTCCAGATCGAGACGGTTCCCTTGCTCATCGTTCGATACTCGCACGGCAGCCTGGCCCCTGACGAGCAGATTTACACTCTCCCCTCCCGGGAGGGTAGGGTCTGACGATCTCGTAAGGACGGAACCCTGATGGCTGCAACCACACTCGACACCACCGCCGACGACGGCACCGTACGGTCTGCGCTGCGCTCGCCCCGGCGCCTCAAAACCGAAGTGCTCGGCGGCCTCGTTGTTGCCCTGGCACTTATCCCCGAGGCGATTTCGTTCTCGATCATCGCCGGTGTGGATCCGCGGGTGGGTCTGTTCGCGTCGTTCACCATGGCCGTCACCATCGCGATTGTCGGTGGCCGACCGGCGATGATCTCGGCAGCCACAGGCGCAGTTGCACTGGTTGTAGCGCCCCTGACGCGGGACTACGGCATCGACTACCTCATTGCCACTGTTCTGCTGGCCGGAGTCCTGCAAATCGTGCTGAGTCTGCTCGGGGTGGCAAAACTGATGCGGTTCATCCCGCGCAGTGTGATGGTGGGATTTGTCAACGCACTCGCGATCCTGATCTTCATCACCCAAATTCCCCACCTGATCGGTGTGCCGTGGCTGGTCTATCCACTTCTTGTGTGCGCCATGCTGATTCTGATATTCCTCCCCAAACTGACCACCGCTGTCCCGGCGCCGCTGGTGGCCATCGTCGTGCTGACCGCGGTAACCGCCGTCTTCTCGTTCGACGTGCCCAATGTCGGTGACGAGGGCGAACTTCCGTCGAGCTTGCCGACTTTGATGTTCCCCGACGTCCCACTGACGATGCACACGCTCTCGATCATCGCGCCGTTTGCTCTGGCCATGGCATTGGTCGGACTTCTCGAATCATTGATGACTGCAAAGCTTGTCGACGACATCACCGACACTCACTCGAACAAGACTCGCGAGGGCTGGGGGCAGGGAGTTGCCAACATCGTCACCGGAATCTTCGGCGGCATGGGCGGTTGCGCAATGATCGGACAGACGATGATCAACGTCAAGGTCTCGGGAGCGCGAACCCGGATTTCCACCTTTCTGGCCGGAGTGTTCCTGCTGATCCTGGTGGTCGGCCTCGGCGATGTGGTGGCCTTGATCCCCATGGCTGTTCTGGTCGCAGTGATGATCATGGTGTCCGTCGGCACCCTCGATTGGCACAGCATCAATCCTAAAACTCTGCGGCGCATGCCCCTTGGCGAGACCGTCGTCATGCTCGTGACCGTCGCCGTCACGGTAGCGACGGAAAACCTCGCGTACGGCGTCATCGTCGGAGTCATCACAGCCATGGTGATATTTGCCCGTCGCGTCGCTCATCTGACCGAGGTGGTCGACATTGCGCATCCCGACGAGAACACGCGGGTCTACGCGGTGCGCGGCGAACTGTTCTTCGCGTCGAGCAATGACCTGATCTACCAGTTCGACTACGCCGGCGACCCGCAGAACGTGATCATCGATCTCTCCGGCGCCCATATCTGGGATGCGTCTACCGTCGCTACGCTGGACGCGATCACCACAAAATATGCAGCTCGTGGCAAGAACGTCGAGATCGTCGGCCTGGACGCGGCATCCGCGGAACGTCACGTCCACTTGTCCGGCCGGATGGGAGCAGGTCACTGACATGGAAAGCAAGCCCATGAGGATCGGCCAGGTTGCCGAGCGCACCGAATTGTCGATCAAAACCATTCGCCACTACGACGATGTCGGGTTGGTGACGCCATCCGAGCGCAGCGGCGGGGGTTTCCGGCTCTACACCGAATCCGACGTCGAACGCCTGCTCGTGATTCGGCGGATGAAGCCACTCGGATTCACCCTGGACGAGATGAAACAGCTGCTCGAATCCTTGTCGATCCTGGCCGACGACGCCGCTGATCCCCTATCGCGGACCACGGCAACCGAATTCATCTCGGCCTGCCATACGCGCGCCGAGGACAGCTGCAACCACCTGCGCAAACAGCTTGCCTACGCCGAGGAGTTGACGGCAGTGCTCGCAGCACCGATTTCGGCAGAGTTCCCGGCACAACTGCGTCCCTGAACTAGGCTGGACACATGGCCAGATACTTCGATGTCCACCCGCACGACCCGCAGCCGCGTGCGATCAGCCAGATCGTCGCAATGCTTCGGGACGATGCCCTCATCGCGTACCCGACAGATTCCTGCTACGCCTTGGGCAGCCGGATGGACAACCACGGTGGCGTTGATCGGATTCGCGACATCAGGGCGCTGCGCTCCGATCACCATTTCACCTTGGTGTGCGCGGACTTCTCACAGCTCGGCCACTTCGTGCATGTGAACAACGCCGCGTTTCGCGCTGTAAAAGCTGCCACGCCAGGGCAATACACGTTCATCCTGCCCGCAACCAAGGAAGTGCCGCGGCGCCTTGCACATCCGAAGAAGAAAACCGTCGGCGTGCGAATCCCGAACCATCCGGTAGTGCGTGCCCTTTTGCACGAACTCGGCGAACCGCTGCTCTCGAGCACCCTGATATTGCCCGGTGCAGAAGAACCCATGACGGATGGTTGGCTGATCAAGGAAGAACTCGACAACCAGCTCGACGCCGTTATCGACTCGGGCGATTGTGGCACCGAACCGACAACTGTCGTCGACTTCTCGTCCGGTGCACCGGAGGTTGTCCGCGTCGGCGGCGGCGACCCGTCACGTTTCGAGTAAGCGCTTCGATTTCATGTCGCAATCTCAGGATCTGGTCGGCGCTGTACTCGGATTGTCGATCGGCACCATAACCCTGGTGGCCGTTGCATCGCTGATCGCGAAGTTTCCCGGCGACGAGCCGAACTCCGTGATGGGAATACGCACCAAAGCAACCATGTCGAGCCCCGAAGCTTGGCAGCAGGCCCATCAAGCCGCCCGCCCAGGGCTGCGGCGGGCAACATGGATTGCGCTGGCCGGCTTTGCTGTTCAGCTTGGCATCGCCATCACGATCGGCGTCGGGACTGCTGCTTCTGCGACGGCGGCCGCAGTCGTGTTTGCCGCGGTGACGGTCGCGATCCTGGCTGCCGCACTGACCGGCAACAGGGTCGCGCGAGAAATTCAGTGCCGCAACTGAATCCGCTCTCCTAGGTGTGAATCAGGACACCGGCAACAAACGCCTTCACCAGAGCCCGCTCGTCACGCGCGTCGACGCCAGGCACCATGAGGAGCGAGAGAATGACTCGTACCGTCCACTTCGCCTGAGCCGCGTCGGCACTGCTGCCGAGAAACGCGGCACCCAATCCGTTGATGACCTCGGACGAATTCGCAAGCTCACCGGCCAGACTCGCGTCGCCCGGCAAAAACCACACCGCCAGGGTCGGGGTACCGCGCACCGCGGACACCGCCGCGAGGATCGCCGTTTCGAGTCGCTCCTGCGGATCGGCGATCGGCGCAACAGTCGCGGAAATGGCAGCACCCAGTGTGCGAGCCTCACGGTGAACAAACGCAACGTGCAGGGCCTGCCGATTCTCGAAATAGCGGTACAGAGTGGCCCGGGAACAACCTGCAGCAGAGGCTATCTCAGCCATTCCCACCGCGCCTACGCCCTTCTCGACAAACAACAATGCCGCGCTGTCGAGAATCTTCTCGGCAGCAGCAATGGCCCGGCCGTCCCCCAGCCAGTCGCTGCTCACGACGCGTTCACCGACAGCGGAGCCGTCAGCGGACGGCGGACGTAGTTTCCCGGTGCGTAGGTCATCGCGTCGATGTCGACGTGGAAGTCGGGAATGCGAGCCAGCAACTCTTCCAACGCAACTCGTGCTTGCATACGAGCAGCCGACGCACCCAGACAGTGATGTGCTCCGTGACTGAACGTCAAGATCTTCTGCGGTTTGCGCAGCACATCGAGTTCACCGGCATCGGGGCCGTACTTCGACGGGTCACGATTAGCTGCTCCGTACATCAACAGCACCTTGCGCCCGGCCGGAATAGTCTTGCCGCCCAAGCTCACATCGCGGGTGACGGTTCGAGCAAGACCCTGCACCGGCGACGTGAGTCGCAACAGTTCCTCGACCGCGTCGGTGATCAGTTCCGGATCGTCGATCAGAAGCTGACGCTGGTCGACTCGCTCGGTCAGCATCGCCACCGAACCGCCCAACATCCCTGTTGTGGTGTCGTTTCCGCCTGCCACCATGGTGAACGCAAATCCCAGGATCGACAGCAAACCACTGATGTCCCCCTCCTCGCCGAGTCCTGCCGCCAGAAGGTGTGAGATCGTATCGTCGCCCGGTTCCACCTTGCGTCGCTCGACCAACGACGCGAAGTACATCATCAACTCACCGGTCGCGGCCTGCGCCGTTGTTGCTGCGGCGAGCGCACCCCCGGCAGAATTGGCCGCAACGATCGCCTCCGTCCACCCGTCGAACTGGTCGCGATCGGATTCCGGAACCCCCAGGTAGTGCGCAACAACCATCGACGGCAGTGGCTTGAAAAGTTCGACGACGATGTCACCGCCGCCGCGAGCTTTCAGTGCCTCGATGCGCTCGACCACAAACTCCCGAACCATCGGCTCGACGGCAGACACCTGGCGGGGCGTGAATCCCTTGGAGACCATGCGGCGAAACTCCGACTGAGCCGGCGGATCCTGCATCACAAAAGGCGGATTGTCCTGCATACCTATCTGTTCCAGCTCGCCGTAGACGGTGGTCAGACCCTTGGCGGACGAGTACGTCTGGTAATCCCGCGCTGCGTTGTAGACATCCTCGTGGCGCGTGAGAACCCAATAGTCGTCACCGGGCGCCTCGGGGACCACATGATGAACGGGGTCGTACTCACGCAAGGCGTCGTACATCGCCCAGGGCGATCGCCAGGATTCCCCGGTCGACGGAACAAACCGTGGCAAGTGTGACACAGATGACGTCATGCCTCGACTATGAGACAGAATCACGATTATGTCAATGCTTGGTGTTCAATGCTTGGTGCTCATGGGATGCATCCGCCGCATTATCGTGTTGCCATGAGCACGGAGCACAGTTCCAGCAGCAAGACCCGCACCGTTGTCGCAGTCCTCCTCCCCCGCGAACACCTGCCCTTCATCCGCGATTGGTGCGTGCACCACATCGAACAGGGATGGGACATCGTGTTGTACGACAACACCGGCTCCGTTGGATCGTCGCGGCGCAGCAGCGCATTCAGCCTGAACCGGTGGCACGGAGGAAGCGTCGACAAGCGCGGAAACTCCTACGGCGCGTACACCGAAACACTGTCCGACAGTGACGTTCAAGCAGCATTTCGCCGCGAACTGCAGGGCCTCCCGGTCACGGTCGTCGAATGGCAACCCCGGAATGCGGAAGGCCGGATAGTGCACGGCCAGGTCGAGGCATACGTCGACTACATCACGAGATTTCGCACTACTGTCGCCTGGAGCGCCTTCATCGACGCCGACGAATACCTCCAGCACGCACCGGGATTGAACTGGGACGACCTACTGCACGCTGCATCGGAACAGGACTGCCACCGCATCCAACTCGACGCACTGGTCTACGAATCACGCTGGACCAGCCGCGGCGAACCACGCGAACTGCGAAGCCTCACATGCCAAGGGCTGCAAGAGTACGGCTGCAAGAACATCGTTCGCCTGTCGGAAGTTCTCGACGCCGACATTCACTGGTACTGGAAAACCACGGGGGAAGACACCCGCATCACACCGGACCGCTCGCTCTTCTGGTTCCGTCACTACCGCGGCAGCGAGGCAGTCCTCGACCTCACGCCGAAGGAGAATTACACCCGGCCGGACACTGCCGAAAGTCTGGAAGTTCCGCAGGCCCGCTTCCAATGAATGTGTCTGCAAGACACAGATATTGGAACGGTAGATAGACCTCCGGCCCGCGACCTGTTGCCAGTTCGCGGGCCGGAGATTCAGATCAGAAACAGATCAGGAGCCGGTGCCGGCGTTGATCAGTCCGGCGAGGCCGAGGATCGCGCCGACGCCGCCGATGAGGCCTGCGATGGGCGAAGCGTACTTAGCCAGGTCGCCGAGCAACTTAGCGGTATCGGCGTCAATGCTACCTGTGGTTGGCATTTCAATCTCCTCATCATGGAATGTGTGCGTGTGCCCCACGCCGGGTATGTAACGGCGCTCACACTAGCTGTAAGACGACCGATTTTAAAAGCGGTTCCACTGAGTGGGATGCAAATCACATCCCGACCAGTAAGAAGCCAGGAGAAATACTGCGCGGAGGAGGCAACCATTCGGGGACCGCTAAATGACGAGCAGGAGAACAACAGTGGGCAAATTGGACGGAAAAGTGGCGCTCATCACAGGCGCTGGCCAAGGTGTTGGGCAGGGAGTCGCATTTGCCCTGGCCAAGGAAGGTGCGTCCATTGCAGTTGTCGGTCGCACCGAATCGAAGCTCGTGGACACGTGCAAGGAAATCGCCGACCGTGGTGGCCGCGCCGAGCCGGTGCTGGCCGATGTCAGCGACGGAGACTCAATCACCGCTGCTGTTGACCGAACCGTCGAACTGTTCGGCGGCGTCGACATCCTCGTCAACAACGCGAGCCTGAACCCCTTGGGCAACATTCTGGATCTGACGCCCGAGAAGCTGGCTGCCGGACTCGAGTCCGGGCCCGTGGCAACTCTGCGCACGATGCAGGCGTGCTACCCGTCGATGAAGGCCCGTGGCGGCGGCGCGATCATCAACATGGTCAGCTCGGTGGCCGTTCGGTGGGACGCCAGCGGCTACGGCGGGTACGCGGCCGTCAAGGAGTCCGTGCGTGCACTCACGCGAGCAGCAGCCTGCGAGTGGGGTGTGGACGGGATTCGTGTCCTTGCTGTCGCCCCACACGCGTCGTCGCCCGGCTTGCAGCGGTGGGCCGACGCTCGCCCCGAGGAAGCAGCGGCCTTCGTTGCCAGCATTCCGATGCGCCGCATCGGTGACTGCGAAAACGACATCGGCACTGCCGTCGCGTTCCTCGTCGGACCCGACGCCGGCTACCTGACCGGTGCCACAATCCCGCTCGACGGTGGACAGTCCCGCTGGGGGTGACAGAACTGTGGACGGCCCTGGATCGATTACCGATTCAGGGCCGTTCGACTGTGCTTTTACTACGATCACCCAGCAATGTCCTGTCCTCAGCCGTTGATCGGTGAAATACAAATGCCACCAAAGCGGACGACAGGCTCAGAACAGTCAGAATGATTAACCCGACCATCCACCACATGGCTGCCAGTATGCCGGACGGTGTGTCTGCGGTGACAAGCACCCGAATGAGATCGGGCAAACCGGACAACTGCGAAACCGTTTCTGCCACAGTCCAATAGACCAGTGGCGTTCGGCGCCGCTACAACACACTGCGTGATCGACGGCACAGGGTACTCACACGATCAACAAATACAGGGCATTCTGGAGGGATGACTTTGCCCCGTTCCGCCGTGGAAGCCGTCGACACTGCGCTCAGTGCCCCGTGGGGCGGAATCAGCAACATCGCCGATCTCGACGGGGACATGCACTGGGTAGACTTCGGTGGACCGGAAGACTCGACACCGATCGTCCTGGTCCACGGACTTGGCGGCTCGCATTTGAACTGGGTCCGGGTGGCGCCGACCCTGGCGAATCACGCCCGTGTCTACGCGGTGGATCTGCCTGGCTTCGGCCTCACCCAGGCTCACGGTCGCACTACACACATTCAGGCAAATGCCGCACTCCTGAACCGGTTTATCGACACGGTTGTCGGAAAACCGGTAATTCTGTTCGGCAACTCGATGGGCGGAATGGTATCTGCCCTCGCTACCGCCGCCCGCCCTGATTCGGTGGCCGGCCTGGTATTGGTCGACCCGGCACTGCCGCTACCGATTCGGATCCCCGACCCCGTTATCGCTGCCCAATTCCTCGTGTACGCGCTGCCCTATGTGGGGGAACAGGCAATGAGCCTTGGCCGACGGACGATGACGGACGAGCAGTTGGCCACGCAGATGACCAACCTCTGCTTCGTGGACCCCACCCGCGCCGACTCCGAGGTGGTTGCAGCAGGCGCGGCCCTGTCGAAGATCCGGCGTGGCTTTGCCACTCAGGACGCAGAGTTCCTACAAGCCGCACGATCACTGCTCACCGTGTTGGCCCGTCCACAGAAGTATCGAAAAGCATTGCGCGACATCAGTGCTCCCACCCTCCTGCTGCACGGCGAGCGCGATCGCCTCGTCTCGGTAGCGGCGGCACGATCTGCCGCCGCAGCACATCCGCACTGGACCACGATCATCCTCGGCGACACCGGGCACACTCCCCAGCTGGAATTACCCGACGAGTTCAACCGTCATGTCCTGGCCTGGCTCTCGCACACGAGCCTGATCACGACCTGACACTCACCGGAACCACACCGATGGATCGGCCGTCCCGATCGAGCAAGTGCCCCATCAGTTTTGGCGTGTCCAGAACAACTCGCCGGTCCACCACTTCGAGCGTCGGCGCCCGGGCAGCCAAGTCCGCTTCGAGTGCCGCGAGGTCAGGCAGTGCACGAAACCACCCGGCAAAGAAGAGGTTGTTCGAGCCGGCGACGGAGGCAACAAGACGAATCTCCGTCCGGGCCCTCAGGATTCGCGCCGCACGCTCCGCATCGAGCGCTGGAATCCGAGCCGTGAACAGTACCCGGATCGGCCGCCCCGTCGCGAATCTCGCCAATTCACAACGCAACAGGGTGTGCTGCGACAGGGCGCGGCCCAGCCGTCGACGAGCCGTCGAGGTGCTGATCTCGAGTTCATGAGCCAGTTCGGTCACCGACACGCGCGGTCTGCGTCCGAGAACGTCGATCACGGCGACCGTTGCCCGGTCCAACGGATGTCGGCGGCCGAGTGGCGGTGGTGCCACCCCTGATTCACGCAGCGTCCGAACACCGGACGGTTCGAGAGTGCCCAGCCGCCAACGGCTTCCCTCGGTGAATACCCTGGTGACAGGATGCACCACGACGTCGGTCACCCCGTCCTGAAGTTGCAGATCGTCGAGTACGTATCGAGCCAGCGCATCGGTGCCGACAAACAACGCTTCCGCCATGACTGCACAACCACCCGAGTGAACGTTCACGCTCATCACATGCGCGTGCGCCACGAGTTCGTCGACGATCCGTTTGCGTGATCGAGGTTTGCACCGGATGTCGAGGAATGCCAACACCGATCCCGCGTCGGCGGCCGGGTACGCCGCTATCCAGGCAGTGCCCGAGTCGGTCAGAGATCTCCACCGACGCGCAGCGGTCACCGGATCAACCCCGACAACGCTGCCGATCAACGCCCACGGTGCGCGCGGCTGTACCTGCATCGCGTGGACGATTCGCAGATCGATCTCGTCCAAAACTATCGAATCCTGCATGAAGAAATAAATTAGTACACAAATACTGCATTTTGGTCCGCAGATCCCAGCGCGAACGCAGTCTCAGACGATGACGACAAAAGATCGCGCGGCCAAGCACCTCGACACCATCTCCGATGCCGCACTGGCACTGAGTCACCAGATCCATGAAGATCCCGAACTCGCGTTTGCCGAATACAACGCGTCGGCCGCCGTCGCGGACATGCTCGAGGGTGCCGGTTTTGCGGTCGAGCGCGGTGTTGCCGGACTCCCGACCGCACTCGCCGCTACGTACGGCAACGGCGAACTCGTGATCGGACTGTTTGCCGAGTACGACGCGCTCCCGGACATCGGACATGCCTGCGGGCACAACATCATCGCCTCGGCCGCCGTGACCGCGGGATTGCTCCTCGCACCGTTGGCCGACGAATTGGGAATCACCGTGGCCGTCTTCGGAACTCCCGCCGAAGAGGGCGGCGGCGGAAAGGTCGTCATGCTCGAGGAAGGCATCTTCGATTCACTGCACTGCGCCATGATGGTGCACCCCGGCGCGGGAGACCTGCGCGCCCCCAACATGCTTGCCATCTCGCACCTCGACGTCGAGTACACCGGAGTGTCCTCGCACGCGTCGTTTGCCGTCGGCGCCGTCAACGCGGCCGACGCGTTCACCGTCGCCCAGGTGAGCATCGGTCTACTGCGACAGCATCTTCCGAAGGACGTTCAAGTTCACGGCTACGTCAGCGACGCCGGAGTCGCACCCAATGTCATTCCCGGTAGTTCCCACGGAACGTACGCCGTCCGAGCCGAAACGCTGGGCGGCGTCGAGGCAGCCCAGCCCAAGGTGGAGCAGTGCTTCACCGCCGGTGCCATCGCGACGGGTTGCGACATCGCGATGACGTCACCGTCGCCCGCATACGCGGAGTCACGGTGGGATCAGCAGTTGAGCGTCCTCTACCAGGAGAACCTCGAGGCTCTCGGTCGCACGTTCTTCGATTACAACGGTCCGGCGGCCGGGTCGACGGACATGGGCAATGTCTCGCACCGCATCCCCACCATCCATCCCATCATCGGAATCGAATGCAACGGCGCCGGCAATCACCAACCCGAGTTCACTGCGTACTGCCGCTCCGAGACCGGCGACAAAGCCGTCCTGGACGGCGCGCTGGGACTGGCGTGGACGGCGATCGACTGTGCAACTGATGCGGAGGTGCGTGCCCGGCTCCTTGAAGGACCTGCCGCCCCGTGAGCCTTTTCGGTAGCGTCAACCACCACAACGACGCCCAGGAGGAACTCATGCTCGACGGAACTCCCTGTTGGATCGACCTCACCAGTTCGGACACCGAGGTCGCGAAGAACTTCTACACCAATGTGTTCGGCTGGCAGGTCGACGGCAACGACGATCCGCAGTACGGCGGATACGCCATCTTCAGCAAGGACGGGCAGCCCATTGCCGGTCTCGGCCCCCAGCAGGAGGGCAATCCGTACGGCAACATCTGGACCACCTATATCTCGTCCTCCGACGCGGCTGCCTCGGCCGCCAAAGCGGAGGCTGCCGGCGGCACGATCATGATGCCGTCCATGCAGGTCGGCGAGCAGGGGAGCATGGCGATTGTCGGCGATCCGGCCGGTGCGGTGATCGGAATCTGGCAGCCCGATCAGCATGAGGGATTCGGTGTGGTCGGAGTTCCCGGCGCTCCGGTATGGCACGAGACGATGTCGAAGAATTACACGGCGGATCTGCCGTTCTACGCGGATGTGTTCGGCTGGCAGTTCGAGTCGATGGGTGACACGGACGAGTTCCGCTATTCACAGGCCAAGCTGGGCGGCCCCGCGATTGCCGGCGTCATGGATGCCAGTTCGTTCCTGCCGACGGAGGTGCCGTCCTTCTGGCAGGTGTACTTCGGCGCCGACGACACCGATGCCGCAGTCGCGAAGGTCGTCGAGTTCGGTGGCAGCGTCATCGCGGCCCCTGAGGACACCCCGTTCGGACGCCTGGCGGGTGTCGCAGATCCACTAGGGGCGGCGTTCCGTATTTCGACCATCGTGGGCTGAGGGCCTGCGGCCCTGTGCGCCTTTCCGGTAGCGCCGACTACCAAAAAGGCGCACGGGGGCTTCGCCCCCAATTTGAACGCATGCCCAGAAGGTATGCAGTTTTCGGCGTTCACCGCCTAATCTCATGGGATGCCCGCCCCCGCACCTCTCCTCGATGTGTACTCACAACCGACACTGTCGACCCTTGCGCCGTCAATTCTCGCCTCGCTGGGAGTTGCCGGCGAGGCCAATCGACTGAATCTGCCACCCAGCAAGAGAACGGTGATCTTGCTGGTCGACGGTATGGGAGCCAATCTCCTGGCGCGCAATGCCGAGCATGCCCCGTACTTGAACTCTTGGGTGGGCTCCCCCATCCGCGCCGGATTTCCCACGACGACGGCCACCAGCATCGTGTCCCTGGGAACCGGCCTCCCGTCGGGCGCGCACGGCATTACCGGCTACCAGTCGTACGTCGAGGAAGCCGATGCGGTGTTCAACTGGCTCGGATGGCATCCCACCGGGAAAAAAGAGTCGTACGCCGATTCGATCGTCCCCGAGGTTCTTCAACCGGAAGCCACGACGTTCGACCGGGCGCAGGCCGCAGGCATCACTGTGACGACGGTTGTCCCGTCCAAGTTCGACGGCAGCGGACTTACTCGCGCGGGCATGCGCGGGGCAGCTTTTGCCGGCATTCAGGCGTACGGCGATCTGGTGGCTCGCACGGTTGCCGTCGCAAAATCCGCGGAGCGCACGTTCACGTATTGCTATATCAGCGAGATCGACGCCCTCGGGCATGTGTACGGACCTGAATCGGAGCCGTGGCTCCAGCAACTGTCACTGGTCGATCGTGTCGTCGAACAACTCGCCGCTGCTCTCGGTCCGGACGTGACTCTGATCGTGACCGCCGACCACGGAATGGTCGAGATCACCGACGCGAACAAGATCGACTACGACAACTCGCCGGTCCTGTCCAAAGACGTCCTCGCGCTCGCCGGCGAACCACGCTGCCGGCACATCCACACCCGAGAAGGTGCGGCAGCCGACGTGGCTGCGCGGTGGCGAGCCGAACTCGGCGACCGGATGTGGATCGGCACACGGGCCGAGGGCATTGTCGCCGGATTATTCGGCCCCTCAGTACATTCCGCGTTTCACGGGCGAATCGGCGACGTCATCGCCATCGCTACCGACGATGTTGCTGTGGTGCGCCGCTCGGTGGAATCAGGCCTGGCCGGGCTGCCCGGTCAGCACGGCGCCCTCACACCGGACGAACTACTGATCCCACTACTGTCGTCGCCGCCCCGCTGAGCCGAACCAAACATAACGAGAGCCCGCGAACCTGTTCGGTTCGCGGGCTCTCGTCTGTGAGGAAGATCAGGCGTTCGGATCAGTTCCGAGCGGCGGCAGGATGACGACCTGGCCGGCGTAGGACAGTCCGGCACCGAAGCCGACCAACAGGGCCTTGTCGCCCGGCTTGACCTGGCCGTCGCGGAGCATCTGCTCCATGGCCAGCGGCACCGAAGCGGCGGACGTGTTGCCCGTCTCGGCAATGTCGTTGGAGACCGGGAATCCCTCGGGCAGCTTCATGCTGCGCGCGATGACCTCGTTGATGCGCTGGTTGGCCTGGTGCGGCACAAACGCGTCGATGTCATCGATGGTCAGACCCGACTTCTCGAGCGTGCGCGTGGCAACCTTGCCCATTTCGAAAGCAGCCCAACGGAATACGGCCGTGCCGGCCATCTTGATCCACGGCCGAGCGCCTTCGGGCTTCTCGATGAACTCGAGCCAGCTCGGCTCCTGCTTGATGGCGTCGGACTGACTTCCGTCCGAACCCCACTCGACGGGGCCGATTCCCACGGTGTCACTGACACCGACGATGACGGCGCCGGCGCCGTCGCCGAAGATGAAGCGCACACTGCGGTCGGTCGGCTCGGTGGTGTCACTCATACGGTCGACGCCGACGACAAGTGCGTAGTCGGCAGTTCCGCCGCGGATCAGGTCGTTGGCAACACCGAGTGCGGTGCTGAATCCGGCACAGCCGGCAGCCAGGTCGAATGCGGCCGGACCGTTCATACCGAGTTCGTGAGCGATCACCGATGCGGCCTGCGGCGTCTGCAGGTCGTAGGTGGAGGTGGCGATGATGACAGCGCCGATCTGCTCGGGAGCGATGCCACTGGCAGCCAGGGCGCCCCGTGCGGCACCGAGAGACATCGCGACGACGCCTTCGCCGTCGCCGGCAAAGCGGCGCGACTTGATGCCTGTGCGGGTCTGAATCCACTCGTCCGTGGAATCGATCGTCTCGCAGATCTCGTCGTTGGTCACAACCCGCTCAGGGCGGTGAACGCCGAGCCCGAGAAGGACGGACTGCCGACCTCCGGCCACACTGGCAATCGGCTTACCCATTGATCGATCTCCTCGTTGCTTCAGGTGCTTGACTCGTTTCCGAGATCACACGTTACGTAGCGGACATACGCCCACGCCTCTCAGGTCACCGTTAGGTTACGACAACAACATGAGGCTGGCTCACATTACGCTTGCGGCGCGTCCGCCGTCCAGATGTTCGGTCAAGCCCGCAAATGGGCTAGAACAGCCAGAACCCGACGATGTCCGCTTTGGGAAGTCGACAGGCCGAGCTTCGCGAAGATATTTCCTATGTGCTTGCTCACAGCAGTGTCGCTGACAACCAGTTTCTGCGCGATTTCCTGATTTCCCAACCCTTCTGCCATTAAACCGAGCACTTCCGATTCCCGCGGAGTGAGTGCGCGAATGGGATCGTCGGCGCGACGACGGCTCATCAGTTGGGATACCACCTCGGGATCCATGACGGTTCCGCCGCCGATCACCCGCTCGAGAGCGTCGACAAATTCGGCGACCTTGCCGACACGTTCCTTCAGGAGGTATCCCACACCGCCTGCGCCACCCGCGAGCAGCTCACCGGCGTAGCGGTCCTCCACGTACGCCGAGAGGACCAGAACGGGGAAGCCTGGCCGTGCCTTGCGAACCTCTATCGCGGCCCGCAGGCCCTCGTTGGTGAACGTGGGCGGCATCCGCACGTCCAGGACGCCGGCGTCTGGGGCCGTTTCCTCGAACACCGACAGGAACTGGTCCGCGTCCGGCACCGCGACGACCTCGTAGCCCTCCCCGCGCAACAGCAGCGCCAGTCCCTCACGCAGCAAAGCATCGTCCTCGGCAATCAGTATCCGCACGGCA
This sequence comes from Rhodococcus sp. ACPA4, assembly GCF_002300185.1. Classification (NCBI taxonomy): domain Bacteria; kingdom Bacillati; phylum Actinomycetota; class Actinomycetes; order Mycobacteriales; family Nocardiaceae; genus Rhodococcus; species Rhodococcus sp. ACPA4. The sequence continues at coordinate 3,200,826 of NZ_NSDY01000001.1, forward strand.
GTTCCACCCTCATCGTTGTCGGCCCACCGGCCGGACTGTCCAGGACCACAGTTCCCTCGAATGCTTCGACCCGACGCCTGATGCCGGCGAGACCGCCCCCGAGGCGCTCGCTCGCGCCGCCGTGTCCGTTGTCGAGAACATCGATTGTCATGGTCTCAGGATCGGATTTCGTGGCCGCTCGCACAGTGACGGCGTGTGCTCCACTGTGTTTGGCGACGTTGGTCAGCGCCTCGGCCACCACGAAGTAGGCAGCGGCCTCCACCGCGGCCGGAGCGCGTCGTAGGTTCTCGATCTCGAGCACACAGGGCACGGTTGAACGTCCCGCAAGAGCGGACACCGCACCGTCCAGACCGAGTTCGTCGAGAATCGGCGGGTAGATGTCGTGGACAAGCGCCCGTAGCTCGCTCAGCGCTTCCGTGGCCGCTGCCTGTGCCCGATGCACCTGCGGAAGCGCCTGATCCGGATTGTTCGACAGGGCCCGCTCGGCCATTCCCAGCATCATCACCACCGCCACCAGACGATTCTGGGCACCGTCGTGCAGATCCCGCTCGATACGTTTGAGTTCTGCCGAGTGTGCGTCCAACGCCGCCGCACGACTTGCGGTCAATTCGCTCACCCGCCGCGACAAATCCGCCCGGGCATCATCCGCAAGGATAGACGACGCCAACAGAGCGAGCCACCGCGCCATCGCCGGAATCAGCCACCACGCCAACAACAAATACAGAGCGCCCACGACGGGCATGCCGGCCGCTCCCAACCACGACGTCACGGGATAAGGATTGGACACCGGCTCGTCGGCGGGCATCGCCTGCCAATAGAACGGAACCACAAAGGTATTGAGCGCGCCCAGCGGCAACGCGACGGTGAGAAGTCCGGCAACGGGCGCTCCCATCGCATGGAGAACCAACCAGCCGCCGTCGCGTCGCGTCGACCGTTCGGTGAGCAACCGACGCAGATCCCCGATCCCCGGATTGGTCGGCATGGGCGGATAGCGATGGGGAACAGCAGAACCCGAGTAGCGAGACGAACGAGCACGGGCAAGATCCGCCCACCACCGCAACACACGCACGTACGACGGAACCAGCGCCCACCCCACGATCAGCACCGACAACGAGAGCAGGACCATGCCCGCTATCACCAAAGCCAGGGACACCACGCCGGCGCAACCCTCGACAAGCACGTAGCGCACTGCCCGAAACCTCTGCTTCACCGTCCCAGCATGCCGCACTCACCGCGCAGATCCACTACAGCTGGCTACACCATTGATTCGGGACTCTGCAGGATGTCGGGACGCGCCGAATCTCCATAGCGTTGAATTCATGAAGAATCGACACGCGGTCCTCAATCCCCCCGCTCCGACGGCGACCACTGCGGCTGTTCGTCTCGAGGGAGTCAGCAAGGTCTACGGCAAGGTCTACGGCAAGGGCGGCGGCGTCACTGCTCTCGACAATGTCAGCCTCACCCTGCCCCGCAGCACGTTCACCGCGGTCATGGGCCCGTCCGGTTCGGGCAAGAGCACCTTCCTGCACTGCGCTGCCGGTCTCGACAGCCCGACCAGCGGATCGACCTGGCTGGGCGGCACCGACATATCACGACTGAAGCCGAAGGCCCGCAGCATCTTCCGACGCGATCATGTCGGTTTTGTCTTCCAGGCGTACAACCTGCTCGGCGCGCTGACCGTGCAACAGAACGTCACACTCCCCCTACTCCTCGCCGGACGCACCGCCGACAAAAACTATCTGACCTTCGTTCTGGAGGCCGTCGGACTCGGTGCGTTGCGCAATCGCGCACCCGCCGAACTGTCCGGCGGACAACAACAACGAGTTGCCATCGCCAGGGCACTCATCACCCGACCCGACGCGCTTTTTGCCGACGAACCCACCGGCGCGCTCGACTCACGCAGCGCGAAGCAGGTTTTGGAACTTCTGCGCCACACCGCTGCCGAGTTCGATCAGACCGTTGTCATGGTCACCCACGATCCCGTTGCCGCATCGTATGCCGACCGGGTGCTGTTTCTGGCCGACGGAAAACTGGTCGGGCACATCGACCGGCCCACTCCGGCGCAGGTCGCCGAGCGCATGACGCACCTCGGGGACTGGTGACCGTGAAAGCTCATACCGTTGCCCATCTGAAGGCACATCGCTCCGGCTTCATCGCCGTATTCGTATCCGTGTTCTGCGCCGCCCTCCTCACCTGCGCGTTGGGCGTTCTGCTGGAATCGGGAGTGCGAGGCGGAGTCTCGCCGCACCTCTACGCCGGAGCCGATGCCGTCGTCAGTGCGCCGCAGGCATTGGCGGTCAAGGAAGACGCCGATCAGCCCTTTGCCGAGCGGGTTCTGCTCGATAGCGATGTGGTTCACAAGCTCGATGCACTCGATGCCACCGTCGTTCCCGATATCTCCATCCCCGTCAGCACCGCCGACGGCGTCGTACTCGATGCACATCCTTGGCGTACAGCGCAATTGGCACCATATTCGCTGACCGGAGGACGCGCACCGCAGAACAGCAATGAAGTTGTCTCCACCACCGGCGCTGCCGTCGGTGAGCGAATCACGCTGGCGCACGGCGGGATAGTGGACGAGTACACCGTTGTCGGCACAGCCGATTCGGATTCGGAAGCATCACCGGACCGTCCGGCACTCGTCTTCCTCGAAGACCAGGAGGCCGAACGGTTGTGGCCGCATCACGGCTCGGTCACCGCCGTCGGTGTAATCGCACCCGAAGGCGTGAACGCGGCCGCTCTCGCCCGCGAGGCCCTGTCCGGCACCGACGCTGAGATCTCGGCCGGCACCGCGCGTGGCGGCATCGAATTCCTCGACGCCGGTGCTGCGCGGACCCAGTTGATCGCGCTCTGCGCGTCGTTTGCGGGTCTCGCTTTGATGGTCGCCATGTTTGTCGTGTCCAGCACGCTGTCTCTCTCGATCAACGCACGCCGTCGAGAATTTGCTCTGCTGCGCGCAATCGGCGCAACCACGCGCCAGATTCACACGATGATCGGACGCGAGGTGCTCCTCGTCGCTACCGCCGCAGCCGCCCTCGGGCTGATCCCCGGCTTCCTGCTCGCGAAAGTTCTGGGCGCACAGTTCGCGAGCGCCGGCGTCATCCCTCCCGATTTTGCCTTGGTATACAGCCCGATTCCCGCTTTGAGCGCGTTTGTCATCTGCGTTCTGACCGCGCGGGGCGCAGCGGCGGTGGCTGCCCGCCGCCCGGCAAAACTCGAACCTACCGAGGCGCTGCGCGAATCCGAGCGCGGCCCAGCCGAATTGAGTAGGCCCCGGATTGTCACCGGAGCCGTGCTCGGCGTCCTCGGTCTGAGTATGTCCGTACTCCCGGCGTTCCTGCCCGGCGAGGCTGCAGCTGCCGGAGCGGGCAGCAGCGCGCTGTTGCTGATCTTCTCCGTCGCCTTGCTTGGTCCTCTGCTCGTGCGCGCCATCATCCGGGCCGTCGGCGGGCCACTGCGCCGTAGCACCCGAGCGCCGCGAGTTCTGGCTGCCGCAAATGCCGAATCTCATTCGCGTCGGCTCTCCTCCGCCATCGTGCCGCTCGCTCTGGCCATCGCCCTGGGCTCCGTGCAGTTCTTCAGCCAGTCAACCGTCGCCGCCGAGGCAACCGATCAGTCGATCAAGGGAGTGACCGCAGATCTGATCGTCGGCGCTCCGGCCGGCATCGCACCCGCGCTCCTCGACTCCGTCAGGGCAATTCCGGGAGTCAGCGCCGCCAACCCCGTCGTCCGCAGTCAGGTCCTGCCGGTGACGAGTGGTGACGAGGCAGGCGCAGCGGTCACCCCGATCTCCGCGCAAGGAATCGACGCCGCTCACGCCGCGCCCACTCTCGACCTCGATGTCATCGAGGGAGATTTAGCCGATCTGACCGACGACACCGTTGCCGTGAGCAGCGACGGTGCCTTCGCCCTCGGTGCCCGCGTCGGTGGTCGCATCGATCTCCATCTCGGCGACGGCACGGTGATACATCCGTTGGTTGTCGCGAAGTACGGTCGTGGACTCGGTTTCGGCGACGTCACTCTGCCGGTCGACACGCTGCGGACACACTCCACCGATGCGCTGATCGACACGGTTCTGGTGCGCGCCGAACCTGGACGCATCAATGAGGTGCAGCAGTCACTGCAGTCCTTCTCCTCTATCTCGGCAATGAACCAGGACCAGTTCGGGGCCGCCGGCGCCGACGAGCGTCGAATGCAGTCCTGGGTGAGCATCCTCGCGGTCCTGGTTCTGCTGGGTTATCTGGCTGTCGCTGTTGTGAACACCTTGGTCGCGGCCACGGCGGAACGCGCGCGAGAGTTTGCCCTACTGCAACTCGTGGGCGCCAGAACCAGTCAGGTTCGCGCAATGATGCGGATCGAATCCGTCATGGTGGTCGGTATCGCCATTGTGGTCGGGACGCTGATCGCCATACCTCCGCTGGTGGGGATCGCGATAGCCGTCTCCGGCGCGCCGGTACCCACCGTCTCGCCGGCGGTCTACGGATCGATCGTTGCCGTCACTGCCGCCTTGGGATTCCTGTCGATCGCCGTCCCGACGCGGGGGGCACTGCGCAAGAACTGAGTGCCACTACCGTCGTCACTTATGGACGCGGCCGACTGGGACAAGAAGTACGAACGATCGGAACTCGTCTGGGGCGCTCCCCCGAACGAGCTTCTGGTGGAATACGCGACGGCCCTCCCCCACGGCAAGGCATTGGACCTGGCCTGCGGCGAGGGCCGCAACGCGTTGTGGCTGGCAACACGAGGCTGGGAAGTGACCGGCATCGACTACTCGGCCGTCGCGATCGACAAGGCCCGCACGATCGCCTCCCGATCCCCACGCTCCGTGGTCGATCGACTGGACTACCGCTGCGGTGACGTCACCACGGTCGAGTACGGCCACAATTACGATCTTGCGCTCGTTCTGTACCTCCATCTGCCGGCACCACAACGCACGTTGGTTGTGAACCGTGCCATAAATTCTCTGAAACCTGACGGAATCCTCATGATTTTGGGTCACGACCGAAGCAACGTCGATTACGGCGTCGGCGGACCACAGGATCCCGAAATCCTCTACACGCCAGAGGATTTGATGGAAGAATTCGGAAACCGGCTCAGTTTCGAGATCGCCGGAAATCCGCACAGACACACCGAAACGGGAATCGCGATCGACGCACTTGTCATCGGACGGAAATTCGATGTTGGCAGTTGAAAGAACGACTAGTAACATGTATTAAGTTACCGACGAGTAATAAACTTCGGGCGGTACTAGGAGTGCTGGACCGCACCACCTCACTGGGAGAAGCAGACATGGGCCATTACAAGAGCAACGTCAGGGACCTCGAGTTCAACCTCTTCGAGGTACTCGGACTGGAAAAGCCACTGAGCGAAGGCGCTTGGGGCGATCTCGATGCCGACACCGTCCGCAGCATGCTGGCCGAGGTCGCACGACTGGCTGAGGGACCTCTCGCCGAGTCCTTCGCCGACGCCGACCGTAACCCGCCTGTCTTCGACCCGGAGACCCACGAGGCGAAGCTTCCCGAATCCTTCAAGAAGTCCTTCCGCACCATGTGGGACGCCGAGTGGTTCCGCATGGGCCTGAGCGAAGAGGTCGGCGGCGTACCCGTCCCCCGCACGGTCGTGTGGGCGATCGCCGAAATGCTCCTCGGCGCGCAGCCGGCCGCATTCATGTACCAGGCCGGCCCCTCCTTCGCCGACGTGCTGTTCAACAACGGCACCGAAGAGCAGAAGAGTTGGGCAGCCACTGCTGTCGAACGCGGATGGGGCGCCACCATGGTCCTCACCGAGCCCGACGCAGGCTCCGACGTCGGCGCCGGCCGCACCAAGGCGATCAAGCAGGACGACGGCTCCTGGCACATCGAAGGCGTCAAGCGCTTCATCACGTCCGCAACCTCGGATGATCTGTTCGAGAACATCTTCCACCTCGTCCTCGCTCGCCCCGAAGGCGCCGGCCCCGGCACCAAGGGTCTGAGCCTGTTCTTCGTCCCGAAGACGCACTTCAACTTCGAGACCAACGAACTCGGCGAGCGCAACGGCGTCTTCGTCACCAACGTCGAGCACAAGATGGGCCTCAAGGCATCCACCACGTGTGAGCTCACCTTCGGTGGCCACGGCGTCCCCGCCCAGGGCTGGCTGGTCGGCGAGGTTCACAACGGCATCGCGCAGATGTTCGACGTCATCGAGCACGCTCGAATGATGGTGGGCACCAAGGCTATCTCCACCCTTTCCACCGGCTACCTCAACGCTCTCGACTACGCAAAGCAGCGCGTCCAGGGTGCCGATCTCACCCAGATGACCAACAAGGCCGCACCGCGCGTCACCATCACGCACCACCCCGACGTGCGTCGTAGCCTCGCGATGCAGAAGGCATACGCCGAAGGCCTGCGTGCGGTGTACCTCTACACCGCGGCGCACCAGGACGAGATCGTCGCCAAGCATGTCTCGGGCGCCGACAAGGACACCGCGTTCCGCGTCAACGACCTCATGCTCCCCATCGTCAAGGGCGTCGGCTCCGAGCGCGCATACCAGTACCTGACCGACAGCCTCCAGACCCTCGGCGGCTCGGGATTCCTGCAGGACTACCCGATCGAGCAGTACATCCGCGACTCCAAGATCGACTCGCTGTACGAAGGAACCACCGCCATCCAGGCGCAGGACTTCTTCTTCCGCAAGATCGCTCGTGACCGCGGTGTCGCCCTCGCTCACATTGCCGGACAGATCAAGACGTTCATCGACAGTGAAGCAGGCAACGGTCGCCTCAAGGCGGAACGCGCACTGCTCGCTTCCGCCCTCGAAGACGTCCAGACCATGGCGGCAACCCTCACCGGGTTCCTCATGGGCGCTCAGGAGCAGCCTTCCGAGCTGTACAAGGTCGGACTCGGCTCGGTGCGCTTCCTGATGGCTGTCGGCGACCTGATCATCGGCTGGCAGCTGCTGCGCCAGTCGGAGATCGCTATCGCAGCGCTGGACAACGGCGCTTCCGACAAGGACAAGGCGTTCTACGAGGGCAAGGTCGCCATCGCGTCCTTCTTCGCCAAGAACGTACTGCCGGAGCTCACCGCGTCGCGCGAGATCATCGCCAACACGGAGAACGACATCATGGAGATCGACGAAGCTGCATTCTGATCGACTGAACCGGGTCCGGCCGCTGAGGGGTTTTCCCTCGGCGGCCGGACCCGTTTCAGTTCGCTGATCGTGAAGGTTTTTACTCGCGCAGCGAGCAAAAACCTTCACGATCGGCCGCCCACTCGGGGCACCAGTTCGGGTTGTCTGTGGTTGGCTGAACCAGCACTGCCGACTCCAACCCGAAAAGGTGATCGCCGTGGCCGCTCCGCACGAGGCGTACGAATCTCAGCCCGAGTACACGCGCGAGACAGCAGTAACAGCGCGGGGATTACGCCTCGACGGACCGTGGGGCCCGGTATTCGGCCCGGTAGACCTCGACATCGGGGCCGACGGCGTCACCGTCATCGAAGGCTCGGCCGGATCCGGACGCACCTCACTGCTCCTGGCACTGAGCGGGCGATTGAAGCCCAGTTCCGGGTCACTGAGCGTATTCGGACGTACCCGCCCGCGCGACATCTTCGACATCTGCTCCATCGCCGGTTTCGAGGACATCGACGAACTGGCACAGTCGGTCACCGTTCGCGACCTCGTCACGGAGCAGATCCGTTGGGATGCACCATGGTACAAATTGATCGGCCGCGCCGGTGACGAGCAACTCGCCGCCGTCTGCGGGCCGGTGTTCGGCGATCACCCACTACCGCGTCTGGGTCAATACGTCAGCGATCTCGGTGAACTCGAAGCCACCTTGCTGCGGATCGCCGTCGCAAACACCAAGAAGACCGCGGTGCTTGTCATCGACGACCTCGAGCAGGTACGACGCGATTACGAGCGCGCCTACCTCGTGGAGCGACTCGCCGACCTGGGGCGATATCAGACCGTCATCTGCTCCACGGTGAATCCGCTGCCCGAAGGGTCACCGGTCGACGTGCTCACTCTGCGCGACGATGTCACCTATCCCGATCAAGAAGGCGCGAGGTAGCCGCGATGCTTGCAGGAATGTCACTCGGAACCGAGCTGAAGCGGTTCTCCCGGGGAGTCATGCCCCGAATCGCACTCGTCACCATCATCCTCATGCCACTGTTGTACGGCGCAATGTACTTGTGGGCGTTCTGGAATCCGTTCGGCGAGGTCAACAAGGTTCCGGTCGCGCTGGTCAACATCGATCGCGGCGCCATGGTTCAAGGGAAAGAACTCAACGCGGGCGACCAGGTGAGCCAAGCTCTCCTTGACTCCGGCGAACTGGACCTGCACCTCGTCTCCCCCGCCGAAGCAGCGCAGGGCGTTTCGGACGGCACGTACTACTTCTCGTTGACACTGCCCGAGAATTTCAGTGAAGCGGTCGCCTCGCCCACGTCCGACAACCCACGTAAAGCCCAGTTGCAGTTCGCCTTCAACGACGTGAACAACTACCTGGCCACGATCATCGGCCAAAATGCCGCCCAGCAGATTCTCAACCAGGTGGGCGCCACGATCGGCGCACAATCCGTCGAGACCGTGCTGCTGGGACTCACCGACGCGGGCGCCGGGCTGAAACAGGCCGCTGACGGAGCACAACAACTCTCCGCCGGCATGACAACCGCAAACGACGGCGCAGCCCAACTTGCCAGTGGCTCGAAGACTTTGGCGGACAACATGGTGACCGCCCGCGACGGCGCCGCCACCCTTGCCGGCGGTACCGCACAACTCTCGGCGGGAATCGACACCGCAACCGGTGGAATCCTGGCGCTCACCGACGGATTGGGACAACTCGATGTGGGTGCCGGTCAACTGGGCAACGGCGCAACAGAACTCAGCGGCGGCGTCACGCAGGTTGTCGACACCCTCGATGTTCTGGGCGACACGCAAGCTCAGGCAACACAGTTGGTGGGTCAAGCCGTAGCAGCACTGCGCCTGAATCCCGATCCCGTTTCGCAGCAGATCGCCAACGCGTTGGCACCCGCCCAGGACATCCTGCGCACCCAAGGGTTCGGCGAATCCACCATGGGGCAACTGGCCGAGCTCAAAAGCGGCGCACAGCAACTCGCGTATCAACTCGGAGATCCGTCGAGCACCTTCCGTGCCGGCCTGAGCGCGGCAGTCGGCGGCGGCGGCGAACTGCGCAGCGGACTCGTCCAGCTACGCGACGGAGGCCAACAGGTCAATGCCGGCGCCCAAACGCTGAGCAGTGGTCTCGTTCAGCTCACCGACGGCAGTATCGAACTCTCCGACGGCGCTGCTCAGCTCGCCGAGGGAACCCCGAAGTTGCAGGCCGGCGCGTCCGAACTTGCCACCAAGCTCACCGAAGGCTCCGGGCAGGTGCCGAGTTGGACTGACGAGCAGCGCACCGCGGCAGCGCAAACGCTCTCCAGCCCGGTCGAACTGCAGGAAACCTACAAGAACCGAGCCGCCACCTTCGGCACCGGTTTCGCTCCGTTCTTCCTGCCTCTCGCCCTGTTCGTGGGCGGCATCATCACGTGGATGTTGCTCAAGCCACTACAGAACCGCCCGATCGCCAACGGGCTGGGAGCGCTGCGCGTTGTGTTGGCGTCGTACTGGCCGGCACTGCTGATCGGCGTCTGCCAGGTAATCGTCATGTACGTGGTGGTGCACTTCGGAGTGGGACTTCATGCCACCCATATCGCGGGCACCGTCGGATTCCTCATTCTCATCACGGCCACCTACATGGCACTCATCCAAGCCTTCAACGCGATATTCGGTGTGTCCGTCGGACGCGTTGTCACCCTGGCGTTCCTGATGTTGCAGCTGGTTTCGGCCGGCGGAATCTATCCCGTGGAAACCACGGCCAAACCCTTCCAGATCATTCATCCGTTCGACCCGATGACATACGCCGTCAACGGTTTACGCCAGCTCACGGTAGGCGGAATCGACTCGAGGCTCTGGGTGTCCATCGCAATCCTCAGCGGCGTGCTGATCGCATCGCTGACCGCCAGTTCGCTTGCCGCCCGGCGTAATCGGCAGTGGACGATGGATAGATTGCATCCGCCGATCGAGGTGTAGCGCTATGACAAGTCTACTTGACATTGAATGACAAGTGTCCTTTACTTTTCCTATGGTCGAAAGAGCCGGAGACAACCGAGTGCGTGAGCACCGACGCCTCATTGGGCTCACCCAGGCGCAGCTGGCCACAGCTGGGCAAGTGAGCCGGCAGAGCATCGTCTCCATCGAACGCGGTGACTACGCACCCAGTGTCTACCTGGCAATACGGCTGGCAGGAGCGCTGGGAACCACCGTCGAAACACTCTTCCCGCTACCGGAACATGCCGAGGAGACAGTATGAGCACGATGATGAAGGCACTGCGGTTCGTCGGCGATCTGGACGACGACTTCTACAAGGACGAGCGCCAACGCGACGTGTGGAACGAAGCCTCAGCGGTCGGGTTCCAACTGGCGTACTGGATCGCCTTGATCGCGGCGGCAATTCTTCCGTGGGTTGCCGGACGAACCGGCGCGTGGATCTCATTCGGACTGATCATCGGATGGTTTGTCTGTTCGATGGCGGTGCTGCGCTACGCACAGGTCCATGATGTCGATGTCTACGCGAGCATGAAGGGTCTCGACCCCCGAGTTCTCGTTGCCGGGTCCGTCTACGTGATCGCACCGATCGGCGTCGTCGCACAACTGATGGCTCGGCCGGGCGAGGGAATCGCGACCTGGGCCGGCGGTGGAGTCGGTGCGCTCATCGGACTCACGGCTGCCGTCCTGGGTGTAAAACGCCACCAGAGGCGCGCCGCCCTACGCGACGAGGCGGACGAGCTTCTCTGAACGCCCATCTTTCTGACAGCCCATCTTTTCTGACGGCCCAGAAGTTCGCGGCAACCGAATAGAGTGGAGGCGCGCTCGGGCTCTACCTGCTCGGGTCCCCACTATTCGGAGGTCAGATGCCCAGCCCACTCCCGGACTTGGTGTCGGTTGTCATACCCGCGTACAACGCCACCGAACTGATCGACGAACAGCTGGATGCACTGGCCGCGCAAGATTACGCGGGCCGCTTCGAGGTGATCGTCAGCGACAACGGTTCTACCGACGGTCTTCGGCGGCACCTGGAGAACTATCCCCACGCGACCACGCTCGCGCTACGGCTGATCGACAGCAGCGACAAGCCCGGCGCGGCGCACGCCCGCAATGCCGGTGTGGCACAGTCCAAGGGCGAGCTGATCGCGTTCGCGGACGCCGACGACCGCGTCCACTCCGGGTGGCTCAGCGCGATGGTGGAAGCATGCACGCGCTACGACGCAGTGGGCGGCACCCTCGAAACGGCGTCGATCAACTCTGCCGACGTTGCCTCCTGGCGGCCACTTCCGGCAGGCGGCACATTACCGAGCATCCACGGATACCTCCCGGTCACGCCGAGCTGCAGTTTTGCCGCACCCCGATCGCTCATCGACGAACTTGGTGGATGGAACGAGGAATACACCGGTTCCGGTGAAGACTTCGAGTTCTGCGTTCGACTTCAATTGCGGGGCTTCACTCTCGGACAGGCCACCGACGCCGTGACCGCTTACCGCCTGCGTGACTCGTACCTCGAACACTGGCGACAGAACGTGGCGGGCGGACGTGCCGATGCCAAGCTCTACGCGAGTTTCCGCGACCACGGAATGCCTCGCCGATCGCCCATTGCGCTGGCTGACACGATTGCCTACATTGTCTTCCGAAATCCCTTGATTCCGAGGAAGGTCCGGAGAAACACCACGGGAATGTGGCTCTTCCACCTCGCCAATCTCTACGGACGCATCCGTGGCAGCATCGAAAACCGTGTCTACTACCTCTGAAAGTCAGAGATAGACGATGCGGTACTTGATACTGCCTTTGATCCGGCCCACCAGATTACCGGTGGTCCATACCCATTCGCCCCGACGACTACGTGACCATGCCCAAGGCCACACCGGCAGCAATGCCACGACGACACCGGCATGCACGAGCGGCCAGTACCAGGCGCGGCCAGGAGCGTCGTACTGCCGCGCCACTCTGGCTTCTTCCTCGGCGTAACTCACCACCTGACGCCACGACTCGCGCATACCCGTCCGAAAGCGGTAGGCGACAATCGCTTCGGGGCTGTTACCCAAGTTGTAGCCCTTTATCTGTGCGCGCCAACAGAACTCGACATCGCTTCCGGCTGCCGGATAGCTCTCGTCCCAGCCCCCGATATCGTCGAATACCTCGCGCCAGATGCCGAGGTTGCAGCCGAAGGTGATCGGTAGGAAACGACCGAGCACTTGAAGTTCGTCGGGTTCCGGTAGTGCACGCCAACGCGCCACAACCGGGTCGTTCAGGGTGTGTTTTTCCAACGGGCCACCAACAAGATCGAAGGACGCCGACGCCGACGCCATAGCGGTGAGCCACCCCGGATGAACGCGATCGTCCTGATCGCAGTACGCCACAAACGGATACCGGCTCGCCCGCGTACCGACGTTACGCGCGGACGACGTTCCCGGCACCGACGAGGAATCGACCCAGCGAAGTGCCAGTTGATCGCGAAACGGATGCTCCTCCACATGCGTACGCAGCGCGGACTCACCCGCGTTGTCGCTGATCACCACTTCGAAACGGCCGTCGAAGTCCTGACCCGCCAGTGCGTGCAACTGCTCGTCGAGGAGAGGCAACGCGTGGAAGGCTGCAATCACCACCGAGATGGATTCTGCTGAGCCTGCCGACCTTGCCGAATTTCTCCCCACATGGCTACTCATGTGAGTTGTCTCCCCAATTCCTCGACAGTACGACCTTCGGCCGAGAGTACCGACTCCACTATCCGGATGTAGTCCCGCACTATCTGTTCGGCACTACTGCGACGCAGTAGTGCCACCGGATAGACCAACGCTCCGGTCAGCCCACTCGGCACGTTATCCGAGAAGTGTTCGGTAATCGCGTATTCCAATTCATGCTTCGCCACACAGTTCCCGAAGGGCTCGGATCGAACCGACAGGCCATGGGCGTCGATGTCGATTCCGGCTTCGGCACGTTGAAGAATCAGCGTCGCAGGGAAGAGCACATTCATCGACTCCGACTCCGGCAAGCCCAGCGCCTCGATCAACCGCGGGCCCGAGATGTCGGGATGAGCCAAACCGTCGAGCAACGACGAACGAACCTGCTCGACAACATCATCGAACGCGATCCCCTTGTCGACGTGTATCCGCATGAGTACGTCTTCGGCGAAGTTACCCACCATGTCGTCGAGAAGCCGATCGCCACGACCGGCGTTTGCCGTCGCTACCCGAACGTCGGGATTCTCGGCGATGGCGCTCAGTTGAACGGCAAACGCGGCTTGGAGAATCATGAACAGACTGACGCCCCGGTCGTGCGCATACGCCGTCAAATCAGCATGCAACTGCGAATCGACGTCGAACTCGACGGTCTCGCCTGCCGTCTGCCACACCGCCGGCCTCGGATGATCGAGTCGAAGCATAGGACGCGGTTCCCGGCCGATAACGTTCTGCCAGTGACGAACCTGTCGATTCAGTTCACTGTCCGGATCGAGCGCCGAACCCAGAATCTTGTGCTTCCAGACCGAGTAGTCACCGAATTGAACCGGCAATTCCTGCCACGAGGGTTCGAGGCCGGCGCTACGTGAGGCATACGCGATCAGAACATCACGCGTCAGCGGCCCCATTGAATACCCGTCCGCGGAAATGTGGTGCACAACGATGGCGAGAACAAACTCCTCGGTTCCCAACTGCAGCACTTGCATTCGGAACGGAAGGTCGGTGGTCACGTCGAAGTCGGACCAGAGGAACCCGTGCAGCACCGCAGCCAACTCCGCCTCCGACACCTGCTTCGGTTGCAGATCCCGGGGGACGTCGGCCACCGGCACGACAACCTGAACGGGTCCGTCCGGCGTCGGCGGATAGATCGTGCGGAGCGATTCGTGGCGGGTCAAGAGATCGGTAGCGGCAGCAGCCAGCACCGTGTGGTCGATCTTGCCCCGTAGACGCAACGCAATCGGCACATTCCAATCACTGCCCTGCTGGGCGCGATTTGCCGCCCAGATCCGCTCCTGCGCAGGCGCCAGGGGTACTACCGCGCCCGCCGGACGCCTCACCAAATCGGGTCCACGGTCGGCACTGCTCGCCGCGGCGCCGACGAGAACCGCCAGTTCGGCGACGGTCTGCGCGTCGAAGACAGACCGGACCGCGATCTCTGCCGAACCGGACTCTCGCAGCCGTGCAACCACTCGTGTTGCCAGCAAAGAGTTTCCGCCGACCTGGAAGAAGTTGTCATTCATGCTGACGCTCTCGAGTTCGAGCACGTCGGCAACCGTGGCGGCAACCAATCGTTCCGTTGCATTCGTGGGCGCAACAAACTCCCGCTGCGGGATTCGAGGCTCGGGCAGACGGCCGCGGTCGATTTTGCCGTTTGCATTGTGCGGCAACTGCTCGAGCACCTCGACGACGGAAGGCACCATGTATCCCGGCAGCCGGGACCGAAGGTGTTTGTCCAGCTCCTCGAGATCGAACAGATCCGAACTCGGTGCGCTCACGTAGGCGACGAGTCGCGCGTCGGCACCGTTCGGCGAGTAGACGCTCACCACTGCTTCTCCCACACCGGGATAGCCGGCCAGGGCGGACTCGATCTCTCCCAACTCGATGCGGAATCCACGGAGCTTGAGCTGCAGGTCGATCCGGCCCAGATAAGTCAGCGAGCCGTCGCGGCGACGACTGACAAGGTCGCCTGTGCGGTAGAGCCGACCGCCCGGGGCACCGAACGGATCCGCCACGAAGCGCTCGGCAGTGAGCGCCGAACGACCCAGGTATCCACGTGCCAACTGAATTCCCGACAAGTAGAGCTCGCCCGCTACTCCGTCCGGAACGTGGTGCAGACGAGAGTCCAGAACGTACGCAGACACACCCGGTTCGGGCAGGCCGATAGGTATCGCGCGGGTGTCGGCGCCGGACACACGATGCCGAGTGGCGCTGACCGCTACCTCGGTGGGACCGTAGAGATTATGCAGGCTCGCAGTGGATATAGCGCCGAACCTCGCTGCAAGTGATACCGGCAATTCCTCACCGATGCACAGCACATTCCGCACGCATTCGGGAAATCCGGTGTCGGCCGCTGCCGTGAACATCAGCAACATCGAAGGAACAAGATGTACGTCGGTGATCGACTCCTTCTCGATGACCGACAGCAACACCTCGGGTTCGAATTGCGAGTCCTGCGGTGCCAGCACGAGTCTGGCACCCACGTGCAGCGCCCACCAGTACTCCCAGATCGACAGATCGAAGCCTGCCGACGTCTTGACGAGCACTGCACTCGACGCGTCCATCGGGAATTCCTGCTGCATCCCGCGCAACTGATTGACCACCGCGGCATGAGGTACCACGACGCCCTTGGGTACACCCGTCGACCCTGACGTGAAAATCACGTATGCCGGGTGATCACCACGCAGCGGCGCGCGGCGCTCGATATCGGTCATCGCACCTGTGGAATGACCGCTCAGATCGAGTGTATGAAGGTCGACCTCCACCCAACTTCCACTGCCCACTCCGTCCGCACCACCTGCGGTCACCACCACGCTGGGTGCAGCCGTGTCCAACACGAGCGCAATTCGCTCTGTGGGCTGCGTGAGTTCCACCGGCACGAAGGCACCGCCCGCCTCGACCACCGCGTACATCGCGATCACCTGGTCGATCGAACGCCGAACAGCAACTGCCACCTGAGTTTCCGGCCCAACCCCGAGCTCGACGAGATACCGCGCCAGCGCACACACCCGCTGCTGCATCTGCGCGTAACTCAGCGTCTCATCGCCAGAGGTGATCGCGGGTGCGTCCGGGCTGATCCTGACCTGTGCGTGAAACTCGGAAGCAAGTGTCACAGCTCCGTGCACCAACCCGGTTCCACCACTGGCAATCCCGTCGATGCGGCGATGATCCGCACTCGACAGCAGCGGGATATCTCCACAAGGGAGGTCCACAGAATCGATTGCGGAATCGATGATCCGGAGGTAGCGATCGGCAAAGTCGGCGATGGTACCCGAATCGAAAAGGTCGGTGGCGTAGACAATTTGCGCCGCCATGGGTCCCGATTCGCCGTCTGCGCCGGGAACCAGGGTCAGATGGAGATCGAATTCCGCCAGTTCGATATCCGGATCGACGACGGACACCTCCAGTCCCGGCAAGGCAAAGGTCATATCGCCAAGGTTCTGGAACGAGAGTGCGACCTGGAACAGGGGATGATGAGCCTGTGTCCTTGTCGGCTCCAGTACCTCCACCAGCCGTTCGAAGGGGATATCCGCGTTGGCAAATGCACCGAGATCCACTTCTCGCACCATGTCGACCGCATCGGAAAAACTCGTTGACGGCGGCAAAACCGTCCGCAGCGCAAGGGTATTGACGAACATACCGACCACCGGATCAAGAGCCTGCTCGCCGCGGCCGGCGACGGGAGTTCCGATCGTGACGTCATCGGTGCCGGCAAGTCGCCCGAGGAGCACCGCCAAAGCGGTGTGCATGAGCATGAATACCGTAACGCCTCGAGCAGCGGCAAGATCGCGCAGCGAAGTGTGCAGTTCTGCGTTCACCTCGAACTGATATCTGGCACCCACAAACGACTGCCGTGCAGGCCGAGGACGATCACAGGGAAGATCGAGCACTTCCGGGGCACCGCTCAGTTGCCCGCGCCAGTAGCCGAGTTGTTGCGCAGCAACCGAACCCGATTCCTTCTCGTCACCGAGCACCGTTCGCTGCCAGATCGCGAAGTCGGCGTACTGGATCGCGAGTGGCGCCCACGTAGGTGCGAATCCGCTGATGCGAGCCGCGTACGCAGTCATCGTGTCTGCCGCCAGCTGCGCCATCGAATAGCCGTCGGCACTGATGTGGTGAACCACCAGCACCAGTACATGGACGGGAACCGCATCCGCATCTCGGCCACCCACCCGGAGCAGGTCGACATGGATCGGAACCCTCGCGGTGACGTCGAAGGGTGTTCTCGCCGACGTCAGAATACGCTCGTGCAGAGAAGTTTCCGGAGTCCACTCGGCTTGCAACTCCGCGTCGAGCGATGACGGCGGCAGCACGTCCTGATACGGACCGGCCACTGCATCCGGGTACACCGTCCGCAGCACCTCGTGCCGTGTTACGACGTCCGTGATCGCCGACCCGAGCGCTACCACGTCAAGGTCACCCGTCACACGCAGCACAATCGGAATGTTCTCCGTAGCCGACGTCGGATCGAAACGATTGAGGAACCACATCCTCTGCTGCGCAAGCGACAACGGGACGCGTTCGGGACGTGCAAGCGCGCGCAGCGGTGGACGCGTCGAAGCACCTCGAGTGATTCGTGGTGCCAACTCCGCCACTGTGGGTGCGTCGAAAAGATCACGCACACTCAACCCTGCGTCGAATGCCTCGTTTGCACGGGCTACCAATCGAGTGGCAAGCAAGGAATTGCCGCCGATCTCGAAGAATCCGTCGTGAATACCCACGGTTGCCGAGCCGGTCACTGTTTCGAAGATGCCGGCCAGTGCCATTTCGTCATCGGTTCGCGGCGCCACGTACACACGTTGCTCGAAAACAGGTTCAGGCAGGGCTTTTCGATCCAGTTTTCCGGCCGGCGTCACAGGCAGCGAATCGATGAACGTAATCGATGCCGGACGCATGTACGTCGGCAGATGTGCCGCGAGGTGTGCGCGCAATCCTGCACGTTCAATCTCGACACCTCGGTGAGCGAGCACATACGCCACCAGCACCGGTTCGGATGCTTGCGGACCACGGTAGGCGATCGCCACCGCAGCAGCGACATTCGGATAAGTCGCTACGGCCGACTCCACCTCACCCAATTCGATCCGGTAACCCCGGATCTTCACCTGATCGTCGCCGCGCCCGCAATACCGGAGCTCTCGAGTAGCGGCGTTCGAACCCGTCACACGTACCCGGTCGCCCGTTCGATAGGTGCGAGAACCCGGAGCGCCGTCCGGGTCCGCGACGAAGCGGGACGCCGTCAGGCCTGGTTTTCCGTGATAACCCCTGGCCAACGCAGCGCCGGACAGATACAGCTCACCCTCGATACCCGGTGGAACCGGCACAAGCCCGTCCCCACGCACCACGGCCGTTGTACCCACTACGGGAGCGCCGATCGACACCGCCACTGACGGATCCATCGGACCGCATTGTGTTGCCATCACCGTGGATTCGGTAGGTCCGTACGCGTTGTACATCCGTCGCCCGGCGCCCCACGTCCGAACCAGAGCCTCGGAGCATTGGTCACCGCCGACGATGACCACCGACAGTTCCGGTAGGTGTTGCGCATCCATCGACTCCAACGCAGACGGGGTTACAAAAGCGTGAGTGACGTGCTGTTCGCGAAGGAGCTGCGTCAGCTCTGTGCCGCCGTACACGTCGTCGGGGACGACAACCATCGCCGCACCCACACCGAACGCCAAGAGCAACTCGAGTACCGAGGCATCGAAGCTCGTCGACGCGAATTGCATAGTGCGTGAACGGGCATCGACTCCGTAGTGCTTCTGCGCCTCCACAAATGCGGACAGGCCGCCGTGAGTGACCGCTACTGCTTTCGGCGTGCCGGTCGAGCCTGACGTGTAGATCAGATATGCGACGTTGGACAAACGGATCGGGGAGCGTCGGTCGCTGTCCACGATCGGGGCACCATCCGGCTCACTCCGGCTCCGCAGATCACCGAGGTCCAACACCTCGATCCGAGCAGAAAGATTCGCCGGCAAAACCCGTTCCACGTCAGACCCTATAACTAGCGTCGTACCTGAATCCTCGAGCATGTGCACGATGCGATCGGCCGGGTAATTCGGATCGACGGGAAGGAACGCGGCCCCGGACTTTGCTACTGCCCACACCGCAATCACGTAGTCGAACGAGCGGGGTACACAAATCGCGACAACGGATTCCGGACCGAAACCGCGTCGAATCAATGTGCGCGCCAGAATATTCGACGCTCGGTCCAGCTCGACGTAGGACAACTGTCCGCCACGGTCAGGATCGATCAGTGCCGTCGTGCCGAGCGAAACACCACCCTCCAGGATCTCGGCCAACGTCAGCCGCGTTCCATCGAACGGCACGGCCTCCGGAAATTGATCCGTGGCAAGTCGCAGATCGATCGAACGCACGGCAATCGTTGCATCGGCCGCAACCACGTTCAACACGCGGGCGAGCCGATCTACCAGGCTCTGAGCCGTCGACTCGTCGAACAGGTCTGTGGCATAGGCCAATTCCAGATCCAGCCCGGAAGGTTCACCAGAAACACCCAGCGTTGACGTTGCGCTCCACTCGAGGTCGAAGCGCACCGAACCGGTGTCGATTGGTTCCACCTCGACGCCGCCGAGATCGCCGGCCGCAATCTGCACCAGGTCTGCAGCCGATTCGGCGACCGTGACCGTGCTCTGGAACACCGGGTGGTGGCTTCGTGTCGGCAACACTCCGACGGCCTCCACGACGTGCTCGAACGCGACGTCTGCGTTTGCCAGCGCCGCGAGATCTTGTGCGCGCACCACGGCAAGAAGCTCGCCGAACGAGGCAACGGGATCAACTGCCGTACGCAACGCCACCGTTCCCACGAACATGCCGATCGTATCGGCCAAACGCGGGTCGTTTCGGCCCGAAACAGGTGTCCCCACAACGATGTCCGACCCCCCGCCCAGTTGGGACAGCAAGGCCACCACACCGGCGTGCACGACCATGAACATCGAAACCTGCTGTGCTCGGGCGAGATCTGCCAAGCCTTCGCGGACAGCCGGCGTCAGAGGGCAACTGACCCGCGCTCCGCGCTGAGTGGGCTGATCGGTTCGTGGCCTGTCCAACGGAAGTTCGAGCAGGGCTGGAGCGTCGGCAAGTTCTTCTCGCCAATATGCAAGTTGCTGCCCCGCAACCGACTGCGGATCGCGTGGGTCACCGATCGCCGCACGATTCCACAACACGTAATCGGCATACTGATGCACCAGCGGAGCCCACTGCGGGCTGCCGCCCGAAACTCGAGCAACGTACGCCTGCACCAGTTCCCGCAACAGGATCGGTATCGATGCGCCGTCTCCGGCAATATGGTGCAGCACCAGAACCAGCGTGTGGCGGTCTGCACCGACCCGCAGGCAGTGCACCCGCAATGGCCCACGAGCAGTGATATCGAAGCTGCCCGAGATCAACTCACGCATCCGCGCGGTGCGCTGTTCGGAATCGGTATCGCTCAGGTCCTCGAAAGTGACTGCCGCACTGTCGGTACCTGGTGCAGCCGCTTCCTGGACGACCTGTGCGACGCCGTCGCCGCTCTCGACATACACCGTGCGCAAAACCTCGTGCCGGATCACCAGATCGCCCACCGCCGCAACAAGTGCCGCGGCATTCACGTCGTTGTTCACCGTTACTGCCCCGGCGATGTTGTAGGCCGCCGACGAGGGATCGAGTCGGTTCAGAACCCACATTCTCTGCTGAGCCGGCGAGAGCGGCAACCGCTCCGGCCGAGCCAGCTCCCCCAGACGCGCGGACTCCTCGATGCGGCGAGGCAACTGCGCGAGTGCATCTGCCAGCCCGGCCACTGTCGGATTGTCGAAAATATCGCGCAATCGGAGGTCAGCGCCCACCCGTGCGTTGACCTCACCGATTATGCGATTGGCCACCAGCGAATTTCCGCCGAGATCGAAGAAGTCCCGGTCGACGCTCACCTCGTCGTGGCCCAGCACCGCGCGGAACACCTCGGCGATCTCGGCTTCGGCCGCGTTTCGCGGTGCGAGAACCACTCGGTCGATCGGCCGTTCCGGCGTCGGCAGGGCTCGGCGATCGAGCTTGCCGGTAGAACCGAGTGGGAGTTCGCTCAGCACTGTGACCGAGCTGGGCACCATGTACGCAGGCAAAGTCTGCCGCACATCCGCCAGGAGCTGTGCCGTGTCGGGAACGATGTCACCCGTAAGCATCACGTAGGCAGCGATTTCGGCACCGGTCGCCGGATTTTCGTACACCCTTGCCACCGCACCGGCAACACCCGGCAGTCCGACGAAGGCTGCCTCGATGTCCCCCAGCTCCAGTCGCTGACCTCGCAGCTTCACCTGGAAGTCACTGCGCCCCAGATATTCGAGTGTCCCGTCAGCACGCCACGCGACCACGTCGCCTGTTCGGTACATCCGTGTGCCCGGGGCGAACGGGTTCGCGAGGAAGCGACCGGCCGACAGATCGCTCCGCCCGACATAGCCCCGCGCCAACTGAACGCCCGCCAGATACAACTCTCCACGCACGCCGACAGGGACGGGATTCAATCGCGAATCCAGGACGTAAACAGCGGTGCCGCTTACCGGGGAGCCTATCGAGATCTCCCGCCCGTCCAGAGCCACCGAGCGAGGCACCTCGACTGCGGTGACGTCCACAGCGGCCTCGGTGGGGCCGTAGAGGTTGTGCATCTCGACCTGCGCCAAACGGTGAAGCGCGGCAGCACTCGTCAGTGACAGTGCCTCGCCACTGGTGAATACGATGCGCAGGCTCCGGAACATGGGTGCGCACTCGACATGAGAGCCGACAAATGCATCCAGCATGGAAGGAACGAAGTGAACCACCGTCACCTGTGACCGGTCGATCAACTCCCCCAGATATCGCGGATCGCGGTGGCCGTCCGGCGAGGCGATCACCAGCGTTGCCCCGATCACCGCAGGCAGTAACAGCTCCCACACCGAGACGTCGAACGTCACCGGTGTCTTGAGCAGGAACACGTCTTCTCGGTCGAGGGAGTAATCATCTCTCATCCATGTCAGACGGTTGACCAGACTCTCATGCGACACCACAACGCCCTTCGGCTCACCGGTGGAACCAGACGTGAAGATCACGTATGCCGGATGTCCACCGAGCAGCGGGCGCATGCGGTCGCAATCCTCGATCGGATCGGACGAGTAATGCGCAGTGTCGAATTCAGCCAGTACCGCCTCGGTGATCGTCAGCGTCGCACCGGCAGCTGACATCATCGCGTCGATCCTCGGGCGAGGCAGGCCGGGATCCACCGGTAGATAGGCTCCACCAGCGGCCAGCACGGCGTGCACCGACACGACAAGGTCGATTCCGCGCGGAAGTTCCAGTGCCACTATCTTTTCCGGACCAATTCCGCGATCGATCAGCAGCCTGGCCAAGCTGTTCACCCGAGATCGGAATTCGTCTTCGGTCAGTACCTGATCCGCCGATCTCAACGCCACGGCGTCGCTGCTCGGTGCAGTTCGCTTTGCGAGCAACTCGGAGTACGTGCAGGGCACTCCGACAACAGTTTTCGGCCCACTGCCCCAATTGTCGAGGATCAACTCTCGCTCGGTGCGCCCGAGAATATCCGCCGAGCCGATCCCGGCGGCGGGATCGCCGACCAACGTCGCAAGCAACCCGGCGAATCGCTGCGCAATGGACACTGCCGTCGCCCGGTCGAAAATATCAACGGCGTAGGTCAGCAGGACGTCGAGCGCCTGCTCCGGATCCGGATCCGTCGCAACAGTCAGATGTAGATCGAAACGCGACACCGGTAGATCGATCGGGATGGGACGCGCTCTCACCCCGGCCAATTCGATCTCTGTGGGAACCGCATCCTGAAAAGCCAGCATCACCTGGAAAAGCGGGTGAAATGAACCCGAGCGCGGTGGATCGAGTGCGGCCACAACCTGTTCGAACGGAACATCGCTGTTACTCATCGCCTCGATGTCCGAGCGACTCACCTGCGCCACGAGGTCGTCGAACGAGAGGTCCGGATCGACGGCAGTACGCAGAACCACTGTGCCGACAAACATTCCGACGAGGTTGTCCACCGACTCATGGGTACGTCCGGCAACGGGCGTACCGACCGCGACGTCGCCCTGACCGGACAACCGTGCCAACAGAACCGCGACGACAGAGTGGACTACGGCAAACAGAGTTGTGCGGCGCGAACGAGCGAACCCTCGCAACAGTTGGTGCACGTCGCCGCTCACCTGGAACCGCACTGTGTCGCCCTCGGCAGAGCGCACCTGACCGCGGGGCCGATCTATTGGCAGATCGAGCACCGCTGGTAGGTCGGCCAACGCCGACTGCCAGTATTCGAGTTGCCCGTCGAAGCGCCCGGTAGCGGTCGCGGTATCGGATACAAGACTCCGCTGCCATAGTGCAAAATCTGCATACTGCAACGGAAGTGGCGACCACGCCGGCGCGTTGCCGTTGGCCCGTGCCGAGTACGCGACCATCAGATCACGGATCAAGGGGCCCATCGACAGACCGTCCGCCGCAATATGATGCACCATAAGCACCAGAACGTGCGCATGGTCACCGATCCGGAGCAGAACCCCACGGAGCGGTACCTCGCGGGTCAGATCGAAGCCCCGACCGGCGAGTTTCGCGATCAGCTCGCCCACGTTCTCCGGTTCGACGTCGACTGCCGGCTGCAAAATCCACGACGGTGCGTCGAGAACATGCTGGCGGGCAACACCATCGAACTCCGGGTAGTAGGTCCGCAGCACCTCGTGACGATCGACGATGTCCGACATCGCCGTCGCCAAGGCCGACGGGTCGAGATCGCCGTCCAGACCGAGGGCAACCGGAAGGTTGTACACCGGCGACTGCGGATCGAGCCGGCCGAGAAACCACATACGTTCCTGCGCTACGGACAGCGGCACAATGTCCGGACGCGGCGGTGGCGGCAGCGGCGGCACACCGAAGGCGGCCGAGCTGCGGGGCGCACTCTCGATCCAATGGGCCAACTCGGCAACGGTCGGAGCCTCGAAAAGCGCCCGGATCGGAACCTCCCGGGAGAACACTCCCGTCAGCTTGTGTGTCACCCTCGTTGCGACCAGTGAGTTTCCACCGATCTCGAAGAAATTGTCGGCTCGTCCGACGTTCTCGATCCCGAGGATCTCCTCGATGATGTCGGCAACCTGCTGTTCGATGTGCCCTTGCGGCGAGCGGTATTCACGAAGCACCGGAGTCGGTTCCGGCAAAGTCCGCCGATCGATTTTGCCGTTCGCATTCAGTGGGATCGAGTCGAGAACCTCGAGAACAGTGGGCACCATGTAGCCGGGCAGCACGCCCTTGAGATCAGCAAGAACGGCTGATCCGTCGAAGGTGGCGACCTCTGCGGGAACTATGTACGCCACCAAGGACGCCGATTCCGGAGCCGACCGCCACTCGTGGACGATGACCGCGCACGCACGCACACGCCGATCTCGGCCGAGCGCCGCTTCGATCTCCCCCAGTTCGATGCGCTGGCCCCGCAGTTTGATCTGGGAATCATTACGGCCCAGGTACTCCAGCACGCCGTTCTTACGATGGCGAACCAGGTCACCGGTGCGGTACATCCGTCGTCCTTCTCCGGACCACGGTCCCGCCACAAATCGTTCGGCGGTCAGATCCGCCCGCCCCTCGTACCACGACGCCAACTGTGCACCGCCGAGATACAACTCGCCGGGAACGCCGAGCGGGACCTGCTTCAGACGCGAATCCAGCACCAGCAGCTGTGTATTCCACACCGGTGTGCCGATCGGGACGGTGACGTCCTGCACGTCGTCGCAGTCGAACGCAGTGACGCTCACCGCTGCCTCGGTCGGTCCGTAGAGGTTGTGAATCTCGACGTCGAGATTGCGTCGAAGTTCTACAACAGTGTGCGGACGCAACGCTTCACCGATGCACAGAACACGGCGCAGCGACGGCTGATCCACTCCGCCACCGGATTCGAGAAACGCGTCGAGGAGCGAGGGAACAAAATGTGCTGTCGTGACCTCGAAGTCACGCATCGCCGTGGCGACATACTCCGGATCACGATGTCCGTCCGGCCGGGCGAGCGCCAACCGCGCGCCGCTGATCAACGGCCAGAACAGTTCCCACACCGACAGGTCGAACGTGATCGGCGTCTTCTGAAGCACGGTGTCTGTGCCGCCGAGCGGGTACCGATCCTGCTTCCAGAGCAGTTGATTCACTACCGCCGAATGCGAAACCGCGACGCCCTTCGGCATTCCCGTCGATCCCGACGTGTAGATCACGTACGCCGTGTTGTCCGGTCGCAGGGGGCGAATCCTGACTCGGTCCGTGATCGGACCAGACCTCTCGGCGGGCACGCCTTGGCTATCCACCACCAAGACGTCGACCGGGCTGACTCGGGCCGCAGCCTCACACTGGGTACGGACCGCTTCTACGGTCAGCATCAAGACGGGCGACGCGGAGGACAGAATCCGCGCAATCCGTTCGGTGGGAGCACTCGGGTCGACGGGTACGTACGCGGCACCCGATTGCAGTACCGCGCAGAGTGCCACCATCATGGCCGGCGAACGCTCGATGGCGACGGCAACACGATCCTCGGTTCCGATCCCCTTCGAGATCAGCGTCCTGGCCAGGTTTTCGACCTGGCAAGCGAACTCGCCGTAGGACATCGACATCGTGTCCGTGACAAGAGCAATCGCCTCGGGGGTGGTGCCTGCCTGAGTGGACAGCAGGTCGGCAAGGGTCGTGGGCGGCAGAGCATGGCGCGTGTTGTTGAGCGCACCGATCACGGTCGTCGATCGATCGGTGGTCAGATCGATATCGCCGATCACCCGATCCGACTGCGCGACTACGGATTCCAGGATGTGCACAAACTTGTGAGCGAACCGGGCGACAGTTTCTTCGTCGAAGAGTGCGTCGGCATAGTCCCACTGCATGTGCACCTCGGTCGGCGCAGTCGGGCTGGTCTTCTCGGACAACGTCAAGTGCAGGTCGAACTTCGAAATGCCCAGCGGCAGATCGATGATCTCGGCGTCGAGACCGTCGAGCACCAACGATCCGGAATTGAGATTCTGATAGGAGAATCCAACTTGGAAAAGTGGATGATGTGCGGCCGAACGCTCC
Source organism: Rhodococcus sp. ACPA4 (assembly GCF_002300185.1). Classification (NCBI taxonomy): domain Bacteria; kingdom Bacillati; phylum Actinomycetota; class Actinomycetes; order Mycobacteriales; family Nocardiaceae; genus Rhodococcus; species Rhodococcus sp. ACPA4. The sequence continues at coordinate 3,226,646 of NZ_NSDY01000001.1, forward strand.
GGGTTGAGTAGTTCCACCAAACGCTCGAACGGTATGTCGGCATTCGCGAACGCCCCGAGGTCTACGTCTCGAACCTGGTCGAGGAGTGCCGAGAACGTCTCGTGCGCATGCACCTTGGTACGTAAGACCACCGTGCCGACGAACATGCCGACAAGATCGTCGAGAGCCGGATCGCCGCGTCCTGCAACGGGAGTGCCCACCGAGATGTCGGACGTGGCACTGAGTCTGGCAAGCAGCACGGCCAACGCCGCGTGCATGACCATGAAAGCCGTTGCACCGGAGCGTACTGCCAGCGCCGAGACCCGTGCGAACAGATCGGCGTCGATCGAGCCGGAGAACGCCTGCCCGCTGGTCGACACAAGCGCTGGGCGAGCACGGTCGCTTGGCAGATCCAACCGAACCGGAAGGCCGCCCAGTTGCCGTGACCAGTACTCGGTCTGCGTCCGCGACAACGAATGCGGATCGAGTTCGCTGCCCATCAATTCTCGATGCCAGAGAGTGTAATCCGCGTACTGAACCGGCAAGGGCTCGAAGCCTGGATCTCGGTTCTCGAGCCGAGCCAGGTACGCCTGAGCGATATCGCGAGCCAGGGGCGCCGTCGAGGACCCGTCGGCACTGATGTGGTGGATGACGAGGATCAGTACATGTTCGCTCGGCCCAACCTTGAACAAGGCGGCGCGAAAGGGAATCTCGGAAGAAACGTCAAACCCTCGACGCGCGAAGCGTTCGAGTTCGCCGGCCAGATCTTCCCGTGAGACCTCCCGCAACGGTAGCCCCGTCGCCTGGTCGCTGATCGGAGCGATGCGCTGAATCGGTCCGTCCGGTGAATCCGGATAGCTCGTGCGCAGCACCTCGTGTCGATCGACCACGTCGCCGAATGCACCGGCAAGAGCCACATGATCGAGTTCACCCGACAGTCGAACTGCCACCGGAATGTTGTATGCAGCTGAGCCGGTGTCGAATTGATTGAGAAACCACATGCGGTGTTGTGCGGGCGAAACACCGATCGGGCTGGTTCGAGGCATGGGCCGTAATGCGGGTCGGCCGGCCTCCGGCGTGAGACCGGCGAGCTTGTCGGCAAGCGCACGCACCGACGGCGCTTCGAAAATCGATCGCACAGCCACTGTGGTGCCGAGCGCTCGCCCGAGCACACTCGCCACCCGAGTAGCTGTCAGTGAGTTTCCACCCAACGCAAAAAATTCGTCGTGCGCTCCGACGGTGTCTGCTCCGGTTGACCCGGAATAGGTTGCAGCAACCAGTGATTCCAAACCAGGTGCGGGTTCGACATACGGGGCCCGGTTCCACACCGGTGCCGGCAGAGCCGTCCGATCGAGCTTGCCGGCGGAGGTGAGCGGTATCCGATCGATCACCATCAGCGCAGAGGGAATCATGTGCGACGCCAGGAGCGGTTGCACGTGTGCGAGGACACCGGCAGTGTCGATCGCCCGACCGGAGACGGGAAGCAGATACGAGACCAGCGACGCGGAATCACCGGACGGCCCACCTTCGTAGGTGATCGTGATTGCCGACTCCACGTCGCGGTGACTGGTAAGCGCCGCGTCGATCTCACCCAACTCGATGCGAAAACCACGGATTTTCACCTGGAAGTCGGCGCGCCCGAGATAACGCAACGTACCCTCGGGTGTCCACTGCACCAGGTCTCCGGTCCGATAGATCCGGGAACCGTTGGCCGCCAGTGGGTTTGCCACAAAAGTTGCGGCAGTCAGGGATAGTCTCCGATGGTAACCACGGGCGAGTCCCCTGCCACTGACATACAGCTCGCCGGTGACGCCCCGAGGAACCGGCTGCAGGAACTTGTCGAGCACCACCACCGACGTACCGGTGATCGGATAACCGATATCAACGGGTGCACCAGGATCCAACGGTCCGGCAACCGTCGCCATGATTGTCGACTCGGTCGGTCCGTACGCGTTGAACATCGCGCGCCCGCGCGCCCATTTTGCTGCCAGTTCCGGCGGACACGCTTCACCACCGACAATGACCACAGCAAGGTCCGGGAGTTGTTCGGGCTCCACCGAGGCCAGCGCGGAAGGCGTCAAGAACGCGTGCGTGATTCGCTCGGCACGCAGGAAATCGGTGAGCTGTTCACCGCCGTAGAGATACGGGGGTGCAATCACCATTGCCGCCCCGGCTCCAAATGCGAGAATCAGCTCGAGGATGGATGCGTCGAATCCGGGAGACGCGAATTGCAATGTGCGAGAGTGCGGTTTCACACCGTAGCGATGCTGTTGCTCGGCCGCGAACGACGCGATCCCGGAATGGGTGATCGCCACACCTTTGGGCTTTCCGGTCGAACCGGAGGTGTAGATCAGGTATGCCACATCGCTGATCCGAATGCGAGGACGCTCAGCGTCGGTGATCGGAGCCGCAGAGGTGGAAGCGAATTCGGATCGCGCGAGCTCGTCGTCGAAATCCACAGTGATCGGGTGATACGGCCAGTTCCGACCGGCCGCGATCACCACGGCAGCGCCACAATCGGCGATCGTCGCTTCGATCCTGGCCGTCGGAAGGTCCGGATCGATGGGGACGAATGCGCTTCCGGACTGGAGCACTGCCAGTTCTGCGACAACCAGTCGCGGCCCCCTCGGCAGCACCACTGGCACAAAACTTCCCGGTCCGGCACCGCGGGCCAGCAACATCCGGGTGAGCTTGTTCGCGCGGGCGCCGACTTCGCGGTAGGTCAGAACCTCGTCCCCGTGAACTATCGCGGGGCTGTCCGGATGACGGCTGACGGCGCCCGTGAGGACGTTCTGCATCAGAGTGGGTTCCGGGGCGGGTCGACCGTACGCAGGTACCAGGTCACGCCGATCGTCTTCTCCGACAAGCGAAATCTCGGCGACGCGCCGATCACTGGGCGCGTTGACAAATCGATCCAGTAACTGCAGGAAGCGACTGTGGTGATTCGCGAGCTCAGCGCGGCTGTACAACGATGGGTTGGCCTCGAAGTCCACGCGCGATTCCTGGTCAGCGACGCTGGGATAAACGTTGATCGACAGGTCCTCGACCGGCCCGGTCGACAGAATGTGCAATCGTCCGGTCATCGATCCGAAAGTGAGTTCGTTGCCGAACATCATGATGTTGACGGCCGGTCCGAAAAGCCCACGCCGGCCGGAGGATTGAATCTCCCCGCGATCGGCTGCGTCCCGCCTCATATCTTCGAATCGATACCGCTGATGACGGAGTGCGCCTGTCAGCTCCAACGACGCATCCGCCACCAGATCGGCAACCGTTGTTGTTGCGGTGACCGACAATCGGATCGGAACGACGTTGGAGACCATCCCACCCGAGTTGCGCAACAGAGCATTCACTCGCGACGAGACCGGCAAGCTCAGTACTACATCGGAGCTGCCGGTCATCTTTGCGAAATAGAGCGCTGTGGATGCGACGGCTATCGATGAAAACGTCGCTCTCAGACGCACTGCTGCGCTGTCGATCGCGGTGGCCGTCTCCGCGGGCAATGCTCCGCTGACCACCTTCGAGTGGGTGTCGAGCGTCCCGGTTCGATCGGCCAGACTGATCGGATCGGGTAGGTCGCGTAGCCGCTCCGCCCAGTGCTTCGCGTCCAGCTGGAATCTGCTCGACAGTCGGTACTTCTGTTCATCGGAGACGATTTCCGGCAACGGCACCGCCTTGCTCGGCCTGGGTTCACGACCGGCCACCGCCGCTGTGTAGCGCTCGGCAACTCTGTCGACAAGTGTCTTCGCGCCGAAACCGTCGAGCGCGATGTGATGGATGCGGGCGTACAGGAAGTGCCTGCGATCGGCGACACGAATCAGCGCCACCTCGATCGATCGATCCCGAACGATGTCGATGGGCGTGCTGCACTCGTCCTGCATCCACTCCTGAGCGGCGGCCTCGGGATCGAATTCGGAACGCAAGTCGAGTCTGATCAGTTCGTCACGCTGAGTGTCGTCGACGACTTGATACGGCACCGGCTCAGCCGCGACAAAACGAATCATCGCCGTTCCGAGTTCACGGGCGGTGTGTCTGGCTGCCTCGGTGAGCAGATCGGCGTCGAGATCCCCGTCGATCGCGACGTACTGAGCAATCGTGATCGGAACGGAGCCGGCCGCATGTTGTGCGAACCAGATACTCTTCTGCGCTGCGGACAGCTCGAACGCCCCGGCCGGCAGATTCGAGAAATCCCGAGCGCCACCAACAACTACCGACATCGCTCGTCATCCCCAATTCACACATCCACGAACCACGCTGTACACGCAAGCAGAAAAGCTTAGGCTAACCTATAGCTTCGTTCGCGAATCGACCCGGTGGCGATCGGCACAGATCAGGTGACATCCTCTCAACTCGATGGATCCCGCGCGAAACCTGGTCTGTACGCTCGTTCACGGCGAGCCGGCACGCCACCGGACTTACCCGATATCGACAAAGTGCTAGGTCGGTTCGATCCACCGACAGCGCATGGAGAGCAAATGCCCGAAGAGCCCAAAGCCGTCGTCGTCGAGGGCATCACCAAGTCATTCGGCGACGTCGAAGCACTCCGTGGAATCTCCTTCGAAGTCGAACGAGGCAGCATCCTCGGGATATTGGGCCCCAACGGCGCAGGCAAGACCACAACCGTCGACGTCCTGTCCACACTGCTCACCCCGGATTCCGGACGTGCCACTGTCGCCGGCTTCGACGTCGTGGCAGATGCCGCTCAGGTGCGGGGGCTGATCATGATGACCGGCCAATACGCAGCCATCGACCCCACTCTCACCGGCCGCGAGAACCTGATGTTCTTCGGCAGGATGATGGGGCTCGGTCGCCGCACCGCAAAGCTACGTGCGGACGATCTACTCGAGCGATTCGAACTGACCGAAGCCGGCGTGCGCACGGTCGACGGCTACTCGGGTGGCATGCGCCGACGACTCGACATCGCCTGCGGACTTGTCGTAGAACCCTTGGTGGTCTTTCTCGACGAGCCCACCACAGGCCTCGATCCGCGCAGCCGACAAGGTCTGTGGTCGCTCATCGGCTCACTCAAAGATCTTGGGATCACCACTCTCCTCACCACCCAATATCTCGAAGAAGCCGACGTTCTCAGCGACAACATCATCGTGATCGACAAGGGACGCGTCATCGCCGAAGGCACCTCGGACAGCCTCAAAGCCGAGATCGGTGATCGCTATTGCGAAATCGTGCCGGTCGATCCGGGCGCGATACCCGCCATCATCGAACTGCTGGGAGATCTACTTCCCCCGTCTTACGAGTTCGATCCGTCGACGGCTGCCGGCACGCTGTCCATTCCTGCCGAGTCCGGAGTCGACCTCATGGCCGAAGTCATCGCTCGCACTCGCCACGCCGGTATACGACTCGCCGACATCGGATTGCGAAAGCCGTCACTCGACGATGTGTTCATGACGCTCACCGATCACGAAAACAGCAGCCGTGGTTGACCGATCCGAACTGCGAGTTCCCGAAACCGAATTCGTCGCCCGCACCCCCATCCGGCCGGCGTTTCTCCCCCAATGGCTCACCCTGACCGAGCGATCACTGCGATCGATGGTGGCGGAAGGCGAATTCGTCTCGGCTGTCGTCGCGCCTTTGGTGTTCGCACTGGGTTTCTACCTGCCCCTGCGGATCGTGATGGAGGACCGCGGTCTCGACTACGCCCAGTTCCTCATGCCGATCATTGTTCTGCAGGCAATGACGTTCACCGCGCTCTCAGCGGCACAACGCTCGGCGATGGACTCAGTTCGAGGTATGAGTAAGCGACTGCAGACCATGCCGGTCGGACCTCTTACCCCCCTGGCGGCACGAATGAGCGTCGCTCTGGTGCGCTCGGCAGTCTCGCTGTTCGCCTCGATCGTCTACGGCTACGTACTCGGCTTCCGATTTGTCGGTCCAAGCGCAAATATCCTGTACTTCTGCGCGTTTGCCTTGGTGTTCAGCCTCGTTCTCTCGCTCGGAGCCGACGCCATCGGATTGCTCTCGAAAAGTCCGGAGGCATCCGGGCAGGCGTTGGTTCTGCCACAGATGATCCTCGGCATGCTGTCCACCGGGTTTGTCCCCGAATCCGGTTTTCCCGAATGGGCCCGACCATTCGCTCGCAACCAGCCGATCTCGCACTTCTCTGCTGCCATGCGTGACATGGCAACCGGAACACTCACCTGGCCGACTCTGGCGCCCGCGTTGCTGTGGGCAGCGGGGTTGGCTGCCGTATTCGTTCCGTTGGCACTATGGGCAGGGGCACGTCGATCATGACCGATTCCACAGCGACGGAAGCATCCACCCCACCGGCACCGCCGTCGAACACCGCGGCGACGCCCTTCGGTTTTCGCCCGCGCGATCAAGCACATCACGAGACCTCACTGCGAGCGTTGTCGGTCCAGAGCGGACAACAGTGCAAGCGAATCCTGATCAAGTGGTCACGCGATCCGGTCACCTTGGCACAGTCGCTGTTGTATCCCGCGCTCATGGTGTTGATGTTCCGACTCGTACTGGGCGAATCGATCTCCGAACGAACCGGGGTGAGCAGCTCGTACGGAATGGTCCCGATGGTTGCGTTGGTGGGAGCCATGGCCGGCGCCTCCGTCAGCGGAATCGGCCTGCGCCGGGAGCTGGCGGGCGGAATGCTCCACAAGTTCTGGACGATGCCGGTACATCGGTCGTCGGCACTGCTCGGGCGTCTGTGCGCCGAGGTCGTGCGGATCCTCGTCACTACGGTGCTGATCTTCGTCGTCGGAACGTTCATCGGCTTCCGAATCGAGACCGGGATACCCGGTCTGCTCGGAATGCTGGGCGTCGCGGTGCTCTTCGGTATCTCGTTCTCGATCATGGTCACCGCGATTACGCTGCTGACGAACAAGTCGACCATCACCGAATGGATCGCGATCACGACCAATCTGCTGATGTTCTTCAACTCGGGATTCGTTCCGGTGGACGCCTACCCGACGTGGCTCCAGCCCGTCGTCGAGTACCAACCACTCAGCTGCGCAGTCGATGCCATCCGTGGCCTCGCGCTGAACGGCGAGATCGCCCGCCCGATGTTCCTGACCTGTGCGTGGTCTGTCGGCATCCTCGCGGTGTTTCTGCGTCCTGCCGTCATCGGTTACCGCAAAGCGTCCCGCAAGTAGTTCAGAGGTAGTACACGCGGTGGCGCACACTTCCGACAATCCGCCCCCACAGATTCCCGGCATGGAAGAGCCAACGGCCGGTGGGTACCCGCGAGATGAACTGTGGCAGTAGCGGGTTACGCAGGATCAGATAGGCAACGGTGTCTGCCAGCGCGAGCTGACTGCGCCTGGGCATCCCGTAACCGCGGTACTCGGCGTACAACCGAACATCGCCCTCACCACACATCACCGATTGCTGCCAGATCCCGGCCAACGTGTCGCGCTGCCGATAGGCAATCTGCGCGTCGGGGGAATGACCGAAGGACATGCCCGCCAACTGGATCCGCAGACACATGTCGCTGTCTTCGCCGCCTCTGGTGAAGGTCTCATCCCAGCCGCCGACCTCTTCGAAGGCTTCTCGCCAGATCCCGAAGCTTCCACTGAGGCCAACCGGCAGGAAACGGTACAACGAATAACCCTCGTGACGATCCGGCATCTGCCGCCAGGACTGCACCAATTCGCTGTTGATGGACTCGATCTCGGCGGTGCCGGTTACCGCGTCATGATCGGCCGCCACCCTGATCAACTCCGACAGCCAGTTCGAATGCACGCGATCGTCGCCGTCGCAGAAAGCCAGAAACTGTGCAGAGGTACTACGAGCGCCGACATTGCGAGCGTGCGCGGCGCCAGGACGATCCGAGGCATCCACCCGACGCAGCGCCAACTCGTGGGTTCTCGGATGGCCGGCGAGATACTCGGCAAGCCCGTCGGTGGAGCCGTTGTCGGCAACGATCACCTCGAAGGAACCCGAGTAATCCTGTGCCGCCAACGCATCGAGTTGAACGTCGATCATCGCGCGTCCGTTGCGGACAGGAATGATCACGGCCACCGACTCGGGTTTCTTCGGTGCACTCACGAGCGAGATCTCGACAGAACTGCCGCACGGCGCAACACAGCGCCGGGGACCTTTCCTCGTTCACCGCGAGCGGCGCCCCAGAATCCGCGCACAGTCAGATACGTACGGGCCATTCTCTCGGTACCGAACAGCATTGCCCGTCCACGGCTGAGAACGTCCTTGGCCACAGAAACCATGCACCACAGCGGTTCCGTTCGCCAGTACCGCGCGTACATGATCGCGCGGTTTCGCGCGATGTAGTAGTGCCGGAAAGGCGCATCCTCCGTGAACGTAAACCCGCCACGTCCCGAACCGAGTACAAAGCGCAGTGGTCTCGGTGGGACCCATGCGGTCGGTGACCCGAAGCCGTGCTCGATGTCGGTGCCCGGCGTGATCAAGGAATGGACGCCCTTTGCGCGCGCCCGTAAATAGAACTCGGTCTCGACACAATCGATGAACAGTTCTTCTTCGAACAGTCCGACGTGCTCGAGCACTTCCCGGGGCAACAGCATGCCGGACTGGATGGGCTCGAAGGCCAGCGTCAGTCCCCGTTCCGCATGCCAGAACGGAGCCACCTCGCCGTTGATCGTGCTGGTAGCCAGTATCGTTCGATCCAGACCGAGAGACCGAGCCAACTCGAGATGCTCGGACATGCGACGCAGATATCCGTCCGAAAGAACGGTGTCCTGATCCAGCGTCAACACGTGGTCGGCGCCACCGGCCAAAGCCCGCTCGATGCCACGATTGAGGGCGTGCGCAATCCCACGATTGGTGCCAAACTCGATCACTTCGTAGCCCGCTGCGCGGCACTGCCCGAGAACACCGGACACGTCCTTTGTGGACCCGTCGTCCACGACGACAACAACATCGACTTGCTCACGCACAGCCCTGCACGTATCGAGCAAACCTTCCGCCGGATTGAAACTACTGACCACAGCCGCTGTTGTCATGACCTCTCGTTCCCCAGATTGCTCGCGCCTTGCCGGCCGGATACAGCTGCGTCCACTACTGCCGCCGTGCGAATCACGAACGGCTGCCGCAGAATTGACTGATGATCACCGGGAACACTCTCGATGTGCAGGTCGTCCGGCGCGAGGACTGCCCATAGCTTCGACTCGGCGGCCACGTCTCTGTCCCCGATGTCACCCGGTTCGGATGCGGTGATCACCTGAACGCGGCCCACGTGCCGACTCGGCTCGTATTTCGCCAGCATGCGCCGGCTCAGCTCGTAGTAGACGATCCATTGCGCCGACGCTCGCAGTCGGAACAAGCCTGCAGTCGCGACCAACGAATTCATCAACACCTTGCTCCACAGTCGAGCAAACACGTTCTGCGGCAAGTACTCCTGCGGTGTCTCACGCTGCGGCAGTTCGGCCGCAGTGCGGGACTTCGCTCTCTTGCTGATCGGCAGGCGCGCGCTACCGAGTGCTCCCACCTTCGCTGCCACGTCGCCGTCGAGCACCGCATCCAGCAGCACCACTATTTCGACGCGCTCGCCCGCGCGCTCGAGTAACGACGCAATTTCGAGAGCGACAAATCCACCGAATGAGTATCCCCCCAGCCGATACGGACCGTGTGGTTGAACCGTCCGAATCGAACGCAGGGCTCGGGCGGCAGCGGCAGCAATCGTCCGATCCGCGCGACCGCGGTGCTCGAGTCCGTGAGATTGGATTCCGTATACCGGTACGCCACTGCGCATTTCCCGCACGAGATGAGCAAAGACCGCAGCGGGTGCTCCACCACCGGCAATGAGGAAGAGAGCCGGCTCGCTGCCGTCGGTTCGCAGCGGCACCAACGAGGAATCCGAAACCGGCGAACGGCGACGGCCTGCGGAATCGACCAGTTTTGCCAAACCCTCGATGGTCGGCGCCTGCGAGAACTCAGCCGACGAGATCTGAATGTAGAACTGTTCAGCCACTTCGCCGAGCATCTTTGCCGCAGCAAGCGAATCACCACCGAGCGCCGTGAAATCCTCGTCTCGTCCAACCGCTTCGATACCGAGAATCGGTTGCCAGATGAACGAGAGGAGCGTCTCGGTGGGGCCGCGCAATGGGACCGGTTCGCCGCGCACCGGAACGGGAGGAAGGCCGGAGCGATCCACCTTTCCCCGTTCGTTGCGAGGCAAAGCCGCCAGAATAACGATATCGCGTGGCACCATCCACGCCGGGATTCGCTGCCCAAGCGCGCTGCGCACCTCGGCGGCAGACGGCGTCCACTCCGATCCGCCGACTGCCACATAGACGATCAGAATCGGTTGTGGCACAGTCTTGTCCGCGACAACGACCGCGTCGGACACCCATTCGAGGGAGCGCAACGCCGCTTCCACTTCGGCAGGTTCGACGAGGTAGCCACGGATCTTCACCGCGTCGTCGCTGCGACCGGACAGATGCAGATCACCGTGTTCGTCGAAGCGTCCGAGATCTCCCATCCGGTAGCGCGTCGAACCGTCGGCCTGCACCGCAAATTTCGACACCCCAGACTGGTCTTCGCCGTAGTATCCGTTAGCCAAATACCTTGATACAACGTAAATTTCGCCAATACACCCGAGCTCGACGGGGTTCTGATCCGCATCGAGAATCAGAACGTCCTTGTTGGCCGCAGGACGGCCGACCGGGACCACACCGCCTGGAAGCTCTCGATCACTCGGGTACGGATTGAACGCGAGGTGCCCGGTCTCGGAAGATCCGGACCAGCTGCAGTACAACGCATCCGGTCGTAAGTGTGGCCGCAGAGCTGACACGTCAGAGCTGTGAATCGACTCGCCGCACGTTGTCAGAACCCGTAGCGAGGAAAGCGCCGGAGTGTCTCCGGAGGTGAGCTCCGGTAGCCAGGATCTCAGGAACGACGGAGTGCAATGTGCGGTGCTGACGCCGCACTCGGACAACCACTCGGCCAGCCCGGTTGTCGACTCGGTGCGTGGATCCCAGTAGTACAGGCCGGCGCCGTTGAGTAGCGACATCACGATCACGTCCAGTCCGGCACCGAAACTCATCGGCAACAGCATTCCGACGCGATCACCCGGTCCGATCTCGAGTGCTTCCTTCGCTTCGAAGGCCTGGTTTATCCAATTCTCGTGACTGTGCAGAACGCCCTTCGGCTGCCCCGTCGAACCGGACGTGAACACGATAATCGCTGTGTCCTGCGCATTCGGCTCGGGCAGTGTGACGTGCGAAGCCTGCGGGAGTTCGGTCAGCATCGGCACGTCAACGCGCAGTGCGCCGGTCAGCGAGAGGATATGTGTGCGTCGTTGCTCGGGCAGTAGAGGATCGAGCATGATCAGCGGGTGTCCGGAAGCGATGACCGCTAGCGCAGCGACAACAGATTCCGCGCCGGCGCCGGGCTCGAGCGCTATCGCACGCGATGTGTCCGGTTCACAATCGACCAACGCGCGTGCCCATGCTGTCGAGAGCGCGTGCGCCTGCGCAAACGTGAACTCACGATCACGGGTACGCACAGCAACCGCCTCGGGGGTATCGCCACAGACGGCGTTCCATCTGGCAGTCATCGTCTCGGCATGCACCAGGCAAGGCTAACCTACTGAAATTTTCACAGCATTTTCGCAGTTCATGTCGGCGGCCCAGCGAGTAGCGTCGCAGGAGTGAGTACTCGCCTCGGATACCAAATGCCCAATTTCAGCTACGGTGGCCCGGTCAAGGACCTCTTCCCCACCGTCATCGCGCAAGCTCGTGAAGCCGAAGCCGCCGGCTTCGACACCGCGTTCGTGATGGATCACTTCTACCAACTGCCCGGCATCGGAGACCCCGATGCGCCCATGCTCGAAGCGTATTCAGCGCTCTCCGGGCTGGCGACAGCCACCGATACCATTCAGCTGTCCGCCCTCGTTACCGGCAATACGTACCGAAACCCGCCGATGCTCGCCAAGACCGTCACCACACTCGATGTAGTGAGTGGTGGTCGCGCCATCCTCGGTATCGGAGCGGGTTGGTTCGAACTCGAACACGATTCCTTCGGCTACGAGTTCGGCACCTTCACCGAACGGTTCCAGAAACTCGACGAGGCTCTGCAGATCATCGAACCGATGCTCCGCGGCAAACGCCCCACCTTCGACGGCACCTGGTACCACGTCAAGGAAGCCATCAACGAACCCCGCGTCCGCGACGACCTGCCGATTCTGCTCGGTGGCGGCGGCGAGAAAAAGACGTTTGCCCTCGCCGCGCGCTTCGCCGACCACCTCAACATCATCTGCGACCCGTCCGAACTGCCGCGCAAGATGGACGCCATTGCGGCCCGATGCGATGAAGAAGGACGCGACCGCACCACACTCGAAACCAGCTTCCTCACGTTCATGATGATCGACGAGGACGGCGACAAGGCTCGCGCGCATCAGCGAACATTCCTTGCCGAGCGCGGGCTCGACATCACCACGGCGCCGGACGACGTGGTCGCCAAGGCCACCGAGCGTCACTTCGTCGGCAACCCCGACGACGTCGCCGAACAGGTTCAGACGCGCATCCTCGACCACGGGATCGACGGAGTTGTCATCAACCTCATCACCAACGGCAACGAGCCAGGAATCGTCGACCTGGCCGGGCGGACACTCGGCCCGCTGGTCGGTAAGTAGTAGTTTCCTACTCGCACTTCACGATCGGAACCGGATCGTATTTCACGGTGCGAGTATTCGAGGAAACCTGCGCGCCGGTGGCGTGATCGGTGATCACGCGGGTATCACTCGCCGTGAAGCCGGGCGCGCCACTGGACGCGATACATCCGTCGCCCTTGGGGAGGACCACTGTATTGGGCGATGTGGGAGACGTACGCGGACCGGTGATCGACTCCACGTCGACGGTCTTCGTTCCCCAGATCTTCACTGTCACATTCGATGACGTCGTGATCGTCTGGATCATCACACCGGTCTTCGACGGGTTGCGGAACTGCAGGTCGATCGCCCCGTCGAAGATCGTGGCCTCACGGGCCTCCGGGTACCGCGAGATGTAATAACTGTGCTCGGTGTGCGCGACGTCTTCCATCCCCGCGAAGTACGTTGCGTTGTAGAGCGTCGTCGCCAGCTGGCTGATGCCGCCGCCGACGGCTTTGTCCGGTCGACCGTTGTTGATGATTCCCGATTCCACATACCCCTGGGCAGCGCCCCGAGGTCCGGTGTACTCGTTGAACGAGAACGTTTCTCCCGGTTTGACTATCGCACCGTCGAGCACCGACGCCGCCAACGCGATGTTCACACCGGACGCGTACTCGAAGCCGCCGGTGGTGAACTCACCGATCACTTCCTTGATGCCGAGCGCCTCGGCTCCCTCGGTGGTGAGTGCCGGTGGAACCGGCGCATACACCGCCGGAGTTGCCCGAGAACCCGTGCTGGTCAGCAGAACCGGCAGTTCCTTCACGGTTTCCGGCCAGTTGATCAGGTCGCCGACCACACCCGGAACCACAGTCGGTGTTCCGCCGGCCAACGTGATCGACGCGTCCTTGGGCTGAACCTCCGTCGACACCAATTGCGGTGCCAAGATCTTCACTGCAGCTTCTGTGTTGTACTGCGGCGCCAATCCGCCCGAACCGTCGGGAGCAAACGTCAGAATCTCACCGATCTGGTCGACGCCGATGGTTGCTTCCTTGCCGTCGCGGCCGTTGACTACAACCTCACCGGACACAGCGGGCTGAGCAACGTCCTGCAACGCACGATCGACACCGGCCTGCGTCACCGTCACGGGGGTGTCTTCCACAGGCAGGTCGACAACGTCGCCCGAGGACCACTCGTCACTGAATGTTGCTGCCGCACCGGGCAGATCGAGGGCGCGGCCCACCACCGGCGACACACCAGACGCTTCACCACCGGAAATGACAACAGCACCTTCGACCGGCGCGCGATCACTGGTGGCCGCGACAACCGTCATCGACGCATCCAATGCCGCCTGATCTACCGTCGACACCACCGGCACCTCACGCGAGCTGAAGAACGAGGTGATCCGGGTGATCGGATTGAGCGGTTGCTCATTCACGCCCGCCAACGTCGCCGACCAGTCCACATCGATACCGGCTGACGCGGGAATGATCGTGGATTCCACATCGTCCGCCCTCACCGTGACGGGTTCGACAAGCTTCGGAGCCAACTCCGCGCGCAGGACTGTCTCCGCGTCGGCCGGCGAGCGGTTACCGATGTCGATCCCGGCGACCTGAGTTCCCCGAGGCGTGTTTCCGGACGACGTGAACACGTCCACTCCGTATGCAAGAACTGCGACCGCAAAAATGCCGCCGACAATCAGAGCGGGCTTGACCCACTTCTTCGACGCGGTCGACTGATCAACTGCCACAGGCTCGGGCGCTACTGCCGGAAGAACCGGTTCGAACTGTTGGGTCGGCTCCACTGCGCCGGCCGGAACCGCTGTATCGGTTGGAACAGTCGGCGGAACAGCCGGGCCAGTCGGAATCTCGGAGTTAGCTGGAACTACCGGAATGACGGTCGTGATCTCGTTGGCCGATTCATCCGGAGCCGACTCGCCCCGGGCTTGCTCCTCTGGAACCGACTGATCCTGAGGTGCTTGATCCGAAGCTGGTTGATCCGGCGCTGTTTGGTCGGGCGCTGATCCTTCCGAATCCGACGCGGAGCGCTCGGGAGTGTCGGAATCCGACGCGGAGCGCTCGGGAGTGTCGGAGCCGTCCACACCGTTGTTTTTCTCCGGGGGTGAACCGTCTGCGTCACTCACTCGTTTGACTCCTCGCTGCATCGACCGGGGCTGCGGCGCGTACCCAGCACTACTCAACAGGGTATCTGGACATACAAGAGCCCCGCGTTGCTGCCAGGTCGGGGGTCAGGCAGCAGCACGGGGCTGTCTTGAATATCGGTAGCTATCCGTCAGCGTTACAAGGCCACAGAAATTTGTCCGAAAAAGAAAAGGAGATCCGGTCACCCCTCGCGACCGGATCTCCTTCTCCACCACCCCAGACCGGCTGTTACCGCAGGTGAGCGCAGCAATTGCCAGTCACGGGACTACCGCTCGATGATTGCGGTGACGCCCTGTCCGCCCGCTGCACAAATCGAGATAAGACCGCGCCCTGAACCCTTCTCCGCAAGCATTTTTGCGAGAGTCGCCACAATGCGTCCGCCAGTCGCAGCAAACGGGTGTCCGGCGGCCAAAGACGAACCGTTGACGTTGAGTTTGCTGCGATCGATCGAGCCCAATGCGCCGTCGAGGCCCAGGCGTTCCTTGCAGTACTCGTCGGACTCGAAAGCCTGCAGGGTCGCGAGAACAACAGAGGCAAATGCCTCGTGGATTTCGTAGTAGTCGAAGTCCTGCAAGGTGAGTCCGTTGCGGGCCAACAGTCGCGGGATCGCGTACGTCGGCGCCATCAGCAGGCCGTCCTTGCCGTGGACGTAATCGACGGCTGCTGTCTCCGAGTCGACGAGATGTGCGAGGACGGGGAGGTTGCGCTCGGTTGCCCACTCGTCGGTCGAGAGGAGCACAGCCGACGCGCCGTCGGTGAGCGGCGTGGAGTTGCCTGCCGTCATGGTGGCGTCGCCGAGCTTGGTGCCGAATACGGGCTTGAGCGTCGACAGCTTCTCGACGGTCGAACCGGGACGGAGGTTGTCGTCGCGGGTCAGGCCCAGGAACGGGGTGACAAGGTCGTCGAAGAATCCGCGGTCGTATGCGGCTGCCATGTTCTTGTGGCTGGCGGCGGCCAGTTCGTCCTGGTCCTCGCGCTTTACGCCGAATTCCTTGGCGGTGATGGCAGCGTGGTCGCCCATCGACTTTCCGGTGCGCGGCTCGCCGTTACGCGGGATCTCGAGACCGAGCATGCCGGCGCGTACGTTGCCGAGAAGCTTGATGCGGTCGCCCGTCGACTTCGCGCGGTTGAGGGACAGCAGGAACTCACGAGCCTGATCGTTGACGCCGATCGGAGCGTCGGACGTGGTGTCGGTACCGCCGCCGATGCCTGAGTCGATACGCCCGGCCGAGATGGCGTCGCCGACTGCGACGATCGACTGCAGGCCGGTGCCACAGGCCTGCTGAAGGTCGTACGCGGGTGTGTACGGGCTCAACGCACTCCCGAGAACCGACTCACGGATGAGATTGAAATCACGGCTGTGCTTGAGGACCGCGCCGCCGACGACCATGCCGAGTTGCTCACCCTGCAGGTTGAAACGGCTCACCAGTCCGTCGAGCGTGGCGGTGAACATGTCCTGATTGGACGCCTGCGCGTAGGCCTTGTCCGAACGGGCGAAAGGAATGCGATTGCCACCGACGATGGCAACGCGGCGGCGCTGACCTGCAGGCTTTGCGGCCGGCGTCGTTTTGGCTGCGGATTGTGCGTTCGAACGGGCTTTGCTGGTCACTTGCGTCTCCAAGGATGGTGCGATTACCTGTTGAAGACTATTCTTACTCAGTAGTAAGTTACTTGTCTATCGCCACATCCGATTCGGATACACGGCGCAAGGCACACCGAAACACGACAGAAGGTAGGACCGTGGCAGCCAGCAAGGGAGCTCCCGACCTCTATTCACAGTTCCTCTCGTCCGGCCCCGGCGCGTTCATCGCGTCGAAGGCAGGCCTGCCAAGGCCCGAGAACCTGCGCCGCTACAAAGCCGGGGAACCGCCGTTGGCCGGACCGGTCCTCATCGGCGGTAAAGGCCGACTCGTAGAACCTCTGCGCGTCTTGCTCTCCGATTACCCCGCCGCGCAGGCCCACGACACCACCTTCGGCGCGCTGGTATTCGACGCCACCGGCATCACACAGGTCACCGAACTCGAGCAGCTGTTCGAGTTCTTCCAGCCCGTGATCCGCAATCTCGCATCATGCGCTCGCGTTGTTGTACTGGGCACGACGCCCGAAGAGACGTCGAGCGTCGACGAGCATGTCGCGCAGCGAGCTCTCGAAGGCTTCACCCGCAGCGTCGGCAAGGAGATCAAGCGCGGCTCCACCGCGCAGCTCGTCTACGTCTCCCCCAAGGCATCCACCGGCCTTTCGGGCGTCGAATCGACTCTGCGCTTTCTGCTTTCGGCCAAGTCCGCATTTGTCGACGGCCAGGTCATCGTCGTCGGAGATGAAGATTCCGTTGCGCCGGCCAACTGGGACAAGCCGCTCGACGGCAAGGTAGCCGTTGTCACCGGCGCGGCCCGCGGCATCGGCGCCACCATCGCCGAGGTCCTCGCCCGCGACGGCGCGCACGTGATCTGCGCCGACATCCCCGCTGCGGGAGAAGCACTTTCGGCCACCGCCAACAAGGTCGGCGGAACCTCCCTCGCACTCGACGTCACGGCAGACGACGCAGCCGAGGTCCTCGCGGCGCATCTGCTGGAGCGTCACGGCGGCGCCGACATCATCGTCCACAACGCCGGAATCACCCGCGACAAAACCCTCGCCAACATGGACGAAGGCCGCTGGAACATGGTCATCGGCGTCAATCTTCTTGCACCGCAGAAGATCACCGAGCACCTTGTCGCGAAGGGCGCACTCAAGGAAGGCGGACGCGTCGTCGACGTGTCCTCCATCGCCGGTATCGCCGGCAACCGCGGCCAGACCAACTACGGAACCTCCAAGGCCGGCGTCATCGGCCTCGTCCACGCCGAAGCTCCGGTCCTGGCACAGAAGAACATCACCATCAACGCGGTAGCACCCGGCTTCATCGAAACCGCCATGACCGCAGCCATCCCCTTCGCGACCCGCGAAGCCGGCCGCCGCATGAGCTCCCTGCTGCAAGGCGGCGAAACCGTCGACGTTGCCGAGACGGTCGCCTACTTCGCCAGCCCGGCATCCAATGCCGTTACGGGACAGGTTGTTCGCGTGTGCGGCCAGAGCCTCCTGGGAGCATGATGGCAGCCAAGACCGTCGCACTCACCGAGCAACCCAAAACCCTCGACATCTACTCCCGCGCAGTGCTCGGGTTGATGCCGTGGAACAAGTCGGACTCGCGCTCGGTGCCGCAGCAGAGAATCACCCTCACCGGATTGAAGGTCGACACCGACAATCTGGCCGCGTACTGCCGAGTCACGGGTCTGAGATTCGGCGATTCACTGCCGATCACCTACCCATTCACCTTGGCATTCCCGACGGTGATGAAACTGATGGTGTCGAAGGAATTTCCCTTCCCCGCAGTCGGTTCCGTGCACGCCGAGAACGTCATCGAATCACTGCGCCCCATCTCCGTGAGCGAACCGCTTGATCTCTCGGTGCACGCCGAGAACCTGCGCGAGCATCGCAAGGGTCTGCTGATCGACGTGATCACCGAAATCCGGGTGGGGCGGGAACTGGTGTGGCGTCAGACGTCGTCGTTCCTCAACCAGCAGAAGACCTCACTGTCCGGCGAAGCCCGACCGGAACCGAAAGCCGACGAGGTTCCGCCGATGCCGATGAGCACCATCCGCGTCGACCAGACCACGATCAGCAAGTACGCATCCGTCTCCGGGGACCGCAACCCCATCCACGTCTCGTCACTGGGCGCCAAGGCTTTCGGATTCCCGAAAACCATCGCTCACGGAATGTGGAGCGCCGCAGCACTGCTGCGAACCGTCGAAGGCGATGTGGCCGACACGGTCACGTACAGCGTGCGATTCGGTAAGCCGATTCTGCTGCCTGCAACACTGAACGCGTACGCCGATCGCGTCGGCGACGGTTGGGATCTGGCGCTACTGCACCCGAAGAAGGGCTACCCGCACGTCACAGCGACGCTGCGCTGAGCCTGGTTCTCACCCGCCCCATTTGAGCGAACGTACCTTTCGGCGCATCCGAGGCGCTGAAAGGTACGTTCGCTCGATGTGGCTGGGGGACTATTCCGACTTCTTCTTGCCCGACAATCCGCGCCACGCCAAGGACTCGAGGAGATCGGCTGCCTCGTCCACTTCGATTTCTCCACCGGCCACGCGATCGGCCACGGCCTCACCCGCACCGACCAAGGCGATTGCGATGATCCCGAAGTCGTGAGACGCATCCGGATCCTTGGTGCTGGACTCGAGCAGATGCGCTGTCAGTTCGATCAACCTGTCGCGACTTGTCTGCACGGTGCCCGCAAAAGCCTGCTGCCCGACGGCCTGACGGTAGAGCACCATCCACGACTTTCGGTTGGCCCCCACAAATCCGAGGAAACCTTCCAGAGCAGCACGCAATTGCTCACGAGGCGACAGATCAGGTGCGCCTGCAGGAGCCAAGGCTTCGACAAAACGCAGACCTTCACGATGAATGCACGCGGCAAACAGTTCTTCCTTGGAGCCGTAGTACAGGTACAGCATCGGCTTGGAAATCTCTGCTTTTGCCGCAATGGCGTCCATCGAGGTTTCGTGAAAACCTCTGTCGGAGAACACGTCCACGGCCGCGTCGAGCATCTGCTGCTCGCGTACCGCGCGTGGCAGTCTCTTCGTGCCACCGGCCATGTATCCTCCAACCACAGGGTAAGTATCTATCTTACTCTACGGTAAGATCCGGCGTCGAATCGCACTTCGACTCAGCAGGTGAGAGCACCCTTCGCCTGTGCGACCGTCACTACAGCCTGGTCCACGCGGGCCTGGGGCAAAGCACCGGACGCAACGGCACCTTCGAGCTGATCGAGCACCCGCGGTACGTCATCGGTTGTGAGCCACAAAGCCTGGTCCACGCCCGCCACCAGTGCAGCCTGCACCGCGTCGGCAATATCGTAGCGGTCGGTAATCGCCTGCATACCGCTGAGGTCGTCGGTGAAGATCGGCCCCGTGAACGGCGCTGCGCCGTAACCTACTCCGTCGCGAAGCAGCGACACCGCGGCCGGACTGATACTTGCCGGGACACCCGGTTCTGTCAGGCCAGGAACCTCGAGGTGACCGATCATGACGCCGACACCGGTGTTCACCAACTCCCGGAACGGAACAAGATCCGAGTTCATCAGATCTTCCAGAGGTGGCGTCGTCACCGCGCCGGTGTGCGAATCTCCGGACGCGCTACCGTGTCCGGGAAAATGTTTGATCACCGGGAAGATTCCGGCGTCGCGCATTCCCTGGGCGTACGCACCGGCATAGGCGATCACTGTTGCGGGATCGTCCGAGTACGAGCGGTCACCGATGACCGAATTATCAGGCTGCGAGCTGACATCGACGTCCGGTGCGTAATTGACCGTGATGCCGAGGTCCTTCAGACCCCGGCCCCGCTCGAGCGCCATCTGGTACGTCTGTTCCACTGTCATCGTCTCGGCAGTCTCACGCGCCGACGGATCGGGTCCGAGAATGTCCTCGACACGGGACACCCGGCCACCCTCCTCGTCGATTGTCACCATCAACGGAATCTTCGACGCCGAAGCCACTTGTGGTACTTCACGATTGGTCAGCATCGACTGATCGGTCCAGCTGCCGACGAAGATGCCACCGATCTGCTCGCTCGCCACAATGGCCAATGCGTCGTCGGTACCGGTCACGCCGACGTTGAGGAGCTGGGCAAGTTTCTGCCTGGTGGACAACGACGCCAGGAGGTCACTGCCGCAGACGGTAGGTGCGGGGAGGGCGGTGGACGTCTCCGATGTTGTCGTGATGTCGGACGTGACACTCGCCGCAGCTGACGTCGATGGCGCTGCCACGTCCCCTCCGTCGCCCGAGCATCCCGCCACCAATCCGCCACACAGGGCAAGAGTGGTTGCCGTTTTCACAAACTTGATCCGCATTCCTACGACGGTATCGGACTCCGTACCCATACACTCCCCTCACCGGCACGGCAGGAAGGTAACCTGGACGTGAACCGATTCCCCGCTGACGAGGAGGTCGTGATGCCACAAGGACTGATGCTCATCGCGTACGACGGTTCCGAGAACGCCCGACGTGCCGTCGAGTACGCAGGACGTTTCCTGTCCGCCAATCGCGCGATTCTTGTCACCGCCTGGGAGCCGATGGTTCGCCAAGCCGCCCGGATGTCCGGGCTCTCCGGTGTCATGCAGCCCGAGTGGATTCCCGACGACGATGTCGAGGACATCGCGTACACCGATGCCAAGGCAACTCTCGCGGAAGGCGTCGCATTGGCCGAGGCCGCCGGTTTGACCGTCGAAGGCCGTAGTGCCGAATGCCGGTCGGCCATCTGGTCCGCGATCGTGGAGACTGCTGACGAATTGGACGTCGACATCATCGTCACCGGCACTCGCGGCACAACCGGTTTGCGTTCGTTGTTGCAGAGCAGCGTGGCGGATCATGTTCTGCGTCACAGTCATCGGCCGGTGTTGATCGTCCCTCCTGGCAAGTGAGCGTCGGTCCCAGGCGACTAGTGTTCTAGTCACCATGGACGGTTTTGTTCTCTCTCGGCCTGATCACAGCGTGCTCACCCGCGGCGTACGACGCAGTTTCGACGACGCGGGCGCGGCGACGCATGCATTGTCGGAAGGTTCGGCGACTCTGATCGTCGGCGCTCTCCCCTTCGACCCGTCTGGAGCGACGGCGTTGTACGAACCGGCCGAAGTAACCGTTACCGGCAGCGCGTGGCGTTCGGACACTTCCGTGGACTTGCCGCACACGCATGCAGTGCGAGAAATTCCGTCACCGGCAGATCATCTTCGACGAGTAGAAAAACTGGTCACCCGTCTGCGTGACGGCGACCTCGGCAAGGTGGTCTCGGCTCGGACCGTCGAACTTCGCGCCGAATCTCCCATCTCACCAACAGCACTCGCGGCTCGGATGGCTACGCTCAATCCCGCGGCAAATACATTTGCCGTCGACCTCAGCGCTGCCGGAACCGATTTCGTCGGCCACTCTCTGGTCGGCGCGACACCCGAGGTTCTGGTGAGCCGACGCGGAAATGTCGTGACCTGCCGTCCGCTCGCGGGATCCGCGCGTCGGACAGCTGAAACCGAGGCGGATCGGGTTGCCGGCGACAGCCTTCTGAGTTCGACGAAGAATCTTGCCGAGCATGCCTTTGTCACCGACTGGATTCGGGACGTCCTCGGCCCGCTGTGCAGTGAGTTGTCGATCCCGTCGACGCCAGAATTGACCAGTACCCATGAGGTCTGGCACCTGGCCAGCCCGATCCGCGGCATTCTGCGTGACCCCACCACTGCCCTCGAGTTGGCAATCGCGCTCCACCCGACACCCGCGCTGTGCGGAACACCCACTACCGCGGCTTTGAACGTCATCCGCGACACCGAGGAGCCGCGGCGCTTCTACGGCGGCGCAGTGGGGTGGTGCAACAACGTCGGCGACGGCGACTGGGTGGTCGCGATCCGCTGCGCCGAAATCAGCGCCGACGGCCGAACTGCCTGGGCAAGCGCAGGGGGCGGGATCGTCGCAGATTCGGACCCACAGGATGAATTGGACGAGACAACCACCAAATTACGGACATTGCTCACAGCACTGGGTGTCTCTGACACAAACTAATCAGTCCGCTGCGGGGCCAATCGTCCGAATTCTCGGCAGCGAGTGATACCTTGACGCGAACAGTTCGTACGGACCGGTAAGTCCCGGCCGACCGACACGACCTATTGGGAGATCCACGATGACGAAGTTCCTTGTCCCCGGTGTGGCCAGCGCTGTCGTCGGCGTCGTTCTGGGCGCTGCTGCAATCTTCGGTGCCACGGCTGTAGCTGCGGACAACACTCGTCCCGACATCGACCGCAGCGGAAATGCCGATTCTTCCGTCCTGAACCAGGTTGAGTACGGCAGCCGCTGAGAGCGCAGGCCTCGCGAGTTCCCGTTCTTCCGCCGAAGGCACCATTGTGCCTTCGGCAGAGCCTCTGTCGAAGCGGTGGCTGTTCGGCGCCTCCGTTGTAGCGTTTCTTCTCACCTTTTTCCAGTCGCCAGGGCTGATCACCGCCGACACCAAGTACGACCTGACGCAGAATCCGTTCGGCTTCCTCGAACGTGCTTCGCATCAGTGGAGTAGTCAGGCCCCGCTTGGCCAGGTGCAAAATCAGGCCTACGGTTACTTTTTCCCGCACGGGCCGTTTTTTGCGTTGGGCGAACTCGCCCACATCCCGCCGTGGATCACGCAGCGCATCTGGTGGGCGCTGCTGCTGATTGCCGGGTTCTGGGGCATCGTCCGCGTCGCCGAGGCGCTGGGTGTCGGTAGCCGCAGTTCTCGTGTCATCGCCGCAGTTGCGTTTGCGCTCTCTCCGCGCGTTCTGACAACTCTCGGCTCGATTTCCTCGGAAACCCTGCCGATGATGTTGGCGCCGTGGGTGCTGTTGCCGGTGATTTGGGCGTTCCACCCTGTGCGCCTTTCCGGTAGCCCGGACTACCACAAACGCGCACAGTGGAAATTGGCCGCCCAGTCCGGCCTCGCCGTTGCGCTCATGGGTTCGATCAATGCCATCGCTACCGCCGCGGCCTGCCTCGTCGCCGTCATCTGGTGGCTCTCGCACAAACCCAACCGGGCGTGGCTGACCTTCACCGCGTGGTGGGCCCTGTTTGTTGCGCTGGGCACGCTGTGGTGGATCGTCCCGCTCCTGCTGCTCGGCAAGGTCAGCCCACCGTTCCTCGACTACATCGAATCGGCCGGCGTCACGACGCAATGGGCGTCACTCGCGGAGATCCTGCGCGGCACGGACAGTTGGACGCCCTTCGTCTCACCCGAACGCATCGCAGGCGCGGTCCTCGTAACCCAACCAGCGGCCGTTGTCGCCACCGGACTGGTTGCCGCCGCCGGACTCGCCGGACTCTGCATGCGGTCGATGCCCGCCCGCGGACGCCTGACGCTCATCTTGTTTGTCGGCATCACCGGTTTGGCTGCGGGATACGTCGGCGAACTCAGCTCCCCGATCTCCGATCAAGTGCGCCTGTTCCTGGACTCCGCGGGCGCACCGCTGCGCAACGTCCACAAACTCGAACCACTCGTGCGTCTGCCGTTGGTTCTCGGCCTCGCGCATCTCCTGGCAAAAGTTCCCTTGCCCGGTTCGGTTCCGATCCCGCGGTGGCGACGCGCCTTCGCTCATCCCGAGCGCGAACCGATGGTGGCGTTGACGTCCCTGATCCTGGTTGCTCTCACCCTCTCGACCGCCTTGGCGTGGACCGGCAAACTCGCACCGCGCGGCGCGTACCCCGAGGTGCCGTCGTACTGGACCGAAGCCGCGCAGTGGCTCGAGGACAACACCGCACCCGGCTCCGAAGCCGAGCGCGCCCTTGTCATCCCGGGAGCACCGTTCGGCAGCCAGGTGTGGGGACTGACCCGAGACGAGCCGCTGCAAGCACTGGCCACCACACCGTGGGCCGTGCGAGACTCCGTCCCGCTGACACCGCCCGGCGCCATCCGCGCCCTCGATTCGGTACAGCGCCTGATCGCCGACGGTCGCCCCTCCGACGGTCTCGCGCAGACTCTGCTCGGCCAGGGCATCCACTACCTCGTGATGCGCAACGACCTCGACGGCGACACCTCACGCTCAGCCCGCCCGCTCCTCGTTCACCAAGCCGTCGACGGTTCCCCCGGCATCACGAAGGTCGCCGAGTTCGGTGAGAACGTCCACCCGGAGCCCATCGACGGGCTGGTGGCCGACAGCGACCTGCGACCCGACTACTCACCGATCGAGATCTTCGCGGTCACGCCGCCTGACGGAAGCACTGCGCTCAGCGGCCCGTACTCGGTGGATCTCGATCAGGTTCCCGTGGTTCAGGGCGGACCGGAAGCCGTTCTCCGCCTTCATGAAAGTGGAACACTTCCCGGCACCGGTCCCGTCGTTTTTGCCGCCGACGCCGCGGCGGCCGGACTACCGGTCGATGCGCTCACCGTCACCGACACACCGCGTGACCGTGAAACCGATTTCGGACAGGTCGACAATCACAGTTCGGCTCTGCGGACACCGGACAGCGAGCGACGCACGTACAACCTGGTTCCCGACTACCCCGTCACCGATACGCCGCTGGTGCAAGGCCGTTGGAACGGCGCCGAGATCACAGTCTCCAGTAGCGCCTCCGACGCCACCCAGCTTGGCGGGACCTCGCCGTCGAGTAGCCCTGCCGCAACGGTTGACGGCGATCCGGGCACCGGATGGTTCAGCAACGGAATCGAGCGCGCGTTGGGGCAGTGGCTGCAGATCGACTTCGACACTCCCATCTCGAGCGGTCTACTGCATCTGACAACCAGTGCAGCTGCGATCGGCGCTCCGGTCAAGTGGCTCGAGATATCCACTCCCAACGGAACCAAGGCTGTCAAGGTCGACCGGCCGGGCGAACCCGTCGCGGTATCGATTCCGGGCGGCACCACACCTTGGGTGCGAGTAACAGCGACGCACACCGAAAATGGCTCGGCGGGAACACAGTTCGGTATCAGCGAACTGTCCGTGGAGGACTTCTCCGACCGCAGTGCACCGACATTCGTACCCATCACGTTCGACACCGTGCTGCCTGCGGTTCCGAACGACGCGTCGGTGACGTCCTGGAATCTGACGCAGGAGTTCCCGGGCCGAGGTTCCTGCGCCGACAGCGCCGATCGCGTGCGCTGCAGCAACGCCTTCATGGCGATTGCCGAGGAGCCGAGTCGATTCCAGCGCACCCTGAGTGTCCCGGAAAATACTTCTGTCACAGCCGAACTGACGGTTCGGGCCCGACAGGGCAGCGAGCTGGACTCACTTCTCACCGTCCCCGGCCGCATCACCGCATCAGGCTCGAGCGACATCGGCGACACCCGTGGTTCAGCCTTTGCCGCCACCGACGGCGACGCTCGGACAACGTGGTCGGCGCCGCAGAGCACCACCGAGCCGGGTGGCCCGAAACCGACTCTCACGCTGACTCTTCCGGAACCGACACTGGTGACAGCACTGGATATCACCCCCAGCGTCGGAATCCTGCCGTCACCGCCCACCAGTGTTGCCGTCAACCTCGGGAACGGGCCTCAGGTTCGCGAGTTGCCGGAGGGCGACACGCGAGTGCCCCTGTCCCCCTTTGTCACCGACACGATCGTCCTGAGCATCACCGATTGGGATCCCGTTCTCGATCAGAACGCGCTCGGCTTCGCTCAGGTACAGCCCACCGGGTTTGCGGAAGTCGGCGTGATCGGTGCGGACGGCACAGCCGTCGCCGATTCCGGTGTGCAGACCGACAACAGGCTCGATAACCGTCAGATCACGGTCCCGTGCGGTATCGGTCCCACGATCACCATTGCCGGGCAACAGTTCCCGACGTCGATCGAGACCACGGCGCATGAGCTCCGTACCGGCGCTCCCATCGTGGTGAGCGTGTGCGGCCCCACCGGAACGGCACTGTTACCAGCGGGTCAGCCGGAGGTCTCGGTCGAGCCGGGAGCGGCGTTCTCCGTCGACAACCTGGATCTCACGACAGTTGGCTCCGGTCCGCTCCCACTACAGAGCCAGAGCGCTCTCACCTCGACAGCATGGACAGAAAACCATCGCGAACTTGCCGTCACCGCGTCGACGTCCGATCAGTTGATCGTGAACCCCGAAAGCACCAGCATCGGCTGGATCGCTACCGCGCCCGACGGTTCCGAGCTGACTCCGGTAGTGGTGAACGGTTGGCAGCAAGGCTGGATAGTGCCCGCAGGCACGTCCGGAACGATCACCCTCGATTTCCCCAGCGACCGCTGGTACCGCCTGGGCATCTTCGGCGGCCTGATGCTGCTGATCCCCCTGTTCCTCGCTGCCCTGATTCCGGTGCGGCGTGTACCGAAGCCCACCGAGCCGCCGCGCCCGTGGCACAGCGTCGTAGCGGGGTGGCTGGGTGTGGCTGTGGCTGCCACCGTGATCGGCGGCGTCGTGGGAACCGGGATCTTCGTGGCGTGCTCACTCGTCGCGCTTGCGCTCGTGCGAGCAGTCGGCCCGGATCGCACAGCCCGAATTCTGGTCGGCACCGCCGGCGTGGCAGCAATTGCCGGAATCACGCTTCTTTCCACAGGACCATGGCGAGCACCCGGTGGATACGTGGGCGATTCGTTCCTGATTCAGTTCGTGATGTTGCTGGCATTGGTGGTCACGGGGTTGGCGGCGTTGCCATTTGCGGGTTCACCGATGTGGCGACGGTTCTCCCAGCGCTTGACTGCCAAACGAGCAGGTTCCTCCACCAAGGCGTAGCTGGCCGACGCGACAGCCACACTCAGAACAAGCGTCAAGGCAAGCACGTAGAAGAAGCTGCCGGAGAACGGCGCGATGCCGAACACCGGGAACACCGCATTGAGCACCGCCAGATGCCAGATGAAGATTCCGTACGACCAGCGACCGATCGCCAAGGCAAACGGACTTGCCAGGAATCGGTGCTGCGCCTCGTCCCGCAGAACCAACGGTGCGATCAGCGAAAAGCTGATGATTGCTCCGAGCGCGATCTTGACGGCGAACTGCCAAGGCTCTGGGCGTACCAGACCTTCCGGGCCGGCGAGGTCGGTGCACGAGAGAACAAACGCCACCAACGCCACACCGGTCAGCAGAAGCCGGCGATGCGCCAGACGGTGAACCCACGTCGAATCTCCGACGGCGAGTTCGGCCAACACCATGCCGACCCCGAACCACGGCAGGTATCCCGGCAACCAATTGTCGTGGTGGATGAAATCCGGCGCGGGAATCGGCAGGAACGCCCAACTGAGAGCAATCAGCGAGACAACGGTGAGAAGTGGGATCCGGAACCGGGCACTGCTCCCGCGCAGGCGTACCAGGAGAACCGCGAACAACGGCAGCAACAGATAGAACATCACCTCGACCGACAGGCTCCACATCTGAGTGAGCCCCTCGGTGAGGGTGAGCGGAACAAAGACCTGCACCAGGCCGAGGTTCGCCAGCCACACCTGATAACCACCGCCGGCACCTGGCAGGAACAGGAGAATCAGCGTCACTGCCACCCAGTACGCGGGAAGAATGCGCGTCGCTCGGGATATCCAGTACCGCACGGTGGCCTGTGGCCGACCGATTCCGCGGGCAGCGGCCGCATGCGGACGCCACAACAGAAACCCGGACAGCGCAAAGAACACTGCAACGGCCAGGTCGAGCCGCCCGAAAGCCCGACCGATCGCGCCCGACTGAGCCTCGCCCGTCTGGAACGCGACGTGGGTCACCAGAACCCCGAGCGCTGCCAAACCTCGCATACCGTCCAAGGCCGGAACGAAGCCACGGGCCTGCGGCGGGACGGCTGCGGAAGAATTCACGGGACTCATCATCACGGATAAGTGTGCACCGGGGCACGTTCGCCTTAAACCATCCGGACGCCCTGTAAAAAAATGCGAGGCCAAATCGCCACCTCATGCGACAAACCGGGCCGCTGGACTGTTAGTGTTCTGCCACACATGGGTTCTACTGTGACCCCATACGGCCAGCGCAACTCATATTGTGCAGGTTGCACCACGTCTAAACTACTAACGGGTAGGAGTCCCAGCATGGCGGAACGCTCAGGGTCGAGCCGGATACTTCCTTGCATTCTGGTAGGTCTCGGCGCCTTCCTCTTGGCCATCGCTGTTCTCATTCCCACCTACATGGTCGGCAAGTTGGAGAAGACGCCGCTCGACCTCGAGGTCACCACGATCGCCACGGGCAACGGCAGCGTCCTCAACTCTGCCGCGCTACTTGCCGGCAAAGCTCAGGTCGACAAGAACGTCCCGATCGTTGCTCAGCGCTACGTCACGACGCAGGAACCGTCCAACGCCGACGACATCACCGTCCAGGCCGGCCAGACTGTCATCCGCACCGACAAGCAGGGTGAGAGCGGCCTGCTGACGGCAACCGTCGACACCGTCACCCTGGACCGCGTCAGCTCGATGCCGACCAACGATCCGGTCGGAACGATCCAGACGTCAGCTGATCAGCCGGCGGAAGAAGTTTCCCGCGAGGGTCTGCAGTACAAGTTCCCGTTCAACACGGAGCAGCAGACCTACCCCTACTTCGATCTCAACGCTCGCGCGAACTACGACATCAACTTCGTCGAAGAGACCGAGATCAACGGCATGAAGGTCTACCACTTCAACCAGACCATCGAGCCCGTCGACCTGTCCAAGGTCGTCAACTCCCCCACGAACAAGCTCACCTTGCCTGCCGACACCTGGGGCGTTCCCGGCGGCACCACCCCCGTCACGATGACACGCTGGTACACCAACGTCCGTGACCTGTGGGTCGAGCCCAAGACCGGTGTTGTCATCAAGGGCCAGGAGCAGCTGCACCAGTACTACGGCCGCAACAAGAACTCCGTCGACGTCGACGTCCTCAACGTCACGCTGCCGTTCGACGAAGAGACCATCGAGTACCAGATCCAACAGGCGCAGGACGGCATGGACACGCTCAACCTTGTCGGCCGCACCGTTCCGATCGTCGCCGGCGTCCTCGGCGTGATCGCTCTGATCGCCGGCATCTTCCTCGGTGTGCGCGGAGGCAAGGGCGGAACCCCGGCGCCTGCACACGGCGGCGGTGGCCAGACTCCGAGCGGAGCAGGTACCCCCGCTCCCGGCGAGCACGACTGGACCAACGACGACACCCAGGTGATCCCGCGCCCGGATCTGCGCAAGGAATAACACGTCGCCAGTGAACCTGGCACAGGTTTTGTGAAGCGAGCACCCCTTCCAGCTAGTCGGAAGGGGTGCTCGCTTCATACAGGGGTTGCTAGCTGCAGTGGTTGCTAGATACAGGGGTGCTAGATACAGGGGTGCTAGCTCGCGCTTGCCCGGTCTGCGCTGCGCACTGCAGCAACAGAGACCGCCACCGCCGTCACCGACGCCACGACTACCGCTGTCCCGATCAACTGCCCCGGCGTCGTTGCCCACAGGAGCATCACGACGGCCTCGACGGCCAATCCGATCCAGGCCAGCACGGCGACTCTCGTGCGTTCCGACGCGATTGCGGACAGCAGGGCGCACTGCAGCACTGCAAGGACGGCACCGTGCAATGCAAAGGCCCACAGCATCGGTGCCACGGCAGCGTAGGCGTCGCCCACCAGGATCGGTACCAACGGACCGGCGAGGGCCGCGCCGAGCACCAGCACAGCCCCGATTCCCACCAACACAGCCAAAGCTGTGCGAACGGCCTGCGCCGATTGGGCTGGATTGGCCATCTTCGGGTACAGGACAACACCAACCGCTTGTGGCAGCCAGAACGCGGCTTTGGTCGCGACGGCGCCCAGTGCGTACACACCCGCGTCGTATTCGCTCAGAACCACGCGCACGACAAGCAGGTCCAGCGACGACAACGCAATCAGGGCGAGCTGAACCTGGGAGGCGGCGAGCACGGATACAACACCGATCCGCACTGCTTTGTTCTCGCTCACCGGCGCCGTGCGGTCAAGCACCCGGACAACCGCGACCAGAACCGCCGTTCCGGCCGCGCTCGCCACCAACGCTGCGGCCGCAGATCCGCCCAGCGCCAGGACTGCCACTGCGGGAAGAACTTTCATCACACCCGCACCGGCCAGGACTGCGCTGAGCACGCCAAACCGGCCGTGCCCCTGCAACAATCCCTGCTCCGTCGCCAGCAGCACCAGCATCGGCGCCGTCACCAGAGCCGAGAACGCTGCAACTATTCCGGTGTCGAGTAGCCACGCCATCGCCGGGGTCAGCACCACCGCCAGAACAGCCACGATCGCTGCGCATCTGTACCCGAGCGATCGCAATGTGTCAGCGCTCTTGCCGCGCACAGCCTCTCGGGCGACCACTGTTTGCAGCGCCAACGCCGGCACGGCCAGCACCAACTGCGCGGCGAGAAGACTGGCGAATTCTCCGTAGCCCGCCGGACCCAACCAGCGACTTGCCAACCAGGCCAGCAGATACGACGCAACATTTGCCGTCATCGAACCGGCCAACACCATACTGACCCCGGCCGCAGCGGAACGATCAAGAGGTTGGCGGGCCATGCGACCAATGATGCACCACGTATCGTGCCCGTCATGACAGTGCGGCCGAAACACCACAGCGTCGTGGCCGCGGTGTACAGCCTGGCGTTGACATTGTTGATCCTCGGACCACTGCTCGGTCCCGGTTATCTACTGCTGCGCGACGCTGTCAGCACTCCCCGGTCGTACCTCACCGACTCCGCCCTCGGGCTCACCGACGCCGCCGCCCGGGCCGTGCCGCAGGATGCGCTGATCGCGGCATTGAGCACGGTTGTCGACGGTGGGTTGGTGGTGAAGGCGCTGCTCCTCGCCGCACTGTGGCTGGCGGGGTGGGGCGCTGCCCGCTTGGTCCGAGCCCTGCTGCCGACAGCCGGGCTCGGGCCGCAGTTGGTGGCGTCAACGGTCATGCTGTGGAACCCGTACGTGGCCGAGCGTCTGCTGCAAGGACATTGGAGCCTGTTGGCCGGGTACGGCGCTTTGCCGTGGATCGTGATCGCGGGCATCGGGGTTCGACGCGCTCAGCCCGGTGCCTGGTGGGCATTGGCCGCATCGCTGGCATTCGCGGGCCTGACACCTACCGGCGCGCTCCTGGGATTGACAATCGCGTTGGTGGCCGTAGCCTCCCCAGGCGGGCGAACGTCGGTTCTACGACGCGTCAGCGGCGTCTTCGCACTCTTCCTGATCACTGCCTCGCCGTGGCTCGCGGCAACACTTCTGTCGAGCGGCGCCGCCGACGGTTCCGATCCCGCCGGTGTGGCAGCCTTTGCCGCCCGCGCGGAACCGGGCCTCGGAACGCTCGGCAGCCTCGCCGGGCTGGGCGGTGTCTGGAACTCCGCTGCCGTCCCGGACTCTCGCACAACACTCTTCGCGGCGGCAGGGACGCTACTACTCCTGATCGTGGTGCTCAGCGGCATTCCCGCGCTCTGGCGACGGCGTCGCAATCCTGTGATCACCGCCCTGGCAGGGCTGGCACTCGTCGCGGTCCTGGCCCCGGCACTCGGCGCAACACCGTGGGGCCTGGGTGTTGGTCGCTGGTCGGTCGAATACTTCTCCGGCGCAGGCCTGCTCCGCGATTCCCAGAAATGGGTGGCGCTTGCCGCACCGTTCTACGCACTGTCCGCGGCAGCGGGCGTGATGTGGGCACAGCGACGCTTCACTCTTCCGCGCCCTACGTGGTCGATCGCCACTGTTGTCGTGACGGTCATGGCTCTGCCCGACCTCGCGTGGGGCGTCGGCGGGGCTCTGAAACCGGTGCAGTATCCGCAGTCCTGGACCGTTGTCGCCGAGCAGTTGCGAGGCGAAACCGGTGATGTGGCAGTGCTTCCCACCGGAATGTTTCGAGCCTTCTCCTACACCGGTGACGCTCCGGTTCTCGATCCGGCTCCGCGATTTCTCCCGCTCGATGTACTGCAGACCGGCGAACTGATCGTGGCCGGTGGCTCTGTCGGCGGCGAGGGAACACGCGCCGCCCAGGTCGAGGAACTCCTCCTCACGGGCGGAAGCAACACCGAACTCGCGTCCCTTGGCGTCGGCTGGGTGCTGGTGGAACTCGACACTCCTGGCCGATCCGACGACGCGGCGCTGCGCAACCTCGAGAGAGTGTTCGCAGACAACTATCTCGAGCTGTACCGGGTGCCCGGAGATGTTGCACTGCACCAGGCTTCGGCATCTGCCCGGATCATCGTCGCGCTCGCCCACATCGCCTGGGTGATGACGGGCGTTGCGGCTCTACTCGTGCTCGGACTGAACCAGAACCGGATTCGACTCGCGCGACGTGACAAGACCTGAAACACGCTGTCCGACCGTCGTCGCCGACAAAACCTCGAAAACACCGGTTCCCGTTTGTTCCCACGAGAATTCGCTCGACCACACCCGAGCTTTCTCACCGAGCACCGTCCGCAGTTCGTGATCCTGCAACAGGGTGCCTGCAGCCTGCGTCAATTCCGCCACATCGCCGTCGCCGACACTTTCGCCGCCTACCAGAAGACCCGTCACGCCGTCGACGATGGAATCGGTCAACCCCTTGGAACTGCGGTAACCAACAGTCGGAACTCCGTGTTGCGCGGCCTCGATGACGGCGAGGCCCCACCCTTCCTTGCGGGACGGCATGAGGTGAATCCAGGACTGCGCCAACAGTTCGTGTTTGCGGGACTCGTCGACGTGCCCGTGGAATGTCACCGCGTCGCCGATCCCGAGTTCGGCAGCGCGATCACGCAGGTTCTGCTCCCACCAACCGCCGCCGATGACGTCGAGGTGAAGTTCGGGCTGCGTCGGGCGAAGTGTCGCAACCGCTTCGAGCGCGTCTTCGATCTGCTTGTGCGGCACCAACCGCGAGAGCACCGACATGGTAGGCCGGATCGCCCGGGTGATCGAACCACCCGCGTCGACGCCCATCGGAAGACGATCAGCTCCGTTGCGCACCACGGCAATTCGATCGCGGTCGACCCCCAGATCCACCAGTTCCTCTGCCGAGGGTAGTGACACCGTCAAATACTGGTTGTCGCTGTGACGCTTCGGCGACAGGCGCGATTCCACCCACCACCCGATCCGTCCGACGAGTGTGCCTGCCACCGGCCACTGTTCGCGGTGGCAATGGTGCACGAGCAGCGTGACCGGCGCACCGGCCACCATCTTCGAGAAGAAGGGAATCCCGTTCTGCGTGTCGACCACGGCGTCGGGGTGAAGGCCTTTCAGGGAACCGAACCCGAGGCGTCCGGCCGCAATCGCGGCCAGTGCCCGCGGGTACACGCTGAAACGTCCGCCGGAACGACTGATGGTGATGCCGTCTCGATACTCGGCGGCGGGCGCACCCGGGTACGACGCCGTCCGCAGAGTCACCTTGATTCCGCGCGCCGCCAACTGGGTTCCGACCTGTTCGAGGTACCGCTCACTTCCGCCGCCCTGCGGATGCCCGGTGTCACGCCAACAGAGCAACAGAACCTCGTGCACGTGCGTTACTCCCTAGAGCTCGTCGGTGACCGGCGCGGATGCGAGTGGTCCTGCGGGGGATGCCCACCCTGACCGGTCGGTAACCCTGCGGAACACCCTAACTGTTTCCGCGTCCGTAGTGCCGCGCTCCTCACAGTGAAATTGACGGTGTTCATGGAGCAGAAGTCGCAGTCGCTAAAGTTGATTCTCGTGACCAAGCCCGCAGTGACCCGCATTTTCGGCCGACGGGCAACCCTCAAACGATCCGTCGGCTTGCTCAGCGACTTCCGCCACGAGCAGACCGCGCCTGACATCTTCTACGGCGCGCTCGCTCGCGATTCCGTCGAATTGATCTCCGACCTGCATGAAGGTCACACCGGTCACACGCTCGACGGCCTCACCGTCCTCGACGTCGGCGGCGGACCGGGCTACTTCGCGGAAGTGTTCCAAGCTGCCGGTGCCAGCTACATCCCGGTCGAACCCGATCCGTCGGAAATGCATGCCGCGGGCCTGACCGTCGGCGGCGCGGTGCGCGGATCAGGCCTGGCGTTGCCCTTTCGGGATTCGTCGGTCGATATCTGCTTCTCCTCGAACGTGGCGGAACACGTCAGCGAGCCGTGGCTCATGGCGGAGGAAATGCTGCGCGTCACCAAACCCGGCGGACTGATGGTCCTCTCGTACACCCTGTGGTGGGGTCCGTTCGGAGGGCACGAGACCGGTCCGTGGCACGCTTTCGGTGGTGAATACGCAGCCAAGCGGTACCGCCGCACAACCGGCCGCGAACCGAAGAACAGGTACGGAGAGTCCCTGTTCAAAGTGGGTGCCACCGACGGTTTGCGCTGGGCCCGCGGAACAGACCAAGGTGAACTACTCGCCGCGATCCCCCGATATCACCCGTCCTGGGCGTGGTGGATGGTTCGTGTTCCCGGCCTTCGCGAATTCCTCGTGAGCAACCTCGTTGTGGTCCTCGAGAAGCGTTGACGTGATTCGCCTCGCCCTCGACATCGGCGGCACCAAGATGGCTGCCGGTTTGGCTTCCGAGGACGGGTGCGTTCCCGAATTCCGCACGGTTCCCACACCGAAAACGGATACGTGGGCAGCCTGCGCGGCATTACTTCAGAACGTTGCCGACGGACGCGCGGTTGACGCCGTCGGAATCGCCTGCGCCGGCCCGGTCGATACCGTCGGCGGTGTTGTGGCACCCATCAACATCTCCGAGTGGGCTGGCGGCTTCCCCCTGCAGGACGCGGTACGCAGGGTTTTCCCGGGCGCTCGAACCGCTCTGGCCATGGACGGGGCTGCCGCCGCACTGGCCGAACATCACCACGGCGCCGGACGCGGAACCCTGGACCTGTTGAGTCTGGTCGTCTCCACCGGCGTCGGCGGCGGAGTTGTCCTTGGCGGTCGCATCGCACCTGGTCGTACGGGAAATGCCGGCCACATCGGGCACCTTGTTGTCCCTGGAGCCGACGAACCCTGCTCGTGCGGTGGCGTCGGCTGCCTCGAGACGGTCGCGAGTGGTCCGGCAGCAGTTCGTTGGGCTCGCAGTCAGGGGTGGACCGGCACCACCGGCCTCGAGCTTGCCGACGACGCCCACCGCGGCGACGCCCTCGCCCGGGCAGCGCTTCACCGTGCCGGAACCGCGCTGGGTGTTGCCATCGCGTCGGCTGCAGCACTCCTGGATGTAAATCTTGCGGTGGTGGGCGGCGGATTTTCCCAGTCCGGCTCAACCTTGTGGGAACCTCTCCGCGAATCGGCTGCCCGACATGCCCGTTTGTCGTTCATCGAGGACCTAAGAATCGTCTCCGCCGAGTTGGGTGAGCGTGGAACTCTGACCGGCGCGGGGCTCCTGTCGCTCGTCGCCGCCATCTGACACGCGTTCTTCTCCGAGAAATCCGCAGGGAGTCCCACTAAACGGGTGCCACCTGTTCCCAATTTCTGTAACGTGTTTTAGTGTTCTGACTCACACCGTTACGGGCATTGCGCGTGACACAAGCGGGAAGGAGGTGACCGTGAGCCCCGATGTTTCCTCGACAGAAGCCGAGCATCACGCACAGGTCGCCCGACCAAGTGATTCCCTCCGCGACACCGAAGACCTCCGCGAACGCCTGGAACGCTGGATGGCCGGGAAGGTGCCGGCCGGATCCACCGTGACCGTCGCCGATGTCACCCTGCCCGCAGCCAACGGCATGTCCAGCGAAACCATCCTCTTCGACGCGACCTGGGACGGCGATCATCATCCGCTGGTCGCCCGTGTCGCCCCGGCAGAGACCACCATGCCGGTGTTTCCGACCTACGACCTCGAATCCCAGTTCCGCACCATGGCGCAGGTGCACGAGCACTCCGCGGTGCCCGTGCCGACGGTGTACTGGTCCGAATCCGACCCGGATGCGTTGGGTGCGCCGTTCTTCGTCATGGAGCGCATCTCCGGTGACGTACCTCCCGACGTCATGCCGTACAACTTCGGATCGTGGGTCACCGAAGCGTCCCCGGCGCAGCGAAAGACCCTCCAGCAGAACTCGGTCGACGTCCTGGCGCAATTGCACGCCATCGACAATCCGATCGAGCGCTTCGATTTCCTCCAACTGCCTGGTTCGGGACCGACTGCGCGAGAGGCATTCTCGGCGCACATCGCCGAGCAGCGCGCATACTACGAGTGGGTCGTCAAGGATGGCGTCCGATCGCCACTCATCGAGCGGGCACTCGACTGGGTCGAAGCACACAATCCCGCCGACGATTCACCGGCCGTGCTCTGTTGGGGCGACTCACGCATCGGCAACGTCATGTACCAGGACTTTGCACCAGTTGCCGTACTCGACTGGGAAATGGCAACTCTCGGCCCGCGTGAGATGGACCTGGGCTGGATGGCCTTCCTGCACAGGTTCTTCGAGGACATTGCCGGGTTGGCAAACCTGCCCGGTCTTCCCGACTTCCTGCGACTGCCGGACATCGCGGCAACTTACGCCGACATCACCGGTCACACACCACACGATCTGGAGTTCTACGTTACGTACGCAGCGCTGCGCCAGGCCGTCATCATGTGGCGAATTCAGGCCCGTGCCATAGCTTTCGGTCAAGCTGAGCAACCCGCAGACCCCGACGACATGATCATGCACCGCGCATCGCTCACCGCGATGCTCGACGGCACTTACTGGGAGAGGTTGAACTGACCATGTTGTCGCCGATGGACGATTACCCCATTCACCAGATCGCGGAACCGGTCCGCCACGTCGCCACCTCGGACCGAAACTTCTACGACCGCTACTACTTCAACTGCTACCCCACCGGCAACAACGACACCTTCCTCATCGTCGGTCTGGGCCAGTACCCCAATCTCGGTGTCATGGACGGTTTTGCCGTCCTACGCCACGGGGATCACCACATCGTGGCCCGCATGTCGAAAGCCCTGGGCGCCGATCGCACCGACACCACGGTCGGACCACTGCGCATCGAAGTGCTGGAGGGCCTGCAGAAACTTCGTGTCGTCCTCGAACCCAGCAGCGAATACGATCTCTCCTTCGACATCACCTTCGACGCCACCATCCCGGCAGCGCTCGAGCCCAAGCACTTTCGACGCCAACTCGAACGCGTCACCTTCGACACGTCCCGTTTCCTGCAGACCGGAACGTGGACCGGCAACCTCACCGTCGACGGGGAAAAAATCTCGATCGACCCCGATACCTGGCGCGGAAATCGTGACCGCTCCTGGGGCGTACGGCCGGTCGGTGAAGCCGAGCCACCCGGCCGACGCGCCGTCGACGGTATCCAGAACTTCTTCTGGATCTACTCCGTCATGCAGTTCGACGAGTTCACCATCTCGGTCATCATGCAGGAAGACGAGCAAGGCCGTCGCATCGTCGAGGAAGCGATGCGAATCTGGCCAGAAGAAGGACGCGATCCGGAATGGCTCGGCCGACCCGAGCACGACCTGATCTTCTGCCCCGCCACCCGCGACGTCACCGGAGCTACCCTCACCTTCCACCGGCCCAGCGGTGAGGTTCTGACCGTCGACTGTGAACTGTTGCTGGCCAACCACATCGGCATCGGCACCGGGTACGGCCTCGAACAGGACTGGCGCCACGGCATGTGGCAAGGCGAACTGGTTGTCCAAGGCCTACGGCACAAGGTCCACGAATTCGAACCCATGCAGCGCATGTTCTCCCCCGTGGACAATCTCAGCAAATTCCATCTCACCGAGGGTGACCAGACCTTCGACGGCACCGGCCTTTTCGAAGTCGCTGCCATCGGACCCCACGAGCGTTACGGCTTCACCAGTTTCATCGATATGGCACCAGAGCGCGAGACCGACAACACCGAGGAAAGATTGTGATGACGAACTACGACAAGCTCTACATCGGCGGCGAGTGGGTAGCCCCCGCCACCGACCAGGTACTCGAGGTGTTCTCACCGGCAACGGAGGAGCGCGTCGGAAGCTGTCCCGTCGCCGCTCCGGCAGACATCGACGCCGCAGTCTCCGCTGCGCGCAACGCTTTCGACAACGGACCGTGGGCCAAGACGACCCCTTCCGAGCGCGGTGCGATCCTCGCGAAGGCAGCCAAGCTCCTCGAAGAGCGCAGCGCAGATCTCAACCAGCTCATCTCAAACGAGATGGGCCAGCCACCCGCCATGGTCGGCATGATGCAGCAGACCCCGTCGATGGCGACGCTCGGTTTCTACTCCGAACTCGCCGACAAGTTCGCGTGGGAAGAGAAGCGCACCGGCGCCTTCGGGCAGACCAAGGTCACCCGCGAGCCCGTCGGCGTTGTCGCTGCCGTTCTCGCGTGGAATGTTCCGCTGTTCCTCGCGATCAACAAGCTGGCCCCCGCGCTGCTCGCCGGCTGCACCGTCCTGCTCAAGCCGGCCCCCGAGTCACCGCTCTCGGTCCATGTGATCGCGGAGATCTTCGCTGAGGCAGGCGTTCCCGCCGGCGTCATCTCCGTGCTCCCCGGCGGCGCCGAGACCGGCGAATACCTCGTCTCGCATCCTGACATCGACAAGATCACCTTCACCGGCTCCAGCGCGGTCGGGCGCAAGATCGGCGCCATCGCCGCCCAGAACCTCAAGCGCTGCTCCCTCGAACTCGGTGGCAAGTCCGCCGCCATCATCCTCGAGGACGCCGATCTCGCTGCCGGAATGCCGATGCTTGTCATGTCCGGCCTGATGAACACCGGTCAGGCGTGCGTCGCGCAGACCCGAATCCTCGCTCCCCGTTCACGTTACGACGAGGTCATCGAGGGACTCAAGACCGCGGCCGGTTACATGACCGTCGGCGATCCGTCCGATCCGGCCGCGCAGCTGGGCCCGCTGATCTCCGAAAAGCAGCGCGAGCGCGTCGAGGGCTACATCGCCAAGGGGCAGGAAGAGGGCGCTCGACTGGTCCTCGGCGGCGGTC
Organism: Rhodococcus sp. ACPA4; assembly: GCF_002300185.1. Classification (NCBI taxonomy): domain Bacteria; kingdom Bacillati; phylum Actinomycetota; class Actinomycetes; order Mycobacteriales; family Nocardiaceae; genus Rhodococcus; species Rhodococcus sp. ACPA4. The sequence goes on from NZ_NSDY01000001.1 coordinate 3,265,580, forward strand.
GTCCCGCCGGACTCGACAAGGGCTGGTACGTCGAGCCGACTATCTTCGCCGACGTCGACAACTCCATGACCATCGCCCGCGAAGAGATCTTCGGACCCGTCCTCTCGGTGATTCCGTACGACTCCGAGGACGAGGCCGTCAAGATCGCCAACGATTCCGACTACGGCCTCGCCGGATCCGTCTGGACCACCGACATCGATCACGGCCTCGAAATCGCGGCGCAGATCCGTACGGGCACCTACGCGATCAACTGGTACGCCTTCGACGCCGGTTCACCGTTCGGCGGTTACAAGAACTCCGGAATCGGCCGCGAGAACGGACCTGAGGGCCTCGAAGCCTTCTGCGAAACCAAGTCCGTGCTCATGCCGCCCGGATACACGAGCTGAGTTAGCACCCGTTGCACACAGTGAGCACCCCTTCCAGCACGACGGAAGGGGTGCTCACTTCATAGAAGCTGTGCTCACTCCCCAGACATAACCGTCCGAGCGGGCTTAGCCTTAGCTCCGTGACCACCGAAACGGAAGCATCGGCTGACGAGAGCACCACCACCGTTGTCCTGGCCTTTGCCGCAAACGCGCTGATCGCCGGAGCAAAAACAGCGGCCGCGATCGTCACCGGATCGGCGTCGATGGTTGCCGAGGCCACCCACTCGTGGGCCGACACCGGCAACGAGATCCTGCTCCTCATCGCAAACCGGCGATCCAAACGCGTTCCCGATCGCGATCAACCCCTCGGCTACGGCCGCGAAGCCTACATCTGGTCGATGTTCGCGGCCCTCGGACTCTTTGCGCTTGGTGCCGGAGTGTCGATCACCCACGGAGTCCAGGAACTGTTCCATTCGGAACCGGCCACCGATTTCGGAGTTGCCTACGCAGTCCTCGGCGTCTCCTTCATCCTCGAAGGCATCTCGTTCCGCCAGGCCTACAAACAATTACGGGCAGAAGCTTCGGCCGTCAACAGCGACGTTCTGACACAAGCCCTCAACACGTCCGACCCCACTACCCGGGCTGTGTTCGCCGAAGATGCTGCGGCACTTATCGGTTTGATCATCGCGTTCGCGGGCGTCCTGCTTCACCAGATCACTGGTTCACCGATCCCCGACGCCCTCGGATCCATCTGCGTGGGCATCCTGCTCGGCGTCATCGCGATTATCCTGATCGACCGCAACCGACGTTTTCTGGTCGGTGAGGAAGCGTCACCGACCCTGCGCGCCGCCGGCATCGAAGCACTGACACAGCTACCCGACGTCAACCGAATCACGTTCCTGCGCATGGAATACCTCGGGCCACGGCAGGTGTACCTGGTTGCCAGCATCGATGTCGTCGGGGACTACGCCGAATCTCGAGTAGCCCACACACTGCGCGAACTCGAGCGCACACTCGAGCAGAGCCCACGCGTCGTACGGGCGATCCTGACGCTCTCGACACCGGAAGAACCGTCGATCACCGCCTGAGCGATACGCTCATTTGATGCGCGCTCTGGTCGTTGTCCTGATGGTCCTCGGATTTGTCGTCGGGGGAATTCCCTTGTTGGGCGTCCTGATCGACGTGATGACCAGTTCGGACAAGGAGATCGTGTACCAGGGAGGGTACGCACCGCTAACAAATGTGCAGATGAGCCGGGATTACGAATCGTCGCTGAACCTCTACTTCGATTCTCAATCGAATGCGTCGAGGAATTGGTTCATCCTCGCCAGCTTCCCGTTCCTCGGAGCAGGTTTGGGCGCTCTGACGGCGGCACTGATAGGGCGCCGCGGATGGCGCCTGACGCGAGCCTGAAACAGACGCCGATGGCCGCCCACCGTCGAAACGAGGGGCGGCCACCGTCAGAACAGAGTCAGATGTACATCGCAGGATCGATGTAGCTGTTCGGATCCACCAACTTCTCCTTGGCGGTCCGCGGCCGAGCCACTGCCGGAATACCCGTTGCAATGGAATCGGCCGGAACATCACGCGTCACAACAGCATTGGCGCCGATAGCACTACCTTCGCCGATGAGAACAGGTCCCAGGATCTTGGCACCCGCACCCACGGTGACCCGATCGCCGAGCGTCGGATGGCGCTTGACCTGCTCGAGTGAACGGCCGCCGAGCGTGACACCGTGATAAAGCATGACGTCGTTGCCGATTTCAGCCGTCTCACCGATTACGACGCCCATGCCGTGGTCGATGAAAAACCGTCGACCGATGGTCGCGCCGGGATGAATCTCGATGCCCGTGGCAAAACGTGTCAGCTGCGACAACACCCGGGCCGGACCGCGCAGAGCGGGCACAGCCCACAGCTTATGTGCGATCCGATGCGACCAGATGGCATGCAGCCCTGAGTAAACGAGGGCATTCTCCACATTGCTGCGCGCGGCAGGATCCTGACCGCGCGCAGCCTGTAGGTCCTCGCGAATGACGCCGAGGATACTCACGTATCTCAGTCCCGGATGTGTTCGAACAGTGGGGTGGAGATGTAACGCTCACCGAAGTCGCAAACAACCGCCACGATCAGCTTGCCCGCATTCTCGGGGCGCTTTGCCAACTCGAGGGCGGCCCACACGATGGCGCCGGACGAGATGCCACCCAGGATGCCTTCCTGAGTTCCGAGAGCGCGAGCGACCTCGATGGAATCGGGGAACGAGACGTCGATGATCTCGTCGTAGATTTCACGATCGAGGATCTCGGGTACGAAGTTCGCACCGATTCCCTGGATCTTGTGGGGGCCGGGCTGGCCACCGTTGAGGATCGGCGAATCGACGGGCTCAACGCCGACGATCTTGACCTCGGGCTTGTACTTCTTGAGAGTGCGTCCGACGCCGGTGATGGTGCCGCCGGTGCCGATACCGGAAACGAAGATGTCGACGGCGCCGTCAGTGTCGGCCCAGACCTCTTCACCGGTCGTCACCTCGTGGATGGCCGGGTTGGCGGGGTTTGCGAACTGGCTGGCCGAGACAGCGTTTTCAGTCTGCTCGACAATTTCCTTGGCCTTGGCGACTGCGCCGGCCATGCCCTCGGAGCCCGGGGTCAGCACGATCTCGGCGCCGTACGCACGCAGCATGACGCGACGCTCGGTGGACATCGTCTCCGGCATGGTCAGGATGACCTTGTAGCCACGAGCAGCGCCGACCATGGCAAGTGCGATACCGGTGTTACCACTGGTGCCCTCGACGATGGTTCCGCCGGGCTTGAGTGCTCCGGACTTCTCGGCAGCGTCGATGATCGCAACACCGATCCGGTCCTTGACGCTGTTGGCCGGATTGTAGAACTCGAGCTTCACTACAACCTGTGCGTCCAGACCCTCGGTCAGGCGGTTGAGTCGCACCAGCGGGGTGCGCCCGACCAATTCGGTGACGTTGTTGTAAATACCGGTCATTTCCGTACCTCCATGTGGCCGCAGTGTCGACCGGGTCGTTTCGTTAATGACGTTATTGCATCATTCGGTGTGTCCTATAGCTCAACCGGGCCGGTAAAAACCCGAGAACTACCAAAATAATCTCCTCGAATGCCGAATGCCGCATCTGTTCGATCAGATGCGGCATTCGGGTTACGCAGAACAGAATCGCGAGGGACTCAGCCCAGGCGCTGCTTCAGAGCTTCGAACTCGTCACGGATACCGGTGGGCAGCTTCTCGCCGACGAAGTCGAACCACTCCTCGATCAGCGGGATCTCGGCCTTCCACTCGTCGATGTTCACGGCGAGGGCCTCGGTGATGTCGGCGTCCGACACGTCCAAGCCGTCGATGTCGAGTGCCGATCCCGTGGGAACGACGCCGATCGGGGTGTCGATACCGGCAGCCTTGTGCTCGATACGCTCGACGATCCACTTCAGGACGCGAGAGTTCTCGCCGAAGCCTGGCCACAGGAAGCGTCCGTCGTCGCCGCGGCGGAACCAGTTCACGTAGAAGACCTTGGGCAGCTTGGACTCGTCGGCAGACTTGCCGAGGTCGATCCAGTGCTGGAAGTAGTCGCCCACGTTGTAGCCGAGGAACGGAAGCATTGCCATCGGGTCGCGGCGAACCGTACCGACCTGGCCTTCGGCTGCTGCGGTCTGCTCGGAGCCGACCGTGGCACCCATGAAGACGCCGTGCTGCCAGTCGCGGGCCTCGGTGACCAGCGGAACCGTCGTCTTACGACGTCCACCGAACAGGATTGCCGAGATCGGCACGCCCTTCGGGTCGTCCCACTCGGGAGCCATGATCGGGCACTGCGACATCGGGGTGCAGTAACGCGAGTTGGGGTGAGCGGCCTGCGTACCGGATTCAGGCGTCCACTCGTTGCCCTTCCAGTCGATCAGGTGCTGCGGGTCGCCTTCGAGGCCTTCCCACCAGACGTCGCCGTCGTCGGTCAGTGCAACGTTGGTGAACACCGTGTTGCCCTGGTCGATGGTGCGCATCGCGTTGGGGTTCGAGGACCAGTTGGTGCCCGGTGCCACGCCGAAGAAACCGAATTCGGGGTTGACGGCGTACAGCTGTCCGTCGTCACCGAAACGCATCCACGCGATGTCGTCACCGAGAGTCTCGGCACGCCATCCGGGGATGGTCGGCTGGATCATCGCGAGGTTGGTCTTGCCACATGCGGACGGGAATGCCGCCGCGATGTAGTAGGCCTTGTCCTCGGGGGAGATCAGCTTGAGGATGAGCATGTGCTCGGCCAGCCAGCCCTCGTCGTGCGCCATTGCCGAAGCGATACGCAGCGAGTAGCACTTCTTGCCGAGGAGAGCGTTTCCGCCGTAGCCGGAACCGAAGCTCCAGATCTCACGATCCTCGGGGAAGTGAGTGATGTACTTGGTGTCGTTGCACGGCCACGCGACATCGGCTTCGCCATCGGCGAGCGGAGCGCCCAACGAGTGCAGCGCCTTGACGAAGAATCCGTCGGTGCCGAGCTTGTCGAGAACCTTGCTGCCCATGCGGGTCATGACGCGCATGGAGACGACGACGTACTCGGAGTCCGTGAGCTCGACACCCAGCTTCGGATCCTCGGCGTCGAGGGGACCCATGCAGAACGGCACGACGTACATGGTGCGTCCACGCATGGAACCGCGGTACAGGTCACCCATGAGGGTGCGCATCTCCGACGGGTCCATCCAGTTGTTGGTGGGGCCTGCGTCGATTTCTTCCTTCGAGCAGATGTAGGTGCGCGATTCGACGCGAGCCACATCGGAAGGATCGGAATTACCGAGGAACGAGTTCGGCTTCTTCTCGTCGTTGAGGCGCGTGAACGTGCCTGCCTCGACCAGCTTGTCGGTCAGCCGGTCCCACTCTTCGTCCGAGCCGTCCGCAAAGACGACGCGAGCGGGCTGGGTGAGTTCGGCAACCTCTTGCACCCATGCAAGCAGTTCCTTGTGCTGCGTGGGGGGCGTGCCGTCAGTTCCGTTGAGACCGGGAATGGTCGCTGAGGTCATCAAACTCTCCTGGGGTGAGCCGGAACCGGGTTCTCGTGACACCGGATGCAAACTGCAGCTCCCCGATACCAGTTGATCCCGGTGTCCCCCTCTCGACGGGGTCCAGCCGCGTCATCCACTCACGTGGATTTCACGGACGCCGGGTGTCCTATGTACTGAGGTTAACGCTGGCTGTTCACCTGCAGGTAATCGGGTGCGGTCAGAAATGTCACAGAAACGATTCAGATGGTGTATCCACAACGCGTACCCGGCTTCGAATAGAGGCAAACGGTCCCGGATCGCAAGGCGAACAGTCCTCTAGGTACGTCACTCAGTGCCTATTTTGCGTGTCACGCAGTGCCTATTTTCGGTGTCACACAGTGCCAGAATCGATGCGATCCCACACCAACGCACCGTGCGTGTCTCGGTGGCATTCCCACGCCGCGAAGTCTCCGTCCGACTCCACCATCGTCACGCGGTCGGCAGCGCCGTCACGATCGAAATCCGACACCACGACGATGGCAGCTGCATCGTTGTCCGGCGACACGACGCGACTGTCGACGATCCCGTCGCCATCGAGATCGAATGCGTCGAATGTCGTCGTCAGATCACCGACGTCGACAGTCCCCGTACCCGGTCCGAACGTTGCCGGGTCGATGCCCTCTGCCGGTAGATGATCTGCCGGCACGTCGAACCGTCCCATGTCGACGACGTCGGCGGTGATCAGAAATCCGTCCATTACTTCCCCCTGTGCTTGATCTTGCTGGTGTCTTCTCCCGGCAACCCCTACCGAGATGCATCAGTACTACCAGATTTCCGTCGACAGTCACCGACAAAAATCCGGGCCTGTGGACAACTCGTTCAGGCCCCGGCACCGTTCAGAATTGCCAGGTCACGTTCACAGGCGGCCAATTGTCCGGAACGTGCCTGTCCCAGTGCTCGGAGCTCGACATCGATCTCCGCAATTCGCGCTTGCGCCGACGCAACCAGCTCTCGGCTCTCAGCCAGGATCGCGCTGCCGAGATCCACTTCCGCGTCAAGGAGCCGGTTCAGCACGCGCTGCTCCCATTGCGCTCTGACGATGGCCATCGTTTCCGCCAGCCACGCACGCGCGTGCGTCCGATCTGCCGCCACGCCTCTCGTGCGGCTCAACCACCACGCCGCAGTTGCGCCAAGCACCAGAGTTACCGGAATGCTCGCGATGTCCAGGGCCGGCACCATCTCCAGCGGAATGACCGCGATCCGCCCCAAACCGAGCCCCGCCGAGGCACCGACCAACACGGTGATGCGCTCTTCGTTACCACGCGGCCGTGTCGCGGGGTGGTCGGGAAAATGTGGGAGTGCGACGCTTACACCCGTTTCGCCGATTCCGACTGCTGTGGCGATCGCAGCGTCGAAAGCCACTGTGTTGCTCTCGACTTCGTGTTGCAGACGTGCCGGCAAACTGTCGAGTTCGCTTCGGGTGGACTCGTCGATCCACAGGCGCGCCGACGCCACTGTCGTTCGAGTGGTGTCCGCGATCTGCTGCGAAAGTTCGGCTCGCGCGCGCTGGAGCCTGGTCCTCATCTGAGCTAGTCGTTCACTACGTCGACCGTCACGGTCGGTGAGTAATTCGCTGCGCTCCGCACGCAGTTCGCCGCCGGGATCGCTCTCGCGCAGGTTTCGAACCTCGAGGTCGATCATCCGTCGGGTTTCCGCGATCACACCGCCGCCAGGCTGAGATACGGCGCGTCGACGAACTGCGTCGACGGCGTGGAACAACGGTGCGACACCGCCATGCTCGGACAGGACGATGATTGCCGCCCCACCGTAAACATCACTGTGATCTGCAAGAATGCGCTGATCGCGGTCACGAACCGCTTCCCAGTCCGGGTTCACATCCGTCTTGGTCATCACAACCACAAACGGCAAGCCTCCCACTCCGGACTCGTCGAGCAGTTCCAACTCTTCCCGCCCGATCACACTTGCCGCGTCGACCACCAGCAGCACGATGATGGCGTCGCTTGCATGATCGACGCTCGTGTATCGGCCCGCCACGCTCAGGAGCATTTCGACCTCTTCGCGACCACATCGCGGCAGGCCGAGAACGAAAACACTTGCATTACTTGATGATTCATCAGCCCAAGCGACATCGACATCACCAGAGAGCCCAGCTGGGTTCCATCTCCGAACCACAGGATGGACCGCCGCCGGCAGCACGGAAGCTACATCGCTCACGCGCTCATCTCCGACCGCTCTCGCTCACCGCCGAGAAGCACCCACCGCCTGACGTACGCCCGGTGGACCAGCGATATCGCGTCGGCCCATGCGCGATGTTCACGTTGCGTCGGCCCGCCCCACCACTGAGCGCATCTGCGTACTTCCTCGACCGTTGTCGGCGCAGGCGGTGCGCTTGCCACAAACCCACGCAGTTCCGGACGCACCAGCGCACCCGTCGCGGCAAAGATCAGACCGGAATCGGTCCGTAGATACTGTTCGATCTCATCTCGGGCACCGGCGACCTCCGCCGCCTCGGCGCCGGCAGCAACGCGCTCCAGTATCGATCGAATTCCGTCGACTCTGCGCCACCACCACATCTCGAGTAGCGGCGACAACTCACCGAAGAACGCCTCTCGACCTTGTCCGGTCAACGCGACCAGAGGAACGGTGACGGCGGAGAGCTCACCGGAAATCTCGGCTGCACGCGTGAGCGCATCCTCCCACCCGTCACCGATGTGGTCGGCTTTGTTCAGAACGGCAAGGCAGTGATCGGACGCGCGACCGACCGCGCGTCGATCTGCGTCTCGGAGTGCGTCGACCACGACGACCACAACGCAGTGACTACTCAGATCCGGATCTATCGCACCGGGCACGTCGAACGCCCTCGTCTCCGTCGGAATAACCGGCGCGCCTCCCACTCGATGGCTCGCGAAGACATCACTCTCGAGCAACGTGGTCACCGCGGACCGGCCGACTCCGCTACGACCGGCAACCAGTACCTGCAGCGGTGCTGTCAACGATCCGACTATCGAATGCACCGCCTCCGCGGCGTGCTGATCGATCGACATCAACCGGTAGGCAAGCCGTCGCAACTCGTCCATCGGCGGCGCGCAAGCGTCGTCGAGTGAGACTGCGGGCACAATTCGAGCCCACACCTTCACATTTTCCCCTGTGTTCATCCCCACCCCACGTTCCCCTTCGTGATGGGCAGATTCTGTCAGGTTTACGACGACACGGCTGTTCCCGGCAGGTCATCTCACGTTCAGCTGTCCGATTTCGCGGGCTGTTCTCCGGAATTTTCCCAGAAAGTCTCAACTCGAACTTCAGACCCGTCTGCGCTATACGGCAGTCATGCGTGACAATGGACGCGTGAACGAAGCCGATCAGCACGCACTGCCAACCCCGAACGCGGGCGAGACGGAAGACTCCAAGGGTTCCCGTCTCCATCCGCGCGTGACAAGTTTCCGTTCGCGCAGGGGTGCGCTGACCGACGCACAGCAGAAGTCCTGGGACCGCCAGTGGCCCCTTATCGGCGCCGATGTGTCCGACACTCCCCTCGACGCGACCGCCTGGTTCGGACGCGATACCCCACTGATCATCGAGATCGGATCGGGCACCGGAACCGCGACCGCTGCGATGGCCAAAGCCGAACCGCACGTCAATCTCATTGCCATCGAGGTCTACCGCCCCGGGCTCGCGCAACTCCTCCAGCAGGTCGAACGCGAAGAGATCCCGAACGTCCGCGTCCTGCGCGGTGACGCGATGGACGTACTGGAAAACATGATTGCCCCGGAGTCGCTGACGGGTGTTCGGGTGTTCTTCCCGGATCCGTGGCCCAAGGCTCGCCATCACAAGCGTCGCCTGTTGCAGGCCCCGACGTTCTCGTTGATCGCCAATCGCCTCAAGCCAGGCGGAGTCCTCCACGTTGCCACCGACCACGCCGAATACGCGGAGTGGATCGAGGAAACCGGAAACGCCGAACCGCTCTTGAGCGCTCTCGACTGGGAATCACCGATGACCCACGAGCGCCCAGTCACGAAGTTCGAAGACAAGGCCCATAAGGTCGGAAGCGCAATTACCGAGCTTATATGGGGGAAGATCAGAGCATGAGCGTCAGCGAACAGTTATCCGACGACCTCGAGTCGTCAGGATCTCCCCTCGACCTCGGTCGTGACTCCCGCCACCCCAAACGGGTTCTCCTGGTGTGGGACGCCCCCAACCTGGACATGGGCCTCGGCGCCATCCTCGGCGGCCGACCTACCGCTGCCTACCGGCCACGATTCGACGCACTCGGACGTTGGTTGCTGTCACGGACCGCTGAACTGTCCGCGCGTGAGTCCGGCAACCTCGAACCCGAAGCAACGGTCTTCACCAACATCGCCACGGGCAGCGCCGACGTTGTGCGCCCATGGGTCGAAGCGTTGCGTAACGTGGGTTTTGCGGTGTTCGCCAAGCCGAAGGTCGATGAGGACAGCGATGTCGATTCAGACATGCTCGAGCACATCGCTCTGCGGTACGGCGAGGGACTGGCCGGAATCATGGTCGCGTCCGCCGACGGTCAAGCATTCCGCGAACCGTTGGAAGACATCGCAGCGACCGGCATTCCGGTTCAGGTACTCGGATTCCGCGAGCACGCCAGCTGGGCTGTGTCGTCCGACATCCTGGACTTCGTCGATCTCGAGGACATTCCCGGTGTCTTCCGCGAGCCTCTGCCGCGGGTAAGCCTGGATACTTTGCCCGACGAGGGCGCCTGGTTGCAGCCGTTCCGACCGCTTTCCGCCCTGCTCATCGGGCGAAAAAGTGTTGCCGAGTAGGAGTTGATCAGTGTTCGCCAGCTGGGGAAGCATCGTCTATCGTGCCCGCTTCACCGTCATCGCTGTCATGGTGGCGGGACTCCTCGGGCTTGCCGCGTACGGCATGAGCCTGCAGGACCATCTCAGCCAGAGCGGCTGGGACGATCCGGGGTCACAATCGGTCGAGGCTGCAAAGCTCGCCGACGGCACGTTCGGACGTAGCACCGCCGGCGACGTTCTGGCGCTGTACACAGCGCCCGAAGGAAAAACCGTCGACGACCCGGAGTTCCAAGCGAAGGTCATCGACAGCCTGCAACGACTGGTCTCGGACCATCCGGATCAGATCATGAAGATCAACGGTTCGTACTTCAAGGTCGGTGACGGACTTTCCGTCGCCGCCTTGGCAGACCCGACGAAGCAACATGCCGTTGCCAGCGTGGCCATTGCCGGCGACAACGACACCGCGGTGTCCAACAACTTCCGCGATGTCGAGAGCGAGTTCTACATCGACGGTGTCAACGTGCAGTTGGCCGGTCTGCAACCGGTCGCGAACTCGTTGAACGACACGATGGCCAACGACATCAAGCGCATGGAAATGCTCGCAATTCCTGCTGTCGGTGTGCTGCTCTTCTTCGTGTTCGGTGGCGTCGTCGCTGCTGCCCTGCCCCTGATCGTGGGCGGCCTGACCGTCATCGGTGCCAACGGCATCATCCGTCTGATCACCAATTTCACCGAGGTCAACGCGTTTGTCGCGCCCGTGGTGTCCTTGGTCGGGCTGGGTCTGGCCATCGACTACGGGCTGTTCATCGTCAGTCGTTTCCGTGAAGAAATCGCCGAAGGGCACGAGACGCCGACGGCGGTCCGCAGAACGGTCATGACCGCCGGCCGCACTGTCATGTTCTCGGCGACCATGGTTGCCGTCAGCCTCGGCGGCCTTCTGCTGTTCCCCCAGGGCTTCCTGAAATCCGTTGCGTACGGCGCAATCGCGGCCGTCATGCTCGCGGCCATTTCGTCCGTCACGATCCTGCCTGCCATCCTCGGAATCCTCGGCAAGCGGATCGATGCGTTGACGTTCAAGAGGCTTCGCCAGACCAAGACCAACGAGGAAATCGAAAACGGCTTCTGGGGCAACCTCACCAGGTTCGTGATGCGGCATCCGCTCAAGGTTGCCGTTCCGATCGTGGCCGCACTGCTCCTGATGATCATTCCGCTCACCGGCATCAAGTTCGGCGGCATCAACGAGACGTACCTGCCGCCCGACAGCCCCACGCGCGTAGCTCAAGCCGAGTTCGACGAACTCTTCCCGGGTAACCGCACCGAACCTGTCCGTCTGGTCATCCAGGGCGCAGACAACACCGCGCTCGGCCAGATAGCGAAGACCGCCAACAACGCACCGGGCCTGGTCGAGAAGTTCACCCCCGAAGTGGCCACCAAGGACGGCGTCAACGTCCTCAAAGCCGGCCTGACCGAGCGCAACGAAGCTCGCCCCACCATCGACTACCTCCGCGCCGCGGACTGGCCGGAAGGCACGACGGTCCTTGTCGGCGGCACCCCCGCCATCGAGCAGGACAGCGTCGACGCTCTACTCGACCGTCTACCGCTGATGGTCGTCACGGTCATTTTGCTGACCACACTGCTCATGTTCCTGACCTTCGGATCGTTGGTCCTGCCGATCAAGGCAGCTCTGATGAGCGCTCTCGGACTGGGTTCGACGCTGGGCATCTTGACGTGGATCTTCATCGACGGCCACGGCAGCGAACTGCTCAACTTCACACCCGGCCCGATCATGTCGCCAGTTCTGGTGTTGATCATCGCGATCGTCTACGGGCTTTCCACCGACTACGAAGTCTTCCTACTCTCACGAATGGTGGAAGCGCGCGCGCAGGGTGCGAGCACCACCGAATCCATCCGCATCGGAACAGCGCACACCGGCCGCATCATCACCGCGGCGGCGTTGATCCTCATCGTGGTGACCGGCGCGTTCGGCCTGTCCGAACTGGTGATGATGAAGTACATCTCGTACGGCATGATCGCGGCCCTGGTCATCGACGCCACGCTCATCCGCATGTTCCTCGTGCCCGCCACGATGAAACTGCTCGGCGACGACTGCTGGTGGGCCCCGGCCTGGATGAAACGAATCCAGGAGAAGATCGGACTGGGCGAGCCGATCCTCGACAACGAACTTGCGCTCGTCGATGTCCCCCAGCTCACGCCCGTCGGCGCGATCGCCGGTCCCGGCCAGGCAAAAATCACCGAGTCAGCGCAGGCAAAAGCTGCGGCGCCGTCGCGGGTACTCCCGCCCCCAGCACCGGTCGGGGGCAAGCGCGAACCCGATCCCCTCACCGAGCCCATCCCCCTCAGCGAGATGTCGGTCAAGGCGCCAACGCCCAAGACATACGCGCCCGGCGAGACACCCCGCCGCCGCAGTACCGACCGACCGGCCGGTGCGCCGCAGGACCTGATCGAAGCACCAATCCCCAACCCGACGTACAAGGCGGCCAAGCCGGAACAAACGGCAACACCGACACCGGCTCCGACCGCTCGCCGCACCTCCCCCGCTACACCGGCTTCCACTGAACGACCGATCGAAAGCTGGTTGTCGGACCTGCGCACCCCGGGTGAGGCGCAACCTGCATCGAGGCCATTGCCGGCCGTCCGCACTTCGGCACCGACCAACGGTGCAGCCACAAACGGTGCAGCCACAAACGGTGCAGCAACAAACGGTGCCGGCACCAATGGTGCTTCAACCAACGGCGCAGGCAGTAACGGAGCGGCCACCACCGGCGCGGCGTCTGAATCCACGCCCAACGGTCCGTCGTCCGGCAACGCAGTCAGCGGACGCCACCGCCCCGACGACGGTAATGCCGTGAGCGTCAGCGAGCTCATCGCGCGGCAGAAGCGGAGTTGATCTGGTCCGCCTTGCCGAAGGCGCGTGCATAGCGCGTCCCGACAAGCAGGAGCAGTAGCCCGACCACCAGGAACGCGACACCGCGAACCAGTCCGCTCAAGGTGGCGAGATCGAACAGGAAGAGTTTTGCCAGCGCTGCGCAGGTCAGCGTCAGGCCGGTTCCCAGCATCGTGTGTGCGTGCTCGCGATTGTTCAGCCCGAATACGAGTGCGGATGTGGCGGCCAGCATCCATACGACCGTTGCTGCACTGTGGCCGAACACAAACCCTGTTGTGCCGCCCCATATCTCGATGCCCGAAGCAACCAGTGCGCAGGTAGCGGCGTAGAGGATACCCATTCCGCTGATGGCCCAGGCGACGGCAATGTTGTTCTCCGAGACCAATGCCAATCGACTCATGACCCACACGAATGCCACGAGCACTCCGATCGCAGTCAGGCTCGTGAGTGCCGTCAGCGCATCGAGATGGGCAGACGCGGCACGGGACGTCATCAACATGGACGGCGACGCGGATTCCAGGAATCCGATCAATCCGATTGCGGCAAAAACGGATCCGAGCGCACAGACGAAACGTGATCCGGTCGAACCTGCGATCACGATGAAGACGGTGGCGACGGCAAGCAGAACTGCAGCAGTCAACGACTGCGGCGACCCGGCAACACAGCACAGCAGCAGAGCCACTGCACCGGTACCGGCGATACCCATGCGCAGGTGAGTCGACAATGCCGCGCCTGCTGCAGCACCGACCAGGAGCACCAGGGCCATGACGCCGTAGAGCAGGGAGGCCATCTGATCACCGAGGAGTACTTCGACTCCCAGCAGTGGGAGCGTTGCGACAGTGAACGTCGCACTCGACCAGGCGCCGGCAACACCGTCACGCGACGGGGATCCCTTCCACTGCAAGGCAACTGCGGCGCTCAGTCCGATCAGGGAGACAACAACCGCACTGATCGTCAATGCCGATGAATCAACCTGCATTCCATCGAAGAGGGACACTCCGACGATTGCTGCGATCAATACGATCGCAACCGGCACCGTCCGGGCCATGCCAAGATATTTCCAGTCGCGACCGAGTTGAGCGGAGAACCCTGCCACTTGGAGAGCAACAAGAAAACCGATGAGCGACAACGTCAGTGCGCCGGCCAAGGCGGGGGCTGCCAATGCCGCGCCGAGCACGATCAGCAGCGCAAGAGGTTCGGAGTTCCACCTGACCGCCACCGAGACTCCGGCAGCAGCGATACCGAAGGCAATCACCATCGACAGCGGCGAGACGATCCAGCCGTACAGGACCGACGCTGCCATCACATCGAGGTAGAGACCGGCAAATCCGGTGGCCGCCAGCGCGATTGCTCCCACCCGGCCGCCCGGGCGTCCGTACACCCGGAACCCTGCGAAGATCAGGGCACCGGACAGGGCTGCTCCGCCGATCACTCGAAGAGGCGGTCCGAAGAAACCGGCCTGGGCTGCCAGAACCAACAGCATGACAACACCGATCAAGGTGACTGCCACCCCGGCAATCGCGAGGAGTCGGCTGATCACGCCGTCACGTTGCCACCACGGCACACTGGGCTGCTTCGGTGGACTCGGTTGCCACGGCACACTGGGTTGCTGCGGCGGACTTGGCGGGCGCAGGTACTGCGATTGTGGGGCAACGTGCTGCGAGGCCACGTGCTGCGGGGCCGGCTGTGGAACGTACGCGGGAATCTGAACGGGCGCCGCAGCCGGCGCTGCAGGCCGCATCGTGGTCAGCTGCGTCTGCAGAATCGACAGGTTCTGCCCCATGTGGCGCAACTGCCGTCCGATGCTTTCGCACTCGTCCGACAGAGCGGTCACCAGTCGCGGATCGACGGCAGGAGAACTTGGTGTGGTCATACACCGAGCTTGCTTCAGTCAATCCTCGATTGAATGAGTAGTACTACTCGACCGGCATAGGGGCTTTCGGTGAGCACGCCGGCGATCTAGGACCCAAGGAACTTGCGAAAGGTGGTTCCGAAGGGATGCTTTGCAG
The DNA here is from genome assembly GCF_002300185.1 of Rhodococcus sp. ACPA4. NCBI lineage: Bacteria > Bacillati > Actinomycetota > Actinomycetes > Mycobacteriales > Nocardiaceae > Rhodococcus > Rhodococcus sp. ACPA4. Next base: position 3,280,628 of record NZ_NSDY01000001.1, read on the forward strand.
TGACGCTACCGAAGCGCACCTTGCCGTGCACCACTACGTGAAGCGGGCCCATCTGAGGCCCGGACCGCACCTTGTTGGAAGCGCTGCCACCGATGGCTTCGACATCGTTCATGTCCACCGTGGCTTCTTCGGGGACGATCAGCGAGATCGAGCTTGCATAGTCGTTGATCGAGACATGCACGATCTGTGTTTGCATGACCGCACGCGTGAAATCTACGGTGACACTGGACATTCGAGTGTCGATCACAACGGCCGGCGGGACGATCCACGCGCCGTTACGCGTCACTGTCGACATCCGTCCGCGGATGATCGCGGCATTGGCTGCGCCGTAGGCACCGGCCGCCGGAGGCCCACTCTGTCCGGCATAGGGCTGCGGCTGCGGCTGCGGATACTGAACCTGCTGATGAACCGGCGGCTGCTGGTAACCCGGCGCCGGATACTGATAACCGGACTGGCCGGCCGACGCGGGATACGCGGGAGGCTCGTAGTCCGAGATCAGGGTGATGCCCGGGAGATCGGCAAGTACGACGTTGAGTTCGCCCCTGGTCTTTGCTGCCAGCGCGGTGTCCATACGTTCGGTGAACTCACCGAGTGAGAGCATCCCCTGACCGACGGCTTTCTGCAGCAATTCGCCGACGTGCTCTCGTTCTGCATCCGATACGCGTAGATTCCTGGCCTCCATGGTTTCCAGGATAAGCGTTAATCGAGACTTTCCCGGATATCAATCAAGACCCTGCTCGATTGCGTAACGCGTCAACTCGACACGGTTGGCCAATTGAAGTTTGCGTAGCGTGGCTTGTACGTGGTTTTCGACGGTTCGGTGGCTCAGCGAGAGCCTGGTCGCAATCTGCTTGGCGCTGAGCCCTTTCGCGACCAGTCGCAGCACTTCGGTCTCCCGTTCGGTGAGCTTCGGGACCTCGGGTGCACGGTCGTCGGCAGGGGCGGTGGACATGCGTCGGTATTCACCGAGTACCAGTCCGGCAAGGCCAGGGGTGAAGACAGCTTGCCCGTCGTAGGTTGCGCGTACGGCTCCCAGGAGTTCGTCGACGGAAGCACTCTTTACCAGGTAACCGGACGCTCCCGCCTTGATCGCGTCCAGTACGTCGTCGCGTTCCGACGACGCCGACAGCACAAGGATCTTGCTGTGGGGCGAAACTTCGAGCACGGCTGCGGTTGCGTCTGCGCCATTTCCGTCGGGGAGGTGCATGTCCATGAGAACAACGTCCGGTGCCACTGCAGCGGCGCGGTTTCGGGCGCGCTCGACTCCGTCCGCGGTGGCTGCGACGATGAATCCGGCTGCTTCGAGGTCGCGGGACACTCCGTCTCGCCACATCGGGTGATCGTCGACCACCATGACGGACACCCCTGCTACACCCTGTTGCTCAGTCACTTCCACTACTTTCCTTCGGCACCGTGATTTCCCATTCTGTGCCCTCTCCGGGTCCGGTGTGCAGGCTCGCGGTACCGCCGAGCAGCGCGACGCGTCCGAGAATGGACTTCGATACTCCCATGCGGCCTTCGGCTTCGGCTTCGGCCAACCGGCCGTCGGGGATACCGACTCCGTCGTCGCGGATGCTGACGATGACCTCGCCCGGTAGATCTTCGAGCAGTACGAACACCTTGGCGCCTGAGCCGGCGTGGAGGGCTGCGTTGGACAGGGCGTTGTCGACGATGGCGGCCAGTTCGATGGCGCGGTCTCGGTCGAGGATGACAGGGTCGGCTGGTGTCGAGACGGATACCGTCGCACTCGCCCCAGTGGTGAGCAGTGGGCACAGGTCGACGCTCTGACCTCCCGTGTCGGCGGTTGCGCCTGAGCCCTGTTCGGAGATGAGCATGCGCAGTGCCACTTCCTGCTCTCCGGCCAGTTCTGCGAGTTCGGCCGCTTCACCGCCTAGGGCTGCGCCTCGTCTTCGGACCATCGCGAGAACTTGGAGTACTCCGTCGTGGACTTCACGGGCGAGTCTTTCGCGTTCTTCGGTGGCTGCGGCGAGGCGCACGGCTTGTTCGAGTTGGCGATGTGCGCGCCGTGCGGTGGTGGTGGCGAGGCCCAGCGCCAAGCCGACTGATACGAGGACGGGGGCTGTGGCGTCGCGCCAGAGATCAAGATTGATCTGGTCCCGAATGATCGCGCTGGCCGAGGAGATGACAACGCCTGATGCGATTCCGAGCCACGGCCCGCCGAGGATCGCCGCCGAGATCACGGCGTTGGTGGCCCACAGCGTCGTCGGTAGGGTCTGGTGATTTTGGTACCACTCGTGATCTGACACAAGCCTCGTCGACGCCATGAGCGCGATGACGATCAGCTGATCTGCCAGTACGACATATTTTCGTGGGACCGTTTCAGCGGCCAACATGACTGCGGAGGCACCGGACCACACCGCCATGAGCGCGACGAAGAACCAACTCAGACGTGCGTTGGTGTAGTCCGACGCCGAAGCGAACTGGTAGCTGATCGCGTACACCAGAGTGACCAATCGAAAGGCCTGCGCGGCCCGCCACAGTGGTGCGTCAGGGTCGGTGTCTATTCCGGATGCTTCGCGGACGGTGGGCCGGTAGTGCAATCGGCGTCGGCGGGTCGGGTCAGTCATCGTGGGTGGCCTGGTCGGGTGGGATCGGATTTTCGATGCGCGGTTCGGTTCGTGGTTCGTCGGGTTCCGCCGGATAGAGCGGTGTCTCCGGATCTTCGACGTGCAGTTGGGCGTACACGGCGTCGGGATCGTCGGCGAGCAGTGAGCGGATAGCCGTGTTGAGGACCGCGACGATCGGTACGGCGAGGAGCCCGCCGACTATCCCGGCAAGGACGATGCCCGCGGTGATCGCGAGAACCACGGCCAGCGGGTGAAGCCTGACTGCGCGGCCGAGCAGCAGGGGCTGCATGACGTGCGCTTCGAGCTGCATGACGCCGATGATGATGCCGAGCACGATCAGGGCGGTCAGGAATCCCTTGGTGACCAGGGCGACGAGGACTGCAAGAAAACCCGTGAGAAAAGCACCGACGATCGGGATGAACGCGCCGATGAACACCAGCGATGCCAGGGGCAACGCCAGCGGGACTCCCAGAATCGCGAGGCCAGCGCCGATACCGATGGCGTCCGCTGCGGCGACGGCAACCGTTGCACGTACGTATCCGATGAGTGAACCGAAGCCGGCGGCGCCCGCGATCCGGATACGACGCCTCGAATCGCGCGGAACGATCCGGGTGACGAACTCCCAGATCTGGTCTCCGCCGTACAAGAAGAAGATCAGGGTGAAGAAGGTCAACAGCGCGCCGGTGAAGATCTCGGTGACAACCGCCGCGGTGGTCAGCGCGCCACTAGTCAGTTCTTCGCGATTGGACTGCACCGATTTGACTACGGAATCGCCCGCTTGGCGAATCTGGTCCTCACTGAAATGGAACGGGCCGCTGGTCAACCAGTTCTGGATCTGTGTGACGCTGGCAGCAAATTGATCGGTGAGCTCTGGAAGACCGTCGATGAACTGCTCGACCACAAACGTCATGATTCCGGCAACGATGCCGAGGGCACCGAGCAACACCACTACAACGGCAGCTGATCGCGGCACGCCCCACGTTTGCATCCGGTCTACGAACGGAATGAGCAGCGCCGAAGCCAGGAGCGCCAAGCCGACGGGAATCAGCACCGTCTCGAGCCGCAGCACGACGTATCCGAGGACCGCCAAGCCGGCAAAGATCACGATCAGGCGCCACGACCACTCGGCTGCGATCCGCACGCCGGGATGAACCGACTTCGCGTCGGACGTGATGGGCTTGTTCATTCCCGCTCGAACTCATTCTCGAACTCATTCATGGGCCGAATCCCCTCCGCATTCCCCTTATCCTGCGTTCCCTTCGGGAGCCTAACCGCCGGAGCCGACAACCGTGGGCAGACGCAAATGGGACGCGCATACCAGTACTTCGACCCTGGCCAGCTAAATTGAACGCTGTGCGGGCTTCATACAGAGCGATAGCGGTGACGATCCGCAGTCGATGGCCCATCTATATGGTTTCGATGCTCGCAGCCAACCTGATCGGCGCGGTGCTGGTATTTGCCTTTGTGCGGTACGGCGTCCCCATCGAGGAATCCGACGCGATCGTTGCCGATCATGTCCGGAACTTCGCGGTGTTCGGCATCTACCTCGCGTTTGCCGGTGTTGTCAGTCTGACGGCGGCAGCCATGATGCTCCGTAAGGTCATCCGGTGGAGATTGCGCGGCGGTCCCCCGACGCGCAGTGAGCAGATGGCAGCGCTGCATGCGCCGCTGCGCCAAGCGATCGTCCACCTTGTTCTCTGGTTCCTCGGCGGCATCATCTTCGTCATTCTGACGATCAACGAGATGCCCGGGTTGGCTATCGCGGTGATTGTCACCGTCTGCATGGCCGCGACCACGACGTTCGGGTTCACGTACATGCTCGGCGAGCGAATCCTGCGTCCCGTCGCTGCACTCGCATTGAGCGAGGGCGAGTTCGATCGGACCATGGCTCCAGGCGTCGGCACCCGTTTGGCAATGACGTGGGGATTGGGCACGCTCATGCCCGTCGCCGGCATCATCTTGCTGTGCGCCACCCAACTCACCACTGATCTCGAGTTCTCACCCAACTCGTTGGCGTGGGCGATCTTGTTGATCTCGATCATGGCGATCGTGCAGGCATTTGCGCTGTCGATGCTGACGGCCAGCCAGATCTCCGACCCCATCCGCCAACTTCGACGCGCCATCGAGCGGGTCCAGCGCGGTGCGACGGACGTTCGTGTCGAGGTGTTCGACGGCAGTGAGATCGGGCGTCTGCAGGTCGGGTTCAACCGCATGATGAAGGAGTCGGACGAGCGTCGCCTGCTGCGCCAGTTGTTCGGCCAACATGTCGGCGAGGACGTCGCTCGACGCGCTTTGCAGTTCGGTACGGAACTGGGCGGTGAAACACGCTTTGTCGCGGTTCTGTTCGTGGACATGGTCGGGTCGACGGGCGCTGCGGCTGAACGTCCGCCCGGCGAGGTCGTCGAATTGCTCAACGAATTCTTCCGCATCGTCGTGGACGTGATCGACCGTCACCACGGCTTTGTCAACAAGTTCATGGGCGATGCGGCGCTCGCGATCTTTGGCGCTCCCCTCGATCGACCCGACGCACCGACGGCTGCGCTGGCTGCTGCGCGCGAGTTGCGGTTCAAGCTCGACGCGATCACCGGCCTCGACATCGGTATCGGTGTGAGCGCAGGTTTGGCGGTCGCGGGAAATATCGGTGCGGCGGAACGTTTCGAGTACACCGTGATCGGCGACCCGGTCAACGAGGCCTCGCGTTTGACGGAGCTCGCGAAGTTCCGTCCCAGCAGAGTCCTGGCGTCGACGAGTGCGCTGTATTTTGCGGACGAGGAGGAGCAGGCCGAGTGGGAACTGGGCGAGCAGGTTCAACTTCGTGGGCGCAGACGGCTCACTCATCTAGCCTGGCCACAGAAATATCCCGAGGTAGATCCAGAACAGATTGGTTAGTCTGAATCGATGGCACTGCCTGGAAAGACCCCGTGGCGACTGAGACGGCCCCCGCCGTCCGTCGCCGAGCCCGGTCGGGTTCGTGGGCGATTCTGGTGGCTGAAGTATGTTCTCGGGCTGGCGCTGATCACTCTGCTGGTTGTCGAGGGGACACTGCTGTGGCCAAAGCTCAATGAGTCATGGCAGGCACTGACGGAAATCCACTGGGGTTGGGTTGCGGCCTGCATCGCCGCCCAGGCCGTCTCACTCAGCGGATACGCGTCGGTTCAGCAGCGGCTTCTCAATGCTGCCGGTGTGGTGGCCGGCCACCTGAAAAATCTGTCCGTGATCTACGCAAGTACCGCGATGGCGCTCACATTGCCTGCGGGGCAGGTGTTCTCCACCGCGTTCACATACAAGCAGACCCGCAAGTGGGGTGCGACGCCCATTGTCGCGTCGTGGCAATTGGCTATGTGCGGTGTGATCGCCGCAGCAACGCTGGCACTTCTCGGCGCAACCGGCGCTTTGGCTTTCGGCACCAAGGTCAGTCCGGTTACGCTGACCATCTCGATTATCTGCGTGGCGCTTCTATTCGTCGGCTTGCGATATATCGCCCAGAACCCCGGTAGCCTCGAACGCCTAGGACACTGGGTCCTTGCTCGGTACAACAGTTTTCGCGGTAATCATCCAGACCGTGGAGTGTCACGCTGGTCCGAGATTCTCACTCAACTCGATTCCGTGGAACTCGGGCGCACCGATACCGTCATCGCTTTCGGCTGGTCTGCGATCCATCGTGTTGCCGACGTCGCCTGTCTCGGGTTTGCCTGTTGGGCTGTGGGTGCGCACCCCTCGTTTGCCGGTTTGCTGATCGCATTCACCGCAGCCAAGGCCGTCGGGAGTATTCCTCTGATGCCCGGTGGTTTGGGATACGTGGACACAGCACTGATCACTGCGCTCACCATCGCCGGAGCGACCGGCGCACAAGCTCTCGCGGCGGTCTTCGTCTACCGAATGGTGAGTCTTGTACTCGTGGCGCTCGTGGGGTGGGTCGTCTTCCTGATTTCGTTCCGAGCGACGCATCGCGACGACGCCGACATGACCATCGACTTCGAACGCGGCGAACAACCGGGCGTTTAGCGTCGCAACGCTGCTGCCATGTCATCCAGATGGGCACGGCTGATTCGCACGGCAGCCTCCGCGTCACCGGCTTCGATGGCGTCCACCAACATTCGGTGTTCGTCGGCATCGGGTTGGCTGTGCGGATTGAGATCGAGGACGCCGATCAGCTCGATCAACGCAGTCCGAAGTCGTGGGACAAACGTTTCGAACAACTCAGACAGAACCGGATTGTGCGCCGCCTCGACCACCGCGCGGTGCACCGCGATGTCGGCGTCGACAAAGGCGGCATCACCGGAATTCGCGGCCGCGGCCCTACCGCCGAGCGCACGCCTGAGTTCTGCGATATCGGTGTCGTCGCGTCGTTTGGCTGCCAATCCAGCTGCCTCCACCTCGACGGCGTTGCGCACTTCGACTACATGCAGGATGGCTTCTGATTCGAGGACCCGAGGCCACTGGTCGGGTGGAGTTGTACTGCGCAAGAACACTCCGGCGCCCTGACGCGATTCCAGCATGCCGAGTCCGGCGAGGGTGCGAACGGCTTCGCGGATCGTGGAACGACCGATACCCAATTCCGCCGCCAGAGTGGTTTCACCTGGAAGTTTGTCACCGACTGCCCATTCGCCACCGATGATACGAGCACGAAGAAGCTCAGCGGCTTGATCGGTGAGTAGACGGCGTTCGACCATCGGCGGCACGGAAACTCCTCAGGTTGTCTGATAAGTGATTTCGTTCTAGTGTAGCCCTCATGGCTTACCGAGGACTCCTTCTCGACTGCCGCGGCGGGGCCTGAAAAGACCGGCACCCCTCCGCGGGGTTCCGCCATGGCCGGTCTCTCACCAAGACCCGCAGGAGAACCCCCGATGAGCACCACCTGGAACAAGCAGGGCACCACCTGGAACAACCAGAAACCCTCCCCCATGCCGTCCGCGCGTTATCGCGCCGCGTGGGATCGAGTCGACATTCCGGCATTCGATCGAACCTGGCCGGCCAATCGCACCACCGAAGCACCCCTGTGGGTTCCCGTGGATCTGCGCGACGGCAACCAGGCCCTCGCCGAACCGATGGACCCGGCCCGCAAACGCCGAATGTTCGAACTGATGGTGGCGATCGGCTACAAGGAAATCGAGGTCGGCTACCCTTCCGCCAGTGCGACGGACTTCGACTTCGTTCGCGACCTCGTCCACCTCGACCTGGTTCCCGACGATGTCACGATCGTTGTATTCACCGCAGCCCGAACAGATTTGATCGAGCGAACCTACCAATCCATCGCCGGACTGCCGAACGCGGTAGTTCACATGTACACCGCTACCGCACCGACATGGCGCGATGTGGTCCTGGGGAAGGAACGAGACGAACTGCACGGCATGATCTTTCGCGCCGCCGAGGATGTCGCTCGCGGCGGTGACGCTCACGACGGGTGGCGGTTCGAGTTCTCACCCGAGGTCTTCAACCTGACGGAACCGGACTACGTGCTGCAGATCTGCAACAGCCTCAGCGAACTCTGGGATGCGAGCCCCGATCGCCCGGTCATCCACAATCTGCCTGCCACAGTGGAAATCGCCACTCCTAACATCTACGCGGACCAGATCGAATACATGCACCACAATCTCGCTCGACGCGATTCGGTAATCCTGTCCGTACATCCACACAACGATCGGGGCACCGGAGTGGCGTGCGCCGAACTGGCAGTACTCGCCGGCGCTCAGCGGGTCGAAGGCTGCCTGTTCGGTAACGGTGAGCGCACCGGCAATGTCGATCTGGTGACGCTCGGACTGAACCTCCACGCGCAGGGCGTCGACCCGCGAATCGACTTCACCGACATCGACGAAATTCGTCGAACAGTGGAGTACTGCAACAGAATTCCGGTGCACGAGCGCCACCCGTACGGCGGCGATCTGGTGTACACCGCGTTCTCGGGAACCCACCAGGACGCAATCAAGAAGGGCTTTGCCCATCATTACGAGCGCGCCGAAATCCTTGGCATCGATCCGTCGCAGGCACCGTGGGAAGTGCCGTACCTGCCGATCGATCCCGCTGACGTCGGTCGTGACTACCAGGCAGTGATCCGGGTAAACAGCCAGTCCGGCAAGGGAGGCATCGCCTACTTACTGGCATCGGAATACGGCATCGAACTCCCTCGACGCCTGCAAATCGATTTTGCGGCGCGCGTTCAACGTGAAACCGATGGCTCCGGACTCGAGATAACCGCCGACCAGCTGTGGAACCTCCTGCTGCGCGAGTACGGATACAACGGAGGAATGCGCCGATATTCGGTGGAACACAGCTCAGATGGCGATCGTCTGTTTGTCGTCCTCGATCGCGACGGCAAGGAAATTACCGCCGAGGCCAGCGCGTCCGGGCCCGTCGAGGCGCTGGCCAGGATCCTGACCGAGAACGGCACCGGCGTCGAAGTTCTGTCACTCACTCAGCATTCACTTCCCGGCCACTCGGATTCTCCGGCCAGTGCAACTTCGGCAGTCACCATCACAGAAGCCCTGGTCAACGGAGTCCAGCACTGGGGAGTGGCTGTTCATCAGTCCGTCACGGCGTCGGCGCTTCATGCCGTCTACGCGACTGCATCCCACACATGTGATGACAGTCACATGAACTTGCGGAAGAATTCCCGAGGGTTCATAGTTGAACCTACAAGCAATTGAACATTCAACTACTTATCAAGGAGCTTCGATGACCGCCGCTACCACCACATTGCCCGCATTGACCGCCGGAACCTGGGTTATCGACACGGTCCACTCGACCGTCGGCTTCTCGGTTCGCCACCTCATGGTGTCCAAGGTTCGCGGCACGTTCGACGAGTTCTCGGGCGCCATCACGGTTGCCGAGGACGGCACCCCGGCCGTCGAAGCCGAAATCTCGGTCGCCTCCATCAACACCAAGAACGAGCAGCGTGACGGCCACATCAAGTCCGCTGACTTCTTCGACGTCGAGAAGTACCCGACGGCTACCTTCAAGTCCACCGCAGTGCGCGCCAAGGGCAGCGACTTCGTACTCGCAGGCGACTTCACCCTCCACGGTGTCACCCGCGAGGTCGAGCTGAACCTCGAGTTCAACGGCGTCAACCCCGGTATGGGCAACGGCCCGGTTGCCGGATTCGAAGCCACCACCGTCATCAACCGCAAGGACTTCGACATCTCCATCGAGATGCCCCTCGAAGGCGGCGGAGCAGTTGTCGGCGACAAGATCACCATCACCCTCGAGATCGAGGCTGGTCTGCAGGCATAAGGGCCTTCGGCCACGTGCGCCTTTCCGGTAGTGCCAACTACCGGAAAGGCGCACAGTCGTATGGTGACCAGGTGAAGAAGTACGCACCATTCCTGCTGATCGACGCCGTTCTTGTCATTATCTTTTGCGCGATAGGGCGCCGTACACACGAAGAAGCCAATGCGCTCGCCGGACTGGCGAAGACATCCTGGCCGTTCCTGACCGGCCTGGTAATCGGATGGTCTGCCACGTTCGCGCTGTACCGCGACAAGTTCAACGCCGTTCTCCTACTCCCCACCGGCATAGTCGTATGGCTCTCCACCGTCGTCATCGGCATGGTCCTGCGAGTGCTCAGCGGTCAAGGTACGCAGTTCAGTTTCATCGTGGTCGCCACGCTTGTCCTCGGCGCTTTCCTACTCGGGTGGCGCGCACTGGTTCCGGTCATCGCAAAAATCCGTGCCAGGTCGTAACCGTGTCGAGCGGTCCGGAACTACCCGAATTGCGCTACGAAGTAGGACACTTTTCGGATGAGTAACACTACGGAGCCTGCCGAACGGACCGAGAAGGAAGACAAGGGCTTCTTCGGCCAACCGTTTGCATTGGCCAATCTGTTCGGCGTGGAGATGTGGGAGAGGTTCTCCTTCTACGGGATGCAAGGCATCCTGATCTATTACTTGTATTACACCGTCGCCGACGGTGGTCTCGGTATCAGCCAGGCCGCCGCGACAAGCATTGTCGGTGCGTACGGCGGCACCGTGTACCTGTCCACGATCCTCGGCGCGTGGGTGGCCGACCGCCTTCTCGGTTCGGAGCGGACACTCTTCTACAGTGCTTCGCTGGTCATGGCCGGCCACATCGCGTTGGCAGTGTTCCCCGGTCTGTGGGGCGTTGGCATCGGTCTTGTCATGGTGGCCTTCGGCAGTGGTGGACTCAAGGCAAATGCGACGTCGTTGGTCGGCGATCTGTATTCGCCGACGGACGAGCGCCGCGACGCCGGTTTCTCGATCTTCTACATGGGCATCAACATCGGCGGTTTGGTCGGTCCGCTGCTGACCGGCGCAGTGCAGGATGCCTGGGGATTCCATGCCGGATTTGCTCTGGCGGCCGTCGGCATGGCGCTCGGCCTTATCCAGTACACGTTGGGGCGCAAGCACCTTCACGGAATCGGCGCCGCACCGGGCAACCCGCTTCCCGCGGATAAGCGCACCCTCTACATCGGAATCGGTGTTGCTGCGATCGTTGTGGTCGCCATCGCATCGATTACCGGTTTGATCACCGCGGACAACATGTCCGACGTTGTGGTCGGTCTGACTGTCATTGCATCGGTCGGATATTTCCTTCTGATGCTGACCAGCAAGCAGATCACGAAGGTCGAACGCAGTCGTGTGTTTGCGTTCATCCCGATGTTCATTGCCAGCGCTGCCTTCTGGTCGCTGTTCCAGCAGCAATTCACGACGGTTCCGCTGATCTCGGACAAGCTTCTGGACCGCAACCTCTTCGGCTGGGACTTCCCGCCGAGCTGGGTTCAGTCCATCAACCCCGTGTTCATCATCGTCTTCGCAGGCGTGTTCGCGGCGATGTGGACCAAACTCGGCCCACGGCAGCCGTCGTCGCCCATCAAGTTCGCGATCGGCACCGGGATCATGGGCTTGGCTTTCCTCGCCTTCATTCCGATCACCGGCGGCGGTCCGAACAGTGCACCGCTCCTCGGGCTGGCCGGAGTCCTTCTGCTGTTCACGTTTGCGGAGCTGTTCCTCTCCCCCGTCGGATTGTCACTCGCAACCAAACTGGCGCCGGAGCGTTTCCACACGCAGATGGTCGCGTTGTTCTTCCTGTCCGTCGCGTTGGGATCCTCGATGGCCGGAACCCTTGCCGGTCATTTCGACATCGACGACAGCAAGCCGTTCTTCCTGATCATCGGATTCTCGTCGATCGGAATCGGCGTGGTGCTTGCTGCCGCATCGCCGTGGATCAAGAAGCTGATGCAAGGCGTGCAGTAAACGCTATTCGACCCACAGCCCGCTATTTGACCCACAGCCACAGCGCCAAAGCGAATCCCGCTATCGCTACTGCCACCCGCAGTACCGATGGCGGGATTTTCTTCACGACGGGTGGCCCGCACCAGCCACCCACCAATGCGCCGAGAGCCATGGCCAGCGCGGCCACCCAGTGCACTTGCCCGGAAAAAGCGAAGATGAGGGCGGCAACCAGATTCGCAATGCCGAGGAAGAAGCTCTTCAGAATTGTGGCCCGCCACACCGTTTCGGATGTGAGGATGAGAGTTGCCGCCAGAAAGATGACGCCGGCGCCCGCGCCGAAATACCCGCCGTACACGGCCACGGCAAACAGGGCGGCCGAGTAGATTCCCGGACGGTCGCCGCCGCCGGAGAGTTCACGAATCTTCGGTTGAAGGAGCAGTGCCAGCGCTGCAAACGCAACCATCGCCGGCACAACCGATTCGAACGAGCCCTCCGGTGCGAGCCACAGAATCAACGCACCGATGATGCCGCCCGCAGCCGAATACAGAGACCAGCGAACAAGTTTGGGTCCCGTGTCGGCAACTTCGCGCGACGAGTTCGCCAATGCGCCGACTCCGACGGCCACCAGTGCCACGGTGTTGGTCATATTGGCGCTGACAGGCGACAACCCGACACTGAGCAGCGCCGGGTACGACACGATGGACGCCAGTCCGGTGACAAAGCCGACTAGACCGCTGAAGAATCCCGCTACGACAAGAAAGAGGAAATCGAGCAGGTTCACAGCTCATGAACCTACCGGGCGCGGATTCTCACCCGCGCCACGCGCCTACGCGTGCCCCTCCAGAAACCGCGTCGGTGCGTAGTTCGCCCAACCCGTGTCCGGCCAGTTGAACCACCCGGACGACGCCAATGTTCCACCGTCGGGATGAAGTGTTGTCCCGGTGATGAAGGTGGAGAGTCCGGAAGCAAGAAAGACGACGCTGTTCGAGACATCGGAGACATGCCCGACTCGTCCCATCGGTATGGCCACCCGAGCCCCCACCGGGGTTGCCATCGAATGGTCCCCACTGCCGAATCGGGCAAGATTTGGCGTCGGGACGAAGTCCGGTGCAACGTTGTTCACGCGAATCCGGTCCGGGGCAAGTTCGACGGCCAGTGTCCGCGAAAACTGCTCGACGGCAGCCTTTGCCGCAGAGTAGACGGCAAAACCGGGCGCCGCGCGATGCGCTTCGATGGTTGTCACGTTGACGATGCTGCCGCCTCTGCCACCGCTTTTCATCATCGGCACCGCGAGGGAGCACGCGTGTAGGACGTGATGGAAGTTCGTGCGCAAAAGCGCGTCCCACCCTTTCGGTGTCGATTCCGCAAATGGTGTTCGGAAGGTGCCACCGACAACGTTGACCAGGATGTCGAGCCTGCCCCACCGCTCGTGAGCAGCCTCGAACAACAAGTTCAACTCGTCCGGATCACGCGCGTCACCGTGATGTACGACGGCGTCGCATCCGCCCTCCGCCAACTCACGACGCAGACGCTCGACAGCCTCTGCATCGATGTCGACGACGGCAAGCCGCACTCCGTTCGCGGCAAGATCAGCGGCAATCGCACTGCCGAGCCCACCGGCGCCGCCGGTGATGACGGCTACGCATCCGTCGAACCCGGCCCGATCTTCGAACCATCGTGTGCTCATGACAGGTACGTGGACCCGAACGCTTCGAGGAATTCGACGGTGGCGGCCAAACCGTCGATGGGACCGGAAACCACCACTGCGGTGACGCCTGATTTTTCGAGGTCGGAGAATACTTCGCGGTGCCGGTCAGATTCGACTGTCGGGGTGTGTATCCCGTCGCCGTGATAGGAGTACACAACGTCGATGGGCTCGGCGCGTCCGGCGGCGAGCGCCGCATTTCGCAGTTCGGTGATGTGGCCGCCGATCTGATCAACCGATCCGAGCGTGGGTGTTCGCGCGGTAGCGCTCAACTCTGCCCCACCGGACATCGGCATCCAGCCCTGTGCGCGCTCGGCTACTCGGCGACGAGTCAGCTTGGAGTTGCCGCCAATCCAGATGGGGATCGGATTCTGGATCGGCCTCGGCCGGGCGATGACGTCGAGGGCACTGAAGTGCTTGCCTCGATACGTGAACGGTTCACCGCTCCAATGCAGCGGAAGCACATCGAGCGCCTCGTCGAAGAGTTCGTTGCGCTCGTCGAAATCGATTCCGAGAGCATGGAACTCGCTCTTCTGATATCCCGTTCCGAGCCCGAGCGTGAGGCGGCCACCCGACAGTTTGTCGAGGGTCGACGCGGATTTTGCCAGCAGGAAGGGGTTTCGGTACGGCGCCACCGCCATACGTGAGCAACCGCAACCGTTCGGTTGCGGCGGCGACGTAGCCGAGCGCAACAAATGGATCGAGCGTCTGGTGCCCGCCGGAGGCCAGCCATTTTGCGCCGGGTATCGGGTGTTCGCTGAGAGACAGCGTGTCGAATCCCGCCAGCTCAGCGGCAACGGCCACGTCCCGCAACGGCCCTGGATCGAGGACGTCTCCGTCCAGACCGCTTATTTCCGGGTAGTGGTAGATGAATCGCATTGTCACCGAGTGCGCCCTCTCTGGCAGATACTCTTCCAGAGATGAGAATAGCGATTACATATTTGAAAGTCACGCTCTCATTTATTTGTCGGCAGGCTTTGCCAACTCCTGGAACAACTTCTCCGTCATCTGCTGTGCCCGATCATTGCCGTCGGCATCAGCGACGAAGACCGCAAAGGCCAGGTCACCACGTGATCCGAAGAACCAGCGATCGTCACCACTTGCCGCACCGGCAGCGATCAGATCCGGGTATCCGACCAAGCCGCCCGCGCCGCGCATGGAATCACGGAGTCGGTTGGTCACGTCCTCCGGCAGCGCTGACGCCGCGGTATCGGCGGTCGCGGGCTGACCGAACACCATCATCGGCGTCGGCGCACTGCCGCGGGCAATGGACGCCGCGAGCATAGCCATACCGAATGGCGTGACCTGAGGTTCACCGGCACCGGAGGATGTCCGATTAGCCACGATATTGTTCACCGACTCGTTTCCGCCGGAACCATCCGACGCAAACGTGGCCGTCTGCTGCTCGAGGCTGGGGATGTGGAATCCGTTGCCCAGACCGAGTTGCCGCGCCGTGTCGGCCAGCTGTTCGCCGGACACGGCACGCGGCTCGACGCCGTTCTGCATCGACGAAGCCAACCGCACGAGGTCCAGCGCGCCGCCTGCCGGACGAAGCCCGGTGAAGGCGATCGGCCCCTGCTCGATGGCCTGATTGTTCTGTGCAGCAGCAAGAATCGCGCCGTCCGAGGGTCGGATCGCGACTATCGCCGCGGGCGTTCCGGCACTCACCACAGCTTCGATTGCCGCGAGTTGTGTGTGCGAGTCCATGGTCGCGGCAACGTCGGGTCCTGAAGGTCCCTGGAAACCGGCTTGTTTGACTGCTGCTCCGTTTTGGTCGACAAGATTGACCGCCCAACCTGCGGTGGCGTCGCGGTTTGCCTGCCACGCGGTACGCAACGGGTCCAGGAGCGGCGAATTGATCCGGCGATCCGACGCAATGAGCTTGGGCGTCTTCACGACAACAACTCCGGGAATGGCGAAGTCGCTTTCGAGGTACAGATAGTCGGGGTCGCGCAGGAGAACTGCTGTAATCGACTGCCCCGGGTGCGCCGCGAGATCAGCGAGCATCGATTCGCTGGTCACCAGCGGAGCGACGGGTTCGATGACTTTCGCGAGCCGGCGCGTCGAGTCGACTGGATCGGGCATGGATGCCGGGTCGAGAGTGATGGCATTGATGGTCTGCTCGTTCATGAGCAGAGTCCCGCCTGCATCGACCACCTTGGGCGGGGCGGCGTCGGTCCGGGTGTAGTCGACGGTGCGTCCGCTGCCGAGGCCGGGGACGATGACTGACGGATCCCAGGACACTCGCCAACCGACGGAGAGGTCTCGGACCTCACCTTGTGACTGGTATGTCCAGTCCTTGCCTTCGCCGAAGTTCCAGGCCGCGTCGAGAGTGAAGAATCCGGAGTCACTACCGAGGTCGATGACCTGGGCGACGTCGAAGTCGGTGGAACGTGCTTCCAATCCGTCGAACATCTGCGAGATGGATGCGCGTGCGGCATTGGGGTACGACGTGAGGTTTGCGGCCGCGTCCACGTCGTGATTGTTGAGTGCGGTGACAAAGTCTTCGACGACCGTCGCGGCGTCAGTTTCCTCTTCTCCCCCGACGACGCACGACGCGAGTGCCACTGTCATGACAACAGCAGCTATCGAAGCAATGACGTATTTTCCACGGCTGCTTTTCTGTGCTCCGGGCCCCATTGGTGCAACTCTTCACTTCTGTCACAGCCGTAACAAGCACGGGATGCCTACGAACGTGTCACGGTTGAGCCACGGCGGTGTCATCGAACTGCAATCGAAAACAGGTTTCACCGCAGAAAAGTGCCCGCGACCTGCACTGCAGGAGCGGAGCTGTCTGCCCCGGCGATAAAAACCACAAACGCCAGATCTCCCTTGATTCCGACAAACCATCCATGCGCTGGACCGCCGTCAACTTCGGCTGTTCCGGTCTTGCCCAGCAGTCCGTCGATATCTGCGAGAGTCGTCGCAGTACCACCGGTGACGGTCTCACGCATCATGGTCCGCAACTGTTCGGTCACCACCGCGGGAGTGGGCGCCGCGGTCTGATCGGCAACCCCTGGCTGCCCTTTCACGAGCATCGGGGTCGGCGTTTCACCGTGTGCGATCGACGCCGCGACCAACGCCATCCCGAACGGCGTGGCAGTGACAGTTCCCTGCCCGATCGCCGATTCGACGCGTTCGGCCGGAGTGTTCGCGTCCGGTACGTTTCCGGTCACCGTCGTCAGGCCGGGAGTGACGTAGTCGACGCCCAATCCGAATTGCAGTCCCGCATTGTGCAGTGCGTCCGCAGGCAGACCAACGGCTAGGCGCGCCATCGTCGTGTTGCACGAATGCGCGAATGCGGTGTGCAGGGGCACCGAGCCGAGATCGAATTCGTCGTCGTTGGGGATCTGTCGTCCCTCGACGTTCTCGGTGCCAGGACACGGCAGAATTGTGTCGGGGGTCGCCACCCCGGCTTGCAGTGCCGCCGACGTTGTCACGGTTTTGAATGTCGAACCGGGCGGATACAGACCTGTGAGCGCGATCGGCCCCTGAGCATCGGCGGCCGAGTTCTGGGCCACGGCCAGAACAGCGCCGGACGACGGTTGCAGCGCCACGATCACCGCAGGCTGTGTCACCCCGGCGAGTGCGTTCTCCGCGCCCAGTTGAAGGTTGCGGTCGATTGTTGTCGCGATATTCGGCGCAACCGGGCCGTCCTGTCCGGCGATAGTGGTCGCCGACCCGTTCTCCTTCACCATCTGCACCGCCCAGCCGGCGGATTTGTCCTGCCCTTCCTGCCACAGGTCGCTCAGTCCGGTGAAGGTCGGCGAGGTCAAAGCCTTGTCGACGGACAGCAACCGGGCCTGTGGCGCAAGCGTCACTCCGGGCAGGGAAGCCAACCGATCTTCAATGGGCGCAAGATCTTCCGCACGAAGCGTGATGGCAGTGATCGGTTTTCCGGCAGCCGCGGCGAGGTCACTGCGTAACGAATCCGCCGTGATTGTCGGGGCAATCGGGGAGATGAGCGCCGCCACGGCAGCGGCATCAACTGTGGGCTCGAGATTGACCAGTGTCACCACCTGTTGCTCCATGACGGGCTGCCCGGCCGAATCGAGAACCGACGGCGGTGCACCGGTAGTGGGTGTGTACCGCAGGGTGGTCGACGCCCTCAGATCCGGTGCGAGCAATGCCGGATCCCACTCGATCAACCACTGATCACCACTGGCCGATGCGTTCCCGTGTGTCGAGTACGTCCAGTCCTGGCCTTCTCCGAAGTTCCAGGCCGCATCGAGAGTGAAGGTGCCGGCGTCATCGCCGGATTGTTCGGCTTCGGAAACCGTGAACGTTCCCTCGTCCTTCCCCAGTCCGTCGATCATGGCGGTGATCGCGGTGGAAGCCGCCGCGGGATCGGTAGTGAGGTTTGCCGCCGCCGACACATCGTCGTCGGTGAGGGCAGTTGCGAACTGCTCAGCCACTGATCGCGGCTGGTCAGGGCCACTACTGCACGCGACGATACTGCTCGCGGCGGCTACTCCCATCACCGTGAACACGGTGATTCTTCGGATCAACGGGTGGCGAATATCAACTCTCGATGGGCGCACCTTCTCGATCATGCCCGAAATTGTGGCGAACGCCGGAATATCGGTGTAATCATGTAATCAGAGCAATAAATGCTCCCGACGACTTTCAGGAGAACGTCATGAAGAACTCACACGGCCCCGGCGAGCGCGGATTCGGACGCCCCGGAGGTTGGCAACAAGCATCGGTTCCCGACGCGGGTGATGCAGGCGACTGGTTTGCCGGCAGGCTCCCCGACACCTGGTTCACCGGCCCGGCCGACGTCCAGGTGGACCGCGAGGAGATCGTTGTCATCGGGGAACTACCACCCGTCGAGGGTGGGTCTGCGGCAGCGGAAGGTCGTATCTCACGCTTCCGTGAAACCACGCGCGCCGATCGCATGCGCATCGCCGACGAGGCCGAGGCCCGATACGGCCGGAAGGTGGCATGGGGGGTGAAACTCGACGAAAAGACGGTCCTGTTCACACATCTCGCGGTGCCGGTGATGACGCGATTGCGTCAACCCGAGCGCAAGGTACTCGACACGTTGGTGGATGCGGGTGTTGCCAGGTCGCGGGCCGACGCACTCAAGTGGACTGTCCGCCTGGCCGGTCAGCACAGCGAACAGTGGCTCGCGGAACTGCGGGACGCGATGAAGAAGGTCGACGATCTGAGGACGGAGGGACCGAAGATCTGACGATGCACATCACACGTTAATTCGATTGCCTATGTCAACGGTCATCGAGTAGCGTCGACGTCGAATCATCCCCGACGAACAGGAAACGGGCCGTTGCTCATCTAGAGGTTCATTACGCGAAGGCATCCACACCCATCAGTTGCGGCTGAGCCGGGTGGTCCCCGCACCCTCTGGAGTTCACATGACCCACTCTCATTCCTCTCTGTCTCTGTCCGACCTCACGTTCACCTGGCCCGACGGCGAGCCTGTCTTCTCCGGTCTGAGCTTTGTGTTCCCCAGCGGCCGAATCGGTCTGGTGGGATTGAACGGATCCGGGAAGTCCACGCTGTTGCGCCTGATCGCCGGTCGATTGACACCCGATGCCGGTTCCGTCCACGCTTCCGGCGAGATCGGCTATCTGCGCCAGGACATCACCCTCGACCCGAATGTTCGAGTCGACGACATCCTGGAGATCGGCGATCTACGTATTGCCTTGCACCGCATAGAATCCGGTGAGGGCACAGAGAAAGACTTCGCTGTGGCCGAAGGCAACTGGGACATCGAGGAACGTGCGATTTCGACGCTGCACCGCCTTGGGCTCGAACGCGTTGTACCCGACATCGAAGCCTTGGGACGCACCGTCGGCACACTGTCCGGCGGCGAGACGGTGCTCCTCGGCCTCACCGCGACCCTGTTGAAAAATCCGCAGGTACTGCTACTGGACGAACCGACCAACAATCTGGACCGGATGGCACGCGCCCGGGTTCATGCCGCTGTCCAACAGTTCCCCGGCACCGTCGTGGTGGTGAGCCACGACCGGGAGTTGTTGAACAGCATGGAATCCACCGTGGAACTGCGTCGCGGAAATCTTCGGACATTCGGCGGCAACTACTCGCTGTACCAGGAGGCGACAACGGCGGAACAGGAAAACGCCTTGGCTGCGGTTCGCGACGCCAAAACCGATCTGGCAAAGCAGAACCGCGAATTGATCGAGGCGCGAACCAAACTGGATCGGCGCAAGCGATACGGCCAGAAGATTCAAGACGAGAAGCGGCTACCGCCGATCCTGGCGCAGACCCGCAAGCGAAAAGCCGAAGTTTCAGCGGGAAAACTGTCGGTCAACCATATCGGCAAGGTCGACGACGCGAAGTCCGCTCTTGCCGATGCGGAGAAGCTGCTTCGCGACGATCGCGAAATACGATTGGATCTTCCTGATACACAGGTACATCCGGGCCAGCAGGTAGTGACGCTCGAGGATGTCGTGCTGCGCAGCGGCCAGATTGTGTCGCTGCATGTCACCGGTCCCGAACGGATCGCGATTGTGGGGCCCAACGGAATTGGGAAGACAACCCTTCTCGACGCCCTGGTGGAGAAAAAGCCATTTGTTCCCTGCCGCGCACTGCGTCAGCGGTTAGACGTGTTCGACGAAAATCTGTCGGTTGCGGACAACGTTGCACTGGCGGCGCCACACGCAACCAGCGAGGAAATTCGTGGCCAACTGGCTCGATTCCTTTTTCGTGGAACAGATTCCGACGTGACAGCCTCCGCCCTGTCCGGCGGCGAACGTCTCCGGGCAGCGCTGGCGACCATCCTCCTCGCGCAGCCCGCACCCAAACTCCTGATCCTGGACGAGCCGACCAACAATCTGGATCTCCCCAGCCTTGCCCATCTCACGCAAGCGCTTCACGATTTCCGGGGTGCACTCGTTGTTGTCAGTCACGATCTGCCGTTTCTGCGGGAGATCAACATCACCCGATGGATCAGGATGGACGAGAACGGAATTCAGGAAATCGATCCCGAATGGCAATGACGCCATTCACACGTCCATAATGGATCGGTGATGCAGGACGCGAGAAACCCCGTTGACGGTACCCGGATCGCGTATCAGGTTGTGGGGACGGGCATCCCCCTGCTGATGGTTCACGGCAGTGCTCTGTCACATTCGATCTGGCGCGGCTTCGGTTATGTCAAAGCCCTGCAGGATCGGTACCGGATGATCCTGGTCGACATGCGCGGGCACGGTCGCAGCGAGAAGCCGCACACGCCCGATTCGTACGCGATGGATCTGGTGGTCGGCGATCTCCTCGAGATCCTCGACACCGAGTCGCCGTTCGAACCCGCCCACGTCCTGGGGTATTCGTTCGGCGGGCGCGCCACACTGTCGTTGGCAATCGAGCACTCCGAACGGGTGCGGTCGTTGACCGTCGGCGGTGGGAGCAGCCGGCCCATGACAGGCGCGTTCGACGCACTGTTCTTCCCAGGCTGCGTCGACGCCCTCGAGCACGGTGGGATCGAAGGCTTTCTCGACGGATGGGGCGCTAGGCGCGGCAGGCCGGTTGATCCGCAGACTGCGGCGGCGTTTCGTCGGAACGATCCGCTCGCTCTCGCCGCGTACATGCGACGGTCCGACGTCGAACCAGGTATCGACGACACCGTGCTTCGCGAGATGATCACTCCGACATTGATGTTCGTCGGGTCCAAAGACCGGGAGCGGCGGCCCGATACCGAGCACGCCGCATCCCTGATTCCGGATTGTTCGTTGACTGTCATCGACGGCACCGACCACGCCAGCGCCGTCGTGGCCTCTGACGCCGTTCTAGCGTCGTTGATTCCGTTTCTGCGCCGGCACTAGCCGAGCAGTCCCTTCGCGATGTGCGTTACCTGGATTTCGTTGCTGCCGGCGTAGATC
Organism: Rhodococcus sp. ACPA4; assembly: GCF_002300185.1. Taxonomy (NCBI): domain Bacteria; kingdom Bacillati; phylum Actinomycetota; class Actinomycetes; order Mycobacteriales; family Nocardiaceae; genus Rhodococcus; species Rhodococcus sp. ACPA4. Next base: position 3,301,968 of record NZ_NSDY01000001.1, read on the forward strand.
ATGAGCGACTTCGCGTCGCGAGCCAACTGCTCGACGCGATACTCGGCCATGTAGCCGTTTCCGCCGAACAACTGGACGGCCTCCATGGCAACTTCGGTTGCCGCGCGCGAGGAGTACAGCTTCATCGCCGACGCCTCCGCCAGGGTCACCTTGTCGCCTGCTGCGGTTCGCTCGATCGCGTTGAAGACCATGTTCTGCACATTGATTCGAGCCACTTCCATCTCGGCGAGCTTGAGTTGGATGAGCTGGAACTGTCCGATTTCGCGGCCCCACAGTTTGCGGGACTTCGCGTAGTCGATGCAGAGCCGGTGGCATTCGTTGATGATTCCGAGGGACAGGGATGCGATGCCGATGCGTTCGGCGGCAAAGCTTTCCTTGGCACTGGACTTTCCGTCGGATTTTCCGCTGTCTTCCGTTTCGCCGAGCAGGCGGTCCTTGGTGATGCGGACGTTGTCGAAGAACAGCTCGCCGGTGGGTGAGGAGTTCATGCCCATCTTCTTGAAGGGCGGGCTCTGGGTGAACCCTTCCATGCCCTTGTCGAGGATGAACGCGAGCACCTTACGGTCGCGGCGGTCGACGGAGGCGTCACCTTCGTCGAGTTTGGCGTAGACGATGGTGACGTCGGCGTACGGTCCGTTGGTGATGAACGTCTTGTTGCCGTTGAGGATGTAGTCGTCGCCATCGCGGCGAACGTAGGATTTCATGCCGCCGAAAGCGTCGGATCCCGAGTCGGGTTCGGTGATCGCCCAGGCGCCGACGGTCTCGAAGGTGACCAGTCCGGGCAGCCAACGTTCCTTCTGAGCGAGGGTGCCGCGGCTGCGGATCGTTCCGGCCGCGAGCCCGAGGCTGACGCCAAGCGACGCGACCAGGCCGAGGCTTACGCCGGCCAGTTCACTGTTGAGCACGACGCCCATGCTCCCGGCCCCGCTGAAGGCGCTGCCCTTCTCACCGTCACCGGCTGGTGCGTCTCCGCGCTCACGGGCAAATGATTTCTCGAGGCCCTCGCGTGCCATGTCGGCCAAACCGAATGTCGAGTACAGCTTGCGGATGATGTCGAAGGGCGGGAGCGCTCCGCTTTCGAGTTCGTCGACGTGAGGCCGCACCTCCTTGTCGATAAAGCCCCGCAAGGCGTCGCGGAACATCAGGTCGGTGTCGGACCACTCGTACATGTGCGTGCACTCCACTCGCTGAACGGTTGGCTGCCGGAAAAGCAGCCTCACTCCGAATATAGAACACGTTCCAATTGGTGGGGTAGAACTGAGTGGATGAAACTCAGCCGATCAGTCCCATCCGCTGCGATAGCCACTCCAATTCCTGCTTCATGGCGGCCGACCACACGACAAAACTGTGGGCTCCGGGCAGTTCCAGATACTTGACGTTCATTCCCGCCGCCTTGGCCGCGTCGTAGATCTTCTGCTGCCCGGATTTGAAGTCGTTGTCGTCGGTTCCGACCACCACGATGCCGGCAGAATCGGGGAACTTCCGGTTCGCCATGATGTCCATCGGATTGACCTTCTCGAACGCGGCCTCGTTGCCGCCGAAGATCTGATCGACTGTCCTTTGCCGATCGCCGAGCGACGGCTCGACCTGCCCGGAGAAGTCCAGGAACGTCGGGTAGATTTCCGGGAAATTGGTCGCCATCTGGAGCGAGCATGTCCCGCCGTACGAGAGTCCGCCGATGGCCCAGGCTTTGGGATCGGTATCGACCTGGAATGCCGAGGTGACTGCCGCGGGCAGATCCTTGGCGAGATACGTCGCCACATTTCCTGCCGGCGAGTCGGTGCACAAAGGATTGGCGAACTGCGTCCCGGTGGCGTCCGCCATCACGACGATCGGCGACAGCCCGGAATGCTCGCGGGCGAAGGATTCCATTGTGGCGGCGATCTTCCCGCCTTGCAGCCAGTCCTGCGGGCTTCCGGGTTGCCCGGCCATCAGGACCAGAACCGGAAGCAGCGGACGAGGATTCGTGAAGTACGACGGTGGCAGATACACCTCGGCATCGCGCGCGGTGAATCCCGAAATCGCGCCGGGGACAGGCAGAGTCGTCACCCGGCCACGATTCGGCATGTCTTCCGGGGCTTTCCAGACCGAATCCGTGGGATCACCGCTGATAACAGGATCGGTCGGACCGGGTACGTCCGCGAGCTCGATCCGGTCGAAATCGTCGTGGCCCAACACAATTCCCACGGTCGGATATGCGGAGAACTCGAGGTTGATCTGTACCGCGGCCGTAAGCACCATCAGCAGCGCTGCCACCACGGACAGCACTGCGCTAGCGATACTGCCCCCGGCCTTGATGCGCGGGCCGAGAAGCAACAGCCCGTACACGGCAAAACCGATCCACACGTAGATCGACATCGCAATCGGATCGGGGAAAGGCACGATCACCTTCTCCACCAGAATCCACGCCGCCACCATGATCACCAGCGCCGCAACACCGCACACCGAGATCGCGTAGCGGTAGAACCACCGAGGCTTCCCGCTGAGCAACCACACTCCGCCGAGTACGCCCAGAATCGTCAGGACCACAGGCACGGGTCCAGAGATCACACTCGTCCGGTAGAGCCAGTCCACGTGTCGCCTCTCGTAATGCCGCTACGCCTGTCCGTCGAAAGCCTAGAGCCGTAATCGAGGGTTCGCCACGATCGAGGGGTTCTCGGGTACGGCTAGTACCCTGAAGCAGGTGACTTTCATCAAGATCTGTGGCCTCCGCGACGCCGATACCGTCGACCTCGCCGTCCGACTCGGCGTCGATGCCATTGGTTTTGTCTTTGCCGAGAGCGTCCGCAAAGTCGACACCGAGCTTGCCGCCGACCTCATTGCCCGAGTTCCCGACACCATCAGAGCTGTCGGCGTGTTTCTCGGTAACCCGCTCGACCAGATCCTCGAGATCGCCAAGTCCACGCGGCTGAAGTATGTCCAGGTCCATGATCTCGAGTCATCCGAGCAGGTGAAGCAACTACACGACGCGGGTCTCACGGTGATTCGTGCCGTCGTCTCCGGCCGGGTTCGCGACGGCTACAGCCTCGACCTGGGCGAGGACGAACTCCTCATCGACGGAGCCGACGCCGGTTCCGGAGTGGCCTGGGATTGGGCGCAGCAGCAGTCCAGGCCCGCCGGCCAGTGGATTCTGGCCGGCGGTCTCGGCCCCGACAACGTCCGTGCCGCGCTGGACGCCACTGGAGCCTGGGGTGTCGACGTGTCCAGTGGCGTCGAGTCCTCGCGCGGGGTCAAAGACCACGCGTTGATCGAGAGATTCGTAGCAGCCGCGCGGGCCTAGATCGGAGCTGTCGATCTGTCGGCCGCAGCCCACGCACCGAGCACGGTCCGCACTCCGGTTACCAACGGAAGTGGCTGATCGATCATCACATGGTGGCCGGCCTCGGGAATCTCCGCGACGATGGATTCCGGTCCCAACAGGATTCGGATGTCGGCCATCAGTTCCTCGGAGACAATTCCGTTCTCCGCTCGGAAATATGCTGTGCGGCAACGTGGACGGTGATCGGTGACGTTGCCCGTACCCTCGCGCACAAACACTCTCGGATCGAACTTCCACGACCAACCACCGTCGACGGCTTCCATCGAGGTCTCGGCAACGTGGTCTCGAATGCACGGTAATCCGGTGTCCTGTGCCGGAACAAAGCGGAAGCGCGCCTTCGCGTCCTCACGAGTCGGATAAACCTTCTTCGGACCGAAGGCGTTTTCTTTTCGGCTGGCTTCTTCTTCCGGGGTCAATGCCCGCACCGGCGAATCGATGATGACGACACCACCCAGTTCGTCGCCGTTCAGGTCCGCGGCCACGAACGAGATGATCCCGCCCATGCTGTGCCCAACAAGGATCGGCTTTCCCTCGATCCCGCCGGCTCGCGCAGCCTCGACGATCTCGCGCGCCCACATCGCCAGTCCGTAACTCTCCCGGGTGCCGCTGTCTCCGTGCCCGGTCAGGTCGAGTGCGACAACTCTGCGATCGGCAGCCAGCTGCGGGCCGATGTGATCCCACCACCGACTGTGGGCGGCGCCGCCGTGAACCAGCACGATTCCCGGCCCGACGGGCCCCCAGGCGCGGAATCGTACGGCTACACCCTCGACATCAACCGAGCCTGTTTCGGCGGGCGTCGACAACGCCTTCGTGAACCACTCCGGCGCCTGCTGCGCCTCTTCGACGCTCGTGTTGCTCATTTCCTGAACATAACCCACCCGTCTCGATCCCTTCGGAGCCCTTCCCCTGTAACCACAACATCGCCTATATTGAATCCGGCCTCAAGTTCAATTGTTCAACCGAGAGGGACACATGCCGAACCGCCAAGTACGCCTCGCCGCCCGACCGACGGGACTCCCCGACGCTTCCACCTGGGAATACGTCGATTCCGACATCCCCGTTGCCGGGCCGGGCGAGTTTGTCGTCAAGGTCGAATACCTCTCGCTCGACCCCGCTATGCGTGGTTGGCTCAACGACGTCAAGTCGTACGTTCCGCCGGTGAAACTCGGTTCCGTCATGCGCGCTCACGGCGTCGGCCACGTCACGCAAACTCAGCATCCCGAGTTCAAGGTCGGAGATGTTGTCGCCGGAGCTTTCGGCGCAGCCGAGTACGGGCTCTCCGACGGTACCGACGTCACGCGGGTCGACGAATCGATCGCACCCATGCCCACTTGGCTCGGCGCACTCGGATTCCCGGGTGTGACAGCCTATTTCGGCCTCCTCGAGGTCGGAAAGCTGAAAGACGGCGACACCGTGGTCGTTTCCGGCGCCGCTGGTGCCGTTGGCAGTCTCGTCGGCCAGATAGCAAAGATCCACGGCTGCAAGGTGATCGGCATCGCCGGTGGCCCCGAGAAGTGCGCCTGGCTCACCGACGAACTCGGATTCGACGTCTCGATCGACTACAAGAACGAATCCGTCTACAAGGCCCTACGCGCTGCGGCGCCCGACGGAATCGACGTGTACTTCGACAACGTCGGCGGTGAAATCCTCGACGCCGCACTCTCCCGCCTGCGTCTGGGCGCTCGCGTTGTCATCTGCGGCGCCATTGCCGGCTACAACGCCACCGAGCCGCAGCCGGGCCCGTCGCACTATCTGTCGCTTCTCGTAAACCGGGCAACCATGGCCGGATTCGTGGTTTTCGATTATCTCGATCGGTACTCCGAAGCCCAGGAACAGATCGGGAAGTGGATCAAGAGCGGTCAGTTGACGGCTCGCGAACACATCGTCGACGGTGGCATCGATGCGTTTGGTGACAGCCTCAATCTCCTCTTCGCAGGGGCTAACACGGGAAAGCTGGTTCTGCGGGTGTAGCCGAATCCTCCCCCAGGCGCGGCGGCGCGGTGCGGTAGGTGGCCGGAGTGGCGCTGAGCCGAATCGGATTGGCCACCTGCCGGATCGGTGCCGCACGGCGCGGATCATCGATAGTGGCAACCGGATCGAGGTTCAGGCGTTCGGCCAGCGCCATCGCGTCGGCAATGTTGTTGAGTGGACCGCACGGAACACCGCGCGCCGTCAATCTCTCGAACCAGTAGTCGGCGGTGTGAGACGCCAACGCGAGTGTCAACGCGTCGAACAGTTCCTCGCGATGCGCAACCCGCTCACGGTTGGTCATAAAACGTGCGTCGGTCGCCAGTGAAGGCCTTCCCAGAACGTCTACCAGAGAAGCGAATTGACGATCGTTTCCCACCGCCAAGACGAGCTGCCGATCAGCCGTGTCGAACAGTGCGTAGGGCGCGATACTGGGGTGACGGTTACCCATCGCCTGCGGAACCACCCCGGCAGCGACGTAGCCGGACGACTGATTGACCAGTGCCGACAGCAAGGAGGACAACAGATTGACCTCGACGTGTTGACCTTCACCCGTCCGGTCCCGATGACGCAGCGCGGCAAGGATTCCGACACTGGCATGCAGTCCGGTGATGACGTCCACCACCGCAACACCGACCTTGGTAGGCGAGCGCGGGTCCGGCCCGGTGATGCTCATCAACCCGCCGACGGCCTGAATCAACAAATCGTATCCCGGTAGTGAGTTGTTTCCACCGAATCCGCTGATCGAGCAGTACACGATCGACGGATTCATCTCTCGCGCAGCGTCGTAACCCAATCCGAGCCGGTCCATGGTCCCGGGAAGGAAGTTCTGCACCACAACATCCGCCGTGCGCACCAGGTCCTGTGCAACTTCCAGGTCCTGAGCGTCGCGCAAGTCCAAGGTTACCGACTTCTTGTTGCGGTTCACGGAGAGAAAGTAACTCGACTCCTCACCCACCCACGGTGGACCCCAACTGCGGGTGTCGTCACCAACACCGGGACGCTCGATCTTGATCACCTCGGCGCCGAGATCCGCCAGGATCATGGTGGCGTACGGTCCGGCGAGTACCCGGCCGAAGTCGGCGATCACCAGTCCGTCCAGTGCGCCAGGCGTTGTCACCGGAATGCTTCCTCACCCGTCAGTGCCCGGCCGATCACCAACTGGTGAACCTCGGAGGTGCCTTCGTACGTGAGCACGGATTCGAGATTGTTGGCGTGACGGATGACCGGATACTCCAAGGTGATGCCGTTGGCGCCCAGGATCGTTCGGCACTGTCGGGCAATCTTGATGGCTTCACGCACGTTGTTCAGTTTGCCGGTACTGACCTGCTCGGGACGTACTGTGCCGGCATCCTTGAGGCGTCCGAGATGAATCGCGAGCAACTGCCCCTTACCCAATTCGACTGCCATGTCGGCGATCTTGGCCTGCGTGAGCTGGTAAGCCGCCAGTGACTTGTCGAAAACCTGTCGATCGCGGGCGTAGGCAATTGCAGTTTCGAGGCAGTCGCGGGCAGCGCCCATCGCGCCGAAGATGATGCCGAACCTGGCCTCGTTGAGGCACCCGAGCGGCCCGGACAGTCCGCGGGCCTTGGGCAGCATCGCAGACGCGGGCAGTCGTACATCCTCGAGCACGAGTTCGGAGGTAACGGACGCACGCAGCGACATCTTGTTCTTGATTTCGGGGGCCGAGAACCCGGGAGTGTTTGTCGGAACTACAAATCCGCGCACACCGTCCTCGGTTCGCGCCCAGACCACGGCGACGTCAGCGACGGATCCGTTGGTGATCCACATCTTGGTGCCGTTCAGAATCCAGTCGTCACCGTCGCGCTTGGCGTTGGTGCGCATACCGCCGGGATTGGAACCGAAGTCGGGTTCCGTGAGACCGAAGCAGCCGAGGGCCGTGCCCGCCGCCATCCGCGGAAGCCACTCTTCCTTTTGCTCTTCGCTGCCATTGTGGTGAATCGCGAACATCGCCAGCGAACCCTGAACGGAAACCAGACTGCGGATACCTGAATCGACGGCTTCGAGTTCTTGGCACGCCAGACCGTAGGCGGTTGCACTCGTTCCGGCGCAGCCATATCCCTCGAGGTGCATTCCCAGCACACCCAACGATCCGAGTTCCTGAGCCAACTCGCGCACCGGCAGTGCCGCGTCCTCGAACCACTGACCGATGTTCGGGCGGATACGGCTGTCGACCATCGCGCGCACCGTGTCGCGGATCGCGATTTCCTCGGCGTCGAGCAGCGTGTCGATGGAAAACAGTTCGGACAGGGACTGCGGCGTGTTCACGTTGCCTCCAAGGATGTACGTACGGGATTCATCAGGTATGCGAGAACGATTGTGCAATCGTTTGCATCACCTAGAGTAGGGACCGACCTAGCATCACGTCAATCCCCAAAATGAGTCTCAGGAGCCCCCGAGTTGATGTCGCCGGACCCGTCGACCCGCAGCAGCGGACGCCCACCGACGCTGCGTGAGATCGCAGACAAGGCGGGCGTCCACATCTCGACGGCATCGCGCGTCCTGCGCCAACCCGAACCCGTCGACGGCTGGTCGGACTCGGCTCAGCGTGTGCGTCAGGTCGCCGAAGAACTCGGCTACCAGCCAAATCTCTGGGCAGCAAGTCTACGAACACGCAAGACGACAACCATCGGTGTGGTCATGCCGAGACTCACCGACGGCGTCGTCGCCACCATGTTCGGCGGCATCGAGGAAGCCGCGACGGCAGCCGGTTATTCGGTTCTGCTGTCCAGCCCGCCCGACGATCTCGATGCCCAGCGCAAAGCCGTCGAATTCCTGATCAGCCGTCAGGTCGACGGCCTCATGCTCAGCAGCATCCACCTGCCCGGCACCGATTTTGTCAGTTCGCTCCCCATCCGTTCGCTCCCGGTTCTGCTCCTCAACCGCCACATCGACGTCGGGCTCCCCTATGTCAGCGGCGACGACCGACGCGGCGGATACCTCGCAGGCAGACACCTGCTGGATTGCGGCTACCGCGACCTCGGCGTGATCGCGGGGCCGGATCACGCCAGCACCTCGCGCGAACGCGTCGCCGGATTCCGCGACGCACTCGCCGAAGCAGGCCTGGAATTACCGCCGCACCGGATCGTTGCCTCCGATTTCGAAGTGGAGGGCGGCGTTCGAGCAGCAACACAACTGCTGAGCACCCCGACGCGTCCCGACGCCATCTTCACAGTCAGCGACACCATCGCCATCGGCGTTCTCGGTGTTGCCCGCGATCTGGGCCTGAGCATTCCGGACGACCTTGCGCTGGTGGGCTACAACGACATTCCCGTGGTCTCGCAACTTCCGGTTCCACTGACTACGGTTCGCTCACCCGCCCGCAAGATCGGCGCAACCGGGGTGCAGAATCTGCTCGCCCTCATGGCAGGACGGAGCGTCGAATCTGTAAAGCTGCCGATCGAACTGATCGTGCGGGCATCGACGCGCTACCAGACTTCGGATTCCTCGATCCCCAGCTGACGGGCGTAGCGCGAGTTGAGATCGTCCCAGCCGTACTCGCGTGCCTTTGCTCCCACGATCGGGCCGAACGGCGAACCGGCAAGCAGCCCGTCGAGAACGTCGAAACACAGGTGCCACCCCGCCGCCAACGCGGATGCCATTCCCTCGGCGCGCGAACGCTGCGTCAGAACCACCCTGGTTCCGCCCTCGACCGGAGTGAGCTCCCAGATCAATTCGTCCGGGCCCCATTCGTGTTCGAGTCGACGAGCTTCGTCGACCACGCGGACGGACGCCGGAAACGACATCTCCGGATCGCCTTCCTCAGACAGCATGGCGATGACCACTTCGCCGACGCTGCCCAAGTTGCGATCAGCCGTGTACGGAGTCCACTGGGCCAACATTTCCGGATCGGTCACCGCCGCCCACACCTGATCCACGGGATAAGGCAACGTTCTCGGGAAGGTGACAACCGTGTCGTCGCCGTCGACGGTTACCGTCACGTCGGACAGGGCACTGGGCTGATATTGCTGGGCACTCATAGTTCGATCTCACCAGGTGCCACCGACAGGAGCAACCGGCGTCAGCGTGGCCTGATTCCGAAGAGCCCGAATGCCGCCGCGACAGTCTGTTCGACCACGGGAAACTTGGTCACTCCGAGGTCGTGTTTGGCGCCGTCGAACTCCACCAACGTCGTTGCTGCGGGGATCAAGTCAAGTGCCGACTGCATCTCGTCCGTCGTCGCGAATTCGTCCTTCGAACCGTGGACCACCACCGTGGGGGTGGTCAGTGCCGGAAGGTGCTCGGTGCGCAGTTTCTCCGGCTTCTTCGGCGGATGCAATGGGTAGGACAGCAAGATCAGCCCATCCACCAAACCAGGGTTCTCGGCCGCCGCCATCGAGGACTGGCGTCCACCGTACGAATGTCCACCGAGAAGTAGAGGTCCATCGCTCGGGTAGTCCTTACGCAGTGTCGCAACAACATCAGCGATTCCCGATCGGTCTTCGGCGGCACGGGACGGGTGCGGTGGCCCCTTCGGGCGGCGCACCCGGTAGGCAAGATCGAATCGCAAAACCTGCACTCCGGCTTCGGCAAAACCATCGGCAACAGCGCGAAGGAGCACCGTGTCGCAGTTGCTTCCGGCGCCGTGTGTCAGAGCCACGGTCGCGATCGGGTCCGTATCCGGCCGATGCAGGAATCCTTGCAGCTCACCGCGGTCGACGGTCTCGAAGGTGGTCATGGTCGCATCCTTGTCCGGCCCGCGCGGGCCTGCTCGACTGCCGCCGTCATCGTCCCCTCGTACGCGGGCCCGTGCCCCGGGAAAATGACACCGGCCGGGGTTTCCGCAATGGCGTCCAACGCCTCGTCCGTTGCTTCCCGGTGGTGATTGAACGGGCACACCAGGAACTGCGGCCCCGTCTGCCGGGACGTGGCATGGCCAGTCACCAGAGCGTCACCCGAAGCAACGACGCCGGCACCGGGAATCAGGTACGCACTGTGTCCATCGGTATGCCCATGCGTGGGAATCGGCACGATACGGCCGGGAACATCCAAGGCGCTACCCTCCGCAAAAGCCTGTGCCTGAGGCAGTTTCGCTCCCTTCAGCGCGCCGGCGCCGATCACGTCGAACAGCCACTTCGGCGCGCCCCGGCGCCACAGCAGTAACGGAACTTTGACCGGCCCGAGTTGCTGCAGGTATTCGCGTCGCGCATGCGGTACTTCCAACGGGTCCATCAATACTGGTAGGTCGTGGCGGGTCAGTATGTCCGCGATCCCGCCGATGTGATCGATATGGGCGTGAGTGACAAGCACGGCGCGCACATCGCCGATGCTGTGACCGATCTGCTCGATCGACCGTTCAACGTCACCGCCGTTGGCGGGATACCCACCGTCGATCAGAGTGAGATCGGAGCCTTCCTCTACGAGAACCCAATTTGCGTGCCCACATCGAACGAGGTGTGTGTTGTCGATCCGCGTAATCGACAGTGCCTTTGTACTCATGATTGGTAGTGTGCGCCACGTGCCGGAATCGTGGAACAGCGCCAGTGATCGCACAGTTCGGGGCCTCGCCGAGGCAGGCCTGGTTGCAGCAGCATTCGCGCTGCCTGCAGCGGTCAAACGCCGTATCACCGGCCCGCCGGTACACCGGGACGGACACATTCTCGACCCCGACGCGCACATGTTGTTAACTCTCGCCAAAGCACGCCCGCGGCCCGCACTGTCGTCGGAGCCACATGTACTTTCCGCCGCGCGCGCCGAATTGACGCGAACGGCGATGTTGATGGCCGGCCGACCGGCGTCGGCGCACACGGAAGACATCTCCGTACAAGGCGCCGACGGCCCACTTCGCGCTCGCCTCTACGTGCCCACCCACGAGTCCGGGGCACTGCTGGTGTTCTTCCACGGCGGCGGCTGGGTTCAGGGTGATCTCGAATCACATGACGCACCGTGCCGACTGTTGGCTGAAACCTCAGGGGCCAGAATCGTCGCTGTCGAATATCGACTTGCACCCGAATTCCCTTTCCCCACACCGGTACACGACGCCTATGCGTCGTACCTCGACATTGTTTCTCGGGCAACCGAGTTCGCCGTCGACCCTGCTCGCATTGCGGTGGGTGGCGACAGCGCGGGTGGACACCTGTCGGCTGTTGTTTCACTCCGCGCCCGCGATGACGGATATCCGTCACCGGCAGCCCAGTTGCTGATCTATCCGGCCACCGACTTTCACGAGAGAAGGCCGTCCCGAACGACGTTCGGCGAAGGATTCTTTCTGACCGAGGCAAATATGAACTTCTACGAGCGCAGTTTCCTCGGCGAGAACTCGGATCGGCTGGACCCGTGGGTGTCTCCATTGCGTGCCCAAAGCCACAACGATCTTCCACCGGCAATTGTGGTGACAGCTGGATTCGATCCACTGCGCGACGAAGGTGAAGCATACGCACAGCTGCTGCGCGACAACGGAGTTCGCGTTGTCGCGCGGCGCTATCCCGGATTCATCCACGGGTTCGTGAATGTTCTCGGCCCCAGTGCCCGATCGCGTGCGGCGGTTGTCGAAATAGGCGGAATGCTCCGAGCACTGTTGAGCTAGAGCACCTATGCCGTATTGAGCGCAATCGCGGCGTGAATGAGGGCCGTGAAGGCTTTCTCGTCGATGGTGTCGCCTTCGTTGAAGTCGATAGCGCGCCTGGTGTTGCCTTCGAGGCTGGAGTTGAACATTCCCGTCGGGTCATCCAATGCGGCCCCCTTGAAGAACGTCACCTTCACAGCCTTCTTGTACGTCTCACCGGTGCAGAGAATGCCGTCGTGTTCCCACACCGGAACTCCACGCCATTTCCACTCCTCGACCACATCGGGGTCGGCTTCCTTGACCAAAGTCCGGATCCGAGCGAGCATCTCCCCTCGCCAGTCACCGAGTTCCTCGATCCTCGCGTCGATCAATTCCGAGGGGGTACCCCCTGCTGCGTCCTTCTTCATGGTCGGTCACCCTCTCCACGATCGACTCGCTCCAAGTCACTCGAGTATGCCCGATCGTCTTTGCACCGTGCGGCAAATATGTTGCGTGTGCCCGCATCCAGAATTTCGTGATGAATAATGCAGCGATGGCACCACTCGGAACGCGAGTAGCAACTACCCTGTCGGCGAAAACGCGAAGCGGGTTGTTGGTCCGGTCCGCACTCATGGGAGTCGCCACCGTCGGCGTAGTCATCTCCGCGGTCCTCTCACTCGGCGGTGACAACCGTGAAGCCGGCACCGCATCAGGATCACTCACCGCTACGAATGGTGGAACCCACAACAGCGCCGAAGCCATCGTCGGGACGTTCCCGCCGGCCCTTGCCGAGGCGAGCATCTGCTCGCCGGGCTCGCTCAACTCGACCGGCGACTTGTACCTACTCTGCACGGTCGACTCCGGGTCAGCTCTCGCCCAGAGCGTCTCAACCGACTACAACATCGTCTTCATCACCTGGGTGAACCAGACCGAAGCTGGTAAAACACTCATCGACTGGCGCGAGAACGAGCGGCCCGAACTCATCACTGAGAACCGCTCGCGTACCGCAGCCGCCCGCATCGAGTATCGAGACGCCGTCAGCACCACGGAGTACGCCAACTCCGACAGCGGGCTCCACATCACCTCGAGCGCCGTTTTTCCGAATGCCGTAACCGCCAAGGCATTCCTCGAACGCGCCGGCCTGGTCTGAGAATGCGCAAATTCCTGGCTGTCACGTTCATTGTCGCGGTGAGCGTGTTCGCAGTGGCAGCGATGTACCTTTCCGTGCGCGGAGATAGCGTCGCGTTCACTCCTGCCGTGGCGTCGGTAGTCGACCATGCGGAATGCACTACACCCGATATCTCCGGACCACTCAGCGGGCTCGCTCAGATGGATTCACAATTCCCGCCAACAACCGAACCCGGCTATCCGCCATCGGATTTCGAACCGGTAGCGCTCATCCGGTGCGAACGCGGGGAAAACGCCGCCGGTGGGTTGACTATCGACGCGGTTCGCCTTGAAGGCGACGTATCTGCAGTAGTCGAAGCATTCCGAACCGACTCGCACCGGTTCCGCGACAACATCTCTGCTGACTGCGCGATACGGGAAATCGTCCCCGTCGGCCTGTGGTTCGTCGACGCGTCGGGTAACGCATTTCGTCCAGCTTGGCCGTCAGCGCCGTGCGGATTCCAGGACGCACCTCTCGAAACGCTGGACACCTTGCATGAGGTCAGCCGTCAGCAGCACCCGATCGACGCCATATCGGCGGACGAACCGGGAATCTGCACAACGTCGATCGGATCGTTGTTCGATCTCACCACCCCCGACGACGTCGAGCGATCAGTGCGTTCCGAGAACACCGGATACTCACCTCTCGACAGTCCGTTGGCCACACCCGTCGACGACGTCGGCCGACTGCAGGTATGCCGCTACAACCTGGGCCAGGGGTCCTCGCATATCCGCCTGACATTGGCAGAAGGTGTTGACCTGATGCACGCAGCGTCCACAGCACCCATCGCCCCACCCTGCGATCAGATCGCGCAACAGGTGGCGTCGATCGATCTCCGTCGAGCTGACGGCTCCGGGGGAACCCAAGTTCTTGCCGAACTCGACGGTTGCCAACGCATCAGCTTCGGCGGATACCGCCAGATACCCGCGTCGATCACCGAACTACTGTCGCGATGATGCCATTGAGAAAGCCATTGCATCACTGAGTATTTCGAGCCAAAGAGTTGGTGAACGCGGAATATAGAGTCGCACGACGGCAGCTACCTCGGGTAGCTTCGTACTCCATGTACATCCGCCGCGAATGCCCGTCCGACCGTGACGCCGTCTACTCACTTCTCGACGCTGCATTTGCGGATCAGGCACCGCCGGGCGAAACGCCGTACGAAATCGAACTGACGCGCCAACTCTTTGCGTCCGACGAGTACCTGCCGAAGTTGTCCCTGGTGGCCGAGGCAGACGGCGAGATTCTCGGCTTCGTCATCGGAACCCGAGGATGGGTCGGCGAGGTGGAGGCTGTGGGCCTAGGCCCGCTGGCAGTGACACCCGAAAACCAACGGTCCGGCGTCGGCTCTGCGTTGATGCACGCGGTCATCGGTGCAGCGGACGCTCTGGACGTGCCGATGCTCGCACTACTGGGCAGCACTGAGTACTACCCACGGTTCGGGTTTGTGACCAGCACGAAGGTGGGCGTCGAATCACCGGAAGCCGAATGGGGTGCCCATTTCCAGATTCGCACCCTGTCTGCGCACACCCCAGATCAGGTGGGCACGTTCAAATACGCGGCACCGTTCGATATGCCCTGACCGTCAGTCGAACAGTGTCGGTGACACGCCCTCGTCGGAAGCACCTTCGGCGGGGGCGATCTTCTTGCCGCCACCCTTACGCACGACAGTCAGACTGGTCGTCCGTAGCGACAGCCTGTGCCCGTCACCGTGTTCGAGCAACGCCATACCCTGCCGGACTTCGACTACCGTCCACGGACCCGCATGGTCGGCCGCCTGTACGAGGTCACCGGACTCCACCTCAGTTGCCATGACCACTCCTTAGTTCCTCGTGTCCTGCACGTTCTCCTTCACATTATCGACGTGACCATGTAGCGGCAGACGCGCAGGGTAGGGCTTCGCCCCGTGCGCCTTTTTGGTAGCGCCGACTACCAGAAAGGCGCACAGGGCCGAAGGCCCAAAACCACCCCGAACGAACCTGCAACAAGTTACAGTTTTTCGACGGACCACCGAAGGAGAAGCCTGTGCGCTACGGAGTCAGCTTGTTCACCAGCGACCGCGGCATTCGCCCTGCTGATGCGGCCGTTGCCGCCGAAGCTGCCGGGTTCGACGCCTTCTACGTTCCCGAGCACACGCACATCCCGGCATCACGGGCGTCGGATCATCCGGGGACCAAATCCGCGGAACTTCCGGACGACCGCTACATGCGCACCCTCGACCCCTGGGTTGCGCTCGGCACTGCAGCATCGGTCACCAGCACCATCCGCCTGGGCACGTCGGTGGCACTCCCCCTCGAACATGATCCGATTACTCTGGCAAAAACCATCGCCTCGCTGGATCACCTGTCCGATGGACGTGTTGTCTTCGGTGTCGGATTCGGCTGGAATGCAGAGGAACTCGCCGATCATGGGGTACCCCCGAACAAACGTCGTACGGCTCTGCGCGAATACCTCGAAGCAATGGGTGAACTCTGGTCGAAGGACGAGGCATCCTACGAGGGCCAGTTCGTGAAGTACGGGGCCAGTTGGGCATGGCCCAAGCCCGTACAGAAACCGCGTCCACCCATCCTCCTCGGCGCCGGTGCGAGCGAAAAGACCTTCAAGTGGATCGCACAGTCCGCCGACGGCTGGATCACGACGCCGATCCAGCAAGAGATCGAGGAAAACGTAGAGCTGTTTCGCAAGATCTGGTCCGAAGCCGGTCGAGTCGGCGAACCCGAAATCACCGTCCTCGCCGGAAAGCCCGAGGCGGACAAGCTCGCTCACTGGGAGAGCATCGGAGTTACCGAGGCAATGTTCGGCACGCCGGACGCCGCTCCCACCGACGTTGTGGAATACATCAAGAGATTGGCCGCCAAGCTAGGACGGTGAACCCCGTCACATCACCTTGATCTCAAGCGCGCTCGAGGTTTTACCGTCAATACAGCACAGGCCACGTGCATCGGCGGAATTACCCGAGTAGCGGAAGGTGAACTCTCACGTGACGACGGAACTAGTTGGACTGCATACCGATTCGATACCGGAACCGTCGATCCGTGAATCTTTTGTCGATGCCTTCCGTCGACATCCTGCGGGTGTCGCCATTATCACTGCCGCCGGCGAAGACGGACCGGTCGGGATTACGTCGTCGTCGGTGATGTCGATCAGTGCCGACCCCGCTGTACTCGCGTTCTCACTACAATCCCTGCGAGGATCTGCTGCAGCGATCGCGGCCGCGTCCAGTTTCCTTGTTCACCTTGCGCATTCCGACAATGTAGAGCTGGCAGAAACATTTGCCACGCGTGGCGCCGTCCGATTCGGCGCGGACATGGACTGGTCGTTCCTGTCGACCGGTGAACCGTTCCTACACGGAACGGCGCATGCTCTCCGCGCGGTCCCACTCGGCGCCACCGCTTGTGGTTCGGCGCTCATCGTCACGGCAGAAGTTGTCGAGGTCATCGCGCCGACGCGTGCTCTCTCCCCACTCGTCTACCACAACCGGGCGTACCACCATCTCACCCCAGCGACTCATCACCGATCGAAAGGCACACAACAATGACCGAATACGTCTTGCCCCAGCTCGATTACGATTACGCAGCCCTCGAACCTCACATCTCAGGCGAGATCATGGAGCTGCACCACAGCAAGCATCACGCGACCTACGTCGCCGGCGCAAACAGTGCAATCGAGCAGTTGGCCGCCGCACGAGAAGACGGCACGATCGCAGCCAAGGCTCCGCAACTCAGTAAGAACCTCGCCTTCCACCTCGGCGGCCACACCAATCACTCGATCTTCTGGAAGAACCTCTCCCCCAACGGTGGTGAGCGACCTGAAGGAGAACTGGCTGCTGCCATCGACGAACATTTCGGGTCATTCGACGCGTTCGTGACGCACTTCTCCGCGGTCGCAACCACTTTGCAGGGCTCCGGCTGGGCCGTACTGGCCTACGACACGATCGGTCAGCGTCTGATCATCGAGCAGCTCACAGATCAGCAGGGAAACATCAGCATCGGCATTGTCCCGCTCCTGATGCTCGACATGTGGGAGCACGCCTTCTATCTTCAGTACAAGAACGTCAAGGCCGACTACGTGAAGGCATACTGGAATGTCATCAACTGGGACGACGTGGCGCAGCGCTACGCCGACGCCACGTCGGTCCTGGGTTCCGGAAAGTAACCCCCCTTAACGACTTACAGTCCGTGCAGTGATCTTGATGCGAGGGCGGCCGGCAGCTTTACCGGCCGCCTTCTCTTGTGCGTCCCGGGCCGCCCACCCCGCCTTGTCGATCATGTCGGGTTGACGTTCCGTCACCAGTTCGACCAAGGATGTCCGGTCGAGTTCAGGCGCGGTCAGCAATCCGGCGTCGAAGTCTGCCAGTAGTTGCGCGACGGTTTCCTTCGCGTCGACGCGGTTGGTGCCGATCACACCGCGCGGGCCCCGTTTGATCCAGCCGCTGGTGTAGACGCCGACTGCGCCGTCCACCCGGCCCTGATGGTTGGGAATGATTCCCCGTGCTTCGTCGAACGGAACGTCAGCGACTGGTTCGCCGCGATATCCCACCGATCGCAGAACAAGCGACGCTTCCAGTGTCTCGACCTTCTCGGTCGCCGATGCCGCAAGGTCGTCGTCAAGTGTGTTGTGCACCAACGTCACCGATTCGACGCGGTCGGTGCCCTGCAGTTCGGTGGGCGCGACGAGATACCGGAAGACGATTCGCTTGTTGCCTCCGTCCGCCGGCTTCTGTGCGTACTCACGTGCAAGGTCAACTTTGAGTTTGTCGGACAGCAGCGCATCGGGATCATCCAGGGCTGCTGCGCTTGCCGCGTCCAGCACGACGTCCTGTTGGTCGATCACGACGTCGACACCGTTCAGGTGACCCAGCGCGAGAAACTCCGGGGCGGAGTACGCGGCCTGGAGTGGGCCCCGTCGTCCGAGAACAACAACCTCACGGATATTGCTGTTGCGCAGGGCGTCCAACGTGTGGTCAGCAATGTCGGTTCTTGCGAGTTCGTCGACATCGCACGTGAGAACACGCGCGACATCGAGTGCCACGTTGCCGTTTCCGACGATAACCGCGCGCTCCCCCGAAAGGTCGAATTCACGATCCGAAAAGTCCGGATGCCCGTTGTACCAGGACACGAATTCCGTCGCGGAATGACTGCCGGGCAATGATTCTCCGGGGATGCCCAGTTTGCGATCGGTTGCGGCGCCAACGGCATAGATCACGGCATCATGGTGCCGCAGTAGCTCGTCGTGCGAAATATGCTTGCCCACTTCGACGTCGAGGTAGAACTGAAACGACTCCGATTTGAACGAAGACCCGAAGACACTCACGACGCCTTTGGTTTCCTGATGATCCGGCGCAACTCCACTGCGCACCAACCCCCAAGGCGAGGGCAAGCGGTCGAACATCTCGACCTCCACTGATCCCCGCGCCAGCAGTTCGGCAGCGCAGTAGCACGCTGCCGGACCGGATCCGACTATCGCAACACGTATTCGAGGCAGATCCGCTGACGGGCGTTTCGGCGGAGTGGGGAATGCAACGTCATCGGTGTCCAATGGATTCTGCTCGAAGTACGCCGCATTGATCTCCGTGTACCGACTCATCGACTCACTGAGATCGTATTCGGAGTAGATCGCATCCACCGGACACGCGTCGACGCATGCCCCGCAGTCGATGCAGGTGTCCGGATCGATGTACAGCATCTCAGCGGTGGTGTATCCGGGGTCTCCGGGCCGCGGACGGATGCAGTCGACCGGGCACACCGCTACGCAACTGGTGTCGTTGCAGCATCGTTGAGTGATCACAAAAGTCATGTGGAGTCCGTAACTGGTCGGAAAGTGCGGCACCGATTCGCACGCACTCGTAGGATTTCAGTTCACTTGTTGCGGTTCATAACCCGGTCTGCTGCTGCCCAGTGTTCGTCGGTAATCCACAAGCGCGCAAAAGCGTCGATGGCTTCGGGAGGAGCAACCCCGGACATCACCCGTTTGATGCTCTCGGCCGGAGCGTTGGCAAGAGACTTCGCCAGTGAGCGCCAGCCCTCGTCGAAGGATTCTCGGGGCAGGACGCGATCGACGAGTCCGAGCGATTCCGCGTCAGCAGCACCCATGATCGTTCCGGAACCGGCCAGCATCAATGCCCGACCGCGCCCGACAAGTGCGGCAAGCCGCTCGGCTCCACCCCACGCGGGCATGATTCCGAGACTCACCTGATTGAAGCCGATCTTGATGTCGTGCGCGGCAATTCGAATATCTGCCGCCACGGCAACTTCGGCGCCGCCGCCGAGCGCATGCCCGTTCAAGGCAGCGATGACGGGTCCGGGGAATTGTGCGATGCGGTCACAGATCGACCGCATCCGCCGGGCCATGTCCGCCGCCTGTTCCAGCGTCCGAAGTTTGGCCAGTTCCTTGAGATCGCCACCGGAGACAAACGCACGATCACCAGCGCCGGTGATCACCAGGGCGCGGGCCCCGCGAACCGAGTCGAGTGCCTCGTCCAATTGGTCCATCGTTTCCGGCGCGATGGCATTGCGTGCTTGTGGACGGTCGATGGTGATGATCGCCAACTCGCCGTCCATTTCAACGATAACCAAGATGTTCTCCGTTACGATATTGGCATTCTTGTTTTGTGAGAATAACATATTCACGACTGGCAGAAGCCAGTTCGACCGCTCCCGTCTCGTGCCGCAGTTCGGCCTAGGAGCGGCCCGGTTACCTGCATTGGAGCTCATATGCGGCACATTCCCACCACGCTTGCCACCCGGTACCTCGAAGAGGGTTGGTGGACTCAGGACACGATCGGCACGATGCTCACCCGAGGCCTCGCTGCCGCCCCCGACACCGAATTTCGTATCCACTCGAAGATCCGTCCGTGGACCGGAACTTTTGCCGACGTGGACCTGGTGGCACGCAGGTTGGCCGGCGGCCTGCGCGAACGGGGCGTCGGCGCGGGTGATGTCGTCGCGTTCCAGCTTCCGAACTGGATGGAAGCAGCAGCGGTCTTCTGGGCCTCGACCTTCCTCGGCGCAACGGTTGTTCCTATCGTTCACTTCTACGGCCGCAAGGAAGTTGCCTACATCCTCGACGAGACGAAGCCGAAGGTCTTCATCACGGCCGAGAAGTTCGGGCGCACCGAGTACCAGCCGGATCTGTGCGCGAACATCCCCGTCGTCGGAGTTGTCGGACGTGATTTCGAAGATCTGCTCAGCGATGTACCACTGGCGGAGAACATCGACACAGACCCCACTTCCGCCGTGCTCATCGCTTTCACCTCCGGCACGACGCGCGCTCCCAAGGGCGTCATCCACAGCCATCAGACACTCGGGCACGAAACCCGCCAGCTCTTGGGCCTGTACCCGAAAGACCGTGGCAAGCAACTCACGTCGGCCCCGGTCGGTCACTTCATCGGCATGGTCAATGCCTTCCTCATTCCAGTCGTCGACGGCTCCCCGATCAACCTCACCGATGCGTGGGATCCGGAACAGGCACTGGAGTTGATGACCAGCGATCAACTCACCGTCGGCGGCGGCGCAACCTACTTCCTCACCAGCCTGCTCGATCATCCGAAGTTCACGCCGGAACATCTCGCGTGCATGAAATATGCGGGACTCGGCGGCTCGTCCGTCCCCGCGGCGGTCACGAGAAGACTGGCCGACTTCGGCATCACCGTCTTCCGTTCGTACGGGAGCACCGAACATCCGTCGATCACGGGATCGAGCCACCTTGCCCCGGAAGACAAGCGGTTGTTCACCGACGGAAATGTCATGGAGGGCGCGGAGATCCGGCTTGCCGATGACGGAGAAATCCTCAGCCGTGGACCCGATCTCTGCATCGGGTACACCGACCAGGCGCTCACCGACGCGACATTCGACGCCGACGGTTGGTACCACACCGGGGACATCGGTGAAATCGACGAGGACGGCTACCTGACAATCACGGACCGCAAGTCCGACATCATCATTCGTGGCGGCGAGAACGTGAGCGCACTCGAGGTCGAGGAAATCCTTCTCTCGATGCCGGGAGTTGCCGAAGCCGCAGCGGTATCCGCCCCGGACGAGCGCCTCGGCGAACACGTTGCCGCTGTGCTGCGCCTGCTGCCCGGCCACAGCTTGCCGACGATGGACGAACTCCGCGCTCACTTCGACCGAGCCGGCGTCGCAAAACAGAAGTGGCCGGAGGAATTGCACCAGGTGGACGACTTCCACCGGACGGCCAGCGGCAAGATTCAGAAGTTTTTGGTCCGCCAGGATATTGCGACCGTTTAAAAAAGAGAATAGTGTTCTCATCAAACGCAAAGGAGAATCTCATGCCCCCGAAGGACCTGCCTTACCCGCTGTTCGACGCAGACAACCATCTGTACGAGACTGCCGAGGCCCTCACCAAGTACCTCCCGGCGAAGTACAAGGACGCCATCAAGTACGTCGAGGTCGACGGACGCACCAAGATCGCCATTCGCGGACAGATCAGTGAGTACATCCCCAACCCCACGTTCAGCGTCGTTGCACGCCCGGGTTCCATGGAGGAGTACTTCAAGAACGGAAACCCCGAAGGCAAGAGCCGTCGCGAGATCTTCGGTAAGTCCATGAAGGCAATCCCCGCCTTCAGCGAGCCGGGCCCGCGCCTGGAACTCATGGACGAGTTGGGCGTCGACCGCACGCTGATGTTCCCGACCCTCGCCAGCCTGGTCGAAGAGCGGATGCGTGACGATCCGGACCTGATTCACGCTGTTGTGCACGCACTCAACGAGTGGCTGTACGAGACATGGCAGTTCAACTACAAGGACCGCATCTTCACCACCCCGGTGATCAGCCTGCCGATCCTCGACAAGGCACTCGAAGAACTCGAGTGGGTTGCCGAGCGCGGCGCAAGGGCTATTCTCGTGCGCCCAGCACCCGTCCCCGGATTCAAGGGCCCTCGTTCGTTTGCCATGCCGGAGTTCGACCCCTTCTGGAAGCGCGTCGTTGAGCTCGACCTCCTCGTCGCGATGCACTCGTCGGACAGCGGATACGCGCGCTTCGACGCCGAGTGGGAAGGCACGGACGGCGAGATGCTGCCGTTCCAGACCAACACGTTCCGCATGGTCAACGAGTGGCGTCCCGTACAGGACACCGTGGCATCGTGGGTCTGCCACGGCGCACTGTTCCGCTTCCCTGACCTCAAGCTTGCGGTCATCGAAAGTGGATCTGCCTGGCTGCGACCACTTCTGGACAGCCTCGCCGACACCTTCAAGAAGGCACCTGAAGGCTTCGGTATGCAGGATCCCGTCGCTGCGATCAAGCGCCAGGTCCACGTCAGCCCGTTCTACGAGGAGGGCGTGACCGATCTGATCGATCTCGTCGGAGTCGACCGAGTGCTCTTCGGCTCGGACTACCCGCATCCGGAGGGCTTGGCAGAGCCGCGGCACTTCGCGGACATGCTCGGGCACCTGGACGAGAAGGATCAGGCAAAGATCATGGGCGGCAACCTTGCAGGGCTCCTTTCGCTGTGAAGTGGCAGACCATCCCTGAGATGGTCCTGAGTGCGGCCGACCGCTTCGGCACTGCCGAAGCGGTCGTCGACGGGCCCGTCCGGATCACCTTCGTCGAACTCGCTGATCGGGTCCGCCGGGCCGCTGGCGCTCTGGCCTCGATCGGCGTGGACAAGGGCGATCGAGTGGCGATCTGGGCGCCCAACTCCGCCGAATGGATCATCGCCGCATTCGGTATCTTGACCGCCGGCGGAGTGCTGGTTCCCGTCAACACGCGGTACAAGGCCGACGAGGCCGCCGACATCATCCGACGGAGCGGCGCCAAAGCCGTACTCGTCCAGAAGGGGTTCCTGGGCCGGGGGTACAGCGCACCCGATGACGTACCGGTCATCGACTTGAAGTCGGATTTCCTCTCCAGCGGTGCACCTTTCGAATGCGAGATCAGCGGCGACGACATCGCCGACATCATGTACACGTCGGGAACGACCGGCCGCCCCAAGGGCGTCATGATGAACCATCACCAGACACTGCGAATGTTCTCGGAGTGGTGCGATCTCGCAGACCTGAGGGAAGGCGATCGCTACCTGGTCGTCAACCCGTTCTTCCACATGTTCGGCTACAAAGCAGGCGTTGTCGCGTCGTTGATTCGCGGCGCCACCATCCTGCCCGTAGCCGTTCTCGACGTGGATCAGGTACTGGAACTGGTCGAGACCGAGAAGATCACCATGCTCCCGGGACCGCCGACGCTCTACCAGTCACTGCTGTCCGCTCCCAACACCCGAGATCTGTCGTCACTACGTGCTGCGGTCACCGGATCGGCGGACATTCCGGTAGAACTCATCCGCCGGGTCGCAAAGGAACTTCCGTTCCAGACCATCATGACGGGTTACGGCTTGAGCGAAGGGGGAACGGCAACCGCGTCGCGCCCCGGCGACTCGTTCGAGCAGATAGCAACTACCGTCGGTACACCATGTGACGGAATCGAATTGCGAATCGCAGATGATTCCGAGGTACTGATTCGCGGATACAACGTCATGCAGGGATACCTTGACGATCCGCAGGCAACCGCCGAAGCGATCGACACGGACGGTTGGCTGCACACGGGCGATCTCGGAAAGCTTGACGACGAGGGACGGCTCAGTATCGTCGGCCGCAAGAAGGACATGTTCATCGTCGGCGGGTTCAACGCATATCCAGCCGAGATCGAAGGTTTCCTCCTCGAACACCCGGCAGTCGATCAGGTTGCCGTGATCGGCGTTCCCGACGAACGAATGGGGCAGGTCGGCAAAGCCTTTGTCGTCACCAAACATCCTGTGGCAGCGGAAGACCTACTCTCCTGGAGCCGCGAGCGGATGGCCGGGTTCAAGGCTCCACGCACTGTCGAGTTCCTCGACGCACTGCCACTCAATGCGACTGGCAAAGTCATGAAAGACCAATTGAGATAACCGAACTCACGTTTGAATTGAGGAGGCGTGTAATGAACGACCATGATGCGATATTGACGTTCGCCCTGAAGTGGCGGCATTGGAACGGCGGACCCGCCGAAGACATTTTTGTCCAATTCGGGATCACGCCTGATCAATTCTTCCGTCGCCTCCACAGCATCCTGGAGGTCGAAGAGCAGAGCGGCCTCTCACCGGAGATCGCGGCAGAACTCGCGTACATCTGCGATCTGCGACTGAACCCCGTTGAACTCAGGCTGGCCGGTTGAGCACCCAGAGTGGTTTGGACCAGACTGATTTCACCACCTTCGACGATATCCGAGCCGCTGTCGGGACAACGATCGGCACCAGTGATTGGATCACGATCGATCAGAAACGGATCGATCTCTTCGCGGCAGCCACCGACGACGACCAGTGGATACATGTCGATACGGACCGTGCTGCAGACGGACCGTACGGCGCCACCATCGCGCATGGATTCCTGACACTGTCGTTGCTGGCACCGATAGTTCAGACAGTGATGGCCGTCAGTTGCGCCCGCATGGCGCTCAACTACGGACTGGGGAAAGTGCGGTTCATCAGCCCGGTCTTGGTGGACAGCCGGGTGCGGGGAACAGTGGAGCTCACATCCGTCACCGACATCGACGGCGGAATCCAAGTGGAGCGCACCGTCACGATCACCGCCGAAGGGTCCGAGCGGCCCGCCTGTGTCGCACAAAATCTGGTTCGATACTTGAGCTGACATCTGTTGGCGTGCACGTGCATGCGACGTCGGCGCCGGTGCTACCGGCGTCGACGTCGCATCGTTGTGGGCGATCAGCAACCGGGAACCGGCGCCCCGCCGCCCTGAATCGCCAACAGCGTGCAGAACGTCGCGGCCGACACCTTCCACTCACCGGCCTGCTCTAGCGCTTCACCGGACTGGTCCGGCAGAACCGGAGCCCCGTTCATCAGAAGCGTCCACTTGACGGCAGCGTTCGTACCGGTGGCCTCGACGCCTTGCACCGTTGCAGTGGTTGCCGTGGCCTGCGGATTGGCCGTCAGCGCTTCGAGAGTCGGCAGGAACACGTCACCGTTTTCGACCAGAGCGGCACGATCCGCGGGCGGAGTAGTTCCGTTGAAGAAGGTGACAAAGACGTCCGTGATCTCCTTTGTCGTCGCGTCGTCGGCCGCAGCCGCCGCGGTGGTCCCCGCAGACGACGTGCCCGAAGCCTTCGAGGCCGCTGCCGAAGTTGTTGTGGTGTCAGCGGTGTCGCTGTCGGAATCACTGCTGCAGCCTGTGACCGTGGCGGCCACGACGGCAACAAAACCGGCGGCGGCCACGACTCGACGAATTACCGAATTGCGCATGACGGATCCTCTCCGATGGGCGGACGGGTTCCACCCACCATGGGCTTTCCACCACGATGTTTCGGAACACCGTGGTTGCAAAAAACTTTCACCAGCTCACGGACGCGCCCGTCCGCACCGAAC
The DNA here is from genome assembly GCF_002300185.1 of Rhodococcus sp. ACPA4. Lineage (NCBI taxonomy): Bacteria > Bacillati > Actinomycetota > Actinomycetes > Mycobacteriales > Nocardiaceae > Rhodococcus > Rhodococcus sp. ACPA4. The sequence goes on from NZ_NSDY01000001.1 coordinate 3,327,291, forward strand.
CGCCGCGAGGAACAACGGCAGCTGCGGCTGTCAGGGTTGAATATCGTGCTCGGAGAGTCGATCTCCCACCAGGCTCAGGTCGTAGGACTGCCTGGCCATCCAGAACCTGAGGAATCCGGTAATGGAATAGCGGATGTACAGTGCCGACCCGCTCACGCCGAGTGAAATCCCGACGAGGGCAAGAATGATCGCGTCGCGCTGCACCAAGGGATCGGAAGTGTTGTGCGAGAGAAAGTACGACGCGATACCCAAGGCCGGACCGATCACCATCAGCACCAGTCCCAACCTGAGCCAAAGGGCGGATCGGCCGGCGGAGGGATCGGGAATTTTCTGTTCGGCCAACTCGCGAGTGAAGCGGTCGGCGCGGGTTTCAGTCGCGGTCATGTGACACTCCCAAGGTAGAGGGCAGCTAGTTCGGAGCGCAGTGAGCCATCTGGGCTGCCCTGCTTCTGGATCCGGCCACGCACCAGAACCGCTGCGTGATCGGCAAATTCGAGCACGGTGTTCGCGAACTGCTCGACCACCAGTACGGCGACACCCGCTCTGGCAATCAGGGCGACCTGCTCGTAGAGTTGGCCGACGATCAACGGCGCGAGCCCCATCGACAACTCGTCGAGGAGAAGGACAGCGGGGTCCGTCGCGAGACCGCGGGCGAGCGCGAGCATCTGCTGCTCACCGCCGGACAGTGTGCCTGCCGTCTGCGATGCGCGCTGGGCGAGGATCGGAAACCGAGCAAACGCGATCTCCTCGATTTCCTCGCGCGTGCGACCCGTGAACGTCATCATGAGCAAGTTGTCCCGAACGCTCAGGTTGGGAAACACACCACGGCCTTCCGGGATCAGACAGACACCGGATCTGGCCAGATCCCGAGGACGAATCCCACTGACATCGCGTCCGCCAACCATCAGTTGCCCCGAGGTGATCGGATGAACTCCGGCAGCGACTCGCAGAGTCGTCGTCTTCCCGGCACCGTTGGGCCCCAGCAAGGCAGTTATCTGACCAGGCGCCACACTGAGGTCGATCCCGTGCAGAACCGTGATCTCGTCGTAACGCGCTCGCACACCGCGCAATTCGAGGATCGGATTCATGATCCCCCCAGATACGCTGCCAGAACAGCGTCGTCGCGGCGGATCAGTTCGGGCGGGCCGACGGAGATGATCTTCCCGAGATCGAGTACATACACCTGGTCGCACACGTTCATCACCAATTCCATGTCATGTTCGACAAGCAGGACAGCCATCCCCTCCTCCGCCAGAGAGCGCAAAATCAGCGAGAACCGCTCTGTTTCTTCGCGGTCCTGACCTGCGGCGGGCTCGTCGAGCAAAAGGGTGGTGGGATTCACGGCCATTGCTCTGGCCACCTCGACGAGGCGACCCATGCCGGTGGACAAGGAGTCCGCGGTTGTCGTGGCAACCAGTCCTAATCCGAGTCGATCGATGATGTCGTCGGCGACGGATCCGGCCTTGCGTCGCTGCGACCCCAGTTCCGCGGCAACCAGGAGGTTGTCGCGGACGCTGAGTCGGCCGAAGAGTTCCAGTCGTTGAAACGTCCGCGCCAGACCGTGTTTCGCACGCCGGGACGGCCCGGCTCTGGTCACGTCGCGGCCACCGAGAAACACCTTTCCCGTGGCCGGCTTGCGGAGCCCGGAAATGACGTCGAACAGCGTGCTCTTGCCTGCCCCGTTCGGTCCGATCAGTCCGGTCACGTGACCACGCTCCGCCTTCAGCGAGACCCCGGAGAGCGCGCGTTGACCGCCGAACATCACCGTGATGTCCTCAACTTCGAGCTGCGACTTCACGACTGAGCACCTCCCCGTCTTCGGCGGTCCATGGGCGCGATATGCCCCACAACTCCACCGGAATTTCCGGCTCCGCCGGAACCTGACGATGCCGCGCTTCGGCCCAACTGCGGGCGGCCAATGCCCCGATCACTACGCCCACCACGAGTACGTACCCGTTGACGACGTCATTGACACGCAAAACCCACAGCGCTGCAATCCAACCCAGCAAGACCGCTATTACAAGGCGGTCCCGGAGAGCCGATTCCCAGCGCCGGCGCAAGCTCGGCACAACTCCGTCGTCGACCGCTCCGGAACTGTAAGCGAGGCCGGCAGCAGCGGGCAGCGTCTGCACGAGGTTGGCGGCCGCCGGCCACAATGCCACGATCGCGTTCAACGGGCCGGCAATCATCGTGCCCGTGAAGAGCCCGTTACCCACAACTCCCAGGCCACCCACGACAGCGATCAGGAAAATACCCAGCCCGGCAACAAAACTGAACTGTTCGGCGGTGACCGACATCAGTTGCATTCCGTACAGCGCCCCACCAAGCCCCGCAATACCAGCGGCAAGCGCAAACACCAGCATCTTGGTCAACAGCAGACTGCCCCCGAGGGTCGCGAAGGCAGCCTCACTGTCGCGCAGCGCAATCAACCGGCGGCCGAGTCGCCCGCGGCGCAACGCGGCCACGGCGATCGTGACGAGGGCAAGACAGATCGCGGAGAACACCGTCAGTTCTGCCGGAGTATTCACGTCTAATCCGAACAGTCGTGGGCCGACCAAATCCACTGAGCCCTGGTCGAACAGCACGATCTCGACTCCGAACACCTCGAAGGACGGGATCGTGAATATCCATCGGTCGAAGACGGCCGCAATGGCCGCCGTCCCGAGTGCCAGGTAGACACCATTGAGCCGGAGCGCGGGGATCGCGATGACCGCTCCGACAATGCCCGCGATGACCATCACCGCCAAAAGTGCCCACCACTGCCCATTTCCGCCCAAGCGTGCACAGACAATTGCACCCACCCCCGCCATGGTCAACTGCGCAAGTGATATCTGACCGGCGTAACCGACAAGTGGAACGAAGGACAACGCGATCACGCCGAACGCGAAGATCTGTCCGTAGGTGATCAGATCACCTTCACCCAGCACTGTGGCCAAGACGAGACCGAACGCGACGATCACCCCGGCGAAGACTAACGTCCCTCGAACGCTCGGTAGCGGAACCGCACTGAGGTGACGGTCGCGTCCTCGAAGTCGCCCGTGCGGAAAGAGCAACAGCGCGAGCAACAGCAATATCGCCGGCGCCGCCAGCCGCAGACCTGGGAGGTACGGATTCTGCGGGAGGTAGCCGGTCAGATACGCCTCCATGCAGCCCACGACAATTGCGCCGACAAATGTCATGGGCAGGCTCTTCAACCGACCGAATATCGCTGCGGCATAAGCACTGACGATGACCAGCGACAGTTGGGTCGCGTCGAGCGCAACCATCGGAGCGATGAGGATACCTCCGATTGCGGCCAACACGGTTCCCAGAATCCAAGCAACCCGGTTGGCCCGTACCGGATCTGCCCCGGTAAGTCCCACCAAGGCACGGTCATCGACGGTCGCTCGCATTTCGGTTCCGGTTCGGGTGCGCAGCATCAGTATTCGCAGAGACACCGCAACGGCGATCGCCACCACCAGTGTCAAGGCTTGATGCCAACTGATTGTTGCTGACCCGATGTGAAAAGAGTTCTGCTCGGCAAAGAACCTGGGAAGCGAGCGAGCTTTGTTCGGATTCCAGATCCATCGGGCGAGCGCAATCAGACCGCTCAGCAACGCGATCGTCATCACCAGCTTCTCGGCCTCGCCGAGAGCCTGAACCGGCCGCACCAACAGTTCGACGAGAAGCCCGAAAGCCGGTGCAAGAACCAGAAGTACGGTGGCTACCGACAACCACACCGGCCAACCCCACCCGACACTGAGCTGCCAGTAGGAGAATGCCGCCATCATGCCGGTCGCGCCGTGTGCGAAGTTGAACACTCCGGTGGTGGTGTAGGTGACCACCAAGCCGCTGCCGATGATCGCGTAGATCGCGGCCGTGCTCAGACCGACGATCCCGAAGGTGACGAATTGTTCCATTACTCGAAATCGCCCATGCTCATACCGACGTCTGCCAGTGTCATCGGCGTGCCGAAGTCGGCGACCAACTTGCGAGCCGGGATATCGCAGCGGTAGAGACCGTTGTCGGGATTGAAGTCTGCTGCCTGCCAACCGTCCGACGTGGCCTGTTCGACATTGAAGCACGGCTGCGGAGGAATCGGATTCGCCAAATCGTTTGCGGCATGCAAACCGCCTCCGGTCCAAGCAGTCTCGGCCGTCGCTGCCTTGTAGAGGCAAGCACGGGTAAGTTCGTCGCCACAACTGGCAGCCGACTTCGCGAACAGCAGCCACGATGACATCGCCCGCATCGCCGGGAGTGTGATCTGCGCATTCGGTGCGTACTTCTCGTACAGAGCCTCGAGCTCCGCCACCGCAGGCTCGTCACTTTCCAACGGCGCCACACCACTGAGATCTACGAGGTTGTTCTGGAAGTCAGCGGACTTCCCCAGCAGTTCGATGAACGACGCGTTGTAGGCGTTATTGTTGGCATCGATCCAGTCGAGCTTGTAGTCCATGTTGGTGAGGACCTCTTCGAGCTTGGCCAACTGACCGAACTCACCCATGAAGATCAACCCTTTGACGCCCTTGCTCTTGATTGCTTGCGCGTACGGAGTCCAGTCCGACACACCCATCGCCGGATACAGCTCGTTGTAGACCAGCGTGGCACCGGCGGCCTCGAGTGTCTCAGCGGTAACGCCCGCAATCGCTTTGGTGACAGCGGAATCGCCGTTGATCATCCCCACCGCACCCTTCGAATCCGGATACGCCTCGTTCACCACCCAGGTTCGGAAACCATTGTAATTGTCATACCCCGGGATCTTTGCGGGAGACGCACTGACTTCGAGATCAGCTCCGGCAGAACGCTCTTGGACGGCCTGAGCTGGGAAACTCGGCAACATACACGTCAGCCGGTCCTTGACGCCGAGAGCATCCAAGGCGGCGCCACCACCGACGAGCGCAAAGTCGTCACGGCAGGCTTCGACCATTCGCTGACGAACCTCCATCAGCTTCGCATCGCGGGTGGTAGCGACCACTTTACGACCGTTGATACCTCCGGCGTCGTTACACCAGGACGTGAAAACTTCTGCGGCTTCCTCGAATTCGGCATTCTTTGTGAATCCCATGTCCGAGAAGACTCCAACATCGATCTCGTCAGCAGTGACACCTTGGGCCGTTGCACTTTGTGCGTCCCCGGATTGGCACACGTCCTGGAGATCACCGAAGTCGCCAGATGCAGACTGTGCGGTAGCCCCCTCACCACCGCTTTCGCTGCTCTCGCCACCGCCGCTCTCGCGGCCACTACACCCGCTGACAAGAAGTGCTGTCGCCGCGACGGCAACAAGTATTCGCTGTAGTTTCAACCGTTCCTCCTCGTTACTTGGCCCCACGGGCCGACCGATACAGGCTGAAGAGACCGGCGGACGCCGGCGGCGTGAGTGCCAAGGCCACGGGTGGGAGAGGCAGCGCGCCTAAATGGATTCGGACCGAACCCCGTGGCCGGTGGATCTCCGACGAGCGAGGGTCGAGTAAGTCGAAATCTGAACGGAATCGTACTGTGCCACTGGAAAAGAAACCAGGAAACGGACAATTTACATATACCAACCTCCGTTGACACCGATGAGCTGTCCCGTGATGAAGCCCGCGTTGTCCGTACAGAGGAACGCGCACGCCGCAGCCACATCACTGGGCAATCCGGCACGACGGACCGGCGTCATACTCGCGATGACGTCGACGCCGGGAAAATCTCCGTCCGCTTCGGACTTACGAGCCATCGGGGTATCGATGATCGATGGCGGGATCGAGTTGACGGTAATCCCCTGCGGCGCAAGCTCGAAGGACAGTGCCTTAGTAAGTGCGATGACCCCACCTTTGGACGCTACGTAGTGGGCCATGTTCGGCGCGCCCGACTGAGCGCTCGACGACGAGATGGTGACGATTCGACCCCACCCGGCTTCGATCATGTCGGGAACAACTGCCTGAATGGAGGTGAAGGTTCCGGTGAGGTTGACCGCGACGATATGGTCCCACTCCTCCGCACTGATCTCGGTTACCGGTGTGAACGTCTCCACACCCGCGCTGGTGACGATGATCGAGATCGGGCCGAGTTCACCGCGTACCGCGTCCATGGCAGCCCTGACACCAACACGATCGGTGACATCCACTTGGTATGCCATGGCCTCGGTGCCGTCCGCACTCAACTTCTCGGCAACACGTTGCGCTTCGTCGATATTTCTGTCCAACAATGCAACTCGGTGACCCTGCTCCGAAAGAGCCTGAGCCACAGACAGCCCGATACCCGATCCAGCGCCGGTCACGACCGCCACACGGTCGTTCGCGGAGGTCCCCTGAATGGATGAAGTCATGTTGTTCTCCTTGTTCGTCAACGAGTTTCAGTCAACGGGTGCTAGTTAGTGGGTGCTAGTCAGTGGGTGCTAGTCAGTGGGTTTCAGTCATCACGGATTCCGCCGACGAGGATTCCGTCGCGGGGGTGTAGTCGAGATGCAGCGCCTTGAGGCCCCGCAGAATGTATGTCGGTTCGTATTCGTACGTCCGCGAGTCAGCTGGTCCGTGCTCGGCCTCGGAAATCCGAATGTCCTTCAGTCGATCCAGAAGTCGAGTGATGCTGACACGTGATTCGACGCGGGCCAGCGGACCACCCGGGCACGCGTGTATTCCTCGACCGAAAGCTATGTGCTCGCGCGCATTCTGCCGTTCGATGTCGAACGTGTCGGGTTCTTCGAACCTTTCCGGATCACGGTTCACCGCACTGTTCAAGATCATGACGATGGTCCCGGCCGGAACATCCATGTCGCCAACAGTTGTCGGGCTCTTCGCAAGCCTGAAGTCGCTCTTGACCGGACCCTCCATCCGAAGTGTCTCCTCGACGAAATTGGGTATACGTTCCGGTTCGTCGCGAAGCAGTTGCTGCAGTTCGGGATTCTCGGCGATGAATCGGAAGGACGCGGTCAACAACCGCGCCGTCGTGTCCTGGCCGGCAGCGAACAAGAAGCACGCGACGTGCACGAGATCGACGACCTCCGGAGTCGAGCCGTCGGGATACTTGGCTGTGGCGATGGCCGTCAGAACATCGTCGCGCGGTTCCCGTCGACGGTCCTCGATGTACGACGTGAATCGCTCTGCCAGGAACTCGAGCGGATTGCTCGTGAAGGCCTCGGACTCGTCGATCGAGCCCGCCTGTTGCGCGCCGAGCGTCACGCGAAATACCTGATGGTCCTCTTCCGGTACACCGAGCAGATCAGCAATGACAAGCAGCGCAAACGGTTGCGCATAGTCGCTCATGAGGTTGCACGAGCCCCGGGCGATGAACTCGTCGATCTGGCGATCCGCGAGCCGCCACATGAACTCTTCGTTCTCCGCCAAACGCCTGGGCGTCAGCAGTCGCTTCAACAACGACCGGTGCGCCGCGTGCTGTGGCATGTCCATGGTCACCAGATGCTCGTGCAGCGGGAAATGATCGCGGTACTGCTCGATCAGAGCGCCGAGGTCGTCACCCTCGGGTTCGAACGGCAACCCGGGGAAGGGGCCCGTTGCCGAAACACACGACGAGAACACCTCGGAGTCGCGGTACACAGCAGTCGCCGCGTCGTACCCCGTCACGGCAACAACACCGTGGTGTGGCTCTCGCACGACGGGACACTGCGCGCGTAGGGATTCGAAGTACGGGTACGGATCATCCACGATCGACGGATCGGTGAAGAAGTCGACCTGATCGATTTCAGTCATTACGGGTCTCCTGTGTCGGAAAGCAGGGCATTGACGTCTTTGGGGCTGGGCACGTGTGTCGGAAGGCAGCGCACCCTCGGGACGGGCGGGGTCGACGGGCATCTAGGCGAGCCGAATTGTCGACGTCGCCTGGCAAATGCTGATCAGTCGATCAACATAATGCTGAGCATATGCGTAGCTTAGGGTGTAGGCAATGGTCTAGCGGAGTTTTCTTCGCATTAGGCTGTAGCGAGAACCGTTCACATGACCAGCCTTTGACGCTTAGGGAGCCACGGATGACTTCGCCACGCAGAATCGGCGCACCTGATGCAAAAAATCGAGCACTCCTCCTCGACGCCGCAGAACAAGTCATGCTGGAAGAGGGGTATGCGGCGGTCAGCTCTCGCCGCATCGCAAAGAAGGCCGGGTTGAAGCCGCCGCTCGTGTACTACTACTTCCGCACGATGGACGATCTGTTTCTCGAACTGTTTCGTCGCCGCGCGGTAGAAGGTCTCGAGCGTCAGGCCGAACTACTGAAATCGCCACAACCCCTGAGAGCACTGTGGGAGTTCAGCATCGCAGCGGAGGGCACCGCCTTCACTATGGAGTTTGTCGCCCTCGCCAATCATCGGAAAGTCATCCGGGCGGAAATCGCCGACTACTCCGAGCGATTCCGCGCAGCTCAACTCGAAATAATGGGAAATGTGTTGCAGGAGTATGGTATCGATCCGAAAACATGCCCGCCTGCCGCAGCGCTGGTATTGATCACAAGCTTGTCACGCGTACTCGTGATGGAAGAGTCACTCGGCGTTTTCGGTGGGCACGCGGAGACCTTCGCCTTGGTCGAGGAGTATTTGGTTCGACTCGAAGGCGAACGACTCGAAGACACGAATTAGACACAGCCCTAACCCTTTTGGGGCTTGCAATCTCTTCTGCGAAGGTACAGTATCCAAGGTGGTGGATGACTTTACATTCACGCGGGTATGCGTTCCGATCCGCTGGAACCAATTTCGTTCGCGCACTCAGTGCAACACGGCATGGATTCGAGCCGTGAACTTGATCAGGGAGGACTCCGGATGCGCGTCGTCGTCGACAAGAATCTGTGTGAGGCAAATGCACTCTGCGTGGAAAACGCGCCGGAAGTATTTGCCCTCGACACCAACGAGGAATTGGAAGTAACTGCCGGCCAGGTACCGCACGACGCCGAAGACCGAGTTCGCACGTCGATTGCACAATGTCCCAGAGCTGCTCTCTCCGAACGTGAATGAGTGCGGAGCGGGGCCGTCCAAGTGGCATCCCCGCTCCCCGCTCGCGGTGTCACGGTAGATCCACCTTGCCGGCGAGCCAGCGACCGTCCACCAGGTTCATCGTCATCACGACTCGACTGCGGTCGATCCGCGGATCAGGTGCGACGGTATTGCTGACGGTCTGGTCGATGAACAACAGGACCTCGACTTCCGTAGCGGTCGCCGATTTGATCCCGGCATCGATCACAACTCCCTGAGCTGCGGCCTTGTTGTCGACCAGCAGTTGCTTCAACTGTTCACTGGACTGGGAATACATGTCCTTGAATTCCCCGGTGGCTCCGTCGAGTACGGCCGCAAAGTTCTGATCGAGCGAATCCGAACTCACACTTGTCAGAGTCACCGCGTACTGGCGCGCCGCATCGAGTGCGGCGGCCGCTGCCGAGTCGACAGCGCGCGCTTCGTGTAGCTTCCAACCGAAAACTGCTGCCATGGACAGTGATATGGCCACCACGGCTGCAATCACAGAGATTCCGACTACTCTCCCCCGTCGGCGAACGCGAACCTCCGGCTCCGTGTCGCTCGACCCCACATCACTCTTGCCCTCCGCTGCGGATTCGTCTACTTCCGGGTCCAGATCTGCAGCCTTGTCGATTGTTGTCGTCGAACCGCGTTCGCTCATTTTTCCTTCTCCTCTGCTGCGATGTTCCTGTTTCAACTGCTCTTCCGCGTTCACCCCGGTGGACTCTGTTCGAGATCAGGACCTCCATAGGGAAGTGGAATCGATTGAGGCCCAATCGGTGTCGGCGACGCTCGCGTGTCGGGTGCAACACCGGCAGGCGGGCCGGCGGTGTCGTCACCTGGTTGACGTGGCGCATTCCGAGCGCCGCGGACAAGCACCGACGGGTCCTCGTTGTCGCAATACGTGTACAGGTACGGTTCCGGGAAATCCGGAACCGTCGCCGGTAGACGTGGCAAGTCGTAGTCACACGAATAGCGCGGGTAGATGTTGACAAACGCCCAGATTCCACCGTCGTGAAAAACAGATGTGAGTGCTTCGAGTGTGGAGCCTTGACGGTATGTCGGGACGAAGAACTCTTGCAGCGCAGGTACGTTCAAGTAGGCCATCTGGGCTACCGTCGTCAGATTGCCGAGGAGCTGAACCATTGTCGGCGAGTTGTCGGCGATGAGCGCGTCAATCGACTTCAGAGTCGACGGCGTACCGTCGAGGAACTCACGAAGCCCCGTGTCCTTCGCTTCGACGCCGAGCAGAAGTTCCGACAGATTGCTCGCAGTACTGCGCAGCCCAGGGCCGCTGTCACCAAGTGTGCCGAGCAAAACCTTGCTGCTGCGCAGAAGGGTTGCCGTCTGCGGTAATACCGAATCGAGCGTCGAGACGAGGAAGGCGCCGCCGTCGAGTATCGCCGACAGTTTCTTCGGCCCTTCCGGTCCGACGCCGAGTTCCGCGACGATCATCTCGAGTTCGGCAGGATCGATTTGGGCCAGCATGCCGTCGAGGTTTCCCAACATGGACGCCAGCGGCACCGGGGTCGACGTTTCGTCGGAAGAGATTTCCGATCCGTCGACAAGATACGGACCACTGTCGGTGGTAGGCCTGAAGTCCAGATACTGTTCGCCTGCCATCGACAGTCCCGCCACACGCACCTCACCGCCCAGTGGAATCTCGACACCCCCGTCGATCTCCGCGACGGCAACTACACCACTGTCGGTCAACTCGACCGAATTCACCTTTCCCACAGGAACTCCGCGGAGCATCACCTCCTGCTGCGGCAGCAGCCCGCCGGATATCGAAAAATGCACGCGCACGGTAATCTTCGAGCTGATCGGGCTCAGGTGAAAGACCCCGAAGGTCAGGTACACCACGCCGACAACCAGCGTTGCGGCGAGTGCAACCACCGACATTGTGAGTCGGTGAGCGCTACTGAAGCGGACGGCGCCGACGAGAGCTGCCGCGGGGACTTCCGACAGCCGCGCAACCGGGCCCATCTCACCCTCACCGTCAGGGATCTGCTTGTTCATCGGCCGGTCCCCAGCACTCTGCCCTGCAACCGCATCAGCGTGTAGGTAATCGTTCCCACCAGCGCATCCCAGTCGCTCGAATCCGGAAGTCGGCTGCCAGGGTCAGCGGGATGGTTCGGATCCGCAATCGCCCCGATAGCGAGCTGTTCCAGGTCGGCATTGACATGGGCGGACGTCGAGTTGGTGATCTTGAGGAGTGGCGGCAAAAGCCTGTTGACGGCTGCGAGGCTCGCGTTGGGATCGGTTGCCGCGTCGTTGAGTTCTGCAGCGATTGTGTTGATGTCGGCGACCATCCCGCCTGCGCCGGTACCGCTCACCGACGGGAACTTTCCCACTTGACTACTTACCTGCGCCACCTGTGCGAGCAGATCAAGCATTTGCGCAGTGTTGGCGTTCAGAGTGCCGAGCGCGGGACCGGCTGCCGAAATCGCGTCGTTGATCGACGATTGCTGCTCCGACACCGTCACGAGAAGCTGATTGGTCGACGCAAGCGTCTCACGAATCTCGTTGCTCCGGCTCGACAGTGTCCCGATCAGAGCGGTCGATTCACCGATCAGGTCCGCCATTTCCTCACCTCGTCCGCCGACAGCTTCTCCGAGCCCGTTGACAACCTTCGTCAGGTTGCGCAGGACGCCTCCGTTGATCAAGAACGACGATGTGGTGAGGAGTTCTTCGATCGTCGCCGCAGACGAAGTCGACGCAATCGGGATGCTGTCTCCGTCGGACAGAAGAGCACCGTTCGACGCAGGTCCAAGCGGGGGTTCCACTGCGACAAACACGTCTCCCAGCGGTGTCGCCGACCGCAATTCCGCGCCGGCCCCGACCGGCAGGCTGATTCCATCCTTGATCCGCATCGTGACTATCGCTTCGTAGTTCTGCACTCTCATCGCTTCGACCTCGCCGATGTCTGCGCCTTGGAGTTTCACCTTCGCTTGGGCGGGCAGATTGAGTGCATTGTCGAAGACCGCGTACAGCGTGTAGTAGTCCCCGGAAACTCCAGGTGCCGGCAACGGGAGACTCTCGAGCCCCACACCACACGCTGCCGTGGACAGCATCAGACCGGCGCATGCCCCGGCGGAAACAACCCGCCACCCTCGGGGCGTCATCGCGGCAACCCCGCCAAGCCCTCGAGCATCCCGGAGATCCCGAAGTCCGGGCCGAAATCTTCGAGTGTTCCCGTACTGCAGCCAAGCTGACGCAGACCGAGGACATTGCAGATCTCCTTGACCAACTGCCCGTCGAGAAAGACCTTTTCCAGCTGAGCGTGCACCCTCGCACCGCCGTTCTCCTGATCGATTGCGTTGTAAGCGTTGTCCATCAAAAGTGGGGTGACAGTAAGAAATTCAGAAAGTTCACGCCGATAGTCGGCCAATGCGGTCACCACGGTGTTTGCGTTGGTCACTGTCGATTGCAGAGTTCCCTGGTTGGCCGCGAGAAGTTTATCTGCCTCGACAAGGATTTCGTTGAGCTTGGTACCGGTGTCCCCCGAGCCCAAGTCCGCCTCACCGAGCAGATCACTCACTTGCGCCAGGGCTGAACCGAATTCACGAATGTCCTGATCATTGTTCGCGGCAACGGAAGTCAAGACTGCAAGATTGTCCACAACAGTCGTGATGGCATTCTGTGTTTGCGCGCCGCCGTCGCTACCCAGTTGCAGCGCCGACGCCAACTGGCTCAGTGACGACTTGATGGCTTGCCCGTTCCCGTCGACCATCGCGCTGCCGATCCCGAGTAGGTCAGCGACCGGGCCGGAACCCTCTCCATCGCCCTGCAACTCGATCGCCATCTTGTCCGCCATGGCGATCAGTCGATCGAATTCGACGGGAGTCTTTGTTCGGTCCATCGGGATGATGTCACCGTCCGTCATCACCGGGCCGTCGCGATATGGCGGAGTGATTTCGACGTGACGGTCGGTCAACACCGACGTCGACACAGTTACTGCCTGCGCAGTTTCCGGGATCTTGACTCCGCTGTCGAGGCTCATCGTTACTTCCACCACGGTGCCGCGGGGGACGATGCTGGTCACCGAACCGATCGGGACGCCGAGAACCGAGACGGAGTTCCCTTCGTACAGTCCTGCGCCACTGTCGAATTGCGCCGTGACGGTGATCGTATTGTCCATCGAGGTTGCGCTGCGAATACCCGAACAACCGGCAGTAGCGAGAACAACCACCAACGCGACCTTCGCTATCGATACGAGAGATCTCATTTGCAGTCCTTCAGATAGGGCGGCAAGTTCATCTCGTTTGCATGGCCGCTGACAGCGCACATCCACGAGTCGATGAAAGGCCCAGCGGGGGCCGTGAAATCGACTTCGTTGGCGGTCCCGGAGGTATTGGCGAAGTTGCGCAACGGAACCGGCAGGATCTCCAATGTGTTGCGCAGCAGATCGTCATTGTTGCTCAGGCTTTGGAGCAGGCCATTCAGATTGTTGATCAGTTCGTCGATTGCCGGACTGTCATTGACAACGACGTTGTGCAGTTGGTCTACGAGTGCGGTGGTCGATACGAGTAGTTGGTCGACTACTTCCCGTCTGGCGTTGATTTCAGCCAACACGTCACGGCCGTTGCGCACCAACTCACCCAGACTGTTCTGCTGCCCGCGGATTACAGTTGTCACCTCACTTGTACTGGTCAGCAGCGAACCGATCTGTCCGCGCCGTTCGGCCAGCACCGAAGACAAGTTCTCGATGTTCGCGAGTACCTGCGGTACGAGCGCAGGTGTGCCCTCCAGTTGATCGGACAACGTGGTAAGTGTTTGCCCGATCTTCTCCGCGTCAACCTGCTCGAATGTGGTGGTCGCATTATCCAGTGTCTGCTGCAGATCGTAGGGAACTTCGGTGTTGGCCAACCCGATCCGATGATCGGCAATGTCACCGTCACCGCCGGGACGGATCTCGACGTAGCGCGATCCCAACAACGTCGTCAACTTGATGGAGGCTGCGGTACCGGCTCCCAGTGAGACCCCCTCGTCGATCTGCATGGTCACGACAACGTGATCTCCTGCGAGTCGGACACCATCGACGGTTCCCACTGGAACACCCGCGATGGTGACCGCGTCGCCCGCGCTGACTCCGGCGGCCTGAGTGAATTCGGCGTCGAGGCTGACCTTGCCGATTCCTGCGGATGTAACCCAGAGGGCAACGACCATCGCGATGGCAAGACCTGCCACCGTCAAGACCCCGATCCCCAGTGCACTGCGATCCTCGAGGGTCTTACGCAGTCTCCGAGTGTAATTCGATGTGGCTTCTCTGATCATCTTTCGCTTACCTGCAAATCTTCGACTGGGTAATCTGACCACCGGGCGTCGACTGCGCAACGATCGCGGGGATCACGGCACTGATCGCCGGGACGAGGGTGACATTGAGATTGCACAGGTACGTGTTGATGTAACTTCCGTCCTGGCTCGCTCGCGCAAGCCCTTTCAACATCGGCGGTAAGTTGAAACCGAAGTATCCGAAGGTGTCCTTGTTGTCCAGGAAGTGCTGGGCGAAACCCGGTTCCCGAGTGAGGAACTCGCTCAGGTCTGGGGCGACGTCGCTCGACAGTGTTGCTACTTGATCGGCAACGAGCGCGATCGAATCCAACGAGTCGACCATTTCGCCGCGCCTGGCTGCCAGCTGTTCGAAGATCGTCCGTGCCTGCGTGATCATCGTGTCGACGTTGGTGCTCTGCAGTGCGAGGCTGTGAACGATGCCGTCCAGATTGACGATGATGTCGCCCAGAATCTTGTCCGGGCCGGCAAACGACTCGGCAAGGGTCGACGTCTCGGATACCAATGTGGTGATCGATCCGGAATCACCTTGCAGTGCACTGACAATCGCGGTTGTGACATTGTCGATCTGCTGCGGATCGAGCACGCTGAACAGCGGTTCGAAACCATTGAGAAGAATCGAGATGTCGAAGGATGGTTCCGTGTTCTCCACCGGAATCTCGTCCCCACTCACCAAAACTCGAGGTTCCCCCTGCTCACCGAGGGACAACCCGAGATAGCGCTGTCCGATGATGTTCTGATACGTGATCGCGGCTTTGGTGTTGCCGTACAGCGCTTGGTCCGATTCGATCCGAAAAGCCACCCGCGCAAGCGTTCCGTCGAGACTGACCGAATCGACGCGCCCCACCCGAACCCCAGCCATCCGCACGTCGTCGCCGGCGCGTAATCCCGATACGTCGGTGAAGACCGCGGTAAAGGATTTCGTCTCGCCCTGAACACCGCGCTGCAGTGTGACGAACACCGTCCATGTGAGGCCACAGGAGATCAGCAGGAACACGGCGATTCCGATCAAGGGTTTTCGATAGCTCATCGGATCCCCTGCTCGAGTTCGAGTGGCACGTCGGGTTCGGGTGTCACCTGCACGGTGTTGCCCCGGGCCAACGGTCCGAGGATGAACTCGTCGGCAGGGGTCGATTCGCCTCCCAGAAGATCGCCCAGAAGTTCCTTCTCCTGGGCACTTCCGACCGGACCGACATTCCCTCCGGACGTCGGGGCAAAGTCGAATTGACGGGCAACGCCGTCAGCTACCACAGGTGGCGCGGCGGTCTCCGGCGCAGTCGCGCAACTCGGACCGGCCAACTCACCGTAGCGGGGACAATCGGCGCGGGTGTACATCTTGTGCGGTGTGAATTGGAACAGGAATTTTCCCGTCGCGTTCTGCTGACCCACCGGCCAGAACTCGCTGAACCACTTGTCGGATATGACTTTCATCCGCGTGACGATGGGCGCGAATTCCGTACTGCCGTCGGCAACTACGCTGAGAACCGGTGAAAGTTGTGTGGTGATAGCGACGATCTTGTCCGTGTTGTTGTCGAGAACGGAACCGACTTCCGACAGTGTTGTCGAACCGGCAGTCAGCAGCGCGGTCAACGCGGCATCCTTCTGCGCCAAGGTCCGCATGGGTACGACGGAATGGTGTACGGCATCAAGAAGGTCGGGTGCAGCTTCTTGGAGACCGCGGATGGCAGAGGACAACGCACCCAAGCTGGAAGGTTCACCGTTCGGTGTGGTCAACTCACCGAGTTCGGCGGCAATTCGGCGGAGTTGCTCACCCGCAGTGACGATATCGGCGCCCCGACGGTCTGTTGCCGCCGCAACGGCCGCGAGCATTCCGAGTGTGCGATCCGTCCCGATACGTGCTGTAGCAGAGACGATTTCACGGAGTTTTGTCAACGCGGTCTGCAACTGTACCGTCGACAGACTTTCGTCTTGCGGGATTTCCGCGCCGGGCGACAGCGGGGGGCCGCTCCCGTTGTCGACCAACTGAACGGACGACACGGCAAAGACGTTGCTGGGCACAACACGAGCCGTCACGGTTGCCGGAATCCCGGCCGCGTACTCCGGTTTCAGAGCGATGTCGACATACTTCGACTCGCCGCCGCTCGATGTATCCACACTGTTCACCACTCCGACCAGCACGCCCCGAAATTTCACATCCGAACGCGCAGGCAATCCGTCACCGACATCGGCAAGAACCGCTGTAACCTCGAATGCCTTGTCGAAGACGCCGTTCATTTTCGCGATCAGCCCGGTGATCAGCAGCGCCACGACCATCAGCGCGCCAACACCGTGCAGGAGAAGTGTTGTCGCAGAGGGGCCTCGGCCGTCGGCTTCGAACAGTATCGGCATCAGCTACCCACCGAGCCTTGCCCCGGACCCGATGCCCCAGAACGCTACTGTCAGTAGCAGATTGACGACAATCATCGCGGAGATGCTGGCGCGCATCGCTCGGCCGGCGGCAGTCCCTACCCCTTGTGGGCCACCGGACGCGAAGAAACCGTAGTAGCACTGAATGGTAGAGGTAATAATCACGAAGACAACAGCTTTCACCAACGAGTAACCGATGTCCGTCGCGCTGAGAACCAGGCGGAAGTAGTGCTCGTAGGTACCTGTCGACACCCCACCCGACAGCCCGATGACTACCTTCACCGCAACGTAGTTCAAGGCGAGGCAGAGTAGATACAGCGGCACCACCGCAACCACGGATGCCATCAGCCTCGTTGTCACGAGATACGGGATAGGACGGATCGCCAGCGCTTCCATCGCGTCGATCTCCTCCGAGATCCGCATCGCACCCAGTTGCGCTGTGAAGCGGCATCCTGCTTGCGCGGCAAAAGCCAACGACGCCATGATGGGTGCCAGTTCCCTCGTTGTTGCGGTCGACGCGATCATCCCGGTCGCCGGCTCCAAACCGAGCAGATGCAACGCGTTGTAGCCTTCGATTCCCACGATCGCCCCCGCCGCGGCACCCAGAACGATGATCACACCCGCCGTTCCGCCGCCAACTACGATCGAACCGTTGCCCCATGTGACATCGGCAAGAATCCGCAGAAATTCCTTCCGGTAATGCCTCAAGGTCCAGGGAACTGCGGCCAGTGCCCGGCCCAGAAAGGTGACCATGTGACCCAGACGCATGACAACTGTTGCCTGCGCCGAGACCACCTTGACCGCTGACCTCATACCCGGCGGGTAATACCGCGATGCCATCTAGAAACCCGTCCGCGGGAACATCAACACGTACAACTGTGTCAGGACCACGTTCACGACCATGAGGAGCAAGATCGACGCCACCACTGTGGCATTGACCGAGTTGGCAACGCCGGCGGGTCCACCGCGAGTGGTAAGTCCCTTGTGGCAGGCGACGATTGCCACGATCGCGCCGTAGAGCACTGCCTTGATCATCGTCAGGAAGAAATCACCGACGGTGGCAAAGGATGCAAATGTCGACACGAAACTGCCGGGAGTGCCGTTCTGGACAAAGGTGTTGAACAGGTAGCCGGAAAAGAATCCCACAAAACAGACGAGCCCCGTCAGTGCAACACCAACCGTAATCGCCGCTACAAGCCTGGGCACCACAAGCCTGCGGATCACCGAAATCCCCATGACCTCCAACGCATCGATCTCGTCGCGGATCTTGCGAGATCCGAGGTCAGCGCATATCGCCGATCCCGCTGCCGATGCCATGAGTAATGCAGCGACCATCGGAGCGCCCTGTCTGATCACCGCGAGGCCACTGGCAGCGCCCGCCAGGGATGTCGCACCGACCTGTCCGGCGAGCAAGCCGAATTGAATCGACAATGTCACGCCGATCGGTATAGCGACAAACAGAGTCGGAACGGCGGATGCCGACGCCATGAAGGCCGTCTGACGCACGAACTCCGCTACTGGAAAGCGGAATGTCGCGATGTCGATCACCAAGTACTGGATCGCACGAAGCCCGAGAACGCATTGTCCACCAACCGTTTCCAGTGCGGCAACGGGATGCCGTCGCGTATACCCGTGCATCCAACTCGTGATTTCACTTGATGCAGAACGCTTCTGGCCAAAACTTCGATCTGGGATCTCCATGGATCTTCCACTTTCCGTTCGCCCACAAGTTCAGTCCGCCGCCGCATACGAGAGTGGGCACGCATTGCGTCGAACCTGCCGTCACCGCTACCGAGTGATCTTCCACCTTCCGAACTGAGCATTGCCCCCGAAAGATGATGACCACCTGTGCGGATCTCAGCTTTCACACTAAAATGCTGAGCACCTTCTTAGCACGAGTTGCCGAATGAGGTCAAGATCACAGTGGGTACCGAACCTTCGTCGCCGAGTGCGCATTACAGTATTTCCCCCGTCGAACACACTGAAACACCGACTCTCACAAGGCGAATCGACACCAGGAGCGCGACCCCACCTCGATCACTGCAATGAATCAGTGTCTATTGCAAGGCAATCGGTAAAATCGGCGCCCGCCGCCGGCCCAGAAAAAATTCCGTCACGTCACCCACGGACACTGCTACCCCCTCGAGAAATGCGCGGAACGGAGATCAACCCACCCGGGCTCGGCTTGCAACGGCAAACCCTGCCGCAGTAAATCTGGCTGAGCGGCACCTGGCTGAGCGATCATAAAACTAGACACTATTGCGCAAAGTGTCAAGGAAAATGGTTCTGCGCAGGTCCGCACGTCGATGAATGCCCACGTCACCGGAATCGAGTACCCAGGAAGGAAGAAACACACAGACGATTATCGAGATCTTCGGCGCCACTGGTGAAAACGCCCGACACGGGCCACGACAACAAGACCAGCCGCCTGGCGTGTGAACACAGGCGGCTACGGCAAATCTCGAGCTATCGACACAGTCGATCAGCTTTCAGTTGCACTGCAAAAGAGCACCATTGACGACGCGCTCACACACCATGTCGGTGATTCGCGCGTCGCCTTCTGGGCAGCAGCGGGAGAGCGTCGCTCGACGCTCGCCCACTGCCTGAAGTTCTCGGTACTTATTACTGTCAGACGTTCGGCCCCTCCAAAATGGTCACTGCTGCAACGGCTGTCGGTCCACCGACGTTGTGTGCCAAACCGATCCGGGCACCGTCAACCTGATTGACGGCATCACCGCGCAACTGTTCGAACAACTCGACGCACTGCGCGACACCGGTTGCTCCCGGCGGGTGCCCCTTGGCGATCAGACCTCCACTCGGATTCACCGGTATGGAGCCGCCGATTCCGGTAGCTCCCGATTCGATGAGTTTGAACCCCTCGAACCGGTCGGCGAAGCCGAGATCCTCGTAACTGATCAACTCGATGCCGGTGAAGAAGTCGTGTACCTCTGCGACATCCACGTCGGAAGGGGTCATGCCGGCCATCGAAAAGGCCTGCTTCGCAGCGCGAACCGTGGCGGGGAACGACGTCATGTCACGCTTGTGCTGGTGCATGACGGAATCCAGGCCCAAGCCGACGCCGCGGATCCAGACCGGACGATCGGTGTATCTCTCCACGACGTCTTCTGCCGCCAGCACCAACGCTGCCGCGCCGTCACTCTGTGGAGCGCAATCGTAGGCACTGAACGGCGTCACGATGGTCGGTGCGTTCAGAGCTTCCTCGATGGTGATCTCGAACCGCTTGCAGGCCTTCGGGTTATTGACGCCGTGAAGATGATTCTTGACGGCCACCATGGCCATATGCTCCCGGGTGGCAGGAGATTCGTGCAGGTAGCGACGCACGTGCAAGGCGAAGCCGGCCGGAGCCACCAGACCGAGCGGGTAATCCCACGCCATGTCGCGGGCCATAGCTTCCCACTCCCACAGCATGTCTTTGGACGCACTCTCGCGGAGTTTGTCCGCTCCTACGACCACTGCGACGTCGAAGGCACCGGACGCGATTCCGAACAGCGCGTTGCGCACGGCATCATGGCCTGTTGCACAGGAGTTTTCGATGCGTGTTACGGGGATGTCTGCCAGGCCGAGAGTGTCCGCGAGAATGCCGGACGGAAAGCCGTCTGGAGTTCCCATCGCACCGAACCAGGCCGCCTGCAGATCGGACTTGTCCAAGCCCTTGTCGATACTGGCGGCGCATTCGGAGAACGCCATGGGCAACAGGTCTTTGATACCCAGGGTGAAATGCTCGGCAAAGGGTGTCATCCCCGCGCCGACTATCGCCACGTTTCTCATACCGCCTCCTGCTCGATCAGAAATGCTGTTTCCGGTTCGAATGCGTATCCGTAGTCCGGCACCCCGGAGCGGATCGCCACCCGGCGTAGAACCATCCGGCCACGATCGCCGAGATCAACAGTTCCCGGTTCGACGCCGGTCACCTTGACGAGCGCTCGAACGTCGACGTCGTCGAGTTCCACGATCACCAAGGAGTAGGGAGTCTTCAGTCCGGGAACCGGAACATGCACGGTTACTTCGGTATACACCGACCCGGTTCGTGGTAGTGGCACAAACGTGTAGTCCGTCTGCAATGTGCCGTCGTTGTCGACCCGATAGCGAGGGGGAAAGTCCAGGTCGTCGCTGTCCTCGTATTTTCCCGCTTCCCACCGGACTTTTGCGTCGAAGGCACGCTCATAGGCTGCCAGCGAAATCGGAATATCGGCGCCCGGCACGAACTGGCCTTCCACTTTGGGACGCGGCGCGGGCTCCCGGCGGTGTACCTCAGCAGTGCCGTCCGCGACCCGGACTCCCGAGAGGCTGGCCTGCTCGACACCGACGAGCGATCCGGTGCTTCCCGAATCGACCATGGCAGCAAGGGCAAACAGACCCGAACTCGCGCCGAGTGTCGGTAGCCGAACCGGCTCTGCCGCGCACAACGTCGTGGCCTGCTTGTGCTCGACACCGGCTACCGCAACCGGTGCATCCACCCACGCAGCTGACAGCGATGCAACAAATCCGCGTTCCTTGAGCAACCGCGGATCGCCGTAATCATGTACAACGCCAATGGAGTTACGAGTACGCACCGGAAGGCTGCGCGACACCCGAGCAGCGGTGCGGACTCGCAGTCCGTGGTCCGACGTCAGTACGGCGGCTGCCCCTGCCGGTTCAAGGTCGACGCCGATGATCAGTGTCCGCGGCCGAGCATTACTGACGGCGTCGAGCGTTGCGGGTGCGCCGCCGAGGCGCTCGACCACCTCCAGCTCTGGATCGAGTCCGAGTCCGGCCAGCAGAACCGCGGCATTACTGCTTTCCAGCAGCGGCAGATCCCGGCTCACCAGAATGACGTGTTCTACGGAGGTGCTGGTGCTACACGCCGCTCTGCCGGCCTCGACCGCGAGAGTAATCGCGTCCTCGTCGTCACCCGGCACGCGGGAATCCGACGTTCCCCAGCACGGTAGGTACGTCCCTATCGAAGCGATGTATGACATGCCAGTCTCCCCGTAATCGTGAAAATCGCTCAGAACTTCAAGCGAGAGCAGGTACGCGGTAAATCAGGAGGTCACTCCTGATATCCATCGAGTGCATCTCGCCTCCCTCTGATTTGAATACGTCATTCTCACAAATGAGAATACTGCATTCTCGCTCCGGGAATTGTAGCAATCAGACAGACTCTCGCATAGCCCCACAGGAACGAACCGCGTTCCCCGATCGCCGGACTTCCACCCGAGTGATCTGCCCTTCTTCGACTCTTGCGGGCATCATGAAGGCGAGAGTATGGTTCTCATAAATTGAAGGGAGATTCTTCTGATGGAGACTAAGGCGCTCAGCCCGGCATTGGGCGTAGAGGTCATCGGTATCGACAGCTTGGACGACGAGGCTGTAGTTGCGAGATGCCTGGAGGCATTGAAGTGGCGCGGGGTACTGCTCATCCGCGGTTTGCACCTCGACGACGAGGCTCAGGTCGCATTCAGCCGCAAGCTCGGACCGGTATTGGCCCCCGCGGGCAAGGAAATTTTCAAGGTCACGCTCGACCCGGCCAAGAACCCGTCGGCCGAATACCTTCGGGGCACGTTCAATTGGCACATCGACGACACCACCAACGACGTGCCGGCCAAGGCGACAATGCTGACGGCACGGCACGTGGCCATGACTGGCGGTGGCACCGAATTCGCCAGCACCTACGCGGCTTACGAGAACCTGCCGGAGCAGGAACGTAAGCGTTACGACGATCTTCGCGTCGTACACAGCTTCGAAGCTGCGCAGCGACTTATCGAGCCGAACCCCACGGACGAGCAACTTGCATCCTGGCGCCGTCTGCCCACCCATGAATCATCCTTGGTCTGGGAACACCGCGACGGACGCAAGTCACTCGTCCTCGGCGCAACGGCTGACCACGTCGTCGGAATGCAGCCCGACGAAAGCCGGGCGCTCCTCGACGAACTGCTCGCATGGACCACTCAGGAGCGCTTCTCCTACAGCCATACGTGGGAGGTCGACGACGTAGTCATCTGGGACAACACCGGAATGCTGCACCGCGCACTTCCCTACGACCCCAAGTCGGAGCGAACGATGCACCGCACCACCATCCTCGGCAATGAGCCGTGGGCATGAGCGAATCCGCGAACGGAGAAAACGTGAGTACTCAGATCACGCGAACTGCAGTTGTCACCGGTGGCAGTTCGGGTATCGGCCGCGCTGTCGCAGAACGCCTGCGCGCCGACGGTTACAACGTTGCCACGATCGACCTCACACCGTCGGACGAAAAGTATTCGTACACAGCTAATGTCACGGACCGCGCGCGGTTGGACGAGGTTCTGGCGGAGATCCGCACCGAGTTGGGTCCCGTCACCATTCTGGTGAACGCAGCCGGCCTCGACGGATTCCAGCGATTCACGAAACTGTCGTTCGACGATTGGAAGCGCGTCCTCGACGTCAACCTGGACGGCGTATTCCACTGCTGCCAGGCGGCGCTCCCCGACATGCTCGAAGCCGGCTGGGGACGCATCGTCAATATTTCGTCGTCCAGCGCGCATTCCGGGCAGCCGTTCATGACTCACTACGTCGCATCCAAGTCCGCGGTCAACGGACTCACCAAGTCCTTGGCGCTGGAACTCGGCCCCGAAGGAATCACCGTCAACGCCGTGCCACCGGGATTCATCGACACCCCGATGCTGCGTACGGCCGAAGGCAAGCGTCTCCTGGGCGGCACCGTCGAAGACCACATTGCCAAGACACCGGTTCGGCGCGTCGGCCGACCGGAAGACATCGCCGCAGCCTGCGCGTTCCTCATCTCCGAAGAGGCCGGCTACATCACCGGTCAGATCCTCGGCGTCAACGGCGGCCGCAACACCTAAGTCCTTCCGCTGCACGCGTGGCAAATAACACTGTTACGCAACCAGTTTGAACAACCCAACACATCAAACGAAGGGATTCACCATGGGACGCGTTGAAGGCAAGGTTGCGTTCATCACCGGCGCAGCACGAGGTCAGGGCCGAAGCCATGCGGTTCGTTTGGCCGAAGAGGGCGCCGACATCATCGCCGTCGACATCTGCGCCGACTTCGATTCCATCACCTACCCGATGGCCACTCCTGAGGATCTCGAGGAGACCGCTCGTCTCGTCGAGAAGCACGGTCGCCGCATCGTCACTGCCAAGGCCGACGTCCGTAAGGTCGACGAACTGCGTGCGGCACTCGAGCGCGGCGTTGCCGAGTTGGGTCACCTCGACATCGTTGTCGCGCAGGCAGGCGTCGCCGGAATGCGCGGCGAACCGGATATCGCGGCCTGGTCCGACACCGTCGACACCAACCTCGTCGGCACCATCAATGCCATCCAGGCAGCGCTGCCCTACCTGGGCAAGGGCGCCTCGATCATCGCCACCGGTTCGACGGCGTCCATGATCGACACCAGCAAGGTCGATGTACCAGGTAAGGACCTCGGCGGAGTTGCCTACGTGTTCTCCAAGCGTGCACTCTCCCACTACGTACACGAGCTGGCGACGCACCTCGCACCGCGCGGAATTCGCGCAAACGTTGTGCACCCCACCAACTGCAACACCGACATGCTGCACAACGAATCGATGTACAAGTCATTCCGCCCCGACCTCGAGAACCCGGGCCGTGAAGACGCTGTGCTGTCCTTCCCGGTTCAGCAGGCAATGCAGATCCCGTGGGTCGAGCCCGAGGACATCAGCGAAACCGTCCTCTTCCTCGCGTCGGAGCAAGCTCGTTACGTCACCGGCATGCAGATGCGCGTCGACGGCGGCGGCTACCTGAAGTCGTACGACTACCACATCTGATTCGAGACTTCGCCTTCACGAAACGCATTCGTGAAGGCGAAGTTTCAATGCTCACCCTGCTCGCTATTTTTCAGGACGGATACATGAGCACCACGAATACCGTAGTAGCCAGTTCGGCTGGCACGACCGCTTCAGGCCCCGTTCCCGTACACCGGATCGTCGATGTCGACGGTATTCCCATGTCCGCGTTGCTGATCGAGGTTCCAGAACCGCGCGCAGTCATTCTCGCTGTGCATGGCGGAGCAACAAACTCTGCGTACTTCGACTGCCCCGGGCACCCCCGTCTGTCGCTGTTGCACACCGCAGCAGCCCTCGGATTCACCGTGCTGGCGCTCGACCGGCCGGGTTACGGCAGCTCGAATCCCCATGCGACCGAATTGGTCGATCCCGATGTTCGCGTCGATGTAACGTATGCGGCGCTCGAGCGTCACCTCGAGGGAATCGACCGCGGCGCAGGAGTATTCGTATTGGCTCACTCCATCGGCTGTGAATTGGCCACCAGGTTGGCCGCGGACGATCGCGGAGACGCCTTCCTCGGAATCGAACTCTCCGGCACCGGCCGAGAGCAACAGCCCCTTGCCCAGGAAATCCTGGGCGTCACCGCCCGCAACGCCGATCCGATCGCCGTGCGCGAGTTGCTGTGGCAGCCGAGTCGGCTGTACCCGGAAGAACTGTTCGGCGGTCTTCCGATCGCATCCCGGACACCGAAGTACGAGGGTGACGTGGTGCGAAGTTGGCCCCGCGAGAACTTTCCGAATCTTGCTGCACGCGTGAATATTCCCGTCCATTTCACTGCAGGCGAATACGAGCATGTGTGGCGTAACGATCCCGAGGCGTTGCTCACCGTCGCCGAGTTGTTCACCGCTGCGCCGAGAGTAGTCGTGGACAAGCAGTTCGACGGTGGACACAACCTCAGCCTTGGCTACACCGCGACTGCATATCACCTCCGCGTCTTGGCGTTTGTCGAGGAATGCATCGCCGGCCGATCCGAATTCGCAGACCTGACAACAGACGACAGCACGGCCGCGCACGCGAGCCACGGAAGGTGACCCCATGAATTCCGCAGATGTTGCACTTCTACTGATCCGATTGGCCGTGGGCTCGACCATGATTGCTCACGGAGTCAATCACTGGGTCGGTGGCGGAAAGATCGAGGGCACGGCTCGCTGGTTCAGCGGACTGGGACTACGCAACGGCACATTCCAGGCCTGGATGAGCGTGGTCACCGAAGTCGGTGCCGGTGTCTTGCTGATCGTCGGATTCCTGAATCCGTTTGCCTGTGCGGCGGTCATCTCGGTCATGTTGGTTGCCGGGATACTGGCACACCGCCCCAACGGATTCTTCATCTTTCGTGACGGCTACGAGTATGTGATGGTGCTCGCGCTTGTAGCGCTCGCCGCAGCCATGCTCGGGCCAGGCAGCATATCGCTCGACGGCGCACTGAACATCGAACTCTCCGGGTGGGCAGGTGGCGGTATCGCCCTCGGAGTGGGCGCGGTCGGCACCGCCGTACTTCTCGGCTTGTTCTGGCGGCCACAGCTACAGGAGGTTTCATGATCACTCTAGGAGGACCCGCGATGCACGTAGGATTCATCGGACTCGGTAGCCAAGGCGCGCCGATGGCACGGCGAATCGTCCACTCCGGCTACGAAACCACGCTGTGGGCACGACGTCCCGAAGCCCGCGTTCCCTTTGCCGACACCGCAGCCAAGTTCGCCGAATCTGCGGCGGAACTAGGCGCGGCAAGCGATCTCGTGTGCATCTGCGTCGGCAGCGACGCCGATGTTCTCGACGTTGTCACGGGTGAGGACGGCGTCCTCGCGGGCATGAAGCCAGGTGGAATCATTGCCGTGCACAGCACGGTTCACCCGGATACCTGTCGCGAACTCGGGGAAATAGCGGCTACTCGAGGAATCTCCGTCGTTGACGCTCCCGTCAGTGGCGGTGGCATCGCCGCAACCGAGGGCCGCCTTCTGGTGATGGTGGGCGGCAGCGACGAAGACTTCGAACGCGTCCGTCCCGTATTCTCGATGTACGCGAATCCTGTTGTTCACCTTGGACCTTTGGGGTCCGGTCAGATCACGAAGCTGCTCAACAATCTCCTCTTCACGGCAAATTTGGCTACAGCCGCGAACACGCTTGCGCTCGGCCAGTCGCTCGGTGTTGATCCCAACCGCCTCGGAGACGTGATCTCACACGGCACGGCAAACAGCTTCGCGCTGAGCCGGATCGTCTCTGCCGGTGGAACGCTCGAGCGTATCGCCCAGCACGCGGGCACATTGCTGCAGAAGGACGTCGGGCTGATTGCAGATCTCGCGACAACAGCCCAAGCACCCACCGGAGTCGTCCTGACCGCAGCTGACGCCACCCTCGAACTCATGGATCACCGCCGATGACACGCGTCGGGTTCATCGGCGCCGGGCGGATGGGCGGACCGATGGTCAGCCGTCTCGTCGAAGCCGGTCACGAGGTTCGCGGGCTTGCACGCTCCGCCGCAACAAAAACTGCGCTGGAAGCCTCCGGTGCGCAGGCCGTGTCCACCTTCGCAGAGGTCGGCGGCGATACCGACCTCGTGATCATCTGCGTTTTCACGGACGAGCAGGTTCGCGAGATATGTCTCGGCAGCGACTTGCTCGCGTCGATGCCTCGCGGATCCACCCTGGTGTTGCATACAACGGGAAGCCCGCGCACAGCTGAAGCCGTAACCGAGCACGCAGCACAGTTTGGTGTCGCAGTCGTGGACTCACCGGTCAGCGGTGGACCGCACGATATCGCCGCAGGTAGGTTGACCCTCTTTGTCGGCGGCGATGCCAACACCCTGGCACGCATCCAGCCGACCCTGGAAAGCTACGCAGATCCAGTTCTCTATGTCGGCCCCACTGGCAACGGACAGCGGGTCAAGCTAGTCAACAATGCTCTGTTCGCCGCTCAGATCGGCCTTCTCACCGAAGCTGTCGCACTGGGAACACAACTCGGCATCGACGAGGGCGATCTGCTCGCGGCCCTGCCATACGGCAGTTCCAACAGCCGTGCACTGACCAGTGTTTCAGCCAAGGGCTCAGTGTCCGCATTCGCAGATTCGGTCGGAGATTTCCTGAGCAAGGACGTGGGCGTCGTCCGAAAGA
This sequence comes from Rhodococcus sp. ACPA4, assembly GCF_002300185.1. Lineage (NCBI taxonomy): Bacteria > Bacillati > Actinomycetota > Actinomycetes > Mycobacteriales > Nocardiaceae > Rhodococcus > Rhodococcus sp. ACPA4. The sequence goes on from NZ_NSDY01000001.1 coordinate 3,354,771, forward strand.
TCGTCACCGAGCTGGACGGCAATCTCGGACTGCTCGACGACGCAGTCAACGCCGCTCTACCGAATCGCGTCTGACTCACGCCGGTTCTTCCGAATGGGATAGCGTTGCCGATGACACTATCGGCAGTCAATCGACCATGATCTGGGAGAACAAGATGGGCGGGTCAGTCCTGTCGGGCAGTACCGATCTACCGGGGTACCGGCGCCTGGCTCTGACGCTCGCCGAAGCGGTCGCTGCCGGCAGGTACGACAAGGACACTCCGCTGCCCACCGATACCGAACTGATGACCGAGTACAGCCTCGGACGGCAAACGGTGCGGCGAGCGTTTCAGGAGCTTGTGGCGGACGGACTGGTATATCGCGTCCGCGGTCGGGGAACATTTCCGACGGATCAGCCCAGCACCGGCCGCTCCGTCCGCTCCACCGATTCGATCGAACAACTCGAGGAGTGGCCGGGCACCGAGATGGAAGTCATCTCGCCTCTCGAACTCAAACGCGACCGTGTCCACGCCGAGAAGCTCGAACTCGACAGTCTTGTTGTGGCGCAGTTGAAGGTTCGGCGATGGATCGACAACCAGCCGTATGCGGTCAACACGATCATTCTTCCGCCCGACGTCGCCGAAACACTGATATCGGAGAACCTGATCCCGACAGTCCGTACTCCCGGGACCATCCTTGCCTCGGTCGGTAGCGTCGCGGGTCCTGTTGCCGGAGCTGAAGAAACTGTCACCGCGATTCTCGTATCCGACGACATCGCCGAAATTCTGCACACCCCGCCGGGCAGACCCGCCCTGCACATCGAGCGGGTCTACCGGAACGGCAATGGAGTTCCGGTCGAGATCTCGTTGACGGTGCATGCGTCGGAACGGTACGAGCATCGACTCTCGATTCAGCGCGCCGGTCGTCACGGCTCCTGAAACCACTTCGGCTTTGGTCAAAGATTCTGGCTACAAATATCATTCGGCCGAAATGTGCCCGAAATGTCTCTTGATTCGAATGTATGTTCGACTATAATTGGGTCAGGGTGGGGAGGCCTTGATGACTACGGTGAGCGATTTTGTTTCGGTGGAGGATGTTGTAGCCGGTGCGGCTGCGGGTGTGCGGGGCAGGTTGTGGCAATTGCGACCGGCCGAGGTTCGAGACGTTGCAGTCTGTGTATCTGCGGAAATCCTTCGGCTGGAAGCGATTCGAGTTGCCGCAGTCGACGAATTGGCGCTCAATCCGGATGAGCAGGTGCTGTGCTACCGCGGCGTCGGTCGCTGGCTGGCGGCGAACACGATGCTGCAGAATGCGGCCGGCAACAAGCTCGCCGCTCTCGGTGCCGCGCTGCGGGGGGTTCCCCGACATTGCTGCCCAATTCGAGGCCGGTGATCTCTCGCTCGATCATGCGGCAATAATTGCCGCGTTCTGTGAATCCCCACCAAAAGGTACGCCGGAGAACGCTCTACCGTCCTGCATGGCAACACTGCTCGCTGCGGCATCCGGTGTGGAGGCGACCACTATCAAGCTGCGGTATGCGATTGCGGTTCTGGAGCGGATTTTCGAATCCGACGAGATCCCGCCTGGTGAGGATGATGACCTCAACGTCTTGCGGATTTCGCCGACGTTGAACGGTCGGGTCGCGATCAAGGGCGATTTCGACGCGCTCACTGGTGAAATGTTGTTGTCGGCTCTCTCGGGTTTGTCGATGCCGAAACCGGCCGCGGACGGAACCCCGGATCAGCGGTCGGCAGCCAAGCGCACCGCCGACGCGTTCACGGAACTGATTCGCCGGTACCTCGACAACGCCATGACCGGTGTTGATGGTGGCCAGCGTCCGCATGTGAATGTGCACATCACTGCGAAAGATCTTGCGGAGCATCGGGAATGCGCCACCATGCGCAACGATGTCGCAGCGGATTTCGATGAGCCTGATGTCGAAGATCTTGACGTCGGATACATGCCCTGGATGGACCACTCAGTGTGAGCCTCACCCGGATGCTCGCCTGCGATTGCATGCTCTCCACCGTCCTGATGGACGGCAACGGCGCACCGCTGGATGCGACCCCGCACAAACGCCTCGTCACACCCGAGCAACGCACCGCGCTGATCGCCCGGGACAAAGGCTGCGCCTTCCCGAACTGTGATGCCGTACCCGCTTGGTGCGACGCGCACCATATAAAACCCTGGTCAACCGGGGGCTTGACGGTGATGGACAACCTCACCCTCCTCTGCCGTAGCCACCATCGGTTGATTCACAGCACCAGCGGATTCCGCGGAATCTGGGAAATCAAAATGGGCGACGATCACAAACCCTGGTTCATCCCACCAGCCGCGATCGACCCGAAACAACGACGCCGACGCTCCACCACCCGCCAAGGACCAGTCCACCGAGACTGAACCCGACTCTGCCAGAACCATATACGGCGTGCAAGCTTCGCATCACCAGTCAAGACGATGCGAAGCCCACACGCATGTCATAGTCGCAAATAGTGTTCACGGACTCGGCCAATCCTCAACCACCACAGACCTTAACCACGACAGACAGATTCCTCCCCCGCCAAGGTCGTGCGGTGCATGAGCCGCTGAGACGAGGGCTCGAACTCCGTCGCTCGATGCAGCATTCCGGTGTTGTCCCAGATGACCAGGTCACCTTTGCGCCACACCTGGCGCAGTACGTATTCGGGGCGTGTGGACCACTCGAGCAGTCGATCCAACAACGCACGACTTCGCTCGATCGGCCAACCGACAACTTCGGACGCGGTAGCGCCCAGCAACAGCGACTTCCGTCCATTCTTTCTGGTCCATACCAACGGATGAACCTGCGCAGGTACCCGTGCCCAGGCTCGCCTGGTTGCTTCGTCGGGATCCGGGTTCGCCAGCGACTGTGCATGCCCAAACGTGTGCACAACCTCGAGAGACTCGAACTCGGCCTTCTCCTCGTCGCTCAAGCCGTCATAGGCCGCGTACGTACTGGCGAACTCGGTGTCGCCCCCGGCTGGATCGACCTCTCGAGCGCTCAGGAGCGTCGCCTGCTGCGGAATGACTTGTGTGGCACCGTCGATGTGCCAGTGGAAGTTCCCCGCTCGATACGACGCGAGAATTGCATTCGTCTTGGACGGATCCATGGTGATGGTCTGAATCTCCGGGAGGCGGTGCTCGCCGGTGGATTGGACTACGACGGTGCCCAGTGCACGACTGAGAGCCAACAGGGCGTCGTCGTCGATGTTGATCTCGCGGTACACCAGGACCCCATGCCGGTCCAGGAGTTGCCGAATCTCTCGGGCAGAGTCCGACTTCATGAGCTCGTCGGCAGTCAGACCTGTGACCTCCAGTCCGACGGTCGACGTGATGGGACGTATGGAAGCAGGCAAGAAGAACTCCTCGATCGGCACGTTTCTCGAAAAATACTGGGAAGAGGTACTTTTGGCGCTCGGTAAGCAGTCTGAGGTCAAGCGAGCTCGCGCACTACAGGACAGTACCGCACTTGCTATACAGTCGTACCAATTTTCGAGAAAAGTTCGCGATCCGTTTCTTACGTCCGCGGTCGCTTGGTGCGCGCAGTCTGCGTGATGCGAGGCTCCACCGAATCGATGTAGCCCTCGAGTGCTTCCACCACTTCGGCATGCGCAGTGTCGACGCCGATACCCGATTCCAGATTGAGGAACTTGGGAATCCCGGTGATCAGCAACACCATTGCGCCGAGAGACAGCCGGCCGTCCGGTCGAGCACCCGGCCCGAACTTGCGAGCCACGGCCTCCATCTGCAGTTGCCGGACCCGTTCGGTGACTTCGGCGATTTCAGCACGGATTGACTCACGGTGATTGCCGAGAGCCATGAACTCCGTCATCAGAGCACTTGTGGCTTCATCCCAGCTGTACTCCCACAACACATGCAGCGGATCTTCGGCTCGTTTCTGCAGCGCAGATTGCAGTACCGCGAGGTTGCGGTCGGTGTACCTCGCAATTGCGGCGCGGAAGATGTCGTCAAGAGTGGGAAAGTAATACTGGACCAGGCTCGCGGTCACACCGGCCTCTGCTGCCAAAGATCGATAGGTCACGCTGGCGTAGCCGGTGTCCAGCATCATCTTCTCGACACTGTCCAGCAGAACATCTCGCGTCTTCGACTTCTCGGCACCCACGCGCCGCGGCGATGAAGCCATGACCACCTCACTCCGCTGAATTCGAAACCCCGTTGGATTCGAATCATCTTCGCATCCGACGGGGTGTCGTGGAATGAGGGGTACGCGCCTCGCATCACCTACATGGAGCTAATCGTGAAGCGACACCTGCGCAAGCTCCTCGAGGTATCGCACAACCTCGGTTTGGTCTGCTCCTGGAGCCAAGCCGTCGACAGCGGTTTCCCAGATCTTGCCGAGCGTGTCGCCGAGAACAGTGGATACGTCCTGAGAACGAGCCAAATCCAAAGCGATTCCGATGTCCTTGCGCATCAGAGTTGCGGCGAATCCTGAGTCGAATGTTCCTGACAGAACAAACTTTTCATACTTCGTCTCCGTTGCCTGGTTCCGGCCGCTACTGGCATTGATCACCGAAAGGAGCGTCGCCGGATCGATACCGAATTTGCGGCCCACCAACATGGCCTCCGCTGCGGCAACAAGACCGTTGGCTGCAAGAAGGTTGTTGAGTGCCTTTGCAGCGTGCCCCGACCCAACCGGACCGACGTGGATGATTGCCGTTCCGGTGGCACGCAGGAGCGGCAGAACCTCTGCAACCACATCGGCGTCACCGCCCGCCATCACGGCAAGATCCGCCTTCAGTGCACGTCCGACTCCGCCACTGACCGGGGCGTCGACAACTCGAACACCCTGCTCGGCGGCTATTCCGGCCAACTTCTGAGTGCGGTCCGGAATGCTCGACCCCATGTCCACGATGGTGCTACCTGCCTGCAGTTGCGACAGTAGTCCCCCCTCACCGAGAACCACGGCATCGACGATGTCACTGGTCGGCAGGACCAGCACCACCACGTCGCGCTTCGCGAAGTCCGCGAAATCCGTTGTGCCCACAGCGCTCGGATGACTGTCGAGAAATCGTTGCTGCGACGCGGCATCGGCGTCACGGACGATCAACGGTTGGCCGGAGTTGACGAAGTTGCGGGCTATCGGGCCACCCATCGCACCCAGCCCGACAAGACCGACACTTTTGCCCGGCAACGGAATCACGCTCATACCGAAACCTCCGCGGTGAGGGGGCCCAGTTCGGCAGTCAGGGTTTCCTGAACCACACGCATCGCCGCCATACCCATGGGCACTCCCACATAGGCGGTGGCGTGGATAACCGCTTCGGTGATCTCTGTGCGAGTCAGGCCGTTGCTCAGACCCACGCGAACGTGGACGGACAACTCATGGGGCTGGCTGAGGGCTATCAGTATTCCGAGATTGATCAGCGAACGACTCCGTCGGTCCAGGCCTGGCCTTGTCCAGGCACCGCCCCACACGAACTCGCTCACGAACTTCTGCAACTCTTCGCCGTCAGTCCCGGCATTACGGGTCATTGCCGCATCGACGTATTCGGCACCGAGGACTTCCCTACGCACTGCCAAACCGGCCTCGAAGACGGTCTGGTGAGCCAGATCGAGCGGGCTATCTTGTGTCACTGTGAATCTCCCTCGAATTTGATGGTCACGCACTTGACCTGGCTGTAGTGATGGAGTGCCTCCACACCTTTTTCGCGCCCGTAACCGCTGTTCTTCCACCCGCCGAACGGAGTCTGCACGGATCCGGTTGACCAGGTGTTGACGAACACCTGACCAACTCGGATCCGCTCACTGACCCGCAGTGCCCGCGACACATTGCTGGTCCAAACACCGGCTACCAGTCCGTAATCCGAGTCGTTGGCCAGTTCGATCGCCTCGTCTTCGGTATCGAACGCGAGCACGAGAACCACGGGTCCGAATATCTCTTCGCGCGCGATCCGGGCCGAGTTGTCGACTCCGATGTACACCGTGGGATCGATGTAGAAGCCGCCGGTCTCCTGTGCCACCACAGAGACTGTTCCTCCGGTTACAGCCTGTGCACCTTCGGATTCCGCGATCTTGAAGTATTCCTGCACTCGTTCGAACTGCGCCCTGGTAATGAGTGGACCGATATCGCGCCCGGGACGCACCGCTGCGGCACCCGCAGCCAGTTTCTGTACGACCTCGTCGTGGATCGATCGATGAACCAGGAGCCTTGTGCCGGCGGAACACACCTGGCCGGCATTGGCCGTGAAAGCAAGCAGCGAACCTGCAACCGCCTTCTCCACATCGGCGTCGGCAAAGACGATGTTGGCGGACTTTCCACCCAATTCCAGTGTCACCGGGATGATTCGGTCTGCAGCAACATGCCCGATCGCACGGCCGGTGCCCACGGAACCCGTAAATGCCACCTTGGACACATCCGGATGGGCCACCAACGCGGCACCCGCATCCTGACCCGTACCGAGAACCACGTTGAAGACTCCGGCCGGAAAACCCACCTCGGTCGCGAGTTGAGCCAACCGAACCGTCGACGCCGACGTGCTCTCCGACGGCTTGACCACCACCGTGTTGCCGGCAGCCAAAGCTGGTGCGCACGCCCTCGCTGCCTGGTTCAGTGGCACATTCCACGGCGTGATGACTCCGATTACTCCGAAAGCCTCACGGCGGGTGTACACATGCTGATCCGGTGCCACGTCGAGAGTGTCACCGGCCGGCATGCCGATCAACCCGCCGTAGAAATCGAAGTACGTCGCGGAGTTCTCGACTTCAGCCAGTGCAACGGCCTCCGGCTTACCGGTTTCACTGATCTCCAACCGGGCCAACTCCGCAGAATCGGCGCGCATGGCCCGGGCGAGGTCACCGAACAACCGCGCCCGAGCAAGCGCCGGTATCTGCTTCCATGCCGTTTCGGCAGCAGATGCGGCCTGAACCGCCAGGTCGACGTCGTCAGCATTACCGCACGCGAGTTGCCTTGCCTCACATCCGGTTGCCGGGTCTGTGACAGCCATGTAGTTGACACTGGTCGGCATCACCGCACTACCGGCGATCCAATGATCGAGCTTGTCCAACGCACTTCCCATCTACAAGATGACGTAATAAGCCGACTCTAATGTCGAGAATCTAACAAAGTGCCGACCCTTTGTCGATGCTTTTCAGAAATTGAAGCTGCTACAACTCCTGCGGCTCCAACACCGCGCGCCGCTCGTTCAGGAAATCGTGCGGATAGCCGAGTCGCACCCGCGATGCTGCGTCGAGACGCTCCTGCTGCCCTTCGTCGAGCATCACCTGCAGAGCGCCGAGGTTGTCTCGAAGCTGTTCCACCGTGCGCGCGCCGATCGACGGCATGAGCCCCCGACGTATGACCCACGCCAAGGCAACCTGCGCGGGGCTGACTCCCAGTTCGGCTGCAATGTCTTGGGCAACGGTTCGGGCCTCCCGACCGGCAGGCGAGAGTCGTTCGGGGTCTCCCTTTCCGGCAAGTAGGCCGCGAGCCAAGGGACTCCACGCACACAGGGCTAAATCCAATTCGCTCGCCATCGGAAGAAGCTCACGGTCAGGACTTCGTGCCACCAAGGAGTATTCGACCTGCATGGCGCAGTAGGCGCTCCAACCGCGCAACTCGGCGATTGCGTTCGAGCGGGCAACCACCCAGGCCGGAGTATTGGTGATACCGATCGCCAAGACCTTGCCACTGCGGACCAGATCGTCGAGTCCGCGGAGCGTCTCCTCGGCCGGCGTCTGCCGATCCCACGCATGCACCCACAACAAGTCGATGTAGTCGGTGCCGAGGCGTCGCAGACTCTCTTCGACACTGCGACGCAAGCTTTTCCGATGATTTCCACCGGAATTGGGATCACCCGGATGTGTCGGCAGCGTGTACTTGGTACTCACGACAACATCGTCACGCTCGGAAGCGATCAACCGCCCGAGAATCGTCTCGCTCGCACCGTTGGTGTAATTGTTTGCTGTGTCGATGAAATTACCGCCGGCACTGCGGAACTCCTTGTAGATATCCTGACAAATGGACTCGTCGGCTCCGAAGCCCCAGTCCGTTCCGAACGTCATGGCGCCCAGACACATTTCACTGACTCGCAGTCCGGATCTGCCGAGCACTCGCAGCGGCATGCCTGCACCACTCACGGCTTCAGGCATCGTCGTCCACTACCCAGTTGACGAATCGATGCAACGGGTACATGCCGTCGTGCGGGCTGCCCATACTGCCGGTCAACGCGCTACCGAGCTTCACCACACGCTGAACTCCTGCTGTTGCCAGGCGATCTCGTACCTCGGCCTTGCGGTGTGTCGGGTAAACACCCACGGTCTGTGTTGCCACCGTCGCGAAATGCGCCGCGTCGGCCATCGATGCAATGGGGACGACGTTGACCGTCTTGTTGGTCGGGTGAAAGTCCACCGGTTCCGGTGAGCGGACAACAAGACCACTGCCGTCGTAGCTGCCCCAGATGCGGTAGTCGGGCTCGAGGAACCGCATGCCCTCGACTTCTTCGCGAATATCGCGCGGCGTCTTGGGACCAACGGCCTCGGCAAAGTCGCGGTCGACTCCCAGACGCTCACACAGCAACGCACAGAAGCGATCCACCTGCTCGATGTCACCCTCGACGGCAATGTGACGCGCCGCGAGGCAGGCGTCCTGGTTGAAGATCGTGGCATCGGACGCTGCCAGCTCCGCCACCTCACGGAGGGTCTCTTCGGACTCGAAGGCTTCGCGTCCGATGACGGACATCGAGACCTTGGGGTCGAAGGAGATCAGCTGGAAGCCGGGACCGGCGTACTTCGCGGCGTTCTCGATGGCGGGGCCACCACCCCACGCCACAAGCTTGTCGAAGTACTGGGAGCGGTAGAGCACGCTCTCGACCTTCTCGTCACCGCCGCGCCAGTACACGGCGGACATCGAGCGCAGGATCGGATGATCGGGTTCGATGTCGGACATGGTGCGCAGTACCGCCACGGTGGTGAACGGGTCGGCCGATGGCATCTTGAAGACGTTGACTGCCTTGACAAGCGCCGCGTCTGCGATCGATGTCATAGCGGCGCTCGGCGAGTTTCCGGCAAGCATGTGCACGAGGCGGGGTGGGAATGCCCGGACCCGGCTCACACGACCGTTGGGGTCGGTGCGCTCCACCCATCCGTCGAGGAGGTTGCGATCACCGAAGGTGCGGTCAAGACGGTATTCCAGCGCCTCCCGCGTCAGGAACTGGCCCGGCCGCGCGAAGGTGTTCTCGATGATTCTCCTGGGCAGCGCACTGACCTGAAGGGTCATCTCGAGGGATTCCTGCAGGTACTCGTTTGTCTCGAGAGTGAGATGCTTTGCCGTCTCGACCAGGAAGTCGATGATGTCCGTGACCGGCACGTCGAATGCCGGTCCGGGTTCGGTGCGTGGCACGAACAATCTGTTCAGTTCCAGAGCCGGCGTGACAAACGGAACCCCGAAGTCCCGCGACAGATACTCGGTGTCCTCACCCCAGACGAGCTTGCCTCGGATGAAATGAGGTACACGGATCTTGGACTTACTCGGTGCGAGTGTTGATGACGTAGTCATTGAAGTTTCTCTCAGTCCTCGAGGAATCCGCGGACGTACGCGTCCGTGGTGCCGGCACAGGTGATCTTGTCGTCGTCTGCCAGATCGGAGTAGCGGGTGATGTCTGCGTCAACCGTGGGGCCGGTTCGGCCACAGGAGCAGTCACCGAGTTCGACCGAGATCTTGTCTCCGGTGATCGTTCCGCCCCAACGTCCGTCGACGGTAGTGTCGAAGAACGCGGCGCGGCCTTCCACCTTGCCATCCGACTCGGGTGCAAGCGCTTCGCCGTTCTTGTCGAGAACGAACAGAACCAGCTCCGAAGGAACGTGGTACCGACCCGACGCGCATTTCGGCAAACGAATATTCAACTCTTGCATCGAGTAGTAGTGAAAGAACCGGCTCGGATCGATATTCAGCATTCGAAAGATCTGGTTCTGGTAGTCAGCCGGCAGTGACATGCCCTTGAGCCCGCCGCCCGCAGTCATCGCGTTCTCCCCCGTGATGTCTCCCTCCTTCATTCCGAGTTCTCGCAGAATCTCGGTGAGGCGGAACAGGTTCGGGAACTGAGAATTGAAGAAGATCTTCTCGGTGCGGTGTTCGATGATCTGCTCTGCCCAATGCCGCAGACGGCGTTCGTTTTCCGCCTGGCGCGCAGCGGCTGACGCCTCATGGGTAGCTAGCTCGTCCGGTGCCGCGGTCCCGTCTGCCATTGCCTTACGCATGGCAGACAGACGCGCCATATACGCATAGTGACCGCTTGCCTCCGCGCCCGACGGCCGCTCGATTCCGTCCGGTCGGCCGTACTCCTTGTAGATGAGATCACGCAGGGCGTTGTGTCCACTCAGACCCGTTTCCGGCCCGACCGGGATAACGTGCCACGAGTTGTCGCGATGAATCCCCAAGTCCGTCAGGCAGTCCAGCATGTTCTGCATGGACACTTCGCGATCCTGTACGGACTTGTTGAGGAAGGAACTCTTCCCGCTGGTCCCACTCGAACTCGACACCAGGTGCCCGACAGCTTCGAGGGCATCGATATACCCGTCGACGTCGACGACGTCCGACACGTCCACTCCCTCGACGCGATGCGCCGAAAGCGAATCGAGCCACCGATTAAGCTGCGCCCATTGACCTTTAGCGATCAACGATTCCGGGTAGCTCTTGTACGTGGTATGCGGAAACAGCAGAGGAATCATGTCCTCACGCCGTGCGATTTCGGTGATCCCCTCGTCGTCCGCCCGCTGCTTCAGTACCGGTACCTGCTGACGCAGTTCCTGGAATCGCGCGTCGAGTCGCTCGACAATCTCATCTCGCTGTGTGGTCGTCCCTGACATTGTGCCTCCAGTCGATGTTGCCCCCCGGAATTAACTTTACCCATGGGTTTAGTTTTCTGTCTATAGCTGAGTTCGACTGGCACACTGATGTTCATGACGTCGCACAGGTCCGAACCGGGCGCAGCCGGAGCACGCCGAAGCCGCGGGGGGCGCCCCACTCTCGAGCAAGCCACCGCACTGGATCACGCCATACGTGAAGGCGCCCTCGCCATGTTCCTCGAGCATGGATACGAGGGGACGTCGATGAATGCCATCGCTGCCGCGGCCGGCACTACCAAACCGACGCTGTACACACGATTCCCCACCAAGGAAGCAGTCTTCCGCTCGGTTCTCGGCTGGGCCGTCCAACGCACGGATTGGCCTGTGCCAGAACCACCTGCACCTGATCTCGACAATCTGGAAGTCGCGTTGACCACCATCGCGAGGACGGCACTGAGCCGCGCCCTGAACCCGTCCATGATCAAACTCGAACAGATCGCGATCACCTACGCTGAGCGCTTTCCGGACATCGCTCGTCGAACTCACGGCACGGGATTCTGGCCGCGCAAACAGTTGGTCACAGATCTACTCGTGCGGCATGCCGAGGCCGGCGAGATCGTCGCCGAGGAACCGGACGTACTCGCCGAACTCTTTCTCGGCATGGCGTCCGGCGGTCCGGCCCGCCTGGCCTCGTTCGGAATTGTGCATGACCCCGCAGATCAAGAACGGCATGTTCAGTCCGCGGTAGCACTGTTTCTTCGAAGTCTCAGACCTGATTGAGATCGACTAGGCGGGCGTTATTGTGCGTAAACAGAATTCGGTGATCCGGTCGATATCCGAATCGGTAGGCTGAATCCGCTGCCAGAGGTAGTCGGAAAGCTTTCCGACTGTCGCGTGTGCCGCCAATGTGGCATCGAACTCCGGTGCTGCGCTGCCCAGTTCCGCAAGGGGACCACGCAGCAGGGTCGCCAGTGGACCGCTCGCCGACGGTGGCCCCGAAACTGCGCCGACGCCCGTCCCACCCGCGTTCCAGAGCACCGCTCGGGTGGTGGCCGCCGAATCTTCGTCGGCCTGGGACAGGACACCTTCGACCCACCGCCGAATCTTCCCCTCTGGGGTGTTCTCCTTGTCCATCTGATGCGCAACGTACGTTGCCAAACGCTCGGAACCATCCTCCAAGATCGCCGAAACCAGTGCATCTTTCGACTTGAAGTGCCGATAGAAGACATCGTTGGACAGTCCCGCTTGTGCCACGATATCCGCGACGCGAGGGCGGGAGTTCGTTCCCAGTGACCTGATGACCACCAGCGCGGCGTCAAGCAATCGACGAACCTCGCTGGCGTACACAGCGCCTCGATCTGCCAAGGCCCGCGCAGCAATTCGGGTTGCCAGATCTTGTGTCGGCTCGGTGGTCGAACCACTCATGTCCATCGGAAGAAGATACCCCGTCACGAACGAGCCGCACTCAGTCCACCGCTGGTATGCACCGCGGCGCAGATTCCACCGTCGACGAGAATATCTGTTCCGTTGAGGAAGCTGGCGTCATCCGAGAGCAGGAACGACACGACTGCTGCTACTTCGTCAGCAGTACCGGTCCGGGCAAGAGGCGTCTGTGTGACCAGCGCACTCAGATGCGCGTTGTTCTCGGCTTCTTGTCGGCCTTGAGGGGTGTCGATCAATCCGGGTGACAGCGAGCAGACGCGTGCGCCGACGGCGCCCAATCGCACGGCCTCGTGTTTCACGAAACGCTGAACACCGTATTTCGCCCATGCGTACGCGGCGCCGGTGTGTTCGATCGCGGGCCCGACCGCTTCGTAGATCTCGTCCAGAAAGTTTTCTCGCAGAGGATCTTCCAGTGCCGCAGCGGTGGCAGCGTCCGGCTCGAGCGACGCCAGTGTCGGCGCCATGGATGCAAAACACACCATTGCCGTGCCAGCCGTGGCGAGCGGGCGCAACGCTTGCGCGAGCAAGGCGGTACCCACAAGATCGACAGAAAAGATTCTGCGCCAGTCGGCCATGGTCGGCGAGATTCCGGCGACATGTGCGACCGACCGCAAGGTTCCGAGTTCACGCACTCGATCGACTAGACGAGCAAGGCCAGCAGGGTCCGTGACATCGAGAACAAACGGTTCTACAACGGCGCGGCCGGTCCCGGAAAGTTCAGCTGCTGCCGCCGCCACGGTTTCCGGATCCATGTCGACCAGCACCAAACGGTCCACCGAGTCGGTCAGACGCCGCGCGCAGGCAAAACCCATGCCACGTCCCGCGCCGGTCACAATTCCGACAGTAGTCATGACTTCGCACCAACTTCCGCTTCCCGCGCGACCGGTGTCGCCCAACACTGTTCGAGGCCGGTCTTCGCGGTTCTGCTCACGAGTTCGATCCGAAATCCCCAAGGACTACGCTGGAACGAGAAGAACGGTATGCCATCAGACCCGAGACGTGTTGCCTCGGTGACGTATCCGTGACGCGCCAGCTCTGCAGAATCTGCCGCGACGTCGTCGGACCAGTACCCGACATGATGAATGCCTTGCCCTCTACTTGCATCCCACAGAGTCGACTGCGGAACAGCGCGAACGATTTCCACGCGCGGCGCGGTCACCGAATACGCACATCGCAGATCAACGGTGACATCGCCGCTCGGCAATGTGACGTTGATCGGGCCACCGACCTCAGGGCCCCATTCGTACCCGAACAGCGACGACAGTTCGTCCCTGGTCTGCTCGAACGTTTCGGTGACGATCCCGAGATGGAAAAGATCCTCGGCCTTCATTCCGCGGTCACCTCGATCCGCGGCGCCTGTGACACCCGTGCGCCCAAAACACCCAGAACAAGATTCTTTGGCATGAGAAGAATATTCTCACCCGGACGCGCGGAATGCAAGGAAATCTCGCGATCCCCGCAAAACAACACGCGACCAAGCCATTTGCCCGTCCCGACTAGTTGGGCTGGACCGAGTTCACCTTCATACCCCGAGCCATCGCCGTCAGAGCATCTCGCCGAGGAATCGACAGGAGTTGATCGAAAACCGCTTTGTGATGGTCGCTGGGAAACAGCGTCGGCCCGTTGTCGATGTTGTCCAAGGTCAGCGTCACCACCTCGTCCGGTGACATGACATTATTCATCGTGGCCGGGTCGATCCCGCTCCGCCGCAGCGCTTCGGTATCGGTGGCCCCCGGGCAAATCGTCAGTACGTCAATACCTTCCGGCGTCAGCTCACCCCACAGGCCCTCTCCCAAACTGTTCAGGAATGCCTTACTCGACGAATAGGCCGTGGAATACGGGCAACCCAACAATGCTTCGATCGAGCTGGTCACAATGATGCCGCCACGTCCACGCGCTCGTAGGCGCGGAATGAAACCACGGGTCAGCAGCATGGGCGTTGTGCAGTTCACCGTCACCATGTCCGCCAGCTCTGCTGGGTCCATGGCGGAGTGTTCTCCTTTGAACCCGTAACCGGCATTACTCACAACCAGCCCGATATCGAGGCCTGATGTCGCGTCGAGAATCGACGCCGTCGCCGTAACTTCAGCAAGATCTGCAGAGCAGACAGTTACTTCGACGCCGTGCTCTGCTCGCAATCTCGAGGCCAATTCCCCCAGGAGCGATTCCCGGCGCGCAACCAAGACCACATCCAGGCCCATGGCCGCCAACTGTTCGGCAAACGACTGACCGATGCCGGAGGAAGCACCAGTCACCAGCGCTACCGGGCCATATCTGCTGACAAAGTCGTTACTGTTCACATGCACTGCTTTCTCACAACAATGCTCCGCCTGTTGATTCGCGTTCACGCGTATCAACAGCCGGAGCATGCGGCTTCTCGATCCTTCCCGCACCGGACTGTGCGCGGGAAGTAGTTCACTAACCGACTGACACGAGGTTCACTCCGTCTGCCGGACACTTGCCGAACAGGCTGACCCCACGAAACATTTCGGTCGCGCTGACGGGATCGGGCGAGCTGGATGCGGCAGCGAGGGCGTGGGACTTGAAAACCATTGCAGCGCGGCTTAACTGGTGCGAGCTCGGCCCGAAGTGATGAGCCAGATCGCTCGGGACCTTATCGCCCCACAACGTGACGTCGATAATGCCGCGATCGAGGGTATCGAGCAATCCTTCACGCACCATCGCATTGGACTCGAACAGATCACCTGCCAGAGCAATCGCTTGCGGGCGCGGCCCGTTGGGCGCGGCCATCACGGAGTCCAAATCCAACGTGGTTGCCCCGAGAATCTGCAACGGCCGGGTGTTCTCGTGCTTTTCGACGATAACCGTGACGTCCCAGCCAGCCATTACCTGGTCGAACATCCACCCGCCGGCATGGCGCACCACGTCGGCAACGCTGGGCGCGAGGACTGCCAGACGGTACCTCAGGCTGTGCCGGCGAGCGCGAGCTGTCGAGTCAGCGATTGCGTGTAGTCCTTGAAGATTTCGGTCAGTGGAATCGAACGATCGAGCAGCCATGAGGTCTCCATTCCGTTGAGAAACGCGACAATCTCTACGGCCTTGACGGCCGGGTCAATATCATTGCGGTATTTTCCTGCGCGTTGACCGCGCAGAATACCTGCGGCAATCGTGTCGATTGCCGCACGCTGCCGAGCGAGCAGGCGACCATGCAACGGGGCTTCCGGATCCAAACTCTCGATCAGAAGCACCGAGTACATCCCGATCAAGTGAGGCGAGCGTTCGAACCGCGCACCCACTTGCTCGAGCTGTTCTATGACATCGCCAGTTCGATCAGCATGAGCATCGTCATCTGCATCCCGCGCGTCGAGCACGGCATGCAGTAACTGTTCTTTGGACTCGAAGTGGTGCAAAAGTCCAGCCGACGTCACACCGGCTTCACCGGCGATCTGCGCAAGCGTCGTGCTGCGCCACCCGTTTAGTGCAAGTAGTCGCTGAGCAGCGGAAAGGATGAGCTGTTTCCGGTCTTCGCCCTTTGCTAAAAGAGTGGCATACGGGCGCTGCGCGGTCATCGAACTCCTCTGCTCAAAGCAACCTACTGAACACACAGTAGGTTGTTTTCAGCTCTGTGACAAGCGTCTCATCAAAGATGAAGTTGTGCAACAGGACACAGCTAATGTGCCGCTTTTCGGTCGCCGCGCGCGCAAAGACCCCTAAATCGCTTACAACCCGAGGGACTTCGCGATTATCACCTTCATAACCTCGCTCGTACCTGCATAAATACGTGCCACCCGGGCATCTGTGTACAACCTCGCGATCGGATACTCCATCATGTAGCCGTAACCACCGAAAAGCTGAAGGCATCGGTCGACCACGCGCGCTTGCATTTCGGTGCAGAACAACTTGACCCGTGCTGCATCAGCACCCGACAACTCGCCGTCGACCAGATCGAGAACCGCCCGATCGATCATCGTCTGCCCGGCCTCGATCTCCGCCGACATAGCCGCCAATTCGAACTTCGTATTCTGGAACGACGCAACCGGTGTCCCGAAAGCCTTGCGCTCCTTGACGTACTCGATAGTTGCCGTCACCGCGGCCCGAGCCTGAGCCACCGAACCGACAGCAACAGTCATCCGCTCCTGCGGAAGATTGCGACCGAGGTAGCCGAACGCGGCGCCTTCGTCGCCCAATCTGTTCGCAGCAGGCACTCGCACATTGTCGAACGACAACTCGACTGTGTCCTGAACCTTGCAGCCCATCTTGTCGAGGACACGCCCGCGGGTGAACCCGGGCATTCCATCCTCCACGACCAGCAGTGAAAGACCGGCGCGTCGATTCTCCGGATCCGTCGACGTGCGCGCGACAACGATCACGAGATCAGCGAGCAAGCCGCCGGTGATGAATGTCTTGGCACCGTTGACCACGTACTCGTCCCCGTCGCGCACCGCAGTGGTGCGTACGCCCGCAAGATCGGAACCGGTACCCGGTTCGGTCATCGCGATCGCCGAGAGAAGTGTTCCTGCCGCCAACCCGGGGAACCAACGTGATCGCTGTTCCTCGTTAGCGTAGGCAAGGAAATACGGAAGGATCACATCGAGTTGTGTGCGGACCGTGCTCAACGTGACCAGGGCGCGCGCCGACTCCTCTTGCAAAATGACGTTGTACCGATAGTCGGGCATTCCCGCTCCCCCGTACTCCTCGGGGATTGCGGTACCGAGCAGCCCCAACGAGCCGAGTTGTTCGAAAGTTGCCCGCGGCATCTGGCCGGCCTTTTCCCACGACGGGTACTCGGGGACAACGTGCTTCTCGATGAAATCGCGGGCGAGCTTACGGAATGACTCGTGATCGGGAGTGAACACTTCTCTGCGCATTTTGTCTCTTCCTCACACAGCCAGTTCGACGAGCGTGGCGTTCGCGGTGCCGCCACCCTCACACATTGTTTGCAATCCGTACTGAATTCCGTTGTAGCGCATGTGATGAATCATTCGAGTCATCAGAACCGCTCCGGAACCACCGAGCGGATGTCCGAGCGCGATCGCGCCGCCGAGGGGGTTGACCAATGCCGGATCCGCACCGGTTTCCGCAAGCCACGCCAGTGGCACCGACGCGAAGGCTTCGTTGACCTCGAACACTCCGACCTCGTTCAGGTCGACTCGAGCCTTCTTCAAGACCTTGTCCGTCGCCGGAATCGGACCGGTGAGCATGAGCACCGGATCGGAACCGGTCACAGCGCCTGCGCAGTAGCGAACAATCGGCGTCAGTCCGAGCTGGCGTGCCCGCTCCGGCGTCGTCACCAACAGTGCTGCGGCGCCGTCGGAAATCTGCGACGAGTTGCCCGCGTGAATGACTCCGTCATCTGCGAATGCGGGCTTCAACTTCGCGAGAGTCTCCACCGAGGTTCCGCGGCGAATACCTTCGTCAGCCGAGACGACTCCGGAATCGGTTGTCACCGAGACGATCTGGCTCTCGAAAGCGCCGTCGTCCTGGGCTGCGGCGGCGCGCTCGTGTGAAAGCGCGGAGAACTCGTCGAGATGTGTACGCGTGAGAGCCCACTTCTGTGCGATGGCCTCGGCCGACAATCCCTGATTGAACGAGAAATTGTCGTAGCGTTCGAAGACTTTGGGGCCATACGGCTGCCCGGACGCCTTGGCGGCGCCCAGCGGAACCCGACTCATGACTTCGACGCCGCCCGCGACAACAACATCCTGCTGACCCGACATGACGGCCTGCACCGCAAAATCGAGTGCCTGCTGGCTCGAACCGCACGCCCGGTTGACCGTCGTACCCGGGATGGACTCGGGCCATCCGGCTGCGAGTACTGAGTAGCGGCCGATATTGCTCGACTGGTCACCGACCTGGGAGACGCAACCCCAGATCACGTCGTCGACGATCCCAGGATCAATTCCGGTGCGCTCGGCCAGGGCGGCGAGGACCACTGCGGACAAGTCCGCCGGATGTACGCTCGACAACCCGCCGTTGCGCTTCCCCACCGGAGTCCGAACTGCTTCGGCGATTACAACTTCACGCATGTCTCTCCACTCTCCGAACTGATTCTGTTCAACTACCGATTCGCGGCACGGCCCAGCGGCCGGCAAATCGTGGTTCACGTTTCTCCGCAAATGCGGCGTACGCCTCCGGTGCGTCGGAGGTACCGAAATTCATTGCCTGCGCGCGTGCCTCGTTGGCGAGCGCATCCCGCATCGTGCGGTCGGCGCCTTCGTGCAACAACGATTTACTCTGTGCCAGCGCGATAGGTGGTCCTGACGCCAATCGCTGTGCCAGGTCGCGGGCATATCCGTCGATCTCCGATTTCGGCACAACCCAGGTCACCAGGCCAAGTTCCTCGGCTTCCTCGGCGCCGATGGTCTCGGCGAGCAATACAAGGCGTTTGGCCTGTTGTAGACCGACAAGTTTTGGCAGCAGCCATGATCCGCCGAGGTCCAAGGACAACCCGCGCTTGGAGAAGATCTGCGAAAACGTCGATTCGGGTGTGGCCACCACCAGGTCGCACCCGAGCGCCAGATTCCACCCTGCACCGACGGCCACTCCGGACACCTTGGCGACGGTCGGTATCGGCAGTTCGTGGAGCAGCAGGGCAACATCGGTGAGGACGCGCAACTTGTGCATGGGGTGGATGTCGGCGATTTCCGACAGATCCGCACCCGAACAGAACGCGCCGTCTGCCCCCTCGATGACCAGCGCCCGAACATCGCGGTTGGTCTCGAGGGATACCAGCGAATCGCGCAGTGCTGCCCATAGTTCCGGATTGATCGCATTCTTACGGTGCGGGCGGTTGAGCGTCAGTGTCCGAACGCCGTCGCGGTCGTCGCTCAGCAGGACGGGGCCGGGCGCCACCGATGTGTTTTTCTCGTGCGCCATCAGCAGTACGCCGGTCCGATCGCGCCGTCGCCGCGCAACGCCGCGATGTCGTCTCCGGTGAAACCGAAGTCCGCGAGCACACGATCCGTGTGCTGCCCGAGTCCCGGTACCGCCCCCATCGGCGGCTCGAAGCCCGCAATGATCGGCGGTGGCAGCAGTGCCTCGATCGGGCCGGCAGATGTGTCGACCTGCCGCCAGCGGTCACGAGCACTCAGTTGTGGGTGCTCGAGCACTTCGCTGGGGAGGTTGTAGCGAGAGTTTCCGATTCCGGCAGCGTCGGCAGTCTTCTGAATGTGCTCGAGATCGTGTCGACCACACCATGATTCGATGGCCTCGTCGAGAACCTCCCGATGACGAACCCTCCCGGAGTTGCCGGCAAACCGCGTGTCGTCCGCCAGGTCGGGACGCTCCAGTATCTCGCGGGCAAGTCGCTGCCATTCACGGTCGTTGGTCGTGCCGAGTACAACCGTCTGCCCGTCTCGGGTCCCGTACGAACCGTACGGTGATACGGCAGGCGAACTCATCCCCAATGGTTGCTGATCGATCCCCGAGTACTTCGTGTACGTGAGCGGGTAGCCCATCAACTCCGTCATGGTGTCGAACAGACTCACCGACACCGACGACAGTTCGCCGCCGTTTCCACGACCCTTGCCGCACAGCAGCGCCAGGATCGACAGCGCCGCATACAGTCCCGAGGAGATATCGGCGACGGGCGGTCCGGGTTTTGCCGGCTCGCCCGGGCGTCCGGTGACGGCACATGCACCGGACTCTGCCTGGACGAGAAGGTCGTACGCCCGCTTGTGCGACAGCGGACCACCGGCGCCGTAGCCGTCGATTTCCACCGTGATCAAATCCGGATGCCGTTCGGCCAGATCACTCGCCGACAGACGAAGTCGTGCCATCGCGCCCGGCGCCAAGTTCGACACCAACACGTGAGCCTTGTCCAACAGCCTGTGCATGGTTTCGATCCCGGCCTCGGATTTCAAGTTCAAGGTGACTGATTCCTTACCGCGATTGGCCCAGACAAAATGTGCGGCAAGACCATTCACGACATCGTCGTAGTCTCGCGCAAAATCGCCACCCTGCGGATTCTCGACCTTGATCACGCGGGCGCCGAAATCCGCCAACGTACGCGTACACATCGGAGCGGACACGGCTTGCTCCAACGTCACCACGGTAATTCCCGCGAGCGGCCCCCCTGATGTAGCAGAGGAGCCCGCGGCAGGCTCCGAACCCGACATCACATCACCATGCCACCATCCACCGGCAGCACCTGCCCGGTGACGAAGGAAGAAGCATTCGACGCCAGGAACACAAAGGCACCCGCGATTTCCTCGGGCTCCGCCCAGCGGCGCAACGGGATTCGCGTCATCATGTTCGCGGCGAACTTCTCGTCGGTGCGAATGGTCTCGGTCATCGGCGTTGCAGCCAATGGGGCAAGTGCGTTGACCAGGATGTTCTTACGCGCCAGTTCCCGAGCCAGAGACTTGGTCAGGCCGATGATCCCGGCCTTCGCGGCCGAGTAGTTCACCTGGCCGAGCGTTCCGGTGATTCCGGCCGAGGACGTCACGTTGATGATTCGCCCTGTCCCGTCGGTAGCCAGGAACGGCAAAGCTGCCTGCGAGCAATGGAATGCGCCGAGCAGGTGGATGTCGAGCATCCGCTGGAACGAATCCTGCGCAAGATCCTTGAACATCGCGGGCGCGGTCACGCCGGCATTGTTCACCAGGATGTGCAGCTTCCCCTCGGTGAAACCGGCGGCGCGTGCCACCGCGGCGTCGGCGGCTGCACGGTCCCTGACATCGAGCGCAAAACTGTCCGCCTTGCCACCCGCCGCCGTAATACGTTCTGCAACAGCAGCTGCCGCGTCACCGTCGACGTCGGTGACCAGCACGGTCGCTCCAGCCGTCGCAAACGCCCGCGCAACGGCGGAGCCGATACCGCCGGCCGCGCCGGTGACCAGTGCTGATCGTCCCGTCAAGTCGAACATCGGATTGGTTGCGGTCATCAGTAGCTCCTCGGCATTCCCAAAGTATGTGATCCCAGATAGTTCAAAATCATTTCCTGACTGATGGGTGCAATCCGCATCAGTCGGGCCTCACGGAAGTAGCGGGCGACGTGGTATTCCTCGGAATAGCCCATCCCACCGTGAGTTTGCAGTGCTCGGTCCGCAGCGGCAAAACCTGCTTCGGCACACAGATACTTGGCCGTGTTGGCTTCGCGACCACACTGATTCCCCTGGTCGTACAACCAGGTTGCCTTGCGCAGCACCAGCTCTGCGGCATCAAGATGGGCAAGCGCGTCCGCAAGCGGAAACTGAATGCCCTGATTCATGCCGATCGGCCGACCGAATACCTCACGCTCGTTGGCGTACTTCACTGCTTTCTCGAGTGCCACCCGGCCGATACCGAGCGCCTCGGACGCGATGAGCATGCGTTCCGGATTCAGGCCGTCGAGGAGGTACGAGAACCCCTTACCTTCCTCACCAACCCTGTCCTCGACGGGAATCCGAAGATTGTCGATGAACAATTCGTTGGACGTGACGGCGTTTCGACCCATTTTCGCAATCGGCCGGATGTCGACACAACTGCGGTCCAGATCGGTCAGGAACAACGTCATTCCGTCGGTTTTCTTCTTGACGTCGTCATAACGCTCGGTACGGGTCAGAAGCAGAATCTTCTCGGATTCAAGTGCTTTCGAGATCCACACCTTACGCCCGTTGACCACATAGTGGTCTCCGTCGCGCTTGGCGAAGGTCGAGATTCGAGACGTATCCAGACCGGCCCCAGGTTCCGTCACTCCGAAGCAGACATGCAGGTCACCTGACGCGATACGCGGCAGTGTTCGCGCTTTGAGTTCATCGGATCCGTGGACCACCACCGGATGCATGCCGAAGATGGACAGGTGAATCGAACTGGCGGCGTTCATGCCGCCGCCGGACCTGGCCACCTCTTCGAGAAGTATTGTGGCTTCGGTGATTCCGAGCCCGTGACCGCCGTATTCCTCGGGGATGGTCATTCCCAGCCAACCGCCCTCGGCGATGGCGTTGTAGAACTCGACGGGGAACTCGTGCGCCCGGTCCTTCTCCATCCAGTACTGATCGTCGAACTTCTTCACCAGTTCAGCGACCGACTTGCGGATCAATTCCTGATCCTCGGTCAGTTCGAAATTCATACCGCCGGACACAATCGACTCCTCTGCTGTGCATCACCTGAAGGCTCGTCGGTGCGGCGCCCGGTTACCCGAACTCCCGCACCGACTTTCGTTGCTGTCTACGTGTTCAATCGGAGGCGGGGAGCGCGTTGGCAGCCTTGAGGGTCATGGCAACGCCGTCGCAGCTCAGTTCACCTACTCCGGACGACGTGCACAGCACTTCGAGGCTCTGATCGGCGTCTACATAGCGTTTCCCGATGAGCGTGACCGCGTCGGTGACTGTTGAGGCGGCCGCCTGCCCCGGCGCAGCGGGAACCATTGGGCTACCCCCACAGGCGATTACCGGGTTTCCGGCTGCAGGTGCGCGGACGACGATCACCCGCGTGGTGCACACGGAACTGGCGAGCTGGCCTCCCGGCCGCAAAGGTATTGGTGCGGTCATGGTGAACCTCCCTTTTCGATAGGTCGATCGCCGAGCAGGGCCGAACCTGTGGGCGTCAAGTGTCGACGCGAAGAAATCAGGCCGAGCCGACAGGTACTCGTCGGTGGATCGTCCAAATTGACGACTTCCTAGGAAATTATATTCTCCATACTAGAGAATCAAGCTCTCTTTGACTATTCGCAGGAGGAAAAATGTCAGGACAGCGTCGTGGAACCGCCATCGCCATGACAGAGGAGGAACGCCATTCGTTCCTCTCCGCGCAGCCGATCTGCCGAGTGGCGACCGTCGGACAGAGCGGAAGACCGCACGTCAGCGCCCTGTGGTTCGCCTGGGACGGAACCTCGATCTGGCTCAATTCACTCACCCGGAGCAGACGGTGGACCGATCTCGAACTCGATCCCCGGGTAAGCGTCATCGTCGACGAGGGAGATACGGACTTCCTCGGCTTACGCGGCGTTGAGCTGGAGGGAAAGGTGCGACAAGTAGGCGAAATACCTCGCCACGGGGAACCGGACGACGCCTTGATCACCCCCGAGCGCCTGTTTGCCGACAAGTACATCGGCAAGGACGGGAACTTCAGTTACGACGGCCGGCACGGCTGGCTCCAACTCGTTCCCGAGAACATCGTGAGCTGGGATTTCTCCAAACTCCGGCGATAGCGGTTGACTACCGACATTCGCGTATGGCAGTCTGAATTTCGTTGTTGAGAATCGCATTCTCATTCGAGAGAGTGCATCCTTCAGAAATCTGTACCAGCCGAACCAGCCGCAGCGCACAGCCAATTCACGCTTCGGCATCGCGGCGGAACACGAACATGAGAACGAGAGGTAGACCGTGCCACACTTCGCCAAACCGGCCGCGGGAAGCTGGACCGAACAGTATCCCCACCTCGGCACCGCACCCGTCGACTACACCGACTCCATCGACCCCGAACACTACGAAGCCGAACGCGAAGCAATCTTCAAACGCACCTGGCTCAACGTCGGACGCGTCGAACGAGTCCCCCGCACCGGCAGCTACTTCACCAAAGAACTCGCCGCCGTCAACACCTCCCTGATCATCGTCAAAGGCGCCGACGGAACCATCCGCGCATTCCACAACGTCTGCCGCCACCGCGGAAACAAGCTGGTATGGAACGAAATCCCCGGCGACGAAACCTCAGGCACCTGCCGCCAATTCACCTGCAAATACCACGCCTGGCGCTACGACCTCGACGGCAAACTCTCCTTCATCCAACAAGAAGGCGAATTCTTCGACGTCGACAAGCAGGACTACGGACTCGTCGAAGTCACCTGCGAAACCTGGCAAGGCTTCATCTTCGTCAACCTCAACCCCCAGCAAAGCCTCGAGGAATACCTCGGCCCCATGCTCAAGGGCGTCGAAGGCTACCCCTTCCACGAAATGACCGAGGTCTACAGCTACCGCGCCGAAATCGGCAGCAACTGGAAACTCTTCATCGACGCATTCGCCGAGTTCTACCACGCCCCCATCCTGCACCAGAAGCAGGCAACCAAGGCCGAAGCAGACAAACTCGCCGCCACCGGCTTCGAAGCACTCCACTACGAACTCGACGGACCCCACTCCCTCATCTCCTCATGGGGCGGAATGGCACCGCCGAAAGACCTCAACATGGTCAAACCCATCGAACGCGCACTGCGCAGCGGACTCTTCGGCCCCTGGGACCGCCCCGACATCGAAGGCCTCGACCCCCTACCCCCCACACTCAACCCCGCACGCCACGCAGCCTGGGGCGAAGACAGCTTCACCATCTTCCCCAACTTCATGCTCCTCATCTGGGCACCAGGCTGGTACCTCACCTACCACTACTGGCCCACCGCAGTCGACAAACACATCTTCGAAGCCAGCCTCTACTTCGTACCCCCCAAGAACACCCGCGAACGACTCGCACACGAACTCGCCGCAGTCACCTTCAAGGAATACGCACTCCAAGACGCGAACACCCTCGAAGCCTCACAAACAATGATGGCCACCCGCACCGTCACCGAATTCCCCCTCTGCGACCAAGAACTCCTCATCCGCCACCTTCACCACACCGCACGAACACACGTCAAGGAGCACCGCGATGCCACTACCAACTGACTTCGCCGACCTCGAACGCTTCGCCGACTGGATCCTCCCCACCGAAGGCGAACGCTACGCAAAACGCCTCGCCTCCACCATGCCCGAAATGCAAGACTTCTACGACGCCGCCTTCAACCGACTCGAAGACGCCATCACCTACTGCGACAAATTCCCCCTCGACGACCTACCCGACGACGCACGAGCACTCGTACACCTCATGCAATCCTTCGTCATGGTCACCTTCCCCATCGAAGTCTGGAAACAACCCCGCGTCCCCGACAGCGGCGCAGCCTACGTAGCCGTCACCGTCGAACCCGTCGTCTGACCTGCTGATCATTTAGGCACGGATTCCCACGAGAGTGGTTGGGAAGCAAGAAAACTGTACAGACCGTAGCGTCCGGCATGCATAGCTTCACGCATGCCGGGCGTTGCGGTCTTTTCATTTTCGCCGCACTGCCCGAGATATCGAAATATGTTGCACCACAATGCACAATTACGGACAAAGTCTTGGCATCACTGCCTAGGATACGAATACTCTTGTAACAGAATGCAATTCTTGACAATTGACGGCGCGCTGGGAAGCATCGGAAGCGCCGCCACTATAGAAGGACATCCGCATGGCACTCTTTCCCAAACCTGCCGAAGGAAGCTGGACCCAGCACTATCCGGACGTCGGAACCGGGCCGGTGTCCTATCAGGACTGCATTTCGCCCGAATTCTACGAAGCCGAACGCGAAGCAGTGTTCAAGCAGGCGTGGCTCAATGTCGGGCGCGTCGAGGACGTCGCCGACAAAGGCCGCTATTTCACCAAGGAAATCGAGGTCGCCAATACCTCGCTCATCATCGTGCGCGATCTGGAGGGGCAGGTTCGCGCCTTCCACAACATCTGCCGTCACCGCGGAAACAAGTTGGTGTGGAACGACATTCCCAGTGCGGAGACCAGCGGCTCGTGCCGCGCCTTCACCTGCAAGTACCACGCGTGGCGTTACTCGCTCGACGGGTCACTGACGTTTGTGCAGCAGGAGGGCGAGTTCTTCGACTTGGACAAGGCCGATTACGGACTGGTCCCGGTGCACTGCGATGTCTGGGCAGGGTTCATCTTCGTCAATCTCGCCAAGGAACCGCCCACCACTCTTACCGAATTCCTCGGTTCGATGATCACCGATCTGGCGGGGTATCCGTTCGAGGAGATGCCCGAGCGCTACGATTTCAGCGCCGACATCGACTGCAACTGGAAGGTCTTCCTGGACGCATTCCAGGAGTACTACCACGTCCCGTCGCTGCATACCCAGGAAGCAACCCCCGACGCCAGGCCCCAGATGATGAAGGGTTTCGAGGCGCCGCACTATCAACTCGACGGGCCCCATCGAATGGTGTCCACGTCCAGCGTTCCGCGTCGACTGTGGCCGGCCAATTTCCAGTATCCGATCGAAATGGAAACGCGCAGCGGCTTGTTCGGCCCGTGGAACGAACCCGATCTCGGGGGCGAGCTGTCCGGAACCAACCCTGGACGCATCAAGGCCTGGGCGGCCGACAACTTCCAGATCTTCCCCAACCTGGAGATCCTGATCTGGGCGAGCGGGTGGTACCTCGTCTACCGCTACTGGCCTACGTCGCATAACACGCACCGGTTCGAGGGCACACTCTTCTTCCCACCGGCCAAAACCGCCAGCGACCGCGCTGCACAGGAATGCGCCGTCGTCATGTTCAAGGAGTTCGCTCTGCAGGACGCCGGCACCCTCGTCGGAACTCAACAGGGTCTCGACGCTCTGGGCGACTCGAGCGACTTCCCACTCAACGACCAGGAACTCCTCGTCCGGCATTTCCACAAGTCCGTTGCCGACTGGGTCGCGAATTACCAAGGCTCCGGGGTGAATGCATGACGAACATCAATCCTCTTCTTCCTCAGCAATTCTCGGAACTCGAGGGTTTTGCCGCCGTGTGGAGTCTCGAAACGGAGGCTGAACGCTGGAATATGCGGATGACGAGCAGCATGGCAACGATGCAGGCGTTCTACGACGCCGGTTTCCCCGTCCTTCAAGACGCTCTTGCCTACTGCGACAAGTTTCCGCTCCACGATCTCCCCGACGACGCGCGCAATCTGCTCCGCCTGGTGCACTCCGTCATCATGGTCGCGATGTGCGTCGAAATCTGGCATCAGCCCAAGGTCGTAGACGGCGGCGACGCGGTCCTGAACCGTCTCACCGAACCATCCTTCTGAAAATGTCCCACTGTTCGAAATGACCCACTGACTCAGGTGAGCAGCCCCTCGCCTCAAGAATCGAGACATACGCGCGAGCGATGTCGCGGGAAACGGTGTAGCCATGACCGACTTCGAGACCAAGAACTTTTTCAAAGACGACGATCTTGTCGTGGACCCGTATCCGTACTTCGAGGCGATGCGCGGTCAATGCCCCGTCAAGCGCGAACCGCACCACGACGTAGTCATGGTGACGGGGTACGAGGAAGCCGTCGAGGTACTGCAGGACAGCGCGACATTCTCGTCGTGCACGTCGGTTACCGGGCCGTTTCCAGGTTTCCCGGTCCCGCTCGAAGGCGATGACGTCTCGGAATTGATCGAACTGCACCGCCACAAGCTCCCGATGAACGATCAGCTTCCGACACTCGATCCCCCGATGCACACCGATCACCGCGCGCTGCTCATGCGATTGATCACCCCCAAGCGCCTCAAGGAGAACGAGGACTGGATGTGGACGCTCGCAGACCAGTTGCTG
Source organism: Rhodococcus sp. ACPA4 (assembly GCF_002300185.1). Lineage (NCBI taxonomy): Bacteria > Bacillati > Actinomycetota > Actinomycetes > Mycobacteriales > Nocardiaceae > Rhodococcus > Rhodococcus sp. ACPA4. The sequence goes on from NZ_NSDY01000001.1 coordinate 3,382,262, forward strand.
GACAAGGCACTCGAGGGCGGCGAAGGTGAATTCATCAGCGAGTTCGCGCTGCCGTATGCGTTGTTGGCCATCGCCGATCTGCTCGGTGTTCCCGAGGACGATCGGAACAATTTTGTTCGCAATCTCGGACAACCGCACGGTGGTGGCGGCGGCGGCGTCGGAAGCACCGGCGACGACACGATGGCACACACCCCGATGGAGTTCCTGTACGCACAGTTCACCGCCTACGTCGAGGACCGTCGCCGCGAACCACGTGACGACGTCATGACCGGTTTGGCCACAGCGACGTTCCCGGACGGCTCGACCCCCGAGGTCGCAGACGTCGTACATGTTGCTGCCAACCTCTTCTCGGCCGGCCAGGAAACCACGGTCCGCCTGCTCAGCTCCGCACTGAAGATTCTTGCCGAAGAGCCGGAGCTCCAAGCACTTCTACGCAAGGACCGCGACCGCATTCCCAACTTCATCGAAGAGACACTGCGGATCGAAAGCCCGATCAAAGGCGATTTCAGGCTCTCCCGAGTTCCCACAACCATTGGCGGAGTGGATATTCCGGCGGGTACCACGGTAATGCTGGTCAACGGCGCCGCCAATCGCGATCCGCGTCAGTTCCCGGATGCTGCGACGTTCGACATCGATCGACCCAATTCCCGGACACACATCGCCTTCGGCCGCGGCATTCACAGCTGCCCCGGTGCTCCACTCGCACGTACGGAAGCCCGGATTTGCCTCGAGCGCCTTCTGGACCGAACCACGGACATCAGAATTTCGGAAAGCGTTCACGGAACTGCGGATAACCGTAATTTCCAGTATGTTCCGACGTTCATCCTCCGCGGTCTCACCAACCTGAATCTCGAGTACACGCTCGCCGAGGGAGAAGGCCGATGAAGGTTTCGGTCGACCCGGACGGGTGCAAGGGACACGGCGTCTGCCTCACCATCGCCCCTGAGGTCTTCACTCTCACCGACGACGGTTACGCCGAGGCGATTACCGACGTGGTTCCGACGGACACGGAAGGTGCAGTTCGCGACGCTGTCTCGAACTGCCCTGAGCGCGCAATCACCTTGACCTGAGATCACTTTCAACCATCAATCACGTCTACCAGGAGTACGTAATGCCCAAGGGATATGTCATCTTGACCGAAGCCGTCAAAGACGAAGCCGGCATGAATGCCTATGGCCGGGCGTCTGCGCCCTCACTGGCAAAGGGCGGCGCCACAGTTCTGTCGGTCGAGACGACGCCTCGCGTACTCGAGGGCGATTGGCACGGCGACCGGACAGTCGTCCTCGAGTTCGCATCGGTCGAGGCGGCCCGCACTTGGTACGAGTCCGACGAGTACCAGGAGGCAAAGGTGTTGCGCGAGAGTGCTGCCGAGACCAATGCCGTGATCCTGTCAGGATTCGAGATGCCGAGTCGCCGTGGGTGATGTCGACCTCTAACGGGTCGAGCAGACCCTGAATCTCACGCGGTGTTCGTCTGTCGAACACCGCGTGTTTTTTGTGTGTAGACCGACCGAACCCGGCCGACGTTGACGACGGGTGAGGACTGTGGAAATATTGCGCTCAGTTAAAGAGAATGTGATTCTCAAAGATGAGATCGAAAATATTGCACCTTTCGATGACAGCAAAGGAAACGAACATCTGATGCGGCTATCTCCGTTACCCGAAGCAGATTGGGACGACCAGGTCCGAATGTCGTTGCGCGGAATGCTGCCCCGTGAGCGGCAGAACCCGGAAGGTGCCGGACCGGCTCTGTCCACTCTGGTGAATCACCCCGAGTTGACCAGGGACTTCCTCATCTTCAGCACGCGAATGCTGTACCGCAACAGCCTTCCGCCCCGCCTGCGCGAACTCGCCATCCTGAGGGTTGCAACGCGCCGAAACTGCGCTTACGAGAAGACCCACCACATCATCATCGCCCAGGAGGAAGCAGGCCTGACGCCGGCCGAGATCGAATCGGCGATGCGCGGCGAAGCCCTCGTCGAACCCGACATCACGGTGTTGCGCGCCGTCGAAGAGCTCGAAGTCGATTCGATCGTCTCCGACGAAACCTGGGCTGCACTCAGCGAGTATTTCGACAAACGACAGCTGATGGATTTTGTCTTCACCGTCGGCTGCTATGGCCTGATGGCCATGGCCTTCAACTCATTTGGCATCGAGCCAGACCACGAAAGCGAGTAGACCGTGCCACACTTCGCCAAACCGGCCGCGGGAAGCTGGACCGAACAGTATCCCCACCTCGGCACCGCACCCGTCGACTACACCGACTCCATCGACCCCGAACACTACGAAGCCGAACGCGAAGCAATCTTCAAACGCACCTGGCTCAACGTCGGACGCGTCGAACGAGTCCCCCGCACCGGCAGCTACTTCACCAAAGAACTCGCCGCCGTCAACACCTCCCTGATCATCGTCAAAGGCGCCGACGGAACCATCCGCGCATTCCACAACGTCTGCCGCCACCGCGGAAACAAGCTGGTATGGAACGAAATCCCCGGCGACGAAACCTCAGGCACCTGCCGCCAATTCACCTGCAAATACCACGCCTGGCGCTACGACCTCGACGGCAAACTCTCCTTCATCCAACAAGAAGGCGAATTCTTCGACGTCGACAAGCAGGACTACGGACTCGTCGAAGTCACCTGCGAAACCTGGCAAGGCTTCATCTTCGTCAACCTCAACCCCCAGCAAAGCCTCGAGGAATACCTCGGCCCCATGCTCAAGGGCGTCGAAGGCTACCCCTTCCACGAAATGACCGAGGTCTACAGCTACCGCGCCGAAATCGGCAGCAACTGGAAACTCTTCATCGACGCATTCGCCGAGTTCTACCACGCCCCCATCCTGCACCAGAAGCAGGCAACCAAGGCCGAAGCAGACAAACTCGCCGCCACCGGCTTCGAAGCACTCCACTACGAACTCGACGGACCCCACTCCCTCATCTCCTCATGGGGCGGAATGGCACCGCCGAAAGACCTCAACATGGTCAAACCCATCGAACGCGCACTGCGCAGCGGACTCTTCGGCCCCTGGGACCGCCCCGACATCGAAGGCCTCGACCCCCTACCCCCCACACTCAACCCCGCACGCCACGCAGCCTGGGGCGAAGACAGCTTCACCATCTTCCCCAACTTCATGCTCCTCATCTGGGCACCAGGCTGGTACCTCACCTACCACTACTGGCCCACCGCAGTCGACAAACACATCTTCGAAGCCAGCCTCTACTTCGTACCCCCCAAGAACACCCGCGAACGACTCGCACACGAACTCGCCGCAGTCACCTTCAAGGAATACGCACTCCAAGACGCGAACACCCTCGAAGCCTCACAAACAATGATGGCCACCCGCACCGTCACCGAATTCCCCCTCTGCGACCAAGAACTCCTCATCCGCCACCTTCACCACACCGCACGAACACACGTCAAGGAGCACCGCGATGCCACTACCAACTGACTTCGCCGACCTCGAACGCTTCGCCGACTGGATCCTCCCCACCGAAGGCGAACGCTACGCAAAACGCCTCGCCTCCACCATGCCCGAAATGCAAGACTTCTACGACGCCGCCTTCAACCGACTCGAAGACGCCATCACCTACTGCGACAAATTCCCCCTCGACGACCTACCCGACGACGCACGAGCACTCGTACACCTCATGCAATCCTTCGTCATGGTCACCTTCCCCATCGAAGTCTGGAAACAACCCCGCGTCCCCGACAGCGGCGCAGCCTACGTAGCCGTCACCGTCGAACCCGTCGTCTGACCCGATCTACCGATCGTCTGATCTTCTGATCTTCTGATCTCAAAGGGACTGAACATGATCACACTCAAAGCAGCGGGAATGCTCGACGTCGACAGCGGCGAGATCGTCCGGCCGGCCGTCATCAAGGTCGACGAAGGCAAGATCGTCGGAATCGGCGGAACACCCGAAGGCGAAATCGTCGACCTCGGCGACCAGATTCTTCTTCCCGGACTCATGGACATGGAGGTAAACCTGCTGATGGGTGGACGCGGCGAAAAGCCGGTCTACTCAACGGTTCAGGATGATCCGCCGCTCCGGATGCTGCGTGCCGTCGGCAACTCACGTCGCACTCTGCGCGCGGGTTTCACCACTGTGCGCAACCTGGGACTGTTCGTGAAAACCGGTGGCTACCTGCTCGACGTGGCTCTCGGCAAGGCAATCGATGCGGGTTGGGTCGACGGACCGCGAATCATCCCGGCCGGCCACGCGATCACTCCCACCGGTGGCCACCTCGATCCGACGATGTTCGCGGCGTTTGCTCCCGGCGTGTTGGACCTGACTATCGAAGAGGGCATCGCCAACGGTGTCGACGAGTGCCGTAAGGCTGTTCGCTACCAGATCAAGCACGGCGCTCAGTTGATCAAGGTCTGCGTTTCGGGTGGAGTCATGTCACACACCGGACTACCTGGTGCGCAACACTATTCCAACGAAGAACTGCGTGCGATCGTGGACGAGGCGCACCGACGCGGTCTGCGTGTCGCGTCGCACACGCACGGCGCAGAAGCAGTGAAGGCGGCAATCGAAGCCGGCATCGACTGCATCGAGCACGGCTTCCTGGTCGACGACGAGGCCATCGCAATGATGGTGGAGCACGGCACCTTCCTGGTGCCGACCACGCGCTTGGCCGACGCCATGGATACCTCCAAGGCCGCGCCGGAGCTACAGGCCAAGGCAGCCGAAATGTTCCCGCGTGCACGACTTTCGGTCAAGGCGGCATACGACGCCGGTGTGAAGATCGCCGTAGGCACCGATGCGCCGGCAATCCCGCACGGAAAGAATGCAGACGAACTGGTTGCCCTCGTCTCTCGCGGCATGAGCAATATCGCGGTGTTGCGGGCGGCCACCACCGTCGCCGCAGATCTCATCAACGTCACCGACCGTGGCCGTCTGGCCGAAGGTCTACTCGCCGACATCATTGCGGTACCCGGAGATCCGTTGGAGGACATCACGGTTACCCAGCGAGTCGGCTTCGTCATGAAGGGCGGAAAGATTTATGTCAACAACTGACGAGATCATGGAGATCTCGCAACTTCTCGCTCGCTATGCGGTCAACATGACCAAGGGCGATGTCGACGGTGTTGTCGCTGTGTTCACTCCGGACGGCACGTACAGCGCTTTCGGCGACAAGTACCCACTCGACGAGTTTCCCGCTCTGGTTGCGGCCGCTCCCCAGGGGCTGTTCATGACGGGGACACCCGTCGTCGAATTCACCGGTGCCGACACGGCAACCGGAAGCCAGACACTGTGCTTCGTCGATCATGCAACGCACGACATGCGGATCGGCTACTACAGCGATACGTACCTGCGCACCGAAGACGGTTGGCGGCTGCAGACGCGCGCGATGACGTTCCTGCGCCGCAACGGCGATCATGATTCGGGTATTCCTCACGCTTTCGATCGTCCGGGGGCATGAACGTCCCCGAATTTCGGTCGGCCGTTCAGACCTGGCTGGCCGAAAACGATCTCTCCCCCGGATCCGATCATTCGCTCGACGGTCAGGTAGAACAGCTCGGCCGCGTTCGAGGTGCACTGTTCGACGCGGGTTGGATGCGGTACGGCTGGCCCGAGGAGGTCGGCGGGCTCGGTGGGCCCGCTGTCCTGCGTGCGGTTCTCGGCGAGGAAGTTGCCACTCGCGACCTCGCCGAGCCCGGCATCTACTCGATGATCGAAGTCCTTGCTCCCACGATGATTTCGTACGCCCGGCCGGAGTTGGCAGCGGAAATGGTTCCGCGACTTCTCAGTGGACGTGAGCAATGGTGCCAGGGCTTCTCCGAACCCGGTTCGGGTAGCGATCTCGCGTCGCTGAGCACCCGGGCAGTCCGAGACGGGGAAAACTGGGTTGTCAACGGTCAGAAAGTCTGGACGTCGCTGGCTCAGTATTCGGCGCGATGTGTCCTGCTCACCCGTACCGGGCCGGGCCACGACGGAATTACCGCCTTCTTCGTCGACATGGACACTCCAGGCATCACCGTCCGGCCGCTGCGCACCATGCACGGAGTCGACGAGTTTGCCGAGGTCTACTTCGACGACGTCGTCGTTCCGGCGGACCGCATGCTCGGCAAGCCGGGCGACGGTTGGCGAGTGGCGATGGATCTACTGCCCCATGAGCGTTCCACGTGCTTCTGGCATCGGATCGCGTACCTGTTCTCCCGTCTGGATCAGCTGCTCGCCGAATCCGACACAGACGCAACAGATGACGCCGAACTCGGCGCCGCCTACCTGGCACTGCACACCGTGCGAGCCCGGTCCCTCGCGACACAAACCCGATTGGCGGAGGGCGCAAAGATCGGCCCGGAGACATCGATCGACAAGGTTCTGCTGGCGACCTCCGAGCAGCAGTTGTTCGATACCGTGCGCGACTTGTTGCCTGGCACCATCGAACTCGACGAGACGCCATGGCGGTCGGAGTTCCTGTACTCGCGTGCAGCCACCATCTACGGCGGTACAGCTGAAATTCAGCGCAACATCATCGCGCGGCGGCTGCTGGATCTGGGGAAGGAATGAGCATGCACGACGACGAGCTGAATCTGCTCACCGAAACGCTCCGCAAGACAATGCTCAGTGTGTCCGGCAGCAAACTCGATGCCGCCATGACCGAACTCGGTTGGACCGAGATGCTCACCGAAATGCCCGATGTAGCAGTGCCTCTGGTATTTCGCCTGCTCGGCGAGACCGGCGCCCATGCACCACTGGTCAACGACGTGGTGTTGGCCGATACCGCGCTGAGTCTGCCCGTGGGCGGTACCGTCGCGCTGCCGTACTCCGGTGGGCGCTGGGTCCTGTGGGAACGGAGCGAGGGACCCGGAACAACATTGGACACCGATGTTCCGCTACGCGTCGTGGAGGCCGGTGATGCCGTCCCGCTCGCGGCGGGTCGCCGGGCACTCGGATGGTGGTTGGTGGGTACCAGTCGCGCAATGCTCGATCTCGCCCGCACCCATGCCTTGAACCGCATGCAGTTCGGTAAGCCGGTGGCATCGTTCCAGGCTGTTCGTCATCGGCTTGCCGAGACGCTGGTCGCCATCGAGGGCGCGGAAGCAACGTTGAATACCGCCACCGACGACCTCGGCTCGCTGCTGGCGAAGGCCGCGGCCGGCAAAGCCGCTCTGACAACGGCCCGCCACTGCCAGCAAGTACTCGGCGGGATCGGTTTCACTGCCGAACACGACCTTCACCGTCACGTCCGTCGGGCCATGCTTCTCGACGGATTGCTCGGCAGTGCACGGGAACTCACCCGTGAGGCGGGGGCAACCATCCGAACTCAGGGATTTGCTCCACGTCTGACGCAACTGAGCTGAGCTCACACAAGTCAGGTCGTCGGCGGAGGCGCGTCACGGAAGAGCGCCTCCGCCGACACCGCCAGGTACCCGTCCACGGTGATCTCACCGCGAGCGCGGGTCTTCTCGTCCGCATCGGTCATCTGACAACCGGTGATCACAACGTCTTCGAAGAGCGGGAGCGGCTGGTGGTAGCGCACCACCAGTTCCTCGATCAGGGCGAATTCGTCCGGGTGTGCCAGGGCGAGTACGTGATCGAGCATCAGAGCAGACATCCCACCATGCACAAGTCCCTGCGGCCCTTGGTAGGGCAGGCCGAGCGAGCCGGTCGCCCGGACAGTGCCGTCAGGCAATCTCTCCATATCCAGGGGCGGTGCGAGGGCATTGCCTCTTCCACTCACAGGGTCACGGAACTCCGCGGGTCCAGCGTTCTGCTCGAGCGCCGCTTCGATGCGGTCGAGTTCGTCGGCTACCGCCACCAGAGAGGGATCGTTCTCGTCCACCCTCAGGAGAAGGTCAGTCAATCGCCGCAGTCCGTCCGCCGCGTCGTCGATCGGTGACGGGTTAAACACGTCAGCCCTGTCGATCCTGGCCACGAGCCCCTCCTTCGCGCGGAACGATGAACAGCCCTTCTGCACTCACGCACAGGTCGTGTTCCCGCCAGATTTCTCCACGGCACCACGACTTTCGGCCGTCTACGTACACATGCCAGGCCCGCACCGTCAGGTCGCAGCACACCGGCATCGGGTGGTGGTAGCGAAGCGTCAAACCTGCTGTCATGGCGGGGACTCCTGCTGCCATGTTCGCTTCCGCGAGAGCAACGTCGAGGACCATCGCAGCAAAACCCTCATGCACTACTCCGAGGGAACCCTGATGCGCGACCGAAAAAGTGACTGTCCCCTCGTTACCGTCGCCGATGTGACGCAAGTGGAGCGGAGCTGCAAGCACATTGGCGGATCCGACTACCGGACTGTATCGGACGATCCTGCCGATAGTGTTCATCTGATTCACCCGCTCCGCGGCAGAGCAGGAGCGCGCCTCGAGATCGTCAGCGAGAGCATGTATCCGCGAGGCCACGGCAGAGAGCCCCGGCATGTCGGAGCGGGCGGCCGCTACAGCCGCTGTCAGCCGCCGCACGGACGCAACAGCTCGGGCAACCTCATCCGAATCCTGCTGTGCCACCGTGTCCACGTCGTACCTCATTCGGTTCCTCCCGGCAGTTACCCTGTTACCGGAGTTGCCATTTCGGCAAGAAGATCAGTGGTCCGGCGGACGGATTCCTTCCGGTCCGCACCGACGGGGAAGACGGCAGCCCAGATATCGGTCGCGCCGGCGTCCACCAGAGACTGCAATTGTGCGCGCACCGATCGAGCGTTGCCGACAATCGCCACATCCGCCGGGCTGCTTGCTCCGCCGGCGTCGAGAACCCGTTGATAGTTGGGCATTCCGGCATACGCGGTGGCATTTGCCGCAACAGCGGCGCGAGCTTCGTCGGCGTCGTCGTGAACCGCCACGGGCAACCCGGCGACAATTCGAGGCGCTGGGCGACCCGCAGATTCCGCAGCAGTATGGAGCGCCGGAGCGATGTGGGACTCGATCACCTTGCCCGACGCCATCCATAACACCGTGCCATCGGCGTATTGTCCTGCCACCCGCAACATGCGGGGCGACATGGCGGAGAGCAGCACCGGGACGTCGTGGACGACCTTGGCCATCCGGCCGGCACTGCGCGTCGACCAATCCGCGCCGCGGAAGTCGACGTCTTCACCGCGAAGCAGTGCGGTGACGATCTGTACATATTCTTCGGTATTGCGACCTGGGCGGTCGTAGGACAAGCCGTACACGTCCCGGACCAGCGATTCGTGCGAAGGTCCGAGCCCCAATGTGAATCCCTTGCGTCCCATGGCCTCTGCTACGGCAGCAACGCGATTCGCCTGCAGTAGCGGATGGCACGGATAGGTCTGCAGAACAGCAGTTCCGAGCTCGATCGACGTCGTGGCCCGGCCGGCTACCGCAAGGGCTGTCAGCGGATCACCGGCTACCGTGCTGGCGTACCAGAGTGAGGTAAAACCGTCTGCCTCTGCTCGTTGTGCTTGCTGGACAATTTTGTCGGTGGACGAAGCGCCGCCGGTCAATCCGATTCGCATGATTCCTCCAATGTTGGAGTGGCTGATCCCGGCCACCGTCTGGCGCGAATCACGCTGCCAGAGAATTGGGTTGGCCTCGACGGAGAAAGACGACCCCCGGCCGAATCACGCCACGATTGGACTATACAACTGTATAGTCCAATACGTCTATCGCGGCAGACTTCCCACCGACATCACATCAGCTGAAATGAGCAGAGGATGACCCTCGACAACTCCACCGAGACCCAGCAGCTCGAGACACTACAGAAAGATGTTCGCTATCTCATGGATCGCACCGCGATCCTGGACTGCATCAGCCGGCACGCCCGCGGATGCGATCGACACGACATCGATCTCATCACCGCCGCGTACCACGACAACGGCGTCGACGAACATGGGTTCGCAACCAATACGGGTCCCGAATACGGTGAATGGGCGAACACTGCCCACGCCGAAACCTCGCAGGTACACACGCACAACATCACCACGCACTCGTGCGACATCGACGGCGAGGTCGCACATGCCGAAAGCTACGTCATCGTTGTCCTCGTCGGCAATGACGGCAAGAGCGCGCAATTCATCAGTGGACGCTATCTCGATCGCCTGGAACGGCGAGAGGGTCAGTGGCGCATTGCAGTTCGCAGATCAACCGTCGAGGCAATGTTCATCGCCGACGCACGGGTGCTGCAATCGCCCTTCTTCACAGAAAAGGGCTACCTCGTCGGCACCCGCGACCGCGAGGATTTGTCATACGAACGTCCGCTGACGTTGGAGAAGCCTGCCCCCGCAAGGTGGGAATAACCCTGTGCGCCTTTCCGGTAGCGCGAACTACCAGAAAGGCGCATAGGGCCGAAGGCCCTACTTGATCTTTTCCTTCATCTCGTCCAACTTCACCAGGATCGGGTAGCCCGAAACGCTGAGGGCATTGCCGTGACCGGTCTGGTGGATGTCGAACACGGACTGCACGGCAGCATAGAAGCCCTGCACGTCGAGTGTCTGGTTGACTGCGCGCTTGGCCTGACGGAGGCCGAATGACGGCATCTCGGCAATCTGCAAGGCCATGGCGCGCGCCTCGGCATCGAGCTGATCGCGCGGCACAACCTTGTTGACCATGCCGGTCTTCTCAGCCTCTTCGGCCGTCACCGGACGACCGGTGAAGAGGATTTCCTTTGCCTTACGGGCGCCGAGTTCCCAAGTGTGACCGTGGTATTCGACGCCGCCGATGCCCATCAGCGCAACCGGATCGGAGAACAATGCGTCCTCGGAAGCAATGATGAGGTCGCACGGCCAGCACAGCATCAAGCCACCCGCGATGATGCGCCCCTGAACCGCTGCGATCGACGGCTTGGGAGTGTTGCGCCAGCGCAACGTGTATTCCAGGTATCGACGGCTTTCGGCGCGGTAGATCCATTCCAAGGTGATTTCCTTGGGCGAGGGCCAACGATCATTGAGGTCGTGACCGGCCGAGAAGTGCTTGCCTTCGGCGCGAACTACGATCACCGCGACGTCGTCGTCCTCGGCCGCACGGGTCCAGGCTGCGTCGAGTTCGTCGAGCAACTGCATGTTCTGGACGTTCGCAACTTCGGGACGGTTGAGGGTGATGGTCGCGATCTTGTCGGCCACCTCGTAGAGAATGTACATGTCAGGCTCCTCAGCTTCGGGGAAGGCCGAGCACGCGCTCGGCGACGATAGTGCGCTGGATTTCGGAGGTTCCACCGGCGATCGTGCCGGCGAAGCTTCGTGCATAACGTTCGAACCAACTCGAACTGAAGGCCTCGTTGTCCATCGGGTTGTACGCCGACGTCAAAGCCGGATGAACCAAACCTTCAGGTCCGGCGGCGATCAAGGCCTCTTCCGAAGAGCGTTGTACCGCTTCGGAACCGAGCAGTTTGAGTATCGACAGGGCGGCCACGTCCTGTTCACCGCGAGCAGCGCGCGCCAACGCTGCCGAACCGAGCAGACGCAGCGCCTGATGGTCCATCACGAGCGTCGCGTAGTGATCCCGGTCGATGTCCGTCGCCGGATGGAAGTCCGCCATCAGATCTTGCAGGCGATCGGCAAAGCTGAGCCACAACAAGTTTCGCTCGTGTCCGAGCGAACCGGTTGCCACTGACCACCCCTTGTTCAGTTCACCGATCAGGTTCTCTGCCGGAACTTTCACATCGGTGAAAAACACTTCGTTGAAATCGAGATCATCATCTGCGCAGATGGATGCAAAGGGCCGGCGAACCAAGCCTGGTGAGTCGGTGGGGATCATCAGCACACTGATGCCCTGATGCTTGGGGGCGTCGGGATCGGTGCGGACGAAGGTCAGGATCACGTCGGCGTCATGCGCGCCGGATGTCCAGACCTTCTGACCGTTGACCACAAAATGGTCACCGTCACGATCGGCACGGGTGCGCAGCGACGCAAGATCCGAACCTGCGCCTGGCTCGCTCATGCCGAGTGCAGCGGTGATCTCAGCACGCAAAATCGGTGCGGCCCACTGCTTTTTCTGCTCCTCGGTTCCGAACGAGAGCAACGACGCGGCGATGATGCCCAGTCCTTGCGGATTGAAGCTGTGATAGATCCGCCGCTTCGACAGTTCCTCCAGATGCACGTACTGCTCGAGGATCCCAGCATTGCGCCCACCGAATTCCGGCGGGTTGCCCGGTAACAGCCAACCGTTGTCGAACTGCAGACGCTGCCATTCGCGCGCCCACTGCGGTATATCCGCGCTGGATCCGGCGCGCTCCGCGGCCTGCGCCTCGCTGGGAAGATTCTCGTCCAGGAAAGCGCGGAACTCTGCCCGGAATTCCTCGACGTCGGCGTCAAAGTTGAGTTGCACGGTACTCCTCGGCGATCAGCGCCCGATGCTGTGCCGCACCGCCGAGCAGTAGCTCACCGGCTTTGGCACGCTTGAGCGCAAACTGTAGGTCGTTTTCCCAGGTGAAGCTCATCGCTCCGAACAGCTGCATTCCGTTGCGGAACACCAACGATTGGCACTCCCCGGCTGCAGCCTTGGCCATGGACGCGGCCAGCCGCCGCCTCGGGTCGTTCTCGGCAATCGTCAGCGCTGCGTAGTACGCGAGGGCGCGGGCACGCTCGATTGCAAGGTGCATGTCGGCAGCTTTGTGCTGGACAGCCTGGAACGATCCGATGAGGGAACCGAACTGCTTGCGGTTCCGCACATGGTCGAGTGCAAGATCAAGGACGCGCTGACACGCTCCGACTGTCGTGAGCGCCATTCCGGTGAGCGCGAGGTCCATGGCCCGTGCCGGATCTGCGCTACTGCGCTGGTCGACGCCGACCCGCACGCCGTCGAACGACACTTCCGCAACGTGAAGCACTGGATCGAAAATCGGACTGCGCGTCGCTGTGACGTCCGCGGCCGGAACAACAAAGACTCCCGCCGACGTGACGACGGCCAACTTCTCGGCGCGATCACCGTCGAGTACGCGGTGCGCCGTGCCGTCCAGACGCCACCCGTTTCCGTCACGGCTGGCACTGACGCCCTCGAATACTGCCGTTCCCGGCTGCTCAGGATCGATCGGCTCACTCGAAAGTGGAGCAAATTGTGTCATTGTCGCCAGGTAGGGAGTGGGATCCGTCGCTCGGCCCAACTCTTCCAAGACGATTGCCAATTCAACTGCGGTATCAGGATCGGTCAACTCGGTCCAACCGAGCGAAACGTAAGTTTTCCAAATTTGTATCGGGTTGGCGTCGTTGTCGACGACGTCCCGGATCAGCGACGACGGGCATTCCTTTGCCGTCACTTCGCGCACGGTGTTTTGCCATAGTCGCTGATCGGAGTCGAACTCGAAGAGCATCCCGAACTGCCTCCCTGTCGGAGCTGCGGTGCATTATTGTTTGAGAATAGCATTCTCGCTCAGCGATAGTAATAGTCTCGAAAATGTAAATAACACTTGGTCGTTCCACTGTGACACAGACATCTCCGGTACAGTGCAAACATGTTTTTGACAATCGGAAGGGGGCTGGTGCAGTGGTGACCACGCCCAGCGAAGAGCCGGCATGGAAGCAACGGTCGGTCGAGCGTTCCATCAAGACCGCAAAGCTTCGCGCAGAGCAACGCGTGCAGCGATTTCTCGATGCGGCACAGTCGATCATCACCGAAAAAGGCACCACCGACTTCACCGTGCAAGAGGTGGTCGACCGGTCCAAACTGTCCTTGCGTAGCTTCTACCTCCAATTCGACGGTAAGCACGAACTACTGTTGGCATTGTTCGAAGACGCCCTGAGCCGTAGCGCCGAACAGATCCGTGCAGCGACCGCCGGCACATCCGAACCGATGGACCAACTCAAGATCGCAGTCGAGCTTCTTTTCGAGTTCTGTCGTCCCGACCCGGCTGCTCAGCGTCCACTGTTCACCGATTTCGCCCCCCAGTTGCTGCTGTCGCATCCGGCCGAGGTCAAGGTTGCCCACTCCTCGCTTCTCGCGTTCTTTGTCGAACTAATGGAGAAGGTGAGCGAAGCAGGACAGTTGCGCGAGGGCGTCAACCCCCGCCGAATTGCCGCCATGACCATGCAGACGGTGATGTTCATTGCGCAGTCCAGCGGCGCCCCGGACGACGCGACCGTCCATCCCATTTCCTCCGACGAGGTCTGGGCCTTCTGTTCACAGGGGTTCGCACACAAGGGCTGAAAAACAGGATTGAGAACTTCATTCTCAATTGAGGAAATTTTATATACACTCGGCCGATGTCCGAGTTATGGAACGACCTCCTCGCCTGCCTCGACCTGCAACCGCAGACCGGACGAACTGATACCGACGAGAATGCGACAACCCTCGTTTTCGAGGGTCCCAACCTGCATTTGACGTACCACCGACTTTTCGGCGGGCAAATTCTCGGTCAGTTCGTCCGCGCGGCCGAATTGACCTGTCCGAACAAGAGCATCAAGTCGCTTCATTCCCTGTTTGCCAGGGAAGGCAGCGCCGACGAAACCGTCCGCTATGAAGTGACGCGTCAACACGAAGGCCGTTCCTTCGCAACATTGACCATCATTGCGCGCCAATCCAAAGGCGTCATCGCCACGTCCCTGATCTCCATGCATGCTCCCGAGGACGGCCCGGATCGTCAGTCAGAGAACACAATTGCGTCGCCACTCGGCGAAGAGTTCCGGACCGACGTCGACCTGATCCCGTGGGAAATACGCACCGACGTCGACCTCAACTCCACCGACACCGGCGCGCCCGAGTTCGAAATGTGGATGCGCACCCCACCGGTCAGCCAGAACCTCGCGCCCGCCATCGCCACCTACGCCACCGACCTCACGCTGATCGGCACCGCCCTACGCCCGGTCGACGGATTGAGCCAACTCGGCAACGGAACCACCTTCACGTCCGCAGTCACCTCACACAATCTGTGGTTTCACCGACCCTTCACGACCGACTCGTGGCTATTGCTGCGTCAGGACAGCCCCGTGACTGCTCACGGGCGCTGCTTCGGCCGCGGCGACGTGTACTCCGAGGACGGCAACCTCGTTGCCTCGTATGCACAGGAAGCCCTGCTCCGCCTACCGTGACAACCGATTCTCGGTAGCACCGACCGATCAGTTAGGTGTGACATGAGTTCAAATACACTGTCCGACAGCTCTGTTCAGAGAATCTCTGCCGTGAGACCCTACCGGGTGGTTCAGTGGGCGACCGGCAACATCGGCACCCGCTCGTTGCGCGGCGTCATCGAACATTCAAATCTGGAATTGGCCGGGGTATACGTGCATTCGGCTGACAAGGCCGGTCGAGACGCCGGTGAACTGTGCGGTATCGACGACGCCGGGGTGGTGGCCACCAACAGCATCGACGACGTCATCGGACTGGCCGCGGATTGTGTGCTGTACATGCCACGCCAGTTCGACGCCGACGAAGTATGCCGCATTCTCGCGGCCGGCTCGAACATCGTCACCACTCGTGGAGAATTTCACTACCCTGCCGGCATGGACCCAGCACTGCGCGAGCGGATCGAAGCCGCGTGCCGAACCGGAGGAACGTCGATCCACAGCACCGGCAGCAGTCCTGGATTCGTGACCGAGGCACTCCCCCTGGTGTTGAGCTCGATTCAACGTCGCCTGAACCACCTCGCGATCAGTGAATTCGCCGATCTCTCCCAACGTAATTCACCCGGGATACTCTTCGATGTCATGGGATTCGGGCTCACCCCGACCGATTTCGACGAGAACCGAATCGCACACGTGAAGTCGAACTTCGGTCCGTCTCTCCAGCTGGTCGCCGAGTCGATCGGTATGCCACTGGACTCCGTCGACGCCCACGGCGAGCTGGCCACCACCCGAACTACAGTCCAGATCGCAGCGGGAACCCTGGAGGCGGGCACCGTTGCCGCTCAACGGATCACCGTGAGCGGCAAACATGCCGGCCGAGAACTGCTGAGCTTCTGCGCAACGTGGTACTGCTCGAGCGAACTCGACGTGGATTGGAAGATTCGTGACACCGGCTGGCACATCGACGTCGACGGCGATGCGCCACTCGACATCGATCTTCGTTTCCCCATCCCCTTGGAGAGGATGAGCGAGACCGCCCCGGCCTACACGGCAAACCGGGCAGTCAACGCCATTCCTTCTGTCTGTGATGCAGCTCCGGGAATTCGTACGACACACGATCTTCCGCAGATTGTCGCGCATCTGAGCTAGCTGGCTTTCCTACGTTCCGAGCAGTCGCGCCGCAGCGGTGTACGCATCGCTGCGGCCCGCTGCGACGGCAGCGGCAAGTTCGTCGAGGTCTGCGTGGGCACGCAACCTCGATTGCGCCAACGACAGAATCTGCACCCTTGCCCGAGCCGTTCGCCGGGCAAGGGTGTCTGCACGCTGGTGAGCGTCGATGGCATCAGCCAGTTCTTCCGCACCAACACCTTTGGACGCAATCAGCTTGAGAATGGGGACGCCGGCCTCGGCGCGCAAGTCCCGGACGGTCTGATCCGCGCCCTCTCGATCCGCTTTGTTCACTACCAGGATGTCGGCAACCTCGAGCAGTCCGGCCTTGGCCGCTTGAACTGCATCCCCCGCACCGGGATTGAGAACGACCACTGCGGGATCGGCGATGGCCGAGATCTCGATTTCGGACTGCCCGACGCCCACCGATTCGAGCAGAATCAGATCGTAGTCGAGCGCCGCGAGGAGGCGGATCGCTGCGGGTACGGCAACGGCCAGACCGCCCAGGTGACCGCGAGTGGCCACCGAGCGGATGAGGACGTCGGCGTCGTCGATGTGCTCTGCCATCCTGATTCGATCGCCCAACAATGCCCCGCCGCTGTACGGCGAGGAAGGATCGACCGCAAGAACGGCAACCCGCAGTCCGCGCTGACGGTAGGCCCGCACGAGGACTGCGATGGTGGTCGACTTGCCTGCGCCCGGCGGACCGGTCACTCCGACCACCCGCACCGGTCGTGAGCCGACGATGTCGAGAACTTCTTCTCTCCGACTACTCTCGACCAGACTCAACAGCCGACCCGCGGCGCGCAGTGAACCTGAGCGCGCCGCGGTGACAAGATCCTCGATCGTTGCAACAGTAATGACCGTCATCGATTACTCGAATACCTCTCGGTGCCAGTCGATATCCGGAGTCGACATCACGGAGCCGGAACCTCGATGACAACCGCCGAACCCATACCGCCACCGGCGCACATAGCTGCCACACCGATTCCACCGCCGCGGCGTCGCAGCTCGTGCACCAGGGTCACCAGCATGCGCGCACCGGTGGCTGCCACGGGATGCCCGAGAGAACATCCACTGCCGCTGACATTTACACGATCGGCATCGATTCCGAGCATCTTGATCGTCGCCACGCACATAGCTGCGAACGCCTCGTTGATCTCGAACAGATCCACGTCGGCCAGCGACATTCCCGCGCGTGCCAACGCCTTCGGAATTGCCTCGACAGGAGCCAGACCCGTGAATGCGGGATCGACCGCGACGGATGCCCACGACTTTACCGTTCCCAGTCCAGGCATCCCCAGATCGCTGCTGGCGATGGTGAGAACCGCAGCAGCATCGTTGGCGCCGCTCGCATTTCCGGCGGTGATGCTGAAGCCTTCGATCTCGGGGTGCAGCACCTTGAGCGAGCCGAGCTTCTCCAGGCTCGTCTCACGGCGCGGATGCTCGTCGACGGAGAAGAGTCCGTGCGGTGTGCTGATGGGCACGATCTCTTCTTTGAACCGCCCCTCGTCAATGGCGCTCACTGCCTTCTGGTGCGAGAGCAGAGCCCACGCGTCCATGTCCTCGCGCGAGACTCCGGCCTTCACCGCGGCATTCCAGCCCACCGTGATCGACATGTCCTTGTTCGGCGCATCGGGGCGATCCGGGTGCGTCGGGGACATCCACGGCACAAATTCGCCGTCGACGCGGAACAACGACCGCGGGCTGGTCGACGAGGAGTTGACGCCACCGGCGATGATCAGCTTGTCCATCCCGGAACGGATGGACCCTGCAGCGGCCTGCACGGCGCCCAGGCTAGCCGCACAGTGCCGGTTCAGTGCCAGGCCTGGCACCGTAGTCAGGCCCGCGGTAATTGCCGCGTGGCGGGCGATCACGCCGCCGCCGTACAGTCCCTCGGCGAGCATGACGTCGTCGATCTGACTCGCGTCGAGAGTTTCTGCTGCCGCCGCGACGACATGGTGCGCGAGGTCGTGAGCGGTGGTGTCTCGCAACGTTCCCTTACCCGCGGTACCGATGGGGGTTCGCAGAGCGGAGACGATAATTGCTTCAGGCATGGGTGTTCTCCAATTCGGCCAGCAGAACGCGGCGCAGTAGTTTTCCGGTTTCGGTCTTCGGGAGTTCGTGTCGGAACACGACGATGTCGGGAGTCTTGGACGAACGCAGTCGTTCCTTGACCCACGCCTTGATCTCTGCCTGATCGACCTCACCGACGAGAACAGCAACTATCCGCTGTCCCCATTCAGGATCCGGAACGCCGATCACAGCAGCCTCGATGATGGCGGGATGCGCAAGAAGCACGTCCTCGATTTCTGCGGGGGCGATGTTCTCACCCCCTCGGATGATGGTGTCGTCCGCGCGCCCCTCGATGAACAGGAAACCGTCGGAGTCGAGTCGGCCGAGATCACGCGTGGCGAACCAGCCGTTCTCGTCGAGGACGCTCCGAGTTCCGTACTCACCGGAAATCTGCTCGCCTCGAACGAACACCAGGCCGGTAACCCCGGCACCGACCGGATCACCGTCCTCGCTGCGCACCTCGATTTCGATGCCCGGCAGCGTTTTTCCGACCGATCCGAGACGATCACGCACTGCCGGATCGGTAGAGGCAAACGCAATCCGGTGATCGTCGGGGCCGAGAACTGCCACCGACGACGCTGTCTCCGTGAGTCCGTAGGCATTGACGAATCCGGTATCCGGGAAGCTTCGCAGCGCGTGCTCGAGTACCGGCCGGGGTGTTCTCGATCCGCCGTACGCCAAACTTGCCAGCGAGGGAGTATTTGCATCGTTCTCCCCCAATTCGGCGACAACACGCGCCAGCATCGTGGGAACGAGCATTGCGTGAGTGACGCTTTGGCTCCGGACGGTGTCGAGCCACACGTTGGCGTCGAAAGCGGCCAGATAGACGATCCGACGCCCGGTGTAGAGGTTCGAGAGCAGGTTCGTCAGACCTGCGATGTGGTAGGGCGGAACAGAGACCAACGACGCGTCGCTCTCGTCGGCCGACGAGAACTCCATGGTGTTGAGCACGTAGGCGAGTAGATGCCGATGCCGAAGTATCGCGGGCTTGGGATCAGCGGTGGTTCCGCTGGTGTAGATGATTGCGGCGATGCTGTCCCCGTCCCACTGTGGAGCCGGAGCATCGGATGGAGCCGGAGCTTCGGATTCGGCCGAATCCTGCTGTATCGCTTCGATGTCGATCAGTTCGTCGAGATCGTCGAGACGCAGCACCAGTGCACCGGGGTGGCGGTCGATCAGGGCAGTCAACTGCTGATCGCCCAATCGGTAGTTGAGTGGCACGAACGGAACCCCGGCCATCGCGGCGCCGAACAGCGCGACGGGGTACGCGAGGTGGTTGGTGCCGAGGTAGAGCACGGCAGGGTATTGCCGGAATCGGTCGGCGGCGCGGCGGGCAAGGGCAAGGAGTTGCGCGGCGGTCAATGACCGATTTTCGACGGTCACTACGGCCCGATCGCAACTCGATGCGGCCATTTCTGCAATCATGGTGATGTTCATGAGAACATTATTCTCTCAACAGAGATCAATACTTGCAAGAAGGGAAATCAAAATGCAGATCAACGGTTGTTCCGCCATCGTCGTCGGTGGCACCGGAGGGCTCGGCGAGGCTACGGTTCGCCGTCTCCACTCGGAGGGAGCCAAGGTCGTCGTGGCCGACGTTGCCGACGACAAGGGCAAGGAACTCGAACGCGAACTCGGCGTTCGATACGTCCGCACCGATGCCGGCGACGAAGACAGCGTTCTTGCCGCAATCGCCGAAGCCGAATCACTGGGTCCGCTGCGCATCTCGGTCGACTGCCACGGCGGCCCCGCCGGTGGCGGCCGCCTGGTCGGCAAGGACGGCAGCGCCATGAGCCTCGAGGCGTTCACGACCACGATCAATTCGTACTTGATCTCGGTGTTCAACGTGATGCGCCTGTCGGCAGCAGCGATGGGTCGTCAGGAGGCTCTCGAGAGTGGGCGCGGCGTCATCATCAACACGGCGTCCATCGCCGCGTACGAAGGCCAGATCGGCCAGCTGCCATACTCCGCAGCCAAGGGCGGCGTTGTCGGCATGACTCTTGTTGCCGCACGCGACCTCTCGCCGCTCGGCATCCGCGTCGTGACGATCGCTCCCGGCACTTTCCTGACGCCCGCATACGGAAAGGCCGGCGATCAGCTCGAGGCGTACTGGGGACCGCAGGTTCCGCATCCCCAGCGCATGGGCCGCTCGCCGGAGTACGCCACGCTGGTCTCCTCGATCGTGGAGAACGACTACCTCAACGGCGAGGTCATCCGCCTCGACGGCGCACTGCGGTTCCCCCCGAAGTAAATTGCCGGACCGCGACGCCAGGGGGCGTCGACGCCAGTGCGACGCCCCCGACCGTTCGCGAAACACTATGAAAACCTTTGTTCTGCAATAACAATCAAAGATTCTGGTTATCCGACAACTTGAATGCCAGTCCCATACTGTGTCCGCATGACTTCCATACATTCGACAACCAGCGGCCAGCGTAGGGCAGAAGCATGAAATTCTGGACCGGCACAGCCTTCATGAACACCGCCGAGATGCCCTCCGTCGCAAAGATGCTCGACGAAAACGGCTACCACGGCGTCCTCGTATCGGACCACCTCATCTTCCCGCGTGAACTCAAAACACGTTATCCGGCAACGGAAAGCGGCGTGCCGTACTGGCAACCCGACACCGAGTGGCCCGATGCCTGGGTTCTCATCGGCGCAATGGCCGCGGTGACGGAGAACCTGCATTTCGGCAACAACGTCTACATCGCTCCCGCGCGCCCCATCCTCGAGGTCGCCAAACAGGTGGGCACCGCGGGTGCACTGTCCAACGGACGCGTGTCCATCGGACTCTCAGCCGGCTGGATGCGTGAGGAATTCGAACTACTCGGCCAGGAC
Organism: Rhodococcus sp. ACPA4; assembly: GCF_002300185.1. NCBI lineage: Bacteria > Bacillati > Actinomycetota > Actinomycetes > Mycobacteriales > Nocardiaceae > Rhodococcus > Rhodococcus sp. ACPA4. The sequence goes on from NZ_NSDY01000001.1 coordinate 3,403,251, forward strand.
TTCGACAACCGTGGACCACGACTCAACGAAATGATCCAGGCACTGCGGGCCCTCTGGAAGGGCGGCTGGGTGTCGTGGAAAGGCGAGTACTACGACATCCCGGAAATGATGATCGAACCGCACCCGCCTGCCCATGTCCCGATCCTCTGCGGCGGCGAATCCGCTGCCGCCCTCAAACGCGCAGCACGTTACTGCGACGGCTGGGTCGGGACCGCGTACACGCTCGAAGAAGCCACAGTGTGGATCGACCGAATCAAGGGCTACCGCCGCGAATACGGACGCGAAAACGAGCCTTTCGAGATCATTCTCGGATTGTTCGACGAGCGGACACCTGACCTGTACAAGCGGGCAGAAGACATCGGGATCACCGGCGTCATGTGCTCACCGTGGGCCAACTGGGACCTCCAGCACAGCGGAGACCACTCGCACCTGAAGGGAAGCGCGGAGCAGTACCGAGCGCCGATCGAGAAGTTCGCCGAAGAGATCGTCTCCAAGTGCCTGTGACGTGAAAGAAAAGGCTGGGCACAGATCCCCTGGTGCCCAGCCTCTTCCACTTTCTCCGATTCAGCTCTTGACGGCGGTGAGCTTCGCGATGTTGTCCCGGAAATCCTCGCTCTGGAATGTCAGCTCTTCGGCCGTCGTCGCAAAGTCGAGTGTCGCGAGAATCGCCCGCTCGAGGTGCATGTTCAGCAGTCGCTTGGTGCTCTCGACGGCCTGGCGCGGCTGCGAGGCAATCTTTTTCGCGCATTCGATGGCGTCGGCAAGTGGATCGAGCGACACATGGTTGGCCAGGCCGAGCGTGCAGGCCTTCTCCGCTCCGATGCGCGTCCCGGTCAATGCGTATTCCTTTGCCAGCAGCAGACTGATCTGCAGCGGCCACGTCAGCGGTCCACCGTCGGCGGCAACCAGTCCGACCTGTACGTGCGGGTCGGCCAGGTAGGCGGATTCTGCGATGTAGACGATGTCGCTCAGTGCAACGAGGCTGCATCCCAGGCCGACGGCCGGGCCGTTGACAGCCGCGATCACCGGAACCCGGCACCGAGCCATTCCGAGCACCAGATCACGACCGTGCGCGATTGTGCGAGCCCGCATTTCGGAGTCTTCGGCCAACTCTGCGAGGTAGGCAAAATCGCCACCCGCCGAGAAAGCCTTACCGTTGCCGGTGAGTACTGCGGCACGGGCGTCACGATCCGCGCTGAGCCGTGGCCACAACTCCGCCAAGCCGGTATGCAGACTGTCGTTGACGGCGTTGAGCGCGTCCGGTCGATTGAGAGTGATGATCCGCAGCGAGCCTTCTGCGCGGACGTCAATCTCTTCGGGCATGTCGTACATGTCAAACTCCCAATCCGAGAATGCGCGAGGCAATGATGTTCTTCTGAATTTGTGATGTCCCACCCATGACGCTCTGGGCGCGGCTGTACAGGTACGAACCGAGCATCTCGGTGTCGCGGCTACCCGCCTCCGTCAACGCTGCGTGCCCGACGGCCTGATCCACCCAGGTCATCAGGAGCTTGTCGAGCGAGCCCTCAGAACCGTGGGAGAGTCCGTCCAACTGCTCGGACAACCGGCGACGCACGTGTAGCCGCAACATCTCCGTTTCCACTGCAGCCCAAGCTAATTCCGTCGACGGCGGTCCGTCGCTCCTGGCTGCGAGCTGGCGGACCAGTTTGCCGTAGCGCGCCGCATAGCCCAGCGTGGAGGGTTCACGTTCGTGCCCGACAACCGTCATGGCCAACGCCCAGCCTTCACCGGGAGCACCGACCATCTGATCGACCGGCACACGAGCACCGTCGAAGAGCACCTGGCCGAACTCCTTGGTGACACCGTTCATCATCTTGAGCGGACGCTGCTCGATACCGGACTGGTCCATCGAGACGATGAATGCGGTCAGTCCGCGGTGACGCTTTGCATCGGGTTCCGTCCGCGCCAAGAGCAGGCACCAGTCGGCGACATCGCTGTAGCTTGTCCAGATCTTGTGGCCGTGTATGACGTACTCGTCGCCCTCACGGACGGCAGTGGTCGTGAGCGAGGCAAGGTCCGAACCGGCACCTGGCTCACTGAATCCCTGGCACCAGCGTTCGGTGCCGTTGATCATTCCGGGAAGGAAACGACTCCGAAGATCCTCACTGCCGTGCCGGCCGAGTCCGTGTACCAGGTATCCGAGGCTGGGCCGAGGCGGAGCACCCGCTATGGCCAGTTCCTCGTCGACGATGACGTCGTAGACGGGCGGCAGTTCCTGTCCGCCATATTCTTTGGGCCACGATGCGCCGAAGAATCCGCCGCTGTAGAGCGCCTGATGCCACTCGCCCTGCCGTGCCCAGTACTCGTCTCCCGAGCTCGGGAATGTCTTTGCCCGCTCAGCTGCCCATGACCGCAGTCGGTCTCGGAAAGTGGCTTCTTCCGGCGAATCACGAAAGTCCAAGGTCGATCTCCTCCAGCCTTACGGGAAACAGTTCGGTGGACGTCAATGCCCGCCGCAGGTACACATGCACGAGGCACTCCCACGTGTTGCCGATTCCGCCGTGCACCTGCACTGCGGTTTCACACACGGTTCGAGTTGCCCGCGCGCAGTAGATCTTTGCGATCCGCGCCGCTGCGATCGCCTCGGTCGGCGGCAGCTCGTCCACGGCCCACGCCGCGTACCGGAGCACACTCACCGATCCTTCGATCAGCGCGAGGCCTTCGGCCAGCAGATGTGCAACAGCCTGGTACGACCCGATCGCCGTGCCGTACTGCTCACGGACCTTGGCGTACTCGGTCGCAACATGGTGAGCACCCCGCGCCGTGCCGACCAGATCGGCACAGGTAGCGACGAGCGCAAGTGCCTCCCACCGCGTCACGTCGTCCGTCGATATCTCCCCGAGGGAATCCGTCGGATCGAGCAACTCGGCAAAACCTCTGGTCAGATCGGCGCCTGCAGCTACCGGTCCGACGCGGCCGGCAAATGCCTTGTTCTCACGCAAGACGAGAGCGTGGTCGAGACCGGTCGCGTCGACCGCCTCGTCACCGACAGCTATTGCCCACGTGAGCTGATCATCGGCGACATGACGACGTAGATCGTCGGCAAGCACCGGTCCGAGAAATGGAACGTCGACCAGTCCGCGGCCGAATTCCTCTGCGACGATAGCAACTTCGACGCCAGACGCTCCGTCCGAGCGGAGTGAACGCCAGCCGGTTGTGGCCACCGCCTTCTCCAGACGAGCGATGCGAGAGCCGTCCTCCAAATCGAGGACCGAACCCGGTCCCAAATCGTCGGCCAGTTTTGCGGCAGCGTCACGCAGCTGCCGCTGTTCATTAGTCAGACGTACGTCCATAGCGCTCCTTGAGTTCTCGGCGCAACACCTTGCCGGAGGGCAGGCGAGGAATTTCGGGCACGAACACCACTCGCCGCAGGCGTTTGTAGCCGGCCATCCGGCCGGCTACGAGTTCCATGAGTTCCACTTCCCCGATCGAGCCGCTTGTCGCGACAGCCGCGACGATCGCTTCGCCGTCTTTCGGGTCGGGGATTCCGAACACCGCGCAATCCGCGACGTCGGGGTGTCCGTGGAGGACTGCTTCGATCTCGGCCGGGGCTACCTGGAAGCCGCGAACCTTGATCATTTCCTTGAGGCGGTCGGTGATTCGCAGCCAACCGCCGTCGTCGAGATGTCCGACGTCACCGGTGCGGTACCAACCGCCGGCGAACGCACCGGCGGTTTCCTCGTCGGGAAGATACCCAGCCATGACCGAAGCCGACAGTGCCTGGATTTCTCCGGTCTCGCCGGTGCCGAGCACCTCGCCGGTTTCGGTGGACACGATTCGAAGGCTCACGCCCGGTGCCGCACGCCCCACGCTGTCGAGTTGTGCACCCTCGACGGGGTTGCACGCGATGACGGGCAGCTCGCTGGCACCGTACGCCGGCATCCACCCGACACCTGTTCGCCGCGTGACTTCCTCGGCAACGCTGGGTGTCACCGGCGTTGCGCCCCACATGATGTAGCGCAGCGACGAGAGATCGTACGATTCGAGTTTCGGATGCGAGGCGATTGCCAGAGCGATGGGCGCCACGGCCATTTCGACGGTAATCCGGTCTACCTCGATGTGGTGCAGCATCGTATCGAGATCGAATCGGCGGTGAAGCCGCAGCCATGCACCGGACTCGAGTGCCGTCACGATGTTGAGCAGCCCGAGTATGTGCGAAGGCGGAGTCACGATCTGCATGCGATCGCGTTCCGTCAGCTCCAGCACGTCTCGCCACTGCTCGACGGCAACGGCAAACGACGCATGAGTGTGCCGGACTGCCTTGGGTAAGCCGGTTGTTCCCGAACTGAAGACGAGAACGGCATCCGACGCGGGATCGGGCTCGCCGAACGTTTCGGTATCGGCGCTGCACGTGACCGACTCGTCAAGGCTCAGCATCGGCATCAGTTCCGCTAGCACAGGATTGTCTCCGATTGCATACACGGGGCTCGTTGTCGCCAGTGCGTGCGCAACCTCGACGCTCTTCCACGCCGGACTGATCAGCACGACAGCGGCGCCCGCGCGCCAGATCGCAAGTACCGCGACGACAAACTCCGGACGATTCGACGACATGAGAGCAACGCGTTGACCAGCAGTGACACCATCCCGAACCAGCCGCGATGCAAGCGCGTCGGCTAGCGCCTCCAGCTCGTCTCGGCTGTATTTCTGTTCGTCGAACACAAGGACGCTCTGCCCGCTCATCCTTGGCTCCTCACTGGGGGATGGGGGCTAGCGCATCCCCCGTCTCGCGTGTACAAATGCTTCATTGAGAAGATCCTATCTCGTTTGAGAGAATAGTATTCTCAAACTTATAGAATCTCAATATCAGCAGGAGGTAGCCATGGCGAGACCACCGTTGTTCCAACGAGCGACCGTCACCCGGATCGTCAAAGAGAGCTCCGACGCGCGCACATTTGTTCTCGCTCCGGCAGACGGTCCGTTCACCTACAGCGCCGGGCAGTTCTGCACGTTCCGCGTCGAGGTCGACGGCACCGAACTGTTCCGCTCGTACTCGATGTCGAGCTCACCGGACACCGACAACGAATTGATGACCACCGTCAAACGTGTCGCCGGAGGCAAGGTCTCGAACTGGCTACACGACAATGTCTCCGAAGGCGACGAGGTGGTCGTCACCAGGCCGGCCGGCACGTTTCGCCTTCGCGAATCCGAGGCGCCGTTGCTCGGGTTCAGCGGCGGCAGCGGCATCACCCCGATCCTGTCGCTCGCCAAGACCACTCTCGCCACCACCGATCGCGAGGTTCACCTTCTGTGCGCCGATCGTGATCACGACTCGATGATCTTCGAGCGCGTTCTCTCGGAACTCGTCGACCGCTACCCCGGTCGACTCACCGTCACACGCCACCTCGACGACAAGAACGGATTCCTCGACAAGGCCGCAGTACTCGACTTTGTCGGCAAGCACGTGGGAGCCGACAGTTACCTGTGCGGCCCCGAACCCTTCATGGACCTGATCGAATCGGCCCTACCCGGACCGGGCCGCGTCTTCAGCGAACGATTCGGCAGTGCGGCCGAACCGATTGTGGCCGAACCGATTGTGGCCGAACCGGTGAGCACCGGTGAATCTGCCGCTACCGAACCAACTTCCACCGAAGTCACCGGAACAGTGACCATCGTTCTCGGGCGAAAGAAGACCTCGGTACCACGACACCCCAACGAGACTCTGCTGGAAAGTGCTCGGCGCGCTGGACTTACGCCGCCGTTCTCCTGCGAAGCCGGAAACTGCGCAACCTGCATGGCACACGTCACCTCGGGAAGCGCCGTGATGAGAATCAATGACGCACTGACCGACGAGGAGGTGTCGGACGGCTACGTTCTGACCTGCCAGGCAATACCCGACTCCGAGTCGATCACGGTGAAGTACGAGTGAGACAGGAGATTCCAGGCCAAAAGTCGTTGTAAAACAACAGAATTGACGCATTCGCTCGGGGCCATCAGCTCGCCGACATGAGCAACATCGCCGCGCCCAATTTCGGCAGACACGCTGAGGGCGCTACTTTGAAGACCCTCAATCCTGTTGAATTACAAGATCATTAACTGGAAATCAGCGAACGTCGAAATGCACCAACGGGAGTTCGATCCAGGTTTCTCTTGCTATTCGCAGCGATCATTGAATATATTACAACAAATCCAGGTGCGCCAAGAGTGCGCATAATCACACGCAAGCTTCGTAACAGTCCAAAATCTCTGCATACAAGGAACTTTGGCCGTGCTTGCATGATGAAAGTCGAGTTGGATGATTCTCACAATTACGAGGCGTGTAGGCCGCAGCTTGGTGGTCGTCTTGTTGGTAGCGGCAGCAGCTGTTCTGCTGTTGAGCCTGGCGCCCGGGTCTGCCGCCGAGGTGATCCTGGGTGAAAACGCTACCCCCGAGGCCGTTGCGGCGATGGAAGCAAAGATGGGACTCGACGTTCCCGTCTGGACTCAGTACTTCAATTGGCTCGGTGACGCATTCCGCGGAGACTTCGGAACCTCACCGCTCACCGGACAGTCAGTCAGCGAGGCGATCGTCGAGCGCCTCCCTGTCACTCTGCAGTTGGCCGCTATGGGCCTGATCATTGCTCTGGTTGTTGCCGTCCTGATGGCCGTCGCCTCCGCGTCGCGCCCAGGAAGCAAGCTCGACCGCGGCATCAATGTCGTTTCGGCTGTGTGCCTCTCGGTTCCCGCGTTCATCGCCGGCCCGGTCCTGATCTACTACTTCGCGATCAAATTCCAGCTCTTCCCGGTGACAGGCTGGTCGCGTATGAGCGAAGGCCTCGGTGCAAACCTCCAGAGCGCACTGCTGCCCGCGATCGCAATCGCGTTGACCGAGATCGCCGCATTCCACCGTCTGCTGCGCACCGACCTGATCGGAACCCTGCGCGAGGACTACGTGGCAGCGGCTCGGGCGAAGGGAATGCCCGGGTGGTACGTGATGTTCCGGCACGCGCTCCGACCGTCGTCGTTCTCCCTGATCACCGTTGCCGGCATCAGTCTCGGTCGACTCATCGGTGGCACCGTCATCGTCGAAACACTCTTCGGTCTACCCGGTTTGGGACAGCTCATCTCCTCGTCCATCACGTCGCGCGACGTGATCATGGTCCAGGGAATCGTGGTCTTCATCGCGATTGTGTACGTGGGTATCAACACCCTGGTCGACCTCAGCTACGGATTGATCGACCCACGGGTCAGGAAGGTTGTCGGAGCATGACGCGATCAGTAGTCGAAGACCGGACCGGCTCGCAGGACGAGCAACCGTCGGACCCGCCGGCACCTCTGGTGCCACCGGCGAAGAAGTCACGATCCATTCTGGTGTACCTCTCCTTCGGTTGGCTCGTCACTGTGCTTCTCGCAGCGGCGCTGGCAAATGTCCTGCCCATTGCTTCCTACTCCGTTCCGGTTGGCGCACCGCGCCTTTCACCGTCGTTCGAATCCCTCGATCTGCTGCTGGGGACGGACACCCTCGGGCGATCGATGCTCTCCCGCATCATCTACGGCGCCCGTGTCTCGCTCCTTGTCGGCACTGTAGCCGGATTGATCGGATTTGTGCTGGGCTCCTTCATCGGCCTGATCGGCGGCTACTTCGGTAGGCGTCTCGATTCCGGCGTCACCCTCCTTGCCGACGCGATGCTCGCATTCCCGCCGTTGATCCTGCTGCTGGCGCTGGCGTCCGTCCTGACACCCTCCATTCCGACCATGCTGCTCGGACTGACCTTGGTCGTCATCCCCGGATTCATCCGTCTGGCCAGAGCCAACACAATGGCGTGGAGCTCGAGGGAATTCGTCCGGGCCGCACGGAACATGGGCGCCGGCCACTGGCGAATCCTGTTCAAGGAAATCCTGCCGAACGTCCTCGCTCCCCTGGCTGCGTTCCTGCCGATCATCATGGCCGCCCTGATCGTCGCCGAAGGCTCACTGAGCTTCCTCGGCCTGGGAATCCCACCGCCACAGCCCAGTTGGGGCGGAATGATCGGCGACGGCAAGAACTACATTGCCGACTACCCATACTTGGTCTTCGTTCCTTCGTTGGCGATCTTCTTCACGGTGTTCGCCCTCAATCAGGCAGGTGACTTCCTCCGCAACAAGTTCGACCGCACTCTGCACGACTGAACCTCGAGGACTGCACGACTGAACGACCAAGACCGTTTTCCCGCTCGACACGACGTACTCATTTCCACGTTCCACCTGAGAGGGCTTTCCATGATCCGAAAAAGACGCTTACTGACAGCGGTCGCGATGGTGTGTACCGCAGCATTCGTGCTGACCGCCTGCGGCTCCGATTCCGGCAGCAGCAACGAGGGCACCACGGCTGCAGGCGATCCCGTATCCGGCGGTGCCGGCCGCGCGATCATGGCGGGCGAGCCGCGGTCCCTCGACCCGGCCACGCTGTCCAACACCTGGGCACACCAGGGCATCCTCGGCAACTCGCTGTACGGCACGTTGATGATCAACGACACCAAGACCCTCGATGTCACGTACACCATGGCCGAGGACTTCTCGACCGCCGACGGTGGTGCCACGTTCAACCTGAAACTTCGCCCGAACCTGAAGTTCTCGGACGGAACACCTCTCGACGCCGAGGCGGTCAAGTTCAACTGGGAGCGCCTCAAGGACCCGGCTCTCGGTTCGACGTCCGCTCGCTACGTCGCACAGATCGCCAACTTGAGCGTCGTCGATCCGGCCAACCTCGCGGTCACGATGGTTACGCCTACCCCGCACTACTCGCAGACCCTCATCGCCAGCTCGATGAACTGGATCGCCTCACCGGCCGCACTGCAGAAGGGTCAGGCCGGATTCGACGAGAACCCCATCGGTGCCGGACCGTTCACGCTCACCAAGTGGGCGCGACAGGACTCCATCGAATTGGCAAAGAACCCCACGTATTACGACGCACCGCGCCCGTACCTGGATACCCTCACCATCCGTGTGGCCGCTGACACCAATCAGCGTTACAACACACTCTCGACCGGTGGCGCTGATCTGATCAACGAATCGAACTGGCAGACGTTGGATACCGCCGAGACCGCGGGCTTCCCGACCGAAATCGTTCCGATGGGCGGCGGCCAGTACTTGTCCATGAACTTCCGACGCGCCCCCTTCAACGACGAGCGTGCCCGTCGTGCAGTGTCACTCGCAGTTGACCTCGACGCCATGAACACCGTCGTCTACAGCGGCAAGGGCGAGGTCCCGGAGACCCTGTTCCAGGAATCCTCCCCGTTCTACGCGGACATCAAGTTGGGCGAGTACAACAAGGCCGAAGCGCAGAAGCTCTTCGACGAGCTCGCCGCTGAAGGCAAGCCTGTCTCGTTCACCTTCACGTCGTACCCGACGGCAGAGAGCAAGACCGCCGGTGAGGCACTGCAGGCACAGTTGAGCGCCTACAAGAACGTCGAGGCCAAGGTCGACGTGGTCGACTACGCCGCCGCTACCGCCAAGATGGGCACCAAGGACTTCGACATGGTGATCTCCTCCGCGATCATCCAGGATCCGGATTCCATGTGGTCGACCTTCCACAACAAGTCCCCTGGCAACATCATCGGTGTCGACGATCAGGAACTGAGCGACGCACTCGATGTCGGCCGTACCTCGCAGTCGCAGGACGAGCGCAAGGCCGCGTACACGACCGTGCAGGAGCGCCTCGCCGACCTCACCGTCGGACTCTGGTACATCCGCGCAGCACCGTCGACCGTGACGGGCAAGGACGTACAGGGCGTCACCATGTACGGCTCGGGCTCGCCGCTCACCGACGCTATGTGGATCGCGAAGTAGCCGAAAGCAATTCGACGCAGTAGCCGACTACAGATCAAAGGGCCGGATCACCATGAACTCTCAGCCACTCCTCGAAGTGAGGAACCTACGTGCCCACATCGGCACACCACGCGGAATCGTGCGTGCCGTGGACGGGGTCTCCTTGACCTTGGACCGAAGTCAAGCACTGGGAATCGTCGGTGAATCCGGCTCCGGCAAGTCCGTCATGGCACGGGCCATCATGGGCCTGATGCCACCGCGTTCGGGCCGATCAGGGGAAGTCACGTTCCAAGGACGTGATCTACTGTCGCTGACGAAGAAGGAAAAGCTCGAGATCTGGGGCAACCAGATCGCCATGGTCTTCCAAGATCCGGGCCGATCACTCAACCCTGTAGTCAAAGTGGAACGACAGATGACCGAAGGGATGCGCCGCCATCTCGGAGTCAGCCGTTCCGAAGCTCACAGTCGGGCCCTCGACCTCCTCAAGGAGGTCGGGGTGCCCGACCCCGAACGACGTCTGAGCAACTACCCCCACGAAATGTCCGGCGGCATGCGCCAACGCGTCATGATCGCGATCGCACTCGCGTGCGAGCCGGATCTGTTGATCGCCGACGAGCCCACCACGGCATTGGACGTGACGATTCAGCGCCAGATCCTGGACCTGCTGCGACGCATCCAACGCGAACGTGGCACCTCGATGCTGCTGATCAGCCACGACCTGGCTGTCGTCGCCGGCCGAACCGACCGCGTCTCCGTCATGTATGCCGGAAAGATCGCCGAAATCGGCTCCACCCGAGAAGTATTCGACGAGCCACGCCACCGCTACACCCACGCCCTCCTGGGAGCAACGCCCACCATCGACCACGAACGCCACTCACCGTTGCGTTTGATCGACGGATCGCTCCCCGACCCCACATCCCCACCCGAGGGTTGCCGCTTCGAGCCACGCTGCGGTCAGGCCGTCGCAGAGTGTTCCACTCCCGGCCTGCAGTTGGAATCAGTTGGCGCAGACCATGACGTGGCGTGCCTCAACCCGGTCGCCGTTCCGGCGTCGGCAATGTCCGGAAGGTAAAGAATCTCATGGCTGGTAGTGGTAGCGCCCATCTACGGGGCGACGACGCTCTCCTGAGTGTTCAAGATCTTGTCGTGGAATACCACACAAGTTCCGGAACCGTTCAGGCCGTATCCAAGATCAGTTTCGACGTCCTGCCCGGCGAAACCCTCGGCATCGTCGGCGAATCCGGTTGCGGAAAGTCCACCACCGGACGCGCAGTTCTGCGTCTGGACCGAGTCACCGCAGGCCGAATCCGCTTCGGCGAGGACTGGATCGAAAACGCCGACGAATCGCAGATGCGTAAACTGCGCCGCGACATGCAGATGATCTTCCAAGATCCGGTAGCGTCGCTGAACCCGCGGCGTTCCGTCAAGGACATCGTCGTCGAGGGCATGGCAGTCGCCGGCGCCCCCACCGCAGAAAAAGTCACCACCTCGGCATCGGTACTCGAACAGGTCGGCCTGTCCGGTACGCGGTTCGCAGAGATGTTGCCGCGCCAACTTTCCGGCGGCCAGGCACAGCGTGTAGCGATCGCGCGCGCACTCGCACTGAGCCCACGACTGTTGATCTGCGACGAACCCGTCTCCGCACTCGACGTCTCCGTGCAGGCACAGATCCTGAACCTCATCGAGGTACTCAAGAGCGAGTTCGACCTCACCGTTGTCTTCATCGCCCACGACCTCGGTGTGGTGCGAACGGTCAGCGACAACGTCATGGTCATGTACTTGGGCAAAGTCTGCGAATTCGGCGACTCCGTCGAGGTCTACGACGACCCCGCACACCCTTACACCCGCGCACTACTCGATTCCGTACCGCTGACCGATCCGGAGAAGGGCTTTGCCGGGCCAGCGCTGGAAGGGGATGTGCCGTCGCCGCTTTCACCGCCGAGCGGATGCCGATTCCGCACCCGGTGCCCCCAAGTCGAAGAACGTTGCGTTACGGAGGAACCTGAGATGAGAGAGGTTCGTCCCGGCCAGTTCGCAGCGTGTCACTTCCCCCTGGCTCCGGCGAGCAAGAACCTTCTGGTGGACAGCGTCGCCGGGTGAACTCGACTTGCCAGCTGCATTACTTCTGAAAGGTCGACCATGATCCGAACGAGGCGCGCACTAGCCGCGACTCTGGCCGCGGTGTGTTCCGTGGCAGTTTTTGTCAGTGCGTGCGGCACCAGCCCCGCAGAAACCACAGGAACCAGCGCCGATGCCGGTGAACCGGTAGCGGGTGGGGTGGCGCGTGCCATTGTCATCGGCGAACCTCGCACTCTCGACCCGGCTGGACTGGGTAATTCGTGGACGCGGCAAAGCCTTCTCGGAAACGCGCTGTACGGGACGTTGATGATCGAGGATCCCTCGACGCTCGACATGAAGTTCACCATGGCGACAGACTTCTCCACAGTCGACGGTGGATCGACGTTCACACTGAAACTTCGCCCCGGGCTGACATTTTCCGACGAAACACCGTTGGATGCGGCTGCCGTGAAGTTCAACTGGGATCGTCTGCGTGATCCTGCGAATCCATCCGATTCGATCAGGCAGGCGTCGCAGGTGGCGTCCACCGAGGTGGTGGACGCGACGACTCTGAACGTCGTGATGGCAGCGCCCAGTCCGGTCTTCCCACAGGCGCTGGTGACCGGTGCCATGAACTGGATCGCCTCACCAACTGCATTGCAGAAGGGGCAAGCCGCCTTCGACGAAAACCCCGTCGGTGCCGGGCCTTTCACGCTGACGAGGTGGACACGCCAGGACGTCATGGAGCTGAAGAAGAACCCGCGGTACTGGGATGCACCGAAGCCGTACCTCGACGGGCTGACCCTCCGAACGGTCGCTGACGCCACGCAACGCCTCAACACGATGATCGCGGGCGGCGCAGACTTTGCCATGGAAACGAACTGGGCGAGCCTGGCTCAGGCGCAGGACGCCGGTTTGTCCACCGACACAGTATCGTTCGGCGGCGGACTCTACATGGGCATGAACGTGCGGCGCGCTCCGTTCGACGACGAACGCGCCCGTCGGGCAGTCTCCATGGCTGTGGATCTCGAAGCAGTCAACACCGTGATCAACGACGGCAAAGGCGTTGTCCCGCAAACACTCTTCCCGGAAACGTCACCGTTCTTCTCCGACATTCCACTGACAACTCCGAACAAGGAAACGGCGCAGAAACTTTTCGACGAGTTGGCAGCCGAGGGCAAACCCCTGTCCTTCACCTTCACCACCTATGCACTGCCGGAGAACAAGGCAACCGCCGAAACTGTGCAGGCGCAACTGAGCGCCTTCAAGAACGTTTCGATGGATATCGAGGTTGTCGACGCCGCCACCGGAAATTCCCGCAATGCCACTCACGATTTCGACATGATCATTGCATCGGCATTGTTCCAGGATCCCGATGCCGCGCTGTGGACCGCATTTCATTCCTCCTCGCAGGGAAACATCACCGGAATCAGCGACCAGCAACTCACCGGCGCCCTGGACGCCGGCCGTGTCGGGAAGACGATCGAGGAACGCCGCGCGGCGTACCAAACCGTGCAGAATCGTCTGGTAGCACTCAATCCGGGTATTTGGTACGCAAAGTCTGCACCGTCGGTCATCACTGCAAAGAATGCACATGGCGTTGTGATGTACGGCTTCGGATCACCACTGCCCGAGGAGTTCTGGATGACCAACTGATCTTCCACACAACTGAAGACACAACTATGGTCCCGCGAGTTGCGAACTCGCGGGACCATCTTCGTCGTCCGGCAAGGCCGAAGTCACAGGACACGCGGCGTCGATACATTCCAATGATTGTCTCGATACGAAATGTCTATTGGACGTACCGCCTGGCGCTGACTTGTAATAACAAGCATCCCTTGCCGATCAGGCAACTTCCCCGGCACGCGATTCCTCCGAAAGGCTGACGATGACTCGAGCGCAGCGAGTGTCTTTGAGAAAGTTTCGACCCACACGGCAAGCAAGAACGACACTAGTCTTGGCGTGTGCGGCGGTGCTCTTCCTGAGTGCTTGCGGCGGCGGAACTGCTGTCGATCAAACATCGACCACTGCAGGAGATCCGGTGGCCGGCGGCAGCGCAGCGCTCACGTACAACAGCGAGCCTCGCACCCTCGACCCTGCAGCACTGTCCAACACGTGGGCACACCAGGCGGTTCTGGGTAACGCACTGTACGGAACGTTGATCGTCAACAACGTCGATACCCTCGCGATCGAGTACAAGATGGCCACGGACTTCTCTACCACCGACGGTGGCCGGACCTTCATGTTGAAACTTCGCCCGGGGCTTCAGTTCACCGACGGCACTGCGCTCGATGCCGCTGCCGTGAAGTTCAACTGGGACCGATTGCGCGACCCTGCGTTGGCATCGACGTCGCTCCGACAGGCCGCGCAGGTCGCGAGCAACGATGTGGTGGACGCAACCACACTTCGCGTCACCATGACCTCCCCTAGTCCGCACTTCCCGCAGAACCTGCTCGCCGGCGCCATGAACTGGATAGCCTCACCCACGGCACTACAGAAAGGACAGGCGGCATTCGACGCGGAACCCGTCGGAGCCGGTCCATTCACCCTGACCAAGTGGATGCGCCAAGATGTCATCGAGCTGTCGAAGAACACGGGTTACTGGGACGCGCCACGTCCATACCTCGACAGCATTACCCTCCGCGCCGCGAGCGATAACGCTCAGCGACTCAACGCGGTCACGACGGGCGCTGTCGACGTCGCTGCAGAAACGAGTTGGGCGAACCTCGCAAAGGCAGAAGAGGCCGGATTCCCCACTCAGACGGTGCCGCTGGGCGGCGGCCAGTTCATCGGAATGAATTTCCGCCGAGCACCTTTCGACGATCCCAGGGCTCGCCGGGCAGTCATTCTCGCGATCGATCCGGAATCGGTCAATGTCGCCGTGTACAACGGCAAGGGGCAAGTTCCCGCCACCCTGTTCCAGAAGAACTCCCCCTACTTCACCGATATTGCGCTGCCGAGTCCGGACAAGGCCGAAGCTCAGAAACTGTTCGACGAACTGGCAGCAGAAGGCAAGCCTGTCTCCTTTGCCTTCACCACCTACCCGACGCCGGAAGCCAAAGCAACGGCCGAGAGCGTTCAGGCCCAGTTGAGTGCATTCGAGAACGTCGAAGCCAAGATCGATGTCGTCGACTTTGCTGCCGCCACGGCGCGCACCGCGGCGCACGATTTCGATATGACCATCACGTCTGCGCTCATCCAGGATCCGGATTCCGGTCTGTGGAACGCCTTTCACTCGACCTCACGCGGAAACACGATCGGCGTCGACGATCGAGAGCTCACCGCTGCGCTGGACGCCGGCCGCGTTGCCGAAGACCCGGCTGCGCGCAAGGAAGCGTACGAAACAGTGCAGAATCGTCTGGTCGCATTGAATCCCGGGATCTGGTACGTGCGGTCGTCGCCGTCCGTCATCACCGGCAAAAATGTACATGGCGCGCAGATGTACGGCCTTGGATCTCCCCTACCCGAGGAACTCTGGTTCCAGAACTGACCCGTCAACACACCGTTCACCGAAGGAGTGGGATGTCCGCGAATGCGCACAGCCGCAAGGCACCAGAAGGTTCACCCAACGTCGTCGTCATCGTTCTCGATGATCTGGGCTTCGGCCAATTCGGCTGCTACGGTTCGGATATCGAGACTCCGAACATCGACAAACTGGCCCAGGGTGGACTGCGCTACAACCGATTTCATGTTACCGCTCTGTGCTCGCCGACGCGTGCCGCCCTCTTGACCGGGCGCAATCACCATGCCGTTGGAATGGGGTTTCTCGCCGATATCCCGACGTCGGATCCCGGCTACACCGCCAAGATTCCGCCGGAAGCGGCAACCGTCCCCCGCATCCTGCGTGACGCTGGGTGGAACACGATGGCCGTCGGCAAGTGGCACCTACTCCCGTCCGGTGAACGCAGCAGCGCCGGACCGTACGATCGGTGGCCGTCGGGACTTGGCTTCGAGAAGTACTACGGTTTCCTGCGCGGCGACGCCAACCACTGGGCTCCCGAGTTGGTCCGCGACAACTCGTACGTAGATCCTCCGAGCGGCCCAGAGGACGGCTATCACCTCACCGAAGATCTTGCAGACGAGGCTATTCGGATGGTGGTCAACCAGCAGGAGTCGGCGCCGGGCAAACCCTTCTTCCTCTATTTCGCCACCGGCGCCATGCATGCGCCGCACCATGTCGAGAGGAAATGGGCGGACGACTACGCCGGTCAATTCGACCTCGGCTGGGATCGATGGCGCCAGAACGTCTTCGAGCGGCAGGTGGCCGAAGGAATCGTCCCCGCCGATACGATACTGACGGAGCGACCGTCGTGGGTTCCGGACTGGGAGCAGCTCACCTCTGACGAGCGGCGCCTGTACTCACGTATGCACGAGGTGTACGCCGGGTTCCTGACACACACCGACGCTCAGATCGGCCGCGTCGTGGACAGTCTCGAGGAATTGGGGATCCTCGACAACACACTGATATTCGTGATGTCAGACAACGGCGCCAGTGCTGAGGGTGGGGTCGCCGGCACATCCAACGAACACCGGTTCACGCACCGCATTCACGACAACATCGAGGAGAGTCTCGATCAACTCGAGGATTGGGGTGGAATTCACGGATACCCGCACTACGCCTGGGGTTGGGCCTGGGCCGGTAACACTCCGTTCCAACTGTGGAAGCGATACACCTGGCTCGGCGGTACTCGTGTCCCGATGATTGCGCACTGGCCCAAGGGCATCAGCTCTGGCGGCGCGGTGCGTGGGCAGTTCGCGCACGTTATCGACGTCTTCCCCACAATCTTGGAAGCCTGCGGCGTCACCGCTCCCGATACAGTCGGAGGCGTCGCACAGCAGTCGGTCGACGGGGCAAGCCTGCTGTCGACGTTCAGCGACGCATCTGCTCCCGACCCGCGGACTGTTCAGTATTTCGAGATGCTCGGTTCACGATCGATCGTGGCGGACGGGTGGAAGGCAACAACCAATCACGTGTCGATGGGTGTGATGGACGAGGAACTGCTGATGGAGGGCAGTCGCGATTTCGACAACGACCGTTGGTCGTTGTTCAACCTGGAATCCGACTTCTCCGAAGCCAACGACGTGGCCGACGAATTCCCCGAAGTCGTAGCGAAACTCGAGCAGCTCTGGTTCGCCGAGGCGGAACGCAACAACGTCACACCGATCGCCGACAACCTGCGGGGCCGCACAGCAAGCATTGTGCCGCGGGACTATCCCGTCGGCTCGGACATCACGCTCTATCCGAAGGGCGGTCCGGTCTCGGACGAGGCGATTCCCCGTCTTTTTGCCGGCGGGCGTATCACCGCCGACGTCGATGTGGCAGCCGAGAATCCCGAGGGCGTTCTGTTTGCTCTCGGAGATTGGACCGGTGGCTTCGCGGCGTACGTCTGCGACGGGGTCCTTACCGTCACGGTGGCGACGCCGGGCGGGGAGATCCTGCTCTCCGCCGATCGGAAACTCACCAGTGGACGTCATCAGCTCGGGTGTGTTCTCAGTCCTGTACCCGAAGGCGGTGCGCGCGTGCAGATTTTTATCGACGGCAACATTGTCGGGACCGGGCACAGCGATCATTCTCTGCCCCATGCCTGGCAACACGGCGGCACATCGATGACGCTCGGGTGCGACCGCGGCCTCCCGGTCAGTAACAGCTACCGTCCGCCTTTCGCGTGGAACGGAGTGCTGCACCAGGTTCGGATCGAGGCCGGTACGCAGATCATTCCGGAGAAGGATGTCATCAGAATCGCGCTCCAGGTCGAGTAGCGGGGCACCGTTCTACCTGCCGGGACACGACATCCCGGCAGGTAGACTCGCGCGCATGGAAGTACAGCAACTCCGCTGCATCGTCGCCGTTGCCGACTACGCCCATTTCACCCGCGCCGCACAGTCTTTGCACCTCACTCAACCGGCACTGTCCAATGCCATCGCGAAGCTCGAGAAGGAACTAGAGCTCAAGATTTTCGTTCGGACCCCGCGCGGGGCGGAAGTGAGCGTGGACGGCGCCAGAGTTGTCGATTCAGCCCGGCGAGTGTTGCACAGTCTCGGCGAATTGAATTCCGTCGTCGACAGCATCAAAGGCGTCACGACGGGTGCATTGCGGATCGCCACACGCCGGACGTTCATGCGTACGACCACCGAGTTGGTGCGCCGCTTTCACGAGAAGTACCCATTGGTCTCCATCGACGTCACGGATCCGATGACCGACGAGGAGGTCTTCGGCGCTGTCGATCAAGGCAAGTGCGACGTGGGGTTCTGCCGGATCGGCGGACGTTTACCCGGGCTCGACTTCCAGGTCTTGTACGAGAGCGAACTGGTGGTGCTGAGCGCCGCTACTGCCGACGACTGCCCGCCGAGAGTTCTCAGTTGGCCAGACGTCGCGGAGTTGGAGTTGATCGCACCGTCTGCGGGCAGCCCTGTGCGGGTGGGGTTGGAGCGTATCTTCATCGAACAGTCATTGCAGATGAAGGTCTGCATCGAGAGCGAGAATTTCGAGTCACGCGTGGACATGGCACGAATGGGTTTGGGTTCCACGATTGCAGACCGAGTATCGGTACTCGGCTTGCCGGGGTTTCGAATCGACTCCATCAATCCCCCGATTCCCACGAAGATCGGAGTCATCAACCGAAGTCACTCGGTTCCCCCGACCGTGCACGCATTCAAATCCCTTGCGCGAGAATATTTCACGGACAACTTTCCGCAAGTAGCGCAATTCGAGCTCGGTGCACGGCCGGCGTGACGTCAAATGCGAGCAGGAATGTCCCCGTGCTCACCGAGCAGGGGCGGCGGGCCGTACTCGGGTTCGTAACCAGCGACGCGGATCGGACTTCCGACCAGACGGTAGTCCCCGGCGGTCACTATCGCCTCCGGAATGGCATTCAGCGCATCCGGTAGTGAACGCACTGCAGATGCGGGCACTCCTAATGGGCGCAGGCGAGATTCCCAGTTGGCGGCGGTGTCCGTGGCCAACACTTCGGTAACGGCGCCCAGTACCTCGTCTCTGCGCTCAGCTCGCTCAGCCATCGTCTCGAATCCCACGATGCCGGCTTCGCCGGCAAACGAGCGCCAGAAACCGTCGTGTGTGATGAACAGTGCGAGGTGTCCGTCTGCCGTCGGAAATAGTTGAGCGGGAACATAGTACGAATGCGCGCCTGAAGGAAGTCGACGCGGCTCCACACCGTCGTTGAGGTAGGACGACGCTCGATAGTTGAGCTGCGAGAGCATGACGTCTTGCAACGACACCTCGACCTGTCCCCCACTACCCGATACGATCTGCGCCAGAAGTCCAAGAGCCGCAGTAAGCCCGGAGGAATTGTCTGCCGAGGAGTATCCGGGAAGCGTCGGCGGACCGGACGGGTCACCGGTCAGCGAAGCTACGCCGGTTGCTGCCTGAATGACGTAGTCGAAGGCAGGATCGTCACCGGCGGCCAGCCCGAATCCGGTGAGTGCAACGCATACGATTTGTTCGTTCCATTTACGCAGAGCCTCGTAGGTCAGGCCGTACCGGTGGATGGCCGACGGTTTCAGGTTTGCCAGCAGCGCATCGGATTCCTCCACCAATTCGCCGAGACGCGCCTGCCCGGCCTCTGTCGTGAGGTCGATGCAGATACTCCGCTTGCCACGATTGAGGCTCGCGAAGTAGGAATCGCTGACCTGGCGCGATATGTCTCCGCTCGGCGGTTCGATCTTGATGACGTCGGCGCCGAGATCAGCCAGCATCATGGTCGCGTACGGTCCGGCGAGCATGTGCCCGATCTCGAGGATCCGGATGCCTGCCAGCGGCCCGGAGGTCACCGGAACTCCGCTGCGATCTGTGCGATCACTTCGCGCGTCCGGTATTTGGAGGCGATCAGCTCGTCCCGGTTGTCACCGATGGGGAGTAGTCGCATCGAAAGATCGGTAACCCCGGCAGCCTCGTAGCTGCGGAATCCCTCGAGTATCGCATTCTCGTCACCCACAACGCACAGATCACCAATGTCCTTGGCGCCACCCTTTTCCAAGAGTTTCTGATAGTTCGGCGACACCTCGGCTTCACCGAGGATCCGGTTGGCTCGCTCGCGCGCTTTGTCGACTTCGGACGGACTGCACAGACAGACCGGGATGCCGGCGATGATGCGCGGATCGGGACGGCCGGCGTCGGCTGCTGCCTTGCTGATCCGAGGAACGACGTGATCTTCGATCGCACGCTGGTCTGCCATCCACAGTATGGTTCCGTCGGCGCGCTCGCCGGCGATCTTCAGCATGACTGGTCCGAGAGCGGCAACCAGAACTGGCATCGGAGATACGGGACCGATCTCGAGCGGATTGTGCACCGTGAACGTCGAGTTCTCCACGTCTACCGGACCGGGGCCGTTGAGGGCAGCGGCAAGGACCTCGAGGTAGTCGCGGGTGAGCCCGGCCGGCTTGTCGTAGGGCAAGCCGAGCATGTCCTCGATGATCCAGTGATGCGACGGACCGACACCGAGCGCCAACCGCCCGTCGGTTGCTGCGTGAGCCGAGAGCGCTTGCCGCGCCAGTGCAATCGGATGTTGTGCCTGCAGCGGAACCACGGCTGTGCCGATTTCGATTCTCGACGTCCGCGTGCCCATCAGGGACACAGCCGTCAACGCGTCGAAGTCGCTGGGAACCTGCGGCACCCAGACACTGTCGAGACCGGCGGCCTCTGCCCACTCCACGTCCGCCATCATGCGGGCGACCTTCTTCGCGGAGTCGCCCCGCTCGGGGCCGATCATCACTCCGATGCGCACGGTTCCTCCAGATTTGCTGTTGCCGATGTTTCAGTCAATGCGCGTACTCCGCTGACCAGTTCTTCCAGTGAAGCGCCGGTGGGAAACACTGCCGAGGCACCGGCCTCGAGCAGGCGCGGCACATCCGACTGCGGGATTGTGCCTCCTACAACAACTTTGATGTCTCCTGCGTCCGCAGCCCGAAGGGCCTCGACGGTTCGAGTTGTGAGCGCGACGTGGGCACCGGAGAGAATACTGAGTCCGACAACGGCCACATCTTCTTGCAGCGCAATGGTGACGATGTCTTCGACCGTCCGCCTGATACCGGTATAGATAACTTCGAATCCGGCGTCGCGCAACGCTCGTGCGACGATCTTGGCACCACGGTCATGGCCGTCGAGGCCTGGCTTTGCAACAAGAACGCGGGCGCTCATCAGAACACCACCGGCTGCTGGAATTCGCCCCATACTGCCTTGAGGGACGAAACCATCTCGCCGACTGTGCAGTACGCGTTGGCGCAGTCGATCAACTTGTGCATCAGATTGTCCGTTCCTTCCGCTGCTCGGGACAGTGCCGTCAGTGACCTCGCCACCTCGTCAGGATCACGGTCCGCCTTGACCCTCGCGAGCCGTTTCAGTTGCAGCTCACGCCCTTCGGCGTTGAGCTCGTAAGTCGAAATCTCCGGCGCGGGTTCCTCGGAGACAAACCGGTTGACACCGACAACCGGCTTTACGCCCGATTCGACGTCCTTGTGGAGTTGGTAGGCCTCATCGGCGATCAGCCCCTGCAGGTAGCCGTCCTCGATGGCTCGAACCATGCCGCCGTGCGCTTCGAGATCCGCCATGATCTCGATGAGTCGCTCTTCCGTTGCGTCCGTAAGGGCTTCGACGAAGTAGGACCCACCGAGCGGGTCGGCCACCCGCGTCACTCCGGTCTCGTAAGCGAGGATCTGCTGGGTACGCAGGGCCAGCGTTGCGGACTCTTCACTGGGAAGGGCAAAGGGCTCGTCCCAGGCCGCTGTGAACATGGACTGGACGCCGCCGAGTACCGACGCCATGGACTCGTACGCCACACGCACGAGGTTGTTCTGCGCCTGAGGCGCGTACAGCGACGCGCCACCGGCGACACAACCGAAGCGGAACATCGACGCCTTGTCGGTGGTGGCGCCGTAACGCTCCCGGACGATAGTGGCCCAACGACGGCGTCCGGCACGATATTTGGCGATCTCCTCGAAGAAGTCGCCGTGCGTGTAGAAGAAGAACGAAATCTGCGGCGCAAACTCGTCGATGGTCATGCGTCCACGCTCGACCACTGTGTCGCAGTAGGTGACACCGTCCGCGAGTGTGAAGGCCATCTCCTGGACGGCGGTGGCGCCGGCATCACGGAAGTGCGCTCCGGCCACCGAGATTGCATTGAACCTGGGCACCTCGGCAGCGCAGAACTCGATGGTGTCGGCAATCAACCGCAGCGACGGCTCCGGGGGCCAGATCCACGTACCTCGGGAGGCATATTCCTTCAGGATGTCGTTCTGGATTGTCCCGGTGAGCTTCTCCCGCGGAACACCCTTGCGTTCAGCAGCAGCCACATAGAACGCCAGCAGAATCGCGGCCGTTCCGTTGATCGTGAAACTGGTGCTGATCTTGTCGAGCGGGATGTCCTCGAACAGCACCTCCGCGTCGGCAAGGGTATCGACGGCTACACCGACGCGCCCGACTTCTTCGGTGACCTCTGGGTCATCGGAGTCGTAGCCGCATTGGGTGGGCAGGTCGAGGGCAACCGAGAGTCCGGTGCCGCCTTGCGCGAGGAGATAGCGATAGCGAGCGTTGGACTCTTCCGCGGTGCCGAACCCGGAGTACTGCCGAAAAGTCCACAAGCGCCCTCGATATCCCGAGGAGAAGTTGCCGCGGGTGAAGGGGTACGCGCCCGGTGCGGGCGGATCGACAGTCCTGTCCTCCGGTCCGTAGACCGGAGCGAGAGGGATGCCGGACGAGGTTTCCGTGAAGTCGTTCATCGTTGAATACGGTACTTGCAAAAAATGAGAATGCCAATACCATTCCAGAGAACGAGAACTTAGGAGAACGATGCCCAGCCAGAACGCACTCACCGATCGCACCTTGGTCATTTCCGGCGGAAGCCGTGGAATCGGCCTTGCCATCGCCACCGCAGCAGCCAAGTACGGAGCGAACGTCGTTCTGCTCGCCAAGACAGGCGAACCACACCCGAGACTTCAGGGAACCGTGCACACAGCCGTCGAAGGCATCCAAGCTGCCGGCGGAAAGGCCGTTGCCGTCGTCGGCGACGTCCGGAAAGAAGAAGACGCCAGGCGCGCTGTCGCCGTCGCGGTCGAGAATTTCGGTGGCGTCGACATCTGCGTCAACAATGCGAGTGCAATAGCCCTCGAAAGCACGGAAAACCTGCCGGCAAAGAAGTACGACCTCATGCAGGAAATCAATTCGCGAGGCACGTTCCTACTCACACAGGCCGCCCTGCCACACCTGCGCGAGTCGGAAAACGCACACATCCTCACCATCGCACCACCGGTGAACATGAACCCGTACTGGCTCGGCGCGCACCCCGCATACACGCTCTCGAAGTACGGAATGAGCCTGCTCACCTTGGGCTTTGCGGCAGAATTTGCCGACGCCGGCATCGCCGCGAATTGCTTGTGGCCACAGACGTACATCGCCACTGCAGCGGTCGCCAACATGGCCGACGGAGACAGCCTGCTGTCCTCGTCACGTAGTCCGGAAATCATGGCCGACGCAGCCGTCGAGATCTTCTCCCAGCCGTCCACGAAGACCACCGGCAACTGCTTCATCGACGCCGATGTACTCATCGAGTCGGGAATCACGGACCTGTCGGTCTACGGCGGCGGCGACAATCCGCAGCTTGATCTGTTCCTGGACTGATTCGAACACACTGCAGCGGGTGTATGTGATCGTAGGTAACATACACTCGTTGTGGCCGAAGCACGGCTGCCGACTGCGAGGGGACAGCTGTGTTGGATACGAGGCGTTTGATCACGAGTGCACGTAACGCGTGGGGTCTGACCTTCGGCGACGGCATCGAAGGGCGCCGGCACTCCCCGTCCACCCTGATCTCCGAAGGTCCGCACCGCGATCTGTACCGCTTCGGAGAAATCCAGGGACGACCCGTACTCCTGGTGCCCCCGTTGGCTGTCCCCGCATATTGTTACGATCTCCGGCCCGGCCAGAGTCTCGCTTCCCATCTCGTTCGAGGTGGACATACGCCGTACGCGCTCGACTACGGAACGATGCAATACACAGATCGGCACATGGGATTTGAATCCTGGATCGACGGCATCATCCCCGACGCCATACGCGCGGTCTCCGAATTGCACGACGGCACAGACATTTCCGTCATCGGATGGAGCCTCGGTGGAACCATGACGCTGTTGACCGCGTCGGCTCACTCCGACCTGCCGATAGCGTCGATCACAGCGATCGGCACCCCGGTCGACTACACCAAAATTCCCACAATCAGCCCACTTCGGCTGATCGGTGGATACACCGGCGATCGCCCACTCACGACGGCCACCGATCTGATCGGCGGGCTTCCTGCTCCCCTGGTGCAAGCTAGTTATCGCGTGACCGCGCCACAACGGGAACTACTCAAGCCGTGGTTCATCGCCAAGAACCTGCACAACACCGAGACCCTTGCCCGCATGGAATCGATCGACACCTTCATGGCGGACATGCCCGGCTACCCCGGGCGGGCATTCAGGCAGATCTGTAGGCAACTCATCCTGGGAAACGGGTTGTACAAGAACACAATCGTTCTGGGAGGCCGAAGCATCGACCTGTCCGAACTGAATGTGCCGGTACTCGCCATCGGCGGAACATCCGATGTCATCGCACCCGCCGCCTCGGTGGCGGCAATCCGGTCGGTCCTGACCGGATCACCGTCCGTTCGATTCGAGGAGGTGCCGGGAAGCCACCTCGGCATTGTGGCCGGCCCGACGTCAGAGAACTCCACCTGGGCGCACATCGACAGCTTCTTGAAAGACGTTACCCAGCAGATGGTTACGGCTCTCTAGATACACGTTCACTTCGCCATGTCGAGCCAACCCACAAAGCCGGACGGGTCGTGGCGCCCCATGACGGCGTGTTCGAACATGCCCCACCCCTCGGACCCGTTGCAGGTTGCCCGCGCGATGTGGTCGATTGTTCCGTAGGGAAGCTTGGCAACGATCGCCGGGTCGGTGAG
Source organism: Rhodococcus sp. ACPA4 (assembly GCF_002300185.1). Classification (NCBI taxonomy): domain Bacteria; kingdom Bacillati; phylum Actinomycetota; class Actinomycetes; order Mycobacteriales; family Nocardiaceae; genus Rhodococcus; species Rhodococcus sp. ACPA4. Next base: position 3,428,000 of record NZ_NSDY01000001.1, read on the forward strand.
GTCGTACACCGACGACGAGCTCCAGTTACGGCCGCGCCATTCTCCATGCGTCCAGTCGCTGTCGCCGCCGTAGCCGGCACCGACGTTGAGAGCAACAAATCCGATGGTGTCGATATCGACAACCAGAGCCTCACCGGCCGGCGTAGTCAGGTGAATACGTGCGCTCTCGGGATGCCTGGTCCCGGGTCGGTACGCGATTTCGGTACGCGGCCAACCCAATTGCTCGACTCGTCCGTCCGGGAAGGTCCGCGTCGCGTGGCTCAGAGTGCGGTAGCCGTCGGGGCTTTCCTGCACGATGATCATCAGCGCAAAATCGTCGAATCGAAGCGGCACATACGTCCACCAGTGACCGCCGGGGGGCTCGTCGCCCATGCGGCCCGCTGGATCCGGCTCGCCGACGGGTCTGATCCCCCACGAGCGGTCACGACTTCCCGTCCAGACTGCCGGATCGACGGCAATATCGGTGCCGCGCACGCTCATCGTGCCGGACCAGCTTCCGACCTGCGCAAAGCGGGTGGCGTCGAGGATCGCTCGCGGACCCGACATCAAAGTGTGGTGTTCCTCGAGAACCGAATCGAAGGCACCCTCCCATGTCATGTCGAAGGAAAGGTCTTCATGTTCGCAGACAACCCGCAAGGTCTGCAGCGGCTTGATCACCTCGACCCGGTACCCACCCACTTCGGTTTTGGTCGATGCACCGTCATGCGCATCCGAAAACCGCACTGCCACTTGCGTATCACCGGTGCGGACGGTGGCAAATGCGTCGACGACGCCGAGGTTGGGGTACACCCCGAGTCCGGTCACGAGGAAGACGTCCCCGGTGCGGTCGTGGGCGTTGAAGTAGCATCGGTCGTAGAAATTGCGGTCCGTGCTGGCAACGCGCGCCATGGACAGCGGCGCCTGGTGCACTGGGTATTCGTCCAGATCGATCGGCTTCATTTCTTGTCCCATTCGTAGGTTCCATCGATGAGGTCTGCAAGCATGCGGTGATGCAGTACGTATTCGTCGGGATTCTCCGGAGCCTCTATCTCCCCGAAGTGGATTCGACGTCGAGCGATCTGTGACATGACGATTCCGTGCCGCAACGCCGCGTACACCAGATAAAAGTCGAGGTCACGAACCGTCACACCCGTCGCCTGCTCGTATTGTGCGACTACGTCTTCGCGTCGGAACATCTTCGGCAATCCGGGCATGGAGAACTGTTCCGCCAGGTCCTGGAACTGACGGTGGAAGAATATGAACCAACCGAGATCAACTTCGCGCGGCGCCCCGGCTGCTGATTCCCAGTCGAGGACCGCGACCGGAGTGGTCCCTTGGAACATGATATTGCCAACCCGAGAGTCACCCCAGCACAACACATCTGCACTCGGCTCTTTCGGCCAGTGGGCTTCGAGCCATTCGAAAGCAGCTTCCAACAGCGGGATTCGTAGTCCGTCGTCGCGGCGGGTCCAGTCGTAGTATGCACGCTCGCCCTCGAAGTGTCGGCACAGGCCTGACATGCCACTCAGAAAGGGCAGTTCTGCGCCGATTCCGTGAATCCGCGCCAGAATATCGATACTGCTCGACTGAACACGCGCCTGGTCTTCACTGCTCGATTCCAGAAGCCATCCACCAAATACGTAGGGCGGGTTGTCCACCGGGACTGCGCCGGTCACTCGGTCCATGACCAGGAATGGGGTCCCGAGGGCTTCCGACGAGGTCTCGACCCAGCGAACGTGCGGGACGGGCACGTCACTTCGCTCGCGTACCGCGGTCAGGACGTCGAACTGATATTGGAGGTCGTACGTGGGGAAAACAGGAAATGCCGAGACCTCAGGTGCCAGTCGCGCCACCAACTGTGCCGACTGCGGGGCTCCTTCCTCGGTCCAGTCCAGATCGAACAGCACTGAGACACTGGACATTCCCGAATGGGCCGGCCTGCTCACGTTGTACACACGCACATCGGTGGCGGCGCCGAGCGTTCCGACAAGCCACTTTTCGAGTTGCGCAGAGACAACCTCGAGGTCGGTCTCCGTTGTGGTGATCGACGCTTCCACGTCGTCCGGCATGCTCGTTGTCACTTCAGGGAGCCTTCCTTCACTTGATTCACGTTCGCGCCGCATCTTCGACTCCGAGAAAATCGCCGGCAGCGTCAAAAGTTCCGTGATTGGGCTAAACTTTCTGTACTGCAGGCCAAATATAGACTTGAGTTTAGTTTTGTGGAAGGTTTTCGGGAGAATTGATGACCGACGAACAGATGCCGCTCTCACGCCGCGAGCGCAACAAGTACGAGACACGCCAGCGACTCCTGAGCGCAGCCCGCACGTTGTTTGCCGCAAGGGGTGTTTCAGGTACGACGATCGACGACCTCGCCGAGGCAGCCGATGTCTCGCGCGCGACGTTCTTCAATTACTTCCCCAGCAAGGATGCGGTGGTCTCGGCACTACACGACGGCCACATGCAGAAGCTGGGCGTTCTGATCGACGGACTGCTCGAGCGTGAAATGACGACAAATGAACGGATTCGCCTCGTCCTCGAAGACGTCACCGACGCAACGCACAGATTCAGGGAGTACCTCCGCGCCGGCGAACTCGAGCGAGACCCGGCGCGCGAACAGATCAGTCCCGAACGCACCGAGCAGTTCCACGATCAAATCCGTCGACTACTCGATCGCGGAATCGTCGACGGCGAAGTGCGCACGGACTTCTCGGCCCATTTTCTCGCTCAGACAGCTGCTGCCGTGTATATCTCATCGGTTCAGTACTCGCGGCCGCCAGCAGCCGACAACACGGATAACACCGGCAGCTTCGACGACGCTCTACGTTTCATCGCCGAAGCACTCGAACCGCGAGACGCTATCTCGTGATTCCGGCTGCGACGGCACTCTTGTGCCAGTCCGGGAATTCGCTCAACAACCGTGAATAGAGCTCGGAGTCGGAAACGGAATCGATGTCGTCGAGGGCAAAGAACCCGGCGTTGTCGACCACTCGCCCGTCCATGTCGTCGAGCTTCTCGAGCACTCCGTACTTGGCCTTGCCGATCCCGACGAACTGCCAGAACGCCGGTAGCGCCGACGCGTCGCGCATCAGAGCCGTAATTTCCCGACGCTCGGTGAATCCTCCGTCGGTGAAGAAGAGGACAAGCGTTGGCGCCGTACCGGAGCGCAAGCCGGAGACGATTTCCGTCATGATCGGAATTTCGCGGTTGGACGCACCGATCGCGTCGTAGTCGAATCCGCCGTGCGATCCGCGCAGGTGCAGGTATTCCTCCGACCAGGATTCGGCGTCGTGCACCGATATCTCCGGAAGTTTGCGGAAGCCAACCGCATACAGGTACGGCTCGAGCTTGCCGTCGTCGTCGAGCTGAATCGCGACGGGGACCATTCGCTCGACGACCCGGTGCACCACCTTCGACCTGTACTGCTTGCTCATGCTGCCGGTTTTGTCGATCACCAGGATCACGCGGGCGCGGATTCCGTTGCCGCCCTTGGTCAACAGCACCTTCGCGACTTCGCGTTTACGAAGGTCGAGCTTCTCGCGCTTGACCATCGACAGCTTGGCTTCGTCGGGAACGCTGCGAATACCGTCCGTCGACGCTTCTGCAGGCTCATCGTCTACCGAGACCCCGAAAGTCGTTACCAGGTCCGCCAATCCCCCGTCCCACCCGGCTGAGACGTTGCGGATCTTCCATGCCTCACCGCGGCGGTAGATCTCGACCAGCACAGCCGCCCGTTCGGTGGTCAAGCCCAGCGCGGGGGCAGCGATCCGTTCACCGCCTGCCTGATCGCCCCCTGCCTGATCAACCATGGCCCCCAACTGCGGCACGTCGGCAAGAGCACCGGACACATTGCCGTCGAGCGCGACCGCAACGCTGAGCATCATGATGTCGGCCGGCACGCCGGCGCTGTCGATCTCGACAACTCCTCCGTCGCTCAGGCGTACCGCACCTTCCGGCGAATTCGGCTGATTGAAAAAGATGAAATCCGCGTCGCTGCGGACCTTGTTGTTGCCGTCGAGCTGGAAAACCATCAGGTCGACGCTGCCAGGGGCGGCACCCGTCACCGCCACTCTCAGCGTGTGTCCGTCGACCGTTGTGTTCGCTCCGCGTACCAACTCCATGCGGGAACACTATCGAGATCCGGACCTCTCAGAGCGTTCGGGAATAGATTCCACACTCCCGGCGTAATAGTTGAGTAAGCAATACTTGCGTAAGCAAATAAATCGAGGAGCGCGGGCGATGGACCAGGACAAACGGACGCGCGGCCGGGTGTGGCGCAATCTTGTCGTCGCGCACAGCGTCATCCTCGGAAAAATGGAGGCTGACCTGCGCGCAAGCACCGGGCTGACGCTCGGTCAGTACGACGTACTGCTGCGACTGCACGAAGCCCCCGGCAATTCACTGCGTATGGGCGACCTCGCCCAGCAAGTCCTGGTTACCACCAGTGGCGTCACCCGAGTCGCGGATCGACTAGTCAACGCCGGACTGGTAGAGCGGGTGCGCCCCGACGCCGACCGACGGGTCGTCACGGTCTCGATGACGCCCGCAGGCAAGGAAACTCTGCGAGCCGCATCTGCCATTCATTCGCGCGGAATAGCGGAGTACTTCGCCGACCTGGTCGAAGCGGAAGAACTTCCGGTCCTCGATCGCTTCTTCAGCCGCCTCGCGGCTCACCACACCACAACAACTGACACCTGTGATGTCGGCGGCACGCGCCTCCCCATCACCCCCACGACACGATAGAGAGAATCACCATGGCATTCGAACTCGGCATCTACCATTTCGGCGAACTCACGCCCGACCCCGAAACCGGCAAGACGATGAACCCCGGTGTCCACCTTCGACATTTGGTGGAGCAGGCAACCGTTGCCGACCAGGTCGGGTTGGACGTCTTCGGAGTCGGCGAGCATCATCGGACGGACTTCGCGGTCTCGTCGCCCGCTGTGGTGCTCGCCGCGATGGCGCAGGCCACCGACTCCATCAAACTCTCCAGCGCTGTCACCGTACTCAGCTCAGACGATCCGGTCCGCGTCTTCCAGCAGTTCTCGACGCTCGACCTCCTGTCCGAGGGACGAGCGGAGATCATCGCCGGACGCGGGTCCTACACCGAATCGTTCCCACTGTTCGGATACGACCTGTCCCAGTACAACGAGCTTTTTGCCGAAAAGCTCGATCTGCTCCTGAAACTGCGGGACGAGAATCCGATCACGTGGGAGGGACACCTGCGTCCCAGCCTCGTCGACGGTGACGTAACACCTCGGCCTGACCGTCAGATCCCGGTGTGGATCGCTGTCGGCGGCACCCCGGCGTCGGTAGTTCGGGCAGCCAAGCTGGGACTTCCGTTGTCGCTGGCCATCATCGGCGGTAGTTACCAGCAGTTCGAGCCCTTTGTCGACCTGTACCGCCGGGCCGCCGTGGAGTTCGGCCACGACCCGAAGAACCTGAAGGTTTCGATTGCGTCGCCAGGCTTCGTCGACACGTCGAAGCAGGCCGCTCTCGATACGTCGTACCCGTACTTCCAAGCCGGTTGGATGCAGAACCACCACCAGCGTGGCAATGGAGTTCCCATGCCGCGCAGGGCATACGAAGCGCAGGCGACAACAGCCGGAGCCTTCTTCCTCGGTGGTCCGCAAGAGATCATCGACAAGACAATGGCGCAGTACGAACTGTTTCACCACGACCGGATCATGATCCAGATGGGTTTCGGCAACGTTCCCCAGAAGGACATGCTCCGAGCCATCGAGATCCTGGGCACCGAAGTCGCTCCCGTCGTCCGCAAGGAAATCGAATCCCTGACACCAACCGAGAAGTAGGACAACTCATGACAACACCCCTGAAAGTTGTTGCCGTTGTCGGCAGCATGTCCCGGCCGTCGAAAACCCGGGCACTGGTCGACCTCGTCATCGAGACGATGGGAGATGTCGAGCAAGTCGACGCTCGGGTGATCGAGATCGTGGATCTGGTACCCGGCTTGGCCGGCGCACTCGATCGTGACCACGTCGACGCAGCCACCGCCGACGCGCTGAACGCGGTCGAAAACGCAGACATCGTGATTGCGGCGTCGCCTGTGTTCCGCGGTTCGTACACCGGAATGTTCAAGCATTTCTTCGATCTCGTCGATCAATATGCTCTCGCGAACACGCCTGTCATTCTCGCGGCAACCGGTGGAAGTGATCGGCATGCACTGGTTCTCGACCAGGCACTGCGGCCACTCTTTGCGTTCTTCCAAGCATGGACGGCTCCTGTCGGCATCTATCTCAGCGCCGGTGATTTCGACGGGACGACCATCCTCAACCCTGAGGTATTCGAACGTATCGACATGGCCGTCAAGGACGTTCTTCCGGTAGCCAGGTTGCTCGCGGATCACACATCGGTTTCCGCCTAGTTGGGTTACTCCGATGATTCTCGAGCTGAATCGCAGTAGCGTCGAGGAGAACCCTCATGTCAGGAGCCCATCATGACAAGTTCGGAACAACCCCCTCGGTCGCAACCCACCGCTGCGCAACCCACCGCTGCGCAACCCACGTCTGCAGCCTTCCCGCGGAACCCCGACCGCCCACCGGTCAATGCCGGGTGGGCGGTGGTGTCCTTGCTCTTCTTCTGGCCGCTGGCCTTCTCGGCTTTCAACCACGCGTTCAACGTGTATCCGTTGTGGGCGGACGGCGACGCGGACGGTTCACGCTACGCATCGGACCGGGTCAAGAGGCTTGGACAGATATCACTCGTGATAGCGGGCGGGCTGCTGTTGATCTTCGTCATCCTGTACGCGATCGCGGCAATAGTGTGGTTCGCGCAGACCGGCGACAGCGATTTTCATCGCCGCATGCGCTAGCGCAATACTCGCTGCGTGAACTCGACAGTCTGATCCATCGATGCAATCACGGACTGACTGTGGGGGACTCCCTGGATTTCTTGATACTCGAATTGCGTACCTCTGGAACGTAGATCGACGAGTTGCGCCCAGGTGAACGGAATGGGGAGTGTTGTGTCGGCGGTGGACTGAACGATGCGCAACGGCCGGTCGTAACCGTCGACAGGAACCTGAAGCATCTCTCGCATCAATTCGTAAATGTGTGGCGTCCACAGCGATTGAGAAAAGAGAGCGCCCAAGGGAACCCTCTCGCTTGCAACAGTCTTACCGATATCGACCGCACACTGCGTCGCAGCCTTCTCCATCCACGAAATTCCGAGGGGCGAAAGATACTGTCGGACATTCTCTTCCGGGCGCTGATCATCGATCCCACCGAGAAGGTAGAGGACATAAACCACGAGGCCGGGAATACCCAACTCCGGGAACAACGGGCCACCGAGCGGGAACAACCCCTCCAGGTGAGTAGGTCCGGCAACAACCACTGTGCCCCGGAAATCCAATTCCGGTGCGCGGGAACTTGCTTCATGGCCGGCGAAGTAGGCAGCATGCCCACCTTCCGACAGACCCGCCACCATCCAGCGTTCGTCCAGCACGTCGCCGTACACCTCGTGCGCGGCGCGAACGATGTCGATTGCGTTGGCACCCGCGGCTGGGCCGTCGAGGTAGGCCAGAGCGCCCTCGGTCCCGAGTCCCGAGTAGTCCGTCGCCACAACTGCGTAGCCCTCCGCCAACCATCGCTCGATGGGGCGTCGTTCGGTCTCGTAGAACCCGGCCACCGAAGGCGCGCAGCGATCAGCGCTGCCCACCGTTCCGTGGGCGTACGAGATCACCGGCCACCCACCCGTCGGCGGTGCCCCCTCCGGCAGGAATATCGAACCCGACGAGATTCCTTGCCGATCGGCCGTCCGAAGAGTTCGGTAGACAATCTGTTCGGAAACGGCGGCTCCAATCGGTAGCGTCGCCGCGGCGAGTGGCATATGAGAGACAACCGATCCCGCGATCGGTTCTTCCGCGCGCGCAACTGTCGCATTCAGTGACAGCGCTGTACACACAACCACCAGTGCCGCGCCGACCCTACTCGAACAGCCCATGTTTCTTTTCTCCATAACAATGCCCATGACGTGTACTCGGACATCCCATCATCTGCCATAACAGCCGTGAATTGTGGAGCTTCGCGGCGCGAGGTTCCGATTTCGATCGCCGGCGCATCGGTCAGTAGGCTGGGTTTCGACCACCTTTTCACCGGGACGGCGCACTCGATACGGAGTACACAGATGAGCACCGAACACCTCGATGTACTGATCGTCGGTGCAGGCCTGTCGGGTATCGGTGCTGCGTATCGCCTTCAAACCGAGCTTCCCGGAAAGTCGTACGCCATTCTCGAGGCTCGCTCGAACAGTGGCGGAACCTGGGATCTGTTCAAGTATCCCGGCATTCGCTCCGACTCCGACATGTTCACGCTGGGGTATCCGTTCCGCCCGTGGACCGATGCCAAGGCAATCGCCGACGGCCCGTCGATCCTGCAATACGTCCGGGACACCGCCAGGGAGAACGGTATCGATCAGAAGATTCGGTACAACCAGAAAGTGACTGCCGCGTCCTGGTCGTCGGAAACGTCGGTCTGGACGCTCACTGTCGTGTCCGAGGATCGGGAACACACACTCACCTGCAATTTTCTCTATCTCTGCAGCGGCTACTACAGCTACGACGCCGGATACACACCCGATTTCCCAGGCTTGGAAACGTTTGGCGGAACCGTCGTGCATCCACAGTTCTGGCCGGACGATCTCGATTACACCGGCAAGAAGGTGGTTGTGATCGGAAGTGGCGCTACCGCAGTCACTTTGGTCCCCACGATGTCCAAGAGCGCCGAGCACGTCACGATGCTGCAGCGGTCGCCGTCGTACATTCTCACGTTGGCGTCGAAAGACAAGATCGCGGATTCCTTCCGCAAGTACCTGCCGAGCAAGGTGGCACACAGTGTGGCCCGGTGGAAAAGCGTCCTGGTCAATCTCGGCTTCTACCAACTGTGCCGTCGCAGCCCGGCACGCGCGAAGAAGCTACTGAGCATAGCCGCCAAGCGGCAACTCCCCCATGATGTTCCGATCGATCCGCACTTCACGCCCGCCTATGACCCGTGGGATCAGCGACTATGCGTCGTACCCGACGGCGATCTGTTCAAGGCGCTGAAATCCGGCAAGGCCTCCATCGAAACCGATCGCATCGAGACGTTCACCGAGTCCGGGATTCGCTTGATGTCCGGCACTGAACTCGACGCGGACATCGTGGTCACAGCAACAGGATTGAAGATGGAAGCCTGTGGCGGAATGTCCCTCGACGTAGACGGTGAGCCGGTATCCCTTGGCGATCGATACGTCTACAAAGGCATGATGATCAGCGAAGTTCCGAATCTCGCGATGTGCGTCGGGTATACCAACGCGTCGTGGACGCTGCGGGCAGACCTGACGTCTATGTACGTGTGCCGCCTGCTCGCCGAGATGGACAAGCGCGGATACTCCACCTGCGTTCCGCAGGTAACCGAGGACATGGATCAACGCCCCATTCTCGATCTCGAGTCGGGATATGTGATGCGTGCCGTCGAACAATTCCCGAAGCAAGGATCGAAGTCGCCCTGGAACATGCGTCAGAATTACATCCTGGATCGCTTCCACTCGACGTTCGGGAGCATCAACGACCACATGTCGTTCTCGAAGAACAACTCGCGCGCAAACAGGTAGACCAGTCGAACGAGTCCCACCACCACACCGATGAGAAGGCACATCGCGGAACCTGCGACAACAGCACACAGCGCGCCGAAAACGATGATGGTCAACGCCTCCACACATCGACCGGCGGTTTCCGACCCGAGCACATGTAGCTCGTCCCCCGCTTCGTCCATGCACCCATCCTCTCCCTACCGTCCGGACGGTTTGTAGGGACTTTGGTCGCAAGTTGGATGAAAGAGACCAATCGTTGCAGGTCAAACGTTCAGTTGGCGCTCCGGCATACTCCGCCCCGACACCGCTGCGTAGTGTGTTCGCAGAATTCGACAACGCAGAATTCGACAACGGGGGGCAACACAGATGAAGGTCGTAATTTTCGGGGCAACGGGAATGGTGGGCAACAGTGTTCTGCGCGAGTGCCTGACGGATTCGCGAATCGACACGGTAGTGACCGTCGGCCGTAATCCGATCACGATCGGCGACGCAAAAATAGTCGACATCGTTCATCGCGATCTGCTTGATCTCACGAGCATCGAGGGAGACCTCATCGGCGCCGATGCCTGCTTCTTCTGCCTCGGTGCCTCGTCTGCCGGAATGAACGAAACCGACTACACCCGGATCACCCGCGACCTCACACTCGCTGCCGCGACGACACTCGCACGGCTGAATCCGCACATGGTGTTCGTCTACGTTTCCGGCGAGAGTGCCGACTCCACAGAGACCAGCACGACCATGTGGAAGCGGGTACGTGGCGCAACCGAGAACGCACTGCTGGCACTACCTCTGACCGTCTACATCTTCCGGCCGGGGTTTATCCGCCCGCACCCCGGATCACCGTCGAAGACGTGGTGGTACAAGGCGTTCTATCAACTGTCAGCGGGGTTGTACCCACTGCTGCGCATTGTGCTGCCGGCAAGCGTCACAACAAGTGAGAACATCGGTACGGCAATGATCACTCTCGCGTCGAACGCCCCTGATCTGCCCGATCGGGTCCTGCGCAGCAACAAGATCAACGAACTCGCGCAGCTCTGACTCTCCTACCTCGGTAGACGCGGCCTCGCGCAACCAACTCCACGGCAACAGCTACCGCGCAGGTTTGCGCCAACAACAGCCCTGCCAATACGAGGATCTGCACAGCCCCGGCCTGCACCGCGGATCCCGTCGCAAGCAGAACGCCGACAAACGCTCCGGGCAAAGTCACCAGGCCGACGGTTCGCGTCTGGTCGACTCCTGGCAGCAAAGCGTCGGCGGCGGCAGTTCTCGCCACCTCCCACCGGGCGTCGCGCTGCGAAAAACCAAGGCTGAGGGCAGCTTCGACCTCACCGTATCGGGAGTCGACGGCGTCGAGTCCACGTTTAGCGGCCATCGATGTCGCGGTCATAGCGCCGCCCATCACGATCCCGCCGATCGGCACGATCGCAACCCCCTCCAAGGGAACCACCCCTGATATGAGCATGAGTGGGAGCACAACGGCGATGCCCGCGAGCACAGCGGCACTCAGCCAAACGCCGGAGCGACCGGAGTTCGATCTACGCGCAGCCGTGAATGACGCGGCCGCAAACATCCCGATCAGCACGAGTACCGCCGACCAGAGGTGAGCGAGAGCAGCAGCCAGGATCAAGGAAATCGCTGCCAATTGGATGGCGCCGCGCACCAGCGCACCGGGGACGACACGAACACTGCCGATGCGAGTGAAGCGATAAACGAGCGCCGCCAACACCGCCATCGCCAGACAGAGCAGCCCGAGACGGATACCGGAGTCGGCTATCGACATGCTCATGACTCACAGTGTTCCGCACGCTGCGTCTGGTTCGGTCAGAACACCCATCCGCGGAGGGCGACAAAGCGCAGGCCTCCGACGAGTGCGCTGACTCCGATCACGAGGCCGGCTTGTACAACGCCAGTTGCGCCGGGGAACAGGAAACCGAGTGCGCTGATGGCAGCCGAGCTGGCGAGCAGTCCGACAAGTGCCAGTCCGCCGCCTTCCCACTGCGCGGTGAACCAGTGGACGCGGTCAGCGGCGTGGAACGTGAGCCGCCGATGAAGTTCGTTGGCAAGAATAGTGCTGAGCACCGCGCCCACGGCGTTGGCGACAAGGACTCCGTCGCCATGCAGAGCAAGGAACGCGGCGAAGTACAGGATGTTACTGATGCCGCCGACAAGAGCGAATCGGATGAGCTGGATGAACGCACCGTCACCGGAGAGAGCCCGCAGTGCGCGGCCCGAGAAGCCGATATTCCGCGTACCCATCATCGAGGTCGTTTTACTCCCGACCCAGATGTCAGACGTGCTCATAAATGGCTTCTCTCGTGAAGTTAATCGGAACCATTCGTTCCGCTTAGCAATATAACACTAGCGGAACCGTATGTTCCGCTTAGTGTCGTAGACTGTGAGGATGCCGACAAGTCACCCCGATGCACTAGTGGGATCGTCGGACATTTGCGGACAGCCACGTCTGCGTGCCGACGCCCAAGCGAACCTCGAACGCATCCTCTGTTCCGCGCGTGAAGTCTTCGGGGCCCAGGGCCTCGATGCCACGCTGGCGGATGTCGCTCGTCACGCGGGCGTCGGAGTCGGCACCGTCTACCGACGATTCGCCAGCAAGGACGAATTGATCCAGGCCTTGTTCGACTCCCGCTGCGCGGAGATCGAATCCCTTGCGACAACGTCACTCGAGATTCCCGGCGCCTGGGACGGGCTTGTCCACTACCTCGAAGCGATCTCGCGTCGTATGGCAGACAGTCGCGGATTCGGCGACATTCTGATGGACGCCCGTTTCACGTCCGACGCGTTCACCCGTGCCCGTGCCAGCATCACTCGCAGTACCGCCGCCCTCGTCAACCGTGCGAAGGATGAGGGCACCTTGCGCGACGACTTCGAAATCAGCGACGTTCCACTTCTCATCCAGACCATCAAGCTGTCGCAGAATTTCACGGGCGACGATGCTCCGGAGGCATACCGCCGCGTTCTCGGCTTCATCATCGACGGCTTGCGGGCATCGCGGACCACGCACCGTGAACTTCCCGTGCCGGCCCTCACGACCGAACAACTCGACCACGTCATGCACCGTTACGGAAGTGGACCGGACGGCCCCTGCTGAGTCGAGGAGGTCGGGGCCGCCCGCTGACCAGTTCATTCAGACAGCGGCCCCGACCATTGTCTCAGTGCACCAGAACCGGTTCACCCTCAGGTGCCGTCGGGAGTAGTCCACTCCGAACAACCAATGCCGTCAGCACAGCGCCGACCGCAAAAATGGCTGCAGCCCAGTAGAACGTCGTGGTGTAACTTTCGACGGCGGCCTGCGCCTGCGTGATGGGGTTGACCTCACGACCGACGAGGTAATTCGTAGACGCGGATGCCGCGATGGTGCTCAGTAGCGCTGTCCCGATGGAACCGCCCACCTGTTGCATCGTGTTGACCGTTGCCGACGCAACTCCGGCATCTTCGTAGCGCACACCCGAGGTTGCGCCCTGCATCGACGGCGCGAAGATGCTGCCCATACCGAGGCCGGTGACGACCAGTCCGGGCAGAATGTGGACGGCGTACGTGCTGTCCACCGAAATCTGCGCCAGAATTGTCATTCCGATTGCGGCGATGACCATTCCGCTGGTGATCAGGATACGAGGACCGAATCTCGGCAGAAGTACTGCCGTGGACAGCGTTGCCGCCGTGACGATTCCGAACACCATGGGCATGAAGGCCAGACCGGTCACGATCGGCGTGTATCCGAGGATCAACTGCATGTAGTACGTCAAGAACAAGAAGACCGCGAACATGCCTGCGCCGGAAAGGAAGATAGCCAGGTACGAGCCGGCGCGGATTCGATCGGTGACCACTCGCAGCGGGAGCAGCGGATGGTCGGACTTGGTCTGCCAGTAGATGAATGCGGCCATGAATACGACGCCCGCGGTCAGCCACGCAATGGTGGTACCGGCACCCCAACCGTTCGATTCAGCCTTCGAGAATCCGAAGACGATGCTGAAGAGGCTGATCGACACCAGAACGGTTCCGGGGATGTCGAGTTTCGGCCTGGCTCCGGTAGTGACGTGGGGCGCAAACAGCAGCACGGCTCCGACCAGCGCGATTGCCGCGAAGAACAGGTTCACATACAGGCACCAGCGCCAGTCCACCCACTCGGTAAGCGCACCGCCGAGGAGCAATCCGATAGCGCCGCCGCCGCCGGCCACTGCGCCGAAGATGCCGAACGCCTTTGCCCGTTCTGCCGGATCCGTGAAGGTCACCGACAGTAGTGACAGTGCCGCCGGAGCAAGTAGCGCACCGAAGACGCCCTGACCTGCACGCGCGGCGACCAGCATTTCGAAATTGACCGCCGCGCCGCCGATTGCCGAGGTAACCGCAAATCCGATCAGCCCGACGATAAAGGTGCGCCTGCGGCCGAACAGGTCGCTCAACCGGCCACCGAGCAGCAGCAAGCTGCCGAAGGCCAAGGCGTACGCGGTGATGATCCACTGACGATCGGAATCACCGAATTCCAATGAACGCTGCGCTGCCGGCAGCGCGATGTTGACGATGGTGGCGTCCAAGACCACCATGAGCTGCGCAATTCCCAGAACCGCGAGAATCAGCCACCGTTTTGCGTGGTTGTCCCCTGAAGGCGCCGGGGACTTGTCGATTTCAGTCCACTCAGCAGTTTCTGACATGTTCCCTCGCCCGAGCTATGCGGAGATGGCTTCTCCGGTTAGCAAAAACGGTACACCCAAATGGAGATCATGTCTCCACTTGGCGAGTAAACTGGACATCATGAGCACCGCAATGGAGCGCCCTCTTCGCGCCGACGCCGCCCGCAACAGGCGATTGATCATCGACGCCGCGCGTGAGTTGTACGCAGAAGAAGGCATCGACGTCACACTCGACGACGTGGCTCGCCGAGCCGGCGTCGGCGTCGGCACGGTGTACCGACGGTTCTCAAACAAAGAAGAATTGATCGACGGCGTCTTCCAGCAGAACTTCGCCGACATGGCCGCTGCCACCGAGGCGTCACTCGCCAACCCGGACCCCTGGGACGCCTTGGTGACATTTGCCGAATTCGCTTGTGGCCGAATGTCTGTCAACCGCGGGCTCAAGGACGTACTCAACGGAACAGACGAGGGATGCGAGCAGGTCGCGAGTCAGCGATCCATCATCGAACCTGCCGTCGAAGAGATCTTTCGGCGAGCACGAGACGCCGGAATGCTGCGCCCCGATGCGGTGTCCACCGATCTCTTCGGACTCATCTTCATGGTGGGAGCGGTCACCGAGTTCGCCCAACCCGTCAACCCGACGGTGTGGCGCCGGTTCCTGTCGGTGATGCTCGACGGACTCCGCGCCGAGGGCAAACACCGAGACCCCTTACCTTTGCCGCCCCTGACGCCGGACGAGCTGCATCAGGCAAAGCTGATCATGAAGTCGCGCAAACGCTGAACAGCGCGCTCAGATCGCCTCGCGCGGAATGAAAATCCACATCACGAGGTAGATCAGAAACTGCGGTCCGGGCAGCAAGCACGACAGTACGAACAGCAACCGAACAGTCGACGCCTTCCACCCGAAGTAGCGTGCAATGCCGGCGCAGACACCGCCGAACATTGCACCCGATCGTGCACGAGTGAGCTTGCGGGTCTTCATCGATGACGTCATGGACTGACCTTTCGGTACGTGTCGCGGCGACTGCCGCGTTGACATCAACTATCCGCCGAACTGCCGCGCCGCACATCGGGCGCAGGACCCATCTTTCCGGCCGCGGCTCATCCTCAGGTATCAGTGCTACCCCGAGTCGCAATCAGGGTTGACCCCGACAGAAACACACCTCAAAACTGAAACCTGTTCTAGCATTGCCGAATGGATGTGAGCTACGAGGGAACCAAGAGAGAAATCGCTACCGACAAAGGGGTATTGCGTTATCACGAGGCGGGCGACGGTCCACCGCTGATTCTGTTACACGGATCCGGAATCGGAGTCAGTGGATGGCGAAACTACCGCGGCAATCTTGCCACCTTCGCGCAGCACTTCCATTGTTACGTACTGGAATTCCCCGGCTTCGGCATCAGCGATCCCGTCGACGGGCATCCCGTCGTCACCGCAGGTTCCTCAGTCACTCGCTTCATGAATGCTTTGGACATCGAATCCGCTGCGATGATCGGCAACTCGATGGGCGGTGTCGTCGGGTCGAACGTGGCGATGCGGCACCCCGAGCGAGTGAAGAAACTGGTCACGATCGGCGGTGTTGGCCCCAACATTTTCAGCCAGAACCCGAGCGAGGGCACTCGACTGCTTCAGGAATTTGCCGACGGTCCCACTCGGGAGAAGTTGATTCGATGGCTTCGATGCATGGTGCATGACCCCGGCATCATTACCGAAGAACGCATCGAGGAACGCTGGGAGAGCGCCAAGGATCCGGAATCCCACAAGAGCCTCGCAGCGATGTACGGGTCCAAATCCTTTGCCGCGCAGCAGAAAATGACGTCCGAGTCGAATCGGCCACCGTACTGGTCCATGATGCACGGCGTGCAATGCCCGACATTGCTGACCTGGGGCCTCGACGACCGTCAGTGCCCGCCCGACATGCCGATGATCCCGATGCGACTCATACCGAACGCCGAGTTGCACATCTTCCCGAACTGCGGGCACTGGGTCATGGTCGAAGCGAAAGAAGCATTCGAACGAGTCACGCTCGAGTTCCTCCTCCGGTAGTGACGCGGCAAGTTCTACGGTACGGAGTGGGTTTTGAGCCGAGTCGTCAGGACATGTGCCTGCTCGAGCAGGAGTCTTCCCAGTTCGGGGATCCGGTCCGGCCGGAACCGAGTCTCGACACCGGTCAAGCTCAGGGCCCACGCCGGCCGTCCCCGTCGGTCGAAGACGGCGGCGCCCATTCCCCAACTCCCCTCGACGAGGAGAGCCGGATTGACCGCGTAGCCGGCGGCGCGGGTCAGGCTGATTCGACGGCGAACGGCTTCCTCACTGTGGCCGTCTCCCCACTCCGCGGCGAGATCTCTACGCGCGAAATAACTGTCGACCTCACTGGCAGGCGAGTGACTCAGGATCACCAGACCAGCCGACGCGACGCCTAGTGGAAATCGTTTTCCTTCATAGAGCACATGGGATCTCAGAGGAAAGCTCCCCTCCTGCCTCACGACACACACTGTTTCGTCGCCGCGCCGTGCGGACAAGAAGGCACTCTCCCCCGTCAATCGGGCCAGATCCTCGAGAACATCGCGCGCCGAGTCGGTGATGTCATATCGACTGCCCGCAGCGGTACCGAGGAGATACAACTCCGGCCCCAGAGACCAACGACCGCTCTTCGCGTCGCGGTCCACCAGACCCTCTTCCGCCAGCGACGTAAGCAGCCTGTGAGCCGTCGGACGAGCGAGATCGGCCGCCTTGCTCAGCTCAGTGGTCGTTGCACCGTCTGGTTCCGACGCGGCGACCGCACGCAATACCGCTGCCACCCGAGCCACCATGTGCGGCGCTTGCTCCCTCGATGCCATGTGTCCATCCTAGCGTTCACTGAATGAACGTATCAACGAGAATTGGTCGCCCAGAGACCATTTTCTATCATCTTTCCCATCGTCATTGATTGCTGGATCTGCGCATAGTTGAATTCATCCAGAGAAAAACAATGCGTTCGTCAGATGAACGCAAGATGGGGAGATGACGATGGCAACGAAGGTGTACCAGTCCGCGACCGATGCGGTCGCCGACATCACCGACGCCGCGACCCTGGCCGTCGGCGGATTCGGACTGTGCGGAATCCCTGACGCCTTGATCGAAGCGATCGCGGCAACCAGCGCACGGGAACTCGAAGTGTTCTCCAACAACTGCGGCGTTGACGATCACGGACTCGGAATCCTGCTGTCTGCCGGTCGGATTCGGCGCGTGACGGCGTCGTACGTCGGCGAGAACAAGGAATTCGCGCGTCAGTACCTGGCTGGCGAACTCGAAGTGGAACTGACACCGCAAGGAACACTGGCAGAACGCCTGCGCGCCGGCGGAACCGGAATCCCGGCGTTCTTCACTCCGGCAGGTGTCGGTAGCCCTATCTCCGACGGCGGCATGCCCTGGCGCTACAACAGCGACGGTTCCATCGCAATTGCGTCCCCGCCCAAGGAAACTCGCACCTTCGGAACCAAGCGATACGTGATGGAAGAAGCAATCACGGCCGATTACGCCCTGGTTCACGCCGTCATGGGTGACACCGAGGGCAACCTCGTCTTCGACAAGACGGCGATGAACTTCAACCCACTCGCTGCTATGGCGGGGCGAATCACCATCGCCCAGGTGGAACGGCTTGTCGAGCCTGGCGAGATCGACCCGGCTTCAGTTCATCTTCCTGGGGTTTTCGTCCAGCGTGTTGTCCACACCGGGCCCCAGAACAAACGAATCGAAAAGCGAACCGTCAGCGCGTCCGAAGGAGCAACACGATGACCGCATCAGCAACAGTGACCGGTTGGACCCGCAACGACATGGCGGCCCGTGCCGCGGCCGAGATGATCGACGGCGAATACGTGAACCTCGGAATCGGTCTCCCCACCTTGATCCCCGGGTACCTCGGCTCGGACGTTCGGGTAGTTCTTCACTCGGAGAACGGAATCCTGGGCACCGGCCCGTATCCCACCGAGGACAACGTCGACCCGGATCTCATCAACGCGGGCAAGGAAACCGTCACCGTCAATCCCGGTGCGGCATACTTCGATTCCGCTCTTTCCTTCGGCATGATCCGCGGCGGCCACATCGACACCGCAGTTCTCGGTGGCATGCAGGTCTCGAAGACCGGCGACCTCGCCAACTGGATGGTGCCCGGCAAGATGGTCAAGGGCATGGGCGGCGCGATGGATCTTGTCCATGGTGCCCGCCGTGTCATCGTCGTCATGGAACACACCGATCGCGACGGCAACCCCAAGATTGTCGACGCATGCACCCTGCCGCTGACCGGCCAAGGCGTCGTAGATCGCATCATCACCAACCTTGCAGTCATCGACGTCACCGACGGCGGCACACTTACCTTGCGTGAATTGGCCCCCGGCGTCACTGTCGATGACGTTGTCAGTGCCACCGGCACCGAATTGAAAGTAGACCTGACATGACCAGTTCTGTGATTGTTGCCGGAGCCCGTACCCCGATGGGTCGACTCATGGGTTCGTTGAAGGACCTGTCCGGGTCCGATCTCGGTGGCATCGCCATCAAGGGCGCCCTCGAGAAGGCCGGTGTCGCCCCGGAGCAGGTCGAGTACGTCATCATGGGTCAGGTTCTCACCGCCGGCGCCGGTCAGATGCCGGCCCGCCAGGCCGCCGTCGCCGCGGGCATCCCGATGAGCGTTCCCGCCCTGAGCATCAACAAGGTGTGCCTCTCCGGTGTCGACGCCATCGCCCTGGCCGATCAGCTGATCCGCGCCGGCGAATTCGACGTCGTCGTCGCCGGCGGGCAGGAATCGATGTCCCGCGCACCGCACATGCTCGAAAAAAGCCGCGAAGGGTTCAAGTACGGCGACGTCACGATGCGTGACCACATGGCGTACGACGGCCTGCACGACATCTTCACCGACCAGGCGATGGGCCTGCTCACCGAACAGGTCAACCAGCAGGACGACACCCACATCACCCGCGCGGAGCAGGACGCCTTTGCCGCGGCCTCACACCAGAACGCCGCCCGCGCCTGGAAAGACGGCCTCTTCGACAACGAGGTCGTCCCCGTCTCCATCCCGCAGCGCAAGGGCGATCCGATCGTCTTCACGCAGGACGAGGGCATCCGCGCCGACACCACCGTCGAATCCCTCGGCAAACTGCGTCCCGCGTTCAGCAAGGACGGCACCATCACCGCCGGCTCCGCGTCGCCGATCTCCGACGGCGCCGCCGCCGTGGTCGTGATGAGCAAGGCCAAGGCCGAAGAACTCGGTGTGGCGTGGATCGCGGAGATCGGTGCCCACGGTGTGGTCGCCGGACCCGATTCGACTCTGCAGTCCCAGCCGGCGCGGGCCATCGCGAAGGCCTGCGCGAAGGAAGGCATCGCGCCCGCCGATCTCGATCTCGTCGAGATCAACGAGGCGTTCGCGGCCGTCGGTATCGCCTCCACGCGTGAGCTCGGCCTCGATCCGGCGAAGGTGAACGTCAACGGCGGCGCCATCGCCGTCGGGCATCCCCTCGGGATGTCCGGTGCCCGGATCGCGCTGCACCTGGCACTCGAGTTGGCGCGCCGCGGCGGCGGCATCGGCGCGGCCGCACTGTGCGGCGGCGGCGGGCAGGGCGACGCACTGATCGTCCGCGTACCCAAGGCCTAGAGGCCAGACGACGGTTCAGCGCGGATACAGTCGCCGCAGATGCCTGGGAACGACAAACGGATTCCAGGTATCTGCGGCCTGCGCGAGCCGGTCGGCCACGGCCCACAACGCCGAAGGATTGTGCGTCAACCCCATGTGACTGCCATGTACCGCAACACTTTCCGAACGATCCGACGGGAAGTCGCGGCACACCTGCCACGGAACCACACCGTCCCGCTTGGAGTAGAGCGCCGTTGCCGGAACGGGTAACGGGTGACCGAGTTCCCACTCGATACCGTTGACGGGTGGAAGAATCGCATGGTTGCCGGACATACGTGAGTACAGCGCACCGACACGCGTTTGCTGCAGGTTACTCAGCCCGAATGGACTTCCCAGGGTGATCACCTGGCGCACGGCGTGCGGGAGATCCCGCGCAAGTTGGCGGGCATAGATTCCGCCCAAGCTCCACCCGATCACCGACACCGGTTTGTCGTAGCGATCCGCCAGACCTGCGAGGACCCCAGGCAGACCGTCGACAACCTGAGGCGTCGGCCCGGTGTTGATGCCGAGGTTCCAGCCGTGGACTCGATATCCGAGAAACCGCAAGTACGCGCGCAGTGCCATCGTCGACGTGTCGGACGCCAACAATCCCGGCAGGACCAGAATCGGGTGTCCGTCACCTCGCGGCGAACGGAGCAACCACGGTGCCGCGAGCACCAGCGACGCAATGTCGGCGAGCCCGCGCGGCGGTTCCGTCAGGCACATCGCCAACGACGGCGGGCCGGGAAGAAGCTCGGGGAAAGTTTCGGGAAGCTCGGAGCACCCGAGCTCCACTACAGACGTATCCGCCGCGACAGACACCTGGACTCCTTGTCGGCCGGTGTCCGGGCGGTTCGCCCCACCTGGCCGGAGGGGACGGTTCCGTGGGCTGTGTTCTCAACCCACGGAGCCTTGTCCGTGATCGCCACCGGTAGCGAACCTGGACCGATACTGCGCACCAGTTTCCGAGGTGGAAACTCGGTGTGATCCAGAACACTATTGGCGCATACGTTGCAACTACGTTGCGGACTTGTCGCGAACCTGCGGAAGGATCAATTGATGTCGTTCACAGACCAGGAAATCGAGTACATGGCGTCGCAACCTCTTGCGAGAGTTGCCACTGTGGGCCCAGACGGTCAACCGGACGTCGTGCCGTTGGCCTTCGAATACGACGGCACTCACCTATGGATAGGTGGGGTCGGCGAGGCCGTCGTCAATACCCGCAAATTCCGCAACATCCGCTCAGGGCACTACGAGGTTGCACTGGTCATCGATGACATGCCGTCGTTCGAGCCATTCGTCGCGCGCGGAATCAGGATCTACGGCATTGCCGAACCGCCGATCGACAGGGTGGGCATGGTCGGCCCCGGGGTCTACTCACGCATCACACCGACGGTCTCGTGGAGTTGGAACTTGGGCGGAGAACCGACAGGTGACACCTGGTACGAATCTCACAAGACTATTCACACGCAGTAGGTCAGTTCGAGCAACTCTCGGGTGGCAGGTTTTCGGCGGCCCACGTTGTCAGTTCGCTGAGAGCGGGGAGCAGCGCCTGCCCCGACGCCGTGAGTTCGTACTCCACCGCGATGGGCGGACCGGCGTCGACGGTCCGTGTGACCAGGCCGGCACCAGCCAGTTCGGTCAATCGGTCCGAGAGCACGGAGTCGCTGATTCCCCCGACAGCACGCTTGAGTTCGGCAAATCCCGCAGGCCCACCGAGCAGCGTTGCGAGGATGACACCGTTCCAGCGTTTGCCGAGAAAGCGGAAAGCCCGTGCCAACGCCGCATCACAGACGCGGGGTTGATGATCAGTTCCACTCTTACTCTCCACTTCACCATCCTAGCGTCAGTGCTAACGTACTCATAGTCACTTTGTTTTTACTAGCAACTCGTCTTGCCGGAGATGCCTGGCAAGCCATCACGGAACGGAACCACCGATGTCAATCGACGCAGCCACCCCATTTACCGCAAAGCAGCTCGACACCGCCAGCCGCGAACTTCTCTTCACCGAAGCTCGCACGGCCAACTCTTTCTCCAACGAACCAGTGACCGACGACGAACTCACCGCGATCTGGGAACTCGCGAAGTGGGCGCCGACCGCAGCCAACACCAACCCGCTTCGCGTGCTGTTCGTACGGACAGAGGAGGGTAAAGCGCGCCTTGTAGAGCACATGGCCGACGGCAACAAAGCCAAGACTGCTTCCGCGCCGGCAGTCGCGGTCCTCGCTGTCGACACCAAGTTCTACGAGCACATCCCGGCGCTCTTCCCGATCCGCCCGGAAATGAAGGACCACTTCGCGTCCGACGAGGCTGCTGCCACGTCGACCAGTCGGTTCAACGCCGCCCTGCAGGCCGGCTACGTGATTCTCGCGATCCGCGCACAGGGCCTGGTCGCCGGCCCGATGGCCGGATTCGACGCTGCGGGCATCGACGGCGAGTTCTTCGCCGACGGCCGCTTCAAGACCACTCTCGTGGTCAACATCGGCCATCCCGGCGAGAACCCGTGGTTCGACCGCCTGCCGCGCCTGTCCAACGAAGACGCACTCAGCTGGGCCTGAGTCTGGCGCTCGCCTGCACTCGAAACGCTCCGATCAGACCCAGGACGAGGAACGCCGCCGACACGTAAAGCGAGTAGCGCGTCGCTTCCGCAAATCCGTCGGAGAGCAGACGCACGACATCTGGGCCGGCTTCGCCCAGTTGTCCGTGCGTCCCCTGCTCCCGCAGGACTCCGATAGAACTGCCTGCGGATTCTCGTGTCGCGTCGGACAGTTGGATTGCTTCGGACGACGGCACTCCCCCTGATTCGAGCGTGCCTGGCATGTTTCTCGACAACCCGAACGCCAATACTGCGCCGACGACGGCACTTCCGATGGCCGAGCCCAGCTGGCGAACCGTGCTCTGCGTCGCTGATCCCTGACCGGATTCTTCGGTCGGTATGTCTGCCAGGGTAATTCCGGTGAGCTGCGCGGAGGCCAATCCGAGGCCGGTTCCGTAGACCACCAGAAGCAGCGCCAGAAGCCACGGCGCGACAGTCGAACTGACAAAAACAGCAACTACGACAACACCGACAACTTCCAGGAGCAATCCCAGAATCACTGTTCGGGGTGCGCCGATCAGCGCAGTGAGATGCCTTGCGAGCGAACCGGATATGAAAGCGCCACCGGCCATCGCGGCAAGCACGAAGCCTGCGCCCATCGTACTCAGGCCCAATGCGTTGACGAGATAGAGCGGCAGTACGAACAACAAGCCGAATTCGGCGATCGCGACCGTCATGGCAGTCACGTTGCCCCAGCTGAAGGTGGGCGTGAAGAACAAATTCATGTCCAGAATCGCAGATCGGTGAATTCGTCCACGATGCCTCTCCCACAACACAAATCCCAGCAGCAGGAGGATACCGATCGTGCCGATCGTCGGAACCACGGATAGTGGTGCGTCGGCGGACCACGTGATACCGAAGAGATGCAGATCCGCCTTCTGAGTCCACCAACCGAGTGTGCCACCCTCGATAAGTGCAAAGATCAACGCACCGAAACCGAAGGCGCTCAAGAACAGTCCCAGAACATCGAGCCCCGGTTCGACGACCCCGGCTCGGGTTTCGGGAACCACCATGTATGTCGCGATCATCAGGGCGATGCCGATCGGCACGTTGATGACAAAAATCCACGGCCAGGTGAAGTACGTGGTGATCCAGCCACCGAGTAGCGGACCTATCGCAGCAACGCCGGCGATGACGGCACCCCACACGCCGAACGCCACCGCCCTGTCCTTGCCTCTGAAGATCGAGTTCATCGAGGACAGCGTGGCGGGCAGTACGCACGCACCACCGACGCCTTGAATCGCTCTGGCCACAATCAGGCTGGTTGCGCCGTCCGCGGTAGAGGCCAACAAGCTACCGACCACGAATATCGCGATACCGACGACGTACAGACGTCGGCGGCCCAATCTGTCGCCTAACCGACCTGCAGTGAGCAGAAGCGCAGCAAAGATCACCGAATAGAGACTGTTGACCCATTGCGCGTCGTCGAAATTCAACTTCAGATCGTCGATCAGAACCGGGAGCGCTACTCCGACGATGGTGCCGTCGATGACGATCATCGCCAGACCGCCGACCAGTACGATCAGGGCGGCCCACTTGTTCTTGACTGCAGACTTGTCGGGCTCGGGTGTGGTCTCCGTATTCGGCTTGTCCATGTCACACTCCCATAAGGGCGGATTGGTGGATTTACCCTAGGCCGCATTCTTTGAACTCGCAGCAAAATCTCCGACGCCCTTGCCTCAGTTACCTTGCCGCACATTTGGGATGTAAACCCACACGGAAGGACCTCGGACACCCGTCCAGTTTTTAGGGTAGGCAAACCATACTCGAGTGTGTAATGCTCCTCCGGTGAAAAACATTTCCAGCGCAGCGGCGCCGTGGGGCATTGCAGCATTCCGCATCGTTGTCGGTTTCCTGTTTCTCTGCCATGGCCTGTCGACACTGACCGGATGGCCGGTAGCTCCATGGGGCGGAAACACATCGTCGTGGACGGACTGGCCCGGCGGCTGGGCAGCGACGATCGAGCTGGTGGCCGGCACGTTGATCATCATCGGACTCGGCACTCGCGCAGCAGCTTTCATTGCCTCGGGTTCCATGGCCGTTGCCTACTTCTGGAAGCATCAGCCCGACGGCTTGCTCCCCATCCAGAACGAGGGAGACTCGGTTGTGCTGTTCTGCTGGTCCTTGCTCCTGCTGGTCTTCATCGGGCCGGGCGCTGCTGCTTTGGACAACCTCAGACGAGCCAAGGCCACCTCCAGCGAAGTAGCGGACGAGCCAGTTGCAGTAGGAACTTCCAGCCCGTAGTCCGTCATTTATCCAGAGCGACAATCTGACCCGAACCTACGATTGCCGAACAGCCGGCGTCACACCGCATATACCTGCGGGTGACGCCGGCTTTTCGTCTGTTGAGCAACATCCGACACGCAGCTATCCGAAATAGTTGCAGTACTGAACTTTTTGGACGAGGGTCGACGTAAACACTTCACGACTCGAACGACGCCTGTGTATCCGAACTGCGGGATGGGTACACGTTCGAGTCAGCAACAGTCCGAAAGAGGGTCGGTTCGGAAAATGGGCGCACTGTGGGAATTTGTCGTCGAACGACGACAACAGCTATTGACCGATTCGTATCTCCATGTTTCGGCCGTCATTCAGTCGGTGATTATTGCAACCATTGCCGCGGTTGCCATCGGAATTCTCGTGTATCGCAGTCCTATTGGTTCATCAGTGGCAACAGCGCTGGCCAGCACGATCTTGACGGTTCCGTCGTTCGCTCTTCTCGGACTTCTCATTCCGATTCTCGGTCTGGGTGTCGCGCCGACCATCACCGCACTGATTCTCTATGCACTACTTCCGATCATCAGAAACACCATCATCGGTCTCGACTCGGTGAATCCGGCCATCACCGATGCTGCACGCGGTGTCGGTATGAATCGACTGCGTGTACTCGGCCGCATCGAACTGCCTCTCGCGTGGCCGTCGATCCTGACCGGTATGCGGGTCAGCACTCAGATGCTCATGGGCATTCTGGCTATCGCGGCGTACGCAAAAGGCCCAGGTCTGGGCAACTTGATCTTCTCCGGACTATCTCGCGTCGGCAGCCCAACAGCTGTTCCTCAAGCACTGACCGGCACGGTACTCATCGTCATTCTGGCTCTGATACTCGACGCCATCTACGTCGTCATCGGTCGGCTCACTACCTCGAAGGGTCTCCAGTGACTGAAACCATCCCCCATGACGTCACCAGCGATCCCACGGTTTCCGGAGTCGAGATCGTTCTGGAATCCGTGACCAAGCGATACCCAGGACAGAAAGACGCGGCAGTCGACAACGTGTCCCTCACTGTTCCTGCAGGTGAGATCGTTGTCTTCGTCGGCCCGTCCGGCTGCGGCAAGACCACCACGATGCGCATGATCAATCGTCTCATCGAACCCACGTCCGGAAAGATCACCATCGACGGCAAAGATGCCTTGTCGATCGACCCGGACAAGCTGCGACGCGGCATCGGCTACTCGATCCAACAGGCCGGCCTGTTTCCACACTTCACGATTGCCAAGAACGTGGCGACGGTGCCGGGATTGATCGGCTGGGACAAGAAGCGGATTGCTGCCCGCACCGACGAGATGCTGGACCTCGTGGGGCTGGATCCGGATACGTATCGAGACCGCTATCCCCGGCAGCTGTCCGGTGGTCAGCAGCAGCGTGTCGGGGTCGCGAGGGCACTTGCCGCTGATCCCCCAGTCCTGTTGATGGACGAGCCCTTCGGTGCTGTCGACCCCATCACGCGCGGACTCCTGCAGGACGAGTTGATGCGTCTGCAAACGGAACTCGGGAAGACGATCGTATTCGTCACCCACGATTTCAACGAAGCAGTCAAACTCGGCGATCGAATTGCCGTGCTGGGCAATCAATCCACGATCATGCAGTACGACACTCCAGAAGCGATCCTCGCCAATCCGGCCAATGACATGGTCGCGGGCTTCGTCGGCGCCGACGCCTCCCTCAAGCAGCTGACGTTGACGCGGGTGCGGCAGATCAAACTCAAGCAATGCCTCACCGCGCGGGAGACCGACTCGGTGGACGAGCTGAGAAGTTCACTCGCAGCACGTAAGTGGAAGTGGGCCCTCATTCTCGATCAGCGCGGACGCCCACTCCGCTGGGTCTCACCGTCACATCTGGCACACGCGTCGTCGCTGCGTGGCGTTGGCAACGAGATCGGTGAGGCCGTGTCCGTTCAGTCGACCTTGCAAGATGCACTCGAAGCGCTGCTTGCCGAAAGCAATGCATCGACGGTAGTCACGGGCCGGCGCGGCGAATACGTCGGTCTCATCACCATCGACACACTGGTCAGCCATCTTTCGGAGATGCGTGAGGAACACGCACACGATCATGACGAGGATGTTCCGGAGTGAGCGCGTCGACGGAGGACCTGGCAGCGCCGCCCGCTGCTGGAGCCGCAGATCTCGATGGCGGCGCGGATCTCGGTGCCGCCGAAAATGCCGCCACACGTAGAGCAGAGAGGATCCGGCTACTGGTTCAGCCGGTTGTCGTCCTGATACTTGTAGTCGGAGTACTGGTCTGGGCCTTCAGCCGCGATCTCAACGCAACGCAGAAAGCCAGTATCAACGTCGACAACATTACGACGCTCACCTGGCAGCACATCTTGCTCACGGCCGCGGTGGTCATCATCGTCGTCGCGGTGGCCGTGCCGCTCGGCACGCTGCTGACCAGACCGAGATTCACCCGTCTGGCGCCGTTCTTCGTGGGAATAGCCAACATCGGCGCAGCTGCACCGGCCATCGGCCTACTGGTCCTGTTCTATCTCGCCACCCGCACCACCGGATTCTGGATCGGTGTATTCCCCATCGCGTTCTATTCACTGCTTCCGGTGCTGCGCAACACGATTCTCGGCTATCAGCAGGTGGACGAGACACTGATCGACGCCGGGCGCGGCCAAGGCATGTCAACGTTCACCATTTTGCGACAGCTCGAATTCCCGATGGCAGTGCCCTATATCCTTGCCGGTCTTCGTACTTCATTGGTTCTTGCCGTAGGAACAGCAACGCTGTGTTTCCTGGTCAGTGCCGGCGGACTGGGGATCATGATCGACACCGGGTACAAACTGCGCGACAACGTGACGCTGGTAGTAGGCGCGGTGCTTGCAGTATCGCTCGCTTTGCTCATCGACTGGTTGGGCGCACTCGCCGAACAGTTCCTCGGGCCAAAGGGATTGCGATGAATCGACGACGCACACGCGGTTGGAAAATTACCGCAGCCGCACTCGGGTTTGCCCTTGTGGCGTCGTGTGGTTTGGAATCCGGCGGCGCACTACCCCTCGCGGTCGGTCCGGGAAGTATCCAGCCAGTTCCGGAACTCGAAGGCGTGAAGATCACCGTCGGTTCCAAAGACTTCACCGAGCAGATCATCCTGGGATACATCATCGAATTCGCGATGTCTGCGGCCGGCGCCGAGGTTCGCGACCTCACCAACATCCAGGGCTCCAACAGCACCCGCGACGCGCAACTCAACGGGCAGATCGATCTTGCCTACGAGTACACGGGCACCGGATGGATCAACTACCTCGGTAACGAGACCCCGCTTCCCAATTCGCAGGCTCAGTTCGAGGCAGTCCGCGATGCGGATCTGGCTGCAAACGACATGGTGTGGACCGATCCGGCGCCGATGAACAATACGTATGCCTTGGCGATGAGCAAGGAGACGGCCGAGAAGACCGGAGTCAAGACCGTCTCCGACTACGCGAAGTTGGTCGAATCCGATCCCGGTGCTGCGGTGACATGCGTCGAGACCGAGTTCAACGTCCGTCAAGACGGATACCCCGGTCTCGCAGAAAAATACGGATTCGACGCTTCGCGTGCCCAGCGCCAGATATTGCAGACCGGCATCATCTACCAGGCGACAGCCGACGGTGATCAGTGCAAGTTCGGCGAGGTGTTCACCACCGACGGACGCATCATCGCCCTCGACCTCGAACTCCTCGAGGACGATCTGTCCTTCTTCCCCAAATACAATCCAGCCCTTGTCATGCGTGCGAGCTTTGCCGAGGATCATCCGCAGGTAGCTGAGGTCATGGCGCCGATTTCGGCTCGTCTCACCGACGAGGTGATGACCGAACTGAATCGCCAAGTGGACGTCGAAGGCAAGGAACCCGCAGAAGTTGCCCGAGATTGGATGGTGTCGGAAGGGTTTGTGACAGCGGACTAGTCACTCATTCTTTCGCCCCACGCAGAAGACTCTTCGGAACGGGAACAGTGTGCCTGCGGCCGTGGAGGGATAGGCCTCGCGGAGCCTTGCGGAGTACTCCTGCTCGAATTCGAGCGAGTCGGCTTCACTGAGCACATCAAGCACCGGACGCAGGCCTGTCCCCCGAACCCAGCCCAGCACAGGGTCTTCGCCAGTCAGTACATGGATGTACGTGGTTTCCCAGGCATCGACGTCGAACCCGTGAGCCTGCAGTCTGGCTGCGTAGTGCGCCGGGTCGTCAACACCCTCAGGGCCACGCAAAACTCCACCCACACGATCACGCCATGTGGACGACTCGGCAAGTTCACGCATCAAAGCGTGCGACGGGGCGTCGAAGTTACCGGGAACCTGCCACGCAATCCACGCTCCGGGCGCCATGGTCTCGGCCCATCCGTCGATCAGCTCACGATGGTTCGGAACCCATTGCAATGCAGCATTACTCACAATGACGTCGTAGCCGGTGGCATCGAACTCATTGATGTCCTGCAGCGTGATGGTGACGTTGCCGGGCAGATCGGTGGGCGCCTGTGCCACCATCTCGGGCGACGAATCAGTCCCCACCACACGAGCATCCGGCCAACGCTCACCGAGTATCCCGGTCAGTGACCCTGATCCGCATCCGAGGTCCGCGACTCGCGCCGGCGCCTGCGC
This sequence comes from Rhodococcus sp. ACPA4, assembly GCF_002300185.1. Lineage (NCBI taxonomy): Bacteria > Bacillati > Actinomycetota > Actinomycetes > Mycobacteriales > Nocardiaceae > Rhodococcus > Rhodococcus sp. ACPA4. The sequence continues at coordinate 3,457,303 of NZ_NSDY01000001.1, forward strand.
CGCTATCCGCGAAGTCAAGTCGATATAGGGGCGTGAGCGTTCGTCGGCGTATCGACCGTAGATTTCGGGGTTCCACGTAACACTGCGCATGTGCCCATTGTGCCTGTCGTGGCAAATTCGTGGAGGCTGTGACACCTCAGAATGGGGGTGGGTCGTTGCCGTAGTCGATGGTTTCTCGGGGCATGGGCTTGCGGGGTGTGGAAATCGGGAAGGTTTGGCGGCGTTTCCGTTCGGCATGTTGTGCCGCCCGGTGTTGAATCTTGACGCGACGGTGTTTTCGTTCGCTTCGGATTTGGGCCACTTTGTTTTCGAGTCGTGTCCGTCGCCGGGTTCCGCCTTCCGGTGGCGGCGGTTCCTGTTGACCGGCGAGTAGTCCGGCATCTCTGGTGCGGTAGCAATGACCGGTCTGCGAGGTCAGGGTGATGCTCCGATCCGGGTTCGGATTGAGCTGCCACTTCCCGGAGTGCTTGAGGCGGTGATGGTTGCGGCAGAACGCGCTCAGATTCGACGCAACCGTCTTGCCACCCTGGGCGGGGTCGGTGTGGTTGAACGGGTCGTTGTGGTCGAGGTCGCAATTCCAGGCGGGGACATCGCAGTGCGGCCATTGGCAGCTGCCCGAGATGATCCGCAGCCACGTGTCGAGTGCCGCGCCGGGGCGGTACACCAACGCCGATGCCGGCTCAGGTGTCGGTTCAGGTTCAGGTTCAGGTTCAGCATCTGCCGGGACTCGCACTTCCCGAACGTCTGCGTCTTTCGCGATGTTGCGGGCATGCTCTGCGCTGATGACGCCAAAGCCGTCGAGATGTGCAGGTTCGTTCGATCCTGGGCTCAGGGTGGAATCGTGTACTACGACATGTACCAACGGCCGGCGCATGATCACCAAACCACTGCGGTCCTGCGGGCAATCACCGCGCTCGCAGTCGCACACCAACACCGTTGAACCACTCACCAAAGCGCCCAACGCATCCGCGCGCCGCTGCTCATACGTACGGGAATCACGGCGACACACCGACATCGCCAACTCCCGCAACCGGCCGTCAAAGGCGCGGGCCTGCTCCGCCGGGATACTGCCCAAGATGCGGGCCATCCCGTCCTCGGCGGCACTGACCCCCACGAACCGATCCGCCAGGGCCCGGCGGCGTCGTTCCCGCATCCCCTCCGGATCGACGCGGGCGACGATCCGGTCGATCGCCGCCGTCAACCGGCGACCCGTCAACCCCATCCCACCGTCCACCGGTGGAGCCAACACCTGCTCGAGCAACAAGCGTTCGACCTCGTCGATCAACCCGTCGCTGACATTCGCAGTCGCCGACTCGATCAACCCCACCCGGTAGAAATCGAGTTCACCGCGGGCCATAGCCGCACGAGTGCGATGCAACCGCGTCTTCAACGCAAAACCCAAACCGATGAGCTTCCCGGCAGCAGCGCGCCCCATCGTCAGGACCGCGCCGACCTCGGATTCGGCGAGCTCGTGCGCCGACGACGTCCACGTGCCACCCTCGACATGCTCGGCGCTGCGGCGGGTGAAAAACTCCGCCACCACGGCCAGTTTCCGCTCGACCAACATCGCCTCGCACGAATGCAATTCGGCCATCAAATCAACCAGGGCGCAATCAGTTTCGGTACCACTCAGCTGTGCCGAGATACCGAAACTCCCCACCCCCGAATCGAACATCCCCCCACTCTAATCGAAATCTTGTTCGAATAGACCAGGATTTCGAAACCAGTCGGAATAGTCCGAAAAATCGCTCGGTGGAGGCCTGATGCGATGATTTCGGAGTCGTTGATTCACTGCCGCCGGAGGACAGTCATGTTTTTGACCCAGTTCATTCATCGGTCCCTGCGCGAATCGCCGGGACGCCCCATGACTGTGTTCGGCGATCGAACCTTCAGCACCACCGAATCTGCTGATCGCGTGGCGCGACTCGCGAACGGACTGGGCACCGGTACGGGCGATTGCGTCTCACTCCTGTCGCTCAATTCGGATCGATGTCACGAGACGATCTTGGCTGGTTGGTGGTCAGGCGCAACGGTCAGCCCGCTCAACTCACGGTGGACCGCGCCGGAAATCGCCTTTGCCCTCGAGGATTCCGGATCCACGATTCTGATCGTCGACGAGAATTCCGCCCCACTGGTTCCCGAACTCCGCGAACTCTGCCCCACCCTGGACCGCGTCGTGTACGCCGGCTCGGGGGCTGTCCCCACGGGCATGATCGACTACGACCGTCTCATCGCCGAATCGGAACCTGTCCCCGACCTACGGATCGGCGACGACGCCGTTGCGCTTCTGCTCTACACAGGTGGAACGACTGGCCGTTCCAAAGGGGTGATGGTCAGCCACAAAGGCCTGATGACGTCGACGTTCGGAACGCTGGCTGCCGGCAAACCCGCCATCGCCGACGGCGTGAATCTGCTTGCGAATCCACTGTTCCACATCGCCGGCATCGCGAGCTGGATGGCGCAGAACCTCATGGGCGGCACGCAGGTATTCCTGCCGGTGTTCTCGGCCAGGGCCATGCTCGAGGCGATCGACCGACATCGTCCCACCACGGTGGGCGTCGTACCGACAATGCTTCACATGTTGGTTGCCGCAGACGATCTCGATTCCTACGACCGTTCGAGTGTGCAAGTCGTCAGGTACGGCGCCTCCCCCATTTCGCCGGCTCTGCTCGAACGCGCCATGGAGGTGTTTCCGCATAGCGGTTTCACTCAGGGTTACGGGATGACCGAAACAGCGCACATCACCGTCCTGAGCGCTGCAGATCACCTGAAAGGCGGCGAATTGCTTCGCTCTGCCGGTCGCGCACTTCCGCATTGCGAAGTGCAGATCGTCGATCCCGCCGGAAACGAGGCACCAACCGGAACCGTCGGCGAAATAGTTACTCGCGGTGACCATCTGATGCTCGGATACCGGAATCTTCCCGCCGAGACGGCCGAGGCTCTCGCCGGCGGCTGGATGCACACCGGCGACGCTGGATACCTCGACGAACGCGGTTATCTGTTCATCGTCGACCGGATCAAGGACATGATCATCACCGGAGGTGAGAACGTCTATTCCACGGAGGTGGAGAACGCGCTGGCCAGGCATTCTGCTGTCGCTGCGTGTTCTGTTGTGGGAGTGCGCGATCCGAAGTGGGGCGAGCGAGTACATGCCGTGGTGGTTCTGCATCCCGGCGTTCACGTCGAGTTCGAGGAACTTCGCGATCACGTGAAATCGCTTGTCTCCGCGTACAAGGCACCCCGCTCGATGCAGTTCGTCGACGCTCTGCCCCTCTCTGCTGCCGGTAAGGTCCTCAAGCGCGATCTACGCATCGCTGCGGAGGCAGAAGGGGCAATCACCTCCCGATAAAAGATTCGACCATGCGTCGTTCTGATTCTTCATCAGCCAACGGCCAGGCAAGTAGCGTGAGAACTATCCTGACCACCCACTGTGAGGTTTCGTCGCCGGCGCCCAGCCCCGCAAGATGCTTCGCCGACTCACCCAGCAGCGGCGACGACATGAGGTACTCGTCCATTCCCTTGCCCCGGGCAGACGCGAATCCTGCACTGACTGCAGCGTTCGCCCGGATCGCACGCACCGAAGCAAGCACGGCTTCGACTACCCGCCGATCCCCTTCCAATGGTTCGACGGCAGCTGACACCTCGAGCGCTACCGCTTCAACCGCACGGGAGATCACTCCGTCTTGGATCGCCTTCTTCCCGCCGACGTAGCGGTACAGCGTTGCCCGCGAGCACCCCGCGCGCTCAGCCACCTCGTCGACGCTGATTCGTTGGAATCCGCGCTCGAGAATGAGTTCGGCGGCGGCCGCATAGATGCGTTCCACCGCCAACTCATGACGATTACCGCCGGCCAGCCAGTCTGCGCCTTTCGGTTCAATATGTCTCACCATGAGACAAAGATAGCCAAAGATTCTCATCTTCGGACCCATTCCACTGCTGTGACCAGCATCGAATGCGAGAACGACGAATCGGGTGAGAATTTATGAAACTCCCTGGTCAACTCCTATTTTTCGGTGTTGACAATGCCTGTGCGAGCGGAGAATTCTTAGGCCGATGACCGCCTCGACCGACATCAACCCATTTGCCATCACAAACATCGAAAATCCGTACCCGCTGTATGCGTCACTACGACAAAAGTGCCCGGCGTACCGGGTTCCCGGTACCAACTTCTACCTCGTCTCGAGTTGGAAACTTGTCACCGAGGCACTCACCCGGACCGAAGACTTCTCGTCCCATCTCACCGGTGTTCTGGTCCACCCGGCAGAAGGTCCACCGGTCACGTTCGACATGGACGGCAATGGGCAAGCGATTCACGTCCTTGCCACCGCTGACGATCCCAGCCATCAAAGACATCGCAAACTGGTTCTACCCACACTGGTCGCCAAACGAATCCGCACCATGGAACCTGCCATCGCCGACTACGCAGAACGGTTGTGGAACAACCACTTCGATGGACGGCACATCGAGTGGGTTTCTGCGCTCGCCGATCGACTACCACTGCAGATGGTCGCCCATCTGATCGGACTACCCGAAGCGGATGTGCCGCAACTACTGACGTGGTCTTACGACAGCACTGAGTTGCTCAGCGGGTTGGTGAGCGCTGAACGCCTGCCCGAAGTCGTGAACGCAGCCACCAAACTCGCCGGGTACCTGTACAACAAACTGGAAGCCGCCCAGGCCGCACCAGGCGAGAACCTACTCGGCGATCTGGTGCGCGCCAACACCAACGGCGATATCGATACAACCGTCGCAGTATTGATTCTCGTCCAACTTGTCGGCGCTGGAGGCGAGTCCACCGCAGGTTTGATCGCTAATTCCGCTCGGATACTGGCCGACAATCCTCTACTACAGCAAGAACTTCGAGAGAATCACGAATTAATTCCACCGTTCCTCGAAGAATCCCTACGACTCGAGTCCCCGTTCCGCGGACACCATCGCCATGTCACCCGCGATACGACGCTAGGCGGCGTCCCACTTTCTGCGGGAAGCCATCTCATCCTCTTGTGGGGCTCCGCCAATCGCGATCCGGCCGCCTTCCCGGATCCGGACATCCTGAACATCGGACGGCCAAATCTTCGCTCGCATTTGGCTTTCGGCAAGGGAGCCCACTTCTGCGTCGGCGCCGCTCTTGCTCGACTGGAAGCAAAGATCGCACTCACAATGCTGCTCGAGAAGAGCCAACACGTGAGCCTGACAGACGGTGCGCCTCCCGAATGGGTACCGAGCCTGTTCGTGAGGCGCCATCAGAGTCTGCTCCTGACCGTCACACCGTGAAGATCGTTTCTCCGCCCACAACAGTCCGCAGTACCCGAAGTGCCGCCAGATCGACAGTGTCATCTACAAGCGGATCTCCGTCAAGGACAACAAAATCCGCCAGCAGACCTACTGCGATTCTGCCCTTGTCCACCTCTTCGCCGGTGATGCGTGCGGCGGCATGTGTGTAGCCGGACAACGCATCGCGCGTACTCACACATTGCTGCGCACCGAGAACATGACCTTCGCGTGTCAGCCGATGGACAGCGGTATTCATGGTGAAGAGCGGATTCACCGGAGTGACCGGGCAATCACAATGCAAACCGTAGGGAAGTCCGGCAGCCACCACCGACGCTACCGGGCTGATTCGTTCGCCTCGGCCGGGACCGAGAAAACGATCGCGGTGACGATCACCCCAGTAGTAGACGTGATTGACGAAAATCGATGCAACAACACCTACTTCGACCATTCGCCGAATTTGATCCTCGCGAAGCGTCTGCACGTGCTCGAGCCGGTGCGCAATGTCGATGTCAGGGTACGCGGCCTTGGCGAGGGCAATGGCGTCGAGCGCATGGTCGATAGCCTGATCACCGTTGGTGTGAATCGCTACCTGCCGTCCCGCGCCGTGATGCTCGCTCACCAGAGCATCGAGCGCACCCGACGGGATTGCCATTCCACCACAATGACATCCACCCAAATCGTGATACGGCTCGCTCAGCGCCGCAGTGTGCAGCTGAATGGAACCGTCCGAAATCAGTTTCACGCCGCCAACCGCTACATGGCTGGTCGAATCAGCTAGTTCGCCCAACTGATCGTGCACACCATGACCCAGGTACAGCCGCGCACGTAGGCGCAGTTCGCCCTCGTCGTCAAGCTCGCGGTAGGCGTCGTACATCTCCGAGGTGACGTACATGTCGTGGAAGCTGGTCACGCCTACGGATGCCATCACATCTTGCGCTCGCAGTAGCGCCAGCTTGGAGGCACCCGGGTCCATTGCAGGAGCCAGATTGTGCACCAACGACATTGCCGGAATCTCGCACAGCTCACCGGTAGGTGTGCCGTCGGCATCGCGGACGATGACGCCACCCTCGGGATCGACGGTAGCCTGCGTGATCCCAGCCATTTCGAGTGCAAGCGAGTTGACGTAGATCCCGTGAGCAGACAGGTGACGCACCAAAATCGGATGCTGCGTCGACGCGCGGTCGAGATCTGCCGTCGTCAATCCCCGATCCTCGGCCACAAGACTGTCGTCGAATCCCCACGCCTGGATAGCCTCACCAGGCGGCGTCGTCTCCGCACGCGCGGCCAACGCAGCAACAACCGCGTCGATTGTGGGGCACGCACCCGTCGTGGCCTCGACGTCACCGAGCATCAGTCCCCACATCATCGGATGCAGATGGGTCTCGATGAATCCGGGAACTACCACCGCTCCATCCAGATCCACGATCTCCACGTCAGGTCCGGCCAGCACCGTGATCTCGGCATCGGATCCGACGGCCACAAATCTGCCGTCCTTGCTTGCCATAGCCGTCGGCGCAACTGAGCCCGATCCGTCCATGGTCTTGATGTCGCCGTTGATGTAGATGCGGTCGGCCGTCACGGTCATGCTCGTGTCTCCATTCGTTCACCGACAACGGCTGTCGGCGTTTTCGCTGCAGGCTGCCGCGTCGCGACAACCACTCCGGCAAGAATCAGCGCCGCACCGACAATCTGCACGACGCTGGGGATCTGAGAAAGCAGAAAGGCACCGAACAATAACGCCGACGCCGATTGCAGCACCAAGCTGGCGGCAACGGAACCAGCTGGCAACCGCTGGCTAGCACTTGCCACCAATAGCCACCCCACCACTTGAGATACCAAGGCCAGCAGGATGAGCCACCCTTGAGCAGGTAAAGCTGGTGCAAGATCAAGAGTTCCGGTGACAATTCCGATCAGGCCGGATGTAAGTCCGGTAGCGATCGTGGAAACCAGCACCGGCAATGCAGTCCGGCCCGCAGCTCGCGTCGCCAATCCCATCAGGAAGATATACACGGCATACGCGCCGGCAGCGATCACCGCGAACGTCACACCGACAGCAGGGTTGGCCCCGGTGAGCGTCGTACTCATTCCCGCAACCAACGCAACACCCACCAGGAGAAGTGGCAGGCTCGTCACCAGTTCCTTCGTAATGCGCTGGCGTAGCACTATGTAGCCCAGGACAGCCACAAAGAGCACCTGCAGATTCAAGAGCACCGTCGACAAACCGGCGCCAATCGAGTGAATCGCCTCATGCCACAGAACGAGGTCGACGCCCAGGAACACTCCAGCAAGAACAGCCTTGACTATCCACGGCCTCGTCGAGGTCTTTCCCGGTTGGCGGCGTCGTTGAACCCAGACGAGGATCCCGAGCGGAATCAAGGCGTAGACGCACCGGAAGAACGCGCCGGTCGCGGGCGACACCCCGGACAGGTCGTACAGGATCGACGTGAGGCCGAGAATGCATGCACCAGAGACAACCACTCGCAGATCTCGACGGCGTTGCTCGTCGCCGGTCCGCGCCGAGGCGAGTCCCGAAGATACATCATCACTCATAGTGATAATGTATCACCGACAGTGAGATCTGCCCCACAAGGGAAGATGGAGCCATGAGAACCCCGGTCACCCGCGAACGCGTCATCTCCGCCGCAGCCGAACTTGTGGACAGCAATGGCCCGGACGCACTGGTTCTCAGCCAACTCGCCGACACCCTCGACGTGCGGCAATCAGCTCTCTACAAGCACGTTGACGGCGTCGACGACGTCCAACACCAGCTCAGCCTCCTCGCCCGGAAACTGCTCGCCCAGCACCTCCGCGACGCCGCAGTCGGCCTCTCCCGCGACGACGCCGTCGTGGCACTCGCCGACGCGTGGCGAGAATTTGTTCGCATCCACCCCGGGCTGTACGCAATCACCGACCGCTACCCCACCGCTCCACACGCTGACCTCGTCGCTGCGGTCGGAGAAGTTGTCGACGTCATCAACCGCGTCATTGCCGGATACGGCCTCGGTGAAGACGACTCGGAGCAGGCAGCGTGGTCGTTGCGAAGCGCACTGCACGGCTTCTGCGTGTTGGAGTCCCAAGAAGGCCACCCAGCCGGCACGGATCCCGACCGCGTTTATCGGCGCCTGGTCGAACTTCTCTGCGCCGGAATCAGTCGAATGTAGGTATGCACGAAGGGTCGTCGGATCTAGGCGCGGAAGCCCAACCCGAACGTGACCTGCCCGTCCTCGTCCACCTCGTAGATTTCCACGCCTTCATCCACGTGTGGGGCGTCCGAACCGAACGCGACAGCCACTTTCGAGCTTGCGTTTCTGGTCATATCCAGAACCAGTTCCACGGCCTCAGCCGGCGAGAAATGTTCGTGCACTTCACTGATCACGTGAGCCGGGATGTAGCCGGGTTGCCACACCATCGCGTCAGCCAGCGCCAAAGCCGCCTTGTGGCGATCCGACAACCCGCTGTCCTGGTAGTTGTCGACCTCGTCGAAGAGGGCTTCGTCGGCACCGGCCTCGAGCGCAGAACTCATTCGCAGGGACTTGCACAATCTGCAATTGTGTTGGCGAGCTTGGCGCAGCCGCACAAGTTCGGTGGTGACCGGATCGAGAACCCGCAACCGCGCCACGCTGCGCGAGAATTCTGCACTGTCCACCGACAGTTCTGTTTCGCGCCAGTCCTGCGGTGTCGGCCATTGCATTGTCGACGGCCTGAACAGCAGATCCAATGCATGCAGTAGCCGCGGAAACCAGTCCGCCACATACACCGCAAACACGAATTCCTTGGCCTGCGATCCCAGTTCGTTCAACAACGCGCCGCGCAGACTGCTGTCGACATTCGACACGTCGATGCTGAACTGCTCGGCAAAATCGTGCGCTACCGATTCCTGGGCGAAGTCAGTCGACGGCGGCAACGGCAAGGCACGCAGGGACAAAGCCTCGGCGCAGGTCGAGCGCACCTGCGCGTCGAGCACACCGGTACTGCTGAAGATCATGCGGTACAGCACTTCTGATACTTCCGGCGCGTATCGGGACAGCGCTTCTCCAGCGTCGATGCCAGTTGACTTGCTATACACGTCCATAAATCGACCCCATCCAGACCGCGCACAGTGCCTGCGTCGCCGCAGCCACATCAGCAGCCTTTTGATCACCGATCCAGTAGCGATCACCCATGCGGGCAATGCTTTCCAACAGAACAAGCGCAAGCATTCGACTGTCGGCACCAGTGGGCGCCCGGCCGGAGGATCGCTCCGAGTCGATCACTGCGGCAACGGGTTCGACAAACCCTTCCAACCCGCGGTTCCACAGGTCGTCCACCCCGGGGTCCGATGATCTGGCGTCGCGCATTGCCCGGAACAAATGTGGGTGGCGCATCCAGGTATCACGAACCGCACCGATCATCTGCCCGACTTGCCGCGTGGGATCATCAGTCCCGCCCGAATAGATTGCCGACGCTGCTGCAACCTCTTCGTCCACCGCTTTGCTGAGTTCGCTGACTGCCGCAGCTTTGTTGTCGAAATAGAAGTAGAAGGCCGAACGGGTTACCCCGGCAGCCTTGGAAATATCGCGGACATTCAGTTCATGGAGAGTTGTTGTCTCCAAAAGGTTTTCCAAGGCACGCAGAATCGACTCCCGCCGAAGTTCACCTTTATCCGACCTTCCGGCATCAACACCGTCTCGCACAGCCGATTCCACAATCCACCTTCACGTCGATCATTTTGTGAGCCGAACCACATCGTATGGAAATTTTTGACACGTGTCAATAGTGCCGAGTCCAGCGCATTCAAGGACCGGACAGGCTCAGTCCCACTCACCGGGACCGGCGTTATCGCACCCACGTCAAATCCTGTTGCCTCTCCATCATTCGCAATCACAGACCTGCAATCTTGCAGCGCACCTGGTGATTTCATCCCCCCACCGCCTTTCAAGTGGCGCACAAATCACACCCAGACAAAGGATTCACCATGACGAGTACCGTCCCGTCCGTCACCGAACACCCGAGCGCGCCCTTCCCCTGGCCTCGCCCTCCGATCGACCCGCCGGCCGAGTACCAGTGGTTGCGTGAGAACGCCCCCGTCACGCGAGTCGAGATCTTCGGCGGCGAATATGCCTGGCTCGTAACCCGTTACGACGACGTACGCTCGATCCTGTCCGATCCGCGAGTCAGCGCCGACAGCCGCAATCCCGGATATCCCCGATTCGGCGCACCACCCGAACCCGAAGACCAGCGACTTTTCTTGCGGATGGACGGCGCCGAGCACGAGATCTTCCGCAACCTACTGGCCAAGAACTTCACGCTCACTGCGATGAAGAAGATCCGGCCGGCGCTGCAGGAACTCGTCGACACCACCATCGACGCGATGCTGGCCACTCCCGAAGGCCAGACCGACTTCGTGAAGGCCGTTGCACTCCCCATCCCGAGCACTGTTCTGAGCTGGATCCTGGGCGTGCACGCCGAGGACCGCGCGTTCTTCAACAAGGCCGCCGACGAGGCCCTGATGGCCAATGACCTCACGAACCCCGACGCGATGGGCCGAGCCATTGCAGCCATGAACGATCTACGCGGATATATCCGCAAGATCGCGAACGAACGAGCAGCACTTGATGATCCGGGTGACGACATCATCGGTCAGCTGGTGGCCGCCGAACGGGCAGGCACCATCACGATGATGGACGTCGAGAACTCCGGATTCCTCCTCATCATCGCCGGGCATGACACCACCACCAACATGACCGCCCTTGGCATGTACACCTTGCTGCAGCACCCTGAGCAGTGGGCGCAGATGCAGGAGAACCCGGCGCTGGTTCGCAATGCCGTCGAAGAACTGCTGCGCTACCTGACCGTCGTCCATCTTGTCATCCTCCGATCCTCGACCGAGGACATCGAAATCGGTGGCGTCACCATTCCCGCCGGCGAAGCCATCATCCCGCTCAACCTGTCGGCCAACCGCGACGACGCCCACTTCCCCGGTGCAGACGCACTCGACATCCATCGAAAAGCACGTGACCACTTCGCTTTCGGCTACGGCGTTCATCAGTGCATCGGTCAGGCCCTGGCTCGTCTCGAACTACAGATCATCTTCGAAACCCTGGCCCGCCGGGTGCCGACGCTGAAACTGGCCGCTCCGCCCGAAGAACTGCAGTTCAAAGTGTGGTCCGGGATCAACGGAGTCTTCTCACTTCCCGTCACCTGGTAGCCACCCCTTACGTCAGGAGCATCAATCATGATCAGTTTCACCGGCAAAACCGTTGTCCTCACCGGATGTTCGTCCGGAATCGGAGCCGAGGCCGCCACCAAACTTGCCGCTCTCGGCGCCCGCGTGATCGGTGTCGACCGAGTTGCCTCGACCGACAACTCGATCGCCCAGATGATTGTCGGCGACCTCTCCACCCAGTCGGGCGTCGCTGACATCGCCGCGCAGATCGACGGCCCCGTCGATGTGCTGATCAACAACGCCGGCGTCGCGGCAACACTGCCGTGGCGAACCGTCATGTCGATCAACGCGCTCGCCCCGCGCGATCTCACTCGCCTTCTCCTGCCGAAATTTGCCGTCGACCCGGCGGTAGTCACGACCGCGTCACAGGCAGGTTTTCTGTGGCAGCAGAACTTTGCCCCGCTCAATGCCTTTCTCGCCATCGATAATTGGGACGACGCCCTCGAATCTCTCGCAGACTTCCCCGGTATCGAGGAGGTCTGCTACAACCTCTCCAAGGAAGCCGCCATCATCAATGCGGGCAACCTGGCCGTCGACGGCAAGCACATCGGATTACGTTCCAACTCTGTATCCCCCGGCACAGTCGGCACGCCGCTCCTGAAGGACTTCACGGCCACAATGGGCGACGCTGCCATCTCCGGCGCTGTTACGTGGGCAGGCCGTCATGCCCAGCCAGGCGAGATCGCCGACGCCATCATCTTCCTCGCCTCCTCAGACGCGGCCTGGATCAGCGGAGCAGACATCCCGATCGACGGCGGATTCAGCGCCATGATCTTCCGTTCGTACATCGCGCCGGCCATGGCCGCGATGGCGACCAGCGCCTAGTCAGGAGAACCACTATGAGCACCGACAACGAACTGATCTCGATCAATCCGGCGACTCTCGAAGAAGTGGGGCGCACCGCCGTCACCACGCCGGCCGAGCTCGACGCGAAAGCTGTTGCCGCCCAGTCCGCCTTCCAGTCCTGGCGAACGTCGCGGAGCACCCGGCAGGGTCTACTCGCTGCTTGTTCCTACGAATTGATGCGGCAGTCCCCGGCGATCTCCGCCCTACTCACCGCGGAGCAGGGTAAGTCGCTCACCGATTCGAGCGGCGAAGTCTGGATCTCGGCCCGCTGCCTCGCACACTTCGCCCGCCTCGACTGGGCGGACGAATCGCAAGCTCCGGCATCGCCGATACGCGACGCTCGAATTCAGCACCGCCCGTTGGGCGTCGTTGCGGCTATCGTGCCGTGGAACTTCCCGATCTTCCTCATGATGGCCAAGATTGCGCCCGCACTGGCCGCAGGAAACACAGTCCTGGTCAAACCTGCCGAGTCGGTGTCGCTGGTAGTCGGTGAGGTTGTCCGCATCCTGCAAAGCATTCTTCCCGAGGGCGTACTCGACATCGTCTACGGCGGACCGGATACCGGCAAGGCGTTGATCGAACACGCTGCCGTGCGCAAGGTCTCGTTCACCGGTTCAACGGGGGTTGGCAAGGCGATCATGAAGCAGGCCGCCGAAACGATCACGCCGGTCACCCTCGAGCTTGGTGGCAACGATCCCGCGATCCTCCTCGACAGCGCAGATATCAATTACGCCGCAGGATTTTTGGCGCACTCCGCCTTCTTCAACAGCGGGCAGATGTGCATCGCCCCCAAGCGCGCGTACGTGCCCGCCGACAAGGTCGACGCCTTCTGCGCCACGTTCGAAGCGGTCATGTCGACAATGGTGGTGGGCGACGGGGCCGCAGCCGGCACCACGGTCGGTCCCCTGCACAATTCTGCGCAACTCGAGTACGTGCAGGGCCTGCTCGACAAGGCCAGAGCTGACGGCGCAGACATCACCGGCGGAAATCGAATCACCACTCTGCCCGGGTATTTCATGGAACCCGCTTTGGTGCGCGGTGTGGACGACTCCAGCGACATCGTCAAGTTCGAGCAGTTCGGTTTGGCATTCCCCGTCGTGGCCTACACCAACGTCGACGACGTTGTCTCCCTCCTGAACAGTCAGGAGTTCGGACTCGGTGCATCTGTCTGGGGAGAACAAGCCGCCGCAGTCGAGGTCGCCGAACAGATCGATGCCGGTCAGGTGTGGGTCAATACCCACAATGCCCTCGAAGTCGAACTTCCCTTCGGCGGAGTGAAGAGCAGTGGCTTCGGCCGGGAGGGTGGCGAAGCCGGGGTCCACGATTTCCTGGAAACCCGCGTGGTGAGTGTAAAACTGTAACGCACTGTGCGCCTTTGTCAACCGCCCGCGGTTAACAAAGGCGCACAGCAGGGCTCAGTCGATCTGCAGCGCGACGCCCTTGGTTTCCTTCACGAAGAACACCGTGACAAATGTGATCAGGGCGCAGAACACGAAGTAGCCGGCCGGCGCCAGATTGTTGTCGGTCACGCTGATCAGGTACGTCGCGATGAACGGTGCGGTACCACCGAGAAGCATGTTGGTGACGTTGTTACCCAAGGCGAGGCCGCTGTATCGCACTGACGCCTTGAGCATCTCGACGTACGTCACGTACGACGCACCGTTGACTACGGAGACGCAGATGAACAGAACCGACTGACCGGCCACTGCAGCCCACGTGCCCGAACTCGCCATCAGCATGAACATCGGGACGCCCAGGACCACCGACGCGGCACTACCGGCAAACAGCACCGGACGACGTCCGTACTTGTCGGCCATGTAACCCGCGATGGGGAGTGTGATCACGCCGAGCACCAGGGCGAGCGACGTGGACAGGAATGCAACCTGCTTGGAGTGTCCGCCGGCAGTCTGGAGGTACGTCGCGGCGTACACCGAAGCGATGTAGTAGCCGCCGGTGATGAGCGCTCCGAGAAGGATGATCTTGACGACGCTGCCACCTGAACTGCGCAGCAGTTCCTTGATCGGGAGGGACTCGGTCTCACCCTTTTCCTGGAGCTCCTCGAACTGCGGGGTGTCTTCCATCTGGCTACGGATCCAGATACCGATACCACCGATCAGCAGGCTGAGCAGGAACGGCAGACGCCATGCCCATTCGAGGACCTGTTCTTCGGAGAACACCGACGTGAGGCCGAGTGCGATCAGCGAAGCCGCGAGAGAGCCCAGGTAGGTTCCGGTGTTGACCATCGACGTCTGGGTCGCACGCCACCGCGCCGGAGCGGACTCGGAGACAAATGCGTTGGCACCGCCGAGCTCACCGCCGGCTGCGAAGCCTTGAAGGCAACGAGCCAACACCAGGATCGATGTCGCCCACATGCCCAACGTGGCATAGGTCGGTAGCAGACCCATACCGGCGGTGGCGATAACCATCAGCAAGATGGTCCACGACAGCGCGTTCTTACGGCCGTACCGGTCGCCGATATGACCGAAGAAGATTCCGCCGGGAACACGGAGGAAGAAGGCCACGGCAAACGCCGCGAAAGTACCGAGCAGCGCCGCATTCGGATCGGAGGACACGAAGAACAGCGCGGCGATGGTGGTTGCCATGTATCCGTAGATACCGAAGTCGTAGTACTCGACGACGGTACCGACGATGGCCGCGCGAATCACCTTGACGGTGGACTGGCGTTCGGCTGGAGTGCCACTGTCTTCGACGCCGCCCTCGGCGCGCGCCATGGTCTCATTCTCTGACATGTTGGTCCCTACTGACTGAAGTCGTGCAGCGCAAACGATAGACGTCAGGCGTGCGCAATGGAATTGACCGGTACGCCCGCGGCGTCGGTCTTCGTGAAACTCGCCGCATTGCGTCCCGCAATACGACCCATGGTCAGAGCGTTTGCAACCGCGTTGCCACCGCCCACGTAGCGCAGTCCCAGAATGCCGGCACCGGCCTCGCCGGCGGCGTAAAGTCCCTCGATCGGAACACCGGTTTTTCCGAGAACTGCTGCACTGCTGTTGATTTCCAGACCGGCGTGTGTACACACCAGTTCGGCGGGAAGGATCTTTGCCGCGTAGAACGGTGCGGTGCCGATCCGGTCCGGATTGCCGACCGCACCTTTGTTTCGCAACGTGCGGTGACGCAAGAAGTCGTCGTCGTATCCGTTGGGCAATTGCTCGTTCCAACGATCTACCGTTGCCGTCAATGTCTGCGCCGGAACGCCGATCAGTTCGGCGAGTTCCTCGACCGTGTCGGCTCGAAGTGTGCGACCGGCAGCAGCTTCTTCGGCGACGCGCTCGGGGTTCCAGTCTGCATAACCGGGAGTCTGATTCACTCGGGCGTCCTCGTCGAAGATCATCCAGCCGTAGCCGCCCTGCTGGTCGATGATGCCCGTCGAGACCGCGTACGACGCGTCCTCGTCCATAAAACGCCGACCGTTCTGATTGACGTTGACGCGGGACTTCGGCGGAAACCCGGACTGCCAGTGATGGAACCGCTGGAAGTAGACGGTCGGCATGATGAGGCCCCAGCCGTCACCGGCAACCGACGCGCCGAGATCCTGAGCGAACCGCAGGTGGTCGCCGCGGCTGCCGTCGGCGGCAACGACGAACAACGATTCTTCAGCTTTGTTGGCGTCGGGGAAATAGCGATCGACCAGAGCCGGATCCTGAGCAAAACCACCGGAAGCAACGACGACGGCACCTGCAGGAACCTCGATGTCGTCGGCAACTACGCCGACAACCCGACCGTCTTCCTCGATCAGCTTCTGCACCCGCGTGCCGAAGATAACTTCGATGCCGTGCTTGCGCCGAGCCTTGTCCAGTACCTGAATCAGACCGTATCCCTGGTCTTTCGGAACGTGGCCACGCCAGACATCTTCGACTCCGGCCTGTGCCAGCCCCGGCTGATGGGCGTTACCCGAGATCGCGGCCGGGATCTCGACGCCGAGGCCGATGAGCCACTCGAGCGTCGGTGCGGCGTTCTCGCAGAACGCACGAATCAATCCGGGTGCAAGCACCCACTGGTTGAGATCCATGTAGTGCTGGAAGAACTTCTCCGCGGTGTCGTCGATACCCAGGCCGGACTGCACGCTGGTGCCGGCAGCCGTGAAGATGCCGGCGGAAAGTGCTGTGGAGCCGCCAAGTTCGGTCTCGGATTCGAACAGCAGCACGGAAGCGCCCTCTTCGGCTGCCGATACCGCAGCTGCGAGTCCCGCTCCGCCGCCGCCGATGACAACAACATCCCAGTGATCACTCACGAAAGTTCTCCAGTCTCCGCAATGATGCGGTGGTACAAGCCGTTCGAGACCAGTCCGCCGTCCACAGTGATTTCGGTTCCACTCGTGTAGGTCGACTTGTCGGACAGCAGGAACAGAACGGCCTCGGTGATCTCGTCCAGAGTTGCCATGCGCCCGAAGGGAACCGACTTCAGTGACGCGGCAACAAAATCGCTTGCTCCACCGAGCAAGTCCGTACCGACCAGACCCGGGTGCACCGAGTTGACACGAATTCCCCACTGCGCAAAGTTGCCTGCCGCTGATTTCGACAGCCCGGTCAGGCCCCATTTGCTCGAGGAGTAGGCCGGTGAGAAGTATCCGACCTGACCGGCGATGGACGAGATGTTGACGATGGATCCGCCTCCGCTCTCCTGCATCAACGGAGCCACCGCCTTCATGCCGTAAAACGGCCCGAAGAGGTTGATCTTCATGGTCAGTTCCCAGATGTCATCAGGGGTGTCCATGAATTCGAGCCGCCGAGAGATACCGGCATTATTGATCAGCCCGCCCAGTTCACCGTGCGCAGAGCGGATTTCGTCGACAACTCGCGCCCACGCGGAGGGGTCGGTGACATCGAGCGAATGCGCGGACGCCGAACCTCCACCTGAGATGATCTCCTCGACCAGAGCGGAGGAATCCGCCACATCCGCGATGCACACGTGGGAACCACGAGCCGCCAGCGTGCGCGAGTGGTGTGCTCCCATGCCTCCGGCACCACCCGTAACCAGAACGACACCAGGATAATTCGTGCGATCAGACATGTCGCGAACCGCCGTCGACGGCAATGCTGTGACCGGTGACGTAACGCGCGCTGTCCGAGAGCAGGAACAGCACCGGGCCGAATACCTCTTCCGGGGAACCCAACCGGTGCAGCGGAACAGCGTCGAGAGCCTTGGCCAGTGCGGCCGGATCTTCCTGGACCCATTTGGTCATGGCGGTGTCGATGTACCCGGGCGCTATGGAGTTGACACGAAGTCCCTTGTCGCCGAATTCGACTGCGAGAGATTCGGTGAGGTGCGCGACGGCTGCCTTCGACGTGCAATACGCACCACGGCCCTTACGGACGCGCAGAGCGGACACCGAGGACATGTTCACGATGGCACCACCGGGCTTCATGTGGCGAGCGGCGGCCTGAGCGCCGTACAGGACGCCTTCGACGTTGACGCTCAACGTCGCACCGATCTGCTCGGGTGTGATCTCCTCGGCCAGCGCAAACGGGAAGATACCGGCGTTGTTGATCCAGAAGTCGACCTGTCCGAACTCCGCGAGTGCCAGCTTGGCCAGCGTCTCGTGATCGTCGGGCTTGGTGACGTCGACGCGGGCACCGATCACACGGCCGGGCTTGTCCGCCAAGGAGTTTGCGCTCAGTGCAGCATTGATTGTCTGGGCAGTTTCCAGCATCTGCTCTTCGTTGATGTCTGCACCGACTACGTTGACTCCGCGTGACGCCAGACCTTCCGCGAACGTCGCACCCATTCCCTGGGCAGCGCCGGTCACTACGGCAACCTTGCCTGCCAACTCCGGGTACACCGCCGACATTTGCGTGGCAACGGTGCGGCCCGGGTTCGTCTGATCGGCGTTAACGGTCATGATATTTGGTCTCCTACTGAATTCTGTTGTGCACAAACGTGAAAGACGGTTAGGGATTGCGTGGCGCGTCGTCGCGGGACACGATGCGGCGGGCGATCTTCCACTCGTCACCGACTCGAATCACTCGATCCGTGATCGTTGTCATCCGAACCAATCGCGTGTCCCCACCGCGCTTGGTCGCGACGATCTGCAGATAGCCGCGCACCGTCAACTCGGCTTCGACTGCCGTTTCCACCAACAAGTTGGTGATCACGTGCCGATGAACCTCGTCCGCCGCTTCGGCTCCGGAGTAGAACCGGCCGGCAAAAGCTTCGAGATCCGAAGAACCGACTACCGGTTCCGGATAGCTGGGCGAATGGAACTCACCGTCAGTCGTAAATGTTGCCGCCCAATCCCGTTGATGCCCGGAGTCGATGAGATGACTCTGCAATGCATACAACTGGTGGATTGCGGCAACGTCGCCGGCCGCCACTCCGCGGTAGTCAGTCATGAGGATGTTCTCTCCGGAAAACACTGCGCTGGACTCCCCTGAAGGGTTGCCCACCTGTCGAATGTGTGCGATAATCGCACAGGCCGTGCGATATGAACAAAGCGTAGGTGGCCCACCTCACAAACGTCAAGGAGCGAACTCGATGCGCGAACTCAGTGATGACCATCGACCCCGAATAAGTCCAGTTCAAGTGGACTCCGGCATGTCGAAAACTCTCCATCACGGACTCGAGATTCTGGAGCTCCTCACCTCCTATCCGCACGGGTTGTCGGTCACAGACATCGCCGACGGCATCGGAGTTCACCGCACGGTCGCGCACCGACTCATCCGGACTCTCGAGGCACATCACTTGTGCCGCAAGGACACTTTCAAACGCGTCACACTCGGCGCAGGACTGGTCACCCTCGCCGAACCGGTGGAGCAGGATTTACGAACCCTCGCCCGCCCGATCCTCGAAGAACTTGCCGACGCCACCGAAGCGACGGCCCACCTCGTGGTCCGCGAGAGCGAGACCGAAGTTCGCGCACTGATGGTCGTCGAGCCACGCAGCGCCCGAATGCACGTCGCCTTCCGTCCCGGCCAGGTCGATCCGATCGACCGCGGCTCCGCCGGCCTGTCCATGCTGGCCTCACTCCCACCCGTCGACGGTGAACGAGACGAAGTGCGTATTGCCCGTGCGCGCGGTTACGCGTCGACGATCGGCGAGATCACCCCTTCCGTCCACGGCATATCGGCGGCAGTTCCCGGACGCCGCGGCGACGCCATCACCAGTATCGGAATCTCCGCTTTCCACGCCGATGACCAAGACGCACTCGGCGCGGAGGTTATCGCCGCCGCACAAAAACTGGGAAGCTTGTTGCGCTGATCGCCGCAATGTCGAGCCTCGGGAATATCGCAGGCTCGACATTGTTGAGTCAGCATGAGATAGTTGAACAATCAACTACCTGAGTGCAAGGAGTTACGACATGCCTGCTGTGACAGTCGAGAATATTTTGGCCCTGCCCCGGCTCGACGAGCCTGCAGCGTCCGCAGTCAGCCGTCCCGTCAAGAGCATCACCACCGCTCCCGTCGGCTACGAAGGCGAAGGCTTCCCCGTACACCGCGCATTCGCGGGCATCGATCTCTCAGCACTCGACCCGTTCATCCACATGGACCAGATGGGTGAGGTCAACTACGCCCCCGGAGAACCCAAGGGCACGCCCTGGCACCCGCACCGCGGCTTCGAAACCGTCACCTACATGATCGACGGCATCATGGAGCACCAGGACTCCAACGGCGGCGGCGGCATTATCGGCGGCGGTGACACCCAGTGGATGACCGCAGGTGGCGGCATCCTCCACATCGAGACTCCCCCGGAGCACCTCGTTGTCAGCGGCGGCCTCTTCCACGGCGTCCAACTGTGGGTGAACCTCCCCCGAGACAACAAGATGGCAGCGCCGCGGTACCAGGACATCACCGGAAACAAGGTCGCTCTGCTCTCGTCGCACGACGGCGGCGCATTGGTACGCGTCATCGCAGGCGAGATCGCCGGCCACGCCGGACCGGGATCGACGTACACGCCCATCGCGTTGTCCCACACGACCATCGCACCTGGCGCCAGCGTCACGTTGCCGTGGAACCCCGAGTTCAACGCCATCGCCTATGTTCTTGCCGGTGAGGGAACCGTCGGCGCAGAGCGTCGGCCGATCCGCGCAGGCCAGACCGCCGTGTACGGACGCGGCGACTCCATCACCATCGCCGCATCCGATCATCAGGATTCCCGGACCGAATCGCTCGAGGTCTTCATCCTCGGCGGCAAGCCGATCCGCGAGCCCATCGCCATGGCCGGACCGTTTGTCATGAACACGAAGTCCGAGGTCATGCAGGCATTCGAGGACTTCCAGGCCGGACGCCTCGGTTCCATCCCGGCAGCCCACGAAACTCTGAGCTGACATGAAATCGGTAGTAGTTCAGCGTGCGCATGAACGTGCGCACCTGAACTACGGCTGGCTCACGTCCCGTCACAGCTTCCCCTTCGCCGGTAACTTCGACCACGCCGCTTACGCGCACGGACTACTTCTGGTCAACAACGACGACATCGTCGAAGCCGGCTCCGGTTTCGACACCCATCAACACCTCGATACCGAGATCGTGACGTGGGTGCTCAGCGGTTCCCTGGTCCACCAGGATTCAGCTGGGCACACCGGCGAAATTCATCGCGGCCTCGCGCAACGAATGAGCGCCGGAACCGGGATTCTGCATTCCGAGCGTAACGACACCCGGCGCGCCGACGGTACCCGCCATACAGAACCGGTCCACGTCGTCCAAATGTGGATTCCGCCAGACGAATCCGGGATCACTCCGAGCTATCAGGAACTCGACGTCAATACCGAACTCGACGCCGGTGGCTTGATCACCTTGGCGTCGGGAATGCCCGCGCATCGCGATCACAGCGCGATCACGCTTCACAACAAGTTTGCGGCGCTGCACGTTGCACGCCTCGACATCGGTCAGACGATAACCCTGCCGGACGCCCCGTATGTTCACGCCTACATCCCGCAGGGCTCCGTCACAGTCGAGGGCGTCGACACTCTCTCGACCGGAGATTCGTTGCGACTCAAGGAAACCGGCGGACATCGAGTCACCGCCGCGGAACCCGCAGAAGTTCTGATCTGGGAGATGCACGCCGGACTGCGGCCCCATCTCGTACGCTGAAAGCATTCGGCCCCAAAGGAGGAACGCCATGTCGGCGCTCACAACCCCGCACATCGACGTCCACCGCAGCGGTGATCGCCTGAAATCCCGCATCTCCTGGCTTGATTCGAAGCATTCCTTCTCGTTCGGGCAGCACTACGACCCCGACAACACTCACCACGGCCTGCTCCTCGTCAACAACGACGACACCGTGCTCGCGGGTACCGGATTCGACACCCATCCGCACAAGGACATGGAAATCGTTACCTGGGTGCTGCGCGGTTCGCTCGTTCACCAAGACTCCATCGGGCACTCCGGTGTCATCTATCCCGGACTCGCGCAACGGATGAGCGCAGGCACCGGGATCATGCACAGCGAGAAGAACGACTCGTGGCGTCTGGGCGGCCAAGAGCACTCCGATCCGGTGCACTTCATCCAGATGTGGGTTGCGCCCGACGAGGGTGGACTGACTCCCGGATACGAACAACTCGAAATCGACGACGAACTCCTACGCGGCGGACTCATACCCGTCGCCTCCGGAATGGATCGCTACAAAGATCATTCGGCTATCCGCATCAACAACAAGTACGCGGCACTGCACGTGGCGCGAATTCTCCCCGGCACAAGCGTGACCCTGCCGAACGCCCCGTTCCTCCACGTTTTCGTGGCCGAAGGGACCGCAGATATGGAGGGCACCGGCACCCTCTACGAAGGTGATGCCGTACGCATGAGCGACTCCGGCGGACAACTCGTCACCTCCGAAACCGGTGCCGAAGTGCTGGTCTGGGAAATGCACGCACGTATCGGTGGCTGAGACCCGGCGACCGGTCCCATCTCCGGTACGGGCGATACTCGGTACATGAGCATCGACAACTCCGCGCCCACCGTCAAACTTGATCCCCTCAACACCTTGATGGATGTACGCGCAGTAGCGATCACTCCTGGCGATCTCAGCTTCGCGCAGACAATCGGGGACCGCTTCCACGACCACCGCGGACGCACAGTGCTCGGATCGCTCGGCGTCATGATCGACGGCGCCATGGGTGGGGCTGTGTACTCGGGGCTCACTTCGGGTCACCAGTCGGTGCTCGCACAGGTCACGGTCAGTGCGGCCGCCGATATCCCGTCGACGGGAACAGTCGGAGCCACCGGTGCACTCGTGCACCTCGACGACGGAGTTGGACTGGCGTCGGGACAACTACGCGGTGACGACAGCACACTTCTGGCAGTGATGGCCGGGCGCGCCATGATTGTCTCGCGGCCACCCGTCGTTGCACCCGACGACTACATCGCCGGCCCTGCCCTCGATGTGCCGGTTCCCGAAGAAGTCAGTGACCTGAGTGGACTGAGCGGATCCGACGTCGTCGAAGGAATCCTGGCCGGAACTATCAAGCGTGGACCGCTCGCCGGACTCCTCGACCTCACGCTGACCGAGGTAACGCCAGGCGCTGTCGTCGGCGAACTTGCGCCGGTCGAATGGATGGCCAACCCGCTCGGCGCAGTACAGGGCGGTGTACTCATCTCCGCCACCGACGCCATCACCGGGCTCGCCGCGCAAACCCTGACTACCGCCGAACAGGATTACCGCGTCCTCGATCACAAGATCGACTTCCTGCGCTCACCCGCCATCGGTGGTCCCGTCATGCGCGGCGAAGCCAACGTGATCCGCGCCGGACGTAGGCTCGCACTCATCGAATCGCGCATCGTGGACAACACCGGTCAGGTCTACATCCGCGCCACCTCGAGCGTCCAGATGATCTCCCAGCAAGTTCACAGCTGATAACCAGCCCCGCGCCAGACCGCTCGGCCACCATTGATTCAACAGCCCAGATCAATGGAGGTAGACGCGTGAACAAAGACATCGAAGCCAGTCGGCAACGAGTGAGTCGCAGACGAGCACTGGCGCTCGGCGGCACCATCAGCCTCGGCGGACTCATCGCCGCATGTTCCGGCAACAGCGGCAGCTCGACCACGACGTCCACCGCTGCGGCCTCCACGACCACCGCCGGCACCGGCGCCGCTGCTGCCTCGGCTACCTCCGGCGACGCTGTCACCGCGCTGCTCGCCAAGGCACCACAGTGCGTCATGAGCGAGGAAGAAACTCAGGGCCCGTACTGGTTCGACGTCGACTCCATCCGCAGTGATATCCGCGAAGATCGACCAGGCACCACCCTCCAGGTCGCACTGCGGGTGCAGGACAACAGCATCTGCAACGCCGACGGCACCATCGGCGCCGTCAGCAACGCCGTCGTCGAAATCTGGCACTGCGACGCAGGCGGCGTGTACTCCGGCTTCGAGTCCGGTTCACTGAGCGCAAACGGTGGCGGCGGCGATGGAACGCCTCCGTCCGGTGGCATGGGCGAACCCCCGGCAGGCGGAATGGGTCAGCCGCCGTCGGGCGCACCCGGCGGCGGTATGGGCGGCGACATGGGTTCTATGGGCGGCTCCGGCGAAACTTCCGACGGCTCGTACAGCGTCGGTGACAGCGAAGCCACCACCACCGACGACGGCACCTACCTGCGTGGCGCCCAGACCACGGACGCAAACGGCATCGCGCAGTTCACCACCATTTTCCCGGGCTGGTACATGGGCCGCACCACGCACATCCATGTCAAGGTTCACATCGACAAGAAGACTGTCCTCACCACGCAGACCTTCTTCGAGGAGACCCTTCTCGACGAGGTGTATTCCGTCAGCCCGTACAGCGAGCACACGGGCCGTGAGAACAACACCAACAATTCCAACGACAACATCTTCTCCGACACCGGCATGATGACCGTCGAAAAGCAGTCGGACGGGTCATACCTCGCCGTCATCAATCTGGGTATCGACGCCTGAACCCGATCACCGGAAGCGGGCGGTTCAGTTGGCATCAATTGACGCTCACACCCGAACTTGTGGTGACGCAGATCGCCCGAGCACTGAACGGCTCACGATAACGACTGAGCGGATTGTGGTGATCGTGTAAGGATGGAGAAATGACCACGGCTCATCGCTCAGGCATCGACCTCACCCACCTAGACAGCGAGACCCGCGCGCAGGACGACCTGTTCGTCCATGTCAACGGGAAATGGCTCGCCGAATACGAGATTCCCGCAGACCGCGCAGTCGACGGCGCTTTCCGCACGCTGTACGACAAGGCCGAGGAAGATGTGCAGACCATCATCACCGAGGCTTCCGCGTCGTCACCGGAGTCCGGTACCGATGCCCAACGCATCGGCGATCTGTACTCGAGTTTCATGGATGCCGACGCTATCGAGGCTGCCGGTCTCACCCCGATCGACGACGAACTCGACGCAATTGCGGACGCGGCCGATCGTTCTTCGCTGGCTACCGTGATCGGACGCCATCAGCGCACGGGTGTCGGCGGCGCCATCGCGCACTACGTCGACACCGACGCCAAGAACTCCGAGCGCTACCTCATTCACTTCAGTCAGTCGGGTATCAGCCTTCCCGACGAGTCGTACTACCGCGAAGACAACTACGCCGAAATTCGCGACAAGTTCGTCGCCCACGTCGAGAAGATGTTCAACCTCGCCGGACTCGGCTACGAGGCGCAGCGGGTATTCGACCTCGAGAAGAAGATCGCGGCCGGGCACTGGGACGTCGTGAAGCGTCGTGACGCCGAGTTGAGCTACAACCTCGTCGAATTCGAGGAGCTCACCGAGCAGAACCCCGGATTGGATTGGGCTGCTTGGCTGTCCGGCTTGGGAACGACGTCCGAGAAGTTCTCGGAAATCGTGGTTCGCCAGCCCGGATTCCTGCACACCTTCACCGCACTGTGGGCGTCGGAAGAACTCGACGACTGGAAGGCATGGGCTGCCTGGAAAGTCATCCATGCGCGCGCTCCGTACCTGCATTCCTCGTTGGTGGACGAGAACTTCGCGTTCTACGGCACCGCGCTCTCGGGCACCGAGGAGAACCGTGAGCGCTGGAAGCGTGGCGTCGGCCTGGTCCAAGACCTGCTCGGCGAGGCCGTCGGCAAGCTGTACGTGGAGCGTCATTTCCCGGCCGAGGCCAAGGTTCGCATGCTGGAGTTGGTCGGCAATCTGCAGGAAGCCTACCGCCGCAACATCTCCGAACTCGAGTGGATGAGTCCGGATACCCGCAAGGCCGCACTGGCCAAGCTGGACAAGTTCACTCCCAAGATCGGCTACCCCGACAAGTGGCGTGACTACTCGGGTCTCGAGATCTCGGCTACGGACGTCGTCGGCAACTACCGCCGCGGATACGCCGCGGAATACGACCGCGATCTCGCAAAGCTGGGCGGCCCCGTCGACCGCGACGAGTGGTTCATGACCCCTCAGACGGTTAACGCGTACTACAACCCGGGTATGAACGAAATCGTGTTCCCCGCAGCAATTTTGCAGCCGCCGTTCTTCGACGCCGCCGCTGACGACGCCGCCAACTACGGCGGAATCGGTGCTGTTATCGGTCACGAGATCGGGCACGGTTTCGACGATCAGGGCGCCAAGTACGACGGCGACGGCAACATGGTCGACTGGTGGACCGACGACGATCGCACCGAATTCGGCAAGCGCACAAAAGCTTTGATCGAGCAGTACAACGAATTCGAACCCAAGGAACTGCCGGGTCATCATGTCAACGGCGAGTTCACGATCGGCGAGAACATCGGTGATCTGGGTGGGCTGTCCATCGCGATCGCGGCATACAAGATCGCGACCGAAGGCACCGAACCGCCCGTCATCGACGGCCTCACCGGTTTGCAGCGCGTGTTCTTCGGCTGGGCTCAGGTGTGGCGGACCAAGGCGCGCGAGGCCGAGGCACTGCGTCGACTCGCCGTCGACCCGCATTCACCGCCGGAGTTCCGCTGCAACGGCGTCGTCCGCAACCTCGATGTCTTTCACGAGGAGTTCGACGTCAAGCCCGGTGATGCACTGTATTTGGAGCCCGAAAAGCGCGTAAAGATCTGGTAGGGGCAAAGCCCCTGTGCGCCTTTTTGGTAGTTCGCACTACCAAAAAGGCGCACGGGGCCGAAGGCCCTAAGCTCCGTACACCGGCGTCGGGGTCTCGGCCTTCTCCAACAGCGATGCCACGACGGGTCCGATTTCCTTCGGGTCCCAGCGATCACCCTTGTCTTCGCTCGGGCCGTGACGCCATCCTTCTGCGACGGTGATCTTGCCGCCCTCGATCTCGAAGACGCGTCCCGTGACGTCCTTGGACTCGGCGCTACCGAGCCACACGACGAGCGGTGAGACGTTCTCCGGAGCCATGGCGTCGAAGCCCTCTTCCGGAGCTGCCATCATCTCGGCCATGGCGCCGCCGGCACCGACCGTCATGCGGGTACGCGCGGACGGCGCGATTGCGTTGACGCTGACGCCGTAATTCTTGAACTCTGCTGCTGCCTGGATGGTCATCTCGGCGATGCCGGCCTTGGCTGCGGCGTAGTTGCCCTGGCCGATGGAGCCCTGCAGTCCGGCGCCCGAGCTGGTGTTGATGATGCGTGCGTCGATCGGGTTGCCTGCCTTGGCCTCGGCGCGCCAGTAGGCAGCCGCGTGGCGCAGGGGCGCGAAGTGACCCTTGAGGTGGACGCGGGTGACGGCGTCCCATTCGGCTTCGCTCATGCCGACGAGCATGCGATCACGCAGGAAGCCGGCGTTGTTGACGAGCACGTCGAGGCGACCGAAGTTGTCGATGGCGGTCTTGATGAGGTTTTCCGCACCCGCCCAGTCTGCGACGTCGTCACCGTTGACGACGGCCTCGCCGCCGGCTGCGATGATTTCGGCGACTACCTGCTCGGCCGGGCTCTCGCCGGTTGCGGAGCCGTCCGCGCCTGCGCCGATGTCGTTGACGACAACCTTGGCGCCCTCTGCCGCGAATGCCAGTGCGTGCGCGCGTCCGATACCGCGACCTGCCCCGGTGATGATGACTACGCGTCCATCGACCAATCCACTCATTTTTATCTCCTATTGCACTCTGCTCGGGCTTGTCGGCTCCGCTTGTGTGCTAACTTACCAAGCAATCGCTTGGTTTGGTACACAGACGTAAGGAAACCCGCTATGGGCATCAGCACCTCCTCCGACGGGACCGGCATCACCACGGTCACCATCGACTACGCACCGGTCAATGCAATCCCCTCGCAGGGTTGGTTCGATCTCGCCGACGCGATCCTTGCCGCAGGTAAGGACCTCAATACCCACGTCGTGATCCTGCGAGCCGAAGGCCGTGGTTTCAACGCCGGCGTCGACATCAAGGAGATGCAGGCCACCGACGGCTACGACGCTCTGGTTGCTGCCAACCGCGGTTGCGCTGCTGCTTTTGCCGCGGTCTACGACTGCGCCGTTCCGGTTGTCGTGGCAGTCAACGGCTTCTGCGTCGGCGGCGGCATCGGCCTGGTCGGCAACGCTGACGTCATCGTCGCGTCCGACGACGCGATCTTCTCCCTCCCTGAGGTCGACCGCGGTGCACTCGGCGCAGCCACCCACCTCGCTCGCCTGGTACCGCAGCACATGATGCGCACGCTGTACTACACGGCGCAGAGCGTCGACGCCCACACACTCAAGCAGTTCGGCAGCGTCTACGACGTCGTCCCGCGCGAGAAGCTCGACGATTGCGCCCGCGAGATCGCCGCCAAGATCGCCGCCAAGGACACCCGCATCATCCGGTGCGCGAAGGAAGCCATCAACGGCATCGACCCCGTCGACGTCAAGAGCAGCTACCGCCTCGAGCAGGGATACACCTTCGAGCTCAACCTGCTCGGTGTGTCCGACGAGCATCGCGACGAGTTCGTCGCAACCGGCAAGCCGCGTGAGAACGCAACCCAGAAGGAAGGCTGAGACATCATGGCTAGCAAGCGTGACAAGACAATGTCGCTCGACGAGGTTGTCGGCGAGCTTCGCTCCGGAATGACCATCGGATTGGGCGGCTGGGGATCTCGCCGCAAGCCGATGGCTTTCGTGCGCGCGATCCTGCGTTCGGACATCAAGGACCTGACCGTCGTCACGTACGGTGGACCGGATCTCGGCCTGCTGTGCTCGGCCGGCAAGGTCAAGAAGGCGTACTACGGCTTCGTGTCCCTGGACTCGGCTCCGTTCTACGACCCGTGGTTTGCCAAGGCACGCACCAACGGTGAGATCGAGTCCCGCGAAATGGACGAGGGAATGGTCAAGTGCGGCCTCGAAGCTGCAGCTGCCCGTCTCCCCTTCCTGCCGATCCGCGCAGGCCTGGGATCCGATGTCCGTAACTTCTGGGGCGACGAACTCAAGACCGTCACCTCCCCGTACCCCGAGGCCGACGGCCGCTCCGAGACCCTGATCGCGATGCCCGCGCTCAACCTCGACGCGTCGTTCGTTCACCTCAACCTCGGCGACAAGCACGGCAATGCCGCATACAACGGCGTCGACCCGTACTTCGACGACCTGTACTGCATGGCAGCGGAGAAGCGTTACGTCTCGGTGGAACGCATCGTCGAAACCGAGGAACTGGTCAAATCCGTTCCGCTGCAGAATCTTCTGATCAACCGCATGATGGTCGACGGTGTCGTCGAGGCCCCGAACGGCGCGCACTTCACCCTTGCCGGCGAGAGCTACGGCCGCGACGAGAAGTTCCAGCGTCACTACGCCGAAGCCGCAAAGACCCCCGAGTCGTGGCAGGCATTTGTCGACACCTTCCTCTCCGGCAGCGAAGAGGATTACCAGGCCGCAGTAAAGAAGTTTGCAGAGGAGCAGGCGTCATGAGCGAATCCACCGTCACCCGCGCAGAGTACGTAGTCCTGGCTTGCGCCGAAATCTTCTCCGGCGCAGGTGAAATCATGGCCAGCCCGATGTCGACGTCATCGACCATCGGCGCTCGCCTTGCCCGCCTGACCACCGAACCTGATCTCCTGATCACCGACGGCGAAGCCCTCATCCTCGAGGACACCCCAGCAGTGGGAACGAAGGGCCCCATCGAAGGATGGATGCCGTTCCGCAAGGTGTTCGACGTGGTCGCTTCCGGTCGTCGCCACGTGGTCATGGGCGCAAACCAGCTCGATCGCCACGGTAACCAGAACCTCTCCGCGTTCGGCCCGCTTCAGCAGCCGTCGCGTCAGATGTTCGGTGTGCGCGGCGCTCCGGGTAACACGATCAACCACGCCACGAGCTACTTCGTCCCCAAGCACTCCAAGCGAGTGTTCGTCGACAAGGTCGACGTGGTGTGCGGCGTCGGCTACGACCAGATCGATCCCGAGAACCCGGCATACAAGTACCTCAACATCCCCCGCGTTGTCACCAATCTCGGTGTCTTCGACTTCGGCGGACCGGGAAACACCTTCCGCGCGTTGAGCCTTCACCCCGGCGTCACGGCCGAAGAGGTTGCCGAGAACACCTCGTTCGAGGTTGCCGGACTCGCCGAGGCAGGCGTCACCCGCGAACCCACAGTAGAAGAGCTCCACCTCATTCGCGAGACGCTCGACCCGCGCAACCTGCGGGACCGTGAGGTCTCGGCATGACCCCCACCCTCAAGACTGCGCTGACCGAACTGGTCGGCGTGGACTACCCGATCGTGCAGACAGGCATGGGCTGGGTTTCCGGTCCCGCTCTCACGTCGGCGACGGCTAACGCCGGTGGTCTGGGCATCCTGGCTTCGGCCACGATGACGTACGACGAGCTCGAGCACGCGATCAAGAAGACGAAGCAGCTCACGAACAAGCCCTTCGGCGTCAACATGCGCGCCGACGCCACCGACGCGAAGCAGCGTATCGATCTGCTCATCCGCGAAGGTGTCAAGGTTGCGTCATTTGCCTTGGCTCCCAAGAAGGATCTGATCTCCAAGCTCAAGGACAACGGCATCGTTGTCGTTCCGTCCATCGGTGCTGCAAAGCATGCCGTGAAGGTTGCGTCCTGGGGCGCGGACGCCGTCGTCGTCCAGGGCGGCGAGGGTGGCGGTCACACCGGCGGTGTGGCAACAACCCTTCTGCTCCCCTCGGTCCTCGACGCCGTCGACATTCCGGTTATCGCCGGTGGTGGTTTCTTCGACGGCCGCGGCCTGACGGCTGCACTCGCGTACGGCGCTGCCGGCGTGGCGATGGGCACGCGTTTCCTGCTCACGAGCGATTCCTCGGTACCGGATTCCGTCAAGCAGGAATACCTCAAGCGCGGACTGACGGATACGACGGTTTCACGCAAGGTCGACGGCATGCCGCACCGCGTGCTCAACACCGACCTGGTCAACAGTCTCGAAGGTTCCAGCTACGCAACCGGTTTGATCGCTGCCGCCAAGAACGCCATGAAGTTCAAGGCAATGACCGGCATGAAGTGGTCAACCCTCGCCAAGGACGGAATCGCGATGAAGCGATCCGGCGACCGCACCATCATGCAGATCATCATGGCCGCCAATACCCCGATGTTGCTCAAAGCCGGTCTGGTGGAAGGTAACACCGAAGCCGGCGTCCTGGCGTCGGGTCAGGTTGTCGGCATGATCAACGATCTGCCCAGCTGCAAGGAACTGATCGACAGCATCATGGAAGACGCCGTCAAGCGCATCGACGCGCTGGCCGCTCTTCGCTGAACACGTAGCAATCACTGAGTGCGTCTCCCCCGATATCAGGGGAGGCGCACTCAGTGCGTTAAAGCTGCGTCGGGCACAGCTCTCATCGCGTCCGCCAACTCCGCCGCCATCGTTCCCTTGTTCTCCACCACGACGGTCTCGCAGCCCTGCCAGAGTGCGGTTCGTCGGAGCAGCGCCGCCAGGCGCGGTGCAGTATCTGCGTCGGCGTCGGGTTCTGCCCAGGCGGAGCGCACGATCAGTTGACGGTTCTGACGGTCATTCTTGAGATCGACTCGCGCACAGATCTTGTCGTCGATCAGCACCGGCAGGACATAGTAACCGTGGACCCGCTTGTGGGCGGGAGTGTAGATCTCGATCCGGTAGTGAAAGTCGAAGAGCCGCAACGCTCGATCACGCGCCCATACGACCGGATCGAAGGGAGACAACAGAGCGTCGGCCCGAATTGTCCTTGGCCGTTTGGCCTGAGGATCGATCCATACCTCTCGCGGCTTTCCTCGACGCTCCCAACCTTCGACGGAGGCGGGGCGCACGCTGCCGGCGTCTTCGAGCTCTCGCAGTGCAACTCGTGTCTCGGCGCTGGGGAGTCGAAAGTAGTCGGCGATATCGTCGAGAGTGCCCAGTCCGTGTGCCCGCACTCCGCGCAGCACAAGCTCACGGATCGCGTCCGGCCGCTCCACCCTGGCGTCGAGTATCGCCGGCGGCAGCATGTTCTCGGCGAGTGCGTAGCGACGTTCGAACCCCGTTCGACCTGCCGATACCACCTCGCCCCATCGGAACAGGGTCTCCAGGCCGACCTTCACGTCGGACCACCCCCACCAGGGTCCGCGCCGCGTGTTCGCGTCGTGCTCGACCTCGCTCGCCGCCATCGGCCCGTTGTCCCGCAATTCGCTGCGCAACCACTCGAGAAAGTCGAGCCGATCGGACGCCCATCCGTTCTTGTCTGCGAGGGCCTTGGCCCGAAACTGATCCATTCGCCAACGAAAAAGCGGCCACATGTCGATGGGTAGGAATGTCGCTTCGTGGCCCCAGTATTCGAGGTATCCCGATCCTGGTGCAAAGGCGAGCTGATCGAGTCTGGACTTGTCGTACGCACCCATTCGCGCATAGATCGGCAGATAGTGACTGCGCTCGAATACGTTGACCGAATCGATTTGGAGCACCTGCAAGCGGTCCATCACCCCGATCAGATTGCGTCGTGTCACGGCTGCAGGATGCGCTTTGCCAAACCCCTGAGCTGCAAGCGCAATGCGACGCGCCGCGGCCGGTGACACAACTTCGCTCATACTCGAGGAGACTAGCCATCACCACCGACAGCAAATTCGAGAACCCCGATTGAGCCTGCCGAAATCGGGTTACCCTCGAGTGTGGAATTCGACTGGCTCGAACTTGTGCTCACTGCCCACCGTGAATTCGGTTCACGACTCGCTCAGGTCGAGGACTGGACTGCGCCCACTCCCGATTCCGACTGGCAGGTGGAACACCTGGTTCGTCATGTGATCGAGGAACAACAGTGGGTGCCGCCGCTGCTGTCCGGGCTCACCGTGGGCGAAGCGACGCCGGACATCGTTCCGGTGGGCGACGATCTGTGGACCGAATGGCAGAAGTACTCCGAAGCCGCGATCAACGCCTGGAAGTCGACAAATCTCGATACGCAGGTTCATCTGTCCTACGGCACGGTGGACATGGAGCCGTATCTGCGTCAGCAGACCTCTGACGTCACGATTCACGCGTGGGACCTGGGGCGGGCCGTTGGTGCGGACGACCGATTGGACCCGACGCTCGTCGAAGCCGTCTGGTCCGACCTCGACGGTCAACGCGACATGCTGGCCGAAAGCGGTTTGTTTGCCGCCCCGGTCGAGATTCCCGAGGACTCGCCTCTGCAGGACAAGTTGATGGCACTGACCGGCCGTGATCCGCGCTGAAGGAGACGCGCTAAAGGAGATCTGCCTCCGAGAAACGCCCTCTCAGATCGATACCGATCTCGGCGTGACGGAGTAAGAACGACTTCTCGTCGTACCCTTTGCGACGCAACCAGAGTGTGACTTCGCTGTTGCATTTGCTGGCGTTGCACGACGCGCAGGCCGGCGCAATGTTGTCGAGCGTGTATCGGCCTCCCCGCGAGATCGCGAGAACACAATCACGTTGCAGCGGTACGTCTGGCGCGCCGCAGTAGGCGCACCCACCCCACGAGGATCTGAGCGCGGCCCACTGCTCGGTGCTGAGGTCGTGTGTCGTGCTGTCCATCCGGCGCTTGCGTTTGCGCGCGTATCGGGCTTTGCGACTGCGGTTGATCGTCACCTCGTCATGCTACTGACCGCCGCTAGACACCTACCGCGACACCCGCCGTGCGAGCGGCACCGTCCCACCCGCCAGTCGGTGCCGGAAGGCCCAGGAGTGCCGCCACTGTCGGCGCCACGTCGATCGTGCGCACGGGGGTGTCGACGCGGCGGCCGCCGTCGAGGCCAGGATGCCCACCACTGAGGAAGAACGGAATCGGCAGTGTCACGGAGTGGCCGTGATTGCCAGGGATCGGGTTGGACAGCGGTGTCGGATCACTGAACCGCCACCCCTGTGCGCAGAACGCAACAACATCACCGGCATTGTCACCGAGATTGAATTCCGCCGGCAGATGGCTCGATTCGACGCCGTCGACGGCGGAGACAATTTCCTGAATACGTCGAACAGCCTCGGCCCGTTCCTGATCCGGTCCTACGAAGTAGATCAGATCCGCGCCACCGTTCTGCGCGATGCGGATCTTCCCGGCCAACAACGGATCTGCGTTGAGCGGACGATCCAGCCCGATAAGGCGCGTCGGCTCCGACCAGTCCATCGAGTGATCGGCCAGCACGATGAGGACGCTCCGATTCCACCGTCCGGTGCTGTGAAGGAAATCGACAAAGCGTCGAACCTGATTGTCGGTGTTCTGCAGTGCGGCGGTACGCGCGATCCGAATCGACGGTCCCGAAAGATCAAGGTGACCAACACGGTCCACGTCACCGAGGTTGGTGAACGACAAGCGCGGTGAGTTCTCGCCGACGATCCGGATCAACGCGTCGATCGTGAAGTTGTCCGGGGCGTGCTCGGTGCCGGGAAGCAGCGGTTGCGGATCCCAGACGACGGATGCGCGATCACCGAACAGCCCGTGCAGGTATTGCTTGGACAGCACACTCGCAGTGGTCAATCCGAGTTCGGTGCGCACGCGGTCGAGGACCGTCGACGTCTGCAGATCCGAGGCCTGATCGAGGTCGCGCATCTTGTCGATCGCCGGGTCGTAGACGGAATTGGCCGGCACACCCGAACGCACGGGGTACACACCCGTCATCATCGCCGTGTGGTTGGGAAGCGTCTCCGCGATGTTGATCGCGCTGGCATTCGGGTAGTGGACACCGCCCGCGGCCAGTCCGGTCAGCATCGGAGTGAGATCTGCTCGCAGTTCGTCCGGGCGCATACCGTCGACAACGACGACGTAGACGTCGACATCGGGCAGACCGCCACCGATAGGCACACCCGCGTGCGCGGGTGCACCGAGCAAAGCTGTTCCGGCAAGCACACTTCCGCCGATCAAGACGTTGCGGCGGGAGAGTTCGAGGCTCACTGGTTGACTCCTGGTCGGTACGAGTTCGGGTCGAGCGGACTGAAGGACGGAGCTACCCTGGCACCCGCACCGGCAGGCAGGCGGTAGCTGGTTGCGTAGTGGGCGTTGCTCTGTGGATCGGTGACGTTGTCGACGAAGTACCAATCCATCTGGGTACCGTCGCGGGCGATGTCGAATACGCCGTATCCGTGCGAATCCAATTCGACGTACCGAACGTGGCGATTGACCGCCTTGAACGCTTCTTCTGCCGCAACGGATGCGGTGCGCGGCGGCACTTTCAACATGTCGTCGATGTTGGGAGAGGTTACCGACGGAACGACGAACTCTGCTCCGACGGTCGGTCCACCCGGATAGTTGGCGGCGTTAGTGGGCAGGTCACACGCCCACGACGTGTGAATGTCACCGGTGATAAAGACTGTGTTGTCAACGTTGTTCGACGTGATGGCGTCGAACAGTCGTGTGCGGTCGGCGGTGTAGCCGTCCCACTGATCGGTGTTGTACGGGTACCCGGCCTGCGGGATTCCCACCAGTTCGGTCAGCGCCGCGGTAGTAGCCGGTTCGAGCGGCGGAAACACGCACGGCGTGATCATGACGGGATTACCGACGATCTTCCATTGCGCCGGGGAGCTGACGATGCCGCTGGTGAGCCAATCCATTTGCGCACGTCCGGTAATGGTGCGATTCGGGTCGTCGACCTGACGCAATGTGGGCTGCTCGTCGCGGTACGTGCGCAAATCCAGCATCGAGATTTCGGCCAGGTTCCCGAAGCGGAACCGCCGGTACAGTTGAACGCTCGAACCACTGCCAGAGGGCCGAACCGGCATCCACTCGAAATAGGCCTTGACCGAGTTGGCCTTTCGATCCGCCCAATCGCCTTCGACACCGGGAGTGTGGTTTTCGGCGCCGTCCCGGAACGCATTGTCCGCCGATTCGTGATCGTCCCACGTGGTGATGAACGGCAGTTTCAGATGCAGAGCAGCAAGGTCCGGGTCGGTCTTGTACTGCGCGTGCCGGATTCGGTAGTCGGCCAGGGAAATGATCTCGTGTGCCGGTTCGTGCAGCCGTACCGATCCGTTTCTCGCGCCGTATTCCCCCTGACCGTATTCGTAGATGTAATCGCCCAGGTGGATGATCGCATCGAGATCCTCCCTGAACCCGAGATGGCGGTAGGCACCGAAATACCCGGCCTCCCAGTTGGAGCAGGAGACAACACCGAAGCGCATCCGTTCGAGATCTGCCGAATTCGACGGAGCGGTGCGTGTGCGGCCGACGGGCGAAACTACCGAACCGGTGGTGAATCGGTACCAGTACGTAGTGGAGGAATCGAGTCCCGTCACATCAACTTTGGCAGTGTGATCCGAATCTGCCGAAGCCACAACACTTCCCGACGCCACGACAGTCGCGAACCCCTCATCGGTCGCGACGTGCCAGTTCAGCGTCACTGCCGGCCCGATCCCCGAACCCGGGGTCGCGTCGGCCGTCGGCGTGATGCGCGTCCAGATGATGACGGCGTCCGGCAGTGGGTCACCGGACGCAACGCCGTGGTTGAAGCCGGCAGGCACCGCGGCACTCGCACGGTTCGCCGAGGCGACACCGAGGCCCACCGCACCGGCAAGTGCTGCCGAGCTCTGCAGGAGGCCACGTCTGGTTATTCGATCAAAGGCATTCGTGTGCACGCTAGGAGTGAATCTGCATCTGAACAGATGTTCAAGAGAGCTTCGGAATGTTCATCCAGGCTTCGCCTGTGCGCCTTTTCGGTAGTGCCGGCTACCAGATAGGCGCACAGGTGGAGCCTATGCTTGGCAAATGACCGAACCCGACATCAAGCCCAGAAGTCGTGACGTCACCGACGGACTGGAAAAGACCGCAGCGCGAGGCATGTTGCGAGCAGTAGGAATGGGTGACGACGACTGGGTCAAGTCCCAGATCGGCGTCGCGTCCTCCTGGAACGAGATCACCCCGTGCAACCTGTCCCTCGACCGCCTTGCCAAAGCCGTCAAGGAAGGTATCCGGGAGGGCGGTGGGTTCCCCCTCGAATTCGGCACCATCTCGGTGTCCGACGGCATTTCGATGGGTCACGAGGGTATGCACTTCTCCCTTGTCTCCCGTGAAGTCATCGCGGACAGCGTGGAAACCGTCATGCAGGCCGAGCGCCTCGACGGTTCCGTCCTCCTTGCCGGCTGCGACAAATCACTGCCCGGCATGTTGATGGCGGCTGCTCGCCTCGACCTCGCCAGCGTGTTCCTCTACGCCGGTTCCACGTTGCCCGGCGTCGCAAAGCTGTCCGACGGCACTGAACGCGAAGTCACCGTCATCGACGCCTTCGAAGCCGTGGGAGCGTGTGCCCGCGGGCTGATGAGCCGCGAAGACGTCGACACCATCGAGCGCGCCATCTGCCCCGGAGAGGGTGCATGCGGCGGTATGTACACCGCAAACACCATGGCAAGTGCCGCGGAGGCCATGGGTATGTCCCTTCCCGGCAGCGCGTCGCCGCCTGCGCCCGACCGTCGACGCGACGGATTCGCGCGCGAGAGCGGCAAAGCCGTCGTCGAACTCCTTCGTCGGGGAATCACCACCCGCGACATCCTCACCAAGGAAGCATTCGAGAACGCGATAGCGGTTGTCATGGCATTTGGTGGTTCCACCAATGCGGTGCTCCATCTCCTCGCGATCGCTCACGAAGCGTATGTCCCTCTGACACTCGACGATTTTGCTCGCGTCGGAGCCAAGGTTCCGCACCTCGCCGACGTGAAGCCTTTCGGAAAACACGTCAT
Organism: Rhodococcus sp. ACPA4; assembly: GCF_002300185.1. Classification (NCBI taxonomy): domain Bacteria; kingdom Bacillati; phylum Actinomycetota; class Actinomycetes; order Mycobacteriales; family Nocardiaceae; genus Rhodococcus; species Rhodococcus sp. ACPA4. Next base: position 3,494,527 of record NZ_NSDY01000001.1, read on the forward strand.
GACCGACGTCGACCGCATCGGCGGAGTTCCTGTCATCATGAAGGCGTTGCTCGACGCCGGTCTCATGCACGGCGATTGCCTGACCGTTACCGGCAAGACCGTGGCGGAGAATCTGGCGCACATCACCCCGCCCGATCCGGACGGCAAGGTTCTACGGGCGATGAACAAGCCCATTCACCCGACCGGCGGCATCACGATCCTCAAGGGCTCGTTGGCTCCCGGCGGCGCAGTCGTCAAGTCAGCCGGCTTCGAATCCGACGTATTCACCGGTACTGCACGAGTTTTCGAACGCGAACGCGCCGCGATGGACGCTCTCGAGGACGGCACGATCACTGCCGGTGATGTTGTGGTGATCCGATACGAAGGACCCAAGGGCGGCCCCGGAATGCGCGAGATGCTGGCCATTACGGGCGCTATCAAGGGCGCCGGCCTGGGCAAAGACGTCCTGCTGCTGACCGACGGACGATTCTCCGGCGGAACGACCGGCCTGTGCGTCGGGCACGTCGCGCCCGAGGCGGTGGACGGCGGTCCCATCGCGTTTGTTCGTGACGGCGATCAGATCCGGCTCGATGTCAGTACCGGACTGTTGGAACTGCTTGTCGACGACTCGGAACTGCTTGCCCGCAAAGAAGGTTGGGAGCCACTTCCGCCGCGCTACACACGCGGTGTGCTGGCGAAGTACACCAAGCTGGTGGGATCAGCGTCAGGTGGAGCAGTGTGCGGCTGAACCCGAACAGATAGCGCGCTGATGCCAGACAGCGCACCGATCTAGATCGGCTGGAACCCGGCACCGACGCCTCCATCAGAATTGATATCCGCGATGATCGAGGACATGTTGGTGCCGAGTTCCGGCCCCAGACACGGCACGTACAGGTAGGCGTTCACCATCGCCACCAATGTGGTTCCGACGGTGACAGGGGCTCCGGAATCGCCGTGATCAACACACACCTGCGTCCAGGTTTGGGCGTCGGCGCTCAGATTTCCCCACACGACGCCGCACGTCTGCCCCGTTGTCCGACCTTCTTTGCAGGCGATGGCCGGGAAGCTCGCCGGCTGGCCGATTGACGTGATGGTGGCACTGTCAACGGTCCGCACGGGCGTCACTTTTGCCGGATTGAACTCGATGATGGCGTAGTCGAGCTCCGAATTGGACTCGACGAAGGTGCCGACGACCCCGGCTCCCTCGTCATCCTCCGGAACAACCGTCGAACCAGGTCCGCCACAGTGACCTGCAGTGATCCCCACCAGCCGACCGCCGTTGTCACGCCCGATCGTTGTCAACGTACATATCGTCTCGTCGCTGATGATGATGCCGCTGCCCCCGCCGAGGGGTGTTGCCGCGGCAACGGCCGTCCCTGTGACCACCAACCCGAGTCCCAGTGCAATTACGACCGCCGCCAAAACGGAAATGATTCTCTGCAACATCACACACTCCCCGCCGAGATAGTCCCCGCTGCACAAATCGCATACCCCGGATACTCGGCACCTACGCAGGAGAGTTACTCGTTGGTCCCCAGCGCTTCGAGCATCTTGCGTGCTTCTTCGAGTTGACGGCTGAGCTCGTCCACTCTGGCGGCCGCTGCGTCGCGCGCCTCCACGATGATCGATTCGACGGCTTCGATGGCCGTCGGTTCACCCAGTTCGCGGATTGCGCGCTCAACTGCATCGGGTGCCACCGGGACCGCTTTGCCCGGCCGCTTGGCTCCCAAAGTGACGGTGACGCTCCAGTCGTTGTCGGCGCCGGCATGGATGGTGACGCTGACTCCTGGCGGTAGTTTCTTGGCACGCTTGACCGCCGGACGAGGCGCGGGAGCCGCAACGGGCGCAGGGGCCGGAGCGGCTGCTGCCGGTACGGTTCGGGGCTTCGGCCGAGTTTCGACGAGTGGTTCCATGAGCGGTTCGGACTCCACAACTGGTTTAGGGCGGGGCGCCGGCTTGGGGGGCGTCGACGCGACGCGGTTGATTCGCAATTCCTCTGCCTCGAAGGGCAATTCGTCGTTCACGCCCTTGGGGCGGATCAGCACGGTATTTCCGTCCACCGACACCACCTTCGCGGAAGTGCCTGCGTCGATGCCGAGGCTGGGAGTTGCCTCGCGCAGGTATACGGTGGCGCGTTTGCCTTCGGCGACTGCCGTGGCGAGAGCTGCCAAATTTTCCGCAGTGAGGTGATCCGGCGTTGATGCGGTAGCGCCGGAACGTCTACGGGGTGGCATGCGCAAATCCTTTCGAGAGTGTCGGTAGAGCTTTTCTCGGGGCAACTCTTGCACAGGGCACCGACGTGTTCCCGCGCAGCGCCGCTCAGGTTCGCCGAATTCAGTACTGTTCGGCAGGCAGCACGTGAAAGATAGTGTCGACAACACCGCAACATGGGACGCAAGGAGCACAGTGAGCAGTTCGGAGTCAGCACCGATCGACGAGGGCACCGAACCATCCGCGTCACTGTCGCGAAGTGGGTTCGACGCCCCTACCTTCAGCCGCATTCAGTCCGACGTCGAAGAGTTCCTCCTCGGCGGTCCTCGTTGTTACACGCAGTCTCAGATCGCCGAATTCGCGGGTGTTTCCCGCGAGCGCGCAGATCGCCTGTGGGTCGCGATGGGATTTGCCGTCGACGACGACCCGGACGCCGTCATGTTCACCCAACAGGACGCCGATGCGTTGCAGGGCATCATCACCATGGTCGATCGTGGAATCATCTCGCGCAGTAGCGAAGTCGCTGCGGCACGCGCGCTGGGCCAATCGATGTCGCGTCTCGCCGAATGGCAGGTGTCGATCATCGGCACTCACATCGTCGATCAATTGACGGAGTCCGCGGATGACGATCCCGAGGCGATCCGGAAGCAAATTCTGCGACTCGGCGCCGAGATCATCCCCGCTGTCGAATCGCTCCAGACCTACGTGTGGAAGAGGCACATCGCTTCGTCGACGGGACGGAACGTCGGAAATCCCGGAGAAGAATTCTCCAGCCGAATCTTGATCGTCGGTTTTGCCGACATAGTCGGATACACCTCACTGACTCGGGGATTGGATCCCACCGAGCTGAACGATTTGCTCGAACGCTTCGAATCCGCGTCAACCGAAATCATCGGCCGAAACTTCGGGTGGGTCGTCAAAACTGTCGGTGACGAGGTGATGTTCGCTGTGGAAAGCCCCCGCCACGCTGCCGAAATCGCCTTGCAGATTCAAAGCGCCGTGCTCGCCGACCACGACGATCCACAACTGCGCGTGGGTCTTGCCATGGGTCCGACGCTCGTGCGTTTCGGCGATCTGTACGGGTCGGTGGTCAACAAAGCTGCCAGGCTCACCAGTTCCGCGCGCCCCGGAACGGTACTGATCGATTCGGAATTGGCCGCCGCAGTGAGCGACGATGCCAATTTCAAGCTCCGCCACCTCCGGCCGCGTCGCGTGCGTGGCATCGACCGCCTCGAACAGTACGTACTACGACGAAATCTCGAACCCTAAAGATCTCGCACCGCAGCTATCTCACGCTCGCCTTGCAGCGAGGAAATCGTCGACTATCTGCGCACACGCCGATTCCCCCAACGGGGTGAGGGTTGCCAACTTCGTGAGCACCAACGGACCGACCAACTGCGCGAGCGCAACGTCGTAGTCGTACTCCCCCAATTCCTCGATGGCCTCGGGCGTACGCAAGACCCGGTCGAACGCGTCCCGGTACTGCTCGATGATCATCTGCCGCAGCGACCGCATCTCCGGTTGGCGCTCGGTCAACGCGGCCGCGCTCGAGTAGCCCGTCAGATCCGGCCCCAAGCCGAGCCAGCACATTGCTGTGACCTGCACGGGGGCGCTCTCGATGGCCTTGGCTTGATTGGTGAGAAGCTCGAGCAGCTGCGCTCGCAGATCGCCCTCTCCCGATAGTGCCGGTACGGACGGCAGTAGCCGCGCAAAGGCAGCAGCCACCAGCTCGGTGCCGCTGTCGAAGTGCCGATACAACGTCGCGCGAGCAACATTCGCGAGCTTGGTGACGGCGTCGATCGTCACCGCGTCGACTCCGCCTTCGGCAAGAAGTGTTGTTGCAGCATCGAGCAATCGAGTCCGGGATCGCAGTTTGCGCGGATCCTCGTCTGCTGCCTGCCGATCAGAGCGAACCGTTGTCACAACCACAGTTATACCCAACCTGGGGTTGTGGAACTAGCATTCTCCCAACGATACTGATGGTCTCGTTTCTATGGGAGGCTTCGTGACCAGTAAGACGGAGATCGAACAGAGCACCTGGACGCCGCGGCAGATCTGGATGCTGACCGTCTCGTGCTGCGCGGTGGCATTGGTGGTCGCAGCCATGGCTGCACTCAACACCGCACTCCCCGACATCGCCCGGGACACCGGCGCCACCCAAACTCAGCTCACCTGGATCGTCGACGGCTACACACTCGTGCTCGCCTGCCTGCTGCTGGCCGCCGGAGCACTCGGTGACCGCTACGGCCGACGCGAACTGCTGATGTTCGGGTTGGTCGTCTTTGCAGCAGGCAGCGCGATCCCCGTCTTCATCGACGAACCGTCGTGGATCATCGCCTCCCGCGTCGTCTCGGGAGTGGGTGCCGCATTTGTCATGCCTGCGACACTCTCACTGCTCACGGCCGGTTTTCCGGCTACCCAACGCAGTCGAGCCGTCGGCGTGTGGTCCGGCGTGGCCGGCTCGGGCGCCATCGCCGGACTTGTCATATCCGGTTTCCTGATCGAAAAGTGGTCGTGGCATTCGATATTCATCAGCCTCGCCGTCGTATCGGGACTAATCCTGGTGGCCTCGTTCACCATCGCGTCCTCGAAGGACGAGGAGACAACTCCACTCGATTTTCTGGGCACTGCACTGATTGCCACGGCGATCGGCCTTTTTGTCCTCGGCATGATCGAAGCACCCGTCCGCGGGTGGCTGAACCCTGTGGTTCTTGCGCTTCTGATCGGCGGAATCGCCACGGGAGTTGTATTCAGCTTCGTGGAATTGCGTTCGGCCCATCCACTTCTCGATGTCGGACTGTTTGCCAACCGCGCATTCGGTAGTAGCGCAACATCACTCGTACTTCAGTTCCTCGCCACATTCGGAATGTTCTTCATGCTTGTGCAGTACCTGCAACTCGTGCTCGATTACTCGCCACTTCAATCAGCACTCGCACTTCTTCCGATGGCCGTCCCCGTCATGGCTCTGTCCGTCGTGTCGCCGCTGCTGATCCCGCTCGTCGGACTCCGAATTCTCACCTCGGTGGGAATTGCGCTTCTCGGCACAGGAATCGCACTCGTGACCCGGTTGGAGTTGGGATCGAGCTACGTCGACGTGTGCATTCCCCTGATCGTCGCGGCCATCGGGTTGGGACTGTGCACCACACCCGCTACCGCTGCAATCGTGTCCAATACACCGGATGCCAAACAGGGCGTCGCGTCGGCGATCAATGACGTCACCCGTGAAATCGGTTCTGCGATAGGCGTTGCGCTTGCGGGTAGCATCCTGGCCACGACGTACGCTCGGCATGTTCAACCTGCTGTGGATATGCTGCCCGAGCCGGCCAAGGAACCGGTCTCGGGTTCCTTGGCCGCGGCCCTGCACATCGCGGAAAGCGCGGGCTCACAAGGCGATCAACTGGCGGACTTCGCCCGTGAAGCCTTCATCGAAGGCATGAACCAAGCTGCACTGACCTTGGCCGTGATCATCTGGGTCTCTGCAGTCATCCTCGGATTCTGGGCACCCGGACGGCAGAAAACCGCAAAGGCGCTGCCGTCGGAATCGACAGCAGCGCCTTTGGCTTGACAGCTAGTGAGTGTCAGGCGGATGCGCGGTCACGTTCTGCAGCGAGGGTGAGCGCGATGTCGACGATCATGTCTTCCTGACCGCCCACCAGACGACGCTGGCCGGCTTCGAGCAGCAACGTGCGGACATCGATGCCGTAGCGCTCCGACGCGGTCTCCGCGTGGCGCAGGAAGCTCGAGTAGACACCTGCGTAGCCGAGCGTGAGGGTTTCACGGTCGACACGAACGGGCCGGTCCTGCAGCGGACGGACGATGTCGTCGGCAGCATCCTGCAGAGCGAACAGGTCGCAGCCGTGCTCCCACTCCTCGATGTTGGCGACGGCGATGAATGCCTCGAGGGGGCAGTTACCGGCACCGGCACCGTGACCGGCGAGCGATGCATCGACGCGGGTGACGCCGTTCTGCACTGCCACAACGGAATTGGCAACCGAGAGCGACAGGTTCTCATGCGCGTGGATACCGATTTCGGTGCCCTCGTCGAGGATGTCGCGGTACGCGCGAACACGGTCGGCGACGTCGTTCATCACCAGACGTCCACCCGAGTCGGTGACGTAGACGCAGTGCGCGCCGTACGACTCCATCAACTTGGCCTGCTTCGCCAGTTCTTCGGCAGGCGCCATGTGGCTCATCATCAGGAAGCCGGAGACGTCCATGCCGATCTCGCGGGCGGTCTCGATGTGCTGCGCGGAGACGTCGGCCTCGGTGCAGTGTGTGGCAACGCGAACCGAGCGAACGCCCAGGTCGTAGGCATGCTTGAGTTCACTGATCGTGCCGACACCCGGAAGCAGCAGCGTGGTGAGGCGAGCGTGCTCGAGCACCTCGGCCGCTGCTTCGATCCATTCCCAGTCGGTGTTCGAGCCGGGACCGTAGTTGAGCGAGCCGCCGGCGAGACCGTCGCCGTGTGCAACTTCGATCGCGTCGACGCCGGCAGCGTCGAGAGCGGTGACGATCCGCTTGACGTCGGTGGGCGAAATGCGGTGGCGGACAGCGTGCATGCCGTCACGAAGGGTGACGTCCTGGACGAAGATCTTGCGGTTGCTCACTTGGTTGCTTCCTTCTGCTGGGCGATGCGCTCCGCGATCTGCATTCCGGCGGACGTCATGATGTCGAGGTTGCCGGCGTACGCGGGCAGGTAGTGTGCAGCACCCTCGACCTCGAGGAATACCGACACCTGGTGGGTGGGGCGATTGCCGTCGACGAGCAACGTCTCGACCGGCTGGTCGGCCGGGATCTCGGTGATCTGGACTTCCTGCTTGAGGCGGTAGCCCGGGACGTAGGCGGAGACGTCGCCGACCATCTTCTCGATCGACGCACGGATCTCCTCGTGAACAGCCGGGTCCGGGGCGTCGACGAGGCAGAAGACGGTGTCGCGCATGATCAGCGGCGGCTCAGCCGGATTGAGGATGATGATGGCCTTGCCGCGGCGAGCGCCGCCGACTGCCACGATCGCCTCGGATGTGGTCTCGGTGAACTCGTCGATGTTGGCGCGCGTTCCGGGACCGGCCGACTTGGAGGCAATGGACGCGACGATCTCCGCGTACGCCACCGGGACGACCCGAGAAACAGCGGCAACCATCGGGATCGTGGCCTGGCCACCACACGTCACCATGTTGACGTTAGGTGCGTCCAGGTGCTCGTCCGCGTTGACGGCCGGCACGACGTACGGGCCGATCGCGGCAGGTGTCAGGTCGATCATGCGCTTGCCGAGCGGTGCCAGGCGTGCGTTGTTGGCGACGTGCGCCTTTGCCGACGTTGCGTCGAAGACGATCTCGATCTCGTCGAAGTTCGGCAGACCGACGAGGCCCTCGACGCCTTCGGCGGTGATCGGCACGTTCAGGCGCGCCGCGCGAGCCAAACCGTCCGACGCGGGATCGATGCCGACCATGGCACCCATCTCCAGGTAGTCGGAATTACGCAGCACCTTGATCATCAGATCGGTGCCGATGTTGCCCGATCCGATGATCGCGACCTTGACCTTGCTCATGCGATGTCCCCTTTAGTGGAAAAACTTGTGGTGACCGAACCGAGTCCGGATACGTTCACGGTGACGACATTTCCCGCTACAACCGGCGCCATGGGGCCGAGAGCGCCGGAGAGAATGACCTGACCTGCAGTCAACGGCTGACCGAGTTCGCGGGCCGTGCGGGCGAGCCAGACAACTGCCTCGATGGGATCGCCCAAGCAGGCGGTTCCGACGCCGGTGGACACCTCGGTGCCGTCGACGCTCATCGACATGACAACGTCAGCAGGTTCAACCTCGGCGAGGGTGTGACGCTCGGTGCCGAGGACGTACACGCCGGACGACGCGTTATCGGCCACGGTGTCACCGAACTTGATGTCCCAGGACTCGATGCGGCTGTCGCAGATCTCGATCGCCGCGACGGAGTATTCGATCGCGTCGCGAACCTGAGCGTTGTCCAGCGGTCCGTCGACGAGGTCAGCACCGAGTACGAAAGCAACCTCGGCCTCGACCTTGGGCTGGATCAGGCGGTCCATCGGGATCGACTCGCTGCCGGTGAAGTCCATATCGGCGTACAGAACACCGAGGTCGGGCTGATCAACGCCGAGTTGCTGCTGGACTGCCACCGAGGTCAGGCCGATCTTGCGGCCCACAACGACGGCACCGGCATTGCGACGGATTTCGTCGACGCGGCGCTGCACGGCGTATGCGGCAACGAGGTCTTCACTTCCGATCAGATCCCGCACGGGTGCGCAGGGCACGCCGGTTGCGGCGGCGGTCGCGAGGCGATCCGCGGCAGCGGCGATGTCGGTCTCGCTCGCTGTACTGGAATTCGAGGGCTGGCTCATGACCCCTACTTTCCAGGCTTGCACCCCACTACGCCAGGCTGATGTCTCACTCACCGATACGATTGACGAATGACTGGTGCCGCAAACCTCGACACCGTGCTCGGTAAAGCCGTGACGATCTTGCGCGCCTTCCGCCCCGACGACCACGCCGTGCCCCTCGCGACGCTTGTCGCGCGGACCGGATTGCACAAGGCGACAGTGCACCGCCTCGCCGGTGAACTGGTCGCGAACCGGCTACTCGACCGCGTCGAGGGTGGCTACCGCCTGAGCGGCGGCCTGTTCGAACTCGGCATGCTCGCCTCGCTCGAGCGCAGCCTCCTGGAAATGGCGATGCCGTTCCTGCAAGACCTGTACGAGCGAACCCATGAAACTGTGCATCTCGGTGTGCGCGACGGTCATGACGTCGTGTACATCGCCAAGATCGGTGGGCATCGCCAAGCCAACTCCCCCTCGCGCACCGGCGGACGAATTCCGCTGTACTGCACGGCAATCGGCAAGGCTTTGCTGGCGTACTCGGATCCGGAGTTTCGCCGCGAAGTGCTCGCGGCACCGATGACCCGACGCACCCCGCACACGATCGTCGCACCCGGCATCCTGAGCAATCAGCTGGACCGGGTCTTCGAAACCGGAGTGGCCTTCGAACGCGAAGAATCAGCGCCGGGCCTCACGTGTGTGGCCGCGCCGGTATTCGGAAGCAACGACAAACTGGTGGCAGCCATCAGCGTCACCGGCCCCACCACTCGGTTCAAGCCCGAAAGCCAGGTAACCGTCCTGCGTGCAGCCGCCGAAGGGTTGCGCAGCACGATGGCCCGCCGCGAGCACCTGCGCTGACCAGGTAAATAGTCACGCCCGATACGCGGGCGCCTTGGCAGAGCTGCGAGTCTCCAGGGTCTCGAGCAACGGCAACGCCCGGAACGGCACAACCACCGACAGAACCATCACGCTGGTGGAGCGCGTGGCCACTCCCGAACGATTGAGGTCGAGCAGGGTCTGCTGCAAACCTTGATGCGACGCTGCGGCGACTCGACACAGAACGTCACCGGCTCCCGTGGTCGCAAACGCTTCGATCACACCGGGTATGGCTTCGAGTTTGACCGTGACGGTGTCGAGCGCACCTTGGGCAATCTCCAGGGTCACAAATGCCTGCACGCCGAAACCTGCTGCAGCCAGGTCGATATGGGGCTCGTAGCCGGCGATGATTCCGCCGTCCTCGAGCCGGCGCAGTCTGGCCTGCACAGTGGCCCGAGCTACCCTGGTCACCCTCGACAGTTCGAGTGCCCCCGCCCGCGGATGCGTGTGCATCGCTTCGAGCAGCGCCAGGTCCAGACCGTCGATCGACACTGCACTGCGTACCGATTCCACCATGGCTTCCAACCTATACACAGCGACTGGAAAACCACACCCATCTAGCGGTATTCCGTCGAAACGGCTAGCAGAAAGCACGCCCGTTGACTAGCTGCATCGCGCCGGACTTAGCTACATGCATCGACACCGCTGGGAGGACACGAGATGACCATCGAACACAGCATCACCGACGAGGAACGACTGGCCGGACTCGATCTCGAACAACTACGCCAACTGGTGGGACTGGTCGAATACGACGACGCTTCGGATCCCTTTCCGGTCCACGGATGGGACGGACTCGAGTGGATCGTCGGCAACGCCACCCAGACTTCCCACTTCTATCAGTCCGCCTTCGGCATGACATTGGTGGCCTACTCGGGTCCATCCACCGGTAACCGCGACCACCACGCGTTTGTACTCGAAAGCGGCGCAGTGCGATTCATCGTCAAGGGAGCTGTGGACCCGGCGAGCGAATTGATCGAGCACCATCGCGTACACGGCGACGGTATCCGCGACATCACCTTGAACGTCCCCGATGTCGACAAAGCCATAGCGCACGCAATTACGCAGGGCGCGCGGGTCATTGCCGAACCGCACGACATTGCCGATGATCACGGCAGCGTCCGCCTCGCCACCATCGCGACGTACGGCGACACGCGCCACACACTTGTCGACAGGTCCGGATACCACGGACCGTATCTGCCCGGATATGTCAGTCGCACATCGTCATTCGTGGCCCGCCACAGCGCTCCCGAGCACATCTTCCAAGCTCTCGATCACGTGGTCGGGAATGTGGAACTCGGGAAGATGGACGAGTGGGTCGACTTCTACCGCCGCGTCATGGGCTTCACCAACATGGCGGAGTTCGTCGGTGGGGACATCGCAACCGACTACTCCGCGCTGATGAGCAAAGTGGTCTCCAGCGGCGACCACCGCGTCAAGTTTCCGCTCAACGAACCCGCCATCGCGAAGAAGCGATCACAGATCGACGAGTACCTGGAGTTCTACCAAGGCCCGGGCGCCCAACATCTGGCACTCGCCACTGCCGACATCCTGGCCGCCGTCGACGCACTTGTTGCCGAAGGAATCGAGTTCCTGTCGACACCGGCGTCGTACTACGAAGATCCCGAGCTGCGGGCCCGAATCGGGAAGGTGCGGGTCCCCATCGACGAACTACAGAAACGAGGCATCCTCGTCGATCGAGACGAGGACGGCTACCTCTTGCAGATTTTCACCAAACCGATCGGCGACCGACCCACCGTGTTCTTCGAACTCATCGAACGCCACGGCTCACTCGGTTTCGGCTTGGGCAACTTCAAGGCACTGTTCGAGGCGATCGAGCGTGAGCAGGCGATGCGCGGAAACTTCTAGGTGTCTGCGCTCCACTGCCACACAACAGACGGGCGACCCGTTGTACTGACCCGCACCCGCTCGTCGGTACGTTCCAGTCCGGGTAAGGATTTGAGTGTGCGGTTGAGATTGCCAGGGTCCGGACGGGCGCCGGAAAGTTCCTCGGCGACGGCCAACGCATAGGACGCCGGAAACGACGCACCGGTCAGTGCCCGAGTGAAGACCTCATCGCGCCACAACAGAGAGTCCGCAAGGATCGGCCGGGTATCCGCCACTATTCGGTTGTGATCGAATGCAAGATCACCCGGGTTGTCCCAGCTCACCCATTCCGGAGTGATGTCACCCATAGGCACATCTTCGGAGGTGATAACGGCCCACATGGTTACCGACAGTGTCGGACCACGCGGGTCTCGATGAGGTTCGTCGAACACCGCCAACTGTCCGCTCGCCAGAATTGCGTCGTCGGGTAGCCCGAGCTTGGTTGTCACCGCTCGCCGAGCCGCATCCTGGAGCCGTTCACCCGCACCGAGCAGTACACCGGGCAACGCACGCTGCCCGGTGTACGGCTCTGCCTGCCGCTCCGCGACGGCAAAACGCAACTGGCCCGGTTCCGGATTGCCGAAACGCAGAGCGATAACGTCGATCGAGACAAGTGACTGTTCCACGCCGTCCATCATGCAGGCACGCCGGCGCGAAGCCGACGGTCGGCCCGGTCCGGTCCGTCCGAAGTAAGCACTACCGGAACGCCGGCCTCGCTACCCAGGTAATCGATAAACGGCTCGGCTTCTGCCGGAACGTCCCGTCTCACAGCCGACATGGCCCACAGCGCTTCCGTCAACGCCGCCTGGTGTTCGAGATCCTTCCACTCTCCGACGGGGATCAGTCCGACAGGTGTACCCGCGCACCCGTCGTACCTGTCCACACCCTGGATCGGGGTTCCCGCCGTTGTCGCACGCTCCAGCGCGTCGAGGTGCGTGAGGGCCAACCCGTCGACGCCGCCGCAGACCTCGATCGCGTACCGCAGCAGCAGTGTGTCGAGGTGCCCTACCCGAAATGACCCCTGGTACTCGCCGACGCCGTTGTGCGGTTCCGGCAGGACCGCCCCGAGCGCGCTGTCCTCCGTCGGAAGGGGCCCGGCACCGTGACGCGTGGTGTACGTGCGGGTCACGCCGAGCACATAACTCTCCCTGCCTATTTCGGAGACCATTGCGCGGGCATTGGACGGTTCCACCGTCGACCACGTGGTGTGCGGGTGAAATCCACGCCACTCGTCGAGGAGCACACCCTGTGCGCCTTCGAAGACCAATCGGCCACGTGCACCGATGGACTCCAGCGCCCCAAGGCCGACAATATCCACTACTGCAGCACATTCCGCGTACATGTCGGCCATGTCCACTATCTCTGGAAACCCATGACGACTGTCGGTGATCAACGGTCCGTAGTACGCCGCCATGTTCTCGAGCTTGCGAGCGAGCACATCCGGCCGTTGGCAGTCCCCGACAGTCGGCGCATCAGGGCGCTCGAGCGCATACGCCGCCGTCTCACCGATTCCCTTGCCACACGAGCCATGTCGATTGTCACCTCGCGCATCCTCACGAGCTCGATTGGCCGCAACGTGAATCGGCGTGGTCAACAGTGCCCGCCCGTCGATGGTCAACAGGTCGAATGGATCTTGCACGCCAACAGCTTCCAACGCTCGCGCTTCCCTCGCCAAAGAGATCGGCTCGACCAGCATGAATTGGGAGAGAAACGTGGGGACACCGTTGAGCGTCCCCGATCCGAATTGCGAGAAGGTGTGGTGGCGTTCTCCGTTCACGACATTGTGAGCGGCCTGCGCACCTCCGTTGAATCGAACCACTGCCGCAACATCGAGATCCGCCTGCGGTGAGCAGAGCCAGTCGACCGTGGCACCCTTTCCGGCGTCGCCGAAGCCGAGGTCGACGACAATAATGTCACTCCGAGCGTCCATTGTGTCCTCCCTCAGTCTGTGTCCTAACTCAGTCGAAATCGACGTCATCCGAGCCTGTTCCGAGATCCTTCGGCAATGCAGCCACCCGTGCAGGCGTCCTTCTCGTGATTCTCGCCAGTGCCTTGTGCACCGTCTTGGCTTCGGCTGTCGATCCCACATCGCGAAGGTCGGCCAATCCGTCACTCAAGTCGATGCGGTCTTCACCGATCCCCACGGTCAGGGCGATGAGTTCGCACACGGCGGCAGGATCGTCGAGCTTGAGGAAGCGTTCACCCAGGAGATCCGTCCAGTGGTCCGCGATCTCCGGATCGTTGTAGTACGACGACTGATTGGGCAACACGAAGTAGACGTTCCACTTTTGCTCCAGTTCCCGATACACCGAGGGAACGGAAATATCGCGTCGAACCTTGTCGCCGATCACGTCGCGAATGTGACGACCCGACAGTCGCGGCTTGTTCAATTCGTCGCCGATGATGAACAGGTAACCTTTGCGGCCCCTCTTCTCCCAAGCGTCGGTGCTCGTGTGACGAGCCATGAAATATGCTGCCAGTTCGTAGCTTTCCGATTTCTGGCCACCACCGTTCCCTTCGAGGAAGATGGTGCGCAACTGCTCGTCCATCGCGTTACCCGATTCGAATTGCCCTACCTGCAGGGGAACCCGATCGGAATCCGCGTCTCCGATTCCACCGAACAGAATCTGCGGGTCGTCTGCATATCCTTTGCGTTGCAGCAATCCGTGCAGCTTCCCGAGCTTGTCCTGCATGATGCGCGGAACGGCACCCATCGAACCGGTGACGTCGAAAAGCACTGCAATAGGCAAAGAATCAGGGTGTCCATCCGAATCCCGGCATTCTCGTTTGTCTACACCGAACGGATCGAGACTCGGATCTGCTTTCCAACTGTTTCGCGGACGCGACCGTAGCGTGTCGGTGTACCCGAAATCGTCGACACCGCGCGCGGCACGGAATGTCTTGCCCGCCAGGTATGTGTTGTCGTCCCAATATCCGTATCCCATGATGAATCACTGCCTTTCAGATTGGGCGGACGGTAAACGCCCGAAAGGTGCGTTCGCCGTATAGAAGCTCTAGGAGTTCGTCGAACTCGCCGAGGAGATCAGTGGCGTCGGGCCGTAGTCGTGGATTGTCTTGCATACACCCCAGTGCAAAAGTCTTCATACGACTGGGGATTCGGTCGCCGAGCATAGTCGTCATCAACTGATGCGCCATGTAGACGTCCCACCCCGGGGAAGCTGCTTCGCCAAGTTCCGGCGGATAGGCACTTCGGCAGGAACTGATCTTTGCTGCCGGCCGCATTCCTGAACGAGTCGCAAACGACCAGCCCACCAGCACCACGCCATGTAATTCGGGCTGTATCAGCACATTTTCCTCGACGATCGCTGTATGGACCCAATCCGCCTGGTGTGCTGCCGCAAGTGCGCGCAACAGGCGTCGGTGCATCCAGGCCCAGTCTCGTGGATCGAGGCCGTTCGGGTAAGCGCGGCGAACATCGGCGAGGGTGACAAAGCCGGTGGACAGATCATCGAGCACATTGATCCGGCGAACTTCCCCCGAAGCTGGGTCGGCCGCCGAAATGCGGTCGACCAGCGTCGGGAGGTACGGCGCGCCGCGGATGTCGGTGAGCGCCGACCTCTCAGTCTCCATCAGCGGGTTCGCTCGCCGACTCCGAGGGATCTTCACCACAACAGATGCCCCGGATCGGTCCTGCGCACGGTAGAGAGTTGCCACCGAACCTCGGGCGAGGACATCACCCAACACGTACTCGTTGTTGTCCCCGACATATGTCGCGGATGATTGCACTGCTTCGGCTTCCGCCACCCAACTGCGGTACAGCTCATTCAACCGAGTTGTTGCGGCAGCGTATCGCGCAACATCACTCGCCTGCGCCCGATCCGGATGGATCGCAGCAACCAAGCAATGGAATTGACGCTTCGCCCGCCGGCGCGATTCCGAATAAGTGGTGGCACTTCCGAACAGCTCGGTCGAGGTTGTTGCCGCCTCGACAGTTTCGAGATCGTTCTTCACCGTGTTCATAAGTTTTAGTCTAAGTGACTAAAACTGATCGCGCAAGGCGGCTTCTTCCGAGCATCACAGTCTTGCTAGGCCGGTTCCGCCACTAGCGCACCGGGGCGACTTCTTCCGAGGAATACCGCAGAAGCGAACAGGAAGAACAGTGCGCCGACAAAGGTGCCGATGTTCGCCACGTTGGGATCAAGCGTGTTCCCGTCTTTCAGAATGAACGAACCGACTGCGGACACGCCAAATGCGATAGATCCGAGAGCGTTGAGCCACACACTTTGCCATTCCGCCGATCGAGACGCCCAGCGCGTATTCGAGCGCCACAGCATGAGTATCGCCAGAAAACTTGACGCCAAGAACGCAATCGACCCCTCGGCGTCGGGATTCCACACGAGGTTGATCTCTCCACGAACATTGAGCGTGCGCATAGCTGATCCGGTGCTGATATTGAACATGATGGTGCCGAGCAATTGCACCGCTGCAGACAACCACACAACGCGTACCGCAGGCCTACCCGAATCAGTGATGATGACGGGACCGGCGAGCGCCAATTGAACAATCGCCGCTGCGGTGAAGAACCACGACCCGACAAAGAAGAGAAGATTCACGAGCGTTGCTCCGAAAAGCGACGACAAGTAGGGGGCTGAACCAAGCGCAAAGAGCGTCGATCCGATCACGAAGCCCCAGGACTGTACGCGAAGTGTCGGATGAATCAGCATGCGCTGCATTGTAGTTCAATGGAAGTGCGATACCCGGCATTTCTGCTGTGCGCCACACTCCGTTCACCCGGCTCGTGTTCAGTTGCAGAGGCGATACTCTCGCTCACTCATTCACTCGGATCGTCGGGCACGTTCCTGCCCGTGAAGGGAATCACCATGGCCAGCGTTACTTTCGACCGCGCAACTCGTTCATACGGGGGAACCGATCGACCCGCACTCGACCAACTCGAGCTGGATATCGCAGACGGAGAGTTCCTTGTACTCGTCGGGCCGTCGGGCTGCGGGAAATCGACGTCTCTGCGGATGCTTGCCGGACTCGAACCCGTTGATTCGGGCCGAATTCTGATCGGCGATCGTGATGTCACCGATGTGGAACCGCAGCATCGCGATATCGCGATGGTTTTCCAGAATTACGCGCTCTATCCACACATGAGCGTGGGAGCAAACATGGGCTTTGCCCTCAAGATTGCCGGGGTTCCGAAGCAGGAACGGGAAGCTCGAGTGCTCGAAGCCGCCCGAGTGCTGGATCTCGAGCAGTACCTCGATCGCAAACCGAAGGCACTCTCGGGTGGGCAAAGGCAACGAGTTGCCATGGGTAGGGCCATTGTTCGCAATCCCCAGGTATTCCTTATGGACGAGCCGCTGTCCAATCTCGACGCCAAACTGCGAGTGCAGACTCGAACGCAGATTGCCTCCCTGACCCGCCGACTCGGTGTCACCACCGTGTACGTCACCCACGACCAGGTCGAAGCGATGACCATGGGTGATCGTGTTGCGGTACTCAAAGACGGTGTGTTGCAGCAGGTAGATACGCCTCGCCGCCTGTACACGAGTCCCGCCAACATCTTTGTTGCCGGATTCATCGGCTCACCCGCCATGAGCTTCATCGATCTCGACCTCGACGACGGTGAGATGTCACTCGGCGGGACGGCGTACCGCGTTCCACGTTCCGTCGCCGATGCCTCACTGACTCCCCACGTCACAGTGGGTATCCGGCCGGAGTCGTTTGTGCGGGTGGACAAGGGAATTACCGTCGTTGTCGACGTTGTCGAAGAACTGGGCGCCGACGCATTTGTCTACGGCCACACCATGATCAACGGCAAGCGCCATGAGTTGGTGATTCGCGAGGAAGGAAATAGTGCGCCGCCGATCGGCTCACGATTCGACGTTCTTCCCGTAGCCGAAAGCATGCACCTCTTCGACCCGACCACCGGCACCCGCCTGTCCACCGATGACACCGCTGTGCACGTGTAAGCCCTGATTCTCGAAGGTCCCGCCGCAGTTTCGTGTGCGGCGGGACCTTCACGTCTTCAGATCGACTGCAATTCGAGCGACGCTGCTCGCCCAGCGACTAACTCCTCGAGGTCCGTGACTGACTTTCCGGCCAACGTCGCCCACAGGACAACGCCTGGATCTTCCCTCAGACTCACCATGTTCGGCACGCCCACTGCGACGGCGCCCGCGGCAATCGCCGACGCCAATCCCGGAATCGAGTCCTCGATCGCCACAACCCGATCCATGGAAATCGGGCCGGTCAGCGCCGAGAGATCCGTTCTGGCCCGCAAGTACGGCTCCGGGTGCGGCTTACCGTGCTCGACCATGTCTCCGGTAACCATCAACTGAAATGTTCCCGGTGGGAGCGCGCTCGCAACAGCCTCCGCCAACGGCGCCTCGCTCATCGTCACCAACACACTGGGTATTCCGGCGTCGCGAACCTGCGCCAACAACTCACGGGCACCCGGACGCCACTCGATGGACTGCCGAACACCCGCCACGACGGCGGCCACCAGTTCATCGACTATCTCGCGGATCGTGAGATCCGCCCCCGCCGCGCGAAGGATCGCAGCAGAGTCGGGCAAGGCCTTCCCCACCAGTGCTGTTGCCTGTTCGTCAGACCACTCCACCCCGTACCTCGACATCAAGGCACGCTCCGCCGCAAACCAACTCGGCTCGGTGTCCACCAGTGTGCCGTCCATGTCCCAGAAGACCGCTTGCAGCATCAGGACTTTCCTTCCTCTTGTAGCTCAACACGATCGGATCCAACGACGCGCACCACAACACCCTGTGCACGGATATCCTCGATAATCCCCAGTGGTGCACCGTCATCGGTGATCAACTCGTCGATCACGTCCCAACCACACACTCGATGTAGCGAGGTGTGCGCCAATTTGGAACTGTCCATCAGGAGAACCCGCCGACCGGCACACCGAATCATCTCCGATTTGAGCCGAACGACTTTCTCTTCCTGGTGATACATGCCGTCGCGATCAGCACTCGACGTCGAGAAGTACAGAGCGTCGACGCGCAGTTCGCGCACGGCCTTGGCTGCACCCTCGCCGACAAACGATTCATGACCGGAGTCGAAGTCGCCGCCGATAGCGGTCACCGAAATGCCGGTCACTTCGGACAGTTCACGAAGTGAGGGCAGATAGTTCGTCACAACCCGAAGTTCTTCGATCTCGATCAAGTGGCGGATCATGTGGGAGGCGGTGGTGGAATCGTCGAGCATTATCACCTGCCCCGGAGCAACCTCGGTGGCAGCAGCAGCGCCGATCGCCAACTTTTGTTCGGTGGCGATGCGACGCCTCAGCGGTGCTGCAATCTCGTAACTGCTGGTTCGTTCGATGCTGACTCCGCCCCTGAACTTTCGGACTATTCCGCGGCGTTGAAGTTCGTCGAGATCACGGTGGACCGTCATCAACGACATATCGAAGTGAGCGGCCAGCGATTGTGCGGACGCCGATTCATCTGCCATCAAGCATTCGAGAATGCCGTCCAGCCGTTCTTGCCTG
Organism: Rhodococcus sp. ACPA4; assembly: GCF_002300185.1. Taxonomy (NCBI): domain Bacteria; kingdom Bacillati; phylum Actinomycetota; class Actinomycetes; order Mycobacteriales; family Nocardiaceae; genus Rhodococcus; species Rhodococcus sp. ACPA4. The sequence goes on from NZ_NSDY01000001.1 coordinate 3,513,299, forward strand.
GTGTGGGTGATCAATCGTCGACTCATCCAAGACCTTGCTGTAGCTGGTGTGATTACGAGTCATTTATATCACTCTTCCTGATATGAATGCTCGATGAACGAGTCGAGAAGCTTAGGCATGACAAACTGAAACTTCAGCTCGGTCACCGCCAGAACCGCAGACGCACTATCGACTAAATCCACTGTTTAACAACATATTTGACACGTCACGTAGACATTTCACACTCGCGAGATCTACCCGTTTTGTCCATTTGACGACCATCCGCACGAGTGAAACGATCACTGCGATCAACGAAGACGTAACACCGTCGATGTGATCTTCACCGTCTCGCATCAAGAAAGCGACACCCCCGGAAGAAATGGTCTCGACATGTCGTTGACAACTCAACGCCCGGCACCGCCGACGGTCTCCGCCCCTGTGAGTCGCGGATCAACCCGGGGTCGCCCTACCCGAAGGCGTGAACGCAAGGGCTACAAGCTCTTTGTGCTCTTCACCTTCCCGAACCTGCTGCTGATAGCGGTCTTCGCATATTGGCCCGTTATCGGCAACATCTACCTCAGCCTCACTGAATGGGACATGATCGCGCCGACGCCGCTGTTCGTCGGCGTCGACAACTACACCAAGTTGCTGCACGATCCTGCGTTTCTCCGGGTGTTACGCCTGACCTTGGTATGGGTTGTTGCGATTGTCGGCATCAGCCTGAGCGTGGGACTGGCCCTGGCGTGCCTGTTCAATCGCCAATCACGAGGACGCGCAGCGGTTTCCGCTTTGGCATTTTCGCCGCACATCCTCTCGGGCGCAGCGGTGGCCGCGATTTGGTTGTTCATCTTCGATCCGAACTACGGACTGTCCCGAGCGCTGTTCGGGTTGTTCGGAGCAGATTCACCACACTGGACAACCTCGAGTTCGTGGGCGATGCCCGCGCTGATCATCGTCTCGATCTGGAAAGGTGTCGGCTTTGTAGCCATCGTCTATCTAGCTGCGCTTCAGTCGATGCCGGCAGACGTCCTCGAGGCGGCACGTCTCGACGGGGCAGGGGCATGGCAGACATTCCGCCACATCACCATGCCGCTACTCTCACCGACAACGTTCTTCCTCCTGATCACCCAGGTCATCAGCGCCTTTCAGTCCTTCGACGTCATCGCGATGATGACCAGCGGCGGACCCGCAGGCGCCACAACCACTCTCAGCTGGTTCATCTACCAAGAAGGATTCAAGGCCTTCAGTGCCGGCACTGCCGCCGCCGGATCCATGGTGATGTTTGTCGTCCTGATGGGCGTCACAGTGTTCCAAATGCGATTCGTCGAGAAGAAAGTGCACTACTGATGTCCGCACCCAGCAGAACGACAACCCCGAACAAGACGCGCATTAGATTTCGCCTGTCCTGGATCGGACTGGTTGTTGTCGGCCTCGTCTTTGCCATCCCGTTCTACTGGATGATCTCGTCGGCGTTCAAGCCGGAGAGCGAGATCTACCAGTGGCCACTGCAATTCGTCCCCAGCCGTCTGGCGTGGGAGAACTTCAGCCACGCGTGGAATGCCGTTCCGTTCGGCGACTTCTTCGTCAACTCACTGATCGTCACGATCGTCGGTGCCACTGCGAAGGTCACCTTGGCAGTGTTCAGCGCCTATGCCTTTGCCTTCCTTCCCTTTCCCGGCAAGAAGTGGATCTTCCTCGCGGTCCTGGGAGCCTTGATGGTGCCGGGGCACGTGACACTGTTGCTCAACTACATCACCATCGGCAATCTCGGAATGATCAACACCTACGCGGGAATAATCCTGCCTGGACTCGCGAGCGCATTCGGAACATTCCTTCTACGCCAGCACTTTCTGAGTCTCCCGAAGGAAGTCATGGAGGCTGCAGAACTCGACGGCGCCGGACACATCCGCAAGCTGTTCTACTTTGCATTACCGATGTCAGTTCCGGCGGTTGTCACCGTTGCGCTGATCGCTGTCATCGACGAGTGGAACGACTTCATCTGGCCTCTTCTCGTCACCAATTCCGTTCAGATGCGCACTCTTCCCATCGGTTTGATGGCACTCAAAGAGAGTGAGGGTGTTGACAACTGGGGCGCGATCATGGCCGGAACCACCATGGTTGTCCTCCCCATGCTGTTGCTCTTTCTCTTTGCCCAGCGGTTCATCGTTGCCGGGCTTGCCGGAGCGTCCGTTCGACGCTGATCAGTTTTCCGACCTTCCCCTGCCAGTTCAGCATCCTCCAGGAGATACCCATCATGTCGTTATTTGCCCGATCTGGCTCCGCGCAGAAGCCTGTGAACATCTCTCGCCGCAGCTTTCTCACTGCTGCCGGTATGACCGCGATCGCACTCCCCGTACTCGCAGCGTGCGGAAACGCCGGCGGCACGGCTTCGTTCTCAGCACCGGACGTCAAGGCCCCCAGCGAATTTTCCGGGAGGACCAACGTCGTCATCTGGAGTCCGTGGTCGGGCAACAACCACGAGGTCTTCACCGGAGTGGTCGACGGATTCAACCGCTCGCAATCCGATATCTACGCAGAAGTTCAGCAGTTCAACGGGTATGACGGCGTCACCGAGAAGATCGCCGCCGGACTCCAGGCCAGGCAGATCCCCGACATCGGCGTCTTCTCCGACGTGTCGTGGAACAAGTTCTTCCTCAACGACACACTCGAACCGCTCGGCGGATACTTCGACAGCAACTTCGGTCCGAGCACGTTCAACGAGCGCTTGTTCACCGAGGGCGTTGTCCGCGGCGAGTCCTACTGGATCCCGTTCGGCCGATCGACACCACTGTTCTACTACAACAAAGAGATCTTCTCGTCCGCAGGTTTGCCGGATCGCGCCCCCGCCACCTGGGATGAATTCCGTTCGTGGGGAAAACAAATCACCGGCCAGAACTACAATGGCAATTCTCTGAAGATGCGCGCATACACCGGTGCCGACGACTGGTACATGCAGGGACTGCTCTGGAACTTCGGCGGATCGATCTCCGACGGACTCGACGTCACCGTGGACTCCGCAGCTGCAATTGCCGCCGCAGAGTTCGACCGAGCCGTGATCAACGACGACAAGATCGCGTACCTCGCACAGGAAATCAACAACGATTTCATCAACGGCCAGGTCGCAACCATCACCAACTCCACCGGATCGCTGACCGGACTGATCAAGGGCGCCCAGTTCGAAGTCGGTGCCGGCTTCCTGCCCCAACAGACCACACACGGCGTGCCGACCGGTGGTGCCGGACTCGGAATCATGAAGAATGCCAGCCCGGAACGCAAGGAAGCTGCCGCGCAGGTACTCGCGTATCTGTCCGGTGAGGAAGCGTCGTCGACCTGGACCGTCGGAACGGGATACCTGCCCTCGACAATCTCCGCGGCAAACTCCACCAAGGTGCGTCAGGTCATGTCCGACAATCCGAACTACAAACTGGCCGTCGACCAACTCGAGCTCGCCCGCCAGCCTGACGCGGTTCGACGGTACGTCCAGAGCACCATCACGGAAATGCGCACCGCAATTCAGAAGCTGTACACCGAAAATGCCGACGCCGGCGCAACTTTGAAGGCAACGGCAACCAAGCTGCGCGCAGACACGGAATCCGTGCGCAAACTCTACGAAAGCAAGGTGGCCTGACCATGCGATCCGAATCATTCACCTTGGTAGGCCATCGCGGCGCCATGGCTCACGCACCCGAGAACAGCATTGCGTCATTTCGCCTCGCCGAGGAGATGGGCGTCGACGAGATCGAACTCGACGTGCGCTTGACCGCCGACGGCGTTGCGATCGTGCTCCACGACGCGACGCTCGATCGCACCGCCGCCGACGATTCCGGGCGTGGGCTCGGACCCGTTGCGGAACTCACGTTCGACCAGATCAAAGACATCGAATTGGACTCCGGACGCGGCGTCCTGACCTTCGACGAAGCTCTCGACAACACCACGGTGACCTTGCAGGTGGAGATCAAGGCCATCGAGGTGGTGCCGGAACTCGGACGGATCGTGGCGGCGCGGCCGGAAGACGCTCAGCGCATTCAGTTCACGAGCTTCTCGGCCGAGGCTCTGCTCGCAGTTGCCGAGGCAGCACCGTTCATCCCGCGCGGATTGATCGTGTCGGCGTATCCAAGCGCCGACGCTCACCCGGCTGGTATCGAATCCGTTCTTGCGGCCACCGGTTCCGGCGCGTTCTACTGCGGCTGGGACGGCCTGACAGCCGACCTGGTCCGCGACCTCCATGAAGCCGGATTGCAGGTTCACGCGTGGCCCCTGCGCACTCCGGCAGATGCAGCACGAGCCCTCGAACTCGGAGTGGACGGCACGACCACGGATTTCCCGGCGGACGCCAGGGAGTGGCTCGACCGCACCTGACGGAATTACCCCCAGCGCGACTGTCCACCGTCGAGGGGGATGGTTGCGCCGGTCAGGTAACCGGCATCTTCGCCGACCAGGAAGACGACGGCACGCCCGATGTCGGTTTCGGGATCGCCGACGCGACCCAGCGGGATTCCCGCGACAAAGGCTGCCGCTTCTTCCGGGTTCTTGTCCATCCACCACTGCAGGGCCGGGGTCTGCGCGTGTGGCGCAACGTTGAGCACACGAATGTTGTCCTTGCCCCACTCGCAGGCCGCGGCGCGGGTTAGTGCGCGCATGCCCTCCTTGATGGAGCCGTAGGCACCGTAGTTGCTGGCATCCCAGCGCACGGCCGCAGAGGTGGCCATGTTGATGATGACACCGCCGCCGCGACTGTTCATGTGGGGATACGACGCTTGCATCATGCGCAGGGTGGCGAGCGGTCCCGTCGCGAAAGAGCGTTCGAAGTCTTCGTCGAGCACGCTGAGCAGCGGGCCGGGCTTGCAGTCGTTGGCGTTGTTGATCAGGATGTCGATTCCGCCGAACAGTTCGACGGTACGGTCCACGGCGGCGGTGATGTCGTCCTTCTTGCTGACGTCACACACGACTACCTCGCCGCGGGCACCGATGTCGGCGAGCAGCCCGCACGTGGTGTGGAGCTTGGACTCGGTGCGACCGGCTACCGCGATCTCGGCGCCTTCTTTCGCCAATGCCAAGGCAATGCCTTGCCCGATTCCCTGACCTGCACCGGTGATGAGTGCAACTTTGCCGTCAAGCGTGCCCATGTGATTGCTCCAATGTCCTGTTGCCTGCGGGGACTGGTCGATTCTGGTGACTGCCGGTGTTGGTCGTCTACACTCAACGAACTAAGCAACCAAGCATTTGCTTGACCCTATGACGACCGGCACTGTCGCGTCAATCACACTGGGCGGCAAATCGGCTCGGCCCCAACATCAGGAAGGCTCCACCGTGACACTCCCCAACCCCGTCGATTTCAGCGGACGCTCGGTGATCGTCACCGGCGGCACCAAGGGCATCGGCTTTGTCATCGCCGAAACCTTCCTGGCTGCCGGGGCAAACGTACTGGTCTGTGGCCGAAACGAGCCCGAAAAGCTCCCGTCGGCTGACGGACGCACTGCAGCATTCAAAGCCACGGACGTCCGCGATCCTGCAGACGCCGCAGCGCTCGTCCAGGATGCCGTCGATCGCTTCGGCCGACTGGACGTTCTGATCAACAATGCCGGCGGCTCCCCCGACGCCGACGCAGCCACCGTCTCCCCGCGCTTCGTGGAGAAGATCGTGGCGCTGAATCTGCTGGCCCCCTTCAACGTTGCTCAGGCTGCAAACGCCGTCATGCAGACACAGGACAACGGCGGCGCCATTATCAACATCGGCAGTGTCTCGGGCATCGACCCGCAGCCCGGCACCGCGGCATACAGCGCCGCCAAGGCCGGACTGTTGGTCCTGACAAAGGCTTTGGCGCTCGAATGGGCCCCCAAGGTCCGTATCAACCACATCACGACCGGCTTGATCCGCACGGAAGCAGCCGCAGAGGTCTACGGCGCCGACGGCGGCGCGGCCGTCACCGAGATCATCCCGATGGAGCGCATGGCCGTACCGTCGGACATCGCGAATTCCTGCCTGTTCCTGGCAAGTTCGCTCTCGTCGTACGTGACGGGAACCGACATCGCCGTCCACGGCGGCGGCGAATACCCGGCCCGTTACCTTGCTACCCACCCCGAGCTGTTTTCGCGAACCAGCTCGTAAGACCGAGCAACCAAGGAAGCCCTCGAGCAATTGCTCGAGGGCTTCCTCGTTTTGTGTGAACAACTGCGGGGCGCGACGGGGGGGTCAAGCGCCCCGCAGTTGAGTCTGCGGATGCTAGCGAGCGGAGAAGCTCACTCGCGCACCGGAAATCGCTACCTGACCATCCTTGTGCACCTGGAAGGCCAGGTCGTCAGGAGTACCCCACGCAACGATGGACGGCGCCTCACCCGGATGAATAGCCGCCGCAAATCGACCCTCGAGGCTCACGAGGTCTGCCGGATGCACTCCGGCGACCCGGGCAAGCTCGAGCGTGCTGGCAGCCAACGTGCACAGGCCGTGCATGATCGGGCGCGGCTGATTGATCCGTGCCGCGGCCTCTGGATCGATGTGGATGTGGTGCATGTCGCCCAGCAGGCGATACATCGCCGTCTGATTCTCCGCCGTGGTCAGCACACCGGTGAGTGAAGGCTCGCCCGTCGGCTCTGCGGGACGGGACGGCCCACGTTCTCCGCCGAATCCACCGGCGCCGGGAGCGAACAGCGACCAGGTCGCGACGAAGTACTCGCACTCGACCTTCACTTCGAAGACGGCTGCAGCACCCTTGTCCCACACCTCGCCGACCGAAGCCTTCAGCGTCACCTCACCGCTACGCGGAAGCGGAGCAAGCACTTTCAACTCTTGCGAGCCGTGCAGTGCCGTCGAGGTGTCGAAAGCGCCCGCCGAGCCCAGAGCGTCGGGAGCCCACTGCGCCAGTGTCAGAGCAAATGTCGGCAGCACCCGAAGCTGATCCTCGAAAACGAGGTCCAACTCGGTTGCCTTGGCGCCCACGGCAAGTGCGTACAGGATCGCGTCGCGCTCGGTGTACGACACGGTGCGGGTACCGAGATCGGCTCCGCGCCAATCGCCGGCAGTCTTCGCAGTTTCCGAAGTAGTCACGTTCAATTCCTCTCTCACACCACGCCGAGAATGAGACCACTGGTAGGTACTGCTGTTCCGGCAGTGACCAATACGTTCTCGACACCATCGGGCTGATTGGTCGACGTGCCACGAATGAGCCGCACACCTTCGGCAACACCGTTGACACCGTGCAGGTACGCCTCGCCGACCTGACCACCGTGAGTGTTCGCCGGCAGGCGTCCACCGAGTTCCAGGTTGCCTTCGCGGATGAAGTCCTTGGCCTCGCCGGGCTTGCAGAATCCCAGTTCTTCGAGCTGTGGGAGGACCAGCGGAGTGAAGTGGTCGTACAGGATAGCCGCGTTGATGTCGTCCGGTGTCAGGCCGCTCTGGCTGTACAGCTGACGGCCGACCAGACCCATCTCCGGGATACCCGTGATGTCTGGTCGGTAGTAACTGGTCATCATGTGCTGATCCTTGCCACTGCCCTGAGCAGCGGCCTTGATGAAGGCCGGCTTGTTGGCCAGATCCTTGGCGCGCTCAGCGGAGACGACGACGAGCGCCTGGCCACCGTCTGTTTCCTGGCAGCAGTCGAGCAAGTGCAGCGGTTCGGCGATCCAGCGGGAATTCTGGTGATCCTCGAGTGTGATCGGACGCTCGTAGAACCAGGCAGCCGGGTTGTTGGCAGCGTGCTTGCGCGCCACCACTGCAACTCGTCCGAAGTCCTCACTCGTCGCACCGTACTGGTGCATGTACCGCCGTGCGAACATAGCGACCCACTGAGCGGGAGTCGACAGGCCCTGCGGTGTCATCCACGCATAAGCCGCGCGGTCCGCTGTGGTTGCCATCGGGCGATCATGCTGACCCAGGCCGTAACGCTCACCGGAGCGCTCGTTGAAAGCGCGGTAGCAGACCACGACATCGGCGACACCCGTCGCAACGGCCATGGCTGCCTGCTGCACGGGGCCGCATGCGGCGCCACCGCCGTAACCGATGCGGGAGAAGAACTTCAGCTCGCCGAGACCACAGTTGCGAGCCACAATGGCTTCGCCGTTGGTTTCCGCGGTGAAGGTCGAAAGTCCGTCAACCTCGGACGGGGCGATACCCGCGTCCGCGAGTGCAGCGACGATGGCCTCACAGGCCAACTGCAGTTCGGTGCGACCGGAGTTCTTGGAGAACTCGGTGGATCCGATGCCGACGATGGCAGCGGCTCCCGAGAGCGGGCTGATCGCCATCAGGGCTTCCCCTCTTCTTTGAAAGCAACTGTGACGGTGCCGGATGCATGGTTGCCGAGGCTGTTTGCGCCCTGCACCTTGACCACGACAACACCGTCTTCCTTGGACACGACCTCACCGGTCATCGTCATGGTGTCACCCGGGTAGTTGGGCGCGCCGAGACGAATGGCGATGCGACGCAGGGTCGATGCCGATCCGGCCCAGTCCGTCACATACCGGCCGACGAGGCCGTTGCTCGTGAGGATGTTCATGAAGACATCCTTGGAGCCGCGCTCCTGAGCCAGGCTCGGATCGTGGTGCACGTCCTGGAAATCGCGAGTGGCGATTGCCGTGGCGACGATCAACGTGCGGGTCAGCGGGATCGCCAACTCGGGCAATGCCTCTCCGACAACGACGTCTGCGTAGCTACGACCGGCAAGAACGGTCATGCGAGCACCTCCACACCGGATGCGAGCTGCGCACCCAGACGCGCGAGATCGGAGCTGGAACCGCCGAGGGTGGCAGCAATCTGCTTGCCCCACAAGAGGTGACGGTGAACCGGGTAGTCGGTGTCGACGCCCATACCACCGTGGACATGCGTGGTGCGATGCACGACGCGCTGTCCGCCGTCGGTGGCCCACCACTTGGCGACGAGTACCGAGGTGCCGAGATCCAGTCCCTCGGAGATGCGCCATGCAGCCTGCCACAGTGTCACGCGCATCGCTTCGAGATCGATGTAGCAGTCCGCGAGCTGGTGGTTGACCGCCTGGAAGGTCGCGAGCGGACGGCCGAACTGCATGCGGCCGTTCAGGTACGTGACAGCCTGCGCAACGGCGCCGGAGCCGACGCCCCATTGAATTGCGGCCAATGCCAGCTCAACTCGGTCGATCAGCCACGGAACCGTGGTGCCGTCAGCCGCACCGATCAGCTGCGCGGGGGCACCGGCAAACGTGAGGTTGGCACAGATCTCGTGGTTGGTGGACTGCGTCTGCTCCACCGTGACACCGTCTGCATTCAGATCCACCAGCAACAGAGCTGTTCCCGTGGACGTGGTTGCCGAGACGAGCGCGAGGTTCGCGATGTTCGTGATCGGCACAACGGCCTTCTCACCGGTCAGCGTCCAGTTACCGTCGGTATCCTCGGCGGCCGTGGTCAGCGGGTCGCCGGCAGTGTACGGCCCGAATTCCTCGAGCCCGATCGTGAGGAATCGACTGCCGTCGGCAACACTCGGAAGGAGCTCTGCGCGAAGGGAATCGGAACCGAACTCGTTGATCGCCAACGCGGCGAGCGCCGTCTCCCAGATCGGCACGGCCGCAACGTGGCGGCCCTGTTCCTCGAGCAGGGTGTACAGCTCGGACAAGCCGAGTCCACCGCCGCCGAACTCCTCGGGCAGGGCGATACCGAGCAGGCCGGTGGTCGCGAGTTCGCGCCACAGTTCACGGTCGACGCGCTCGGCGGAGAGTTCGATCTCCTTGGTGCGCTCGATCGTGGCCTTGCTGGTGAAGACCTCGTCGGCCAGTGAGCGAATCGCGTCCTGCTCTTCGCTGAAATTGAAGTCCATCAGTGCTCCTCGCGTGCGGCCGGCCGGAACGCGGGAAGCGTCAAATCCGGGTCGGCGTCGATCCAGTCAAGTTCCACGGGCATGTCGACCACGACATCTTCGGGCGCGATACCCACCATGTTGGCGATCAATCGGGTTCCCTCTTCGAGTTCGATGACCGCAACGATGAGCGGGTAGTCGAACGCGTCGATCTTGGGGTGATGATTGACCACGAAGCTGTACACCGTGCCACGGCCCGACGCATCGATCGTGTCCCACTCGAGCGACTGGCACTCACCGCACATCGGGCCGGTGGGATGACGCAACGTCTTGCAGGACGTGCAGCGCTGGATCACCAGACGGTGCTCCTTGGCCGCTTCGAACCAGAAAGCGTTGTCCGCGTTGAGAGCCGGACGCGGACGCAGTGCGCGCGGAGCCTCCGGAGCCTTGGCTTCCTGCGGCTTGAACCGCAGTGTCCGCCACCGCTGCGTGCCGACAACTTCGTCGTCGCCGTTGCGGTACGTCTTGAGCGTCGTCACGAAGTGTCCGACGCCTAGGCCGGTCTTCTTTTCCGGGGAAATCGACTCGATGACCTCGGTGTAGTTCACGCGATCGCCTGGGCGCAGTTCGCCGAAGAACTCCTGATCGGAATCGGTGGCGACGACGGAACTGTAGCCCGCAGCGTCGAGGGTGGCGATCAGATCGGTCCACACCTGTGACGGGTCGTTGCCCGCCATCTTGTCGGTGAACGTCCGCATGATCCAGACCTGAAGCATCTGAGCGGGAGCGACGACGCCGTCACGGCCGGTGGCGCGGGCAGCTTCGTCGTCGAGGTAGACGGGGTTGGTATCGCCCATGGTCTCGGCCCAATGCCGGATCATGGGGATGTTGACCTCGTCGGGTCCCCAGGTGGTGGGAACAAGCGTCTGGCCGACAAAAGCGTCGAGTTGCGCCGAAATGTCGCTCACTTGACCCTCTTTTCGCGAACGAGTCCCAAGCCGATGGTGCCGACCATGTCACGCAGAACCTCGTTGACGCCGCCGCCGAAGGTGTTCACGACACCCTGACGCGAGATCTGCTCGATCTGACCGGCAAGCAAAGCGCCCGGAGACTCGGGGCGGATGCGTCCGGCGGAGCCGAGAATTCCGAGCAGAGTGCGGTAGACGTCGACGTGAGTCTCGGTCCCGTATGTCTTGGTAGCGCCGGCGTCGGCTCCGGAGAGCGTGTCCTGTGCGACGGCTGCCGTCATCTTCCAGTTCAGCAGTCGCATGGCCTCGAGCTTGGCGTGTGTACGAGCGAAGTCCTGCTGCACCCACGGGATGTCGATGGCGCCGTTTTCCTTGGCCCAGTCCAGAACCAGGTTCCACAGACCGTAAGTGCGACCACCGATGGCCGCCAGGCCGATTCGCTCGTGGTTGAGCTGAGCGGTAATGAGCTGCCAGCCGCCGTTGACCTCGCCGACAACGTCCTTCGACGGGACGCGAATGCCGGAGTAGTACGTCGACGTCACCATCAAGCCGCCGACGGTGTTGATCGGTGACCACTCGAAGCCTGCGTCCTCCGTGGGGACGATCAGGATCGAGATGCCCTTGTGCTTGGGGGCGTCCGCGTCGGTGCGGCAGGCCAGCCACACGTAGTCGGCAGTGTTGGCGCCACTGGTGAAGATCTTGTTGCCGTCGACGATCCACTCGTCACCGTCGAGGACTGCACGGGTCTTGAGCGAAGCCAAGTCCGTTCCGGCCTCCGGCTCGGTGTAGCCGATGGCAAAAACGATGTCGCCGGCAAGAATGCCCGGCAGGAATCGTTCCTTCTGCTCTTCGGTGCCGTACTTCATCAATGTCGGCCCGACGGTATTGACCGTCACGAAGGGGAACGGCAATCCCGCGCGCTGAACCTCGTCGAAGAACACGAACTGCTCTTCGATGGAGCGTCCCTGGCCACCGAATTCCTTGGGCCAGCCGATACCGAGCCAGCCGTCCTTGCCCAGCAACTTCACGATTTCACGGAAGTATTCGCCGCCAACACCCTGTTCACCGGCAGCGCGGCGCTTCTCCTCCGGCAGCAGCGTCGCGAAGTACGCGCGCAGCTCCTTGCGGAGCTCCTGCTGCTCGGGCGATTCCCTCAGATCCATCGCGGTTCTCCTATGGCATTCATGGCTAGCAACTTTGATCTGGACGCTAACTAGATGCATCTTTGGGCGCTGAATGTGTCTCGTTGAGCGGGAAGGCGAAACATGAGCGCCGTCACATAAGGTGAAATGCTGCCATGGAACCTTCGGATCGGATCGCCCTCACCGACTTGGCTGCCAGGTACGCACAGGCAGTCGACCGCCGAAATCCGGCCGCTCTCGCAGCCCTGTTCACCGAAAACGCCACGTTTGTCCTGCCTCCGGCATTGAACGGCACCGCCGGGCCGACCGAAATTCAGGGCCGGTCGACTCTGTCCGATTCGATAGTCGGCGCCGTCGCACACCTGCACTCGACGCGGCACATCGTCGAGCAGCAGGTCCTCGATCAGGACAGCGCCACCACGGCCCACGGCGAGGCGTACTGCTCCGCGCATCACATCTATCCCCGCGGCGAGGGGTTCCGGAACAACCGAATCGAGATTCGCTACCAGGACAGTTTCGACAAGGTCGACGGCACCTGGCTGTTTTCTCGTCGCGAATTGGTTGTGGACTTCGCCGAGGACGTGCCGGTCATTCTGCTCGGCAGTTAAAGGCGAGCGTCAACTCGCCATCATGGCGATGGCCGTTCGCAACCCACGACGCTTACCTGTGTGCGGGTCGACGCCGAATACTTCCTTGATGCCGCCACGAACTCGAAACTTCAACTCGGAGTGCGTTTCCGGTGCGTCGTCCTGGGAGGCGGAGAGAAACCTGTTGGGGAGCGACAACTTCCAGATGGTGCGCAATGTCAGTCCGTACTGCTTCCACAGCGGACCTGTTGTGTACGGGAGATCGTACTTGTCACATAATTCACGAAGTGGCACAGCGATTTCCGAGTATCGGTTGCTCGGCAAGTCGGGGAAGCAATGATGCTCGATCTGGTAGCAGAGGTTGCCGCTCATAAATGCCATGATCGGTCCGGCGTGAAAGTTGGCCGAGCCGAGCATCTGTCGTAGGTACCATTGCGCGCGCGATTCGTTCTCGAATTCCTCGAGAGTGAACTTCTCGGCTCCGTCGGGAAAATGCCCGCAGAAGATGACTGCGTAACTCCAGTAATTGCGAATGAGATTTGCGACGATATTTGCCGTCAGCGTGGTCTTCCACGCTGGGCCGGTCAGAGCTGGGAACAGAATGTAGTCCTTGGTCACCTGCCGTGCGATCTTCTTGCCGATTTCCTTTGCCATCTCGGATTTGTCGGACCACTTCACCTGCCCCTTGCGAAGTTTGTCTGTCTCTAGATGGTGAAGTGCGACGCCCCATTCGAACAGTGTTGCCAACGCGAAATTGGTGATCGGCTGGAATAGATAGTCCGCGTGCCACTTCTGATCTCGCGTGACGCGCATGATGCCGTAGCCCACGTCATTGTCGAGACCGACGATATTGGTGAACTTGTGATGGGTGAAGTTGTGCGAGTGCTTCCAACCCGACGATGGGCAGGTGTTGTCCCACTCCCAGTTGCTCGAATGAATCTCGGGATCGTTCATCCAGTCCCACTGACCGTGAATGATGTTGTGGCCGAGTTCCATGTTCTCGATAATCTTGCCGACCCCCAGAAGCGCTGTTCCCAGGATCCATGCGGGCTTCTTCTTGCTGGCAAACAGGACGACACGACCGGCCACCATGAGAGAGCGTTGAAACGCGATAGTTCGCTGAATGTATCGAGCGTCACGCGCACCGCGCTTCTCCTCGATGTCGAGCCGAATAGCGTCCAATTCACGCCCAAGTGCCTCGACGTCTTCCTCGGTGAGGTGCGCATATTCCTTGATATCGGTGATCGCCACTGTGTTCACTCCTGTCGCGGGGCCGGTTCGTCGGACGGTACCCCCATGAATCACCGGTGAAACGTCGACTCGCGCGCTACGTGCGTCACCGCGCAATCTGTGCCAGCATCAATGAGCGTGAGCACCGACAACCAGATCACCATCCGAACTGCCACTGAAGCCGATTGGCCGGCGATCCAGTTACTCGACTCGACTGGGTTCGGATTCCATCCGTCGAGCGCCGACAAAACACTCACTCGGACGCTCTATCGCCCCGAGGACATCGTCGTCGCGACAGAAGGTGATCAAGTTGTCGGACTGGCCATCGAGTTCGACATGGAAATCACGGTTCCGGGCGGGAACCAGCTACCCACTCGCGGAATCACCTGGGTGTCCGTCGCCCCGACGCACCGTCGCCGCGGAATTCTGCGCTCGATGTTCGTCCGGTTGCACCACCACATCGCGTCGACGGGTGCTCCCCTGGTAGCTCTGACGGCCAGCGACGCGCGCATCTACAACCGGTTCGGCTACGGCCCCGCAACCGTCAGCGAGAGCATCACGATCGATCGGCGTTTTGCCGATTTCCGCCCGCAGGCTCCAACCGGAAGCGGCGTGCGGATCACCGACGCGCAGACCGCAGCCACGCTACTGCCCGCAATCTACGACCGCTGGCGCCTCGTCACTCCAGGCGCGCAAAGGCGTCCGCAGGCGCATTGGGATTTCACATTTGCCGACCCGTCCGACCATCGTGCCGGCGCCTCCGGACTGTTCTTTCTGACACATCCCGACGGCTACGTTTCCTACCGCCACCGAAGTGACGGCTCCGACAGCGTCGTCGACATCGCCGAGTTCGTTGCCATCAACGACGACGCCTACGCCGCGCTGTGGCGGACAATGTGCGGGCTCGATCTCGTGACCCGCATCGAAGCCGAGCAGCATCCTGAAGATCCGCTGCGACTGATGCTGACGGACTACCGTTCGGTGCGGACAACCCGCCGATCCGACCGTCTGTGGCTGCGAATCATGAACGTCCCAGCAGCACTCGAAGCTCGTGAATATGCCGCTGACCTCGACACTGTCATCAAAATCGAGGATCCGTTCCTCGACTCCGGTGGTACGTTCGCGCTCAGCATTCGGGGTGGAAAGGCCACCTGCCGACCCACGGACGCCGACGCACAGATCACGATGCCGTCCGATATCTTGTCCAGCATCTACCTGGGTTCGCATCAGGCTCGAATCTTCGCGGCAGCAGGGCGCGTCCAGGCCTCCACCCCTCAGGAGATACGCGACTTCGACTTCGCTTTCGGCACCACACGCCCCGCAGTCATGGGGTATGGTTTCTAACTTTCCGAACGCTCCGGCGCTTGCGATTTTTATGCCTA
This sequence comes from Rhodococcus sp. ACPA4, assembly GCF_002300185.1. Classification (NCBI taxonomy): domain Bacteria; kingdom Bacillati; phylum Actinomycetota; class Actinomycetes; order Mycobacteriales; family Nocardiaceae; genus Rhodococcus; species Rhodococcus sp. ACPA4. The sequence continues at coordinate 3,528,343 of NZ_NSDY01000001.1, forward strand.
ACGGCACCGACACGGTTAGCCTCGACCAATGGCGTTTGTAGGAAAACTGGTCAATTGGCTTCCTGAGAAGATTCTCGTACGGGTTTTGCCGCACGCGGAGATGCTCAAGTTTCTGGTGGTCGGCGGCATCGCCTTCATCGTCACCACGGTGTTGTTCTTCGGCATCAAGTGGACCGTACTGCCGCAACATCCGGTTACCGCCAACATCATCGCGGTCCTGGTCGCGACGGTCCTGTCGTACGTACTGAACCGGGAATGGTCGTTCGCTGAGCGGGGTGGACGCCAACGTCATCACGAGGCGGCACTGTTCTTCATCGTCGCCGGTATCGGCCTGGCCATCAACCAGGTGCCACTCTGGATCTCGAGCTACGTATTCGACCTCCGCCAGCCAAACGTCTCCGTATTGATGGAGAACTTCGCCGACTTCATCAGTGGCTCCATCATCGGCACGCTGCTCGCAACGGCCTTCCGTTGGTGGGCGATGCGCAAATTCGTCTTCCCTGAAGAGTCCACGAACGGCGAAATGATCCTCGATACGGAAGCCACAGACGCTCCTTCACTCGACTGACGCCGGCAGCAACCGAAGAGCATCACGCATCGGCGAATTTCGTCAATATCTGCACTATTTCAACCTTCCCGAAAGGTGCAAATAACCCCGATCCTTTTGTGTAGCATTTCGCCAACAAAGCCTGTGGAATTGTTTCCACCGGGCTAGGTTCTCGCCGCACAAAAGAATGGAATCACAATGAGAGTGACTGTGTTTTCGTATATTTCGGGGGAATCGTCAACAGAGAATCGACATTCGAAACAAACCGTTTGTTTTCTCATCGCGTCCATCGTCATGGCGATGGGCGCACTGGTAGTTTCTCCTGCCGTGTCCGAGGCTGCCGTGATCGGCGCGGTCAAGACACCCAGTGGGCGATGCCTGGAAAACAAGTGGGGCGTGACATCGGACGGCAACCCGGTTCAGATCTACGACTGCAACGGCTCGGCCGCACAGATCTGGAGCGTTGAAAGCGATGGCACCGTCCGGGTACAGACGAAATGCCTGGGTCCCCAGGGTGGTTCTCTGGCGGCAGGGACTGCCCTGGTCATATCGAATTGCACAGGCGCAGCATTCCAAAAATGGACCTCCGGTCCCGGAGGTACCGTTCGAAGCCAGGTCAACGGACTCTGCGTCGAGAATCGCGGTGGTGTCAATGCAAACGGAAATCCAGCTGCCGTACAGGTATGCGATGGCACACAGGCGCAGAGTTGGTCGTACACCGGAGCCATCGTGACGCTTCCCTCTCCGTCAGGGGTTGCGGTACCGGTCGGCAATCTCAACGGATGGCGTCAGATCTTCTACGACGACTTCACAAAAGACGCTGCGCTGGGGACGTGGGCAAATACGTGTGATCCCAACAAGATCGTCTACACCGGCGCACAAGGGCAAAAGTGGCGAACATACCCGTCTTGTTATCTCGATACATATCAACAGCGGCCGTATCGCGCCGATCAAGTTCTCAGCGTCAAGAATGGCGTCCTCAATTTCAATCTGCACAATGTCAACGGGCAACCGGCGGGGGCAAGCCCGTCACCCGTCATCAACGGCCAGAATCAAAATCAAACCTACGGCCGCTATTCGGCCAGGTTCAAGGTCGACAATCCGAATCTCAACGAATATTACGTTGCCTGGTTGTTGTGGCCACAGTCCGAAGTGTGGCCACGCGACGGTGAATTCGACTTCCCCGAAGGTGGACTGTCCGGCACTGCAGGCGGTTTTCACCACTACTCCGGCGCGGGTTCCTGCGTAGGCGGGTGTCAGGAACTCGCGACAGACATCGGAGCGCGGTTCACCGATTGGCACACGTACACGATCGAGTGGTCGCCCGGGCGGATCAAATATCTACTCGACAACCAGGTAGTCCTGGAAAGCACGTCCTGGGTTCCGTCCACCCCGATGCGCTGGCAGTTGCAGACCGAGACAAAAGGCACGGGAACCAGCAACGGGAACCTGATGCTCGATTGGGTCTCGGTCTATGCCTACGACACGAGCGCACGGCCGTAGCCTCAAACCAGAGAAGGCCCGCATGCCAGAGGCGCGCGGACCTTCTCGGTCGATTCGATGCGGAACTAGCTCAACCCACCGAAAACCACGACGAGACTGTTCACGGTGTTCGTCAGAGATTCGAACACGCCCTTGAGGACGAGGTCTGCGCTACCGACCGGGATCATGAGAATTGTCGAAAGGGAACCCATTGTGTGCCTCCATGATTGGACCAGGCCGAAGAAACCGGCCTTTTCGAGAAAATTGATCGCGCTCGGATAGAGCGCACGTTGAAGTGCGGTGGCGACTACTGGTAGTCACCGCAGTCCGGGCGCGCTATCAGCTACCGAACGCTCCACCGAGCACACCGAGGAGGTACTTGAACGCAGCCAAAGCCTGGCTCTGGGCAAGAAGATCGGCGATCGATCCCATGTGAAACTCCTTATGTGAAGGGTTGCTGTACTTGCGCTTTCGCTGGCCAAAGACAGCAAACATCGCTCGTGCCCGAGCTGTTCACCCGGGCACCATCGGATGCTAACACCGTGATCGAGAGCTGTGGGGTGCTACGAATTTGCCGTCAACTGCTCGAGTATTCGGCCTTCTCGTCGATGAACCCCAAGCTTCATTTCTTCTCGTGAAGCGTCGCCATCAGTTTCGGACCGTCCACCACTCGGCCGAGGAATCGGTCGGCATCGGGATCAGTTGCCAGCCATACTGCGGCCGCTGCCGGGACCGACGCCGGTGTGGCGGCAAATCCTGCGTCCACGATCGCGTCCGCACCGCCGCGAGCCTTACCCGATTCCGTGATCACAAACCCCGGACTCAGATTGAATGCCTTGATACCGGCGCCGCGGTACTCCGAATTGATCGCACCCGCGATACGCCCGAAGCCGGCCTTCGACGCTGCATACGACAGGCCCCAGCCGCCTTCACCGGGAGGTGCCGGTGGGTCCATGGTGGCCGAACCGGATGCGAGACCGATGACAACACCGTTGCCGCTCTTGATCATCGACGGAAGGATCACCTGGACCAAGGCGAGCTGATGCAGATAGTTTCCGACAACCATTGCCTGGGCATCGTCGATCTCGATGTCGAGAATCCGGTCCATGTTGCCGACGGTCTGCGCATAGGCGTTGTTGACCAGCACATCCACCCGGCCCCACTCGCGCAGCACCTGCTCACCGGCCGCAACAACCGATGCCCGATCGAGGAGGTCCATCGGAACCGCCATGGCCCGCACGCCGCAGGCCTCGATTTCGGAAACTGTCGTCTCGAGGCTTCCGGTAACAGGGATAACCTGCTCGCCGTCGCGCGTTCGCGGTGCGGCTCTGCCCTCACCTTCACGGACGGTGCGGGCAGTGATCGCGACATCGAACCCGGCGCGAGCAAATGCCAGTGCACATTCGCGGCCGATACCGCGAGAAGCCCCGGTTACCAGCGCAACTCGGTTCACAGGAACCTCGAACGACCGTGAGTCTCGAACTCTTTCTCGAGGCTCTCGATATCAGCTTCTGTCATCAGCGTGTACTCGGGAGCGCCGCGGCCCACCCAGTGGTACACCGGCTCGTCGGTCCGCCAGCGATCGACCTGAAGGTCACGCTTGAGCACCTTGTTGGAACCGGTGACGGGCAGGTTGGTCGATACGCGAATGAAGCGCGGCGCCGACTTTGTTCCCAAATCTGCCTGTGCGGCAAGGTAAGCCGCAAATTCGACGGGGTCGAAATCCGCCAGATCCGCAACCTCGATGCCCGCCATGACCTGATCACCCGAGCGCGGGTCAGGTACGGCAAACACACCGGTTGCGATCACCTTGGGGTGGCGACGCAGAATGTGCTCGATCATCAGAGCCGACGTGTTCTCACCGTCCACGCGGATCCAGTCACCCTTACGGCCGGCGAAGTAGATGAATCCCGCTTCGTCGACGTAACCGAGATCGCCTGTCCAGTACCAACCGTCACGGATCTTCTCCGCCATGGCGTCTTCGTTCTTGTAGTAGCCCTCGAACTTCTGCGAACCTGCCTTGTCGACCATTTCGCCGATGGACTCGTCCGAGTTGAGCACATGGCCGTGTTCGTCCAGGATCGCGCGCGGACGCTCTTCCTTGGTGTCGGGATTGACGATGACGATGTTCTCGTTAGCCGGACGTCCCAACGCTCCCGCGGGCTGGTTCGGATCGAGAACCACCGAACCGGCGCCTTCGCTCGAGCCGTAGCCCTCGAAAAGCTGTGCGCCGAAGCGACGAATGAACTCGGCCTTGTCACCCGGCGACGCTTCGGTACCGAAACCGTGTGTAAGGGTGTTCTCGATGTCGTCGGACTGCTCCGGCGTCGCCATCAGGTAGCCGAGTGCCTTGCCGACATACGTGAAATATGTTGCGCCGTAGAACCGGACGTCGGGCATGAAGCCCGAAGCCGTGAACTTGCGAACGAGGCAGACCGTAGCGCCCTGTGACAGCGCGGGAGCCCACAGTGCCATCAGCGCGTTGCCGTGGAAGAGCGGCATGCAGCAGTAGCAGACGTCATCGCGATCGATGTCGTACTTGGCACAGTTCGCGTATGCCAGACGCGTCAGACGACCCTGGCTGCATCGGACAGCCTTCGACATACCGGTAGTGCCGGAGGTGAAGAGGAGAAGGAAAAGCGTCGACGCATCGACGCCCAGGTCGATCTGCGGCGTCTCGACGCGATGCGCAGCAACGGTTTCGGCATACGACGCGTCGTCGACGAGGATGAAGCGGTCGTCGGTCAGACCGAGATCGAGACCAGCGAGCTTCTCGTGGCCTGCCTTGTCGGTGACGATCATCTGGCAATCGACATACCGGACCTCGGCTTCGAGTTCGGCACCGCGACGAGTCGGGTTGATTCCGACGATCGTGGCGCCCGTCAGTGCGGCGCCGCCGAGCCAGAACAGGAACTCGGGCTCGTTCTCGAGGAGAACACCGATGTGGAAGGGGCCCGGCGCGCGAAGCGACTTGGCGTACGAACCGCGGGCGGCACTTTCATGGACAACCTCGTCCCACGTCCAGTCCTGAGTACGCGTCCGCAGTCCCAGATGCTGATCACCGACACGATCGATCAACATCTGTGCGACGTCCGCGCGCTGCGGAGTGGCAACGGAACTGCTCGGAGGTGCTTCGGTGGCGGTGTTCGTCATCGTGATCCTGTGTCCTACTCGAGAGGGAGGGAATTCGTGTGCGCTCACGCTCATTCCTTCGGCTGCGATTCTTTCGGAACGCTAACTGCGCGTTATGTCAGTAACCCGCTCAGTCTCGCTCAGTGGTAACCGCCCCACAGATAGGATTGTCCCGTGACATTTTGTGACGTGAAAAGCGCCACAATACGAAAGGCCATTCCATGACTGCCCCCGCAGATCCGCAGTTGCTCCTGGACCAGGCGGTCTCGCGCCTCACCGGTCCCGGTGGGCCGTTCGAGATCGTCGAAGAAGAGGTTCTCGGCACCGTCATGCCCGTGATGAAGAATCGCGGACATGCCATCGGTGAGCTCATCTCCGCGTCCCGGGCCTGGGGCGACGGCGACTATCTCGTCACGAGCGACCGTCGGATTTCCTTCACGGAGCATGCCGACGCTGTAGCCGCGCTGGCGACTGCGCTTCGCGACAAGTACGGCGTCCGCAAGGGCGATCGAGTGGGAATTCTTGCCGCCAACAACCCTGAATGGGTCATGACCTTCTTCGCGACGCAGGCACTCGGCGCCATCGCGGTCGGTCTCAACGGCTGGTGGGTTCCGCGCGAGGTGACACACGGCATCGAGCTGTCGAGCCCGAAGGTGCTGGTAGTCGACGCCAAGCGCGGCGCTGCGCTTCCCGAACTGCCGGCAAGCATCAGCGTTCTGACCATGGAAGAGGATCTGCCCGCACTCATCGCCGAATACGCCGGCGCAGATGTACCCGCCACGGACATCGACGAGGACGATCCGGCTGTCATCCTGTTCACCAGTGGCACCAGCGGCCGCCCCAAGGGCGCCCTGCACTCACACCGCAACGTGATGGCTGTTGTCGACTACCACAAGTACAGCGACGCCATCGGCGCTGCGTTCACGGGCCGCGAGTACGACGGCTCCAAGCCCAGCCCGCTCCGCTACCTCCTGACCTCTCCCCTGTTCCACATCGCGAGCCTCCATAACCTTGTCATCCCGCGTCTGGCTACCGGCAGCGCTGTCGTGATGATCGACGGCGGCTTCGACGTGGACAAGGTGCTCGGTTTGGTCGAACGCGAACGCATCACCAACTGGGGCGCGGTTCCCACCATGGCGTCGCGGTTGCTCGAACACGGCAACATCGGCAAGTACGACGTGTCCTCGCTGACGGCATTCTCCCTGGCATCGGCGCCGTCGTCGCCCGCGTTCAAGGAACGCCTCAAGGAGCAGGTACCGTTCGCCCGCAACGCCCTGGTCGACAGCTACGGCCTCACCGAGTGCAGCACGGCTATCGCCGTTGCCGTCGGAGCTGAGCTCGAAGAGTTCCCCGGGACGCTCGGACGTCCCATCATCACCGTGTCCATGGAAATTCGTGACCCCTTCGGTGAATGGCTGCCCGACGGCATCGAGGGTGAGGTCTGCGTGCGCAGCCCGTTCGTGATGCTCGGTTACTGGGAGAACGAAGAAGCCACCGCTTCGGCAATTTCTCCCGGACGCTGGCTCCGCACCGGCGATTTCGGCGTGATCGAGAACGGTCGCCTCCGTCTGACGGGACGCCGGTCGGATCTCATTCTGCGTGGCGGCGAGAACGTCTACCCCACAGAGATCGAACAGACCCTCGACGAGCATCCCGACGTCATCGAATGCGCCGTCATCGGTTCGCCTCACCCGGACCTCGGCCAGGAAGTGTCAGCCGTCGTCGTTCTGCGCGCCGGTGCAGTCACGACCGAGGAAGACCTCCGCGAATTCGCGGCTGAGCGTCTGTCGTACTTCAAGGTGCCCTCGAAGTGGCGTATTACCGGCGATCTGTTGCCCCGCAACGCAACCGGAAAGATGGTTCGCCGCGAGATCACGGTATGACCGAAGCGCTGTCACGGATCGTCGCCGAGTCGGCGATCCGTGACCTGCTCTGCGAGTACACGCACCTGATCGATCAGGGTAGGTTGCGTGATGTCGCAGCATTATTTGCGCACTCCGATTACGGCCAGTGCGGCGCGGACGGTGTTGCAACAACTCTGATTTCGTCCGATGCCGACGCTGTGTTCGCCGCGTGCAGCAGCTTCATCCGGATGTACGGCACTCCCGCGGTCCCGCGAACCAAACACCTGCTGACCAATACCCGTATCTCGGTCGACGGAAACGAGGCGTCGGCGCTGTCCTACATCACGGTCATCCAGGGCACCGAAGATTTTGCCCTGCAACCCATTTTGTCGGGACGGTACTTCGATCGATTCACGTGCGTCGAGGGATCGTGGCAGTTTGCATCACGACTTTTCTGCATGGACAACATGGGTGATATGTCTGCTCATGCCAACCGGTCACTCTGAGTACATCTCGCAGCACCTTCAACGGGGAGACGAACGATGTTCAAGGCAATCGCGCTACTCACTCGTAAGCCGGGACTCACGAAAGAAGAGTTCATCGACTACTACGAGAACAACCATGCCCCACTGATTGCCGCAACCTTCCCGTCGATCATCGAGTACCGGCGGAATTACCCCGATCTCGCTCAGGCTCTGCGCGCAGACGGCGTCCCCGACCCGGCTTTCGATGTCATCACCGAATTGTGGTTCCACGACAAGGCCGGGTACGAAGACATGCTGGCCACTCATGCCCGCCCGGAGGTCGGCGATCGAATCAGGGCCGACGAATCCAACTTTCTCGATCAGAGCAAGATCATTCAGTTTGTTACCGACGAGCGCGAATTGCCGCACTGCTGAGACTCGCCCGTCGTTCCCGTAGATTTTCGGAAAGGACTGTTTGCATGGAAATCGGTGTCAACGTATTGGGCCTCGAGGCACTGTTCGAGGGGAAGATCAGACCGGTTCTCGATTTTGCTGCTGCCGCCGATCGGGCCGGCGTCGACTTGATCTGCACCGGCGATCACCTCGGGTTCAATGCTGACGCTCATGCGCAGCGCGTCAGCGAGCACAACTTTCTGTTTCCGCTCGATCATCCTTGGTACGAGCCGATTTCACTGCTTTCCTCAATTGCTGCAGTCACCGAACGCGCTCGCCTCGGAGTGTCGGTTCTCATTGCAACGGTTCGCCCACCGGCACTGCTCGCCAAACAAGTCGCCACCCTCGACGCACTGTCGGACGGACGCGTGACCATGGGCTTCGGAGTCGGGTGGCAAGAGGCCGAATACACCGCCACGAACATGCCTTTCGATGCCAGATTCGGGCGCATGGAGGAAACCGTCGCAGCGTGCCGTGAACTCTGGACACAGGCTCCCGCCAACTTCAAGGGGCGCGACTTCTCCTTCGAGAACTACCACAGCATTCCGCTCTCGACCCAAGACCGCGTTCCTGTCCTCTTCGGGTTCGGGCCCAGCCAACGGAACTTCGACCGCGTCGCACGTGTCGCCGACGGTTGGACCGTCAACCCTGCCGATTTGGATACATTCACGGACAGTGTTGCGCTGCTACGCAATACATTCGAGGCTCATGATCGCGATCCCGATACCGCGCGCGTGCAGGTGTCTGCATCGCCGGTTCGTCGTGACAACGGAACCGTCGACCTCGAAGCCACCGCTGAGAAAGCTCACGACTGGTCCCACCGCGGCGCATCCGTCGTCGTCTTCCGTCCGGTCGTATTCGACTGTGCCAGCGAAGAACTACCGGAACTGCTCGACTGGATGATCGGCGTCAAGGAGTCCTGAAATGGAACAGCAATTGCAGGATCTGCTGGACAAGCAGGCTATTCGTGAAGTCGTTTTGACGTATGCCCGAGGCATCGACCGGCTCGATTTCGATCTCGTTCGCAGCGCCTATCACCCCGATGCCATCGATCATCACACCGGATTCGACGGCAACATCGACGAATACATTGCCTGGGTGAAGCCCAAACTCTCCGTCATCGGCGGCACCATGCATCACATCGGCAACCACCTCGTCGAACTGCACGGCGACCACGCGATCAGCGAGGCGTACTCGATGTCCACCCACTGGGGCGGACCCGAAGGCGTCGGAATGATCAACTTCACCAGCGGCGCACGTTTCATCGACCATATGGAGCGTCGGGACGGGCATTGGGCAATCAAGGAGCGCTGGGCCGTACGCGAATGGACCCGCTCCGACGAAGGCCGATTCGTGAATCCCGAGAGCGCTGGTCCCCGAGGACGACGCGACGATTCAGATCCGTTGGCCGCCTTACGAAAAACTCTCCCCATCCAATCTGCGTGAACCCCGCGAGTCTTTGAACCGGCAGGTTCAATCCTCTTAGCTGGTCACGCCCTCAGCGTGCGCTGCGGCCGCGACGGCTTCCGCAACTGCGGTCGCCACGCGAGGGTCGAGTGGGCTCGGAACAATCTTGTCCACGGCCAACCCGTCGCCGACCACCGACAGGATCGCCTCGGCGGCAGCGAGCTTCATACCTTCGGTGATGCGACGGGCACCGGCGTCGAGCGCGCCCTTGAACACACCGGGGAAGGCAAGCACATTGTTGATCTGGTTCGGGAAGTCACTGCGGCCCGTAGCCACGATCGCCGCGTACTTCGACGCGGTCTCCGGGTGAATCTCCGGATCCGGGTTCGAGAGCGCAAACACGATCGACTCCGGAGCCATCGACGCGATGAGCTCCTCGGGGATCTTGCCCGCCGAGACACCGAGGAAGACGTCCGCACCAGCCAAAGCCTCGACAGCACCACCGTGGACACTGCGCGGGTTGGTGCTCGACGCCAGCTCTACCTTGATCTCGTTGAGGTCGCTGCGCTCGCTCGAGATGATGCCCTTCGAGTCGAGCACGACGACATCGCTGATACCGGCGGCGAGCAGAATGTTCGCACACGCGACACCCGCTGCACCCGCACCGGAGATGACAACCTTGAGCGTGGTGATGTCACGGCTCTGCACCTTCACGGCGCCCTTGAGCGCAGCAAGAACCACAATCGCGGTGCCATGCTGATCGTCGTGCATGACGGGGCAGTCAAGTGCCTCGATGACCCGCTTTTCGATCTCGAAGCAACGCGGCGCCGAGATGTCCTCGAGGTTGACCGCGCCGAAGCTCGGACGCAGACGGATCAAGGTCTCGACGATCGCGTCGGGATCGGTGGTGTCGAGCACCAGCGGGATGGAGTTCAGTCCGGCAAAGCTCTTGAACAGAGCGGACTTGCCCTCCATGACGGGCAACGATGCGCGGGGTCCGATATCGCCCAGACCGAGAACCGCCGTGCCGTCACTGACGACGACAACCAGTCGGTTGGTCCACGTGTAGCGATCGGCAAGGGTCTCGTCAGCTGCGATGGCGCGGCTCACCTGAGCCACACCCGGCGTGTACGCGATCGACAGAGCGCGCTGCGTATCGAGCGGCGCGGTGGTCTCGACCGACAGTTTGCCACCGACGTGAGCGGCAAAGATTTCTTCGTCGGTCAACTCGACCTTGGGTACGTTGATGGATTCAGTCACAAGGGACACAATGACACTCCTGAAAAGTTCGAGATACTGGCGATAACTGACAAGCTGCGTGGGGGGTCGAAGAAAGCCGACGCCGAACTGCATCCCCTACTGCCGAAGGTGCTCGCGTAAGGGCAACAAGTATGGGGCGTGCTCTTCGGCACTGTTCACGAAGGACACGCCCCATCTGGACAAACAAATAGGTCAGATCGCAGAGTCGAGTGTGTACTTGGCCAGTCCTGGCGCCCCTGCGAGAAGCGGTCCCAAATCCTTGATCATGCCTGGGCCGGCGCGCCATTCGCGGTATGCGGCATCCGCCTCGGCAGTAGACCATTTCTCGAAACACAGCCAGTGCGTTTCGTCGTCGGCATCAATCAATACGTCGACACCTTCGCAACCTTCGAAAGCACGGGTCTCAGTCAAGATTCGTCCCACCACCTCGCGTGCGGTAGCAAGACTCTCTTTCTTGAGTCGCAGGTCCAGAATCGCGGAAATCGTCACAGAAAACTCCTTGTTCTCAGGGGGTGAATTCGAATCATTCAGGAGCACCCACGTTTTCCAGGGTGCACAACTCCAAGGTGCACAACGCACGTCCGACAGACTTCAGACTGCCGAAAGCACACTCTCGGACAAACTGTTGATGTCCGAGAGTGTGCCGAACCGATAGCGACAACCTTGTCGAGAGGTCAGTAAAGGAACAACGGATTGATCAGGACACCCGTCGAACGGTGGATGGCAGTCGGAGCCGCTACGACAAGACCTGTCGACGTATTTGTCTGCTTCAACGCCGCCACGGCCGGGCCGAGTAAGCAGTTGTCCACCAGACACAAACCGATCGCATAGATCAGGTTGTGCACTTCCAACGAGCCGGCAGGGTTGTTCCGGGCATCGTGGAAGTCCCACAGCACCAAGCCCGGATCCTTCGATGCGATCCAGACTGCACCGTCCTCACCGATACCTGGGCGCGCCACTGCTGCGGCGCCGCTCGGGTAGATGTTGCCGGCCGCCTCGTAGCGATCGCGCCCCTGGTAGATGATCAGCGCATCGCCAGGCTCGAGGGTGACTCCGGTTGCCGCGAGCGCTGCGTCCAGGTCCTCGCCGGTAACGGGGTGTTCGGCGTCGATCCACTCGACCCCTCGCGCTCCGGCGACATCGAGGACTACACCACGCGTGGCGATTCCATGGTTCGCCCACGCCACCATGGTGTCCTCGTCAGTCAGGGACGCCTCGGCGGGAATCGGCCCGTGCCAAGACCCTTCGGCACCGATGTGCGCCAAACCGTCCATGTGTGTGTTGTGGACTCCATGGGCGTCGTACTTGATCACGTCACCGCCGTGGGCCGAGCGCATACCGCGAACGCCGACCTGTACATCGAGTTCTACTGATCCGTGGCCAGAAGGCATCTCGGCAAGCCCCAGCTTTTCCCACTGCGCTGCCTCGAGTTCCGCCACAGCTCGACCATCGGCAAGGCGGCCGGGGCGGGTTTCCACCTCACGTTCGAGAGAGATGGCTTTCCCGTATCTGACAGCGGAAACGCCGCGCAGGCGGGCCGATTCATCGATGAGGTCCACGGAACCGCGGCACTGCACACCGTCCACGTGTCGTGATGAATCGTGCTCGTCCTTGATCTTACGGAGCCACGGGGCGAGGGGATCTGTTTCCAGGTCGTCGACTGTCATTCGTTTCTCCATATTCGTTTCCGAGGGGCAGAATCAGCTGATATTCGTTCCGAAGGGCAACGTCAGGCTGACAACGCCCCGATGCAGCGGTTGAGTTGCAGGGACTACTGAATCGAATCATCTTCACACACTGGGTATGTCGATCGGCACATCCGGTCCTGTTGTTCGATTCTGTCATAGATACTCGCCCAAACGAAGAAGTCGAGCGAGGCAATCTCTCCAGACCGAAACTCCGTCGATCACATGGCCAGTCGTAGACACAAAAGGTGTATCAGCTTGAACTGTGCCAGGTTTCGTCCGGAAACCGACTGCCTCGTTACCCAGACGCCATACACCCGTGGGCGACCCAGACATGCCCATTCCGCTAGCCGGAACATCCCGTTGACCAGGCATCCACGATGCAGTTATCTGAACCCCGGCGAACCATGTGCAGGCATCGTGACCTTTCGAAGCCGTCACTGGCCACGACATGGAGAATGCTATACGCTGCATTTATGGTAAATAGCTTGGGCGCCAGCGGTTTACGATTCGAACGTGAAGGCTCGATCGGATGGTGCATCATCGACCGTCCGGCTGCCAGAAATGCGTTGACCTCCGCGATGTACTACGGATTGAAGCGAGCAGTACGCCTCGTGAATTCCGACCCGGAACTGTCGGCATTGGTAATCACCGGGGTTGACGACGTATTCGCCCCCGGAGGAGATCTGGGAAGGCGATCGGATCCGGGAGATGCTTTGCCGGAGGGCCTTTCGAGCATCGATATCGTTCCCTTCCTAACCATTCGAGACAGTCGCGCACCCGTCATTTCCGCGGTCAACGGAATCTGCCAGGCCGGTGGACTACTGATTGCAATGATGTCCGATATCGCTGTCGTCAGCGACCGGGCGACATTCCGTGTTCCCGAACTTCTACGAGGCATCCCGGATGCGACTTTCGCTGCAGTGCTGCCGGCACACATCGGAATCGCCGCAGCACGCGACTTGATGTTTTCCGCGCGCAAGTTCGATGCGGCAGAAGCGCTTCGGCTCGGAGTGATCTCCCGAGTTGTGCCACATGAGAACCTTCGGACTGCGGCACTCGAGGCTGCGCGTGAGGTACTGCAGACCGCACCTGTAGCCCGAGCCCAGGTCAAGCGAATGCTCAACGAGCGCTACGGGCAATTCGACTACGAAACCATGTTCGGCGCACTCGACACTTCTCCGGAACCACGTGAGGGAATGCGGGCGTTCATGGAAAAGCGTGACGCGTGCTGGATACCGGCGAATCTGCCGCGATAACGCGGCAGATTCGCCGCTCGTCATTCGTCGTTTGAAATCGAACCCGAACCTTCGAGCGCATCCCGCAAACCGTCACCGAACGTCGAGAATGCCAGGACGGTCAGCACAATCATGATCGCCGGTGCAGCAATCAGCTCCGGAGCTGTGTAGATATTGTCGAAAGCCTCACGCACCATTGAACCCCAGGAAGTCTGTGGCGGCTGAACACCGAGACCGAGAAAACTCAGACTTGCCTCGGCGACAATCGCGACACCCGCCGAGAACGAAAGCTGCACCAGTAAAGGCGAAGCCGCGTTTGGTAACACATGACTCCACAGCAGCCTGCCCTTGCCGCAGCCCAGCGCTCGGGCAGCTTCGATATACGTTTCCGTCGACACCGACTCCGCAGCACCTCGTGCCAACCTGTACAGCGATGGGGCCATAACCAGTCCGATCGCCATCATCGCGTTGGTCAATCCTGGACCGAAAATTCCGATGATCGCAATGGCGAGGATAAGAGGCGGCAAGGACTGCAGGGCATCAGAGATTCTACTGATCAGTCCCCCAGCCCATCCCCGGACAAGTCCCGCGAACAGCCCTGTGGGAATACCGATCACAGCCGCAACTCCCACCGCCTGGACAACCGCGAGCATGGTGACACTTGCCGAGGCGAGCAACCTGCTCATGACGTCACGACCATAGACGTCCGTACCGAGCCAGTGCTCCCCGGAAATTCCGGCCAAACTGTTTCCCAAGTTCTGCGCGTTCGGATCATCGGGCGCAATCATGGTGCCGAAACCCGCGACCAGAAACACCAGCACTAAGAAAACCAGCGAGATCATGGCCGGGATGTTCCTGCGCAGCAGTCGAAGTGGACGTGAAGTCCGCAGTGTGTGTATGAAGCGGCTTCGGCTCGAAAATGGTGTCGCGCGCCGCGGGTTATCGGGATCCGCAACAATACCGGTTTCACTCATGAAAATGCCTTTCGACAGCTGACCGGGTCAGGCCCGGGTCCTCGGGTTGAAGTAGCCGTAGGCCATATCGACGATCAGGTTGATGATCACGATGGCAACCGCCATGACCATGACGATGCCGAGGATCACCGGAATATCCCGGCTGAAAACAGAATTCACGGCAAGAGTCCCGAGGCCAGGTAGCGCGAAAACGAACTCGACTGTCACCGCGCCTGCAAATACTCGACTGACCTGTAGACCGAGGACCGTCACGATCGGAACTCCGGCGACCTTGAGGGCGTGCTTCAGCACGATCTGCTTGGTCCGCAGCCCCTTCGCCCGAGCAGTGCGGATGAAATCCTTGGCGAACGTGTCAACCATGGCCGCACGGGTTTGGCGCGCCACTTCCGCAGTGGAAATGGCCGCAATCGCGAGAGCCGGAAGAATCAGGTGTTGAAGCCAAACCCCAAACCCTTCGCTGAGCGGTGCGTACCCAGTCGCCGGAAAAACCGGCGCGGAGATTGCGAGGGCAATGACCAGAACCAAACCGATAATGAACGGTGGGACCGCCATCGCAACCGACGACACAGCCGTCAACGCGCGGTCGAGCATCGAATTGGCACGCATAGCGGCAATGATTCCGATCGGCAGACCGAGCAAGATCACAATTACCATGGTCACGACGGTCAAGGACAGAGTGGTCGGTATCCGATCCGCGAGGATCTGAGTGACGGACTGAGAACTGTAGAGCGAGGTACCGAAATCACCGGTAATGATGTGACCGAGCCACTCGACGTACCGGATCAGCAGTGGCCGATCCAGACCCAGTTGTTCGCGAACCGAAGCGATTTCGTCCTGCGTTGCGTTGTCACCGGCAAGCCCAGCTGCAGCGTCTCCTGGCATGAAGTCAACCAGCACGTAAACGAAGAAGCTGAGGAACAGCAACAGTGGGATTGCCGAAAGCACCCGTTTTCCCAACAGATTCGCCATTATGACCCTCCCGTCGGTACTGAAACTCTGCGACGACGGTTCCTCGGGTCCGGAACTGCCGAGACCAGCATCTTGGTGTACGAGTGCTGCGGATTCTCGAACAACTCCTCCGCGGTCCCGGCTTCGACTACCTCGCCCCGGTACATAACGATGACGTGGTGGGCGAGATATCGCACGAGGGAGAGATCATGCGAGATGAAAATATAGGCCAAGCCGCGCTCGGCCTGCAGGTCAAGCAGCAGGTTGAGAACTTGAGCTTGGATTGAAACATCCAATGCAGCAACAGGTTCGTCACACACAATGAAGTCGGGATCGAGTGTGAGCGCCCGGGCAATCGCGATCCTCTGAAGCTGACCGCCGGAGAACTCTCGTGGATACTTGTCGAGTTGGTCCTCGCGCATACCGACCCTCTGCAGAATTTCCACGACACGCCGATCACGCTCTGCCCCAGCGATTCCGAAGTGGATCGACAACGGTTCGCCCACCGCGTTGCGAATCGTCATATGCGGATCGAGCGAGCTGAACGGATCCTGAAAGATCATCTGCGCGCGCCGCCGAAAGGACAGCAAATCCTTGCCCTTGAACTTACGGACATCGTGTCCGTCGAACCGGATCGTGCCGGAGTCGGGTTCGATCAAACGCAGAACCTGACGTCCGATCGTCGACTTCCCCGCTCCGGATTCGCCCACAATGCCGAGCGTTTCACCACGTTCCAGGGTAAAACTCACATCGTTGGTCACCACGGACCGCTCTCTCACGCGACCGAGAAAGTCTCTCTTGACCGGATACGACTTGCGTAGTCCGGAGACCTCCAATAACGGACTCATCCGGTAAGTCCCTTCAGATTCAGTTCGCCCTCACGCACGCAACGTACTGACCGATTGCGAGCGATGTCGTGCAGTATTATCGGTTCCGAATCGCATCGACCAGCATCTGCGTAGTTGCAACGATCCTGGAACCGGCACGTTTGCGGCCAGTCCCATGGAGCTGGAACTGCACCCGGAATCGACGACAGACGTATACCTTTGGCCCTCGGGTCGGGAATTGCTGCCAGCAGACCCTCCGAGTACGGATGGCGTGGGTCGTCGAACAGGTCATCGATCAAGGTCGATTCGACAACCTGCCCCGCATACATCACCGCCACTCGGTCGCACATCTCGGCAACGACCCCCAAATCGTGAGTGATGAACAGAATCGATACGTCGAACTCGTGTTGCAGATCCTTCATCAATCGCAACATCTCTTTCTGCACCGTCACGTCCAGCGCGGTCGTGGGTTCGTCCGCAATGAGCAGTTTCGGTCGACATACCATTGCGATTGCCAACATGACGCGCTGACACATGCCACCGGAGAACTCGTGCGGGTATGCCTTTGCCCGATTGCGTGCATCGGGAATACCGACCGCGTCGAGCATCTCGACAGCGCGGGCAAACGAGTCCTTCTTCGACAAACCTTGGTGACGACGGACAACCTCGGCGATCTGATCCCCGACAGTGAATGCCGGAGACAGACTTCGCCTTGGTTCTTGAAAGACCATCGATACGTCGACCCCACGAATGCCGGACAACTCCGACTCCGACAACCCCACCACCTCACGGCCGGCGATACGGATCGATCCAGTTACCCGACAACCCTGGGAAGGCAGTAATCCCATTGCAGCCAAGGAAGTTACGGTTTTCCCGGATCCGGATTCACCCACCAGCCCGACCGTCGTGCCGGGTGCTACTCGCAAGGACACGTCGTCGACGACTCGAGTCCAGCCGCGATCGGTATCGAAGTCGACCGAGAGATTCTCGATCCGCAGGATATCGCTGTCCGTCGCGTCGAGCGACGACAACGGTAGATCAGTTGCCATGGACAGGATCTCCTAGCGTCAGGTAGTGGACGGCGACAACGGGCGCACCGCCCAGACTGGATATGAGTGAGACTTCGACTATTCGCGCAGAATCATTTCGCGACACCGACGTAGCGCAGGTCCATCACCCCGGTGTAATGCGAAACGCCCATATTCGAAGCACCGATTACATTGTCTGCGAAGGCAAACTGTGTACTTACAGCGCAGAGGAAGACGTCGAAAGCGTTCTCGACCGCAACGGCTGATGTCGCTTCGAGAGCAGCAGTACGGTCTACCTCGGACACGTTGGGATCAAACGCCGGCGCCAATGAGTTCTTGAACTCCGCGGGAAGTGTTCCCGGAAAAAGGCGTGGGACTGTGTAGTTGCGGTTGAGGAACTGTGCAGAACTCGGATCGCCAACTCGCACACTGACGATGGACGGTTGTGCCTTCGCTGCAAACTGAGCAGTCATGTCGACCAGATCCACCGGCTTGGCATTCATCGTGACACCGACTTCGGCGAACTGCGCTTGCAGGGCCGACGCGATCTCGTCCTGCGGCGAAAGTCCCGCACCGAGAAGCGTATTGAATGTGAGACCGTTGACCCCTGCCTCCGCGAGCAAAGCCCGCGCCCGATCCGGATCGTAGGTGTAATCGATCGGCGGATCCGAAAGGTGCCCGTCCGCGCCGACCGAAAGCGGTTGGCCGGAGACCTGGCACTGATTGTTGAGCAACGACGAGTTGATACCTTCCCGGTCAACGGCAAAGTTCAGCGCTTGACGCACCCGCACATCCGAGAACTCCGGGCTGTCGATATTCATGGCCATCGTGTACAGCTGTGCAGGCGGATAAGAAAAGAACCCGTATCCAGATCCGAGCGCCGATGCCTGCGGGTACTGACCGATCTTGGATATCATCAGATCGATCTGACCTGATCGCAGCGCGTTCAGTCGAGCATTGTCGTCGACGATGCCGGTGATCGTGATCGTCTTGGACAACTGTGCTGCAGGATCCCAGTACCCCTCCCGACGCTCGTATGTCACCGAATCACCTATCCGGACCGAGGTCGCGACGTACGGACCCGAACCCACCGGATTGATGTCCAGATCCGGATTGTCGAGAGCCTTCGGACTGATCAATGCCGCTTCCACACCGGAGAGCACAAACGGCAAATCTGCGGCGGGTCGGGTAGCGATGACCTTTACCCGGTTCGGATCGACCACCTCTACCGAATCGATCATCGAAAAGGTTGACGCCACAGTCGATCCCGCCGCCGTCTTCGCATGATCAAGCGTTGCCTTGACTGCGGCGGCATCGAGAACTTCACCATCGGTGAAAGTGATCCCGTCACGCAATGTGAAGACGACCTCACGGCCGTCCTCGGAAAACTCCCACTCGGTCGCAACCATCGGAGCTATCGCGAGAGACCCATCCTCGTCGACCATTTGGGTGAGCCTGTCGTACACCGGAGTCAGATACGGGTACGCGGCCGGCGCAGACGGCATCTTGTGCGGGTTCAGCGCCGGTGTCGCCACAGTGTGGCCGACCCGGAGATGTCCGTTCGGATCGGCGTCAGCGGCCGCTGCGCCGACGGCACCACCTAACGCCGGGGACGAATTGCCGGCACTTCCACTGCCACAGGCGGAAAGCACCAGGCTAAGAGCGGCAATGGCAACGCCGATACGTACGGAACGTGTGATCACCATCTTGGTGTTCCTCTCGATTGGGTTAGGTACGCGGCAGTGGTTTAGGTACGGGGAAAGTGCAGCAGGGCACGGGCATTGGTTTCGACCATCTTCTCGACTTCGTCATCGGGAACATCGATCATCGCGTCGTGTACTTTCTTGCGACTGTTCGGCCAGTTCGAATCCGAGTGCGGGTAGTCACCCTCCCAGGTGATGTTGTCGATACCGACGTCGTGACGGTTCTTGATACCGAAGTTGTCCTCGATGAAACAACCGAAGAGATGCTTGGAGAACAACTCCGACGGACGCACTGTTTGGTTGATGTTCTGGTAGAACCGGTGCTTCTCCCACGTCTGATCCATCCGTTCGAGCATGTACGGAACCCAGCCGATCCCGCCCTCGGAGAGCAGGAACTTCAACTTCGGATGGCGATGGAAAACCGGGGAGAACAACAGATCGGCGGTCGCGTACATCGAGTTGCACCCGAAGAGCGCCGTCATCACGGCCATCGGGGCTTCGGGGGCGGTGATCGGGGCCTTACCCGAGGTGCCGAAGTGCACGGTCAACGGGATGTCGACATCCTCACACGCCGAGAACAGCGGATCCCAGTGATCGGTATGGAACGACGGAAGTCCCAGCGGTACAGGATTTTCGGGGAAGGAAATCGCTTTCGCGCCCTTGGCGGCGGTGCGGTAGACCTCTTTGACGCATTCCTCCACCGACTACAGCGGCAGGATCACCAGCGGGATCAACCGGTCCGGGGCGCTCGCGCACCATTCGTCGATGTGGTAATCGTTCCAGGCCTTGACCGAGAGCAACGCCAACTCCCGGTCCTTGCCTTCGAGGAAGACCGTTCCGGCGAATCGGGGGAATGAAGGGAAGGACAGTCCGGCTTGGACGCCGTCGATATCCATGTCCAGCACACGGGCTTTCGGGTCGAAGCAGCCGGCGATCATGTCCTCGTACCGGGTGGGTTCGGCGCCGTATTCCTCGGGTTTCTTCCCTGCCACCGCGTTGAGTCCGATGTACGGGTAGACACGGTCTTCGTAGATCCACACTTCGGCGAGTTTGGTGCCGGCATCACCGCGGGCGCCGTCACCGGCGTGCACCGATCGCGGCATCACCTTCTCGATGATCCGGGGTCCGGCGTCGAGGAACTTCTTCGGCAGACGATCCGACCAGAGCTTCGGATGCTCGATCAGGTGATCGTCGGTGGAAATCAGATGCATGTGGTTCTGCAGGGGCATGAGTCCTCCGGGGGTACCCTCAACGCACGCGAAAGGGATAACTTGTTTACCTATGTGGACGATAGCACGCACTGTTGTCCACGTCACTACGGCATGTTCGAACCAAAATGTCGCGGCGGAAGTGCCATTGCGACAGCATGTCCCGGCACCGTTGCCTGAACTCCTATCGAGCATCACCCGTCAGCCACCTAGAAAAAGTGAACTGCTTCACCTTTAGCTTATGTAGTGATGCAAGCAACATGGTATGACTAGTTAACCTAATTTGCCTTCTCGAGTTGCCACAAATTCGAGATGACTGTCTCTCTCCGGCTTGCCGGATCCGCGATACGCGAGACACCTGAGCAACGACGGCGAGCCTTGCTCGGAACCGCTGGTCGAAGATCACCGGTCCGAGTTCACAAAGCACAGAGGAGATCGGACATGCAACAACTGAAGGCGAACGACCTGTCGGGCCCCGAATCCATGACTGTTGCATTGAGCCCGCGATGAAGATCGGATTCATCGGAGCGGGCAGAATGGGCGGGCCGATCGTCGAACGCTTGATCGCTGCCGGGAACGACGTCACTGTTCTGACTCGAGGATCCGAAACACGATCCACCGCAAAGGCCAAGGGGTGGAACACCTCCGACACAATCGAGCAAACAGTGCAGTCCGCCGAGTTGGTCATCAGCATCGTACTCAACGACGAGCAGGTGCAGGCCGCGCTGCTGGGATCGGGTGGCGCCGTCGCGGCCATGGCACCCGGTGCAATCCTGGTGCAGCACACCACCTGCGATCCCGACACAGCAGTCATGGTTGCCGACGCAGGGGCTGAACGGGGCGTGCACGTGCTTGACGCTGCCGTCTCCGGCAGCCCACAAGACACGGCTGCCGGTCGCCTCACGCTCTGGGTGGGAGGCGATGAATACGTACTCGACAGCGTCCGCCCCGTGCTCGAGTCCTATGGCTCCCCGGTGATGCACGTCGGTCCGATCGGTCATGGTCAGCGCGTCAAACTCGTCAACAATGCGCTCTTCGTCGCGCAGATCGGGCTCGCCGTCGACGCCGTGCGCCTCGCTGCGGCCGTCGGAATCGGTGAGGCAGAGATCCTGGCCGCCATCCAGCACGGCAGTGGCGACAGTCGAGCGCTGAGCAGCCTCGCCTGGATTGGGGTCGACGCCGTCGGCATCCGGCTCGCAGAGCTCATGCTCAAGGATGTAGATGTCATCCGGCAGATCGCCGACCGGACCGGAGCTGATCTGGGACTGATCGGAGAAGTGCTTTCCTCAGAGTTGGTCGAACGCGAAGTGCTGTACTCGGGCGCGCCGCCGAACCGCGAGCTCATCGAGCAGACACCACTGACCCCAGGCTCGATGAAGCCGTCGATGTGAACACCACGCGGCCGATACCGCCACGCTTGCCTGCGCTCTGGAAGGACGCTCATGACTGAAATCGGAATCGAGTACCAAACCGTCCTAGGCCTACCACCAGTGGACTTCGTCCACCTGGCAGCAGATCTCGGCTGCCACCACATCTCGATGAAGGTGGCCGGCGGCGGCGGACCGTACAACCCATACGGCCACCCGGCGTATTCCATGCTCGACGACGTGGCTTTGCGTCGGCGTTTCATCGCAGCGATGCAGGATCGCGACGTGTCGATCTCACTGGGTGAAGGGTTTGTCGTCCAGCCGTTCCACGACCTTCGTGATGAAGATGCGAACCTGGATGTGATGGCCGAACTCGGGGTAACCCGGGTCAACGCCGTGACAATGGACCCTGACCTGCCGCGCAGCTTCGACCAACTGGCTACGTTCGTAGAGATGGCAGCCGGCCGAGGAATGACCACAACGATGGAATTCGCGAAGTCGCTCACCGTTCCCGACCTACCGACAGCGCTGCAGGCCGTCGGACACGTCGGCCGTCCGGACTTCAGTCTGCTCGTCGACACGATGCACTCCTCCCGATCCGGCCACGGCGCGGAAGATCTCATAATGCTCGACCACGAATATGTCGGCTACATCCAACTCAGCGACAACACACTCGCGCAGCGAAACCCGGTGTATCGGGACGACTCGATCGATCGTTGTGTTCCCGGTCAGGGTGAACTGCCGGTGGTGGAGATATTGGCAGCGCTTCCACCTGTCCCCGTGATCGGCGTCGAAGCTCCGATGCGGTCGTTGGCTGTTGCGGGCACCTCGGCGCAAGAGTGCGCGCGTCTTGCCGTCATCGGGGCGCGGAAGGTGCTTCACGCCGCCGACGAGATCCGGCGGGTGCGCGCTCTCGGTTGCCACACGTGACACCCGATCCCCGTTCCTGAAGCCGGGCGAGACCGGTCATGACAGAAGGCAGAACAATGAACACCAAGAGCGATTACAACACCGCCACGACCGACCGAGCGCACCCGCGAGTGTCCGTGAGCGGCCTGTGCTTCCCGACTCTGTCGGCGATCGACGCGATCGAGGCGATCGGCGAACTCGGCGTCTCGAAGACGTCCATGACGTCGGCAAAGATCCGGGAAAGTGGTGTTGACGCAGTCGCAACGGCGAGCCGCAGACACGGGGTCAGCATGGTCACGACCACCGCTCTCCTGCGCTTCGATCTGACGCCCGGCGCCGATATCGAGGGTCAGATCGACGGGGCGCGCGCCGACATCGACCAGGCGGCAGCGGTCGGTGCCGGCTCCGTCTACACCCTGACCGGACGCCGCGCCTTCGCCGACTGGGATGCCAATGCGGCCGCGTACGCCGAAGCCACGTCAGACCTCGTCCAGTACGCCGCCGACAAGGGCATCGCTGTAGCCGTAGAACCGACGAACTGGCTCTACGCCGACCTCAACTTCGTGCACAGCTTCCACGACGCACTCCTGCTGGGCGTGCGCACCGGAATGGGCGTGTGCCTCGACCTCTTCCATGTCTGGACCGAGGCCGAGTTACTCGACGACATCCGCAAGAACATCGAACTCGTCTCGCACGTCCAGCTCAGCAACATGAGTGCCGGCATGCGATCGCTGCCCTGCCGGGATGTCCCCGGCGCCGGGGACATCCCGATCCGGCACATCGTGAAGGAACTGCTGGACTCCGGGTACACGGGAACCTTCGACCTGGAACTCAGTGGTCCGAGTATCGACGATCGCGGACACCGAGAAGCTGCCACAGAGTCCGTCGCATGGCTCGGTGAACTACTGACCGAGCTGGGCGCCTAGCCGACCTCGTGGTCATCGACGGAATCCGCTGAGGGTCCGGACGAGTCCTCCGGGACCATGACTCTCCGATCACGTTGTTGCGGATCGATTTTCAGTTCCCGAATCGCCACGAGGATCGACGTCACGTTCCCTGGCTCGACGCCACGTGTGGGTCGGCACCTCCCGAAGGGGAGGCGCCGACTTTCCACGAGCCGAAAGGCCGGCACCACCGATCGCGTGATCGTCAGACGCCGACCCGAACCGAAGAGGAAAGTGCACCGCCGAAATCATGTGTGGCGGATACCCCGTCGAGGATCTCGTGTAGCTTTGCTCGCCCACCGGGGTTGAGCAGGAATTTGCGCGCCTTCCCTTCGACGTTCGCACCGTAGTAGTGACTGTGCTCGGCGGAGAAAATCGAGAGCGGTGCGAGAGTCTCGACCATCGTCATCCACGTTTCCTGTTGAGCTGCAGTCGGTTCGAACCGATCGAACCCGTGCTCACGCGCATAGATCAACGTCTTCATAATCCAATCGACCTGATCCTGCGAGTAGCGGGGGTAGTTGCCACCGCCTGCGCCGTGCGGACCGCCGGGGAAGAAGAAGTTCGGCATGTGGTGTGCACTGAACCCCCCGAAGTCGGACGGTCCGTCTACCCAATCCACGCTGAGGTCAAGGCCGCCATGGCCTTTCACGCCCATTCTCGTGAGGGCACCGGTTCCGAAATCGAATCCGGTCGCGTAGACGATGATGTCGTAATCGCGGTGCTGCTCGGTGGTTTCGATGCCCCTGGCATCGATGCGGACGATCGGTGTCTCCCGGAGCGCGACGAGCGAGGCGCTCGGCTTGTTGAACGACTCGAAATAGTCCGCGACAAAAGGCGGACGCTTCGCACCGAAGAGCTGATCCTTCGGAATGAGACGCTCGGCCGTTTCCGGGTCGTCTACGATCTTTCGGATCTTGTCCGCGAGAAATTCGCAAAACTCGAGATTGACCTCGCGATTCGTCGTCATGTCGTAATAATTCGCTGTCAACTTGGCGAAACCTGGACTCTTCCAGATCTTCTCGTAGAAGGCTTGCCTCTCCTCCGGCGAGTCGTCAGTCGAGAACTTTCCCGCCGGCTCATGCAGGAAGCCGGAAGGGCTCGTGTTCAAGACGGTGGCAATCTCGTCGAAGTTATCGCTGAGCCATTGCCACCGCTCATCCTCGATCGGCGCGTTATTCAGAGGCGTCGTCCACGTCGGCGTGCGCTGATAGAGGTCGACTGCTTCTACAACGTCGACAATCGCGGGCAGGAGCTGCGCGCCACTCGGCCCGTTGCCGATGATCGCGACGCGCTTGCCACTGAAGTCGAGCGGAGTGTGCGGCCACGCGCCGGTATGATGGGCCTCCCCCTGAAAGCTGTTCAGCCCGTCGATGTCCGGGTAGTTGGGAACCGAGAGACCGCCGGTTGCGGAGATGACCCAACGTGCGCGCAACGTGTCGCCCTGCGCAGTCGTCACGACCCACACGTTGTCGGCCTCATCCCACAGCGCGGAAACGACTCGCGCTCCGGTGCGGATATGTCGGCGCAGCTCGAAGCGATCCACGACATGGTTGAGGTAGCTCTCGATTTCGGGCTGCGTCGCGAACTCTTCCGACCAACGCCACTCGTCGAAGAGCTCCTTGGAGAAGATGTAACCGTAGGTGTAGCTCTCCGAATCGAATCGCGCTGCGGGGTAACGATTCCAGTACCACACCCCGCCGACGCCGTCGCCGGCCTCCAGCGTCACGGCACTGAAACCGGCTTCGACCGCCCGATAGAGAGCGTAGATGCCGACCACTCCGGCACCGATCACCAACACGTCAACGTCGGCTTTATCGTCAGACATCATCGCCATTCGACTTACTCCCATTCGATTCCGTCCATATTTCACTTGCCACTAGATAAGCACATCTGCTCAAAAGCTCCAAGCAATTCCTCGTATTCTCACATTTAACCTGGGTTTTCGAGCTAGCATGTGATCTCATTACATGAGCGATCATGGTGAAAATTTGGTCGATTCAGTTCAAAGGAGAATGATGAACGACAGCACTGACCTTCGATTCGACGGACGAGTCGCCATCGTGACCGGCGGGGGTCGTGGACTCGGCCGAGCCCATGCACTGCTTCTCGCATCACGCGGCGCAAAGGTGGTGGTCAACGACCTCGGCGGCTCGAAGGAGGGCGAAGGCAGCGATACCGGCCCCGCGAACGACGTGGTGCAGGAAATCAAAGCAGCCGGGGGGGACGCTGTCGCCGATATACACAACGTGGGAATCGAGGAAGACTGCCACTCGCTCGTCGACACCGCCATCCGCGAGTTCGGGCGGATCGACATCGTCGTGAACAACGCGGGCATCTCCCGCTGGGCTACATTCCCGGAGGCGGACGCCGACAACCTCGAACGCACACTCGATGTGCACTTGCGAGGTACGTGGCACACTACGCGCGCGGCGTGGCCTTACATGGAAAAGCAAGGGTACGGCCGCATCATCACGACGACGTCGACCGGCATGCTCGGCCTACCGGACAATCTCGCCTACGCGACAGCGAAGGGCGCGCTCATCGGATTCACCCGGAGCCTTGCAGTCTCGTCAGCTCCGAAGGGCATCCTCGTCAACTGCATCGCCCCCAACGCCATTACCCGGCCCAGCATTTCGGCGAAGAAGCCCAACATCGTCACCACCACCCCGACAGATCCGGCCATTCTGCAGGCAATGGAAACCGGACTGGTTTCTCCCATGGTTGCGTTCCTCGCACACGAATCGTGCCCAGTGAACGGAGAGATCCTGGTCGCCGGCGCCAAGCGGTTCTCCCGATGGTTCCTCGGCATCACGCCGGGCTGGATCTCTGACGGCGAGCCTGCAATCGAGGATGTCGTCGAGCACTGGGACGAGATCAACGATCAAGATGGATACTACGTACCTGCGAGCCTCAAAGACTGGACGTCGACGTTCATGGCACATCTCGGCAGATAACTCATCGGCCCGGCCACGGGTTCCTCAGCGCCGGTTGCCGCGAAGACCGGCACCGAGGAACCCGTAGCGGGGAAGTGACGGTCACGCGTCCAATTGGACTCGAATCCCCAGGGACGCCATGTCAGTGCCCTTGGGATAGACATTTCCCAACAGTTCCGCGCCGGCAGTCGCCAACTTTGTTGGAACCTCCTGCCAGACAAGCTCTTTCCACGAAAATTCTGGAGATGCGGCGTCGGTCACCACCATAGCAATGAGCTCGTCGGCATCACCGCGAACATGAGTAGCGAGTACTCCACCGCCTGGGCCCACGACGAGTTCCGGGTCCACGATCAGAACGTCCAAAAGACCATGATGCGCAACAAAGTGGACAGAGCCGCCAAAGGACAATCGCCAGTCGTCACCCTCTTGGACTGCCCGTCGCAGCGGAAACGCGAATTGCCCGTCTTCACCCTCAGTGACTCCGCCGGCGATCGTGTACTCGCCCCGTGCAATCAGAGTGACGTACCTGACGAACGATTCCCGGATTGCCCATACGAGCCTTCCTGTCGCGGCCACGAACTGGTCCACAACCACCGCTTCCGCGGATTCCGGGGCACTGACCGGGAGTCCACCGTCTGCGTCGCTCCAGGTTTCGTTGGGGCTCAGGGGAATTTGTCTGTTCAGCATGTTCTCACCCGATGAACGATCCGCCGTTGACGCTGAGCGTCTGACCTGTCACGTACGAAGCACCTTCGGAAACAAGGTATGACACGGCATTCGCGATGTCTTGACCGGTACCCTCGCGACCGACCGGGATGTACTTTGCCATGTCCTCTGCCGAGGGAATGGTTCCTTCCTCCCGCTTCTTCTGCACGCTCGGTGTGTCGATCGACGACGGTGCCACAGTGTTGACCGTTACGCCGCTTTTCGCGAACTCGACGGCCAGCGCCTTCGTCAGCGCAATCTGGCCGCCCTTCGACGCGGCGTAGTGGGCCATCCTCGGAGCACCGCGCTGCGCGCTGGACGAAGAGATGAGAACCACACGGCCCCAACCTGCTTCGACGAGATCCGGGAGGCACGTCTGAACGACGTTGAATGTGCCCGTCAGATTGACCTCGAGGGTGTGATTCCACTGTTCGAGCGTCATGCCCAAGAACTCCTGCTGTCGGGCAATCGCTGCATTCGCAACGACGACCGCGATGGGGCCGAGATGCGCGCGGGCTGCCTCGACAGCGATGTCGACCTGTTCACGGTTCGCAACGTCGGCACGGTATCCCTTGGCCTCGCCGCCCGCCGCGGTAATGGCGTCAGCCGCAGCCTCAGCTGCGCCGTCTACGACGTCGAGGACAGCGATCTTGAAACCGTCATCGGCCAGTCGCTGGGCGATCGCCAACCCGATACCTGCTGCTCCGCCGGAGACGACTGCAACTCGACCAGAAACCGTCATCGCGTTCGCACTCCCTTGTTCGCGGCACTGCATGGAAACCACATCGCGTTTCAATCCCTCTCGCTGACAGCCTGGTGTCCGGTGCGCGACCCATCGCCTGAAGAGCCTGACGCGCCAACACGCATTGCGTTGAATAGAACGACCGTTCCATTGAAGCCCAAGGCTTAAGGCTCGCTTGCGCTACGGTCTGTTGTCAAGCCTCTTCGGAAGAATACGAGTGAAATGGATGTGCGATGACCAAGCTGACAGATGAGGCCGAACAAGAGCCAGGCAACGAAGGGCGTCGACGGCAGCCCCTCGCGCGTGGAATCGAAATACTCACATTCATGATCGAAAGCGAACACGACTCACATGGCGTGCGAGAACTCGCTGGTCACCTCGATGTAAGCCCGAGCACTGCCCATCGACTGGTGACAGACCTCGAGAAGCTCGGCTTGATGCGACGCGCAGAGAACGGCTCCTACCGACTCGGACTGGAGTTCTTGCGGCTCGCCTGGACAACGACGAACAAGTATCCACTGCAATATCTGTCGGCCGAGACACTCAACGAACTCATGGAGAAGTCGGGAGAATCCGCATTCTTCTCGCTGTACAGCGAACAACGCCACGAGATGATGTTCACCCTCACAGCCGATTCTTCACATCCGCTTCGCTACACACTGCCGATGCGGCAGTGGCTCCCGTTGCACGCCGGCGCAAGCGGTCTCGCAATCCTCGCCTTTCTTCCCAAAGAGGTCCGACACGCAATCGTCCACGGCCGACTGACGGCTGCAACGAATCGAACGCTGACAGACCCCGATGAACTGCTCGCGCGACTGGACACCATCCGCCGCGACGGTTACTCGATCACGCACGGGGAACGTATCGAGGGGGCAATCGCGATAGCCGCGCCGATCTTCGGACGTTCCGAAACCGTGGTCGGCGCCGTTGGCATCACTCTTCCCGAAGCACGACTCAATGCGACGAATGCATCGACACTGGTAGCGCTTGTCCGCGAAGCTGCGGGGCGGCTAACCGAGCTGATCGCAGGAACGGAGGAGCGGTAACCCGCCCTCCCCCAGCTGAAGTCGTACGCTGCGGTAGTCCAACACAAGGTTGACAGTATCCCCTGTGCGGGTCGATACTTCTGTTGCGTTGTAGCGACCATTCGTTCCGTTAAACGGAACATAGCGCCAACGTGCAGTGCGCCCTCACCCGCTTGGGTCTCTGACAGATGGGCGGCTTCCGCGATCTGACACCATAGTAAGGACTTGAGCCATGACTGGATCCGACGCTCGGCGCCACATCCTTGTAGTCGGCGCATCGCTTGCAGGCACTCGCACTGCGCAATGCCTTCGCGCAAGCGGCTATTCGGGTCCCATAACTCTGGTCGGCGCCGAGGCTGATCTGCCCTACGATCGCCCGGCCCTGTCGAAAGGCTTACTCAGCTCAGAGTGGTCCGACGCTGCAGTGGAGGCGAACCGGCTCATCACCCGGCCGGAACTCGACGCCCTCGACATCGTTACGAGGCTCGGAACAGCGGCCACCGGCCTCGACACCACGACACGGACTGTCTCACTCGACGACGGCTCTACCGTCACCTACGACGTCCTTGTCATCGCCACCGGAGCTATCGCACGACCTTCGCCATGGCAGCCGACATCTGGAGTGTTCCAACTGCGCACTCTCGGCGAATCACGGGCCATTGCCGAGCGACTCAGCCTCCGCGAGGCTGTCGTTGTCGTCGGCGGAGGGTTTATCGGCACCGAAATCGCGTCTGCTGCAGTTAAACTCGGATGCCCGGTCACTGTCGTCGACCCAGTTCCCGAGCCGATGGAGCGACTCGTCGGACCCGAAATCGCGAGCCTCCTCGTCGACCTTCACCACCGCAACGGTGTAGAAACCAGATTCGGTGTCGGAGTTGCCGATATCCACGGTGAAGCCGGCTCCCTCACCGTAGTCCTGGATGACGGTACCCAACTCGAGGCATCGACGGCAGTCGTTGGAATCGGCTCCCTCCCCTCGACGGACTGGCTCCTCGGCTCCGGTCTCACTCTCGACAACGGTGTGCTGACCGACCGGCATCTCCGTGCGATCGGCTCAGACGACGTGTACGCCATCGGCGACGTCGCGCGCTGGCCGCATTCGGATCGAGGCATGGATGTGCGAGCCGAGCATTGGACGAACGCCAGTGATCAGGCCAGATTTGTCGCGAACGCGATCACCGGAGGCCTGGCCGAGGGGTACGACTCCTCGGACTACGTGTGGTCCGACCAATACGACTGGAAAGTGCACTCGGTCGGCCGCCGTGATCCGACAGGCAGCTCGACAGTCTTCGGAGACCTCGAGGCGGGCGAGAGAGTCGCAGTCGTCCACGCCGACGAGACCGGAAGAGCATGTGGCGCTGTAACAGTGAACTGGGTGCGCGCCCTCAATCAAGCACGACGGGTTATCGCCGCAGGCGGCCCGACCGAAGAAATCGTCGACAAACTGCGGCAATGGGCCTAATTCATCCCAGCTGCAGAGGCAAGGAGAAAAGCCGTCATGGTCTACGTAGTCACAGAGGCGTGTGTTGACGTCCAGGACAAGAGTTGCATGCAGGAGTGCCCGGCCGATTGCATCTTCGAGGGAGGCCGGATGACGTACATCAATCCGGACCTGTGTATCGACTGCGGTGCCTGCGTACCGTCATGCCCGGTCGACGCAATCTTCTACGAAGCTGAGATCCCCGGCGATCAGGAGCATTACATCGGGGTGAACGAGCGGTTCTTCGCAGAGACGACGACGCCGAAGAGCGGCCGCAAGGGCGGAAAGATCGACTACGACGTCGACCTGATCACCGCTCTGGCCCCGAGGGGAGGCAGCTGATCGTGAGCACATTCAGAATCGCAGTCGTAGGGTCGGGGCCGTCGGGTTCGTACTGCGCACAATTACTGTCCGAGGAATCGGATCAACCGATCGAAGTCGATGTCTTCGAACAACTTCCGGCTCCGTTTGGCCTCGTGCGCTACGGTGTCGCCCCTGACCATCCGAAGATCAAATCCATCACTATGTCGTTCTCCGAGGTATTCGAGGAAACACCGGGTGTGCGCTTCCTCGGGAACGTGCGAGTCGGTGTGGACATCACCTCGAGTGAACTTCGTAGCCACTACGACGGGGTGGTGTTCGCCTCCGGGGCCCCGCTCGACCGACGACTGGGTGTGCCGGGCGAAGACCTTGCAGGCGCACACGCGGTTCGCGACTTCGTATCCTGGTACGGCGGTCATCCGGATACGCCGTCGAACGCATTTGTACTCGACGGGCACCGAGCGGTCGTGATCGGTGTGGGGAACGTGGCACTCGACGCCGCACGCATGCTCGTGCGCACCACCGAGGACCTGCGTGCCACCGATGTACCTCAGCACATCGTCGAGGCGTTCGCGGCAAGCACCTTTTCCGAAATCGTCATCGTCGGGCGACGAGGCCCCGCGTATGCGAAGTTCACCAACAAGGAGTTCATCGAGCTACTAGACCTCGAGAACTGCGACGTCGTCGTCGACCCCGCTGATCTCGAACTCGATGCCGCACAACAGGAATACCTCGATTCCAACCCCGCTGCGATGCGCTTGTTCGCTTCATTCCGCAAAGCGGCGGAGCGTGGTGTGCTCGGCCGAAAGTACAGGATTCGCTTCGTGTTCGATCGCACTCCCGTCGAGTTCCTCGGCGAGGACGGATCAGTGTCGGGTGTCCGACTGGCGAAGACCAGCGATCCGACTGTCACGGAGACTCTCGATACCGAACTCGTTTTCCGCTCGGTCGGATACATGGGCAAAGCAGTGCCAGGCCTTCCGTTCGACGCCGAGACCGCCACCGTTCCCCATCGCGATTCGCGGGTGATCGACGGCGAAGAAGAAGTTCCCGGGGTGTACATCGCAGGATGGATCAAACGGGGGCCGACGGGAGTCGTAGGGACCAACCGCCGATGCGCCTTGGACACTGTCACGTCGATCCTCGAGGACATCGGCTCGAAGTCCTCGTCGGCTTCCGCATCGACCGTCGTGGACGAACTACTTCGCTCTCGCGACGTCCAGGTTGTCGACTGGGCAGCCTGGCGAAGGATCGACGAGGCTGAGCGCGCGGCAGGCGATTCGACGGGACGTGAGCGCGTGAAACTGCACGACCGCAACGAAATGCTGCAATTCGCTGCCGGCGACGTGATTCGACTCGGCTGATCGTAGCCACCGACCGGCCGTTCAACGGCCGGTCGGACGATTCACCACGGTTACATCGTCGTCCAACTCACGTTGCCCGGAAACGGCTTCGGCGAACCTGTAGATACGGCTGCATTCCACAACAGGTCTGCCCCTGCGGTAATAATCACCGCAGGGGCAGACCTGTTTCACCGTCTTACGTTGTGACGCTCACAGCCGACGGCACACCGACCACACCGTCTGTCACGAGTGCCGCTATCTCTTCGTCGGTGAGTCCCAATTCCGTCCTGAGAATGTCGTCCGAGTCCTCGCCGAGGGCAGGAGGATAGCCGGGCTCGACATCGGCGGTACCGACGAAACGGATTGGCATGGCGACGTTCTCGAACTCGACCGTTTCGTTCCCCACAGTCACGAGCGATCCGTCATCGGCTTCTCTCGCATCGTCAAGAGCTTCGAGCACGTTCTTCACCGGAGCTACCGGAACCGACGCCGCGGTGAGCAGGCCGACCCACTCTGCAGCCGGGCGCTCGGCGATCCTGGCCTCGAGAATATCCGACAGAGCTTCCCTGTTCTGCAAGCGTGTCGCAGCATCCACGAAACGCTCGTCGACAATCAACTCGTCGAGCCCGACAACACGGCAGAGATCTTCCCACATGCGTGGTGTATTGGCCGTGACGACGAACTCGCGGCCGTCGCCACCACGGAAGGAACGGTAGGTCGCGATCGAATCATGTGCTGCCCCTTGAGGACCGGGCGCAACTCCGTTGAGGTTGGTATACAGGGCTTGGTAGGACAGCATCGCCAGCTGTCCGCGGAGCATGGAAACATCGACGATTCTCCCGCGACCGGACTCTCCGCGAGCATGAAGAGCGCCGAGGATACCGATCACTGCGTATAGCCCGGCAACCACGTCACCGGCTGGTATTCCGAGCCGGGCTGCTGGGGAGCCCGCATGTCCATTCAGACTCATCACACCGCTGAGCGCCTGCACGACCATGTCGTAAGCCGGTCGGTCGCGCCACGGACCTTCCTGCCCGAATCCACTGATCGACGCCCAGATCAACGCGGGATGTTCCTCCACGATCTGCTCGGGCACGAGTCCGAGCCTGGTGGTGACTCCTGG
The DNA here is from genome assembly GCF_002300185.1 of Rhodococcus sp. ACPA4. Taxonomy (NCBI): domain Bacteria; kingdom Bacillati; phylum Actinomycetota; class Actinomycetes; order Mycobacteriales; family Nocardiaceae; genus Rhodococcus; species Rhodococcus sp. ACPA4. Next base: position 3,561,438 of record NZ_NSDY01000001.1, read on the forward strand.
CCGAAAGTTCTCGATCACAACGTCAGCTCCGGCGATCAGGTCTCTGACGACATCTCGTCCACGCGGCGACTTGAGATCGACTGCAATACTTCGCTTATTGCGATTGTTGGCAAGGTAATACGCACTGTCACCGTCAAGCTCCGGACCGACGATCGACCGACTGGAATCGCCGCCGAGCGCCTCGACCTTGATCACGTCTGCACCGAGGTCTCCGAGAAGCTGTGTTGCAGACGGACCGGAGAGAAAAGTCGTCAGATCGATGACCCGGATCCCCTCCAATGCGGGCCGTTCCACCGTGATCACACGCCCTCGAAAATATGGATCGTGCAGGCGCCGTGGTCCAGACCGGCCGTGCCACCACCGGTCACATGCGTCATCGCCCAGCGTGCGTCGTCGACCTGGCGTGCGCCGGCGTTGTCGGTGAGCTGCCAGAATGCCTCGGCGACCTGTGCCACGCCGCTGGCGCCGACTGGATGTCCCTTCGAGAGCAGCCCACCACTGGGGTTGACCACGACGTCTCCGCCGAAGGTGGTCTTTCCGTCGCGGAGAAGATCGATCGCACGTCCACGCTCGGCGAGGCCGAATGCCTCGTAATACACGAGTTCGGCGATGGAGAACGCGTCGTGCAGCTCGATCATGTCGAGGTCCTTGGGTCCGATCCCTGCCATCTCGTACGCGTCAGAAGCGGAATGCTGGCTGATCTCCGGCATCGTCATGTCGCGATACCCCTCCTTGACCTCGCCCGAATGCAGAATCGAGGCAGCGACACGCATCCCCTTCGGCGTGTTCAGACGGTTGCGAGCGCGCTCCGACGCGAGTACGACGACGGCTGCACCGTCGCCGGTCGGGCAGCACATCATGAGTGTGAGCGGATCGGCGATCGGACGTGCGCCGAGCACCTCGTCGACTGTCACCTCACTGCGGAACTGTGCGAAGGGATTGAGCGCCCCGTGCTTGCGTGCTTTCACACTGACAAGTGCGAGATCCTCGACCGTCGCTTCGGTTTCGTGGAGGTACCGCGTCGCACGCATCGCGTAGACGGCCGGCATCACGATGCCTTGCTTCACCTCTCGATCCTCGGGAGACAACGGAAGGGTCCCTCCGCCGAACTGGGTCAGTTTTTCGACTCCGACCACGACTGCGACGTCGACAAGCCCTTGTGAGATTGCCGTCCAAGCCTCGTGGATAGCCGTCGCACCGCTCGAGCAAGCGTTGTCGACATTGACGGTGGGCACCGTCCCGAGGCCGATTTCCTTACAGATCCGTTGTCCGGTCATCATGCCGCCGAAAGAGTGTCCGACATAGACCGCGTCAACGTCCGACTTCTCTATCCCCGCTCCGCGAAGGGCGTCGACGAGCGGTGCGACGGCGAGTCCGACATACGACGATGTGCGGTGTTTGCCGAACGGGATCATGGCCGCCGAAACGACAAAGACTTCTTCAGTCATCAGATTCTCCTCCATTCACACCGGATACCGGAGCGAAGAACCAATTGGAGCCATCCACGCCGAGTTCTACCTGCAGTCCGGGTTGCAATGACTTCCCGTTCTCACGAATATCGGCGAGTGTTCGAACATCACCCTCTAGGTCGACGTAGCCCAGGATGCGGACACCGTCGCCGCCGACATGCAGCCGAGTGAAGGTGTACAGCGAACCACTCGTCGGGAGCTCGATGCGACTCACCTCTGTGCTGACGCAGGCACTGCAGACGACGCGGACGCCGATCATTGCGCGCCCACAGCGATCACATTTCGTGCCGACAAGCCGCGGCCCACCAGGAAAGGACCCGAGGAGGCCGTCACTGTCCAGATCGGCAATCGGTCGAGAGACCGTCGCCTCGGTCGTAGTTGTCATTGGGTATCGACTCCTTCTGCTCCAGCTGCACGAACGATGGAACGCGTCGGGCAGACGTCGATCGCCTGCTGAATGTTGTCGTGGTCGTCACCGTGATCGTCGATGACCACGGCGATGCTCATCTCGTCGAGGTCGAAGGTGGCCGGAGCATAGAACGTGCACTGCCCCGACCCCATGCACCGATCACGGTCGATGGTCAATTCGCCCGATATCACGCGTCCGCCTGGGTGAATTCGAGATAGAGATGGGTGTGCCCGCGGAACTTGTAGCTGCGGATGAGTTTCCATTCGCGTTCCCCCGCGGGGCCGTGATACTGCTCGTTGATACGAATACTCTTGGTACGCTGCAGTATTCGCTGTATTGAGAAGACCGCCTCGGCGCGCGCAAGCGGCGCTCCCGGGCAGGTGTGGATACCGCGGCCGAATGCCAGATGCTGCCGCGCGTTCGCACGCTCAACCTGGAACTCGCCGGGGTTTTCAAAGACCTTCGGGTCGCGACCGGAAGCCCCGTTGATCAACATGATGACGGTGCCAGGTGCGAGGTCGAGGCCCCCGATACTTGTCGGCCTCTTGGTGAGCCGGAACGATCCCTTGATGGGCGCCTCGACGCGAAGGGCCTCTTCGATGAATTTCGGAATGAGTGACGAGTCGGCGCGCAACCGGTCCTGCAGTTCGGCGTCCTCGGCGATCCGCTGCATGGCGATGCCCAGGAGCTGGACGGTTGTCTCCTGCCCTGCCGCGAAGAGGTTGGAGGCGATCCGTGCGACCTCGATCGGCTCGGGAAGCGAACCATCCGGGAAGGTCGCAAGCGCCATTCCCGTGAGGACATCCTCTTGCGGTGTCTTCCGACGGTCCTCGATCTTGGCCACGAAGTAGTCGTACAGCGTCTCGAGGCCACCGTGGTGAACCGCTTGGAGTTCGAGATTTCCCAATACGGGCGCCGGCACGGAGGCCAGGAGGTCGAGGAGCATCGAGTGCTCTTCCTCCGGCATACCGAGCAGGTCAGCGACCGCGAGAACTGTGTACTTCTTCGCATAGTCCCAGATGAATTCACAGTTTCCGCGAGGGATGAGTTCGTCCAGGTAACGGTCGGCGGTGTCCTTGAGGAACTGCTCGTTCTCCTTGAGCCGCTTGGGCGTGATCAACCCCATCAAGATCGCGCGGTGATCCGTGTGAAGTGGTGGGTCGAAAGTGACGAGTTGATCGTTCGACGAGAAATATTCGCGGTGCTTCTCGAGGATCTCACTGATGTCGTCGCCGACGATTTCGAAGGGGAGGTCGACCACGGGGCCACCGGTGCGGTTGATCGACGAGTACACGTCGGGCTGGTGGTAGACCTGCAGCGCTTCTTCATAGCCGGTCACGATCACGACGCCGTACTTCGGCTCGCGGAATACCGGATGATTCGCCAGCATGTAATCGAAGTAGGGCTCCGCCTCCGCCGCGATGTCAGCATCGGTGAAGAAATCGGTCTCTCTGGGGTTGATCTCGACGCCAGTCATCTTTCGTCAATTTCCTTTCTTTGCGCGACCCGTACTTGCTCTGGTAGCAGGCTGAAGCACTGCCGAGTTCGTAGTAATTGATCGAGGCCGCCGCACCGTGCTCGTTAAGTTTCGTCAGCGGGATCGCCTGTATCGCAAACGCAACGACCAGATTCGATTCCCACTGGTCAGAGGTCAGGCACAGTTCCGGGCAGATGCGATATCCCGGCCTGCACGCAGCAGTCCGGGATATCGCGGCTGTTCATCGGAATTGCGCGGGAGCTCCGTCTAGCAGCACCGTCTTGGACTCCAGGTAGGGCAGGAGGCCCTGAAGGCCACCTTCCCGCCCGACGCCCGACTGCTTGAAGCCGCCATATCCCATCCTGGTGTCCGTCTTGAATCCGTTGTGCCCTACCGTGCCCGAACGAAGTCGACGTGCGACCTGGTAGGCACGGTCCACATCATTCGTGAAGACAGCTGAGTTGAGTCCATATGGCGTGTCATTCGCCAATGCGATTGCGTGCTCTTCGTTCTCGGCCGGGATCACCGACAGAACTGGCCCGAAGATCTCCTCCTGCGCGATGGTGGACCTGTTGTCGACATTCGAGAACACTGTCGGCTCCACGAAGAAGCCACGGTCGAGGTGCGCGGGACGGTTGCCGCCCGTCACGAGCGTCGCGCCCTCGTTCTGGGCAGTGTTGATGTAGCCCAGAACCCTCTCCTGCTGCCTGGCCAGGGCAAGCGGACCGAGCTGCGTCTGCGGGTCGAAGGGATCTCCGACCCGTACCGCTCCGAAGACCGAACCCAGCGCCTCGGCGAACTCGTCGTGGCGCGACTTCGTGACGATGACGCGGGTGAGCGACATGCACACCTGGCCGTTCAATGACGTCTCCTGCGCAGCGATCGCAGCAGCTGCTGTGGCGAGGTCGTAGTCGTCAAGGATGACCGCGGCCGACTTGCCGCCGAGTTCGAGGGTGTATCGAGCCAGACGCGCTCCACACGTTGCACCGATTTGACGTCCCACAGCACTCGAACCGGTGAAAGCGATCTTGTCGATCCGCGGGTCGGCAACAAGCTGCTCGGAAACCCCGCGGTATCCGTTCACGACGTTCAGCACGCCTGGCGGCAGGCCGATCTCCTCCGCGACCTCGGCGAGAATGTACAGCTCACCCGGCGCTTCCGGCGGGGCTTTGAGGACCATCGTGCAGCCTGCGAGAAGAGCCGGCGCGACCTTGTACGCGGCGAGAGAGAGTGGCGTGTTCCAGGGAACGATCGCCCCGACGACGCCGACCGGCTCGTTGACGACCGCACCGAACGCGGAGAACTCGGGCGTATCCTGCGTCGCCCACGGGTAGTTGGCGGCAAGGTCGGCGTAATACTCGAAGAGCGCGGGCACGCGGCTGAGCGCGCCGACAGACATACCGAAGATGACTCCGGCCTGACGTGTCCAGAATGTGCCAGCCTCTTGAGTGCGGGCACGCAGGCCGGCGGCCATCTTCCGGAGGTACTCAGCTCGCTCCGCGGGTTCGAGGAATGGCCACGGAGAGTTATCGAAAGCGTTGCGCGCCGCGGCAATTGCCGCGTCCATGTCTTCGGGACCGGTCTCGGCTACGCGGTAGAACGTTTCCTCCGTCGTGGCATCGACAATGTCGATACTGGACGGATTGGCCGGAAGTTGCCACACGCCGTTGATGTACAGACGATCCGGATGCTTCAGATTGATTGCGGTGTCGCGAATGTCCAGGACGGTCACAGAAGTCTCCTTGGTTCAAGTTGGTAGATCTCGGGGAGCGAGTGCCCCTGACGCCGGGTGTTCGATGAACAATCCCGGCTCAGTTACCCGAGTTCGCGTGCTCGTTCTCGGCTGGAGTTACGCACTCGGCTGCTGCGAGAGGACGCCGCGAAGAGTCCACCCGAGCCGATCCGGCGCCAGCCCTGCGATCTGTAGCGCGTTCATGCCGAAGTCGACGGAGGTGTGCGTTCCCGACACATAGCTCGCTAGGTCGCTACCGAGGAACGCGAGCACTTTCGCCATCTCTACCGACTCTGCAAGACGCCCGGCCGGCCCGAGGTCAGCTTCGACGGCATCCTGACCGCCCTTCATCTCAGCGAATTCGGGCAGCATCCCCGAGATCGTCATGGCGGGGAGAACGGCGTTGATCCTGATTTTGCGCAGGCTTGCGAGCGGAGCGACCTGCTCCGCGACCCAGAAGTTGAGCAGACGCTTCGACATGATGTAGCCGAGCGATCCGGGAACACTGCCGAACTCCGCTTCGAACTTCTCAACCGTCTGTACGAGGTCATTCCAGTTGTCGCCGCGGGTGAAGAGCTCCAATTCTTCACGCACTGCAGGGGTTTCCCAACGGACCCCACCATTTGACGTTACGAAGACGAGAGAACCGTTCTCCGTGATGCGATCAGCAAGGTAGGTGTCGGTGACGTACTTGTTCGCGATGAAGTTGACGGTGAGTGTCTCCAGGAAGCTGTTGTGAACACCGGAAACTCCCGCGACCCCGAAGAAGACATCGATCTGCAGTGGCAACTGTGCAAATGCCGCATCGATCGAGTCCTTGTTCCCGAGGTCCGCGATGATGGACTTCGTAACGCCGGCAACCGGAGGCTCCACTCGATCCAGTGCATACACATTCGCACCGAGATCAACCAAGATCTCGGTGAGCGCCTTCCCCATACCCGACGCGGCACCGGTGACGACGGCAGTCTTTCCGGCATATCCGAAGTAATCGTTCACTTAATTGCTCCTTGGTGTGTTGTGGACGGGACATGCAGGAGGCATCGGCCTCTGGCACCGCCGTCCGTTGCATTTCGGATTCACAGCGCTAGCGGAATTCGGTGGGGCCATGTCGCCACCCTCTGCGACGGAAGGCGTGGCGTACCTGATACCGCAGATCCGACATAGTTGAATGTCCCTACCGAGGCAAGAATCCCTGAAAATGATTTTTGGACAACGGAATACACGTTGACTGCCCCACTCGCAAGGCTGGGCACGGCAGAGTGCACCACTGTGAACACGAACGAGCAGACTGCCAACATCAATATGGCAATCCTCGAGCCGAGTGGGCGCCGACAATCCATTTCGGTCGGCACGAGTGTCGTCATGTCTTGTCACTCTCACATCGAGGTCTGCGGCGAAGGAACAATGCGTGTGGGAGTTGCCGGGGCCTCAACGAAACAGCTCGCTTCGACCGGGTGTGCTCCGTTTCGGTATGCACAGGACTGAGCTATGGCGGAGTCACCACACTCAAACTCTGTTCGCTTTAACGGAACACCTGATCCGTACAACAGTAACAGTGTGCTGTACGACACCATTGGTGTCAATCGTCGCCCTGATAACAGACCTAGTGGTCACTGCACGATCATTCGTCAGCGAACAATGCCATTCGACCGATACGCGATCCCGCCACAGGGAAACCCACAGACGCTTCGCCGACACCCTTGCTCGAAAATGCAGCACACGCCGCCCACACCCGCGCTGGGAGATAACTTGGGAGCCAGGAGTTTACAGCTCGAACAAGGCAACTCCCGCTGCCCGCGACACTCAACTCGACCCTGCAGTTCGGTATGCGCATATTCCCGGTGAACCACGCCGGGCGGGATACACCTGCGCCAGAAAGTCAGAGCTACAACAACATTGACAAGGCATGCCTACGTGGATTCACTCCACCCCGGACGCAAGCAGTGCACCCGCAGCACCCTGCAGACCTGATCGTCTGCATTGGTCATCGCATGACGTTCGCTGGCCTTTTCACGTGAAACTACGAAAGTGCAACGCGGGCAATTCAGATGAGTTGCCTCATGGTCTAGACGCACGGCACTAATCGTGACTAAACTCTCGAAAATAAGCACTCCACCTCAAAAGTAGGAGGCGCTCATTCACGCCCCGCGCTGTTCGCCGATCAAGGGAGATCTCATGGCTACCGCAGCCTTCTCGACGCAACGCATGGATCCGTACAGTCCCCCGCCCGAGCACCTGCGACTGCAGGAAGTCGAGCCGGTCAGCCAAGTTGGCTGGCAGAATGACGGCAAAATCTGGGCGATTACGAAGCATGCAGACGTTCGTGCCGTTCTGAGCGACAGCCGGTTCAGTTCGGATCGGACATTGCCCGGCCACCCGACAAATCTCGGATACGCTCCGGGTAACAAGCTCAAGCAGTTGATCGAGATGGACCCCCCGGAGCACACAGAGGCTCGAGGTCGTGTAATGGGGGAGTTCACCTTGAAGAAGATCAGTGCTATGCGTCCGCGCATCACCGAAATCGTCGACCAAGCCCTCGACGCGATGCTGCTGGGGAAGTCCGAGGCTGACCTCGTGGAAGCACTCGCACTCCCGGTACCGTCAGTTGTGATCGCCGAACTGCTCGGCGCACCGTACGAGGACCACGACTTCTTCCAGAAAAACAGCTCTGCTTTCGCCGATCCTCATGCATCCTCCGAAGTGCGCATGGAAGCGATGGGTCGACTCAAGGGATATATTGCCGATCTTGTGAATTCCCGCGTGGAAAATCCGGGCGACGACATCCTGAGTCGACAACTTGCGGCCGGAGCGAACCCGGAGGACCTGACCGGCCTCGGAGTCCTCCTGCTCATCGCCGGACACGAGACGACCGCCAACATGATCTCCCTCAGTATCGCAACGCTGCTGGACAAGCCCGAACTCCTTCAACAACTACGCGATAATCCAGAGCTCATCCCGGGCGCTGTGGAAGAACTGCTGCGCTACTTCACGATCGCCGAGATCGGTGGTCTGCGTCTGTCGACCGACGACATCGAGATCGGCGGTACGTTGATCCGGTCAGGCGAGGCAGTGTTCGCGGTATGCAATACCGCCAACCGCGACCCGGAGGTGTTCCCCGAGCCGAACAAGATCGACTTCACCCGAGGAGCGCGTAATCACGTCGCTTTCGGTTTCGGTCCACATCAGTGTCTTGGACAGAATCTCGCTCGATTGGAGCTCGAAGTCGTTCTCTCCGCAGTCATCCGTCGGATTCCGACACTGCGTCTCGCCATTCCGTTCGGGGAAATTCCATTCAAGGAATACGGTCCCACCTATGGAATCTTCACGCTCCCGGTTGCGTGGTGACGATGCTGATTGTTGCCAACCAAAGCTCGTGCATAGGGTCTGGGCAGTGCGTATTCACCGATCCCGACACGTTTGACCAGGACGACAACGGGGTGGTGGTCGTGCTTCGTTCGGAGCCGGCGGCCGACGACGAAGTGGCGCTGGCCAAGCAGGCTGTTGACGTTTGCCCGAGTCGCGCGCTCTCGCTTGTGGCAAGAAAGACTCCTGTGTGAGCCAGGGGGCACACAGGCATCGGATACCACAACCTCTGCGAACCTCCGCCCGTCGGAGTGGACTGGTTCGGCACTGAAGAGTTACTCACTGCAAACGAAACTGCGGTTTCCCCCTCACCTGCAACGAGGGGGAAACCGCAGATCTGGCCGAGGCCGCAAGCTCAATCGAACAGGCTGATGATCGAATCTCGTTCGCGATTGCGATAAACGACTTCCGCAGCACCGTAGAGGTGCGCTCGCCAGTGCTTTTCCGCCGCAGCCGCGTTTCCTGCTTCGACCAATCGGACCAATTTCTCGTAGTCCGCGATCACACCGGGAATGTACGACGTGTCCGCAACCGCATCGGGATCTGCTCGACGTTGGATACTCACGACGCGATGAGCTCCGAGTACGTCCGCCAATGACTTGGATTGCGCCTCGAGTGTCTTGTTCCGGCAATGCAGCGCGATGAGATTATGGAAGTCTCCGGTGAGCGATACCCAGCGCGCAAAGTCCGCTCCAGTATCGACGCCTGCCTCCCACACTCGATACTGCTCTCGGACGCAGGCCGTCAACTCCTCCAAGCCTTCTCGGGTGCAGCGCTCTGCCAGCAATCGCACGCAGATGGCACCGAACTCCGCTCGCGCTTCGAGCAGATCCGCAAGAGTTGCACCGCGAGTCTGCAAGTACAGTCCGATATGCCTGGACGCAACGCTTAGGTCAGGTAAGCGCACCTGAGGTCCGCCTCGAGCTCCGGTCAGTACCGTGATCAAGCCCTCGCTTTCGAGAATACGAAAGGCCTCACGAAGCGTCGGCCGAGAGACGCCCAGATCTTCGACCATCCGTTTCTCCGTTGGAAGCATACCGCCGGGGAGAATCTCGCCTCGAACGATCTGTCCGCGCAGACGATCAGCAATTCGCTCCGAAGCCTTGGGTACACGCACGCTCGAATGCGTGGCCCCTCCCCCAAATTGAGAGTGCACGCCTTCACCGATCCTCTCCCCGTCACTGACATGACAACTCTAGCCCGCCTGGTTGGCATTACCTGATATCCGTACCAGTGCATCATCGATCCCATCGACGAGTTTCTGCCAAAGGTTCTTCGAACTCGAAATCCAAGGCCGGACACCGTCGCCGCCTGCCGAACGCGGACTCACTGAGGCCCATCACATTACGTGCGACGTGCCGCAGTCGGTCCGAGACGCACGAGCACATGGCGGGCGGGGCGCTACTAGCCGATCATCATCAATCCACCGTCAACCGCAAGTAGTTGACCCGTGATGAATTTCGCCGCGTCACTCGACAGGAATGCCAACACCGGCCCCAGGTCCGACACCGGATTGCCCAGCTTGCCCCCAAGGGGAATTACCATCTTCAACTGCTGCTCGTACTGCTTGATCGCCTCCGGACTCATGGTGCCGAGCCTGCGGTCGGCGCCCGGCGTCTGGACAGCCGGCGCGAGCGCATTGACTGTCACGCCATCCGCACCCCACATTTTGGCCACCGACCGCGTCCACGAATGCACCGCAGCCTTCGCTGCCGCATAGGTCGCCGAGACCGGGCTTCCCGAAACTCCTTCGCTGGAGCCGAAGTTGATGATCTGGCCGCCGGATTCTTTCATCACTTCGTACGCAGCCTGATTTGCGAAGACCGTTGAACTGAAATTGACGTCGATCATGGTTCGGATGTTCTCTGCGTCGATGTGTCCCGGCGCGCCCAGTTGCCAACTGCCTGCCGCATGGATCAGTACGTCGAGACCGCCCAACGCTGCGACTGCTTTTGCCACGGCTTGTTGCACCGACGACTGATCAGTCACGTCACACCGAATCCAGGTTGCTGCCGACTCGGTATCGGGTTCGGTGTTGTGGAAGGTGCCCACCACCCGAGCCCCGGATGCAGCGAGCACTTGCACTGCAGCCGCTCCGATTCCGGTGGCGGCACCGGTAATCAATACACGCCTGTTTTCGAGAGACAGGTCCACTTCGTTCTCCTCCACGCTGCCGTAATTCTGACGCCGCCCGCCACGATTCAAGTAAAATTGAGCTTTACTGACTAATTCAGGCAGGGGCGCCGGAGGACGTGCTGACCAACAAAGCCCCGGCGTCGACCTTGAGCTGCTGACCGGTCACGTACCGCGCTGCATCCGAAGCCAGGTAATACACAGCCTCACTGATGTCACGCGGATCGATCGTGACGACCGGAAGTTGGTGTGCGATACCGAATGCGGGCTCGGCGTCCTCCCGAGTCGGGTTGGGTAGATCCGGACGGAACACCTTGTACATAGCGTCGTTCTGAAGCATGGGAGTGTCGATGTTTCCGGGATGCACTGCGTTGACCCGGATCGACAGCGGGGCGAACTGCAAGGCTGCGTCGTGGACGAATCGCGCCACACCCCGCTTCGCGTACGCGTATCCCGCGGCACCGGGGCCGGCCTCAGGACTGGTCATCGTCTGGGACATCATCGCTGCCATCGATCCGGTACAGATTATCGATGCACCCGCACGTAGATAGGGGAACGCGGCTTCGACGGTGTTGACAACACCGACCAGATCCACCGATACCGTGTCGAGGAAAGCCGACGCGGCGACGTCCGGACCGAGTGGGCAGATACCTGCGTTCGCTACGACCACATCGATACGTCCGAACTCGTCGTAACCGGCCTGGGCCGCGGCGATGAGTGCGGAGCGATCACGTACATCTGCAATGCGCGGCAGAACCCGGCGACCGAGTGCGGTGATCAGCCGAGTCGTCTCGTCCAAATCAGACTCAGTGGCCATGGTATGCGTTGCGGATTCGATCTGTGCACAGATGTCGATCGCAATGATGTCGGCGCCTTCCTCGGCCAACTTGACCGCATGACTACGGCCTTGACCCTGACCTGCACCTGTAACGAAAGCTACTCGACCCGACAAACTTCCGGCCATTTCCGACTCCTTCTCCACGTATTCGTTCAAGCTGATTTCGAGATCCCACATAGTGCAGTGGCCGACCATCGCAGATGCGGTGTCATCGCCGGCGCCTAGCTATCCTCAAGCCCGCGACTTCTCGAGTCCGTCGGCCTGTACGCGGTCGTCGAGGTCCATCGGTCCGCGTTCGGCCGCGGCAAGAAGATCCTCGATATCGATCCCCAGATCCGCGGTGACAGTCCTGACGGAGGCAAGGTCCTTTCGCAGATAGCGGGGCAATCGGGCGCTGTAGGTCTGTGCATCCTGTTCGGACGCAGCGACGTAACGCGCGGCAGTGCTGCCTCCGCTACTTACAGCAAGTACGTCGAGAAGCTTGTTCTCATCCAATCCGAGGGATCGTCCTGCGGCAAGGGCCGAAAGCGTAAGTTGAGAACACGCTGCGAACAGAGCATTGTTCAGTAGCTTTGCGGCCAGCGCTGTACCCAACGGACCGGTCCGGTGAATATTCGACGCATACGCCGCAACAACGCCGGCTGCAACATCGACAGCATCGTCGTCGCCCGCAAGCAGCACTGTCAATTCCCCACGACGAATATCCTCAGGCTTCCCACTGAAGGGCGCCTCCACCACTGATACCCCACCCTTGTGCCCGATGTCGCGGAGTCGCTGGATCATCAACGGACTCCCCGTCGTGTGTGAGATGAACAGGGATCCCGGACTCATCTTCTCGATGATCGGCGTGCACTCCTGGAGTACGTGCGCATCACTGAACAGGCAGGTGACCACTACCGGAGCAGCCGCTAGCTCCTCCTGATGCGCCGCAATAATTGCGCCACGTCCGGCCAACCTATCCCGAACCTCCACGCGTCGGGCATAGACGGCCGTGCGTCGGCCCGTAGCGAGGAACTTCTCGACCATCGGTTCGCCGATCTGGCCGGCCCCGATGAATCCGATATCAGGCAGAGTCATTCATTTGCTCCATTGTTCGAGGACAGTCCGTGCCGCACGTGTCAGCGTCGCCGAGTCAACGCAGATGGGCGACAATCTTCGCTGCACTCACGGCAGACACGCAGGTAGGACTGAGGGCGAATGTGCCGTCGTCCGGCATCTCGAATTGATCGGAATCCAGGCGGCTGAACTAGTAATAAGTGAACTAGTTCTACCATGTGTCCTCCATCACGGCAAAGGATCGATAGCATTCCCGCCACGGGTCGAGATCGAGTGTACGAAGTTGCTGGATAGTGCAACTGACTACTACCGATCCGCAGGGTGGAATTCAGTAGTGACGTGGGCAACAGTGCATGCTACCGTCCACATAGGTAAACAAGTTATCCCTTTCGCGTGCGTTGAGGGTACCCCCGGAGGACTCATGCCCCTGCAGAACCACATGCATCTGATTTCCACCGACGATCACCTGATCGAGCATCCGAAGCTCTGGTCGGATCGTCTGCCGAAGAAGTTCCTCGACGCCGGACCCCGGATCATCGAGAAGGTGATGCCGCGATCGGTGCACGCCGGTGACGGCGCCCGCGGTGATGCCGGCACCAAACTCGCCGAAGTGTGGATCTACGAAGACCGTGTCTACCCGTACATCGGACTCAACGCGGTGGCAGGGAAGAAACCCGAGGAATACGGCGCCGAACCCACCCGGTACGAGGACATGATCGCCGGCTGCTTCGACCCGAAAGCCCGTGTGCTGGACATGGATATCGACGGCGTCCAAGCCGGACTGTCCTTCCCTTCATTCCCCCGATTCGCCGGAACGGTCTTCCTCGAAGGCAAGGACCGGGAGTTGGCGTTGCTCTCGGTCAAGGCCTGGAACGATTACCACATCGACGAATGGTGCGCGAGCGCCCCGGACCGGTTGATCCCGCTGGTGATCCTGCCGCTGTGGTCGGTGGAGGAATGCGTCAAAGAGGTCTACCGCACCGCCGCCAAGGGCGCGAAAGCGATTTCCTTCCCCGAAAATCCTGTACCGCTGGGACTTCCGTCGTTCCATACCGATCACTGGGATCCGCTGTTCTCGGCGTGTGAGGATGTCGACATCCCGTTGACCGTGCACTTCGGCACCTCGGGTAAGGCCCCGATCACCGCCCCCGAAGCCCCGATGGCCGTGATGACGGCGCTCTTCGGGTGCAACTCGATGTACGCGACCGCCGATCTGTTGTTCTCCCCGGTTTTCCATCGCCATCCGAAGTTGAAGTTCCTGCTCTCCGAGGGCGGGATCGGCTGGGTTCCGTACATGCTCGAACGGATGGATCAGACGTGGGAGAAGCACCGGTTCTACCAGAACATCAACCAAACAGTGCGTCCGTCGGAGTTGTTCTCCAAGCATCTCTTCGGTTGTTTCATCGAAGACAACTTCGGTATCAAGAACCGTCACGACGTCGGTATCGACAACATCACCTGGGAGGGTGACTACCCGCACTCGGATTCGAACTGGCCGAACAGTCGCAAGAAAGTACACGACGCGATGATCGATGTTCCCGATGACGAAGTCGAGAAGATGGTCGAAACCAATGCCCGTGCCCTGCTGCACTTTCCCCGCACCTAAACCACTGCCGCGACCGAGAAACCGGGAGGAATGCCATGGAAGAACTGATCGAGCAGTTCCCAGAAGATGATTGGGTCGACCAGGACCTGCTCACGCGAGACCTGGCAGGCGAATTACTGGACGCGGAGATCAAAGCCGAGAAAGAACGCCTCGAATCTCCGGATGACGCCGACGCCGGCCTGTTCAGCCACTCCGACCGGCGGCGCAGAATCGCTGCCATGGTTGCCATCCGGGATCGCCATCGTGCACCGAATACCCTGTAACGCTGTGAAATCCGACACCCTGCAGCGGCGCCGGCACCAACAGGTCAGCGGTGTCCCGTGCCAACGACGAGCAACGAAATCGCAACTTCGAGCGGAGAACACGTGAGTCCCATCGTGGATACCGGCCGGCCACTGCCCCAGCCGACACTGGCAAGCGCCGAGTTCTGGGCCTCGGGCGCCGATGGCATCCTGCGGATCGCCCAATGCTCGGATTGCGGTAAACGCACACATCCACAGTCGGTGCTGTGCCCGGACTGTCATGGTCGCAAGCTCCCCCTGCATCCAGTATCGGGAAAGGCTGTTGTCGTCGGCGTGACGATCAATGTCCAACAGTGGCTTCCGAACTTCCCGCCGCCGTACGTCATTGCGATTGTCGCGTTGGCGGAAGATCCGCAGGTGCGCCTGACGACGAATATCGTCGGGTGTGAGCCAACTGATGTCCAGGTCGGTACTCGAGTCCGTGTCGTATTCGAGCAGGTCGAGGAATCAATCTGGTTGCCGCTCTTCGAGATCGATCCCGATGCCGACGAGCCCGGCCCGCTCCCCGAACCCGAAAACTACAAATCCCGGCTGCGCCAACCGGTGAGCACCAACCGGTTCGAGGATCGGGTCGCGATCAGCGGGGTCGGACAGTCGAAAATCGGCCGCCGACTCATGGCCGACCCGCTCTCACTCACTGTCGATGCATGCTTGGCCGCCGTCACCGATGCCGGTCTGACGCTCGATGACATCGACGGATTGTCCACCTACCCAGGCAGATCCGTCGGCGGCATGTCCGAAGGCGGAATCATGCCCGTCGAGCAAGCACTGCGGATACGTCCGACCTGGGTCAACGCAGGCGGTGAACTACCCGGGCAGAACGGATCGATCGTGGCCGCGATGCTTGCGGTGGCCTCAGGACTATGCCGGCACGTGCTGTGTTTCAGAACGGTGTGGGAATCCTCGCACTCGGAACTCGTCCGCTCCGGCGCTTGGGCGTCCGGCGCCGGCCGAGCCACGGACATGTTCGAATTCCGTCATCCTTTCGGCGCGATGTCTGCGGCTAACTGGATTGCCTGCCAAGCGTCGCACTACTTCCACCGCTACGGCGATGCGAAGGACGCTCTCGGGGCAATCGCCGTAAATACCCGCGACAACGCCTCCGCTAATCCGGAGGCCGTATACCGCACCCCCATCACCATGGAGGATTACCTCACCGCCCGCCCGGTCTCCACACCGTTCTGCCTGTACGACTGCGACGTTCCCGTCGACGGCGCGGTAGCGGTCATCGTCTCGGCCGTCGACACCGTGCAGGACCTGCGCCACAAGCCCGTGTTCGTCGAGGCTGTCGGTACTCAGATGATGGAAAATCTCTCCTGGGATCAAGGCACTCTTACCCATTTACCGCAATCTCTCGGACCCAGCGCGCATTTGTGGAGTCGCACCGACCTGCGGCCGGATGACGTCGACGTCGCCTTGCTCTACGACGGGTTCACTTTCAATGCGTTGTCCTGGCTGGAAGCCCTCGGGTTCTGCGAATTCGGCGGCGCGGGGGACTTCATCGACGGTGGCCGCGGTATCGCGATCGACGGGCGTCTACCGCTCAATCCGCACGGAGGCCAGCTTTCTGCCGGTCGGACCCATGGTTACGGATTCTTCCGAGAGGCCGTGCTGCAACTTCGCCGGCAAGCACCTGGCCGTCAAGTCACAGATCCACGCGTCGCAGTAGTTACCTCGGGTGGCGGAGTGCCATCTGGAGCAATTTTGCTGCGCGCCGACTGATTCCACTCACCCCGAACCTCCCATCATCAGGAGCTGACATGCAACGACCACTCGAAGGTATCCGCATCCTCGAAGTAGCCCAATACACATTTGTGCCCGCTGCCGCGGCTGTGCTCGCGGACTGGGGTGCCGACATCACCAAAGTCGAACACGCCGTGAACGGAGACGCGCAGCGAGGACTCGTCCGCGTTCTCGGCTACGACGCCAACCGCCCTGGGTCGTCGTTCGCACCGATTATGGAAGGACCGAACCGCAGCAAACGCAGCATCGGCATCGACCTCGCGAATCCTGAATCACGCACGGTTCTCACCGAACTCGTACGCCGAAGCGACGTGTTCCTCACCAACTACCTGCCCGGCCTGCGCACCAAGCTAGGTTTGACGCTCGAAGAAATCCGGGCAATCAATCCCGACATCATCTACGTCACCGGGAGCGGTTTCGGCAGCGAAGGTCCCGACGCCAACAGTGGTTCATTCGACGCGACCGGATTCTGGGCTCGCGGTGGCAGTGCCGACGGCCTGATGCCGCCGGATACCGAACACATGGCGTTCATGCCGGCAGGCGCTTACGGCGACAACATCGGTGGTATGACCATCGCGGGTGGTATCGCAGCCGCGATCGCCGGCCGTGAACGCACCGGCGAGCCATCGGTTGTCGACGTCTCCCTACTCGGAGTAGGTGCCTGGGCTACACAGTTCACGGTCAACCTGGCGCTGTTCACCGGCGGACCACTACCCAAGGTACGCAAGAAGTCCGCCGCGGCAGGAAATCCTCTGACCGGCTCCTATCGCACTTCGGATAACCGCTGGCTGCAATTCTCCATGCTCCAGCCCACAAAGTTCTGGAACGAGTTCGTGACCGCTCTGGGCCTCGAGCATCTCGCCGGGGACAGCCGATTCCAGACCATGGAGTCCATCACCGAGCACAGTGAAGAAATCACCGGCTGGTTCGCCGACGCGATCGCCTCGCGCCCCTACGACGAGTGGACCGCAGTCCTCACGAATCTCAGCGGACCGTGGGCTCCCGTGCAGAACAGCTGGGAGTTGGGTCACGACGAATCGCTCGTCGCCAACGGCCGCATCGTCGAGGTCACAGATGCTGACGGCGTGCCGCAGAAACTCGTCGCAAATCCAGTCAAATTTGATAATTCCCCAGTGCAGATGACCCGCGCCCCACAGTTCGCCGAGCACACCGACGACATTCTGCGCGAGCTCGGCTTCGACGATGAACGACTCATCGAACTCAAGATCGCCGGAGCCGTTACCTAGCTGGCGCCCAACACAATCCATCCGCTTGAACGACAGGAGTCAAAACAGCATGCGAATCAGAGAAGCCGTCATCGTCGAGGCGGTACGCACGCCGATCGGCAAGCGGAACGGGTCGTTGAGCAGCGTCCACCCAGTTGATCTATCCGCTTTGGTGCTCAATGAGCTGATCCGACGGACCGGAGTCGACCCGTCGTTGATCGACGACGTCATGTGGGGCTGCGTCACTCAACTCGGTGACCAGTCCAGCAATGTCGCGCGATTCGCAACCTTGGCGGCGGGCTGGCCGGAAAGCGTACCGGCTGTCACCGTCAACCGTGCGTGCGGATCAGGTCAACAGGCCATCGAATCAGCGGCCCACGCGGTGATGTCGGGCGCCTACGATATTGCTGTCGCGGGAGGGGTCGAGATGATGTCTCGAATTCCACTCGGCGCAGCCCGAGCTTCCGGCTTCCCTTATGGTCAAACCGTTCTCGACCGATACGACGTCGACAAGCTCGACCAAGGAATCGGCGCGGAACTGATTTCCCAGAAGTGGAATCTCTCGCGTCAGATGCTTGACGAGTTCGCCTCCAGATCTCATGAACTCGCAGCCAAGGCAATCGACGGCGGAGCGTTCGACTCACAACTTGTAACGGTAGACATCGGCGAAGCACAGCTCGCTGTCGACGAAGGTCTGCGGCGCGGAACGTCGCCGGAGACGCTTGCCAAGCTGAAGCCGTCATTCCGCGACGACGGTGTGATCCACGCCGGAAACGCGTCACAAATCTCCGACGGCGCATCGGCAGTAATGATCACGACGCCGGAAAAGGCCGCAGAGTTGGGGCTGGTCCCCATCGTTCGTCTGCTCGCCGGCTCGGTTGTCGGTGCAGATCCCGTCATGATGCTCACTGCTCCCATTCCCGCCACGCAGAAAGTTCTCGCCCGTGCCGGTCTCGGAATCAACGACATCGGCGCAATCGAGATCAACGAAGCGTTTGCGCCGGTTCCGCTGGCATGGCAGATCGAACTCGGTGCGGATCTCGAACGCATCAATCCACTCGGTGGCGCAATCGCGGTGGGACACCCCCTCGGCGCGTCGGGGGCGATCCTGACAACCCGGCTCGTTCACCACATGCGCGATCGCGGACTCAAATACGGGTTGCAGACCATCTGCGAGGGCGGCGGAACTGCCAACGCAACGATCTACGAACTCGTCGAGTGACGCGGACCGTGGTCGCCGTTTGATCTTGCGCACTTACGAACCGTCCCGATGACGGTTGTCAGTCATCGGGACGGTGAAACCAATACGGCACAGAGATTTACGGGCCCGCCGTCCCTTGACCCCACAACCGGAGGATGTCGTCTACTGGCTTAGCGGCGTCGGAGTATCCGATCGGCAGTCGCGGAGTCCATGCATCACCGTCCTCGGCGACGAGGATGCCCCGTGCGGCAACGTGCGGATGGTGCGGCGCCTCCGCCAGGCTGAGAACCGGCGTCAAGCATGCGTCGGTGTGGCCGGCGAGGTCAGCCCATTCGTCACGGGTTCTCGTCGCGACGGCCGCCGCAATTCGATCTCGAAGAGCAGGCCACGCCTGGGGATCGTGCCTACCCTGGGCCAATTCGGGTTCGAGCCCGAGGACCTCGAGGAGCACATCGAAGAACGGATCTTCCAGAGCTCCTACAGCCACGAACTTACCGTCAGCGCAGGGATAAACATCGTAGTAAGGAGCGCCTGTGTCCAGCCGATTCGTACCGGGTTCGTCGGACCACCGTCCAGTCGCGCGGTATTCGTGAAGCATCGAGGTCAGATAGTTGGTGCCGTCGAGAATCCCGATATCGAGAACCGACCCCGTGCCGGTCCGGTCGCGCTCGAAGACAGCTGCCAGAATCGCTGTGACGAGATACATTGCGCCGCCACCGAAATCACCGAGAAGGTTAGCCGGCGGCATGGGCACCGAACCCGCTCTGGTGGCGGAGTGCAGCGCACCTGTCAGTGCGATGTAATTGATATCGTGCCCGGCGGTGAACGCAAGCGGACCCGTCTGGCCCCATCCGGTCATCCGGGCATAGATCAGACGATTGTTGACAGCGGCGAGATCATCCGGACCCAATCCGAGACGCTCCATGACACCGGGACGAAACCCTTCCACCAAGACATCAGCAGATCCGATGGCATTGTGTACGAACCGAATCGAGTCTGGATCTTTGAGGTCGACTTCCATCGTCGACCGGTTACGCACCAACGCCGGTATCTCCGATCCGGGGCGGCGCAAGGTCAGGATCTCAGCTCCCAAATCGGCCAGCAGCATGCAACCGAACGGAGACGGTCCCAATCCGAGAAACTCGACAACTCGCAGACCACTAAGCGGCGCACTAGATTTCATGTCATCCATCCCTTGGTTTCAAATTAGTCTGTCGGTAGATTGAACCGCAGGCTCGCCCATGTCGACAAACTGGACGCCGAGCACGAGTATTACCGATCAACTTAGGAGAAGCCAAGTGCCTCAACCATTTTACGACGATGACCACAACCAGTTCCGCGCACTGGTGCGCGAATTCGTGAAGCGTGAAGTCACCCCGAACCTCGACCGATGGGAGGAGGACGCAAGCACTGGCCGCGACGTATGGAAATCCGCAGGCGCACACGGAATTCTCGGTATCCGAATCGCCGAAGACCTCGGCGGAGGCGGAATGAAGGACTATCGCTTCCGCTGTGTGATCCAGGAGGAACTTGCCGCAGTCGGAGCGGCATCCCTCGCTTCCGGGTTCTCGATCAACGAGGATATCGTCGCGTCGTACCTGACGACATTCGGGACGGCCGAACAGCAAAAAGAGTGGCTCCCCGGGATGGCCGAGGGCTCCATCGTCACGTCCATTGCCATGTCGGAGCCCTCGGCCGGCAGCGACCTCCGTGCGATGAAGACGTCGGCGGTGCGAGACGGCGACGATTGGGTCATCAACGGCTCCAAGACATTTATCACAAGTGGATTCTCTTCCGACCTAGTTCTCGTCGCCGCACGTACCGGCGAGGTCGATGGACGCCCCCGACTGTCGCTCATCCTCGTACCCACCACCACCGACGGATTCGTACGGGGTCGCAAGCTGCGCAAACTGGGCTTGCACGCCCAGGACACGGCCGAGATCGCCTTCGATAACCTGCGTGTCCCTACGTCTAATCTCGTCGGTGAGGAAGGACGTGGGTTCCACCACCTGACGGCGCAGCTTCCACTCGAACGCCTGTCGATTGCATGGCGCGCCCTGTGCGCGGCCGAGGCGGCACTGGAGTGGACGGGCCGCTACACCAGCGAGCGAAAGGCATTCGGCCAACGCATCATCGACCTCCAGAACACGCGATTCCGGCTTGCGGAGATGACGACCGAAGTAGACATCACACGAACGTTCCTGGAGCAGTCCATTCTCGCGTACAACGACGGCACATTCGACGCTACCCTCGGAGCGAAGGCCAAGTGGTGGTCCACCGAGTTGCAGAATCGCGTCGTCAACGGATGCCTGCAGTTGCACGGCGGATACGGGTACATGGACGAGTACCCGATCTCACGTGCCTACGCCGACGCCAGAGTGCAAACCATCGTCGGCGGCACAACAGAAATCATGAAAGAAATCATCGGCCGCGACGTAGCCGCCCGATTCTCCTCATGACACACACCCCTCGATCCTCCCCTCCCCTTCCGAAGAAAGCCTGACACATGCAATTGCGAGACAACACATTCCTGGTTACCGGAGCAGCCTCCGGCCTCGGTGAAGCAACGGCCACCGTTCTCGTCGAGGCCGGTGCGCGCGTGGTGATCGCCGATCTTGCCGAGTCCGACGGAAAAGCGACCGCAGCACGCCTGGGCGACGCGGCCGTCTTTGCGCCGATCGATATCACCGATGAGGCGTCATTCGGTCCCGCACTCGACGCTGCCGAGGCGATCGGCCCCCTGCGCGGAGTCGTGCACTGTGCCGGACGCGGCGGCGATCGTCTACGCATTCTGGACAAGGAAGGCAATCCGAACGACTTGGAAAGCTTCCGCAACGTCCTCGAGATCAACCTCATCGGCACCTACAATGTCCTCCGCTGCACCGCAGCCAGGATGGCACGCAACGAGCCCCTCGACGGTGAGCGAGGCAGCATCGTGCTCACTGCATCGGTGGCTGCATTCGACGGTCAGATCGGCCAAACCTCCTACACCGCATCGAAAGCCGCCGTTCACGGCATGACACTCGTCGCGGCACGCGATCTCGCAAGCTTCGGGATCCGAGTCAACACGATCGCTCCGGGATTGTTCGACACTCCCATGCTCGCGCGACTTCGCTCGGACATCCGTGAGGGCCTTGCCGCAGGCGTGCCCTTCCCGAAGCGACTGGGTCGCCCGCAGGACTATGCGGCAATGGCCACTGCACTCCTGACGAATTCGTACGCGAACGGTGAGACTATTCGACTGGACGGCGCGATCCGGATGGCGCCTCGATGAACGCACTGACAACGGCCGACGTGCTCGTGGAAGCTGATGCCGGGATTCTCACGATCACCATCAACCGTCCTGCACAACGCAATGCGATGACGCTGGCCGCTGCGACCGAGATCGCCGCGGCGTTGACTCGTCTCGACGAGGACCCGGATCTGTCGGTTGCAATTCTCACTGGCAGTGGCGGAACATTCTGCGCGGGAATGGACTTGAAGAGATTTCAGCTCGGTGAGCGGCCAGTGGTTCAGGGCCGCGGTTTCGGCGGCCTCGTCGAAGCGCCACCGGCCAAGCCCCTGATCGCCGCGGTCGAAGGATGGGCGCTGGGCGGAGGATTCGAAATGGTTCTGGCCTGTGACCTGGTCGTCGCGGGCAGTGGTGCCAAGTTCGGACTTCCCGAGGTAAAGCGCGGCCTTGCCGCGCGCGCCGGCGGAATCTTCCGTGCTCCCCGAACCCTGCCCCGCGCTGTCGCGCTCGAGATGCTGCTCACCGGCGAACCGATCGACGCGCAGACTGCGCTCACGCATGGCCTGGTCAATCGAGTGGTTGACGACGGTTCCGCGGCGGAAGGCGCACGCGCTTTGGCAACAGCGATCAGTGCAAACGCTCCGCTGGCGGTGCGCGCCAGCAAGGCTCTGGCGCTTCAATCACGGACCTGGACCGATTCGGAAGCCTTCGAGCGCCAGAACACATACACGGATCCGGTCTTCGCTTCCGCTGATGCGCGCGAAGGCGCGGCTGCATTTTCGGAGCGTCGAACGCCGAACTGGCAAGGCCGGTAATAAAAATGGCCGATGCCTACGGCCACTCGAAAGCAGTCGTAGGCATCGGCTGGTATCAACGCCGGGTCATGTCGATGACCAGTTTGCCTGTAGTGAGCCGTTCCGACATACGAGTCAAGGCGAGCGGCACTTCATCGAGTGTGTAGATTTCGGAGACGTAGGGCTTCATTCCTTGTCCGACAAGACGTTCGATCTCCTTGCGACCCTCCTCGACAGCTTGCGGTAGATGAGCGGCGAGCGTACGAATCTCGAACCCTCGCAGGATCGCGCCTTTCAGGAGAACTAGATTCATCGGGATCCGCGGAATATCACCTTGCGCAAAACCTAGGCAGACATAGCGCCCGCCCCACCCGATCGCTCGAATCGCTTGCTCCGAGTACGCACCACCCACCGGATCGATCACCACATCAGCACCCGTGCCGGTGATTTCCTTGATCCGCAGTTTGAGATCCTCGTCGTCGTAGGCGATCGTTTCCACGGCGCCGAGCGCACGACAGGCTTCAGCGCGTTCCGCGGTGGACACTGCGGCGATCACCTTAGCTCCGAGACGAGTCGCGATGTCGATACAGGCAGTGCCCACACCACCAGCGGCGCCGAGAACCACCACCCAGTTCCCAGGTTTCATATCTCCGAATGTCGTCAGAGAGTGGTATGCGGTTCGGTAAGTGACGTTGAATGCTGCGGCATGGATCATGTCCAACCCTGCAGGGGCCGGCGACAGTGCGGTGTGCGGAACGGTGATCTGCTCCGCAAATGCACCGCCGAATGCCGTGCCCATCACGGCATCCCCAGGTACGAAGTTCGTGACCTCGGCTCCGACTGCCAGCACCCGCCCAGCGAATTCGCTTCCCGTAGTGAACGGAGTCGGCACCGTCACCTGATAGCGATCCGCAGCGATGAGGACGTCCGGATAATTCACGGCGGCAGCCTCGATTCCCACAAGCACCTCCGACGGTCCGGCTACCGGATCGGGTATTTCACGGATCACAATCTTGTCCGGATCTCCGTGGATCTCACACCGCGCTGCTCGCATGCTATGGCCTTCCTGCCGAGTGGGGTTTGCTTGGGTTTTCCGCTTTTGGTGTTGTCGCGCTGCCGCCCGCCCGCTACCTGACCATGAGCGACCCGCCGTCGACTGC
Organism: Rhodococcus sp. ACPA4; assembly: GCF_002300185.1. NCBI lineage: Bacteria > Bacillati > Actinomycetota > Actinomycetes > Mycobacteriales > Nocardiaceae > Rhodococcus > Rhodococcus sp. ACPA4. The sequence goes on from NZ_NSDY01000001.1 coordinate 3,585,179, forward strand.
GAAGATCTGCCCCGTCATGAATCGTGAGCCTTCGCCTGCAACAAATTCGAGTACTGGAACCAGATCCTCGACGTTTCCGAGTTTGCCACCGAGCGGAATCAGGTTTGTCATTTTCCGGTCGTGCTCGACCAGTTGCTCAGGTGTCATCGACGCCCGCGTCGTCTCGTACATCGGCGTACGAATTGCCGGAGCGATTGAGTTGACGGTAATCCCGTACTGCGCCCATTCGGCCGCTACGGTCCGACTCCAGCCCAGCACGGCGCCCTTACTCGCTGCGTACGCGGCCTTACCCATCAAGCCTTTTGCACCTGCTGCGGAGGCAAAGTTGATGATGCGCCCGCCTCCATCTTTCAGGTACTCGAATGCCGCTTGGTTAGTAAGGAACGTCCCCGTGGCGTTGACCGCCATAGTGGACTCCCACATCGACAGCGGCGTGGATTCTGCCGGCGCGCCAGGAGCGATTCCAGCGGCGTGGATCAATACGTCGAGGCCCTTCAAGGATTTCACACCCCGCGCGAAGGCCTGGTCAACCGATTCCTTGTCGGTGACGTCGCACCGAATGAACTCCGCGCCTGCCTCAGCGGCAATCCGCGCTCCCTCGTCCGCTGTGACGTCGAAGGAGACTACCTTTGCGCCCGATTCACCGAACGCTTTGACTAACGCGGCGCCCATTCCACTAGCGCCCCCGGTGATGATGACACGTCGATCAGTCAAATTTCGATTTCCCATTACGTACTCCATATCTGTTGATTCGAAACGAATTTGAGCGGCGCACCTACTGGAAAGGCGCGCGTTCACTGGAACCGGAGTTCAGTAAACGCGCGCCTTTGCCGTTCAGTACAAGCCGCCGTCGACGCGGATCAATGACGAGGTGGTGTAGCTGGATGCGGGACTCGCAAGGTACAGGGCAGTAGTGATGATCTCTTCGGGGTTTCCAGGCCTTCCGATCGCACTCTGCGTAGTGTGCCGCTTCTCTTCAGCCCACGACTTGGAGATGTCGGTCAAGAACGGACCCGCGGAGATCGTATTGACTCGCACTTTGGGTCCGTACTCGCGTGCAAATACTCCCGTCAGCGTGTTCAGAGCCGCCTTCGCGCCGGCGTAAGGGCCGAATCGCGGCTGCGGGAAGAGCGCTCCCGAAGACGAGATGTTGATAATCGATCCGCCGTCGCCTGCTGCCATGCGCTCACCGACCAACGATGACAGATGGAACGGGCCTTTGAAGTTGACGCCGATGACCTTGTCGAAAAGCTCCTCGCTGGTTTCAGCCGACGACGGCGCGAGTGGAGACATACCGGCGTTGTTGACCAAGACGTCGATCCGCCCGAACACCTCGTAGGCCTTCTTGACCAGTGCATCGATTTCGTTCCACTTACCGACGTGACAGCTCACCGGAAGAGCCTTGCGGCCCAGGGCTTCTACCTCTTTGGCGACGTCGGCGCACGCTTCCGCTTTGCGGCTGGTGATCACGACGTCGGCGCCAGCTTCAGCGAAGGCCAACACCATTTGACGTCCCAGTCCTCGACTGCCACCGGTGACGAGGGCGACCTTACCTTCGAGAGAAAAGTGATTGCTCATGCGATTCCGTGCTCCTCGAGAATAGCGGCATGCTTGATTTTTGCCTCGGCCAATCGGGTGGGAATGTGCTCGCTGGGGAACAAGTTTTCAGTGGGCTCGTAGTTCGCGAGTACACCGCGTGCGACGGCAACCTTGTGCACTTCGGTCGGTCCGTCCGCCAAGCCCATCGAGATGACGCCGCTCCACCAGATATGCAGCGGGGTTTCAGTCGTGGCTCCCAGTGAACCGTGAATCTGGATCGCGCGGTGAATGATGTCGTGATAGATCTTCGCCATCGCGACCTTGCACATGGCGATGTAAGTGCGTGCCGCACCGTGTGGTTCGTTGTCGATGACCCATGCGGTCTTGATCACCAGCAGTCGGTACTGCTCGAGTTCGATCGCCGAATCGGCGATGAACTGCTGCACCATCTGCTTCTTCGCAAGGGTCTCGCCTTGCGTACGACGCGAGAGCACTCGCTCGCCCATCATGTCCAGGGCACGCTGGCATTTGCCGACGGTGCGCATGGCGTGATGGACGCGGCCGCCGCCGAGTCGAGACTGAGCCACTTCGAAGCCCTGTCCGGGACCACCGAGGATCGCGTCGGCCGGCAGGCGCACGTCGTTGTAACGGATGTAGGCGTGCGTTCCCTCGTCGAGTTCGTCTCGATCACCCATGACGGAGACGTTGCGGACGATCTCGATTCCCGGAGTTTCCGCGGGCACGACGAACATCGACATCCGGCGATACGGCGACGCTTCGGTGTCCGTCACCGCCATGACGATGAGGAACGACGCGTAGCGCGCATTCGACGAGAACCACTTCTCGCCGCTGATAACCCACTCGTCACCGTCCTTGCGTGCCGCGCAGACGAACTCCTTGGGATCAGACCCTGCCTGCGGCTCGGTCATCGAGAAGCATGAAACGATGTCGCCATCCAGCAGCGGCTGCAGATACTTCGCCTTTTGTGCATCGGTTCCGTACATCGCGAGAATTTCGGCGTTTCCGGTGTCCGGTGCCGCGGTACCGAAAACCGTTGGAGCCCACATGGACCGACCTAGAACTTCATTCAGCAACGCAAGCTTGAGCTGACCGTAACCCTGCCCGCCGAGCTCCGGACCGAGATGGCACGCCCACAGACCCTGTTCTTTGACCCGGTCTCGTAACGGGCCGAGTATGGCCCGTGCGGCCTTGTTTTCCATGTTGTACGGCTGACCGAGGTGAGGGAAGAGCAGGTCCAGCGGCTCGCACTCCTCGCGAACGAATGTCGCCGCCCAGTCGAGCTTTGCCTGAAATTCAGGATCGGTCTGGAAATTCCACATCGTATGAGTCCTTTGTTAGTACGGGGTTCACACTCGAGCGACACGCACGGTCGGGCGAACTTCAGTGTTCGGTTACGGCTTTGAGACAAAACTGCAGCAGATGCTCGCGTTCTTCTTGTATGGGGGTGTGATCGGCTTCGAGATATGTTGTCGTCAGGCCCATTACCAAGGTCTGAATGAACATGGCGGTGCGTTCGGGGTCCGGGACGTTGCCCTCGATAAGGATGTCGCAGAGTAGATCCCGGATACGGCTGAGTCCGACTGGCTTGATCTCGCTTTTAGTTCTGGCGATCTGGCCCATGTTCCAGATGATTACCCGGCTGACATCGGAGAGATCAGGATCTTCGATCTGCGCCAAGACTCCGTCGATCCAGGCGGCGAGACGCCCTTGAAATCCGGATTGCTTGAATACTCGATACTTCAGGTAGGCATGGATGTTCAGGAGCCCCTGCTCGTAGAGCGCGACGATGATGTCGTCTCGACTCCGGAAGTGCCGGTAGAAGGCCTGATTCGACATTCCCGCCTCGCGGACGATTTCGGCAATTTTGGGCTGATCGGTACACCCCTTACTCAACATCACAGTCTGGGTAGCCCGGATCAGTAACTTCACCTCGCCGTCGTACGAGGCCTGCCGACCAGGCTTAGGCACTCGACGGAGTTGACTCCCACCCGCGATCACCGGCGGTGCGTTATCTACATCGCGAAGTGGTTCGGACATCACGTATGCTCTCGTTCTTCGATTGCCGCGATCAATATCCGATCAGCGCGAGTGCTTCTGTCAGCAGGCCAGGCAGTGCGGGTTCCATCTTCTGGAATGCCGGGCTCAATGCTCCGCGTTTGCGTCCACGTTTGATCAATAGTGCTGTCGCGGCGGCTTCCTTGTACCGCGTGAGTGCGTGAAACCATTCGATGTCCTCGACTGGCCGACCCAGGGTCTGCTCGTAGATCCGGACAACCTCGTCGACAGTTGGTGTACCGCAAGGCTTTTCTGAGTAGGCCGCGGGGTGGGCGGCCTCATCGGTGAAGTAGGTGAGCCAGGTGAGATCGATTCGCGGGTCACCGACCGACCAGATTTCCCAGTCGATCAACGCTGTGACACGGTCTCCCTCACAGAGCGTGTTACCCAATCGATAGTCACCGTGGTTGACGACGGGTTCCGCCGGGACTGGCATCGTCGCATGCAATGCCTTTGCACATCGCAGATAGTCACCGCTCAGATCATCCGAAACTGTCTCGAATGCTCTGGTCCACCTGTCGATTTCATCGCCCAGCGACACCACCGGCTCGTCACCCAGACCAATATCGGAAGGCTTGACCGAATGCAGATGAGCAAGCATCCGCGTAGCGGAGAGGTACCTCTCGCGTGTTTGCGCACGCGCCGCCCCGTCTCGAGGACGTTGAGCATCGAGCAGTGGTTCCACACATTCTCCAGCGACCATTTGCATTGCCACGAAAGGAGGATCACCCGCGTCCTCGAAATAGACTGCCGGTGTCGACACCCCGGCAGCACCCTGCAACGCCTGCATGACACGTCCCTGACGTAGCACGTCTCGATTTCGAACGGGTGCCAGTCCTGGAGGCGCAACCTTGAGGACGACAGATTCGTCGATTGTCCCACCCGAAACGTCGGCGATGAAGGTCAGGCTCGATGTTCCGCCGGTCAGTGGCCGCACGTTGGAAACCTCGAGATTTGTTTGCCAACTGTGACTGGCATCGCCAGCTCGGACGCTCAGATCGGCGAGGAGTTCGGTATGTTCGGATTCCGTTGTCATGGAAGATCCTTCGGATTTCGGACAATCCAAAAGTGAGATTGTCATTCTGGGAACATGATTCTGAGGTTTCGGCACGATGTCAATAGACGCATTCCACTCAGCAGAACCGGGCCCGGAATATACCCGGAATCTGAAGACTGAACTCCGAGAGCATCTTCCGCGGACCATTCTCAGGTGAAATGCGCGGAGCGGAGCTCCGCCTTACGAATCTTGCCGAGCGCTGTTCGAGGGAGCTCGTCAACGACAACAAGCCGCTCGGGTGTCTTCACTCTGGCGAGCCCGGACGCCGCGAAATGCTCACGAAGTCCGGCGAGTTCAAGTTTCATGCCCGGAGAAAGTACGACAACGGCCGCGACCACTTCGCCGTAACGTTCGTCCGCAGCTGCAACGATCGCGCCCTCCCGGATCGCCGGGTGCGTGACGAGCACGTCTTCGATCTGGCCGGAAGACATCGTCTCACCAGCCCTGATGACGACATCCTTCATACGATCGGTGATCGTCAGCCGACCATCGACATCCAGGTGCCCGAGATCGCCGGTCCGCATCCACCCGTCCTCTGTGAATGCCTCGGCATTGAGGCTACTGTCGCGATAGCCGACAAATTGGTCCGGACCTCGAAGTATGATCTCGCCGTCGCCCCCGACCGGAACATCGATGCCGAGTTCATCGACGACACGCACACGTACCCCGTCCATCGGTGCGCCGTCTGTTCCCAAACGCGCATCCTCGGGATCGTCGGCGCACCCTGATGTGGCCGTCGGATGCTCAGTGGATCCGTAGCAACGAAAAGTTGCAATACCGACTCTCTGCGCCCGACGCACGAGATCCTCCGGCACCGTGGATGCACCAATGAGGAAGTCGGACAACGTCGTCAGCTTGTCGGCAACACCGTCTACGTCGAGGATCCCGGCAAGGTGAAATGGGGTCCCACCTGTCGCAGTCACCCGATGGGACGAGATCAGTTCGACAGCAAGTTCCGGATCCCACATCTGCATGTACACCGCGTTCCATCCGTGTACAAGAGGGCGCAGCACACTGGAGACGCCGGCAATGTGTCCGGGCGGAAAGGATACGAGTTGCACCGAATCGTCGCGGCCGCGGAGATAGCGGGAAGCAGACCTGACCTCCGAAAGCAGCGAATTATGGCTGTGCTGAACACCCTTCGGGGCCGCTGTGGTCCCGGAGGTATAGATAAGCAGCGCAATGTCGTCCGCATCTACTGCGGGAGCTGTGTATGTCGCATGCGTGCTCAAATCCGACCATGCGAGACAACCATCCGGGCCGTCGTCACCAACCACGACAATTCGTTCGAGGGTGACGATATCCCGATAATCCCCGACCCGATCACCGTAGTTGATCGAGCGCCATTGGTTCGGCTGGATGAACAGCTTCGCCTCTGATTGCTCGAGAATGAACTGCACCTCGTTCGGGCCGTACACATGCACAATCGGAACCAGTACCGCGCCTGCCAGAAGTACGGCGACGTAGGCTACCGATGCCTCGAAACAACTGGGCAGCTGAACTGCCACCGAGTCACCCGAACCGATGCCGTACCCTCGCAGGGCCGAAGCAACATCTTCTGCAGCAGAGTAGATCTCACCAACCGTGGTCTCGCTCTGCGCGCCGTCGGCCCCGACGTACACGATTCGGGTAAGCGCATTCTCCGCACATTTCTCGGGTAGAACGTCGACCCAACTTCGGTGTGTGTGAAAACCCTCTCGGTACCACAATTCGCTAAGATCACTGATGACCTCAGCCGTGCACATCGAACCCGACAAACCCTTCACGCTCCATCCGCCCGTTGGATGAGCGCCGGCACCGGGACTCCGTGCAGTCGAGTTCGCCACATGTCGAGCAGGACAGGATCCGCACCGTGATCGAGCATCCACTGCGCCGGTCCCCCACGCGTTGCGGTGATTCGTTCGACGATCGGTTCGATCGCCGAGGACGGCGCGTGCATGTACTGCTCCGGAAGCGGCGGCGACTTCGCGGTGCGCACACCGACGTCGAACCATCGAGCCATGAGGTCAGGCAGAGTCCGCTCGGTACGCGCGTAGTCATCGACGACGGCCTCGGGCCGCACGCCTGCAGCAAGAAGCAATACCGCTACCGCAACACCGGTACGGTCCTTACCGGCCGTGCAGTGCAACAAAACTGGGCCCTCTGGCTGGGTAACCAGATCAAGAAGTTCACCCACCCAGGAACTGCCGCGGTCGATCATGCGCGCGTAGACGACTGGCAGATCGCTCGGCTGAGCGTCGGGGGCCGCAGCGGCAGAAAGCGGTACGTGATGCACGCTGGTTCCTACCGGCCATTCATAGGCGAACCGAGCACGTTCCCTTGCACCTCGCAGATCAATGACGCTCTTGGGTGGCCACAATGCAATTTCGGGAATCACGGAATCGCCGGGGTAAGGAGCGTCTCCGCGATACAGGATGCCGTGCGCGGTCGCGCCCTTGCCTAGGAGCGGCAAACCGCCGACGTCCCGGAGATTGACCAACCCCCGGCCGGTCACACGCGACTCCGGACACTACTGATCCAGTTAACATGTTGACCTTCAACAGTTTTCACGGTCAACCTCGAGCAGGTTCCGCGGCAACAACTTCGGGGCGATAGGCACTTCCGAGCAGAATTCCCGCCGCCACTAGGCCGCCGACCGCCGCCGTGAGACCGCCTGCCCAGCCGGCGAACAACTCGCCACCGAAGAACTGGCTATTGAGGCTTGCCGTTCCGGGTCCGGTGATCGCGACGACGACAGCACCCACTGCGAGCACCATGTTGTACTCCCACCCGTCTCCGGCGATGAAGAATCCCTTGTCGCGGTGCACAGTCCACGCCGCGACAAACATCAGGGCGACAAAGCCCGCAGCAGCGAACGGAGTGAGCAGGCCCAACGCAAGAGAGATGCCCGCAGCAACTTCGGTGGCAGCAGCCAACCACGCGTGCACCAGTCCCGGTCGCATGCCGATGCTCTCGAACCATCGTGCAGTGCCTGGGATTCGGCCACCTCGGAAGAGTTTCCCGTATCCGTGCGCGGCCATGGTCAGGCCCAAGCAGACCCGCAGGATCAGCAGTCCCGTGTCGATCGAATTCACTACCACTCCATCCGTCTGATCGACAGCACATCACTCCTCGAACTGCCGGTTTAATAGACAAATATTACCTCTATAACTAAGTTATAAACAAGGGTGGACCTCCCGGCTCGTTCGAAACGACCAATTCCGCACTCACCTCATCGAAAGGCACACCTCATGGACCTCACCAACGCGTCTGCTGCAGTTACCGGCGGCGCTTCCGGCCTCGGGCGGGCGACCGCAGAGGCTTTCCTAGCCCGCGGCGTCCCGACGGTAATCATCGATCTGCCATCCTCGAACGGCGAAGTAGTAGCCAAGGAACTAGGCGACCTGGCTACATTCATGCCGGCCGACGTCCGTGATCCCGAGGCTGTCGACGCCGCCCTCGCCGAGGCGGAGAGCGAAGCCCCGTTGCGGGCAGTCGTGCACTGCGCTGGACGCGGCGGAAAACTGCGCGTGGTCGAAAAAGACGGCACACCAGGGAGCCTGGAGCTCTATCAAGATGTCATCAGTACAAATCTCGTCGGAACGTTCAATGTATTGCGACTGGCCGCTGCCCGCATGGTCAAGAACGACGTGGTCGACGGAGAGCGCGGCATCATCATCATGACCGCATCCGTGGCTGCCTTCGAAGGACAGATCGGCCAGGCCGCCTACTCGTCTTCCAAGGCCGGCGTTGCGGGGCTGACCATCGTCGCGGCTCGCGATCTGGCACGCAAGTTCGTACGCGTCGTTACGATCGCGCCCGGTACCTTCGAGACGCCGATCCTCGGCGGCCTGTCCGACAAAGTGAGGGAGTCGCTCGCCTCCCAGGTCCCCCATCCGTCCCGTTTGGGCGCTCCGACGGAGTACGCCAAGCTCGCGCTGGCGATCGTCGACAACGCCATGATCAACGGCGAGACCATCCGAATCGACGGCGCGATTCGTATGGGCCCGGTCTAGTCCGAGATCAGAACGGAATCGAAATCGGCATGCGAGGAAACAGCGCACCGATTTCGATTCCGCGGATTACGAACACCACGAATACTCGTCTTGCCCAGTTGCTTTCATTGGTCGCTACAGTCCTCAATTTCCGTAGGCAGATTGATTGAACCTATCCAGCAACAAGACGAACACCGACACATCCTGCTGCGTCCAATCCGATACCACGTCTGCTGTCCAGCCGTGCCTCGCCTTACTGACCGCACTGAACTTCTCCGCGGCATCGGGCGTCGGGGAGAACAAAGCCACGCGGCCGTCATGGGGATCAGGCTCAGAGACCAGATAGCCGTCCCTGGTGAGAGCCGTGAGATGTCGACTCACCACACTTCTGTCCAATCCTGTGGCGGCAATCAGTGCTGCCGGCGATGCCGGAAACGTGTCCGCAATTTGCGTCATGATGACAAAAGCGGCCGGCGCCATCTCGGGCGCTATCAGAGCCACATTTGTGATCAACGCCTTCCTCGAACCCCGCACGAGCTGACTGATCCCCGCTTGAATCGAGCGGATATCGGCTTCACGTTGTGTCGAACTCACAGGATCAGCATAGATCTTGCCACGACACACACTGCACATCTTCCGTCGATTTTAGTTGCTTAAATCAACTATATATGTTTGACTTTCGTCACATACTTTTCGGATCGCACAGCTCTCGAGGAATCCCATGACCGAAACGACGGCCGAGAACGGCTCATCGCCGACGATGTCCCGACGCCAAGTGAACGAAGCATTCGCCGGCATCCTCATTGGAATGCTGGTTGGCATCTTGTCGACCTCGGTGGTCAACACTTCTCTCCCGCGTATCGTGTCCGATCTTCACGGTGATCAATCGACGCTCACCTGGATTGTCACCGGAGCCCTGCTCACGACCACGGTGAGCACCCCGATCTGGGGCAAACTGGCCGACCTCTTCAATCGCAGACGTCTGTTGCAAATCGCACTCGCTATCTTCATCGCCGGTTCACTCGCCGCCGGATTTGCACACGAGCCCACGCTGATGATCGGAGCGCGGTTGATACAGGGAGTCGGAACCGGCGGACTGATGGCACTCTCCCAAGTCGCGATCGCTGACATCATCAGCCCTCGCGAGCGTGGAAAGTACATGGGCGTCCTCGGTGCTGTCGTCGTAACCGGCACAGCCGGCGGCCCACTCCTCGGCGGCTTTGTCACCGACACAGTCGGCTGGCGCTGGAACTTCTACCTCGTTATTCCCGTTGCAGTGATCGCGATGATCGTCATCCAGTTGAAGCTCATTGTGCCGACACGTAGGGGCGCCACCAATATCGACTATGCCGGGTCGATTCTGCTCATTGCCGCGATCTCGACGCTTCTCATCTGGCTCTCGCTGGGCGGCAAGCAATTCGCGTGGGAATCCTTGCTGTCGTGGTGTCTGGGTGTCGGTGCAGTAGTGCTGATCGTCGTAACCCTGATCGTCGAGAGCAAAGTGAAGAACCCCGTCCTCCCCCTGCACATGTTCCGGCAACGGACCTTCACGTTGGCGGTCGTGGCCAGCGTGTCCGTCGGCATCGTCATTTACAGCGTCTCGATCTTCCTCAGCCAGTACATGCAGCTCAGTCGTGGTGCCACAGCCACAGGAGCGGGTCTGATCACCTTGCCGCAAGTTGCTTGCAACCTCATCGCCTCCACCGTCGTCGGCGCTCTCATCAGCAGGACAGGTAAGTGGAAGCGATGGTTGATCACAGGCGCTTCCCTCCTCACCGTCGGCGTTTTCCTGCTCTCGACCCTGCGAGTCGACACTCCTTTTACCGTGATTTTCCTGGCCACACCACTGGTCGGTCTCGGCCTCGGCATGCTGATGCAGAACCTGACTCTCGTCGTACAAAATTCCGCAAGCGTACTCGAGATCGGCGCTGCCAGCTCCGCCACCACGTTCTTCCGTAGCCTGGGCGGTGTCCTGGCCGTGACAGTGTTCGGTGCTGTCCTCTCCACTCGAGTCGATACCGAGATCGAGCAGGGCCTACAGCAAGCAGGCATCGCGCGATCGGCAAGCGGACTAACGGACGGTAATCTCCCGAACCTCCCGGCCTTGTCCGATCAGGTGCGCAACACTGTCGAGTCTGCATACGGCCAAGGCGTCGGAGAGGTATTTCTCTATTCCGTTCCGTTCGCCGTCATCGCCCTGATCTGTACCATTTTCATGCCCAATGCCGTCCTCGGAACCAAAACAGGTATCCAGCAACTCTCCGACATCGTGTTGGACACAGCATCAAACGACTTGGATACCGTCAATGTTCCACGACACTCGGAGAAGCTTGGCGCCGAACGTGAAATGGCCCTCGCGGAATACTCGGGAAGTGGAAGCGATCGCGTGACGTCGGCCGCATCGCCACCCAATACGAGCAGTTCGTAACGCACTCCTCAATCGTGACTCGAGTAGTCAGCTTCCTAGCGGCCCTCGACAAATGTGGGCGGCGCCGTGAGCAATCCGACCATCGCATCGACGAGGTCGGTCTCGAACTCTTCGCGGGTCAGTTCCTGGTCTTCGCCCGCAACCATCCGAGATTGACGATTCGCAATCGTGTGCATCATCAGCTCGACAGCCATCGAGTGCCGATGCCGGCGCAGCGGTTCGGACAGTTCAGTGAGCGCTGCCTTGATCCCCTCAGCCGCAATTTGCGCGCTCACCACATGGTCGATCGTGGTGGCATATGCACCGGCGCGTTTCTCCGGGTCGGACATCAGTCGAGCAAGAAATGCCACGTAGTGGTTGGTGTGCGGATCGAGGTCAACCAGAGGTCGCACCATGGACTCGACGAGGGCACGTAATTCATCCTGACGTCCCTCGCTGCGCATCCGGTCGAGAAACTCGAGTCGTGCGGCGTTGATCGGGGGCAGTCGATACTCGAGGATCGCCTGCAGCAGAGCCGTTTTCGACCCGAAGTGGTATTGCACAACTGCGGGATTGCGATGGCCCGCCGCACTGCCGATTTGCCGTAGGGATACACCGTCGATCCCGTGGACAGCAAAGAGCTGCTCCGCTACCTGCAATAACTCGACGGGGTTTCGTTCACGGACCGACAACTGTGACGCCTCGCGCATAGTTCTGATTCTCTCACGCTCCCCCTCTCAACCATTGACCCTGCAGTGAGGCATGTGATTTAGTTTAAAACAGTTGTTTGATTGCAACGCAATCCTACGTTCGTATTCGACAAATCGAATGCATGCGCCGTCTCCACTCAACCCGGAAACGAGGCCTCATGATCCATGTTCGCCCTCTCAGCAGCCGCATCGGCGCAGAAGTTCACGGCGTCGAACTCGACGGAACCCTCCGTCCAGAAATAGTCGCCGAACTAAGGAAAGCGCTGGTCGAATTCAAGGTTCTCTTTTTTCGCGATCAGACACGCATGACCCCTGACAAGCACCTCGACTTCGGTCGCCTGTTCGGCACGCTCGAAGCACATCCCGTGGCCACTGCCGATCGATCCGAGTTGATGACGCTCCGGAGGGCACCGGATGTCGCTACTGCACGCGCGAATTTCCCGTACGGCGAGGACTATTGGCACTCCGACGTCAGTTGGCGTGAGCATCCGTCATTCGGCTCGATCTTGCGCGCCGTCGAAATTCCCCCCGTCGGCGGTGACACCCTATGGGCAGACATGGAAGCAGCATTCGCGGGTCTGAGCCCCCAGATGCAGGGAGCACTGCGGCCACTACGCGCAATCCACGACTTCGACCGAGCCTTCGGACCAGGACTGGCGCCAGAAGATCGCGCAGCTATGGCCAAACGCTTTCCGCCCGTCGAGCATCCGGTTGTGCGAACCAATCCGGACACCGGAGCACCTTTGCTCTACGTCAACGAAATTTTCACGACCCGAATCGTCGGCATGGACCTTCGCGAGAGCGACTCTCTCCTCCAATTCCTGTACCGGCAGGCGACAAAGCCTGAGTACCAGTGCCGGTTCAGTTGGAGAGAGGGATCAGTCGCGTTCTGGGACAACCGCACCACTCAGCACTACGCGTGCCACGACACCGGCGAAGGCGTTCGCGAAATGCATCGAGTCACTATCTCCGGCGACCGCCCGTACTAGAACACGCCTCGCTGTCGTGACGATCTGCGCGACGCACGGTCACGCTAGTTGACCTGCTTCATGAAAGATGTTGGGGCGGCATCGGATAACCCTCGAACAGTCTCAGCGGAATACCGGCGCCCGCTTCCCGAGGAACGCCGCCTTCGCTTCAGCCGCATCGCCACCCGTGATGTTGTTGCCCTGAGCCTGTGCTTCCAACCTCAGTGCAGACTCCAGACTCCCCCCGTCTGCAGACGCATCGAGAAGCTGTTTTGTCAGGGAGAGCGCACGCGCGGGTCCCGCAGCGAGCCGCTCGGCCATCTCGTCCACAGTTGCGTCGAGGTCGGCTACCGGCACCAGCCGCGTGACCAAACCCATTTCTGCTGCCTCCGCCGCGGAATACATGTCACCGAAAAAAGCGATTTCCTTCGCCTTCTGAATTCCGACCAACCTTGGGAGTAACCAGGAACCGCCCATGTCAACGGAGAGCGCACGACGAACGAAGATCTGCGAGAACCGAGCTCGATCGCTGGCAACCACCAGATCACAGCCCAGCGCGAGGTTCCACCCCGCGCCGACGGCAACACCGTCCACCTTGGCGATCGTCGGAATTGTCAACGCGTGCAACGCGCGTGCCGCATCACTCGCATCGGACATGAAGTCGAGAGGATCACCGTTCACACTTGCCAGATCGGCGCCGGAACAAAAGTCGCCGCCGTCTCCCGTCAGCACCAACACGCGGTCGGTATGTGAATGCTCGACACTGGTGAACGTCTCGGCCAGTTCGCGCCACATCTCCAAATTCGCCGCGTTCTTCTTCTCCGGACGCGACATCACAACCGTTACGACACCGTCGCGACGTTCGACACGCAGGAATTCCACCGTCGCACTCCCATCTCTTCTTACATAACTAAGTTATCTGGATAACGTGAAGACGCAGAGACAACTACGCCAAAGTGTGACGTTTGATTTTCCGAGGAGGTTTCAGGCCGCTTAGCGCGACCGCCGAATAAGTGGTGCACACTATCCTGAGCGAGCCACACGGATGCAGCGACGACCACTCGACGCCAGACCAGACAAGGAAGGAGGGAGGTGGACTCTCGATGCAGACGCACTCCTTGGCGTCACTACCGAAAAGGTAGATGACATGGTTAACTATGTCAAGAAATACGACTTATAGAGGAGAGCCATGGACTTCGCGCTGAGTGACGAGCAGGTAGCCCTAGCGGAGGCCGAACGGGCCTGGTTGGTGAAGAACTCACCCCTCATGGAACGCCGCCCGTTGATAGACGATGCTCCGGCGCGAGTTTCGCCGGCACGCCTTCGCCGTCTTGCCGAGTCGGGTCTGATCGGTCTTCTCACCACAGAGATGGGTGGCACGCACGTCGATCTGCTGGTGCTGGCAGAGGAGCACGGCCGCGCAGGAAGCCCCGTACCCGTGGCCGAGTTGGCTGCGGCGGCCCGCTTACTCGAACAAATCGGCCACCAGGCCCTCGACGAGACCACTGACGGGGCGTCCTTGGTCGTGCCGGCGCTCAGCTCACCCGAAAACTCCGCGCTGCATGCCACAGTCGAAGGGACATCACTTCGAGTACAGGGAACTACGGCTCCGATAACGGGCCTGATAGACGCCCACCGACTCCTTCTCGTCACATCCACTATCGACGGCGCCGAGGTCGCCGCAGTAGTGGACATCGCAGCCGTCAGCACGCGTGTCCTCGAAACTCTGGATGTAACGCGGTCATGGGCGGTAGCCGAGATTGATCTCACCTTCGAAGCCGGCGAGTGGACGCTGCTATCCAGCGGCACAGTGGGTTTCGTTCGTGATCAGTTGGCAACCTTCCGAGCCGTCGACGCGCTCGGCGCCGCAGAAGCACTCCTCGCCCTCACGGTCGAATACGCAGGGCAACGCACGCAGTTCGGGCAACCGATCGGAAGCTTCCAGTCCGTTAAACACCATTGCGCAAATATGGCCCTGTCAATCGAGGCATCGCGCGCGGCATTGTGGGCCGCGGCTGTGGCTCTCGACGGGGACGACCCCGGTGTCCGCGCTCGGGCCGTCGCGGCGGCCGCAGCGTTCACCGGTGAGGGAACCAGCTCCGCCGCTCAGACGGCGCTGCAAGTGCACGGCGGAATCGGATTCACCTGGGAGCACGACCTGCATCTACTCATCCGCCGAATCAAAGTCGACGAGCTACTCGACGGTTCGGTGAGCTACCACCGTCGCCGCCTCGTCAACGTCTGAGCCGAACCAAGACTACGAAGCAGCAGGCCAACACAAAACGACCCGGATTGCATTTGAGTAAGTGCAACCCCGGGTCGTTTCGGAATAATCAGAGAACTCGGTTCAGCGTGCTTTCCAGACCGGCTCGCGCTTTTCCGCAAACGCGCGAGGCCCCTCCTTGGAGTCCTCACTAGTTGCGAGCTGATCCCACTCGGCGGCCGACAAAACCCACCGGTCAGCCTCCTCGACGCGGATCGAGTCCACGACACCGTAAGCGACGCGCTTACTGGCTTGCACCGACAACGGCGCGTTGACCGCAATCCGCTGTGCCAGTTCGACAGCCGCACTGACAACCTGCCCCTCGGGCACAACCTGGTTGATCAGACCGACCTCGAGTGCGCGGGCGGCACTGATCGGATCGCCGGTAAAGATCATTTCCATTGCCAGTCGCTGCGGCATCTGTTCAGGCAACCTGAAGACACCACCAGCGCCTGCAATAAGCCCACGCTTGACCTCGGGCAAACCGAAGGTTGCATTTTCGGCCGCAACGATGAGATCCGCGGACATCGCCAACTCCGTGCCACCGCCCAGTGCCGTTCCGTTAACCGCGGCAATCGTGGGCTTGTCGGTGTACTTGTTGACGAAACCGGCAAATCCCCATTCCCGATTATTCGGCGCGTACACCGATTCACCTCTCGAAATAGCCTTGAGGTCAGCACCCGCACAGAAGGACTTCTCCCCTGCTCCTGTCAGAACAATCGCACGCACATCGGGGTCCGCGGCAGCTTCGTCCAATGCTCCGCCGACGCCCGCACTTACTGCGGAGTTCACCGCGTTACGTGCTGACGGACGGTTGATCGTAATCACCATGACATTGCCCACTCGCTCTACGAGAACCGCGGGTTCGTTCGTTTCGCTCATTGTTGTCTCCTCCTTGTGCTGGATCGGGTTTCAGCGCGCGTTCACGAGCTCGAGAATGGTGGCGTTGGCTTGTCCGCCGCCCTCGCACATCGTCTGCAAGCCGTATTGGATGTTGTTGCGAAGCATGTGATGCAGCATGTCCGTCAGAATCCGTCCGCCCGATCCGCCGAGGGGATGCCCGAGAGCAATTGCACCTCCGTTGGGGTTGACCCGCGCGGGGTCCGCTCCGACCTCTGCCAGCCACGCAAGTGGCACGCTCGCGAAAGCTTCGTTGACTTCGAAGACACCGATATCGTCGACAGTCAGACCAGCTTTCTCGAGCACCTTCTTCGTGGCCGGGATCGGAGCTGTGAGCATGATGATCGGGTCGTCTCCGACAACAGCGACCGAGTGAATCTTCGCTATCGGAGTCACCCCGTACCGCGCAGCGGCCTCTTCGCTCATGATCAGCAGCGCCGACGCGCCGTCCGAGATCTGTGACGCGTTACCCGCATGGATGACACCGTCTTCCTTGAAGACCGTCTTGAGCTTTCCGAGTGATTCGACAGAAGAGCCGCGACGGATTCCCTCATCTCGCGAGACCACGGTGCCGTCCGGCGTCGTCACCGAAACGATCTGGTGGTCGAACAGCCCTGCATCCTGAGCAGCTGCTGCACGTTCATGTGACTGCACTGCGAACGTGTCCAGGTCATTTCGCGTCAGACCCCACTTCTCCGCGATCGCCTCTGCACCAACGCCCTGGTTCGGCTTGACTCCGTTGTAGCGCTCCATGTAAGCCGGGCTGTACGGGCTCCCCTCGAAGGTTCCCGCGGACCCCATCGGCACTCGGGACATCGACTCGACACCACCGGCAACGACAACGTCGTAGTGTCCCGCTGCAACACTGGCGACGGCAAAGTTGAGCGCCTGCTGCGACGAACCGCACTGACGGTCGACCGTCACCCCCGGAACGGATTCAGGCCAGCCGGCGGCCAGCACCGCATTGCGAGCAACGTCGTTGGCCTGGTCTCCGACCTGCTGGACGCAACCCCAGATGACATCCTCGACAATTGAAGGGTCGATACCGGCGCGCTCGACCAACGCATTGAGAACTACGGCCGACAGATCGGCCGGATGAACGCTCGACAATCCGCCGTTGCGTCGGCCGACCGGGGTGCGCACTGCTTCTACGATGACTGCAGTCATGTTGTACTCCTTGCATTACCGGGCAGCAGCCCGAATTCGTTTGAGTGGTACCACGAGCGATTCGAAAAGGCGTTTAACGATCGCCTGCGTCAAACTCGGGCAGCTTCGAGATCTGCCACCAACTCCAGCAGTCGGCGACGATCGATCTTGAGTGATACTCCCCGCGGAAGTTCGTCGACGGTGTGGATATCGACGGGCACCTCGTAACCGGTCAACTGGCCACGGAGGAATGTCTTCACTTCGTCCTCGACCAAAGGAATCGCACCGTCCACAAGCTCGACAACAGCGACCGGCACCTGTCCTAGCCGATCGTCAGCTTTCCCGTACACACTCGCGTCGAGGATCGACGGATGCGCACGCAAGGCGTTCGAAACGACCTCCGGGTGAACTTTGAAGCCGCCCCGGACAATTGCGTCGTCAGCTCGACCGTCGATATACAGGAATCCGTCCTCGTCGATGTGCGCGAGATCGCTGGTACGCAGCCAACCGTTCGCACCTTTACCGGTCTGACCCGCCCGCACTTCGAGCTTTCCGGTCTCGTTGACCGGCAGGACCTCTCCGTTGTCGTCGACAGTCTGCAGATGCACGCCCGGAAACGGCCGCCCGACGCTGCCACGCTTGCGCGCCCACCATTCGGTATGCAGCGGCTTGGTCCATCCGGCGATGGCACCGGAAAACTCGGTGGCACCGTACATGATCAATACGGGCACGCCGTACCGGTGCGTGAACTCCTCGGCCAGATCCGGGCCGACGTAGGTCGTGCCTGCCGTCACCGCACGCAAGCTCGACAGCTTCTCTGCCGGGATATCGGCACTGAGTACCGATCGCATTGCCGCCGGGGGCAAGCTGGCGACCCGCAGTTGATGCTCGGATACCGCGGTAACCCACCCGTCTACGGTGAATCGCGAGAGTAGGACAAAGGGTCGAGCTTCGGTGAGCGCCTGCAGAACTGCCCACAGGCCGCCGATGTGAACCATCGCCAAGAACACCAATGACACCCGTCCGGTGAGCGGGTCGCGTTCAGGGCCGGCCGCACCGGTATGGCCGTGCACCGCTGACATCGCGGAATCGAGCTGGCGCCATGTCAGCGGGACCCGTTTCGGAGGTCCTGTTGTTCCAGAGGTGAACATTTCCACCGCCACCGGATGCTCCTCGGTGTGCAGGGCTTCGATCGTTGCCGAGGATCCGCCACTGCATTGTCGGAGCTCGACGCCATCTACAGCGAAGCCCACAATTCCCGAATCCTCAGCAGCCGAAAAGAATTCAGTCTCCTTCCAGGCACTCGAGGGGCCGAGAACGACCTGCGGTTTGGAACTCACCAGGTCCGATGACAGACGTGCAGCCGGCTGCATCGGGTTCAGCGTGACGATTGTTCGCCCTTTGCCGAGGATGGCCACGAGGGCCGCGACGGACTCCATCCTGTTTCCCAGAACAACGCCGACACGAGAACCCTCGTCGCATCCCACCCGGCTGAGTTGCTCGTCGATACGTTCAGCGAGGACGCGAACCTCACCCCATGTGACCCATCGACCATCCTGCTGGATCATGTTCGCGCCATCGGGTGCCAACCACAGAGCACCCAACCCGTCTCTGATTCCCGCCATTGACTGCCTCCAGTTCTGCCGACGAGGAAGCCATTGCTCCCCCGGCCCGCCCATAAGGCGCCACCCGGCATCCGATCGCGCCGATAGAACGCGTGTAACTATAAGATAGATCACATAGTTAACTAGGTCAATTCTTTTATTTCTTCGGTGATGGCTCCGAACAAAAAAAGGGGAGACTCGAATATCACGAGTCTCCCCTTGCCGGAGCGATGCACATCCTGAAATCGGCGGCGCCGGCTATGTAAATCCCTGCGTCAGCGCGGCATTGACAATCCACGTTCCGCGATAATGTTGCGCATGATCTCGGAACTTCCGCCCGCGATCGTATAAGCGCGGGCATACAGGAATTCGTCTTGCCAACGCCCACAATCGATTGCATTCGGGTCGCGCTCGACAAGAACGCCGGCCTCACCACTGAGCTCGAGCGCGAATCGCGCGATCTCGACTCCCAATTCGCTGAAGAACAGTTTTGCCATCGGGCCGTCGAAGACCCGTTCTGTCTTCCGTGACCACCGACTTACGTTGGCGTACACCATCGCCGAGAGCGCTTCGACCGACGCAGTCAACTGACCGAGCTTGTCCAGTACGGCGCCGTCTTCGATAGCGGGACGTCCGTTCCTCGTCACCTTCTTGGCGAGATCGACGAGAGCGGAAACATTCTGCTGCAGCCGGGCTGCGCTGGCTGCGACTGCGCTGCGTTCATGTCCAAGACTGGAATTGGCAATCACCCAACCCTGGTTCAGATCACCGATCAGAGCATCGGGACCTACCTCGACATTGTCGAGAAACACCTCATTGAAGTCCGAAGTGCCAGTCATCTCGCGGAGGGGGCGCACCTCCACGCCCGGCAATCGCATATCAATGATGAAAGCACTGATCCCCCGATGCTTCGACGCTTCCGGATCCGTACGCGCCAGCAGATAGCCGTAATCAGCCCACTGACCGTTGGTCGTCCAGACCTTCTGTCCGCTGATCCGGAACCCGCCGTCGTCGGTACGTATCGCCTTCGTACGCAGTGAAGCCAGGTCGCTACCGGAACTCGGCTCGCTGAAAAGTTGACAGAAGATCAGCTCACCGGAACGAATGCCGGGCAGGAACGCCTTTCGCTGTTCCTCGGTTCCATAGTCGAGCAGTGCGTTCGAGACAAGTTTGGAGGCCCCCTGAACCGCGGCGGGGGTGCGGCCGCGAGCCAACTCTTCCCCCACAATCACCTCGCGTTCCATCGATTCCGGATTACCTTGCCCCCCGAAACGTTCCGGCCACGACTCACCCACGTATCCAGCATCGAAGAGCTTTCGTGTCCAGTCCTTCAGTAACGCAAGCTCTTCCGCATCCTCTGCCGTGCGCACCCCCGCCTTGGGCGCGATCGCAGGCGCGTTGGCCTTCACGAATGCCCGCACCTCGGCGCGGAAATCCTCGAGTTCGGCAGTCATGCCGTAGTCCATCTCAGCTCCCTTTGCGCTTTGTGCCGGCGCAGTGCGCCAACGCGGCGGTCATCGAACCTCGTACTTTCGCGTAGGCACCTCTGATCGGCTGACCTGAGCCTTGCCGATCGGATTGCCCAACGATGTGTACGACATCGCCGTGGCGAGTGCGTGCGAACGAGTCGAGTCCTTCGACTCCCAGATCGCACGAATACTTCCCTGGATCGCGGCCGCCGGCTTGGCCGCGATCCGGCCGGCAAGATCCTGCGCGCGGTCCCACAGATCACCGCGCGACACGATCTCACTGACCAGTCCGATCTCGCGGGCACGCTCCGCGGACATCCGCTCGTCGAGACCGAGCAGAACCATGCGCAGCACCTCCCCGATCGGGATGCGGTGCGCCAACCCGATCGGCTCGAGCGCCGCGACCAGGCCGTAAGAAACGTGCGGGTCGAAGAATTGCGCATCATCACTTGCAATGATGATGTCCGCCTCATTGATCCAGTACAGCGCACCGCCCGCGACCATGCCATGCACCGCACAGACCAACGGCTTCCAGCACCCGTTCTGCTTCGGTGACAGGTCAGCGCCCGGGTCTCGGCGGGTGAATACGTTCTCGGCGACGTACGTCCCTTCCTTGACGTCCATCCCGGTGCTGAATGCGCGGTCCCCGTTTGCCCGCAGGACCACAACATGGACGTCGTCCGTCTCCGCCGCGTAGTGCCACAGCGAACGGAACTCGCTCCGCATGACATTGGTGAACGAATTCATCCGATCGGGGCGGTTCAACGTAATCGTCAGAACATGATCGTTCTGCTCTGCGATCACCGTCGTCAAACTGCTCAAGTCCACAGGTCCTCCTGAAGTTAGGGACACACCGTAACGAAATTTCTCAGCCACCGAGCTACCCGACTCGCCGGCACGTGAGCGGATCGGCGCGGTTGCTCAAGCCTTCGAGCCAGAACGTGCCTGCGCACGCAACTCACCGTTGCGCTTGAGCATCTGCGCGGCAATCCGCTCCCACTCCGCCGGCGCGGTCGGGAGAACGGCAAGGTCGGACTCCCGACTCGGCAGCGACACCGTCGCTGTAGCCGGACAGGTCACCTCGCCGCGCTGACTTGTTCCCCGGAGTTCGATGTCGATCAGGTGTCGGTCGCCTTCTATTCTCTTCCCCACAACCTCTCCAGTGAAGATGTGGGTATCACCGAGGTAGTTGAACTTACGCATCTGACTGGACATCGTCTCGATCCAGCCTCCGTCACCGATCCAGTCGGTCAGGACGTGCGTCAGCCAGCAGTCACGCATCATTCCATAGTCGTATGCAGCCGGAAGGCCGATGGAGCGGGCGTACTCACTATCCCAATGGATGCGTTGCGCCACATCCGGAACGCCCTGTTCGTTGGGAATGTAGAACGGGGCGATGCGCTGCCGATTCTTGTATGTCAGGCGCGAGGCCGACGGCGTATAAGGCGCGAAACCGTAACCACCGGAATGGAAAACCATCATGTCGGTAGCTGTCAACGGGCCCTTTGCCATCTGGTCGAGGCTCTCGCCGACCTGTACGTCGTCCCAGTATCGAGGCTCTGCACCTCGCGGCTTCTCGGCCGCGTAGATCTCGTCGATCTTCGCAATGTCCTCGGGCGTGTATGTCGCAGGCTCGATTGCGTCATACTTCTTTCGCTTCTTCGACTCGTGCCGCTCCGTGTGGATCGTAAGCACGCGCTGCGCCTGCACGACCTCTGCGCGCTGGTTGAACTGCACGTGAATACGCGTGACGAGTAGCGATCGGCCCGCGAATTCGGACTCTTTGAGCTCAACCTTCTCGAAGCCGTGGAACGAGTAGACGGTGTCACCGTCGTACACAGGTCGGTACCAGTCGGTTGTGCTGCCGGAGACAAACACGTGGATACCACGGAAGGCCGGGCGACGCTGTTCGCGCGGGACACGATCTGCGAGCAGTTCCTTGCGCAGTCCGATGTTGATCATCGGCGGTGCAATCTGGCCACCCCAGCGTGTGTCACGTCCATATTCTTCATCGACGAACAACGGATTGTCGTCTCCGTAACTGCGGGCGAAGTTGCGCACCACGTCCGGCGTGACCCGGCTGAACTGCTCGCGCTGGGTGACGGCGTGGTAAATGCCGACCAGGTCCCGGGCCCGCTGAATGTCGTCCTCGAGGAAGCTGTAAACCTCGGGTTCGGCTTCCGTGATCTCCGATGTGCTCATGGAATTCCTCCGTGATCGATAGGGCGCAAATGATGTCTATGCCGATACGCCAACTGGGCGAGCGGCATGATCCAACTCGACCCCACCCAATAGTAGGTCAACTTAGTAATATATGTAAGAGATTCCAAGGATCGGATGTTGGCACGAACCAAGATGCGAAGTCGAAATCGACTGCAGCTGAACGTAACCAGATCAGATAGGTGCTACCTGCGTACCGAGCCGTTCGACCACATGTCGTCGGACAAGCTTGCCCGTCTCCGTGCGCGGGAGTTCGTCCCAGTACACGATTCGCTCAGGTGTCTTGCTACTGCGCAACTTCTCGCGCACAAAGGCGCGCAATTCGTCCACATCGGCACCCTCGCCCGGACGAAGCACAACCGCCGCCTCGATTCGCTGCCCCCACTCTTCGTCCGGCATCCCGACGACGGCAACATCCAGCACGGCCGGGTGCCGCAGAATCACATCTTCGATCTCGGCGGGAGCGATGTTCTCCGCGCCTCGAATAATGGTGTCGTCCACACGACCTCCGACAAAAAGATAGCCCTCGTCGTCGAGATATCCTTTGTCCCGCGTATCGAAGAAGCCGCGGCCGTCAACCATCCGACCAACTCCTGCATACTCTGCCGACACCTGGTCACCGGCCACACAGATTCGGCCCACTTCTCCTGCCCCCAAGACCGTTTCATCGTCTCCGCGAATCTCGATCTCGACCCCGGGGACCGGACGACCCACCGAACCAAGTCGTGCCCTGGCCTTTTCGTCATCGCCGACAATCGCTGTTCGATGATCATCAGGGCCGAGAACTGCGATGGTCGAGCTGGTCTCGGTCAATCCATAAGCATTGACAAAACCGATCTCGGGCCACAATTGCAGCGCTCGCTCGATAACCCGAGTGGGCATCGGCGCTCCGCCGTATGCAAGGCCCCGCAAGGACGGAATATCCTTTGGTGCATCGGAATCCACAATTCGGGCCAACATCGTGGGAACCACGAGAGCGTTTGTGACGCCTTCACTGCGAACCGTATCGAGCCACTGCTCCGGCGTGAACTGCTCGAGGACCATCGTTCGACGACCGGCGTAGAGATTCGTGATCACATTCGCTACTGCCGCAATATGATAGGGCGGAACACTGACCAAGGCCGCGTCCGCATCCTCCGCGCTTGCAAATTCGACCGATCCGAACACGTACGACGACAGATTCTCGTGGCGAAGAAGCACGCCTTTCGGCGCGGAGGTCGTGCCGGAGGTATAGATGACGACCGCCGGGCCGTCGTCATCGAGAGCCTCCTCCTCATCGGCCGTCGTCACGTCCGAACCCGAGAGCAAGCGCATCCACTCTTCCGGCGTATGCACACTCAGTCCGGCACTCGCCAGAACGGCAGCCTGGTTCGGGTCAGCGATACCCAGTGCTCGGGGATGATTCGACAGAAGTGAATCGAGCTGCTCGCGCCCCAAACGGTAGTTGACCGGAACCAGCGGCACGCCTGCGCGCGCAGCGGCAAACATCGCGACCGGAAAAGCCGGACCGTTGACTGCCAGATACACCACTGCATCAGCACCCGATTTCCGGATCATGTCTGCGCCGGCCACTGCCAGTTCGTTCAACCTCGTCGCGGAGATGCCCGCGTCTTTCGATCCGATGACAACGCGGTCGCCGAAACCATCGACCGCCATGTCCAGCAGCATCGAAATATTCATCCGTCACTCCACTCGTCTTCGTTCTGGGTACGCACTACTTGGCCGAAAAGCAGACTGCTAGTCGGAGGACGGAAGCGGCTTTGCGGTCTTGAGCACAAGCGCGACCCCGTCCAATGCGAGCTGCCCCTGACCGGACTTGGTGCACAGCACCTCCAGACCCGAAGACTCGTCGACGTACCGCTTGCCGAGCAGGGCGCCACCGGTGTTCGCCGGATCGATCGTGGAACCGTCTCCCGAGGGCTTCTTGCCCTCTTCCATCGCAGAGCCACCGCAGGTCAGTGTCACGTCACCTCCCTGAGGAGAGCGAACCACGATCAGTGTGGTGGTGTCGACATTGCTGGCCAACGATTGACCGACCTTGAGAATCACGATTGCTCCGTTCATGGGGACAAGCAGTTCGGCCGCGCACGGCCACTGAGAATTCTTCGGACAACGCACCTATGCCCCCTAAAGGTAGCGCGCGTCACATAGTTTAGATAGTACTATAAGTTAACTCAAGCCTTCACAGGCGAACACCTACACGATTAAGGACGACGTATGAATATCACCGGAAAGAAGGCCGTAGTGGTAGGCGGCGCATCGGGCATGGGCCGGGCGACGGCCGAAGCCCTCGCCGCGGCGGGAGCCAAGGTCGCAATTCTCGATCGGGAGACCAGTGACGGCAAAGAAATCGCCACCGACATCGGCGGCATCTTCCATCCGATCGACATCACTGATTTCGAGGGAGCCGAACAAGCTCTCGGCAACGCCGTGACCGAACTGGGCGGACTTCACATCGCCGTCAACACCGCCGGTGGCGGATCCGTGAAGAAGACCCTCGGCCGCAACGGCCCCCACGACCTCGACAGCTTTCGAAAGATCATCGATCTCAACTTGATTTCCACCTTCAACCTCAATCGGCTGCAGGCCTTCCACATGTCCAGCAACGACCCCGAGGACGAGGAGCGCGGAGTCATCGTCAACACCTCCTCCATCGCCGCCTTCGAGGGTCAGATCGGCCAGGTCGCCTACAGCGCCGCAAAGGCCGGCATCGCCGCGATGGCACTGGTCATGGCACGAGACCTCGGACCGCAGGGCATCCGCGTCGTCGCAATTGCACCCAGCTTGTTCGCCACCGGCGCCACCGCGAAGTTCACCGACGAGCAGGTCGCACCTCTCGTCGAGGACGCGGCGTTCCCGAAGCGAATGGGCCGACCGGAGGAATACGCCAAGCTCGCACTCGCGGTCGTCGACAATCCAATGCTCAATGGACAGGCCCTGCGCCTGGACGCCGGACAGCGATTCGCACCCCGCTAGTTCCAGCGACCTGATTCGCCAATCCCCCTCCTGCCGTGGCTGATTCGTGTCGACGTGCCGAATCGGCCGCGGGCGCGCCCGCAATACTGATTCAAGATTACCTAGTTATACTTTTCAGCTATGCCTCATCCATTGGCGACGCCCGCCCTAGCCAGCCTTTCCCGTCCACCGGTCAGCTCGATCCTTGAACTCGCGCAACTCGATTCGAACAGCTTTCGCGGTGAATCACACACTGGTGTCCGCCGCGTCTATGGGGGACAGACCTTGGGACAGTCGCTCCTCGCGGCAGGCCGTACCATCGAGCACGAGCACCACCCCCATTCACTGCACGCAAATTTCGTCCACCCGGGAAGGTCCGATCTCCCAGTGGACTACCACGTCGAGCGCGTGCGCGATGGCGCGAGCTTCACCACCCGCCACGTACGCGCCGTTCAAGGTGGACGGACGCTACTCCTGGCTACGGCATCTTTCCAACGAGATGAAGAGGGACTGCGACATCAAGATATAGAGCCGTCTCCTGTACCACCGCTACCGGAGGATCTACCTCACTTTCAGGACAGCCTCACCATTTCGGAAGCCGCCGAGGCGAATTGGCTCCCGCCATTGATGGCCGGCGTCGGAATCGAGTTCCGCTTTCCCGAAGAGTACCCACGACTCGCCTGCCGACGAGGAGAGAACGGACCGCCGCGGCAACGCGCGTGGATTCGCACGCTGGAACCCCTGGGGGACGAACGTCTGATCCATGCCGCGGGGTTCGCATATTGCTCAGACCTGTTCCTGCTTTCGGCGACCCTCCCTCCCCATGCCCGACATATCGACACACCCGGACTCCAGCTGGCGAGCATGAACCACGCGGTGTGGTTGCACGCACCGTTCAGATCTGACGAATGGCATCTATACGAACAGCACGGATACTGGATGGGTGGCGGACGCGGAATCAGCACAGGCCGCCTTTTCGACCGGAAAGGCACGCTGGTGGCAAGTACAACGCAGGAGGGCCTGCTCCGCTTTCCGCTCTGAACGCCGATCCCCTGCGCCATCGAACGTTTCCCAATCTTTATACCGGTCAACCACATACGCAATAAAAGGCCGTGAAGCCTGGTCACCCAGGGTTCACGGCCTTCGTCATGTCCGGATCACACTGATCACGCTGATTACCCCAGACGGGCGATCAACTCGCCGGCGGCGAGATCCCTCAGCACCTCGGGCCGACAGATCGAAGCCTCATTCGCCATTGCTCGCCGAAGGAGCAGATGCGATGGATGCTCCCAGGTGAAACCGATACCACCATGAATCTGGATACATTCCTCGGTTGCCTTCACCGCCGCCGACAACGCCTCTGCCGCAGCAAGATCGGCAGCTGTTGCAGCATCCGGATCAGCAGCATCACGATCCGCAGCCTCGAGCACCTGGGCTCGAGCGCCTTCCGCGAGGACCAGCAGGTCCGCGCATTTGTGAGCGATCGCCTGGAACGAACCGATGGCATGACCGAACTGTTCACGCCGGCCTGCCCACTCGACTGCGAGTGCGAGCGCCCGATTCGCAACACCGACCGAGTCCGCGGCAACCAGCAAACGGGCTACACGACCTGCGGACTCGAGTGCACGAACTACATCGGTTCCAGAGGCCACGGTCGTCGCCGCCGCCCGATCGAACGTAACTATGCCTACCGTCGAAGTCAGATCCACCGGGTTCTGTGTCGTAGCTGTGAACTCCTCCGATGTAATGGTCGCGAGCACCGGATCGCCGGTAGCCGCATCAGTCGCGAGCACCACCAGCACATCGGCTACCGGCGCACCCACGACACGTTCCACGGTGCCGGTCAGCCGGCCGTCCTCGACAACCGGCAATCCCACGTCGCGAACCCATCCACGATCGTCCACCGCGGCGACGAAGGCCGCGGTCGCTCCACCGATGACAGCTTCGGCCGCGTCCTGCGCCCCGACCGCAAGGAGCAACTCCAGAGCGATTGCCGTGGGGACCAGCGGCACGGGCGCGAGATGGTATGCGGCTTCCTCGACGGCAACGCACAACAGACGCAGTGAAGCGTCCCCTCCACCGAGAGAGCTCGGTGCGGCCAAACCGGGTAGCCCGAAGCTGACCAAATTGTCCCAGAGCCCGATGTCGTAGTCGGCAGGTGCCACTTCCCGGGCAAGAAGCCGCTCGGTCTCTACACCCGAGGACACCATCGAACCCACGACCTCACGCAATGCTGCTTCGTCCTCTTCCGGGGTGACGAGCGGCCGGCCGGGTGTCACCGTGGGAATCCGCCGACCTTCGCCTCGATGCGACGGCAGTCCGAGCACGCCCTCCGCAATCGTGTTGCGTTGGATCTCCGCGGTTCCGGCGCCGATCGTGGCTGCTCGTGACATCAGATATCCGAAAGTCCACCGTCCATTTTCAACCACTCCGGTCGAACGCGCGCCGAGAACGACCGCGTTCCCGGTCAGCCGCAGCGCCAA
Organism: Rhodococcus sp. ACPA4; assembly: GCF_002300185.1. NCBI lineage: Bacteria > Bacillati > Actinomycetota > Actinomycetes > Mycobacteriales > Nocardiaceae > Rhodococcus > Rhodococcus sp. ACPA4. The sequence continues at coordinate 3,612,950 of NZ_NSDY01000001.1, forward strand.
CGAATGCAAACGCTGTTCGAATTCGGATTTGACCAGCCTGTTGATCGACGCGACACCGCCTGGATCTTCACCGCGCAGTACCGCATCAAGCGCCCTCGCGCTATTCGCCGCGATGCTCCGCACCGACGTCTCGAGCTGTGCAAGCTCCTGACGAATCAGTGGGTCGCTTCCATAGCCCTGATCAATCGCCAGACGGACAACTTTGTCGACGGTCCCTCGGTAACGGAACTCGTCCGCGAGAAAGGCGGTAGCGCGTTCATGGCCGAGAGATGTCCGCATGATGGACCATCCCTCGCCTTCGACCCCGAGGCGGTTCGCAACCGGTACCTCGACGTCGTCGAGGAAGACCTCGGCAAAATGGTGGCCTCCGGCAGCATCGCGCAAGGGCCGCACCTCGATTCCCGGTGAGTTCATCGGGATCAACAGGTAGGTGATGCCCGATGTTCCTCGACCGGCCGGTCCGGTCCGGACAAGCGCAAAGATCCAATCGGCCTTGTCGGCCTTCGTTGTCCAGATCTTCTGACCTGTCACCCGATAGACATCTCCGTCACGGACTGCGCGGGTGGACAGTGATGCGAGGTCACTTCCGGCGCCTGGTTCGGAAAAGCCTTGGCACCAGAGTTCATCCGCACGTAAGAGTGGATCGAGGAAACGGTCCTTTTGCTCTTGGGTCCCGTGGACGATGATCGTGGGTGCCACAATCATCGACATAGCACATGGATGCTTCGGAACTCCGGCCTGCGATGTCATCCGGTAGTAGTCGAGCTGGTCTTCGAGTGGGAGTTCCATTCCGCCGACCTCGGCGGGCCAGCCGGGGGCCGCCAAACCCGCGTCGACGAGTTCACTCTGCCAGGACACCGACTCTTCGAATCGAGCCCGGGACGTAGCCGGACGCGTACGTGCCCGATAGTCGTCGAGTAGTGCGGTCAGCCGAACACGCCAGTCGCCGATATGAGCGTCGAGTACTGCCGTAGAAGCCATTTCCACCGCGGCCACCTCCCCTTGCTTGGTTCGAAAACTTCTCTGGATCAGTCTTTTTCAGCGCGACGCTTGCCGAAACGAGCACCGACATCGGCACCGTTCGTGCGGAAGCCCACCGACGCCTCGATTTCGAGACCGAGGGCGTGCGACGTGGATGCTCCTGCGCCTTCCTTGAGAAGACGCAACATTCGCTGGATCGCACCAGGGTGACCGGCCGCGATCTTGTGAGCAATCTCGAGGGTGCGGTCCATGAGTTGGTCATGCACTACAACCTCATTCGCGAGCCCGATCCGTGCTGCGGTCGCACCGTCTATCGGTTCCCCGCTGAGCATGAACTGTACGGCTGCGGGCAACCCCACCATTCGTGGGAGCATCGCGCTGCCGCCCCATCCGTTGAGCAGGCCGATCTGCGCATGAGTATCGGCGAACTCCGCGAGGTCCGAGGCAATGATGAACGAGCAACTCACCACGAGTTCGTAACCGCCGGTATAGCACGGTCCGTTCACAGCGGCGATGACAGGTTTCGAAATTCCTCTCAATACCTGTGTCGGCGTAGCACCTTCTGTTCGCGGAGACGGGCCTGAAAGCGCCTCGGGGAGATCGACTCCTGCGGAGAACGAGGTGCCGGCACCGGTGATGACAACGACGCGGACGTCGTCGTCGGCGTCGGCCTTCCAGAGTTCTTTCTTGATCGCCTTTCGCATTGCTCGGTTGATCGCATTGCGACGTTCCGGACGATTGAGTGTCAAGACCGTGACGTGTCCGTCTCGCTCGACCAGAAGCGGCGACTCGTCAGTTTTCACGACTGCTGAACCAGTCTCTGTCATGAGAAGCTCAGCCCGCAGTCACAGGGCTGACAACAACATTGCGGGCGAGGTTTCCCAGCAGAGTCTCCGCATCCGCAGCGATTCGGCGCACGAGGTCACCGGCCGAAGGAACATCATGGATCAATCCCTGAACGACACCAACGGTCCAGATGCCGGCCTCCGGATCCCCGTACTCGTAGACCTTGCGGCCGCGGGTACCCACGACAAGATCCTTGACATCCTTGAATCGCCCACCCTTGTCAAGGATTTCGACAACCTCCTCACTGACCGAGTTTCGCGCTGCGCGCATCGTGTTGCGGAGCTGGCGGAAGATCAATTGGGTATCGAGTTCTGAGGCTCCCACGATTTGCTGCTTGATGTTCTCGTGAATGGGGCTCTCCTGGGTGCACATGAACCGAGTGCCCATATTGATTCCGTCCGCGCCCAGGGCGAGTGCCGCAGCAAGTCCGCGGCCGTCGGCGAAGCCGCCAGAAGCGATGAACGGAATCTTCAGCGCATCCGCCGCCGCGGGAATCAGTACCAGGCCCGGGACATCGTCCTCTCCCGGATGTCCTGCGCACTCGAATCCATCGATGCTCACGGCATCGACGCCGATCCGCTCCGCTTTGAGTGCGTGCCTCACACTGGTGCACTTGTGAATGACCTTGATACCGTTTTCTTTCAGGTGCTCGACGTGCACCGTCGGATCGGAACCGGCTGTCTCCACGATCTTTACACCGGAATCAATGATCACCTGACGGAACTCGGCGTACGGAGGTGGATTAACCGACAAAGTGAGTGTCAAATTTACGCCGAAAGGCTTGTCCGTCAGCGCCTTACACCGCTCGATTTCGAGCGCAAGCGCCGCCGGAGTCGGCTGCGTCAGCGCCGTGATGATACCGAGACCCCCGGCCTCGGACACCGCTGCTGCAAGTTCTGCTCGTCCAACCCACATCATGCCGCCCTGCACAATGGGGTGCTCAACGCCAAATTCCTCGGTAAACCGTGTCGTCAACATTGCCGCTCCTTGGCGTGTGCCGGAAATCCGGCAGTCAGTATCACGGTGAGCTACCACACCGTCCATTTCAACGAAGGTAACATAGTTTACTATGTTATGTGACATTATCAGTCCGTGAAATCCAGGGAATCGAGAACGGAACACACTCATGCTGTCCGTATTCGGCAACCACGAGGTTCGAGAACTTCCACACGTGCCCACCCACACCGTAGTGACAATGCGCCCAGCTCCCGCCAATGTTCTAAATAGGATGCTTTACTGAGTATGCATAGTTACCGTTGACTAGAGAAGGTGTACGTACCCATGACCGATGACGCCGCCATAGCGCCCGTCTTCGAGCAACGATCACCTTCCGGGCGCGCCATCCGCACCCCGAAGACCGCGGAGCTGGTTGCACTCAAGCTTCGCAGCATGATCGTTGACGGCGAACTGAAGGACGGCGACCACCTCCCACACGAGGCTGAACTGATGGAACACTTCGCGGTGAGCCGTCCGACACTCAGAGAAGCGGTTCGAGTCCTCGAATCCGAACGACTCGTCGAAGTCCGTCGCGGATCGAGATCCGGTGCACGCGTGTGTGTACCAGGCCCCGAAGTGGTCGCCCGACCTGCCTCGCTCCTACTGGAGCTATCGGGTGCCACCGTCGTCGACGTCTTTGCCGCCCGCGAAGCTATCGAACCAGCAGCAGCTCGGATCCTCGCCGAAACCGGGTCAACTGAAGACTTCGACGAACTCGAACGGCTGATCGACGAGGAAGTACCCGCGGCCTTCGCAGTAGGTGATTTCGGCCCTGCCGCAGCACGGTTTCACCTCCGAATGGTCCAGTTGTCGGGAAACGCCACACTTGCACTGATAGGCGGAATGCTCCAAGAAATTTTCGAACGCCATTCCGGCAATATCGCCCGCGAAAGCGCCATGTCCAACGCCGAAGCCGCTCAGCAGCGATACAGGTTGTTCATCCGATCGCTGCGAAAACTCATCAAACTCCTCCGCGAACGCGACGGCGACGGCGCATCGACTCACTGGAGTAAACACATGAAGGCCGCACAGGCAATGCTGCTGGCCGGCAACGAAAACACACAAGTCCGCGACATCCTCAACTGATCCGCCTGGACGAGTTATTGCCGAACGTTGTTCATCCGGACCGGCAAGCCAGTTAGATTTCCGTGCGGGAACTTACGCGCTATATGACTGATGCCCCGGCGCTCAAAAAGAGCACCGGGGCATCATGTCTGCAATCAGGCGGGGAGCGGCGGCGGGGTGAACTTGTGTCCCCAGAGCGCCCCTTCGGTTATCGCGTAGGTCGGTTCCTCGGTCTCAACCCGAATGCCTTCCCAACCACATTCGATCGCGTACAACTCCGGCGAATAGACGTAGAACGACAGCATCTGGTCGTTCGTGTGCTTGCCGAGTGTGTTCATCATCGGAATGTTCAGGTCAGCGGCGCGGTCGAGGGCACGACCGACATCATCGATCGAAGCCATTTCGACCATCAAGTGGAGCAGTTTGCCCGGGCCAGGCGTGGGAGCAAGACCGAATGAATGATGTCGCGGGTTGCAACCCATGAAGTACGTCGGGCCCGCTGTGTTCCGCTCGACGAATCCAAGTACGCGAGAATAGAAGTCGAACGCCGACGGCACATCCTCGGCGGAGACGATGGCATGTCCCATTCCCATGTCACCGGTGACGAAACGACTCACCAATGGCGTGTTGATGAGAACGTGATCGAGCACGGGCCCGTAGAACAATTCGACCGGATTTCCAGCCGGATCGTCGAACCGAGCGAATCCTGTAACCCGTCGCTCAGCACATTCTTCAGTCGAACCAGCGGTGACCTTGATTCCCTCTGCTTCTACGGCAGTCACGACTTCAGCCAGGTCACGTTGGTTCAGCACCTCGAAACCCAGTGCCCCGAGCGAGGACTCTTCCGCCGCAGATACCACCAGACGCGGTGGATAGTGGTCCATTCGGAAATAGAGCGAGTCCGGATTGTCTCCGTCGATACGCATCAGCCCGAGGAAGTCCTCCCCGAATGTCTTCCACGCATCGATGTCAGGTGCATTCAGCCTGACATAGCCGAGAGATCGAATCCCCATTTTCCACTCCAATCGTCAAATGACGCAAAGAAAAACGAACAAAACAAAACACGAATTGCTGCGTGCCGAGGTCAGTCGGTCCAGATATAGCGATCCGCAACACGATGATGATTCCAAATCGTCATCTCCTGCTCCTCGCTGAGCCGATGACCATCAAAGCTCGGCGAATGCATTCCCACCGTCACTTCCTTCATATTCGCGAAGTCCTGATTGAAAACCTGCCCCATATCGGCATCGCGGTAATCATCGAAATACTCCGGCGTAAACTCACGCTTCTTGTCGTAGTCGGCAACCGGAATCTGATCAAGACTGAAAACCTCGAACAGACACTTGTTCGGATCATTGTCGACCGGACGCGACCGATACCAGAACACAGACCCCTGACCAGGAAGAATAATGCTGTTAGGGAACACATTCCACGCACTACCCGCCTCCGTCCACTGCTCGGGCGTAATAACCGGCCAGTCGTAGCCCTCCGCAATCGAAAGCTCCCGATACAACTGAAGGAAATACTGACCCGCCGACATACCCTCAGGCACCTCCGACGTCTTCAACGCCTCCGCAGCACGCCAACTACGCTCGTTCTCCAGCCCACCCATATCCTCGTGCAGGTACTGCACTGCATTCGCTACCGACAAGCGCTCATCGGACTTACCGTCGCCACTACGCTTCGACGGATCCTTACCCGCATCCTTCGACGCCGACGACTTCGGTCCGAGCGCCGAATAATGAGCATGCCGCTCATACACCGTCGTCGGCGCCCACGGACGAATATCAAGCTCGCGCAACGACGCAATCTTGTCATTGGTGCGATCAAGACGAAACAGCTGAGGATGCGTACCCGCAACGTGATACGCCTCGAGAAACGCATCCAACGCCGTCTTCCAGTTGCACTCCATCACAACGCCCTTGCCCCACCGGATCCGAAAATTCTCGATCTGGAACGGCTCGAAAATCCTCGCGATCGGGTCCAGATACTCGAGCAGCGGCTTCGCCTCAGGATCCATATTGATGAATACGAAACCCGCCCACTGCTCCGCTCTCACCTTCCCCAAACCCAGATCGTCATCCGAACGCGGCACGAACTCCTCACGGTCGAGCACCAGCTTGATCGAACCGTCCAGATTCCACCGCCACCCGTGGAAAGGACAGATCAACGAACCCACCCGACCACGCCCACGCGCAAGGCGAGTACCGCGATGCCGACACGCATTGTGATACGCACGAATCGAATCCTTCGACTCACGCACCACCAGAATGGAATAACGACCGATCTCGTACTCCACGAAGCAACCGACACTCGGCAACTCCTCAACCCGACACGCAATCTGCCACGTCCGAGTGAACATCTTACCGAGCTCGAGATCCAAGAACTCTTGATCAAGGAAGCGAGTCTTCGGAATGAAAGCTCTACCCAGACGGTACTTCTCAGGAACCTGCTCCGCCGGAACATCACCCTCGAACCACGGAACAACCCGATCGACCTTGGATTCATCCAGAACCGACATCGACAATCACTCCTCTTGTAACTGATGCTCAATCGTGCGTGTCTGCACGGGAAACTGGGACAACGACTAGCCGGCGTTCGGACCGGCGATTTCGACACCGTCTGACAGGCGGGCAACGTGGATGCAGTTACCGGGACATTCGTCTGCTGCATCTATGACATCGAGGCGAAGGTGTTCTGGCACATTCGCCGACGCCCCCTCATCGGTCAACAAGGGTCCAGCAGGGTCGTTCTTGACGTGCGCTACCCCACCCGCGTCGAACTCGAAGACATCGGGGGCGTACTGAACACACAGTCCATCTCCAGTACACAGGTTGTGTTCGATCCACACTCGAACTTCGTCACTCATGCGATATGCCTTCCTCGTCCACTAGCTTTTCCGGGGCCTCGCAGAAGGTTTACTTCCCCGACAGCAATCCGATACGCAGCGACTGTTGACGGCAGTGCCTAGGCGCAATCTAGCGATGCGCGACCGACTGCTCGAACAACGTCCTAACCAGATCTGCACGTTCGCGAGGAGTCACTGCCACCCGCCGAAACCCATATATCCGACCTGAAAAAGACTCTCCACCAGTCGTTTCCGAATGTCCATTCGCCATTCCATCAAACGGAACCGGGACTATGTAACTTGCATGAACACGATTTATGCTTGCCGGACAATGACGGACCCGCGTGTGAGGGCGCGGCTACTGCACTTGCGCCGACAACACGCACAATCCCCTCCTCGTGCCGACGGCAATCTGACGCCGGCCATTCGTCTCAGCATCGTTACGGAAGTCGTTGCGGCCCTGAAGACCCCACATTGCCGGATCATGCAACGTCGCCGACCGTCTTCTGCACCACAGCTACACCTAGTCCCTCATAGAGCGAACACTCGCGAGGCTGCGTGCCTGCAGGTTCGTCCTTACCTCAATGAGAAGAGATCTCAGATGGCACTTTCGATGACAAAGAATGGCAGCGACCCCGGATCCGCGCAGGGTTGGACCGTCCGCCTGATAGTCGGAACAATTCTCATGGCGATGGTGCTCGAAGCGCTCTCGCTGGGCACCAGCATGGTTTCAATCGGCCTGCCCGACATTCTGAAGGCATTCCCGACGACGCAGGGCGGTTGGCTGACAACCGTCTACTTCCTCGTCGGCGCGGTATGTGCACCGCTGCTCGGTAAAACTGCCGACCTCTACGGCAAACGCCGGGTGCTGCTGATCACGATGATGGTGTCCGGAGTTGGTGCCCTCATCTGTGCCGTCGCTCCGAACTTCACGATCCTGCTGATCGGTCGTGTACTCCAGGGTCCTATCCTCGCAACGCTCTCGCTGATCCCCTCTTTCGTCCGTGACATCTACCCGCCCAAACAAGCAGCATTCGCGGCCAGTATCACCGTGACAGGAATGGGCGCCTTCTCCCTCGCGGCACCTACAGTCATCGGTTGGCTACTGGCAAACTACGGCTTCCGCGGAATGTTCCTGTTCGATGCCATATGGACTCTCGGCCTGTGCGTCGCTATCTGGGTGACCCTGCCCGAATCGAAGATGCGCCGTGAGGCCAAGCCGGATCTACTCGGCGGCCTCATCCTGGCTGGTGCTGTCCTGCCTGTGATGCTCTACGTGAGTATGGGCCGGACTTGGGGCTGGCTCGAAGCCTCACCACTCCTGCTCATCGGCATCGCTCTGGGATTCCTGTTTGTACGACACACCCGTAATGCCAACGAGCCCATCATCAATCTTTCGCTCTTCCGACGTAAGCCCCTCGTCTTCGTGGCGTTCGCCGGAGCGATTTCATACTCGATATCCGCCTCGATCTACCAGCTGATCCCCCTGCTCGCCATGACCTCGAAGGACAACGGCGGCACATACGGTCTCGGACTGAACACCATCGAATTCTCGGGCATCGCGACTCCGAAACAACTGGCCACGGTCATCGGCGGCGTCGTCATCGGCTTCCTCCTTGCACGGGGGCGGAACCCGCGGATATTCCTGACCCTTGGAGTCGCCCTCTTTGCGACGGCGTTGATCTCGCTCGCGCTGGCACACGATACTTTCGCCACCGTGATGATCGGCAGTCTGCTCCTCGGTCTGGCAGGCGGCGTGTCCAACGCTGCGATCCCGAATCTGGTTATGCGTGCTACGCCCGTCGGCGACCAAGGATCGACCGCCGGCACGGTTCAGTTGTGTACGACAGGAGCATCCTCGATTCTTCCCGTCGTCATGTTCGCTGTCCTGGCTCCCTACATGATGGCCGCACCGGAAGGTGGTGTGTTCTACCAAGACCAGGGCATCACCATGTGGCTGTGGATCTCGGCCGCAATCTGTGTCGTTGCCCTCGTCGTCGGTGCCACGGTTCTCCGCGAGCGGCGTGGAGAAAGCTTCGAGGAGTTCTCGGTCAACAGCCCGAACCCAGCATCGGATACCGCTGACGGCGTCGCACCGCCAGCAGCCGATCTAGAAGCCAACAAGATCTGACATCTACACGTTGGTCTGCCGACACGCATCGGTAGCAGACCAAACTCATCGTTGCCACACATCAGGAGGTTGGCCCATGGCCGAGACCGTTACGACAGACATCCTCATCATCGGTGCAGGTCCCGTTGGACTGTTCGGTGCATACTCTGCAGGTTTTCGCGGCTTGTCCACAGTGCTCGTCGATGCCCTTCCCCAGTGCGGAGGACAGATCACCGCACTGTATCCCGAGAAGGAGATCCGCGATATCGCAGCCGTCCCGGGCTCTCTCGGCCGGGAAGTTGTCGCTGCGCTGAAGGCACAAGCCGACGCTTTCAAACCGATCTACCTTCTAGGGCGCCAAGCAGTCACTCTCGGTTACACCGACGGTCGCCCTGTTGTCACACTCTCCGATGGCACCGTTGTCAATGCCGGTGCAGTGATCGTCACCGCCGGCATCGGGACCTTCACTCCCCGCACACTCCCGGCCGGAGAAGAGTTTCTCGATCGTGGCCTGAGCTATTTCGTACCCGACCCGCAGGAACACACTGACCGCGACGTACTCGTCGTGGGCGGCGGCGACAGCGCCGTAGATTGGGCCCTTGCCCTGCGGAAGATCGCTCGATCCGTCACTTTGGTACACCGCCGCAGCGCGTTCCGAGCCCACGCGGCGAGTGTTCAGGAATTGATGGACAGCGGCGTCGAGATCATTACCGACGCACAGGTAGAGGCGCTCCACGGAAACGGCACACTGCAGCAAGCCCACATTCGAATCGACGGTCAGAGTGAGCCTCGAATCCTCCCGGCGGACGCGGTAGTCGCCGCCTTGGGATTCATCAGCAATCTCGGACCGCTGACTGAATGGGGCATGGACTTGGACCGCCGCACGATCGTCGTCGACACTCGTATGCAGACCACCGCCGCACATGTCTATGCGGCCGGCGATATCACGTCGTACACAGGCAAGGTTCGGCTCATGTCGGTCGGGTTCGGCGAGGTTGCCACAGCTGTCAACAACGCAGCCGTCGCCTTGGATCCTGCACTCTCGCTCTTTCCTGGTCACTCAACCGACGCTGCATAAACACCAGATCAGAAAGTCGATGGCCCCGAAGGAAATCCTTCGGGGCCATCGACTTTCATCTGACACTTCGCGAATCAGCCGTTCGGACCAGCCATGTCCAAAGCAGCCAGGTACGAGAAGACCATCGACGATCCCACCGGACCACCCGCACCGGGGTAAATCCGACCAGTCATCGGTGCCATCGTGTTGCCCGAGGCATAGAGACCTGAAATCACAGACCCATCCTCCCGCAGAACTCTGGAGTTCTCGTCCGTCTTCAGTCCGCCCTTCGTCCCGAGATCCGACAGTACGATCTGCGCCGCGTAGAACGGCCCCTTGTCGATTACACCCAGGCACGGATTCGGGCCGTCCTCGTGACTGCCACACATACCGACGATGATTCGATCCCACGGTGCGTCGCCTCGGCCGAACGCTTCATCCTTGCCGCTGCGCGCGTACTCGTTGAACTGCTCGACGCTCTTCGTCAGGGCGCCTGCCGGAATACCGATAAGCTCTGCCAACTCCTCGAGTGTGTCAGCCTTTCGGAGAACACCGGCAGCGAGGAACTTGTCCACATCGAACCAATTCGTGGACTGCGGTGCGACCGGAGGCGATGCAAATGCCCGTTCGTTGTCGAACTGGCGTTGATCGAACACCCAATGCGTCGGCAGATGCGACACCTCCGACGCTCGGTGCGCACGAAGTATCTCATGACCCGACCTGTCGTACGGAAGTCGTTCATTCATGAAACGCTCACCGGCATCGTTCACCCAAATGCCACTCCACACAGAGGTATAGAACACCGGACGCTCATTGGGAACCACCAGTCCCGGAGCAAACCAGGCTTCCTCGAGTAGATCAGTCGCAGCACCGATTTCCATCCCGGCAACTAGAGCATCACCAGTATTGCCGGGCGCTCCCTGGGACCATTCATCCGTCACTTCCGGTTGATACTTCTGACGCAGTTCAGCGTTCCTCTCGTAGCCACCGGCTGCAAGGAGCACGCCTTGACGCGCACGGATAGTTATCGATCCACCATCCGTGGTCGCGTCGACCCCAACTACGCGGTCGCCCTCCAGAACGAGCCGCTCCAGACCGGTGTTTGTGCGGATCGTTCCGTTACCAGTGGCTACGAAGGCAAGCAACAGTCGAGCGATCAGCGCCTGCCCGCCAGTCATGACGGGCCCCGGCTCTGCACCCGAACGCTCAGCCCACTGCGGTCGCCGAACCAGCGGCTCGAGGTCACCCAAAGCCGAACGATCAAGCGGCTCAGGAAAAATCGTGCGCCCGGTCGACAAGCTGCCCGGAGCCTTCTCGAAGTAGTCAGGAACGCCCTGCCAGTAAAACTGTCCAAGCCATTCATGGCTCTCCAGTTCGTCGATCATCGGCGCCCCCACCTGCAGGAAGGCTTCTCTCAGCGCAGAGGGAGCATCGTCACCGACGATCGCATCCAGATAAGGCCGGGCTTGATCCGGACCGGAGTCGACCCCGGCGCGACGCTCCGCGACATTGCCTGGCAGCCACAGGCCAGACCCCGAGTATGCGGTTGTACCACCGATGAACTCGGTCTTCTCGATGACAAGAGTCTGCAGACCGCGCGAAGCCGCAGCGAGTGCACCGACCAACCCGGCACCTGAACCGACGACGATGACATCGTAGATGTCATCAATCTTATTGCTTTCCACTTTCATTCCTCTCGTGTATTACCGGAAATGCGCGACACGCGATGTAGCGGAAATCAATTGACCGCGTTCGAGGCCGCTTCCAGCTTCGCGAATCCGCTCGCACCGGCTTCGTCGAGTTCCATCACCTCGACGAAGTGACCGAGTTCCGCCGTCAGATCCAGATAACCGAACCGGATACCGCCGCTTCTTCCGTATTGCGCCCACGTACGCCCACTTTCGGCAACGATTGCGGATGCCTCGTCGAAATCGTCCACGCGAAAACCCATGTGATGGAGTGTCGCTGGAGCACCGCCGCGCAGTGCGCCCCGGTAAAGATCGACCGCGCCACTGACCGGCCGAATGATCTCGATGTTGGTTGCGCCGGCGTTGACCAACGCGACATCGATCACCCATTCTTCGGCTATTGTTCCTCCGACAACTACGAACGATCCCTGGGGTTCATTCCCATTCGCACGTGAGGACTCTTCGGCCGCAATCTCATCAGGCCGACGACCCAATGACGATCGATAGTGTTTCACGCACTGGACTGTCCCCAGCGTTTTCTCGAGAAATTCTGCGGCGGCATCGATATCGTCTGCCACATATCCGAGTTGCATACAGTTACGTAGCAGATCACTCAATGATTTCATCCGAAACCTCACCTTCAGCCTTGTAGATATGAGTGGGCGCTCGCCACGAGCGTGTGCAGATCACCGAGCCCACAACACATTGACTGTCGCCGCTCGGAAGGCATCGAGTCCACCGCTCATACCATCAGGCGGAATCGGATCCGATCCTTTCAGCGGTAGTGGACGCTCGAGCGCCTAACCGGTCGACTGCCCCGAACAGCGCAGTGCATCACAGGTGTTGGACCCGGCGACTCCGATTCGCGGCATCGACAACCGTCCCCCACAGGCCGTCGGGGCGGGCCGCACCAGTGGGTACGTCCCCCTGCGAATTGACCGACTGCTCCACAAGGACTTTCATCGTGGGGAGTCCAGGGCGACTAGAAACCTTGCATTCCAGGTTCCAGTTGCAGCCCGAAGGTGTTAAACACCATGCAATGCATGTCGTAGGCGCCGATCAGGAAAACCACGTCCATCATCTGCTTGCGATCGAAGTATGTTGCAAGCTCAGCCCAGGTGGCGTCGGAAACGTAACGGTCCTGGCAGATTTCTTCTACGGCGCGGAGCAAAGCCGCATCCATCGGACTCCAGATAGTCGCCGATGAGCCAATTTTGACGGCCTCGATCTCGTCATCGGAGAGCCCCGCAGCTCGACCCATTCCTGTATGTTGCGCCCACTCGTACTCACCTCGTCGTAACCATGAAGTCCCGAGCGTGAGTAGCTCCCGGTCCCGTTCATTCAACGTCGAATCGCGCAGATGATTGGAAAACGTCAGCCAACTGCGACTCAACTCAGGGTGCCACGCGTAGATAGCGATGATGTTGGGCACTGATCGGGGCTGGGGAGGAGTCACGACCGGTGGCTGCGCGCCGACAGTCGAGTTGCTCTTGCCCGTGCTCAGGACAGACAACGCGTCTCGAACTTCTTCGTCCCAATCTTCCAGGGGGCGAGGAACAATCCGGGGTTCACTCACTGCGTCACTCCATTGTGCTCTGGTAGACGGGACTGACGATCCAGTCGGACTGGGGTCGCTCACCTTTGTCGACCTCCCCCACACGGTCTACGCGTTGACATATTGCCTTACGTTTTCTGCCGGCTGTGCAGCAGACCCTACAAACCCAAGCTGGGTGTTACTCAGTGGGTTCCTCACCGACAAGTGTGCAGCGGATCATTTCGCGCGCGGAACCGTCTTCGTAGGGTTGCACACGGTGCAGCATCCCCGGATTGTCCCAGATCACGGTGTCACCGACCGACCATTCGTGGCTGTACACCCGATCCGGCGTTGTGGCCCGAGCAACGAGATCGTCGAGGAACAACCGACTTTCGTCCTTACCCATACCCACGATGTAGTCCGACGTGCCGCCGATGATCACCGAAGGGCGGCCCTCACGGTGCCGCCAGACCATCGGGTGTTCACGGCTCTGCATCGCCGCCCAGGCCTGTTCCTGCTCCGGAGTAGGGTTCGGGATCACTCGTCGCCGGGAACCGGCGACGGAGTGCACAACCCGCATCGTCGACAACCGGTCCTTCTCTTCATCGCTGAGCGAGTCGAAGAATGCACGGGTGCTGGCGAATTCGGTTTGGCCGCCGGTCTCGGATGTGACCGCGCAGGTGAGGATTGTTGCCGGTGAGGGGTTCTTCTCGGCGGGCAGAGTGCAGCCGTCCATGTGCCAGTTGAACGTGCCGCGCACGGTCTCCTGGCCACCGTTCTTCTTCGGGTCCATCGAGACCCGCTGAATTCCGGGTTCGTTGTACTGCTCCCCGTTGGTGCGGTCCAGGGTGCCGAGTCGTTCACTGAATTGGAGTTGGGTGTCCGGAGTGAACCCGAGGTCATGGAAAAGAAGGACGCCGTGCTCGCGTAGTGCGTTCCAGATCAGTTCCGGGACAGTGTCGTCGTGAAGCAGTTGGTCGAGGCCGATGCCGCTGATCTCTGCGCCCATGGACGCCGTCAGTGTGTTGATGGTCAAGGTACTCATGAAACGTTGTCTCCTTGGAGAAAAGGATTCCTGTCCGGAATAGACCTGTCGCCGTAGCCGGCGCGGCTACGGCGAGGTTCAGGCGAGGTAGGAACCGCCGTTGACGCTGACGGTCTGCCCGGTAACAAAGGACGCGTCGTCAGAACACAGGTACGCACACGCCCCTGCGATATCTGCGCCGGTGCCCATGCGGCCCACTGGAATATGTCGGCCCATCACTTCATTCGACGGGACCAGACCGGCTTCCTGCTTACGGCGAACACTGGGGGTGTCGATCGAAGACGGGGAAATGTTGTTGATCGTCACGCCCAACGGCGAGTATTCGAGAGCAAGCGTCTTCGTCAACGCGATCACACCCCCCTTCGACGCGGCGTAATGGGCCATCTTCGGACCGCCACGCTGTGCACTCGACGAGGAAATGAAAACTACGCGGCCCCAACCAGATTCGACCATTTCCGGCAAAACCGATTGCGCACAGTTGAATGTGCCGGTGAGGTTGATCGCCATGATCCGATTCCAGGACTCCACACTGATTTCCGCGAACGGCTCCTGAATGGCAACCGCGGCACTGGTAACCAGCACACTCACTGAACCCAGCTCTGCCCGGACCTCTCCGAGGACGCGATCGACGTCAGTTCGATCACTGACGTCAAGCTGATACCCGACAGCCTGGCCACCGGCAGCTACGATCTCTTTCGCTGTCAACTCGGCACCGTCACCATTGAGGTCGAGAACAGCGACCGCGTAACCGTCGGCACCCAGGCGCTGACAAATTGCGCTGCCGATACCTGAACCGCCGCCGGTCACCACCGCCACACGCTTCATCACAAGCACCGACCCAATCCCTCAAAAAGACTCACGAACTTCGACCAATCCCTAACGGCCATAACCATGGACCTTTCAAACGCGGCATTATCTTCCGGAGGCACCGGATTGATTCTCGGACTTTCGGCTGGTTCCCGGAGCACTCCGAATTGACCAGCCGGCCGATCGAAGACCTTGGAACTCAGATTGCAAAGGACAGTGTCCGGCGCTGGAACAGCCACGCGCCGCTGACGGACCGCAGGATGTCCTGATACTTACCGACCATGATGAGCCCCCAACCGGCGTCGCCCTTTTGAAGGACGAGGAGGTCACTGCTCACCTCTACCTCGCCTTCCTTCTGATCGGAGACAAGCGTATTGACGACCACATGCCGTAAGGGCGCCCCACCTGTCGTGGTCGCGTAGTACTCACGGATCGCATCGTGCCCCTCGGCAACCACACCGAAATTGGGAATCTCGAATACGGCGTCGCTGCTGAATGTGGCTAGGACGTCGTCGAAACGGCCAGAATCCATCGCCTGGGTGTATGCAGCGAGGCTGGCCTGGACACCTGCGACAACGTCTGCGTAGGTCAGAGTTTCCGTACTCATACGACCTCCTGGGTCAGCACATCGATACACAGACGGAATGGGCATCGAAGGGTGCGGGTGGGATGGGCGGCGGATGCCCACAATTTTGGTTCGAGATGTGACTGCCAACACAGATAGTTAAGCACAGTTTGTTAAGAAATGGGAAGCATATTTTCCGGCAATCTTCTCGAAACCCAGCGGTTGGGCGTCCCGGTGCGCGCAGGCGTACATGTTCAACGCGGATCACCTGGGACCCTCTTGGTTGTAAAGCCCCACGGGACACCGAGACTCGTAGAGGGGTCGGTAATGATCGTGTCGTCAGTGCGGGTCAAGATGCGCAAGCCCTGGGCTTCGACATGACGTTCGACCCGATCGATGTCGACAACTTTCCATGTTATTGCGTGATACACGTCGTCCGCACCATTCGCAGCAAGGTCTGCTTGCGCGGCCGAATCTGCATCCGGTGCTGCGTACTGGAGGATCGCATCGGCAAGATGAACGTACGAACCGGTGACACACCGGACATCGTCGTGACCCTCATGGATGACTGTTCCACCCAAGACATCGACGACAAACTTGTGTGCCCGGTTCGGGTTATCAGTCAATACCGTGTGGTGCGAACAGTATTCGATGCCCAGCGGGTCATCTTCTGACACAACGGGAATAGACCAGTCAGGCGTCAGTCGGAGGTCAGGCTTGAAGGGAAACAGCGGAAAGAAGTAGTAACGAATTCCGGCATCCACCGGAAGCGTATGGAAGTGCGGAATCGGGCCGGCCATCGGCAGCTCGTCGCCTTCGGCAATTTCGTCCTGGCTGTTGGTAACTCGGATGCCTTGATGCTTGAGTTCGCGGTAAAGCTCGGGCATTCCCTCGATGTACCAACCGAAGGTCTGCAAATGTCCCTGCTCGACTGCAGGTCGCTGGACTCCCCCAGTGATGTACCGCTTCGGATCAAGACTGTCGATCAGAACGTCGCCAACAGAAGTAAATATCGAATGGTCGATGGAATGATTCGGCTTCGGCGGTGCTTTCCTTACCGACGCGAGGGGGGTGCTCGACCGGCCGAAAACCCTCCGGTAAAAATCTTCGGCTTCGTCGAGATCAACAACGTGAAGCACAGGGTGGTAGATCATCTTGACGCGAAAGTCACGCTCACGAGCTTGAGCATTTATAATGCTTCTTGTGTTTTCAGACATGGTCACCCTCTCGTGTCATGACAATGCAATCGATCGATTTCCCTCTGCGCACCGGTATCGTTGTGCACCGGTGCGTTTGTGTATCGGTACCGGGATCTCTACACCGGCACACATCCGGAACGGTGCCGACTACCTCGCGGGTGTCGGTTCGAGCGCGATGCCTACCGGAAATGGCAAAAAGCCCTTGCAGTCGTTCACAACCACTTCGCGATCATCTCGCTCCCTGATCCGGCAGTCCCTCGCACTCACCTCGGACCGACTGCCGCACAGCAGTGCGCCAGCCTCCATGCCTGGATCAGGTCAGAGTTGGACCGATCCAGGTCCGACCACATCGAATCCTAGCAATTAAGCATAGTAGCTTGGATTGTGTCAATCACCTGACACGAGCATCGACAAATGGTGCGGTCACATGCATTGCTTGATGTCGACGCGGTTTCCGGAGTACACCCGAGCAAGGGTCGCGCTGGACTCCCGACTTCACGCAGCGAGACCACGTTGATGCTAACGTTCGATTGAACGGGACACTCGTTTCGCTGTGAAGAGTCAAGTGCCACACAGAAGACGAATGACGCAAAGAGCAGATCCCGAGGAGATGAACTTGGTCGTAGAAAGTCCACAGGAACTGTTGGAGCAGAACGAAATCAGGCGGCGCCGTGATCCACTGGGGCGAGCAATACAACTTTTGGTCCACATGGTCGACAGCGGTGAAGAGGCCTACGGTGTCCGAGAATTAGGTACGCGACTGGGCGCGAGCGCGAGCACAGCCCACCGTCTACTCGGCGAACTTGAACAACTCGGAATGGTAGATCGGACACCCAGCGGCACCTACCGAGTCGGACTGGAATTCCTGCGAATCGCCCGAACCTCGATAGCCCAGTTCCCACTACACGACAAGGCGAACGACGTTCTCTGCGAGCTCACTCGACGCAGCGAAGAAACCTCGTTTCTCAGTGTTTACAGTAGTCAACGTCAACAGATGATGTTCACTTTGTCCATCGAGTCCGCTCATCCGCTCCGCTACGTGCTCCAACTGAACAAATGGCTCTCGGTCCACACCGGCGCGAGTGGACTCGCGATCCTCGCGTTCCTACCCGATGAGGATCGCCGCGAGATCGTGGAAAAACAACTCGGCACATCGCCTGATATCAGCGACGATACGTTGCGCCTCACCGAACGCCTTACAGAGATTAAGCGCCAGGGCTACGCCAGTTCCCGAGCCGAACGGATCGTTGGTGCCGTGGCGGTGGCCGCACCCGTGTTCGGGCCCTCCGGTGAGGTTTTCGGCGATGTCGGCGTCACGATCCCCGAGAGTCGGTTCAACGAAACAGACGAACCTGTCCTTGCCGGACTCGTCGTCCACTCGGCCGAGATCCTCACTGTCAGTATGGGCGGGACTGTACCTACGAGTTGACCGAATGTCAGATTCCGCCGAAACATGCTGATCTCGGCTGACTTCCGTATTCGTTCCCCCCGCCACAAGAATCGCTGCAGGAATCGGCTTTAGCGGGTCGACACTTGACGGCGCGGTCTTGTAGCCCCGAAGGCTCTGGCTGCTCGAGACAGGCAGATGCGCCTGGGTACCAAATCCATTGCAGACAGCCGATTTTAGTCAAATAGGACCGTACGGTCGTGTTGGTGGTAACTCCAATGACCGAAGGGCATGTGCACGGCTACCGATGGTCGAAATATTCACTCCCCGGGTAGCCGACGGCGCATGCTGTGAGCGATGACAAAACCGAGTGGCGCTTAATTCGATCTAGTCATCTGAGCGTTGAAACCCGGAGGCATTGCCAATCTGTCGGCACCTATTCGCCGAAACGACTGCGGATCCCAGCTCACATCTGTAGCTTTCACAAGGCCGCCACTGAGCACCGCAGCTCCAGGGGCGACGCGAATTACCGAGGCCTGATCGTGTCCGCACCGGCGCGATATCGCCAGATAGGACAACGCCTTCGTGAAGATATGCGGTGAGTGCAGCACGCCCGAACCCGTCAGACATAGAGGCCGTTTTGGCCTGTGAACAGCCCGAACTCGTAAACCGGCGGGAAGATCGACTGGGTCGATTGCCGCCGAATCCACGAAACTTCAACCTTCTACGGCCGACCGAGATTACGGCTCTGCACCACTACACACATCGGACTCTGCCGAGAACTGAGTTCTTAAACCAAGTAAATTACCTTGATCGTCCAGAGCGAATGGGTCTCCTGAAGAACAGGACCGGGCACACCCCTTGACGCTGACAACCTCAGCTGCCAAGCTTAATCGAAACACGGAACATGCGTTCCGTTATCCGGAACGATAACGAGCGCTGTTTCGTAGGAGTGCTCAACGAACTGGTTAGATCCCGAGACCGCGTGAGGACGACGATGCCAGTATCCGAGCCGGCTCAACTGCAGACCTTCCTCACCAGAACTGCATGGGAAGTGAACTGGCCGAAGGCATATCGCCTCAGCTGACTTCTCGGCCGGCACGTCGGTCCACTTTCGATCCGGACGCACTTCGTAACTGTCATCGCACCGCTGTTCCCCACTCGCTTGACTGCGCTTCTCGAGCAAATTCCGGAAGAAGGATGTCCCGTGGGGTTAAAGAGATTGGGATGTAAAGAGATGGTAGAAAAGTGAAAACATGGAATTTCACGCAGCGAGCTGGTTCGCTGTTCCAGTTCCTGATGCTGCTGTTCATGGTATCGGTGGCGGTGTTCTTGCTCCTCGAGCTGATTCCAGGCGACCCAGTGGATGCGCTTCTTCCACCAGATGCCTCCCCTGAGCAGATAACCGCCGCCAGGGATGCGTACGGACTCAATGATCCACTGCTGCAACGGTATTTCAGTTGGATGGGAGGGGTTCTCCATGGTGACTTCGGCAGGTCCTATCAGACGGGCGTTTCCGTCGGAGAGTCGATCATGGAGCGGCTTCCCGTCTCCCTTGAACTTGCTCTGGTTTCCATAATTTTGGCTCTGGTCATAGCGATTCCGACGGCAGTCTGGTCGGCATACCGTCCGGGCGGAATAGTCGATCGGGTGACCACGATCATTTCGTCGGCCATGTTGGCAACACCGTCTTTTGTTCTGGGAATCGTGCTTATCTTTGTTTTTGCAATGACACTGAATATCTTTCCGCCGATGGGGTGGGTGCCGTTCTCGGAAGACCCGATTGCACATATTGAGAAACTGATACTTCCGGTGGTAACTCTTGCCGCGTCCGAAATCGTGCTCTTCATACGAATTCTCAAGGGCGATATGATGACTACTCTCCAGCAGGACCACGTTCTGTCGGCCCGCGCGCGTGGGCTTCCGACATGGCGCATCCTGTCGGGGCACGCATTGAAGCAGTCTTCCTTCTCGTTGGTAACTGTGTCCGGAATGGTGATCGGCCGGCTCATCGGAGGCACCATTTTGGTTGAGGCGATCTTTTCTCTCCCCGGCTTGGGAACACTAGCCATCAATGGAATTCACTCCCGCGACTACGTCGTGGTGCAAGCTGTGGTGCTGGTCTGCGCTGTCGGATACATACTCATCAACGCATTGGTTGACCTCACCTATCCGCTACTCGACCCGAGAGTCAGGAAGGAAAGGACGTCATGAGCGAAGTTATCCAGGATTCGCCCGGATCCGTCGCCGTGGCGGAACGGAACGCGCAGTCCCCACTGCCAGAAGTGGTTATCAAGCCCATTCGGCGCCGGCGTGATATCGGCGCCCTGATCGGTGTTATCTGGATTACCGTTGTGTGCCTGGGCGCGATTTTCGCGAACGTACTGCCTCTGCCGGATCCGAACGACGTTTCCAGCGTTTTCAATGCGATTCCCGGAACTGACGGGCATATTCTCGGAACCGATTCGCTAGGTCGAGATGTCTTGTCTCGCCTAATATTCGGCGCCCGTGTGTCGCTGGCAGTTGCCATCGGTGCCACCAGCATCTCGCTTGTCCTCGGCGTAACCCTAGGGATGCTCGCGGGCTACTTCGGAGGAACAGTTGACAAGTTCATCTCGTTGTTCATCAACTTCACGCTTTCTTTTCCTCCGCTGATCTTCCTGATCGCCATGGTGGCAGTTCTCGAGCCGAGCCTGAGCACACTGGTGATTGCGCTGGCCATCATGGGCATCCCGAACTTCGCACGTGTCGCTCGGGCCAACACGTTGGCTTTTGCTGAACGCGAGTTCGTTACTGCTGCAAAATCTTTGGGTGCATCACCGCTACGCATCCTGCTCCGTGAACTGCTGGCGAATGTCATGCTACCCATTCTGTCGCTGGCGTTGGTCGTGATGGCGACTCTCGTGATCGCCGAGGGATCTTTGAGTTTCCTCGGCGTGGGTGTTCCCCCGCCGACTCCCAGCTGGGGTGGCATGCTCGCAGCTGGTCGCGAACAGATGAGCCGGCACCCTCAGCTTGTACTGATACCAGCGCTGTTCTTCTTCGTAACCGTCTTCTCCTTCAACAGGATTGGCGACTGGGTTCGTGGACGTGTTGGAAAGGATTCGGCGATATGAGTCAGGCAATCAAGTCTCCCGAGCACGAACATTCTTCGGCGGATGTCGACTCGACCGAAGTACTTCGGGTCAGGGATCTCCGGGTGTGGTTTCAGACGCCGAAAGGGCTGGTCCGGGCCGTTGAAGGTGTCGATCTCGATTTGCGTCGCGGTGAGACATTGGGCATCGTCGGTGAATCCGGATCGGGCAAATCCGTTCTGTCCCGGGCGATCATGAAGATCCTCGCTCCCAACGCGCATGTCCTTCCGGGTAGCAAAATCATCCTCAACGGAGTGGATCTGGCAACAGTTACCCGCAAGGACAACCCGCATTTGTGGGGCGTGGACCTATCGATGGTTTTCCAAGACCCGATGACGTCGCTGACGCCGGTGATCACCATCGGAAAGCAACTGACCGAGACGCTCAGTTTCCACCTCGGTCTCGACAAGAAGCAAGCCACGGCAGAGGCGACACGACTGCTCCGAATGGTAGGCATCCCCGAACCGGAGAAGCGCTTCAGCCAGTACCCGCATAATCTGTCGGGAGGTATGCGTCAACGCGTTACTATCGCACTTGCCATCGCGTGCTCACCCAAACTACTTATCGCGGACGAGCCGACCACCGCGCTGGATGTGACAGTTCAGCATCAAATCCTGAACCTTCTGCAGGATCTGCAGGAATCGTCGGGAATGGCCATGATCCTCATTACCCACGATTTGGGTGTGGTCGCCGGCCGTGCTGACAACATTGCGGTGATGTACGCCGGACGTGTAGTCGAGAAGGCGCCTACACGCCAATTGTTCGCAAACATGCGCCATCCCTATACCAAGGCACTTATTGATGCGATCCCCAAGGTTTCTCATCCGAGCCATACTCGGCTTCCGTCCATTCCCGGGCGTCCCCCGATTGTGATCGACCCACCTGCGGGATGCAGTTTCGCTTTGCGGTGTGCTTCAGCGCAATCTCGTTGTCTCGAGGAAACCCCGACCCTGCAGATAGATCCATTCCAGCCAGAACACTCGGCAGCCTGCTTCTTCCCGCTGGGCACCGCTGACGGAGATGCCGCTCGTTTACGAAATTCCGAAGCAGGCTTCACTGCTGCGGGTACCCCGGTTGGTAATGAGGTGATGATCTGATGGCTGGTAGTGGAACAGCACATCTACGCGACCAGGATGACGTCGTTCTCAGCGTTCGAAATCTGGTGGTGGAGTACGCCGGCCGTGGCGGACAGCGAGTCTATGCAGTGTCGGACGTCAGTTTTGACGCTATCCGCGGTGAGACAATCGGCCTGGTCGGTGAGTCCGGTTGCGGCAAGTCCAGTGTGGCGAAGGCAATCATGCAACTTCCGGGTCCTACCTCCGGATCGGTCGAGTTCGATGGCGTCAACGTTGTCGGTCTCAAAGGCGCTGCGTTGCGCCGCCAACGCCGCAAGATTCAGATGATCTTTCAGGATCCGATTTCCTCGCTGAACCCGTTGCGCAAGGTCAAGGACATCATCGCCGAGGGTCTGCGCATACACGACGACCTGAGCAAGTCGGAGGTTCTGGCCAAGACGCAGGCGATGATCGAGCGGGTCGGACTTGACCCTGATACTGCCGCAGACCGCCGTCCCCACGAATTCTCGGGTGGTCAATGCCAGCGCATTTCCATCGCGCGCGCCATGGTGCTCGATCCCGAGGTGATTGTCTGCGACGAGCCGGTATCGGCACTGGATGTTTCGGTTCAGGCTCAGATCATGAACCTGCTTCATGAAATGAAGGAGCGGTACCAGCTCACGATGGTCTTCATCGCCCATGATCTGGCCGTGGTCAAGAACCTCAGTGACCGCATCGTGGTGATGTACCTCGGAAAGATCTGTGAGATCGGAACTTCGGAGGAACTCTTCTCGTCCCCGGCCCATCCCTACACTCGTGCACTCGCACAGTCGATTCCAGAACCTGATCCCGATGCTCCGATTCGGGAGGCCGCACTCTCTGGCGACTTGCCTTCGCCGCTGAATCCGCCGAGTGGGTGCCGGTTCAGGACACGTTGCCCGTTGGCGCAAGAACAGTGCGCCTCTGATGAGCCGGAAATTCGAGAGGTTCGTCCAGGTCGCTTCGTCGCCTGCCACTTCCCTCTCGACGACTCGGCGCTCCTGCAGGCAACTGGTCAGAGTTCGGTGCTGTCAAAAAATCCCGCCTGATACACGAAGTCCCACAAGCACAGACATCTTCCGAACCCTCACGAGCAGGGACGGGTAAGCAAATGAGAATGGAGTTCACTTTGCGCACGCAAAAAGGTATGAAGTCTCGGCGGGTCATTGGCGCCCTCGCGACTATTGTCGTCACGGGTATCGCCCTGACCAGTTGTTCTTCTTCTTCGGGAAGCGAGGGCGATTCCGTAGGCGAGCCGAAGACCGGCGGCACGTTGGCATATGCAATGGGAGGCGAAACCCAGTCCATGGACCCGGCGAACTGCGGTTTGGTTGCGTACCACCGCTGTTCACCTGTGTTCGGCACATTGGTGCGTTATGACGCCGCGACTGACACGTTCGTGCCGTATCTCGCAGAATCATTCGAGAGTTCGGACGGGGCGAACTGGACGCTCAAACTCCGTGAGGGCGTCACCTTCAGCGACGGCACCCCGTTTGACGCTGAAGCGGTCGTGTTCAACTGGGACCGCATCAAGGATCCCGCGACGCTTTCGGCCGCAGCGTCTGCCACCAATGGTATGGCGTGGGAGATCGTTGATCCGCTTACCGTCAAGGTGACGCTCGACGAAGCGAACTTCCAGCTGCCCTGGCAGTTGGTCAGGGGCCTCGGTGCTATCGGTTCGCCCACCGGGATCAAGGCAGCAGGCGCGGAAGTCGGCAACAAGCCCGTCGGAGCCGGCCCGTTCCTCATGCAGGAATGGGTCCGCAACTCCGAAATGAAGCTCGTCCGTAATCCGACCTACTTCGAGCAAGGCTTGCCCTACCTCGATGCGATGACCATCAAACAAGCTGGCTCCGATCCTCAGAAAATGAATGCGGTTATCAGTGGAGAAGCTTTGATGACCCCCCTTTCCAGCACTATCGATGCCGAGAAAATGGAGGACAGCGGCTTCAACACCGATGGCGGTCAGCTCATCGGCGGCAGCGGCGTTATCTTCAATTACAAGGATCCGACCATCCAAGACGCTGGTCTACGGAACGCAATGCTGCACGCAATCGATGCCGACCAGATGGTTGCGGCGCTCGGCACCCAGACCGTGACTGCTGACGCGTTCATGCCTTCGGACAGTGGCGCAGCGTTCCCCGAACTTGCCTTGAGCGAGGCACAAAAACTGTTCGATGACTACCTGAGCAGGACCTCGAAGACGAGCGAGACCATTTCGCTCACGACTTATGCGGGTTTCCCGGTGATGGAACAGACATCTCAGATGCTCCAGGCCCAACTGCAGAAGATCAACGGCCTGACCGTCAAGATCGTGCCCCTCGATCCCCCAGTTCTCTTGGCAAATCAGAGGAAGGGCGACTTCCAACTCATGACCACGACTTATCAGTCTGCGTCCAAGGATCTGCTGTTCGACCTGTTCTACACCAATGCACCGCAGAACGCGACCGGCTATTCGAATCCCACAGTGGACGCTGCACTCGAGCTCACCCGCTCGTCGAAGGACGCCGCTGAAGTCGCCAAGGCGTACGAGATTGTCAACACCGAGGTCTCTCGGGACGCTCCGATGCGTATCTGGCAGTACATCGGTGCCTACATTGCCTCGGACAAGAAGGTCCAGGGCATCACGGTTGTTCCGACGGGTTCAGGTGCAGCATGGGACTGGGAAAAGGTCTGGCTGAACTGATCGAAATACAGGTTGGCCGGCTGATCAGCCGGCCAACCTGTGCGGACAGACCGCCAGTGTCAACGGCGGCTCCTGCCTCGCCTGAATCTCGCCGTAGCCGCACCGGCTACGGCGACAGGCCTGTTCCGGAAGCCGGACAAACACCCAGCAGAATCGTCCCCAGCCGGCCCTTGCTGGACACCGGATGCCTGCACAGCCAGACGGCACGAAGATTAACCAGACAAACTTAATTCATACTCATAGTAATTTGCGCTGCACATTATTTGCAGCACCGCAGGGCCCAGAGGTGTGACCCAGGCGACAGGTGTCAGTTCCTTCACTGAATCATCTGGCGGCGTCATCCCTGAAACAAAATAAGCTATAATACTTAATTCCAAGGCTGCCCGATTCGAGGTACCGTAAGTTAGAATCCAAATTCGCAGGAGCGGGGCCGGGTACATCAACCGATCTGGAAATTGACACAAGGCATACGCTCTCCGCGGATAGAGATGAGCAGACGAGAGGGGGCGGGGACAGCGCCGGACCATAGGCACTTCCCTGGGCAAATATGCCGATAGCACCAGCGGACAAGATACCTTCGAGCGACGGCGGGAACATGCGGCCTTCCGCTGGTAAGGAACGAGTAAACTCACGGGGCGACGCGACCCGACTGCTACTTCTCATCACAGCCGAACAGCTATTTGCCGAGCGCGGAATCGCAGCAGTTCCCCTCAGGGACATCGGCATCGCTGCCGGCCAGAAGAACCATGCCGTGGTGCAGTACCACTTCGGCGACAGGGAAACTCTGGTGAGCGAAATTATCGCGTACAGGGCCCACACCAGCGAAGAACGTCGTGTGGAAATGTTCGCAGATTTGATGGTACGCGGCCAGCCTCGAGTTTCCGACCTCGTGCGACTATTCGTCTTCCCTCTGGCCAGCCATCTGGACGAGGACAATCATTACCTTGCATTTATGTCCCGTTACATTCTGGAGAATGGCGGCTATTCACGGCTCAGTGTAAGTAGCAACACTGTAATTCCGTCCGCCACTGCCAGTACCGTACTGGGGCTATTGGGCCGACTCCTGTCCAACCTTTCCGAAGAAGTCCTCGAAGAGCGCTGCATGCACATGCTCACGGGTACCGTTCATACACTGGCTCGCTATCAGGCGGTTCTGGCGTCTGGCGAGAAACTCCCCCTGCCGATGGACGTCCTACTCGAGGATCTGGTCCAGTTCTTCACCTCAGGGCTTGAAGCATCGCTAGGGCCGGCCACTGCAACGGCCAATGCCGCTCCGGATCGAGGGCGGGCTCCTAGCCAACTGAAGCGGAACACTATCTCCGCCAAGTAAGTTCCGACGAGGAACTTGATGGCCCGTGCGGTGTTTTTCGAAACCTTCCGATCATTGCGCGTAGTTCACCGGAGCCACTGACCCACGCGCGACGCGGATACCGACATCATTGACGATATCGGTATCCGCGCTAGATTCGATTCCCGTTAATGAAGGCCTTGATCCGGTGACCGCCGGCGTTCGTACGGGCACGTCACGTACTCGAAGTCAGGACTTCGATGCCGACTCGATCGCGCCCGGCGCCCGTGTCCCCCGGGGTCACAGTCCCCGTGCCGAGAAGAATTCGGCGATGAAGGTATGAGTGAAACGAACGCGCTGCACTACGTACCCAATAGTGACGACGTCCTCAGTCTGGCGCGGCACAATTCCAACAGATCGCGTCTCAGCGAGAACCTCAACTCCATTCGCTTACTCAGCGCAACAACCGACAGTCTTTCGTAGAACTGCCGACTGCTGATTCCGAACTCTACGAAAACTTCCTCATCCGGCACCGCGCCGTAATGGACCCACCTCGCGCCGAACTCAACCATTCGGTTGCATTCAGCCTGACTCAGACGGAACGCGCGAGACGACGTCTCGGCCCCGACCGAACCGCAAACAACTTTGTTCATCTATTCCCCCACATCCCGCATCGAAGATTCTCAACAGAACTGCATTACCCGTCATGGCATAATGACACGAAAACTACACTGGGAGAGCGGAATTCAATCTCCGCCCTCCCAGCCTTGTTCAAGATCACCCGCCGACCGACGCAGCACCTCTCCTTGACGCCACGGGCTCGGCCAGCCCCTGCTCGATGACGATCTGCTGGACTCGCTCGATAGTTTCTTCCAACCCCGGCCCGATGCGTTTGCCCGGAGCGAAAGTCGCCGGCAGGTTCACCAGTCCGTTGATCATCGCCACTGACTCGTAGTGCACAACCTTCTCAGGATCGACGACGAAGTCGGGCATGCGTTCGAGCACCGCGGTCAACATCCGTTTGAAGAGGACGCGAGCGACGTTCGAGCCGATGCAGCGGTGGATCCCGAGACCGAAGGCTGTGTGCCGATTACCGCGACGGTCGAAGTCGACCTCATCCGGGTTCGGGAACACATCAGGTGAGCGGTTTGCCATGGCCCACGAAAGCCAGAGACGCTCACCTTCCTTGAACTCGACGCCGTTGATCTCGACATCCTGGCTGAAGGTCCGCCCATCACCCTGCGCCGGTGTGACGTAGCGGAGGAACTCCTCCGTTGCAGGGTCGAGAAGAGTATCGATCTCGTCGATGAGACGAGCCCGCTCTGCCTGATGTTGGGACAGCCACAGGATGGACTGACCGGTCAGTGCAGTGGTGGTGTCGAACCCCCCACCGACCAACAACGCCGCCGTAGCTCGGATCTGCTCATCGGAGAGAGGCTTACCGGCTACCGTCGACCTGACTAGTGCATCCAGCAAACCAGGTCGCGGATTCGCTCGAACGTCCTTCACCGACTCCATGAGCGCAAGCTTGCTCTCCTCGAAAATCTGCCTGACCCGACCGAAATCAGGAGAATGAGGAGGTGTGTACATCAGCGCGTGAGCCGGCTCGTTGTGGATCACCCAGTCGGTGAGCGGCAGGCCCAACAGTCCCATGGTGACGACAGCCGGGACGACATTCGCCAGATCGAAGACGAAATCGATACTGCCGCTTTCGATGTTGTCGTCAATGCACGCACGAACGAGGTCGTCGATCACCGGAACCCACCGCGCGACGGCGGCCGGCGACAGGTAGGGATTGAGAATTGTCCGGAAGTCGGTCTGTTCCGGCGGATCCAGCTCGAGGAACGACGGCGCGGTGTACGGACCGCTCTGCGCGTACGCCGGGATCGAGATGCCCTTGTACCCGTTCTTGCTTCCGTCGACGTCCCGGAAACTGGTTACCGCGTCCGATCGGCGAGCAATTGCGAACAGTTCGTCAATTCCGCTGGCAACCCAGTGTCCATCGTATGAATCGCTCCACGCGATCGGGCACTTCGCATGAAGCTCGTGTGTCTTCTCCACGAACTCGTCGCGAAAGTTCGGCCCGTGACGTTCATAGTCGATCGGGCACTTCTTCAGGTTTTCGACATTGCGAACATCGTCTGCTGTCATGATTACTCCGGGATGCGATCAAGGCGCTCTTACGCAGCGCCAGAGGATATTACGGTTCAGGCTTCCTGAATTGCGTGCTCGGAAACCTCGACGATCGCGCGCTCCGGGCACGAGAGCATTGCCTCGCGCGCGGCGCCCTCGAGCTCGGCGGGGACGTCACCGTCGATCGCGTAGGCATGACCGTCCTCGTCCCTGAGCGCAAAGAGGTCGGGTGCGACCATCGAGCAGATTGTGTGCCCCTGACAGATGTCCTGGTCGACATAAATGTTCATGGTGCATTCTCCTTCGAAAAAATCAGTCGGCATTCAATGTTGTTCATTGACTAGGCAGGACGGGCGATGGTCTTGACCTCGAGGAGATCCTCTAGACCTTCGACGCCCCACTCACGGCCGATTCCGCTCTGCTTGTAGCCACCGAACGGTGCCGTCGGGTGATTCCACGTGGCGCCGTTGACGCTGATCGCTCCGGTCCGCATACCCTTTGCCACCCGCATCGCCCGCTCCACATCCGCACTCCACACGCTGCCGGCGAGACCGTAGATCGTGTTGTTCGAGATCGCGACCGCGTCGGCATCGTCCTCGTAGGGCAGCACGCTCAGCAACGGACCGAAGATCTCCTCCTGCGGCACGGTCGAGAGGGAATCGACGTCGGTGAGCACAGTCGGCTCGACCCAGAATCCCTTCTCGAAACGGTCGCTGGCCTTACCACCCAACGCAATCCGCCCGGTCTGCTTCGCGATCTCGTAGTAGCGGAGCACCGATTCGTACTGACGCTTGTTGGCTACAGGCCCCATGTAGTTGGCAGGATCATTGACGTCACCCCACGGGAACTTCTGCATAGCCGCCACAGCCAAGTCCACTGCGTCGCCGAGGCGCGAACGCGGCACCAGCAGCCGCGATGGGACACCACAGCCTTGACCCGCGTGACTGCAGGTACCGGCAACCACCCTGGGGATCAGTGCGGTGAAGTCCGCGTCGTCGAGCAGGATCGATGACGACTTACCACCGAGCTCGAGGGTGAGACGTTTGACCGTCGGCGCAGCCGCCGCCATGATCCGCCGACCCGTGACAGTCGATCCGGTGAACGTAACCGCATCCACCTCCGGATGGGTCGTGAGCACAGACGCCACGTCATTGTCGTCAGTACTGACGATATTGACCACACCAGCCGGAATATCGGTGTGCTCGAGCAGGATACGACCGATCTCCAACGTGTTCCACGGAGTATCCGGCGCCGGCTTGAGGACCACGGTGCACCCCGCAGCCAACGCGGGAACCAGCTTGCCGAGCGCCAGGTGGAACGGGTAGTTCCACGGCGTAATCGCCGCGACGACACCGGCACCCTCACGCCGCACGATGCGGTGCGCCTTCTCGTCACCGGCAACCGGGGTAATGACCCGCTCGAACTCGAACGTATCGAGGAGACCGATGTAATGGCTCATCAAATCGATCGAGCGGTCCAACCCGACGTCGTAGGTCAAGGCAACCGGTAGGCCGGCTTCGGCGACGATGACCGGTCGCAACTCTTCGGCGTTCTTGCGCAGAGCGGACTGCAACTGCACCAGGCACCGCTGACGGAACTCGGTGTCTGTCGACCACGTCGTGGTGTCGAAAGCCCGCCGCGCAGCCAGGATCGCCCGTTCGACATCGGCCACACCGGCATTCGGCGAAACACCGATGACTTCTTCGTTCGCCGGGTTGACATTCTCGTAGGTGCGGCCCCCCGTCGCGGCGACCAGCGCACCGTCGATCAACATGCGGTACTCGGAATTACTCATTTGTCACTTTCTCTCAGTCCACACCCGTTGTCGGCGTTCTCTACATCCGCTAACCGAATTCGAGTCCGGCGATTAATCGCAGTGCGACAGAAGCTCTGTTTCATCTATTCGATATTCGACGCCCCCGAGGGCAACAAACACATATCGCTATCGACCCACGACTCGTACCGGCGGGGGGAGGGATCAGTTTCGGTTGCACTTCACTGATTGTCCAGCGCGACGAGAAAAGTCGAATCATGTTGCGAATTATCGGCATATCCGGTGTCGACTCCACCTAACCGACGAACTCCGTCTGACAATTGATCCCGGTGTTGCCGGTGCGCTGGATCCGAACAGCGCGTATTGCAAGGTGCCTGCGGCGCCACCGGACCTCTATGGACTCAGTCAGGTCTCTTGCTGGAGGCACCGCAGGCATCAGGGCTTCGACTCAGGGAGAGATTCCGCCCTCATCACGTTGACGAACCTCGAGCCGTCGCCCAACTCCCGCGACCGGTCATCGGGACATGCCGGTCATGAAAATTACGCTCCTACAGTGGCATCCGGACGCATGTGCGCGGTGGGTACGACACTGGTGTCCCAATCCGGAACGCGACTGCGCAGCGCCCCGACTGTGGCCTGCTCTCGCGAAATATGAGCGAACGGATCGTACTGGAAGTGCTTCATCGCGTTGAGGTGGGTGATCTTGTTGATCGTCTCATCGGAGATTCTGTTCATGTAGCGCATTGCTCCCTCTGGGGAGTTGGGCCACATCGTGTCGGAGTGCGGGTAGTCGCATTCCCAGGTGACATTGTCGATGTTGAGTCGATGCAGGTTGTCGACGCCGACCTCGTCGTCGATGAAACAGGTGATGACGTTCGAGTTGAACAGTTCCGAAGGCAGACGGCCACCGAGATCCATACCCGACCAGTGCTGAGTGTGGTTGTACAGGTAGTCCAAACGCTCCAGGAAGTATGGAACCCAACCGATTCCACCTTCCGATAGTGCGACGCGCAGTCGGGGGAACTTGATGAACAGTTTGCTCCATACAAGATCCGCGGCAGCTTCGAACGAGCCGATGGGCGACAGCGAGTAGATCAGCTCTACAGGTGCGTCCGGGGACGTCGTCGGCGCCTTCGAGTTGGAGCCGATGTGCATGCACACAACGGTTCCTTCTTCCTCACACGCACGCCAGAACGGATCCCAGTGATCCTGGTAAATGCTCGGCAGACCCAAGTCGTAAGGATTGGAAGTGAAAGTAACTGCGTGGCAGCCCTTCTTCGCTACTCGGCGAATCTCTTCGGCTGCCAATACCGGATCCCAGAGAATCGGAATGGCCAGCGGAATGAACCGGCCTGGGTAGGTACCAGCCCACTCGTCGATATGCCAGTCGTTGTAGGCGCGGACCATGGCGGCGGACTGATCACGATCGCCGTTTTCCAAGAAGAGTGCACCGGAAAAACGGACGAACGAGGGGAAGCACATCGAACCCAGCATGCCGTTGACATCCATGTCCTTGACACGCGCGTGGATGTCGTAGACGCCCGGTCGCATTTCCTCCCGACACACGGGGTCCATGCCCCACTCGGACTTCGGTCGGCCCACAACCGCCTGTACAGCGGGGTTCAACACGACGGCGTCCCCGTACACCCACGCCATTGTCCCGTCTTCGCGAGTGATGAAGCGGGGTGCCGCATCGGCGTACTTCTTCGGAAGCCGACCTTCAAATAGGTGGGTCGGCTCGATCACATGATCGTCCGTGCTTACAAGAATCAAGTCTTCAGTCCTCATCGGACACCTCTCCGTAAACCATTCGGATGACTCGCAACATGGGAAGTAGAGCATTTCCTCCACACACGCTTACGTGGAGAACCTTTCACAAGCCGTACGACCAGCTGGTATGTGTTAAATTAATCACTAGAGCTCAGTTTGTCAATGATCCACGGGGCATCCCCTTCCTTCGACGAAACTCCAGCGTCGTCGCCCCGAGATCTACGGCGTCGTCACGCCAGGTCCGCAGCCAGATCTACTTGTGCTCAGTCGATCTCTGCCTGACCGCTGGAAAAAATGCGATGACGGAATCGATATCGTTGCTGGACCCAGCCCTGCATGCAGGCCGGCACTGAACTAAACAAGGGCGAACAGTCGAGATAGACCTCCATACTCCGTCTACAGCAGATAGCCGGCATCACGTTCGAGGTTTTGCCAGGGCGGACCGGAGCACCCTCGGGGCATGCTCCCGGACGACGATCTCCCTGGCCGAAGGAAGAATCCGCACGGGATCTTTGCGACCACCGATGTCGCACAGGAAGTTTCGTCAAAGGCTGTACCGTTGAGCGGAATCGTCAAGACCTATTTGCGCGCGACCCACATAGCATCCATCAGCATGGCAAAAAGAATCGATAATCTCGAGGATCTGTCGGCCTTCAAACTCTCCGAGGACGACCGCGAGAAGTTGTTCGACTTGCAGCACGAGTGCACCGTCAGCTGGACGAACAAGGACGGATGGCCGGTGTCCATGCCACATTCATTTGTGCGATCGGAGGGTAAGTTCTGGGTCCACACCACGACTAACCGCAAGCGAGTGCAGGCATTGCGCGCACGTCCCGAGAGTTGTGTCGTGGTCTCGAGCCTGGGCACCGGAATGACCGGCGCCATGGTCACCTCCAAGACGATCGCGACAGTTCACGACGGAGATCGCGATCTGGTGCGTTGGCTTCTGCCGTTGTTCCTGAAGCGAGTCGGAATGGGCGCCGACGAAGAAGCAATGAACCAGCAGTTGTCGCTGCTCGACACGCCGAACCGCGTAGTGGTCGAGTTCGACCCGGTCCAGTTCTTTACCTATAACTCGCAGGCACTGCGCCAGGCCGTAGCGTCCAGCGGCTACGACCGATGGTCCCAGAAATGAATCTGGTTACTTAAGGCAGGTTGACCCCGAATCACGGTCATTCGATGTTGCACGGGAGCCAAGAGAATGACACCGATCAGCCGAGCATTTGAAGTTCAATCATGCCGAGATCGACTGATCAGCAGTAACTCCTGAACATCAACGGATAGCGACCCACACCGTGACCTGTTGCCATCCTCGCGCTCCCGGAAATGTTCTGTGCCAGTCCGATATCGCCCCGTACCAACAATTCGGCTTGCCCCTCGGCGAAATCGCTGCTGCACAACCGATACCGGTGAAACATGTGAGTTCACTCGTGTGGAGTGAGTGCGACAGCAACCTTGCGATCCCTGCCCCGGCTACCTCGATATCGATCGACCGACAGAACGAAATCTTTTGCAAGAGAGTCGAATTGAAGTTGCGCAGGCCACTTTGGAGACATACTGTGCGTGATGGCACTCTGCCACATTTCACGACCGAGGAGCGAAATGACCATCGAGATTCCCGAAGCGCCGATCCCCGACGCCCCCAACGGCCATAGATACGAAGGGAAGGTTGTGTTCATCACCGGAGCGGCCCGAGGACAAGGACGCGCTGAAGCAGTCCGCTTCGCAGCCGAAGGCGCAGATATCATCGCTCTCGACATCTGCGAAGACCTCCCGACTGCTGAATACCCCGGCCCGACAACCGAAGATCTCGACGAAACCGCACGACTGGTGGAAAAGCACGGCCGACGCGTCGTCACCAGCGTCACAGACGTCAAAGACTTCAGCGCTCTCAAAGCCGCGGTCGAAAACGGGGTTGATCAGCTCGGCAGACTTGACGTTGTAGTCGCCAATGCAGGCATGACCACCGCTTCGCTGTCCTGGGAAATTGATCTCGATCACTGGCACTCCACCATTGACAATAACTTGCACGGTGCCTTCTACACGGCCAAAGCCACTGTGCCGATCTTGATCGAGCAGGCAACCGGCGGCTCGATCGTCTTTACCAGCTCAGTCGCCGGCCTGAAGGGTCTTCCGTTCCTCGCAGACTACGTAGCGGCAAAGCACGGTGTAACAGGCCTCGCGAAGACGATGGCAAACGAACTTGCCAAGTACCGAATCCGGGTCAACAGCGTTCATCCGCACGGTGTCGCCACCGGGCTCACCGTCCCCGAACTGCATCAGAAGATGGAGGCGCGTCAAGACCTAGGATTGCTGTTCATGGGAAGTCTCCCCGACCCGGTTAGCGAGTCTGAAGATATAGCCGCTGCCGTAGCATGGATCGCCTCCAACGAAGCCCGTCACGTCACCGGCATTCAGCTACCCGTCGACCTCGGACGTACCAACCGCTGAGCCTTCCGAGGGACGCACCTGGCCGATTCAACGACTGCGACGGGGCGAGCGGCGACAAGTCTTGTGCATCAATTCACCACGGGGAGAGAAGTCGCTGAACTGGATTCGGCAAGGAAACAACGAGGCGCCGCCGGGGTAGATTCCCGGCGGCGCCTCACCATGACTCTTGACGACTATCCATATATCAGATGTCGATGCGGAGTCGTTCCAGGCGCAGAGATCGGATGCGCCACTGTCCATCCTGACGTTCGTAGTGCTCAACGTAATGCCCGTAGCCATTCGTGATCGTGGACCCCTGAGGAGAAACGCGCTCGAGAACGTCCGACATGGCCCAGACGCCCGTCGCAGTGTCCGGACCGGTGATCTCGATCTCCGGAGCGTGTAGGTGGTGAACAGTACGTACACCGTCCATACCGACACTGATTCCCTGCACGATTCGCGCCCGCCCTTCCCACCGTAGATCCGCTTCGGGCGCTTCGAGCGTTGCATCGTCTGTGAAGCAGTTCCCGAACTCGTCCCACCGCTTGGTGTCCAGGAATCGCGCGACGCGGGCACGCATCTGCTTGATGGACTCGACGGTCCACAACTTCTGCAGTAGGTCGTCTGTGTTCATGCGGTACTCGGTCACTGGCCCTGAATGCACTGGCGCGAACCGGTTTCCGCTGCTCGCTCAATGGCGTCGAGCAACCGGTGACGCAGAAGTCCGTGCGCGAAGTCCGGTGCCTGCTTGCTGCCCCCATTGAGGTCCAGTCGAAGGCGGTCGTAGGCGTGGGCGACAGCGTGGGCGGGTGAGCCGACCAAATCAGCGTGGTGATCGTAGCCGTCGGGAACCGGTAGTTCACTCAAAACATCGTCACCGCGCGCTCCCCGGATGGTCACCGGGTTGGCCAGAGTGCCCCCGGTCCCGTCGATCCTCAGGTGCCCCTCGGTGCCGTTGATCTCCCAGATCAATTTACTGGAGTGATCATTCATCCCTCTGAGATGGAGCGAAGCGATCGCGCCATTGGTGAGAGTTCCCGTCACGACAATCTCATCCTCTGCCGTGGCAGTGACGAACTCACCGGAATCGGTGTTGAGCACCGTGGGGCGCCGTATACCCGTAGTGGCGTTCAGGTCGGCTAAGTCGCCGACGATGTAGCTGAACGAGTCCACAAGATGGCCAAAGACGATAGACAGCAGAGTCGCACCGTTGGACTTGTCGAGCAGGTACTCGGTGCGATTCCCGACAGGCCCACCCCAGGGGCCCGCAGTTGCGATCAGGCTGGTGGAGACCAGTTCACCGACAAATCCGTCGGCGATCAGATCCTGTAGGTAGCGCACAGCCGGCGCAGCTGTTCCCTGAAAGCCGACATAGGCATGCTTGCCTTCGGCGGCACTGGCCAGTTCGGCGGCCTCAGCAACACCGTTGGCAAGGGGCCACTCGCACAGCACCGGCTTCTCGGCGGACAATGCCTCGAGGACGAGCTCACGATGGTGAGGCACCTTGACTGCCACCACCACGAGATCAACCTCGTCGCATCGTGCGAGGTCCTCGACGCTCGAAAACGCCAGCGGCACCCCGTAGGCCTCGGCTGCAGCTTGCGCTGATTCGGGGGAACTCGTTGCCAACGCGCGCACTTCGAAGCCCTCGACGGCCCGCAGCGCGGGCAGATGCGCGTATGACGCCCAGCTTCCCGTGGCGCTCAAACCAACCACACCAACTCTTACTGTCATCGTCTCTCTACCCATCTGTTCGAAGAAGCTTCCGGTTCTTGGCAGTCACACTTGCGATCTAGGGGATCTCGAAGGGAGAAGTCATTGAAAAACGCCGATCTTGTGGGCGGACTCCCCACCCACATGGAAGCGTCCGCCATCGATGCGAAGTACTGAGCCGTTGACCCAACGCGCATCGGGCCCGAGGAGATAGAGCACGGCGTTCGCAATATCGGAAGGGTCTCCGAGGCGCTGCATCGGGATGAGCCGGCTCTCCGCTGCTTCGCGCTCGCCTTTCCAGATCGCACCGGCGAGATCTGTCTTGATGATGCCGGGTTCGATGGCGTTGACTGTCACGCCACGAGGTCCGAGTTCGCGTGACAGCGTGAAGGTCAAGCTCTCGAGTGCGGACTTTCCCGCAGTGTAGACACCCGCCGTCTCGTGAACGCGTTGCGCCCCAGCCGAAGAGATGTTGACGATCGACGAACCCTCGGGGAGGCCACCTGCCACGGCTGCTTGGATAATCGCCACGGCCGGCCAAGTATTGGACAGGATTGTCTTGATGAAGGCTTCCCTTCCACAATCCAGAACCCGTCCCGAATGAGCGCTGGTCGCGGCATTGTTGACCACGAAGTCGATTCGTCCGAACTCGGATTGGCAAGCACCGATCAGCTTTTCGGGAAATTCGGGGTCAGCGAAGTCGCCTTGAACCCCGATCGCCGAGCCACCGGCATCTTCGATTTCCTTCACTGCGAGATCGAGAACCACCTGATCCCGCCCGTTGAGGACAACCGACGCACCTCGTACTGCCAATTTCCCGACCACAGCGCGTCCGATGCCGCGCGATGCCCCGGTGACAATTGCCACCTTGCCCTCGAACCAATCGTCGACGCCTTCGCTCACATGCCCCATCAGCCCCGCCAATCCGTATTTTCGATCCTGTATCGTTCGGGCGGTTTGTACGGTCCGGAAAGGTGGAGTTCCATCCCTGAGCCAAGCCGTCAGAAACACAAGTTGGTCCCGATGGGACGCTATCAAGATTTTCGACGTGCTCGATACCGAGTATTCCGTTGTGCGGAAAGAACTCCCGAGTTCAGTTGACATCTTTGACCGACACCGAGCGTCGTCACCCCTGGCCATGCGCGCACTACCACCGCACAGTCAGACCATGACGGCGATCGTGCGAAAAGTGCTTCTACGCATTACATCTTGACCGAACCTCGCCAGAACTGAGCTGACCGGTTGCTTCGTTCATGCTTCGCCGAAACGTGCCATCAGCTCGCGGCGCAGTATTTTTCCGCTGGGTAGCCGGGGCACCTCGTCGAAACTCACCGACCGCGGAGCTTTGTATCGGGCAAGACGCGCTCGACAGTATTCGATGAGCTCTTCAACCAGTGCTTCGTCGGCTACGACACCCGGCGTCACCGCGACTACTGCGTGCACCTTCTGCCCCATCTCGTCATCGGGAAGTCCGACTACGACAACATCGTCGACTGCAGGATGGAGGGCGAGTTCGTCTTCGATTTCCCGAGGATAGATGTTGACTCCGCCCGAGAGAATCAGATCGGTGCGCCGTGCAGACAAATAGAGGTATCCGTCTTCGTCGACATGCCCAAGATCGCCGAGCGTGTTCCACCCTTTGTCGTTGAAGGACTCTGCGGTCTTCACAGGATCACGGTGATACTCGAATCGGCGGATGTCGCTGAACCACACCGTTCCGATACTCCCAGCTGGTAGTTCCATCCCCTCGTCGTCACAAACATGAACCACACCGATAACAGCTCGTCCGACAGAACCCTTATGCGCCAACCAGTTCGGGGAGTCAATCATGAAGAATCCAGTGCCCTCGCTACCGCCGTAGAACTCGGTCAACTTCGGCCCGAACCAGTCGATCATTCGCTCTTTGATTTCGATGGAGCATGGAGCTGCTGCATGAACAACCAGTTCCATGCTCGAGACGTTGTATCGCAAGCGGGTGACGTCGTCGAGTTTGAGCAAGCGCACGAACATCGTGGGAACGAACTGGCCGTGGGTAATCGAGAACCTCTCGATGAGGGCCAACGCAGACTCGGCGTCGAACCGCTCCATGACAATGGCAGTCCCTCCGTTGCGCATTGTTCCCAGGCACCAACCGAGGGGTGCGGCATGGTAAAGCGGACCCGTACTGAGGTACACCGCTTCAGGTCCGAATCCGAAGGCTGAGGCCATCCTGGAATCAATCGGGAGCCCCGACCCGAAGGGCTGGTCTGTCCGTTCCGGCACAATTCCCTTGGGCCGACCCGTGGTGCCAGACGAGTAGAACATGTAATAGCCCTCGGACTCGTCCGGAATAGGCGTGACGGGCACCCCTTCTAACTCTGCTTCCAGCGAATCTCCGGCACCCGAGCCCACCACCAACCGTGACTTCAGCTGAGGTGCTGACGCTTCCGCCTTCAGCGCCAATTCACTCAGCGATTCAGAATGTACAAGTAGCCGAGCGCCACAGTCCTCGACGATATAGG
This sequence comes from Rhodococcus sp. ACPA4, assembly GCF_002300185.1. Lineage (NCBI taxonomy): Bacteria > Bacillati > Actinomycetota > Actinomycetes > Mycobacteriales > Nocardiaceae > Rhodococcus > Rhodococcus sp. ACPA4. The sequence goes on from NZ_NSDY01000001.1 coordinate 3,651,601, forward strand.
CCGCTTCATCGGCGCTGAGGTGCCAATTCACCGGCGTGTACAACAACCCGGAGCGTTGCGCCGCCCATACGACAGGGAAAACTTCAATCTCGTTCTCCATGAGGATCGCGATGTGATCACCTGCGATCAGTCCTCGCAGTCGAAATAGATGCGCAATCGCATTCGACTGTTCTTCGAGTTGCCGATACGTCAGCGATTTTCCCGTTCGTCCCATGACAACGGCAAGCTTGCTCTCGTATAGCCCGGCGAGTTGCGTCAGATTCACGATTCATTCCACCTCTGAGTGCCTACAGCAGCATGAACTGCCACGTTCCGGCGATGCACGAAACCTTGCAATGAAGCGGAAAGGGACTGCTGTACAGACGATTACGTCGCACACAGAGCGCTTCCCGACTAGGTCGATATTGGTCGGCCGACCTCGCTGGTGTCAGTGCGCAGAATCTCGGCGCGGTATCCGAAACCAATGAGCGAACGCGCACCGTCGATATCGTTCTTCCGGGTATACCGACGAACAGCAAAACCTCCGGTCGGAGGCGGGGCTTCGATAAGCCACACCCCAACCGGAGGTTCCCTTCACATCACACCGAGGCGAGGACCTTCGGAGCTGTCGGTGGGTGTTTACGGGTGGAAGGAATGCATCTTCAGGTAACCGCCCGCATCGACCCGCATCTGAGTGCCGGTGACGTAGCGTGCTTCATCGGAGGCAAGGTAGAGGACGGCGTTGCTGATGTCGACAGGCTCGACCCACGGAATCGGCATCGCCTGCTGAACATGGAAAGGGCCGACAGCATCGTCGAGAGTCGGGCTCTCGAGATCCGGACGGAAAATCTTGTACATCGCCTCGCTCTGCAGCATGCCGGTGTTGCAGTTCGTCGGATGGACGATGTTCGCACGAATCATCTGAGGTGCGAGAGCGCGCGCGATTTCGTGAATGTACTGCGAGAGCATCATTTTCGCGACCGTGTAACCGGATCCGCCCGGATCCGCTCCCGGATTTTCCACCACATCGTTGGGCATGAACGCCGCCGTCGATCCGGTCGCGATGATCGACGCACCCGCCTTCAGGTGCGGCAGGGCCTCGTGGATCGCATTCTGCGCACCCATCAGGTTGACGCCGATGACATCGAGCCAGCCTTGCATGTTCGGGCCCCCCAACATCGGGGCGATACCGGCGTTGGCGACGACGATGTCGAGCTTGCCGAATTCCGAGATCCCCTGATCGAGTGCCGAACGCAACTGCGAAGCCTCACGCACGTCGGCTTCCACGGCGACGATACGACGGCCCTGCGCCTCGACCAGACGGACGGTCTCCTTCAGGTCCTCGGGTGTCCCGAGTGGATAGGAGTTGGTCTCGATGTTGCGGCACAGGTCGACCGCGATGATGTCCGCGCCCTCCTCCGCAAGCCGCACCGCGTGACTGCGTCCCTGTCCACGGGCTGCGCCCGTGATGAATGCGACCTTACCTTCAACTCTGCCCATCGAAGTTTCCTCTCGAGTGAATCTGAATGTTGTTCAAAGCCTGGCTATCTGAAATATCGAGCACGAATCAGGCCGGGCGGGCGATGGTCTTGACCTCGAGGAGATCCTCGAGACCTTCGACGCCCCACTCCCGGCCGATTCCGCTCTGCTTGTACCCACCGAACGGTGCCGACCGGTGATTCCACATCTGATCGTTGACCTGAATGGAGCTCGCCCGCATACCCTCGGCAACCCGCTGAGCCCGCTCGACATCCGCACTCCACACACCGCCGGCGAGACCGTAGATCGTGTTGTTCGAGATCGCGACCGCGTCGGCATCGTCCTCGTAGGGCAGCACACACAGCAGCGGACCGAAGATCTCCTCCTGCGGCACCGTCGAGAGGGAATCGACGTCGGTGAGCACAGTCGGCTCGACCCAGAATCCCTTCTCGAAACGGTCACTGGCTTTACCACCCAACGCAATCCGCCCGGTCTGCTTCGCGATCTCGTAGTAGCGGAGCACCGATTCGTACTGACGCTTGTTGGCGAGCGGTCCCATGTAGTTGGCGATGTCGGTGGGATCGCCCCACGGAATCTGTTGCATCGACGCGACCGCAATTTCGACTGCCTCGTCGAGTCTCGCGCGGGGCACCAGTAGTCGCGAGTAAATACCGCAGCCCTGACCGGCATGGCTGAGAGTGGTAGCAGCCACAAACGGAATCGCAGAGGTGAAGTCCGCGTCGTCGAGCAGGATTGCAGACGACTTACCACCGAGCTCGAGAGTGAGACGTTTGACCGTCGGCGCAGCCGCCGCCATGATCCGCCGACCCGTGACAGTCGATCCGGTGAACGTAACCGCATCCACCTCCGGATGGGTCGTGAGCACAGACGCCACCTCATTGTCGTCAGTACTGACGATATTGACCACACCAGCCGGAATATCGGTGTGCTCGAGCAGGATACGACCGATCTCCAACGTGTTCCACGGAGTATCCGGCGCCGGCTTGAGGACCACGGTGCACCCCGCAGCCAACGCGGGAATCAACTTCGCGATCGCCAAGAAGATGGGGTAGTTCCATGCGGTGATCGCCGCGACGACACCGGCACCCTCACGCCGCACGATGCGGTGCGCCTTCTCGTCACCGGCAACCGGGGTGATGACCCGCTCGAACTCGAACGTGTCGAGGAGATCGATGTAATGGCTGATCATTTCGATCGAGCCATCGAGCGCCACGTCGTAGGTCAACGCGAGCGGCAGGCCACCCTCTGCAACCATCACCGGCCGCATCTCTTCGGCGTTCTTGCGCAGAGCGGACTGCAACTGCACCAGGCACCGCTGACGGAACTCGGTGTCCGTCGACCACGTCGTGGTGTCGAAAGCCCGCCGCGCAGCCAGGATCGCCCGCTCGACATCGGCCACACCGGCATTCGGCGAAACACCGATGACTTCTTCGTTCGCCGGGTTGACATTCTCGTAGGTGCGGCCCCCCGTCGCGGCGACCAGCGCACCGTCGATCAACATGCGGTACTCGGAATTACTCATTTGTCACTTTCCTTTGAAGATCGGATCGTTACGGCAGGGCTGGCCTCTCCCCTGGTTCGTCAGAGGCTGCTGGAGACACTCACCAAAATTCACCTGTATTACATGTAATACTTTGTATATGTAGTGAGCTCCATCACGCAAACTGTAGAACTTCCGCTCGATAAGCACAAGTACTTCAGTTGAACTCCGGCTTCCCTCTCCTCGCCACACCAAAATCTCTGTCTACAAGGAATTTCCACGGCTGGTCCAGTAGTCCCACCACACATTTCGAATCGGTGCGATGCGCCCGACACCACTACGCGCTACGTCTACCGCGACGCCGTATGCCCTAGAACTGAATCTGTGCGGCCATCCTGCCGCAATCTATGAGTGTGCTTGCACGATTCGACATCGTGCGCATTGCGTCTGACTCCGAATGTCCTCGTCGCCGGCAGCGGAAGCCAGGCTGTTGTCTGGACGCTTACGTTGAACTGTCACCCGCTCGATCACTCCGGCGCACCGCCGCAGCGCTTTTCGGGTACATGTGCGCCAACCGTGAAGACGACATAGAAGCACTGAAGGTGAAAGCGATCGTCGAGCGCCGGGCAGCCCGCTTCATCTATTGCGCTCTGAGACAATTCTGCCCCGGCGGTCCGTTGGATCACCGGGGCAGAAAGATTGTCCCAGAAGGGCTTCAGAGCACTGGTGCAAGCTTCCGGTCGCGGAGCAGGTACGAGAGCACCACGCTTTCAAACTCGTCTTTGCGTTCGATCATCGCCCAATGCCCACAATCGTAGAAGACGTGCAGTTCACACTTCGGGATCAGTCGCATCGGGACAAGCGAGCTGTCCATGGGCGTTACACGGTCGTCGCGGCCGAAAGTGATCAGCGTCGGCGCCTGGATCTTCGTCAGTGCTCCAACCTGTTCGGCTGCGTTCGTACCCCGATTACGCATCGCCGCCAGCGAACGGAAATTGAACAATTTCTTGATGTCAGCAAGCGCGGCCGGGTCCGATGCGGCTCTCCACCGCATCTCGACGAACTCCTCCGTCAGAATGGAGGTGTCGTACACCATGGCCTCCATCCACGTCATCAACCGCTCACGTGTCGGGTCCTCGACGAACTGCACGAGAAGCTTGATGCCTTCCGGGGGCGACGGACTGAACACAGGCAGCCCGATGCCGCCAATCGTAACGAGTCGAGTCACTCGCTCAGGATGTCTGGATGCCAGCTGTGCCGCAATGTTTCCGCCCATCGAATTACCAACGACCGGAACAGAATCGAGCGACATACCGTCGAGGAAGTCCAACACCGCCGGCAGTCCGGCAATCATCGGATTGTCCTCGCACGAATAACTCTTGCCGAATCCAGGGAAGTCGAGAACGAGCGTCCTGAAATGCTCGGCGAAGACCGGTAGATTTCCCTGGAAGTTCGCCCAGCCACTGACCCCTGGACCCGAGCCGTGCAGCAAGAGCAATGGAGGACCGTCGCCAGCCTCGTGATAGTGCAGCGGCCCTCTGGGCGTCTGCAGAGTCCTGCTCGTGCCTTCAAACGTAAATTCAGCCATCAGTCGTGTCTCCTCCTCTTAGCTCGACGGTGCTTCCAGCCAACCAAAGTCATGCCAGTACGTCTCGAGTTCGGCTACCGGCTTCGGCCAGGTCTCGATGTAGGTGACGCCTTCGGACCCGGCCGTCATCGTGTACGCAGTGCCTGCGCGGCTGAGAAAGAACTCCCCCGGACGCACTCGCACGGTCTGCCACTCGCCGTCTTCCTCGTACTCAATGCTGTACTCGCCTGCGAAGACAAAGAGCAACTCGTCCATGTTGTGATGGTGGCGAGGTACCGTAAAGTTCGGTCGCACCCGCAAAGGGTTGCGATTGAAGCGCTTCACCTGAATTGGCTTTGTGGTCACCCACATCGACCCGCCGAACGTCGCCGCGAAATCCACTGGCGCGTCGATCAGCAAACCACCGTCCTTCCAGAAGTAACTCGGCGCCACATCAAGGCCCAGAGGAATCCAATCCGCATCGTCCACCAGATCACCAAAAGTAAGTGCCATTCCGAAATAGTATGTGCGGCTGTACATCCTGTCGCCGGAGAATTCCGTTTGATGGAACGGGTCTGACGAGCACGGTCACCTGCCCCCATTCCGTCCAACGGAACCTGTTGATGACACACCCTGTCATGTTCGACAGACTCCGGAGTATGGCAATCGAATACTTCAATCTGCTGTCCGAAGAAGAGGGTTGGATCGACCTGTCGGTCGATCAGGACCTTCCCTCTTACCTCTGGAATGAAGGCGGACTCCTCGCCGATGCGCCGATCGACATGGAACAGACCTTCAAGGGCAATATGTGGGTCTCGAACAAGGTAGACAGGTCGTTCAATCTCAACGGCCTTCGGTGCGCCCCGAACTTCTCGGTGCCTCGTCACCACCACAATCTTGACGAGTTGATCATCGTATTCGAGGGTGAGTTCCATGTCGCCTGGGGCCAAGACGGCGAGGAAGGTAGCCAGACCATCGGTCCAGGCGAATTCTGGATCAGTGAGGCCGGCACCCCCTACATCATGACTGCGGGGCCTGAAGGCGTCACTTACATCGAGACCTGGCCCGAACCGATGGAGAAGCTCGAGACGTACTGGCACGACGCAGGCTGGGTACATCGCTGAGTAGCAGCCGACCGCTCCTCGATCACTTGTGAGGTTGCCGCCCTGAACTTGTTCACAACAGAGAAACAGGGCGGCAGTTTTGCATCCACGAAATCATCGGAGCAACCGCGCGGCGCTAGCGCCTCCGTCTCCATGCACTGCCTCTTCCGATCAACGGGCGAGCCGGAGCGGTAGCGGATGCATTCCAATTATCTTTCTGGAGTTACCGATTGGCGCGTGTTGCTGGGGTCACGACCTCACAGATACGCGCGCACCGCTGTTCACCGCCCGACTTTTCCAAGGCCGCGAATTTTCCTGCGTGAATGTCGAATCCGTGCCACGTGGTCGGGCGTCCGCATGATCGAACTTTCTGTGAGTCCGGTCGCTTGTTGCTCGCTGTCGAGAAAGACGTGGGCATGCAGGCAAGGTTTCCATCCCGGCAATGCCACTCTCTTCACCGATCGCGAATGATCCTGAAAGTGAACTGGAGTCGCGCGCCCGGGCCTGTCGCGGCCACGAACTTTTCACGGTCAACGGACTGAGCCTTCCAGTCATGGAGTATCTGGGGCGAGCGTGGTGAGTGTCCATCCCTCGACCTCCGCCCCCGGCCACCGATCGAGCGGCAACCACTGTCTGCCTCCTGAATGCCCTCCCTGAATGCAATGGTTACGTCGACGAATTCCGACGACGCCGCACTCATGCGCGATCTTCACAGCCTTCTCGACGCCGAACTCGCCACGATCGTCCAGCTCGCCGATGATGCAAGGCACCGTTCGCGTTCATAGAAGTCGAGGTCGACCCATCCGAGGTCAGCTGTGACTCTGTATCGTTCAACGAGTATCGCTGCGCCACTTACTTTTTGATGCTCAGTCGATTTCGAGGCCAGGCGCGGCCGCGCCACCTTGGTAAATTCCGAAGGCCGCGCACTCCGCAGCGGTCAGCATCGTCCACCTGTTTCCAATGCAGCGAAACGATCCCGACCACCCAAGATCCGGACCGTTGTACGCTCACTGTTGCGGCATTTCGCCGGCTTCCCAGGCCACGGCCGTTCCGGCTTCCCAGGCCGCTGCCGTTCGCCGAAGTTCGTGTCGACCTCGTGACACTTGTGTCACGAGGAGCTTAGTTCGGCTTGTCAGCAATTTGCAGAATCGAAGGCAGCGGACAGCGCCACCGGAGCGAACTTTTTTGCTATTACTACCGATCTACGGGGTTGATTCACCGCCAATTTCCGTTCTCGGCCGGCTCACAACACCTCCCGATCAGTGCACGGCCGAGGTTGACCACCCGTTGCGTGCGTGACTCCCACCAGGCAATTACTGCGCCTACGCGGGCGATTTAGCTGATTCGACACGCGGGGGTTGACATGCGCGCTCGTTGATGTGACCCTGATTACAGGAATAAAGGACACTAATTTAGAAAACATTCCGGGATGTGCGCATGCAATCCTAGATTTGGACCGAATTAAGTGTCTATTAGTAGCCTGAATTGGGAGGTGGCAGCCGTGACATCGAGTTTGACGCAGTGCACGTCGATTTTGCCGATGGAATCAGTGGTCGATTCCATGGACGAGTACATATCGTCTATGGAGGTCGATCATGTCGGAACTGACGTCCGACTCCGACCCGAACGCACCGTGATGGGAAGGGTCGCTGCCATCATGGGGGCGTTCAACGGCAAACAGCAGGTGCTCGGTCTCGGCGATCTCAGTGAGAGCACTGGGCTGCCGAAATCGACGTTGCATCGACTTGCTGATCAACTGTGCCAAGTGGGATGGATCGAACGGGATCCTGACGGCTACCGCATCGGCATTCGCATGTTCGAGCTGGGAAGTCTTGCTGTCGAAGGAAACCAACTCTACGAAGCCGCGATTCCACATCTGCAAGCCCTCGCAGCCAAGACCGGAATGTCCACACAACTCGGCATTCTCGATCAGTCCGAGGTCGTATATCTCGAACGTATCGCGGTAGGCGCAGTCCGTTTGCCGACCCGACGCGGCGGACGAAATCCCGCGTACTGCACCGCATTAGGCAAGGCCATGACCGCCTTCGACGACGACGCCGTCCGCACAGTAACCTCCTCGCCCATGCTTAGGCGGACGGCGAATACGATCACGGACCCCGCAGCGCTACGGACCGAGCTCAGCCAAGTGCGCAGGGTCGGAATAGCGTTCGATCGTGGCGAGATCTACCAAGATTTCGTGTGTGTTTCCGCGCCGATCCGTAGCTCCGGAAACGTGATCGGAGCCGTTTCCGTTACCGCGCCGGCGGGCCGAATGAGATGGGGCATAGCGACCGAAGCAGTTCGGAGCACCGCCGCCGCGATCTGGAATGCAACCCACAGACTCGGCGGAGCAAGCACCCGATTGTAGTAACTTTTCGATGTGTCCACACGAGCATAACCGCCGTACCGGCCCCGAAGTGCTTCCGAATCTCTATGTAAAACCCGGACTCTGAGCACTTCGAGGCATCAGATCCCGCGCCGACGACTACCTGACCGACTCTCGGAGTCGGGTGGTCGTCAGCTCGAATTTCGACGGAATGTCGGAATTCACGACATTTCGAAAGGCAACCCGGCCGTGAGAATACCCAGGTGCGCCGGTCGAAGAGTCCCTCGGCTGAGACACCTCGACTGATCTGCCCAAGTTCGTTGCGACTCGTCGATCATCACCGCGGCGAGTATTGGAACTCGCCCCGTAAATTCGTCCTCGATCAGGTAGACGTTCCCAAACCTAGTGCCACCACGTGGTGAGCTCCTGTAGGTGGCGCCGCATGCGATGCTGAGCGAGCCCATCGTCCCCAAGGAGGATTGCCTCGAGGATCTTGTCGTGGGTGCACCGGACCTGCACCTCGACGGCCGGAGTCATGGACTCTTCGGAGCGACTCTGGCGGGTCCAGAGGTCGGTGATGACGCGCAAAAACAGTGTCAGAACCGGGTTGTCGGCAAGGTCTGCAACCTCGGTATGGAACATGTCGCCGGCGTCACCGTGCACAGTGGTGTGGTCAAGTGCAGCACGTAACCGCGAAGCTACATCGGGAGCAGTTGCGACGGCGGTGACGGTCTGGATGCACCCCAACTCGATCACTTCACGAACCAGGTGGAGGTGGTCGGGGCTCATACCCTCGAAATCGAGATAGAGAGCGATCGCACGAATACTGGCCGTTGGGTCGGGAGCCAGGACGACCAGTCCGCCGCCAGGTCCGCGGCGCATCCGAGCAACGCTGTGGTGTTCGAGGATCCGAATCGCTTCACGCAGGACCGCACGGCTAACCTCGTAGCGCGCCAAAAGATCTGGCTCCGATCCGAAGACCTCACCGATCTGCCAGCCGTCGCTGGTGATGTCGTCATGGATACGGCCGGCAATAACCTCGGCAAGTTTGGTGCCTTTTGTGGCGTTCGGGTTAGGGTCGCTGGGTCGAGTCCGCATGCGATGCGATGGACGTCGGATCCGGTTGGCCAGCATCCACTCCTCGATCTCTTCGAGATGGGCGCTTAGTTGGCTCTCCGAGGCTGCGGCGTCACCTGCGATTACCGCGTCTACGATTTGGACGTGCCGCGCGATGGCAACAGCCTTAGCCGCGGCCCCCGCCTCCCTCGACGTTGGCCCCCAGGCGCGAATGTAGCGGGACGTCAGCAGCATCACAACCTCGATGAACAGCTGCAGCACCGCGTTGCCGGACAGGCTTCCGAGCAAAATGTGAAACTCGTCGTCGAAGGACCAGTTCGGATCACCGATCTGCTCCTGCTCTTTCCCAACGATCGACCGCAATCGATCAATACCGTCCTCGGTGATCGCCCCCGCTGCCAACCGAGCTGCGAGCGGCTCGAGTAGCAATCGGGCGTGGAGCAGATCTTCGACGCTCACGCCTATGTACTCCAGGTAGATCACCAACGCACGCATGGACGCCGATGCGTTCGGGGCGCACACCACCAGCCCTCCGCCTGGACCGCTACGCATCCGCGCGACCGAATGGTGCTCGAGCAGCCGAATCGCTTCTCTCAGAACCGACCGAGACACTCCAAAGCGCTCCAGCAACTCGGGCTCCGAACCCAAGACCTCACCGACCGGCCATTTCCGGACGATGATCTCATCCTCGAGCTGCCGGGCAACCTGTGACGCGAGCTTCTCCGGACCCACCGACCATGTCTCTGTATCTTCCGCACTCGTCATCAAGCCGGTCGCTCCCAATCCCCAAGAAACACGGATCTCGAACACCGAGATCTTTGAATGTTCATTACGATACTGAGATCCGTGACCCGATAGAGTGTTCCCTACCTACGCTACCTATCAGCATGCTGAAGTCACCAAGATCCAATCGAGAATTGGCTCGCCAGGCCTCGACAACACATTCACGCAGAAGCGTTGGCCTCGATCCAGCGAGTGACCTGCTGCACGTACTCCTCATATCCGGAAGTCGCCGCGGACACGACCGCGGCGACTTCCTCGGGTTCGGTGTCCATGTACAGCTGGAGAAGAACGTTGTGCGGGCCTTCCGGAGGCACTAGAGCGGTTGCTAACTCCGCGTCGATCATCCCGGCCTTCTCGGCCGCACCGAACGAATCTGCCGATTTCTGCGGCACTTCACCCAGCACGCTTTCCAATACATGATTGTTGATCGCAACCGCCAATTCGACCAGTAGCGCCAGGATCCGTTCAAGGACAAGCCCTATCGCCGGATCGATTTCCAGTCGCTCGCGGTCCAACGAACCGACGCCGACGAGCTGTCCGACCGCTCTGCGCATCGTGATCAGTCTGTGTTCCACAAATCCCCGGTCCAGGCGAGGCTGTACCGCTCGACTATTTTGATTCGCGGACTGTCGCGGCTTCCAATCTGCCACGACAGCAAGCGCATTCATCATGCTCGTCGACTCTTCACTCGAACTGATCACCTATACATAGTCCCATACTCTCACGCCTCCGAAGCCTAGATCGACCTGTCGCTTGATGAAGCACTGTAAGCGCCTCCACCGAACCGACTGACCAAGTCAACCAGTTTCAGAGCTGAGCCATCACCTATGGTTCCGCCTGACGGAACAGACAGTAGACAACCGGGATATCAAGGCGGAGAGTCAATTTCCATGCAGTAATATCGGCTGTATTCGGCAACAACACCAGAGGTGAACTCGCTCAACGATCGAGTCGTCGATGCCGCTCTGTCAAAGCTGTTCCAACCAAGTTGGAGAGCATCCGCCCAGCCTGGGACTCGGCCGATCTCCATCGGGACACCAATCGGCCGGAAGAGCCAGTGACGCCACATCCCTGGGCGTGCGCAGCGAAACGTCAACGTCAACGTCAACGTCAACGAAGCATCGGCAATCGTGCATACGAGGGTAAGAAACTGGACCTAAATCACTGCCTTTCAGTTCTACATTAGATGTTCGAATGATTCTGGTGTACAACAATTTTCGGTTTCACCTGCGGACAAATCGCCCACGTAATGCGCCGCATCAGCCTGACCCCGAAAGCGCCTCGGACCCATCGTCACAGCCACCAGAACGGTCCACTAGACACGCCGGCCTGAATCTGTCGCAAAACCTGACACCTCCGACATCTCCCACACCTCATTGGGGCGACCTCCGAGGACATTTGCACTCAGGCGAAAACTTTCATCCCTAGCGCGCGTCGCCCGAGTGTGCCAATCCGCCCGCACGAGATCGCGATGCCACGCCACGTCACAGAGAGCATCTACCGCACCGAAGCCGACTTCGCTACAACCAACAAGGCAGCAAAGACCCTTGCCACCTTCATTCGATTAGGGCGGTGTTGAATTCGACGTGTCAGAAGGCAGCAAATAGTTCGATATCTAAGTTATCTATATCTTTACTCATCGCTGTCCAGTAATTGAGCTGGAGATTTTCCACTCAGCGCTCCTCGAACAGTAGCAGCTCCGGCAGTTCAACTGACATCGGTAAGTAGTACAAATCCGTTGCGCTGCAAGTACTTATTCGACATCACTACAACAGGCCGCACGGGCGGTTCGGGCACGACTCCCACCACAAGACGACCGACGACGCACTTGCGACCAACCCGGCCGAACCGAAACTTCACCCACTTAGTGACGTACATCATCATGTTGTGTCATAGTAGAAACCTGACTTAGTGACCTAAGTCTCTCGGGAGATGTCAACGCGGAGGTCAGAGGCCGTCGCGGCGACTAGCTAACTGACCCTGAGGTCATCCTCAACTGATCCGACAGCAGCAGCCACTCTTCCCTTTCTAGCGAAAGACCCAAGTGATGACCCAAGATCTCCAGTTCCTGCTCCTCGGGCTGGGTAACGGCGCTGTCTACGCAGCGCTCGCCCTGGCATTGGTCATGACCTACCGAAGCTCGGGCGTAGTGAACTTCGCGACCGGCGCTATCGCGCTTTACGTCGCCTATACGTACGCCTACCTACGCAGCGGCGAACTCCTGATCCCGATACCTGGCCTGCCCAAAACCCTGGATCTGGGTGGCCCGATAGGACTGATCCCAGCGATGGGCATAGCAATGGCCATCGCCGCAGCCCTAGGCGTGCTGATGTACTTCGCAGTATTCAGGCTGCTCAGGACCGCGCCGGCCACCGCCAAGGCCGTAGCCTCGATCGCTCTGATGCTTGCCGTTCAGGCTCTCTTGGCGGCGAGGGTCGGCACAACTCCGGTCTCGGTGAAAGCCATCCTGCCTACAAATGTCATGAAATTCGGCGGCATTCGTATACCGGCAGACCGAATCTGGTTCGCCGCCATCATCATCGTTCTGACCATCCTGCTCGTGCTCGCTTTCCGATTGACCCGATTCGGACTGGCAACCCGAGCGGCTGCCGAATCGGAGAAAGGCGCGATCGTCACCGGGCTCTCCCCCGAACGAATCGCCTACGCCAACTGGGCATTGAGCACCATGATCGCCGGGCTCAGCGGCATCCTCATCGCCCCGATCGTGCCGCTCATCCCGATCTCTTACACAATGTTCATCGTCCCGGCCCTCGCCGCGGCGTTAGTCGGAAACTTCAATTCCATCGGACCAGCCGTGGCTGCCGGACTCGGAATCGGTGTGCTCCAGTCGGAGATGACCCACCTGCAGGCAACGGTGAGCTGGCTACCACAAGCGGGAATGGCCGAGTTGATTCCGCTGATCCTGATCCTCATTTTTCTCGTCTTCCGCGGACGACCGCTCCCCACACGTGGTGCGATCATCCAGAACACCCTTGGCGCCGCGCCACGGCCCAAGAACTTGGTGATCCCCACAGTCACCTTCACCGTGATCGCGCTAGGATTTCTCGTCTTCACTCACGGCAGCTACCGCGGTGCGGTGATCTTGACGTTCACCCTCGCGGTCATCGCCATCTCACAGGTGGTGGTCACCGGATTCGCAGGACAAATATCGTTGGCGCAGTTAGCGCTTGCCGGAGTGGCCGCATTCATGCTCAGCCGCTTCACCACGGAGTGGGGAATCCCCTTCCCCATTGCCCCCGTCCTCGCAGCACTGGTGGCGATGGTGATCGGGGTAGTCGTCGGCCTGCCGGCACTACGCATCCGAGGACTACCCGTCGCGGTGGTGACGTTGAGCCTCGCAGTGTTTCTCGAGATGTTCTGGTTCCGCAACAACAAGTTGAACGGTGGAGTCAACGGAGCACGCGTCGACGACCCGTCGCTGTTCGGCATCGATCTCGGGATCGGATCCGGCGACTCCTATCCAAAAATCTCCTTCGGCATTCTCTGCCTCGCAGTACTGGTGATCATCGCCGTCGGTACGGCAAAACTACGAACCAGTCGACTCGGTGCATCAATGCTCGCGGTACGTGCAAACGAGCGATCTGCTGCCGCCTCCGGCATCAACGTTTCCCGCACGAAACTGATTGCCTTCGCGATCGGCGCGTTCATCGCCGGTCTCGGCGGGTCCTTGATGGCGTACCAACAAACCATGGCCGTTCCTGAATCCTTCTCTGCCATGGGCGGAATCGCGATGTTCGCAGTCGCCTACCTGGCAGGTGTCACCTGCGTCTCCGGCGGAATACTCGCCGGAGTCATGGGAGCCGGCGGAATAATGTTCATCTTCCTCGACCGCGTCGCCAACGTCGGTAGCTACTACGCAGTGATCACCGGGGTTCTCCTGGTTATCACCGTCATCATGAATCCAGAAGGAATCATCTCCGAAGTGCACAAGACGGTCGACTACCTGCGCCGCAAGATCACCCCCGCAACTACCGACCCAGAATCCGAGCACATCGAGTTCGAGTTGGACAGCACAACCCCGTACCTCGGCACTGCCCGTCCGATCGGTGACGTCGTCCTCTCCAGCCACGAAATCGGTGTCCGATATGGCGGCATCACCGCACTCGACGACGTCTCATTCGATGTCCGTGACGGCGAGATCATCGGCCTGATCGGCCCCAACGGAGCCGGCAAGACCACCTTTATCGATGCGATCAGCGGCTTCGCCGACGCCACCGGCAGTGTCACAATCGGCGACCTGAATCTCAACGGCAAGAGGGCTTTTCAACGCAGTCGCTCCGGACTCGGGCGCACCTTCCAAGGCATCGAGTTGTACGACGATCTCTCGGTCCGCGAAAACGTCTCCGTCGGCACAACTGCGTCACACCATCGAGGACCGGACAATCCGCCACTCGATTCCGCTGGCCTCGACGAACTATTCGAACTACTACACCTGAGCTCGGTCGCGGACCGACCGGTCAAGGAACTCTCTCAAGGACAACGCCAGTTGGTCTCGGTTGCCCGCGCTCTCGCCGGCCGGCCGCGCGTCGTACTGCTGGACGAACCTGCTGCCGGACTGGGCAGCACCGAAAGCATGTGGCTGGGGAATCGACTACGGGCCGTACGTGATTCAGGCCTGACGGTCGTCATAGTCGATCACGATATGGAGCTGGTCTTGGAAGTCTGCGACCGGATTGTCGTTCTCGATCTGGGTAAAGTCATCGCAATCGGCACTCCGGAAGAAATACGCAAGGACCCCGCAGTTACCCGGGCCTACCTCGGCGCGACGCACACCGGACAGGAGCTGAACGCATGACCGCGGTCTTGAAGTGCACCGATATGGATGCCGGCTATTCGCAGGGCCGACCCTGCGTTCGCGATTTCGATCTAGAATTACGTGAAGGCGAAATCCTCGCGCTCCTCGGACCGAACGGCGCAGGCAAGACAACTATGCTGCTCACGCTGGCAGGTTTGTTGCCCAGTCTCGGTGGCACGGTGGAGATCACCGGCCATCACGTCAAGTCCGGGCACGCACGCAGCGCATCCGACGCCGGGCTGGTGTTCGTCCCCGACGACCGCGCACTGTTCACCACCCTGACCGTGGAAGAGAACCTTCGACTGGCAGTGAAATCACGACGCGACTGGGCCGCATCGCGAGAGAAGATTCTCGGCTACTTTCCAGAGCTGGACAAGCGACTGAAAGTGCACGCCGGCGCACTCTCTGGTGGCGAACAGCAAATGCTTGCCATCGGGCGCGCGCTGATTCAACACCCGAAAGTTCTTCTCATCGACGAGCTGAGCATGGGTTTGGCACCTGTTATCGTCGAACGGCTTCTCCCGGTATTGCGGACAGTCGCCGATGCCACCGGAACTGCCGTCATACTCGTCGAGCAGCACGTGCAGCTCGCACTGACGGTGGCCGACACAGCACTCGTCCTGCGCCACGGTGACAACGTCTTGCAAGGGGATGCCGCCGAACTTGCGGCACACCCTCACCTGATCGAAGACGCATATCTGGGCGCAAACGAACGTCCGCGCACGGAAGCAGTAGAGACCGTGGACGCCGTTGAACAGAGCACGATCATCTGACACAGGGCTGACGAATACGCCGCTACGAGCAGGCATATCGAAACCCGGTGCGCTTCTGCCGTCTCCATCCACTTCACCCGGTCCGCCATGGCTTCAACGGCGGCCGATGTTATCCACCCCAACAGAAGGACCACCGATGAAACCCTCGAACGGCCTGCATGTTTCAAAGATAGTGGCGGCGTCCATTGCCGTCGTTGCGATGACAGCAATGACTGCTTGTAGCAGCGAGAGCGCAGGCGATACCTCCGACTCCTCATCGTCCTCCTCTTCGGCAGATCTACCCGCCGGCGCATTCCCCGGTATCGCCGCCACAGGCACACCTGTAAAGATCGGGTTCATCAATAACGAAAATGGGCAGGCTGTTTCACAGCCCGAAAACCGGGAAGCCGCCGAAGCTGCCGCAAAATATGCAAACGAGCAGCTCGGTGGCATCGGTGGCCGCCCTGTCGAATTGGTCATCTGCAAACAACAAGAAGAACCTGTCTCTGCACGCGATTGCGCAAACCAGATGGTCGAAGCAAAGGTATCCGCGGTGGTACTCCCCAGCAGTGGCCTCGGCCAGATCATCGCACCCATCATCACTTCAGCAGGGATCCCCTACGTCGCCGCACTCGGTGGCAGCGCCGTCGAGACCACTGGCGACGGCGCGTACATGTGGACCGCAGGTTCCAACACTTCCCAGGCCATGGCTCAATACGCCGGAGAGAAAGGGATGAAAAATGTTGTCGCATATACGATTGATCTTCCCGCGGCAACCGGATCTCTCGAACAGATCGGCGTACCCGCATTCGCCGCCAACGGCGCAAATCTGAAGATCATCCCCATCCCCTTCGGAACCCCCGACGCCACTCCACAGGTCAATGCGGGGCTCGACAGTAACCCGGACGGTATCGTCGTCTACGGCGAGTCAACGATCTGCACTTCCATCCTGAAAGCACTGAACACATTGGGCTCGACCACCGAGACCATGGCAGTTCAATCCTGCGCCAACGCGGACGTTGTCGACGCCGTCGGCGCCGCCATGGAGGGCACTAAGATCATCGGATCCGCGGACACAGTCTCCAACTCCCCCGAAAGCGTTCTGTATCGGGAAGTTATGAAAAAGTACTCACCCAACACTCCCGTCGAGGGTTACGCCGTGACCGGCTATCAGGGAATGCTCGGCCTGATTCGTGCCACCAAGTCTGTCACCGGTACCGATACGTCGCCGGCAGCACTAGACGCGGCAATCCGTTCCGCCAAGGACATCCCGCTGCCCGCCGGCGCAGGGCTGACCTTCACGTGCGACGGACAAGCAATCGCCGGATTCAAAGCCGTATGCGGCAACGGTCTTATCGTCTTGACCATGAAAGACGGTGTGCAAACCGACCCGGCTACGGTAATCATCAAGTAACGCCGGAGTCGCCACACCGAATTTCCGGTAGATCGAAGGAAGCTGCTATCTCTGCTCTGTGTGGCAGAGATAGCAGCTGCGTTTACCCATCCGGCGATCAGCGATCAGTGCGGCGAAAATTTACAGGACTGACTATCCGGATCGTGGAGCACCGCGGGCGAGAGTTGCGATCACGTCCACTTAGCAATGGCCGCAACCAATTCCGACGTAGAAGCCGGGCAAAAAACAACCGACGTGTGCGAAGTTGTGAACCCCACACACGTCGGTGTCTTTCTGAACTAGGACGACAACTTTCCAGTCTCGAAGTAGCGGTCCAACACAGGCTTGAGATTCCGGCTGACAATCTCGATGCGTGGACCGGACGGACTGCAGTGATAGGCCCAATACGCAGTGCCGTCCGGCCAGTTGCCTACCGCCTCGACTGCGTAGCCTCGCCGCGTCAGTTCGGCGGACTCCGCACTGACATCGTCCACCCAATAGCCCAGATGGTGAATGCCAGAACCCTCAGTGGGAGTCCACACTGAGCCTGGAACACTCTGAACGATCTCCATTCGCGGTTCGGACAGTGAATACCAGGCTTTGAGCTCGACAGTTGTATCGACGGTCGTATCGCCGCTGGGCACGGTAACCGTAGTCGGGCCTCCCATCATTTCGCCCCATTCGTAGCCGAAGAGTTCCGAGAGCTCGAGCATCTTCGCTTCTGGTTCATCAGTGACGATAGCGATGTGGTACTGATCTGCAGCCTTCATTCGATCACCTGAAATGGGGTGAACATACAATCTCCATTCTCTGCCACAGGTCCACCACTCACGAGAACATCAATGTAGGTGGTTGCCTGGACATACTCGACCTGGTTGGCGCGACATATTTCGGTGACGATGCACTCACGGCGTAGTGCAGCGAAGTTAGGTCTCGTTTGGAGAACGTGGCACCAAGACGACCTAACTGAACCGAATAGTACTGCAATAAAATAGATTTCGATGGAAGTTCGCAACAAGCGCCCATTTGCACCAATACGCGCATCACTCATGCGAACGGGAATCCTGCCCACCACTGCCGGTAGGTCACCGACCGCTTCTCCCCCGAGATCCGCCTCGACAATGGTCAACTCACCCCGGACAGCATCGGGAACGGCGCCCGCGTTTGCGAGGAACATCTACATCCCACTAGCTCACTACATAGTTACATTTCTACAACTCAGAGGAGCTGAGGCCGATCCGTTCGTCGCGATACCAGGGCGGCAATTGATCTCATCATCATCCGTTGTGAACCCGATCAAGCACTTCGGGGTGCTTTACTAGGTATATGAAGTTGCTCCAGACCAAAGGCGAGGTAGACCAGTGACTGACATGACCGAGGCTCCGGCGTTCAACCTGCTCAGCACAACAGGGCGACCGGTCCGTACGCCGAAGACAGCCGAACTCGTTGCCGGCAAGCTCCGTCGCATGATCGTCGAAGGAAAACTGGTCGACGGCGATCACCTGCCCCACGAAGCAGAACTGATGGAACACTTCTCGGTCAGTCGACCGACTCTCCGCGAAGCCGTCCGAGTCCTCGAAGCAGAACGTCTCGTCGAGGTCCGTCGCGGATCACGTACCGGCGCCCGGGTCTGCGTGCCCGGACCGGAGATAGTGGCCCGCCCTGCATCATTACTCCTCGAACTCTCGGGGGCAACGGTTTCCGACGTGCTCGTCGCCCGCGAAGCTATCGAACCCGCCGCAGCCGGCCTTCTTGCGGTGAGCGGGACAGAGGCTGCGTTCGACGAACTCGAGCGATTCGTCGACGAGGATATCCCCGCTGGATATGCGGCCGACGACTTCGGCAGTGCTGCTGCACGTTTCCACCTCCTCATGGTTCAACTATCGGGAAATGCCACCCTTGCCCTGACCGCTGGCATGCTTCACGAGATCGTAGAACGCCACACTGTTTCCGTCGCGCTCGAGCGCAGTCGCAATGACGTCGAGACATATCAGGCAAACTACAAGTTGTTCGTACGGTCACAACGGCGACTGATCAAGCTTCTACGTGCACGTGACGAAGCCGGTGCGATAGCCCATTGGAAGAAACACATGGGTGTCGCACGTTCGATAATGCCGGCGGATCACCTGAGCGCCCAGGTTCGAGACATACTCCACTGAGTCTGTGGGCGCTGGCGCCCTGGAGAATCGCTCCTGCGGATGTCTTGCCAACATCACACTGTGCGAGCGCAGCGAATTCGATTCCGACACCCCATTCGGACCATTCACCGAGACGTGAACCGACACTTGGGTGTTCCTTCCAGATCCTTGTCGATCGTCAGGGGCGGCGAGAGTATCGTCACCCGTGACGATCATGGTCGTTTCGGCCCTCGACGTAAAACTCGCTGCCATCGTCGAACGAATATCACCGATACAGAGCGAATCCCTTGCCGAGGTTTGTTCAGCTGCATACCTAGCGCTCCGGCAACGGGGCCATAACTTTCAATTCACGCGCTGCAATCTCATCGGGATCTTCTACCCGAGAAACGTGTAGCCCCATTCCGGCAGTCCGTCCGTCGAGGTTGGTTACCGTGCTCGGTACCCAGTTGTAGACGTAACGCCACGTCCCATAGCGCAACCGCAACATTGCGACTAGGACTTCGGCCCCGGTGACGTCATCACGCTGCTATTTCCCGCACCAAATCAGCGGCCCCGTCGTCGTTGACCACCAGCGCGTACGACGTGGTGTCGCGACGTTGGTCCGACGCGCCAGATCTCGACCCCGATGCGAGGAGTCGATCTACTAATAGCGGGACCACCAGCAGCACAAAGAGGAATGATGCGTGTCCAAATCTCTTGTGTGCAGAGAATCCAAAGCCGCCTGCGAGCAAAAACGTGGATGGACGAAGTGGGACTTGCGCCACCCCGCAACACGACCTAGAGTTCATGTGGTCGAGATCACTGAGTAAACGAAGTAAAAGATGTAACCGTCGGGAGTCGGTAGGTGCCAGGAATGCATTCAGGTGTCGGCGCTGACGGACTGGATGTGGCCGGGTGGGGCGTCGAAGGTCTCGAGGATCTCCTCGAGGTCAAGACCATCGCCCGCCCGGCCTGATTCGTGCTCGATATTTCAGATAGCCAGGCTTTGAACAACATTCAGATTCACTCGAGAGGAAACTTCGATGGGCAGAGTTGAAGGTAAGGTCGCATTCATCACGGGCGCAGCCCGTGGACAGGGACGCAGTCACGCGGTGCGGCTTGCGGAGGAGGGCGCGGACATCATCGCGGTCGACCTGTGCCGCAACATCGAGACCAACTCCTATCCACTCGGGACACCCGAGGACCTGAAGGAGACCGTCCGTCTGGTCGAGGCGCAGGGCCGTCGTATCGTCGCCGTGGAAGCCGACGTGCGTGAGGCTTCGCAGTTGCGTTCGGCACTCGATCAGGGGATCTCGGAATTCGGCAAGCTCGACATCGTCGTCGCCAACGCCGGTATCGCCCCGATGTTGGGGGGCCCGAACATGCAAGGCTGGCTCGATGTCATCGGCGTCAACCTGATGGGTGCGCAGAATGCGATCCACGAGGCCCTGCCGCACCTGAAGGCGGGTGCGTCGATCATCGCGACCGGATCGACGGCGGCGTTCATGCCCAACGATGTGGTGGAAAATCCGGGAGCGGATCCGGGCGGATCCGGTTACACAGTCGCGAAAATGATGCTCTCGCAGTACATTCACGAAATCGCGCGCGCTCTCGCACCTCAGATGATTCGTGCGAACATCGTCCATCCGACGAACTGCAACACCGGCATGCTGCAGAGCGAGGCGATGTACAAGATTTTCCGTCCGGATCTCGAGAGCCCGACTCTCGACGATGCTGTCGGCCCTTTCCATGTTCAGCAGGCGATGCCGATTCCGTGGGTCGAGCCTGTCGACATCAGCAACGCCGTCCTCTACCTTGCCTCCGATGAAGCACGCTACGTCACCGGCACTCAGATGCGGGTCGATGCGGGCGGTTACCTGAAGATGCATTCCTTCCACCCGTAAACACCCACCGACAGCTCCGAAGGAGATGCACCATGAGAATTCATGTCGACCAGGACATCTGTCAGGGACACACAATCTGCTCGATGGTCGCACCCGACCTCTTCCAACTCAGGGACGAGGACGGGCACGCCTACGCGATCGACGGTGACGTCCCCGCCGAACTCGAGGGCGTCGCGCGCGAGGCCATGCTCTCGTGCCCGGAGCGCGCGATCGTCGAGATCTCCGAGCATGCAATTCAGGAAGCCTGAACCGTAATATCCTCTGGCGCTGCGTAAGAGCGCCTCGATCGCACCCGGAGCAATCATGACAGCAGACGATGTTCGCAATGTCGAAAACCTGAAGAAGTGCCCGATCGACTATCAACGCCACGGGCCGAACTTTCGTATCGAGTTCGCGGAGAAGACACACGAGCTTCATGCGAAGTGTCCGATCGCGTGGACTGATTCATACGAAGACCACTGGGTTGCCAGCGGAATGGACGAGGTTTTCGCACTCGCTCGCCGATCCGACGCGGTAACCAACTTCCGGGACGCCGACGGCAGCAAGAACGGGTACAAGGGCATCTCCATCCCGGCGTATGACTATGGCCCGTACGACACTCCGTCATTCCTCGAGCTGGATCCGCCGGAACAGACCGACTTCCGGAAGACGCTCAACCCCTACTTGTCACCAGCCGCCGTCGTACGGTGGATTCCGGTCATCGACGACCTCGTTCGTGCGTGCATCGACGACAAGATAGAAAGCGGCAGTATCGATTTCGTCCACGACCTCGCGAACGTCGTTCCGGCGGTCGTGACCATGGGCATGTTGGGCCTGCCGCTCACCGACTGGGAAATTCACAACGAACCCGCTCACGCGCTGATGTACACCCCGCCAGGTTCGCCCGACCACGAACGGGTGACGCAGATGGCCATGGACAGCCGTGCCGCCCTGACCGCGGCGGTGCCCGAGGTGCGCGCGAATCCCCGACCAGGCCTGATGGACGCTCTCGTGAAGACAACCGTCGTAGGCAAGCCCCTCACCGACCAGGAGGTCACGGGCACAGCGATGCTGCTGGTGGGCGGCGGGTTCGACACCACAACCGCACTGACCGGTCAGTCCATCCTGTGGTTGTCTCAGCATCCGGCAGAGCGAACTCGTCTCATCGACGAGATCGACACTCTTCTCGACCCGGCGACTGAAGAATTCCTCCGCTATTTCACCCCTGCACAGGGCGACGCGCGGACCTTCAGCCAGGATATCGAGATCAACGGCGTCGAGTTCAAAGAGGGCGAGCGCCTTTGGATCTCATGGGCGATGGCAAACCGATCGCCTAATGTGTTCCCGAACCCGGATGAAGTGGACTTCGACCGCGGTGCGAACCGTCATGCTGCGTTCGGACTCGGTATCCACCGCTGCATCGGCTCGAACGTCGCTCGCGTCCTCTTCAAGCGGATGTTGACCGCGGTGCTCGAACGCATGCCCGACTTCGTCGTCGACTCGGAGAAAGTTGTGCATTACGAGTCCGTAGGGCAGATCAACGGACTGGTGAACATGCCCGCAACGTTCACACCCGGCAAACGGCTCGGTCCCGGCTTCGCCGAGACCATCGATCGAGTGCAGAAGATAGTCATCGAGCAGAGCTTGGCAGAACCTGTGGTGTCACGGAGAGAAGCGGCGAAGGTCGGCGACTGAGAACGTGCGGTGTTGCGGTAGGGAGTCTTGTTCCGAGTATCTCCCTGCCGCATTACACCAATGGACTGGGCTGGGGATGTGAGTAGTGATCCGGCTCGATGTGATGAAAAACTGATCAAGTTACGACAGTTCACGCAACTCCCCCTTGTCCCTCCTAGCTCCAGGCGAGCCGGGAGGGATTAAGGAAGCCTTTTCGTCAAGGATTGGGCACGAGGCCGGCGCCTGCATCGAAGTGAGCTCGAGCAGTCGCTCGCGTGAAGTGAAGTTTCCCGCAGCACTGTCCGCAGAGCGCTGTCCGCTGGCGGGACACACCAATTGTGAACCGAGTCGTCACCAAGGTAGCCCGTCATGTCGGACCGACGTTGCTGTCGCACAGATCTGATCCTCCTAGTCACCGTCGGAGATATAGCTGCGTCAGCCCAGAACCTGGTAGCTCGGGTCTGTGGTGTCCCTTCGCCCCCAGGTTTCAGGTCCCGCTTGATTCGACGTCTCATGCATGAGGTCTGCAACGTAGATCCGATGATCGATTGCCCACAAGTCTTCGCGCAGAGACCATCGATCGACGTATCGGCCGCGGTGAAACACATCGGTGACCGTTCCTCCCGACGGTGCCGACCGCAACCACACGGCGACATACGATTCGCTCTTCGCCGTGCCCGAATTCAGATCGACCGAGATGATGGTGTTGCTCACCATATGGGAATGCGACTCTAACCTGAGGTGGTAAGCCCACACGAAATCGAGAAACCCCGCTGCACTGCCTCGATATCCTGGACCGTAGTCAGCCGTACCGTCTGGGTGCCAGACACTGTCGGCCAGCGGTCGATCCATTCGATCGAGCCCACGGCAGTACGAGTACAGCGATTCGGCGATCTGCTGTCTGGCCGCCAACTCGGCGATGACGTTCGATTCGGTTGAAACCACGGTGAGCACTCTTCCCGCTAGATGTAAAGTGAGAAACTCGTCTTAGCCTACCCAAATCTCTCACCCGGTTCCTTCACGGATTCCGGTGGCCGGTACGACATTCCACCCGACCGCCGAATCACGCGAAAGGCCAAGGCTAGATACAACCTAACGAACGAGCCCTGGCCATCGCTCTGCCTTCACTGTCGTGGAATGCCAACATCCCGACACTCGAAACGCTAAACTTAAAATACAAGGATTAATTTTCAACGAAAGGAATTCCTCGTGATTGCAGCTGATCTACGTGACGAGCTCACGTCGGGCTCCAGCATGAGTGTTGCCATCGCTCGCGAGTTCGACCGAGCTGTGGACAATTACGTCTACGAAGGTTTGGCCGACGGAGCGGTTGTATCCGTACTGTCGTCGCTTGTTTCCGCTGTTGGGATACTGGAAGAGGAAGTCCGGAGTCTTTCGAACATCCTCGCTCAGACCCGAGGCGAGTCAAGGTTCACCACGTCCGGCGAAGCCGCAACTGAGAATTAGGAGCAATCGACAGCGGGTAGGTGGCGTATCGAGCCAATGACGAAGCTCTCGAGGAGACCTTCGCGATCAAAAGCAAGGGGAATGCCCAACTAGGCGGCAAACCAAGCCCAGTCGCGCAAGATCAAACCGTCATATTCGACTTCTCCAGAGACCGCTCTGCGTTGTATCGCAGGATCGCCGACGCAGTGTAATCGTCTACGCCATACCGCTCGGCGACCGCACCGACGAGTCTGGCGGCTCCATCTGCACCACCATCCGCCAAAAGATCCACGAGGACCGCCTGGTCCGCGGCGGCCAAGTCTTCGTCCCTGCTGTGATCCACTATGTGAGCGACGATCAGGGCAGATTGGCCGTTGGCTGGTTCAACAGCCATCACTACCGGCTCTCGCAGTATTCCATCGCGCCGCCGCAGGACTACGTGATTGCAGTGCTTCGCACTGAGCGCGGCGGCGACCTCTGGACGCACATCACGCAGACCACGCCGGGGTTGGTTGACCTGACGTTCCACCGATTCGACGAACGTTTCCCCGAGAATGCTCGCCGCAGCGCTACAGACAGTCACCGTGGACGTGGGTAAGTCGATAACCAGCCTTCCCACCAATGCTGTCGTGCCATCGCCCATTGTCTTCACCCCTACTCGTTCCAGCCGCTAGCCAACAAAGCGCGGATATGACGTACCCCAATGACAAAAACACTATAACTAATTAATACAAGTGAAGGAACTGTCCCGACGGAACCCGATCGAGATCGAGACACGACAATCGCAAGCTCAAGTCTTCTTCGTCGAGGCGATGGGTCCCGCACGAGTACGCAGGGTGTGGACGGGCGTCGGCCAAGACGGCAACCTCTGCGCCAACTCCGGCGCATGAGATAACGATATTGAGACAACCGACGAAGACATTGCGCAGCGTTGGGCTGGAGCGAACACGCAATTCACAGAGCCCCACTCGACGTCAGTCAGATTCAGTGTCGTCGACACTGCACGAGTGATCGCTCTCAGTGGACTGGCGGGCTGCGTGGGCGCGAGTAAGCCGGATGTAACAGTTCTGGACTTTCTGGGCAGCCTTTCCGATCTCCCCCCAAAAAGCGCACCAACCAGGGCAACGACCCGCCACCGTTCTGACGGACCCTGGCGTACTCGAGGCTCAATCCGATGTGGGCGTGTCTTCACCTTGCTCGGCAAGAGGATCGATGGTGTCGACGCCCTCCAACACCGTCAGCTCTTCTTCTGCCTCGGCTAGCAGACCTTTGGCCTCGGCCTCGATCTTCTTCACCCAATCGGACATCCCGAGCCTCGTCTCTTCAATACGGAGTTCTCGATTTCTGGATTCAGGATACGTCGCCGGGCCTCTGCGAGTCAGCCGACTGGCTGCCGAGCTATCTACTCAGACCCGACATCTCCCGCTGGATGGCACAAGCACTTCACCAGCACTACGAGCGACCGTAGCGTGCGGAAAACACAACTGAACTGGAGATCTTCTATGAGTGCGCGCCATCCCGTAGCCCCACTGAATATCCACGATGTAGAGAATTTCGACCACGAAACCGAAGTCCTCGTCGTCGGATACGGCTGCGCGGGTGCAGCGGCAGCGTTGGAGGCCTGCGCTCGTGGCAGTGACGTGATTCTGCTCGAACGGGCAAGCGGTGGAGGCGGGTCGTCCGCACTGTCCGGTGGCGAAATCTATCTCGGCGGCGGCACCGAAACTCAGCGTGCATGCGGATTCTCCGATACTCCCGAAGATATGGCGGCGTACCTCATGGCTGCGCTCGGGCCGGACGCAGACAAAGAGAAAATCGATGCCTACGCCCATGGCAGTTTGGAGCACTACCAGTGGCTGGTCGATCACGGTGTGCCGTTCAAACCGTCGTTGTGGGATTCTCCTACGTGGGTGCCACCTACTGATGACGGTTTGATGTGGCTGGGCGAAAACAGCTGGCCTTACGACGAACTCGCCAAACCAGCTCCGCGTGGTCACCGCGTCACCGCTGACGGCTTCGGCGGCAAGGTATTGATGGCAAAGCTCTCCGAAGAGGTGACTGCACACAATATCGGCGTACACACCGATACATACGCCACACGCCTCATCATGGACGGCATTCGCGTCGTTGGGGTCAGTGCACGTAGTTTCGGCAAGACGGTCACATACCGCGCGCGACGCGGGGTTGTTCTCACCACAGGTGGCTTCGCCGACAATGCCGAGATGGTGGCTCAACACGCACCACAGCTTGTGGGATTGGGCGTGAATAGTGATGGTGGCGACGACGGTCGGGGCATCGTTATCGCCCAGGCAGTCGGAGCTGCCGTCAAACACATGTCTGCCGGCCAGGTGGGAATCACGCTGGTTCCCGCAATGATGGTGCGCGGCATGATCGTCAACAACGTGGGGCAACGCTTCATCAACGAGGATGTATATCCCGGCTTGGTCGGTCAGGCCGCGTTGTACCGACACGGTCTCGATGTATGGGTAATCCTCGATGAGCAGGCGTACGAAGAAGTCCCCGAAGTAGAACGTTGGGGGGTGCAGCCTCACTATGTGGCCGAAACCCTCGAAGAACTCGAGGAAGAAATCGGGATGCCCGCAGGCGCGTTGGTCACCACGATCGGTGAGTACAACAAGCATGCAGCAGATGGAGTCGACCCGTACTTCCACAAATCTGCGCGATGGTTGCGTCCGCTCCAATCTCCTTACGCGGCAATTGATGTTCGACGCGGGATGGCGCCTCCCGAGCTTGGCGCATCGAATGGGGGCGGTGCCGAGGTGTTTACCACCGGCGGTCTGTGGACCACTGTCGACGGCAGGGTCCTCAATCTGGACGGGGAAGCTATCCCTGGACTGTTCGCGGCCGGCCGAGCAACATCAGGCCTGCATTCTTGGGGATACATCAGCGGAACCTCGTTGGGAGACGGCACCTTCTTCGGCCGCAGAGCCGGTATCTCGGCGGCCGGCCGATAGACAACCGCAGCCCCGGAGTTCCGCACTCCGGGGCATTCGAGCAGTGCTACTCCGGCAGGAAGATCGATTTGAGGCTGTAGTACGACGCGAGCCCTTCCGGCCCCAATTCACGGCCTACCCCACTCGCCTTGACCCCGCCGAAGGGCGAACCCCAGTCCAGGCCATAGGTATTCACACCGAAGGAACCTGTTTCCACCTTCCGGGCCACGTCGATCCCTCGATCGCGGTCGGCAGTCCACACCGTGCCGCCGAGGCCGTACTCGGAATCATTCGCCAACGCGATGGCGTCGGCTTCGTCGCTGTAGGGGATCACGGTCAGAACCGGCCCGAACACTTCTTCCTTCGCGATGTTCGCGTCGTTGCCGAGATTGCCGAATACTGTCGGCTCGACGAACCATCCACGATCGAGGTGTGCAGGACGCTTGCCACCTGTCGTGACCGTTGCGCCCTCGGCACTTCCCGCGTCGATCATCGACAGAACTCGCTTGTACTGACGCTCGCTGACCAAGGGGCCGACAAAGGTACCGGCATCAGCGGGGTCACCGATCGGCAGCGACGCCGCCATTGCAGTCACCGCATCGAGGAATTCGGAATACCGATTGGCCGGTGCAAGAATTCGCGTCGACATGTAGCACGTCTGACCACTGTTCAGCAGCGACGCCGTGGCCAGTCCTGCCACGGTAGTTTCGATGTCGGCATCGTCGAGGATCAACGCGGCTGACTTTCCGCCGAGTTCGAGGGTGACGGGACGCAGAAGTTCACCACAGACTCGACCGATGTGCCTACCGGCAGGCGTCGAACCGGTGAACGCAACCTTGTCGACGCCTGGATGGGCCACCAAATACTGACCGACATCGGGGCCGCCTGTCACGATGTTGAGAACGCCGGCAGGCAAGCCGGCTTCGACGGCTGCTTCCGCCAGGAGGTAGGAGTCGAGTGTCGTTTCGGGAGAAGGCTTGAGCACCACCGTGCAACCGGCGGCCAGTGCAGGAGCGATCTTGAACATCGACAGGATCGCCGGGTAATTCCACGGTGCGATCGCAGCCACGACGCCGACCGGTTCCTTGCGAACGATCGTCGTACCGGCACTGGAGAGACTCTGACGCACTTCTTCGACCGACGACGAACGAATCAGATCGGAGTAGTAGCGCAGCAGCTGCACCGGGGCGTCCCCCTCAGCAAACCGGGCGAGAGTGATCGGCATACCGTTCTGCCGGCTGACCAGCGAAGCCCGCTCCTCCGATCGCCGTTCGACGGCATCCGCGAACCTGTCGAGAATCGCGGCGCGATCGGATCCGTCCAGGTTTGCCCACTCCGAGGAGCGCAGTGCTCGGCCTGCGGCAGCGACGGCCGAGTCGACATCTGCCGTCGAGGATTCCGGAAAAATGCCAAACAACTGTTCGGTAGTTGGCGAGAATACCTGAATCGCACCACCAGTTGCCGGCTTTGCCCACTCACCGTCGATGAACAGAGTCGAATGCTCGATTTCCATGTCTGCCTCGGTACTTTCAGCTCGGAAGAATAGCCTGAGCGATCGATCGCAGACGCCACTGCAACGCCGTGAAGCCTCAACCTGCAATCGACAGGTTAGCGATCGTTCGTTTGACTACTATCGGTGAGCCACGAGGCGCTGTCAAGGACGTGGTTTGTTTCGGGTACTCGAGGCAGGAACGGGACAAGGCCTACAAACGCACAGTGGCTCGACGCTGAATCAGCGTCGAGCCACATGTGTCTATGCAGGCGAAAGTCAGTCCACGGTAGGCGCCCACTGCACACCGTTGATGTGCCCACCACCGTCGACGAAGAGGGTATTGCCGGTGACATAACGACTGTCGTCACTTGCCAGGAAGGCTGCAACGGGGCCGATATCGTCGAGGGGATCGCCGATCCGCCCCATCGGATTCTGCGCGGCCATGACGGCCACGTTCTCCGGATTAGCTTCGGCAACACGCTTATACGCCGCGCTCTGCGCACCGGGGCAGATGACGTTGCAGTTCACGTGCTTGGGAGCCCACTCGCGGGCAGCAGTGCGAGTCAGTGTCCGCAGCGCTTCCTTGGCCGCGTTGTACTGCACCGAGTACATGTGAGCATTCACGCCGTTGAGGCTGCACATGTTGATCACGCGGCCGGTGCCGTGACGCTCGAGTTCAGGCAACGCGGCTTGCATGGCCCAGAAAGCGGCCATCACTGCCATGTCGAAACCGCCGCGCAACTGCTCGTCCGTCATCTTCTCCAGCCGAGCGAAACCGAAAGTCCGCCAAGCATTGTTGACCAGGATGTCGAGGCGTCCGAACCGCTCGACGGCCTTGTCGACCATGGCAAGAACCTGAGCTTTGTCGGTGACGTCGGTGCGGATGAATTCTGCTTCCGCGCCCCACTCGTCGCGCAACCACTGGGCGGTTTCGAGGCCGGCCGCCTCGTCGATCTCGGCAACCAGCACCGACGCGCCTTCACGCGCGAAGGCACCTGCCACACCACGTCCGATGCCCATGCCGGCGCCGGTCACAACAGCTACGCGTCCGTCGAGCTTCCCCACTGGGGTTCCTCCTTCGTCAGAACCCCTACCTGGGGCGCGGAATTGTCTTGTCGATGAACAGACCCTCGACCGAAACGCACACTTCACCGTCGGGCGTCCTGATCTCGCCCACCGTGTGAACCTTGCGGCCTTCTTTGGAGATGAACTTGCCGCTGATGGTCAAGGGCACGAACAACGGGGTCGGACGGTGGTAGCGCGTGCTCAATTGTGCTGTCATACCGGCTGTTCCACCCCAAGCGTTGGCGACACCGAGGACGTGATCGAGCAGCATCGCCGACACGCCACCATGCACGTGGCCGGGAGGGCCCTGGTACGGCAATGTCAACGTGACAACGCCCTGCACAGAACCGTCTTCGAGTCCTTCGAGAACCACCGGCGGTGCGATGGCGTTTTCTCGACCGGTCACCGGGTCGTGACGAGTGACGCCTTCACCGTTCCACATGTCGATCAATCGCTCTTCGACCTCGGGCGCATGCTGCTCGAGGTGAGCGACGATGCTGTTGAGTTCCTCGGCAACTCGATCGAGGTTTGCGTTGTCGCGGTCAGTGCGCTGTAACGCGTCGATGAGCCTGCGCGCTGCCTCGGTCGCCCGATCGATGGGTGCATCCTGCGGCGGCGACGTCAGAACCGTTCCGCCCGGATGTGTTGCGGCAGTGGGGTGGGTTCCGACGGTCATCAGTTGATCTCCATTGTGGCGTGCGTGAGAACCGGGGAGTTCTCGCGCTCAGGGCAGGTTGCAGCCAGCGTCAAGGTGTTGCCGTCCTGCCACACCGACGTGGTGATGGATTCGCCCGGGAACAACGAACCGGCAAAGCGCACCGAGTAGTTCTTCACCCGAGAGGGGTCGCCGCCGAGCACACCGTCCACGACGGCCTTGCAGACGATGCCGTACGACGCGAGGCCGTGCAGGATCGGTGCGTCGAAGCCGGCCATCTTCGCGAATGCCGGATCAGCGTGCAGCGGGTTCATGTCTGCACTGAGCCGGTAGAGCAACGCCTGCGACGAGCTGGTTGTGGAGGTGAGCACGGCGTCGGGCGCACGATCGGGAACTCCGGCAACAACTTCGGGACCGGCGCCTCCACCGAATCCACCTTCACCGCGGGCCCAGATTTGCATTCCGGTGGTCCACAACGGATTACCGTCGGAGTCCGCGGCCGCAGTCTCGAGCACGATGACGGCAGCCTTGCCCTTGTCCCACACATCGGCAATGCGAGTGGAGATGCGCGCAGTACCCGTCGACGGGATCGGCGCGTGCAGGGTCAGCGACTGTCCGCCGTGCAGGATCTTGCGCAGATCGATGTCGATGCCGGGCATGTTCATCGCCGCGGGCGGCAGTACGCCTGCCGAAATGCCCTGACCCGCAACCATCGCGAAGGTCGGAAGAACCTTCAGACCCTTTTCGTACACCCAGGTGAGCTCGGCAGGATCCAGAGCATTTACTCCCGCTCCGAGGCCCAGCTGGTAGAGCATGACGTCGCGGTCAGTCCATGACGCTTCGCGCACAGTCGGTTCGGCGGCCAATGCCACCTCGAGATCGATAGCCATCAGTTCTCCAAAGTTCCGGCTCGGTAGACCGTCACGACGCACGCGCCGCCCAGTCCGAGGTTGTGCTGCAATCCGATTCGAGCGCCCTCGACCTGACGGGCGTCTGCGGTACCGCGGAGCTGCCACGTCAGTTCGGCGCACTGCGCCAACCCGGTGGCACCTAGCGGGTGGCCCTTCGAGATCAGGCCGCCAGACGGATTGACGACCCACTGGCCGCCGTACGTCGTGGCACCGGATTCGACGAGCTTGCCGCCTTCACCGGCGCCGCACATTCCGAGACCTTCGTAGGTGATGATCTCGTTGATTGCAAAGCAGTCGTGCAGTTCGATGACATCGACGTCGTCGATGCTGATGCCGGCTTCGGCAAAGACCTGCTCGGCGGCCGCAGCCGTCATCGGAGCGCCGACCACGTCGATCATCGACTTCTCGGCAAACGCTGCCTCGGTGTCGGTAGTCATGGCCTGAGCGACGATCTCGATCGCACGGTCCTCGAGTCCGTGTTCACGGACGAACTTCTCACTCACGACGACGGCAGCACCGGCGCCGTCCGAGGTCGGCGAGCACTGCGAACGTGTCAGCGGCGCATGGATCATCTTGTCCTCGAGCACCTGTTCGAGGGTGTACTCGT
The DNA here is from genome assembly GCF_002300185.1 of Rhodococcus sp. ACPA4. Classification (NCBI taxonomy): domain Bacteria; kingdom Bacillati; phylum Actinomycetota; class Actinomycetes; order Mycobacteriales; family Nocardiaceae; genus Rhodococcus; species Rhodococcus sp. ACPA4. The sequence continues at coordinate 3,683,181 of NZ_NSDY01000001.1, forward strand.
CACGGAACTGCGCATACGGGTTGTTGACCGAATGCTTGTGATTCTTGACCGCGACGGCAGCGATCTGTTCGACCGTGGTGCCGTACTTCTGCATGTGCTCGACGGCAGCGTTACCGAACAGCTGAGCTGTCATCGGCGAGCGGGCGAACCCGTAATCCTCGACCATGATCTTCAACTGCGAGTCCAAGGTGGTGACCTTGGGCATCTCACCGTTGCCGGTCAGTGCCGTCTTGGTCATCTTCTCGAACCCGACGGCCAGTGCACAGTCGGCTTGTCCGGCCTGGACCCATTCGCGAGCCATCATCAGCGCCGTCGAACCGGTGGCGCAGTTGTTGTTGACGTTGAAAATCGGGATACCGGACAGACCTGTTTCGTACAGGGCACGCTGGCCCGCTGTCGACGCGTTGAACACGTAACCGACTGCAGCGCGCTGGATCTGGTCGTAGCTGATCCCTGCATCGGTGAGTGCGTTCGTGACAGCTTCGGTCACCATGTCCGGGTATTCCCAGTCACGGGTCTCGATCTTCTCGAACTTGGTCATACCCACGCCGATGACGAATGTGCGATTGCTCATGTGCAGATCACTTTCCCGGTTCGGGGTCACGAGGTAGACCCAGGATTCGCTCACCGATGATGTTGAGCTGAACATTCGTTGTACCACCCGCGATGGACATGCACTGCGAGTTCAGGAACATCTGAGTTGCAGACATCCGATGCTGGTCGCCCAGTAGCGAACTCGGTCCGGCCCACTCCATGGCCACGTCCCACACCTGCTGGATGTGCTCGACACCGATGAGCTTCGCAACGGAGGACTCCGCACCAGGCTGCGCACCGGACAGCGAGCGCAGCGTGGTCCGCAGACCCAGCAAACCGCCGGACTGCGCGTCACACAGCACCTTTCCGAGTACCGTCAGCTGCTCGTCGTCGATACCGCCTGGCAGTCCGTCGACCAGGCTCAGCAGTGCCTCGCCGCCCGATCCCAGGGAGGAGTCGTTCGACAGCGAGACACGCTCGTTGGCCAGCGTGGTTCGAGCGAGCTTCCAGCCGTCGCCCGGCCCGCCGACGAGGCACTCGTCGGGAACGAAGACGTCGTCGAAGAAGACTTCGTTGAACAGTGCTTCACCGGTGATCTCGCGCAGCGGGCGAATGTCGAGGCCGCTGTTCTTGATGTCGATGAGGAAGTAGGACAGGCCCTTGTGCTTGGGGGCGTCGGCGTCGGTGCGGGCGAGGCAGATGCCCCAGTGCGCGTCGCGTGCCATCGACGTCCATACCTTCTGGCCCTGCAACTTCCAGCCACCGTCGACCTTGGTGGCCTTCGTGCTCAGAGCTGCGAGGTCGGAACCTGCGCCCGGCTCGGAGAAGAGCTGGCACCATACGATGTCACCGCGCAGTGACGGTGGCACGAACTTGGCAAGCTGCTCTTGGTTGCCGTGCGCGATGAGCGTCGGGATGACCCAGTTGCCGATGATCATGTCGTGCGGCTTGATCTTCGCCGCGCGCAGTTCCTCGGCGATCACGAGCTGGCTGACGGCGTCGGCGGACTTGCCCCACGGAGCCGTGAAGTGCGGTGCGGTGTAGCCCTTTTCCGCGAGGTACGTCTTCTGCGCGGCGCCTTCGAGTTCGAGAGCCGGAGCGAGTTCAGCGCGAACATCGGCGCGGATCGCCTCGGCCTCCGGCGGCAATTCGATACTGAGCACGCGGCGGGTGCCGGCAATGGTCAGCGCGGCGACGCGGCGGCGCCAAGAAGCGGTGGAGCCCAACAGAATCCGCAGGGACTGCGCGCGGCGCAGGTACAGGTGCGCGTCGTGCTCCCACGTGTAGCCGATTCCGCCGAGCACCTGGATGCAGTCACGGGTGACGGAGAAACCGGCTTCGAGGGCCGTGGCTCCGGCGACTGCTGCTGCGAGAGAAGCCTCTTCGGCACCGACTCCGTTTGCGGGCGTCAGCGCACGCGCTGCGTCCCAAGCACAGACACGGGCCTGCTCGGCAAGAGCAAGCATCCGGGCAGCCTTGTGCTTGACACCCTGAAACTGACCGATCGGGCGCCCGAACTGCTGACGCACCTTCGCATAGTCGGCAGAAGTGGTCACCGCCCAGTCGGCCAGACCCGACGCCTCGGCCGCGAACAGGGTTGCGGCGATGTCGAGTACACGCTGGCTGTCGATGTCGAGGATCTCGGCGGCGGTGAGCACCAGTCCGTCGACGGTGACCTCGGAATTACGACGCACGACGTCGTAGCTGGCCAAGTCGGTGACCTCGAGCCGGTCGCGTCCGAGCAGAACGAAACCGCTGTCCGTGGCGAGTAGGAACTGGTCGCCGACGTGTCCGCCGAGGATGTGGCTCGACGTTCCGCTGAGGGTAGCGGTGTCACCGTCACGGGTGATCTTCAGCGAACCGGGCTGCACGGCAACAGCTCCGAGTGAGCTGCCGTCGACCAGGCCGGCAAGCGGCGCGGTGACTCCGGCGTCGCTGAGGACTGCGCTGACCAGCACGGTCGGCAGGAACGGGCCGGGAACCATGGAGCGTCCCAGTTCCTCGACGACGATCGCGAGTTCGACGAGTCCGTATCCGGCGCCACCGAATTCCTCGGCTACGTGCAGACCCAGAAGGCCCTGCTCGGCAAGCCCGTCCCAGAGTTGCGGGCGGGTCTCGACCTTGGCCTCGACAGCTTCGCGGATGACGGCCGGCGTTGCGTGGCGCGCGGCCCAGCCCCGTACGGAATCGCGGAGGTCGCGATCTTCTTCACTCAATCCAATAGTCATGTCTACCTCGTCAATTCGAAAGTGTGAGTACGGGTCAGATGCGTTCGATGATGGTGGCGGTCGAGAGAGCTCCACCGGCGCACATCGTGATCAGAGCCGTGGACTTGTCGGAACGCTCGAGTTCGTGCAGCGCCGTCGTGATCAGGCGAGCACCGGTGGAACCGACGGGGTGTCCCAGAGCGATTGCGCCGCCGTTGACGTTGACCTTGGACAGGTCTGCCCCGTGGACCTGTGCCCAGGAGAGGACGACGGAAGCAAAAGCCTCGTTGATTTCGACGAGATCGATGTCGTTCAGGGTCATTCCGGCCTTGTCGAGCACCATCTGGGTGGACTCGATCGGGCCGTCCAGGTGGTAGAAGGGATCGGATCCGACCATGCCGGATGCGATGATCCGCGCGCGGGGCTTGAGGCCCAGTTCCTGTGCGCGCTCTTCACTCATCAGCAGCACTGCTGCGGCTCCGTCGCTGATCTGCGACGAGTTGCCGGCGGTGTGGATATGACCCTCGATGACCGGCTTGAGTCCGGCGAGCGCTTCCGCAGTGGTCTCGCGAAGGCCGCCGTCACGGGTCACCGTAGCGATCTCGCCGGTCGGCGTACCTTCCTTGGTGACGACCGGAGCCTTGACGGGCACGATTTCACGGTCGAAGCGACCTTCGGCCCACGCCTGGGCTGCGCGGCGCTGCGACTCGAGACCGAATGCGTCGACGTCGGCGCGCGTGATGCCACGCTTCTCGGCAATTCGCTGCGCAGAGGTGAACTGGTCGCCCATGTCGATCGTCCAGTCGTCCGGGTACGGGTTTCCCGTTCCGGGCGCATTTGCCTGGCCCAGGAACACACGACTCATAGCCTCGACGCCACAGCCGATACCGGCTGAGATCTGACCCGAGGAAATGAGGCCGGAAATCAAATGCACTGCCTGCTGGGCAGATCCACAGGCGCAGTCGATGGTGGTTGCCGCGGTGCTGTACGGCAGTCCGGCGTGCAGCCATGCCTGACGCGTGACGTTGTTGGACTGCTCGCCCGCCTGAGTGACACAGCCGCCGATGATCTGTCCGATGTCTTCCGGGGCGACGCCTGCCCGTTCGAGAACTCCGAGCTGCGCTGCTCCCAGAATCTCGGCGGGGTGCAGTCCCGCCAGCGCGCCGCGACGACGGCCGATCGGTGTGCGGGCGGCTTCGACGATGACTGCATGGCCCATGATGAGCGCTCCTTCGTAGAGATATCGGTTGGTGAGCTGGCTCACCTATCACTTTTCTGCAATGTATTCTATTTATTTAAGTAGAGCAACGCGGCGGTCCACGTTCAGTACGCTTCTTGAATTAGAATTCATTTCAATTTTGAGAATAAGACAAGCTCAACGCCCGGAGGCGAATCGCTGTCAGTGCCGCGAAAGATTGACCAGAAGCAAATCGCAGCCCTTGCGGATGTCGTACTCCGCGTCGGGAATCGAGATCCTGCCGTTGAGGCAGGACTGAATCACGCCGAACCACAGCTGCATCAGCAGTCGCAATGCGGTGTTGTCGTCTTCGGTGGGATTGTCGATTCCCGCCGCATCCAACACGATCTGACGAAAACCCCGATCGATCTTGCCTGCATCGGGAACTGTTGCGACGTTGGCGGTGCTGGTTGATTGCAGCATCGCTGTCGAGAGGGCCGGCCGACGCAGTAATCCACGGGTGGCGCGCACCAACACTTCGTAGACGGCATCCTGCGGATTTGCCGACTGCACCTGATGCTTGGTGAAGGTGTCGCCGATCTGATCGATCTGCTCGACCATCACGGCAACGAACAAGTGAGTTTTCGACGGGAAGTAGCGGTACAGCGTCCCGATAGCGACTCCGGCACGCTTCGCGACCTCGTGCATCTGGACGCGAGCAAGTTCCTTCTCCGTCGCCAGCTCTTCTGCAGCTTGCAACATCCGGACATGGCGTGCCCGCTGCTCGTCCGAACTGGGCTCGGCCGCGTCTCTGACCTCGGCAATTCTCGGCACCGTCGCCCCTAATCATCCTGTGAGTGTGTAGCGGCCGCGGACGACCGAGTCAATTCTCGCACCCAATCCCCGCATGTCGGCATATTGCCCGCTGAGTGAGACCTGACATAGCCAACGCGGGCCACTGGGTATTGCGTATAGGCCCCACCCTCTTCGAGTTAGGACGCAATGATGCAGGACTGGACCACGGAGTGCGACGTATTGGTCGTCGGTTCCGGCGGCGGCGCGCTGACCGGTGCTTATACCGCCGCAGCTGCCGGATTGAGCACCATCGTGATCGAAAAGACCAACCGCTTCGGCGGAACGTCGTCGTACTCCGGAGCTTCCATCTGGCTGCCGGGAACTCAGGTCCAGGAACGTGCCGGCCTGCCCGATTCCACCGAGAACGCGCGCACCTACCTGCGCTCGCTGCTCGGTGATTCCGAGTCCGATCGCCAGGACGCGTACGTCGACACAGCCCCCGCTGTCGTCGCGCTACTGGAGAAGAACCCGAACATCGAATTCGAGTTCCGGGCTTTCCCCGACTACTACAAGGCTGAAGGCCGGATGGACACGGGACGCTCCATCAACCCGCTCGATCTCGACCCGGCTGACATCGGCGACCTCGCAGAACTGGTTCGTCCCGAGCTCGATCAGGACCGAACCGGCCAGGGCCATGCGCCCGGCAAGATGATCGGCGGACGTGCACTGATCGGCCGTCTACTCGCAGCCGTTCAGAGCACCGGCAAGGCCGATCTGCGCACCGAAACCACTCTCACCTCCTTGATCGTCGAAGACGGCCGCGTTGTCGGCGCCGAGGTCGAATCCGGTGGCGAAACCCAGCGCATCAAGGCAAACCGTGGCGTGCTCATGGCAGCCGGTGGAATCGAAGGCAACGACACGTTGCGCGAGCAGTCAGGCACCCCGGGCAAGGCCATCTGGAGCATGGGCCCGTTCGGCGCGAATACCGGCGACGCGATCAGTGCCGGCGTTGCTGTCGGCGGCGCAACAGCGCTGCTGGATCAGGCCTGGTTCTGCCCCGGCGTCGAGCAGCCCGACGGCAGCGCCGCATTCATGGTCGGTGTCCGCGGCGGCCTGGTCGTCGACAAGGCCGGCGAGCGCTACCTCAACGAGTCGCTGCCGTACGACCAGTTCGGCCGCGCGATGGACGCGCACAACGACAATGGTTCTGCCGTACCGTCGTTCATGATCTTCGATTCCCGTGAACGCGGCGGATTGCCCGCGATCAGCATCCCCAACACCCCTCCCGCCAAGCACCTCGAGGCTGGAACCTGGGTTGCTGCAGACACTCTCGAAGAGCTCGCAGAAAAGACCGGCATCCCGGCTGACGCGCTGCGTAGCACCGTCGAAAAGTTCAACGACGCAGCAAAATTGGGTGTCGACGAGCAGTTCCACCGCGGCGAAGATCCCTACGATGCGTTCTTCTGCCCGCCCAACGGCGGCGCCAACGCAGCACTCACCGCAATCGAGACCGGCCCGTTCTACGCGGCACGCATCGTTCTCAGTGACCTCGGCACCAAGGGCGGCTTGGTCACCGACATCGACGGACACGTTCTGCGCGCCGACGGTACCGTGATCGACGGCCTCTACGCAGCAGGCAACACGAGCGCGTCGCTCAGCGGCCGCTTCTACCCCGGCCCCGGCGTCCCGCTGGGTACGGCCATGGTCTTCTCCTACCGAGCAGCCCAGGACATGGCGAAGTAGCACTACACAGGCAAGTGGGGCAGGCGATGTCGTACCGCCTGCCCCACTTGCCTTGTTTCACGGCGTGGCGATATCGAAATTCGGATCGAAGGTATCCATCACCTCGGCCAGCGTCTTCAAAACCGACAGATCACCTGTTGCACTTACTTTCCCACCGTCGAGAATCGCTGATGCGTCACCCGGTTTCAGCAGGATTCCCGCAAGTAGAGGCTTGGGACCGCTGAGCGTCAGTTGCGCATCCGGGACGTGCCCTGCCCGAGCGTTCAACACCGCCCGTCGCACCCACATGTTCCAATCCTGTTTTGTGTCAGCAAAACTGAAGTTGATGGAAATGTCGACGTCGTCCGCCTTTTCGGCGATGAGATGTACACCCGCATAGTCGAAAAGCAGATCGATCGGCATCGCAAGAATTGTGTCGGTTGTGTCGGTGTTGATCTGGCCTGCACCGGTCACCCCGTTCCGCAGTTCCATCGCTGTGGCGAGAAAGATCGAACGATACTGCGGCACTTCCTGCTGGTATCCGAGCTGCTCGTAGGCGTCGGCCTGCAGGTTCTTCGCCTCGACGTCGTCAGGGTCGGCAAAAACGAGGTGGTGCAGCAGTTGCACTGCCCACCGGTAGTCACCGGACTCGAAAGCGTTGCGCCCTTCGGCAAGCAACTTTTCACGTCCGATCAGGTCGACGTGGCGCTTGGCATGATCTACCGGCAACAACGGCAAAATCGTCGCAGGGTCACCGTCCCAGAAGCCGAGCTCCTTGTGGAAGACAGCGCGAACGTTGTGATGCAATCCGCCGTGGTAGTAGCGGTTGTACCACTTCTGACCGATTGCCTCCGGTAGCCGGACGACCTCCGCAGCTTCGAGCGGCGTGTAGCCCTGGTTCGCGAATCGTAGCGCCTGATCGTGAATGAACTTGTACATGTCCCGTTGCGATTCAAGGAATTCCACCACCGTGGCGTTCCCCCATACCGGCCACGTGTGTGGACCGTGATGCACTTCGACGTCGGCACCCCATCGCACCAAGGTCTCATCCAGATACCTGGCGAAGTTGCGCGCATCTCGGGTACGTGCGCCTCGGATCGTCTGGATGTTGTGCATCGAGTGATTGGCGTTCTCGGCACAGGTGAGTGCTTTGATGGCCGGGATCCAGATGTGCATCTCCTCCGGTGCTTCGGTGTCAGGAGCGTAGAGGAACTCGAAATCCCACCCGCCGAGATTGCGTACCTCACCGGTCTTGGTGATGCCGTCGGTCGGCGGAATGTAGGTCATGTGGATGTTCATTCCGTCAGCGCCAGAGCCCAGGCCAACGGTCACCAGCCCGCAATCACATTGCGGCAGAATCAAACCGAAGGTGTATCCCATCCGCCGCGACATCGCATTACCGGTGATGACATTCTCGCCGATCGCGAACTTGTTGAAAGACTCGATGGTTCCGGGCGCGACGATCGGGACTTTTCCCGATGCCACGTCTGCTTCGTCGACCAGGCCTTTGACTCCGGCGTAATGGTCGAAGTGTGTGTGGGTGTAGATGATCGCGGCGATAGGTTTGTCATTGTTCAGCTCACGCCGGAACAGTTCGAGTCCTGCTTTGGCAAGGTCGGCGCTGGTGGTGGTGTCGATGATGACGAGCCCGTCGGGGGCGTCGACGATGGTCAGGTTAACCGCGAATCTGACTTGGTACAGACCGTCGACAACCTTGTACAGACCGGACCGCTTCACTACCTGCGACTGGCGCCACAGGCTGGGGTTGACGGACTCTGGCGCAGGTTTGTCGTCAGCGATGTACTCGAGTGGTCGACCGTCGTGGATCAGCTCGCCCTTGTCGTTGAAGACCTGGTCGTTTTCCCACCCGGTGATGAACCCCCGGTCCGCGTCACCAAAATCTTCCCGATCCGACATCGGATAATTAGCCACCGCCGCGCGGTTGATCTCAGCGGTGAATGCTGTTGCTGGTTTTTCCTGCCCGGAACATGACGTCTCCTCCGACTTCGTCTCAGAACCCTCAGGAGTCAATCTGGCCTGCCGACACCGTCGGCGCATCACCCGTAAGAGATGAGATCAAACCGCAGCAGTATTACTCCGCGGCTCGAAACTCCGCGCACATACTTCGGAAATCTTCATCGTCGGCCGGATCCGTCGGGATCGCCAAGGCAACGCCGTCACAGATGCTTCCGTACTTCGTAGTCAGCACTTCCGGCAACTCTGAATACGTGCATTGTGTGATCAACCCGTCGAGAACGTCGTCGGTAAGTACGCCGGCCAGATCGGCCCAGCCGCCCGAGCGCGCCATCGACGTCAACTTCTCACCGACCTCAGGGAATCCCAGTACATCCAACGCAATTCGGTAGGCCGGTGTGGAGTAAAGGAACGCAAGCTCTTTGCGTACCGGCTCACGGGCCGCAGCTACTGCGGCGCCATCACGCCCGGTGATCACCTTCGGAACTGCGACAATCCGAGGTTTCCGGCCACCGGACTCGAGCGCCGGAATTATCTTCTCCCTGAGCACTTTCGGATGTGAACTCGTCGGATGTGCAACAAAACCGTCGGCAACCTCGCCTGCCAGGGCGCACATCCGCGCGTTCACCCCGCCCGTCCAGATCTCGGGTGCGGGGACGTCGATCGGCCCCGGATTGAAATACGGCTGCAACCGATTGAATGTGTAGTGTATGCCCTCGTAGTCGAGAGCACTACCGGATCGGAAAGCCTCGAATATCGCCCGAACAGCGCCGACGTAATCGCGCAGTTGCGCAACAGGGTCCGTCCACGGCATCGAATACCGTCCGACGATGTTTCCGCGCACCTGAGTTGCCAAACCCAACTGGAATCGGCCGCCGGAGAAGTCCGCCAGATCCCAGGCCGCCAATGCCGTCAGCATCGGACTACGCGCAAACGCCACCACCATGGACGTCCGCACGGTGAGCCTGGAACTGTGCTCAATGGCCAGAGCCGCAACGGCAAACGGATCTCGAACGGTCTCCGAAATGTGCACGGTGTCGAAACCGAGTTCCTCGATGCGGCGCACCCGTTCCGCAACGTGCCGGAGCGGGGTATCGGCAGGCAGCGACGTCACTAATTCCATGTGAATCCAACTACTCCAGACGTATCGACAACAACTTTCCTTCCGTTGCCACCTTACGTGCGTGCTCGTTGAAATCCGGTGCCGCACAGACAAACAGTGTTCGTCCGTCTGCCCCACCCAACCCGCAGGCAAACACCCCGGTTTCGAAGGGAATCTCGTCGATCACTCCAGATCCCGCCGCCACATGAAGTATCCGACTACCGATTGCGTCGGCTACCCACATCGAATCGTCCGCATCGATGCAGCACCCGTCGGGCGCGATCACCATCTGGGAAATGGTGGACTCCATCGTCGAACCATCAGGCACGCCGCCGAACGTCGCCCAATCACGACGCTCCCCCAGGGAACCGTCGTCCGCGACGGAGAAAACACTGATGCGATTGCCCAAGGTCTCGTCCACCAGCAGTTCCCCACTGGAAGTCAGTGCCATGCCGTTGGGAAAGTGCAGATCCCGCGCCACAACATGCACGCTGCCATCCGGATCGACCCGCAGCAGATCCGCAGTCTCCACCGCCGCCAGATTCATCAGATCGAACCCGAAGTTGCCGACGTACGCACGGCCGTGAGCGTCGACGAGCATGTCGTTGACGTTGCCGCTCACATACGTCGACAGGTCCGCATGAACGACCAGTTGCCCGTCCGGTTCGCGACGAAGGACCTTCTGATCGCGCATCGACACCACAAGCAACCTGCCGTCCGGCAACCAGCCGAGACCCGACGGCTGCCCGGGAACTTCGGCCTCGACGCGAACATCCGTTCCGTCTTCGCGAGCCGAAACCACCTGGTGGCTATAGAAATCCGATACCCAGATGCGGTCGTCGTGCCAACGTGGGCATTCGAAATAGGTGTAGCCGTCGAGTACGACGGTCGTCTCACGCGCCATGGCCTTGGACTCCCCTTAAATCGGTGAAGTGCGAGCTTTCCGCCATTCAATCACCGGCACCCGGACACAGGGCCCGATTGCGACTATTCAGTCATCAACTCCTCGAAGATGTCGAAGGCCTCGTTCCAACCGTCGTACACATTCCCATCGCCCTTGAATCCGGGGATACCAACCAGGTGGAACGTCATTTCCGTCTTGTCCCCTTGCTCCACCAACGTGACAGTGATGCGGGGTGCACTCTCGACCGACTCCTCCGGGTTACCCCAGGTGAAGACCAGCCGCTTCGGCTCTTCGACTTCGAGATACGTTCCGCCTGTCGGGTATTCGGCGCCGTCCTCGTCGTTGATCATCAAATAGCTGTATGTCCCACCAACGCGCGGGTCGATGGCGACGTGCTCGCGGGGGCTCCTCACACCACGCGGGTGCCACCAGCGCGCCGCCTCGTCCGGGTCGGTCCACGCGCGCCAGAGAAGTTCACGTGGTGCGTCGAAGATTCGGATGATGGTGAATTCTGCGGTCTGATCGACATTGTGCTCACTCATTGCCCTTCTCCTTCTTCAATTCGGGATTCTTCAGTTCACGGAGTCGCTCGTCGAGAAGATCGAAACGCTCGTTCCAACCGCGACGGTGTTCCTCGACCCAGACGGCTGCATCGTTGAGACCTTCGGCTCGCAGCGTGCAGGTGCGCCATTGCGCAGAGGCCGTGCGTTCGATCAATCCGGCCTTTTCGAGCACCTTCAGATGCTGCGATATCGCCGGCCGACTCATCTCGAACGGCTCGGCCAATTCCCCCACGGTCATGGAACCGCTGGTCAAGCGCGTCAGCATCGCACGCCGAGTGGGATCTGCCAACGCCCCGAATACCGCGTCGAGCTCATTGCTCATTTAAGCAACTCCTTAATTAAGGAACAACTTAAATTTAGAACGCCCATCGGTCCCCGTCAAGCACTCCAGGCGTATCGCAATCGCTCGACGAGCACCGACTCGTCCAACTCCGAGCACCGTGACCTTTCGAGTGCTTTCACGGCGACCATTGCATCGATGATCGCGTCTCCGAGGACACTCTTCGCAACTTCCGACAAACGCAGTCGTTGCAGCATCTCGCCCATCTCGGTCGGCATGCGCGTAATCGAAAGTACCGCCCGCTGTGCATCAGCCAGACCTGACGGATTGACGCTCACTTCCGGCGGCAGCGTCAGCGCACCGGCAATACCCGCATGCATGGCGCCGAGAATGACGGCAGTAGCAAGATACGGATTCGCGGAGGCATCCACCACTTTCACTTCGACGTTGGCACCGTGAGGATTTCCGATGGATTCGGCGCAGAATCGGACTGCGGCCTCGCGGTTTTCATGACCCCAACAGATGAAGGCACCTGACCAGGTGTCGGGCTGCAACCTCAGTCCCGAAAGCGGCGACGACGCCAACACCGCGCCCAGGTCTGCGAGGTGAGCAAGTAGGCCACCCACCGCACCGGCACCGTCTTCGGTCATCCCGTAATCCTGTTTTCCAGCGGAGAAGATCGGCTTGCCGGATCGAGTCAACGAAATATGCTGATGTGCACCGTTTCCCGAGCCACCCACGATGGGCATCGGCGAGAACGATGCAGCCATTCCGTGCGATCGGGCGGTGCGGCAGATCAGAATTCGGGCTGTGATCACGCTGTCCGCCGCTTCGAGCGGTGACGCCGGCGCCAGCGAGATCTCGAACTGTCCGAGGCCGTACTCCGCGTGAAACTGTTCGATATTCAGTTGGGCGCGTTCGGCATTCACCAACAGATCCCTGACAAAGCTCTCCTGCGCAAGTGCAGCTCCGAGTCCGTAGGCGGACCATTGTTCGGCCACAACCCCGCCGAAGAGTGTGAACTCGATTTCGTGACCCACCCGAGCTTCGAGATTGTCGTGCGCAAGCGTCTGGACTGTGCGGCGTAGTGCCGTTCGACTGCACACAGCCGATATCGATCCGTCCAACTCGTGCAGGGTCGCAGGCGCCCAGGACACATCGTCCCCCACGGCACGCAGGTCTGATTCCGCGATCCTCAACCGAAGATCACCCACCGCGGAAAGCTCCTCGGTGAAGGCGAGGGCGTCGTCGGCGCAGAACACATTCCAGCTCGGCGACGCACCCATCCCGCTGGTGACAAAAACGTCAACCCTGTTCGCGGGCACCATTTTCGCCCGCGAAACACCAGCCAGATCGACAATCGACCCGATGATCAGTTCGGAGGTGTACCTCACAGGGCGGAGGTTACCCCGCAACCTCACATTGTGAACCCGGGACAGTCAGATCAGATTGTCTTCGACCGGCAAACCGAATGCTGCCCGTCCGTACAGCGCCAGCGCCCGCTCCGGTTCGTTTGCCACATGCACGCTGCCCGCGTGAACGTCGCGCCACGCCCGCTCGATCGGGTTGCCGCGCGACAGCGAGTTTCCGCCGGCCGTCTTGAACAGCATGTCGATCGCTTCCACCGAACGCTCCGTAGCGCGAACCTGGTCACGCCGAGCACGCAGCCGCATCGAGAGCGGCAGCTCCTTACCGGCCGCGGCGAGTTCGTACATCTCGCGGACGTTGCGATCCATCTGCAGAATCGCCGCATCGATCTCCGACGACGCCCGCGCCACGGCCACCTGAGCGAACTGGTCCTCGCTGAACCGTCCACCGCCCAGGCTGAGCCGAACACGCTCGCGCATGACTTCGAGGTAACCCTCGTAGCAACCGGCGACAATTCCCACGCAAGGTGCTGCCACCGTCGACGTGAAGATAGTTCCGAAGGGCAATTTGTACAGCGGACCGGGATTGACCGCCTGGCCGGGTCCCTGCAAGTGGGCCGTCTCGTAATTGCGCTTCAACCGGTGCTCGGGGACAAAGGCCTTCTTCACAACTATTTCGTTGCTCGCCGTCCCGCGCATGCCCACCACGTCCCAGACGTCACGGATCTCGTAATCGGTGCGCGGTACCAACACAGTCATGAAGTCGACCGGACGCCCGTCCATGCCCACGACCATCGCTCCAAGCAAAGCCCAGGTTGCGTGCTCACACCCGGAGGAAAATCCCCAGTTGCCGGACAGCTCGTATCCGCCTTCCACCGCCGTCAGACGACCGACCGGCGCATAGGCGGACGAGATGAGCGTCGACTGGTCCTCGCCCCAGACATCTGCCTGGGCACGGTCGTCGAAGAGGGCCAGATGCCACGGATGTACGCCGACGACGGAGGCGACCCACCCGGTCGACCCGCAGGCTGCAGAAATCGCACGAACCACTTCGTAGAACTGGACGGGATCACTCTCGGCGCCGCCGTAGCGCTTGGGCTGCAGCATCGCGAAGACACCCGCATCGCCAAGCTCACGAATGGTTCGATCCGGTATCTTCCTGGAGTCGTCCACCTTCTGAGCTCGCTCGGCAATCTTGGGAAGCAGATCGCGAACGGCGCTCAGAACCTTGTTGACCATGGGAAGACACTCCTTGCACCGATCAACGGAAACTGGATCGGCAAATAGACATAGCGGATGCCCCGTCACGATATCTTCTTCCGCGATTCCGCTGACCGGAAGTCCCGGAGGCCGGGACTGATGCCGTCTTCGACTCGGTCACACACTGGTCCCGCCTAGTGAGACGACGGCCAGAGCGCCCATCACGGCTCACCTAGCGTCAGTCTGACATTGACCCTGGAAAGGACGGGACTCATCGTGACGATCAATCAGTCCGACAACGACGAGGTTCGCGAGATCCAAGCTGGAACCGCACCTACTCGCTTTGCACGTGGATGGCACTGCATTGGACTCACGGAGTCCTTCAAGGACGGCGAACCGCACTCCATCGAGGCGTTCGGCACCAAGCTCGTCGTCTTCGCCGACAGTGAAGGCAACGTCAAGATTCTCGACGCGTACTGCCGTCACATGGGTGGCGACCTGAGCCAGGGCACCATCAAGGGCGACGCCATTGCCTGTCCGTTCCACGATTGGCGCTGGGGCGGCAACGGCAAGTGCCAGAAGATTCCGTACGCACGCCGCGTTCCCCCGCTCGCAAAGACGCGTGCATGGCAGACCCTCGACCAGGACGGCATGCTCTTCGTCTGGCACGACCCCGAGGGCAACCCGCCGACGGACGACGTAGCCATCCCCCGCATCGAAGGCGCGCTCAGCGACGAGTGGAGCGACTGGGTCTGGTACACCACGACCGTCGACACCAACTGCCGCGAAATCGTCGACAACATCGTCGACATGGCGCACTTCTTCTACGTGCACTACTCCTTCCCGACGTACTTCAAGAACGTCTTCGAAGGCCACGCCGCAACGCAGTACATGCGCGGCGTCGCTCGCTCGGACATGCGTCCGCACGCAGCAGGCACCCCGAAGATGGTCGGCAGCAACTCCGTCGCCACGTACTTCGGCCCCTCCTTCATGGTCGACGACCTGACCTACGAGTACGAGGACTACAACGTCGACTCCGTACTCATCAACTGCCACTACCCGGTCAGCGCAGACAAGTTCGTCCTCCAGTACGGCATCATCGTCAAGAAGTCGGATCGTTTCCAGGGTGAAGCCGCCGACGCGATGGCAGCGAACTTCGGCACGTTCATCGCCAAGGGCTTCGAGCAGGACGTCGAGATCTGGAAGAACAAGACTCGCATCGAGAACCCGCTCCTGTGCGAAGAGGACGGCCCGGTCTACCAGCTCCGTCGCTGGTACGAGCAGTTCTACGTCGACGTCGCGGACATCGCTCCCGAGATGACCGAACGCTTCGAATTCGAACTCGACACCGCGCGCCCCGTCGCCGCCTGGCAGAAGGAAGTCGAAGACAACCTCGCTGCGAAGAAGGCAGACGAAGATGCAGCCTCTTCAGTGCGCTGAGTGCAAGGCGCAGGTCCTGGTCCAGAAGAACAGTTGGGAACACACCACCGTTCAGTGGAGTGACCAGGCCCGCGCCAAGTGCCTCGAGATCGCCGACGAACGTGAATTCGGGCAACGTGAGGGACGCCCAGGCGCTCCTCGCAAGGAGTGCGGCGCCTTGATCGCGTCCATCGTGAACGCTGCAACGGCAGGCGAGCTCGAGATCCTCAACGACGAGCCGGTGCCCAAGCCGATCGTCGACGACAGCGAACCCGTTCCCGCCCCGTTTCATTAGTCAAGCCAACATCTTTCGAAGAAGGTAGTAATGATCGATCCTCAGTACTACGGCCCGTGGGCAGTCATCGCCGGCGGTTCCGAAGGTGTCGGCGCGGGGTTCGCCGACGAGCTCAGCAAGATCGGTATCAACCTCGTGCTCATCGCCCGCAAGCCGGGCCCGCTCGAGGAGACCGCAGCCAAGGCACGCGCCAACGGCGTCGAAGTACGCACTCTGGCACTGGATCTGCTGGTTCCCGACGCGCTCGATCAGATCAAGGCTGTCACCGACGACGTCGAGGTGGGCCTGCTCATCTTCAACGCCGGCGCCAACAGCTACGGCCACGAGTTCGTCACCGGTGATCTGACGGGATTTGCCGGAGTCATCGAGCTGAATATCAACAAGCAGCTCGAACTCTCGCACCACTTCGGCGGATTGATGAAGGATCGCGGACGCGGCGGCATCATGCTGCTCGGTTCGCTGGCCGGATTCATGGGCTCCGAGCACCAGAGCATCTACGCAGCGTCCAAGGCATTCGGACGCATCTTTGCCGAGAGCCTGTGGCTCGAACTCCAGCCGTACGGCGTTCACGTCGTCGAGTTCATTCTCGGGGTGACGCGCACACCGGCTATGATTCGCGCCGGTCTCAACTTCGACATCCCCGGCATGAACGTCGCCGAGCCCGAAGATGTTGCACGCGAAGGCCTCGAGCACCTTGCCGACGGCCCGATCTGGGTTGCCGCAGGAAACTACGAGGGCGCTCAGAAGCGCAGCGGCTTCCCCCGCGACAAGATGGTCAAGGGCGCTGCCGAAGCGATGCGCAAGCTGCTCAACCGCTGACTTCTGCTGTGCGCCTTTATTAACCCCCCGACGTTAAGAAAGGCGCACAGCATGAGCGTCGACATCACGATTCTTCTCGCCGAACGCGAGATCACCCGCTCCATCGTCGAGTTCGCCCGAGCCATGGACGCTCGCGATTGGGACGAACTCCACCGGATCATGACGCCGGACGCTACGGCAGAACTGGGTACCGGAACGCTGCGCGGACCCGCCGAGGTAGTGGCTTCCATCCGCTCGTTCCTCGACGACTGCGGCCCCACCCAACATCTGATCGGCAACGTACTCGTCGAGGTGGTCGGCGATATTGCCACTAGCCGCGCCTATGTCAGCGACATGCATCTGGGTACGGGCAGCAAGGCGCACCTGAGTTTTTCGACGCTGGGTGACTACCACGATTCGTGGGCACTGATCGATGGAACTTGGCGAATGACACACCGCACCAAGCATTCCCACGGAGTCCGTGGGTCCATCGAGGTTCTCGGCGCGGGCCCCAGCGGGTGGCGTCGCTAGATATCAGCCCAACATCGACGAACGACCGGTTGCGAGGGGACTCTTGCTGGTGAGTCCGCCGTCGACCACCAAGGTCTGCCCCGTCATGTAGCGAGACTCGTCCGAGGCCAGGTAGACCATGGCGTGTGCGATGTCTTCAGGTTCGCCGAGGTAGGGAAGCGCGTTTGCCTGCTTCATTCCTTCGATGACGTCAGCCGGGATGTTGTCCACGAGTGCGGGTGTCATAATCGCACCCGGTGCCACGGCGTTGCACCGAATGTTCTCCGGCCCGTACTGAACAGCGATGTACTGAGTCAGCCGGATCACCGCAGCCTTGGCCGCGCCGTAGGCCGACTGCAAAGAGTCACCGATCAATCCGCCAACCGACGCGGTGTTCACGATCGACCCACCGCCGGCCTTGGTCATGTGCGGAATCGCCAGTCGCGACGCTACAACAGTGCTGCGAGCATTGAGCGCCATGACGCGATCCCACTCGTCCAAGTCCATCCGAAGCAGATCAAGATCCTTGCGTGGATTGCTTCCACCGACGTGATTACACAGCACGTCGATGCCACCGAATTCGGCTACTGCTCGGTCGATCATCGCAGCGACGGCATCTTCGTCCATCACATCGACGCCGAAACCTACTGCAATACCGCCTGATTCACGAATCGAAGCAGCAGCCTCCTCCGCGTGAGACGCATCAAGATCGGCAACCAGAACCTTCGCACCTTCTGCAGCCATCAACCCTGCCGCAGCGCGCCCGATCCCGCTGGCCGCCCCCGTGATCACAACATTCTTACCTTCGAGCCTGTTCATCTTCGTTCCTTTCGGCGTATCACCGAGCTCCGGATCTCCCGTAGGGCGGGAAATACCCAATTGATCCCAGTGAACGCCTGACGAACGGCTCAGTCCAACTTTCTTGAATGAACTCACAAGTACGTGACGAGTGACCTTGCCCCTGCTACACCCGAAATTCGGCGGGCGGCTACACGATCCCAACCGGCCGGTCACCGACGATCGAGATCCGATCCATCACGCGCCGCGCGGGAAAATAATCACTCGACGCATAGTGCTGACACGTCCGATTATCCCAGAAGGCAACGGTATTCGGCTCCCATTTCAACCGGACCTGGAACTCCGGACGGTTGACGTGCCGGTACAGCAGGGTGAGAAGTTCGTTCGACTCCTCTTGCGAAACCCCGACGATCCGCTGCGTGAAAGTCATGTTCACGAACAGGACCCGTCGGCCGCTCTCGGGAATAACGCGCACAACCGGATGGCGAACCGGCGGAAATTTGGGGCGCAGCATGTCTACCGCTTCGGCCGGCATCGACTTTCCGAACGCGTTGATCCAATCATGCTCGGCTTCAAGGTGTTCGATGCGTTCTTTGATGTCCTGCGGCAAGAGGTCGTACGCCGCAGCAGTGTCAGCCCACAACGTGTCGCCTCCAACTTCCGGCACTTCGACGGCTCGAAGAACTGCCGCAAAGGACGGATGCTCGTGCCACGTCACATCGTTGTGCCAGTTGTTCTCGACGCCCCCAACCATTGCGTCCTTGGCCAGCGTCGTGACGTCGATGTCGGTCTGACCAGGCTGGGTGTATTTGAAGAACGGATGCTGCTCCAGTGAACCCCATCGTTCCGCGAAGGCACGATGCTCCGCGCGGTCGATGTCCTGGTCCCGAAAGAACAGCACCTTCCACTCGAGCAAGGCGCGGCGTAGTTCGGCCATGACCTCGTCGGACAGGTCGCCACCCAGCCGCAGCCCCGAGATTTCCGCACCGATGGTGGGTGTGTGCGGCTTGACCGCAAAATGGATATACGGCTCTGGTGCAACCGTTTCCGGATTCCGTTTTGCCACTAGCGGGCCATACGCAGCCAATGGGTCCGTCGGAATCGGAAAGATCATGGTGGGAAACAGGACGGCCATCTTCAGACTCCCTCGAGTACAGCGACAGTGAACCAGATCACTTCAACTTTAAGGAGACGCCCTTAACCTGTCAATGACTCATCCCGGACTTATCCCAGCAACACCCCCTTGATCTCGTTCTTGAGCACCTTCCCCACTTTCGACCGCGGCAGATCTTCCCAGACGACAACCTCTTTCGGTGTCTTCACGCTTCCGATGCGAGCCTTCACAAAGGCCATGACTTCGGCTCCGTCGATGACAGCTCCCTGATGCGGCTGCACTACAGCCACAACGCGCTCGCCCCACTTGTCGTCAGGGAGGCCGATCACCCCACAGTCCTGAATTCCCGGATAGGCCATGAGGGCCTGCTCGACCTCCACCGAATAGACGTTGAATCCCCCGGTGATGATCATGTCCTTCGCCCGGTCGACGATGAACAGGAAGTTGTCCTCGTCCAGATATCCGATATCACCAGTGTGATGCCATCCGTGTGCCGATGCCTCCGCACTGGCTTCGGGGTTCTTGAAGTACCCCGCCATCACCAGCGAACTGCGAATCACGACCTCACCGCGTTCTCCGCGCCCGAGCAGTTGCCCCTTTTCGTTCATGATTGCGACGGTGACCAAAGGCGACGGGCGTCCGGCGGAGGACAGCCGCTCGGTTGCAATGGCACCGTCCGGGCCGAAATGGTCCTTCGGTGCCATCGTGGAAATCATCATCGGCGCTTCGCTTTGGCCGAACAGTTGCGCCATGACCGGCCCGATCTTGGTGATCGCCTCCCCCAGCCTGGTCGGCGAGATGGGCGCTGCGCCGTACCAGAAGCATTGCAGCGAGCCAAGATCCGTGTCCGCCAGATCGGGATGCTCGAGCAGCATATAGATCAGCGTCGGCGGCAGGAACGTGTGCGTGACCCGATGCCTCTGTACGTTCTCCAAGAAGGCACCGAGATCGGGTTTCGGCATGATGACAACCTCCCCGCCCAACGCCATAATCGGGAAGCAGAGAACCCCGGCCGCGTGTGTCAACGGCGCCAACGCGAGATACACGGGACGACCCTCGAACGGGTAGCTCATCAACGTGATCGCTGTCATCGTCTCGATATTGTGGCCGGTCAGCATCACACCCTTGGGGCGCCCGGTGGTGCCGCCGGTTCCGACGAGCATGGTCACGTCGTCGGGCGGCGACGCCTCCGAATCTTGCTCCCCGAGCCATTTCCCGAGTGACGGCGCCCAGTCGGTCTCACCGTCGATGCAGACCAGCGTCGCCAATTTCGGCAGCGCCTGCCGGATCGAATCGACAAGAGGCGCATACGACTTCTGAAAGAACAGGGCCCGAGTATCGAACAGATCCAACAGGTCACGGTTTTCCGCAGCCTCGTTACGTGGATTGATCGGACACCACACCGCACCCGCCCGGCTGATACCGAAAACGCACGAAAACGAGATCGGATCATTGCCGGACAGGATGGCCACTTTGTCTCCCGGGGCAATCCCGGAGGCTGCAAGGGATGAGGCAAACCGGCGACTGAACTGTTGAACGTCACCGTAGGTGAGCGTGCGCTCCCCCATCGTCAAACATGGCGCGGTGGAACCGAGAGAGGCTCCCTTGTCGAGATAGTCGGTCAAACGCATAGCGGGAGCCTCTCAGGCAGAATCGAATGGTGGTCTAGGTGTTGACGGTGATTTCCGGCTCCAGCACCAAACCGAAACTCCTTAGCGCACCGAGCAATTCACGGTGTCCGAAGGCCTGGCACGCCGACGCCAACCCGGCACGCTTGGGCGGCTGCTGCAGCAGCGAGTGAGCCGCGTACGCCTGCAGCAGGCCCGTCTGCTTGTAGTTGCAGTTGCCGTGGATGACGACGTGAGCACGTCCGAGCGGACCGGATGCGTACACCGAGTCCATCGACGTGTTGATGCGCGGGTTTTCCCGTGGCGGCATGCCTGCCTGCACCGAACCGGCGATTTCCGCCAGCGCTGCCTCCTGCTGATCGGCGGGCAACGTCTTGATCTGCTCTTCCACCATCTTCTGGGTGGCAACAACACCTTCCATCACCGACCGATCGAACACGCCACCCGCAGCCTTGACGTTGGACACGCGCGGGTCGTTCTTGAACCACACAGGATGACAGGTTCCGCCCCACGGCAAAGCGAGAGCGGTTTCGTGCTGACCCGGAACAACAACGTCGAAGGTCGAACCGGGCGCCCACTGCACGTACTTGTTCTGCTCGAGGTAGTACCAGTCGGCTTTGAGGATCGTGAAGATGGTCTGGGTGGACGCGTACGTGGGAAAGCCCTTCCACAACACCAGAATATCGAGCGTGTCGAGGCCCGGATTCTCCAGCGCGATGTTGGCAGCGATCTCACCTGTCGTGTACATCTGCGCAATACCGGGTGAGAGCAACAAGCCCTTCTCCTGGTACTTGTCGCCGAATTCCTCTTGGACGTCGAGAACCCAGTCCTGCTCACCGGTGGTGTCCATGTAGTGGCAGCCGGCATTGAGCGCTGCCTCGACCACGGTGCCACCCAACTTGATGAACGGGCCAACCATGTTGCTGACTACCTGTGCGCCGGTGAACAACTCGGTCAATGCTTCTACCGTGTGCTCCACCTCGACCACTTCGTGATCAACAGTGTCGAGGCCGGGGATCTTGTCGAGCACTTCCTGGATGCGTGCGGCATCTCGGCCGGCGGCGATGAACGGAATGTTGAACTCACGCAGGTATTCACACACGAGGCGTCCGGTGTACCCGGAAACGCCGTAGACGACGACTGGCTTCTTGTCAGACATGTTGGTTGAACCTTTCGAAGTTGGGGTCGAGCCGAAAAAGACTGTGTGGGTTACATACCCATGCCGCCGTCGACGGGCAGGCCGATACCGGTAATGAAGCGGGCAGCATCCGAGGACAGGAAGACGACCGCGTCCGCCATGTCGTTCACTTCACCGAGACGCCCCAGCGGGGTGAGACCGATGACGTCGCCAACGGCCGCCTCCGCACTGGGCCACAGACCGAGTTTCTCCATGTCCGACGCAAGACCCAGCCCCATCTCCGTCGCGACAAGTCCCGGATAGACGCAGTTCACGCGTACTCCGTAGCCGAGTTTGCCGGACTCCGTCGCAGCAACGCGGGTAAAACGGTCGACGGCGGACTTGGTGGCCGAGTACCCACTGATTCCGGGAAACGGAATAGTGGCCGCAACCGACGAGATGTTGATGATGGAACCGCCGCCGCCGGCAATCCCACCAGGCCGCATGCTGCGCAAACCGTGTTTGGTGCCGAGCGCGGTGCCGAGGATGTTCACCTCACACATCCGGCGGATGTCATCCGCGTCCAGGTCCACCACGAGCGAAGAGATTTCAATGCCCGCATTGTTGACGAGGATGTCGAAACCGCCCAGGGCCTCCGTCGTGGCAGCGACCGCGTCAGCCCAGTTGGCGTCGTCGGTGACGTCCAGCTTCACGAAGCCGGTCTTGGCTCCGCCCGAACCGACGGCCTCCGCGGTTGCCCGGCCCTCGTCCTCGAGAACGTCGCCGATCATCACCGACGCTCCCGCCTTTGCCAACGCCTCTGCCATTCCTGCACCGAGACCCTTGGCGCCGCCTGTGACCAGTGCTTTTCGTCCCTCGAGATCAAACACGCTCATTTTTCACTGCCTCCATGACTGAAATGAATCTCGCGATGCCACCGTTCACAGCGACGCTGCCAAGTGGCGTGTGTCACAGAGTATTCAACTTTGGACGAGTGTCAAGAGAAATCTTGACGACTGTCAAGATTTTGTTACACGATCGTCAAAGAGCAGGGACTACACTGTTTCCAGCAGCCGGTCATACTGATGGCACACATCGCACGAACAGGACGTAACGCCGTGACTACTACCGTCGAGAATGCAAGTGGGACAAGTAAAAAGTCCTCCCCGAGCAATGCCGACAAGGTCTCACGTCGGCAGGTCGACAAGTTCTCGGATCGCCGCGACGAGCTGGCCGAAGCAGCGTTGCAAACGCTCGCCGAACTCGGATATGCGCGGACCAGCCTGCGCGAAATCGCTCAGAACTCCGAGTTTTCGCACGGCGTCCTGCACTACTACTTCAGCGACAAAGTCGACCTCATCACGCACTGCGTGCGCCACTACAAGGCGCGTTGCGTCACCCGCTACGACGGCATAGTCTCCACTGCGCAGACACCCGACGAGCTGCGAGCGGGCTTCGGGGCTATCTTGGCCGAGACCATGATCAACGAGGCGACCATGCACCGGCTCTGGTACGACCTGCGAGCACAGTCTCTGTTCGAGGATTCTTTCCGCGCGGATGTGGCCGCGATCGACGAAAGCCTCGAAAACATGATCTGGCGCATCGTCAGCCGCTACGCAGAGCTCCTCGACACCGAACCCACCATTACGCCCGCCGCTATGTACGGAGTTTTCGACGGCCTGTTCCAACAGAGTCTGCTTCGCCATTTCTCCGGCGACGCGAGCGCAGCCACGTATCTGTCCGACACCGTACAGTCGATTCTCTCACAGGTGGTGCCCACACCACACGCCTAGCGGGCAGCGATACTATCCGTGACAAACCTTGCGCCACGATCGAATTCGGCCACCACATCGTAGCCGGCATCCTGACGCCAGAACCTGACCAGCGTGCTGTAGACGCCACCGATCATCTGCGCCAAGAACAACGGTGGATAGTCGGCTCGAACTTCACCAGTCTCGAGACCTGCCGTGACGATGCGCAACAGTTCCACGTGAAACCGCTTGTCGTGGGCGGCTCCCGCACCGGATGCGGCAAAGTCGCGTTCCAATTCCGTTGTCACCATACGCAAATAGCGTGGATGCTTCACCGCTTGCAGTGCAAAATCCTCGAAGAGTTTGACAATTCGATCCGTCGTGGACATCGGCGTACCCATGAGCTTGTCCACCATTGACGCCAGCCGATCCAGATGGTCGCTGTGCAGCGCTTCGAGAACCGCATCCTTGCCCTGAAAATAATTGAAGAAAGTAGCCCGCGAAACTTCTGCCCTTTCGGCGATATCGTCGACGGTAGTGCTGGCAAATCCTTGCGCCGAGAAGAGAACACGGGACGCGGACAACAACCGATCGTTGGTGTCGCGCTTGTTCTGCTCGCGTTTGGAAACCATGCCTTTGGAAACCACGTCTTTCGAAACCACGCGGACTCGCCTCCTCAGCCCTTGGCCTTGCAATCAGCGTACGTAAGAATATAGATGGACTACAGTCCAATTATGTCGACTGTAACCACTGAACGCCAGGGCAAGGTACTTATCGTTCGGATCGAACGCGAAGAACGTCGCAACGCCATCAACCGCGAAACCGCCGAGGGCATCGAATCCGCACTCGACCTCCTCGACGACGATCCCGAGCTGTGGGTCGGCATCATCACCGGCACAACCTCCGTCTTCTGCGCCGGCACCGACATCCGTGAGCGGGCCGACCTTCGCATGCCGCGCGGTGGCGAATACGGCATCATCCGGCGACAGCGCAACACGCCGTTGATCGCAGCAGTCGAGGGATACGCATTGGGCGGCGGATTCGAAATCGCCCTGGCCTGCGACTTGATTGTTGCCTCTCGCACAGCACAATTCGGCCTTCCCGAGACCCGCCGCGGATTGGTCGCCACGTCGGGCGCCCTGTTCCGGGCACCACGCGCACTACCTCTCAACGTTGCCCGTGAACTCTTGATTACCGGCCGCACACTCGATCCCGAACGCGCGCTGAATTTGGGCGTCGTCAATGCGGTAACCGAATCGGGCAAGGCGCTCGACGAAGCACTGGCTATAGCGTCGGAAATCTGCGAATCCTCCCCCACCTCGGTGAGCCTGACTTTGAAGTCGGTGAATGCCCTGTACACCGAAGATGATTCGCATGGCTGGAATGTCACCGACACGGCGCGCGATCACATCCTGCAATCGCCGGACATCGCCGAGGGACTCGACGCATTTGCCAACCGCCGAGTGCCACGTTGGAACAACGTCCCGACCGCATGAGCAACCAGCATTCGGGACAGATTCCCTATAGGGCTGGTGGGAAAGGTTGCCAGCCGGTTACAGTCACTGGCGTGACGGGATTCGGCGCATACACGACACGCACGCTGCTGACGCGGCGTCGCCATGTCGATTTTGCGCACGTCTGTACCTCTGGGTGTCCGATCTTCTGATCGGACCTACTTCCGCGGTCACCGCCCGCGGAAGGTATTCGTATGCTCACCCAGATCAGGGGATCTTTCTGTCATGACCACCGCATCCGTTTCACACTTGAGTTCCGTTGTTGCCGCAAACGCTGACGCGATCGGCAAGGACGCCGGCAAGGCTCATGTCGTCTTCAAGGCGTCGGCGCAAGCTCACGATGCCGTTGCCAGCACAGTCACGCTCGGCAAATACAGCGTCGAGGTCGACGAACCGCCGGCCCTCGGCGGCGAGAACACTGCCGCCAATCCGGTCGAGTACTACCTCGCTTCACTCCTGTCCTGCCAGGTGGTGACGTATCGAGTATGGGCGGACAAGCTCGGCATCCGACTCGACGACATCTCGGCACGCGCCGAGGGCGACCTCGACGTGCGCGGCTTCTTCGGATTCGACGACGCTGTCCGCCCCGGTTTTTCCGAGGTTCGTGTGGTTGTCACACTGACCGGCCCGGAATCGCGTGAGCGCTACCTGGAGTTGCAGGAGACGGTCGACGCCCATTGCCCCGTGCTTGATCTCACCCGCAATCCTGTTCCAGTGCATACAGTCGTCGAAACCGCCTGACCCGCATCAATCACCTTCACTACGGAGTATGAATTCATGAGCGAGAACACCCCAGCCGAAATTGATCCGACCGCCAACTGGTCGTTCGAAACCAAGCAGGTCCACGCCGGGCAGGGCCCCGACAGCGCCACCAATGCTCGGGCACTGCCGATCTACCAGACCACCAGCTACGTCTTCGACAGCACCGACCACGCCGCCGCGCTGTTCGGCCTCGCCGAACCCGGCAACATCTACACCCGCATCATGAACCCGACGCAGGACGCAGTCGAACAGCGCATCGCTGCCCTCGAAGGCGGAGTTGCGGCGCTACTGGTCGCGTCCGGTCAGGCTGCGGAGACGTTCGCGATCCTCAACCTCGCCGAAGCCGGTGACCACATCGTCTCGAGCCCGCGTCTGTACGGCGGCACGTACAACCTTTTCCACTACACGCTGCCCAAGCTCGGTATCACCGTCGACTTCGTCGAAGACCCGGACAACCTCGATCACTGGCGCGAGGCAATCCGTCCGAACACCAAGGCGTTCTACGGCGAAACCATCTCCAACCCGAAGAACGACGTGTTCGACATCCCCGGCATCAGTGCGATTGCCCATGAGAACGGCATCCCGCTGATCGTGGACAACACGGTCGCAACTCCGTATCTCATTCAGCCGCTGAAGCACGGCGCGGACATCGTCGTACACTCCGCCACCAAATACCTTGGCGGACATGGCACCGCGATTGCCGGCGTCATTATCGACGGCGGAACTTTCGACTGGACCCAGGGTCGCCACACCAATTTCACCACCCCGGATCCCAGCTACCACGGCGTCACCTTTGCCGACCTCGGTGCGCCCGCTTACGCTCTCAAGGCCCGCGTTCAGCTTCTGCGCGACCTCGGTTCGGCAATCGCACCGTTCAACGCGTTCCTGATTTCGCAAGGCATCGAAACGTTGAGCCTGCGTATCGAGCGCCACGTGTCCAATGCGCAGAAGGTGGCCGAGTTCCTCGACAGCCGCGCCGAGGTTACGTCGGTGGCCTACGCCGGACTGCCGTCATCTCCGTGGCACGAGCGCGGAAAGCAGCTGGCACCCAAGGGCACCGGCGCAATCGTGGCGTTCGAGCTGGCCGGTGGGGTCGATGCGGGTAAGAAGTTCGTCAACGCCCTGACTCTGCACAGCCACGTCGCCAACATCGGTGACGTCCGCTCGCTGGTCATCCATCCCGCGTCGACGACGCACTCGCAGCTCACTCCCGAGGAGCAGCTCGCGTCGGGCGTTACCCCGGGACTCGTCCGCCTGGCAGTCGGAATCGAAGGAATCGACGATATCCTCGCCGACCTCGAAATCGGTTTGGCTGCAGCAGCTTCCTGATCGCCGACAACAAAAGGCTCGGCCCCGACGCGAAAGTCGGGGCCGAGCCTTTTGCCGGGTGAAACTAGCTCTTGGGCGTGAAGGCCGCAAGCGGTTCGCTTGCTGACCAGTCGTGGCCCCAGTAGCTGTCCGCTGTGATTTCCTCAGCGGTGTAGAACGCTTCGTCGACCAGCATTCCCTCGCAACCGAATTCGAGGTCCCAACCACCGGGAGCGCGCACGTAGAACGACACCATCTTGTCGTTCGTGTGACGGCCCAAGGTCGAGGAGATCGTGAAGCCGAGCTTGGCGACACGATCGAGTGCCTGACCGACAGAGTCGAGGGTCTCGGCTTCCATCATCAGGTGCACCAGACCAGGCTCGTCGACCGGCGGGGCCGGGCACAGAGCCAGGCTGTGGTGACGCTGGTTGACACCCATGAAGCGGACACGGCGAGCCGGCGGCGGCGCGTCGATACCGCCGAGGCGAATGGAGCCGCGCGGCAGGAAGCCGAGAACCTCGGTGTAGAAGGCGTGTGCTTCGTCGAAGGCCGTGACGGGGAGCACGACGTGGCCGAGTCCCTGATCGCCGGTGACAAAGCGTCCACCGTGCGGGGTGACCAACGGGCTGTGGTCGAGAACCGGCCCGAAGAAGACCTCGACACGGTTGCCGTTGGGATCGTTGAACGCGATGACCTGCTCGGCGTCGCGGTAGCTGGCATCGGTCTCGGAGAGAACCTCGACCTCGACCCCGGCCTTCTCGACGGCTTCGCGAACACGCTGGAGCGCGAACTGATCTCGCACTTCCCAGCCCACTGCCAGCGCCTTGTCCGACTCACCCGGAAGGACGATCAGTCGCGAGCGACGCTCGTCCAGACGGAGGTAGAGGCCGTCGGGTTCCGGGCCGCTGCCGACCGCGAGACCGAGTCCGTCAACCACGAGCTCGCGCCAGCGAGCCACGTCCTGCGTTTGGATCCTGAGATACCCCAGGCCCCGAATTTCAGTCATGCCTAACCGTCCTTGCTTCGAAAGTATTTGTGGGACTAGATCATCGAGCGGTGGATGCCCTGCGGCTCGCCACCGAGCTGCGTCAGGGTCGACGCGTGGAAGATCGATCCGGGCACGTGGATGGCATGCGAGAGACCCGCGTGCGCGTCACGCCAGAATCGCTGCATCGGAGTGCTGAGCTGGAGGGCGCCGCCGCCGGAGCGAGCGAAGATCTCGTCCACTGCGCGCACTGCACGCCACGCGGCAGCCGTCTGAGTGCGTCGGCCGATGGAACGAAGTTCGAACGAAACTTCCTGGCCCTTTTCGGTCATGTCCCAGAAACGGTCGACCGTCTCGAGGATCGCCGCGCGCGAAGCCGCGATCTCCGCAGCAGCCTCGCCGATGGCGAAGAGTACGTACGGATCTTCCTTGATCGGGACACCACTGACTGTGACGCGCTCACGCTGGGCTGCAATGTTGCAGGCCAATGCGCCTTCGGCGATACCGATCAACGAGGAGGTGATGCCGAGCGGGAAGATGCAGGAGAACGGGAACTTGTACAGGGTCTCCGTGCGGCCGGCTTCCTTCCACGCGCTGCCGTCGTACACCTTGGACGCGTCGATGGTGCGGTAGGCGGGGAGAAAAGCATCCTTGATGATGAGGTCCTTGGAACCGGTGCCTCGCAGGCCCACGACGTTCCAGCTGTCCTGGTCGATTTCGTAATCGCTACGCGGCAGCAGGACGTGCAGGTGCTTCGGCGGCATGAGGGGCTTGCCCTCGGCGTCGCCGACCATCGCGCCGATCATGACCCAGTCACAGTGATCCGTTCCCGAGGAGAATGACCAGCGACCGTTGAGGATGTAGCCACCGTCGACGGGACGAGCAACACCCATCGGTGCGTACGGGGAAGCCATCCAGGTGTCCGGGTTCTCGCCCCAGACCTCTTCCTGCGCCTTCTTGTCGAAGAATGCAAGCTCCCACGGGTGGACGCCAACGATGCCGCTGACCCAGCCGGTTGCGCCGTCCATCGCGCCGATAGCCATTGCCGTCTCGGCGAACTCACGCGGGTGCGATTCGAGCCCACCGAATTCCTTGGGCTGGAACATGCGGATGACGCCGGAATCGCGAAGACGCTTCGCGTTGCCGTCCGACAGCTGCATGATCTTGTCGCCCTCGACGCCGCCTGCGCGGATCTCGTCGGCGAACTGAGAGATGTTGTCTAGAACCTGTCCCATGGTTTTCTCGGCTTTCTGGTTTCGGTACCCGGCGAATGCCTAGGCAGACTTCTTCGCGGCGAGTCCAAGCGCGATGTCGATCAACTGGTCTTCCTGCCCACCAACTACCTTGCGGCGGAAAACTCGCTGCGTATCACTGAGCATCGCGTCCTCCTGGAAGATCTGGCGAGGTGAAAATCTGTTGGTGAAACCGTGGCAGGTGCGGATCGGTAGTGCAGAAATGCTTCCCGGTGAGTGGGAGCAGCCCCTGTGCGCCTTTTTGGTAGTGGGAACTGCCGGAAAGGCGCACGGGGGCCGAAGGCCCTTACGGGCGGGTAAGGAATGCCAGAACTGCCGAGACCCAGGCGTCGCGGGCCTCGATCATCGTCCAGTGACCGCACCTGGGGAAGATGTGCACTTCACCGTTGGGAATGTCGCGCATCGGCAGAATCGCCATGTCGACGGGGCTGACGCGGTCATCGCGACCCCAGGTGAGCAGGGTCGGGGCCTTGATCTTGTTCAACTGCGCCCAGTACGGAACATCCGTCGACGCAGCAGCGGCGGCGCCCATAGCGGCCATGGCCTTGCTGCTGTACATCCGGCGTGCGATCTCGAGGGTCGTCGGCTCGGTGGCGAGCGCCCAACGCTCTTCGATGAGCTGCTCGGTGACAACGGCCGGGTCGAAGACCATCGACTGCAGCCAACGGATCAGGGCTTCGCGGGTGGGGTTGTCGGTGAATTCCATGAGGAGCTTGATGCCTTCACCGGGGCCGGGCGAGAAGGTGTTCTTGCCCATGCCGCCGATGGTGACGAGCTTGCTGACGCGGTGCGGTTCGTCGATCGCGACCTTGGTGGCGACGATGCCGCCCATGGAGTTGCCGATCAGGTGGACCGGACCGAGACCGAGTCCGTCGAGGAACGCGCTGACCGAAGCCTGAGCCATCATCATCGGGTGGCCGTCGCCCGGGTCGCTGACGCCGAAGCCGGGGAACTCGAGAACGTAGCAGTGGAAGTGCTCGGCGAAGTCCGCGAGAACGCCGCGGTAGTTGCGCCACCCGGTGACTCCGGGACCTGATCCGTGCAGCAACACCAGCGGCGGACCGTCGCCGGCCTCGTGATACCGGAGCACACCGAGATCGGTCTGCAGCTCTTTCAGAGTGTCCTCGTAGCTCAGTTCAGTCGTCATACCCGGAACGGTGCCATCACCGCCGCTGAGCTGCTACGAACCGTCCCGATCAGCGAGACAGAAAGGGCAAGAAAACTCAGATCCACTGCTCGGTGGACGCCGCCAGAAGTCGGTCCATCGTGTCTGCCGAGAAGGTGTTTGTCGGGATCGGAGGAGCCTTGCGGCCACGGCGAGGCGCACCCAGCTCGGGGTACAGCGAGCGCGAGACCTCACGGGCCGCGTCGACTACCAACGGGGCGACTCGCTCGAGCTGAGCCGTCCGCATGTCGCCGCACAACGCAATGCTGCCGACGGGGCCTTCATGCCCACGAATCGCGGCCGCCACACATGCCAGTCCGCGAGCGGATTCACCGCGCTCGAAGGCCAAGCCCCGACGCTGACGAATGCGGTTGAGTTCCTGATGCAAGATGCCGATCTCCGCGATGGTGTTCTCCGTACAGCGCGGAAGGGTCGCGCCGAACAAGGCGTCGACGCGCTCCGGATCGATCCACGCGAGCATCGCCTTGCCGCCCGCGGTGGAGTGCGCAAGAACCCGGCCACCGACGCGCGACGGGAGTGCAGCGGCAAACCGGCCGCCGACCTTGTCGAGATAAACAGTTTCACGGCCGTCGAGCACCGAGAGGTGCACAACCATTCCGGTCTGAAGGTGCAGTTCGTGCAGCAGGGGTGCAGCAGCTTCACGAATCTGGCTGTGGCCACCGTCGCCGCCACCGAGGCCGAGTGCACGCCGTCCGAGGCAGTAGCCGAACGATGCGTGATCTACCCAGTCGAGCTTGACGAGCTGATCGAGAATGCGGTGGACGGTGGAGCGCGGCAACTGCGTGCGGCACGCCACCTCTTCCAGGGTGAGCCGTGCTGCGCGTCCGTCGAAGGCGTCGAGAATCAGCGTCATCCGCTCGACCATCGACGGCGGAAGATCCTTTTTAGCCTGAGCGCTGGTCGGCTGAGCAGTGGTCATGGTGTCGTTGATTTCAACGATGGTCATTGACGCCTCCCGGAAACTGGAATTGATTCTAGTGACTATAACCCAGGTCACAGTATCTGGAAAGCCAATCCGACAATCTCATCCCGATCACCGGAAATTTCTGTGCCAGAACTGCTCGTCGCAGCTATAAACGCTCGATGCACCTCGGACTCGTCACACCGGTACTGATCCAGCACCCCAGCACCCGATCAGACTGGGAAGCGACGGCTGAGATCGACGAGGTCGCACAGATCGCCGAAACTGCTGATCGCCTCGGTTTTCACCACCTGACCTGCAGTGAACATATCGCAGTTCCCACAGAAATAGCCGGAGAACGCGGCGGAACCTACTGGGATCCGCTCGCAACACTCGGATATCTTGCGGCTCGAACACGCACTATTCGGCTCGCAACTCAAGTGCTCGTGCTGGGATACCACCACCCACTGGAGATCGCGAAGCGCTACGGAACGCTGGATCGGGTCAGCAACGGGCGACTTGTCCTCGGCCTCGGAGTCGGGACGCTAAAAGAAGAATTCGATCTCATAAACGCTCCGTTCACCGATCGTGGAGCTCGCGCCGACGACGCCCTCGCAGCGCTGCGCACCTCGCTCTCCACTCCGCTCCCGGAGTACCACGGCGAGTTCTACGACTACTCGGGATTTGTTGTCGAGCCGCACGCCGTCCAACCGCGAGTGCCTCTCTGGATCGGTGGCCGCACCAAGCGTTCACTGCGCCGCGCACTCACCCATGGCGACGGCTGGGTTCCCTTCGGACTGCGCCTCTCGGAGCTCGCGGACATGCTCGCGGCAGCGCCGCTCCCCGAAAACTTCGACGTCATCTTGTCCACTGGCGCAGCCTTCGATCCGCTCGGCGACCCGGAACGCGTCGTCCGCTCACTGACCCGAGTCCGCGACGCCGGTGCCACGATCGCCAGCACGTCGATCAGCGCGTCGAGCGCTGAGCACTTCGCGGAACAACTCGAGGAACTTCACCGCATCGCCCTCGCCGAGGGCATCGATTTCACCTGATTGATCCACTTCGTCTACGTAAGGAATGCCGATGACCGACGCCACCGCACTGAGCAACTCACTTGCCCTGGTCGAATCACTGATTGCCCGAGTCGAATTGCTCGAAGACAAGCTGGCCATCACCGAACTGCTCACCGCGTACAGCCCGGCCGTCGACAGTGGATCTGCCGACGAGGTCGCAAACCTGTGGCTCGAGGACGGTGTCTACGACGTCGACACGGGAGCAATGCACGGCCGTGGCGAACTCCGCGCCATGGTGCGCAGTGCCGCTCATCAGAACTGGATCATGAACGGCGCAGCGCACATGATGACGCCGGCACACATCCGCATCGACGGCAACAAAGCCGTCGCAACCTGCCACTCGCAGCTCGTGATCAAGGATCCCGAGAACCCGTCCGGATTCAAGGTTCTCCGCATCACCGCGAACCGGTGGGAACTGGTCAAGAACGACGGCGTCTGGAAGGTCGAATTGCGTACGAACGCGCTCCTCGACGGCCGCCCCGAAGCCCGCGCCCTCTTGGCCGCAGGAGTAACGAACTAGTTCTGCGCTCTGCCCGAGCGTCATCCAGCGCGTCCCTCACAAAACGCGCTGGATGACGTCGAACTAGTTAGCTTCCGTCAAAGTTGCCTTGGCCCAGCGGTAGTCGGCCTTGCCACTGGGAGAACGACGGATCTCCGACACGCTCACGACGGTACGAGGCACCTTGTACCGCGCGACCTGAGACGCGCAATGCTCACCGATCTCGGCGAGGTCCGGGACAGCGAAACCGTCACGAGTGGTGATGACCGCAGCCACGCGCTCGCCGAACTTGTCGTCCGGCACTCCGGCAACCAAGGCGTCGAGAACAGCCGGATGACTCTTGAGTGCCTGCTCGACCTCTTCGGGGTACACCTTCTCGCCACCGGTGTTGATGCACTGAGAACCGCGCCCCAGCAGAACGATCGAGCCGTCGGCCTCGACCCGTCCGATGTCGCCGAGAACCGACATGCGGACGCCGTCGACGACGGGGAACGTCGCTGCCGTCTTCACGGGATCGTTGAAGTATCCGACCGGAACGTGACCGGAACGAGCGATGTACCCGGTCTCGGGTGAACCGGGCTCGAGCGGACGCATCCGATCGTCCACGACACGAGTCTCGTCGCGAGCGGCGATCCGCATCAAGCCGTCCGCGCCGATCTCGAGGTTACCGTCGACGCCGGACTCGGACGAACCGAAACCGTCGCGGATGATCAGGTTCGGAAGAATCGACTTCAACTGCTCACGCAGGGAGAGCGAGAACAACGCTCCGCCGGACGAGACCATGCCCACCGTGCTGAGGTCGTATTCGGCGGCGTTCGCAGCCAATTCGTCGGCGAGCGGGCGTGCCATCGCGTCGCCGACAACGGTGATGGAGACGGCCTTTTCACTCCCGGCAAGCTGGAGCGTCTTCTTCGCGTCGAAACGCGCCATCAGGATTGCGTTGGCGCCCATGAAGAATCCGGTGAACAACGAGTAGGACGCCGCGCCGTGCATCAGCGGTGCAGTGCTGAGCATGTTCATGGCGGGGACGTGCGGCACAGCGGCGTACAGATCTTCGGCCTTGACATGCGGAGGGCCGAAAGGGTTTCCACCTGTGAGCGCTGCGAAGTAGAAATCCTCGTGACGCCACATGACGCCCTTGGGCATACCCGTCGTGCCGCCGGTGTAGATGACAAAGAGGTCGTCTTCGCTGCGCGGCCCGAAGTCTCGCTTGGCCGACTGCGCCTGCGTTGCAACGTCGTAACTGATGCTGTCGACGCCGGCAAGCTCGGCTTCGCCGACGACGACAACATGCTTGACGCCGGGCGTTGTGGGAAGGATCGACGCGACGGTGTCGGCAAACTCCTCGTCGACGATGAGTGCGACCGCCATGGAGTCGTTGTAGAGGTACGTCAGCTCGGCATCGACGTAGCGGTAGTTGACATTGATCGGCACTGCGCGAATCTTGAGGCAGCCCAACAGGCTTTCGACGTATTCGATGCTGTTGCGCATGTGCAAGGCGACGTGATCTCCCGGTCCGACGCCAACACTCGCGAGGTGATGGGCGATGCGGTTCGAGCCTTCGTCGAGTTCCGCGTATGTCCGTCGACGCCCGTCGCACACGATTGCCGTGCGGTCCGAGATCAAGTCCGTTACGCCCTCGTACAGATCTGCCAAATTCAGTGACACTGTTGGTGCCTTCCGTTATTTCAGGTGCGGCAGGTCCGGCCCGGCCGCATCTAGTGGTACTTCGAGTGCGTCATCCGCCGATCCGACGTCCCAACAACGATGCCAGGAGCTGCGCAGATCCTCCCGTTGTTCCACCCGATGCAGCCAGAGCGGATCCTGCTGTGAGGATCTCCGACGATTGGCTGGGGCGTAGATGCTTCCGAGCAGGCGAGTCGTTGAACATGGGTTGCTCCGGGCAGTGTCGGCGGTGACGCAAGTGCGTGCGCGCCCGGTCGGCGCGTAGCCACAAGGTGGCATGTCCAGCTCGTGACCTACATCACCGCTCCCACTGACCGGGACTGTAGTGTTCTGGCTCGCATTTCTGATCAAAACTAGAACTAATTCTGATTTTGACTCTGCTAGTTTTGCCGAATTTACGCCAAAATAGATTGAACAAATTAGAATGAATACTAATTTCTGACCCGGATCGAAGGAGCACGACATGACGCAATCACTGAGCTTGGAAGGCAAAGTAGCCGCAGTCACCGGTGCCGGCGCCGGACTCGGCCGCGCGGAGGCACTCGGCCTCGCAGCAGCCGGCGCAGCCGTCATCGTCAACGACATGGGCCCCGCAGCCAATGACGTGGTCGACGAGATCAAGGCTGCAGGCGGACAGGCCATCGCCATCACGGGCGACGTCTCCGACTGGTCTCTCGGTGCGCGCTTCGTCGAGGAAGGCGTCAAGAACTTCGGCTCCTTCGACATCCTCGTCAACAACGCGGGCATCCTGCGCGACAAGATGATCTTCAACCTGACCGAATCCGACTGGGACGACGTCATTCGCGTGCACCTCAAGGGCCACGCCGCAACCTCCCATGCAGCTGCAGTGCACTGGCGCGCCGCAAGCAAGGCAGCCGATGCTCCCGTCTACGGACGCATCATCAACACCTCCTCCGAAGCCTTCCTCTTCGGCAGCGCCGGACAGCCCAACTACTCGGCAGCCAAGGCCGGCATCACGGCTCTGACGCTCTCGAGCGCAGCCGGCCTCTCCCGTTACGGCGTCCGCAGCAACGCAATCTGCCCGCGCGCGCGGACCGCAATGACAGCAGATGCGTTCGGCGAGAACAACACCGGCGTCACCGGTCTCGATCCGCTTGCACCCGAGCGTGTTGCAACTCTGGTCAGCTACCTGGCTTCGCCCGCCTCGGACGAGATCAACGGACAGGTCTTTGTCGTCTACGGCAAGATGGTGGCGCTGATGGAAGCACCGAAGGTCGAGAACCGTTTCGACGCAGCCGGATCCGCGTTCACCGTCGAGGAGCTCGGTGGTCAGCTCTCGTCGTACTTCTCGGGCCGTGGCCCCTACGAGACCTACGCTGCTTACAGCATCGCCGGCCTCGAGAAGATCGCACTCGCAGTCGACGAGACCGCAACCGTCTAAACAGCATCAAACACAGAAGGAGCGTTTTCATGAGGTTGAACGGCAAGGTAGCGATTGTCACCGGCGGCGCCGGCGGAATCGGTCGCGCAATCACCCGAGTCTTTGCCCGTGAAGGCGCGAAGGTCCTGTTCGTCGACATCAACGACGAGCAGGGCCAGGCCCTCGAGCAGGAACTGGCCGGCGCCGGCAAGTTCCTCAACGTCGACCTTGCCGCCGCAGGTTCGGCAGAGCAGATCCGCGACGCCGCACTCGAGGCGTTCGGCAAGCTCGACATCCTGGTCAACAACGCTCACGCGTCTCGTCAGGCCCCGCTGCTGGAAACCACGCAGGACATGTTCGACCTGTCCTTCAACACCGGCTTCTACCCGGTTGTCCACCTGATGCAGGCGTGCCACGACGAACTGGCGAAGACCAAGGGTTCGGTCATCAACTTCGCCTCCGGTTCAGGCTTGGACGGTATGCCCACCCAGACGTCGTACGCAGCGGCCAAGGAAGCTGTGCGCGGTCTGACCCGCGTCGTTGCCAACGAGTGGGCGCCGGAAGGCATCCGCGTCAACGTGGTCTGCCCGTTCGCCGCAACCGAAGGCGTCGTCAAGTGGCAGGAAGCCTTCCCCGAGCGTGCAGCCGCGTCGGTTGCCAAGGTTCCTCTCGGACGTATCGGTGATCCCGAAACCGACATCGCTCCCGTCGTCGTGTTCCTCGCGAGCGACGACTCGCAGTACATGACCGGTCAGACGTTGATGGCCGACGGCGGCAGTATCAAACTGCGCTGAGCTGAAGTCTTCTCGGTGAGCTCAGCTCACCGAGAAGAGCTTGGCCGCGTTGTCGTGTACTACGGCGCGCAACCACTCGTCTCCGAGATCGAACCGCGTAAGTGCTTGCAACGATTTGAGATACGGGTACGGAATGTTCGGGAAATCGCTCCCGAAGAGTATCCGGTCCTGCATGTCGATCAGGCGAGAGATATCCGACTTCGGAAAGGCACACTGCTCTTCCGTGAAGTCGGTGAACGCCATGGTGGTGTCCAGGCGCACATTCCCGTACGCCTCTGCAAGATCAAGGAATTCGCTGTACTCCGGCATACCCATGTGCGCGATGATCAGCGGCAACCTCGGGTAGCGTGCCAGCAACGACGCGATTCGATCCGGCCCGGTGAACGTACCCGGCGCCGGCCCTGAGCCACAGTGAATGACGATGGGTGTCTCGGCGTCCTCGAGTTGGCCCCACACGTTGTCGAGCAGCGGATCGTTAGGGTCGTAATTGCCGACCTGGATGTGGGACTTGAAGATTCGCGCGCCCGACTCCAACGCTTTCCCGACGTACGACGCGGCCGTCTCTTCGGGATAGAACGTGGCCGTATGTAGGCAATCCGGCGTTTGGGCGGCAAACTCGACGGCCCACTGATTGAGCCACTCAGCCATCGCGTTCTTGTGCGGGTAGATCATCGAGGTAAAGGCGCGGACTCCGAATTCACGCAGCCGCTGTACGCGTTCCTCTTCCACCAGGCGATACGTGATCGGCCATGGTCGACCGATCATCGGACCCGCCGAGTCGAAGTACCCCCACACTTTGTCCATGACACTCTTGGGCATGAAGTGGGTGTGAACGTCGATCAAACCCGGAACACCCAGCTCATCCCAAAAGTCCCGAACCGCGGCGATCTCCTCGGCCCCGGGGACCGAATCCGTATCTACGCACATAGCGAGCGCTCCTTCCGTTTGCTCGACCATACCGAGTGTTGTCGCGCTCACTGAGACAGGTGATTGACGGCAAGGCCGTACGCACTCGAATCTGAAGGCATCTTGCCGATTACTGCTGGAGGTTGCATGTCTTTGACCGAGTCCGAAGTCGCGTCACTCAGTCCTGTCGAGGAACTACTCGCAATCGAGGAAATCAAGAAGGTCTTCTCGGCTCGCCTGCGTTGCATGGACACCAAGCAGTGGCATATCTACCCGACACTGCACACCGAGGACGTCGTCAGCGAAACCTGGGGCGGCCTCCCCACGGACAAGCAACCCAAGACCGGTGACACCTCCAATCAGGTGGTCGGTATCGAGAAACTCACCAACGCCATCCGGAACATGCTCGACGGCGAGATTCCTCTCACCACGGCGCACCACGCACACACACCTGAAATCGTGCTGACCTCCCCCACCACCGCCACGGGAATCTGGGCGATGGAGGACATGCTGTGGTGGAACGACGGTGAGAAGGAATTGCACCTGCACGGATACGGCCACTACCACGAGGAATACCGCAAAGAGAACGGTAAGTGGCTGATCAGCTACCGCACTCTCACGAGGTTGCGCGTCGATCAGGACCCCGGATTCTTCCGATTCATGAAAGCACTGTGATTGACATGACCAGTCCCCTTTTCCAGCCTTTGCGCATTCGTTCGCTCGAATTGCCCAACCGCATCGTCATGTCCCCGATGACGCGGACCTACTCCATCGAGGGCGTCCCCGGTCAGGATGTCGCCGACTACTACCGTCGACGCGCTGAGGGCGGCACCGGCCTGATCGTCACCGAAGGCGTTGCGATCGACCACGTAACTGCGGTCGACCATGCCAACGTCCCCAACCTGCATACGCCCGCCGCTCAGGCCGGCTGGCGCAAGGTCATCGACGACGTTCACGGCGCCGGCGGCAAGATCGTGCCGCAGCTCTGGCACGTCGGCCCGTTGTGGGGCGCGATGACGCAGATGGATCCTTCGCTCAAACCGATGCGCCCGTCCGGTGAGTGGGGCCCGCTCGGTGTCACCTCGTACTCTGCCGCCTACGTCGAGCGCGCTCAGGCAACAACCGACGCGATGACCGAGCAGGACATCGAAGACGTGATCGCCGCCTACGTCCGCAGTGCGAAGCACGCTGTCGAGCTCGGCTTCGACGGCATCGCCATCCACGGCGGCCACGGCTACCTACTGGATTCCTTCTTCTGGGAAGGCACCAACCGGCGCGACGACGCGTGGGGCGGCGACTTGGAGCGTCGTACCAAATTCCCCGCAGCCGTCGTTGCGGCGATCCGCGAAGCCATCGGCCCCGATCTGCCGATTATCTACCGCTTCTCCCAGCACAAGCAGCAGGATTTCACCGCGAAGATCGCGGAAACCCCGGAAGAGCTGGGCGTGATCCTGGGCGCTTTGGTCGATGCCGGGGTCGATGTGCTGGACGCCAGCATCCGACGCTTCGACGTTCCCGCCTTCGAAGGCAGCGACCTCTCGCTCGCCGGCTGGGCCAAGAAGCTGACCGGCGCCGTCACCATGGCCGTGGGCAGCGTCGGCCTGGGAAAGTCGTTGCGCGACAGCCGCATCGAAGGCGTTGCACCCGTCGTGGACAACATCCCCCAGCTCGAGGAGCGCATCGGTAGCGGAGAGTTCGATCTGATCGCGATCGGCCGCTTGCACTTGGCTGATCCGGCACTCGCCACCACCCTGCGTGCCGGCGGTCCCTTGCCGGCATTCGATCGAGCGGTGCATGAGGGCAGCTTGATCTAGGGGCTACGCCTTTTAGAACAGTGTGAACAGATCTTCCGGTTCGACAGCCGTCGTGGACTTCTCCTTGTACGAGGAGTTCACGACGGTTACTTCTTTTTTCACCGGCACCGGTGTCTGCGCAGCAAGTGGTACCGACTCGATGTCCCCGGAGACAATCGCACGGGCGGCTTCGCCTGCCAGCTTGTCGGCCATCTCGTTGTAGTGGTTGCCCACGTGCCCGCGGACCCAACGGAAACGCACCGGCCCGACACGATCGGTGATGGCACGGTCGATGCTCTGCACCAGTTCCAGGTTCTTGACAGCGCCGCCGCCCGCGGTTTTCCAGCCCTTGCGCTTCCAACTCGGCAGCCACTCGGATGCACATTTGATGGCGTACTGGGAGTCCGATTCGATGAGCAAAGGCTCGTCTCCGGGGTGAGCGACAACGGCCTCGAAGAGCGCCCTCAACTCGGCGATCTGGTTGGTTCCGGATGATTCGCCGCCCGACATCGACGGACCCTCGTGATTTACCCAAGCCCAGCCGATAGCTCCGCCGGGGTTGCGCAGACAGGATCCGTCGGTGCTCACGATGATCATGGCTCGGACCTTACGTTGCCCCACCGACATGTGTCTGAACGCGGGGCGACCGTTGCAGATACGCTGGCCGACGATGACGCCGAAACTCGAGGCTGCCGAAGTCACGGTGACTTCTCAGCGACCACTCGATGCCGCGCTGACGCTCAGCCCGCATCAGCGCGGACCTGGCGACCCCGCTCACAGGCGTACCCCGGACGGCGCGATCTGGCGAGTTTCCCGCCAACTTTCGGGTCCTGTGACCTACCGCATTACACAGTCGGATCGCCACACCGTCCGCGTGCAGTCGTGGGGCGTCTGCGCTACGGAGTTCCTGGGCGGAGCCGAAGCATTGCTCGGTCTCGACGACGAAGCCGACGATTTTGCTCCCGAACATCCCAAGCTGGCCGAAGCTCATCGACGCTTCCCGCATCTGCGGATCGGACGCACCGGACGCGTCATGGAGGCTCTCGTCCCCGCCATCCTCGAACAACGTGTCCACGGCGTCGACGCCTTTGCAGCGTGGCGACGTCTGCTGACCAAGTTCGGAGAACGAGCTCCCGGACCGGCGCCCGACGGAATGCGAGTTCCACTCACCGCGGATCAGTGGCGACGGATGCCGTCGTGGGAGTTTCGTCGCGCGAACGTGGACCCGGCAAGATCCAAGACGATCGTGCAGTGCGCTCGGGTCGCCGATCGGCTCGAGCAAGCGTCGACCTTCTCGAGGGCGGAGGCGACGAGGCGATTGCGAGCCGTGCCCGGCGTCGGAATCTGGACCGCCGCCGAAGTTGCCCAGCGTGCATTCGGTGATTCCGACGCTCTGTCAGTGGGCGACTACCATCTCGCCGCAGTAGTCGGCTGGTCCCTCCTCGGGGAACCGATCGACGACGCTCGTATGGTCGAGTACCTCGCTCCCCTGCAACCGCATCGGTATCGGGCGGTCCGGCTCCTGCAGGTCAGCGGCCAGGCCGTCAAACCGAAGTTCGGGCCGCGCACCGCAATCGCCGATCATCGTTGGCACTGAGCGCAAGGAGAGTAATCATGTCGAGTCGATACGCACACATCGCGTTCTCACCCGCTGCTGTCGAGCGCCAGCGCGAGTCGGGCAGTTTCACGATCTACGGATCCAAACTCGATCATCCCGATACCGGCCCCATGGAATTCGACTCTCGCGCTCAGGGTTTCGTTACATCTGTCGATTCGTTCTTTCTGTCCACGGTCACTTCCGACGGTTGGCCGTACATCCAGCATCGTGGTGGTCCCCGCGGGTTTCTCCACGTGTTGGGTCCGAACCGAATCGGCTTTGCCGACCTGCCCGGAAATCAACAATTCGTGACACTCGGCAACCTCGAGACCAACAACCGCGTCTCGCTCTTTGTCGTCGACTATCCGACACGAACCCGTCTGAAAATCTACGGCCGCGCTCACGTAGTCGACGCCGATGCCGACCCCACGCTGCTGCAACAACTTCTGGAGGTTCCCGGCGGCATCATGTCGGCCAAGGCGCAGCGCTCGATAGTCATCGACGTGGAAGCATTCGATTGGAACTGCGCGCGAAACATCACTCCGCGCTACGACAAGGAACGAATGGACGAATCTCTGGCGCTTGCCCGCAGGCCACTACAGGAACAGATCGACTCACTCCAGGCAGACGTTGCCAGGCTCGCCGCCGAGAACGAAGCGCTCCGC
Organism: Rhodococcus sp. ACPA4; assembly: GCF_002300185.1. Lineage (NCBI taxonomy): Bacteria > Bacillati > Actinomycetota > Actinomycetes > Mycobacteriales > Nocardiaceae > Rhodococcus > Rhodococcus sp. ACPA4. Next base: position 3,724,739 of record NZ_NSDY01000001.1, read on the forward strand.
GCTCGAGTGTCGAATAACGAATGAGACTGGGCGGTTTCAGAGGTATCGGAGCCGGGTAGCCACTTGTCACGACCCGTCGCGAGGAAGTCGACGGGTCCGCTTGTGCCCGAAAGTTCCACACAGACAGATTGGCTTTCCCCATGAAACTGTCCCGAACTCTGACCATGACCGCGATTGTCGTTGCTGCCGTCGGCGCAGGCGCCGGAACGGCTGTTGCAGCTCCGAACACCGGCTTCGATCCGTTCAACCAACCGGTAAGCACGAACAGTCCGACTGCAGCGACGCTTTTCCCCGGTAACGATGCCAAACAAGCTGCGTTCGACACCATGACGAACGAAATCAATATCGGGTGGAACAACGGCGGCTTGCAGTCGACGCTCGGCGGTGCGGCCACAGGTATCGGGATTGGGTGCTTGTCGATCTTCCCCAACTTCATCGCCGGATGCATCGTCGGCGGAGCCATCGGAACGGGTATCGGTCTGGGCAACGGCATCATGAACGGAAACCCGAATGCCGCACCGGCAGTGGAGAAATTCTTCGCCACTCCGTAGTTCAGTCGTGGCAGTTCAGTCGTGCGAGTGACCATGTGTGGGATCGTCGCCGAAGTGCGTGGCACCGATCGAGTGAAGTAGCTGGTGCACGGTGTCGTCAGCCAATTGGTAACGCATCGAACGGCCGTCTCGCGTGGCTGTCACCCACCCCTGGCTCCGAAGCAGCCGAAGTGCATGCGAGACAGCCGTCCCGCTCATTCCCAATGCCACGGACAGGTCCGTGACGCAGATCCCCGGCGCGTGATGCAGACACAGGAGAAGCCGAAGGCGATTGGCATCGGACAGCAGTTCAAACCGGTTGGACCACACAGTCACGTCCAGGCCCTCGAGCGCCGCCTGCCCGCGCCGGACATCGGCGATGTTCAAAGCGCCGCTTGACTCCATGCCCGACCGCCTCCGTAGTGCTGTTATCCCTCATACGGAGTGTACCCAGGGGACGCTCAGGCGGATTCCACCACAGCGGCCAGGCCCTGCCCGCCGCCGATACACATGGTCAGCAGCGCTTTTCCGCTACCGCGGCGACTGAGTTCATGCAGGGCTGTAGTCGTCATTCGGGCACCCGTCGCACCGACGGGATGTCCGAGTGAAATTCCGGACCCGTTGACGTTGAGCCGATCGAGGTCCTCGAAGCCCCATTCCTTCACGACGCCGAGAACCTGGCACGCAAATGCCTCGTTCAGCTCCACCAACTCGAAATCGGAGAAGCTGCCACCGGTCCGGGCAAAGAGCTTCGATACTGCTGCGACGGGTCCGAGTCCCATCAGCGCGGGTTCACAGCCGGCGGCAGCCCAACTGTCCAGAAAGCCGATCGGTTCGAGACCCAACTCGTCCAGTCGATCTTCGGCAACCACCAACATCGCAGCCGCAGCGTCATTCTGCTGACTGGCATTTCCGGCCGTGACGACGCCACCCTTCGTGACGGTCCGCAACCGACCGAGTGTGTCCATCGACGTGTCGTCGCGAATTCCCTCGTCGCTGCGGAACTCCGTGACGTTGCCCTTACGATCGGTCAGTTCCACGGAGACGATCTCGGTGTCGAAACGGCCGGAATCTCGCGCTGCCGTTGCCTTGCGATGACTGTCAACCGCAAACTGATCAGACTGCTCGCGACTGATGTCGCAGCGTTGCGCAACATTCTCGGCGGTTTCGATCATGCCGCTGATCTTGCCGAATCGCCACTCCGGCTGTGACCGCTCGCGCCCACGATCGAGCCTGTCGAACAGTTGCAGCCCACCGGCTTTGGTGCCCCATCGCGCTCCGGTGGTGTAGTGCTCGATGCCACTCATCGATTCGACGCCGCCCGCAACAACAACGTCAGCAGCGCCTGTTTGAACCATCATCGCCGCGGTGATGATGGCCTGCAGGCCCGTTCCGCATCGGCGATCCGTCTGGAAACCGGCAACCGAGATGGGAAGCCCGGCCTCGAGCGCTGCCCACCGGCCGATGCACGGTGCCTCCGAATTGGCGTACGACTGCCCCATCGCAACATCGTCGATGCGGGCAGGGTCGATGCCGCTGCGACGAACCGTCTCCTTGATCACTGTGGCTGCCAAAGTCTCGGCAGGTACGTCACGCAGTGCACCGCCGAAGCGGCCCACCCCGGTCCGAACCGGCGCAACCAGCGCTGCTCGTTTCATGATTTCCTCGAAGCTTGTTCTGTAAGTGTGAGAATGACTCAGGCGACAAGCAGGCGAACCGTCTCGGCAACAAGCGCAGGCTTGGTAGCGCCCTCGATCTCGATCGTGTAGCGCACGACAATCGTCGCGCCCTTCGCAGTGCGCTCGAACGACAGAATTTCAGCGCCTGCGCGAACCGACGAACCGACCTTGACCGGCTCTGGGAAGCGAACCTTGTTGCTGCCGTAGTTGACAGTCATGGCAATGCCGTCGACGCGCATCACCTGCGCACCGAGCACAGGCAACAGCGACAGGGTCAGGTAGCCGTGTGCAATGGTGCCGCCGTACGGACCCTGCGCGGCGCGTTCGGGATCCACGTGAATCCACTGGTGATCTTCTGTCGCGTCGGCAAACTTGTCGACTCGCTCCTGGGTGACCGGAAACCAATCGCTGTATCCGAGGTGCTCGCCTACTGCCGACTCGACGTCGTCGATTCCGTTGAATACTCGCATGGTCTCTCCTGAGAGATTTTGGGTGACAACGAGATACGACCGCGGGAACCGCTAGTGCGCGCCTCGCCGTAGCGTCACTCGATAGGTGTACTGCTCGGGCAGGAAGTAGCTGACGGACAATTCGTTGGCCAGACCGGCAGCGTTGGTATACAGGCGATCGACGCGCAACATCGCATGCCCGGGTTCACAATTCACGTCCCTGGCAACGTCAGCAGTAGCCGGTGCCACTGTAATCGACTGCGCTGCTTCGATTATCGGACTGTCCAACAGTGGCTCCAATAACCCGATCACGGTATAGGAGCTGACGGCACCTGCCAACATTTCGGGTGCGTCGACGATGTGACGGGCAACCGCTTCGGGCAGGTGCGCGGTAGTCTGCACAAAGGGAATGCCTTCGTGAAATCGGCGAAACACCACCGTATACACCACATCCGTATCCAACCGGAGCCTGCTTGCCGCTTCGATGTCCACACGCCGAACCAGTGGCGCGACGACTTCCATTGTCGTGTCCTTCGACAGGTTCATCAGGTCTTCGATGGACCCCAGATGCCGCAGATACTGGCCGGTGTTCTCCGTCACGAACGTGCCACGACCCGGGACCCGATACACGATGCCTTCGGAAACCAGGTCGTGGAATGCTCGTCGAACCGTCTGGCGGCTCACACTGTGCTGCGTCGCCAGTTCGGATTCGGTGGGTAACTGAAGACCGTCGCGGTAAGTTCCGGCGGATATCTGCTGACGAAGCTCACGGGAGAGGCGTTGATACGCCGGCTCCGTCTCTCTTTCCTTACCGCTCATAGCATTCAGATTCTACTGGCTCACCGAGTGGTCACAGACCACCGCGCGCAACCAGCTGCGCGACGATGACATTGCGCTGAATCTCGTTGGTGCCCTCACCCACGATCATCAGTGGGGCGTCCCGGAAGTAGCGCTCTACGTCGTATTCCGTCGAATAACCGTAGCCACCGTGAATGCGAACCGCGGACAACGCAATTTCCATGGCAACCTCGGACGCATACAGCTTGGCCATTCCGGCTTCCATGTCGCACCGCTCGCCGCTGTCGTACTTCTCTGCCGCGTGCCAGGTCAATTGCCGAGCCGCGGTCAGCTTCGTCGCCATGTCCGCGAGGTAGTTACCGATCGACTGATGCTTCCAGATCGGTTTGCCGAAGCTTTCACGCTGCTGCGCGTAGGCAAGCGAATCCTCGAGTGCAGCGGTCGCAACACCGAGCGCCCGGCAAGCCACCTGGATACGGCCGGTTTCGAGGCCCTTCATCATCTGACCGAAACCCTTACCAGGCACGCCGCCGAGGATCGCGTCTTCGGAGATGCGGTAGTTGTCGAAGGACAACTCGCAGCTCTCGACGCCCTTGTAGCCGAGCTTGGGGAGATCACGGGAAACGTTGAGCCCCTCGCCCTGTTCGACCAGGACGATCGAGATACCGGCATGCCGCGGACTTGCCGAAGGATCCGTCTTGCACAACAGTGCGATCACACCGGATCGCCGCGCATTGGTGATCCAGGTCTTGGCTCCGTTGATGACCAGATCGGTACCGTCACTCTTGGCGTTGGTTGTCATCGCCTGCAGATCGGAGCCACCACCCGGTTCGGTAAGAGCCATGGTGGCTCGAATTTCACCGGTTGCCATCAGCGGCAGATACTTCAGTTTCTGTTCCTCGGTGCCGAACAGGGTGATGAGCTTGGCTACCACCGTATGGCCACCCATTGCACCCGCTAGCGTCATCCAACCTCTGGACAGCTCCTGGGTTACCTGCGCATAGCAAGGCATCGATACAGGGCATCCACCGTATTCCTCGGGAATGGCGAGGCCGTAGATCCCGATCTGCTTCATCTGGTCGATCCACTTTTCGGGATATTCGTTCGCGTGCTCCACCTCCTGCACGGAGGGCTTGACCTCGCGATCTATGAACGATCGCACCGTGTCGACCAGGAAGGTCTCTTCGTCGTTGAGCTTGAGCATGAATCCGCCTCGACATTGTTCAAAGTTTGTACGGCCATATTTAGCCATTGTTGGCCCTTTGTCAACACTTCGCCTTGACAGTCACCCGCAAATGCTGCCAGCATCGTGGGAAAACCAGTGCAATTCTGGAAATAGCCACGCAATTTCGACTGATTCACGGCAACTCACCACATTTTCAACTGGCCGTACATTTGGGCCCTGATCGAGGTAATCGACACACGTGACAAACAACGAGTACCCAACTGTCCGACGCCGCACCGCCCTGGTTGCGCCCGGCAGCGACGAGCGCAAAGCACGCAAAGCACTGAACTCGACCGCGGACGAGGTGATCCTCGATCTCGAAGACGCCGTCACCACGGCCAACAAACACACCGCCCGCGAGCTTGTCACCGAACTCGTTCGCGAGTTCGGCGCAACCCGAACCGTGTCCGTACGCGTCAACGGACCGACCACCCCGTGGTTCGTCGCCGACATGACCGCGTGCGGCGCACTCGGCGAATCGTTGACCAGTGTGATAGTCCCGAAGGTGGAATCTGCCGAGGAACTCCTCGAAGCGCAGCGACTTCTCGTAGCAGGCGGACACTCCATAACCCTGCAAGCGCTCATCGAGACACCGTTGGGCGTCTCGAACGTCGACGCCGTCACCCGATCGACGACGCGCCTGCAGGCAATCGTCATCGGATACGCCGATCTCGGTGCAGCACTGGGACGCTCACGCACCGCTCTCCCGGAGCACTGGCTGGCCGTGCAGGACAGAATTCTGATCGCCTGCCGCACTGCGGGCATCGCTGCCATCGACGGGCCGTTTCTCGGAATTGCCGACGACGACGCCTTCCGCCACTCCGCGGCCTGGACCAGCGCGCTCGGATTCGACGGAAAGTGGGTTATCCACCCGGCGCAGATCGATTCCGCTACTGCGGCATTCACACCATCGGACTCCGATGTCACCGACGCCCGACGCGTCTTGGGCGCACTCGAAGAAGCCGAAGCCTCCGGCGCCGGCGCAGCGCAACTCGACGGCCAGATGCTCGACGAAGCCGTCGCCGTCGCAGCACGTCGCACACTCGCCCGAGCAGAAGGAGTCAGGGCATGAGCGTACAGAATGGGAGCGACCATTACGCCGCCGAGCATTATGTAGGTGGACCGTATTTCGACGAGCTCACCCACGGGCAGGTTTTCGACGAAGCTCCCGCGGTAACGCTGACGAGTGGCCTTGCCGCCACCCATCAGGCCATCCTCGGCGACCGGATGCGACTTTCCCTCGACGCCCATCTCTCGACTGCAGTCACGGGAAGCGCTGCACCCGTTGCCAATCCAGGCTTGGTCACCGACATCGCGATCGGCCAGTCCACAGTGGTTACCCACCACGTGAAGGCCAACCTGTTCTACCGCGGACTGCGATTCCACAGGTTCCCCGTTCTCGGCGATACCCTGTACACGCGTACCGAGGTGGTAGGACTGCGCGAAAACTCGTCCAAGCCCGGCCGCGCCCCCACCGGCCTTGCGGCACTGCGGATGACGTCCACGGATCAGAACGGCAACACCGTTCTCGACTTCTACCGTTGTGCAATGCTGCCACTGAGCGGCAATCCCGACGACGGGCGCACGCGGCACGACGACGATCTGTCGTCCATCGGCCCTGACGCGCTCGCCCCGTACGTGACGCCGAAAGACTGGAACCTCGACGCTTACCGAAACAAGGTTCCCGGCAAGCACTTCGATCAGGCACTGGTCGGTTCGATCCACCGCAGCAGCGGCGACGTCGTCTCCAGCGCACCCGAGCTCGCCCGGTTGAGCCTCAATATCGCGGCGACGCATCACGACGAGCGCGTCGGCGCCCATGGCCGTCTTGTCTACGGTGGCCACACCATCGGCATCGCGCTCGCGCAGGCGACCCGGGCACTCCCGAACCTGGTCACCGTTCTCGGATGGCATTCGTGTGATCACACCGGACCCGTCCACGAAGGCGATACGCTCACGAGCGAACTCCGCGTCGAGAGCGCCACTCCACTCGAACACGGCACAGCCGTCGAGCTTCGATCACTTGTTTACTCCCACAACAGCTCTGCCACCGACACTCCGGTGCTGGACTGGCGATTCACAGCTCTGATGGCATGACCGACAAGCTAAGGACCATCGTGACGACCCAGAACACCTCCACAGGCCCGTTGGCGGGACTCCGTATCATCGAGATTTCCAGCTTCGTCGCTGCTCCCCTCTGCGGACTGACACTCTCCCAACTCGGGGCCGAGGTCATCCGAATCGATCCCATCGGTGGCGCTTCGGACTACAACCGTTGGCCGGTAACCGATCAGGGCGAGAGCATCTACTGGACTGGCCTGAACAAGGGCAAGAAGTCACTCGCCGTGAACATGCGCTCCGACGAGGGGCAGGCATTGGTGCAACAACTCGTCACCGCACCCGGCCCCGGCAACGGCATCCTGGTCACCAACGCGGGCGGACGCGCGTGGATGAGCCACGCCACCCTCGCTGCTCTGCGAGAAGACGTGATAACCCTGGAAATCCTGGGCCGCCGCGACGGCTCCCCCGGAGTCGACTACACCGTCAACGCCGGGTTGGGGTTTCCGATGATGACCGGACCTTCGGACCATGCGGGCGTCGTCAATCACGTACTTCCGGCCTGGGACATGGCCTGCGGGTTGCATGCGGCACTGGCAATTACATCCGCAGCACGCAAACGCGACACCACCGGCGAGGGTTCACAGATCACCCTCCCCCTCGAAGACGTTGCGCTCGCAACGGCGGGCACACTCGGATACTTCACCGAGGTCCAGATCAACGGACACAGCCGCACGTCCGGCGGCAACGCCGTGTACGGAACGTACGGAATCGATTTTCTCACCAGCGACAACGAACGTTTCATGATCGTCGCGCTGACCACCCGCCATTTCCGTGACCTCACGGCAGTGACCGGAACAACCGAAGCCGTCGAAGCCGTCGAAGCCGCACTGGGCGCAGATTTCACCACCGAAGCTGACAGGTACACCCACCGCGAGGTGCTCACCGCCCTGTTCTCGCGATGGTTCCGCGAACACACCGGCGCCGAAGTTGCTGCAGCACTGGACAAGACATCGATCCTGTCCGAGCGCTACCGCAGTTTCGCGGAGGTCGTCGAATCCGGCGAACTCGAGCAGAACCCGATGTTCACGACGCTCGAACAACCTCGTATCGGTTCCTACCTCGCCGCCGGTCATCCCGCATCATTCAACGGAACTCACTTCACGACCGGACCCGCCCCGGTGGTCGGCGAAGATTCCGTGACCGTACTGGCCGAGATCCTCGGCACGACTGCAGATCGTGCGGCCGAACTGGCAAAGAACGGCATAGTCGGCACTGCCTCACTCTGATCACCCGCATACAACTTCGGCCTCGGGATGCTTTCCGAGGCCGAAGTTGTATGCGCGCAAGGGAACTGTCAGAGGCCAAGATCTTTTGCAATGATGGTTTTCATGACTTCACTTGTACCACCGTAGATTCGCGTGACGCGTGTATCAGCGTAGAGGCGAGCGATGGGGTACTCGGTGATGTACCCGTACCCACCGTGCAACTGGAGGCATTTGTCGATTACTCGACCGGCCGCCTCGGTACAGAACAGCTTTGCCTTTGCTGCATCGGCGATGGTCAGCGTGCCACGGTCATGACACTCCAGTGCGTTGTCGGACACCAACTGGATTGCATCAACTTCGGTAGCGCACTCCGCCAGAACGAATTTGGTGTTCTGGAACGCCGCAACCGGCTTGCCGAAGACCTTGCGATCCTTGACGTAATCGATGGCAAATCGAAGTGCTGCAGTGGCCGTCGCGGCCGCACCGAAAGCAATGGTCAGTCGTTCCTGCGCCAGGTTGTGGGTCAGATAGCTGAAGCCGTCACCTTCCTCGCCGAGCCGATCCTCGACGGGCACCTGGACGTCGACAAACGACAGCTCCGCGGTGTCCGAGGTCTTGAGCCCGATCTTGTTGATCTTGCGCCCCACCGAGAAACCCGGTGACGACGTATCGACCACCAGAATCGACAATCCACTACGACGGTTCTCCGCGGTACTGGGCGCGGTCCGGCACACCACCAGAATGCGATCGGCAAGCACCCCGCCGGTGATGAACGTCTTGGCTCCGTTGAGCACATAGTGCGTACCGTCCTCGGACAGCTTGGCCGACGTCGCGATGTTCGCCAGATCCGAACCCGTTCCCGGTTCGGTCATCGCAATCGCGAACATCAGATCGCCGGATGCAAACCCGGGCAGCCACCGATTCTTCTGTTCCTCGTTTGCGTACTCGAGCAGGTACGGCAGGATCAGGTTCGTATGGACCGACTGCGAGCCGAACGACGCCCCGGCCGCGGCAACTTCCTCAGCTACGACGACATTGAACTTGAGCGAGGACTCACCGCCTCCGCCATATTCCTCCGGAACCTGAATTCCGAGTACGCCCAGCTCACCCAACCGGCGATAGAAATCACGGGGCGGGTGACCGTCTTCTTCCCATTTCTCGTGGACTGGCGTCACTTCCTTCGCGATGAAATCGCGGACGGTTGCCCGGAATGCCTCGTGATCCTCGTTGAACACGGTGCGCTGCATGTATGAACTCCAGTCGGTCAAGGGAAACGAGGGTGATCCTTTTTCTCACCTTGCCTCAATTTGCTGCGTGCGATCCAACACCCATCACCTATGTGTCCGATAGGGCATTCCAATACCCCCTGACCTGCGATACATAGGTAACCGCTATCGTTCCGATCACCGACGCGACATTGCCGAAAGTGATCCAGAACACGTTGAATAGGACAGCCGGCAACGCACACAATCGATCGCTTCGAGGCCGTGCTTCGATCACGATCGCCACCGCCTACCAACCTCGAAGGGACGCCCGTGACCAACATCGCGCAGCATCGTAACGACGTCCAACCAGAATCGTCTGTCGTCCCGGTCTTCGGCACCCGCAAGCGTGCATGGACGATGACCGGACTGGTCGTCTTCCTCTACGTCGTCAACTACGCCGACAAAGCAGTCCTCGGAATCATCGCTCAGCCGCTTGCACGTGAGCTCGGACTGAAGTCGTCGCAAATCGGCATGGTCGGCTCACTGTTCTTCCTGATGTTCTGCATCGGTGGCTTCATGGCCGGACCCCTGAACAAGTACCTGACCCTTCGTTGGGCGCTGCTGATCTTGGCGGCGATCTGGTCCGTGGTCATGCTCCCCCTCGTTCTCGGCGCAAGTCTCGCAATGCTGATCGTCTCGAGGATGCTGCTCGGACTTGCCGAAGGACCCAGTTCAGCTCTGATGCACACCGCCGCATATTCGTGGCACCCACCGGCCAAGCGCGGCCTTCCCGGCGCGATGCTCGCCGGATCCGCTTCCGTCGCAAAGATCGCCCTCGCTCCCGTGCTGACGTTCATCGCCGTTCATTACGGTTGGCGCGCAGCAGTTCTCTCGCTCTCCGTTCTCGGTCTGGTGTGGATGGGTTGCTGGCTGGCCGGTTGGTCCGAAGGACCGTACACGAGCAAGGCAGTCAAGGCGACCAAGCAAGCAGATACCGAAGGAGCAGTCGAGACGACTGCAAAAGCAGTCACCGAACCGAACGTTCCGTGGCGCAAGATCCTGCTCTCCCGCACGTTTGTCAGCTGCTGCTTCCTCATCGCCGCCATCTACGCGCTGACCACCGTCGTCCTCACCTGGCTGCCGTCGTACTTCGAGGTCGGCCTCGGTTACAGTGCGATGCAAGCCGGTTCGATGTTTGCACTGCCGTCGATCGTGGGCCTGATCCTCATGATCACCTCCGGTTCCGTCACCGACAAGCTGATCGGCCGCGGTTTCACATCTCGCACAGTTCGCATCATCGTTCCCTGTGTCGGCGTTCTGATCTGCGGATCGATTCTCCTGTTCCTCCCCCAGATCTCCGCTCCCGCCGTCGCGGTCGCCATGGTGTCGATCGGCTACGGATTCTCGGCAATCACTTTCCCACTCATCAACGCCGCGATCTCCGAACTGTGCCCGCCGCAGCAGACTGCCGGAACCATGGGATTCTTCCTCGCCATCATGTCGATCGGTGGCCTGATTGCGCCTTACGCAACGGGAGTCATCGTGGATAACGCCGCAACGGCTGCCGACGGTTATGCCCAGTCCTTCCAGGCAATCGGCATCATCGGCGTCATTGCAGCGGTTCTGGTCCTCGTCTTCGCCAATCCCGACCGCGACCGAAAGCTCATCCGCGGCTGAGAACTCCACTCATAGCCATTCGCTAACAAAGCCATTCACCGAAAGACATTGCCGGGTCGCCCTTGCGCGTGATCGACTCGAAGCACGCCCCGACCGCACAGTCGCAACACCGGGCACGAACAGCAGGAGAGACACATGCGAGATGCCGTCATCGTCGACGCAGTACGTACACCGATCGGCCGACGCGGCCGCGCCCTCTCGGAGATCCATCCGGCGGATCTGTCTGCACACGTGCTGCGTGCACTCGCCGAACGGACCGGACTCGACGCGGCAACGGTCGACGACGTGATCTGGGGATGCGTCAGTCAGGTCGGCGAACAGGCCGGAAGCATCGCCCGCACAGCGGCACTCGCCGCCGGTTGGCCCGACAGCGTTCCAGGTGTCACGCTGACCCGCGCCTGCGGATCGAGCCAACAGGCAGTCTCCTTCGCCGCGGCCACCGTCATCTCCGGCCAGAACGACGTGGTCGTAGCGGGCGGCGTCGAATCGATGTCACGAGTGCCGATGGGAACCGCCAGCAAGAACGGTGAACATTTCCCCGCTTCGGTACTCGAACGATTCGGCGTCGACGGATTCAGTCAGGGAACCGGCGCCGAAATGATGGCCCGCAAATGGACACTCACACGGACGGCTCTTGACGAATACTCCCTCCGCTCACACGAACTCGCGGCGCGCGCCACCGATGCGGGTGCATTTACCGGACAGATTGCTCCGATCGCCGACTTATCTCAGGACGAAGGAATTCGGCGAGGAGGAAGCCTGGAGTCGCTCGCGAAACTGCCGGCAGCATTCGACGCTGACGGAGTGATCCACGCCGGCAACTCTTCTCAGATTTCCGACGGAGCGGGCGCCACACTCGTCACGACCAGTGAGTACGCCCGAGCACGTGGCTGGAAGCCCCTCGTCCGTATTCACACAGCAGTTGTCGCGGCCGATGATCCTGTCATCATGCTCACCGGTCCGATTGCCGCCACGGCAAAGGCATTGGAGCGGTCAGGGTTGTCCATCGACGACATCGGCGCCTTCGAGATCAACGAGGCATTCGCGCCCGTTCCGCTAGCTTGGCAGGCGGAAACCGGCGCCGCCATCGATCGGTTGAATCCGCTCGGCGGCGCGATCGCAGTCGGCCACCCACTCGGTGGATCGGGTGCCATTCTGATGACTCGGCTCGCGCATCACATGCGCGATAACGGAATCCGTTACGGACTGCAGTCGATGTGCGAAGCCGGCGGCATGGCCAACGCGACAATTCTCGAATTGATCTGACCCGACGTCATTGTCCGGTCTACTCGTCATCCAGCAGGAAAGAAGAACTGATTCATGAAACTCGAGGGACTTTCCACCGCCATCACCGGCGGCGCTTCAGGTTTGGGCCTGGCAACCGCTCGACGGCTGCTCGACGCCGGAGCGCAGGTCACGTTGATCGACCTGCCTTCGTCCGAAGGTAAGCAAATAGCAGCCGATCTCGGAGCTGCGGCACAGTTCGTCGAGGCCGACATCACCGACAGCGAACAATTCGCGGAAGCACTCGACGCGGCACACGAGCGTGGTGGCCTACGCGCTGTTGTCCACTGCGCCGGCGCCGGACGTCGCATGCGCATTCTCGACAAGGACGGAAAAGCCGGATCGGTCGAGGATTTCGAGTTCGTCGTCAAACTCAATCTTGTCGGTTCGTTCAACGCACTCCGTCTCGGCGCCGAGCGGATGGCAGAACTCGATGTCGTGGACGGTGAGCGCGGCGCCATCGTCATGACGGCGTCGGTCGCAGCCTTCGAAGGTCAGATCGGCCAGATCAACTACACGGCATCCAAAGCCGGGATCGTCGGTATGACCGTCACCGCTGCCCGCGATCTCGCCAGCCGAGGTATCCGCGTCAACACCATCGCGCCAGGCATCATGGACACACCATTGCTGGCACGTCTGCGCGAAGACGTGCGGGCAGGCCTCGAAGCCTCGGTTCCCAATCCGTCGCGGCTAGGTCGCCCCGACGAGTTCGGCCAGCTGGCGGTATCCATCCTCGAAAACGGCTACCTCAACGGCGAAACCATCAGACTCGACGGCGCTATCCGAATGGCGCCCAGGTGACGGGCGGGGGCATGACCGCCAATCCACAACTGCGCCACAACATGCAGTATCCAGACACCACCATGGCGTACTGGGCGCCCAGCATGGCGGCTCTCTACGGTGACCGCCTCGCCGTCGTGGACGGTGAGCGTGCGTGCACGTTCCGCGAACTCGGCGAGCGCAGTGCACAATTCGCCGGCGCGCTGCGACAGTCCGGGGTCGGTGTCGGTGATGTCGTGTTGCTACACCTCGGAAACTCCGTCGAGTTCCTGCAGGCCTACTACGGCTGCCTGCAGGCCGGGGCAACGGTCACGTTGGTCAACCCATTGCAGCCGGAACCGGGATTGCGCAAGCAGATCGAGGAGACGTCGGCCGTCGCTGCTGTCACTCAAAGCGCACAGCTGCACACACTCCTCGCGGCAGCGTCGGGAACCTCCGTCCGCACGATCGTCATGGTTCAGGACCCCGACGTCGCCGTTGACGCACCGGAGCCCGTCGTCGCGTTCGGCTCCTTCATCGCGGGTCTACCCACCGAATTCACCCCTGCCTCCGTCCGAAGTGACGACGTCGCGCACATTGCGTTCACCGGCGGCACCACCGGAGTCTCCAAAGGCGTTCGCGTTCTGCACCGCAACGTAGTCGGCAACGTCACCCAGATGTGTGGCTGGCGAACCGGGCACGAGTTGGACGTAGGTGCCGACGGACTCGTCACGCCGAGGCCCATCGACGGCCTCGACGTGCTCGGGCCGACGCCGGGAACGGGGGCGACCATCGTGGTCTCGCCTCTCTTCCACGCACATTCGTTGCTCAACACGTCATTCCTGTTGATTTCCGGCCTCACTCAAGTTTTTGCCGGCCGGTTCGAACCCGGTCGGATGCTCGAATTGATCGAGAAGCACGGGGCCACCTATCTCACCGGCTCACCAGCCATGTGGCACGCACTGTCGGTCCACCCCGACGCGAACGTGCGCAACACCGACAGCGTCTGCGTCGTGTCCTCGGGCGCCGCCCCGATCGACAGCGTCACGCTAGCAGCTCTCCGCCGCGCATTTCCCAAAGCTCTTGTCGTCGAGGGTTACGGGCTGACCGAGGCGACGTGTGTTGTCACGGCAGCTCCGCTGATCAACGGTTCGGAATACCGTCAGGGCAGCGTCGGGTTCCCGATCTTCGACACCGAGATCCAGATTCGCGACCAGATCGACAGGCACACAGTTCTCGGCGAGAACGAACGCGGCGAACTATGGGTACGCGGACCTCAGGTCACCGACGGCTATCTCGGCCACCCGGAAACCACCGCACAGCAATTTGTCGACGGGTGGCTGGATACCGGAGACATCGCGTACGAGGATTCGGACGGATACCTCTTCATCTGCGACCGGGCCAAGGACATGCTGATCTACAAGGGGTACAACGTCTACCCCCGTGAACTCGAGGAGATTCTGGTCTCACACCCGGCGATCTCGACGGCTGCGGTCGTCGGCCGCGAGGTGGGAAGCAACGGTCAAGAGCCGGTGGCTTTTGTCGTGATGATTCCCGGAGCTGAATTCGACGCCGAGCAGATCAAGTCGTTTGTCGCCGAACAGGTGCTGCCGTACAAGAAGATTCGCGAAGTTGTCGAGGTCGAACTACTCCCCACCTCCGCCGCGGGCAAGGTCCTCAAGACCGACCTTCGCTCGAGGCTTCTCGAATCCGTCGACAAGACAGGTGGTTCCTAGATGACAACCTTCGCCGATCTGACCTCTCGGTTGCGGGTACCGGTTCTCGCCTCACCGATGTTCATCATCTCGACTCCTGACCTCGTCATCGCACAGTGCACCGCTGGGATCATCGGGTCGTTCCCGGCACTGAATGCTCGCCCACAATCAGCGCTTCGGGATTGGCTCAAACTGATCACGGTGGCGCGTGAGGAACACGACCGTGAGCACCCGGAAACCCCGTCGGCGCCGTTCGCCGTCAACCTCATCGTCCACCGGTCCAACAACCGACTGGAAGAGGACCTGGCAACCATCGCCGAGTTCGAGGTTCCCATCGTCATCACCTCGCTCGGCGCTCGCACCGACATCAACGATGCCGTCCATGCGTACGGCGGAATCGTTCTTCACGACGTCATCGACAACCGCTTTGCGCGCAAGGCCGTCGAAAAGGGTGCCGACGGACTGATTGCGGTAGCTGCCGGTGCCGGTGGTCATGCCGGTACGCAATCACCGTTCGCTCTGATTCGCGAGATCCGGGAGTGGTTCGCCGGTCCAGTTCTGTTGTCTGGCGCCATCGCTCACGGAGATTCGATTCTCGCTGCACTCGCTGCGGGAGCCGACTTGGCCTACGTCGGCTCGGCATTCATCGCAACCGAAGAGGCTAACGCCGATCCCGCGTACAAGGAGATGATCGTGGGTTCCGGGGCTTCCGACATCGTCTACTCCAACCTGTTCACCGGAGTACACGGAAACTACCTGCGCGGCAGCATCGAGGCCGCGGGATTGGACCCGGACAACCTAGCCGAATCCGATCCTTCCGCAATGAGTTTCGCGACGACCGACACCGATGCCAAGGCGTGGCGCGACATTTGGGGCGCCGGTCAGGGAATCGGACCGATCGACGCTGTCCTTCCGACACACGCAGTGGTCGAGCGTCTCGCCGCCGAGTTCGAGGCTGCGCGCGAACGTATCTGCCGTCTCTAGCCCGGCAGGCATTCGTGGACCAAGTCCACGAATGCCTGCCCCACCGGAGAGAGGATGGACGGGTCGAAGACAAGCCCGTACGTCCGCAGGAATCTCGGCTCACAGGCCCGCTCCACAACCTGTCCCGGCATCGACTTCGCCACGGCACGCTCGACCAACGACCCGCCGAGCCCGGCAATGACCATGGGCAGCCTCGATTCCCGCTGCTCAGTGACGACGGCGAGCTCGGTTCTCGTCCCAGCCTTGCGAATCGAGTCTTCGATAGCGTCGCCCATCGCTGCTCCGCGAGGAACAAAAACCATGGGAATGTCGGGCATCTCGGCAAGGCGCACCGGCCCCTCCGGAAGTTCGGTTCCGACAGGATAGACCAGTCGATAGTCCTGTTCCCCCAGCTCGATGATCTCGAATCCCTTCGCTGCTTCGAGGGGCAAATGGGCAACCGCGAATTCGCAATGGCCGTCACGGATCAGAGAATCGAGATTGTCTTCACGCTCCAACTCCGAAAACCTCACTCGCGCCCGGGGATACCGAATGCAGAACTCGGCGATCAGATCGACGATGGTCCCGGACGTGAGAGCGGGAAACGCCATGATGTCGAGTCGACCGACGACGGCGCCGTCAGCAGCAGTCAACTGCCCCTCGGCGGCAGCAACATCGCGGAGCACCTGACGGCTCGGCCCGACCAGACTGCGTCCGGCCGCACTGAGCACCATCCCCCGCCCGATCCGATGGAAGAGCCTTACTCCCAGTTCGCGTTCCAGCCCGCGCAGTGCCTGAGACACTGTCGGCTGAGCGACGCCCAGCGCGGCAGCCGCACCGCTGATTCCCTTGTTCTCGACAACCGCGAGAAAGTACTCCATCTGCCGAAATTCCACAGTTCACTCCCTCGCCGTGGATCCTGCAGCAGCGGTGGCCATTTCGGCTACTGTTGCGATGAAAGCGGCAGCCGCGGGTGACTGCTCACCGGCGCGATAGACAAGACCGACGTCTCGGGCCAGCGGCGGATCGAACGAGAACGCGAGCACATCCTTCATCTGTTGCTGCGCAACCTTTCTCGGCACAACCGTGGCTCCGATGCCCCGACGCACGAGTTCCCAGGTGGTCACGGGGTGCACACAATCCACCACGACGTTCTCTGCACCGGCACTGAGCAGAGAACGGAATTGGTTCGATTGATCTCCGAGATCTACCACCAGTGGCAGAGCATGGAGGACGTCGCGCCGAACCGGATCGACCAACGGTTTCACAAGCCTGTCGGACAACGACACATGTGTGGCGAGCACCATCTCCTGGGTCGTTATCGGTGCGGTGACCAGACCTTCGTATCCGATACTCAGATCGGTGACTCCGACCTCGGCGGATCCACGCCTCAGGGCAGCATCCACTCCGGCCGGCCCGAAGGTATCGAGAACCCGCACGACAATCTTCGGAAAGTTGGCCCGGAATCGCCGAACCAACTCGACCATCGGATCGATCGAGAATGCCGAGTACGACACGACGTCGACACGACCGAACTCGAGTTCACGGACGGCGGTCACCTTGGCCTTCGCGCGCTCGACGTCGGCAAGGATTCGCCTGGCCGCGAGATCGAATGTGCGGCCCGCATCGGTGAGGACCAGACGTCTTCCCGTCCGGTCGAACAAAGTGGCACCCAATCGGCGTTCAAGCGTACGAATCGCCTGAGAAAGCGAAGGTTGCGAAATGTAGAGAGACTGAGCGGCCTTCGTTATCCCACCGTGGTCGACAACAGCGACGAAGTAGGTAACAAAGTGCAGATCCACTCACCCATCATACGACCAGCGATGCATCCCTCATTCCACTCTAGGTGCCCCTGGTACCGCCCACTCTCCGGTGAAGACCGGTTCGCGCTTTTCCACGAAGGCTCGAACTGCGTCGGTAGCGTCCGTCGCGAAATTGACGGCCTGTGCCCTCGCCTCGTTGTCCAACGCCTCTCGTAAGGTCAGCGAGGTGTGCTGCTCGAGCATGGCAGCAGACTGACTCAATGCGGCAGGCGGACCGTCAGCCAACCGCTGCGCAAGTTCGGCCGTGCGTTCGTCGAGTTCGGCCGGTTCGACCAGATAGGTCACCAATCCGAGTTCGTAGGCTTCCCGTGCGTCGATCGTCTCGGCGAGCATCACCAAACGTTTGGCTTGCTGGACGCCGACCAGCCTCGGCAGGATCCACGACCCGCCGAAGTCGACGGACAACCCCCGTTTGGCAAAGATCTGACTGAACTTCGTACCCTGTGCCGCCACCACGAAGTCGCAGAGCAATGCCATGTTCCATCCGGCTCCGACCGCAAAGCCTTCGACCTTCGCCACCAGGGGCTTGGAAAACTCACCCAGTGCGATCGCGGTTGCGTTGATGACTCGCATGCGATCGAGCGGGTGCGACGAGCCTCGCTTGTCGAGATCGGAGCCCGCACAGAAGGTGCCGCCCGCGCCGGTCAGGATCACGGAGCGAATCTGCGAGTCCTCCTGAAGTTCGTGCAGTGCCTCGCGCAGAGCGATCCAGGCCTCGAGGTCCAGGGCGTTGCGACGGTGTGGTCGGTCGAGCACGATCGTGGCAACAGCGCCGATGCGCTCGACACTGACGGCCGCACGCTCGATGGTTTCGGCACTCACGAGCCACTCCACACGGGAGAACGCTTCTCGGCAAATGCCGTGGCGCCTTCCTTGGCATCACGGGAAGCAAAGACCGGATCGATGAATTCGCGCTGCGCGACAAAAGCATCCGGGTCGGTGTACTTCGCGGACATCGCGAGGACCTGCTTGGTTGCTCGAACTGCCAATGGACCGTTTGCCGCCACCCGCGCCGCAAGTTCACGTGCGACCGCCAGTGCTTGTCCAGGTTCGGCGAGCCGATTGACCAGCCCGTGATGATGCGCCAACGTGGCGCTGAGCGGGTCACCGGTGATTGCGATCTCCATGGCCAGCTGATACGGCAGGATCTTGGGTAGACGCAGAAGACCGCCGGCGGCAGCGGCAAGCCCCCGCTTCACTTCGGGCAAGCCGAATTTCGCATCGGTAGACGCCACGATCAGGTCGGCCGCCAAGGCCAGTTCACAGCCGCCTGCCAGCGCCCAACCCTCGACTGCTGCGATCAGCGGCTTCGACGGCGGGGCCTCGGTCAATCCGGCAAATCCACGACCGGGGAGTGACGGCCGTTCTCCGCGCGCGAATCCCTTGAGATCCATACCGGCGCAGAAGGTTCCACCAGATCCGGTCAGAATGCCGATAGTGAGATCTGACCTCGCCTCGAACTCGTCGATCGCCGCAGCCAAGGCTTGTGCAAGTTCGAGGTTGACCGCATTCTTGGCCTCGGGTCGATTGAGTGTGATGACGGCGATGCCGTCGGCGAAGTCGGTGAGCACAACGCTCATGTTCGGTTCCTACTTCCGTGATGAGAATTTTTGAATGGTCACAGCGATCGAAGACTCCATCGCACGGGCGAACGGCCGGACGCGGTCACCATCTCGCGCTTGGCCAACACCACCAGATGAGCGTGGGTTTCGCGGACTGCCAGGCGAAGTAGTCGCGGCGACATCTGATCGAACGGGCGAGACCAGGAGATCGTGCGCGACAGTTCCCAGGCCGTCGATTCGGGATCGGCCGCAACGGCCGCAACGATTTCCGACAGCCTCGCCTCGTGATGTCCCATCAACTGACGTGCGCGATCGGCGATCCCGCGGAATCGATACTCGTGTGCGGGCAGCACCTCGCATTCACCCAAGGCTGTTGTTGCCTCGAGTGAGAGCAGGTAGCGATGCAGCGGATTCTCGAGTTCACCGGGAACCGTGGAGATGTTCGGACTGATCCGCGGCAGCATGTGATCACCGCTGAACAACAAGCCCCTGTCCTCTTCCACGAAGCAGAGGTGTCCGGGTGTGTGCCCCGGCGTCCATTGCGCGCGGAGATTCCATCCCGGCAGATCGAGTGGATCTCCGTCGCCCAGAACAACGTCGATTGATTCATGCTCGCCGAACCGCACCAGATCGACCCGAGACGCGTCGAGTACTGCAGTCGGCGCTCCGAGTTCGGACAGTTGCACATTCCAGCCGGTGATGTCCTCGCGTGCCTGTTCGGGACCGTGGTATCCGAGTAGCGTCGCATCAGCCACATGCATTGCCAGTGTTGCGCCGCTGACTTGCCGAAGACGCGGCGCCAGACCGAAGTGATCGGGATGCAGGTGTGTGATTGCCGCATACCGCACTTCGGAAACGTGGTAACCGATCGACGCTATGCCGTCCACGAGAGCCTGCCACGACTGTTCGTGATCCCAACCGACGTCGATGAGTGCAAGTCCGTGGTCGAGCGCGAGCGCGTAGACGAGCACGTAACGCAAAGGGTTGTCCGGCATAGGAACCG
The DNA here is from genome assembly GCF_002300185.1 of Rhodococcus sp. ACPA4. Lineage (NCBI taxonomy): Bacteria > Bacillati > Actinomycetota > Actinomycetes > Mycobacteriales > Nocardiaceae > Rhodococcus > Rhodococcus sp. ACPA4. The sequence continues at coordinate 3,744,737 of NZ_NSDY01000001.1, forward strand.
GAATCGACCACAAACCGTCCCGTACCTGTTCCACCGGCGGAAGAATGTTCTTCGCCCAGGCCTCGCGTTGTGCGACGCCGACGTCTTCGGTCACGATCACAATGCTTCTCCGCTCGCACTCAGCGTGGTTCGCAGGCTCGACTTGAGCAGTTTCCCGCTCGCATTGCGAGGTAGGGAGTCCACGAAATGGATCTGTCTGGGCTTCTTGTACGACGCCAACCTCGCTGCGCTGAAGGCGATCAGCTCGTCGACGCTTGGCACGTCTGCACCGTCGACCAGTTTGATCACCGCGGTGACGGATTCACCCCAGCGCTTGTCGGGAACCCCGACAACTGCTACTTCGGCAACCGAAGGATGCTCGGCCAGAATCGATTCCACCTCGATCGGATAGACGTTCTCGCCGCCGGTGATGATCATGTCCTTGAGACGGTCGGTGACAAACAGGTAGCCCTCGTCGTCCAGGTGCCCGGCGTCGCCCGTTCGAAGAAAGCCGTCGTGCGTGAACAATTCGGCGCTTTCGCGTTCACGTCGCCAGTATCCGCGCGTGTTGTTTCTGCTGCGCGCGACAATTTCTCCGGATTCGTTGGGCGGCAACTCCTCGCCCGTCATGACGTCGCGAATGGAGATCTCCACGCCGATCATCGGCTTTCCCGCCGACCGCAGTAACCCGGAGCGCGGCCCACTGACGTGATGGTCGTAGGCACGAAGCACGGACACAGACCCCGTTGTTTCGGTCATCCCGTAGCGCTGAACGAATTTGCAGTTCAGAACATTCATAGCGTGAGCGAGGAGCGCCGGCGTGATGGGCGACGCCCCATACGCAACCACCTCCAAGCTGGACAGATCGAAACCCTCGAGAGTGGGCAGATCGACCAGTGTCTGAATTACCGCCGGTACCAGAAATGCGTGGGTGACATGGTGTGTTGCAATGGCTTCAGCCACCCGGGCCGGCGCCATGTCGCCGAGCAGAACCATCGGCACCCCGGCCGACAGACACGTACTCATCCAGCCGGCACCAGCGATGTGAAAGAGGGGAAGTGCGTCCAGAGCCACTGCATTCGAACCGAATTCGTACACCTCGAACCCCACGGGTTCGTTGTACAAATTCCGGTGTGTGGCCACGACGCCTTTGGGGCGGCCGGTGGTCCCGGAAGTGTACAGCTGCAGAACCGCGGTGTCCGGATCGTGCCCCAGTCCGGGGTCGATACCCGTCCCGGACGCCACGAACTCTGCCCAGGTTCGCGAATCTGTCACGCCCCCTTCATCTCCCACGGTAACAACCGTCACCTCCGGCAACACTGCGGAGATCGCGGCGGCCCCTACTGCGAACTCGTCGTCGACGATCAAGACGTCGAGTTCTGCGTCCTCGGCGACGTCCACGAGCTCCCGCGGACTGAGCCGCCAGTTCAACGGAATGAAGACCGCGCCCGCCTTTGCACACGCGATGAAAGTTTCCGCGCCTTCGAGGCCCATTCGCAGTAGTGCTCCGACACGAGCACCGCCATTGGAAACCCCCACAAGTGCACTCGCCAACGCATTGGTCTCGGCATCGAGATCGGCACACGTCAATGTCCGGTCGCCGCACGTGATCGCGGGGTCGGATGGTCGCGCCAACGCCGAGTGACGTATCCGGTTGGGCAGGTGAAGCTCGCTCACATCATGCTCCTGAGATTCGGCGGTACTGGAACAGTCGACCATCGCTATGGCCCGCGCCACAAAGACGAGTAGGCGCACCGAGCCATAGCTCAGACCTATATCGGCAGGTCGAAGGATGTCAGCACAGTCGAGACGGCATCATCTGGGAGAATTCGTCAGATGCAGGCACCCGGGATGGACATTCGCAGCGCGCAGTACCTCGTTGCCGTTGTCGATCACGGCGGTGTCACCGCCGCCGCGAACGCACTGCACATCTCCCAGCCGTCGCTGTCACAGGCGGTGCGCAATCTCGAACGGACTCTCGGTTCCACACTGTTCGAGCGCACTGCACGAGGCTTGATCCCCACCGCTGCCGGAGCAGCCGTCGCCGACGCTGCTCGGACACTACTGCGTGACGTCGCCAAGGCCGAGACCGCAGTCGCTGCGGTAATCGCACTGCAATCGGGTGAACTCACCATCGCTGTTCAATCCGACCTTGCGGTCGATTCGGTCGCTGATCTGGCTGGTCAGCTTCACCGCACCGCTCCGGGTATCACCTTCTCCACAACCGCAGCGCCCAGCGCCCACGAGGTGCTGGCCTTGGTCCGGTCGGGCAGGTGCGAACTCGGTTTTCTCGAACGCGATCTCGCGGACGGACCGTCGGACGGCCTTCTCGAGATCGAGACCAGCGCTCAGGAGATGGTTCTGTCGATCCCACCGGCACTTGCAGCCGACCTTCCCGATCCGGTGCCCCGCACGTCGATCGGGGCCCTGCCCATGATCGTCGAAACACGGACAAGCCGTCGCAGCTACCCGGTCGGAGGCGACTGGGTACTCGTCAACGTCGTCGCCGAGGTCCCCGATCGCCTGGCCGTTCGTGAGATGGTCGGCCACGGTGTCGGCGCCGCACTACTGCCCCGCTCCATCGCCGAGCAGGACTCCCCCGCGGCGAGCGTTCGATCGCTGGACCCACCAGTCATCCGACGGACACGCATCGTCTTTCGTGACGGTCCGTTGTCACCGGCTGCGGCGGCGCTGGTTTCGAATCTCCCTACCGCTCATAGTCCTTCGACAAACAACTTTCCCAACGGCGACAATCTCTCCGGATCGAACTCGATGCCGTAGGTCAGCGAGATCACTGGATTCAACGGGAAAATCTCGGCCCCCGACGCAGCTGCACGTTCGGCAAGCGAACGTTCCATGAACGCCATACCCAAACCGGCGAGGACAAATTCCCCGACGGTTTCCCGCTGCGCAAGTTCCGTCGACATCCGTGTTCTGGCACCGGCAGCATGCAAGGAAGACTCGATGACGATCCGGGCCTGTGAGTGCTTCAGCACCCCGACCACGGGAAGATCAGGAAGCGCGGTCAACGAGACAGGCTCTCCCACAGCAGGTTTAATTCCACGTGGCCAGACCGAGAGCGGCGCCTGCGGGGGAAGAGCAAGCCAGTAGTCGTTCACTCCGATGACGTGTGTCGACAGTTCAGACATCTCCGGTGGCCAATAACTGAAAACCAGCTCGCACACCCCGTCAGCCAATACCTGTTCGGCGGTATCGCCGCGTGGGAGCTCGCTGACACGCACCGTGATTCCCGGGCAGCGTCGACGGAAATCGGCCACGATCCGCGCCACCGGCCCCTCCAGTCCCTGAGCGGCAGAGCAGATGTCCAGGCGGCCCTTCGGTTCGATATCCACCCCGATCGCAGCAGTGGACGCAGCTGCGCTACTTCGCATCATTTGCCGAGCGGGCCCGATCAGTGCGCGTCCGGCCGACGTCAAGACCAGACCCCGACCGACGCGGTGGAAGAGTTCGACGCCCAGTTCACGTTCGAGACCGCGAATACCTTGCGACAACGACGGCTTGGTCACCGACATGGACTGCGCCGCCGTCGCCAAGGACTCCCCGCCTGCAACGGCGAGAAAATACTCGATCTGACGTAGGTCCACCCGTCGATTTTACGACGCACGCCACTACGCGGTTCAGTTATACGAGCGCAACAGTCCCTTGCTGATGATCTGCTTCTGGATATCGCTGGTGCCCTCACCGATCAGCAGGAAGGGCGCCTCACGCATCAAGCGCTCGATCTCGTACTCCTTGGAGTACCCGTAACCGCCGTGAATACGGAAACTGTCCTGGGTGACTTCGGCACAGAACTCACTGGCCAGGTACTTCGCCATACCGGCAGCAACGTCGTTTCGTTCGCCCGAGTCCTTGAGCCGAGCCGCATTCACCATCATCAGATGGGCCGCTTCGACTTTGGTACCCATCTCCGCGATACGGAACGCGATGGCCTGATGCTCGGCAATCGGCTTACCGAATGTCTCACGCTGCTTTGCATACGTCACCGCAAGTTCGAAAGCACGCTGCGCGATACCGCACGCACGCGCCGCCACATTCACCCGGCCGACCTCGACACCATCCATCATGTGCCGGAACCCGACGCCGGGCTTGCCACCGAGAACCGCGTCCGCGCTGATCTCGAAACCGTCGAAGACCATCTCGGTCGTGTCGATTCCCTTGTAGCCCATCTTCTCGATCTTGCCGGGGATGGTCAGGCCGGGAAGAACTTCACCGAACCCCGCAGGCTTCTCGATCAGCAACGTCGTCAGATTGTTGTGCGCCTTCTCCGCGCCTTCGTCCGTCTTCACGAGCACAGCCACCAGAGTGGACGAACCACCGTTCGTCAGCCACATCTTCTGCCCGTTCACCACGTAGTCGCCGGATTCGGTGCGTTTCGCCTTGGTCGAGATGGCGGCAACGTCGGAACCCAGAGCCGGCTCCGACATCGAGAAAGCACCGGTGAGCTCCCCGGTAGCCAGCCTCGGCAGGTAGTTCGCTTTCTGCTCCGGTGTCCCGTGCGCCGAAATCATGTGTGCCACTATGAAATGGGTGTTGATGACACCGGACACGCTCATCCAGCCGCGAGCCAATTCCTCGACGCACAGTGCGTACGTCAGGAGGGATTCTCCGATGCCACCGAACTCCTCGTCGATCGTCAGACCGAACAGACCCATGTCTTTCATCTGCTTGACGATGTCCGTGGGATACGTGTCGGTGTGCTCGAGTTCTTGCGCGGCGGGAATCACCACACGATCGACGAATTCACGCACAGCACCGATGATGTCGTTCTGCGTCTCGGTCAATCCTGCAGTCTGCGCCAAACGCGTCACTGTTCCACCTGTTCATCGAGGGAGATCCTCCGACCATTCAATCCCCGAAACTCAGGGGTGTCAAAGTTCGACAACCATACGAATGGTTAGGGAAAAACTATGTCCGAGCAGCACTTCTACCGCTGTTGACAACCACTGCGCGCATGCTGAATATTCGAGGGCACGCGTTCGTATTTCTCTAAACGCACATTCCTCGTCCACACTCTCCCGACAGGCGCATTCCATGTATGACGCAGTCATCTGTGAACCCGTTCGTACGCCAGTAGGCGGATTCGGCGGGGTCTTCAAAGACGTTCCGGTAACCACGCTTGCGGCCACCGTGATGCGGGGACTGATCGAGCGGACCGGACTCCAGTCCGCCGATATCGACGACGTCGTCTTCGGTCAGGGTTACGCAAACGGCGAGGCCGCTGCCATCGGGCGCATCGCAGCACTCGATGCCGGACTGGATATCTCGGTTCCCGGCATTCAACTCGACCGCCGTTGCGGATCCGGTCTGCAGGCAATCATCTACGCGGCCATGCAGGTTCAGACCGGCATGAGTGATCTTGTGATCGCCGGCGGTGCCGAAAGCATGAGCGGCGTCGAATTCTATTCCAACGACATTCGTTGGGGTACGAAGAAACCCTCGGTCGAGTTCCACGACCGCCTGGCCAAACCCCGCACTAACTCGGGAGGCGTCAATTTCCCGGTCGAAGGCGGCATGATCGAAACGGCCGAAAACCTGCGACGCGAATATGCGATCTCACGCGACGAACAAGACCGCTACGCGCTTCGCTCGCACGAGCGTGCCGTGAACGCACAGGAAAAGGGATACTTCGACGAGGAGATCATTCCTGTCACCGTCCCATCCCGCCGCGGCGACGCGAAAGTTGTTACCCAGGACGAGCATCCGCGTCGAGATGTGCAACTGTCCGACCTCGCCGCACTGCGCCCGCTGCGTAGCCGCGTCGACCCGGACGCGACCGTTACCGCCGGAAATGCCTGCGGGCAGAACGACGGCGGCGCGGCGGCCATCGTCACCACGCCCGCCAATGCCGAACGACTTGGATTGCGCCCCTTCGCGAAGCTGGTCAGCTGGGGCGTCACCGGCGTCGAACCGAACCGCATGGGCATCGGCCCCGTTTCTGCGGTGGCAAAAGCGCTCTCACGGGTCGATCTACAACTCTCCGACATCGATTTGATCGAAGTCAACGAGGCATTCGCCGCTCAGGTCCTCGCGTGCGCCCGCGCCTGGGGTCTGAGCGAGACGGATCTCCTCGAACGGTTCAACGTCAACGGTTCCGGCATCTCACTGGGCCACCCCGTCGGCGCTACCGGCGGACGAATCCTCGCGAACCTGCTGCGTGAACTCGACCGTCGCCAGGGCCGCTACGGAATCGAATCCATGTGCATCGGCGGCGGCCAGGGCATCGCCGCGGTCTTCGAAAACCTACGACGATAAAACGTTGGGGCGCTATCCGATCGATCCGTCTCGGTGAAGGTCGGCGATCTGATCGGCCGTGCGCCCCAACTCCGTCAGAATCGACTCGGTGTGCTGACCAAGGGAGGGCACATCACCCATCTTCATTTCCACGTCGGAGAAGGTCATCGGGGGTAGCACAGCGTCGATGGGCCCAACTTCTGTTCCCACGGATCGCCACCGCGAACGCTCGTCCAGCTGAGGGTGTTTCAGCAATCCGCCCATGTCGTTCGACGCTGCTGCGGGCACACCGGCAGCGGCCAGACGCTTATCCAGTTCTGCGGTCGAATACAGCCGCGAGAGTGATCCGACCATCTCATCCACCTCGGCTCGATTCTCGACCCGGACGATATTGGTGGCATATCGCGGATGATCCACCAGATCTTCCCGCCCGAAGACGTCAACCATGAGCGTCCGCCATCCGCGCTCATTCTGGACTCCGATGAGGATCTCACCATCCGACGTCGGGAACGAATCGTACGGAACGATGGCCGCATGCCCGAGCCCGACTCGCGGAATCTGCTTGTCCGCATACATTTTCATGTACATCGGGTGGCCGAGCCACTCGACGGTCGCGTCGAACATCGACACGTCGACCGTTGCGCCTTTGCCAGTTCTCTCCCGACGGAACAAGGCACCCAGTATCGATGTCAGCGCGTACATCCCGGCTGCGATGTCGGAAACCGGAACACCCGTTTTCGTAGCCGTCTCGGGTGTTCCGGTCACCGAGATCATTCCGGTCTCGGCCTGCACCAACATGTCGTACGCCTTGCGCTCACGACGTGGTCCGGCGCTGCCGTATCCCGACATGTTGATCACGATGAGCCGAGGGAACTCTGCTCGGAGCGTGTCCGCACCGAAGCCCAGTCGATCTGCAGCATCCGGGGCGAGGTTCTGCAAGAAGACGTCGGCTTCCGCGATGAGATCGAGCACGACTCGACGGCCGGACTCCGACTTGACGTCGACGGCAATCGATTCCTTGGAACGATTGAGCCACACGAAGTGCGAGCCCTGACCGCGCACCGCGTCGTCGTAGTGACGAGCGAAGTCGCCCTCACCCACCCGCTCGATCTTGATCACGCGAGCACCCATGTCCGCGAGATGCCGACTGGCGAGCGGCGCCGCAACGGCCTGTTCCAACGCCACCACGGTAATCCCGTCGAGTGGGAGATCCGAATGCGACTGTCCCATGTCAGAGTCCATTCCTGAATTGAAGCACGCGCCTCAGATGTGGCGCCCGCCCGTAATTTCCAGGACGGTACCGGTCAGGTAGCTCGACATATCACTCGCGAGGAACACCACCACGGACGCAACCTCGGACGGTTCCGCGGCACGACCCATCGGAATTTCGGCCAGCTTGCTGTTCCAGACGCGCTCCGGCATCGCTTCGGTCATCGCAGTGCGAATCAGTCCGGGCTGGACGGCATTGACCCGAACATTCTTGAACGCAACCTCTTTGGCAGCAGCCTTCGTGAGACCGACGATTCCGGCTTTGGCGGCCGAGTAGTTGGTCTGACCCAACATGCCGACCTTGCCTGAGATCGACGAGATGTTCACGATCGATCCCGTCTCACGCTCACGCATGCGGGCCGCGGCTGCGCGAGTTCCGTTCCAGGCACCCTTGAGGTGGACGGCAATCACGTCGTCGAAGTCCTGCTCCGTCATGTTCCGCATTGTCGCGTCACGTGTCATGCCGGCATTGTTGACCATGACATCGACTGGGCCGAAAGCGCTTTCAGCTAGATCGAGCATTGCCTCGACCTGGTCGGAATGGCGAACGTCGCACGAGATGAACCGCGCCACGGAGTCGCCACCGAGCTCAGCTGCGGCAGCGACGCCGACAGTCTCGTTGATATCGCCGATCACCACGGTGGCGCCTTCTTTGATAAAGGTTCGGGCAATTTCGAACCCGATACCCTGTGCGCCGCCGGTCACTACTGTCACCTTGCCGTCCAACAGTCCCATGTCCACTCCATTCGTCAGTTGAAGAAAGTACGTGCTGTATTACTTCGCTTGCTTCTTCGCTTGCGACACAAGACCGCCGCCGAGTATCAACCGCTGAATTTCACTGGTTCCCTCGTACAAGCGCAGCAACCGCACTTCCCGATAGATCCGTTCGACAGGAACGCCCCGCATGTACCCGCTGCCACCGTGGATCTGGACAGCGAGGTCAGCTACGTTTCCGACCATCTCGGTGCAGTAGAGCTTTGCCGCAGACGGTCCGAGTCGACGGTCCTCGCCGCTGACGTAGCGCGCCGCAACCTCACGGACCATTGCCCGACCGGCCATCACACCTACTTGTTGATCTGCGAGCATCGCTTGGACCAATTGGAAGTCACCGATCACAGTCCCACCCTGTTCCGTGACAGTGGCAAAGGCGACAGATTCGTCGAGGGCTCGCTGGGCTGCTCCCACCGACAATGCGGCAATATGAACGCGTCCACGTGCCAAGGAAGTCATGGCAGCGCGATATCCGGTGTCTTCGTCGCCCCCGACCAGGGCCGATGCAGGGACGCGCACGTTGTCGAAGCTGACCTCGGAGGTCCAGGCACCTTCCTGACCCATCTTCTTGTCCTTCGGCCCCACCGTGACACCTTCGGTATCGGCCGGGACCAGGAAGACAGCGATACCGGGACCGTCGGAGTCGGCCGGACGCGTGCGTGCGAACACGACAAACAGTTGCGCTGTCGGGGCATTGGTGATGAACCGCTTGTTGCCGTTGATCACCCAGTCGCTCCCGGCGCGGACTGCCTTGGTCCGCAGGCCGGCGGGGTTGGATCCCGCGCCCGGTTCGGTCAGTGCGAAGGACGCGACTACCTCACCCGACGCGATGCGTTCGAGCCATTCCGCCTTCTGCTCATCGGTGCCGAAGCCGACGAGTACCTGTCCGGCGATGCCGTTGTTGGTGCCGAACATCGAGCGCAGAGCAAGCGACGTGTACCCGAACTCCATCGCGAGTTCGACGTCTTGCGTGAGGTCGAGGCCCAGACCACCCCATTCCTGGGGAATGGCGTAACCGAACAGTCCGATATCGGCGGCCTTCTTCCGGATGTCCTCCGGAATTGCATCGGTATCGGCTATCTCCTGCTCACGAGGGACAACTTCCTTCCGGATGAATTCCCTTGCCGTCGCCAAGATATCGGCGAAGTCGTCCGCGTCGACCTGCATACCCACCACTCACCTTGCTCGTTCCACGTTAATGCGTCTTCCGAAGTCAATCCGGTCGAGCATTATGAGTCAAAGACTTGAAAACGAACCGAAGGTAAGGCGATGCCTATATCGGCGCTATCGAATCGATCAGGCCCCAGTCGAGCGCACGCTCCGTATTGATCGCAGCACCGGAGAGAAACAGGTGGTAGGAGCGCCAACGCCCGATCCGGCGCGGGATGGACACAGTGCCACCCGCTCCCGGAATCAAGCCCATCGAGATCTCAGGCAGGCGGAACACCGTATCCGGGTGCGCACACACATCGGCGGCAAAGGCCGGCACCTCGATGCCCGCTCCCACGCAACTTCCGTGAACCTGTACCTCGATTCGATCGGACAGGCGCGCCATCAGCCGCGCGGCTCCCGATCGGGTTCGAATCAGATGCGCGATCGCCAGATCCGGAGTGGTGCCGAACTCGTCGAGATCACCTCCCGCGGAGAACGACGGCCCAGCGCCGTCGAGCAGCACCTTCTCGATGCCGGGGTCCATCACGGCGACCTGTAATGCTGCGACCAGCCCGTCACGCACCTGCGCCCCGTAAGCGTTCCGACGTTCCGGGCGGTTGAGCGTGATGTGTAACAACGCATCTCGACGCTCGATCAGCACCGGTTCCTGCGGAGCTGGGGGCGGCAGCGGCCGTGGTCCTCGACCAGTGAGCCACCGCTTGAAGTCCGGAGTGCCCAACAGCGTCGAGTAGGCCAGGGATTCCACGTCAAGCGCTGCTGGGATCGACAGGTTTTCACCCAACCGCAGAACCTGCGATGCAACAACTGATGCATAAGGATTTTCTTGGAAGCGGTCGAAGACAGATGCCAGTTCAGCGTCGGGATCTTCGACACCCACAAACTCTCGGACGTTCTCGGTCAATACCGTCGACACCGTCGAGTCGAGCGACCGCGCCAGTGTTCTTGTTGCGGCATCCGGTGTACGGCCCGTGTACCGCCCGAGAACAACACGGTCGGACCTGAGGACTTTTGCCGACACCGCACGGGCTTCGTCCTCTGAGAACTCCTCGTCCAGGTCGACCACGACCACTGGATTATCAAGTGCGCCACCGTCTGCAAGAAGTGGAAGATCGATCCTGCCGTCGAGAATGTCCTGCGGCGACAGCGCGTGCATCTGGTTGACCATCTTCATCCTTCTCGAGCGCCGAATCATTGCTCGGCTTCCTGCACCCGACGGCAGTTCTGCACGCGGGATACCTTTTCCGGTAATACTTTTCGGAGTGTAACATCGGAGAATGTTTGCCTGGCCCGACGACGCGGATGAGGACCGCCGCGTCCTCGACTGGCTCGGCAGCGGGATAGTGCCACTCACCGGCTCGCCCGACGAATCTCCCCGAATTCCCCCGGGAAACGCCGCCACCCTGGCACGGCACCTCGGTGAATTCATCAACGGCAACGAAGACGGAGCCCGCTTTCTTTCCGAACGCGCGGCATTCACCGGATTCACCCGCAGCGGTTCAATCTCTCTCGGAGGCAGTTGCCGCCTCCTCCCTACACAGGACGGCTGGGCAGCCGTGTCGTGTGCCCGACCGGACGACCCGATTCTGCTCGGTGCGCTGATCTCCGCGGAGATCGATGATGATCCCTGGCCGGCGGTAAGTGCCTGGTTAGCCGAACACCCCGGAGCCGAGTTGGCCGAGCGCGCAGCCCTACTCGGGTTGGCGGCTGCCCCGGTCGCACGCCCAACTGCGTCAGTTCCCGCGCCCACTACCCGGCGATCGGTCAAGGATCTGCTTGTTGTCGACTTCAGTGCACTGTGGGCGGGTCCTCTGTGCTCACACCTACTCGGAGCCGCGGGCGCGCGGGTCGTCAAGGTGGAGACCCCGACAAGGCCGGACGGAGCACGGCGCGGTAACAGCGAGTTCTACGAACTACTGCATGCCGGGCACGAGTCCGTCGTCCTCGATCCGAGTGCCGCTCCCGACAGGTCGGCGCTGGCGCAGCTCGTGGAACGCGCAGACATCGTTATCGAGGCGTCGCGGCCACGCGCACTCGCGGGCTTCGGGCTCGACGCAGAAGCTGCGGCCGCATCCGGTACCACCTGGATCTCCATCACTGCGGCAGGAAGAAACTCCGCTCGCATCGGATTTGGTGACGACATCGCAGCATCAAGTGGTCTTGTTGCACAAGATAATTCAGGTACGCCCGTATTTGTCGGCGACGCGATAGCCGATCCCCTGAGCGGACTCATGGCAGCCGCCCTCGCCATGTCGGAGACGCCCACCGGCGCAGGATACCTCTGGGACCTCTCGATGGCCGACCTCGTCGCGTCGACGCTCACCCACGGAACCGATGCTCCGTTGCCCCCATCGTGCATTGTGGCTATTCCGGAGAAACGCCAGTACGTCGGCAGTGCGTCCACCTCCGGCTCTGACACACACGCCGTTCTCCGCGGCCTCGGAATCGTCGCCCCGTGAACCATCTGCTGATCACCAATTGTTCCGTCGGTGGCCGTCACAGCCTCGACATTCGCATCACGAGCGGCGTGATCACCGAGATCGGCCGCGGACTGACTCGCCACGGCGAGGACGTCCTCGATGCCGACGGCAATCAGATCATTCCCGGCCTGTGTGATCACCACATCCACCTACATGCGCTGGCTGCCCGACGCAGTTCCGTGGAATGTGGCCCGCCGGCGGTCCGAAACTCCGGAGAACTAGCTGCCGCACTACAGGTTTCACCAGGTTCCGACGGCTGGGTGCGAGGTGTCGGATACTTCGAATCGGTAGCGGGCGATCTCGATCGCGATGCCCTCGATCATCTTCACGCCTCACGACCTGTTCGTATCCAACATCGCAGTGGCGCAATGTGGGTGCTCAACACAGCGGGCGTCGTTGCAGCCGGATTGGAACCGGCTGACCATCCCGGTATCGAACGCGATGCAGCCGGAAAACCAACCGGCCGAGTGTGGCGCGCAGATTCCTGGCTCCGAGCACGGATTCCGGGAAATGCCCCACCGCCGTTACGCGATGTGGCGACCGAACTGTCGCGACTCGGCGTCACTGCGGTAACTGATGCAACGCCGGACCTCGCTCCGGAGAGCATCGAATCCATCTGCGCAGCAATGTCTTCGGGAGAATTGCCACAACGGGTTCATCTCCTCGGCGTGCCACTGGGTGTCTCACTACCGTCGACGGAACCAACCGTCGGCCCGTACAAGATCGTGCTTGCCGATTCCGGACTTCCCGATCTCGAACAGCTTGCCGCCGTTATCGAGTCCGCACACTCCATCGGGCGAGCGATTGCAGCACACAGTGTCAGCCGCGAAGCTCTGCTGATCTTGCTCTCCGTACTAGGCGAAATCGGCACGATCCCTGGTGATCGGATCGAACACGGGGCGTTGATTCCGATCGAATCCATTTCCGAGATCAACCGCCTCGGTTTGGCTGTCGTAACCCAGCCGGGGTTCATTGCCGATCGCGGTGACGACTACCTCGAACATGTTGCTGCCATCGACCACCAGGATTTGTACCGTTGCCGATCCTTGCTGGATGCATCTGTTCCGGTGGCGTTTTCGAGCGACGCACCGTACGGACCACTCGACCCGTGGGCAGTTATCGCAGCGTCACAGGCGCGGTTGACACCCGCGGGCACTGTTCTGGGCGATGCGGAGACAATCGACTACAACACCGCACTGGACGCCTATCTCGGCCGTCCTGGGGATCCAGGCGGCCCACCGCGCCGGGTAGAAGTCGGCGCAGCGGGCGATCTGGTTCTGATCTCCCGCTCGCAGCTGCCGTCAGTACTCGCCACCGTCATAGCTGGTAGACGGGTTTACTGAGGGCAGACCTGCAGTCGGCCCTACTTGATGAGAATTGCCTGATCGTAGGTCACCTCGGGTGCCGGCTGGAGCACATTGACCGCCGTGAGGGCGTCCACCGTTCGCTGGAAATCCCCCGGAGAGATGGCCGCGTCCAGCACCGAGAAGTTTTCACGAATCCGATCGACCGCGTCGGCCGGAACGTCCTTGCCCACAGCCTCGACGATCAGCTTGTTCACTGCTTCGGCATTTGCCGGATCGTTCATGTAGTCGTATGCCTTGTCCATCGCCGCACAGAAAGATGCCGACGTCTGCGGGTTCGCCTCGACCCACGTGCGTCGACTCTGCCAGAATGCGCCCAGGAGTTGGTAGTTGGGGAGTTCACCTGACAGCTCTGCCAGCTCGATCGCATCACCCTTGGCTACCAGCGTCTCCGACGTCGGCGTTACGGCCATCGCCGCGTCAACCTGGCCGGCAATAAGTGCTGCCTGGGCGGTACTGCCGGAACCGATGTTGACCAACGTGTAGTCGCCGTCGTTCAACCCGAAGGAGGCCAGTGTCTGCACCATCAGGTTCGATGTTCCGGTGCCCGCGGCCGCGGGCATACCTAATGTCTTGCCCCGAAGCGACTTCAGGACGTCCTCGGCGCTCGCCCCGGTTGCCGAGGAAGGCAAGCTCGAGCCCTTCGGCGCAATGATCGAGGTTGGTACCGGACCCGAACCGCCACATGACGTTACGGCGTCCTGTCCCTGTTGCACGGCGGCGAGTGCCTGACTCGGCGAAGAAGGACCAAAATCCTCGACGCCGCTCGCCAGGAGCTGGTTGTGTCCCATTCCGGACGGAGCCGGGCTGACGGTCACGTCGAGTTTTGCGTCGGCAAAGTAGCCTTCCTGCTCCGCTGCCGCCAACGGAATTCCCCAGATTCCTCCGGGTGTAATCGACACATTGACCTTTGCCGCTGAACCGTCCGTCGTATCCCCGGTGTCGCCGCTGCTCGATCCACAGGCAACCAAGGACAGACCCAACAACGCTGCAGTGGACATACGAACAAAACCTGCACGCATCGCCAACCTCCAAATTTCAGTTACCTGAACAGGTGGCCCAGGTATGACATTAATCATAAGCATGATTTCTGAATAAGCAAGTGGTTCAACATAATTCAGCAGCTTCGAACGAGGTATGACAAGGGCCGGCTCCCCCGAAGAAGTGGGGGAACCGGCCCTGGACATTGTCTTGGCGCTCAGTCCTGCCAACGAAGCAACCAACGCTCCAACTTGCTCGAACCGACACTGGCAACCGTCGCAATGGTCACCAGCACGATCAACACCGCAAAGACGTAGTCGATCTGGAACTCACTGCTGTACCGGACGATGTCTTGGCCCAACCCGTTCTTCGCAGCGATCATCTCACTCGCGATCACGCCCAGAATCGCGTAGGTGATCGCGAGCCGCAATCCGGCAAAAATAGTCGGAACCGCCGAAGGCAGAATAACTTTGGTCATCAGCTTCTGTCGATTCAATCCGACGACTTTGGCCATGGTCATCTGGTCACGGTCGACACCTTTCACCGCAGACCGCGAGTTCTCCACGAGCAGGAAGAACACGATCGACACACCCATCACAACTTTGGAGGTGTTGGTCAGACCGAACCAGGCAACAAAAAGCGGCGCCAATGCAATTCGTGGAACTGCGTTGAGCGGCACGAGGAACGGACTGAACACGCGATCCAGAAATTCGTTGGTCCCGATCAGGCAACCGACAACGATTCCGGATACGGAACCGATGACAAACGACTGGACGACTGCTGTCAGAGTCGCACCCGCCGAGACGCGCATCTGTTTCGATGTCACGTAGTCGATCAATGCGCCCCACACCGCGCTCGGCTGACTGACGAACAGCGCGTTCGCCCAACCTTTGTTGACTGCGACTTCCCACAGCACCAGGAAGCCGATGACAATGACGAGTTGGGTGGCAAGAATACCGGCCGTGAAATTCGACGGCCTCCAGGACCGTTTCGACTTGGCCACCGGCGCAGCAGGACTACGCGTTGCAGGTACCGCAGTCACTGTGGTTTCCAACTGTGTGCTCATTCGCTTTTCCGATCTGTCTCGCCGATGCGGGCTGTGAGTCGCCCGTTAGCCTGTGGGTGTTTCACTACGCCCGACCGCGCCTTCGAGTTGAGTGAAGAGTTCATGCTGCAACTCACGGAACCGCTCGGTGAAGATAATTTCGTCGATCAGATGCGCTCGCGGGCGCGGAAGATCGATAAGAAGATCCGTGGCGATGCGCCCAGGACTCGGAAGCATCACGATGACACGGTCAGCAAGCACTGTCGCTTCCTGCAGGTCATGAGTGACAAGGAAAACGGTTCGCTTGGTGTCGCCGTTTTCGTCGAGATCGTTTTCCCAGATACGCAGGAACTCGCCCTGCATGTGCAGCCGCGTCCGCGCATCAAGTGCCGCAAACGGTTCGTCCATCAGCAACATCGTGGGATCGGATGCCATTGTCCGCGCAATCGCCACGCGCTGACGCATGCCCTGCGACAGCTGGGACGGAAACTGCTTCTCCTTGCCTGCCAGACCCACCATCGCAAGCATCTCGTCCGCACGCTCTTTACGCTGTGCCGCAGGAACATTGCGGGCTTCCAACGGAAGTGACACGTTCTTGCGTGCGGTGCGCCAAGGCAGGAGCGAATCCCGAGCGAACATGTATCCGAGATCAAAATTGGGAGACTTGGGTGTACTCCCCGAGAGGAATACCTTTCCACCAGTGGGCTGCGCCAACCCCGCCGCCATGTTCAGCAGAGTGGTTTTGCCGCAACCGCTGGCTCCCACAATCGCGATGAACTGCCCTGCCGGAACCTCGAAGCTGACGTTGTCCAATGCAACGAACTCGGCCGTACCGCCTGAGCCTCCGTAAACCTGCGACACATTCTCGAAGCTGAGAATGGACTCGCGCGGGGACTTGGCGTGCTTGCCCTCGGCCGCGGTGGCACCAGCTGGCCTGCTGTACAGATCTGTCATCTCATTCTCGATCCACTTCGGGTTCCGAATCCGCCGACGCTCGACGGACGTGTGCACTCACACGCATTGACGTTTGACGCTCGATCTCTCCTCACGGCGAATGTTGTTGTTTCGCAAGAGAGTATCGAAGGTTTACTTGCTTACCAGCACTGCTTGTTCGAAGGTAACTTTCGGCTCGGCCTCGAGCACGCCGAGTGACGTGAGACCGTCGATGGTCTTCTGCATCTCCGCTTCGGGAAGCTCAGCGGTCAATACCGAGAAGTTCTCCCGGATCTGGTCGACTGCCGATGCGGAGGTGTTGGTGCCGACCGCTTCGATGACGTAGTCGTTCACCGCATCCTTGTTTGCCGGATCCTGTAGGAACTCGTACGCATCCGCCATGGCCGCGCAGAATCCACTCTCCGCCTTCGGGTTCTGTTCGACCCACGAGCGCCGGCTCTGCCACACACCACCGATCATCTGGTAGTTCTCCATGTCGTCGGACAGATACGTCAGTTCGATCGCATCGCCGTTGCCGACGACGGTCTCGGCCGTCGGAGTTGCCGCCATGGCAGCATCCACCTGCTTGGAAATCAGTGCGGCCTGAGCCGTAGTGCCGGAACCGATATTGACGAGGGTGTAGTCACCTTCGTTCAAACCCACACCGGCAAGCGTCTGCACCATGAGGTTTGACGTGCCGGTACCCGCAGCAGCGGGCATACCGAGAGTCTTACCCTTGAGCGCCCCGAGGACATCAGCGCTGGTGGCACCGGAAGCCGCCGTCGGGAGTCCACTGCCGATCGGAGCGACGATAGCCGTCGGAGTCTGCGAATTGCCGCCGCAGGATATGACGGCATCCTGGCCCTGCTGAATTGCCGCAAGCGCTTGACTCGGCGAGGAGGGACCGAAGTCCTCTACACCACTTGCCAACAGCTGATTGTGGCCCATTCCCGACGGTGAGGGCGAGACGGTCACGTCGACGCCGGCTGCGTCGAAGAAACCCTCCGACTTCGCCACTGCGATCGGGATACCCCACACAGTGCCCGGCGTGACGGAAACATTGATCTTCGCGAGCGAACCGTCGGTAGTGTCGCCGGTTTCGCCGCCACTGCTCCCGCATGCAACCAACGACAATCCGATCAGAGCGACGCCCGACATTCGTGCCAGATGAGCACGCATTCTTCAACCTCCGAGTAGATGTGAATCACCGCATAGCGCTGGCCCACTTATGTGATTAATCATAGTCATGAATCGGGTGACGTCAATACCTGATCAGGAATTTCCGATCGAGCCACATCTCGACCCACACCTTCCCCAGACGGAGGTGATCCGGTTGGCGCCGAACGCAATTCCAACCGGATCATGGTGTCCACCGGACGTATGAGGGCTACTGGGCCCGCTCGGGAACGAGCGCAATTGCCAACTCTGGACAAGCATTCACAGCGGCCACCGCGTCGTCATGCAAATTGCCTGGGACCTCGAAGGTCGTACCACCCTCTGCCACAAAGCCTTCCTCGTCGTCCGACAACAACGTCGGAACCTCGGCGTAGCAACGCCCGTGTCCCATGCACTTACTTTTGTCGATGGTCAAGTACATGTCAGACGTCCCATTCCAAAGGTAGTGCGGTCAAGGTCAGTTGGGCACCACGCTCGGTCAACTCGGCGCCCTCCGCCAACCTGTATTCGGGGATCAGCTTGTGCCACTCTTCGAGCACAACCGCCAATTCCAATCTGGCAAGGTGCATTCCGATGCAACGATGGGGCCCTGCCCCGAAGGCCAGGTGCTGATTGAGTCCTTGCCGACCCAAGATGAACTTGTCCGGGTCGGGAAACTTCTCCGGATCACGGTTGGCGGAACCAACACCTAACCAGACGACATCCCGCTCCGACAATTCGAGACCGTGAAACTCGGTGTCGACCTGGACTCTACGGCCAGCCTGAATCACCAACGGGTACATGCGAATAAACTCTTCGACCGCACTACGACAGAGCGTCGGGTCCTCGACCATCAGTGCGCGATCCTCGGAATTTTCGGCCAGGTGTGCGTAAATGTACCCCAACGCCGACCGCGTCGTGTCGAGTCCGGCGAGCATCAGAGACATGCAGATCAGAAGGATGTCGTCGTGAGTGATCTCGTCGTCGTCGATCTGCGCTTGGACCAACCGGGTGAGTAGGTCTTCCTTGGAATCGCGCGGGTTATTGCGACGCTCGTTCACTGCCTCGTCGAAATATGCCAGGATCTTGTTCTTGGGTTCGTCGACCTCCGGTCCGTAGCCCGCCAACATGGCATTGAGCATGTCTTCGCTCCACGGGACAAAGAACTCACCGTCGCTGACCGGAAGGCCCAACAGCGTCAGAAAGATATCCGTCGGATATCGAATCGCGAACTCCGCGACGAAGTTACACTTCCCCTGCGGCCGAAGCTCTTCGATCAGTTCGACGGCGCGCGCATGGGCAAGTTCTTCCATCCGCTTGACGGCGGCCGGCGCAAAGAACGGATTGATGACCTTTCTCAACTTGGTGTGCTCGTCGCCGTTGAGGTCCTGGGGCAACAGGCGCAGCGTCGTATCCGGGTAGAGCGCCGAACGCGACTCGGTTGTCCACTCCTGGTGCTTCTGAAAGCCCTCCAGCACGTCCTGGTACCGAGTAAGCATCCAGAATCCATTTTGGTTCGTGTCGTTGAAATGGAACCTGGCAGCATCACGCTCCGCATCGAGAAGTGCGTAATGTCCGTAGATTTCGGAGTTCTCGGCGTATCGGTTGTGACTGACGGGGCAACCCTGGACTTTGTTCATCGAGGTCCTCACTCTGTATCGATCCGATGCACGCCGTCGCTTCTACTCGAGGCACCACTGCTTCCCCGCTGAAATCTTTTCGATCACAGAAGGATTCACTGAGAGAGCAGCAAGGAAGGGACGGCGGGCGTCTCGATCCACTTGGCCAGTTCGTGACGTGCGCCACTGTAATGATTATCATCATTGATAGGGGCGGTTGTGTCAAGAGCAGAAAGGGACGTGGGTCAGCTCGCGCGCTGCGAGGGCTTTCTGTAGCCCAACTCTTCCAGCGTCGGCAGCACCTTGGACTCGAAGAGTTCCAGGCTTCGCCAGCCGTGCTCGGGCGCCAACCCACCCATCAACGGCTGGAACATCAATTCCGAATCGAGACCACGCTGGACGCACAGATCGATGCATTGCTCCGGTGTTACCACGACAAAGTGCTTCTGCTTCTTCAGTTCGCCAATGCTCTCGACAAACGGGTAGGTGGTCGTGCCGACGCCACGTTCCTTGGCCCACTGTGCATTCGAGTTCGTCGTGTACAGAAGGTGCGGGGCCAGAATCGGCCAATCCCGGTCCGGATCATCGGTGACGAAAAGGAACAGTGGGCCGGGGTTCGGCGGCCGCGGCGGAATCGGTAACCCCAGCTTGCGGCGTTCCTCGTTGTAGATTGCGTACAAGCCGTCCTTGTCGCCGGCAGGCATGTAGTTGTCTCCCAGCTTGGCAGCGCGTCGCGCGGATGCCTCAGCGGAACCACCGATGTAGATCGGTGGACGGGGAGTCTGGACCGGAGTCGGACGCACACGGACGGTCATGCCGCGATATTCGAAGGGCTCTCCCGTCCATGCCTTCTCGAGGATTCCGATCGTTTCCTCGAGGATCTTTACTCGTCGTGCGCGAGGGATCTCGAACATCGCGTACTCGCTGTCCCGGTACCCGATTCCCATCGTCATCTCGATTCGCCCAGCACTGATGATGTCAAGGGTCGCCAGATCCTCCGCCAACCGCAACGGATTGTGCAGCACTGCAACGAGTGCGGAGAAGTGAATCTTCATCCGTTCGGTGCGAGCAGCGATGGCTGAGCCCTGAATCAGCGGTGAGGCGCAGTAGCCGTCCTCGGCGCCGTGGTGCTCGGCAAGAAACACAGTCTCGAAGCCGAGCTTGTCCGCCCAGTCACATTGGTCAATCGCCGCCTTGTACAGCTCGGCGGCGGGCGCCCCGATCGAGGGAGCGCGCATGTCGTAGCGCAGTGAAAGTCTCATACAATTTACCCGCACTTTCTGGTGATGTTCGAAAAGGTCTTGGGATGAATCAGCGAGAATCCAAGGAGAATGTCGGCAGGGTGTGAGTCTCGAACTCAGTGGGCGAGAGAGTGACCCGAGATCCGATGACGGGGTCCACACTGCCGGGGCCGACCAGGACGGTGACCAGCCGAACTCCCGGAGCCTCGTCCAGTTCGACAAGGGCGACGGTATACGGCGGGTTGCTACCCGTAGGCAAAAATGAGCGTTCGACCCGCGTGAAAGTAAAGATCGTGCCGTGACCACTCAGGTCGCGCCATTCGAGTTCACCAGGATGACCGCATGGTCGACCAGCCAAGGGGTACCACTGCCACGCACCGCACGTCGGGCAGGCCGGAAGAGCGATGCAGCCTCGCTCGACCGCATTCCAAAAGCCGTTCAGTTCGGGAACATCTTGGGGCGGAGGAAAATTGGGAATACCGACTACCGCGTCATGCACAGAGATCTCAGTCATGTCAGTGATCCTTCGCGAAGATGAGCGTCGCGTGCTCCGGACCGCCGAGCGCGGCAACCAGTGCTGTCTCCGCCCCGGCGACCTGTGCTTGTCCTCGGGACCCGCGAAGTTGTCTGACCGCTTCGATCACATGCACGATGCCTGGAATGTAGGCGTACGACATGTGCCCGCCGTTCGTATTGACCGGCATCGCCCCGCCTGGTGCAGTATTTCCTTCGGCAGTAAAGGCGAACCCCTCACCACGGCTACAGAATCCGAGATCCTCGATCTGAATCGCCTGCGAAATACTGAAGCAGTCGTATATCTCGGCTACGTCGATATCCGACACCGATAGACCCGCGTCCGCGAAGGCGATCGGCCCGGAGCGAGCGGAGCCGAACGAGAGCATGTCCGCCTTCTGCGTGAAGAAACTGGTCATGGTCGACTCCACCGACGTAACTCCCACGCCGGCGATCAGGGCCGGCGGGTTGGGCAGATCGCGGGCTCGCTCGAGCGCCGTGACGATGACTGCCCCCGCACCGTCCGTAATCAGACAGCAGTCAGCGACACGGAGAGGCGATGCGACCATCGGACTGGCCAGATAGTCGTCCTGCGACATCGGCGTGCGCTTCTGCGCCCCCGGCGTGATCTGCGCCCACGACCGGTTGGAACGAGCAATCGATCCGAGATCCTCTGGTGCAACTCCGTACTCGTGGCAGTATCGCTGCGCCCATGCCGCAAAGTACGTGGGCTGACCGTACCAACCGAACGGCATTTCCAAGCTGGCCTTGATCGGATCGCGTGCGTGATAGCCGTACGGGCCACCGGGTTTCGATCCCATGTAGCCGTAGTAGACGAGAACGGTCTCGGCTTGTCCTGCCTCAATGACGGTTCGGGCCAGCGCGACGGCCGCGAGAGGTCCCGCGCCAGCGGGAATGCCGGGCGACGCGGTGAATTTTCGATCTACGCCCAATGCGGTTGCAATCTCGTCGGCATTGAATGCCGAGCCCGCCGGTATGACTCCGTCGATATCGCGCGCCGTCAATCCCGCGTCGCACATGGCCGCGCGACTAGCTTCGATAACCAGTGCGTCCACCGAACAGTTCAGCCCCCGGCCGAACTCCGATTCACCCACACCGACAACAGCGACGTTCGTTTTGCCACTCACCAGTCCACCTCCGGAACGTCACCCTACGCTATTGATGATAATAGTCACATTGAATCTGCCGATGGTGCCACTTCACACTCGACATTGGCAAGCCGCAGGTCGACGGAGTGACACCACCTGAAATGTGAAGTAAATCATGACAATGGTTAGTATCTATGTGTAGTGTTACGAATACTCGACGACACGTGCCGCCCTGCGGCAATTCGATGACCGAACAGAGGTGAGCTGGGTGGACAACCCGAGCGTGGTGGACATGGACCGTCTGACTACCTGGATGGACGAGAACGGAATCGGGACAGGTCCCGTGACCGACGTTGTCGAACTTGCCGGCGGCACGCAGAACATCCTCATTCGATTCTCTCGCGGCGGGCAGGATCTCGTATTCCGTCGACCACCACTGCACAAGCGCACGAACAGCGACGAGACAATGCGACGTGAAGCAGTCGTGTTGGCCGGGCTGGCAAACAGCGACGTCCCGCATCCGCGTCTGATCGCATCGTGCGACGACCACGATGTCCTCGGGTGCCAGTTCTTCATCATGGAGGCTGTTACCGGCTTCACGGCTACTTCAGAGGTGCCGGACGATCTCGTGAATTCGCTCGATCATCAACACGCCCTGGGCTTGTCGATGATCGATGCCCTGGCCGCACTGGGTCGAGTTGATCCCGATACGGCGGGTGTGTCGTCCCTCGGCCGCGCCGACGGATGGCTCGAACGCCAGGTGCCCAAGTGGCGCAAGCAGCTCGATTCGTATGCCGAACTCGAGGGATGGCCGGGATCTGCTGCTTTGCCCGACATCGACAGGCTCGGCGCCTGGCTCCAAAGCAACGTTCCGACCGACTGGCAACCCGGACTTATCCACGGTGACTTCCATTTCGGCAACGTCATGTTCCGACTCGACGCCCCGAAAGTCGCAGCGATCATCGACTGGGAACTGGCGACGATCGGCGACCCTCTCCTCGACCTCGGACACCTCCTTGCAACGTGGCCCAACGAAACCGAACGTCGTACGGTCGGGCTGGCCAAGTCCCTCCCCGGACTACCCACACGCGACGAACTGATCGCGCAATATTCGCAGGGAAGCGCTCGCGACCTGAGCAATGTCGACTGGTACCAAGCGTTGGCCTGCTACCGCCTGGGCATTCTCCTCGAAGGCACGTACGCCCGCTCCTGCGCGGGCAAGGCCGCCGCGGACGTGGGCGAGCGACT
Source organism: Rhodococcus sp. ACPA4 (assembly GCF_002300185.1). NCBI lineage: Bacteria > Bacillati > Actinomycetota > Actinomycetes > Mycobacteriales > Nocardiaceae > Rhodococcus > Rhodococcus sp. ACPA4. Next base: position 3,767,866 of record NZ_NSDY01000001.1, read on the forward strand.
GCACCGGACCGCAGAATCTCTGATCGAGCAGGGTTTGAGCATCGTCTTGTCGCACACCGTCCGCTGAGCGCCTGACCCGACATTCCCGAGCACACCCGAAAGGACCTCACATGAGCGACTACAAGTTCATCACGTACAAGACGATCGACGACGGAACCATTGCACGGATCTCCCTCGACCGCCCGCGCACGCGAAATGCCCAAAACCGTGGCCTGCTGGTCGAACTCGGTGAGGCTTTCTCGCGCGCCGAAGCCGACGACACCGTCCGGGTGGTCATTCTCAGCGGCGAAGGCCCGGCATTTTCCTCCGGTCACGATCTCGGATCCTCGGAAGCCAATGCCGAACGCAATCCGGGGCCGGACCAGCACTTCAGCTTTCAGTGCAACGGTGCCACCAAGGAAGGCCTGGAGCCGCGACTGCACCAGGAATGGCACTACTACTACGAGAACACCCGCCGCTGGCGCAACCTCCGCAAGATCACCATTGCACAGGTTCACGGCAACGTGTTCTCGGCTGCCCTGATGCTTGCGTGGTCCTGCGACTTCATCGTCGCTGCGGAAGGCACCGAGTTCGCCGATGTCGTGGCAACTCGATTGGGCATGTGCGGGGTCGAATACTTCGGCCACCCCTGGGAATTCGGTCCGCGCAAGGCAAAAGAGCTTCTACTGACCGGCGATTCGATCAATGCGGAGGATGCACTGGCCCTCGGTATGGTCACCAAGATCTTCAGTGCCGACGTAATTTCCGAGCGTACAGAAGAATTCGCTCGCCGCATCGCCAAGGTACCCACGATGGCCGCACTACTGGTCAAGGAATCCGTCAATCAATCGGTCGACGCGATGGGCTTCTCGACTGCCCTCGATGCCTGCTTCACCATTCACCAGCTCAACCACGCACAGTGGACCGTACTCTCCGGCGGCGCCTCCCCGATCGGAACGCCCGAGCTCGGGCTTCCGGACTGGAAGAACGCCCCGCCGACCCGCCGAGCGGACCCCCGCGTTCCGTAAGACGCGTAGAAGTGCTGCGCCCGTGCGGAAACCACCGGAAGCGGGCGCAGCGTCGCACCGGTTACCGTGCGGGTCGGCGCGGCCACCCCTGGTTCAGATCGCCGCCGAAATGTACGTCGATCTCCTTCGATCCGAACAGCGCCGCTCCCGCGTCCACCACAATCGTGTCGCGATAGAGCCCCCATCCAAGCGTGGACGCATCATCGCCTCTTCCGATGTACGTGAAGTACGCCTCGATCTCGACCACGCCGTCGCCGATCCAGGCCACCTTCGGTAGCGCGATGAAGTGCCGCTTCTCCGTGGGATCGAACATGGGCACGCTGCGATAGAAATCGGCAATCGCACCGCGCCCCTTGTGTTCTCCGCGACCGGTACGCAGGACGCCATCCGCAGTGAACAGGCCGGCGACGAGTTCCGGCACCGGATTGTCCAATGCAGCCGCATATCGGTGCATCAATCCTGTTGCCGCAGCGCAGTCTTCGAGTCGGCGCAGCCGAGCCTCCACATCGTTCAACCGGGCCACCATGTCGTTTTCCGTCATCACGTCATCCAATCTCTTGGTTTGTCCGGCGTGGCACCCGCGCCCTAGATTATGTTAATAGTTATCAAATAAATCCTGGTCTGTCGACGCATCGACTACGACGCAATTTCTCGATCACACGCGCGACGGCCACGGCGGCGAGAGGAACACGATGGGCGACCGCTTTATCGGCCGAGTAGCAGTGGTCACCGGAGGTGCGAGCGGTATCGGCGAGGCCGCGGTGCGCGAGCTGCATGCGGAGGGTGCGTCGGTGGTCATAGCCGACATCCAGGTAGCGCCTGGACAACTACTGGCCGCCGAACTCGGCAACAAGGCAATCTTTCTCGAAACGGACGTCTCCGCGGAGTCCGACGTCGCTGCCGCTGTAGATGCCGCTGTATCGCGGTTCGGTCAGCTCGACATCATGTTCAACAATGCCGGCGTGATGGGAACTCTCGGCCCGATCGACAGCACATGCATCGACGACGCCGACCGGACGATCGCGATCAATCTCCGAAGTGTCATTTCCGGCATGAAGCACGCGGCGCGCGTCATGAAGCCGCGACGGCGTGGGGTCATCATCTCCACCTCGAGTCCGGCCGGAATGCTGGGCGGGGTCGGACCGCACGTGTACAGCGCCACCAAGGCCGCTGTCATCGGGATTTCCAATTCCGTAGCCGCGGAGCTCCGGCCGTTCAATATCCGGGTCAATACCGTCGTGCCGGGTGCCGTCGTCTCACCGATGACGGCCAGCCTCGTGGCTGGCGGACCCGATCACCTCGATCAGGCACTCGAGACGATGAACGACACTGCTCTGATGAGTCGGCCGTTACTCCCCGCAGACGTTGCAGCAGCCGTGTTGTATCTGGCCAGCGACGCCGCGGCATTCGTCACCGGCGTCACGCTGCCGGTGGACGCTGGAATGACGGGCGCGATCGGCCAATCCCCCTTTGCCACTGGCAAATACGACCAGTCCGTCACCGTGCTCGAAGCCGGCCGCAGAACCTAGCTTCACCTGTCACGAATCTTGCAGCATCCTCGCTCTACGCAATCTGAAGGAGAAAAACCATGTTGGACGGAAAGCGCATTCTGGTCACCGGGGCCGCACAGGGTATGGGCCGCGAGATCGCCCTGGAGGCAGCGCGGCAGGGCGCCGAATATGTCAGTGTCGCCGACCGCAATGTCGAGGGGGCACAGGAAGCTGCAGCCGAGATCCGAAAACTCGGCATCGGCGCACAAGCTATTGCTGTAGACCTCGCGAATTCCGACGAGATCCGGGCGATGATCGAGCAGGCCGTTGCCGGTGGCGGCGGTCTCGACACCTTGATCAACAACGCGGGCGTCATGGAAGGTGCCTTCACGACAGACACCAGCTTCGAGGATCTCCCGGAAGACGTGTGGGACAAGGTGTTTTCCATCAACGTCAAGTCCATCTGGCTGGCAACCAAGTTCGCAGCACCTCACCTGCGCACATCCGGTCGCGGCCCCTCGGTGATCAATGCCGCATCGGTCGCAGGCATGGTCGGATACGTGTCGACCGCATACCCGTCGAGCAAGGCCGCTGTCATTCAGTTGACTCGTACCACCGCAATCGCCTTGTCACCCGAGATTCGATGCAATGCCTTCTGCCCTGGTTCCATCGCTACCCCGATGAGCGATGCGTTCCTCGCGTCAGCGCCAGACTACGACGCTCAACTGCAACGGATGACCGGGGCACACTTGATTCCCCGCTTCGGCACATCCGACGAGGTCGCAAAGGTCGTGGCCTTCTTGGCTTCCGACGCGGCATCCTTCCTCACCGGGGTCATCCTTCCCGTCGACGGTGGAACCACAGCATGGCGCGGTTTACGCAACTGAGCTCGAGACAGCAACCGAAGCCGAGTGCCGGTTCGCCCATCACAGGCGAACCGGCACTCGGTGCGTAGATATCGACGTACGAAAAACTTTGCGTGTTAGCGCATCAGTCGGTTCCACCCCATGCGATCGGAGTATCGAGCAACTCCGGGTAATGCTTGAGCTCGTAACGCCAGATACCGGCAATGTGCTCTTCCATAGCCGTCAACGCCGCAGCGGGGTCGCCGTCTGCAACCGCGAGATAGATCTTCTCGTGAATGTCGCAGGTCGCGACTCGGCTACGCATCGGGTACTCCATGCCCATGACCGTTCCGTCGAGCATGTCGAGCAAAGCATGAATGAGGTAGGCAAAGAGAACGTTTCCCGAGCCTTGGGCAATTGTGTCGTGGAACACCCGGCTCATCTCCACGAAGATCTGCTCGTCGTCGAGATTTGCGCGCTGATGTTCGACACAGTGTTTGAGCTCTGCCAATTGTTCTTCGCTGATCCGTTCTGCCGCAAGCTTGGCCATCATCGGCTCGAGCGCGGTTCGGGCCTCGACCACAGTCCGGAACGGGGCGCTTTCGAATTGAAGCAGGAGCGTGATCGCCGTCGCGAGGGCAGTACTGTCCGGCTGCTGAACGATCGGGCCACCACCAGGCCCCGGTTTGAGCGCAAGCACGCCTTGTAACTCCAGGAATCTCAACGATTCCCGGAGTGTGCCTCGCCCTACCTCGTACTCCTCGAGCATCACTCGCTCAGGCGGCAGCCGATCACCGACCTTGTTACCGCGCCGGTTGATATCTTCAACGATCCGCTGTGCGACAAGCATCGCAGTCTTCTGCGGACGCAACGTTGCCCGTACCACTCCACACACCTCCACCAGCCATGATTTCCCGAGCAGGAGTTCGAGAATGGCAATTCCTGACTATGTTTACCTCATCCGGTGGCCGCATCACAATGCAATCCAGGTAATTGATGATCAACGTCGGAAATCAGCACGTTCGACTTGCGCTACCCAGTGAATTCACATATGGCGTCCGCCGGTCACTTCGAGCACGGCCCCCGTCATGTAGCTGGACATGTCGCTCGCCAAGAACAGCACCACCGACGCAACTTCGTTCGGTTCCGCGGCGCGGGCCATCGGGATCTCATCCAACTTCTGCTGCCAGATCCGCTCGGGCATTGCCTCGGTCATGGCGGTCCGGACCAAGCCTGGCTGCACGGCGTTGACACGAACGTTCTTGAACGCCACTTCCTTTGCCGCCGCTTTTGTCAGACCGACAATCCCGGCTTTGGCCGCGGAGTAGTTCGTCTGACCGAGCAAACCCACTTTTCCGGATATCGACGAGATGTTGATGATTGCGCCGCTCTCACGCTCACGCATACGTGCAGCCGCAGCCCGGGTGCCGTTCCACGCTCCCTTGAGATGCACGGCAATCACGTCGTCGAAATCCTGCTCGGTCATCTTCCGCATCGTCGCGTCGCGGGTCATGCCGGCATTGTTCACGAGCACGTCAAGTGGGCCGAAGGCCGATTCGGCCAGATCGATCATCGATTCGACCTGCGCACTGTCTCGTACGTCGCAGGACGCGAACCGCGCGACAGTCTCGCCGCCGAGTTCTGCCACCGCTCCTGCTCCGACTTCACAGTTGATGTCCCCGATGACAACCTTGGCTCCCTCGGCGACAAAGGTGCGGGCAATCTCGAGTCCGATCCCCTGCGCGCCACCGGTAACCACGGCGACCTTTCCGCTCAACAATCCCATGCCAACTCCATTCGTCTGTAATGTTTTTCGGGCAATCGATCACGATGGGTCCTGTAGCTATTGCACGATGCCCGACGTGCGCATCGACTCGATCTGCTCGGCAGAGCGTCCCAACGAGCCGAGAATGGCGTCCGTCTGCTGGCCGAGAGCCGGCACGGCATCCATCCGCATCTCCACGTCTTCGAAGGTCATCGGAGGAAGCACTCCGCGAATGGGACCGGCCTCGGTGCCAACCTCTCGCCATCGATCCCGGGCCTCGAGCTGCGGGTGCGCCAGAAGCGCTTTCATGTCGTTGAGCTGCGCCGCGGGAACGCCTGCCTGCGCCAACTTGTCATCCAAGTCCGCTGTCTTGAACTCCCGGGTCAGCTCGGCCACCAGCGCATCAACTTCACCGCGGTGCTGGACCCGAAGGATATTCGTGGCGAACCGCGGGTGGTCGGCGAGATCGGGCCGACCGAACACCTCGGTGACCAATTGCCTCCACCCTCGATCGTTCTGCACGCCGATCAGGATCTGCCCGTCGAGCGTCGGATACGCGTCGTACGGCGCGATCGAGGCGTGACTCAGACCCATTCGTTTGATCTGCGTGTCCTGATACATCTGCATGTACATCGGATGCCCCAGCCACTCGACTGTCGCGTCGAACATCGCGACGTCGATCGTGGCACCCGCGCCAGTGCGCTCGCGGCGGAACAGTGCGGCCTGAACGGACGTCAACGCGTACAGTCCTGCCGCAATGTCGGATGCGGGAACACCTGTCTTGGTTGCAGTTTCAGGTGTTCCGGTAATCGAACACAATCCGGTCTCCGCCTGCACGAGCATGTCGTAGGCCTTGCGATCCTTGAGCGGGCCCGCCGTACCGTAGCCGGTCATGTTCACGACAATCAGTTCCGGATGATTGCTGCGCAGCGCTTGCGCACCGAGTCCGAGACGTTCCGCGGCGCCGGGTGCGAAGTTCTGGATGAAGACGTCTGCCGTCGCGATCAGATCGATAATCGCCGCGCGCCCCTGCTCTGATTTGAGGTCGACACAGATCGATTCCTTGTTGCGGTTCAGCCATACGAAATGCGAGGCCAGGCCATGCACAGCGGCGTCGTAGTTGCGCGCGAAGTCACCTTCCCCGATCCGTTCGACCTTGATCACACGCGCGCCCAGATCGGCGAGGTGACGACTGGCGATCGGAGCCGCGACGGCCTGCTCGAGGCTTACGACGGTGATTCCGTCGAGCGGCAAACCTGCGGAAGCTGCGGAATCCGACATGATCAGCGCCCCGTCCCGCCGGCTGCGGCCTTCTTGGCCTGGTTGACCAGACCCCCGCCGATGATGAGTCGCTGGACCTCGCTGGTGCCCTCGTACAGGCGCAGCAGTCGCACATCGCGGTAAATACGTTCCACGGGCACTTCGCGCATGTACCCGGTGCCACCGTGGATCTGCACAGCGAGATCAGCTGCCTTTCCGACCATTTCGGTGCAGAAGAGCTTCACGGCCGACGGTCCGATCCGACGGTCTTCGCCGGAGACGTAGCGAGCGGCCACCTCGCGAACCATCGCACGACCGGCCATCACACCCGTAGCGATGTCGGCAATCATTGCCTGCACCAATTGGAAGTCACCGATCGCGGTGCCACCCTGCATTGCCGTCGCGGCATAGGACACCGCTTCGTCGAGGGCACGCTGCGCGGAACCGACAGACAGCGCAGCAATGTGCACGCGACCGCGGGCGAGCGAGGTCATCGCCGCGCGGTAGCCCACATCCTCGGAGCCGCCTACCAGAGCAGAGTTCGGGACTCGCACGTCGGTGAAGTGGACGTCCGCCGTCCAGGCGCCTTCCTGACCCATCTTGCGGTCCTTCGGGGCGACCTGCACACCCTCGGTGTCGGCTGGAACCAGGAACACCGCAATACCGGTGCCGTTCTCGTCCGCCGGACGCGTGCGGGCGAACACGACGAACAGGTCGGCGAGTGGCGCGTTCGTGATGAATCGTTTCTCACCCGAAATGACCCAATCCTCACCCTCACGTACCGCTTTGGTTCGGAGACCTGCCGGATTGGAACCCGCTCCGGGTTCTGTGAGCGCAAAGGAGGCCACGACATCTCCGGAGGCAATGCCCTCGAGCCACTGTTGCTTCTGCTCGTCCGTGCCGAAATTGACCAGCACCTGGCCTGCGATGCCGTTGTTGGTGCCGAACATGGATCGCAGGGACAGCGAGGTGTAGCCGAATTCCATTGCCAGTTCGACATCCTGCGTCAGATCCAGTCCCAGTCCACCCCATTCCTGAGGTATGGCATATCCGAAAAGGCCCATCGCAGCAGCATTTTTGCGGATGTCCTCGGGAATACTGTCGGTGTCCGCGATCTCCTGCTCACGCGGAACAACGCCCTTGCGGATGAACTCACGTGTCTGTCTCAGGATGTCTACGAAATCTTCCGGACTGACTGCAGTACCTGATGTCATACTCGCAATACTCCTCACAGTGCCCGCACGTGTCAACGGATTGTATAGATTGATTATCATCAATCTATAACACGCCTGAAAGGAACCGTCGATGAGTACCACTGGACGTTTGGCCGGAAAGACTGCCTTGATCACCGGGGCAGGCTCGGGGCTCGGCCGAGCCACCGCGCTGCGCTTCGCACAGGAGGGCGCAGAAGTTGCGTGTGTCGACCTGAATCTGTCTGCAGCACAAGAAGTTGCTCGCGAAATCGCCGACCAGGGAACACGGGCAATCGCTCTCGCGGCCGACGTGTCCTCCGCTGCCGATTCCGAGAAGATGATCGCGGACACAATCGATCAACTCGGCCGGATCGACATCCTGTTCGCCAATGCCGGCATTGCCGGTACGGGTAACGCCGCAGACATCACCGAGGATCTGTGGGACAAAGTCATCGACATCAACCTCAAAGGCGTGTGGCTCTCGGCGAAATACGCTCTGCCACACATGATCGAACGCGGCGAAGGTGTCATCATCAACCAAGCCAGCATGGGCGGACTGGTAGGGATCAACGGTATCTTCCCGTACACCGCAGCCAAGGGCGGCGTCATCGCGATGACCAAGCAGATGGCAGCCACGTATGGGCCGAATGGTGTACGCGTGAACGCAATTTGCCCGGGGACCATCCCCACTCCCCTGGTCTACCGCTCACGGGAAGAGCGCGGCGACGCTCCCGCCGACAACAACCACTCCATCAAGGATGCCGAAGTGGCGAAACGTTTTCCGCTGCAACGACTCGGAGTTCCGGACGACGTCGCAAATCTTGCGCTGTTCCTCGCAAGCGACGAGGCGAACTGGGTCACCGGCGCAATCTACGCCGTCGACGGCGGTCGCAGCGCAATCTGAGAACAGTCGACGAAAGAGGCGAAGGTCGACAAAAGAGGCGGAACCCTTGGGGCACCGCCTCTTTTGCGTATGACAGATTACTGCGCGGTGAGTCCGCCGTCAGCGGCCAGCGTGGAACCGGTGATGTACGACGCCTCATCCGAGAGCAGGAAGGAAATGACCGACGCCATCTCGCCCGTTTCGGCACGGCGAGCCAGCGGCGTTTGCGCCAGCGCGGTGCTGGTCACTCCGTTGGTCTCGCGGGCCTTGCGGGCCAACTCGGTATCGACGACGCCGGGGCACAGGCAATTCGCTCGAATTCCCTTGTCTGCGTAACCGATAGCGACGGAACGTGTCAGTCCTACGACGCCACTCTTGGATGCGTCGTAGCTCGGGGTGTTCTTGTTCGCCGAGATCAACGACGCCACCGACCCGATGGTGACGATGCTGCCACCACCGGCGCGCTCTATGTGCGGAAGAGCAAACTTCAGTACCAGGAACGAACCGGTGAGGTTGACCCGGATAACCGAATCCCAGTCGTCGAACGCCATTTCGCCGGCAAGTGACGAGCGTGCAATGCCGGCACACGTCACAGCACCGTCGATACCGCCGAGATGCTGCGCAACCTGCTCCGTGGCTGCGGAGACCGATGCTTCGTCGCCCACGTCGCAGAGCACGCCGATCGCAACGCCACCGGCGGCAGTAATCTTGGTCGCAAGCGCCTGTGCCCCAGCTTCATCGGTGTCGAGGATGCCGATTGCTGCGCCCTCTTCCACCAAGCGCGCAATCGCCGCGGCACCGATGCCACCGACGCCGCCACTGACAACGATGCGTCGCCCCAGATGACGGTCCTTCGTAAACTTCTGCATCAGAGATCTCTTAACTGACCCGGAGGCCACAGTCGACGGGCAGGGATACGCCGGTGACAAATCGAGATTCGTCAGAGGCCAGGAACAGGACGGCATGGCTGATGTCTTCGGGCTCGACCCATGCGGTGTCGAGAGGGTTGCGGCCCCGAGCCCGCTCGCGCAGGTCCTCGATGGTCGGGTTTTCCTTGTCCGGGTTGAATACTCGCAGAGTGGAGTCGCTGAACAGCATCGCTGTTCCCACGTTGCCGGGATGGACGGTGTTGACCCGGATCTTGTGCGGCCCGAATTCGTTGGCCAGGGTCTTCATCAAACCCTCGACACCACTCTTGGATGCGTTGTAGTGCGCGACATTTGCCGAACCCTTGAACGTCACAGCTGAGGAGGTCAGGACGATCGAACCACCCTTGCCTGCCTTGATCATGTGCGGCGCAGTTGCCTTGACGGTACGCCAGACACCGGTCAGGTTGATGTCGATCATGTCCTGCCACTCGTCCGTGGACAGGTCGAGTGTCGGAATGCAACCACAGACGCCGGCGTTGGCGCTGACGATATCGATACCGCCGAATGCTTCGACCGCGTCGTTCGCAACCGCGTTCATGCCGTCCTGGTCCCGGACATCGACCTTGCGGATGAGGATTCGACGGCCGAGTTCCTTGACCAGTCGCTCGGTTTCACGCAGATCGTCTTCGGTTGCCATCGCGTATTCGAGCGAATCGATGTCTTCACATGCGTCAGTCGCGACGATGTCGGCACCTTCAGCAGCGAGGCGAAGCGCGTGCGAACGCCCCTGTCCGCGTGCCGCTCCGGTGATGAATGCAACTTTGCCTGATACTCGACCCATTACTGATCCTTTTCTTCTCTATTGATCGAAATTTCTCCAGGACGGTCGGTGAAGCGCGAGGAAAATCGGATCACCCTACCGGCCATGACCTTTCACACGATCTTCTAGCCGGCGAGATTCAACAACCGAGCCGGGTTGTCGCACGCCATGGTACGCAGGTCGTCTTCCGACACACCTTCATCCCAGAGCGCATTGATATAACTCTGCAGCCCTGCGCCAGGCTTCGGAAGATTGCAACTCCAGCCGTAATCGGTGGAAACAACCGCCCGGTCCGGCCCGATCAACTTGATCGCGTCGATCACGTTGCCGAAGGAAGACGGGGCACCCATGCAGGTGTGGGCGGTCAACTCGATGAATGCGCCGAGTTCGGCCAACTCCAGTGTCTCCGGAACACTCAATCGCGGTCCGGTGGTCTCGTGCATGGCGTGCGTGACCAACAGGTTTCCACGCGTACCGAACTCACGCGCGACGGCAAAATGCTCCGCCTTCGAGATGTGTCCGGTAGCAAGGACTCCACCATGTTCGATCACAAGGTCCATGATGGTTCGAACCTCGGGAAGTATCTGGCCGTCGTTGTCCACCACGCGCAACCCTTCGGTGACACCGAAGAATTTCTCCACCGTGACGGGTGCATCCTGCTGCGCCGATATCGTGGGAAGCCACACCACCTGAGCGCCGTTACGCAGTGCCACTTCGACAGCGTGTGAATTCAGGCCACCAACGGGATGATCGCAGCAGATACCGGCAATCGTGCGGACCCCGGGAACCGCCTTGTTGGCGAGGTAAGCGGCCGTCGTCGAAGGAAATTCGTGGGCTTTCAACACGATTGCCTTCATACCCAGGGTTTCCGCTTCAGCAGCAGCCTCGATCGGATCCACACTGTGCGGCACCTTGGCGAGCTTTTCCACGAGGGGCTCCGGACCGAAATGGCAATGCATGTCGATCGCGTCCTCGAGATGAATGGGAGACTGCCCCGAATCACGTTGCGTCATATGCTGTTACTCCGCTCTCTAGCGCGTCGACTCCTGTACACAAGCCGCGGCCTCATATCAATGCCAGACGATCGATCAGGACGGACGATTCGGGAGGAAGACCTCTTCGAAGAGCCTGTCGACAAACGGCCCGATGTCGATCTTGCCCGGCGCGTACCAGTCGGCAAATCCGTTGTAGTCGGACTCGTTGGTGTACCCGAGATCGGCAACGATCTTGGACCACTTGGCAGCCAGTTCCTCGGCATTCGCTGCGAACTGTGCACCGTCCTCGAAGGTGGAGTTCTTCGCCAGATCATTCACGATGGACTTGTTGGTTTCCTGCAACTTCGCGCGAAGCTCCGGGTCGAATGCCTGCACGGATCCGCCTGCAGCCCGAATTGCGTCGACTGCCTCAACAGTGATCGGCCAGATCTTGTCTTCGATGCTGCCCGAGATGAAGGTCTTCATACGATCCCAGAGCAACTGCCGCGCCACCAACGGCAGTTTGTTCCAGACTTCCTGGTTGATGACCATGTTTCCGGTCGGTACGGCCAAGCCTGCATCTGGGTCGATGACGACTTCATGTGCGGCCTCGATGAATCCACCCAGAATTCCCACGGCGGGGCTCGACATACTGCAGTCGACCACGCCACGCTGAAGTGCTTCGTACAGTTCGGTGTATGCCACCGAAGTGGCGTTGCCGCCGATCGCTTTCACCTGTTGCGTCCCGGCCGTATTACCAACGGAGATGTTGGCACCCTTGATTTCGGAAGACGTAGTTCGCGCCTCCGTGCAGAACAAGGCATTCACACCGGCGTTGTAGGCCGGAAACATCAGTTTCATGTCCCTGTCTGCGAATTCCGCCACGATCTCCGGCGTCTTGAAGGCAAGTTCAGGTGCCCATGCGTTGGACTGCAAGGCACCGGTCACGACCGACTGATCCGACAAGACACTTGTGTCGAGCAGCGCTGCCGTAGCGGGGTATTCCTTGGGCTCGTAGATGGCAACAACCTGACCGATGTCGAGACGTCCGTCCCGCACTGCGTCGTCGATCTGAGCGGCCTTCGCAATGGCATCCGAGTACGCGATGTCGAACTCGATCTTGCCGCCGGACCATTCCTCGACCGACTTCAGATAGTTCTCCAGGAAAGCACCGGCGGTTGAACCCGCGGCACCGGGTGACTGGGTGTGGAGAGTGATCCGATCGATGTCCGCAAAAGCAGCCTGGTACTCCTCCTTGGAGGCCCCGTATGCCAGGCCTTGGCCATTCCCGGAATTGCCACCGCCGGTCTCAGCACAACCGGTGAGAGCAATAGCCCCCGCAGCTGCCAGCGCACCAAAACGCAACAGCGCCTTCGGCTTGTCAGAGAACATCCTCACAGGGCTCCTTCTTCGCGGTCCGAATCGGACCTGTACTACCGAGGTTCTTTACAACTACAGCGTGGCCGCAGGCGCACACGGACAGCAAGGCGTGACGTGATGCGCCTCACTTACATGACAATCATGCGTCTAGATTGCCAGGAAGTCAAGAATTCATGCGAATAATTATTCTCCTTACCGAGTCTGGCTGATCGGCTCACGGCACGGCTAAGGGTGCCGAATCCATGAAGGACCCGACACCCGTCTCCGCAGCGAATTACGTTGGTGCGCTGTCTCTATTCGGCCGTGACTCCGCCGTCGACCAGAATTGCCTGACCCGTCACGTACGAAGCATCCGAGGAAGCCAGGAAGGCCACTACCGAGGCAATCTCCTCCGGCTCTCCGTAGCGTCCGAGCGGTACGGACAGCGGCTTCGACGGGTTCTTCACCTGACCTGAGGTGGGCACGAGCGCCGCGGTATTCGCCGTCAGATTGGTCTTGACCGCGCCCGGGCACACACTGTTCACGCGAATCCCCTTGGGCGCGTACTCCACAGCCAGCGTTTGCGTCAGCATCTTCACGCCGCCCTTCGACGCACGATAAGGCGCCAAACCACCCTGAGTGGCCACAAAGGACGACGTCGATCCGCACGTGACGATCGATCCACGGCCGGCCTGCACCATCGACGGCAGGCACGCCGTAATCGCAAAGAACGTGCCGTTGAGATTGATGTCGAGGACGTTCTGCCACTCCGCGATCGGATATTCGTGACTGTCGACGCGAGCACCGCTGACACCGGCAGCGGTGAAGACGATGCTGATGGCACCGAACTTCCCAACCACCTGATCCGCGATCGACTTCAAGGCATCACTGTCGCGCACGTCGGCCCCGAAAGCCATGGCAGTGCCACCCCGGGAAACGATGTCGGCAACCGTACGCTCGGCCGCATCCTGATGGACGTCGATCACGGCGACTCGCGCACCTTCCGCAGCGAGGCGTAGCGCCGAGGCGGCCCCGATCCCTGAACCTCCACCCGTTACAAATGCAATCTCACCGTCGAGCCTGCGCACCGTCGTCGTCATTGAAAAAACTCCCATTCGTCAATCTTCTCGACTCCACCCCGCCTGGGGCGTCGCCTGACTACATCCGTCGAATTCACCACCACGACAGCGTTTTAACCTGCACCACGATCAGGAAGGAAGGTCGCGATCTCCGGGAAGAAGATCAAGATCAGGATCACGATCACTGCCATGGGCAGGAACCAACCGGCGGCAACGAACACGTCTTTGAGGGAAATCGGCGTGCCGAGGTTGACCTTGGGGTCCTTGACCAGTGAGTGAACGATCATCGACAGGATTCCCACTGGCGGGCTGATAACGGCCAGTTCGCACATGAAGACGACAAACGCGCCGTACCAGAGCATGGAGATATCCAGGGCAGCCAACGTCGGAATCAGGATCGGCACGGTCAAAACCATCATTGCCAAAGAGTCCATGAAGGCGCCGAGGAAGAGGTACACCACCATCATCATCAGAAGGAACTGCACCCGGCCGAGGTTCATATCGGCGACGAGGTCGGCAAATCCGTTGCTGATGCCGGTCAAGGTCATCATGCGCGAGAGGATGGCAACACCCACCAGCAGCATGAAGATCGCGCCAACGGTAGCCACTGCGCCGAGGGAAGCCTCCGACACCGCGGCCCAGGCCCCGCCCTTGCGCTTCCAGATCAGCAAGACAACAAGTGATGCAAGTGCCGCAACGGCACCCGCTTCCGTCGCAGTGAAGAGACCGGAGAACATGCCGTACGTAATGATGACGACGATCAGCGGCACTGGCCAGATCTTCACCAAACTGTCGAAGCGTCCACGCCAACTTGTCTTGACGATCGACGAAGGATCAGCAGCACTGGGATCGACGCCCTTACCGAACTTGGCAAAGACCACGATCATGATCGTGAACATGACCATCACCAGTAGACCCGGTCCGATGCCTGCCATCAGTTGCTTGCCAACCGGCACCTCGGCGATGCCCGCGTACAGAACCATGAGAATGCTCGGGGGGATCAACTGTCCGGGCAGGCTGGCAACTAGAACCGCGCCGACCGCCAAGTGCTTGCTGTACCCGGCCTTCAACATCTCCGGAACGCCGATGCGTGCCAGTGCATACACCGTGCCGGTGGTGGATCCGCTGACTGCACCCAACCCGGCGCCGGCGAGGTTGGTTCCCGCAGCGAGTCCGCCGGGAAGCCAACCGAGCCACTGACGTCCGGCCCCGTAAAGACTTTCCGTCAACCCCGACTTCCACAGGAACAGGCCCATCAGGATGAACATCGGCAGCACGCTCAGTGTCCAGCTGGCGACCTCGTCATAGGGCACCGTGGCAAAGATCGTCTCGACCACTTTCGGACCGCGCATCGAATACATGGCTGCCATGGACGGCACGATCATGGCGACGGCAACGGGCAGACGCAAGAAGATCAGCATCACCATGCAGACGATGGCTGCAATGCCGATCGCTTCCGTCTTGAGTGGCAAGAAGATTGCGACGCTCGAAATGATTGTGGCGGCGACGAACAGACTGAACGTGATCCACGACCGGTAGGCGAGTTTCTTGTTCGGCCCGACAAACGATTCCGGCGTACGACCCGGCTCCCCGGATGGCGTCTTCACGTTCTCGACCTCGGAAACAGTGCTCATTACGCTTCTACCTCGGAATCAGGGGTGTGGGGCGGCTTCGCTTCGCGCAATCGCTCGTCGTCCGCGACCTTTGCCGCAATCAATTCCTCAACTGTGTTCGGATGCATGACCGCTCGGTAGGCAACGTATCCGAATTGCACTGTGAGACTGGCAAAGACCAACGGAACCAGGAATGCGACAGGCCACGAGATCAAGGTGCTGACACCTGCGGTGTCGCCGATCTTGGCCGAGTGCAGCGCTTCTTCCCATCCGTACCAAGCAAATCCGGCCATCACCACAGCCGTGACGACGTAACCGAATCCCAGAACCCATCGCCGCGTCACGTCCGGCAACTTGTCGAAGATCAAGTCTGCGACGATGTGTTCGTTGCGAGCCTGCGCTGCCACGAACCCGAGCAACGCGATAATCGGGACGTACCAGTACTGGGTCAACTCCAGTGTGTGATTGATCGGGTTGCCACCGAGCGAACGCAACAACGCATTGGCGGCGATGTGCACCATCATCACGAACGTGGCAATGACGGCTGGCACCTCGATCAGCAAGAGAAGGCGACTTTCACGCCCCGCGCTCGATGCGCTCATGATCCATACTCCAAACTGCCTGTCGGCGGTGATGACACCGGCCAACTTATAAGCTCTTCGTGATTCGAGTCACGACCAATGAGTAATCATTCGCCTAGATTGCCTCAGAGTCAAGAACTATGCGGATCATTTTCATAAAAGGTAATCATCATTTGGGATCAACCCGAAAACTGAAGACCAAGAAGCCCACTCAGTGTCGAAAAACGCCGTCGACACGTCTAGCGGCCGTTCACCCCACCGGGGTCCAACAGCCGCTAGACGAACACGAAAAATACTGTGTCAGATCAGATTCCAACCAAGTCGGCCAATTCGGCACGATGATGATTGCTGTTGCCGAAGATCGGTTCGACTGCCTTGGCTCGCCGGAAGAACAGGTGCGGATCCGCTTCCCAGGTAAAGCCGATACCACCATGAACCTGGATATTCGTACTCGCACACAATGTCAGGCACTCGGAGGCCTGTCCCTTTGCCATGATCGCCGCCTGGACGAACTCGTCACTGCCGTGCTCAGCACACATCGACGCGTACATGACCGTGGCCTGAGCCGCGTCAACCGAGATCGCCATGTCCGCACATTTGTGCTTGATCGCCTGGAACGAACCGATGACGCGATTGAACTGGACGCGCTGCTTTGCATACTCGACTGCCATGTTCAGCGCTGCTTCCGCAGCACCGAGCGCTTCGTTGGCGAGGAGCGTGCGCACGATACCGACCACCCGCCCGAGCGATGTGACGTCCGATCCGAGCAGCTGCGCCGGGGCATCGCTCAGTTCGACGGTTGCGACCGGGCGAGTGAGATCAAGCGAGTCCCGTTTCGTCACAGTCACACCGGCTGAATTCGCCTCCACCACATACAGCGCCACCGCACTACCGTCCGGGGTCACTGCCGGAACCACCAGGAGATCTGCGACGTGGCCGAACGCGACGTAGTCGAGTCGCCCTGTCAGCTTCGGTTCGTCTCCCGTTGCACGCACCGGCGACCCGTCCACTTCAGTGTCCTTGGCGCCGACAAGGGCAAGTGAACCGATAACGCTGCCGTCCAACAGCTTCGGCAGAAGTTCCTGTTTCTGGGCGTCATTTCCCAGTCGCAGGATCGCCTCGATCGCGCCGGTCGTCGTAATCATCGGAACCGGGGTCAGAGCGCGCCCCAATTCCTGTGCCACGATCGCGGTTTCAAGGAAACTGAAGCCGCCACCGCCGAACTGCTCGGCGATATGCAGGCCAGGCACACCCATGTTGGAGGCCAACAACTGCCAGGTTTCGACGTCGTAATCGCCGTCGGTGGCGATATCGCGGACCTTGTCCATAGGTGCACGTTCGGAAAGGAGTCGGCGCAGCGAAGCGCGGAACTCTTCCTGATCCTCGTCGAATGCGAAGTACACGATTGCTCTTCCGTTCTGCCGCACGAGCGGCGAAAGCGTTTGCGATCAGGCGCTCTTGCGTCGCCCGATGTCCTGGAATGGACCACCGTCGAGGCGGGGCTCCTTGGGTAGTCCGAGTAGCTGTTCACCGATGATGTTGCGCTGCACCTGTGAACTGCCGCCGTAAATCGTTGCGGCCCTTGCATACAGAGCGATATCGGTCCAGCAGTTCGACGAGTTCTCGGTGCCAGGTTGTGGGGTGACCAGAATGCCGCCGTTGCCCTGACCCGTCGGCGCCAGTGCTTCCAGTCCGAGGATCTCCATCCCCAGTTCGGTGTACCGCTGGAAGAACTCGCTCCAGATCACCTTGCTGAAAGATCCGTCGACGCCGGGGACACCGCCGCTGAGCAGCTTCGTCAACGCCCGATATCCGCGGAACCTCATCGTCTGCACGCGAGACCAGCACCACGCCAGCTCGCTGCGAATGTGCGGGTCGTCGGAAAGTCCACGCTCACGGGCCAATTCGATCATTCGCTCGACCTCGCGCCCGAATCGAACGGCGTCGGTGGTTGCCCGCACTCCCCGCTCGAATCCAAGCAGCATGTTGGCAGTGGTCCACCCACCGTTGACTTCGCCGAGCACGTTGGCCTTCGCGGTCCGCGCGTCGGTGAAGAACACCTCGTTGAAGGCAACGTAGCCGGCGGCATTGACGATGGGCCGGACCTCGACTCCCGGCTGATCCATCGGCACCAGCAGGAAGGACAGACCCCGATGCTTGACGGCAGTCGGGTCTGTCCGAACGATCGCAAAAATCCAGTTGGCGTGGCTGCCGGCCGACGTCCACGTCTTCTGGCCGTTGATGACCCATTCGTCGCCGTCGAGCACTGCCCGAGTTCGCATGCCTGCCAGGTCGGAGCCGGCTTCCGGCTCCGAATAACCCTGGCACCAGACGTGCTCACCGGAGAGCATGCGCGGAAGGAAGTAGTCCTTCTGCTCGTCCGTGCCCAGCACTGTGATCGTATTTCCGAGCAGCTTCAAGCCGAGGGAGTCGTTCTCGGTGCCTTCCGGCACTCCGAGTCGCATCAATTCCTCGTTGAGGACAACCTGCTCGAGATCGGACAGGCCGCCGCCGCCGAATTCCTTCGGCCACGAGACGGCAAGCAAGTTGTTTTGCGAGAGTACTTTTCGCCACACCTTCAAGAACTCGACCTGCTCGCCGTCCGGTAGCGAGCCGATGCCACGCCAGTCTTCCGGAAGGTTCGATTCGAGCAGAGCCCGGATCGCCGAGCGGTACTGCTCGGCCTCCGCCGGGTATGTGATGTCCATAGGTCAGGATTCCTTTACCGCGACCGTGGGCAGCTTGCACACAGTTGCCATGAATGAGTCGACCTCACCGGCGCTGTAGCCCAGCTCGGCAAGGATCTCCGCTGAGTGCTGACCGAGCTGCGGGCTTCCACCCTTGAACCGGCCAGGCGTATCGGACAGATGGATCACCATGCCGACTTCGCGCGACCAGCCGTACTCGGGGTGGTGATGCTCGACGACACGCGAGGAGTCGAGCGCCCATTCCTCCCACAGCAATTCAGGCATGATCGGGTAGTCGAGTGGGATCTCCGCAGGCACCTTGTTGTCGTCGAGCAACTTGAATGCGCCGGCGCTGTCGAGTGCAGCAAATGCGGTGCCCAAGATGTCCGCGAGCGCATCAGCATTCTCGACGCGGGCCGCTTTGGTGGCAAAACGCTCGTCTGTCACGAGGTCTACCGCATTGAGTGCAACCGCCAGACGACCGAATGCCGCGTCGCCGAAGACAGCGATGCAGATCCACCCGTCCGACGTCTTGTACAGGCGGTAGAGCGGGGACCAGCCGTTCTGCTCGGAATCGAGTTCGTGTGCCGGGATCGCATGGCCGTCGAGATCGGCCGAGTGTTCGCTGATCACAAACAGACTGGAATGCAACTGCGGACTCTCCACGTACTGTGCTTCACCGGTGTTGAGGCGGTGGTGCAGTCCGAGCAGAACCGTGACGGCTCCGAGGAAACCGTTGTAGAGATCCTCGTTACCGATGACCCGACGAATCGGCGGATTGCCTTTGCCGGAGCCCTCGAAGTTGAGTCCGACCAGTCCGGAGACCAACGGCGCGAAGGACTTCAGCGACGACTTCGGACCAGCCGAGCCGAATCCGGGCAGGTATGCGTACAGAAGGTTCGGATTGATTGTCTTGAGCTGTTCGTATCCGAGACCGATCTTCTCGGCTTTACCCGGACGGTAGTTCTGCAGCACGACGTCGGCTTCGGCGACCAACCGGTGGGCAATTTCCTGGCCCTCCTTGGTGCGCATGTCCAAGGCGATATTGCGCTTTCCACGGTTTGCACCTTCGAAAAGGTCGCCGAGCGGACGCATCTGATCACCGACGAGCGGCTCGATCTTGATGACATCTGCGCCCAGATCAGAGAGCAGACGCGCCCCGAAGCCGGTGGCAAAGTAGGAGCTGAAGTCGAGAATCTTGACGCCCTGAAGCGGCGCCGTCACAGCGGAGCCTTCAGTAGGCGCGGGTGCCCAGATCGGCGAGCGCTCGATTTCGTCGATGCGGGTGTCGTGCGCACCGGGACGCGGCGCAGCAGTCGGCACAGCTGGCTTCGACTTCTCGAAACGAATGACCGGTCCGATCTGCCGGATCGTTCCGTGGTCATCGTCTGGCAGGTCGATCGCGATTTCGGCGAACTTCACCTGGTCGTCTTCGAAGGTCTCTTCCGGATGCAAGAGCGGCAGCGCTGCAATGTCGGCGGCATGGAACATCTCGAGCCACTCGTCGCGGTTACGCGACTTGAATGCCTCGGGAACCTTGTTGCGCGCGATGTCGAGTTCGATGTCGTTGAGCGGCACCGACATCTCGGGACCGTCGATGGTCTGCGTCTGGTCACCGAAACCGAGGAGGTCCATCATGCGCTTGTACGACCCGGGACCGCCGGTGTGCGGGGTCAGCCATTTACCGTCGGCGCATTGGAAGGGATCGGTGATCAGGCGCTTGTTACCGAATCCGGTCTGCGTACCACTGCGCGCCAGGTACGAAATGTCCTTCTCGTTCCACCACCAATTCATCGACGAGATAGCCAGCATTCCGTCGAGCAGGGAGGTGTCGACCTTCTGGCCGGTGCCGTTGAGCTTTCGGGCACGCAGCGCCGAGAGAATACCGATCGTGGTGATGAAAGCGGTGCCGTACGACACCGTCGGGTGGCCCATGAAGATCGGACCGGATCGGTGGCCACCCTGCTCTGCCATCTGACCCAAACGCGCATTGAGGAGCGCTTCGTAGCCGGGGCGTGCGGCGAGCGGTCCTTCGTTGCCGTAACCGGTAACCGAGGCGTAGACCAATTCGGGATGACGAGCGTGAACTGCCTCGTAGTCGAGCCCGAAGTCCTTCGCACGTCCCGTACCGAACGACTCGATGAAAACATCTGCAGTGGAGAGCAACTGCTCGGCGATGCGGCGTCCCTCATCAGTACGCAGATCGGCCTGAACGCTCCACTTTCCACGATCGAGTGACTTACGCATCGCAGAATGAGCGTCGTGGCCACCGCCGGGACGCTCCAGTTTGATGACCCGCGCTCCGTAGTCGGCGAGCATCATGCTGGAGATAGCAGACGGCATACCCCAGCTCGCATCAACGACAACAAGTCCGTCAAGTGGACCGACCATTGCACCGTCTCCTTATCTCATGCGCGATACGCGCAGCATTTACCTGCCGGCCGGCGACCGGCCAAATGTTGTTATTTTCGAGCGAAACCGATTGAGAGCCTTATCGGTTCAGTCGGACGATGGAAGCGGCTTAGCCGTCACGAGCTCCATTGGAACTCCGTGGCAGGTGAACTGCCCGTCACCCTTCTTGACGCAGATGATCTGCGTCTCGCACGTTGCGCATGTGTAGCGCTTACCAACCTCGTTCATGTACATGCCCCTTCTTGCTGACGCATTACGGCAGACCGGAATGCTGTGATTGGCGGTTTGCTATGCGCCGAAAGTGATTTCGACCGGCTGAGCGCAGCAGCTCAGCGCCGAGCCGCCGGCCTTCGTCACGATCGCCTCGGACCCGCAGACATTGCAGCGCAGTCGGTTGCCGTTACCGGCCTTCGTTCCCTCGGAATCAGAACTCATCTCGCACTCCTTGTCGTAACACCCGCGGACTCAACCCGAACCCACTGTAACCTATTTCACTATAATCATGATCATAGACTTTCGGCAACCGTAAATATCGCAAGCGGAAGATGCGCGCTGCATACAGGGGGCACATCCGCATTCTCGACACTATTCATGATTATCATTATTTGGATTAGAGTCGATACTAGGGCTCCGAGCTGACCGAGACAAGACCACCGAAGAATGAGAAGCAACCAATGACCGAATCCGAAGCTGCCGGCCACGTCGCCGGCAAGCCGATCCCCCGAGCCGATGAGAACTCAGCCGGATACTGGGCTGCTGCGCGTGAACATCGCCTCGCAATCCAGCACTGCCCGGCATGTGAACTGCTGATTCACACGCCTGTCGGAACCTGCCCGGGATGCGACAACACAGACCTGCGCTATCAGAATGTTTCCGGGCGCGGAACGCTGTACTCCTTCGCCGTCATTCACGACGCCCCGGCTCCGGCATTCGCGAACATGCTGCCGTACATCGTCGGCGTGATCGAGCTCGAAGAACAAGACCGACTGTTCATGATCGCCAATATTCTCGATACGCCAATCGACTCCGTGAAAATCGGGATGCCGATGGAAGTGACATTCGAGAACCTCACCCCGGATTGCGAACTGCCACAGTTCCGTCCGGCACACGTCGACGCGATCGGAGTCTGACCGATGTGGGAGCTACGCGACAAGGTCGCCATCGCCGGAATCGGATACACCGAGCTCACCCGCCGGTCCCCTCGCACACTGGCATCGTTGACTCTCGAAGCGGTCGACACTGCCATCGCCGACGCCGGACTGACTCGTAAGGACATCGACGGACTGGCAACCACGCCGACGATGCCCGTCTACGGCGGCGACAAGGGCACTGTCGACGGCATTGACGTCGTAACGCCAGGATTCCTCGGCCAGGCACTGCATATCCAGGACCAGTTGACGTGGATGGGCAATACCACCCCGATGGTCACGCATGCCGCTATCGACGCTGTCAACGCCCTGGCAGCAGGTGCGTGCTCGCACGTCATTCTCTATCGAGCACTCCACATGCCGGTCGGCCGCTACTCGAATTTCACCAGCGCATACGCGTCCGGGCGCGATCAGTATTTTGCGCCATACGGATTCTCGATGCCGGCGGCTTGGGCATCAACCGTATTTCGCCGTTTCCTCGATCTGCGGGGCGGGTCACGGGAGAGTCTGGCGAACTTCGCGGTGGACAATCGTGCCAACGCGCACAAGAACCCCCACGCGTTCTTCCGCGACAAGACACTGACACACGAGCAGTACCTGTCCTCTCGCATGATCGCCGATCCGATCACGATGCTGGACTGCGACATTCCGGTTGACGGAGCGGTCGCGATGGTTCTCACCCGCGCAGACCGGGCCCGAGATCTGAAGAATCCACCGGCCCTGGTGAGTGGCTACGCTGCCGGCACGCACGTTGGCGCTACCGGCGTGCCGATGAACCTGGAAGATATCCTCGCCGGGTGCGCACAGACCGGTGAACGGCTCTGGGCATCAACAGGGTTGACAGCTACCGACATCGATGTGGCACAGCTCTACGACGGTTTCAGCGTCTTCACCCATACGTGGCTCGAGGGTCTGGGGCTGGTTCCTTCCGGCGAGGCTCTTCGCTTCATCGACGACGGAAACGCCCGCCTTGACGGCACTCTGCCGGTGAACACCGGCGGCGGCTGCCTCGCCGAAGGGCGACTGCACGGCATGACACAGCTGACAGAGGCGGCATATCAGGTCACCGACCGCGGCGGCGAGCGACAGGTGCCGGGGGCCTCGCGCTCGATCGTGACGGTCTCGAACGGCCTTGCCGGCTCCACCGCATTTGTCATCAGTCGAGAAAGCTGAACAAAGAACTCGGGAGGTGTTCTCCGGCAATAACTGTCGGAGAACACCTCCCGGGGCTATTCAGACTAAGCGTCGTACGCGCTGTCCGTCAGATCGAACTTCGCGCGAGCCTTCTCCTCGAGCGCCGGGATGTGATAGCTCGGGAACAGACCCTCCGCCGGCTCGACCCCACGCAGCAACTGCCGCGCCACGGCGATCTTGTGAATCTCGGTAGCGCCGTCGGCCAGCCCCATGTGGTAGCTCTCGATCAGCCACTTGCCCAACGGAAGTTCCTTGGAGACGCCAAGCGAACCGTGCAGCTGGACGGCACGCGAGGTGACGTCGAGAAGCACCTTCGGCATCGCAGCCTTGACCGCGGCGATGTCCTTGATCACCTTGCGGTAGTCGTTCTCCTGATCGATCTTCCACGCCGTACGCAGCACGAACAAACGGAACTGCTCGATCTGGATCCAGGAGTCCGCAATCATTTCCTGGACCAACTGCTTGTCACCCAGACGACTACCGCGCGTGGTCCGAGAGACCGCGCGTTCGAGCATCATGTCGAGTGAGGCCTTCACCAGTCCGACGGTGCGCATCGCGTGGTGGATGCGGCCACCGCCGAGTCGCGTCTGCGCTACCTCGAAGCCCTGGCCAACCCCACCGAGGATGTGGTCCTTGGGAATTCGCACATTCTCCCAGCGGGTGTACGCGTGCGTGCCGACCTCGTAGTCGTGACCCCAGACGCCGGTGTTGCGGACGATCGAGAGTCCGGGGGTTTCAGCCGGAACGATGAACTGCGACAGTCGCCGGTGGGGTTCCGCTTCCGGGTCCGTCACCGCCATGACGATGTAGAACGATGCAAATCGTGCGTTGGATCCGAACCACTTCTCTCCGTTGATGACCCACTCGTCACCGTCAAGAACTGCGGTGGTCTCGAACTCCACCGGGTTCGAGCCGCCCTGCGGCTCCGTCATCGCGTAGCAGGACACGATCTCGTTGGAGACAAGCGGCTCGAGATAGCGCTTCTTGATTTCCGGAGTGCCGTAGTGCGCCAGGATCTCGGTGTTACCCGAATCCGGTGCCTGACAACCGAAGACCACGGGACCACTGTGCGTGCGACCGATGATCTCGTTGAGCAAACCGAGCTTGAGCTGCCCGTAGCCCTGCCCACCGAGCTCCGCACCGAGATGCGTCGCCCACAAGCCCTTTTCGCGAACCTTCTGCTGCAGCGGCTTGATCAGCTTGTTACGCAGCGGATCCGACATGTCCCAGGCGTGCGTGATGACCCTGTCGACCGGCTCTACTTCTTCGCGAACGAACTCTTCGGCCCAATCCAGAACCTTCTGGTATTCCGGGTCGGTTTCAAAACCCCAAGACATCGCTATTCCTTTCGTGGAAGTGTGTGGTTTCGGCGCCGACGCACCGTGAACCTGGTGCTTCGAACTAAGCCTTGGCGATACGCCCGCCGTCCACCGGCAGCAATGCGCCGGTGGTGTAACTCGACGCGTCGCCGGCCAGGTACAGCGCAGCACCGACAATTTCGTCAGGATTTCCGGGGCGGCGCAACGGGTATGCCTGCATGCGCTCAGCCACCTGGTCCATGTCCCACGCCTTGCTGATGTCCGTCAGGAACGGGCCCGCCATGATCGCGTTGACACGAACCTTCGGCCCGTAGGCTTGTGCAAATCCCTTGGTGAGAATGTTCAACCCACTCTTCGCTGCAGCGTAGGGCAGGTCACCTGGAGTGGGGCGCTCAGCGGCAATACTGCTGATGTTGATGATCGAGCCGCCATCACCTTCGGCCATCCGCTTTCCGACCAGCGCGGTCAATCGGAACGGCCCCTTGAGGTTCACGGCCATCACCTTGTCGTACAGATCTTCCGAGATCTCGTCGAGGCTCGAGTACAGCGGCGACATGCCGGCATTGTTGACGAGGATGTCGACCTTGCCGAATTCTTCGTACGCGCGCTCCACCAATCCGTCCTGCGCCGCCCAGTCACCCATATGGCACGAAAAAGCGACCGCACGGCGACCGGTGGTCTCACGAACCTGCGTCGCCAATTCCTCACAGCTGTCGAGCTTTCGGCTGACGATCATCACGTCTGCCCCGGCTGCGGCAAAACCCAGGACCATTTCGCGTCCCAGTCCACGGCTTCCACCGGTCACCACGGCAACTTTGCCCTCGAGCTGAAGGTCCGACATGTCAGGGTCCTCTCCTTGGCAAGATCCATCTTGCACTGTGATTACTGCAGTTGTCTTTGGTTGGATTGCTATGGCGTCAGCGCAGTGGAACGACGGTCTTACCGGTTCCGGCGCCGTCGAGCATTCCCATGAAGCCGGCCCACGCACCGGCGATACCGCCCGGCACTGCGGTCTCCACCGGCCGAACGGCACCGGATCTGAGCCAGTCGCGCATCTCTTCCTCGAATTCAGGCCGCGCATCAAGATGATCTCGCAGCAAGAATCCTTCCATCCGCGCACGACGCCATACAAGCTTGATCAGATTACTGGGGCCGGGCTGCGGAGTCGCCGAATTGTAAATGCTGATCATCCCGCACAATGTCACGCGTGCATGATCGTTGAGCACCCGAATCGCTGCTTCGAGGTGATCCCCACCCACGTTGTCGAAGTAGACGTCCAATCCAGGCGCACCCAGATCGGCCAGTGCACCGCGCAAGAGACCACTGACGGACCCGCTGCGGTAGTCGAACACGGCGTCGGCGCCGAGTTCGCGAACCAGCGCTGCCTTGTCTGCAGATCCGGCACTACCGATCACTGTGCAGCCCAAAGCTTTTGCGATCTGCACGACCGTCGATCCGACAGCTCCCGCCGCAGAGGAAACGAAGACGACATCACCGGACTTCAACTGAGCGATCCGCCGTGCACCCACCCAAGCCGTCATGCCCGGAATCCCGAGCGGCCCGAGATGGTGGGAGGAAATCCCGCTGCCGGCATCGACAACAGTGCACTCGCCTTCCGGCACCAGCGACTGTTCTCTCCAACCGTAGTCGTGAACCACCATCGCTCCGACCGCAATCGCATCCGAGGACGACGCGGTTACCCGCCCAACGGTGGGAGCCCGCATTGCCTCACCAAGAGCGTACGGTTCCGCGTACGTCGATCGCTGCGCCATTCGGCCTCGCATGTACGGCTCCACCGACATGACGTCGTTCTCGACTCGAACGAAACCAGGACCCGGCTCGCCGACCTCCGCTGAAACCAGCTCGACGTCAGTGTCGTTCGGCTGACCGTGCAGGTATCGCACCAGTCGCCATTCCCGACTGAGCACAGGTCCGGCCGCGGTCACCGCGGCGCCATCCGAATGCCTCCATCCAACCGAATGACTTCACCGTTGAGCATCGGATTCGACACGATATGCGCGGCGAGCGAACCGAACTCGTCAGGTGCGCCCAACCGACTCGGGTGTGGCACCTGCGCGCCCAACGATGCTTTTGCCTCGTCGCTCAAACCGGCGAGCAACGGCGTGTCGAACAGACCAGGAGCGATGGAGACGACGCGAATTGCGTGCGACGCCAGATCGCGCGCCAATGGGAGAGTCATGCCTGCGACGGCGGCCTTGGACGCCGAGTAGGCTGCCTGACCGATCTGACCGTCGAATGCGGCGACCGATGCAGTATTGATGATGACCCCGCGCTCTTCGCCCTCGACATCGTTGCGCACCATACGTTCTGCTGCCAGGCGTGTCACATTGAACGTTCCGAACAGGTTGATCGAGACGACGCGGGTGAAGACGTCCATCGGGAAAACACCCTGACGTCCGACAACTCGCAACGAACGACCGGTGCCTGCGCAGTTGACCGCCACCCGAAGCTCACCGAAGGAATCCGCGATATCGAGAGCGGCCGCGACGGCAACCTCGTCGGTGACGTCGGCAGCCGCGAATCGAGCGCGCTCACCCAGTTCCTCAGCGACCGCCGCACCATTCGAGGTCGGCAGGTCGAGCAGGACAACCTTGGCACCCTGATCCAGCAGTGCTCGTGCTGTGGCGAGCCCCAAACCCGAGGCGCCGCCCGTGACGAGAGCGACCTTGTCATTGACCTTCATGATGTGAATTCCTCACCGTTGCAAATTGTGTAGACGAGATTGGTCGAACGCGGGGTGCAGATCAGATCCGCTCGATGACGAGAGCGTTTGCCATACCGCCGTGTTCACACATGGTCTGAAGTCCGTAGCGACCACCGCTGCGCTCGAGATGGTTCACCATCGTGGCGAGCAACCGAACTCCCGAGGCGCCAATCGCGTGACCGAGGGAAATGGCACCGCCGACGGGGTTGACCTTGGCCAGATCCACATCGAGTTCGCGGGCCCAGGCCAGCGGAACCGACGCGAAGGCCTCGTTGACCTCGAATGCGTCGATGTCGGCAACGGACAGGCCGGCGCGCGCCAGCACCTTGGTGGTGGCCGGAATCGGCGCTGTCAGCATGAACAGCGGGTCATCGCCGGCCACCGCAAAATCCACGAACCGCGCGCGTGGCGTCAAACCGAGTTCCACGGCCTTTTCTTCGGACATGATCAGGGTCGCTGCAGCCGCGTCGGTGAGCGGCGAGGAGTTACCCGGAGTGATCATCCAATCGAGTTCTCCGAAGCGGGTATTCGCCTCGTCGGTACGGAACGACGGGTTGAGCTTGCCGAGACTTTCCATCGTGGTGGTGGGGCGGACTGTCTCATCGGTGTCGCGGTGGACTCCGTCGACCGCGACGGCAACAATCTCGTTGGCATAGTCGCCGGCAGCAGCGGCAGCAGCGGCACGCTGATGCGACAGCAGTGCGTATTGGTCGACATCGTCACGGGTCAAGCCCCACTTGCGGGCCACCAGTTCAGCCGAAATACCCTGATTGACAAAACCTTCCGGGTATCGGGCGGTGACCGCGCCTCCCTGCAGATCCTTGCCCATCGAGGCTGTGCCCATCGGGATTCGACTCATCGACTCGACGCCACACGCCACTGCGACGTCGTAAGCCCCGGACATGACGCCCTGAGCGGCGAAGTGCACAGCCTGCTGGCTGGAACCGCAAGCCCGCGTGACGGTGGTTGCCGGCACCGATTCCGGAAGCCCGGCGCCGAAGACAGCGTTACGGGTGAGATTGCCCGCCTGCTCCGATGCCTGGCTGACACAACCACCGATCACATCGTCGATCAGTGCGGGATCGAAGTCGTTGCGTACGACGAGCGAACGCAGCGTGCTGGCCAGCAGATCCACCGGATGCAATCCGGACAGCGCTCCACCGGGCTTGCCGCGACCCGAAGGGGTACGGACGATATCGACGATCACGGCGTTACGCATGGAGCCTCCAGAATGGAAAGAGAGTATGGCGGGGTGTCAGAGATGAGGAGTCGTGATCTGGGCTGCCAGATCACGACGGACAAGCTTGCCGGTCGCGGTCTTGGGCAGCTCGTCGACGAAGACGACTTCGTCGGGAGTGCGCGATCCACGCAGGCGAGCGCGGCACCAGTCACGGATTGCCTCGGGATCGGGAGTGTCGTTGCCCTTCAAGACAATCACCGCACAGATCCGCTCGCCCCATTCGTCATCGGGCATACCGATGACAGCGGTTTCCTGAACCGACGGATGGTGAACCAGCACGTCTTCGATCTCAGCCGGTGCAATGTTCTCACCGCCGCGGATGATGGTGTCGTCGGCACGGCCTCCGATATAGAGGAACTCACCCTCCACACGGGCTTGGTCCCGAGTCGGGAACCATCCCTGTCCGTCGAGTGCAGAGCCCTTGCCCATGTATTCGCCGCTGACCTGGGCACCGCGCACCCACAGCAGACCGGTCTCGCCGTCACCCAACACGTTATCGGCTTCGTCGCGAATCTCGACCTCCATACCGGGCACGATGCGTCCGACAGAACCCAATCTGCTGCGCAAAGCCGGATCAGCCAGCGCCTCACGATGGTCCTCCGGGCCGAGAACCGCGATGGTGGAACTGGTTTCGGTCAGACCGTAGGCGTTGACAAAGCCGGTCTGTGGGAAGGCTGCAAGCGCGTTCTCAAGGACCGGCTGCGGCATCCGCGCACCGCCGTAGGCCAGTGATTCGAGTGCCGGAGTTTCAGCCGGGGCGCCGTCGAGGTGCTGCACGACGCGGGCCAGCATTGTCGGCACGACCATAGCGCTGGTGATCGATTCCTCGCGCACCAGATCTAGCCAGGACCGCGGCGTGAAATCAGGTAGGTGAACCATCCGTCGCGCGGAATAGACGTTGCTGAGCACCGCTCCCATGCCGGCGATGTGATACGGCGGGGTACTGACCAGCGTCGCCTGTTCCTCACCGGCAGAACCGAACTCGACAGTATTGAGCAGGTAGGACAACAGATGTTGGTGCCGTAGCAGCACACCTTTGGGGGCGGACGTTGTACCACTGGTGAACAGAACGATCGCCGTCTCGTCGTCCGCCGCCGGTACCGTCTCGGTTGCCGGAGCTGCTCTGGCCCGAGCCGTGAACTCGTCGGTGGTCAGCACAATAGGAGCGGCACCGGCGAGATTGTCTCGGAACGCCGCATCTGCCACGACAATCGGATCATCCAGTTGCGCAATGAGTTCGATCAGCTGATCGGTGGCGAGGCGATAATTCAACGGAGCAAAGCGCACCCCCGCCCTCGCGGCCGAGAAGACCAGCAGCGGCAGCGCCGCACTGTTGACGCCGACAAAGACCAGGTCACGTGCGCCCAGCTCCCGGAGCACTGTGACACCGCCTGCAGCTGCGTCACTGAGCTGCCGGTAGGTCATGCCGTCGCTGCGTCGCCCGACCGCCAGCCTGTCCGGATACACCGATGTCGCCATATCCAGAGCCATTTCGATACCCATTGCACCCACTCGGTAGTCACTGATTTATCGACAGTCACGCTTCGAGCGGTCCCACGACCACCCTGCACAGCGTTTTCATACGAACCATAACAAGAGATTTACCCGTTGTGAAGCGGATCATGACAATGGTATACATCAATAGGGGTTCGCGACGTTTGCACGAGCCCGGCCGCACTCAACAAAAGAGGCTTTTGCAATGGCACAGACGTCGCTACGTCCGAAGAAAACCGCACTACTCGTCGCCCAGCGCATCGTCTCCGACATCGCCCGTGGTGGGAACAGAATCGGCGACCGGCTCCCCCCTGAGCACCTCATGCTCGAGCAGTACGGCGTCGGCAGGGGCGTACTACGCGAATCCCTGAGATTCCTCGAACTACAGGGCGTGATCTCACTGAAACCGGGTCCGGGCGGCGGTCCGGTAGTGCAGCATCCCGACAGCAGCGTCCTGGCCACTGCCCTCACACTGCTCCTTCAGTTCGAGAACGCACCGTTTCGTGCCATCGTCGAAGCTCGCACCGCACTCGAACCGATGATGGCCCGGCTGGCCGCAGACCGGATGAGTGACGCGGAAATCGCCGAGCTGAAAAACAACGTCGACAATGCGCGGCTGAATGTGAACGATCTGCAGATCTTCCACGACGAGATCGAGCGGTTTCACGACATCGTCGCCAGGGGCTCCGGAAATCAACTCTTTGCTCATCTGATCAACGCACTCCTCGGCATCCTCGATGGAACAGCCATGGGAATCGAGTACCCGGAGACGCATCGACTTGCCAGCTGCAGAATCCACGAAGACATCTACGACGCCATCGCCGCCCGCAACTCGGAAGCCGCCCAAGAACTGATGAACGCCCACATCCAGGCACACGCCAAGTACACCGAGTTCAAGTTCAAGGACGTGCTCGACTCCCCGATTCAGTGGAACAAGCTCGCCTGACGGGGCAGCCACAGAAACACGAGTGCCTTCGAAAGAGGTGTACCTCTTCCGAAGGCATTCGTGTTTCTTGCTGGGTTCAGCAGGCCTTCCAGACCGGAGAACGTTTCTCCGCGAAGGCAATGGGCCCTTCCTTGGCATCTTCGCTGCTCAGTACGGAGTGCCATTCAGCGTTCGACATTTCCCACATCTGCGCCTCGTCGACACGTTCGCCACCGACCACACCGTAGGCAACACGCTTGCTCGCTTGCACGGAAAGTGGCGCGTTCACGGCGATACGTTGCGCCAAGGCAAGCGCGGTCTCCACGACAGAACCGTCAGCAGCTATCTGGTTGATCAGGCCACATTCGAGCGCCTTCGCCGACGAAATCGGATCGCCGGTGAACATCATCTCCATTGCCAGGCGGTGGGGAATCTGCGCGGGCAACCGGAACATGCCACCTGCACCAGCGATCAAGCCCCGCTTGACTTCCGGCAACCCGAATGTCGAACTCTCGGCTGCCACAATCAAGTCGGCGGTGAGCGCCAACTCCGTTCCACCGCCCAGCGCAGCGCCGTTCACAGCGGCGATAACCGGCTTGCTGATGAAATTCTTGACGAATCCCGCAAATCCCCAGTGCTCGTTGCCGGGAGCATGAACGCTCTCACCGCGCGCGATAGCCTTGAGATCCGCTCCGGCACAGAATGATTTGTCACCAGACCCGGTGAGCACGACAACCCGGATCTCGGGATCGTTCTCCGCTTCCACGAGGGCTCCGCCGACAATTGCGCTGACCGCCGCATTGATCGCGTTACGCGCGGCCGGTCGGTTGATAGTGATGAGAAGTACGTGACCTCGACGCTCGACAAGTGCGTCGGCTTCTTCGGACGTAGTGGGCTCGATGTGATTGCTGCACATGGGAATGTTCCTATCCGTCGGGATGCGTCAGCCGGAGGCGACCGGGGCTGTGCCCGTCGCGCGGTGCTGGGAGAATCGCCACAAGGCAGGCCGGATGATTCCGACCTGCCTTTTAGGGCCCGACTATTCCCATGTCCCCCAACCGGTTCAATTACCGGAGGTCTTCACGCCCGGTTGGGGCATCGGTTCGGGCCCGCTCGGCTGCGCATGAGCCTATCAGGACATACCAACATCATCACGCCCGAGTTGGACGAGATAGAGACGGCCACACCTTCTTTGACGGAGGCGGTCAGGGACTTACGACTGTGCGCAGTTCCCGCTTCAACAGCTTCCCACTTTGATTCCGGGGAAGTTCCTCCACAAATCGAATGTGCTTGGGCACCTTGAACGGAGCGATCTTTTCCTTCACGTAGGCGATCAACGCCTCCGGCGTCATGGCGTCCTGACCGTCCTTGAGAACAACGATTGCGGTGATCGCTTCGATCCACTTCTCGTCAGGTGTTCCGATGACGGCAACTTCGGCAACACCGGGATGCGTGTAGACGGCGTCTTCGACTTCACGGGATGCGACGAGAATCCCGCCCGTGTTGATGACGTCTTTGATGCGGTCGACGACGGTGATGAACCCTTCACTGTCACGCACCACGAGGTCGCCGGAATGGAACCAGCCGTCGCGGAAGGCTTCTGCGGTTGCTTCCGGGTTTTCCCAGTAGCCATTGCAGAGTTGCGGTGAACGGTAGAGAACCTCACCAGAGACACCGTCCGCAACATCGTTACCCTCGGCGTCGACAACACGGGTTTCCACGAAGAACACTGCCCGACCGCACGACGACGGCCGATCCGCGTGCTCGTCCGGCTGCAGAACTGCTGCCAGCGGGCCGATTTCGGATTGTCCGAAGCAGTTGTAGAAACCGATGTCGGGGTAGCGCTCGCGCAGACGGTTCAGCACGGTGACCGGCATGATCGACGCACCGTACTGCGCTTTCTTCAGCGACGACAGATCCCGGGTGTCGAGATCGGAATGATTGGCGAGCGGCACCCAGACGGTGGGAGCGAGGAAAAGTGAGCCGATCTTGTCGGCTTCGATGCGGCGCAGAATCTCCGGGATGTCCGGTGCCGCCATCACGTTGACCGTCGCACCGACGGACAGGTACGGAAGCATGAACACGTGCATTCCCGCAGAGTGGTACATGGGCATGCAGATCAAGGGGTTATCTGCCTTGTCGAGCCCGAGCGCGATCACCGACGACACGTACTCGTGGACCAGAGCGGCGTGAGTCATCATCGCGCCCTTGGGCTTCGACGTCGTTCCCGATGTGTAGAGCAACTGCGCAAGATCCGTTGACGAGGCCCGTGGTGGGAAGTGTGGAACTTCTCCGGCAGTGCTGACGGCGACCACTGAATTCGCGTCGTCACGCAGCGGCACAACGTGGTCGATATCGAGATCGCCGCGCACGGAGTCCAACGTCGGCAGCAATGCCGGATCCACCAGAACGGCCCGAGCGCCGGACTGCGCAACCAGGTAGCGCAGTTCATCACCCTTGAGCGCGTAATTCACCGGAACATGGACCAATCCTGCCCGGCAACACGCGAGGAACCCGATGACATACGCGTCGGAGTTGGTTCCGTACGCGGCCACACGATCGCCGTGCTGCAAGCCGAGGTCGACGAGGTGCGCCGCGACCCGCGTTACCGCCTCGTCGAGTTCGCGATAGGTGCGCGAGCGATCCTCGAAAACAATGGCCACCCGATCGGGGTACTTGGCTGCCGAGCGCCGAAGCACTCCGTCGATGGTGTTGGTACGCGGGTCCAGGCTCATGAACGATAGATTATCGGACGTCCAACTAATCCGAAAGGGTGTAGTTCATTTGTTCTGCCACTGCGGCGCCCGCTTCTCCACAAACGCCTGCATACCTTCCTGAGCGTCGCAGGTCACGGCGTTTGTGGCCATGGTTTCGGCCATCGCTTCGTACGCCTGCGCCTGGGGCAGATCGATCTGCTGATAGAACGCCTGCTTACCGATCCGAACCGTCAGGGGGCTGGCGGTCGTGATCTTCGCAGCCAAGTCGCGCACTTCCCGGTCGAGGTCAGCCGGGTCGACCACGAAGTTCACCAGACCCCAATCAGCCGCCGTCTCAGCATCGATGGTTTGGCCCGTCAGCAGCATTTGCATCGACCGTTTGCGGCCAACAGCCCTGCTCAGGGCAACCATCGGAGTGGAACAGAACAAGCCGATTTTCACTCCGGGAGTACCGAAGACAGCATTCGACGCCGCCACGACAAGGTCACACGACGCCGCCAACTGGCATCCCGCCGCGATTGCCGCTCCCTGCACCGCAGCGATCACCGGCTGGGCAATCTGCTGGACCGTTTCCATCATCTCGGTGCAGCCGTCGAATATCGCGCGCTCGTCATCGAGGGTGCGGCCGATCATCTCCGTGAGATCGTGGCCGGCCGAAAACACGGGCCCCTCGGCCCGCACGACAACGATGCGGACTCGCGGATCGGCGGAGAGTTCCCGAAGGCCCGCAGTCACCTCGCTCATGGTCTGCGCCGAGAGCGGATTGCGCCGCTGCGGCTGATCGAGCGTCAGAAATCCGATGCCCGTCGACTCTTCGACTGATGTAGCTACCGCACTCTCGTTTATCTGCGTCTTCGACATGCGTCCTCTCTACCAATCGAATCCGTCCCGGTCAACGAGACGAAACGGGCAGCTCGCACCGAAGCGTCGATACCTTTTCAGTTAATACTTCGCCACTACGAGGAGTGCCCATGAGCACCGACGCCATCATCACCACCGACCTTGCGCAGATCCTGCAGGCGCAACAGGACGCCACCCGCGCCGCGGGAGCGCCGACTGCAGAAGAGCGTCGCCGGCGCATTCAACAGGTGATCGACCTGCTCGTGGCGAACCACAAAGACTTGACCGAAGCCATGAACGAAGACTTCGGTGGACGCCTCCCGGCCTACTCGGTCATGAATGACGTTCTCGGATCGATGGTTTCACTCAAGCACGTCCGAGATTCCCTTGAAGACTGGATGGTTCGCTCTCCGCGCTCCACCGGCGCCGTCCAGGATCAGCTGGGCGCCAAGGCTTACGTCGCGTACCAGCCCAAGGGTTCCATCGGCATCATCGGCACCTGGAACGCACCCCTCTTCACACTCTTGAGCCCCCTCGCCTGCGCACTCGGTGCCGGTAACCGTGCCGTTCTGAAGCCCTCCGAAATCGTGCCGCACACCGCTGCCGTCCTGGCCGACGCTGCGGCGCGCACCCTCGATCCACTCGAAATCGCCGTCGTCACAGGCGGACCCGATGTGGCCGACAATCTCACGTCACTGCCCTTCGACCACCTGGTCTTCACTGGAAGCACGTCCATCGGCAAGCTGGTGATGGCAAACGCCGCGAAGAACCTCGTGCCGGTCACCCTCGAACTGGGCGGAAAGTCGCCGAGCGTCCTGGGCAAGAGCGCAGACTTCGCCGAAGCTGCACACCGACTGGCTATTGCGAAGTCCACCAACGGCGGTCAGCTCTGCGTCTCCCCCGACCTGATCTACGTTCCGCGTGAAGGCATCGAACGATTCATCACCGCGTTCGCAAATTCGTTCACCGGCCTCTTCCCCACCGTTGCCGACAACACCGACATGGTCTCCATCGTCAACGACCGCCATCTCGCCCGCATCGAGGGATACATCGCCGATGCCGCGGATCGTGGGGCACGCATCATCACGGTTCCCGACGAAGAACTTTCGGCCGACACGCGTCGACGCCCACTGCGGATGGTCGTCGATCCCCCGGCCGATGCCGAGATCATGAAGGAAGAAATCTTCGGGCCGGCCGTCGTGATCTTGCCTTACGACGAGATGGATGCCGTTGTCGCCGATATCAACTCGCGCCCGAAGCCCTTGGCTCTGTACTACTTCGGCACCGATCTCGACGAGAAGGAATCGGTGCTCGAGCGCACCAATTCCGGTGGCGTCACGATCAACGACGCGATGGCGCACCCAGGTCTCTCCGACGCACCGTTCGGCGGCGTCGGCGCGTCCGGAATCGGCCACTACCACGGCCGCGAAGGATTCCTCGAGTTCAGCCACGCACGGACGGTTCTCGAAGCAGCAGAATATGATCCGCGCGGCGAGTGGGGCATGTTGCCGCCGTACGGTGACAGCTTCGAGCAGATGATGCTGGCTCAGGTCACACCTTAGGGGCACAGCCCCTGTGCGCCTTTCCGCTAGTCGCCGCGACCGGAAAGGCGCACGGGCGCAGCCCAACTGCCGAGTAGAGGCGCGATCTGCGCTATGTCGGCGACACCAGTCGCTGCGTCGATAACCACGTCGTACGCATCATCTTCGGGCGCATCGAGATGTAGCCCGTTGATCGAATAGAAGACAAAAGCAGCAACCCACGACAATCGCTTGTTCCGTCGACCAATGCATGATTCCGGACGAGGGACTGCAGCAGCGCAGCTGCTTTGACATGAATGTCCGGATAAGCCTCGTCACCGAAGACCGTTGCACTCGGTCGATGCGCGGCTGATTCGAGCAAGCCGACATCCCGAACCTGCAGACCGCCGAGCTCATCACAAAGCACTAAAAGATCGTCGACCGTCAGATACCGAATCACTGTGAGAGACGGTCGAGCAACGGGCCGTACTCGGAAATGGCGGCGCGGGCAGCTCGTCGAACTTCGGTATCTTGACGCAGACGTGCCGCTCGATCAGCAATTGCCCTGATCACGGCTTCCTGCTTGCTCATATTCGAATGATGCCGCTCTGATACCAGCACCGAAAGCGGCAAAGTTACCAGTTAAGCGCTACCGAAGTGCAGCGAACCGAGCGCTCAAAAACTCGACCAACTGCCATGGCTCCGTGTCCGGCGAATCGAGCAAGGCAATCAGTCCGTCCTTGTCGGCAGCAGCGATCGGTTCGATTCCCCCGAAGGTTCGCATAGCGCTGCCGGCGGGCAACACCCGCGCACAGACCAACGAACCAGCTTCGAGGTTCAGGCTTCCCCACTCGTCGGCGACGTCGTACGCCACATCGGTTCGGACATCGCGCAACGTCAGCGATGTACCCGGCACCGTCGACGCAACCTCGTACACCGACTGCGGTACCTGCAACCACTGCTGCGCCAGTTCCAGTTCGTCGGCCGGCAGCAGTTCACCGCGTCGCTCGACAAACACTCCGAAGATGTTGCTGTCGAAAAGTGCTGTGTCGACAGCCAATCCACCCTCGAGCGCACGAGTCAACGCGTCGTCGTCATCCCAATGCTGGGCGCGAACCTCGGCGAGGTCGAAGACAACATCGAAGTACTCGGGACTGCGGGAGAAGAGTTGCGCCTTGATGTACAACCAATTTGCCCGGTCGTCGAAGGTGATCTCCGACTTACCCAGATGGCAGACCTTGTACTTGCGTCCGGATCCACACCAGCACTTGTCATTACGGCCCAGCTCAGGATGTTCGGCCGGCGCATAGCGCGCGAGAACGTCGTGCAGAATCTCCGACTCTCCGCCTTCGATCCGACCCAACAACGCAAGCGCCCGCGTTGCGTCGCTCCGATCCGCCGCGAGCAACGCAAGCTCGAAAATCGCCGGCACCCAATCTGGATCGCGATCGAGCGCGCTCTCGTAGTAGGCCTCGGCCACAATGATCTTGCCGAGACGATCTGCTGCCTTACCTGCGAGCCAGTACGCGGCGGGCTTTACCCGGCGCGGCCCCTTGTCGGCCAGCGCCGTAGCCACCGCGTGCAGGATCTCGTCGTGGTCGTCGAGTTCGGACAACAATTCAAGTGCCGCAGCAGCTGCCGGCGGTTCGGCAACGGCCACATAGATCTGCGGGTTCTCCGTGATCTGCGCACGCGCCCAGTCGCCGATTTCCGACGTGTCTTCCGGGAATTCGAGATGCGCAGCCGACACGAGATCGACCAGCGCGATAACCGCAGCTGCTTCGTCGGGGTGCAGGTTGTCGCGAATCTCGAGCATCCGCGCGCGGTTCGCCAAATGGAACGCCTCGAAATCGAACCCTTCGATCGCGACGTAATCGCCGTCGCGAACATAGCCGGCCGATTCGAGCAGTTCCCCCAGCGGAGCGGCGGGCTGACGGAACAGTGTCGGCTCCTCGAGCATCAACTGCCAGACAATCGCGTCGAGTGTTTCAGCGCCGGTATCGGTGAGGATGTTCGCTAGGGCGTCCGCAAAACCGGGTGTCGGATCGACTACGTCGGCAACGGTACAGAGCGTCAACTCACGATCTGCGACAAACAGCCCGATCAGATCGCCTGCCGCGCATTCCGACAATGCGTCGGGGGCAAGCAGAAAACCTTCGTCAGCCGGGAACGTCGGGTCGTCGATTCCGCGTTCGGCCAGGGCGGCGTCGTCGAGCCCACGATGTACGACGCGAATCTCCCGATCCTCGGTGTCATCGAAGCTGTCGAGAAAAACACGCAAGACCATGAGATCGGGGTTTGCGTCGAGAACGCCAGAGCTGATCTCGGCGTCGGTGAGGCGATGCGTGAGTATCCGGTGCTCGAACAGTGTGTCGAGCGCGGCGTAGCGGGCCCCGGTCAGATAGCCCAACAGCGGATCCTCGACGTACTCCACGAACTCCGTCATGTCGTCCGGCGTTCCATGCCCGGCGTCAGCCAGCAAGTTTCCCCAGTCAGCAGCGGTCTGGGGGCCATGTTCGCGCAACAACTCCATCGCAGCTTCGGCGATCAAGTCATTGGGGTCCATAGGTTCGCTCACCTATCCAACTTTATCCGGTAGGCCCCGGCACGAGTATTCCGCATCGACCAGCGTCGACGCCCTCAGCTCAGCACTCTGATCAGCTCAGCGACATCGTGATGATCCCGCCCTAGAACCTGGAGCACATTTGCGGCCTGCAACTCGGAAGACACGATGACGCTGCCGACAACCTGGGCGCTCGAACCTGCAGGCAGAACGCGAGCACACACCAGATCACCGGGCTCGAGATCTGCGGCACCACTGACAGTCACGGTGTCGCCGGTCCGGCGATCCAGCAGCGTGTTCATCTCGGTCACCTCGAACACGGAACGCTCGACATCGAGCCATTGACGTGCCGTCGCCACCTCATGTTCGGTGAGTAAATTTCCGCGGCGGGTGATGAACTGCGCGAAGATTCCACCCTCGAACAGCGCGATGTCCAAGGCCGGCCCGTCGAAGATACTCCGATCGTCGTCATCGCTGCCGGCGGCGACAAGATCGTCGAACTGAACCACCATGTCGGCAAATTCGGAGGAAAACGCGAACATGCACGCCTTCTTGTAGAGCCAGCGGCCGTCTTCTCGAACCGACTCGTCAACCTTCCCCAGATGGCAGACCTTGTATTTTCGGCCGGATCCACACCAGCACTTGTCGTTTCGTCCCAGCTCGGGATGCTCTACCGGAATGAACTCCTGCAGTACTTCGTACAGGGTTTCCTCGGATCCACCGTCGATCCTGCCCAGCAAAGACAGTGCTCGGGTCGCGTCGCTCCGGTCGGCGGCGAACTGAGCCAATTCGAAAAGTGCCGGACCCCAGTCAGCTTCCCATTCCAGTGCCTTCTCGTAGTGCGCTTCCGCGTCGAGAACGCGTCCGAGACGATCAGCCGCCTTACCTGCCAACCAGTGTGCCGCCGGCTTGACGGCCTTCGGACCGCGTTCGGCCAGCTCGCCGCCAAGCGCTTCGAGGATCATGTCTGCGGTGGGGTCCTGGTTCCGGAATCCCAGATCGAACGCCGCCACAGCTGCGCCCGCATCCGCAAGGGCGGCAAACGAATCCGGAACAACACCGACATGTCGACGTGCCCAGTCACGAAGGTCGAGATTCTCGATCTCGGCGTCGACATATCCGCGCTGAGCCAGGTCGACAAAAGCTACAACAGCTACGGCTTCGTCGTGCGTGAGATCGTAGGTCGACGCAATCTCTGCGGTCTGAATCTGAACTGCGTAGGCAGCAAAGTCGAATCCATTGCGTGCAAGGAGTTCTCGTTGATGCTCGTATCCTGCCGCGGCAAACATTTCGCCCAACGGAGTGCTGGGAACAGTGAACAACGACGAGTCGTCGACAGCAAGTTGCCAACCCACCGCCTCGAGCGCTTCCACACCGTTTTCGGCGAATATCTTCTCGAGTGCCGGCGCCAGATCCGGCTCGTCTTCGACATCCGCCTGCCACACCGTCAGTTCACCGTCTTCGATGGCAATCGCGATCAGATCACCAGCTGCGAAGTTGGCCAAAGTCCCGCGGGGCAAGGCAACAACACGGCGACTGACAGCAGCGTCGATTCCGCGCTCTCGCAACAAGTCTTGTTCGAACTCTGCCTCGACAACCCGAACTTCGCCGTCGATACTCGACGCGAAACGCAACACCGGTTCGAGGTCAGGCGTCGCCTCGAGCACCTCCGACGCGATCTCGATTTCGCTGAGCCTGTGCGTGAACACCAACCCTTCGAGCAACTCGTCCAGAGCGACATACTTGCCGCCGGGGAGGTACCCGATCATCGGATCATCAAGGTACTCGAGCACTTCGGCAATGTCGGACGGCGAGCCGAACTCACTGACACACTGCGCCCATTCTTCGAGACTGAGCGGACCGCGCTCACGCAGAGCGGTCATCGCAGCAGTAGCGAGGGCATTGTCGTCGACTTCGTTCACCACCCAATAGTAGGCGAGCGCGCAGGCTCGCCAATCTGCCTCGACTAGCCGAGTCCACTGACCCCTTCACCCAACACCATCGCGCCGAGCAGAGCCAGGATCACCGTCATCATGACGGCGTTGTTAGCGGCCATCCACGATTTTGCCGAGTCGAGCATCGACGCGGCACGCTCGCCGAATACGAGGTTGACCACAACCGGTGCGGCGACTGCGGCGCTCGCAACAATCGTGAACACAACAGCGGCGATGGCTTGCTCAGCCACAACGTAGGTTCCGGCGGCTATGGCCGCGCCTCCCGCGACGGCCAGTGCAGCATTCTTGGGATTGGCCGCTGAGAGCAACGCGATCCCCAGGGATTTCAGCGGGCTGAGCGAACTGACACTCGACATCCACTTCGGCTGAGTGGCTTCTGCGTCGCCCCGTGGCCGGGATCGCCATTGCCTGAATGCGAGCGCGAACAAGGCTAACCCCAGCACTATCCGGACGACACTTGCCCACCGCGTGGTCTCGGATTCGGGTACGGCGGTGTCGACAAAAGCGATAGTCAGTGCCACCACAGCTCCGATGCCCACGACCCAGCCGAGAATGAAGGCTGCAACCGAGCGTCGTGCGTCTGCAGTGACCAGCATGAGAACCACAACTGCCATTGGCACGGACACAATCGCCAAGCCGACTGCAACGGGCAATGATTGACCTAGCGCATCAAGCACGTGGGTCCTCTCGGTTAGTTAGCGCTCATAGCCCTTGCGCATATCATCTACTATCCGAGGCTGGTCGAGCGTCGACGGTTCCATGTCGCGGCGTGGACGGTCCCGCGGAAAGACCGAAGCCGACGCCAAAGTAGGTTCGTCGAGGAAGCGTAATTCCGGAGCGCTTTCAGGCAGACGCAATTCCGGTGGCACTCCCCCGGACTGAGCAAGTACGTATCCCCAGTCACCAAAACTGGGAACGAACACGTGGTACGGGGAGACTCCGAGACCAACTGCGGATACCGTAGACACTGTTCGCCAATAGGCATCGGGCGTCGAATACGGACTGCCCGACTGGACGACCATCAATCCGCCCGGATTGAGCGCTGCCGCGGCCAGACCGTAGAACTCCATCGAATAGAGCCTGCCCAATGCCGGGGTATCAGGATCGGGCAGATCGACGATCACCGAGTCGAATCCGGGTTGAGGAGCCTCGCGCAACCACCGAAAAGCATCATCGAGCACAACGTGTACCCGTGAGTCTTCGAGTGCGCCGCCGTTCAAGGATCGCAGTCGGGTGTTCGCCAGTTCGATGACGGCAGGATCGAGCTCCACCTGCACAATTTCCTGAACGCTGGGCATCCGCAACACTTCCCGTGCCGCAAGTCCGTCTCCGCCGCCCAAGATCAGTACCCGTTGCGGATTGTTCGAGAGCGCCGGATACACCAGAGACTCCGTGTAGCGGTGCTCGTCGACGCTCGAGAATTGGAGATCTCCGTCGAGGAAGAGCCGGACGTCGTTCTTACGTTCCGTGACAACAATTTCTTGATACTGCGATCGCGATGCCGCGACCACAGGGTCG
This sequence comes from Rhodococcus sp. ACPA4, assembly GCF_002300185.1. Taxonomy (NCBI): domain Bacteria; kingdom Bacillati; phylum Actinomycetota; class Actinomycetes; order Mycobacteriales; family Nocardiaceae; genus Rhodococcus; species Rhodococcus sp. ACPA4. Next base: position 3,809,861 of record NZ_NSDY01000001.1, read on the forward strand.
GTGTACAAGCGCTGACGGGCCGTGGTTTCGATGTCGGAAGCGGCGATCAACAACCATCCGATCAGGCTCGCGGCCAACAACATTGCCACGACGGCAATCAGTCGGGCGCGCAAGCTGAGCTGCCACCGCAGCAGAATCAAGGCAACGACTGCCGCAGCGACGAGGTTGATCATGCCGGTAATTGCTGCGCCCCGGATCATCCCGACCCACGGCAACAAGACAAACGGCCAGAGCAACCCGCCGATCAGCGCACCCAAGTAGTCCGCTGCATTCAGATTGGCGAGCACTTTTCCGGCACTTTGTGCGTCGTTGTCGGTGCGTCCGGATTGCAGCAACGTCATCAGCAGTGGCACTTCCGCACCCACGAGAATGCCGATCAGTGCCGTGGCAGCAACAAGAACTGCCCCGCTGGAACCAAAGAACGTGAACGTGACGTAGAGCGTGACCGCGCTGAATCCCCCGATGATGCCGAGCAGAATCTCCACTGTGACAAAGGAAATAGCCGCGTGCCCCAACAACGGTTTGGCGGCGAGGGCACCGATACCGAGCGCCGCAACAAATCCGGCGACAATCAGTGACGTCTGTGTGATTCCGCCGCCGGTGAGACTGACCGACAGAGTGAGCAGTGCCAACTCGTAGATCAGTCCGCAGGCAGCGCAGGCAGCGACGGCGGCAAGGAGCAGCACCCGCGCCCGAGCAGTGAGCACAGCGTGTGAATCGGTGACAGTCATCAGGTGAGAGCAGCGGCGTTCACCAAGCCGATGGACAGCAGGGTCACGCCCACCGCCCAGGCCGCACCGCACATCTTCGGATCCTGTACCAGCGCAACCAACTTACCCGGCAGGAATGCATTCATCAGTCGCAGCGCAATGGCCTGGAGAACAATTGCGAACAGACCGTACACGGCTGAATCCGCAAGTCCCTGGGCAAATCCGTCGGAACTGGTGAGAATGGCGGTCACGACGATAATGGCAAGCGCCAGATGGTTGGCACCCAGAAGAATTGCCGCATTCGGATTCTTGTCGACGTACACCTGGTGGCGGAGATTGCCCGGCGTCATAAGATCGAGAACCAGAAATCCGGTGGCCAGAACTGCAACTCCGACTACGAAGTACGCCAGCGTCCCCAGAACACCACCGACCAGCAGAGCTGGGTCAACAGTGCCGATTTCCACAGTTTCAGCAGCAAGGTTGGCGTTCACGAAGCTCTCCTGAGTTTGGTCCGATTGTCACTTGATGTGGTCATTTCGCACTTCCCGATCCACCGCTGCCGCTGCCGCCACCGGCCGGTGATCCCGGATTGAATCCTGGTCCCAGATAGGCATATCCGCCGCTGCGGTATGTGCCGTTGATGTCTTCGACCTTGATGGTGCTTCCCCCCGCTGCTGCGCTGACGGTAACGATGTCGTCGTCGTAACGCAGGTACTCGTTGCCGCCGTCGGCGCTGCGGGCCGCAGGTTCTTCCGCATCGACGATCCGCGACACCGTCGTACCGACAGGATCTTTCGACGAATACACAGCGACGTCGCCGGTTTGCGAACTCTTGGAATAATTGTCCGCAATGAAGTCCTTGACCGCGTTGCCACACGACGACAGCACACATGCCATGGCGATCATGACGGGAACAACCCATTTCCTGCCGATCACGGATGCCACCTACTTCTGGTCTTCACAATCACTCCGGTCCCCTCCCCTGGGTACAAATGCCAACTCTGCCAAGCCCATCCATGCCCCAGGCTGCTGCCGAACAACACCGTGACAGCGGTGTCGTCTCCGGGAAACGAACCGCAAATCCAACCATCTGCCGCTGCCTGCACTTTCAGGCGGGCAGCCTCGGCAACGAACTCGGTTCGATCGAGAGTCTGCGTGGAAGATTCGAAACGATACGGTCCCAGAACTTCAGCACCCGGCAGTGGATCGCCACCAGCTGTGACCGCATCGCAGGACACCTGCTCGGTCAAGGTCTCACCACCCGAGCGTGCCGTCACCACATGCGATGCCCCCAGCACTCCCAAAGTCAAAGCACCGTCGACTGTTTCGATAACAACCTGAGCCAAGGCCGGTGGCGCCGGTGCGTCCACCACAAGGCCGAGCGCAGACGCATCCACGTCGGTGGGCTCCACGTCGAGGAGATGCACACTCACTGCGGAGGGCCGGAATGTATGACGGTCAACTCTGCTCGGGTGACTGCGCGGCCGGTGGAAACCTCCCACGACTGGCCGCGCGCCCACTTCTCGAATGCAATGAGCCCGGTTTTGTCAGCAGTTGCATAGTCTGCGTAGTCCATCACGCCCGACGGCGCGGTTCCTGTCGTGCCCTCGGCTGTGAATCGTGCGGTTCCGCTTTCGATCCTGCGGTGCACCTTGTCGTCGAGAATGACGTCGCCACTCGGCTCGAGGTTGGTGCCCTCACGCCGCATCCACAGCGTCATCTCGAGTTCACCCTCGTCATCTTCAACCGTCAGCCAGCGGCGGCCGGTCGAACCGTCGAGAAGGTGCTCGCGCCAGATGTACCCCTCCTCGTCGAGGGTGATGGTCCCGCGAACCACGTGATCGATCCCCGCGTAGGTGACGATGTCTCCGACACCGATCTTGTGGGGGTCGTATACCTCCGGATAGTCCGCAAGCGGGTCTACGCGCCCCACCGGAGCGCTCTTACGACCACGCAGAACCACGAAGGCCACTGCCGCGATCACAACAAGTATCAGTACAACTATCAGCACGTTCGTCAACGGTCACTCCGAAATCGTCGGGCTCGGCAAGGGCGCCGGGGCAATACCCTACCGATCGCTACTCGCCCGAGCGTCCGTACGTCGCTGCACCCGATCCCGTTCGATGCCGATTTCGGACAAACGGCCGTGTATACCCGGTCACGTTTCCCTGAAACCCGTTGGACGGATTAACTTTCGATGTGGATATCTCGGAATCCTCGAGGGCCCTCGGGCGTTGAACAACTATGGCCAATTACAAAACAGTCAATCCCGCGACAGGTGAAACCGTCAGGGAATTCGATACTTTGGATGACGCCGGAGTGGAAGCCGCACTGGAAAAGGCTCATAACGGCTATCTGAACTGGCGAAAGAGCGCGCCGACGCAACGCGCGCAGATACTGACCAGAACCGCCGAACTGTACAACGAACGTGCCGACGAACTGGCACGCATGATCGCCCTGGAAATGGGCAAGCCCGTTCGCGAAGCCAAGGGTGAGGTACAACTGTCCGCGGCGATCTACCAGTGGTACGCCGATCACGGACCGGCGTTGCTCGCAGAAGAACGACTCGATGTTCCCGGTGCCGAAGAGTCTGTGGTGTACCGACGCCCGATCGGGGCGCTCGTCGGCGTCATGCCCTGGAACTATCCCTACTATCAGGTCGCCCGGTTTGCGGCGCCCAATCTCATGCTCGGAAACACCGTCATCCTGAAGCACGCGTCCAACTGCCCTCAGTCGGCGCTGCTGATGGAGGAGATTCTGCAGCAGGCAGGCCTGCCAGAGGATGCATACGTAAACGTTTTTGCGAGCAACGAGCAGATCGCAGACATGATCGCTGACCCCCGTGTGCAAGGTGTCTCGTTGACCGGAAGCGAACGCGCCGGGACCAGTGTTGCGGAAACGGCGGGGCGCAACCTCAAGAAGGTGGTACTCGAGCTCGGTGGTTCGGATGTGTTCATCGTCCTCGACTCCGACGACATGGACGCCACAGTCAAGGCGGCAGCCAAAGCACGATTGTCCAACGCTGGTCAGGCGTGCAACGCCGCCAAACGATTCATCGTCGTCGAGGACTTCTACGACGATTTCACTCGGAAACTGACCGCATCGTTCCAGTCCGTCACGGCCGGCGATCCACTGGAAGCGGATACGGTCCTCGGTCCGCTGTCGTCCCAAACCGCAGCAGATACATTGCTCGAGCAGGTTCAAGACGCCGTCGACAAGGGCGCAACGCTTCTGACCGGTGGAGCGAAGATCGACCGACCCGGCGCCTACGTCCAACCGACATTGCTCACCGATGTCACCCCGGACATGCGCGCCTACAGCGAAGAACTCTTCGGGCCGGCGGGCGTGGTGTACAAAGTGAAGTCAGCGAAAGATGCCGTTGACCTTGCCAATTCGTCGGTGTACGGGTTGAGCGGATCCGTCTGGAGTACCGACCTGGACGCTGCTCGTGCGGTCGCCGCCGATCTCGACGTCGGAATGGCCTTCGTCAACGAACACGGAACCACTCTGCCCGGCCTTCCCTTCGGCGGAGTCAAACGCTCCGGAGTGGGTCGCGAGCTTGGCCCTTGGGGGATGGACGAATTTGCCAACAAGAAGTTGATCCGCGTGTCCAAGAAATAGGAGCTTTACGTTCGACCTGACAACTTTTCGACGGCGGCCGGATAGTCGGCCAGGATCTGATCGCGTGCGTCGTACAGATACCGCTGCAGCAATTCGACCGCCGTCGCATTGTCACCGGCTTTCAACGCGCTGTGTATCTCGTGATTCCGGGCGAGATACGGCGAGTGGAATCGGTGTGCGTCGTCCATGACGTGAAAGACCAGACGCAGTTCGTTCCACACACCGCCCATCAGTTCGTCGATTCTGCTGCTGTTACTCAAACCAGCGATAGCGCGATGGAAATGGATGTCGGCTGTTCCGACTCCGGTCCAGTCATCGGCGGCTAGACGTTCTTCCGCGAGCTCGAGTGCGGCGGCGACGTCACCGAGATTGCCTGTTTCCGGATCGAAATCTCGTACTCCCGCCGACTCGACCACCCGACGGCAGATGTACAACTCGGCGATGTCCTCAGCCGACGGGACTCGAACGAATACGCCACGGTTGAGTTCGTGTGAAACCAACCGGTCTTCGATGAGGATCTGGAACGCCTCGCGCACGGTATTTCGGGAGACATCCAACGCCGCGCAGATGTCGGGCTCGGACAGTCGTGCGCCCGGACGAAAGCTTCCGTCGATGATCAGCTCGCGCAGAATCCCGGCGACCCGCGCTGTTCGACTGGTGCGCTCGAGGAGCCCTCGATGGGCGGCCAACGCGGCGTTAGCATCCTCTTTCGGAGGATTCAGGCTGGTCAAGTGCACTCCTAGTGGTTTGTTGCTGCCCTCATCATAGTGAGAGCGGGGCGTCCGGACGGCCTACGGCTGCCCCCAAAAGTTTCCAGCACATTAATTATCCCTTCATGGGATTGCAGGATCGTTGAACGATTTTGTACGTTGGGAGTCCTGACATTCCATCTTCACGCGAGGTACCGATGACCGCTCCGATTCAAACCGCAGGTGCCCCTCCGCGCCCGTTCGACTGGTTCCGCACGCTTGGACCGAAGGGCAAGAAGGCATTCGTCGGCGCTTTCGGCGGCTACGGCCTCGACTCCTACGACTTCCAGGTTCTCCCTCTCGGGTTGGCCGCGATTGCCGCGTACTTCTCGATCACGACGGGACAGGCCGGTCTGCTGACCACCGTCACGTTGGTGGTTTCCGCGCTCGGCGGTGTCCTCGCCGGCATCCTGGTCGACCGCATCGGACGTGTCCGCACCCTGCAGGTGACGGTAGCGACCTACACGATCTTCACGGTCCTGTGCGGATTTGCACCCAACTTCGAGACGCTGCTCATCTTCCGCGCGTTCCAGGGTCTCGGCTTCGGCGGCGAATGGGCTGCCGGCGCAATTCTGGTGGCCGAATACGCAAAGCCCGAGTACCGCGGCCGAGCGGTCGCCTTCGTCCAGAGCGCCTGGGCGGTGGGCTGGGGTTTGTCGGTCATCATCTACACGATCGTCTTCCAACTCTTCGATCCCGACATCGCGTGGCGCGTTCTGTTCTGGACCGGAGTCATCCCCGCCTTCCTCATCATCTGGGTGCGCCGCAACCTCAAGGACCCGGAAGAAATCACCGAGAAGCGTGAGAAGAAGGCCGACAAGGGTTCTTTCCTCGCCATCTTCCGCGGCCCGATGCTCAAGACCACGCTGTTTGCTTCACTTCTGGCCACCGGAGTCCAGGGCGGTTACTACACACTCGCGTCGTGGCTTCCGACTTACCTGAAGAACTCACGCGGCCTCGACGTCGTGGGCACCGGCGGCTATCTCGCGATCCTCATCAGTGGCGCATTCCTCGGCTACGTCAGCGGCGGCATCCTCACCGACAAGCTCGGCCGTAAGCGGACCATGCAGTTGTTCGCCACCTTGTCTGCCGTGTTCATGGTTCTCTACACACAGGTTCCCGACGGCGCCAACACCCTCATCATGATTCTCGGATTCCCGCTGGGCTTCTGCACGTCGGCGATCTTCAGCGGATTCGGTTCGTTCCTCTCGGAGCTCTACCCCACCGCGCACCGCGGTACCGGTCAGGGCTTCACCTACAACTTCGGTCGCGCAGTCGGTGCGGTGTTCCCCGCCATCGTCGGTTTCCTCGCAGCCAGCAGTCTCGGTATCGGCGGCGCCATGATCTTCGGCGCCATCGGCTACGGCATCGCTGTCCTGGCACTCTTCGGACTACCCGAAACCCTGGGACGCCAACTCAACTGATCGGTGTCTTCAGGAAAGAGGATTGGACTTCACCATGATCGAGAATCGCACCAACCCGGATCCACGCTCGGCTCGCGCGGGATTCAGAGCCGGAGACGTGTTCCCCACGTCGGGAATCGCACCGGGCTTCGCCCAGACCAATCTCATTGCGGTCCCCAAGGACTGGGCATACGACGTTCTGCTCTTCACGCAGCGGAACCCCAAGCCCTGCCCGGTACTCGACGTCACCGACGCCGGGGATTTCACGACGATTCTCGCTCCCGGAGCAGACATCAGGACGGATTTCCCGCTCTACCGCGTGTGGGTCGACGGCGAACTGACCGCGGAGATTCCGGATGCGACGCCATACTGGCGCGACGATCTGGTGGCATTTCACATCGGCTGCAGCTTCACCTTCGAACACCCTCTGATGGCCGCCGGGATCCCGCTTCGACACGTCGAGCAGAACCGAAACGTCCCGATGTACATCACAAATCGTGAATGCCGATCCGCCGGACGGGTCAGCGGGCCGACAGTGGTGTCGATGCGTCCCGTCCCCGCAGACCAGGTCGAACAGGCCCGCTCCATCACCGCGCGTATGCCCGCGGTTCACGGTGCACCCATCCACATCGGCGATCCAGCCGAACTCGGCATCTCCGACCTGAGCCGTCCCGACTTCGGCGACGCCGTGGAACTCCAACCGGGCGACGTACCGATGTTCTGGGCCTGCGGCGTCACTCCGCAAGCTGCGGTCATGGCGTCGAAACTCCCGTTCGCCATCACTCATGCTCCCGGGCATATGCTGGTCACAGACGCCCCGGACAGCGATTACACCCTGGATCTGGCATGAACATCGACCTCAATTGTGATCTCGGAGAAAGCTTCGGAGACTGGCGTATGGGCGACGACGCGGCGCTCCTCGACATCGTGACGAGCGCCAATATCGCGTGCGGATTCCATGCCGGCGATGCGGCCACCATGCGACGAACCTGTGAGATGGCGGTCGAACATTCGGTAGCCATCGGAGCGCACATCGGTTTTCGGGATCTGGTCGGATTCGGCCGACGGCACATCGACATCACACCAGGTGATCTGTTGGACGAAACTCTCTACCAGGTCGGCGCACTGGCAGGATTCGCTCACTCCGCGGGGTCTTCTGTCACCTACGTCAAGCCCCACGGCGCGCTCTACCACTCCGCATCGAAGAGTCCCGAACTCGCCGACGCTATCGTGACCGCCATGACCGAATTCTCGAATCGCCTTGCGCTGCTGGGACCACCACAGTCTCATCTGCAGAAAGCTGCGGAAGCACACGGCGTCGACTTTGTCGCCGAGGGATTCGCGGATCGCACGTACACCCGGTTCGGGACGCTGACCCCGCGCAGTGAACCTGGTGCCGTCATCTCCGATCCGAACGCCGCGACGGCGCAGGCGATCGACTTGGCCAGCAGCGGAACTGTTCTCACCTCCGACGGGATCGCCATCCCGATGTCGGTGAAAAGCATTTGTGTTCACGGCGATTCGCCTGGCGCCGTTGCCATGGCCAATGCCATCAAGGCCGGCCTGATCAACTCCCGCATTCGGGTGGAGTCGTTCACATGAGTCGCCCGACTATCCTCCCGGCCGGTGAACACGGGCTCCTGGTGGACCTCGACACCGAGGCCGACGTTCTGGCATTCACCCATGCGCTCACGCGCAACACTCCGGCTGGAGTGGAGGATTTCCTGCCCGCCGCACGCACGGTTCTCGTGATCTGCAAGCCCACGGCACATGTCACTGCGGTGCTCCATGAACTGAACGAACTGGCACGCACCATGTCCGAGGCAATCCCGGACGAGCGCGGCGACGATACTCCCTTCACCGTCAATGTCCGCTACGACGGACCCGACCTCGACGACGTAGCAAGGATCCTGAAAATGAGCCGCGCCGAGGTCATTTCAGCTCACACCTCAGCGGAGTGGCGCTGCGCCTTCATCGGATTTGCGCCGGGATTTGCCTACCTGACGTCCGGCGACGCTCGGCTCGACGTCCCGCGTCGAGCCCAATCACGCACCGCGGTGCCCGCCGGCGCCGTAGCCCTGGCCGGCGGATACAGCGCGGTGTACCCGCGAGCCTCCCCGGGTGGCTGGCAGATCATCGGCAGCACCGACGCCGTGATGTGGGACTTGGACGAAACACCGCCTGCCGCCGTACAGCCCGGGCGTCGGGTGCGATTCGTCAATGAGGACAAGCGATGACCGGGGTGGAGATACTCGAAACCGGTCCGCTGAGCTTGGTTCAGGACCTCGGTCGAACCGGTCATCTGCGCTCCGGCGTCGGCGTGTCCGGGGCTGCCGACAGACGATCCTTGCGACTCGGCAATCGACTTGTCGGCAACTCCGAAGACGCTGCCGGAGTGGAAATTCTGATGGGTGGCCTGAGTCTTCGCGCGCAAGAGCAGATCACCCTGGCCTTCACCGGAGCCCCCGCACAGGCGTACCTCGACGGCATCCCCGTCGGACATTCGAGCGTCATCGTCGCGGACCCCGGTCAGGTAGTCCGCTTGGAGTACGCGCCCACCGGCCTACGGACGTACCTGACCGTCCGGGGCGGAATCGCGGTGCCCAAGATTCTCGGATCACGCAGTACCGACACGCTTTCCGGAATCGGTCCGGCGCCCCTCAAACCCAACGACGTGCTTGAGGTCGGGCCCACTCCAGTCGCATTTCCGCTCCTGGACGTGGCACCTGTTCAGCCGGTTACAAACGGAACACTCGACATTCGGGTGATCTTCGGGCCGCGCGCGGATCGTTTTGCCAATCCGGAAACCCTGACGCAGGGACGATGGGCAGTGTCGACCGACTCCGACCGCATCGGTGCCCGACTCGACCGCGTCGGCAATCATGAACTCCTGCAGCGGGCAGACGGACTCGAATTGCCCACCGAAGGCGTTGCGCTCGGTTCGATCCAAGTGCCGCCCAGCGGCCAACCCGTGATCTTCCTGGCCGATCACCCCATCACCGGCGGATATCCCGTTGTCGGTGTTGTGGCCGACGCCGACATCGACCGACTCGGCCAAGCCCGCCCGGGTCAACAGATTCGATTCATCGGCAGCAGTGGCATCAGACAGTCCTCCATTCAACTGTTGGGAAACTCTGCTGCTAGGGCATCGATGATCTGACGTGTGCCGAGATCGGTTCGCCAGGTCACGTACCACTCCGTCACGCATGCCGGCAAGATCGGTCGCCACGTTCGTCCCGGGGGTTGATGACCCATAGACTCCACGCAGATCAGGACTGTGTCGGAGTCGTCGACGAGGTCTGCACCGGTGGCTGCGCCGAACGTGGTGGTGCGACTCCATTTTGGTGCTACGCCGGTCATCACCAGAATGCTCTCGACGAAGCTGTTCCAGCGGCTGAGGGCGCTGTCGATAGACACGATCGGGTACCGGACGAACTCTGCGCGATCCACGGCGTCGAATGCCGCCAGTGGGTGATCCTCGGACATCACCACGATCACGGGTTCATTGGTGAGCAACCGGGTTTGCAATCCCGGTCCGTGAATAGCCTCGCCTATTGCGAGGGTGAGGGATCCGCTGACGAGTCGGTCACGAACCTGATTGTGCGGCAGGGTTGTCTGGTTGATGGCATGGTCCGGGCATGATCGGCGGAGGGCCGAGAGCGCTCGGCGCGGGACAGTGAGCGAGGGCTCAGAGACGTGCACATACACTGCCGGATTAGCGGCGCTGATTCGGCGGGTGGCGTCAATGGCGTCCGCGATGTCGACAAGTATGTGGCGTGCGCGCGTGGCCAGCAGGGTCCCGGCCGGCGTAGGAGCGACCGTACGACTGGTCCGATCGAACAGTTTCACGCCGACGCGGCGTTCGATTCGCAGAATCGCTTGGCTGAAAGCGGGCTGCGCGATGTGCACTCGCTCCGCTGCCCGGGTGAAGTTGCGTTCCGCCTCCAACGCAGCAATGTACTCGAGATCGCGCACGCTGACATCTAGCATGCTCACATGCTAGATCCAGTCGGATTAAGCGTTGGTTATCTCGTCAGAATGGGCTGAGAATTGTGGTGCCCAAAGGCTCACCGACGACACGCGCCCACCGAGCGCTCACGTCGAGTGCCTACCCACTCTTCGTGAACAGGAACCCAGCAATTGACGTATGACGTAGTCGATGCGCATGTGCATCTATGGTCTGTCACCGACAATGCGTGGTACCCGGCGCTGCAACGTATGGCTGGTCAGCTTGAACTACCCGAGTTGTACAGCGACTTTCTGCCTGCCAACTATCTCGATGCGGCCGGAGAGTTCAAGGTGGACGCTTTCGTGCACGTGTCCGCCACCACGGCAGCCCGCACATACCTCGATGAGCAATCGTGGGTCGAAGAACTCGCTGATCGCGCATCACTGAACATGGTGACGATCGGCACCATCGACCCCGCACTGCCGGAGTCCGAGATCATTGCCGACCTCGAGCATCAGGCCCGCAGTGACCGATTCCGTGGAGTGCGTGTGCTCTACGACTTCCACCCCGACAGCACTGCGGCACACACTGTGTTGCAGTGGCTCAACGACCGGAACTATGTATTCGACTTGGTTACGCAGCCGTCGGGCATGTCGGCGTGGCTGAAAACTCTCGAGAGGTACCCAGACGTGGTGGTGGTCTTGGAACACTGCGGTTGGCCCTCATCGACCACGAACGCTGATCGAGACCAATGGGAAGTGGCGATACGCGCCTGCGCTGAGCGGACCAACGCACTGTGCAAGATCTCCGGGCTAGGGATGGCGACCGCCGACATTTCAGCGTCGGCACTCCGACCATGGGTCGAAGGCACGATCGAGGTATTCGGTTGGGAACGAGTCGCTTTCGGATCGAACATGCCGATCGAAACAATCGCCGGTTCCTACGGCCAGCTCATCGAATCACTGCGCTCGATTATCGGCGAATCATCGGACCAGGAACTTCAGTCGTTCTACTCCGAGAATGCCCGCCGCTACTACAAAATTTGAGAATGGAGTGCACATGCCCCAATTCGAAGGGAAAGTTGCGCTCATCACCGGCGCGGCACGAGGACAAGGACGCGCTCATGCCCTTGCCCTTGCCGAAGGCGGCGCGACGATCATCGCGCTCGACTGCTGCTCGGACGTGGAGACGATCCCGTACCCACTCGCCCGAACGGAAGACTTGAACGAAACGAAATTTCTAGTCGAAGAAGCCGGATCTCGTTGCATCACAATCGAAGTTGATACCCGCGACAGCACCGGCATGCGAGCTGCTGTCAGCAGAAGTATCGCAGAATTCGGGCGACTGGACATCTGCATCGCGAACGCGGGCGTTGTGAGTTTCGGGAAGATCACCGACCTGACCGACGCACAATGGTCCACTATGATCGACATCAACCTCACCGGAGTATTCAATACCCTTCGGGCCGCTGCACCCCCGATGATCGAGCAAGGTTTCGGCCGCATCATCACCGTCGCATCGATGGGAGGTAGAGCGGGCACACCGAATCTCGGGCACTACTCCGCCGCCAAGTGGGGAGTGATCGGGCTGACGAAAACCCTGGCACTCGAGACGTCGGGGAGCGGAATTACCGCGAACACCGTATGCCCGGGAACCGTCTCCACGGATATGGTTCACAACCAGGCGATGTACTCCCTGTTCGCACCTGACATCGACAACCCGACCAAAGAACAGGTGGCCAGTCGATACGCCGGCCTCAATCCCATGCGAGTGCCCTGGAGTGATACATCCGACGTTACCGCGGCAGTCTTGTACCTCGCCTCAGATCAGGCCCGGCACGTCTCCGGAACAACCCTCGAAATCAGCGCTGGTGTTTCTGCGCGTCTCCCGTGAGACAGCGGTGCGTCCGGCAAGGGAATTCGGGTGAGATGACCACCGTAGCGGACCACAATCGCTTCTTTGGTCGGATGGAAAATTGGTAGAAGCTCTCCCGGACTTAGCAGCGAACTCCCGACCGATGACACGAATCGAGTTAGCAACTATCAGGCACAATTGAATACCGAAAGAACAAGCCCCGGAGTACAATTCCGATCGACCACAGGATGCCATGCCCTCATCGACTCCACGCAGACTGCGCATTACTCTCGACCATACCCCATCTGGTACACAGGTTTTCGACCACTCATTTTGTGACAAAGAAGCCCACGGCGACGCCCGTCTCACAAGCTGCCGATAACTCTGCAACGATCAGCAAGCATTCGCCGGGACACCCCGATCTCGAAACTCATACGGTCATACCCGTGCAGGACTCCGGGGAGAACGTGCAGTTCGCAAGAGACTCCCGCCTTGTGCAGACTTTGCGCGTAGGCGATGCACTCATCCCTGAAGATGTCGAGTTCGCCCACCTCGATGTACGAGGCAGGAAGCCCCGAGAAATCCGCGAGACGAGCAGGCGCGGCAACCGGGGAAACCGCATCGCTTCCGAAAGCATCCCCCAACAAAGCTTTCCAGCAGGTCCAGTTGTTGTCATAAGTCCACGCGACCACGTCTTCCAACCCCGGATCCGGCTCGATAGTGCGGTCATCGAGCATCGGATAGATGAGGATCTGTTTCGCCAGTCGCACTCCTCGATCGCGCGCAAGGATCGCAGTTCCGGCGGCCACGCCCCCACCACCGCTGTCGCCCATCACAGCCACGCGAGTACCGTCTACCCCAAGGTCATCAGCATGCTCGAGAAGCCACTGAAGGGCGCTGAACCCATCTTCTGCCAAACCGGTTCCCGTTCGCTCCGGAGCTAGCCGGTAGCCCACGAGCAGCATAGGGACAGTCGATTCCTGTACGTAGTGCCTCGCGAGCCCGTCATAATAGTCGAGTTTGCCGCCGATCATCCCTCCGCCATGCAAGTACACGACCGCAGGACAACTAGTCGATCTGGCGGAATCGATGAAATACCAGCGTAATTCAAGCTCCTTGCCATCGGGAGTCGAGGCAAGATGCGAACTCACAAAGACGCTAGTCGACGGAGGTGAGAGTATCCCGGCCATTCCGAGGTCGAGCAACTCTCGAAGGCCGAGTGCATCGCCGCGCTCGGGGAGCGTCGGGATGCCGTTAGCCATCACTTCCTCGGTCATCGCTACGACTACCGCAGCGAGTTCCGGATCGATCATGTCCATCGATACCATCTTCTGTCCTGTTCAGGATTCGGCCGGTCTCCGAGAAACGTATGAGTGGAACTAACGAACAACTGTACGATTGTTTTCGTTAACGGACAACTGTAGGTTTGTCGTCGTGTCACCGAGAGTCAAGGAGGCGTCAGCGGGTAACACCGGGATACCTCCCCTACCAGTTATACGTAAAGAAGACCCGATTGACCCTCGGTTGACAGGATCACATCACGAATTATCCTCCGCATTCGAACAGCACCCCGAAGCGAGCCATGTGCCGCTACCACAGGGAAGTGCAGAGCCCCCTCGATCTGCTCTCATCAATGGCAAACATCTACCTGGGCCAGCACAAGAACGCCGAAACTCTGAACGCCCCGAAGGGCTTTCACTTGCCCGCCCCAGACCCCCACACCCATCACCTATCACCAGTCCATCGAACGGAGCAAAACGCATGAGTAGCAGGACCTACGCGATCACCGGTGCAGCATCAGGAATCGGCAAGGCGACCGCCGATCTTCTCGTCGAGTCAGGCCACCGAATCATCGGGATCGATCTTCGTGACGCTGACATCAACATAGATTTGTCCGACCCCACGGACCGCAACGCACTCCCAGATTTGGTGGCTGAGCTAGCCCCAGACGGCCTTGACGCCATCCTTGCGATTGCCGGCGGCCCGCCGAATGTCAACTACTTCGGGGCAATCGCTACCCTGAACGGACTTCGCCCCCTCCTTGCAGGTTCATCCGCGCCGCGAGCCGTCGCCGTCACCTCGTTCGCGGCACTCAATGAGATCGACGACCGTCTTCTCGCGGCCTACCTCGAAGGAGACGAACGCAAAGCAGCAGCAGAAACCGAACGAATCACCGCGTCGGGAAGGACTGATCTGCTCTACCCTTCCTCGAAACGTGCTCTGTCTCAGTGGCTTCGACGTGAGTCCATCACACCCGATTGGGCAGGAAACGGCATTCCCCTCAACGGTGTGGCACCCGGCATCATTCGAACACCGATGACGTTCTCAATCCTCGAGAATGAGGACAGTCGTCAATCGCTTCTCGACATGGTTCCGATGCCCCTCAATGGTCCAGCAGACGCCCACGTCCCGGCAAAGCTGGTGGCTTGGCTTGCCAGCGAAGAGAACTCACATGTCACCGGGCAAGTTATCTTCCTCGACGGCGGAGCTGATGCCACTGTCCGCGGCGATGCCATCTTTGCTCGACAGCAGTAGACCTCAGTTCACGTTCTTCGATCTAGATGGCCCAGCACAATCCGCGCTTTGTGGAATCGCTCGAATAGACTGTGACGAAGCACTTTCCACGCGAGCCTGTAACCGTCCCCTTGTCTTTGCAGAACTCGCACCCATCACCTGAGATCAACCCCGATTGAACCCGAAACGGCGAATTCGAGAGGCTCTTACAACATCGACGATAGGTTTGCTTGGTTTCAGTACATCGCACTGACGCTCGACTGGGGCATCCCAGTCGAGCGTTTTCTGTGAACACCTACAAGCTGGGAAGAGACCGCAAGGACGTAAGGGTGGCGGTGCAGGCTTTGGCCGCCTCGGCCCCCTTCTTCTCGAAGTGCTCCGTAAAGTACGTGGTGTGGTCGTTGTGCTCATGAAAGTGGTGCGGAGTCAACACGATTGAAAAAACCGGCACACCAGAATCTAGTTGAACTCGCATCAGCCCGTCAATGACAGCAGTCGAAACGAATTCGTGCCGATAGATGCCGCCGTCGACTACCAAGGCCGCGGCCACGACCGCATCGTATCGGCCACTACGAGCCAACCGCTGGGCATGCAAAGGAATCTCGAACGCTCCAGGTACCTCGAAGAACTCCACATGTTCCCGGCCGTATCCCAGCGTCGTCACCTCGTCGAGAAAGCCTTTACGTGCACGTTCGACAATGTTGCGGTGCCAGGTGGCCTGAATGAAGGCGATCTGACCCTTGATGTTATTCATGATGACTCTCTCCTGTTTATGGCATGGCGCTACGACGCGGCAGAATCACACAGCCGAACGGAATCTCCGAATCCTTTTCGGCCGCTAACTTTTCGACGTAGCGGTTCCCGATTCTCACCTGCGGTCAAGCGTCCTGCGTGACGTAGTCGGCACGGACCAAAATCCTGCGTATCGTCTCGACATCGCAGCTCATTTGCACTATCAGGGCATCTATCGAGTCGAAAGACTTCACATCACGCACATGTGCAACAAAGGCGATCTCAACCGCGACGCCGTACAATTCGAGATCGGTGCGGTCCAGCACGTAACTTTCGATACGCCGATCGCGTACGCCTTCGAATGTCGGATTTGTGCCGACGCTGATCGCAGCAGGGTAGATGTCCCGAGTATCCGTCCGACGCAACCAGCCGGCGTAAACACCATCCGCGGGTACAGCTTGCCGATCGTCCACCGGTACGTTGGCGGTAGGGAAACCAAGCTGACGACCACGCTGGTCGCCGTAGATCACGACGCCGTGTACAGGGCGCGAGAAGACCAAATCCTTTGTTGTATTGAAGATGCCACCGCGGAGAGGGAGACCATGCGTGTCCGGCGTTGAGCATGACTCGGTGACTCGGTGGGCGAGAAGCTCCAGGGGTGTCGCAGATTCCGTTGCCATTTTCGATTCCTCCGGAAGGTGTGAGTGCTGGTGGGACTTCGTGCGTGGTTGCGCGGACAGTGTCGAGCGACCCGACGCCCTCGTAATCCTGGCAACGGGATTCAGAATTTCCTCATTACCGCTGTTGTGCAACAACATTCGAGCTATTCGGAGGTCAGGGCACTTGTCCCGACGCCGTCGCCGGTAGCGAAAGTGCGCTGCGTGGGTGCGCGGCGAGGTATCAGGAAGGCAAGGATCATCGAGATGATGACTCCAGTGATCGCAAGACCGATCGCAATGCCGTAGGCGCTGACTTGTGGAAACTGTGTGCCAGGAACGACCGCGCTCGACAACACGACTGCGAACGCCGAGATGCCCACGCTCTTGCAAATGGCTCCAACGACGACGACGACACCCATCCCTTCACCCATGTTCTCCTGTGGAAGGAATTCTGCGAGCAAGTTGGGAATCGCCGACAGGATAAAGGTGACACCGACACCGCCGAGAATCAACAGCGCGATCATCACTGGCAAGTCTTCTCGTAGGAAATAGAAGCCTGGCAGTGTTACCAACTGGATCACAATTCCGATACCGATGGGCGTCCGCGCCCCCGATATCCGGGCGAGCCAGCCGGACAGTGGAGTGAATAGGAAACCTACGATGGAAAGCACAAGCGCTATTTGGCCGAACTGAGACGGTGTGAGCCCAAGACCCACCGGCGCAGAGGTGGGCCCCTGAAACAGAATCGGTTGCAGCAATTGCATTCCACCCAGCGCTCCGAATGTGACGAACGCGAAGATGCCGAGAGTCAGCGCGTACTGCGACTTGGCAAGTAGACGAAGGTTCAGCAGCGGGTTCTCGACGCGCAATTCCCACAGGACCCAGATGATTCCGATGACGACGCCGAGTCCGATACCGCCGAGCACAGTCACGTTCCCCCACCCTTTGGTCTGCGAAGACGTTGCGCCGTAAAGAATTAGGGCAAGAGCAGGAACAAAGAGGGCACCGCCGACGAAGTCGATCCGTTCTCCGCTTACTCGGGTAACGGGTGAACGTTCTATACCGACAGCGCACATCAGGGCAGCGAAAGCGGCTAGTGCCGCCGCCACGATGAAGATCGCTTGCCAACCGACGTGCTCGATCAGTAGACCAGAGACGTAAAAGCCAGCCGCGCCGGCCAAAGTCTGAACGCCGGCAACAACTGAAAGAGTCACCGGCACACGCCTGGGGAGGACAGCCTCACGCGCTATCCCGAGGACGAGCGGAAGCACCGCGCCAGAAACTCCTTGAAGTGTGCGACCGACAACAACTGCCGCGAAGGTTCCTACGGCGACGCTCACGACCGAGCCGACAATGGACAGCAGCAGGACGATAATCAGAACCTTCTTACGACCGAAGAGGTCGCCAAGCCTGCCCCCGATCGCGGCGGAAGCTCCGACCATCAAATAGAATCCGGTAAACGCCCATCCGATATCAGCTGTCGTGACGTTGAAGTCTGCGATCAATTTCGGCACTACTGCGATAAGCATGCCTGCCTCGAACGCGCCGGTCGACTCTGCGGCAACCATCGCCATGAGAACAAGCAAGTACGGCTTTCTACGGGACTCAGACGAAGTAGTCGGCACCGGTGATCCATCCATTTTTCTGCTTGTCCTTTTCCTGTCGAGCCACAAAAAGTCTCGAGATCTGCAGGGGGACAGTATTGAATAGGGCCCCTTACAGCGCTGATTTGGCGGCTACGGAACGATCTCGAGTTCATCCGGTGGCGCGCGGGGTATCTCGGTATTGATGAACACATCGGCGTTGATGTGATCGGCTTTGCCGTCCTGGAAGTATATCCACGGCACACTCTACGGGAGTTTCTGCGCTGCAGGATCATTCGAGCGTACGGCGTTACCGGTCCATCTTCTACGAAAAACCGGTTCAGGGCCCGGGACGCCGTGCGCCGGGCCCTGAACCGAACAGATCATCCGAAGTCGTGGTAGTCCACGACCACACCGTCACGGAAAGTCAGAAATGTGGCCAAATCGAGGCTGATTTTTTCGCCCGCAGCAGCCATGCCGGGAACGTCCACTGTCGGGGTGACTGTCCAGGTGTGACGAACGACGACCCGGTCGGGACCGAGGACGTCCAGTGATTGGCGGTCTACGAAGGTCTTGCCCGGCATCATCTGCCCGGACGCCTCAAACATCGCCATGATCGCCGGTCGTCCCGCCAACGTCCCCCCGCGATTGTGGTGGGTCAGCTCAGCATCCTCACCGAACACTGCTTCGAGGCGGCCAAGATCTCCGCTGTTGTAGGCATCGATGAACTTCTCAGCGTCCGCTGTCGGGTCGATGGTTTGATTGCTCATGTTCACTCCTCATGGGTCAAAAATTGGCCGACTGTGTCCGGCTGAACAGAGTCGCTCTGGGAAACTTGCCCAATATCGATGAGAAATTGGCAGATCCACTGGGGGCTAACGTTTTACAAGAGTTCGCCGACAAGGTTAGTACCGGCGATGGTCGTGCCGTTCGGTCTGGGAAGCCCGAAATGCCCGTGATGTCTGCACCCTCAGCGACCGCGACGGACATCCTTGTACGGGAGATCCCGGTCGGCCGAGTACTCACGCGGCATCCCGAGTACTCGCTCCGCGATGATATTGCGGGCGATCTCGGTGGTGCCGCCACCCATACAGGCTGCCTGTCGCGTGATGAACGTTTCGCCGATCGCGCGGTCACCGATTGTGCCCACCGGGGAAACGATCCCGTGCGAGCCACCGATCTCGAATGCGATCTCGGTTTCGCGAAGGTGCCCCATACCGTGGAACAAACGAATGATCGAAGCGGACGACGCCGGCAGG
Organism: Rhodococcus sp. ACPA4; assembly: GCF_002300185.1. Classification (NCBI taxonomy): domain Bacteria; kingdom Bacillati; phylum Actinomycetota; class Actinomycetes; order Mycobacteriales; family Nocardiaceae; genus Rhodococcus; species Rhodococcus sp. ACPA4. The sequence goes on from NZ_NSDY01000001.1 coordinate 3,828,894, forward strand.
TTCTCGGTTCGCATGCCCGCGACAACGCGCTCGACCAGATGCTGCTGCACCTTGGCCATCGCATGCGCCTCTGCGATCAGCTCCCGCACGTGACGGTCCTCCGCGCGACCCGTTCGGCGAGCGATATCGATCATTCCTTCGGTTGGCGGACGCCGCTTCGGCCCTACCTGCTCTCCGCTTACGTACTGCGAGCCACCGCCCACGGAGTTGCGCTCATGGAACATCTGACGCGATGCCACGGCCCAACCGCCGTTGATTTCGCCAACCACGTTCTCGACAGGAATCTCGACATTTTCGAAGAATTCCTGACAGAACTCCTCATTTCCGTTCACCTGCCTGATGCGACGGATCTCGATGCCAGGCTGGTGCACCTTGAGGAGGAACATCGTCAAGCCTCGATGCTTAGGGGCATCCCAGTCCGTACGAGTCAGGCAGAGTGCGTAATCCGCAGCATAGGCCCACGAACTCCAGATCTTCGAACCATTGAGAATAAAGACGTCACCGTCACGAGTAGCGCGTGTGGCCACCCCGGCGAGGTCAGATCCACAACTGGGCTCGGAGAGAAACTGCACCAGCGCTACCTCTCCACGGATCATCGCCGGCAAGTGCTTTTTCTTCTGCTCTTCAGTACCCATATCGAGGATGGTCGGGCCACAAATGCTCAACGTCGGCGAGTTGAGCAACCGCGGCATCTCGTAGCCGACGACCTCTTCGTTGAAGGCATTCTGGTGCTCCGGAGTGAGCCCCTGACCGCCGTATTCCTTCGGATAGCACAAACCCGCAAAACCACCGCTGTACAACAACTTCTGCAGCTCGCGCGCACGTTCCCACGCGGCTTCGTCGTAGTCTTCGCTCTCCTGCTCGTCGCCGGTAACCGGCTTTGCCAGAGGTAGGTTGGCGACGATCCATGTCCTGGCTCGCGATCGGAAGGACTCCACATCCTCGATAGCGTCAATCTCAGTCGGTGATCCCATTAGAACTCCCCTTTGTGTCAAACGCCGATGATCGTGGCAAGACGCTCACGATGCTCGGATGGTGTGCCCCAGCTGACGCGATTCACCGTCGCGCGACGCAGGTATAGGTGAATGTCGTGTTCCCAGGTAATTCCGATCCCGCCATGGAGCTGGACGCAGTCCTGGATGATGTCGGTTGCCACCTGCCCGATGTAGGACTTCGCGATGCTCACCATTTCGGCAGCCTCAGGTGATCGGTTTTCTACCGCTCGCGCCGCGGCCGCAGTAGTACCGTGCGAAGCCTCGAGCCACATCTTCATATCGGCGACACGATGCTTGAGCGCCTGATACGAGGCGAGCGGACGACCGAACGAATACCGGTCGAACATCCACTGAAGAGTATCTTCGAGCACGCGATCGATGACGCCAACCAGTTCAGCGCACTGAAGCACAACCGCGATTTGCAGTTGTCTTTCGATTGCCTGATCGGTCTCATCACCCGAAAAGACCAGTGCCGAACTGGGGATCCGCACACCATCGAAGCTAACCTGCGAGTACCGGCGAACAAGATCGATACCCGTTAGAGGGGTGATCGTCAATCCCGGCAGGTCAGCAGGCACGAGATATTGGGCAAGTCCGTCGTCGCGGCGCGCAGTCACGAGCATGAACTCCGATTGCTCGGCAGACTCGACCCGATCTTTGACGCCGGTCAACACGACTTCGTCGCCGTCCGAAGTGGCTACCAGCTGAGTACCAGCGGGATCCCAGCCTCGGTCGATCTCGCACATCGCATACGTAGCGACCGCGTCCCCGGCCATCAACTGTTCAATTGTCTTCACGTGTGCCGATACGTTGCTTGATTCCGACAGCGCGGCAGCCACCACGTTAGCCACAACGAGCGGTCCGGGCGATACAAGGCGGCCCATTTCTTCCGCAACGATCGCCATGTCGAGCAGACCAGCGCCCGAGATGCTGTCGCCTCCGGACTTTTCGCTCACCAACATCGACATCCAGCCGAGGTTGGCACCTCGCTGCCACCAGTCACGATCGAAGCCTTTGCCGTTTTCGGCCAGCTCACGAACCTTCTCCAGCGATGATTCCTTTTCCAGAAAGTCCTTGGTCGTCCCGCGGAACAGTTCCTGATCCGGGGTTAGTTCGAACTCCACCGAGTCTCCTCCTAAATGCCTACCCGTCCGGGCTTCGCCGGTACGGCCATCGAGCGCCTGTCACTTGCCGCCGCTAAAGCCCCTGAAAACTGTTGCGACAGAATTCTCTTCGTCTCCGCTGTGGGACCTAGGCCAGTAGCTCAGCCGCACTGTCGGGGGTTTATCGAGCGCGGCGTGTGAAGTGACACCGATTCGAGCACTCTCGACACGATGCATCGAATGTTCGAATATCATCAATATATGGAGGGCGCCTACTGCCGTCAAGACCCAAAAACTGCCACTTGACCCGAGATCGTGAGCCCCATAGTTTGATACTTCCTGAATTATTGGATAAAGCTGCGGACTGAAAGGTCAGTAATGAAGGCACCCGAGGTTGATACCGACAACGCGTTCGACAGCGCCGAAGAGGTGAGCGATGCTCTGCGCACTGTCGGATACCTCGCCGATCCTCGGATTGCACAAGCCGTTCATCTCGGCTACCGGCTGCAAAAACCGGTTCTCGTCGAAGGACCAGCCGGAACCGGCAAAACAGAACTAGCCAAATCTATTGCCCTGGCGACTAATTCACGACTGATTCGACTCCAGTGCTATGAAGGTCTTGACGAGTCCAAGGCTCTCTACGAGTGGGACTATCGCAAACAGCTACTGCACCTCCAATCCCACGGTCAGCAGGAATCGGAGTCGATCCCCATCGAATCCGAGCGAAACCTGTTCGACGAACGATTCCTACTGACGCGACCACTACTCGAAGCCATCAGGAGCACCGATTCAGTCGTCTTGCTTATCGACGAGGTCGATCGCATCGACGTTCAGACAGAGGCACTTCTACTCGAGCTGCTATCCGATTACCAGGTATCGATACCCGAACTGGGCACGGTCACTGCAACACGGATCCCCGCGGTCTTTCTGACGTCCAACAACAGTCGCGATCTGTCCGACGCCCTCAAACGACGCTGTCTGTACTTGAACATTGACTACCCGAGTGCTGAGCGAGAAAGAGATATCATCGCCGCTCGGGTACCGGGGATCTCGCTAGAGCTCGCTGACGCCGTCTCCGAGGTGGTCCGTTCATTGCGCTCAATGAATCTCTCGAAGAAACCATCAATTTCCGAGACGCTCGACTGGGCCCGCACTTTGACGATACTCAACGTCGACCAGGTCAACGCGGATATCCTCGTCGACACTCTGCCTGTGCTACTGAAGAATCAGGCCGACATCGTGCTGGCGGCGAAAGAACTCGCCGAGACACCTCGATGAACCGCCCGCACAGCTCACTCTGCAAGAAAACGCACCACCGTTTCGATGGCGTGAAAATTCGTCGGTGTAGCGAAATGATCAGTTCTAGGCAGCGTCACCAATGTTGCGGCCGGCAGAGCACCAACCAGACCTGCAGCAGTCCCCGCAAAGTCATTCTCGCCCAGTACAACAAGCGCCGGCAATCTAATCTCGGCCAACTCTTCGACACTCAGTGGCGGACGTTCCGCGCGCAGAAAGCGCGCCACTGCGAAGCGGTCATTGCCCACGCCCACAGCAAGTCGGCGAATAGTCCGGGCGGTCCCCGACGAGGGCTCCTCGTCTGCCTCGAGGCCATCTACGATGTCCCCGAGCTGCGCGCCGTTGTCGCCTTCAGTCGGATCGCCGACGCCCAGAACAGCGATTCTCCGGAACGCGGCAGGACACCGCGCAGCAGCTCTGAGCAGTGCATGTCCGCCAGCCGAGAAGCCCACCGCGTCAACCTGTTTGCCGCCGGATGGACAGCCTCGCAGTACAGCATCCGCCGGATCTTCCGACGGCGAAACAGAGTCAACTCCGTGCCCGGGCAGCGTGACACCAATGACGTCGCGGCCCTCCCCTTCCAAGATGTCGACCCAGCCAGTGGCCCGCCAGTTGTGATCGAAGGACGATCCGACACCGTGGACCATCAAAACCGGTTCATGAGGCATAGAATCAGCGTAGCCGAAACCTATGCGGTAGCGAGCATCTCATGATTACGGCAGTCGAAGGACTAGTCTGGGAGTTGCGCAACATTGGCCTACCCGTTTCTGTGTCCGAACACATCGACGCGGTGCGCGTACTACGGCACATCGATTTAGCGAACCGGACAGCTGTAAAGTTCGCGCTCGCAAGCGTTCTCGTCAAGAACAACGCGCACGAGTCCGCGTTTTCGACGGTCTTCGATATATACTTCGGCGTGCGCCACGCGGGAGTCTCCAACGAATCTGCCACTAAAAGTACACCGCTCGAGGACGTCGAGGAAGCGGAACTCCGACAACTTCTACTCGGCGCACTCGAGCGTGAGGCACAGCCGACACTGCTACTACGGTTGATTGCTGCAGAGATGATCGGTCGGCATGCGGGCATCCAACCCGGACGTGCAGTTGCCGGTACGTACTACGTGTTCCGAACCCTTCGGGCGGTCGACCCGAATCGCCTGCTGGCCGAGTTGATCGCGCGCGACTGCGCAAACATCGATGATCGGTTGCTGAATCGGCTACGCCGCGACACATTCCAACAAAGAGTGACAACCTTCGAGCAGGAAATCGAGGCGGAGATTCGCAACTTCCTCGTTGCCGACCGAGGTGCCGACGCCATCGCCAAGACTCTGCGTCGGCCACTGCCTGAGGACGTCGAGTTCCTCACCGCATCGAGCAAGCTCATCGAAGAGCTACAACCGGTGATCACTCCGATGAGTAGAAAACTCACCGATCGGCTAGCGCGCCACGGTCGCCGCAGCGGCGCGCTGGACATCCGGCGAACCGTCCGGCGGTCGATGTCGGTTGGCGGGACACCGATCGAACCCGTATTTCGCCGCCCCCGACTCGCCAAGCCCGAGTTGTACGTGCTCGCTGATATTTCCGGCTCAGTCGCTACGTTCGCGGCCTTCGCACTTCAACTGACCTACGCCCTCCGCTCCGAGTTCAGTCGGGTGCGAAGCTTCGTCTTCACGGACGGACTCGATGAAGTAACCTCGATCCTCGCGGAGTCGGACACGATCTCGAGTGCGACCCAGCGAATAAACGAAGAAGGACTGGGCGTTTGGCTCAACGGTCACAGTGACTACGGCAACGCACTCGACACGTTCTGGCAACGGTTCGGGGATCAGATCAATTCGCGCTCTATCGTGCTGATACTGGGCGACGCGCGGACTAACTATCACGCTGCCCGTACGGGCATCGTCGGTGACATACGTCGCCGGGCGGCCGATGTATTCTGGCTCAACCCGGAATCAAACACCATGTGGGATACCGGTGATTCAATCATCGGCCAATACCGTGAGCATTGCAGCGGAGTCTTCGAGTGCCGAAACATCAAACAACTAGGCGCCTTTGTCGACCAGCTCGCTTGAACTTCTTACTACACAACAATTCCGGCAATTTACAGATCGGCGCCCGACGACAACACAGGGCGCCATTACAAAGGAGTTCAACATGATCATTCGTATCTCAGACCTAGAGGTCACAGTTCACGAGAGCGACGACCTCAACCGCATGCACGTAGAATCCGACTCCGACCGCACCGCTGTCGACACCGCACTACGCAACTCCGGGCTGGGTCGCATGGGCGAAGAGAACAACGTGGTTCTCGATGCCGAAGCACTACGATCACGCTGCACCGACTCGACGCCGGATTGGGAACGACGTTGGGCTGCAATGATGGACTACGCAACCAAGAAGGGGTGGACTCGCGACGACGGACGAGGCATCGTCGCGCACATCGAGTCTCCGTAGCGTCCCAGCCCTATCCGAAACGACTTGCCATGTCCTCTTCCTCCCCATGTGAGGGGGGAAGAGAACATGGCAAGGGCAAGACCGAATCAGGCAGGTTCGAACGCCAGCAGCGTCCAATCATCGGTAGCGTGGACGTAGCGCACCCGGACCGGGGCGCCGATCTTGACTTCCTCTGGGTCGACACCGAGCAAGCCGCCCACCATGCGGAATCCTTCAGCCATCTCGACGTGAACGATCACATATGGCACATCGGCTTGAAACGCTTCGGTGGGCCCACGACGGATCACCGAGTACGTATAGATGGTGCCTTCGCCAACTACCGGCGCCCAGACCGCCGCGACGGACTGGCATGACGGGCATAGCTCTTTGGGCACGTAGCGGTAGGTACCACACGCCTCACACCGTTGCACCGCAACCTTGTTCGACCTGAGTGACTGCCAGAACGGTGTCTGCCAGGCCGGGATATCGTCGGGTAGGAACTTGTCATAAGTGTTCATCGCCGCTACGCCCTTCCTAAGATTGCGGAGAAATTGTTCTGCATTGCGCCGCCGACTCCGCTGAGATACGCCAGCTCGGCACTCTGCACTTGGCGCCCTCCCGCGTCGCCGCGGAGCTGTTCGACGAGCTCGATCAAGGTAAACAGACTGCAGGAGCCCGCATGGCTGAACGACAGGAAGCCACCCGCGGTGTTGGTAGGCAATGAGCCGTCCAAGCGCAGTGCTCCAGATTCCGCGAACGTGCCGCCCTCACCGACAGCGCAAAACCCTGCCGACTCCAGGCCGAACACAACGTTGATCGTGAAGTGATCGGCAATCCCGGCAACATCGATATCGGTACGCGCAACGCCCGCCATTTCGAATGCCGTGTCGGCAGCCAACTTCGCCGCGGGAAAGGTGGCCAAATCCGGACTGGCATTGGGATCGATGTGACTGTGGCCTTCTCCGTAGCCCATCAACTGCACTGGACGATGCTTCAAGTCGCGAGCACGGTCCAGACTCGTCACCACGATCGCACCACCACCCTGGTTGATCGCACAGCAATCCAGTAGGTGCAGCGGATCCGCGATCATCCGCGAGTTGAGGACATCATCGACTGTCAGATCACCTCGCGACCCGTACACGGAAAGCGGATGCAAGACGGCGCCTTGGCGCTGTGCGACGGCGATCTCTGCGAGTTGCTCAGGCGTCGTGCCGAATTCATGCATATGTCGCATCGCCAACACCGAATAATCGGACACGCGCGTCGTTCCGTAAACGTACTCGTACGGGCCGCTGAGCTTCGCCATGGTCTTGACTGCTTCGTCACGGTTCACACTTGTCAAGCCGGGAGCCTTCCCGGCCGCGGCCGTCGCGATCACCACTACATCCGCCAAACCAGCTGACACGGCGTAAACAGCCAGGTGCACGTTGGCGGCAGCGGATGCCGCGCCAATTGCTGCGGTTGCATGAAATCGCAACGGTTTTCCGAGCGTGTCGTATCCGAGCGTAGCGCCGGGAAGTGCGGCACGGATGCCGGTACCCTGCGGGGCCTCCCCCACCAAACCATCAATATCGCCTACCTCGAGGCCTGCGTCCGCGCAGGCTCCCGCTACCGCTTCCCACCACACTTCCGACTGGACTCGGTCGGACAAGTCACCTTGTTCTGTGAGGTGAATGCCAGCTATCACCGCTGGCCGATTCCGCTGAATCACTTGTTGTTTCCTCTCATGACAAATCAAAGGTCGGCCGCGTGCCTACTCGCCAGGTGCCAGTGCTAGGTCTGCTGAAGTAGTGGGCACGCGACCGCGAGTTTTGTATCCGTGAGCAGATGGAACCCGGTTTCCAGAAGCGATTATTGCGGCCGCTGCAACAGGCATAGGCCGTCGACGGCGACTGGGCCGTCGGCCGTGATGATCAGTGGATTGATATCGAGCGATTCGATCGATTCGCGACCTCGTGCGGCTAGATCGCCTGCAGCGCAGAGAATTTCTGCCAGACGATCGCGGTCCCAGGCCGGCGCACCTCGGAATCCGTCCATAATTCCGGTGTCGTCAACTTCACCGACAAGCTCGAGAGCAACCCTGCGATCGAAGGGCGCCAGGCGCCCCCCGACCTTCTTCATTATCTCCACGAACACTCCGCCGAGACCGAATACGGTCAATGGTCCAAGCTCCGACGCCCCTTGCAGGCCGATGAAGATCTCGCCGTGACCGGAGACCATTTCCTGCACCGCAACGGTTGTCGGCAGATCGTCGCGGCGCGCGATCTCCCGCAATTCGGCTGTCACAGCCTGCAGATCCTTCTCTGCCACGTTCACCCGCACCGCATTGTGTTCTGTGCGGTGCGCAACATCAGCCAACTTCACGACGTAGGGGCCTGCAAAGGGAACAGGTTCGACGGCTCCGTCGAAAACGGCCCAGCGCGCAACCGGGATGCCGGCGTCGGTAAGCAGTCGCATGGTGGCACCGAAGGACAACATGCGCCCTTCCGCGACCTCCAGGACTTCTTCATCTCGTATCTGCAGTACAGGAACATCAGTGGCCGATACCGCACGTGGCCCCTGGTTGCGGGACCTGACAAAATTGCCCATGGTCTGCAACCCGCGCAGGCATCCCAACAGCCCGTTTCCGACCCCGACACCGTCTCTCCGCAGGTCCCCCAACCACTGGCCCCCGATTCCCGCAAGAGGAGCGAGTAGGAACGGTTTGCCCGGCTGACGCTGCGCGCGCTCGGCGAATTCCTCGGCCCGCTGTCGACCATTCGTATCCCAATCCGCATGCTGGCTCGTATAGAGCAGCGCGTCGACATCCGGATCGGCGGCATATCGATCGACAATGGACTCCCACAACCCTGGAACTGAACCGACGAACCCGGTAGCGTCCAGCGGATTCGCCAACGGCTTTCCGGGAATGTTCTCGTCGATGAAGGGCTGAAGTTGCTCGAGCGCCGGGATATCGACGCCTGTGTCTTCTGCCAAATCACTTGCGAGCTGGGCAAACCCGCCGGTGGCCGTAAGTACAGCCAGACCACGGACCTCAGTCCAACGCTGCGGGTTCAGTTGTTCGAGAAACTGGACCCGATCCACGAGCTCGTCGATCTCGTGAGCAAGCTCGATTCCAGCCTGGCGTAGGCCCACTTCGTAGACCCAGGCGTCACCGACAAGACTGCCGGTGTGCGACGCTGCCATCCGCTGCCCGCGCTCCGACCTACCCATCTTGATCGCAACGATCGGTTTGCCCGCTTCCTGTGCGCGAGCGGCTGCGGCGAAGAATGCATCTGGTCGGCGGATCTTTTCCAGAGCAAGCGCGATCACCGTGGTTTGCTCGTCGTCGACCAAGAAATCCAGGTAGTCAGCCAAATCCGTGACGGCCTCATTGCCCGCCGAGATGAGGAGATTCAGGCCGGCGCCGCCCGGGCGGCATGCCGACGCTGCGATCGCCTCGATCATGGCGCCGCTGTGTGTAACAGCGGAAAGTCCACCCGGCCGACGCCCGAAAGCTTCGAGCACGGTCAAGTCGACTTGGTCCGGCACGTTGATCATGCCAATTCCGTTGGGGCCCACCAGATGCATCCCCGCACCGTTCGCGATGGTCGTTATTTGCTGTTGAAGCTTGGCACCGGTCTCACCTGCCTCGGCGAACCCTCCGGCAACAAGCACCACTCCTCCAGCGCCGATAGTTGCGGCCTGCTCAACGATGCCTACCGAGTGAGCCGCCGCCACTGCGCTGAAGACTGCGTCAACAGGGCGCCCGAGGTCTGCAACCGAGGGGACGCACGGCTGCCCGAACAGTGTGTCGTGTTTTGGATGAACGAATAGGACTTCTGCCTCGCCCTGCATCGTCCGGTGCACGCTGTGGGCGAACGGCGAGGTCTCGGAGACCCCGACGAAGGCAACGGAGCGCGGCTTCAGGACCCTGTGAAGCGTCTTGTCCGCCGAGGTAGTGGCCGTAAGGTAATTATCGGTCTGCGTCACCGCTGTGCCTTTCTGATCTGCTGCAAATCGCCTAATTGCATTCTGTTGCATCTAATTTCACAAAACGTTTGGTTACACGCTTATCCCGAGCAGTCGTGTCTCCAGGTACTCGAGAAGTCCCTCTTGCGCACCTTCGCGACCGAGTCCGCTGTCGCCGACCCCGCCGAAGGGAGCTGCCGCCGAAGTGGGATTGATGTCGTTGACTCCGACCATGCCGAACTTCAGACGCTCTGCCGTCCGCATCGCCCGACTGATGTCACGGGAATAGATGTACGACGCGAGTCCGTAGCTGGTGTCGTTAGCCATCGCGATCACGTCGTCGTCATCGTCAAAGGCGATCACCGGAGCAATCGGTCCGAAGGTTTCCTCGCGGTAGATCAGCATGTCGGGTGTCACCCCGGACAGCACTGTCGGCGCGTAGAAATTGCCGGCGGCCAACTCGCCCTCTGTCAAACGGTGGCCGCCGAGTCGCACCTTCGCGCCGTGGTTCACCGCGTCCGACACGTGCCGTTCCATTCGCTCCACCGCAGCCTCGTTGATGAGGGGGCCGACCGAAACACCCTCTTGGAGACCGTGACCGACACTCATCCGGCCAAGCCGGGACGTCAGCACTTCGCAGAACTCGTCGACGATGGACGAATGCACGAAGTACCGGTTGGGAACGATGCAGGCTTGGCCGGTGTTGAGCATCTTGATTGCTGCTGCGCCCTTTGCTGCGTGCACCGGATCGGCATCGCTGAACACGATGAACGGTGCATGCCCGCCAAGCTCGAGCGAAATGCGCTTCAGCGAACGACCGGCGCCCTCAGCCAATTTCCGGCCGACCGCCGTCGAACCCGTGAATGTCACCTTCGCAACTTTCTCGTTGCTCGTGAACTCCTCGCCGACCATCCGAGGGTCGGATGTCGTCACAAGATTCATCACGCCCGGGGGAACACCGGCTTCTTCGAGGATCCGAAATACCTCCACCGCGCAGAGCGGCGTAGCCTCGGCCGGCTTGAGTACGACCGTGCATCCCGCTGCGAGAGCGGGCGCGACTTTGCGCGTGATCATGGAGATCGGATAGTTCCACGGGGTTACCGCGCCAACCACGCCTACGGGCTGGTGCTGCACCACGAAACGCTGATCGGGTCGCGCCGACGGGATCGTTCGACCGTAGATTCGCTTGGCTTCCTCGGCGAACCAGATGAGAAAGTCTGCGGCATACTGGACTTCGGTCCTCGCAGCACGAAGCGGTTTACCCTGTTCCGTCGTCATCAGCGTCGCCAATTCGTCCGCGCGCTCCAACATCAGCTTGTGCGCACGATAGAGAATGGCGGAGCGTTCGTAAGCTGTCCGCGCGCTCCACGAGTCCAGGGCATCATGAGCCGCGTCGATCGCTGAGCGAACCTCCTCGACACCCGCGTCGCCGACATTAGCGATCGACCGTCCACTAGAGGGATCGGTCACCGTGAAAGTTCGCTCCGTCCGAGCGGGACTCCAATTTCCGTTGATGAAGATCGACGTGACCACAGGTACTTCGGTCGCCATGGGAGTTATTGCGGATTCGACGGCATGTACTTCGGTCAAAGTGGACCCCTAGGAGAGTTGATGGATGGATTTTCGTGGTCGTGAAAGATCAACTCGCCCACTGCGGGCGCCAACTGCGGCTTCAATTCGGCTGGGCCGCAAAGTGAGCGTCAGCCACGGTGAACCGATGCAGTTGTGCATCCTCGCAGCGGCCGTTGGTAACGCGAAACTCTGAGCGTTACGGATTCGTCGAGGTGCAGAACCAGCGAAATTAATTTGATGATTTTATAATAATCGAAGACAGTGCAGTTCTGTCAAGGTGAGAAACGGGAATTCCCTGCCAATAGATTCATGATCGTCGAATTGATTTCGCCCAGACGGCGGCGCCGTACTGTGCACGCCACCCGATTCCTCCAGGTGGCGCCAGGCAGGTCAGATCGAATGTTCCGGCGCCCCAGAGCCTTCAGATGAGGGTCAGGTGAGTGTTGCGTTCTCGCTGGGGATTCCCATGGTGTCGAATCGTTCCATCCTGAGTTGACACCTCAACCCGTCTTCCATGGCGCTCAATCGGCGGAGTTCTGCCGCAATCGCGGCGCCCATCCGAACGCTGAAGAAATCCGGCTCGGTAGCCGCATCCGGATACTCCGGCACGATCACATCGACCAAACCGACCGCGCGAAGGTCGGTGGAGTCGATACGTTGGCGCACTGCCATTTCCGGTGCGTGGGAGATGTCGTGGAACAGAATCGCACTCGCCCCCTCCGGAGGTAGAGGAGACAACCATCCATGTTGTGCGGCAATGACGGCATCGGCCGGAAGAAGCGCCACAGCAGCACCGCCGGTACCTTGTCCGAGTAATACCGATACCGTCGGGACATCCAAGGCAATCAGGTCGGAGATACAGCGGGCGATTTCGCCGGCGAGTCCGCCCTCTTCGGCTGCCTTGCTCAGCGCCGCACCCGAAGTGTCGATCACGGACACCAAGGGTAGCTGGAGTTCCTTGGCGAGTTTCATACCCCGGCGTGCCTCACGTAAGGCAGCCGGACCCAACGGATTCGACACTGTTTGACCGCGGCGATCCTGGCCCAGAAGCACGCACGAAACGTCACCGAAGCGAACTAGGGCTAGCAACAGTGCCGGATCATTCTCGCCTTGGCCGGTGCCGTTGAGCGCCAATGACTCCGTTGCGGCATGCTCGAGTAGTTCTCGCACACCGGGACGCTTGGTCGATCGCGACGCAATCACCGACGCCCATGCGTCACCATCCTCATCCGAAACGGGCGCACCTATGTCGTCTCCGCCCGCAGGTTCAAGCCGAGGAGGGCTCGGCAACGAGATGATCGACAAGGCGCGGGCGATGAGCTGACTCAACTCTTGCGGTGGCACAACGGCATCGACCAGTCCATGCCGGAACAAGTTTTCGGCCACCTGCACATCCGCCGGAAAGGACTCACCGTAGAGGGATTCGTACACGCGGGGTCCGAGGAATCCGAGTAGCGCTCCAGGTTCGGCGAACGTGATATGCCCGAGCGATGCCCAAGAGGCGAAGACACCACCTGTAGTGGGGTGACGCAAGTACACCAGATAGGGCAGATGCGCGGCCTTATGTTGGTTGACAGCGGCGGTAATCCGAATCATCTGAAGGAAAGCACTTGTGCCCTCTTGCATTCGGGTGCCACCCGAGGCCGGCAGTGCGACTAGTGGAAGTCGCGCGGCGGTCGCGCGGCGGATTGCCGCGACGATCCGCTCCCCCGTCGCGACACCGATCGAGCCGCCCATGAATCCGAACTCACCGAATACGAGAGCGACGCACCTGCCATGCACGGTAGCCTGACCAGTCGTGACGGCCTCGTCCATTCCCGTTGTAGCACGGGCACGGCCCAATTCGGCTGAATACTCGTCATCGGCGACAGCGTCACGCGGAGATTCGTCCCAGCACCGCCACGATCCCTGATCGATGACCAGATCCCTCATCTCTGCGGCGCTCCGGCGCGTCATCGACCGACCTCGATTTGCCACTGCTTCGCACTGATCGTGGTGGGATCGCCAGCAGCAGAAGGGCATTGCCAGATGACGGGCAGGGTACTGGTCGTATGCGTCTCGCACATCGGTGTACTCCAATCGTTTGTGGTCCGGTTCGGTTAGTTGTTCACGTCGTTGAGCAACGTGTTCGAGCGAAGAGTTGTGCGCCTTCGGTCACGGCCTCAGTGGTTCACTCATTGCCCACTACGCGTTGGCATCCGAGGGATCCGACTCTCGAGGTTCGGCGAGTACGTTCCGCGCCGGCGCGTCCGCTGTTCGTTTGATGTTGCGCCTGGTCGACAGCACGATGATCACGATGGCCGATATCAGGGCACAACCGCCGAGTATGGACAGACTTGACGAAGGCTGGGCGGAGACGCCCCCGGAAGTGACCAAGATCGGTCCGACAATGAGACCTAGGTTGCCGCAGAAGTTGACGAATCCCGTGGCGCCGCCGGACAAACTTCGCGAGAAGTTGTCGATGACCCAAGCCCACCAGGGACCGAGCCCGGCATAAAGCCCAGCAACTGCGATGTAGAGAAGAAGTAACTCGACACCGAATGCCCCGTGGACGTATCCCCCCGCGAGCAGAGCTGCACCGCCTATCAGCAGTGGGACTGCAGCGTTCCATCCCCGACTCCACGGAGACTTGTCCGACAGAAGAGAATTGAGCAGCATCACAAGAACGGCAACTACGAAAGGCACGATGGAGACAAGGCTGACCGTTGCGACGCTGATTTCAAATGCCTGCGCGACCAAGCTCGGTAGCCACAAAGCCATGCCGTAGAAGGCGGACTGCCACAGGAGGAAGGTGCCGCCGAGTATCCACGCCATCGGACGCCGCAAAACTCCCCGAGCGAACGATCCTGGCGTCGATTCGGAGCGCCTACCCGCCAGAATGTAGTTGCGCTCCCCTTCGGTGAGTCGCCGATCGGTGTCGGGTGAGTCAGCTCCGAAAACCGCGAACAGTGCTGCCATCACGAATGCAGCCAGTCCCAGGCTGATGAACACCCAGTGCCAGGTCAGTGCCTGGGTCAGCCATCCACTGGACAGGCTCGCTATGACTGCGGCCAGCGGGATCGAGATCACGGTGAACGTGGCTGCCCGTCCGCGCTCCCATGTCGGATACCAGTTCGCAACGATCACGGCAAATGTCGACCACAAGGCTCCTGCCGCAAGGCCCATGGCGAAACGAATCGCTATGAGCGCACCGTAATTCGGGATAGTGGCGCAGAGAACGGCGCATAACCCCCAGATCGCCAGGGTCGCAAGCATTACGCGTTTCGGTCCGAATCTCGCTGCCAGGACGCCACCCGGGATTTGGGTGATGATGTATCCCCAGAAGAACGCGCTGAGCAGAACCCCGGTTGCTGTCGCGGCGAGCTGCAAGTCCGTAGAGATAAGCGGTGTAGCAATCGGAAAACTGGTCTGGTCCACGAACGTGATGAGGTAAATCACGAACAGCATCAAGCCAATTCGGTACCAGCGCGCACGCCCGACCCGGATCTGCGCCGGAGTTGCAGTAACAGCCATAGGAGGTGCCTCGTATTCAGGAGTAAGAAGGAGTAATTCGCAACTTTCGGCCGTACGCCGCAAAACTGTTCACAGAATCGCCCCGGACAGGGTGTTCTCCACACCGGTACGCAAATGTGCATGCCGATCGATCGGATACTCGACCACTTCGAACAGCACGTCTACATACTCGTGAATGTTGTAGTTGCGAAACAATTTTCGACAACCTTGCATCGTGATGATGCGGCGGGTTTTGCGGAGTGCGTCATCCCGTACAATCTCGGTTCCGTTGCTTCACAACGTAATTAAAGTATTCCAACGGCCAACCAGTGCGATCATGGTTCAGAAAATCTCAGAATTCGTCATTCCCAGCTGCGACTCGCGTAGCATCCTGTGACGTGACACCGGCCCACGAAAGCCGATCCGGGCTGGCGGGCCCGTCGAGCAGGCTTATGGACGTGGCACCGAGACTATGCAGAATAGCCGCGAGCGCACCATCATCGGCCTCTGTCCAAGCGTGTGCAACCGGTAGCACAGCGCCGCGACCATGGGGGCGCCTGAGGTAGACGAGTAAACCTCCGTCCACCGCGATTCGCTCGGTAGCCTTGACAAGTTCACGCCCGCAGAAACATGAGTCCGACCCGAAGATGCCGCCCATCGTGCACTCCACATGCACTGACACAACAGGGCGCACAGGTGTACCCGGACCGCGCACCACAATGTGCTCGGCGCCGGTGATCTCATCGACGAAGCCCACGACGTCGAGGGCGCTGCGGATGGCATGCCATGGCGTTCCGACAGCGCGGGTGACCCGGCCTCGGGCACCGTCACCGACAAACAGGCGGTGCGTCACGAGATCAGCGATATCGACGATCGGGTGGTCGTGACTGTCACCGAGATCCGTTATGTCTGCCTCACGAACAATTTCTCCGTCGTCTCGTACAAGTTGCCCAGCAAGGGCGACCGGTGGCAGGCCTGCCAAGCGACAAAGGTCCACCGCAGCTTCGATGCGCCCCGGACTGACAACAACACCCCCGTCGGAAGCGACGACAGGCATGAGGTGCCCAGGGCGCGTGAGGTCGGCGGGCGTGGAACCTGGATCAGCCAGCACCCGCGCGGTCCGAGCCCTGTCGATTGCGCTTATGCCCGTCGTTATCCCAACGGCAGCATCGACAGACACGGTGTGCGTCCTCGTTCGTGGGCTGTCTCCATTGCGCACCATCAGCGGCAGGTCGAGATCCTCAGCCAGATCCGATGGAAGCGGGGCATATAGAAAGCCCGACGACCACCGGACCGCCCAGGCTGTCCAGGCTGTGTCCGCAAGCGCAGCGGACATCACCATGTCGTAACCGCCGCCGGAACCGGGTTCTGCACCCACAAGTACCGGTCGGCCGGCCTGCAATGCCGACACTGCGGATTGAATCGCGGATCGGCCTTGCCACCAATCGCCCCGAGGTAGTGCTTGTGTCAGGGACATCAGGTTGCCTCGGACGCCAGCGTCCGGAAACCACTGCCATGGAAGACCAGCGGTGCAACGTCCGGATGGTCTTGCATAGCTTCAACCCGAAGCAGAACCACATCGTGGTCCCCGGCCCGTACGATCTCATGGATGGTGCACTCGAGCCACGCAACGGCCCCATGCAGCAGCACCGCACCACCATCGGTCACCGTATAGGACGTATCCGCGAACCGGTCGTTCGCCGACTTCGACGCGAGTCGACGGCACATGACGCCTTGGTCGCTTCCGAGCACCGACAGACCGAGTCGTGGGCGGTCGACAAGTAGCGGCCAGGTCGTCGACGTGTCCTGCACGCACACCGACACCAGAGGCGGGTCTACCGAAACCGAAACGAATGAGCTCGCTGCGAAACCCACTGGGGAACCATCACGCAAGGCACATACCGCTGTCACCCCGCTCGGGAAGGTGCCATAGATGGCGCGTAGTGCCATCGGTTCGGAAGGGTTCGGGATAATCAAGGGAAAACCTCCAGCATTTCAGGGATCTCGCCGGCCACGTAGCTGCCTGCGAGCTGGACGCGCCACTGGGGCCACAGCCGCTCACCCGCTCGACGTCCGATTGGTAGTCGAGCGGATGAGCATTGGACACCGCGGAGCCGGACCGGCAGGGAACCTTGAAGCCGGACCAGCGGGGATCTTGGAGCCGGACCGCATCATGTCCAAGCCTGCAGGCCTGACCACCGTGACCTACATTCGTAGGGGTCCCAGCGGCATCACACTAACATCGTGATGATAACTCTCACAACGGTTTCCGCCCGGTTGCGAAACACCGCAATCGCAACTCCGGCTGACTCGAGTTCGCACCGACTCGTCGAGAAAGTCCCCGCCGGTGCGAATGGCACCGCGGACGAAGGACTTCGTCTCCGCCTTCGGCCGGAATTGGCATCTTGTCGTTCTCTCGGACCGATACCCCCTCTATCGGGAGGCGCGCTCCGCGGCGTCCTCTGCGATTGCTTTGTCCTGCGCGGCACGGAATTCCGCACCGAATGCTTGGCGACCCGAGTACAGGCGATCCCACGACGATACGAGCGGTGCCGAAGTGCCCTGAAATTCGGGAATGACGTACTGGGCGAACAGTTCCAACGACTTCTTTGTTGCCGCCTGATTAGCCCAGTCGCTCCCGGCAAGCAGCAGTGTCCCGAAGCCGCCTGACTGCTTCTCGAGGCGACTGACAAGTTCAATGGCTTGTTCGGGTGTACCCACCACTCCCATGCCACTCATGTTCAGACCATCGACCATTTCCTCGTGGGTTGTCGAAGCGAGTACCTGTTCGATGTCCACGGCTTCACCCGCGAACGGGCCGGTAGCACCGAACTTCGACATCGGCACCAGGCCGTGGCGCACATCCTCGTATGCTTGCTCTTTCGTTTCCGCGAGGTGAATCGGGGCCATCACCCGCCAGTTGTCGCGACTCACCGACTGCCCCGATTCTTTCGCTCGTTCCTCCATCAGACGCCAGGTCTCACCGACAAAGGAAAAGCCGCCGTTCGGATCGGTCGCAGCGATCGACAGAAGGCCGAATCCGTAACGGCCAGCGAGCTTCACACCCGACGGTGAGCGGACCGAAGCAACTGCGATCTCGAGATCGCGGCCCTTGTACGGCAGGACCTGCAGACGTGCGCCCTGGAGGGTGAACCAATCGGTCTTCATGTCGACGGTCTCACCTCTGAGCAACCGGGTGATCGCGTCCAAGCCTTCTTCCATCATGCGGCGCTGGTTATTCGGTTCAATGCCCATCATGTGCGCATCGGTCACGAGCGCTCCTGGCCCCGCACCAAAGGTGAAACGACCACGAGTAAGGTTGTCCAACAATGTGATACGACCAGCAGCCACCAAGGGCTGGTGGTACGGGACCGAGGTGACACCGGTGCCGAACCGAATGTCGCGTGTGCGCTGCGCTGCCGCCGCAATGAAAAGGTCCGGAGCTGAAACAATCTCGAACCCACCGGAGTGATGTTCACCGATCCACACTTCGTCGTATCCGAGGCGGTCCATGTGCTCGATGATGTCGAGGTCGTGCGCGAGCGATACCGATGGGCTCTTCCCCGGAATATGGTACGGAGACATGAAGATACCGAACTTCATTGGAGTTTTCCTATCCTTGAATTGAATGATCACGGGTTCTGAGGATGGAGGCATGGGAGCCTCGAACCTAGGCAGTGGCGGCGATGTCAGTGCATCGAACGTCCACCATTGACATGAAGGATTTGCCCTGTGATGTACCGTGCGCGATCCGAACCGAGGAAGACTATCGCCTCTGCTATCTCCTCGGGACGTCCGAGACGGCCCATCGGCACCAAGGCCATCATCTGCGGATCCGAGTCGGCATCGACCTGGCCGTCCGCGAGCGTTCCACCTGGGCCGATACAGTTCACTCGCACCGAAGGGCCGAGTTCAGCCGCGATCACGCGGGAGAACGAAATGACCCCACCTTTACTCGCCGAGTACGCAGAGAGTCCGGGATACGGGATGCGTGCCGCGCCTGAAATAACGTTGACAATCGCCGCACCCTCTTGCTCGCTCAGCACCGGCGCCCAGGCACGGCACATGAAGAAGGTGCCATCGAGGTTCACGGCCAGAGTGCGCCGCCAAACATCATCCGAAGTCTCCGTCATCAACGAGTTCGGGTAAATACCAGCGACATTGGCCAGTACATCGACCTTGCCGACGGACTCGATAACTCGTTCCTTCATGCTCTCGACGCTTGCCGACAACGAAACGTCGACATCGACAGCGAAGTGAGAGACTCCCTGCGAATCAAGGGTTTCGAGAGCTCTCTTGGCTGCGTCGCCGTTCAGATCGGCGACGACAACTTGTGCTCCGCGCGATGCAAAGAGTTGCGCAGTCGCCAGGCCGATGCCCTGGGCGCCACCGGTCACGATGACCGTTTTTCCCGCAAGTTCTAGGTTCATATGCCCTCCGAGGTAACTGTTGTGCTGGCAGGGGTTAGCAGTGGGCCGCACAGAACGCGCGGCCGAAGACGGTTACGACACGCTGGCCCTGCTCCCGAGTTCTCCGAATGACCAGATGCCAAGTCGGAATTCTCGAAGTGCGTACCGTCACGGTCGAATTCGATGGCTGTGCGACGAGAACAATGCAGGGAAGCCGGGTCTGTCGCGAGCGCAACTGGCAGACTCGGTGGCTTTCTTACCATTGGCGCCACCCCACATCCTCGAAGCTTCGATAAGCCTCTAATGATTTTCATCACAAGTCAAGGTTTTAGTTTGATGAAAATCTGAAAAGTGTTCCGAATGCTTACTTTCACCCCACTTTGCCCACCCCATCGTGCTACAGTTTTGCATCAATCAAACTATCGAGAGGCATGGTGCAATGAACGATCTGCTGGTGGACAGACTCGAGAACGTAACAGTCTTCACGCTGAACCGCCCAGAGGCGATGAACGCCTTGAACGGCGCGATCATGTCGGAACTCGAGGAGGGTCTACGGGAGTTCAACGCTGACGACAACCAACGGGTGGCCATCATTACCGGCGCCGGCGCAAGAGCATTCAGCGCTGGCGGAGACCTCAAGGCCATGGCTTCAGGACCGGCGAAGAACGCTGTTCCGCTCTCTCCCCAACCGGACATCGCGGGTGTCGCCGCAAGCGAGAAGCCAGTGATTGCCGCGATCAATGGATTGGCCGTTGCGGGCGGCCTCGAATTGGCGATTTGCGCGGACATCAGAATCGCCGCTGATACGGCATGGTTCGGCGTATTCGAAGTCAAGCGAGGATTTCTCGCGGGTGTGGCTGCTAACGTTCTGCCGCGTCTGATGCCCTTCGGAGCTGCGATGGACCTGATGTTGACGGGCGAGCGTCTTTCCGCCGAGGACGCACTTCGTCTTGGACTGGTACAGAAGGTTGTTCCTGCCGAGAAACTCCTCGACACAGCAATCGAGAAAGCTGCGGCCATCGCATCACACTCGCAGGTCGCAGTGCGGGGCACCAAGCAGGTACTACGCTACTGGCGCGACGTGCAACTTGCCGAGCAGCAGAAGTACTACGAGTCGGTCATGCAGCGCGTACTGCTCGCCGGCGACTTCGTCGAAGGCGCTCACGCTTTTGCAGAGAAACGCGAGCCTGCTTTCGCCAACGGCTGGCCCGATCCGTTCAGCAACCGGTGAAGATGCAGTAACGGCTGAACTCGAACCCGGCGGCGCCTTGCGCGATAGTTACCAGGGATGTGTGAACGCCAATTCGTTTTCTATGACGACCAGCGTTCTGCGCCGCCGGAAGTGCAGGATACTGGCCGCAGCCATAGTCGCCGCTCGGGCCTAGTGGCTGCTACATGGCTGCTGCTACATCGGCGCGGGTCTCTCTCCTGCAAGCGAATTCGACCGTCATTGCTAGTGCGGTAGGTGCTTTACCGCAAACTCATTGCAGCGAAGCCTCCGACTTGGGCGCGAACAAGATCGGTGCAGCAAGTGCGCGTGCCGTCGTAAGCCATTCCGGCAACATCGCAGCCAATGTGGCACTCAGGTCGTCGTCTCGATCGGCCTCCTGCAGCGATTCCAGCAAAATAGCAAGGATTCCCCCGACCAAGAACGACGCCGCCTTCCCCGCGTCCAGGCTGCCAGGCTTGCCAGGCGACTGATGGATAGCCGCGGTCAGTTGGTCTACCAACGTTGTCTTCAGTTCGGCAAGCGCCGGCAACTGTGTATCGGAGACTAGAACTGCAGAACACAGGCGGCGATGCTGCCCGAGATGGGCAAACAAATCTTCGAAAGTAACCGAGGCAGATGCTCCGTCCTGACGATCTACGTTGCGAACCTCTCCCGGCTCGAATTCGTCCAAGATCGACCGGAGCGCTGCGACTCCCACTTCTTCGATCCCCGTGAAGTGAGCGTAGAACGAACTCCGACTCACTCCGGCCTCACGAACGAGTTCGGCGACGGTTGGCATCTTGTCTGCTTCCAGCAACTGTTCGAAAGCCTCCAATAGTTGTCGACGAGTCCGCATCGAGCGCGGATCCATCGGATCTCCCTCCCGCATGAAAACTGCAGGTGGAATGCCAGTCAAGCCCATGAGGTCACCTCCATTTTTCATAAACACTAACAGCTGACATCGGACAGGTGTCCGTTAGTGTTTTCGCGGAACCACCGCAGAACGAAGGCGATGAGATGCCAACGACGGCCACTCATGCGTTTGTCTCCGAGCGCACCAGCGTCAGGCTAACTTCGTGTTCTGCCACCCTCGGATACACGTTGGATGCGAAAGACCTTTCAAATTACCGCTTTTCGGCGCGGATGGCTCGAAGCGAACGCAGCGGTCACACTCCTAGCCAGGGAGATTCCGAAAGCCGTTGATCGGCATAAGATTTCACCCAATCCCCGTGCGGCACGCCCAGAACTGACGGCCTGCATTTTTCGAGGTTGGGTGACTACAGGTGCTTGACAGACCCCGAGAATACTTAGATCATTGCAAATGTATCTAAATATAGATGCGAATCATACTTCACCCACGGCGGTTTCCACGAAGATCGTGATGGCCGTCATATCCCAAGCCGGAAGGTTTCAAATGACTGGAAGAGTTCAGGGCAAAGTCGCATTCATCACGGGCGCTGCTCGCGGGCAAGGACGTAGCCACGCCGTACGTCTGGCCGAAGAGGGTGCAGACATCATCGCAATCGACATCTGCAGTCCTATGGATTCGGTCGACTATCCGTTGGCGACGCCCGATGATTTGGCAGAAACCGTGCGATTGGTTGAGGCCCTCGGCCAGCGCATCGTTGCCACTCAGGCCGACGTGCGTGATTTCAGCGCGGTGGAGGCGGCCGTCAACGATGGTGTTGCACAACTCGGACGACTGGATATCGTCGCCGCAAACTCCGGAATCTTCAGCGCTGCCCGTATGGAGAATCTCGAGGAAAATGCCTGGCGGGAAATCATCGACGTCAATCTCACAGGGGCGTGGCACACAGCCAAAGCCACGATCCCGCATCTCCGCGAGGCCGGCGGCGGCGCGATTGTCATTACCAGCTCGGTTGCAGGCCTGAGGGGCGCACAAAACGCCGGCGCATACGTTGCATCCAAACATGGCGTGGTCGGTCTGATGCGCAGCCTCGCCCTCGAACTTGCCCAGGATCACATTCGCGTCAACACCGTTCACCCGGCAATGGTTGACACACCGATCATTCAAAATCCCTACATGTACGAGGTATATGCGCCCGATTTGACCCCGGAGGAACGGACCAAGGAGACGATGGCCGACAGGTTCGGCATGTCACACGCGCTTCCGTTGTCGTGGTTGGAATCCGTGGACATCTCCAACGCCGTTCTGTTCCTTGCCTCAGATGAAGGGCGCTACGTCACGGGCGTCGCAATGCCGGTCGACGCTGGTTGCATGCTGAAATAACGCGACCAACCTCTTCACCATCAAGTAGCCGAACGCCGAAGTGAGTGCCGCAGAATGCGACAGATTTGCGGCACTCACTGGAGGAGAATCAGGAGGACTCGGTCGGCTGGAATCTACGAGTGCATCCTCCGACAAGAACCGCACGTCCAGCTCAACCACGGGGAGCGATGCTCCCCGCGACCTTTCCCTCACCAGGTAGTGACCACCGGAACATGCTCCGCGCCAACGGCTACCGGATGAGCCACATGATCTGTCATTGCCTGCCCGTGTCCCCTGCCTGTGGCCGCGGGAAATTTCAGCACGCCATCATCAACCGGCGCGATATCCGGAGCAAGTACCGAAATCGCCTCGAGCAGTGCGTGCAATGCTTCGGGACGAAGCGTGTAGAAGTTGTTACGACCCTCTTTGCGGAGGTACATGAGACCAGCTTGTATAAGGATCTTCGTGTGGTATGAAATCGTGGGTTTGGATACGTTCAACGTGTGCTCGAGCGTGCTACAAGGCAACTCCGAGACGGCGCACAGCTGGCGAACGATGCTCCAACGAACCGGGTCACCGAGAGCGCGGAGAAGGTCCATCGGACCGACCTCAGCCAGTGAGCCAACTGACACACCCGCATCGGACATGGAATCGGTTCGATCTTGTGACCACTCCATTGCACCTTGCATGAGTCCATCATAAACCACAACATGTCGTTAACTATCAAACAGATAGCAATAGTGACAACGGTAACTCGACGCCGGCGACTGTTTCGCCTCAGTCAACCGTGTTGGCCGGACTATCTTCCACACGAGTGACTCTGCACATTCGCCGCGCGTGCTGTGACCACTCAGTCACCAGTGAATACCGGTCGACGGCGCTCTTGGCTGGCGGCGATCCCCTCATGCAAATCCGCCGTAGCCATCGTTACCGGTTGCGCCAGAGACTCCCAAGTCACGGCAGCCGCCAGACCTGCGCGCCCCTGCTCGAGTCCCATCTTGGTCAGCTTGGTCGGAATGGGTGCCGCCGAGGCAATTGTCCGCGCCACATCAATCGAATAGCTGAGTACATCGTCCTGCACGCCGGTTACCAAACCCAATCTGAGAGCCTCGTCGGCCAAGACGTCACGGCCCGTATAGAGCATCTCCCGCGCCCAGGCGTAGCCGATTACCTCAGGCAAAAGTGCTGTGATTCCCATGCCCCCGTGTGTGCCCAAAAAGTTGAAGGGGGTCTTGAACAGTGCATCGTTGCTCGCATAACGCAGATCGCAGGCTAGTGCAAGGCAAACGCCGGCACCGACTGCTGGCCCATTGATCGCCGCGATCACCGGGAATGGCATCTCCCGGGGCGCCAGCCAAGAGCGGTAGAAGGGTGCCATCTTTCGCTGCAGCCGATCGGGGGTGCGTTCGCCCGAAGGAGCGTCGTCCAGCCAAGACAGGTCCGCCCCCGAGCAGAACGACGTACCACTCCCCGTCACCACCAACGCCCGTACATCACGATCATTCTCAATGGCGTCGAGCGCCTCGGTCCAGGACCAAGTCATCTCTTCTGTCATCGCGTTTCGCAGATGAGGCAAATTGAGGGTCAACAACCGAACGTGAGGGGCTGGCTCGCTCAGGAGCACAGCCTGCTGTGGATCCGATTGCGTCATCGGTTACTCCTAGTGCGTAGGTCGCGCGGGTCTCACGTGAACCTGAAAATATGAGGCATAGAGATGCGATTGTTCAGAAACTATCACACGATGGGACCGGCTTTGCCGTGGTCACGGATCGAAGAATCAGCTGCAGAACACAGCCCCGGACAGGATGCTCGTACTAAATTCGCCGACGAGAGGGGCTTCGCCCCTGTGCGCCTTTTTGGTAGCGCCCACTACCAGAAAGGCGCACGGGGCTGCAGGCCCTACTTACCTTAGATTGCGTCGAATACCTTGGGGCCGAACAGGATTGATGCGTCTTCGAGGCCGGGGCCTTCGGCGATGTCGCCTAGGATGCGGCGCATGACCTTGCCGGATCGGGTCTTCGGGAGTTCGGAAGTTCGGAAGTTCGGAAGTTCGGAAGTTCGGGGACGATGGTGATCTGCCGGGGTTTGGCGATGGGTCTAATGTCGGTGGACACCTGAGCCTCGAGTTCGGAGATCAGGACGTCGCCGGTGTTTTCGACACCTTCCGCCACGACTCGAATCCCGCCGGCATCATTCGCCGGCGGGCGTCCTACGAGAGATCGTCAAGCGGACCGTCATCGAGAGTCGGTCGAATGCTCGATGTCGGCAAGAAGAATCCGGTTCCGAACAGATGACTGAGTTGGATCCTCAGTGCGGTTACAGGTCTGCGATGACCCTGCAGCGATCCGCCAGTGTGCGACGGGTGACCCCGATATCCAGACTCATGCGGTCATGTCCGTGAATTACACCAGGAAGAACCTGCAATTCACATGAGATTCCCACCTCGTACAGTCTGCGAGCGTACGAAATCGATTCATCCCTGAAGATGTCGAGTTCACCCACTTCGATATAGGTAGGAGGAAGACCCGAAAAGTCCTCGAGACGCGCGGGCGCGGCGATCGGCGAGACCCTGTCGCTGCCGAAGTCTGCTCCGAGCACCGCTCTCCAGGAGGTCCAGTTGTTATCATGGGTCCACGCGACGGCACCCTCGAGAATCGGGTCCGGTTCAGTGTTTCGGTCGTCCAGCATCGGGTAAATGAGAATTTGTTTCGAGACCGGAACGCCTCTGTCGCGAGCAAGAATCACAGTTCCTGCAGCGACACCGCCGCCGCCGCTATCGCCCATGACGGCAATGCGAGCTGGATCTACTCCGAGTTCATCGGCGTGGTCGACAAGCCATTGAAGACCGGTGAATCCGTCTTCCGCAAGTGAGGTGCCTGTCTGTTCGGGAGCGAGCCGGTAATCAACAAGCAGCAGTGGAACATTCGACTCCTGCACGTAGTAGCGAACGATTCCGTCGTAGTGGTCGGGTTTGCCGGAGATCATCCCTCCACCGTGCAAGTACACGACTGCTGGACGGTCGGTCGTCCCGGTATCGGTGCTGTAGAAATGCAATCCAATTTCTGAGCCGTCAGGCGTCGGGGCGAAGTGCGAACTTACGGAGACGCCAGTTGAGGGCGGAGAAGGAACGCCTGCCATCCCGGCTTCGAGGACGGCCCGAAGCCCTAACGCGTCGCCGCGCTCAGGGATTGTGATCCCGCCATTCGCCATGGCGTCGGAAGCGATAACAGCGCAGGCTGCTGCCAGTTCAGGATCCATCATGTTGATCGTTGACATCGTTGTCCTATCAAGCTCGTGTTGGGTTGGGATCAGCGCCCTCACCGAGACACTAACGGACAACTGTACGATTGTCACCACTAATGGACAGTTGTTTGATTACGGCAGTTTATGATCGAACTCTGGAGCTCCAGCGCATCGACCTGCACAGCGGTGCGCGATTCTTGGATGCATGGAACCCGTAGCGCCCGTTGTCGTTACGAAGTCGACATCCATAATTCGGCACGACCCCGGCCGGCACGACAGCAAGAGGGCTACGAGTAGCGACAGCTGCAGCCCGTCGACCCAACCCCCCCCCCCGGAGCTGTTCCGCAGATTTGCGCCATCGACACATAATCTCGCCCTCCGAGTGGCGACTACCGGCAGCCACCCGGCAGCGATATCCTGAGTACATCGTCGACAAGGTGGCATACGTCACACCTGCTTCGATGACACGAAGAGGGTGAAGTGCACAGAAGCCGATGGCCGACCAGAAATCCGTTCGGGACGCGGGGTGACATGGTCCCCGACGTCAGCATTGAATTGAGTGCCGCGGGATTCGACAACGCCCGCGAGATCGAACGTGGCGATTTCAGTGTGGTCTATCGGTGCGATCAAACCTCGCTCAACCGCACCGTGACAGTCACCGTCATCCTCTCCGACCTGGACGTCGGCGACCGGAAGCGCTTCCTCCGGAAACAACAGGCAATGGGCCGACTCGCCGGACACCCCCACATTGTCACCGTCCTACAGGCCGGCGCCACCGAAAGCGGGCACCCGTTCCTCGTGACGCAAGACCAGTTGCGCAGTTCCCTCGATGCTCAACTCCGCCAGCACGGCCCACTGACTCTGGAAGACACATTGAGGTTAGGGGTAAAACTAGCCGGCGCACTCGAAGCCGCGCACCGACTCGGAATCGTGCACCGCGACGTGAAACCCGCGAACATCCTATTCACGGAATACGGCGAGCCGGCGCTCACCGACTTCGAGATCGCCTACATTGCAAGCAATTTCGAGACCACGACCGACGTCCTGACCGTGCCGTCCGCGTTCACTGCACCCGAAATCCTCACGGGCGAATCTCCAAGCCCCGCCTCGGACATCTACGGTCTCGCTGCCACCTTGTACTGCGCTGTGACAGGTCATCCCGAATTCGAACGCCGCAGCGATCAGCCATTGTCCATCAAGATCACGACACATCCCATTCCAGACCTACGCGATCAAGGCATCGCCGACGCCTTATGTGCGGTGATCGAACGCGCCACGTCCACAAATCCGGACGACAGACACCGAACGGCAGCCGCACTCGGCGAGGAGCTTCGCGATCTCTTACTGCGACACGACATCCCGGCCGACGACATAGCCGCGCATGGACAACCTGAACCACCCTCGGGACCGCGACGTCTTCGCCCGAACATCCACTCGCACACCTCGCACAACTCCAGTGGGACACTGCCACTCGACCTAACCAGCTTCGTCGGGCGCCGCAGCGAACTCTCAGAGTTGAAAGCCTTGCTGAGTTCATCGCGGCTGGTGACGTTGACAGGGATCGGCGGCGTCGGGAAAACACGGCTCGCGTTGCGGGCAGCGGCAAATGCGAAGTCGAACTTCGGAAACGGCGTCTGGCTCGTAGAACTCGGCGAACTGTCCGACGAGTCACTGCTAGTCGACGTAGTCGTGGCCGCGCTCGGGCTGCGGGACCAGTCGGCCCTGTCTCCGAACACTGTCCTCCTGGATTTCCTCGCCAACCGCGAGGTGCTGCTACTCCTCGACAACTGTGAACAGGTAGTCGACGCCGCGGCCTCCCTGTCAGAGACGCTGCTTCGGTCCTGCCCGGGCGTGCGCATTCTGGCGACGAGCCGAGAAGCGTTCGGGATCGGCGCTGAATCGGTCATGCGAGTTCCACCCCTCACAGTTCCTGATCCCAACTGTGAACCGTCGCTTCGCGGACTCCCCCGCTACGACGCGGTCACGTTGTTCGTCGAACGCGCAGCCACTGCTCTCCCCCACTTCGAGCTCACCGACGACAACCGCAGCGTCATCACACAGATCTGCAACCGATTGGACGGACTGCCCCTCCCGATCGAGTTGGCGGCGGCTCGGCTACGCGCCATGTCGCCAGAGCAGATCCTGCAGCGACTCGACGACCGGTACTCCCTGCTCACCCGCGGCAACCGGGGCGCGCCGTCGAGGCAGCGAACGCTTCGATTGTGCATCGACTGGAGCCACGACCTGTGCACGCCGCAAGAACAGTTGGTGTGGGCACGGCTGTCGGTGTTCGCCGGCAGTGTCGGACTCGATGCTGCGGAAGCGGTCTGCAGCACAGGGATGAATCCTGACGACGTGCTCGACACATTGACTTCCCTGGTCGACAAGTCAATCCTCGTACGGGAGGAATCGAACGGTGCGGTTCGATTCCGACTGCTCGAAACCCTCCGTGACTACGGCCGGGAACAACTGCAGCGGCGCGATGAGTTTCTGGAACTCCGTCGCATGCATCGAGATTGGTATCAGCAGCTCGCGCTTGACGCCGAATCCGAGTGGATCAGCGCACGGCAGCTCGACTGGATCGCGCGACTCGAGCAAGAGCAGCCGAATTTCCGTGAGGCACTGGAATTCTGCATGTCCGACAGCCCGGACGCAGGGCTGCGCATCTCCGCCGCTCTCTTGCCGTTTTGGAGTTCGCGTGGGCCATTCAGTGAGGCGCGGCACTGGCTGGACCGACTCCTGGCGCGCCAGCCAGGGCAGGTGACGGTCGAACGAGCCATCGCGTTGTACTCCAGCAGCGTGCTGGCCGAGGTGCAGGGCGACATGGATGCGGGCGCCGACCTGGCCGAGGAAGGGCGCGGGCTCGCGGCACGGATCACCGACCCACGGACCCATGCCTTCATCGCACACTCCGACGGGATCTTGGCGGTGTTCAACGGTGACATCCCCCGGGCGTGCGCACGCCTGGAACGGGCCCTTGAATTGTTCGGGCCGGGAGACGACGCACCACAAATCGGCATTCTGCACATGCTCGGAATCGCGTATGAACAAGGGGGCGACATACGGAAGGCAATCGAATGCTACGAACGCGTGCTCGCTGTCACCGAGGCACGCGGAGAGTCCGTATACCGGTCATACGTACTGTGGTCCATGGCAGTTTTGATGTGGCGTCAGGGCGACCGTTCCCGGACAATACAGCTGCTCGAGCATTCTCTGCAGCTGTGCCGACAGGTGAAAGACCGCCTCATGGCCCCGACATGTTTCGAGGCGCTGGCCTGGATCGCGGCCAGTGAGAACGACCCACGTCGTGCCGTAATTCTGATGGCCGCGGGCGAGGAGCTGGTACGAGAAGTCGGCAGTGTCACGATCATGTTTCCCGCCCTCTTCGTCCACCATGAGGAATCCGATCGAGCATGCCACCAGGCACTTGGACAACGCGAATTCGACGCTGCCCATCGGAAGGGCCGGTCGCTGGGATTCGACGCCGCGATCGCGTATGCACTGCGTGAGGAACTCCCGGAGGCCCCGCCCGGTCATGCGTCGACGACTCCGACGAGACGAGAACAGGAAGTCGCGGAACTGGTGGCCGAGGGCATGACCAACAAGGAGATCGCCGACCGACTCGTGATCTCACCGCGAACCGCACAAGGACACGTCGAGCACCTGCTCACCAAACTCGGATTCACATCCCGCGCCCAGATCGCGGCGTGGGTGGTGGAGCAGACACAAAACGATCGGTAGCGACAAGTAGCTATGCGGACTCCACAGCAGGAAACACGATCCGGCTGCGCGCCACCGGCTTCGACCTCGGTGCCAGCCAGGGTTCAGACCCGCTGCTGCGCAACGCCCTACCCACCGCGGTTTGCGCTACGACCTCGAGGCAGACACCGGCCAAGGTAGGCTTCTTGGCATGGCGAAGCGAATTGCGGCCGGGAGGCCGGACAGCGCTCCCGCACCAATCGAACTGCTCGAAGGTGAATCGGCGAAGCTTCCAACCAAGTCCGCCCCAGCCGATGCTGCGCCACTCACGACAACGCCGAACCGGCCCGCCCGAGTCTCGTTGCGCGATGCGCAGCGAGCGGTAACGCGGACTCGGTTGATGGCCGGCGCTATGGATGTTTTTGCACATACGACGTACCCCGCGGCGACTGTTGACGAAATCGCGATCGCGGCGGGTGTCGGTCGGGCGACGTTCTATCTTCACTTTCGCAGCAAACTTGATCTCCTGCAGGCGATCATGACCGATGCGACACCCGAGATCTTGTCATACTTCGAGCGGGCCGATCCAGCGTTCGCCACCGGAGATACAGCGGCCGTCGAAGCCTGGGTCCGCGACGGATTGTCGTACTTCGAGAAGAATCGAACCTTGATGTTCGTACTCGATGAGGTCCTCGCGACCGAGAGAGCCGAGTACGCAACCTTGTTCAACACCCCGGTCGAGTTCAGCGACTGCATGCCGTTGCTCATGTCGAACTGGCCGTCCGAACGTCGATCCGAGGCGAGCGCACGAATCCGCCTGATGGCCTTGATGCTCAATCGGACATGGCTGTCCTCATCCGGACTAACCAACGACCAACTCGTGAAAATGCTCGCCGATATCTGTATGAAAGCTGTCTGTCCGCCTACCTCGCCGCCGGCCACGACCGCAGGTCACGAGGCTTGATTTCTTCCCAAGAATCCTAGAACTTCATTGCGAGATGCAGGCACAACCGGTTTCACCAACTTATCACCGGATGCGCACGAGCAATCCAGACTGAGGGCCTTGGTGGCGGCTTACGCCCTTCCCGTACTTATTTGTCGGTGCGACGATCGTCGACGCGCCCCAGAGGCGGGGCCTAAGGACTGACCGACGCTCACTGACTGATGTCCTTGTAGTCGACACCGACGACCGTCAGCTTGCAGCGGTGATACCTGAGCGTCCGCATCCTTCGTTGTGCGACTGCGCGCGGTGCATCGCCTCCGTCCGAGTCCCGTCAGCCCAATTGGTATGGGAACGAACCGCATCGGGGCGAAAGGTCCGCTCCATGCGAGCATTGCGATGAGTTGCGAAAACGCATTGTCTTCTTGGTAGACAGGTCGTACAGTCTTTCTGACACGGCATGGTTGATCGGGCGTTGCCTTCATGGCGACCGCCCAGGAAGGGTGCGTCAAATGCCCAAGTCAAAAGCTCGTTCCACGCTCTCCCGCAGTAACGTCGCCATTCATCAGATGGTTAACACGGACG
This sequence comes from Rhodococcus sp. ACPA4, assembly GCF_002300185.1. Lineage (NCBI taxonomy): Bacteria > Bacillati > Actinomycetota > Actinomycetes > Mycobacteriales > Nocardiaceae > Rhodococcus > Rhodococcus sp. ACPA4. Next base: position 3,860,051 of record NZ_NSDY01000001.1, read on the forward strand.
ATTGCGTCGCTTCTGAAGGACGGCCACTTACCCAGTGCCTCAACAAGGTCCAGCGGTGGATCGCATGGTGAGCACCGACGAACCGAAAGTTCGGGTCGATCCAACCAACGCCGAGCTGACAGGCGAGGAGCTGGCGATCACGCAGGAACTCGTCCGCTCCGCTCGTGCCCGCGGCGTCGCGATGACCGGACCGCACGGGATACTGAAGGCGTTGACCAAGACGGTGATCGAGACCGCGTTGGACGAGGAGATGATCGAGCACCTCGGCTACAGCAAGCATGACCCCACCGGCCGCGACAGCGGAAACTCCCGCAACGGCACCCGCGTCAAGACGGTACTGACCGACAACGTCGGCCCCGTCAAAATCGACGTCCCGCGGGACCGCGACGGCACTTTCGACCCGGCCATCCTCAAGAAAGGCCAACGACGCCTAGGCGGGGTCGACACGATCGTGCTGTCGTTGGTCGCCAAGGGACTGACCGCCGGAGAGGTCTCTGCCCACTTCGAGGAGATCTACGGTGCGTCGCTGTCGAAGGACACCATCTCCAAGATTACCGACCGGGGCCTTATCGAGATGGCCGACTGGGCCGCCCGTCCCCTCGAGAAGGTCTACGCCGCGGTGTTCATCGATGCGGTCTACGTCAAAGTCCGCGATGGGCAGGTCACCAACCAGCCCTTCTATGCTGCGATCGGTGTCGACCTGGCCGGACACAAAGACGTCCTCGGCCTGTGGGCGGGTACCGGAGCTGGGGAATCAGCGCAGTTCTGGATGCAGGTTCTGACCGAACTGAAGAACCGCTGCATCGAGGACGTGTTCTTCATTGTCTGTGACAGCCTCAAGGGACTCCCGGACTCGGTCGGAGCGGTCTTCCCCCAAACAACAATCCAGACGTGTGTGATCCATCTGATCCGGAACACGTTCAAACACGCCTCGAAAAAGTTCTGGGGTGAGATCGCCGAGGACCTCAAGCCGATCTACCGGGCCCCGTCGCGGGAGTCCGCGTGGGCGGCGTTCGAGAAGTTCGAGGACAAGTGGGGCAAGGCCTACCCAGCGATTGGCCAACGGTGGCGCAACGCTTGGGAACAGTTCGTGCCGTTTCTAGATTTCGACGTCGAGATCCGAACAGTGCTGTGCAGCACCAACGCGATCGAGAGCTTGAACGCGCGTTATCGGCGTGCGGTCACCGTCCACGGACACTTCCCGACGGAGCAGGCCGCGCTGAAGTTCCTGTATCTGGTCACCAGGTCACTGGACCCTAAGGGAACTGGTCAACAACGATGGACCATGCGCTGGCAACCGGCGCTAACCGCGTTCGCGATCACGTTCGGTGACCGCATGCCCATCACAGCTCGCCAACAGCAGATCCAATCCGAAGAACCCGAAATACGACCTGCCAATTACCCCATTTCTCGGACAGACCCAAGGTGCCAGGCTCGAAGTAGCTACCTGCATCCAGAAGGGGCACAAATACGGCGCTAACTCGTCGTGGCGGCGCACGAGGAGCGGTCCCGCCGTGCCGAGTGGGGACTATTGCAGCCGAGTTCGTCGCACTGGTGTTGGGTGACGTCGAGTAGAACGACACGGATGCCCGGACTGCCTCACTCACGAAAAATGTTGTCGCTGGTGGCCATACGATCCTGGTAGCGAGGTTGTAGACACATATCCAGCTCGGACATGTTGTCCCACGGCTGACGGTTCACGCTTCGACAACTCCGCCGCGTGGCCGCTCCTCGCGACGCCGGCACAGATCTCCCCGTCCAAATCAAGCCGCTTTCACCAGCCGACGCAGCATGAGATTAGAAGCGCCACTTGCACTTTTGCGCACAGACCGACGTCAAGCCCCCGGGAGCTTCCGGGCGTGCGCTATCCACGTTCTGCCGTGACGCTTCATCATCCGATAGCCGCTAGTTACCACCGAATCACCCGGCGGTGAAAATCTCCCGCGGGTTATCCACAAGCATTGTCTCGATGTCTCGAGGCGCGACGCCCGCGTTCAGCAATGCGGGGACGACGTCGTCCACGATGTGTTGGAACTGCCAGTTGGGCCAGTTTTTTGCACGGTAGTCGTCAGGAACGTTCTGGGTGTGACATGAAGTGTCGTGGGACAACACCATTCGCGATGCGTATCCGCGCCGTACTAATGCTGCGACGGTGGCCACTCGTTTCTCGAACGTCATGATGCCGTCGAGGCCGAATCTGTCCATACCGAGGTAGGAACCCGCATCAATCAAGCGCTGCAGGTAATCCAGATCGTCAGTGTCCCCACTGTGGCCGATGACCACAGCACCCAGATCTACTCCTTCTTCCGCGAAGATCTTCTGCTGATCCAGGCCGCGCTCGGCCAATGCATCGGTATGCGTGGAAATCGGAACGCCGGTGATGAGATGTGCACGGGCGACGGCGCGCAAGATTCTTTCGATATCGGGAGTTACACCAGGAGCATCGGTCACGCACTTGAGGATTCCCGCTCTGATCCCTGTTCCCGCGATGCCCTCCGTGATGTCCTTCACGAACATTCCAACCAGAGGCTCCTCACCCCCGAACATCCTGCCAGGCCCCCGCACACGAAGGTAGGTAGGCAGATCGGCAAAGGTATAGAACCCTGTCGCGGCGATGATCGTCACCGGCGACTTCTCTGCTACGGCCCGCACCCGTCGGATATCCCTACCCAAACCCAGCACAGTCAAGTCGACGATCGTGTCGATACCGGCGCTTTTCAGCGCGACAAGCTTATTGACCGCGTCCGCCGTGCGTTCGTCGTCGTCCCAGGTCTCGGGGTAGTTGACCTGATACTCGTGGTTTATCACGAACACGTGCTCGTGCATGAGCACCCGCCCGAGTTGCCGGCAGTCGATCTCTCCGGTCACGGTCTGAACTTTTGCCATCGGTGTGAATTCCTCCATACGCGCGAGCTGTGGAATCTATCTACAAGTGGTCAAATCTCTACGGCTTCAAGCCATCCGCGGGGCCGGCCTCGGACCGCCACCCAAAATCTCGCGATCGAACCGGGGCCGATTTGCGACCCCGGTTCGATTGCGCAGAGTCAGAGTTGCGGGCGCACTTTCTCGGCGAACGTAGTCATCGACTGGAGAACCTGCTCCTGCGGCTGGCTCCCGCCGCCGTCGAACCAGAGCACCAGACCTCCGAGGCCCGTGTAGCTGTGGAAAGATGCCACTTCCTCCGCGACGTCATCTGGCGACCCCAGAATGAGCATCTTGCGTTCGACGTATTGCTCGAAAGTGAGATCCTCGATGCTGAGGCCAACCTTGGCACGGTTCTTCTTCTCCCCAACGAACCACATATAGCCCTCGCGGAATTCGCGTCTGGCCTGCTCGGCGGTATCGGCGACATGGGTTGCTTTGAACTGTGAACTGCGAGAGAGGTTTTCATCGATCGCGTCGAACGAGTGTCCTGCCGCACGTGCCTCCTCGCGGTAGACCTCGACCAACGACTTCACCTGGTCACGGGTCGCACCTCCGAGCACGAACGCGAAACCTTGGCGTGCGGCCGACCGGAGTGACTCCTCGGTCGAACTGACCATGACATAGGTCGGCGGAATAGGCTTTTGGAACACCTCCGGGAAAAGTTCGACTTCGTCGATCGTTTCACCGACACCGGGCACCTGGTGGTACTTGCCCTGGAAATTGACCTTCCCGGTCCGCCATGCCTGCATGACGATTTCGAGGACCTCGTTGTAGCGCTCCTCACGCTCGGTCAGGTCTATGTTGTAGGCCTGGAACTCGACCGGATCATAACCCTTGCCGATGCCGAAGTTCAGCCGGCCACTACTCAACTGGTCAATGTAGGCGTAGTCCTCAGCCAGGCGCAGCGGGTGGTGCATCGGCAACCGTGAGACCGCGGATCCGACACGAATCCGTGTCGTGGCGGCCGCAGCCGCGGCCAGCAACAGTTGCGCCGAAGCCGTGATTCCGAACTTGCGACCGTTGTGCTCGGCCACCCAGGCATCTTCGAAGCCGAGCTTGTCGGCATGTTTGATCTGCTCGAGCGCTTTGTTCACCGCTACGTTGTGGCTGTGCCACGGCGGAACGGTGGACAAAGCGAAGACTCCATAACGGGGAGTAGATGCAGAACTCATTGCGTTCCAATCCGAAGTAGTTGGTGTCCATTTCGACCTATCCCAAGGCCTGCGTCATGAACGATGTAATGACAAATCCAGGTATGTGTTCGTGCGTTAACTGACATCGGTCAGGTACCAGTTACTTCTTGTACAGGCGATATCCGGCGAAGTTGCGCGCTTTTCGCCGCGTGTGCACCAGCGCGGCGGCCCGAGTAAACACCATCGGCAAGTGACAGACCGCTGACATAGCTGTGGGAGCAAATTCCGATTGCACACCGGCCGACGGCATAAATCCCTGAGATGGGCTGGTCCGCACTGTTAAGGACATGGCCCGAGGACTCGTCCACCCTGAGACCGCCGAGCGTGAATACCGTGGCTGGATACAGCGACGAATTCTTGATGGAAATCATGACCGCCCTGAACGGACCTTGTTCGATCGCCGTGCATAACCCGGCCGCCTTGTGGCCCGGATCGCCGCTCGTACTTGCGATTCCGTCGTTATAGGCGCGCACTGTCTGAACAAGACCAGCCGGCGGGACGCCAATCTTGGCGGCAAGAGCATCCAAGGTGTCTGCCTTCTTGTGCCCTGCGGTGAACAAATACATCGTTTGCGGAAATTGGAAGGCTTGCCGACACTGCTTGCGGACCTGCCCGCGAGCCTTCTTCCAGCTCTTGGCATCAAGAATAAGAAAGCCCTGCCCTTGATGCTCGGTGATCATGACCTCGGCCAAACGCGCGCCATACACGTCCTCATTGATGATTCGTGCACCCGTCGGGCCCACCGTCACACCCTCGAGGAAGGCGCTCGGCGGTGACAGGAACCGCCAGGCCGCCAGCCGATCGAGATTGGTGGCTACACCACCGGCTGATATCCCGAGGTTGATTCCGGTACCGTCGTCGCCCACCGTGCCCAAGGGAAGCAGGCCCGGGTCTTGGAAGGGACCGGCGTGCTTGGCCATCATCTCGGAATTGAGTACGAATCCGCCGGCAGCCAGGATCACAGCATTGGCTCGGACGCTGACTTCAACGGCGTTCTTCTCCCAGAGTTTCTCGGCCTTGGCGTTGAGTCGGGCCCCGATAGGCGGAACCCAGTTCCCCAGTTTTCCGCCGACCTTGCTCAGCTTCCGGTGGCTGTCGCCACCATCGTCGTCAGGATTCATACTCCGATAAACCACACCGACAACCGCACCATCTTCGATGATGAGCTCGCTGACACGACTCAACGGCTTGAACTCAACGCCCTTGGCAATGGCAGACTGGCACAAGCTCATGGTGAGCGTGTGCCCACTTTTTACGCCCTTTGCAACCTGCCGGTGCCCGCGGGCGGCCGGTACTGCCTCGAGATTGTAGGGCCACGCTGTTTCGTTACCCGAGTAGTACAGGTAGTGCGTGTCGGCCGTGTAGGACGCCTTGTACGGCGACAACGTTCCTTGGAACTGCGCACCTTGCTGTTCCAGCCAATCAACCATGGCCGGACTCGTCTCGCAGAAATGGCGGAGTGTCTCATCTGAGACCACACCGTTCGCTTCCTGACGAAGGTAGTTGAACATGTTCTGCGGGCTGTCTTGCACACCGGCTGCCTGCTGATACCGCGTTCCGCCGCCTGCGTAGATCACACCGCCCGAGAGCGCAGCGGCTCCCCCGCCGTAACCGCGATCGAGTACGAGAACCCTCGCACCGGAATCGGCGGCCTCGATGGCTGCCGACGCTCCCGCCACACCGAAGCCCACAATCACAACGTCGTAATCGTTTTGCGGCTTCACAGTGACATTACTTTTGACCATGAGACTCCTTCTGATAACAGATGAATAAATCAAAAGCGCCGAAAACTGAACAAAGGACCAACTCGGCACAGGACCGCACCACAGCTCCGCACTCATGAAATCGACGTTTCATCAAGATTCAGGAACTGATCGGTCATGTCAAGGGTCTAGACCGCCATCCTGAAAGACAACCCCAAGTTTCAGAAAAATGGTGTAAGTGGATCGAGGGAGTGTCATAAAAATGGTGTAAACGAATTTAGGTGGTGTCAGAAAAATGGTGTAACTTCTGCCATCAGGCCACTGATCATTGTGAGCTCTATCCGGCCCTGCAACGGCCCCTGAACGGTTCTGTAACAACCACCTGAATAAAGTCACTCAAGGGGCAACTGATATCGTTTCCGTCGATGCTGCAAGCTTCCCATGATGGCCGGAAAAGAATTTCGACGCACCTTTAGATGGGAGGCAACTTGGTCAATTCTCTACGGTTTTTCACGAACTGACCTACCGAAGTTTTCGAGCATCCGCAAGATCACGACGTGGTGGTTTCCTCCCACATAGGCCTTGCGGTCTAGTGCGCGCCCGAATCCAACCCGGACGAATTCAACCATGACCAGCAGGAAGAAGCGCTCGGTGGACAGCACCGCCTTAAGCAGCCGAGGATCGGCACTATCGAATCAGGCTTGAGATCATTCTTACGGCGCGGGTTATCGAAACTCAGTTCGGTGATTCCTTCTTTACGTAAAACTGAAGTACGGCACATGCGTGACATTTTCCCGAGACTTCATATCCTGATTCAATTCTTTTGCGATCAGCGAATTAAGCTTCGTTTAGACACGGTTAAGTCTGTCGATTTACCGCCACTAAAGAGCCTGCACAAGGACAGAATGCCATCAAGTGGATACCGAGCCGATCTTCACGCCGGCGCCAGCCCTGCAGTCGCGAATACTTCGGATACCAGAATCGAATTCTAGGTTACTCCGGGAAATGTTCTTTCCGCTCGCGACAACGCGATTCTTGACGAATCGGGTTCACGCATGGACCCACTTCTAGACAGACCAATTCGGAAACGATGAAACCAGGCAATATCGTCAAAGCTGACAAGCGCTGAGATCTACCGGATCAATCGTCCGTCTAATTCTAATTCGTATCCAGGTTTCGGTGCCGCATGGCATTCGCGCGGTAACGCCTACTCTGGACGAGAATTTCTGGCTCAGGACATGAACTCGAGGCTTCGCCGTGGGTGAAACACCGGCACCGTCGCCAATGAGACGAACGCGAGCCCCAGCAGAACTGCATATCCGGCGGTGAAGCTTCCCGTGAACTGCCTCAACACGCCGAGCATCGCCGGTCCCGTCGCGCCGACGAGGTAGGCGACGAGCATGACCATGGCGCCGAGCCGCGCAGCGTCCGCCTGCGTGTGCGTCACGTCCACGAGTGCAACCATCGCCAGTGTCGAACTACCGCCGGCGCCAAACCCGAACATGACCATTGCAGGTACAGCGAGCTCCAGTGGCGCGAGGACAAGGCACAGCATGCCGGCAGCTGACAAGGCTACGACGAGCGCAAGTAGCAGTCGCCGGTCGGACGTGTAATCGGCGAGCACCGGCAGTGCCAGCATCGCCAAGAGCCCTGCGAGTTGGAAAATCACGAAGTAGCCGGCCGCCTGCTGCTGTGAGCCGCCCAGATGGATGTAGAGCGGCGAAACCCAGGCCAGCCCGCTGAAACCGATCATCATCGCCGAAGCGGTGAACCAGGTGATCCACCAGGCGGTCGGTGCGCGCCATGGCAGTCGATGATCGACGACTGGACCTGCCGGCCGGACCGCGTGAAGCCTCCGCGCTGTGCCTGCCCAGACCAGCAAAGTCACCGCAGCGACTGCGCCCCAAAGGGCGAGCGCTTGCCGCCAGCCGCCAAGCCACTCATCGGTGGGCACGGCAATCCATGCTGCGAGCGCCACGCCCACCGAGGTACCGACCGAATACAGACCCAACGCGAACCCACGCCTCCGCGCAACGTGAGTCATGATCAGGCTCGGGACCAAAGCGGAGGCTCCGCCCATTCCAGCCCCGACCACCATGCAAGAGACGAGGAACAGTGGCAGGCCCACTGGGATAACGCGGGCTAGACAACCGATCGACAACACACCGAGCATTACGGTCATCGCGTTGTTCACTCCGATGCGAGCGGCGACCTTCTGCCCCATCGGCGCGCCAATCCCCATGAAGGCCACGGCAACTGACGTCAGTAACCCTTGGGCGAGGCCGGACAGGTGTAGGTCACGCGTCATGTCTTGGAGCAGCGGCGGTATCGAGCCGAGCGAGGCACGCAAGTTCAGCCCTATTACGGCCATCAACGCAATAATCGCCCACGCCGGGACCGTGGCCTGTTGTGCGCGAGCCGTGACCGCGGAGCCGGTCACTGGGCTTCGCTGACGAAGTGCAGCAGGGCCGTAACGGGCTGGTCGGCAACTTCACACCGTGAGAAGTCCAGTCGTCCGTGCAGGGCGACACCGACAATCTCAGCAACACCGGCCACTGACGGTATTTCAGCTTGGCCGTTGTGCAAGCGCCTAATGATGACTGCCTCCTATCAAGCTGATTTCGGTAAATTCCGAGGGCACATGCCGACGTGGGGGCAAGACCTACTCAATGTTCCACTTCTTGGAGATTTCATTCGTTCAGGCTGGCAGCGAGATCGTGAAGGGCGCACCAGTGCGCTCGCGGAGGTAGTCGAGTGTGACGCCCGGCGCCAACTCTCGGAGGGCGAGCCCATGTTCTGTGACATCGAAAACACAGAGGTCGGTGATGATCCGGTCGACCACACCCAAGCCGGTTATCGGCAATGTGCATGAATCGACAACCTTGAAACTGCCGTCTCTGGCGATGTGCTCCATAAGCACGATGACTGTCCGGGCTCCGCCCACCAGATCCATCGCGCCACCCATACCCTTGACCATCTTTCCCGGAATCATCCAGTTGGCGATGTCACCGGTGGTCGAGACCTGCATTGCCCCGAGAATCGCTGCATCAATTTTTCCGCCTCGGATCATGCCGAAACTCGCAGCCGAATCGAAGATCGATGCGCCCCGGCGAAGTGTGACGGTGGCTTTGCCGGCATCGACCAGGTCAGGGTCTGTATCGCCGACGTACGGTGCTGGTCCGGTGCCAAGCACTCCGTTCTCTGATTGCAGCACAATCTCGACGTCATCGGGAACATGGGCTGGAACCAAAGTCGGCAATCCGATGCCGAGGTTGACATAGTTGCCATCCGACAGTTCCTGCGCAGCTCGGGCGGCCATCTGATCACGACTTAGACCAATGCGTAGTTGACCGTATTCATCACTGCGACTAGATGATTCAACTTCTACCGAACCACTCGTTACTCGATTGCGAGTAACCAGTTTTTCAATCCGCTTGTCAGCTGCTTGTGCCGGAGTCATCGCGAGCACGCGATGCACGTAGATGCCGGGTAGGTGAATCTCGTCGGGGTCGAGCTCGCCAGGCTCAACGAGTTCTTCGACCTCGGCAATCGAGATCCTGGCGGCCATGGCCGCCAGCGGATTAAAGTTTCGGGCCGACCTATGGAATACCAGGTTCCCGTGCCGATCGCCCTTCCACGCCCGCACCAGTCCGAAGTCGCACGTAATTGCCTCTTCGAGCACGAAAGTGCGTCGCTGACCGTTGAAGTCGAATTGCTCCGTCCCCTTCGGCGGGCTCTGCTCGAGCACCTCACCGTCCGGGCCGAACAACCAGGGCAAACCCCCTTCAGCGACCTGGCTGCCCACGCCGGTCGCGGTATAGAACGCAGGAATCCCGGCACCGCCGGCGCGCAACTTCTCAGCCAATGTCCCCTGTGGGACAAGCTCCACCTCGAGTTCACCGCCCAAGAACTGCCGCTCGAACTCCTTGTTTTCACCGACGTAGGAGGACACCATTCGCTTGATCCGCCGCTCGCGAAGCAGCAACCCGAGCCCCCAGTCGTCGACCCCGCAGTTATTCGACACGGTCACAAGATCGCGGACGCCCTTTTCCAAGAGACCTGCGATCAGCAGACTCGGAATGCCGCACAGGCCGAAGCCGCCCACCGATAACTTGGCTCCATCGTCTATTCCGTCGAGCGCTTCGGCGAAAGTGCCGACAACCTTGTCCATTCACAATCTCCCTACATTCGATAGCACAGTCGTTCTGGCGCAGTACCTTTCACGGCGCGCAGCCAGATGACCAATCGATGCGAGCTCACACAGCCGACTGACGCCGCCACTGCGCCGGCTGGCGTGATGCGACGCTGCGACCACATCCGTTGTGGCGGTGAATGTTCCAGTGTCGCATTCACCGCCACACAGGGCCGCTAGGTCAGCTCTCCAACCACAGTGCCGACTGCATATGTTTCGTCTGCCTCTGCCTTGATCTTCAAGACACCGTCGACAGGTGCCTCGATCTCGGTCTCGATCTTGTCTGTTTCGAGGAGGTAGATGCCCTCGCCCGCACTGACTGTCGCGCCGTCTGCCACAAGCCATTCGGATAGCGTGCCCTCAACCATCGTGACCCCCAACTTGGGAATGCTCAGTTCCATCGTTCTTGTCTCTCCTTCAGAAATCGTCGAGGCGCGCACTAACGTGCCGTCAGTACTACGTTCAGCTCAGCGAAAAAATCCCAGGACTGCCTGTTCGATTGCAGAGCGACTCGGCATGTACGCCTGCTCTAACACCGATGCATATGGGACCGGCGTGTCGGCTGACGCCACCCGACGCACCGGGCCATGCAGGTCGCCGAAGAGCTCTTCGCTGATCGTTGCCGCAAGCTCCGCCCCGAACCCGTTGCGGCGGACCGCTTCGTGCACGATGACGGCGCGGCGAGTCCTACCTACCGATTCGAGAATCGCATCAAGGTCGAGGGGAACGAGCGTACGCAGATCGAGCACCTCCGCCTCGATACCCGCGGCGCTGAGGTCGTGCGCAACTGCCAGGCAGTCGTGGACCTGTCGGCCCCAGCTGATGAGGGTGACGTCGGACCCTGGCCGCGCGGTCCTGGCCTTGCCGAGCGGCACCCGGTAGTCGCCGGCGGGCACGAAGTCCGAGGCGGAAAAGTACAACGGGTACATCTCGATGAACACCACCGGGTCGTCATCGAAAATCGACGACAAAAGTAGGCCCTTTGCGTCGGCCGCCGTCGACGGAATCACGACTTTCAATCCCGGGGTGTGGACGAGGGGGCCTTCGAGCATGTCCGAATGCTGCGCACCGAAGCCGCCGCCGGCGCCGGTCATGGTGCGAACGGTCAGCGGAACATTGGTCTGCCCGCCCGACATGTATCGCAGTTTGGCCGCATGATTGAGCAGCTGGTCCGCGCACACTGCCATGAAGTTCATGAGCATGATCTCCGGAATAGGCCGCATTCCGGTGATCGCTGCGCCGATCGCCGCACCCATGATCGCCTGTTCGGAGATGGGTGTCGGACGCACGCGCTCGAGGCCGTACTTGGTGGACAGGCCCTTGTGGATACCGAACCCACCGCCCTTCGGGTCCTGGATGTCCTCACCGAGTTCGAATACCGAATCGTCGATATCCATCGCTATATCGATAGCCTCGGAGATGGCCTCGATCATCTTCATTTCACGCCCGGCCACCGCGCCATCGCTGGGCTTACTTTGTACTGTCATCGAGTTTCCATCCCGTACACGTCGGTGGTCAGATCTGCAATATCAGGCAGCGGAGCTGCCATCGCGTATTCGAATGCGTCGTCAATTTCCTTCTGCAATGCACCCTCGATCGCGGCCACCTCGGCTTCGGTGCGATACCCGGACGTGATGATCCGGTCGCGCAATCGCGGCACCGGGTCCGCGTCGATAGCAGCCTTCAACTCTTCCGCAGGCTGGTACTCTTTCGTGTCACCCATCATATGGCCCTCGAATCGATAGGTAACCGCCTCGATCAGCGATGGGCCGTCACCTGCGCGTGCCGCGTCGATTGCGATCCGGGCGGCTCTGTACATCGCTTCGGGATCGTTTCCATCGACATGCATGGAACGCATCGAGTAGGCCGCACCGCGCTTCGCGATCTGATCGACCGACGTTCCTTGATCGTACGGCGTATATTCCGCGTAACGATTGTTCTGGCAGACGAAAACAACCGGAAGCTTCCACAGCGAAGCCAAATTCAGCGCCTCGTGGAACGCGCCGATATTCGCAGCACCGTCCCCGAAGTTCACCACCGCGACTTGACCACTCCGACGCATCTGAGCCGACAGCCCCACTCCGACAGCGATCGGTATCCCGGACCCGACGACACCGGTCGTCACGATCAGGCCGGACGCGACGTCCGTTATGTGCATCGGGCCGCCTTTTCCTTTGCAGCTACCACTCGCACGCCCGAAGAGTTCTGCGGTCAGAGTCCGTAGGGGAACACCCTTCGAAACTTGATCATGCACGCCGCGGTACATGGTCACCACATAGTCATCCGGCGCCAGCACGGCATTGATCGCCGCCGGAATGATTTCCTGCCCGCGCGCGGAATAGTACATCCCGCCGACTTTTCCCGCATTCATCATTGCGCGATACTGGTCGTCGTAGAGCTTTGCCTTCGTGGCGGTCGTGAATATGCGAACAAGGATGTCCGCGTCGACCACCGGTTCGACTTCTTCGGCGATTGAACTTGTCATTGATGCACTCCATTGGGCTGCCGAGCGGCTATCCGCTCGATCACGAATACGGGCTCTAGTTTGGATCTTCTGGAAGTAGTTTTTCCTGCTCGACCCTGCGGACCCCGGGCTTTCTAACCACGACATCGCCGCGAACCTTCACCTGACACGCGAGCCTGACACGGCGGGGATCAATTCTTCGTCTCCGCCGTGCAAGGTCCCTGGTCATCTCGGCCTCGGGCTCGGTGTGGGGAGAAACCAGGTCGAGTCCCTCGACGAGTTCGCACTTGCAGGCCGTGCACTGTCCCACCCCGAAGCAGAGCGTCGGCCAGTGGTATCCCTCGCGCCAAGCGGCCTGCATCAGGGACTCGCCCGCCCGCACCTCGATGACATGACCGGCAGGTTGCACGGTCATCCGGCCGGCGATGGGCTCGTCCGGTCGAGATTCGGCAGTCGGGGTACTCCCCGCCGTGCGATCGCTCATCGTGCCAGGTAGCGGTCGATTTCGTTATGCATTCCGTAGATCATCTTCTCGAACCGAGGAGACATGGTGGCCTCGGCGAACGCACTGCTCCGGTACCCGGCCTGCTGGCGCTGGATATTCTCGGTGTCCTGACGCAGAACGAACGGCAGATCCTTCACGGCGAGCGGGCCTTCCGGCTGTGCGGGAGCCTGCTCCCCGTCGGCCTCGACCGGAATCTGCATCGCAAACACCTCGAAGCGGCAGACATTCGGATCGGACCCGATCGGTCGCATCCGGTACAGCAGGAGGTTGCCGGTCAGTCCGAGGAACACCATGTTCGGGAAGACGTAGCCATAGGACGACGCCTCGGGATCGGGAGGAGGCAGCGGAATTCCGGCATCCTGCGCATACGCGAAATATTCTGCGAAGAAGGCCGGGACCATCTCCTCGTCCGGCAGCCCTTGGTGGCGGACCCGATCGCCGATGAACTCCTCGCGTTCGGTGAGGTACGCGCCGGCGGTGCCTTCGAACATAATCCGATTCTGTTCGAGGAAAAACTCACCGAACGGCAGGTGTGTGACGGGCATCGGCGCCATCGGAGCGCCTGTCACTTCATCGGTCTTCATCCTGGCACCAACATTGAAATGCCCATTGCCCTTGGGGTGGAACTCCAGGAAGTCCGCGTCATAATCGTCGCCTGTTGCTCCGAATGCAAGCTCCGGATGAGCTTGCATGACGTGGTATGCCTCGATAAATGCCTCGGTAGCCACCTTCCAATTCGCTGGAAGATCCAAGTACTTCCACCACCGGACCCGCATGCGGTCCATCCACATCGGCTCGAGATGCCTATCCATCGGACCGATGAACTCATCGAACGAAGGCGCATCATTGTCGAAATTGATCCAGACAAAACCATATCGAATCTCGGAACGAACCTCTTTCAGATTGATCTTCGATGGATCAATTGACTCTGCGATGAAACCATTTCGGGCATAAAGGTACGACTGGGTCCCGTCGAGGTTCCATCGCCACCCATGGAATGGGCACACAATCTGCTTACCACTGAACGATCCACAATCGAGCGCGAGCTGCGTAGCCCTATGTGGGCAGACGTTGTGGAAAACCTTGATGGTCTCCTCATCGACCCGCACAACCATCACGGACTCTTCGGCGACTTTGTACTCAACGTAGTCGCCAGGAAACTGGACATCCTCCACCCGGGCAGCCCACTGCCAAGTGTGCATCCACAGCTTTCTGTTCTCTAGATTGGCAAATTCTTGGTCGTAATAGCGTTCAGCAGGAATATGCACCCCATCCGCCATACGGAACGGCACCCCGGACGTGTCTACATCGAGATCCGGGAGACACGGATTGACCTCCAACTGGGGTAGCGGCAATTCGCCATCCCCGGCCAAATTGTTTTGCTCGATCTGAGTAGTCAAAACATATCCTTCCAGTTATTTCCAACCCACCTGGTAAGCACTGCTTCTAGATTCTTCTTTGCTTCATCTAATCGTCAGCGCAGCTCCGAAGCTCACAATCACGGCATCATAATCGGTTTGCAGCCCCCACTATGAGATCGCTTCTGACCATAAGACTCCTTCTGATAACAAGCCAGCAAATCAAAAGCATCGAAAACCCGTACAAAGAACAACCAGAAACAGGAACGCACCACACCCCATGCTCATGAAAGCTTACGTTTCACAAGCGTCCAGGAGCCAATAGGCATTTCACAAACATTCAGGAATCGAAAGGCCGTGTCAAGGGGTGCCGTCCATCATCTACGCAGCAACGGAGAGTTTTGCAAAAAAGGTGTAAGCGGATCGAGGACGTATCAGAAAAATGGTGTAAGCGGATCGAGGACGTATCAGAAAAATGGTGTAAGCCGATCAAGGAAGTATCAGAAAAATGGTGTAAGCCAGCCGAGCGGGTATCACCGACAAGGTACTGCGATGACCGCGAGAAGCCAGTGTGTGAACGCGAGCATTCTTGCGACGGTCGGATCAGCGCCCTGCCACAACAGCGCGTAGTCAGACGTGGACGCGTGGGCGTGACTCGTCTCCGTCGCATTCAACTTCGGCGTACGCACGGCGGATCGCGAACTGACACGCATCAACGTCACGTTGACCACGCCGGAAGGGTGGGACTGGCACGACGACCACCGGCTACACCCAGATCTAGGGCTAGCCAACCGTGCCCAATGCGAGCACCCCACTGCGCCACCCTCACGCCGAGTTGCGGCCGCATACGCGCGGCAGAAAACCCGACTGGCTCAATTTGTACTGAACTTTTCGTGTATTTGCGCAGAGCGCGCGGCGCCACCCCGGTGTGAGCGCGTCTGGCGCGCTTCTCCGCCCGATCGGCGATCGCAGACCGCGAGCATTTCGGCCCGCGTCGACTCGTCCGGAACCAAACTGGCGTGAGTGGCGAGAAGTTTCGCGAGCCGTGCGAAGTAGACCTTCGAAGATACGCCGAATGTCACGAAAATGTCTTCGTCACTTCCGCCACCGTAGGGCGCCCACAACGTTGCGAATTGGATGAGTTCCGCGGACCGGATTGTGCCGGCGGACCCGCCGGAAACGCCACCGAGTTCGACGACATCTGCGGAAGGTGAGGACATGGGGGATCTCCTTGTACGGGCGGAACGTGGAATCAAGTGGGATGGATCTAACGGGATGAGATAGCGGCGACCGCATCGGCGTGCATACGGCCGGCGCGGTAGGAAGACCGGACCAACGGACCCGACATGACGCCAAGGAAGCCGATCTCCCGCGCGATCTGCTCGAGGTGGGTGAACTCCTCCGGCGCGGCCCACCGTTCTACCGGATGGTGCCGCGGGGACGGTCGCAGGTACTGGGTGATCGTGATCAGCTGACAACCCGCCTCCTGCAAGTCGTGCAAAGCCTGGATCGCTTCGTCCGTGTTCTCACCCAACCCGAGGATGAGATTCGACTTCGTGATCAGTCCATTCTCGCGGGCCCTGGTGATCACCTCGAGCGACCGTTCATAGGTGAAGGCCGGTCGGACCCTCCGAAACACTCGGGGCACGGTTTCGACGTTATGTGCCAACACTTCTGGCCGCGTATCGAATACTTCTTGCAGCTGGGCATCATCCGCGTTGAAGTCCGGGATAAGCAGTTCGACACCGGCACCCGGACACAACTGGTGGATCTGACGCACGGTTTCGGCATAGAGCCAGGAACCGCCGTCCGGGAGGTCGTCGCGGGCAACACCGGTCACTGTCGCATAGCGAAGGCCCATCGAGCGAACCGATTCGGCAACACGTCGCGGCTCGTCGCGGTCCAGCTCAATCGGCTTGCCAGTATCGATCTGGCAGAAATCGCAGCGCCGCGTGCACTGGTCCCCACCGATCAGGAAGGTTGCCTCACGGTCCTCCCAGCACTCGAAAATGTTGGGGCAACCGGCTTCCTGACACACGGTGTGCAAGTTTTCGCGCTCGACGAGCTCAGTGAGCGCACGATACTCCGGCCCCGTACGAACCTTGACCTTCATCCACGGCGGCTTCCTCTCTATCGGGGTCCGGGCGTTGCGAACCTCGAGTCGGAGGAGTTTCCGGCCACCCGGGGACGTCCCGAGGGCGCCAGACGCGGCGGAGGATACGGGGTCATCAATACTCATGTGGAACTCCTTCGTTCGCCGGAGCCGGCGAGAGTTCGCCCGAAGAGTCCGACTGCTGCGAGATGACGAGATGCCATCGGTAATGTGAGACCCGCACGATCGGCTGGAGCTGCACCCTGGCGACATCGCGCACCGGCGGATGCGAGCCGCTCTCGATAACCTTTGCGTGACTATGTATTTGGCCGACGTCTTTTGGGCATCGAACACTCGGGTGTAAGAGTTCACAGCTGAGCGAGGTCCAGACCGAGGATGTCAAACGTCCAAGCATTTGGCAAGGGCGCCTGGTGACTCGTCAAGAAATCCTCTGGTATCGAGGATCGCCGCCCGCAAGGACATGTCCCGACGAATTGCGGAGTCATCGACAGCGTCCCGCCAATCCACGCCGGCGAAGCGGACCGTTTACACCTTTTTCCCGGCGGACCCCTGAAAATTGTTTACCCATCATTGATTTCGAAGAATCCTTCATCTACCTTTCAGCCGCATGGAACAAGGAATCCTTTACGTCACCTCCCGCCCGAGCTCGCCCGAGCGAGAAGCCGAGTACAACGAGTGGTACGGCTTACATCTGCGCGAGGTCTGCGCAATACCCGGATTCACCGGAGCTCGGCGCTTCGCTCCGGTGCAGGACGACGGCCCGTACGTTGCGGTATATGACATTGAGGCCGAAGACATTACCGAGGCTCTGGCAGGCCTTTTCGCCGCAGCCACCGAAGAGGGAAAGATGCAGATGTCGGATTCCATGCAAATGGACCCGCCTCCCACGATTCGGCTCCTGAGACTGTGTGGGACACACGCGGCGAACGACTGACGTCGTGATGAGCGGAGAACTGCAGCGCCAAGACGACACACGCCACCACAGACATTGACAAAGCTTGCCGAAATGCACTCTGCACGCGGAACCAGCATCGGTGCAGAACCCGCAGAATCTCGCCACTAACGGTCGGCACACCAGAGTATCCGCGCTACCCCTGATGGAGCGCTGCAAGGTTCCAGCCCGCGACACCCTGCTAACACCCCACCGGGCAGTGGCGCCCCATCGGACACCTCAATGCACCGGCGGCGCGAGAGAAGGCAGAAGATCACCGCACGCTCGGCACGCGACACATGGACAGCGCCGGCTCAGCGCGTCGTAAGTCGATATTGCCGATGACAACACAATGACAAAGAATCTCAACAGGTTTCGACGTCGAATCCCTCGACTTTGAGCCTCCTACCGGAGAGCCGGAAATTGGCATACCCTGCCACCTGCTCGTACTCGATACGATCGAGAACGTAACCTTCCGGGTAGCAGCGTCGACGTCGGGCCCAACAGTTTCTGACGTATTGCGCGAGAGGCCGCGCGAAATCAATCGAGCATGGCGCATTGAGCGCTGTGTGATCGACGAGGCAACAGTTTCGGGTGTTATGGTCGGTTCCGAATAATCGGAGCGAGAAAGATCGAAAAATGGTTGGTGAACTCGACATCTCCGGGTAATACCCGGCACTGACGGCCACCGGTAAGCGCTTTCGGAGCGCTGCCGCAGTGGCCATGTTGTCGTTCACCA
The DNA here is from genome assembly GCF_002300185.1 of Rhodococcus sp. ACPA4. NCBI lineage: Bacteria > Bacillati > Actinomycetota > Actinomycetes > Mycobacteriales > Nocardiaceae > Rhodococcus > Rhodococcus sp. ACPA4. The sequence continues at coordinate 3,878,174 of NZ_NSDY01000001.1, forward strand.
CATCATTTCTTTCGCGGAGCCGCTTTGACGCGCCCGCGCGACACTCGAGGTCTCATCATGTCCGATTCATACATTGTCTGTTCACACCTGTCGTTTGCCTGGCCTGACGACACACCGGTTTTCGAGAAACTGTCCTTCAGTGTGCCCGGCGGCCGGACCGGGCTGGTAGCACCGAATGGCGCCGGAAAGAGCACCCTTCTCCGGTTGATCGCGGGTGACCTGCCCATAGGCGGTGGCAGCGTGTCCGTCGACGGGCTGCTCGGGTACCTTCCGCAGAGCTTGCCGCTGACCGGCGACCTCACCGTTGCCGAGGTTTTGGGGATCGCGCCGATCCTCGCGGCGTTGGACGCTGTCGAGTCGGGGGACGCCGCCGAAGAGCACTTCACCACGATTGGTTCCGACTGGGACATCGAGGAACGTACCGGCGCCCAACTGGACCGTCTCGGCTTGGGAGACCTGTCGTTCACCCGCCGACTTCACACGCTCAGCGGGGGCCAGGTCGTCTCGCTCGGTCTCGCTGCGCAACTGCTGCGCCGCCCGGACGTGCTGTTGCTCGACGAACCGACGAATAACCTCGATCTCGATGCGCGACACAAACTCTACGGCGTCCTCGACGATTGGAACGGTTGCCTGCTACTGGTCAGCCACGATCGTGTCCTACTGGACCGAATGGACCGCATCGCCGAACTCGACAATGGTGAAATTCGTTTCTACGGTGGAAATTTCACCGAATACGAAGGCGCCGTGAACGCTGCACGGGAAGTTGCCGAAAAGAACATTCGCAATGCCGAGCAGGACGTCAAGCGGGAGAAACGGGAGTTGCAGCAGGCCCGCGAACGCGCTGCTCGTCGCGCAAGCAACGCAGCACGCAACCTCGGAAACGCCGGGCTACCGAAGATCTTCGCCGGGACGATGAAACGCAATGCCCAGGAGTCTGCCGGCAAGGCAAACGAGACGCATAACGCCCGCGTCGATTCGGCCAAGGCCCGACTCGATACCGCGGGGCGAGCGTTGCGCGACGAACAACGAATCACGTTGGAACTGCCCGGCACCGATGTTCCTGCGGGCCGGACAGTGTTCCTGGGCGAACGGATGCAATTCCGTTTCGGTAATCGGGAGGTCTTCGCCGACGGCGGGGCAGATCTGGCGATCCGCGGACCTGAGCGAATTGCGGTGACCGGTCCGAACGGCGCGGGCAAATCCACGCTGCTGCGGATCATCAACGGCGAACTGCCCCCGACTGGCGGCAAGATCGCACAGGCGCAGGGCCGCGTTGCGTATGTGTCACAGCGACTCGACCTACTCGATGTGAACCTCACCGTCGCGGAGAACCTCGCTGCTTTTGCCCCGGACATGCCGGCACCGCAGCGGATGAATCTGCTGGCACGCTTTCTCTTTCGTGGATCTCGCGTTCACCTTCCAGTCGGGGTCCTCTCCGGTGGTGAGCGGTTGCGAGCGACCCTCGCGTGCGTGCTGTTCGCCGAGCCGGCACCTCAATTACTACTACTCGACGAACCGACCAACAACCTCGACCTTGTCAGTGTCGGGCAGTTGGAGAGTGCGCTCAATGCCTATCAGGGTGCCTTCGTGGTCGTCAGCCACGACGAACGGTTCTTGTCCGAGGTGAAGGTCGAACGCTGGTTACGTCTGTCGGAGGGACGTTTACGCGAAGTCGCCGCACCGGCCAATGTCACTCTTGGTGATGAACATGCCTGAAACAGCGTTGATTGCACAAGATCTCGTCCGCACGCTGGGAACGCGGCGGGTACTCGACGGCGTCTCACTCACCGCGGCACCTGGTGATCGGATTGGTCTCATCGGCGAGAACGGCGCCGGGAAGTCAACTCTGTTGCGGGTGCTCGCGGGTACGGACGAGCCCGATGCGGGCAACGTGGAGCGACCGTCTGATCTCGCGTTCCTGCAGCAGGAAATGGTGTACGACAACAAGACGACGATCGCCGACGTACTCGATACAGCCCTCCGGGACGCGCGCGAGATCATCGCCGAACTCGACAGAGCTGCAAAGGAACTCAGTCATGCGCCCGAGGATCACACTGCCGCCGACGCCTACACGGATTGCCTTGCACGCGCGCAGCGACACGAGGTGTGGGATGCGGACCGGCGGGCCGCGATGATTCTTGGCGGGTTAGGTCTCGGACACCTTCAACATGAACGCCTCCTCTCGTCGTTGTCAGGTGGTCAACGCAGCCGGCTGGCCTTGGCGGCTCTGATGATTCGCCGACCATCCGCGCTGTTGCTCGACGAGCCGACGAACCATCTCGACGACGAGGCGGCATCGTTTCTGGCCGAGCATCTTTGCGGCCTGTCCGGGGTTGTCGTCGTGGCCACTCACGACCGCGCGTTCCTCGACGCCGTCTGTACGGATCTGATCGACCTCGACCCCGCTCTGGACGGCCCCACCCGCTACGGCGGTAACTACACCGCGTATCTGTTGCAGAAACGCGCCGAACGGGAACACTGGCAACGGCGATTCGATCAAGAGCAGGAGGATCTGGACGCGTTGCGCTACGCGGCCGGTGTCAGTGCATACGAGGTTGCGCCGAATCATGTGAAGCGCGACAACGAAAAAATGGGATACGGTCACGCCGGGGGTCGAGTACAGAACCAGATCGCACGCCGGGTTCGCAGTGCCACCCGCCGGCTCGACAAGCTGGAACGAGACCAGATTGAGCAACCCCCGGAGCCTCTTCGATTCAGTCCTGGCGTGTTCATCACCCAGGATGAGGACGAAATCCTCCTGTCATTGCGGCAGGTTCGAGTTCCTGGCCGAATGACGATGGACAGTCTCGATATCTCATCCACCGACCGACTACTGGTCATCGGAGCGAATGGTGCCGGGAAATCCACCTTGCTTGCAGTACTCGCCGGCGCGCTGGACCACACCGGCACGCTGGCACGAAAACCCGACCTGACGATCGGCCTTTTGGCGCAGGACACCGCGTTCGATCGGGCTGACCGAACTGCGCGGGAAATCTATGATCTGACCCTCGGCGCGGAGATTGCCGAGAAGGTTCCGTTGGATTCCCTTGGCCTGTTGGCGGTTTGGGATCAGGACAAGTTGGTTGGCGAGTTGTCCGTCGGTCACCGTCGCCGGCTGGCGTTGGCACTGTTGGTGGCCCGTCCACCCGAGTTGCTGCTTCTGGACGAACCGACCAATCACCTGTCCCCGAGCTTGTGCGATGAACTCGAGGACGCCATGGGCACCGGTCCGGGCGCGATCGTGCTGGCCAGCCACGATCGGTGGCTACGATCCCGCTGGAAAGGAAAGGAAGTCCGAATGCACGGGCTGGAAGCGGGGTAGAAGCACTCGGGCCAGTTGTTGTCGGACCCAACCGTCACACTGGAGCAGTGAGAGTTGTCCTGGTTCCCGGTAGTACGACGTCCACGGGAGCAGTCACCGCGACGGTTGTTCGCACCGACCCCGACGGGACTGCCGTCGGCGACCGCGTCGAATATCCCGATCTGGTTGCCGCGGTCCAAGCTATCGAGAGTGCCGAGCATCCACGGTGGGTCTGGCCGAGCACAGCGTCGGTCTACCCGATGTTGCTGCGCGCCGGCGTCCACGTACAGCGCTGCCACGATATTTCGCTGACCCGCGCGATCCTGAGCATGCGCGCGGGTCAGCCGTCACCACCGGCCGAGGAGTCCGACGACGACCGTCTCGGCTTGTTCGACACCGCTCCCGTCCTCGATCCTGATGGTGTTGTTGCGGAGTTCGCGGAGCAACGCACTGTCATCGGCGCCGACGCGCGCCTGGATCTGCTGATTGCCGCAGAATCAGCCGGCGCGCTCAGTGCTGCTGAAATGACACACACCGGGTTGCCGTTCTCGACGCGGAAGCACCGCGAACTCCTCGAAGAGAGACTTGGCCCCCGGCCAACGGGGTACGACCTCCCCGTTCGCATGCAGGAACTTGCCACCCAGATCAGCGACGCCTTCGGGCGGACGGTGAACCCCGCGTCGTCCGTCGAGATCACCGAGGCATTCGGGCGCCAGGGCATCGAACTGCCGTCGACGCGCAAGTGGTTTCTTCAGGAAGTTGATCACCCGGCGGTTCCGTTGCTCCTGCGCCACCGTGAACTCGCCAAGCTGTACAGCACCAATGGCTGGCAATGGATGGACAGTTGGGTGCGTGGCGATCGCTTCCGCCCCATCTACGTTCCCGGTGGTGTTGTCTCGGGCCGGTGGGCAAGCCGAGGCGGCGGCGCCCTTCAGATTCCGAAGACCATGCGCTCGAGCGTTGTTGCCGATCCCGGACACGTATTCGTGGTGGCCGACGCCGGTCAACTCGAGCCCCGGATTCTGGCTGCCATGTCACGCGACCGCCGCATGATGGCGGCAGCCGGTGATGACGATCTGTACGCCCTCGTTGGCGCCGAGGCATTTGGCGGCGACCGCGCCAAAGCCAAAGTTGCCATCCTCGGAGTGCTCTACGGTGCCACCGCCGGTGAAGCCAAAGCGCTACTCACGTTGCTGCGCACGCGTTTCCCCGTAGCGGTCGAGTACGTCGAGCAGGCTGCCAAAGCCGGCGAGCGCGGCGAGGTAGTGCACTCTCTGCTCGGCCGAGCGTGTCCCCCACCGTCTCCCGATTTCTATTCACACGGCGACGCTCACGCGCGCGGACGTTTCACCCGCAACTTCGTGGTGCAGGCAACGGCCTCGGAATGGGCTCTGTGTCTCCTCGCCGACCTGCGACGACGCCTCGCCGAGGACCCGGACGGCGAATTGGTATTCTTCCAGCACGACGAGGTTGTGGTGCACACGCGAAACCCCGAGTCCGGCACAGCTCACGTACTGGCTGCGGCAGCATCGGCAACTCGACTGCTGTTCGGCGACACGGTTGTTCGATTCCCCATGGACGTCGGGGTCCGCGAAAGCTACGGAAAGAGCAGCGTCTAGCCCGCTCGGATGTCGTCGAGTTCGTGAACGCGTGTGCAGCACGCGTCGAGCAGATCACGATCGTGGCTGATGAGCAGCACCCCGATACCGTGATCCGTTGCCCGTCGCTCGATCAACCGAACGATGGTGGCGGTGGTCGCGGCGTCGAGCATCGCGGTGGCTTCGTCGCAGATGAGGTAATGGGGTTGCTGCGCCAATGATCTCGCGAGCGCCGCGCGTTGAAGCTGGCCGTCACTGACCTGATGCGGGCGACGCGCCAGCAAGTCGGGTGTGAGTCCGACTTCCGAGGCCAGTGCTTCGATGTCGATATCGCGGCGCGCGATGTCGGCGGGCTGCCCGATGATCCGTGCCAGCGTCTGCCGGGGATCAGTTGCGGCGCGTGGCGATTGGAAGAGCATGGACACCGCCCCTCTGAACTCAGCGGGAACACCGAACTTGGTTCCTGCAACGCGAGAACCGTCGATCTGCACTTCGCCGGACCACGGCGCGTCCAGCGACGCGAGAATCCTTGCCAGCGTCGATTTTCCGGTTCCGGACGGCCCGGTCAACCCGATCAGATGGCCGGCCGGGATCTCGAGGGAGACATTCTCGAGGACGGGACGCCCACGCTCGTAGCCACCGGTGACATCCAGGGCGCGCAAACTCATCGTGCACTCACCTCCCGGCGGGTTCGGTACGTGCGCTCTCCGAACGTGACCAGTTCGGTCGGCCCACCGGATTGCGTGGACTCCGGTCGGCGCAGGTAGTAGACGCACTCGTCCGGAAGATTCGTCAATTGAGGGGGTGATCCGGGGATGGGATTGAGCCCGCGAGACGGCAAGGCTCCGAGCAGGTCTCGGGTGTAATCGTGAAGCGGCTCCTGCAGAACCTGCGCAGCCGGGCCAATCTCCATGATGCGCGAGGCGTACATGACGGCCAACCTGTCTGCGATCGCAACTCGGGTCAACGACGCCAGATCGTGAGTGATCAGCAGAACCGCGGCACCCGCATCGGCGCACTCGCGCAGCAGGCCGAGAACATGATCGGTGAGCGCGCGGTCCAGGTTGGCGGTCGGCTCGTCGGCCACGACCACCGACGGGTCCCCGGCCAACGCGCCGGCAATGGCAACCCGCTGCGCCATGCCACCCGACAGTTCGTGCGGGTAGCAGTCGAGGGCGGAAGGTTCGAGACCCACTCGCTGCGCCAAGCCGTCGCAGGTGTGGGCGGTGCCGAGTGCGTCGATCGTCTCCTGCAGTTGCGAGCGTGCCGTCCGCACCGGCGTGAGATATGTTGCGGCAGATTGTGGCACGAGTGCGGCATGACCACCACGGAAGGGTGTTCCGGAAAACACGTCGATGTCGTCGACGGTGATGGTACCGGTGCGCTGAGTGCCAGGCGGCAGCATGTTCATCACCGATGTTGCGATGATGGACTTGCCACAGCCGGATTCTCCGACCAGCGCTGTGACAGTCCCAGGCGGCACAGCAAGGTCGATGTTGCTGGCAGCGTGAACAACCGAGCCGCCGGGCAGCGGAATCCGGACGGTGAGCGCATCGATTCGAAGGCCGGCATTCACAGTCGAAGCTCCGATGGCCGAGGCGGCGCGAGCTTCGAACGCAATGCCGAACCGGCCACCGCCACCGCAACGGTAGTGATCACCAGTACGGCTGCGGGAAACACCAACGTCCACCAACCACCGAGCAGCAGAGAACTGCGAGCCTCTTCCAGAAGTGTTCCCAGACTGGGTTTGTGGGGCGGAAGTCCGAATCCGAGGAACGAGAGCGTCGACTCGTGCCACACGGCGTGCGGCAGCAGGAGGACCACCGCGATCAAGGCCTGCGGGGCAGCAGCCGGAACCAGGTGGCGAGTGATCACATGTCTCCGGCTGGCTCCGGCGAGGACGGCTGCGTCGATGTACGGGCGGTCACGCAAATTCAGGATCTCGCCGCGGATGATGCGAGCTACCTGGGTCCAGTGTGTGAGTGCGATCGAGAGAACGATGGCGAGGATACTGCCACGGAACATCGCGACGATGACGATGCCGAGCAGCAAGTGCGGGAGGGCGTTCACCGCGTCGGTGCCGCGCATGACAACTCGGTCCACCCAGCCGCCGAGGAGTCCGGCAGTGGTGCCTACCGCCACCCCGATCACCGTGGACAACAGTGCGCAGGCGAGAGCGATCAGCAACGACGTCCGGATACCGGCAGCGACTCGAACAAACAGGTCTCGCCCCGCAGAGTCGGTGCCGAAGGGATGCGTGAGCGACGGAGCCATCCGGGCCTGCGCGAAGTCGGTGACACGGTCGTCGACGTCGGCGATCCACGGAACCAAGCCGGCGTAGAGCGCGACGAGGATCAGGACACCGACGGCGATTGCGAAGCGGCGTTTAGCCATCTGTGCTCACCCTCGGGTCGAGGAGGGCAACAACCACATCAGCGAGAAGCGAGCCGAGCATGACCGTCAGAGTTGTTCCGACCGTGAGGAACGCGAGCAACGCCATGTCGAGGTCCCGAGCGGAGGAGACGATGGCACCGGCAATTCCCGGCCAACTGAACACTTCTTCCACCAGTACCGCACCGACGACAAGTTCGGGCAATCGGACTCCGATGATGTTGACGAACGGCGCAAGCGAGGTCGGCACGATATGACGTTGTGTGATGGTGGAAGTCGGTATTCCGCGCGCCACCGCCCCGGCGACAAATCCTTCACCAGTAGATCCGACGACGGATTCGCGCACTGCGAGGAGTAGCCACGGCATTTGGGAGATCGCAAGGACGGCGACCGGGAGAATGAGGTGCCGAATGACCTGCGCCGGTGTGGGATCGGCACCACCGTCGGTCAACCCGGCCACTGGCAACCAACCGAGAGTCAGCGCGAAGAGCGCGATAGCTCCGAGCGAGAGAACAAACGGCGGAAGTCCTTGAACGACGACGCACAGCCCGGACACGGTTCTGTCCAGGAGCCCACCCTTGCGGATTCCGGCGAGCACTCCCAGCACCAGCGACGCGAGAATCGCAATCACCAGACTGACGCCGACCAGGAGTAGCGTCCACGGCAGTCGTTCGGAGATGACTTGGGCGACTGACTGATTGAAGGATCGAGAGACGCCCAGATCGCCGGTCACCACTGCATGCAGCCACGTCCAGTACGTGCTGTACCAGGGGTTGTCGAAACCCATCTGCGCGGCGATCAGAGCCTTGTCCGCGTCGCTGGTTGTCATGTACCGCGTGCCCAGATAGCCGACAAGCGGATCGAACGGCGAGATTGCCGCGGCGGCAAACAAACCGGCGGACACGACGATGATCACCGGGACGATGAACAGCATCCGGCGCCCGACCATCACGAGGATGGAGCGTCGGCGAGCGTTGTGCGATCGTACCGGGTCCGACGTTGCACCGGCTCGAACGTCGAGCGCCGTCATTGTTCTTGCGTCCACGTCTGCAACGACCACCACGGACCCCAGGTCACTCCGTGCGCGTGCGGTTCCAGCACCGGACCGGACATCGTCCAATCGGAATCTTTCGACACGTACGTGTGATCGAGGAAGACCAGGTACACATAACCGGGATCATCGACGTACGCCTGCTGCACATCTCGGTAGGCGGCGTCGCGGGTCGCTTGGTCGAGGCTTCGGCGACCGACGTCGAGTCCAGCGTCGACAACCTGATTCGAGTAGTCACTGGGATTGTCGTAGATGCTGCCGACACCGGGAGCGATGGACGCGGAATTGAGTGCGTCGTAGGCCTGGGTATCGGGATCGAACGGTTCGTCGCCGCCGCCGAGCAGTGTGGAGTCCCGATTGATTCGCGGATCGATGCGATCCCACGACAGTGCTTCGAGATCAACTTCGACGCCGATTCCAAGCGCGTCGGATGCAAAGGCCTGGGCCAAGTCTCGACGGACTGTATCCACTGAGTTGTACATGATCGTGAACTGCGCGCGTCGACCGTCTTTCGAACGGATGCCGTCACTGCCTTCGATCCAACCGGCATCGGTGAGGATCTGCTCGGCCTTGGCCGGGTCGTACGCAAACGTTGCGTCCGGGTTGTACGAGGCACCGTAGACCTCGGGAATCGGCGTGGCGGCGACGCGGCCGTGCCCACCGAGAACGTTGTCGATCATGGACTGCCGGTTGGCGGCAAGGTTGAGCGCCATGCGCATCGCCGGGTCACCGGCTACCGGATTGTCGGTGGGCAGCGAAACACCACGCCAGTCCGCGGACTGATGGGCCGTCACCGACATGCCGTCCCGCGATTCGAACGTATTGGCAAGCAGCGGCGGGAGATTGGTGCCGTCTATCTCACCCGAGGCCATCCGCTGCGCCCGGGTGTTGTCGTCCGGAACATAGAGCAGCGTGAGCTTCTTGATTTCCGGTGCGCCGTCCCAGTAGTTCTCGTTGGCCGCAAACACCGCGCGGTCGGGTGAAAGATCGACAAGGGTGTACGGCCCGGTCCCGATCGGTTCGGTGTTGAGCGTCGACTCGGCCGCCAGAGCGGGTGTCGCCACGGACTCCGACGGCACAATGCCGATCAGCATCTTGGTGAGTAGCGGTGCGTAGGAGTACGCGAGACGGAACTCCACGGTGTTCTGGTCCAGCGCTACGACATCGCTGATCATGTCGAACGACGACTTCGCCTCGGACGCTGATGCCGGATCGAGGATCGCCTTGTACGTGGCAACCACGTCGGCGGCGTCAAAAGTGGAGCCGTCGGAGAAGGTGACGCCGCCGCGGAGAGTCACGGTCCAGAGGGTGGCGTCGGCGTTGGCGGTGGGGATCGACGTGGCAAGAGCCGGTTCGAAACCAGGCATTCCCTCACCGCCGCGCAGGCTCACCAGACCGTCGTACATCTTGGCTTCGCCGGCCGCACCGAAGCCGGCGACGGGGTTGTATCCGCCCAGTTCGTAGCCGTCGGCGAGGACCAGACCGTCGCTTGCGGTCGACGTGCCCGACGGGGTGCTGCACGACGTGACGAGCAGGGTGCCGACGACGGCAGCGATCGCGAACGTCGGAACTCCGGAACGGATGAGACCCACTGTTTGCCCCTTTTCTTCTGAATAAAAATAACATCTGTACAGATATTCAGATAAAAAATGGGCAATGCGGACGTTTTGCCAGACGGCAGCGCGTCAGGACACTGTGTGAACCAGTTGCGGCAGCGGCAGGCCGGTGTAGTTCTCGGCAATCAAGGTCAGCCCTGCTTGGGAGCTGGTCACGACGTCGAGTTCAGCTTCCTGCCGTTTGATGTCGAACGGCGACGCGTCGGGTGCTGTATGCAGCATCGTCGACATCCACCACGAGAAGTGCTGAGCACGCCACACCCTCGGCAACACAGCCGCGGAGTAGCAGTCGAGGGCTTGTCGATCCCCAGCGGTAAAGAAACCGACCATGGCGTCGGCCAGAACCCACACGTCGGCCAGCGCGAGGTTCATGCCCTTGGCGCCGGTCGGTGGGACAGTGTGCGCGGCGTCCCCGGCCAGGAACAAGCGGCCGGATTGCATGGGTTCACACACAAAGCTACGGAACGGCAGGATGCTCTTCGAGAAGATGGCACCCTCCTTGACCTCGACGCCAGGTCCGTCCACGCGTCGGTGCAACTCGTCCCAGATTCGATCGTCCGACCAGTCGTCGACAGTGTCGTCGACCGAAACCTGTAGGTAGTGCCGCTGCACAGTCTCGGATCGTGTGCTGCAGAGTGAAAATCCCCGCGGGCTGTGGGCGTAGATGAGTTCGTCCGAGGTTCGGGGGGCCTCGGCAAGAATGCCGAACCAGACGAACGGGTACTGGCGGAAGTAGTCGGTGCGTACCTCGGGCTCCGGAATGAGGTGGCGCGTCCCGGTTCGCGAACCATCGCATCCCGCAACAAGTTCGGAGTCCAGCCGCTGCGCCTGACCGTCGGAGTCAACAAACGTGATGAACGGGCGATCGCCAGTGTGCTCGTGGACCTCGACGTCACTGACGCCGAAGCGAATGTCGCCGCCGTCTGCCAGCCTGCGCGCAATCAGATCGATGAGCACCTCATGCTGCGGGTACACAGTGACAGCCCGACCCGTGAGCCCTTCGAAGTCGACGCGACGCCCCTCACCGGCGAACCTGATCTGGGTACCGGTGTGGCGATGACCTTCCGCGAGTAACCGATCACCCACGCCGGTTGCGATCATCAAATCCACGGTGTTCTGCTCGAGAATTCCCGCCCGGATCGTTCCTTCGACGTCTTCGCGGGTACGGCATTCCAGGACAACGGAATCGATCCCCTGAAGATGAAGAAGATGGGAGAGCATCAGACCGGCCGGACCGGCCCCGACGATACCGACCTGGGTGCGAATGGGCGGCAGACTCATAGAACTCTCCTCGGTAGAGAACAACTTTTCACTGATTGGATGGTCGCGGGACATGAGGGCCGTCAACAAGGTAGTTTTCATTGAGTGAAAGAAGTCGCTACTCCGCCGGGAATGCTGGAACGAGCTATGGTCCTGCTCGATCTGTTCACTCCGCAGCACCCCCGCCAGACAATCACCGAACTTGCACTGGGTTCCGAACTGCCCGTGCCGACGGTCTTTCGCATCTGCCGAGAACTCACCAGGCTCGGAGCCCTCGAACGTGGCGACGACGGCCGATTTCAGATCGGACTTCGGGTCTGGGAGATCGGGTCCCGCGCACCCCGAGCACACGGTTTACGTTCCGTAGCAATGCCGTTCATGGAGGACTTGCACGAAATCACCGGGCAGAACGTACAACTGGTTGTCCGCGATCACCTCGAGGCTGTCTACCTGGAGCGGTTGTCGAGCCACGACGCCGTCGGTCTTGTCGGCCGGGCTGGTGGACGATTGCCGCTGCACGCGTCCAGCGGTGGGCTGGTGCTTCTGGCTCATGCTCCCCATGGCGTCTTCGACGATGTTGTCGCGGCCGGATTGCGGGCGCTGACGCCGTTCACGATCACCGAGGAACCTACGCTTCGTTCTCTGCTGGCCGAGATCCGCCGCACCGACATCGTCATAGCTCGCCAGTACCTCAATCTCGGCACGCTGGCGATAGCGTCGCCTATTCGCCGCTCTCGCGACGTTGTCGCGGCATTATCTGTTGTCGTTCCACTCGACACCGGCAGCGCTCCCCTCGTCCCGGCACTGCAGGCGGCCAGTCGCGCGATCTCCCGAGGAATTTCCTGACCCGAATCAGGTTTCACCTCGACGGAAGATCTTGTTGCCCAGCCAGACCAGCGGATCATAACGCCGATCCACGACTCGTTCCTTCATCGGGATGATTGCGTTGTCGGTGATCTTGATGTCCTCCGGGCACACCTCGGTACAGCATTTGGTGATGTTGCACAGACCGAGTCCGGACTGGTCTTGCGCGGCGTCCCGACGGTCTGCTGTATCGAGAGGGTGCATTTCGAGTTCGGCGATCCGAATGAAGAAGCGGGGGCCGGAAAACGCCTCCTTGTTGTCCTCGTGATCGCGCACGACGTGACAAGTGTTCTGACACAGGAAGCATTCGATGCACTTGCGGAACTCCTGCGAGCGGGCGACGTCGATCTGCTGCATTCGGTACTCACCGGGAGCCAAGCCGGGCGGCGGTGTGAACGACGGAATCTCGCGTGCCTTCCGGTAATTGAACGAGACATCGGTGACCAGATCACGGATGACCGGGAATGCGCGCATCGGAGTCACAGTCACCACTTCGTCCTCCGCAAAAGTCGACATCCGCGTCATACACAGCAGCCGCGGACGCCCGTTGATCTCCGCTGAGCACGATCCACACTTGCCCGCCTTGCAGTTCCACCGCACCGCGAGGTCCGGAGTCTGCGTGGCCTGCAACCGGTGAATGATGTCGAGCACCACCTCCCCCTCGTTCACCGGAACCGAATAGTCCCGCAGCTCACCACCATCGGCATCGCCGCGCCACACCCGGAAACTCGCGTCGTAGCCCATGTCAGGTTTTCCTTCCCGGATGGCCGGCAAGTTCGGCGTCCGTGTAGTACTTCGCCAACTCGTCGATGTCGAAGAGCGCCAAAAGGTCCGGTCGCATCGGCGATTGCGGCTCGGAGGTGACCTGCACGTCGGGAACAACAACATCCGCTCGCCCGGCGACCGCTGCATCCACAGCGCACACCAGCAGGGTGTTGCGCCACTGCGCAGCCATCGCCGGGTGATCGTCCCGAGTATGTCCGCCCCGGCTCTCGGTGCGCAGCAGCGCGGCTTTCGCGACACATTCGCTGACCAGCACCATGTTTCGCAGATCCACAGCCAGATGCCATCCCGGATTGAACTGCCGATGCCCCTCCACCACAACCGAATCGATCCGTCGTTTGATGTCGTCGAGCGTGCGCAGCGCGCGGTCGACTTCCTCAGCGGTGCGGATGATGCCGACCAAGTCGTTCATCGTCTGCTGCAGTTCGGTGTGCAGGGTGTACGGGTTCTCGAGGGCACCGGCGTCACCCTGAGGTTCGAACGGCGAGAGCAACATCCGTGACGCGGCATCCACGTCGCCGTCCGCCACGACGGGCCGAGCAGGCAGCGACTTCACATAAGTCGCGGCGCCGAGGCCGGCTCGTCTACCGAACACGAGCAAATCCGACAGCGAATTTCCGCCCAGCCGGTTGGACCCGTGCATTCCGCCGGAGCACTCCCCCGCCGCGAACAACCCCGGTACGTTCGACGAACCGGAGTCCGGGTCGACCTCGATCCCGCCCATCACGTAGTGGCAGGTCGGACCAACTTCCATTTGCTCTTTTGTGATGTCGACGTCCGCGAGTTCCTTGAACTGGTGATACATCGACGGCAACCGGCGCTTGATTTCCTCGGCCGGCATTCGCGACGCGATGTCGAGGTACACACCGCCATGCGGGGTTTCGCGTCCCTCCTTCACCTCGGTGTTGATGGCACGAGCCACCTCGTCGCGGGGTAGCAGATCGGGGGTGCGCCTGTTGTTCTCCTGATCCTCGTACCACCGATCGGCTTCTTCTGCCGTCTCGGCGTACTGGCCCTTGAACACCGGCGGAATGTAGGAAAACATGAAGCGGTCGCCCTCGGAGTTCTTGAGCACCCCACCGTCGCCGCGCACTCCCTCCGTCACGAGAATGCCTTTGACGCTCGGCGGCCACACCATGCCTGTCGGGTGAAACTGAACGAACTCCATGTTGATCAAGTTGGCGCCCGCGCGAAGTGCCAGCGCGTGTCCGTCCCCGGTGTACTCCCACGAATTGGATGTGACCTTGAACGACTTGCCAATTCCGCCGGTAGCCATCACCACAGCCGGTGCTTCGAACAGCACGCACCGTCCACTCTCACGCCAGTATCCGAAGGCACCGGAAATACGGTCGCCGTCCTTCGTCAGTTCCGAGATGGTGCATTCCGCAAATATCTTGACGCGTGCCTCGTAGTCTCCGGTGGCCGCGAAGTCTTCCTGCTGAAGCGAGACAATCTTCTGCTGCATCGTCCGAATGATCTCGAGACCTGTTCGGTCACCGACGTGAGCGAGCCGCGGATACGTGTGACCACCGAAGTTGCGTTGACTGATTCGCCCGTCCGGCGTCCGATCGAACAGTGCGCCATAGGTTTCGAGTTCCCACACTCGATCCGGCGCCTCACGCGCGTGCAGCTCCGCCATCCGCCAGTTGTTGAGGAACTTCCCACCGCGCATCGTGTCCTGGAAATGCGTCTGCCAGGTGTCCTTCTCGTTGGCGTTGCCCATCGCGGCAGCGCACCCACCCTCCGCCATGACGGTGTGAGCCTTGCCGAACAGCGACTTACAGACCACGGCAACAGAGAGTCCTTGCTCTCTGGCCTCGATCACCGCGCGTAGTCCGGCTCCGCCGGCTCCGATCACCACGACGTCGTAGGTGTGCCGTTCGACTTCGGTCATTCACTCTCCCTGAAGAATTGGGTGGTCAATTGATCAGACGTAGGTCGTCGATCGTGCCGCTGGCCACGAGCATGATGTAGAAATCGGTGATCATGAGCGTGCCGAGCGTGGTCCACGCCAGCTGCATGTGCCGCGTGTTGAGTTTGCTCACCTGCGTCCACAACCAGTAGCGGATCGGATGTTTCGAAAAATGGGTGAGCCGTCCACCCGTGACGTGACGACACGAATGGCACGACACCGTGTAGGCCCACAGCAAGCACACGTTGCCGACGAGGATCAGCGTGCCGAGACCCATCCCGAAGCCACCGTCTGCTCCGTGGAAAGCCCGAATCGCGTCGTAGGTATTGATGATCGACACAACAACCGCGACATAGAAGAAGTACCGATGCGAGTTCTGGATGATCAGCGGAAGTCGTGTTTCACCCGAGTACGCGCGATGTGGTTCTGCGACCGCACAGGCAGGCGGCGACAGCCACACAGACCGGTAATAGGCCTTGCGGTAGTAGTAGCAGGTCAGCCGGAATCCCAGAAGGAACGGCAGCACCAGGAACCCGAGCGGAATCCACATCGGCAATTCACCGATCGGTGTGCCGAAATCGCTGGAACCCGGCGCACACGAGTCGCTCAGGCACGGAGAGTAGAACGGTGTCAGGTAGTGATAGTCCGCGACCCAGTACGCGCTGCGGACGAACGACCGGATCGTCGCGTAGACCAGGAAGACGGACAATCCCAGTACGGTCAGTAGCGGCGCTCGCCACCACCGGTCCGTTCTCAGCGTGCGTGCCGCAATGCGAGCACGCGAAGAAGCACCGACCCCACTCGAATCGATCGGTGGTGCACTCATCCGTCGTGCTCGGTCGGGTGGCCGCCGATACCCTCGTCATCGGCGCCCTGCCACATCGACGCGTCGTACGGTGTGTCGGGCACGGGGATTCGTTCAGCCTGTTCGTGATGGGTCAGGTGCGGCGGCGATGCGTCCAGATCGCCGGAGTCGATCTCGAGCCGCTCCAGATCATTGACCAACCGGCGGACCTGCGGTACGTCACCGTACAAGGACCGCAGCGAACCGACACAGTGACGGAGATGGTCGATGGTGCGCTCGAGTTCGAGCATTTCGGTGGTTGACATAAATCTCTCCAACCGATCGGTAGAAGTGGTGACTCATATCGGCTTCGACAATCGGGTCGCTGTACCTCCTGCGCGTGAAAGTTGTGTTCCTCGCATCAGCGGGTACCCCAATTGCGGTAGTTCCACCCGGCTTGCTCGCGTGTTCTACTGAAAATGTTGTTTTATCGGTGACGGCCTCATGCGCCCCCAGGAGAACGATGACCAAACTGGATTCCACTGACGCGGAAAAGAACGACGGCAGAGCGATCAGAGCCTTTCGCCTGCCGATCTTCACGGTGATCGCATTGGCGATCTTCGCCTTTGTCGCGGGCGGTTTCGGCGGTTCGTTCCAGAGCAAACTCGCAGAGGTTCAGAAGAACGACAACTCGTCGTATCTTCCGAGTTCTGCGGAGTCCACCGTCGTCGCAAATGAATCCGCGAAATTCCTTCCGGTGGAGACCATTCCTGGTTTTGTCGTATTCCATCGGGATTCCGCGCTGACCGATGCGGACAAAGCTGCTGTCGAATCTGCACGCCAAGCCATTTCCCGAGTACCCGGCGTCGATGCCGACGGGATGCAGCCAACTCAATTCTCCGCCGACGGCACCATTGCATCCATTTTCGTTCCGCTGATCGCCAAGGACGACGGCGCCGCGGTGTCCGGTGAGGACCTCGCGGCAACCGAACAGAAAGTCCTCGACGCGGCCGAGCAGGCTGCCGGCGACATGGAAGTCCTACCGGCAGGTCCTGGCGGGCTCCTGGTGGCCTTCATCGACGCTTTTGCCGGCTTGGACAGTGCGCTCCTCGGCGCCGCCTTACTCGTTGTCATCCTGATTCTTCTAGTGGTCTACAGATCGCCGGTGCTGTGGTTCTTCCCGCTGTTCTCGGCGCTCCTGGCAATCGGCTTGTCGTCGATGGTGATCTACTTCCTCGCGAAGGCCGAGATCCTGACCTTGACCGGTCAATCTCAAGGAATCTTGTTCGTACTCGTGATCGGTGCGGGCACCGACTATGCGCTGCTGCTCATTTCGCGTTACCGCGAAGAACTTCACAGCTACCCCAATCGATTCGACGCGATGATACGAGCGTGGCGTGAATCAGCGCCCGCGATCACAGCATCGGCTGTCACTGTCGTTCTCGGACTGCTCTGCCTGACCTTCTCGCAGTTGAACTCCAACAAGAGCCTCGGCCCGGTGGCCGCGATCGGGATTGCCTGCACGTATCTGGTGATGATGACGTTCATGCCCGTCGCACTGGCGGTGGTCGGCCGCTGGGTGTTCTGGCCCCGAACTCCACGCGTCGATCACGCCGCAGATCTTGCGACGCACGGCATGTGGGGCAAGATCGCGACAACTGTCGGCAACAGGGATCGCTCGTTGTGGATCGGCGCATCGATCCTGCTCATCGTGTTGTTCGCGGCCGGAATCGGAAGCCTGAAAACCGATGGGCTGACCGCGGCCCAGAACTTCACCAACACTCCGGACGCTGTTGTCGGGCAAGAACTCTACGATTCCGCGTTCGACCCGGGAGCCGGTGCACCGGCCGTCATCACTGCGAATGCGGATCAGTCCGACGCGGTCATCAAGGCGGCAAGCGCTGTCGAGGGTATATCCCAGGACGCCGGGTCCGTGTGCACGCAAGTCGACGTGGCGAAGGTCAGCGAATTGATCAAGACCAATCCAGCGGCCGTCGCCCAGGCAGCGGCCGCCGGCTGTGCCCCACCTGGCTTCACTGCCCCGCCGATCAACGGTCGAACCATGATCAACGCGATGCTTGTCGATTCATACGACTCGCCACAGGCACTCGAGACGATCAAGCGTCTCCGGACCGCTGTACACGCAGTTCCAGGCGCCGACGCTCTTGTGGGCGGCAGCACCGCAACCACACTCGACGTTCAAGCAGCGTCGGTGCGCGACCGCAATCTCATCATCCCCATCGTGCTTGCGGTTATCTTCGTTGTTCTTGCGCTACTGCTTCGCGCGCTGGTCATTCCCGTAATTCTGATTGCAACGGTGGTCCTTTCGTTTGCAGCCACCTTGGGCGTCAGCGGCTTCTTCTTCACTCACGTCTTTGGTTTTGCAGGCGCAGACCAGTCGTTCCCGCTCTACGCGTTTGTCTTCCTCGTAGCGCTGGGCATCGACTACAACATCTTCCTGATGACCCGTGTTCGCGAGGAAACCGGTGAATTCGGCACTCGCGCAGGTGTATTGCGCGGACTTGCCGTCACCGGCGGCGTCATCACCTCGGCCGGGATCGTGTTGGCGGCAACGTTTGCCGTCCTGGGAATTCTTCCACTGGTCTTCCTGGCCGAGATCGGTTTTGCCGTTGCGTTCGGCGTGCTGTTGGACACGATCATCGTGCGCAGCGTCCTGGTTCCCGCTCTGTCCCATGACATCGGCAAGAAAATCTGGTGGCCATCTAGCCTGGCGACCTCGAAAGACTGACTAGAGAAAAGCTTCTTTCGTCCACAGATGAAACAACGCGTAAGCGCGCCACGGTCGCCATTGCTCCGACAATGCCGCAGCTTCCTTGCCGGACGACACACCCAACGCGCGTTTGAGAACCAGATCATCCGGCACAAACGCGTCCCGATCTCCGAGGATCCTCACGGTGAGATAGTCGGCAGTCCACGGCCCGATTCCTGGCAGAGCTAGAAGATCAGCACGAAATCGCACTGGGTCGGCATCCCAGCCGAGATCAAGATACTCGGCAGCGGCAATCGCCAAGGCGTGCACCGTTCGTGCACGCGCACTGGTCAATCCGACAGCTTTCTGTATCGCGTCCGGGGAACTGGCCGCTACAGACTCCGCCAATGGGAAGGCCGAGAACTCGTGATTCACGGGCAGTCCGAACTCTCCGACAAACCGTCCACCAAATGTTCGCGCCGCCCCCAGCGAAACCTGCTGCCCCAGAACAGTCAGCACCGCAGTCTCGAAACCGTCGACGCTACCGAGCACACGTAAACCTGGCCGGGCCGAGATCAGCGGAGCCAGCGTCTTGTCCGACGCCAGCACCGCCTCCCACACACGATGATCGCCGTCGAGATCGAGCCACCGCCGTACAACCGACTCGAGCTGAGCGGCGTCCGTGTCCCTGTCCGCGCTCACCGACACACAATCGTCGTGCCATGACACCGACACGATCACGGGACCGGTCGGCAACGGCACGACGCGCACATGAACCCCGTCGTCGTGACGTTCCAATCCGGCTACCGCATGGGCCTTCAACGCGCCGATCAACGGCTCCGTCGCATACGGCGGCATGAACGGAAGAGTCAGCGTCGCAGCCTTGTTCATTGCCGCGATTCCAGGTCCAGCAGTACGGCCTTGAGCTCCGTGCCGCCCGCGTACTGGCCCAGGCTTCCGTCACTTCGGACAACTCTGTGACATGGCACCACCAACGGCAATGGATTCTTCGCACACGCCGTGCCCACCGCCCGCACTGCACGCGGGCTACCCGACGCCGCGGCGACCGTCGAATAGCTTGCGGTGTGGCCGTATTCGATCTCCGGAAGGTGGCGCAGCACTTCACGCCGAAATCCCTTTGCCAGCTGGAAATCCAAATCCAGGTCGAATTCCCTTCGGGCGCCGGCAAAGTACTCGTCCAGCTCCCGGGCAACGGCGTCGAGCCTGCGCGGATGATGCAGGACACGCGGACTGACAGTATCGGCCAGCCGTCCAAGCACGACGTCGTGCCCCTCGACGGCAAACGCCACCCGCACCAATCCGACGTCCGTTGCAGCGAGGAGCAATTTCCCGATCGGCGAATCAACGACCCGATAGGCAACATCGATCAACTGCGCCGCCGCAGCGGCATCAGCCAGCCGTGAGTGCAGTCGCGCCAGCGCTTCCGGGTCGGACGCGGGGAGTGCGCCGAACACATCAGCTTCGGTAGTCATGATCGGCTCCCTTCCGGAACGGTGTTGGTTAAGTATGTTTTTCGCAGGGACGCAATACCGTCGGAGCCGGCCTTCCTCGCGGCGGACGGAGTACTGCCCAGAATCTCGGCGATCTCCGCGTACGGCAGCCCGCCCAGGAAGTGGTACGCCACCGACGCTCGCTGCTTGAACGGCAGTTGTTCGAGTGCATCCCAGAGTTCGTGATTCCAGGTTCCCGGAAGGCCGATACGCGTCGGCAATTCCGGAAGGTCGTCGGTAGGAACCGCGACGCGCCCTCGTACTCGCACGATGTCGATGGCTTTGCGGTGCGCAATGGTCACGAGCCATGCCTCGACATTCGCGCCGGGATCCAGGTCCGGATAGGCACGCATTGCCGCCAGGAAGGTCTCGGACCACGCGTCCTCCGCGTCGACCGGACCGACCACAGCGCGGCACACCCGAAGCACCACCGCTCCGTGCTCTGTGACGACGTTCTCGAATGGTTTCAGTGCCACGATCGGTAAACGCTCGCATCACGAGATATGTGAGTTCGTTCCATCAGAACAGCACGTCCGAGATTCCACCGGACTCCTGCTCGAGCAGAAAGCGCTTGCGGTCGAGACCGCCCGCAAAGCCCGTCAGGCTCCCGTCACTACCGACCACGCGATGGCACGGCACGATGATGCTGATCGGATTCTTACCGTTTGCCGCCGCGACAGCACGAATCGCCAGAGGGTTGCCAAGCGTTTGCGCGAGGTCCATATAGGACCACGTCTGCCCGTAGGGAATTGTCCGCAGCGCATCCCACACTCGTTGCTGAAACTCCGTGCCCGACGGATCCAACGGCAACGAGAACTCGGTTCGCTCTCCGGAAAAATACTCGTCCAACTGTTCCCGGACAGCACCGAAATTCGCGGGTGAACTCTCCCCGAAGGTCGACTCGTTCGGCTTGTGACGATGCTCTGCCATGTAGAGACCGCACAAGCCGTTTGCCGTCGCGACCAGTGTCAACGGCCCGATCGGCGACTCGATCACTGTGTGGGTACGGTTATCCGCCATGTCTCGATCCTTCCAGGTATCGAGTAGCGACGGCCACGATGTGGGAACGCCAGCGCCTGAGCTACTCATATCTCGAAGACGCCCCGACTCACAGGAATGTGAGAAATGCCTGCACTTCCGACCATTATCAGGCAGTATCGAGTGATGGCTCTAGTTTTGCCGGGACGTTCCAGCCTGGTCCACTCCGTCAGCGATGTGGTGCACTGGTCGCTGTCTACGGTCGTTTTCGCGCTCACGCTCCCTGCCCGCCTCGAGGCGCTGTTGGTGAGCGTCGAGAGACTGGTTGCGCGAATCAGCCAGATAGCCGAGAACGCAGACCGCGTCGTAGTCGGCGCAGCTTCCGTCACTGTTCGCGCCGAGACGTTGATCGAAGCCGTCGAGCAAACATCTGACATCGCACAGCAACTTCTCGAACTGTACGAACCCATCGCAGTTCAACTGGCTCCGTTAGCTGCCAGGTTTGCGGATGATCTCAGCGAATCCGAAGTCACTGCCGCCATCACGCTGATCGACAAGCTCCCGGAACTCACCGAGCGGGTCACTGCCGTCCTGCCGATTCTCGCCACCTTGGACTCGGTCTCCCCCGAAGTCCACGAACTCCTGGGGGTCGTGAAAGACCTGAAACAGGCGATCGTCGGTGTTCCCGGGTTCCACTTCTTCCGCAAGCGTGGCGAGAATCGGCCGGGTTGATCAGGCCCCGTAGCCTTCGGTACCGGCTCGGGTCATCACGATCTTGGGGACCACTGCCCTGGCGGACAAACGTAGCAACCCGTCGACCAGTTCGACGATGTCGTCGACTTTGATCATCGATTCCGGCGTAATCCGATCGTGCGTCCACGCCGACA
Organism: Rhodococcus sp. ACPA4; assembly: GCF_002300185.1. Taxonomy (NCBI): domain Bacteria; kingdom Bacillati; phylum Actinomycetota; class Actinomycetes; order Mycobacteriales; family Nocardiaceae; genus Rhodococcus; species Rhodococcus sp. ACPA4. The sequence goes on from NZ_NSDY01000001.1 coordinate 3,899,820, forward strand.
TGTCGGTGTCGACGTATCCCGGAGCAATTGCCGTGCCGCTGATGCCGTTTCCCGATTCTTCGGCGTTGAGCGCCTCGATCATCGAAATCAACGCTGCTTTGGTCGCACCGTAAACACCCAAGCCGCTTTCGGCGTACACGCCGGCAATCGATGCCAGCGCAACAACCTTTGCTCCGCCACTCGGATGTGCATCCGCTGCCAGGCGCAGGAACGGCAACGACGCCTGAAGCAGCGCCAACGGCGTCCGCAGATTCACTGCGAGCGTCTTGTCGAAGCGCTTCATGGGGTAGTCCGCGATCCGCCCACTGGTTCCCACACCAGCGTTGAGAATGAGTGCACGCATCGAACCGAATCGATCACCGTGGGCGGCAACCAATTCCGCCGAAAATTTCTCGTCCGCCATATCACCGGCCAACACCAGAACGTCGGGCGAACCGGCGCGGCGCAGTTCCTCGGCAACTGCGTCGAGTTTCTCACTGTCTCGCGCCGTGATGGTCAATCCGTATCCGAGCGTCGCGAGACGCGTCGCAATGCCCAGCCCGATGCCTTTGGACGCGCCGGTGACGAGCGCCGACGCACTCACGCGAACTTCCCGTTCAATGCGTTCAGCCCCGCCGAGATCAGTTCGGGTACAGCCGTTCCCGCACTCTCGAAACCACCACCGACTGTCGCGCCGGCCCGGAAACGATGATCGATCCCCTGGGCGACAACGGCCAGCTTGAAGAATCCGAGTGCCATGTAGAAGTTCCAGTTGCCGAGATCCCGACCCGAGACGCGCGAATAGCTTTGGGCCAGATCGACAACAGACGGCAGTGACGAACTGGTCCAGGCTGCCGGCTCCCCGAGAACCAGGTCCAACGCGGAATGGCGATACACGCACATCATGGCGATATCGGCCAAAGGGTCACCGAGAGTGGATAATTCCCAGTCCACTACTGCCGCGACCTTCGTGACATCGTCTGCAGCGAGGATCGTGTTGTCGATCCGGTAGTCACCGTGGACGATCGACGACTCGGAATTCTCCGGAATCAGCTCTGAGAGCGCAGAAGCCAAGCGGTCGACGTCCGCGGAATCCTCGACCTTCACCCGCGACCACTGACCGGCCCACAATTTCACCTGCCGCGCGACGTACCCGTCGGGACGCCCCAATTCTCCGAGGCCGACGGCCTTGTAGTCGACATCGTGCAGCGCCGCAAGAACACGCACCAATTCATCGACGCAGGCCGTGACCTGTTCTGCCGGAAGAGCATCCAGTTCCGACTTCGTCCGGATCACCTGACCTTCGATGAACTCGACGACCGTGAACGTCGCACCCATCACCGACGAGTCCTCACACAGGGCGACGGTGGGAGCCACCGGCACCGCAGTGTTCTGCAGTGCCGACGTGATGCGGAATTCCCGCGCCACATCATGCGCCGACGGCGTCAATCCCGCAGTCGGAGGGCGGCGCACAATCCAACTCGATGCGTCGTCGTAGATCCCGTAGGTGAGGTTGGACTTGCCGCCGGAGATCAGTTTCGCACGGAGATCTCCGCTGACCGCGACGTCCGAGTCGAGCAGGTACTTCCGCAGGGCAACCAGGTCGAGACCGGGAAACTCAGTCATCGCGCACCGTCTCGAGCAGCTCGACGTGCCGCGCCCACAACTCGCTTCGCGATTGCCCACCGATGAACCTCGGACGGTCCGTCGTACACGCGGAACGGGCGGACCTCGCGGGACAGGCGCGCGAGAGGCAAGTCGTCGGACACACCGATACCACCGCACATCTGGATGGACCGATCGACGATACGGAAGATCGCCTCCGCTGCATACGTTTTTGCGATCGACGTGGAGTTGCTTGCATGTCCACCCTGATCCAGCTCCCAGCACGCTTGAACCAGCAGCGCGCGAGTGGCCGCGATGTCGATTTCGTTGTCCGCGATCATCTTCTGGATCATCCCGAGGTCACCGAGCTTGGAACCGAATCCTTCACGCTCCGCCACCCGGGCCACGGCGATGTCGTGCCCCCGACGCGCGGCGCCCAGCCACCGCATCACGTGTGTCATGCGGGCGGGGCCGAGACGCACCTGTGCGTAGGCGAAGCCCTGGTCGACCTCGCCCAGAACAGCCTCGTCGGGGACAAAGAGATCTTCGAAAGTGACCTCGCAGTGGCCACCGATCATGGACTTGTCGAGGGTTCCGATATGACGACCGACGATCAATCCCGGGGACTCTGCCGGCGCGAGAAACATTGTGGCACCGCCACGTTGGCCGGGTTCACCCGACGTGCGCGCCATGATGATGAAGAAGCCTGCGCCGTCAGCGCCGGTGATGAACCACTTCTTGCCGTTGATCTTCCAGCCGCCCGGGGCCTTCTCGGCGCGGGTGTTAAGGGCCGACGGATCGGATCCGGCACCGGGCGCTGGTTCTGTCATCGCAAAAGCCGAACGCTGGTCGCCGCGGGCGAGCGGCGCGAGGAACTGTTCCTTCTGCGCCGCGTTTGCCACGTGGGCCAGCATATGGACGTTGCCCTCGTCCGGGGCAGCGATGTTCAGTGCGGTCGGACCGAACAGTGAGTAGCCGGCCTCCTCGAATACCGGCGCACGATCACTCATGTTGAGCCCGTGCCCGCCGTATTCGATCGGCGCATGGGGAGCGAAGACGCCTGCAGCCTTTGCCGCGGTCTGCATCTCGATACGAGTTGCGTCGCCGCCTGCAACGGCAATGTCGCCGCCATGCTTGTCCTCGATCGGGAGAACGACATCCCGAGTGAAGGCGCGCGTCTTCTCGATCAGCGCGGTCACCTCCGGCGCATACGTCAGATCGATTGCCACCATCCACCTCCAAGTAAGACCGACCGAGCGATCGTTCGGTACCAGCACTCTCGCACATGCCGACTCACCGGGTCAACAATCTTCGAGCAATGCCTCCGAATGATCAAGGCGACCGGCAACCACCATGTCCCGGTACAGGTCGTCCTTGTTCATGAGCTCGTCGTGGTTGCCGATGTTGCGAATCCGGCCGGCTTCCATGACCACGATCCAGTCGGCGTCGCGCACGGTCGAGAGTCGATGAGCGATCGTCACCACAGCCCCGGTGCGCGCACGCTCGTTGATCGCATCGACTATCGCAGCCTCGGTGAGCGTGTCGACCTGGGCAGTGGCTTCGTCGAGCAGGAGCAACGCACTCGGCCGCAGAACTGCACGTGCCATCGCGATCCGCTGACGTTGGCCGCCGGACAGCGACGTGGCGGTCAGAGCGGTGTCGAGTCCGTTCGGCAGGGCCTCGATCGCGTCGTCGAGCCGGAGCAGACGTAGTACTGCCTGCACCTCGTCATCGGTCGCGTCGGGATGACTGAAGACCACGTTCTCTCGGATCGTTCCCGGCACCACCGGCGTCTCCTGCTCGACATACGCCAGGCTTTCGCGCACTGCTCGGTGATCGAGCGCGTTGTATCCGACTCCGCGCAGAAGAACCTCACCGGCTCCTGGTTCGACAAATCGCAGCACGGTCGAGAGCAACGTGGTCTTTCCTGCACCCGACGGTCCGACGATCGCCATATGTCCCCGCTGCGGGATGACCAGCGAGACGTCGCTCAGCGCGGGCTCGGTCGACCCGTGGTAGCTGACCGTGACGTTGCGCAATTCGATCAACGGCGCGACCGGGTCGGTTTTCTGGACAACTCCCAAGGCGACGTCATGCGTCTCCGTAGGCATCGACTGCATCTCTCGAATCCTGATGGCTGCCGCGATTCCCGACTGAACAGAGGTGACGTTCTGCGCAAGCTCCGAGACCGGACCCATCAGTGTGAAGGCGTAGAGCAGAAAAGCGATGAGTGTGGAGACTGCCATTTCACCGTCGGCGACGCGCCAGGCACCGAACCCCAAGATGGCAATGATCGACCCTTGAATGGCGGTCCACGCGACAGTCCATGCGGTCGCGGATACTCGAACCGCTGTGACTGCATGCTTTTTTGCATCGGCCGCATTGTTCGTCACGAGAGCGCCGACTCGGTCCTCCGCGAGTGACACCTTGACCGTCCGGATTGCTCGCAAACCACCTTCGAGAACTCCACCGAGCTTGCCGAGCGATTCCTGGGTTCTGGCCTCCGCTGCGGAAATCCGGGGCATCAGAACGGCAAAGAGGATGGAGGCGAACACGATTGCCACCATGGTCACGCCCAGCAACGGCAGATCGAGAACACCCATCAGGACAATCGTTCCGATCGTCAGGGCGGCCGCATTGAGAATGTTCACCGCGGCTGACGACGCGGCCTCGCGCAACAGCAAGGTGTCCGACGTGACTCGGGTGACCAACTCTCCCACCGACCGCGATTGCAACGAGGGCACGGTCGCGGCCAGGAACCGCCGGACCAGCGAGGACCTGGCGTCGAACACGACCTTCTCGGCGGCAGTGCCGAGCACGATCCATTGAGCGCAGCCGAGCACTGCGCCCACCACGAGAAGGACGACCAGTGTCAGGATCGGCCCTTGCAGCGAAGCGCCGGTGTCGAGCGTATCGAGAACCCACTTGGTGACCATCGGCGTCGCCAGCGTCGCCGCTGAGCCACACAGGGCCAAGACCAACCCGAGCAGGAGCGACGCCAGGTGTGGGCGAGCGAACTCGGCGAGAACGCGGAGATTGCTCCATTTCGGCGTGGATTTGCGAACGTCAGATTCGAGCATGAATTTATGGAACACGAATGTTCCAAAAAGGGCAAGGGAATTCCGATACGGAAAGACTGGATACCGAAACCGGACACGGCTACGCTTCGAATTCGTGACAACGATCCACAGCGCACCAGAACAAAGCGCAACCCGCGAGCGCACTCGCAAGGCAATCCTCGATGCCGCCATTTCAGTGTTCGCGTCCAAACCCGCCGCGACGCTCAGCGAAATCGCATCGGCCGCAAAAGTCGGCCGGACCACCCTGCACCGCTACTTTCCCGAACGGTCAGACCTGGTCGAAGCTGTCGCGTCAGAGGCCACCCACGCCGTCGACAAAGCTGGCGCAGCGGCGAGACTCGGTGATGGCACCGGTGCCGAAGCACTGGTTCGCCTGTGCCACGAGTACTTCGAACTGGCCGACCTTCTGACGGTCCTGTTCTTCACACCCGGTGTGTATCAAGAAGATTCCTTTGCCGAATCCGCATCCAACGACAGCGGAGTCAGCGACGCCATCGAACGTGGACACTCCGACGGTTCCATCGATCCCGACATGAGTTCGGACTGGGTACAGAACCTGCTGTGGTCGCTGCTCTACACATCCATGGACTACGTCAACCGTGGCGCAGGCACCCGACTGCAAGCGTTGGATCTGACGGTTCGCAGTCTCCGTCGCGGAATCACGCCCGATCCCGCGGGCTAGGCCGTCACCGCCCGAACCCAAAGGAGTCAGCCATGCCAACTCACCCGCTCGATCGTCGCGTTCTCCTGAAGACCGCCCCGAACTTCCGCGACCTCGGCGGCATTGCCGTTGCAGGTGGCACCGTCCGTCCGGGCGCGCTCTACCGTTCGGCGACGCTCGCGAAACTCGACGGCGACGACGTTGCCGCGGTCGCCCGCTTGGACATTCGGACTGTGTACGACCTGAGGACCGCCGCCGAGCGCGACGGCGCACTCGACAATCTCCCCGACTCGACACGGACGGTCTGGCTCGACGTACTCGCCGACAATGCCCAGAACGCCGCAGCCACCGGACTACTCATGACGGACCCGGCCGCGTACGCCGAGACGATCAGTGGCGGGCGTGGGATCTCGCAGATGGAGGAAGCGAACCGCAACTTCGTCAGCCTGCCATCCGCGCTCGACGCCTACCGCACGTTCTACCTCGACCTCATCGACGAAAAACGCACTGGGGCAGCACTTTTCCACTGCACCACCGGCAAGGATCGCACCGGATGGGCCGCAACCTCCTTCCTGCTCCTACTCGGCGCCGACGAAGCCGATGTACGCGCCGACTACCTGCAGACGAACACCGACCTGGCACCCATGACGGCACCGATACTCGACTTCGCCGCAAGCAAAGGCGTCGACGCCGAACTGCTCCGGCCCCTCCTCGGCGTCCGTGACAGCTACTTCGACGCCGCCCTCGACGAGATGGGCACACTCTTCGGCACCGTCGAGGACTACGCACTCAACGGACTCAAGCTCACCGCAGAGCAACTCACCGCGCTCCGCGAGCGGTTCACATCACGATCGGGCTTCATCAGCGCGACGTGATCGGGGCCCTGACCGGACAGGCATCTTCGCCCTCGTCCCGCCTCTTCGGGCGATTGCCTACCCGGGTGACCACAACGACGGCGAGGATGCCCACCGCCAAGCCGAGCGCGGTGAACGGAGTGAAGGATTCCCCGAACATCAGCGCACCCCAGACCGCGATGACGGGAGCGATCAAGAACATCAACGTATTGACGGACGTAATGCCGACCCGACGGAGCAACAACCAGTACAGCCCGTAACCGCCGAAGGTGGACAGCACGATCAACCAGAGCAATGCGATCCAGAATGTGTTGACACTCGGCGGTACGGCATTACCCGAAGCGACCGCTAGAGCCGTGAAAACTATTGCGCTGGTTGAGCAGTGGATAGCCAGCGCCTGCAGCGGCGGCGTGGACGTGGGAGCACGTTGTTCGACGAAGGTGGATGCGACCAGGCAGAGCATCCCCAGGAACGGGATCGCGTACGACCACCACGGCGCCGCTGTACCGGCTCCCGCGTCGGCGGCGGTAACCATCGCGACGCCGCCCAGCCCGATCACCAACCCGACCCACTGTGTGCGCGGCACTGCGACACCGAGGACCGGGCCGAGCAGCGCGGCTGCCACCAGCGGCTGAATACCGTCGATCAGTGCAGTTGTTCCGGTGTTCACGCCGAGATCGACTGCCCAGTACACAGACAACAGGTAGCCGCTCTGGGAGAGCATCCCGATCACCACCTGCCTGCCGAGAGTCCGCGGGGTCGGCATCATGTTCTGACGCCGGGCGGACAACCAGACAATCGGGACGAGTACTGCGGCGAGCGGGAGGAACCGCCACATCAGCACCGTGGGAATCTCGGCGCTGCCCGCGCCGAGTTTGGCTCCGATGAATCCCGAACTCCAGCACGCGACGAACAAGACCGACAAGGTAGCCGTCACGGCAGATCTCGGGATCGCGATCCGAGGTATACCGATCTGTTTACTCATACCTCGACTATACAGATCGGTATACTTTTGGCCATGGCAGAGGAATCCGTACCCGAGTTGACTCCGAAAGCGCGTCGCATCCTGGAGTCGGCGTCGAAGTTGTTCTACGAACAGGGGATTCACGCCGTAGGTGTGGATACCGTCGCACTGGACGCCGGGGTCACGAAGAAGACTCTGTACGAGCGGTTCGGCTCGAAGGACGGTCTCGTCGTGGAATATCTGAAGGACCGAGATCGGCAGTGGCGAGCCTTTCGCGACAAGAAGCTGGCATCAGCCGGAGACACTCGCGCCGAACAGTTGAGTGCGGTGTTCGATGCTTCCGCTTCCTGGTCCAAAGCGAGCGGAGGCAAGGGGTGCAGCATGATCAACGCGCACGCCGAGTTCAGTGATCACTCACATCAGGTGTTCGCCGTTATCGCCGACCAGAAGCAGGAGATGATGGACCTTTTTCGGCGAATCCTGGCGACGGAAGGGCACTCCGACGAACGCCTCGTCGAGTCCCTCATGCTGCTTCACGAAGGTGCCCTCGTCGCAGACGGGATCAGCATAGGCACCGACCCCTTCGGCGTCGGCCGGGACGCGGCCCTCGAATTGCTGAAGAACTCCAGGTGATCGCCGCGCTACATCCCCACCCGCTTCGCCCCCACCGCTACTTCCCCACCCGCTTCGCCCCCACCGTGCACCTCGCAATCCCCAAATACCGCTCCACCAACTCCTCCGGCGACAATTCACCATCCGGCCGATACCACTGCGCCACCGCCACACACATCGTCACGACGGCCCGACTCGCGTCCACTGGATACTCGGCGTCGAATTCACCCGCTCGAACTCCGTCGAGAATGATCCGGTCGACCTGCTTCTGCTGTTCGTCACGTTGAGCGATGTAGCTTGCCCGCCCCTCCGGTTCCATACTCCGAAGCTCTGAAGACGCGATGAACGACTGCTCCCGTCGAAACATGTGGAACCGCAACAATGATTCGATCACCGCGTCGAAGCGGTCCGACGGATCTGGGCCGGCTTCGATCTCGGCGGCACGACTGCGTTCGAGCAACTCGCCCATCACCACCGTGGTCAAGCCGACGAGCAAGGCCTGCTTCGACGGATAGTGGTGGTACAGACCTGGCACCGAGAGCCCCGCTCGCGCTGCGATGTCCCGAATCGAGGCCCCGTGGTACCCCTGCTCGACAAACGCTTCCAGTGCCGCAGCGAGAGGCTTGGACAGACCCAGGTCTTCGTAGTGTCGCCAGGATTCAGGCATAGCAGGCTCGTTTGTCATAACCGTTACCGTAGATCCACTTGCGCCGACACCGAACATGTCACCGTCATTGGTTACAGTCGATGTCCACCGATAAACAAGGGACCAGTCATGATCCACGTTCGCCATTCCGCGGTTGCCGCCGTACCCGTTGACGTCGCGTTTGCCTACATAGACGACTACCGGAATGTCGTGAACTGGATGTACGGCGTCTCCGAGTTCTACCCCGACGGCGAGTTCGATCAAGGTCTGGGCGCAACATTCGACGCCGCAATCCAAATTGGTCCGAGCACCGTGCGCTCGAAGCTCGAAATCACCGAGTGGGAGAAAGACCGCATCATCACACTCTCATCACTGGGAGATGTCGCCAATTCGTCTACCTGGGAATTCACGCGGGTAGACGACACCAAAACCGAGTTGGCGGTCGATTTTGCCTACAAGCTGCCCGACGGTCTAGCCGGCAAAGCGCTGGGCCTCGTAGTGGGTCCGTTCATCGAGAACGCGGTCCGCAACAGTGAGGAAACTCTGCGCCAGAATCTCGAAGCGGAGTTCGCGCGCGGAACCCGCTGAGCCGCTGCTACCGCTGCAATCGGAGCGCGTTGGCCCAAATCTGGGTAGCGGTCTTGACCACTTCTTCGAAGGGCACCGGCTTGCCGTCTGAGCCCGGTTCCTCAGACACGAACACGCTGTAGGCGAAGCGACTCACCATCGACGAGAGTGCCCGCGACGCCAACAACGGATCCAGCGACGTGTCGGCCTTTCCTTCCGTCTGCAACCGCTCGATGGCTTTTGCATTGCGCGTGATGAAGGTTGCACCGCGGTCGCGTCGTAGTTTCGCGAAGGCCGGATCGATCTGTGCCACCTGCTCGAGCAGACCCATCAATTTGGCATTGCGTTGGAAGGCCGTCAGGTACGCGCGGTTGCTCGACTCGAGCACAGCGTAAGGGTTGTCCGCGTCGCGGACGCGACCCATGCCGGGATGCAGCATGTCTTCCTGCGCGACTTCGAGGACAGCGGCAAAGATCTGCTCTTTGTTGTCGAAGTACGTGTAGAACGTGCCCGTGGAGCAGTTCGCTTCCTTCGTGATGTCAGTCAGCCGGGCGTCGAGGTACCCCGCTCGCTCGAACACCGTCCGGGCTGCCGCAACCAGAGAAGCCCTGGTCCGGACCCCGCGCGCCGTCACCGGGAGGTCACGTAAAAGCTCCGTTGCAGCCATGGACGGCGGCGGACGGTCTTCCCAGTTCTCCGAGGGGTCGGCGTTTGAAGTCACCTGCTACTTATACGGCAAACGGGATGACCTCCCGTCATCGACGTCAGGTGATCGTGATCCCGCCGTCGACGGCAATGGTCTGGCCGGTGACGTATCCGCCGGCCGGGGAGGCCAGCCACACCATGGTTGCCGCGAGTTCTTCCGGATCTCCCATTCGACCCATGATCAAGCGGGGAGCCATCGATTCGAGGTAGCCGTCGTTGTATTGGTCGGTCATTTCCGACTTGAAGAATCCCGGCGCGATGGCATTGACACGGATGCCCTTGCGGGTTCCCCACTGCTGAGCCAGATCGCGGGTCAATCCGACGATGCCGGCTTTGCTGGCCGCGTAGGCAGCCTGCGGCAGTCCCGCCGTGGTCAACCCGAGAATGCTGGAGATATTGACGATGGAACTGCCCGGCAGCATCACTCGACCGCACGCCTGCGCAGCCCAGTACGAACCGTTGAGATTGATGTCGATGACGGAACGAAACTCGTCGGGAGTTTCACGGGTTGCCGGAACCGCGGTTCCGACGCCGGCGTTGTTGACGAGTACGTCCACACGACCGAACTTCTCCATAGCTGCGTCGACCATGTGCTGGGCCTGGGCCGGATCGACAATGTCGGTGGCCACACACAACGCTTCACGGCCTGCATCACGCACGAGCTTGGCGGTGTCTTCGAGCTTGTCGACGCGCCTGGCTGCCAGCACGACGTCGGCTCCCGCCTCAGCTGCGGCTTTTGCAAATGCCACCCCGAGACCCGACGACGCACCGGTCACGATGACAACTCGATCTGTCAGAGAGAACTTGTCGAGAACAGACATACGCGGTGATGCTCCTGTGGTCGAAGGGCTCGGGAGGAAATAGCGCTTGCGGTCGAAACTACAGGCCGAGGTCGCGGCCGATGAGTTCCTTCATGATTTCGTTGGATCCGGCCCAGATCTTGGTGACGCGAGCGTCCATCCAGGCGCGAGCAGCCCGGTACTCGGTCATATAGCCGTAGCCACCGTGCAGTTGGACGCAGTGATCGAGGACCTCGTTCTGTACCTGCGCGGTCCACCACTTTGCCTTGGCTGCGTCGATGGCGGTCAGCTCGCCGGCCGCATGAGCGGCGACGCAGTTGTCGACGTAGGCCTGGGTGACCTCGACGCGGGTCACCAAATCGGCGAGCAGGAATTTGTTCCACTGCAGCGAGCCGATGGGCTGACCGAAAGCCTTGCGGTCCTTGGCATATTGCAGCGTCTCCTCGAGAATCGGAGCAGCGTGCGCAATGTTGGACACTGCAGCGCCGACGCGTTCCTGCGGCAGCATTTCCATCATGTGGATGAAGCCGCGGTCGATCTCGCCGATGATGTTGTTGGACGGCACGCGCACGTTCTCGAAGAACAGTTCCGCGGTGTCGGACTCGTGCTGGCCGACCTTGTCGAGCTTGCGTCCGCGCTCGAAACCGTCCATGCCGGTTTCGACGGCAAAGAGGGTGATGCCCTTGGACTTCTTCTCGGGGCTGGTGCGGGCTGCGACGATCACGAGATCAGCGTTGTAGCCGTTGGTGATGAAGGTCTTGGAGCCATTGATGATCCAGTCGTCGCCGTCCTTGACCGCCGTGGTCTTGAGCGAGGCGAGGTCGGATCCGCCGGAGGGCTCGGTCATGCCGATTGCGGTCAGCATTTCGCCGGTGCAGAACTTGGGCAGCCAACGCTGCTTCTGCTCTTCGGTGGTGAGCTGAACGAGGTAGGGAGCAACAACGTCGGCGTGGATGCCGAAACTCGAAGCAACCGCTGCACTTGCGCGCGAGAGTTCTTCTGCCAGCACCGCGTTGAAGCGGTAGTCACCGGCTTCGCTTCCGCCGTACGCCTCCGGGACCTCGAGACCGAGGAAGCCGTTGCGTCCCGCTTCGAGCCAGATCTCGCGGTCGATGAAGCGCTGATCGATCAGCTTCTCTGCGACCGGAAGGATGTTCCGGTTGACGAATTCGCGAGCCGATTCGCGAAACGCCTCGTGATCGGGTCCGTACAGAGTGCGACGCATGAGGAGTTGCTTCCTTTCGGTGCGGCGTTCCCGCACGTGACGACCAATCTAAGCGCATGCTTAGAATCTAAGCACTTGCTTATAGTGGTTCGAGAGCGCGATATTGTCAACATCCGACATCTGTGACACCTGGAGGAACTGTGAGCGATTCACCTGACGTGGTGATCAGCCCCTCCAAAGCGGCAGCCCGCATCCGTGCTGCCGCCGTCGACGCGTTTGCGTCCGCCGGGTACGGCGGCACCACTACCCGTGACATCGCCGCGCGCCTCGACATGAGTCCCGCCGCCATGTATCCGCACTACCGCTCGAAAGAAGAGCTGCTTTTCGCGATCAGCTACGAAGGCCACACCGAAGCGTTGAAGGTTGTCGAGAGCGCTGACCGACCGGGTGAAGAACCGGCGGTTCGCCTGCGTGAACTGGTCGGCACCTTCGCCAGTTGGCAGGCCGGGCACCATTCACTCGCGCGCGTCGTCCAATACGAACTCACCGCACTCACCCCCGAGCACTACCGGACTGTCGTCGCGCTTCGCCGCAGCACGACGCGAGTGGTCAGGGAAGTCGTCAACGCCGGAGTGCAGTCAGGCGATTTCACGATCCCCGACGCAGAAGGTGTCACGCTCGCACTGATGTCCCTGTGCGTCGACGTGTGCCGCTGGTTCCCGGCCGGCAACTACACGAATCCGGAAGACATCGGAAAGCTGTACGGAGACTTGGCCTTACGGATGGTCGGCGCGAGCGCGAAGTAGCTACTCCACTATCTCCCCGAGACGACGCTCCAAGTAGGCCCGCTCAGGTTCGGTACCAACCAGTTTCAGAGCTCGCCGGTACGCGGATTCTGCAGCATCGATGCGGCCCAATCGCGCCAGGAGTTCGCCTCGCGCGAGGTGGTACGGGTGATAGTCGGCAAGTTTGGGCTCCGCGGACAGCTCATCCAGAGCAATCAATCCCGCCTCATCGCCGTCGCGCATCGCCAGTGCCACTGCTCGGTTGACTGCGACGACGGGCGAAGGCGTCAGCGTGAGGAGTACTCCGTACAGCGCGCAGATCTGCGGCCAATCGGTGCTCTCCACATCCGCTGCCTCGTCGTGCAACGCGGCAATCGCAGCCTGCACTCCGTACGGACCGGGCGATCCCCCAGTCAACGCAACGACAACGAGGTCGCTGCCTTCCTCGATCATCGGTGTATCCCAGCACGCACGATCCTGGTCTTCCAACAACACAATCGCGCCGCTCGAATCGGTGCGGGCATCCCGACGCGCGTGGACGAGCAGCATCAACGCCAGCAGTCCCGCAATCTCGCGCTCATCGGGAAGCAATGCGCGCAAGATCCTCGCCAGCCTGATCGCCTCAACCGCCAAGTCGATACGTTGCAGATCCGGACCCGAGCTGGCGGCGTACCCCTCGGTGAACACCGAATAGATCACCTGCAGAACACCCGGAAGACGCTCCGGGAGTTCTTCGGCGCTGGGAGTTCGGAAGGGAATCCGAGCCTGACGGATCTTCTTCTTCGCGCGCACTATCCGCTGCGCCATCGTCGCCGAAGGCACCAGGAAGGCGCGGGCAACTTCAGGCGTCGTCAACCCGCCGAGGCAACGCAAGGTGAGGGCGATCCGGTCATCTTCCGCGAGTGCGGGATGTGAGCAGGTGAAGAAGAGCTGCAGCCGCTCGTCGGGAAGTTCCCCGTCGACCACGGGCGGCGCCGGGTCGGCACGATCGGCGTCCACCTGCATCACGGCCAATCGCGCTGCATAGGCCTGATCACGCCGAAGCCTGTCGACGGCTTTGCGACGCGCCGTGGTCAGCAGCCACGCGCCGGGTTTTGCCGGCACTCCATCCACCGGCCAGTGCACCAACGCGGCCTCGACAGCTTCGGAGGTGACCTCTTCGGCCAGATCCAGATCACCGAAACGGCGGACGAGCGAGGCCAAGAGTCGTCCACGTTCCTCCCGGAACACGGACTCGACCGAGTTCTCAGCCTGCTCGTCCACGGCGAATCAGTCCCCGAACCCGGCCAGCGGACGCACCTCGACGCTGCCACCGTCACGGGCGCCGGGGCACCGCGCGGCCCAGGCCAGGGCAGCATCCAAATCAGGAACGTCGATGACGTCGTAGCCGCCGAGGATCTCGCGGGTTTCGGCAAACGGCCCGTCGGTGACGGTCTTTTCCCCGGACGGCGAGACCCGAACCGTCGTCGTAGTGGTCAGGTCGGCGAGGGCATCGCCGGACACCCAGATGCCGGCGTCCTTCATTTCCTTGTCGTAGATCTCCCAGTCCTCCATCGTGCACTGAGGTTCGGTGTCTCCGCCGGGTGCGGTGTAGATGAGCAACATGTACTTCATGGCTGAACTCCCTGGTCTGTTGTTTCGACAGACGACGCGAAAAAACTTTTGGCAGGCACTCCGACGAGCTGCCGCTAGGCTGAAGTTTATGTCCGAACGCGACCGCGATGTCGGCGGAAAGCCACTCAACGCACGCCCGCGCGACGGTCTCGGGCGCCCACTGCCCCGCAATTCCACGGAAGGTGTTCCCCGAATTCCGGACGACGTACGTCTACCGCCGGACGAGGCGATCACCGAGGCACAACGCCTCCTCGATCACGGGATGCCGTTTCACGCACACGAGATTCTCGAAGGAACGTGGAAAAACGCACCCGCCGAGGAGCGCGACCTGTGGCAGGGAATGGCCCAACTTGCCGTCGGGCTCACGCACTTGCTGCGCGGCAACACCACCGGCGCGGTATCGCTGCTGACTCAAGGGCACGATCGGATCAGGCACTACGAGATCGAAAGTCCCCACGACCTCGACATTGCAGGTTTACTGACATGGTCCGAGCATTTGATCGCAGAGATCGATCGGCCCGGAGATTTCCCCGCCCCACCGATTCCGAGGTTGAGAATTCCCTGATGCCTATCTTCCCGATGTTCCCGCTCGGCTCCGCGTTGCTACCGGGTGAATTATTGCCGCTCAACATCTTCGAGCCCCGGTACCGGGCGCTGGTCGAGAACGTTCTCGCGGCCGCCGACGGTCCACTGTTCGGAGTTGTCCTCATCGCTCGAGGTCACGAGGTGGGCGGAGGGGAATCACGCCACGATGTCGGCACACTGGCACGCATAGAATCCCATGTCGAGATGGGTGCCGGGCGGTATCAGTTGTACTGCCGGACGGAAGACCGAATTCGCGTCGAACAGTGGCTACCGGATGATCCTTATCCGCGTGCAGAGGTCGAATTATGGCCGGACGAGAACAACGGAACACCGGTCACCGCCTACGAATACGACTCTTTGCTCGAGCGCATCGAGTTCATGTACGGAATGTTGGGAAAGCTTGCGCTGAGGGCGGGTGAACAGACTCCACGAATGCCTGCCCCACCGTCTCCCTTGGATCCGTTGGGTTCGCGGCTGTACGCCCTGGCCCGCAGCATTCCGATGGGCGACGCCGACCGCCTGGCGATATTGACCGCGCCAGGCGCCGACGAACGTATCCGCACACTGTCCGAAGCAGTCGAAAACACCATCGAGGTGGCGCAGTTCAATCTGCTCTGAGTGCGATTACGCCATGGTCTGACCCATATCGATGACGATCTTCGTTCCGGTGACTGCGCGGGAGAGATCTGTCGCGAGGTAGACCACCGCATTGGAGATGTCCTCGACCGTCGTGCGCGGAACGGAGGTGAGGGGCCACTTGTAGGAATTCATGTACTCGGGATGCGTTGTGAGCACCTTGCCGACGTTGGGATCGTTGCCCATCTCGGTCTCCACTGCGCCGGGGTGAATGCTGTTGACTCTAATGTCGAAGCTACCCAATTCCGTTGCTGCAGTGCGGGCCAAGCCCACGAGGCCGTGCTTGGCCGCCGAGTAGTGCGCACAACCGGGCGCTTCGGCGACACCGGCAGCGCTGCTGACAAGCACAATGGAACCACCGTTGCCGGCCTCGATCATCGCGGGAACCGCAGCAGCCATCGTGCGCCAGACACCATTGAGATTGATGTCCACCAACGTCGACCACTGCTCTTCCGGCATCTCCCAGAACCGGTTCCACGTTGCGATACCGGCATTCGCGATCACGACGTCGAGGCGACCGAACTTCTCGACGCCTGACGCCACTGCCGCGCGCAGAGCCTCGAGGTCACGCACATCCGCTACTGCGGTGACGATCTCGCGCCCCTCGGCTCGAACGAGGCGCGCCGTCTCTTCGAGGTCGGCCTCGGTTGCAGCTGCGTAGCCCACATCCTCGGAGACGGACGCGCACACGTCGACGGCGATGACGTCGGCACCTTCCTGAGCGAGTCGAATCGCATGATTGCGGCCCTGACCCCGCGCTGCTCCGGTAATGAAAACGACCTTGCCTGCCAACAGTTGTGTCATTCCACGGACGGTAATGCGACTGCGACTGGGCGAGGTCGTCGACTCCCGGACAACGGGAGCAGACAAGGAAGTCGAGACGACGTCCTCTGCGCCGCACCTCGCACTCGACTTCCGAACACCGGGACTGACGTTTGAATGTGTCCTGCATCACCGCCACTGTTGTCAGCGAGTGGCGGGATACTCCCTGCCTCCGACGCAGTTGAGGACACCAAAGTCGTGAATGGAACGGTCACAACCTCCAAGGTCAGGCTAGCTACCCGAGAATCCATGTTGGCTCGCGTGACGTCGATTGTCGATGCATACACCTCACCGCACGAGCGGCTCAACCTCGAAGAACTGGCACTGCGGACCGGTTTGCCGCGATCGACTACCCACCGGATTCTCCTGGAGATGGTCGAACTGGATTGGCTCATGCGACACGATCGCGCGTACCGCCTCGGCCCTCGGGCGCTGGGCACGGTCGGCCCGGAAGTGGCGCAAGCGCATGTGCGTATTGCGGCCAACGACATCATTCGCGAGCTCTATCTGCGCACCGGCATGGTGATTCATCTCGGTGTTCTCCACGGTGGACACGAGTACTTTCTGGACAAGATGGGTGGACCGCTCGCCGCCGCGTTGCGCTCACGCGTCGGTGCACGATTTCCCGCGCACCGCGGCGCGGGTGGGCGTTCCATGCTGGCTCTGCTTTCCCCGGAAGAAGTCGATCCGATGATCGAGAGAAACCTTGCGGCTGTACCTTCTGACGACCCTCGAGAATTGGATGCCCTGCACGCCGAACTTGCACGTATTCGTACGTCGCACGGCATCGCCTATCAATCGACCGGGAGGGTCCCGGGGTTCGGTTCCGGAAGAATCTCCAGCTTGGGTTGCGCGATAAGAACTCCCGACGGCGCGGTGGTGTCACTGTGTGTCGCGGGCGAGGCTGAGAAGGTTCATCTCGACCGAGTCACGCCACTGGTCAGGAAGGCCGCCGACGACCTAGCAGCAGCCGTTTGACCTGCTCCATCTCGATAGTCGAGATGCACCGACTGTCCATACAGAGCCTTTGGCTTACTGATTCGAGTACGGCACTAACTGCCCAAGAGGACGAGAGGAATCACCGTGGACGAATTCGAAGGCAAAGTTGCACTGATCACCGGAGCCGCACGAGGCCAAGGACGTTCTCACGCAGTGTCTTTTGCCGAGCGAGGCGCCGACGTCGTCATTGTCGATCGGTGCGAAAATCGTGAGACCGTCACATACCCCATGGCAACTGTCGAGGACCTGGACGAAACCGCACGGCTGATCGAGAAGACCGGACGCCGCGCGCTGATCGTACGGGCCGATGTGGCTGATCGAGCTGCGATGGACAGCGCGGTAGCGCAGGGAATCTCAGAATTCGGCCGTATCGACATCGCTGTCGCCAACGCCGGAGTGTCCGCAACGGGTGCCGTCCAAGCAACCTCGACGGCGCTGTGGGACGAAACAATCGGAAGCAATCTCACCGGAGTGTTCAATACCATCGGCGCCGTAGCACCGGGGATGATCGAACGCGGATACGGCCGGATCATCACCATCTCGTCGATGCTCGGCCGCCAAGGTGCAACAAACACCGCAGCCTACGTCGCGTCCAAGTGGGGCGTCATCGGGCTGAGCAAGAGTTCTGCGCTCGATCTCGCGCAGCACGGAATCACCGTCAATGTTGTTGCGCCAGGGAATATCAGCACTCCCATGATCCACAACGACAAGCTCTATCGGCACATGCGCCCCGACCTCGAATCCCCCACCGCCGACGATGTGGAACCCATCTTCCGGTCACTGCACAGCCAGCCTGTTGCCTGGCTTGATCCCTTCGAGATCACGCGCGCGGTGCTCTTTTTCGCGGCCGAGGGCAGCGCCCACATCAGCGGAACAGTCATGCCGGTCGACGCCGGTAACGCTGCCCGCGTCACCGGCTGATCACGCATCGCTCGAACAGTATTCGACCAAAGGAGCCTCACAAATGACAACATCAGTACCCGACTCAGACGACGCTATCCGCGAGATTCAGGCCGGCGACGCCCCCACCCGATTTGCTCGCGGCTGGCACTGTCTTGGCCTCTCTCGCGAATTCAACGACGGAAAACCACACTCGATCAACGCTTTCGGCACCAAGCTGGTCGTCTTTGCCGGCGAGAGTGGTGACCTGAAGGTGCTGGACGCCTACTGCCGCCACATGGGTGGCGATCTGTCGCAAGGTGAGGTCAAGGGCGATTCGGTAGCGTGCCCATTCCATGACTGGCGTTGGGGCGGCAATGGTAAATGCACAGGAATCCCCTACGCCCGCCGTGTACCTCCGCTGGCCAAAACTCGCTCCTGGCCGACGCTCGATCAGGACGGAATGCTGTTCGTCTACAACGACCCCGAAGGCAATCCCCCGCCGCCTGAGGTAGCACCGCCGCGCATTCTCGGCGCACTGTCCGACGAGTGGACGGATTGGAAGGGCTTCAAGCAGATCGTCGTCAACACGAACTGCCGCGAACTCATCGACAATAACGTCGACATGGCTCATTTCTTCTACATCCACAAGTCATTTCCGACGTACTTCAAGAATGTCTTCGAAGGCCACGTCGCGGCTCAGTACATGAACGGCGTTGGCCGTGACGATTTTCGTCGGCCCGCCGCGGCCGGTGAACCGAAACTGTCGGGAAATAGTTCTTCGGCAGCGTATTACGGCCCGTCGTTCATGATCGACGAGTTGACGTATCACTACGAGAACTTCGATATCGAGTCGATTCTGCTCAATTGCCATTACCCGATCGACGAGAACAGTTTCGTTTTGACGTACGGCGTGATCGTCAAGAACTCCGAGCATCTCGACGGTGAAGCCGCGACCAGTATGGCCGAGAGCATGAGCGGGTTCATCAGCACCGGTTTCGAGCAGGACGTCGAGATCTGGAAGAACAAGGCACGCATCGACAATCCACTCCTCTGCGAACAGGACGGGCCGGTGTACCAGCTTCGCCGTTGGTACGAGCAGTTCTACGTCGACGTCGCCGACATCAGCCCGGACATGGTGGCCCGCTTCGAATACGAACTCGACACCACACGTCCCGTCGAATCGTGGCGACAAGAGGTTGCCGACAACATGGCAGCACGTCAGTGAGCGAGGCTGTTCAGATCACCTGTGGGACATGCTCGGCCGAGGTTGTGGTGGAGAAGTTCAGTTGGCACCACACAACGGTGCAGTGGGACGCGGCGACGCTGTCCCACTGCACTGAACTCGGCGTTCCCGCAACCGCGACGCATGACATCGCCCCGATGCGCAGCTGCCCACAGCTACGCGACGCGATCAACGTGGCGGCAGTCGAAGGGAAGTTCGGCGACCTCGACTGACCCCCTCAGTCGACGATCACGACATGCAGATTTCGTGGGCCGTGAACACCTTCGACGCGCTCGAGTTCGATATCGGAAGTTGCCGACGGCCCACTGATCATGGTGGTGGGCCGTTCGGGGGTCAGCTTTGCCATCGCCTCGGGCACACCAACTTCCACGCTTGCGCGATGAACGACGCAAATGTGGGTATCAGGCACCAGAGTCAATGCGCGACGCCCCTGATCCGGACCGGCATCGAGAAAAATGGTGCCGGTCTCGGCGCAGGACACTCTGGACCCCGTAACCACCGCGTCCAGTCTCTCGAGCTCCGGCGCAGGCACCTCGGAGCTGTCGACCACCAGTTCGCCGCTGAAGCCGGCAACCCAGGAGCGGTCAAGGCCGACAGGTATACCCACGGTTTTCAGATCGTTCGCGATGAGAATGCCGTTGATCGTCTCCGCGATATCTGTTGTGCTGCACTGATAGACATGCGCCTTGTAGTCCACCAAACGGTCGACAAGAAGCTCGATGCGCTCGGCATCGGGCAAGGTTCTGCCGGTGCGGTAGTGGCGCGGGATTTCGGCATCGCGAGCCGGAGCCAGTGTGATGGCGTCACGGATACGTCCGAGCACCACTTCGCGTGAGTTCATTTGCCTGCCTTACCTTCGCGACGAGCCTCGTCCAGCGCTGCTCGGCCTTCGTCGGAGTCCCACCAGGACCGGAAGGTCTGCTTGGGCGGCGCCGGGATATCCCTGGCCGCGGTCCAGCCGTTCAGCGGCGGCGGAAGCGTCGAGATCTTGCCCTTCTTGCCGGCTACGATGCGGCCCAGCCCAGCGGCCTTCTGCGCGGCAGTCCAGCGCGTCGACGAGGACATCGCGAACGAGGCTGCCTTCATCGCCACCGATTCAGCCGTCACACCGGCCTGTTCCACCTTCTGGTGTCTCAATTCGACAAGCAGCGAAGGGATATCGATCTTGACCGGGCAGGCGTCGAAGCATGCGCCACACAGGCTCGAGGCAAAGGGAAGCGTCGAGTTGGGGTCGTCTTTGCCGTGCATCCCGGCCAGCTGCGGTGTGAGCACTGCGCCGATCGGTCCCGGATACGTTGATCCGTAAGCGTGTCCACCCGTGCGCTCGTAGACAGGGCACACGTTGAGGCAGGCCGAGCACCGAATGCAGTTGAGCGCCTCGCGGCCGATCTTGTCGGCCAAGGCGGCTGTGCGGCCGTTGTCGAGCAGCACAAGGTGAAACTCCTGTGGGCCGTCACCGGGCGTGACACCGGTCCACATCGAGGTGTACGGGTTCATCCGCTCACCCGTCGAGGACCGCGGGAGAAGTTGGAGGAAAACCTCGAGATCCTGATACGTCGGCAGGATCTTTTCGATGCCCATCACGGTGATGAGAGTTTTCGGCAGCGTCAGGCACATGCGTCCGTTACCCTCGGACTCCACGACAGTGAGCGTTCCGGTATCCGCGATCCCGAAGTTTGCACCCGAGATAGCTACCGGGGTGGTCATGAACTTGTGGCGCAAGAACTTTCGCGCAGCGCCGGCAAGGTCGGCCGGATTGTCCCCGAGATCGGGGTCCACATCCGGCATCTCACGCAGGAAGATCTCCCGGATCTCGGATCGATTGCGATGGATCGCGGGAACCAGAATGTGCGACGGTTTGTCGTGGCCGAGTTGAACGATCAGTTCGGCTAGATCGGTCTCGTACGCCAAAATTCCCTGGGTTTCGAGGTGTTCGTTGAGTCCGATCTCCTGCGTTGCCATCGACTTGACCTTGATGACCTCGTCGGAGCCGGTAGCTTTGACAAGCTCGGTCACAATGGCGTTGGCCTCGTTGGCATCTGCCGCCCAGTGAACGTGTCCGCCGCGAGCGATGACCGCAGCTTCGAACTGTTCGAGCAGTTCAGGCAACCGCGCCATGACGTCCGTTTTGATCGCAGATCCGGCGTCGCGCAACTCTTCCCAGTCCGGAAGCTCACCCGTTACATTGAGGCGCTTGGCGCGAATGGTGTGCGTGGCCTTGCCGATGTTGCGTCGTAGTTGCGCATTGGCCAGCTCGTGATGCGCTGCGACGGGGAACTTTTCGGTTCCGCGCAGAAATCCCGCACCTTCGGGCGACCTCGGGGGAAAGCTGGGTAGACCCAGCGTCACGGCGCTCATGCGTGCACCCGGCTTTCCACAGATGCCAGGATCTCAGCGAGGTGAATGGTCTTGGCACCCATCTGCAGTCGCGACATTCCGCCGCCGATATGCATGAGACAGGACGAATCTCCGGCGCTGCAGAACTCTGCGCCGGTGTCGGCCACATGGCGAATCTTGTCGGCCAACATGGCCGTCGACGTCTCGGCGTTCTTGATGGCAAACGTGCCGCCGAATCCGCAGCAGGAATCGGCTTCGGGGAGGTCCACCAGGTCGATGTCGCGAACGTTGCGCAGCAACTGGAGCGGCTTGTCGCCTACTCGCAGCATGCGCAGCGAGTGACAGGTCGGGTGATAGGTGACCCGGTGCGGGAAGTACGCGCCGACATCAGTGACATCGAGAACGTCTACGAGGAATTCGGAGAGTTCGTACGTCTTTGCCTTCACCGTCTGCACCTGCCCACACAGTGACGCTGTGCCGTAGCGCTCGGCAACAATCTCATGCTGATGCCGGACCGAGCCCACACACGAACCCGACGGCGCGACAACAGCGTCGATCGACGTGTCACCGAACGTATCGGCGTAGTTCGCGACCAGCGGCAGCGCGCCCGGCTGATAGCCGGTGTTGACGTGCATCTGCCCGCAGCAGGTCTGTCCGGGCGGAAACACGACGTCGTGCCCAAGACGGGTGAGCAGGAGGGCGGTGGCCTTGGCCGCATCAGGAAACATCGTGTCCCCGATGCAGGTGGCGAACAGCGCTACTCGCATGTGATCTCCGCAATCTTTCGGTGTGGTCAGACCACAGTAAAGCACGGTCAGCGCCACAAGGAACCCGAATACCCCGAAAAAACAAAAAATCCACACAATGCTCGATTGTGAGCCGGGTCATGGTGTACGTTCCTGTGGTCCGACCACACAAACCGTCATTCAGACCGCCTGTCAGGAGATACCAGTGGCTACCGAGCTACTCGCGGTGACTTTCACACCGTCCACTACCGCGATCGGCGGGTCGTTGACCGCGTCGGCGCTCGTCGGGCTGCTTCCCCTGGCGACGTTCTTCGTCCTTCTGACCGGATTCAAACTCAAAGCCTGGTACTCCGGACTCGGCGCGCTGGCAGTTGCCGCGATCGTGGCTGTCGTCGGCTTCGACATGCCCACGTCGCTGACAGCACTCTCGGCTCTCCAAGGCATCACCTTCGGGCTCTTTCCGGTCATGTGGATCGTGGTCACCGCCATTTGGTTCTACGAATTGACAGTCGTCAGTGGACGTTTCGAAGACTTGAGACGCGTCTTCAATACCGTGGGCCGGGGCGATATGCGCGTGCAGGCAATGCTCATCGCATTCTGCTTCGGCGGAATGCTCGAAGCGCTCGCAGGTTTCGGAGCTCCCGTCGCTATTACCGGCGCCATGCTCATCGCACTCGGCATGCCGCCGATCCGCGCGGCCGTGACCGTCCTGGTCGCCAATACGGCACCGGTTGCCTTCGGCGCCATGGCAATTCCGATCACGACGGCCGGTAACCTGACGGGCATTCCCGCTACCGAGATCGCAGCCGTCGTCGGTCGTCAGACTCCGATCCTGGCACTGTTCGTACCGCTTCTGCTTCTGTTCCTGGTTGACGGAAAACGCGGAATGAAGCAGGTCTGGCCCATCGCATTGGTCACCGGTGCCGTTTTTGCGCTCGCACAGTTCTGGTGCTCCAGCCACTTCTCGTACGAATTGACCGACGTCGTCGCATCTCTCGCCGGCCTCGCGGCTGCGGTCACGATGCTCCGCTTCTGGCATCCCGCCACTCCCGACGATCAGCGTTCCAAGGTCGAGCCCGAAAAGCTCAGTCCGTCAAGAACCTTCCTGGCACTTTTCCCCTACCTTCTCGTAGTCGTGGTCTTCGGCGTCGCCAAGCTCTGGACCGCCGGATTCGACCTCCCCGCCTGGCTGAGCAAGACCGATCGCAAGGTCGAATGGCCAGGTCTGTACGGAAATCTGCTGACCGACACGGGAACTCCCTCGTCGAGCGCGATCTACACGTTCTCGTGGCTGTCGAACCCCGGCACGCTGCTCTTGATCTGCGGCATTATCGTCACAGCCGTGTACGGATTCTGGACTCACGGCGGACGATTCCCGTTGACCGCCAGGCAATCGCTGACCACGTTCGGTACGACAGTCGTGAAGATGCGTCTGGCCATTGCGACGGTCGCCACTGTGCTCGGCTTGAGCTACGTCATGAACCAGTCCGGACAGACCGTCTCGATCGGCACCTGGCTGGCCGGCACCGGCGCTGCATTTGCCTTCTTCTCTCCCATGCTCGGCTGGCTCGGTACTGCCGTGACCGGTTCAGACACCTCCGCAAACGCCCTGTTCGCCAAGCTGCAGCAGGTTGCTGGACAAACCGCGGGCATCGATCCGACATTGTTGGTCGCGGCCAATACATCGGGTGGTGTCGTAGGAAAGCTGGTCAGCCCGCAAAACCTGACGATCGCCGCGACCGCAGTCGGCCAGGTGGGCAGCGAGCCCATCCTGCTGCGCAAAGTCATCGGATACAGCCTCAGCATGCTGCTTATCCTCTGCACGCTCGTGTATCTGCAGTCCACACCGGTCCTGTCGTGGATGCTCCCGTAAGCGCCACCTAGGCTCTTGGCTCATGCCCTCCGATTCGAGTCCACGCGCGTGGGAACAAGTACTGACGCACCTGGAGAAGCGGCTGACCTCGGGAGAAGTCGTCCCGGGTCAGCGGCTTCCGGGTGAGCGCATTCTGGCGGCCGAACTCGGCGTCGGCCGATCATCGGTACGCGAGGCTCTGCGCGTCATGGAAGCACTCGGACTACTCAAAGCCCAGACGGGATCCGGCCCGACCTCCGGTGCGATGATCGTGGCCCGCCCTACCGGCGGCATGACCATGCTGATGCGAATGCAAGTTGCCGCACAAGGGTTTCCGGTGACAGATGTAGTGAAGACGCGCCTGGTTCTCGAAGCCGAGGTCATGCAGGAACTTGCGCGGACGCAACCCACTCCGAACCTGGGAGCAGCCGTCGAATTGCTCGAATCCATGGACAACCTTGATCTCAGCGCACACGAGTTCTTGATCCTCGACGCACAATTCCACGTTGCGCTTGCCGATGCTGCCGGCAACCAGGTTGTCGCGGCCATGATGACGGGGCTGCGCGAATCCATCGAGGCGTACGTCCTCTCCGGAGTGAACCTGGAGTCCTGGCCAACCACGTGCTGCCGGCTCCGGAATGAACACCGCGGAATAGTCGACGCCGTGCAGGCCGGAGATCCTGAGTTGGCGCGCGAACGCATCACCGGTCACATCCGTGGGTACTACGCGGAGAGCACCCACACCGGGGCCTGAACGCGGGTTGGTAATTGCACCCATTTTTGTAGTGTAAGGTTGGTTTCACACCGACGCGGGGTGGAGCAGCTCGGTAGCTCGCTGGGCTCATAACCCAGAGGTCGCAGGTTCAAATCCTGTCCCCGCTACAAAGTGAAGGCCCGTAGGTTGCGCAAGCAACCTACGGGCCTTTTGCTGTGCGCACCAATTCAGGAACGAGCCACCCGGCCCATCAGATAGAACTCCGGATTCGGCATCATCCCCGAGAAACTGGCCATTCTGTTGCTCAGGCCGAAGAACGCGGTAACAGCAGCGATGTCCCAGGCGTCCTCGTCACCGAAGCCATGTTTGTTCAACGCCTCGAAATCCGCATCGCAGATCTCGTACGACGCGGAGTTGACCTTGGTTGCGAAGTCGAGCATCGCCCGCTGACGATCGGAGATGTCCGCTGTCCGATAGTTCACTGCCACCTGATCGGCAACCAGCGGCTTCTTTTCGTAGATGCGCAGGATCGCACCGTGCGCGACCACACAGTACGTGCATTTGTTCGCCGCTGAGATGGCGGTAACGATCATTTCACGATCACCCTTGGTGAGCGCCGAGTCTTCCTTGAGCATGATCGCGTCGTGGTAGTCGAAGAAGGCCCGAAACTCTGCCGGACGACGCGCGAACATCAGGAACACGTTGGGCACGAACCCTGATTTTTCCTGAACAGCAAGGATTTTGGCAGCGATATCCTCGGGCACGTCGGCCAGCTCTACTTGCGGAAAACGGTCGGTCACGGTGCCTCCTGGGCTGTCAGCCAATGATCAAATTAAGATAATCACCATTAACTGAGTTGTCCAGGGGCTCCGACATGCATCGCACCCGGATCCCCTAGTTCGCCATGCAGTCCGCCCAAGAAGATCCGCAACAACTCCGTGAGTTGCGCCTGCTGGGGAGCAGACAACACCGAAACCAAGTCGGCCTCGCGGCCGAGCACGCGGTCGACCAATTGCTCCACCACCTCATGTCCCGCGGCCGTCAGCGACACGTCGACAACCCTCGACCCCGACTTCGCCGACCGCTCCACCAAACCGGCAGCTTCAGCCCGAGCCAGCCTTTGTGAAATTGCGCCTGCCGTCACTCCGGTCCGTTCGGTGATCTGACGGGTCGTCAATCGATACGGCTCCCCAGCTCTCCGCAAGACGCTCAGCAGATCAAGCGTTGCCGTATCTGCGCCCGCGGCGGCGAGGATTCGCCGTCGGTCCTCACCGAGGAGTTTTGCGCACGCCCACAGCCTCGTCACGATGCCGATGCCCTCGACCGGAGTTCCCGGACGCTCACGCAACCAGGCCAAGGCAATCGCGTCGACGTCGTCGTCAGGGTCCAAGCCACCAGTCACATTGCACCTCATTTAGATCTAAATGATACGTTCTCGTATAGACCTAAACGTAGCTCACTGGAGGAAGACATGACACGCACAGTTCTGGTCACCGGCGGCGGAACCGGCATCGGCCGCGCCGTAACAGCCGCATTCGCTCAGAGTGGCGACACAGTGTTCATCACCGGACGACGCACCGGACCGCTCGAGCAGACAGCAAGCGAACTGGGCTCGAACGTTCACGCCGTAACCTGCGACAACTCTGACCCGAAGGATCTGAAGCGGCTACAAGACACGCTCCCGGCAAACCTCGACGTCGTAGTGCATTGCGCGGGCGGTAACACGGACTTCGATCGAGAGGCGCCGTCGGATCTCGATACCTTGGCCGCCGGATGGCGAGCCAATCTCGATTCCAATCTATTGTCGGCGGTTCTGACCACTGCTGCCGTCCGCGATCGCCTCACCCCCGGCGGCCGCGTCATCACTATCGGATCCATCGCCGCAGACAAAGGTGCGGGTGCCTACGGCGCAGCCAAAGCTGCTGTCGCAACCTGGAATATCGACCTTGCCGCCGAATTGGGGCCACTGGGAATCACCGCGAACATAGTTTCTCCCGGCTACATCGCCGACACCGAATTCTTCCGTGACGTTCTCACCGACGCTCGACGGGAGGCACTGATCGAAGTCACGAGCACCAAGCGCGCCGGGACTCCGGAAGACGTCGCTGCCGCAGTCCTCTTCCTGGCCTCGGCTGGCGCCGGACAGATCACCGGTCAGGTAATCGCGGTCAACGGCGGAGAACGAACAAGTCGTTGATCTAGCCGCCGTTGATCTAGCGCAGATGACGGCCGAAGAACGCGTCGATTCTCCTCCAAGCATCTTCTGCCGCAACCGGATCAGGGCCCATCCCGAGGATTCGCTCCAGCGGACGCAGCACCTTGGGACCGGCTTCGGCATCGTTGAGGAACGCGTGTCCGGCCGTCGGATATTCCTTGATGTCGTGTTCGACGCCGGCCCTGTTCAGGGCGGTTTCCAGTTTCAGCGCCGCACCCCGCAAGGTGACGTCCTTGCCGCCGAAGCTACCCACCAGCGGGCATGAATCTGCCACTGCCGCATCAAGTTTTCGCGGGAGCTGTCCGTAGTTGACCGAAGCGACGTCAAAATCTTCGGCGCTGATCAGCGCGAATCCGCCGCCCATACAAAATCCGATGACACCGATCTTCCCGGTGCAGTCCGCGGATTCGACCAGCCAGTTTCGTGCGACCCCGATGTCGGTAAACGCCCGCCCCTGCCCGCGGAGCATCGACGTCATCGTCGGTACGAGGCAGCGCCTCGCCCCACCCGCGCTGTACAGATCCACGGCCAACGTCAGAAAGCCGGCGGCAGCGAGGCGCTGCGCTTGCCGCCGCATCACGTCGTCGAGCCCGAAGGCCTCGTGAATCATCACCACACCCGGCCACGGGCCCGGCGTAGCCGGAGTTTCGAGGATGCCGCGAAGCGGTTGGGATCCGCCGACAACTGCGGCGCGGGCAGTCAGATCGATGTCCACCATCACCCGATCGTATGCATTTGCTTGGAAAATGTGCCCGATTCACCCCATCTGAAGTGCGTTTTCGCACGCGGGCGTGCGCCCTGTTGCGCGGCATGGGAGGATGGGGGAATCGAGATCGGGACTTCGATGTGAAACCCGGATCGATTTTGTAGGGAGTATTTGTATGGCACAGGGCATCGTGAAGTGGTTCAACGGCGAAAAGGGCTTTGGTTTCATTGCTCCCGACGACGGAACACCGGACGTGTTCGTTCACTACTCTGAGATCTCAGGCAACGGCTACAAGTCGCTCGACGAGAACCAGCGTGTGGAGTTCGAGGTTGGCCAGGGCCAGAAGGGCCCCCAGGCCACCAATGTGCGCGCTGTCTAGTCAGTGACACAAGAAGAGGGTCGTACCCGCAAGGGTACGGCCCTCTTCTGTTTCTCCTACTGCTCTTGATCGTCCGCACGGGCTTCGATCACAGCAGCCACCGCGGCCTCGATATTCGATTCCGCGACAGCTTTGTCGACGCCGAGGTCGCTCAGAACACCGGAACCGTCCTCGAGTTCCAGCAGTGCTAGCAAGATGTGTTCGGTTCCGATGTAGTTGTGCCCCAAGCGAAGAGCCTCACGGAAGGTCAGTTCGAGAACCTTCCGGGATTGAGCGTCGTACGGGATGAGTTGCGGCAACTCCTCTGATTCGGCCGCAGGCAAAGCCTCTACGATGGCCGTGCGCACTGCGGCAAGTTCGATCCCCTGCGCTGCAATTGCCTGCGGTCCTAACGCTTCCGGTTCGGCCAGGAGCCCGAGAACAAGATGTTCGGGTCGAATCTCCGCATTACCGGCCGCTCGGGCTTCGTTCTGCGCAGCCATCACAACATTCTTGGCACGAACCGTGAACCGACTGAAACCGTCTTCGGGAACCATCAGCTTGCCCTCACCAGCCGCTTTCGGCACAAAACGCTTCTGCGCGGCTTGTTTGGAGACGCCCATGCTCCGACCGATGTCGGTCCACGACGCGCCTGAGCGCCGCGCCTGGTCTACGAAGTGACCGATCAGGTGATCAGCTACTTCACCGAGATGATCAGCGGCAACCATTGCGTCGGACAATTGATCCAACGCGTCGGTGTGAACTTTCTTGATGGCGGCGATGAGGTCGTCGAGACGGACTTGGTTTGTCATCTTCACTGGATCACCCATGCGTCAACCATAAGTTGACGCACGAGAATCGTCAACCCTGGGTTGACGATCGGCGGCTTCAGGAAAAGAACTCGCGCAACACCGGCACCATTGCATCGTCGGACACACCGTGTGCCTGCCCTGGAATCTCCAGCGCCTTTGCTCCCCCGATCCTTTCGCTGATTCGCGCCGCCGAGGAGCGGCCCCACTGGCCACTGTCACCGCCGTGCATGACCAAGGCGGGGACGGCGGCCGAGGTCAGCCAATCGAGCGACTGACTGCCGTGGTTACAGATGGCGACGTCGTACGGCAGGGTGTGAGCTATGGCGCACATGCCTGGCCAGTCCGAACTCTGCTTCATCTCCTCGACCATGTGCGACGACGCACCGGTCAGTGAGAGGAACCGGACCACCGCCCCCTCCTTGTCTCCGGCGGCAACCAATCGCCAGAGGTCACCTAGCGCGGCCGCATCCGACTGACCTTCGTCCATGTACGGCGCCTCGTAGACGGCAAGCTTCCTCATCGGAACGCCCTGCGCCGCAGCTTCCAACGCCAGTGCGGCACCCGACGAAAGCCCGTAGACCAGCGGCACCTCCCCGGTAGCGGCGATAACGGCGCGCAAGTCCTCCACCTCGGCCCCGATGGAATATGCACTGCCGTCGCCGCTGTCTCCGCGACCACGCCTGTCGTAGGAGTACACGGTGAAATCTGCTGCCAGCTCTGCAGCCAGGGAGTTGAACCACTGCCGATCGCAGAACGCTCCGGCGACAAGAACCACTGCTGGTCCTGCGCCGGAGCGTTCGTACGCGATCATTGTTCCGTCCGCGGAGCGCACTGTGTCCATGACCATCTCCTAGGGTTGGAGGACATCTCCTTCCCTGATTAGACCGCCGCAGACTCCAGAAGTCACCGATTCGGCATCAGCTGATTTTGGCGTACAGAGCATCCCACCCCTGGGCGACGTACGAAATGGTGTAGATCGAACCGTAGAAAGTCGATCCGCCGAGGTTAGTGACGTTGCCCGCCTGCACCGCCGGGAGTCGCTGCCACAGCTTGCTGGCCACCAACGCCTGATACGCCGCACTGTCCTCGTCCTCGGTGATCATGAAACCGTCGACGCCGGCCAGTACGTCCAAACCCTCGAGGCTGACGCCGCCTTCCGGATCCAGACCTTCCGCAGTGACGGTCTTTCCGCCGATATCGCCGAGCGTCATGTCGCTGGGCTTGTCGCCCTTTTCCGACGTACGAATACTGGTGACGTAGAGAGTGTTGGTGTCCGGCAGGAATGACACACTCGCAACCGTCTTCGACGCGATCTTCTCGGCATGACGCGATTGAATATCCGCAATGAGGTTGTCGTAGTCGAGAATCAGCTGGTCGAGCGTCTCGGTTCGGCCGAGCCAGCCCGACAGCCTGGTGAGGTTGGTTCGCCAGTCGTCGGTGAACTCGGTGGTGAGAACCGGTGCGATGGTCTGCATTTCACCAACGGGCCACCACTCACTTTCATAGTTCAGGCACACGATCAAGTCAGGTTCGAGCGCAAGAATCTGCTCACGATTAGGGATTTCGGACAGGAAAGGCACCGATGCGTCGACGGGCACCCAGGGCGTGGCCTGCGCATAGGTGTATCCGACCAGCGGAAGCTCCAGCGCCACAGCAGGTTCGAGATCGAGCCGAGAGTCGATCGCGACCACACGCTTGGGCTCGACGGGAATGTCGTACGTTCCGAGCGGGGTGGTCACCGAGCGCATTTCGTTTGCGGCGGCACTACTTCCGCTCTCGCCGCACGCCGCGAGAAAAGCACCCAATCCGGCGATGCCTGCACCGATTCCGAATTGGCGTCGAGTCAGATTCGAGACGATGCGATTATCGGTGTACCCCCGCGGGAGCAGCAGGGTAGATGAAGCGGGCATGTGCGCGGACCTTCCAGAAGAACGTGATCATCCGCCCTTCGCAGGCGAATAAGGATGCCCTAATAGAGTACGTACCGCGCATCGTCGCGACCGGCCCAGAAGTGTTCGGTTCCGGCCACTGTTCTCAGTTTGCCCCCAGCACCTGCCCGGACCACTCGACCAACGGCGTCAATGCGCGCCACGCCTTGCGGACTTCCTTCAGCGTCCGAGGACTGTCCAACCACGACGGACTGGGATAGCTGCGGCCGGCCGTCAACGACTTGTGCCGCAACAGTTCGATGCGCGGATGATCAACGGTGTACCCGCGCGGCGCCGTCTTGAGCGTGTCACCACCCACCGTGAATCCGGCCTTGCGCACACCTGCGAGAATCTTCTCGAGTTCCGCACCTCGGACGGCGTCGTCGACCGCCGCTCGGTACCGCGCAATCGTTTCGGACGTGCTGGCGTAGAAGCCCCCGGCAACCATCAGGCCCGCCGCATCGATCTGAACGTAGTAGCCACAACTCTGCGCAAGGCCCACAAAAGCACCTTGGTGCGTCTTGTACGGAATCTTGTCCTTCGAGAAACGCACATCGCGGTACGGCCGAAACAGTTTGGCTGTGCCGAACTCGTCTTCCAATTCCGTGACCAACGCCGCCATCGGTCGACGAACGATCTCGTCGTACGTCTCCTTGTTGGCCGCCCACCACACCTTGCTGTTGTCCGCTTCGAGATCCTCGTAGAAGTCGAGTGCAGCAACAGGTATTCCAGTGAACGCAGCCATGCGTAAAGCGTAGTCGTACCGGTTAGAGAGGCCATCACCTCCCGATGTGAGCCATGCGCTGCAGTGATGCCCCGATCGGGCAGAATCCGTAGACTGCGTGGGGATGATTTCCGAAATGCAGGCCTGGCAACTGACCGATACCAATCGAGACTGGCTCATCCACCGACCCATCGAAATCGCGATCTATGTGGTGCTGGCGGTAATTCTGCGATTCGCTCTGCACCGTGTGATCGATCGAATGTCGAACGGGCGCAAGCCTTCGGTGAACGCACGCAGGACACAGCGTGCCCGCACCATTGGTTCCGTCCTCAAATCGACCGTCTCCATTGTCATCCTGGTCTGGTGTGTGCTGCAGATTCTCGGGATCCTGGGTGTCAACGTTGCACCGTTCATCGCCTCTGCCGGCGTCATCGGCCTGGCCATCGGTTTCGGCGCACAAAATCTGGTGCGTGACTTCCTCTCCGGAATCTTCATGCTGCTCGAGGATCAGTACGGCGTCGGTGACGTCGTAGATCTGGGTGATGCGGTGGGCACGGTAGAGACCGTCGGTCTGCGGGTCACCACGGTCCGAGATGCAAACGGAACCTTGTGGTACTGCCGTAACGGTGAGATTCTCCGAGTCGGAAACATGAGTCAGGGCTATGCGACCGCTGTACTCGATCTCCCCATCGCTCACAACGCCAACGTGCACCGAGCATGCGAAGTCGCAACACGAGCGGTTCTCGAGGCCGCTGAATCCGACTCCATCCGATCGGACATGATCGAAAAACCGGAGATGCTGGGAGTCAATTCCGTTACTGCAGAATCGATTACCATCCGGATTACCGCGCAGGTCAAACCAGGCCGGCAGTGGGCAGTCCAGCGTGCATTTGCCCGCTCTGCCCTGACTGCGTTCGAGCAACACGGGATCGAGGCGCCATACCTACCGATCCTCCGCTGAGCAAAACTATTGACGCCGGTGCCTTCGACAGATGCAATTACTCGAGCACAGAGGGAGTTACGTGAGTACAGCGTCGGAGTTGATGGTCGACATACCCGGCGGCGTGGTCGATCTGCGTGACGACCGCAAGGCCATCCATTGGAGCGTCGACATCGCTCCCTTCCGGATGGCTCGATACGTCACGACCGTGCGCGATTCAGCGAATCCCAAGGTCAACGTGTCCTGGATCGACGCGATCGCAGCGTGCAACAACCTGTCAGCGCAGGACGGACTGACACCTGCCTATCACGACCTCGACAGTGAATCTCCGACGTGGGATCGCACATCGAATGGCTACCGGCTCCCCACCGAAGCGGAATGGCAGTACGCCTGCAAAGCCGGGACTCCCGGGTATCGCTACGGCCCGATCGATGAAATCGCCTGGTACGAAGCAAACTCCGGTGACACTTGCCATCCTGTCGGATCGAAGGCCCCGAACGCGTGGGGACTTCACGACATGATCGGCAACGTCTGGGAATGGTGCTGGGATCTCTACGACCCGGAGGTATACGGCACTTACCGCATCTTCCGCGGTGGCAGTTGGGCGGAGGTGGCGCGGGGTTGTGGCGCTAGCGTTCGGCGTCGTAGCCACCCGAGCTTCGCAATCGACGACTTAGGGTTCCGTATCGCCCAATCTGCCGGTCCCGGCGCATAACATGTGAAGAATCCGCACACCGGAACCGGTGGGGAGAGAGGGCACAACAATGCAGCGTGAAGAGTCGTCGTTCACCGGAGTGTCCGGCACCAAGATCGTTTACGACGTGTGGACGCCGGACCGTGAGCCCACCGGCATCCTGGTCCTGTGCCACGGACTCGGGGAGCATGCTCGGCGCTACGACCACGTGGCCGCGAGACTGGGCGAACTCGGACTGGTTGTGTACGCACCTGATCATCGTGGGCACGGACGTTCCGGCGGCAAACGCGTCCACCTCAAGGAGTTCTCCGACTTCACCGACGACGTCAACACCCTCTTCGGTATCGCCACCGCCGCCTATCCCGGCAAGGACAAGTTCCTTCTCGGCCACAGCATGGGCGGCGCGATTGCACTCTCGTACGCCCTGGATCATCAATCGGACCTCAAGGCATTGGCGCTCTCCGGACCTGCCGTGATCATCGCCACCGGTACTCCCAAAATCGTCATGCAGGTGGGCAAGTTCCTCGGCAAGTACCTCCCGGACGTTCCGGTCGAGAGCCTGGAAGCTGCGGCGGTGTCTCGCGATCAGAAGGTTGTCGACAAGTACAACGCAGATCCGCTGGTCCATCACGGCAAGGTTCCGGCCGGCATTGCGCGCGGAATGATCACGGCGGCAGAAGGATTCCCAGCCCGCCTGCCGTCGCTCACCATTCCCGTTCTACTGCAGCATGGTTCAGCCGACAGACTCACCGACCCGGCCGGAAGCAAGCTGGTCGCTGACCTCGCCGGCTCCCCTGATGTGACCCTGAAGGTCTACGACGGCCTGTACCACGAAATCTTCAACGAGCCTGAGCAGGAAGAAGTTCTGAACGATCTTGTCGAGTGGCTGCGCCCTCGCGTTAGCGGAGCTTAGGTTCGATGACACCATGCGGGATCCTCTTGGCCGCAGGCGGAGGATCCCGCATGGGCACACCAAAGGCGTTGAAGTTCGACGCCGACGACCGATCATGGCTACGCCGCGGTGTGTCGACTCTCCGCGACGCGGGCTGCGCGCCGGTCATCGTGGTGCTCGGAGCTCGAGCAGCCGACGCCGCAGCACTCCTGCTGCCTGAGTCCACGGATACCCTTGTGGTGGAATCAGACTGGCAGAAAGGCATGAGCGAATCACTACGCTCAGGCCTGGAGGCGGCACAGAACCTGGATGCTGTTGCCGCTGTCATCACGCTCGTCGACCTACCGGACCTCGACACCACGACCATCACCCGGGTGATCGGCCCGACGGTTCAGTCAGATGACCTCCGACGCGCTGTATTTCACGGCGCCCCAGGACATCCCGTTGTCATCGGCCGCGATCACTGGCCGGCCCTGATCGCTTCCCTGGCGGGCGACAGCGGCGCCAACGCGTATCTGCTCGCGCACCACGCCGATCACGTGGAGTGCTCAGACCTGAGCACCGGCCGGGATGTCGACTACCCGCAGGCCTGAGAACGGTCGGAGCCGTGTCCCGCCATTTCGACAACGCGTGGCGTACGCGGGCACTCCGTCCGCGTCCATCTGAGCAGCGGATGCTCTGCTGCTGTGCGCCGCCCGAGCTCACAAACCGGCCGGGGCGATGTTGGGATTCGCCCATGCAGGCGGTTCCCGGCGCGGCATCGAGCCCTGACCGTCCAGCGTCTTCACCTCGAGACCTTGATGCCAGGGAAAGTGCAAGCTGAACGCCACGAGCCCGGTCCGTTCATCGGCAGGAACAGTGCACATCGCGAAGACTGTCTCCACGAGGTATTCGACTGGTTCCGTCTCGTAGCCTGCAGGAAGGAGTGCCTCGGCGCCAGGCGTCGAAATAGCTGTCGACGGCCCAACCGCGTTGACTGCGATGTTGTCGTCGAGTAGTTCCGCTGCGAGGCCCTGAGTCAAGCGATGCAGGGCAGCTTTGGCTGCCGCATAGATGACGTCACCCGATGTCTTGTTGTACTCACGGAACGGCCTGATCGGACTCAGCCCTGTTGACGACCCGATGTTCACGATCCACCCCGCGCCGCGGGAACGCATGTGCGGAATTGCATTGTGCGCCAGCACGAAAGGTGCACGAATATAATGCTCCATGGTTCGGTCGAACGTCTCGAGCGACATCTTGTCGATGGTCGAGTAGTCTGCAAACCCCGCATTGTTGACCAGGATATCGATTCCACCGGTGGCCTCGACAACGCGGTCGATCAGGGTGTCACGCGCGTCGGCATCTTCCAGATCTGCCGGAATAGCCAGCGCTCTACCACCATTCACCTCGATCATCGCGATGGTCTCGGCAAGCGAGCCTTCGACTACGACGCTATCCCCGCCTCGAATCGCCGATGTCGGGCCGGACGATCGTGCGGTGACCACCACCGTCGCACCTTCGGCCGCAAGTCGGCGAGCAATAGCACGTCCGATACCGCGACTACTTCCGGTGACCAACGCCGTCTTGCCCGTCAATGACTTTGTCATTTGGTGCTCTCAGTCGTAGGTTTCGAGGGGCGCAGGTGGTTAACGCGAATCTCATATCTTCAGGCTCGCTTGGCCCCTCGACAGGTTCCGCTCACCAGAATGATGCATTGGACACCGAAGTGGTTGCCGCTCTCCCACGTGGCGGGAAACGCCGCTGCCCTTTGCTTGCCACCGATTGAGTGATACGAGAGATCGACTCACACAAGACATCTACTACAGAAGCATCGAGGGCCAGCTGTACACCGGCAACCGGAAACATTGTCTCCCGGTGCGCGAGACAAGCACTACTGCAGGGGTTTTGATCAGAAGTAGTCTAGAAATATGGCAGGCGAGAAGATATTCGTGATAGACCGAATCCTCACAGAACGGGGGTGCGGGAAACGGTTCGTCGATGCATACACAACTCACTACGTACCCCGCGCACAGCGCCGCGGCATGACACTGACAAATATTCTCGTCAGTCCCCCGCTCTGGATCGAGGACGAAACCAACATCGTGACGATTACCTGGACAGTGGACGGCACGTCCGGTTGGTGGAAAATGACACGCCAAGGTCGAGCCGATCAGGAGTCCAGTCAGTGGTGGGAACGGCACTCTGCGTTGACAATCGAGCGCAGTCGCACCATGGCTGCTGACGCAGCCGATATCGAGGGACTCTCCGATGTATAGCGTCACACGAATCGTCCACGCCGCCGAAAATGCATCGCGCGAGACCTGGGACGACGCCGTGGCCTCTGTGACAGTGGCGGCTGAAGCAGCGGGTGCCACCCGCCTGGTTGTGTCGAGAACGCTGCCGGGAGTGATCAACGGTGGAGATTTGATCGTCCACTTACAGTTCACCGACGAAACGTCGTGGCAATTGGCGAGCGACGCACTCGACGGCAGCTTCGAGCATCCGGCCATCGAGCGGTTCCACGGCGTCGAGTACACATCCGGATCGACCGGACGGTCGGCGATCGACACCCGTAACAGTGTTTACCGAACATTGCTCCTGCGAGTTGTGCCCGGCACCGAGGCAAGCAAGGTCGAGCATTTCGAACGCGATTTATTGCGGATGCCGGCGCTGATCTCGTCCATCGGTGCATGGCGACTCAGCCGTGTCAGTTCTGCCGTTGGCCCGACTCCATGGACGCATGTGTGGGAGCAGGAATTCACTGACCAGGCTTCATTACTCGGGCAGTATCTCGATCATCCGATCCATTGGGCTGTCGTGGACCGTTGGTTCGATCCGGAGTGCACCGAGGTCATCGTCCGCGATCGGATCTGCCACAGCTTCTGTTCGATCGACGACGTCGTTCTCGCGAGCGATTAGCCACAGGCCCGGCCCCCTCGAGGGCCGGGCCTGCACCCATGCGCGATCGCCTATCTCTTTTCGAGCACTCCGCGAACCATTGCCCAGATGTCACGTCGAGCGGGTTCCGCGAACGAGAGCGAAGTGAACGTCAGAAAACCGTGAAACAGTCCATCGAACCGGTGATGGACGACGGGCACATCGGCCGCCTCCAACATCTGCGCATATGTGTCACCCGACGTGCACGGCGGATCGAGTTCGGCGGTGATGATGACAGCCGGCGGTAGGCCGGTAAGACTTTCTGCCCGCGTCGGAATCACACGAGGATCGTCGGTTCCGTTGGGTGCATATTGCTGCCAGTACCACTTCATCGCCGAAGTGGTGTTGTAGTAACCGGTGCCGTACAGCCGATACGATTCCGTCTCGAAATCGTCGTCTATCACCGGGTACAGGAGAACCTGCGCCGCAATTGCCGGGCCCCCTCGATCTCGCGCCGCAATGGATACAGTGGCTGCAAGATTTCCACCGGCGCTGTCCCCAGCGAGGACGATGTTCGACGGATCTGCGCCGTAGTCACCCGCATTTTTTGCCGCCCATTCCAAGGCTGCGTACACATCATCATGCGCTGCCGGAGCCTGATGCTCAGGAGCAAGCCTGTAGTCAACTGCAACCACCACAGCGCCAACACCTTCCGCCATCGAGCGACAGAATTCGTCGTGACTGTCGAGATCGCAAAATACGAAACCTCCGCCGTGTGCGAACACCACGACCGGCAGATCATCATGATCTGTGTGCGGCCGGAACACCCTCAACGACAGATCTCCTCCCGGACCGTCGATCGTGAGATCGTGAACCTCGCGCATGTCCGGTAACCCCTGCAGCGGAGCACGCCGACTACGAATCAGCTCACGCAGTTCGACTGGCGGGAATTTCGTCACGTCCGGGAATCCGGATTCCAGCGCGGCCAGCATTGCCGCAACTTCTGGATGGACTGTCATGAATGATCTCCTGATCGTCTACGAATTCTGTTATCTCGGTGCGGAAATCGCCATTTCCTGGGCCTCCGCTGCGTCCCGTTCAAATCCGTTGCATCCGGACTCCGCCACTTCGCGCCCACGCCATGTGCGGCACTCACGATGTGACACCCCTCTCGAAACCCGTCGCCGATACCCGACAACCGGAACACTTACGTGCTGCCACGATAAGTCGCCCACCTGGCGATGAGAACCGACTCTCCCGTCCAGTGGTCGCTTATGACAACGAACTCCCAGCCGTGAACTGCTATCCGAATTTGGCCCCGGCCGTCCACTAAATCCTGACGCAAATGCCTAAGCCAGGTTTGGGAAGCGATTCAGCGAAACAGGATCGACGCCTGGGTCTCGGCCGTTCTTGCCTTCCTTACCCGTGCAGAAGCCAATAAATAGAGAAATGTCAGGCGCTGATCTTGCGCTTCGACGCCAAGGTGCGTTCCAGGAACGCGACACTCAGATCAACGATCGTGCGCCCTTCGCGCAGCGCCTTGCCGATCACCGGGAAGGCATGGATCTGCCCACTCCAGATGTGGGTTTCGACGGTTTGCTCTGCCTTGATGAAGTTTTCGGTCATTATTTCCACGTCCGGGCGCATCAGTTCGTACTCAGCGCACACCAGAAACGAGGGCGCAAGCAACTTCGGATCGGCGTTGATCGGTGACTGCTCGCCGACAATGTTGTCCGGTCCGTTCAACCATCGATCCTTGAGTTTCTCGACCTGCGACATCGGCAGGTACGCATCGCGTTTCATGAAATCAGGATCGTGCTCTTCGAGGTCTACGTTGAGGAGCGGCGAGTACCCGACAACGGCGGCCGGGCGTGTGATTCCGCGCAGCGCTGCTATCTCGGCGACCTTCATTGCCAGGTAGCCGCCTGCCGAATCACCGGCAACCACAATCTTGTTCGGGTCTTCCGCGGTCTCGAGAAGTGCCGTGTACGCGGCCATGGCGTCAACCACGGACGTGCCGATCGACCCTTCGGGCAATTGCCGGTACCGAACGGAGATCACCGGGACGCCGGCTTTGGCGGACAGGAGGCCACACAGTGCTCGGTGGGTGGCAAGTCCGCAGAAGATGAATCCGCCGCCGTGGAAGTAGAGAATGGTGGCTCCCGCAAGCGCGCCGGTAGCGCGGCGCGGGTGCGTCACCTTCTCACAGGGAACCCCGCCCATCGTCAGCGGTTCGATATCGAGATTCTTGGGCTTGGGCAGGCGGTCGGCAAGTGCGTCGAGCTTTTCGAGTTGCCGGATCCCGCGGTCACTGGTCGGCCAGTAGGTGAATGCGGGCTTCACAAATGTCCTGGTCACAGCAAAGATGAACCGTGCGCGCGGGCTCACGTTCCAGTGCCATACCGTCGAATCTCGCGTCCGCATAGCGTCCTCCCAGGTCAAGGCATTTTGTGTATCCGAGTTACACATACCTTGACTGAACGATAACCGACGCAATTTCGACAGGACAGGCTGGCGCCCGAACTCAGTATCCGAGCTCTTCGAGCCGTCGCAGAATTTCCTCCACTATCTCGACTGGACTACCACCGACGTCGATGATGATCGCCTGTTCATCCGGGTCGATCGGCTCGAGCGTGGAGATCTGCGAGTCCAGCAGTGACGGCGGCATGTAGTGGTCGAGGCGCGCAGTCAGCCGCTGGCCGATCTGATCGCGCGAACCGGCGAGATGAACGAACACGACGTTCTCACCCCGCAGTATGTCGCGGTAACTGCGTTTGAGTGCCGAGCACGTGACGATGCCCGGCTGCCCTGCATCGGTATGTTGCGTGATCCACTGCGCGATCTTGTCCAACCACGGCCAACGGTCGTCGTCGTTCAACGGATGGCCGGTAGCCATCTTCTCGATGTTGGCCTGCGGGTGCAGATCGTCGCCCTCTTGGAGATCCCAGCCCATCGCGCCGGCAATCATTCCGCCGACAGTCGATTTGCCGGAGCCCGATACACCCATCACGACAAGCACGGGATTCTTCTGTGCTGCTTTCTCAGTCATGCCCAACCCCTAGATAATTGCGCTCAGGACAAGGACACCGGCAAGTCCGGACACCGAGATAATGCACTCCATCACCGTCCACGTCTTGAGGTTCTGCACAACGGTGACGCCGAGGTATTCCTTGACCAACCAGAATCCTGCGTCGTTGACGTGTGAAAGGAAGAGCGAACCCGCGCCGATTGCCAGCACCATCAACGAAACGTGAGTCGAAGAGAGCTCGGCGGCAACAGGAGCCAGGATCCCGGAGGCCGTGACTGTCGCCACGGTTGCCGAACCTGTTGCGACGCGGATCAATACAGCGACCAGCCACGCGAGGAAGAGCACCGGCAAGCTGCTGCCCTTGATCGCGTCGGCAATCACGTCAGCGATACCCGTGTCGATAAGCACCTGCTTGAAACCACCACCTGCGCCGACGATCAGCAGGATCCCGGCAATCGGCGGCAGTGAACTCTCGAGTGACTTCGAAATGGCCTTGCGATCCATTCCGCCGCCGCGTCCGAGCAGCACCATGCCGACCAGAACTGCGAGTCCCAAAGCAACAACCGGGGTTCCGAGGAAGTCGAGTACCGATTTGGGGAGCGATTCGGAATCAGGGGCGATGACCTCAGCCAGAGCTTTGCCGAGCATGAGCACCACGGGAAGCATGATCGAGGCAAGAGTGGCCGCAAAACTGGGGCGCTGCACTTTCTCCTCTTCGCCCCGATCCTCGCCTGTGACAAAGAGATCGGGAACTTTGACATCTACCCAGCGGGCCGCGATCTTGCCGAAGACCGGGCCGGCCAGGATCACCGTCGGGATGGCAACGAGTACACCAAGCGCCAATGTCAGACCGAGGTTGGCGTTCAACGCGGAAACTGCGACCAGTGGTCCGGGGTGCGGCGGAACCAAACCGTGCATCGCAGACAGACCCGCGAGCGTGGGAATCGCGATACGAATCAAGGACTGCCCGGACCGCCTGGCCACCAGAATGATGACGGGCATCAACAGGACGAGGCCGATCTCGAAGAACATCGGCAGACCGATGACGGCGCCAACCAGAGCCATCGTCCACGGCAGCGCCCGGTCACTTGATCGACTGACGAGGGTGTCCACTATTCGATCAGCACCGCCGGAGTCGGCCAGCAGTTTGCCGAACATGGCACCGAAGCCGATGAGAATGCCGACGCCGCCCATCGTCGAGCCGAACCCTGTCGCGAAGGCCGCAACGGACTCAGCCGATCCGAGCCCTGCAGCCAATCCGACGCCTACCGCTCCGATCGACAGAGCAAGGAAGGGGTGCAGATCGAGCCAGGTGATGAGCGCGATGATCACGGCGACGCCCGCAACGGCGGCGATGATCAGTCGAGCATCGCTTCCAGCCGGGACGACCTCGGCTGCCAGCAGTGCTGTGGTGTTCATAGGGACTCCAGTCCAACGAGTGATGGAGGTCACTGTTCCTCAATTAACCTACAATTTCAAGACCAGACACTAATTTGTAGTATTTATCGGACTTTCATCGGGCTTAATCCATACACATGGGACGATCTACGCATGGCCGCACTCCCGTTTCAGCAACTGCATGACTCGATGCTGGAACAACTGGGTCAGGACATCGTCAGTGGCGCCCTCGCGCCGGGCACCACGATCTCCGCGGATGAAGTCGCAACCCGCTACGACGTGTCCCGCACAGTCATCCGGGAAGTCGTGCGAGTACTCGAATCACTCGGCCTCGCATCGGTGCGTCGACGCGTCGGAATCACGATCCTCGGATCGGAGCATTGGAACGCGCTCGATCCCACTGTCATCCGCTGGCAATTGGCCGGCCCCGGCCGGTTCGAGCAACTGTCGATCCTCAGCGAACTACGCTCGGGAATCGAACCTCTGGCCGCTCGCTTGGCCGCAACCCGGGCCACCCCGCAGCAGTGCGGCGCGCTCACTGCGGCTGTGATCGGAATGTCAGCTACCTCACGGGCTGCAGACACCGACGCCTATCTGGGGCATGATTCGGACTTTCATCGCACACTGCTCGCAGCGTCCGGAAACCCGATGCTGCGTGCGATGTCACAGATCGTCGTCGAGATCCTCGAGGGCCGAACCCGCCACGCCCTGATGCCCCACGAAGCTGATCCGAAAGCCATTCACCTGCACGGAGTGGTCGCGTCGGCCATCCAGTCCGGTGACGCCGACGCCGCCGAAGCCGCGATGCGGTCGATAGTCGCGGAGTCCGCCGACGCCGTCGAAACCATGCGCA
Organism: Rhodococcus sp. ACPA4; assembly: GCF_002300185.1. Lineage (NCBI taxonomy): Bacteria > Bacillati > Actinomycetota > Actinomycetes > Mycobacteriales > Nocardiaceae > Rhodococcus > Rhodococcus sp. ACPA4. Next base: position 3,942,081 of record NZ_NSDY01000001.1, read on the forward strand.
CATCCGCGCCGCCGAGCACGACGTAAGTAAGCCGAGCCACAGACTCTGCTGATTTGCTCCGCAACCGCTCCGCAAGTGGAACGCTTGGAACCATGACATCACTCGCTACGCCCGAGAGCGCACTCTGATGGCCCGCCCGGTACGCGTCGTTGTACTCGGCGCAGGATCCTGGGGAACCACGGTTGCCGGGCTGGCCGCCCGCAACACCCCCACCTTGTTGTGGGCACGCAGTGCGGACACCGCTGACGAGATCAACTCCCAGCGCACCAACAGCAGGTACCTCGGTGAACGCAGGCTTCCGAAAGGGTTGAAAGCGACATCCGACCTGGTTCAGGCAGCGCGCGAGGCCGACGTTCTGGTCTGCGGCGTTCCGTCGCATGCCGTTCGTTCCACACTTGCCGAGATCTCCAACGAGGTTCGCGCGTGGGTACCGATCCTGTCGCTCGCGAAGGGTCTCGAACCCGGTACGCGTCAGCGACCCACCGAGGTGATCGCCGAGTGCCTGCCCGGACACCCTGTCGGGCTTCTCGCCGGACCCAATATCGCCAAGGAGATTGTCGACGGCATGGCCGCCGCCTCCGTCGTCGCGACGCAGGACGACCGCGTTGCCGCAGCACTGCAGCCACTCTTTGCGTCGTCGGTGTTCCGCGTCTATCGCAACACCGACGTCCTGGGATGTGAACTCGGCGGCGTCCTCAAGAACATCGTCGCGATTGCGTCCGGAATGGCCGACGGTCTTGGCGTCGGCGACAACACCCGCGCCATGGTGTTGGCTCGTGGGCTCGCGGAGATGACCCGGATGGGCGAAGCGATGGGCGCCAATCCGCGAACCTTTGCCGGCTTGACCGGCGTCGGCGATTTGATTGCCACCTGCATGGCTCCCACCTCCCGCAACCGCCGAGTGGGCGAAGCACTCGCGCAGGGCCTGACAGTCGAGGAAGCCGTCGAGAAACTGGGTCAAGTTGCCGAGGGCGTGAAAACCGCTCCGACGGTCATGGCTCTGGCCCGCGAGTACGGCGTGGACATGCCGATCGCGGCGGAGGTCGAGGCGGTCATCGCCGGCCGTCAAAGCGCCAACGACGCTTACCGAGGTTTGCAGAGGGTGGCTGCAGGCGACGAGGAAGACATCGCGTGATCAATATCTACAGGTATCTAGCCCATTAGCTAGATACCTGTAGATAGATCAATCGATACTCAAGCAATCACTGGACGCAGGATCCACCAACCGCCGACAGCCAGCACTCCCACGTTCACCACGAAGAACAACGTGACCCACACGATGGCGGGTATCGGCGAGAGTCTGGACAGTTGATCCGCGTCGGAATCCGGCGCACCGCCGCGGCGGCTCCGCTGACGCTGCAGTTCGACGACCGGGCGGGGTCCGGCAAACAGCAGGAAGAGCGTCAAGAAGTATGCGGCAGCCACTTGCAGTTCCGCCGATCCCCACCACACGAGAGCAAACAGCGCCGCCCCCACTACGGCAAGCGAAAACACTCCGTACAGATTGCGGATCAACACCATCATCACCGCAACAACAAACAGTCCGATCCACAACACCAACACCGCCCGTTGCGCACCCAACAAGGCGGCCGCTCCCAGTCCGAGAATCGACGGACCCACATAGCCCGCGAACGTCATCACGATAACGCCGAATCCTGTCGGTTTACCCGAGGAGATGGCAACCCCCGACGTATCCGAGTGCAGCCGAAGACCTTTCAACCGGCGGCCGACCAGGACAGCAACAATGAGATGAGCGCCCTCGTGTGCGATGGTCACGACGTTGCGGGCAACCTGCCACAGGTGTGGTTCGAGGACGATCACCACGGCGACAAGCGCTGCCAGCGGAACTACCCAGGCTTGCGGAGCAGGGCTGATCGCCGTAACCCGATCCCACGCGGTCTCGAGCGCGTTCACTCTGCCTGCCCACGCAAGTAGCGGCCGAAGTGCGGCACCGTGAATCCGATCGAACCTCGCTCCGCGGAGTAGATCAGCCCCTTCTTGATCAGCCCGTCACGCGCCGGTGACAACGACGCGGGCTTGCGTCCGAGTTCAACCGCGATCGCTGCCGTCGCAACCGGCCCGTCGTCACCGGACAGGTCTGCCATGGCACGCATGTACTCCCGCTCTGCCGGAGTTGCTCTCTCATACCGTGATCCGAAGAACCCGACCGCCAATTCCTCCTCGGCCGTCGGAGCACCTACCCGCACATCGTCTTTCGTGATCGGACTCGACGCGGCCACATCCCACGTGGCTTTTCCGTAAGCCTGAACAAAATACGGGTAGCCGTCCGCCGCGTCGTACAGAGCGTCGAGCGCTGCGTCTGTGAACTCGACATCCTCACGTGCGGCGGGTGCGATCAACGCCTGGTCTGCCGCATCACGTTCGAGTCGATCGATCCGGTGGTAGCTGAACAGCCGCTCCGAATAGCTTTTCGATGCCGACAACACTGCAGGCAGGTGCGGAAGTCCCGCTCCGACCACGATCAAAGGTGCTGCGTCCTGACTCAATTCGTGGCAGGCCCCACAGATCGCCGATACGTCTGCCGCACCGAGATCCTGCATTTCGTCGATGAAAATCGCGATACCGACACCGACGTCCCGCGCCAACGACGACGCATCCATCAGCAGTTCGACCAAGTCGATTTCGATGTCGCCGCTGTCGGCCCTCCCCTTCAGCGCCGGCGCGTCAATACCTGGTTGCCACCGCTCACGCATCCCCTTGTCTGCCGTCGCCCGGAGCGCAAACGATTTCAGAACACCGAGAAACTGCTCGACCCGCTCAGGATCGCGATGCGAGACCGCAATCTCCCGGACGGCCATGTGCAGGGCCGACGACAGTGGGCGTCGTAGGTCTTGGTCGGGGCGAGCCTCGATCTTGCCCGTCCCCCAGCTCTTCGAGATGGCCGCCGACCTGAGCTGGTTCAGCAGCACGGTCTTTCCCACACCGCGGAGCCCGGTCAGGACAACACTGCGTTCGGGTCGACCGCGGGCAATGCGCTCGAGCACGACGTCGAACGCGTCTATCTGCTTGTCTCGACCGGCCAGTTCCGGCGGCCGTTGGCCGGCGCCAGGGGCATATGGATTGCGTACGGGGTCCATGCCCATCGACGGTACAAGTCAGCAAGCCGAATATGCCGTCATCTAGGGCGTGTCCTAGAGAGAACTAGTAAGAGCAATATCGGCGGGAGTTCGTCGGAGGAGTCCGCCAACCGTTGCCTTTGAGCTGACTGAAAAACTCAGTGTGGACGGCCTGGGTACTGCGAGAGCACTTTATTCCGATACGCGCGGAACTCGTCGAAGCTCCCGGTGAGGGCCTGTAAAAGTTCGGCGGGGCTCTCCACCCAAGCCGCGTCGTCGAGTTCCGGAAGGTCTTCAGGCGCGTGGTTGCGCTGCGGCACAAGAAACGTCGGATCACCAGAGGGGTTGACGATCATGAAACCGGCGGCGACACACAGCTCGTAGATGAACTCGCACTCTGCACCGGTAAGGCTGGCATGAAAGATACCGCCACTCAAAGGATCACTCTTGTCCAGTGGGTCGAGGTACAGGTCAGAGAAACGATCGTCGAAGCTCAGAGGGTTGCCGTCGAGATCGAAGATCTCTCCTCCGTACCGGCCCGCAACGAGTTGCAGGCCACGCCGTTCGAGGAAGTCGGCGACGCCGCCGCGGTCGGCATCAACCTGCTCGTCCTGCTTGATGCGCATGAAGGTCAACGAGAAGCCCATGTCGGCACACTAACTCGAACGCGCCGACTAACCGGCGCATTCGATCACGACCTGGACCGCGCCTTTGTCGGTGCCGATATGGCTGAGCCAGTACCCCCCGACATCCATTCGGTGAGCAGGGTTTGCCACGACCCGCAGTGGCAGCGCAGGTAGGTGACAGTCCCTTCGCTGGTCCGATGACGCGATTCGATATCCCACCGGTGGATGCACCTGACGCTGGCAAGTTCTGTTTTCTTCATACGACAACCATGATGTAATGCCATTATGCATCTCAACCCTTACGGCGAATATGCGGTGACTTTGGCCGCCGACCTGGCCAATCGCCATCCCCAGAACCTGAATGAACTCGTCGAACGTTGCGTCGAGGCGGGCATCATTCTCGATTTCCCCATCGCCGAGAAAGACCTCGGAGAGACGCTCGACCTCCTGATCGAATGGTCGAAAATCGTCGACGTCACAGATGAGAATGCCCGTGCCGAACTGGTGAACGTCATGTTGGAGCAAGCGTCGGCCTACCCGCGCATGACCAATCACGCGGGCGATGGCTGGCATCTGCACTACCGCGATCCACAGCAGTCGCTTGCCGAGGTCCTGAAAGCCTTGTTTTCAGTTGGGACGGCACTACACCTCGTGGGCCGCGGAATGCATCGTCTGGGCCGATGTTCCCTCGAGGAGTGCACCAACATCTATGCCGACACCTCACGCAACGGCAGACAACGGTACTGCTCCCCGACCTGTTCAAATCGAGACGCGGTACGACGCCATCGCGCGCGAACCTGAACTCGCTACGAGGTGGGCACGACTACATCTATGCCCGAGCCGCCTTGGAAGTCGAAGCTCCCGAGATTGGCGCCGAGGCTCTCGCTGTTGCTACCCGTGTTGACGGCACTGCCGTCACCGCTACCCGAATCACTACTTCCGGCGGAGATCTGCTCCCAGGCCTCGATGAGATCGTTCACACTCTCGAACCCGAGACCTTCCAACGAGCCTGAAACACTTCCCGTTCCGAGCCCTTCGAAGAATCCGCCGACAACCACAACTTCGGGCAAGCTGATTGCCGGAAGCGTCGTGATCGGCGGAATGAGACTCGGAATGAACACGCAGGCACCGACAACCGCGTAAACCCCGGTGGGAATATCGGTGACAGTCTTGGTCAGCTCTCGCTGCGGAAGGACTCCGAACAGATCACCGATGTTCGTAACCTGTGGATAGACAAGGACACCGGGATCGAGCAACGACGCCGGGTCACTGATGACGGCGGGCAGATTCCTGATATCGACAATCGCCGGTGTGCAGTTGATCAGGCTCAGTCGCGGATTCGGATTCTTGATAGTGAACGTAATGTTGTTGCCCGACACACTCACCGAGAGCGGGGGTGGCAATACAACCCGTTCTGCCGACGCAGCAGCCGGCGTCAGAAATGCCATTCCGATCGCCGCAGCGGACGCCAGTGCAATGCTGCTGAGAATTCTGGTGAATCCACTTGTGGCCATAACCTTCTCCGCTCAGCTGCCGAACAGTCCTGTGAGACTACCGGTATTGATGCCGCCGAGGGGACCGCCGATGATAACCACAGCGGGAGTTCCGATTGTCGGGGTGAGTCCACTTCCGTCGCGGAAGTCGACGCATCCGCCGACAACGGCGTACGTACCGTCGGGAAGATCAGGTGCAGTCTTGGTAACGGTCGAGCCCACTCCGACTCCGAAAAGCGTGGGCGGATCCGAAACATCCGGATAAACAACAACATTCGGATCGAGTAGTTTGCCGGGCTCCTGGGCAACAGCCGCCGCGTCCGCCGCGTTCAGGACAAATACCTGGCACCACGAGGTGATCGTCGTGTTGGTATTGCGCACCGTCAGCGTCAGGTCGTTACCGTCAACCGAGTACGACACCTCGGGAGCCGTCGTTGCTGCCGACGCGACTGCCGGGTTGATCAGCACCCCGACACCGAGCGCTGCCGCTGCTACAGCGACGGTCCCGACTACACGACGAACTGCACTTCGGCGCTGAATCAGCATTGACATCCCTCTCGATCACGTTCGACGGCAACCAGCAAAGGGTAGAACCACCCATCCTGCCGGGTCGTTCGAACCGCCGGAGTCGCATGGACCGAAGGCAGATCAAGGACCAATGTCCCGCATGCGGTTACACCCGAGTCGCCACTGCGCCGCGAACCAGACCACGACGCTCGAGGATGGGACGAACTCCCTCACCGAACTGGTAGGTCTCCTCGAGATGTGGATAGCCCGACAAGATGAAGTGGTCCAACCCGATTGCCGCGTATTCCGCAATTCTGTCGGCAACTTCCTCGTGCGAACCGACCAGAGCGGTACCCGCACCACCGCGCACCAATCCGACTCCCGTCCACAGGTTGGGCGCAATTTCCAGTGAACGCGCACCGATGCCTTCCCGGTATGCGGATCCACCGCCATGCAGTTCGTTCATCAGGCGCTGGCCCTCCGAATTCGACCGGGCGAGGTTCGCCTGCGCAAGCTCCACCGTCGCCGGATCCAGAGCGCCGAGCAGACGATCAGCCTCGGCCCAGGCTTCTTCGGCCGTGTCACGACTGATGACATGCAAACGAATTCCGTAATCGAGCCGCCGCCCCTGGATCTCCGCCAAGTCCCTGATCCACGCGATTTTCGCGGCAACAGCAGATGGTGTTTCACCCCAGGTGAGGTAGGTATCGGCAAAGCGCGAAGCGACGGTTCCAGCAGCGGGTGACGATCCGCCGAAGAAGACGGGCGGAACCGGGTCTGGAAGGCGATGCAGCTCAGCATTTTCCACGCTGACGTACTCGCCGGAGAAATCGACCGGACCGTTGCCTGCCCACAGTTGACGGACGACGTCGAGGTATTCGCCGCAACGCGCGTAACGCTGATTCTTGTCCAGGAAGTCGCCGAACGTCCGCTGCTCGTAGTCCTCGCCGCCGGTCACGACGTTCAGGAGCAACCGTCCACCTGATTGCCACTGAAATGTTGCTGCCATCTGAGCTGCCAACGTCGGACTCGTCAGGCCGGGCCGCAGAGCGACAAGGAATTTCAGGGTTTCGGTGGTGTCGATCATCATCGCCGTCGTCAGCCAGGCATCCTCGCACCAGGCTCCCGTGGGAGTGAGGACTGCTTCGAAGCCGTTGGCCTCGGCTGCGGCGCCGATCTGATTGAGGTACTTCAGTGTGGCCGGTCGATCTCCGGACATGCCACTGCCGTGGCCACCGGCCATCAGATTCCGGGAATCGCCATAGGTGGGCAGGTACCAGTGGAAGCGCAAGGACATGGCAGTTCCTTCGGATCGACAACAACAAACAGGGGCAAAGACTCCATTAGACCGTTCGAGCGCGCCCGGCAACAGGGTTGAAATCGCGATGATTCTTACCGTCAGCCACCGCACATATACAGATATTCGTTAATCTTGTGAATTTTCTAGATACGGATAGAAACACCGGTCAAAGGCAAATTTATCGATACGCGATCGCATCGGATACATCCGTGTATCGTTTAGGAAACCAGCACAAGGAGGTACCGATGACGGATGTTGACACCTCCCCTACAAAACGTGTCACTAAACGTCGAGGTCAAACGCGTCAACGACTTCTCGACGCCGCCGCTGAGGTTTTTGGCGACCAGGGATTCGGACACGCAACCGTCGAGCAGATCTGCGAACGAGGCGGATACTCACGTGGCGCCTTCTACTCCAACTTCGACTCCCTTGACCAACTGTTTTTTGCCATGTGGGAACAAAAGTCCGCCGCAATGCTCGCTGACCTGAAGTCAGCCACCGCCGCAATCAGTACCGACTCCCTCGACATGACTGCCGTCGTCGGACGGATTGTTTCCGTAGTCCCGGTAGACGCGCAGTGGTACCGGATCAATGCCGAGTTCACGGCGCACGCACTCCGCAACGATGCACTGCGAACTGCAGTGGCCGACCGCGAAGACGCGATACTCCAGACTTTGCTTCCCCTGGTGCAGTCCGCACTCGGTGACGTCGGACGGCGCATCGTGGGAGATCCGACCACATTGGGGCGCGCCCTGGTCGCCGTTCACGACGGCACCAGCGTGCAGTGCCTGGTCGATCCCGACACCGACGCCGCGTTTGCCCTTCGCCTCGACATCTTTACTCGAATCCTGCTGTCCTACACCGAACCAATCCCGCCCCACCCATCATCAGAGGAGTCCCCATGAGCGAACATGCCGACGTCATCGTTGTCGGGGCCGGGCTTGCCGGCCTTGTCGCCACGTACGAACTGACCCGGGCGGGACGCAAAGTCCTTGTCGTAGAACAGGAAAATGCAGCCAACCTCGGCGCTCAGGCGTTCTGGTCACTCGGCGGACTGTTCCTCGTCAACAGTCCGGAACAACGCCGACTCGGCATCAAGGACTCACTCGACCTCGCCATGCAGGACTGGATGGGTACCGCGGCCTTCGATCGGGATCGCGAAGACCACTGGCCTCGTCAATGGGCAAAGGCGTACGTCGAATTCGCGGCCGGCGACAAGCGTCAGTACCTGCACGACTTGGGGCTTCGGTTGATGCCCAACGTCGGCTGGGCCGAGCGCGGCCGCGGAATGGCTCTCGGACACGGCAATTCCGTACCGCGATTCCATCTCACCTGGGGCACCGGACCCGGCGTCGTCGACGTGTTCCTGAGCCGAGTGATCGCCGCCCAGAAACGCGGACTGGTCACGTTCAAGCACCGCCACCAGGTCGATCAACTGGTGGTCACCGACGGCGCTGTCACCGGCGTCCGCGGCACCGTTCTGGAACCTTCCAACAACCTTCGCGGAGTTGAGAGTTCCCGGACCCCGGTCGGCGAATTCGAGTTCGCCGCACAGGCCGTCGTGGTGACCTCCGGCGGAATCGGCGGCAACTACGAGCTGGTGAAGAAGAACTGGCCGGAACGACTCGGCAAGGCGCCGAAGCACATGCTGACCGGCGTACCCGCACACGTCGACGGACGGATGCTCGAAATCACCGAATCAGCGGGCGGAAACATCGTCAACCGCGACCGCATGTGGCACTACACAGAAGGCATCCAGAACTGGAATCCCATCTGGCCCAACCACGGAATCCGCATCATCCCCGGACCGTCGTCGATGTGGTTCGACGCTACCGGCAAGCGTCTTCCGGTACCCAACTTCCCCGGGTTCGACACGATGGGCACCTTCAAGTACATCCTCGACAGCGGCCACGAGTACACGTGGTTCATCCTCGATCAGAAGATCATCGAGAAGGAGTTTGCACTCTCGGGATCGGAGCAGAATCCGGACTTCACCAATCGAGATTTCAAGCTCCTCCTCGAACGCATCAAGAAGGGTGCACCCGGCCCTGTCGAAGCCTTCAAGCAGAAGGGCGCGGACTTCGTGGTGCGCAACAACCTTCGCGACTTGGTCGACGGCATGAATGCCCTGACCGACACGCCACTACTCGATTTCGAGGACATCGAGCGCGAAATGATCGCCCGCGACCGCGAGGTAGACAACAAGTACAGCAAGGACTTCCAGGTCACCGCCATCCACGGTGCCCGTAATCTGCTGGCAGACAAAATCGTGCGCGTCGTTGCTCCGCACAAGATCCTGGACCCCAAGAACGGCCCACTGATCGCTGTTCGCCTGCACCTCCTCACCCGAAAGACGCTCGGCGGCTTGGAAACCAATCTGGACTCGCAAGTGATCAAGGCCGATGGCAGCGTCTTCGACGGCCTCTATGCAGCTGGCGAGGTTGCCGGCTTCGGTGGCGGTGGCGTCCACGGGTACAGCGCCTTGGAGGGAACCTTCCTCGGTGGTTGCATCTTCTCGGGCCGCGCGGCAGGCCGAGCGCTGGCCCGAGACCTGTAGCGAGCTGGTGACGCCGGCCTCGAGATCGTGCGGCCTCGAGGCCGGTGCTCTACAACGATGTCCCGAACAGCATTCCGAGTAGATATGTTGCCGCCGCGGCGCCGTAACCGATGGCAAGCTGACGGAGCGCCCGCTTGAAAGGCGGCCCGCCGGAGAGCAGTCCGACAACAACGCCGGTGCCCAGAAGGGCAATACCCACCAGCAGCGAAGCCACAATCAGGGCCGTCACACCTTCCAGCCCGAACAGGTACGGCAGCACGGGAATGATTGCGCCGGAGGCAAAGAAACAGAAGCTGGCGGCTGCAGCTCCCAAACCGGTGCCGACAGACTCGTGAGTGTCTTCGACATCTGTCACACCGAAGTTGTTGTGCTTCAGGACCTCCGCCGCTCTCACTTCGGCTTCCTCTGCCGTCATACCGCGGGCTCGGTACACCAGAGCCAACTCGTTGGCGTCGACGTCGAGCAATCCGACGGCATCGCGCGCCTCGGTACCCGGTGTGGACGCTTCCAACAATTCACGTTGCGAGCGGACGGAAACGTATTCACCGGCACCCATCGACAGTGCGCCTGCAAGCAGTCCGGCCATGCCGGTGAGCAACACGATCTGATTCGAGACGCCACTACCACTGATACCGAGAACCAGGGCCAAGTTACTCACCAGACCGTCGTTTGCGCCGAACACGGCCGCGCGGAAGGTCCCCGAAAGCCGATTGCGCCCACGAGTTGCCAGCGCGCGCACCACTTCTTCGTGGATCTTCTCGTCGGCACCCATCGAGGCAGTTGCATCCGCGTCGTTCGGGTAAGGCGATCGGGTCTCTGCACGTTGAGCGAGCGCAAGAACGAAAACCGAGCCGAATCGTCGGGCGAGGAACCCGAGGATACGAGTGCGTATGTCGCCGGGCATCGGCTTTCCGACGTGTTCGCCGAGGAGGGCACGCCAGTGTGCCTCGTGCCGACCCTCAGCTTCGGCGAGCGCAAGGAGGATCTCGCGTTCCTCACCGGTGCGCCGCCCTGCGAGGTCGCGGTACACCGCGGCTTCTGCCTGCTCGTCGGCGAGATAGCGTCGCCAGCGCTTGATGTCATGTGGGTCGGGATCAGGCCTCGCGTTCGGAACTGTCGGCATCGAATCTCCTCACGTTCGGTGCGTGAAATGGCGCACTCAGTTGCCGCATTCCCGCACATCCCAGCCATGATTCGGATATACCGGACACACATGTCGGCTGGCCGGAGGAGCGAACCATGAATCCCACAGTAATACGTCGGATCGTCCTGCTCGCAGCACCGCTGACCGCAATTGCCCTCGTCAGCGGTTGCGGATCCGACAGCTCCGACACAGCCACCAGCACTACTGTTCCCACCACTACCTCGGCGCTACCGACATCCGCAGCGCCCGGCCCGGCTCCGGCAACAACTACGCACGCGACCCACTCGGCAGCATCGAGTACACAGGTCAGTCCTGAGAACTGCACGGTCGCAGAACTCAGCGTCACCCTCGGACAGGCAAGCGGCGCCGCCGGTTCCACCGAACTACCGGTGGTCTTCACCAACACCAGCACGCGCACCTGCACCCTCGACGGGTTTCCCGGCGTTTCCTACGTAACCGGCGCAGACGGCAGCGAGGTGGGCGCAGCGGCAACGCGCACTGGCTCCGGATCTGCGGTCTCCCTCGCACCGGGTTCCGCTGGAACCGCCTTGGTTCGCGCCACCAACGTCGAGAACTATCCGGCCGACCAGTGTGGTGTCACCGACGTCGCCGGACTACGTGTGTACCCGCCCAACTCCTACGATGCGGTGTTCCTCCCCTACCCCACCGAGGGTTGCTCGATGACCGGCGCGAACATCAATCAGCTGAGCGTCGCACCGGTCACCGGCTGAGCATTACGGCTTGAGGCGTCGTAGACCCCAGAGCGCGGGGATCAAGAACAGTCCCGAAAGAACGAGAGTCAGAGCAGCTTCCGTCAACTGGAATCGGCGGAACTGATCGGCCGAATGGTAGCGGACCTCGTAGTGGTCTGCTCCTTGCTCGTGCAAGCAGACCTCCATGTCCCGATCCTGCTGGGCCAAGACCGCCTCCATACGAACGTCGTACTGGGCGCCGGTCTCCTCGGACCGCTGTTCGTACGGGTCGTTCCCGTCGTCCGATCCACTCCAGGTGCATTCGTCGTAGCGAACGTCCACAAAATTGCCTTGGATATCGACGTAACCCTGCTCGATTTCCCAATTCAGTCCGGGAACAAATGCACCTTCAACAGCCGTGTAAATTCTTCCCCCGGACAGGGGTGACTTCTCGATCCCCACCGGCGCGTAGTGCGGCCTGGCAACAAACTGAAACATCACCAGTACACCAACTACGCCGACCATAGTCAGCGCCATTGCACCGATCGAACTCCGCACCAGCAACGCGAGAGCCGCGCCAAGAATCAGAGCCATGAATGTGTATGCACCCAAGGCTAATCCGCTGGACTGAAAGAAAGGATACGACAGGTTCGGTTGGTCGACGAATGTCGCTCGGCCGGCAACAAATGCGAAGTTGCTGTTGGCGGGCAGCCTCCGAGTCCACTCCAACACGAAACCGAGCAACGCAGCAGCGACGGTCAGCGGAACAAAGACAACCAGCACTCTGGTCCAGAACCAGCGAGCCCGGCTGACCGACTGGGTAAGCCCCAACACATGTGTTCCCTGCTCGATATCCCGGGAAAACACTGTTACACCAACCAATGCTCCCAGGAACACCGGCAGCATCGTTGCAATGAGAGTGGTCGCGGTCAGAGCAGTTTCAGCCGCACAGATCGCCGTTGTGTTGCCGAAACAACCGAAAAACGATCCGAAGGGGCGGCCACTGCCGTCGCTCTTGATAATTGCACCACCGACCAAGCCCGTAAGCGCGAGCACCGCAATGATTCCCAGTGAGACAATGAGCGACGTTCGATGGTGCCGCCAGGTAACCCAGATCATGCCGACACCTTCGCTTCCGCACTCAGATGCCCGAGCACCAGGTCGTCCAGAGTTGCATCGTCGACAGTCCAACCTGGTAGTTCATTCGGTCGACGACCGGCCACGAGGTGGGAATTTCGGCGCAGCCCGACATCGGTGTGAACAACAGTGCCACCACCCACCACGTCCGACGGATCGCCATCACCAACCAATACGTAATGGGCTGAGACCAATTCATCCAACGATCCGGAGAGTCGAGCATTGCCGTCGCCGAGAAGAAGTAACCGATCCGAAATATCTGCCAATTCGGAAATGATGTGTGAAGACAATAAGACGGTTGTGCCGTGCTCTGCGACATCTTCGAGCAGCGAGGTGGCGACAGACCGCCTGGCAAGGGGATCCAGATCTGCCAACGGTTCGTCGAGAAGCAACAGCTTCGGCCTACGTCCGAGCGCCAAAGCCAGTGCCACCCTGGTTCGTTGACCGGGAGAGAGCGTCTTGGCCTTCGCATCGAGCGGAATGTCCGCACGTTCCACCAAGGCAAGCGCGTACTTCGCATCCCAGCTGTCATTGGTGTAGGCGCCGAACCGAAGTAGTTCCGCGACAGTGAATTTCGGGTACAGCGGTTTATGCTGGGCCAGATAGGCCAGGCCCGGGCTGATGCCGTCACGACTCGGAGCGGCGCCGAGTACGGAAATCGCGCCGTGATCCGGCGTCGTCAATCCCACTGCCAAGGACATGAGTGTCGACTTGCCGGCGCCGTTGACGCCGACAAGCGCGGTGATGCTCCCTGCCTCGACTTCGAAGGTGCATGCGTCGAGCACCTTCTTGCGCCCGAAGCGCTTGTCCACGTCAGCCATGGTGAGCGCTGATTCTTGCTCGGTCACGATGTCTCCCCCTCACTCTCGGACGAATCAGATTTGACGAACTCACGCTCGAGTTCCATGTCGACCAGTGCCTCGATATCCGTGCGCTCGAGGCCCGCCGCCACTGCGTCACGCACCCATCGAGAAAGCTCTGCCCGCAGAGCGGAGTTCTCCGCCATTCCCGGCTTCGCGAGCGACTTGGTCACGAACGTCCCCAACCCCGGCCGCGGCGCAACAAGACCGTCGCGCTCGAGTTCCTTGTAAGCCTTCAGAACAGTGTTGGGGTTGATGGCAAGAGCCCCCACAACATCCTTGGCGGTAGGCAGACGGTCACCGACCTGTAGGTCACCGAGCCGTAGTGCCTGCTTCACCTGGACGACCAATTGCACGTAGGTGGGAATGCCGGATCGGCGGTCGATACGGAAGTCGATCATCCGAACCCTTTCACTAGTTCATTAGTGGAATAGATATTTACCGTGCCTTTGCCGCTCGAGTCAAGAGCGGCCGCCCCTGTAAAGTGCAAATGCCCCGGGTTTCCGGGGTGCCACGCTGCTTGTGAAGTCCGGTGAAAGCCCGGCACTGTCGACGCAACTGTGAAGTTGTCCGTGTACCCACGGATGAACGAGTCAGGTCACCCAGCCTCGTGGCGACACGATGGTCCTCGGACGAAGGACGCTCGTGCAGCCCAGCCCTCCGGCCGCGCCGCATGGCGACTTTCTCCGCACTGATGGAGGGGTGGCTGTGAACATTCGGCCGACACGCACGTTCCGATCGATCTTCGCGGCACTGGCGGTGAGTACGGCGCTGTTGGCCGGTGCCTGCAGCAGTTCCACCACCTCCGACGCCCCCACCACGTCAGCGGTCTCCGACGGCTCATTCCCTGTGACGGTGGAATCCGGTCCCACCGGTTCTGGCACCGACATCACGATCGCGGCGCGTCCGACGTCGATCGTCTCACTCAGCCCCAGCGCTACCGAGACACTGTGGGCTGTTGGCGCGGGCGATCAGGTCAAGGCCGTCGACAACCAGTCCGACTACCCGGCCGGTATCCCGGTCACCGACCTGTCCGGCTTCTCGCCCAACGTCGAAGCCATCCTCGGCTACGCACCGGATCTGGTTATTGCATCCGACGACATGAACGACCTCGTGTCCGGGCTTCAGAAGGCAAAGGTGCCGACTCTCCTTCTGCCGGCGGCAACGAGCATCGACGACGTCTACGCACAGATCGAGCGCGTCGCGATCGCAACCGGCCACGAGGAAGAGGGTGCCGAGGTGGTCAGTGACATGCGCACCGAAATCGACGCAGCGGTGGCCAGCGTTCCGGCCCGCGAGCAGCCCCTCACGTACTTCCACGAACTCGACTCCTCGCTCTACACGGTGACGAGCACAAGTTTCATCGGCCAGATCTACGGTCTGTTCGGCATGAAGAGCATCGCCGACGCAGCCGCTCAGGGCGATTACCCGCAGCTTTCGGCCGAGTTCGTGGTTCAGGCCAACCCTGATCTGATCTTCCTGGCGGACTCGCAGTGCTGCGGTGTCACCGCGGAAGCTGTTGCAGCGCGCCCCGGTTGGAACGGGATGAAGGCTGTGACCGGCAACCAGATCCACGTACTCGACGAAGACCTGTCCAGTCGATGGGGACCCCGCGTCACCGACCAGGTGAAAGCTGTTGCCGCGATCGTGGCGCAGGTTCCGACGGCCTGAGTTCTCTGATGCACAAAGCCGGTCTCGCGAACCATCGAACCACCGCGCTGGTCGGTGCCGCACTCATTTTATGCGTGTCACTGTTGATCGGCGTTCTGGTGGGACCGGCAGGCCTTACCCCTGATCGGGTCATTCTCGAACTGCTCGACGGGATTCCGGGCGTCGATATCGATTCCGGGCTGACCGTTCAACAGCAGGCAATTCTCTGGCAGATCCGACTTCCCCGCGTAGTCCTGGGTGCCTTGGTGGGCGCGATGCTGGCCGTTGCGGGAGCCGCATATCAGGGTGTGTTCCGAAATCCGTTGGCCGATCCGTATCTTCTGGGAGTGTCCAGTGGTGCCGGACTTGGCGCAACGTTGGCTATCGTCTCCGGCGGGGCTGTGGGAATGTTCGGAATCCCCATGGCTGCCTTTGTCGGTGGCGTTCTAGCCGTGTTCATCACGTACGCTCTGGGCCGCAGTATCGGCGGCGCCCAGAACGCGGTCGTCATCATTCTGGCCGGCGTTGCGGTGGCCGCGTTCACCAATGCCGCGCAAACTTTTGTGCAGCAACGGTTCGACGATTCACTGCGCGAGGTCTATTCGTGGTTGCTCGGCGGTCTGTCGACGGACGGTTGGTCGGAAGTTCTTGTTGTGCTGCCGTACGTGATTGTGGCCTCGGCAGTCATCCTGATTCACCGTCGAGTACTCGACGTCATGGCAGTTGGCGACGTGGAGGCAGCCAGTCTCGGTGTGGATCCCGCCCGCTCTCGACTCGTCCTGGTTCTTGCGGCAACTCTCGGAACAGCAGCAGTGGTCAGTGCCAGCGGCCTCATCGGCTTTGTGGGAATTGTTGTTCCCCATGCCGTTCGACTGGTCGCAGGACCTTCGCACCGACTGCTTCTCCCGCTGTCGCTGATGCTGGGCGCAGCGTTCCTCGTCCTCACCGACGTTGCCGCCCGATCATTGATGTCCCCCGCCGAACTTCCCATCGGCGTTGTGACAGCCATGATCGGCGCCCCGTTCTTCCTGCTCGTCCTACGCCGCAGTCGGGTGTCGGCATGACCGAGTTTGCCGTTCACTGCCAGGACCTTCGGGTTGTCCTGGGCGGCAACAACGTTGTCGACGGCATCGGACTCGACGTTGCAGAGGGTGAATGGGTTGCCGTCGTGGGACCGAACGGCGCCGGGAAAACCACGCTGATGCATGCGCTCGCCGGGTTGATTCCGTCTGCCGGCCAACTCACCGTCTCCGGCCGTAACCCTCGAGATGCCGGTCGCAAAGCCATGTCTCAAGTTGTCGCGCTGATGCCACAACGGCCAGTAGTGCCGGAAGGCGCAACGGTCACCGAACTTGTCGCGCTCGGCCGAACTCCGTATCTGCGACGCTTCGGCACGGAGACCGCCGCCGATCGCATGGTGATCAACAACGTCATTCAGCGCCTGGACCTCACTGAATTTGCCGATCGCCGGGCTACCGAACTGTCCGGCGGTGAATTGCAGCGAGTAGTGCTGGCCCGAGCGCTCGCGCAGGAACCGAAAGTGCTGCTCCTCGACGAGCCCACCAGCGCCCTCGACATCGGACACCAGCAGCAGGTCCTCGATCTTGTGGAGGCAATGCGCTTGTCGGACAACATCACCGTGATTGCCGCGATGCACGATCTCACTCTCGCGGGGCAGTACGGATCGCGCATCGTCTTGCTCGATCGGGGCCGCGTGGTGGCAGACGGACCACCGGCCGACGTTCTACGTTCCGACCTCCTCGGCGAGATCTACGGCGCCCGCGTCGAGGTTCTCGATCGACCGAGCGGACCCGTCGTGGTACCGATCCGCGAGAAGGACGGCCGCTGATGGAACTGCTGATGCTGGGTACCGGCGCCGCCGACGGTTGGCCCAACCCCTTCTGCGAGTGCACATCCTGCACCGCCGCACTGGCAAGCGGCACGGTTCGAGGGCACACAGCGGCCCTGCTGGACAATCGAATCCTGCTCGACTGCGGCCCCGAAGTACCACGCGCCGCTTCGCGATCCGGCCGCACCCTTGCCGGAGTCGAACACATCCTGCTCACTCACTCGCATCCCGATCATCTCGGCCCGATGGCGCTGCTCTTCCGGTCATGGGCCGATCGCACCGAACCACTGCAGGTACTCGGACCTCCTGACGCCCTTGATCTCTGCCGCGACTGGGTGGGGCCACACGACCCGGTCACCTTCACACCGCTTGTCGCCGGCCAATCGATCACACTGGGTACCTATGACGTTCGTGCTCTCGAAGCAACACACGAAGTTCCGACCCTGCTCTACGACATCACCGACCAAGCCGGCGCCCGCATCTTCTGGGCCACCGACACCGGGCCCCTCGCACCGTCGACAATCGCCGAGCTCGCAAACGCCTCGTTCGACGCCCTATTCCTCGAGGAAACCTTCGGATTCAAGACCGATCATGGCACCGGGCACCACGATCTGCCCAGCTTCGCCCGGACGGTCGCCACACTGCGCGAAATCGGCGCGGTCACAGACAGAACCGACATCGTGGCCGTCCACCTCGGCCACCACAACCCGCTCGCACACGAACTCTCGACAGCACTAGAACAGTGCGGCGCACGAACCGTTCTCGACGGCACAGTGCTGCGCATCGGCTCCCGCGCGCGTGGCCGAACTCTGGTTACCGGTGGCGCCCGGGCGGGCAAGTCCACCTACGCCGAAGCATTACTGTCCGGATACCGGCACGTCACATACATCGCCACCGGAGATCCGCATGACGACGATCCCGACTGGACGGAAAGGGTAGCGTCACATCGCGCGCGGCGGCCGGCAACCTGGGCAACGCTCGAAACCGTCGATGTAATCGAAATACTCTCCGGCGCAAGCGACCCCATCCTGCTCGACTGCCTGGGTACCTGGCTGACCGCACGGATGAATCGCCACGATGCCTGGCTGGACGGCAACACCGCTGCGGTTCGCGAAGACATCGATCAGTTGCTAGCGGCCTGGAAGTCCTGCCCCGTCCCGATCATTGCAGTCACCAACGAAGTCGGCAGTGGAGTTGTTCCGGAAACCAAGTCCGGTCGTCTCTTTCGGGACCTGCTCGGCCTACTGAACGCCCGGATCGCCGATGCGTCCGAGTCGGTTGTCTTGATGACCGCGGGACTACCCACCCGTCTACGCTGACATCTCAGATCAGCCCGGTCAGACGCCGCGCGCAATCGAGGAGAAAGCCCACCAACTCTCGATCCTCCACAGTGACACGTTCGCACGAACCCTGGATACACAATCCGCCGGCGACCAGGTCGGCATGATCGCGAATGGGCACCGCTAACGCCGACCGCCCGAGCCGGGATTCCTGATTCTCGAACGCGAACCCCTGCAATCGAACCGAACGCAACTGCTCGGCCAGCATGGCACGATCATCGATCGTGAATTCGGTGAGTCGACGTAGTTCCAAATCGACAACGAGCCGCTCGTCGTAGGCCAACAGAAGTTTGCCCAGCGCATTTGCATGGATGTTCTTCGAAAGCGTGGTTATCCCGATGATCTCGTGATCAGGGTCCTTGTCGATGAATCGGAGTCGCCCGGCGTTGAACGACGCAACATGCAATCCGTATCTCGTGTGGGTACGCATGTCTTCGACTTGTTCGTGCAGCGACGGCGCCGGGCCACTCGTTGTTGCGGCATGCGACAACTCAGCCGTCCGACGCCCCAACGCAAAGCCGGACAGGTCAGGTACCCGCACGAGAAAACCCTCTGCCACCAACAGATTCAGCATCCGATACGCCGTGGCCGATGGAACTCCCGCGAAAGTGGCGATCTCCTTCGCGGTTGTTCCCGGTCCTAGATGCGCAACCGCCTCGAGCATCCCGAGCGCTTTCTGAACCGCTTTGGGTTGCTGCCCGCTGAAGTGCGATTCTTCGCTGGTCTGTTTGCCGACTCTGGTGCCGGTGGTGGCGCGGTCGGCGCTCACTCGCCCCACTCCGGTAGGTCGCGGTCCGCGGCAGAACGATCCGGCACCAGGCGTCGTCGACCGTCGTCGCCGATAAGGAGTGTTCCGGCCCCAGGCAGGAGGTCCGCAGTTTCAAGGCTGTCGAAAGCTCCTACCGCCGTGAGACTCTCAGGCCGCACCCGCCGGAGAATTGCACTCCAGATCACTCCGGATGCGGCAAGCGCTCCAGCGGCACACGGTAGCGCCCAGATTCCGTGGACGGCACCGTCGAGAATGATGTACACAAGCAAACCGGCCCCGGCGACGCTGACCGACAACGTGCACACACGCGTCACCGCTGTGTGCTCGCCGATTCGGTTCAAGAACTTCCAGGACGCAAAGGCCACCAACGTGTACGCGCACACGAGGGCAATTTCCACCACTCCGTCGAAAGAACCCGAATCATCTCTCACCGCATCGGAGAACAGAAGAACGCCGACTGTGCTGACGGAGACAAACGCGAGGACCGCAATGTAAGGGGTTCGGAATCGACGGTGCATCCGGGCGAGCGATGACGGCAGCACCCGTTCGACGCCCATGGAGTACAACAACCGCGAACCCGCTTGCGCGCAGCCGAGAGTGCATGCCAGCCACGAGCACGTCATACCGACCTTGACGGCCAGAACCACCCCGGCGCTGGCACCGGATGCCGTCCCCTGGAAGTACGCCCCGACGATGGTTGCGCCATGCCCCGTCATCGCCGCCCACGCGGCAAAGACGAATAGTAGCCCGCAGATGATCGGCGAAATCAGCACTGTGCGTGTGACGGTGATCAACGGGCGCTTGGCCTCTGGACCGAAGAATGCTGCACTCTCGAATCCGGCCATACTCAGAACAGTCAACATCGCCAGAAAAGGCACCACGCTCAAAGACTGATTCGGCAATGACACGGTGGTTGTCGTATCGGTACGGGTTGCCAGCATCACCGCGATGATCAAGATCAACGAACAGCTTTCGATCACCAGAATCGCGCGGGTCGCAAACCGAACTCCACGCACCGCGATCCACGCAACGATGAGGGCGATCAGTACAGTCACGACTACCGTCGAAAACGGCCCGCCTACATCGGTGCCGATGAGCGAAATCGTATCCAGCAGACTGGGAACCGCCTGGGCCAACACCGATATCGAGATACCGAGATACCCGACGACCAACGCGGCTCCGACTAAAAGCGCACTTCGGGTTCCGGTACCTTGGAAGACAAAGCTGTAGAGCGAACCAGCCGCCGCCAGCCTGCGGGTGAAATGCGTGATGCAGAGCGCAACCAGAAAAACTGCCGACGTTGTCGCGGCGATGGCGGCCAAACCTGCGTACCCAGGGCTGTACGTGATCATCCACAATGCGATGAACACCATTCCCGTAGCCGGTGCGATGGTCGACAACGACTGTCCGAGAAGATCGATCGGCGTCAGCCGCCGCCGACCCAGACCGCGCAACGGCGAGTACACCGGCTCGCCGTCCTGATCCGCACTCTGTGCCCGCGCGAGTGCCGCGCGCAACGCCGCCGTCACGGCCATGTCTCACCGTCCGTCCGATATCCGATTCACCGATTTCGGTCAAGTTAGTCCGCATTTGTTTCCGGGCAGTTTCCACCGTGGCGCGCAGTGACGATCCAAGTGGGAATCCGCGCGCTCGAGGTCTCGCCCGCTGGCCCTGCCACAGCTCCGAACCATGTCGATCCCGTGCCGAAGAAACCTACTGACCTGCACAAATATCGATTCTCACCGGCGGTGCGCATTCCCAGTTGCGTATCCCCCGGACGTATCGACACCGAAGCATGTTCGCCGCATCACCAGTACAGGATGTGTCCCACACACCAGCGCTTGCCGACCTGAAAGGGAGGAATCATGGACTTCACCATCGCTGCCGTATCGGCGATCATCGGGTTTGTCCTACTGCTCGCCGGCATCCCCAAGCTGACGGACTACGACGGTGTTCTGCGTTCGGTACGTGGATACAAAGTCCTTCCGAGCGGGCTCGAAGGACCGGTTGCCCGGGCACTTCCCATCGCCGAGACCGTGGCGGGCGCACTTCTCGTGACCGGCATCGCCCGGCAGTGGGCGGCCGGGGTTGCCGCACTCATGTTCGCGTCGTTCTTTGTCGGCCTTGTCGTCAACCTTGCTCGCGGACGACGCGACCTCGACTGTGGTTGCTTCGCATTCGGCATCGGCGAGATCCCGCGTATCGGATGGTTCCACGCGGTACGTGCCGGAATCCTTGCCGCTGCGTCACTCTCCATCCTGGCAATCGGCAGCGCCGCGGGCGCGGGCGCGCAAGCAACAGCTGCCACCCTCGCACTCCTCCTGGTGCTGGCCGGCGTCGCCATCGCACAGATCCGATCCGTCGTTCATTTCGGCAAGCGCCCCGTCGACGACTACCTCTCGAGTGCTTCCGTCCGACTGCGTGCCGCCGGCGCCACGTCTCGGTACGGCGTTTGACCTTCTCCCTATTCACCGACTGCGCAAAGGCAGGACTTCGACGATGACTACTTTTCTACTCGTAGCGACCGTGATTCTCGTGATCGCCGTGGCCGTACTGTTCTTGATGGTTCTCGCTCTCGCCCGTGAAATCGGCCGTGTGCAGGTGCGTCTCGGACCACTCGGTGCCCGAATGATGGATACCGGTCCCAAGGTCGAACAGGTTGGGCCGTCGTTTGCCGGTTTGATCGACCAGGAAGGTCGAACCGTCGGAGTTGGTGGTCATCGAGACAAGGCTCAGCTCCTGCTGTTCACAGCACCGAGTTGCTCGACCTGCAAGAGCCTGCTTCCCGGCGTGCGGGCAATGGCCCGAGCCGAATCCGACCTCGACGTTGTCATCATCTCCGACGGAACCCCCGAGGAACACCGAGAGTTCTTGGCCGGCAGCGGCATCGGTTCCGAGCTCAGCTACATCGACGCTCGTGACGTCGGCATCGCCTACCAGGTGGGCACCACTCCGTACGGCGTGATTCTCGACGAGCACGGCAAGATTCGCGGCAAGGGCCTGTGCAACCACATGGCTCAGGTCGAGAGCCTGCTCAACGCACTCGAGTCCGGCACCCCCTCACTCCAGCACCTTCATGCGCAGGCTAAGTCGGGCAGCGCGGCCTGATCACCCTGAGTTCTGCTCGTTCCTCTTCACGAATCAGGAGAAATTTGTTGGACGACAATGCGTTTCCACAGCACAACATGACAGAGAACCGATATCCGGTAGACGAGGCAACCGTTCAAGCGCAGGCCGAATGGATGGCAGGCCAAGGTGGTTCACTGACCAGCCGCACCGGCCGCAAGCTCTCCGAACGCGTCTCGCGGCGGTCGATGATCAGCCGAATCGGCAAGTGGACCATGGGAGTATCCGGCGTAGCGCTGATCAGCACCTTGCCCGTCACTCGTACCGCGTTTGCTCAAGAAGCCGCGCCTCCCGCTCCGGCACCGGGCCCGGAACCGCTTGTTCCCGTGTACGACGGCAAGGATCCCGCGGAATGTGAATACTGGCGCTGGTGCAACATGGACGGCACATCCTGCGCTGCCTGCAACGGCGGCGGTGTCACCACGTGCGCGCCCGGCAGTAAGCCAGGCGCCGAGTTCTGGGTTGGCTGCTGCACCAATCCCGATACCGGAAAGACCTATCTGATCGCGTACTACGACTGCTGCGGTGCGCCTTCGTGTTCCAACGCCTTCTGCGGCGAGCCGGACATGCAGGCAGTGATGTACAACCCGGTTTCCGGCAGCTACGACCAGGAAATCATCTGGTGTGTCTCCGACGAATCGCAGGCGTACACCTGCACCATGGCTCCCATCATCGGTGAGGACTGCCAGACCCGTCCGGCTGCACGCCCCAAGGTCGGTGCCGGATCATGAGCAGTTCACGAATCCGAAAGCTCGCCCGTCCCGCCGTCGCAATACTGCCTCTCACCGTTGTGCTCGCACTGGCCGGTTGCAGTTCGTCCGACAACGACGAACCGTCCAGCGCAGGTGATGTCACCTATCCCACCGTCCCGTTCACCGCTCCGGGTGAGGGCATTTCGCTCGGTCACGACGATCAGGAAATCGGTGACACCATTCCCGAACCCCTGCACGTCGGGTCGATCGTTCCGATTGCCGCTGACCGACTCCTCGGCGTCGAAGGTGGATTCGGTCAGCTCGAGCTCAGCGTCAACGTCATCGATCCGAAAACCGGTGTGGCCGAGAGCCGTATCACAGTCGGACCCGGCATCTGGGATCCCGTCATCCACGGATTTGTCGGGGACTCCGACGATGACCCAGCGGTGCTCGCCGCCGAAGTGTGGCGTCCCCGAGGTTCGCGTGGGGCAGCCGATTTCACGGTCAGCACCTACTCCGGCAACCTGCTGGAGCCGGCCGAGGTCATGCTGCCGGATGTCGCACGCGTGCATTCGCGTGCCGGCTCCAATGCCGTCACCTCCGACGGCAAGTTCTTTGTCACTTGGGACGACGGCTTGTACGGCATCCGTGTTGTCGACTTGGAGAAGCAGGAGGCGACCGGCGCCCTCCAGATCGTCGGATGTGGACCGTTCACCTGGATGGTCGGACACGAGCTTTACAGCGTGTGCGAGGACACCCGCGAGCTGCTTCAGGTCACAATCAGCGACGACGGAGTCCCCACCGAGACCGCCCGATCCAAGGTCTTGCCCGACGACTTCGTCTCCACTCGCAAGGTGACGTGGGCGGCCGACGCACAGAAAGCGTTGTTGGTCAGCGAGAACGGTGACGTCTTCGTCTTCGACTTCTCGAACGGACTACCCAAGGAAGCCGTCAAGCCCATCGGAAATGCGGGCCAGGATTCCGGACGCTTCTCCGAGAACCTCATCAATGCGGATGCAACGCGTCTGGCAATCGAATACACCGACAGCGCAATTCACCCGGACTCCGCTCGCGGTGGTTCGATCGTGAAGATCGATCTCTTCGACGCGGCTACGTTCGCCCCGATCAAGAGTCTTTCTCTGGCCGACCTCGGCCTCACCGATATCGGAAGCACCGCCTTCTCAGTTGACGGTGCAACGTACTACGTGCTCGGCACCGGACCGGAGGTAGAAGGCTCCGCTCCGCAGAAGATCGTGGGCTACAACGCAACCACCGGTGAGCAGGTCAGTTCCGTGGATATCTCGGGCAATGTCGGTGATGTCACCGGGTTGATCACACCAGAAGTACTTCGATGAGTCGTCCCGGATCCGGTGTAGTGATGGGCCGGCGCCGCTTCCTGAGTCTGGGAGCACTCGGCGCCGGGGCAATCGGGCTCGGCGCCGTGGGAACGATCGCCGGATGCAGTTCCACTGCAGCAACTCCGACGCCGCTGACCGATCTCGACTTCATCATGCCCACCGACCCCGAAGTTGCTGCTGCAGAGTCGGCACGAGCCTGGAACGGAACCACCGCCGCGTTTGCCTTGGCAGCCGGATTCTCGACGGTTGATCTCGGCGGACGCCTCGTGGACACATGGACGTACGGTGGCGCTGCTGTCGCTCCGGAACTTCGGCTGAAATCCGGTGACCGGGTGAACGTCTCCGTCCAGAACAACCTCGATGCCGAAACCACGCTGCACTGGCACGGAATTCGAATCCGCAACGACATGGACGGCGCGGCACCCACCACGCAGGCTCCCATCGCGGCGGCTTCGACCTTCGACTACAACTTCGTCGCCCCGGATCCGGGAACGTACTGGTACCACTCGCACAGCGGACTACAGGCAGACCGCGGACTCTTCGGCGCCATGATCGTCGAGGACCCGAACGACTCCAGTGGGGCCGACGCCGATGCCGTTCTGGTACTCGACGACTGGATCGACGGATTGGGTACCACACCGGATTCCATACTGATGGCACTCAATCCGGCAATTGCCGGCGGCCACGGCGGCCACGGCGGAGCCGCATCAACACCCGTTGAGCACACCGAAGGTGACATGGCAGTTGCGCAGCAGTTGGTGAGCGCCGGCCATGGTTCGTCCGAGCCTTTGGGCGGCATGACACAACACATCGCGTATCCATTGCACTTGATCAACGGGCGACCGCCCAACGATCCAGCTGTGGTGACCGCTGCGCCCGGTTCGACTCTGCGACTACGAATCATCAACGCGGCGGCCGAAACTCCGTACCGGTTTGCCGTGGCCGGGCATGAGATGACGATCGTAGCCACCGATGGCTTCGACGTGGAGCCGACTCCCGCCGACGCCATCATCGTCGGAATGGCTCAGCGCTACGACGTACTCGTGACGGTCAAGTCGGGAACATGGCCGGTGGTCGCCAAGGTCGAGGGCCGCGACGGATACGCGTCGACCGTCCTGCGCAGCACCGACGCGTTGGCACTCTCGAATCCGGATGTGGGTGGTGTGATCTCGGAGTTGGGTGGCCGTTTGGTGCTCGAAAGCGCTCTCCGTCCCGCGGCATCCACACGCCTCGAGACGAAGTCACCCGATCGCGACTACCACATCGAGTTGATCCAAGCCGGAGATCGTTACGTGTGGGGTATGGCCGGTGCCGATGCGGGCAAACTCGTGATGAAACAGGGTGAACGCGTTCGGATCACGATGAAGAACACGTCCACCATGTGGCATCCCATGCACACTCACGGCCACACCTTTGCGGTACCGGATTACGGCGGGCTTCGCCGTGACACCGTCAACGTGCTACCAGGCAGCGAACTCGCCATCGAGTTCGACGCCGACAACCCCGGCGAGTGGATGTTCCACTGCCACAATGCCTACCACTTCGAAGCCGGAATGACGGCAAATCTGCGTTACGTCCGCTGACAAGTAAGAAGAATCGAGAGGACCTCTCATGAAGAAGCTCGTTCCCGCTTTCCTCGCCGCTTGTGCGGCTTTGAGTCTCACCGCCTGCAGCAGCGACAGTTCGGCGTCGGACGAACCCGCCGTCGTGATCGAGGTGAAGAACATGGCCTACACACCGGCGTCGGTCACCATCGAGAAGGGCCAGACCGTCGAGTGGAAGTTCGACGACGGCGGACTCCCCCACGACGTGGTCGGTAACGGTGAGCTCGAAGGGAAACTGAAGAGCGAGTTGCTCACCGAGGGAACCTTCTCGTTCACGTTCGACGACGCCGGTACCTTCACCTACCACTGCACGCCCCATCCGATGATGGTCGGCACCGTGATCGTTCAATAGTGAGGAGGTGGATCGCCGGCTTCAGCCTTGCCGTCGCGGCAACGTGTGTTCCCGCGTGCGGCACAGAAGGTCCCGCCCCCGACGTCGTGGTCGAGATCAGCAATGTTCAGTTCAGTCCGATGGACCTCACCGTTGAACATGGCGGCACCGTCGAGTGGCGTTTCGACGACGGCGGACTTCTGCATCATGTGGAATCACCCGGACTGTTCGACAGTGGCATCACCGGAGATGGCACCTTCCGGCACACGTTCGAGAGCGCCGGCGTCTACGAGTACTCGTGCTCCGTGCACCCGTACATGATCGGAGTCATCACAGTGTTGTGACTACTGGCTCATCATTTTTCGTGAACTACATACATTTTGGAGGATCTGATGACTACCGTTCTCTCACACGGCCCACTCCAGACCGATGTCCCTGACATTCGGCCGACCCTTCAAGGCTCAGTCGGCACGGCTACTCGCGCCAGCCTCATCGCCGCAGGTGCTGCGGCGGGTGCCGGCATTGCACTCGTGGCCGCACCTTCTGCGACAACAGCTTTGACCACTGCGGTTGTCGGAGCCGGACTGGTCACCTCACTGGCCGCCAACTGGTCGACCTGCGGAATGTCGGTTGCCGGAGTTGTTGCCGCTCCGAAGCAAGCTGACCGTAAGGGATCGTCAACTCCGGTACGCCGACTCGGTTGGCATGCACTGGGTTCCGTCACGACAGGTGCCGTCACCGGCGCCCTGATCGGCGCTCTCGGCGCGGCGGTGTCCGGTTTCATTCCGATCGGCTGGGCGTTGGGCGCCTGGGCTGTTGTGGCACTTGCGTACGGTCTGCACGAGTTGGGTGTTCTCACGATGCCGACTCCGATGCGGCGCCAACAGCTTCCGCGCCATCTGCGGCGCACCATGGCGCCGTGGAAGGTCTCACTGATTTTCGGCGCTATCATCGGGCCCGGATTCCTGATCTTCATCCGCTCGAGTGCGTACTACCTCCTTGCACTCGGTGTTATCGCCTCGGGCTCACCGGCTCTCGGCGCTGCACTGTTCACCGTTGTCTCCCTCGGCCGCTGCATGCCCAGCCTCGCGGCAATCGTGCACACCAATCGCGGTGGCTCGATGCCCGGTTTCCTCTCGGTCATGTGCGTCGTAGACCGTCGGGTGCAGAGCATCACGGGCGCCGCACTGATCGCACTGGGAGCATTTGCTGCTTTCGCGTTGGTCTGAGTTTCCGTCGAAAGTAGTGTGGCCGGTAAGCATTTGCTCGCCGGCCACACTGCGGTCCGGAGATTCGTACCAGAGACGAGGCTTGCCTCAGTCCGAGAGGAGGACAATCGGTGTCGCTTCGGGAGTTCTCCAACTCTCAGATCGAACGCATTGACGTCGCGGCCGCAGCCTATGGTCGGGACGGCCCATTCCCGAAGCAGAAGCACGTGAGCGGTTGGCTGCCGAATTCATCGTGCCGGACGACGGCTACCTGGCGTTCATCGGCAGATGGGGCGGGTGCTACGTCGAGGTGTCCGTCCACGCCTGGGATCAGAGTTCACTCCTCGGGACAACCACGTGCCTGGAACTCACAGCCCGTGCGCGCGATGACTTCGGCGAGATCAGGCGCGGATGCGCCGTCATACCCAAGCCGTCCTTGTTCTCGCGCGGCGGCGGTTGAATGTGTTGTGGGCGATGGTCCGTGACAAAGTGGTCTATTTGCCAGGACCAACTGCCGCATTGGCCGCGTAGATAACTTCTGAAGCGATCAGTAACAGACCCGAATGGACTGTGTTCTGGCCCGCGTCCATTCGTAAGCCGTATCAAGCTTTGTCGCTATGCGGCAGGGACACCCGTCGACTGGTGCGGGTGCGATGTGAGCAGTGACTCAATCGAGACAGAACTCATTACCTTCGACATCTTGCATTACGAGGCATGACTCGTTGTAGCCATCGGCGCGCAGTAGTCGCACACGTACCGCACCGAGTGCGATCAATCGTGCGCATTCGGATTCGAGCGCGGCCACGCGTTCTTCGCCCACGAGTCCCGTACCGACTCGCACGTCGATATGTAGTCGATTCTTGACAACCTTGTTTTCAGGAACGCGCTGAAAGTACAGGCGCGGACCTATACCCGAGGGATCGATACATCCCGATCCGTTGCGCTCGTAACCTAATACTTCGCACCAGAATTCCGCTACGCGCTCAGGCTCCTCACAGTCGAAGGTGACTTGAATCTTCTTGATCGATGCCATCGGATCACAGTAGAGGCGGGTCTCTTCGTTTGCACGTTCTTTATCGCATGGTTCGCGCTAGACGTGAGCTGCGGTGAGAATTTCGTGAATCCGTCACCTTAGTGATCGAGTGTCGAATCCAAGAACTCTTTGGTGAATACCGATCGCGCACAGAACTACCGAAACATCAGCGCCCAGCTCCCGAAGGGCGAGAGCTGCGTTCCTGACCGCACCGCCAGTGGTGATGACATCTTCGACCAGGGTGACAGTCTTCCCTGCGACGTCGATTCCCTCTGCCAGCTTGTTGGTTCCGTACGACTTCGGTTCCTTACGGATAAAGACCGCCGGTAGACCGGTTGCCTGGCTGAGCATAGTGACGATCGGGATACCGCCCATTTCCAGTCCGCCGAGTATTTCGGTGTGTTGTGGAACCAACGGGGCCATGCTGTCGGCGATGCGACGTAGAAGATCCGGGTCGGTTTCGAATAAGTATTTGTCGAAGTACTCGGAAGCGGTTATTCCGGAGCGGAGAGTGAACTTGCCCGTCAGGCGGCGTGTGGAGGGGCAGATCTATCTCCCAGTTTGGCGGCATGTGCTCGCATACAGGTCCTTCGTATCTGCATCGCCTCCGGCTCAGCCAGACGGAACGGCCCGCAGCCGTGCTTGACAAAACCTATTGAGATTCCCTTCAAGTGTTATGGGCTCGAGCCGTCGGCTAGAGCTGACCACCCGCGTCGACGGTGTGTGTGGTTCCCGTGACATAGCGTCCGCTGTCTCCGACGAGGTAGAGCACGGCTTCGGTGATGTCGGATGATTCGAGCGCCGGCACCGGCAAGGTGTTGAGCGTCAATGCGGCTTCCTCGAAGTCAGCGCGTGTCGGCGCGGCGAGGTCCGGCCGGAAGAGCTTGTAGGTGGCGTCGTTGAGGATCATGTCGGTCGCCACGGTGGTGGGATGGATGGTGTTGACTCGGATATTCTGCGGCGCAAGTTCTTTGGCGAGCACCTTCATGAACCCGACCAGACCCGCCTTAGCCGCTGAGTAATGCGCGGTATTCGCGTTCGCTTTCAGAGCGGCGAGTGAGCTCGTGATCACCACAGAGCCGCCCCGACCACCCGCGACAATATGCGGCACCGAAGCGACACAGGTCTTCCACACTCCGGTGAGATTGATATCGATCATCGTCGACCAGGTTTCCTCGGACATCTCGAGCGTCGGAGCAGGCACCGAGATACCGGCATTGGCGAGCACGATGTCGAGGCGGCCGAGCTCATCGACACCGGCGTCGACCACTGCTTTCAAGCCGCCGAGGTCCCGGACGTCGACTTCGCGGGCAACAATGCGACGACCGAGGGCTTTGACCGCACGCTCGGTTTCCGCGAGGTCGTCCGCCGTGGCGGTCGGATACGGCACTGTGTCGACCTGGCGACATACGTCTATCGCGATGATGTCGGCCCCTTCTTGCGCGAGCCGTAGCGCATGGCTGCGCCCCTGGCCCCGTGCAGCACCGGTGACGAATGCAACCTGACCATCGAATTGCCCCATCACAGCAAACCTTTCGGCACATGTGGCACCGACCTTCAGCGGTGCCGCGTCGTACAACCGAGGTTATGTCAGTCGATGCCAAAACATGGCGTTTTGAGAAAACTCACCACCCGGGCGATACGGGTAACCCGCCCAAGCCCGAAGGCCGACGCCATGGCCGGGCGAACCTGGAACGATGGACGCGTGATGAGTACCGACAACCGAATCGACCGCGGTGGCAGGCCGGCGGCAACAACCGCGCACCACCTCGCCGCCGTCGCCCAGAGACTGTTCGTCGAACGCGGCTTCGACCGAACCAACGTCGAGGACATCGCGCACGAAGCGGGAATCAGCACTCGAACCTTCTTCCGATACTTCCCGACCAAGGCCGACGTCCTGTGGGTCGAATCGGACGCCGAGATCAGTCGG
The DNA here is from genome assembly GCF_002300185.1 of Rhodococcus sp. ACPA4. Classification (NCBI taxonomy): domain Bacteria; kingdom Bacillati; phylum Actinomycetota; class Actinomycetes; order Mycobacteriales; family Nocardiaceae; genus Rhodococcus; species Rhodococcus sp. ACPA4. The sequence goes on from NZ_NSDY01000001.1 coordinate 3,972,364, forward strand.
CTGCGACAAGCACTGGCCGACAGCACCGCGACCGAACCGTACGAAGCAGTCTTGGTGCGCGCCGTAGTCACCGCCATGGCTTTCCCCGACGACCAGATCGAATGGGCCAGACACCGCGCCCAACTGGTCCTTACGGAACCCGCCGTGCAAGCGCAGGCATCGCAGCGCCACACGCGGTGGCGAGCCGCTGCCACCGAATTCGTCAGCGCTCGCACCCCCGACGATTTCTTCCCGATTGCGGTGGGACACGCAGTACTCGCCGCCACACAATCGGCCCACGAGTACTGGGTCGCGCATCCAGAGACGCAACTCGCCGATCAGCTCGAACGTGCACTGCTCCTGCTCCTCCCACCCCTACCCACAGCGGTCTAGCTCGCATCGGCCTTGGAATCGAGATCCAATGCTCGGCTTGAATTACCTCCGCTCGAGGTAAACCACCAGGACAGCGCAGCGAAATAATTGTCCGTCCCGCTGGGCGCACCTCGAGATGCGGAGGTTCCGATGCCCGAGCTCGACAACAACTCACCGCCCACGGGCGGAGGTGCAGAACCTGCTCACGGCGACGTAGTCGGGCAACCCCATACCTCCGCCGAGGGGCAACCGATCATCGCTGCAGAACAAGACGCTGCCCGAATCAGCTCACCCGCCCACCCGCTGGGTGAGCCCGGACCGAGCTTCGACCGCAAGTCTCCGTTCATGATCGGAATGGCCGCAGCCGCGGGAGTGGCCGTCACGTACGGCGGGATCGAGTTACTGATCGCAGCACACGGCGTACTCGTCCTCATTGTCATCGCCGCGTTCCTCGCAGTTGGCCTCGAACCCGTCGTGTCTTGGTTGGTGCAACACCGAATTCCACGTTGGGCGGCTGTGACCGTGGTCTTTCTCGCGGCCTTCGGCATGCTCGCCGGTTTCCTCGCTGCCGCGATACCCCCGATCGTCACCCAAGGCAGCGCACTCGTGGACAACGCCCCTGGCTACCTGCACCACCTCCAAGAGCGCTACCCCGCCATCGACGAACTCAATTCTCGATTCCATCTTCAGGACAAGCTCCAGCAGACGATCGGTGGCGAAGGTGTCCCGGATGTCGTCGGCGGGATCCTCGGTGCCGGTAAGTTCGTGTTCAGTGCGATCAGCGGAACCGTCATCGTGGTTGTCCTCACCGCCTACTTCCTCGCCAACTTCCCCCGAATCCGCGCCTCGCTCTACCGCCTGGCACCCCACTCCCGCCGCCCGCGGACCATCCTGATCGGCGACGAGATCTTCGCCAAGGTCGGCGGATACGTCCTCGGAAACATCCTGATCTCGCTCATCACCGCCATTCTCACCTTCATCTGGCTGATCACCTTCGGCGTTCCATACCCGCTATTGCTCGCCGTACTGGTCGCAGTACTCGACCTGATCCCGATAGTCGGATCGACGCTCGCCGGAATCGTCGTAGCACTGGTGGCTTTGACTGTGTCACTACCTATTTCGCTCGCCACCGTAGCCTTCTTCATCATGCTCCGACTCGTCGAGGACTACGTGCTCGTGCCGCGCATCATCGGCCGGACCGTCCAAGTACCACCCCTGATTACGGTCGTTGCTGTCCTGCTCGGCGGGGCTCTGCTCGGAATCGTCGGCGCACTGCTCGCCATCCCGATCGCTGCCGCGATCTTGCTACTGGCCCGCGAAACACTCCTCCCCCAGCTGGACCGTCGATAATCTGCCGGGGTTGTTTCGAACTCCTGCGTTCACGGAATAAGCATGGTCTTGATGGAGCGTCGCTCGTCCATGGCCGCATATGCGTCGGCGACCTGATCGAGCGGCAGAGTCAGATCGAAGACCTTGCCCGGCTGGATGTGCCCGTTCCAGACGCGGTCCAGAAGATGGTCGAGGTATGCCCGCACCGGTGCAGGTCCACCGCGCAAACCGACGTTCTTCCAAAACATGTGCCGCTGAGGAAGATCCGCGACATGGGGAACGCCGACCCAGCCAACCATGCCGCCAGGGCGCGCGGACCGCAGGGCCTGCTCGACGGAATCGTGAGTACCGACGCACTCGAGCACCGAATCTGCTCCGATTCCGGATGTGAGTTCCTTGACCCGCTCGACGCCGTCGTCGCCGCGCTCGGCAACGATCTCGGTGGCGCCGAATTCCAGTGCGAGACGCTGCCGATCCTCATGGCGGCTCATCGCGATGATCCTCTCCGCGCCCAGTTCCGCTGCTGCAAGTACACCGGAGAGGCCCACCGCGCCGTCACCCACAACCACGACCGTGCTTCCCGGCTTGACGCCTGCGCTGACCGCCGCATGCCAGCCGGTACACATGACATCGGAGAGCGCCAGGATGTTCGGGATCATCGCCTCGTCCGGCAGTTCGGGGGTGGCGACGAGTGTTCCGTCGGCATTCTGGACGCGGATCAGCTCTGCCTGGCAGCCGTCGTATCCGGTGCCGTGGAGGCAATTCGCGTGTGCGCCGACTTTGCACAGCGCGCAGGTGTTGTCGCTGGTCAAGAATCCACCGACCACAAACTGTCCGGGCTTCACGGTGGTGACGTCGCTGCCAACCGCTTCGACGATGCCGACGTACTCGTGGCCGATGGGCGTCGGCTTGGTGACCTCCGCGATGCCACGATATCGCCACAGATCCGAACCGCACACGCACACTGCCACTGTGCGGACTATCGCGTCGGTGGGCTCCACGATCACGGGATCGGGTCGGTCCTCGAAGCGGATGTCATTGGGACCGTAGATAATTGTGCCGCGCATGAATAACTCCTTCGCTGCCGTTTGCGTATCAGGCGGGAAAAACCTCGAGGGTGGCCGAACGGGGGCCACTTTCGACAAGGTGATCGACAATGCTCGGGTACTGGCGGTACTTCTTCCGGTAAGCACTGTCCACAAGCGGGAGGTCTGCGTCACCGGCCTCGACGAACTTCACCTCGTACGCGCTGCCGCCGGAAATAATCTGCCCGGTTCCGGTCGCGATCGCGCCCTTGAACCAGGCTGCCGGACGGCCGTTGGTAGATCGGATGAAGAGCCGGTCACCCTCGCCGACGATCCAGATGATCGTGGGACTTCTCAGCGAACCGTCGGCCCGCCTGGTCGCGACCTGCACTTCCTGAGGGTTCGCGATTGCCGCTACCTGCTCTTCGCTCCAGCCCGTCATTGCCCGTACCCCTTGCGTCGACGACATGTTCCTTCAGCCAACCCCAGATCTGCCACGGGCGCGAGGGCCAGGGGTTACCGGTAATGCCAGTGCCTCCTTCGAGGGAGTTCGGCAACCTGACACCCTTTGTGCGCAGCGAGCACCCCTTGCTGCATGCCACAACCGTTGTTCACTGTGCACAAACCGTGCTCACTCAACAGCTCTTGATATGCAAGCTCGGGCTTGCCTATAGTGGTGCCGTGGTCACCATCTACCGTGCTCTCGACGACGACACAAGGCGCATCATCCTCGACGAACTCGCGGCACATGACGGCCAGACTCTGTTCGAGATCTGTTCACTGCTCACGATGCGACACGGTCTGGGCTTCACGCGTCAGGCGATCTCTCAGCACCTCGGTGTACTCGAGTCGGCTGGACTGGTCGTGACCGAGCGGCGCGGACGCTCCAAATTCCACTACTTCAATCCCGAGCCACTTGCCGAAATCACCCGGCGGTGGCCCATCGAGACAGGAACACCATGCAAATCAAACTGACAAGCATCTTCGTCGACGACCAGCGAGCAGCACTCGCCTTCTACACCGATGTCCTGGGTTTCACGAAGCACCACGACATCCCACTGGGCGAGGATGCGTGGCTCACCGTCGTCTCGCCGGAGGCGCCGGACGGCCCGCAACTCCTGCTCGAGCCCGCGAAGCATCCGGCCGTGAAGCCGTATCGCGATGCTCTTGCCGAAGAAGGCATTCCACTCGCTCAGTTTGCCGTCGAGGACGTGGAGGCCGAGCATGCCCGTCTGACGGAAAAGGGTGTGGTGTTCACGCAGGCTCCGACGGATATCGGCACCGCCGTCATCGCTGTCTTCGACGATACGTGCGGCAACCTGATCCAGATCATCGCGGAGAAGCCTGCTCAGTAAGACTCCTGCTGTGCGCCTTTGTCGACCGCCCGCGGTTAATAAAGGCGCACAGCAGATTTGACCGAATCCTCCGGCGGACTCGTAACCTTGGCATCACGACCGGACAGCATGTCGATTGCCGCTTTCGGCTTGGCGAGAATCCACTCTCGGGCAGCATTTTTGACTAATGTCGTTGTTGCGCAACCGCAATCACTGTTCACGCCGTCCGCATCGATTCCGGCGTCACGGCACAACGCGACGGCGCGGGGAACATGGTAGCCCTGGGTGACAATCAACGCCTTCGACACACCATACGTATGTATTGCCCTCGAGCAGGTGTCATATGTGTCCAGGCCGTACGGGTCCCCGACGATACGACGCTCATCGATCCCCTGCTCGACCAGGTAATTTGTCATGGCCGCGATCTCGTCGCCCGAAGCCCCATTCGCGTCCCCGGACACCAGCACGGCGCTCGCTTTACCGTCCTCGACCAGTTGAACGGCCGCGTCGAGGCGCCCTTTCAGGAACGCCATCGGCTTGCCGTCCTTGATCTGAGCACCCAGAACGATTACCACCGGAGCCTCGGGCGCATCCGCGACGTCGAAGGTGTGCCCCTTCGCGGCAACGGAGATCCAGACGACGGACCCCACATAGGCAACGACGCCGAGTGCAACGAGACCCGCAATCCATCGCTTCACTAGCGGAAGAGATTCGCGACAAACGGAATCGTGTCGGCTTGCGATTCGATCAACGCGCCGCTGTGGTCGGTGTTGTACGCCTTGAAAGTCACGGGTTCACCATTCGCAACCAGAGCCGCGACGAGCGAAAGTGCCGACGGGGCAGGCACATCCACGTCCAGCAAGCCTTGGCCGATGAAAATGGGGCGGTCGTAACCGCTGGTCGGCACACCCATGTAGTCGTTCAGGAGACCGTAGAAGTTCGGGATTTCGTTCAGCGGGCGAGACAGCACATCGCCCAAAACGAGCTTCTTCGATGCATCTTCCAAGTCTGCGGCGCACAGTTTTTCGGCCAGATCGACCTGCTCGCGACCCAGCGGAGTCAGGTACGAGTTGACGTCGATTTCCGGGTGAGCTTCGCGCAGACCCGCCAGAATGTAGAGGGCGTACGAGGTCAAGCCTCCGCCGAGTGCAATGGGCGGAAATCCGGGACCGGCCGGCAGGAAGACCAGTTCGATGTTGGCCGGCACACCCGTCCCCACACCGCCGCGGTAGTCGAGGGAATCGCCGCCGTATTCGGTTGCGTATCGCGCGGTCGTGATTGCCGCGCCGCCACCTTGCGATTGTCCGACCACTGCCCAACGATTCGAGATCGAAGAATCGAGGGCGCGAGCGGCCTTCACGGAATCAACGACGCTGTGCGCCTCCACTTTTCCGTCGAGGTATGGCATGAGGCCCGGAGTTCCCAGCCCGACGTAATCGGTTGCGACCACAGCATAGCCTTCGGCGAGCCAGCGGCCCAGATACGGGTAGTCGCGTTCCGGGAGTCCTGGCCCGACCAAGGAAGGTGCGCAGGAGTCGTCGAGGCCGGTGGTTCCGTGCGCCCACGCGATGACGGGCCAGCCGCCTTCGGGGGCGGGGCCAGCTGGTACGTAGTACGCACCGCTACTGAGGGCAGGGCTGCCGTCGGAACCGATGGTCCAGTACGTGAATCGAGTAGCGTCGACGGTCCCCGGAATCCAGAGATCGCGCGGTAGCGGTTCGCTCGAGACAACGGTTCCGGTCGCAACCGAAACCCCAGGTGCCTCCGCAGACGCCATTGGCGCCAAGACCACCGAACTAATTGCCGCAGCACACAGCGCCGCAATAATCGACTTCGACTGAAAATTCACGTCCCGACAACCCCTCACTCCGATGCACTGGAGTCATCGTAGGACGTGGTTCCGATCGGCGCGGCTGATTGTCACCGCTGCGACGACTACGCCGATCACCACTCCGATGAGGGTGTCCGCCACTCGCGCGAGCGCCGCGCTGGTCTCGATGGGTGCACTGAGACCGATGAGCACCAGGGCCATCGGCGTCACGGCAACCGACGTCAACGCGTAATTCTTGACGACAAACAGCTCTGCCGCGGTCTGCAGAATCACCACTGCAACAACAGCCTGCCAATAGCCGAGCGTCAGGGCGATCAGAGCGGCAGCGATGATCGCTCCGCCGACGTTGCCGACAAGCCGTTGGATTCCGCGTTGAACGGTCTGCTTGTAGTTCAGCCCCTGCATTGCTGCCATCGCACCCATCGACGCCCAGAGCGGATGCTCGAGTCCGGCGCCCGCGGCAACCCATCCGGCCAATGCCGACGCCATGACAATACGAACGGCATTCATCACCACGGCGCGCGAGTACAGATGCCGTAGACCGGCGACGACGTAGTTCTCCGGCTCGGGCAATTCTGATACAGGCTCGAGCGAGTGCTCGATCATGCTGGAGCGCTTCATCTTACGAAGCTCATCCTCGTGCACTGCAATATTGCGAAGCAGCGACGGGTCGCCATGCTCGCTCCACAATCGCACTGCGGCATCCGCTTCGCCGAGCACCGCCATCAGTTCACGACCATGACCCAGCGTCGACTTGATCCGACTGCTCGACGCGATAACCGTCCGCGCATGGGCAATCGACGCCCGCGCAGTCGGGACTGAACCACCGGCCTCTAGCTTCCCGACGTTCGCAAGCGCGCGAGCGACAGCCAGACGTGCGGGGCCCATCGGCAGCACAAGCGCGGGAAGCATCGCCGCGGCCCATCCGATCAGTACACCTATCGTTCCGGCGACCACCAGCCGAACCAGATCCGCAAAGCTCGTGGCGAAGCCTGCTGCACCCGTCGCGGCAAAGACAAGAATCACCGGCCCTGGACCAGTGATGCGGAAGCCGGAGATGAAGCAGTAGGCGGCGCCGGCCGCCAACGAGAGAACACCGATCTGCGCCCAGACCGGCACACCGAACATCCCCAGAGCCGCACCAAATGCAATGAACGCAACCAACGCTGCGCCCACTATCGCGAGTTTGCCGGCCAACCGGGGGTATGGCTCGTATCGTCCGAACGCCGCACTCAGCGCGCCCAGCGCTGCAAATCCCGCCAGCTCTTCGTGCCCGAGCACACCACCCAAGATCAGGACTACCGCTGTTGCCAGACCGACCCGTATTGCCGGGGCAATTCCGGCGTCGGCGGAACCGAGCCGGAAAGCCGCCCGCCACGTCTGCGCTGAGACCGAATGCGCAATTGCTCCGCTCGAATGGCGGAGTCGGCTCGATGTCGTGGTGGGTGTCGGAGTAGGCGTCACTAATCCAGCATACAGTTATTTCACTAGTAAATTACTTGTGAAGTACTGTGAAATCAGTCGCTAAGATGTGTGCCATGGATCAGGCCAACAGTCCCGAAGACGACTTCATCGACAAAGTCCGTCGTGAATGGAATCGCGCCTACCCTGACATCGACACCTCGCCGGTCGAGGTGATGGGACGGATCACCCGCATCAGTTCGCAGTCCCTCCACCAACTTGATCGCGCCCTGGCTCCCAGCGGCGTCTCTCGCGCCGAATTCGACGTGATGAGCGCACTGGCCCGCAGTGATCGCCCACTTCGCGCCAGCGAGGTCACCGCAGTCACCATGTTCAGTGGCGCGGCCACTACCAAACATGCCGATCGACTGGCCAAGCTCGGACTGGTAGAGCGCCAAAGGTTCGAACGTGACGGACGCGTCGTACTTCTCCAATTGACCGAAGCCGGAAGAGCTTTGGTAGAAGCAGAGTTTCCGCGCCGGGTCGAACGCGACCGCCGGTTGCTATCGGGACTGAGCGAGGACGAGAAAGTGCAACTCACCGCACTCCTCAAGCGAATCTCGGTCAACATCGACGCCGGATTACCCGACTGAGCTACTTCGGCAGCGGAACGTTCTGCAAGCGAACCTGCCCACGCGCCACTTCTTTTCCCGTTTCCGGATCGGTGATGACAACCGACCACAACTGCTGAACGCGGCCCTGCTGAATCGGAAGTGCCACGACATCGACGCGTCCGCCGGTGCGGGCTCGCAAGAAGTCGGTTCCGTTGTGAACGCCAACGGCAAATTCTCCACGGTCCGCGACAGCGGTACTCGCACCGATACTTGCCGCCGATTCCACAGCCGTTGTGTAGACGCCGCCGTGCACCACACCCCACGGCGTGTGATGAGCGTCGGACAGATCGATATGTCCGACAACTTTGGTGCCGGACACCTCGTCGAGTTGTAATCCTGCGGCGCTCACAAAAGCGCTCGCTGCCTCGAGATCCACATCGGCCACGTCATGCTCCTTGTCTAGTCGGTTGGATTTCCCAACTCACAGTGCGGCATAGATTTGATGCCGTCAAGTGCTAAGTTGGATTTCGCAACCCACTGTCGATCGGAGTGAGCGTGACACCCAAAGGTCGTAACTGCTCCATCGCGAAGGCGTTGGACCTTGTGGGCGAGAAATGGTCGCTTCTGATCCTGCGTGAGATCGTCCTCGGGCAACGACGCTTCGACGCCATCGCGAGGGGCACCGGTGCCAGTCGGGATATTCTTGCCGCCCGGCTTCGGACGCTCGTCGACGCCGACGTGCTGACAAAACGCCTGTACGAGGACCATCCCCCACGCTACGAATACGTCGCCACCGAGTCAGGTAAAGCGTTGTATCCGATTCTGATGGCGATCATGGAATGGGGAGACACCTACGCGATCGACGGCCCACCCCCGACCGTTGTCGAACATCGGTGCGGCGAGCAACTGCACGCGCAAGTGGTGTGTTCGCATTGCAATGCACCGCTCGAGGCGCGGGACGCCACCGTCCTGCACCTCTCGCCGACAGCTCCCTAACGCTCCGGCGGAAACCCACCTGTTGCGATCGGTCCCCACGAATCGACGGTGACGCGGATCAGGCTCTTGCCCTGCTTGTGCATCGCTCGCCGGTACTCGTCCCAGTCGGGATGATCGCCGGCGATCGAGCGGTAGTAGTCGACCAGGGGCTCGACGGATTCCGGCAGGTCGATGAGCTCGGCCGTCCCGTTCACCTGCACGTACGGTCCGTTCCACTCGTCGGAGTGGATACACAACGACACCGTGGGAGTACGACGCACATTCACCGCTTTAGCCCGCTCCGGGTAGGTGGAGATGACGATGCGGCCTTCGTCGTCGACACCACACGTGACCGGCGAAATCTGGAGTTCGCCGGACTTGCGGACGGTCACGAGAGTGGCACGGTGGCGTGGTCTGATGAATTCGAGTAACTCGGCATGCGAAACCCGGTCTGCACTCGCAATTTTCGACATACAACCAGCCTAGGTGGGTTTACGCGCTCATGGCATCTCGATGGTCTGAGCGCGCGCGATCTCGCCGATCGCGGTAGTGATATACGTCGTCAGCGGTTTCTTGACAACCGCGGACAAGCTTCCGATCACAAGCGCAGCTGAACGCAGGTATGCACCGTGGCCGATCCGGAACGAGTCGTCTTCGAGATCGGTAATGCCGAGGGCGCCGGTGTACACGGCGGCGAGAGCCTGCACGTCGAGGTCGGGAAGCCACACGATGGTGGCCTTGGCGCAGGCAGTGAGCGCGTCTTGCACATCTTCGCTCGAGAGTCCGTCCGGGTGGGTGTCCTCGAGGAGTTCACGAACGATAGCCGCGTGCACCGATGTGACCTGCTCGAACGACAGCGTGCGCAGTTCATCGACCGCCTCGGTCAACGCATCGCGGTTGGCCGCTCGCACCGCGGCCAGCGCGTCTGCCGTGGCAGCGGCGATGTCGCGGGCAACCTTCGGCCACTCGGTGGGCCAACTCTGCTGGGGGTTCACGTTCGGTTCTCCTTGTTCGCGCTCGCGTGTGAGCTTGCCAGGTGGCACCGACAGCACACATTCAGGCGAAGCGGGCCAGAAATGCCATCGCGTTGTGGGGCGCAAAACCCTTCATGTCGTTGTCGAAGTACACAAACACGTCCAGTCCGTCGCTCATCCAGCCCTGAGCGCGTTCGGACCAACTGTCCAGGGCTTTGTCGGTGTAACCGCTTGCGTACAGTTCCTTGTCGCCATGCATGCGCACGTAGACAAAATCGCTGGTCGGCGTAGTGATCTGGGGGTACCTTCCCGCGGTATCGGCGACGACAAACCCGATGTCGTGCTCGCGCATCAGTTCCACCGCTTCCGGCACGGCAAAGCTGGCATGGCGCGCCTCCACCGCATAGCGGATCGGGAGTTCGATCTCTGCGTGCGCCAATACCCTGTCTTCGGTCAGCTTGTCGTCATGGTGGGCGGCCAGTTCGGCAGCCTGCGTCGTCGTACGCGGAAGCAGTTCGAAGAAGCTCGCCAACCGTTCGGGCTCGAACTGCAAGGTGGGCGGCAACTGCCAGAAGATCGGCCCGAGTTTCGGACCCAGCGCAAGCACACCCGCCGCAAAGAAGTTCGCCAGCCCTGTCTGTGTGTCGAGCAGCCGCTTCATGTGCGTGATGTACCGACCGCCCTTGAGGGCAAACACAAAGTCGTCCGGTGTTTCACTGCGCCACTTCGCGAAACTCTCCGGTTTCTGAAGCGCGTAGAACGAGCCGTTGATTTCGATCGAAGTCAATTTCTCTGCGGCATAGGATAATTCCTTGCGATGCGCAAGGCCGCTCGGATAGAAGTCTCCACGCCAGGCGGGATACGTCCACCCTGAGATACCTACTCGGATATCTGCCACCAGTTCAGACTAGACGCCCGATACCCCGGCACTGAGCGCAACGGACACCGGCACGACGGTCAGGCACACCACTGCTGCGACAAACAACCCGATGACGAGCCGACGATCCCACTTTCCGCGGGCGCCGCTTGCCGCAAGCATGAAGATCACAAAACCCACACAGACAGACACGATCGTCACGATCACCGGAGTACCAACCATGGGTTGATTGTCCCCTACCACTTTGTGGGTATACCCCTCGGAGGTGAATACCCCTGCCGAGCAAGGAGTCGAAATGCCGAAATACCTCTGGCAAGTGACGTACACACCAACCGGGGCCGCCGGCCTTCAGAAGGAAGGTGGCACCGCCCGCCGCGATGCAATAACCCACATGGTCGAAAGTGTCGGTGGCACAGTCGAATCCTGCCACTTTGCACTCGGCAGTCATGACATGTTTGTCATCGGCAGCCTTCCCGACGCCGTTGCCGCCGCGGCATTGAGCATTCGCACCACCGCCGAGGGAGCGGCTCGATCCGAATCCGTCACCCTGCTCACGCCGGAGGAAATCGACGAAGCAGTCAATCGCCCCACCGACTACCGTGCGCCCGGTACGGAATAGATCCAGGTCACACTCGGGTTACCACCACCATGACTGAACCGACGCAGACACCTGACCTGGGCACCTACGGAATCTGGCGAGGAGCCGCCGGATTGACACCGGATCTGGGTGCGGCAATCGAGAAACTCGGGTTCGGCACCATCTGGATCGGGGGTTCACCGCGAGCGGACCTTCTGGTGGCCGAGAAGCTACTCGACGCAACGGAACGCATCACCGTGGCGACCGGGATCGTCAACGTCTGGTCGTCTCCCGCTGCTGAAGTTGCCGAGTCGTACCACCGACTCGAAGCCAAGCACCCCGGACGGTTCCTCCTCGGAATCGGCATCGGACATCCCGAAGCCACCGGCGATTACTCGAAGCCGTACGCCACCTTGGTGTCCTACCTGGATGAACTCGACGCGGCTCAGGTTCCGGAATCTCGTCGCGTCCTCGCCGCTCTCGGCCCCAAGGTATTGAAGCTGTCGGCTGATCGCGCTGCCGGTGCGCATCCTTATCTGACAACTCCCGAACACACTGCCGAAGCACGCGAGATTCTCGGACCGTCGAAAATTCTTGCGCCGGAACACAAAGTTGTATTAGAGACCGATCCAGGCAAGGCGCGGGCAATCGGTCGTCCGGCTGTCGCCAATCCATATCTGCACCTACGTAACTACACGACCAATCTCGAACGACTCGGCTTTGCACCCGACGAAATTGCGAACGACGGAAACGATCGTGTCATCGACGCGCTGGTGGCCTACGGAACCGCCCGTTCCATCGCGGACAGGTTGCGTGAACATATTGCGGCCGGGGCCGACCACGTTGCGATCCAGGCGCTTCCGGCCGATGGTGATCCAATTGCGACGTACGAGGCATTGGCCGCAGAACTGTTCCGGTAACTCTTGACTTGGATAAGTCGTGTCCGAGTATACTTGGACACGACTTATCCAAGTAAAAAGGAGACAGGCATGAAGATCGTCATTTTCGGGAGCGGGCTCATCGGAAGTCAGGTCGCGTCGAAGCTCGGCGACGCCGGGCACGACGTGAAGGCACTCGGCCGTGCGGACGGTATCGACACCACCACGGGCGAAGGCCTCTTCGAAGCCGTGACCGGTGCAGATGTGGTCGTTGATCTTACAAATTCCCCTTCGTGGTCGGACGACGACGTCATGGCCTTCTTCCGCGACGGAACTGGCCATATCCTCGCGGCGGAGGAGAAGGCGGGCGTCGGGCACCACGTCATCCTGTCCATCGTGGGTGCCGATCGACTGTCTGATTCCGGGTACATGCGAGCCAAGGTCGCCCAGGAAGACCTGGTCAAGGCCGGCCCGATCCCCTACTCGATCGTCCGCTCGACCCAGTTCTTCGAGTTCATCGCCGGAATTGCCGATGCCGGGACCGTGGACGGCACAGTCCATGCACCGCCGGCGCATCTTCAGCCGATCGCGTCGCGGGACGTCGCATCTCACGTCGCCGAGGTTGTGACCGGCCCGCCGTTGAACGGGACGGTCGAGATCGCCGGACCCGAACCGCTGGGTATCGACGAATTGGTACGGCGCCTGTTCTCCGTCACCGGGGACGACCGCTCGGTGACGCCCGATCCGGAGGCCGGCTACTTCGGCGCGAAACTCGACAGTGCCGCGCTCACACCGACTCCCGGCGCGAACGCCTGGATTGCGCCGACAACACTGGACGAGTGGTTGGCCTCGAAGGCCTGAAAAAAGACAACACCACCGATGTCCGCCCCAAACCGGTTTCCACGGCGTCGATAGAGTTCTGGCATGAAGCTTTCCGGAGGAGTGGAGTGGTCGCTCCATTGCTGTGTGGTCCTCAGCCAGGCGCAAGGCCCGGTCCCCACGGCCAGACTCGCCGAACTGCACGGGGTGTCGAAGACATACCTGGCAAAACATCTGCGCGCCCTGGCGCAGGCCGGTCTTGTCAATCCGACTGAGGGCCGCGACGGTGGATACGTCCTGACCCGGCCACCCGAAGACATCACAGTTCTCGACGTCGTTCAGGCCGTCGACGGTAAGGAACCTGCCTTCCGGTGCACGGAGATTCGGCAACAAGGGATCCTCGCCGCGCCACCGGAGCAGTGCCTCGCCCCGTGCGGTATCGCCAAGGTTATGGCCGACGCCGAAAAGGTATGGCGTGCTTCGCTGTCGGGAGTCACCATTGCAGATCTTGCGGCAACTCTCGATCTCCCCGCTCTCAAGAAAGTTCTGGCGGCACCGTCGAACTGAGTGCTCCTACAGGGAAGATTCCTTGTCGTTGGCGGGATCCAACTGATCCTGGGTAGCCGCCCAACTCGCCAAGACTTTGAGCGCATCTGCCGTCGGAGTACCCGGCGCCGCGGTGTAGACCAGCAGCGTCAGCCCGGGGTTGGACGGAAGTTCCATCGCCTCGAAGTTCAGCTCGAGGTCTCCGACAACGGGATGATGCACCTTCTTGAAACCTGTTCGATGAAAGCGCACATTGTGTTTCGCCCATCGCGTGCGGAATATCTCACTGCGCGTGGCTAATTCACCGATCAGTTCGGTCAGCGCCTTGTCGTGCGGGTTCTTCCCCGCCTCAGATCGGAGCATTGCCGCAATATCATCGGCGGCACGTTCCCAGTCGGTGAAAAATTCCTGCGAAGCCGGGTCGAGGTACACAAACCGTGCATTGTTCGCGGGACGACGTGGATCCGCCAATACCGGCGAATACAGCGCCCGGGCCATGCGATTGGCGGCCAACATATCGTGCCGGGCGTTGCGAACCCACGCCGGGGCGTCGGTGATGGCGTCGAGTATCTGCTGAATGGCCGGACTGACACCTTTGGGTGCTGATCGGCGCTTCGGCGGAGCCGACGCACTTGCGGTCTTCGCCAGATCGAACAGGTGATCCTGCTCGGCCTCGTCGAGTTGAAGTGCCCGGGAAAGACTTTCGAGTACCGAGTCCGATGCTCCGGCCAGATTGCCGCGTTCCATTCGCACGTAGTAGTCGATGCTGACACCCGCCAGCAAGGCAACTTCTTCGCGGCGCAATCCTTTGACCCGACGGTTTCCGCCGTACGCCGGTAGTCCCGCCTGCTCGGGAGTGATACGTGCACGGCGGGAGCTGAGGAACTCGCGGATCTCGGCTCGGTTGTCCATGCCGATTACGTTACTCGAGTCGTCGAACCGCAGGGAGGTACTGCCGGTACCTGGAACGACAGGAACTCCCGCCAGGGTGATGCGGACGGTTCACTGGGTATCGACACCGCGAACCGAACAACCAAGAGGATTCATCATGCGCGCAACCATCATGTACAGCGCCGGAGACGTTCGCGTCGAGAACGTGCCAGACCCGGCACTGCAACAGCCGACCGACGCCCTGGTACGCATCGTTCGAGCATGTGTCTGCGGATCCGACCTGCATCCGTACCACGACATGCCTGCCACACCGGGCGGCACTCCGATGGGCCACGAATTTGTCGGGGTCGTCGAAGAGGTCGGCGGCGACGTAGCCACGCTGAAGAAGGGTGACTTTGTCATCGCTCCGTTCGCGTGGTCCGACGGAACCTGCGAGTTCTGCCGCGAAGGGCTGCAGACGTCGTGCCGCCACGGCGGTTTCTGGGCAGGAAACGGCATCGGTGGCGCACAGGCCGAGGCCATCCGCGTGCCGTTTGCCGACGGCACCCTGGTCAAAGCACCCGTCAGCGAAGACTCGGAACTGCTCCCTTCACTTCTCACCCTGTCCGACGTCCTGGGCACCGGCTACCACGCTGCCGTCAAGGGTCGTGTGAACGAACGCACCTCGGTCACCGTCATCGGCGACGGCGCAGTCGGCCTCATGGCGGTTCTCTCCGCCAAACGACTTGGCGCCGAGCGGATCATCCTCATGGGCCGCCACAAGTCGCGCACCGATCTGGGCATCGAGTTCGGAGCAACCGATATCGTCGCCGAGCGCGGCGACGAGGGCATCGCCAAGGTCCGCGAACTGACCGACGGTGACGGCACCCATGTTGTGCTCGAAGCAGTGGGCCACATGCCCGCCTACGAGCAGGCGATCGGCGTTGTCCGACCAGGCGGAGTCATCAGCCGCGTCGGTGTACCTCAGTACGAGGTAGCGCCCGTCGGTTTCGGCAGCCTGTTCGGACCCAACGTCACACTCACCGGTGGCCCGGCTCCCGTGCGCGCGTACATCGAGGAGCTCATGCCAGACGTGCTCGACGGAAAGATCCAGCCGGGCAAGGTTTTCGACCGCACAGTCAACCTCGACGAGGTACCGGACGCCTACCGCGCGATGGACACTCGTGAGGCACTCAAAGTTCTTGTTCGGCCGTAACCCATGACCACCGTCGACACTCTCCGGATCGGTCGCGTCAATTCCACCGCGATCCTGGCGATCATTCTGATCAGCTATTTCATGATCCTGCTCGACAACTCCATCATCTTCACCGGGCTGCCAAGCATCGCAGCCGAGATGAGGTATTCGGCGACCGGTTTGTCATGGGTGCAGGACGCGTACACCCTCGTATTCGGCGGACTGCTCCTCCTCGGCGCGAGACTCGGCGACATCTTCGGGCGTCGCCGCATCTTTGTCGCCGGGTTGGCGATCTTCGCGGCCGCGTCGTTCCTGGTCGGGGTTGCTCCCAATGGTTGGTGGCTCATCGCGGCCCGCGCCTTCCAAGGCGTCGGCGCCGCGGTGGTCGCGCCGGCGTCACTGTCACTGCTGACGGCAAGCTTCCCGCCGGGGCGCGAACGGACACGCGCGGTTGCCTGGTACGGCGCAGCCGCCGGAATAGGCGCGAGTCTCGGCCTCGTGATCGGCGGCGCCCTTGCCGATTGGGTTTCCTGGCGCGCAGGATTTTTCATCAACGTCCCGATCGGCATCGCGATGATCGTTCTGGCACCGCAGTTCATTCCCGAAACAAAGCCGAGCACAGGACGTTTCGATGTAGCCGGCGCCGTCTACGCCACACTCGGGATGGGCGCATTGGTCTTCGGCATAGTCAACTCCGCCGAAGCCGGCTGGGCATCACCGACCACCTTCCTGACGCTGACCCTCGGTGCGGTTCTCCTGGCTCTGCTGATTCGCAATGAATCGCGCGCGGAGCAACCCATCATGCCGCTTCGACTCTTCCGCTCTCGCGAACGATCCGGTGCCTACGCCGCCCGCATGCTGTATCTCGGCGCCATGATCGGATTCTTCTACTTCACCACTCAACTTCTGCAGGGCGCAATGGGTTTCAGCGCTTTCCAAGCCGGTGTGGCCTTCTTCCCGATGACTGTCGTCAATTTTGCAGTTGCACTGCTGATTCCGCGATTGACCCCTCGATTCGGGAATGCTCCGTTGCTCGCCGCGGGTGTGGCACTCACATTGGTAGGTATGACGTGGCTCAGCTTCGTGCATTCGGGCAGCACTTATCTGAGCGGCGTTGCACTACCGATGATCTTGATCGGCGCAGGCCAAGGTCTCGCGTTTGCGCCGCTCACCGCTGCCGGAATCGCCGGGGTGAAGGCCGACGACGCCGGAGCCGCGTCCGGACTGGTCAACACAGCACACCAACTGGGTAGCGCACTGGGACTCGGCATTCTCGTCGCGATCTCAGCCGGGGCCGGATCCGCTGCGGAATCCCCGAAAGAAGCACTCACCGAGCATGTCTCGACTGCACTGACCGCAGGTGCCGGCCTCCTTGCCGGTTGCCTCGTCATAGTTCTTGTCTTCATCGTGCCGCCAACGGGTAAACGAAAAACAGGTCGAAGAAGTGCGAGTTTGCAGAGACAGTCAATCGAACATCGTTCATCCACAACATAAGGAATTCCCATGGAGATTCTGAAGCAACCGCCCACGAGCAAAGCTCCCGCAGACTGGTTCACCGGCGACGTCTGGTGGGACGTCATCTACTCAGGCCAGGAACCGTCACGCATGCGCGCCAACATGGTTCGCTTTGCGCCGTGCTCACGCACAGACTGGCACTCCCACGCGCTGGGGCAGACCTTGCACATCGTGTCCGGCACCGCCCTGATTCAGGCTCGCGGCGGCGAGATCATCGAGGCCCAGCCCGGCGACACCGTCTACACACCACCCGGCGAAGAACATTGGCACGGTGCGGCACCCGACCACTTCATGACCCACCTCGCATTGTGGGAAGGCCCCAGCGACGGCAGCACGGAAACCACGTGGGGCGACAAGGTCACCGACGAGGAATACAACGCCCCTCGTAGCAATCGCCGATGAAGTCCGAATATCAAGGAGCGCAACATCGTGACTGAGACCATGACTGCACTGTTCGGTGGGCAGGGCCCGGACTGGGTGGCCCGCGAAGTTCCCGTTCCCGAGCCTGGCCCCGGACAGGTTCTTGTGCGCACTCATGCCGTCGCACTGAACAACGCCGATCCGCAGATGCTCGCTGAGTTCGACACACCGGGCTCCGACAACGCGTACGTCGCCGGATACGAATTTGCCGGTGACATAGCAGCACTCGGCCCCGGTACCCACAACCTCACAGTGGGCGATCGTGTCATGGGAACTGCGCCGAGCAGTTTCGCACAGTTCGTCCTCGCGGATTACCGGCACGTCATAGCCATGCCCGACAACCTGGAATACAACGAAACCACAGCCCTGCCGACCGCACTACTCACCGAACACGGGGCTCTGATGCTCGCCGGCTACACGCCGGGACAGACGGTACTCATCACAGCGGCCACGTCAGGCATCGGCCTGCTGGGAGTTCAGATCGCGAAGGCGCTGGGCGCAGCCGCCGTCATCGGCACCACACGATCTGCGGACAAGGAAGACGTATTGATCAAAGCCGGCGCAGACACCGTTGTCGTCACGACGAATCGAAATCTCACGGACGCCGTACTCGAAGCAACAGAAGGTCGAGGAGTCGATGTCGTACTCGACCACGCCGGCGGGCAGACTCTAGCCGCCTGCTTACCCGCCACCCGAGACGGCGGGCACCTCGTCAATATCGGACGCCTCGACGCCGCGCAGTCCACGATCGACCTGGACGCGCTCTCCTACCGCCATCTTCACCTGCATGGAGCATCATTCGGCTTCGGTCGAGCAGAAGAACTCGGGAACGTGATTGCTGCTCTCGCCGACGAGGTCATGCCTGCTGTCGCCGACGGTCGGATACGTCCCGTCATCGACAGCATCTATCCCTTCGCGGAAGCGGCCGACGCGGCACACCGCATGCGTAGCGGCAATACCGTCGGAAAGATCGTGATGCCGATGCCCTGATCGATCTGTGCGTCACACCCCAACAGGATGAATGGTTCGTTTTCGGTCTGACTCATGGCACGCTGATCCCATGGAGCCTCTCGAACCGATGCGGCCGGTGAGCGTTCACGCGCCGATTCAGACGTCGACCCCGAGATGGAAATCTGCGGCGGCCATGCTGGGAACGATGTGCGTCTTTGCGTATGCCCTGCTCTCGACTAGAACCGGAGCCGGCCCTGTTGTGATGGGAGTTGCCGTCGGCGTTGTCGGCATAGTCCTCTATGCCATGTCGATATCGCGCACTCTCAGAGAGAACTCGGGCAAACGCATACCGATGTGGGGCGCCCCTCCGGTGTCTCCGCGCGAGATGGACCTGCTTGCCGGAGTCGGTATGCCGTTGTTTGCAGCCGGCACCTTGACTGCACTCCGGGCGTCGGGAATGAATTGGTCATTTCTCTTCCTCGGGCTGTGCGTGATGGTGTCAGTTCTCGCTTTGATACTTCCTGCCCTCATCCATAATTCACGCGTGAAACGGGCACTGTCAGCCTGAGAACTTCACCGCATTCCGGTATCCCGAAGCGTGATGTTCAACCGGCCGGACATCAATCCGCTGTCCGGATATGCGCTTCCTGCAATTACTTTCGGGACTCCGTGATAAGCGAAGCGTGAGGCACCGCCGAACACGAAAAGATCGCCGGACTGAAGTTCGATGTCGGTGTACGGCTTATTGCGATTCTCAGTGTTCCCGAACCGAAAGACACAACTCTGGCCGATGCTCAGGGACACGACGGGCGCGTCGCAGCGCTCGTCCTTGTCCTGATGCATTCCCATCCGGGCGCCGTCGTCGTAGAAGTTGATCAGCGCCGTGTCGGGGGTGTAGATCTCACCTGAATCTCCGTATGCCACTCGCACAGCTTTGCGCCCCAACTCGATCAGCCACTCGGGTAGTGCGGCTACAGCCGCACCGTTCACGTCGTCGGCCGTGCGCGTGTATTTGTACGGCTGCCAATGCCAGCCGAGGCACACGGTTTGAACGGACATCTTGTGTCCACCGGGGACCACCGCCGAGCGCATCGGGACCGGGGCGGTTGCCCACCGTCGGCATTCGCTCACAAGCATGCCTTGCTGGTCTACGCCGAGCCAATCGGGAACGTGAACAGCTCCCGGCGCTACCACCATCCGCGGGCGCGGGATCAGGGCGTTCATGATTTCCAGGCTAGTAGGCGATGAAGCATTGACACTCTTCACCTCGACTCGTATCGTAATCAACAGATTGGTTGATAAAGGAGTTGGTTGATAAGTGATCGTGGACCCCGGGGCTGATGATCGTCTCGACAAAGCATTCATGGCACTTGCCGACCCGGTACGACGACGGATCATCGCCCGCCTGAGCACCGGACCCCAAACGGTTAACGAGCTGGCCGAGCCGTTCGAAATCACGAAACAAGCTGTCTCCAAACATATTCAGGTACTCGAGGCAGCGGGGTTGGTCACTCGCAGCCGTGACGCCCAGAGGCGCCCGGTGCACCTGAATGCCGCAGCACTCGAGGCTTTGACAGCCTGGATCGACCGCTATCGACTGGTCCACGAACAACAGTTCCGAAACCTTGATCACCTACTGCACACCACACAGAAGGAGACACAGCCATGAGCACCACCAATCCCGTCACGATCACGGCGCCCGAGGGCGTTCCGTTCATCGACATCACACGCGAATTCGACGCACCCGTGAGTGCCGTGTTCGCGGCTCACTCTGATCCCGAACTGGTCAAGCAATGGCTCGGCCCCAACGGGTACGAGATGGACATCGAGGAATACGACTTTGTCAGCGGCGGTCGATACAAGTACATCCACCGCGATCCAGAGGGTGGCGAGTACAAGTTCAACGGCGTTTTCCACGTTGTTCGTAAGAACGAATTTGCCATCCAGACCTTCGAATACGAGGGCTTTCCCGATGTGGTCAGCATCGAATCCATGACGTTCGAAGATCTGGGCAACGGGCGCACCCGCCTCTCCGGCCACTCCGTATATCCGAGCCTCGAGGCGCGCGACGGCATGATCGAGAGCAATATGGAACGCGGCGTCGTCGAAGGTTACGAGCGCCTGGACAAGATCGTCGCACAGTCCTGATCACCTGTTTGCCCGATTACTCACTGCGAAAGGCACTCTCATGGATTGGACGCTTGAAGTTGTCATAGTTCCGGTCAGCGATCTGGGGCGTTCCATTGCGTTCTATCGCGATCAGGTCGGATTCAATCTCGATCACCACACCGTGAACGAGCACATGACGGTCGCTCAGCTCACGCCACGTGGATCGGGTTGTTCCATCGTCATCGGCAACCTGCCGTCACAAACCGAGATGCCTCCCGGCTCGTTGAAGGGCCTGCAATTGGTTGTGTCCGACGCGGCAGCGGCCAGGCAGGAGCTCATCGACCGGGGCGTCGACGCCAGCGAGGTCACGGTTTTCGACGAGCGTGACGGCGGCACCTTCTTCGGGTTCTCCGATCCTGACGGCAACACCTGGGCGGTTCAGCAACTGAAGGTTCGCGGCGAAAAGCCACTCATTCCGAAGGAGTACCAGGACCGCTTCGGCCAGTAGAAGCAGCCTTCCACACTGCATAGTCCGCGGGCATGCAGACAGCGCAGGGTCGATAGCCGGCCGCAATCGCGGTCGGCTCGTCGGCGAAGAACACCCGACTGGCGACATAACCGCCACGCGCGATTGCCCGCGCAGCCCCTCTGCAGTCGAGTCGACCGTAGATCTTCGTTTTCCGGTGTCCACCAAGCACTCCGGGTGCCTGACTGTCGTACGGCTTGTTGTCGGCATCACGGAGGATGTACGACTTATTCGGCATCATGAAGCACCAATCCCAAGGTTCGACGCGCCCCTGACTTCACGACGCTGACACCATGACGCACAGGCGCTCTGGACCAACCGCGCGCGCTGGGAACCGGCCTGTCCCTGGTGGTGAATATCAGGGCATGTCCTTGCTCGAGCACTATGACGGTTCCCTTGGACTGGGCGCGCGGCCGCTGCTCCACGATCATGAATTCACCGCCCGTGTAATCGATGTGCGGCTTGTCCAGCCCGATCACCACTTGCATCGGAAATACCAACTCGCCGTACAGGTCCCGGTGCAGCGCATTCCAGTCACCAGGGCCGTAGGACAGCAGAATCGGCGTCGGACGCTGTTGGCCGCCGTCATGGCACAACTCGATCCATTCGTCGAAGGTATCCGGCCAGGGCGCGTGATCCCCCACGTTGAAAGCCCACTCACGCGCAACAGGCAGAAGCTGCCGGTAGAAGGCGGCTCGCATGACCGTGATCGGGTCCGGCACCGGATCATGAAAGTATCGGTACTCCCCTTGCCCGAATCGGTACCGCGCCATGTCGATCGTGCTCCGAAATCGGCCCACCTCCGCGTACCAGGACGCAATTTCCTTGCATTCCGACTCATCGAGCAACGGTCCCGTCTGCGCACACCCGCTCGTGTTGATTCCCTCGATCAGCGCAGGCCAATCGAGGGAATCAACACGAGCGGGCAAATCGGTGAACTGGTCCATACGAAGTAGACGATGCTGCGCGCAGAAACGTGAGAACGGCCCCTGCTGTACGTAGGCTGAGGCATTGCCCGCATTCGACAAGTTAGTGTGACTCGACATACTGACTAAAGTCGAACGTTGAACAAGGGAGAGCCGTGCCGGACCACACACGACGTCCAGTCGGTCCCTACTCTTCAGGGGTGCCCGTAGGCGCTCTCGACGTACGTATGCCTGACCTGGAACGATTCGGCCTCCCTCAGCTGTGGCGATCGGCAGTCATCGCGGTGGTGTTGTCCACGTCGATCATGCTTGCCCTGATCGTGTGGCCGTTCCGCAGACGCGGACGCACCATCGCGGACGCGGCTTCCGACGGCTTGGTGGACGGCTTCATCACCCTCGGCCCGACGTTCGTGAAGCTCGGTCAACTGGTTGCGTCGTCGTCGGGTATTTTCCCGGCACCACTGGCGAATGCGTGCCTTCGGTGCCTTGACGACGTGCCACCTTTCCCAGCGCAGCAGGCTCGCAGCGTCGTGGAAGCCGACCTCGGATACTCGATCTCCGAACTGTTCGCGACGTTCGACGATCAACCGCTGGCGGCTGCATCGGTGGCACAAGTGCATGCGTGCGTCCTGCACGACGGACGTGAAGCCGTCATCAAAATTCAGCGGCCGGGTATTTACGCCCGCATGCTCATCGATCTCCGGGCCGCATATCGAGGCGCGAGAATTCTGGAGAAGTTCGTCGAATTCCTACGGATAGCCAACGCCACGGCCATTATCCGCGACCTGCACACTGCCACGATGACGGAACTGAACAGTGCCGTCGAAGCCGATCGGCAAACAACGTTCCGGAACAACATCGGCGCTTTCGGCGACAACACGGGCGTGACGACGCCCGAGGTGTACTGGGATTACTGCGGGCCTCGAGTGATCTGCATGGAGCGAATGCGGGGTGTCCCTCTCGATCGTTTTGTCGCGAGTCCGGACGGCGTCGACGAAGCCCGGATGCTGATTCGGCGAGGCGTGAAGGTTTGGCTCGAATCCGTCATTGTTCACGGGCCATTTCACGGTGATGTTCACGCTGGAAATCTCTGGGTCCTCGATGACGGTCGAATCGCGATGCTCGATTTCGGAATTGTCGGAATTCTCCCCGAAACGTGGCGAACAATTCTCACCGACATGTTTCGCGCGACATTGATCGACGGAGACTTCGCCCGTGTCGCGCGCGGTATCCGCGCCTTGGGATACGCCACCGACTACGAGGTGGACGACGACCAACTCGGTCTGCAGGTAGCCACGGCATTAGCGCCAATTCTGGGCCGAGACCTGGGAGAACTCAAGTTGAGTGAACTCATCATGGCGCTGATCCAGCTAGGCAGACAGTGGGGTGTGGCCAGCCCCGAGGAATTGGTTCTGTTCGGCAAGCAGCTCGGCTATTTCGAGCGATATGCCACCGCGCTCGCACCGGGCTGGGTTATCGGTCAGGACCTTTACCTTTTCAAGAATATGTTTCCCGACGACGTCACGGCCAAGGCGCACAATTTGGGAATCACCCTTCCGGAATAAATCTGCCTAACTTAACTACTACGACAATCCAGGCGCGGGGATTAATCTGTTACAACCCCCTGCGCAAGGAGCACGCCGTGCAAACAGCACCCGCCACCATTGCCGAGAAGAAGTCCGCAGAGAACCAAATCAGCGGATCGACCCCTGCCACCACTATCGGCACGCTCATCTCGTCATTCGACAGTTCAATCATCGAATTACTCGTCAGTCCGGGTGGGCTCGACGTCGAGATTCGATCAATGGCACTCCTCGAAGACTCCGACATCGACGGCACGGAACCCGCGGGCGCACTGTCCGACGTGTATCTGCCGGTCGGAGTTCCGATTGATTCGGTGATCAAGTGGCTGGTCGCGTCGGAGCGCAAGCCGAAGCTGATGCTCGTCAAGAATGCCGTCAACGAAAGCGCATTGCGGGCGGCTGCGGAAAAGTCGGGAATCGCGCTCGCGTCCGTTCACCCGCAGGCCAGCTCCGGTCATATCTACTCGCTGATACAGCAGTTGCTCATCAAGAACACCTACCGCCGTCGTGCAACCGCTCCGGGTTCTGGGCTTGACCCCACTGGCGATTCCGACTTGTTCGCGCTCTCCGAGACAGTCGCAGAACTGACCGGCGGTTTGGTCACGATCAACGACAATGCCCAGCACATCCTTGCCCATTCCACCGGACACGAGAATGAGGACGAATTACACCAACGGTCGGTGCTCGGCCGCGAATGGCCGAGTGGCTACAGCGAATGGCTGCAGAAGCGAGGCACATTCGAACATCTACGACGCTCGGACGAGGTCATCGACATCCCGGCCGCACCGGAGTTCGGCGCCGCACACCGGCTGGCCGTCAGCATTCGGCGCCGCGGCACAAGCGTCGCTACCTCCGGCGTGCACCAGCAGCATCTCGGAACCATCTGGGTCCAGACTGCGGGAACACCACTTCACGACGGTTCCGACGAGGTGCTTCGCGGCGCAGCAGAAGTGGCCTCGCGCATCGTGATCCGGATACTCGACGCGTCCCGCCGGGAGAGCGCCCAGATCCAGCGACTGTTCGGCGCCCTTGGCGGCGGAGTCGATATCACTTCCTTGGCGGATTCACTCTCACTATCCCTCGACGGACCGGCCGCGGTGGTGGGATTTGCGACCACCGAGCAGACGCCGGCCGAGTTGCGACGGATGACGAACTCACTGCGCCTGCACGCCAGCGCTTTCCGACGTGACGCCGTCACCACGGCGATAGTCGACCGGATATACGTGCTCTTCCCTCTTGCAGAAGGCGAATCGCTGATCAGCGACTGGGCCTCCGACACAGTTCACTACCTGGAGAGTTCGACGGACATCGTCGCGCGGGCTGCGGTCGCAGTGATGATTCCCCGGCTGTCCGGGGTGCCAGAGGCCCGCAGAGAAGTCGACCGGGTACTCGACGCTCCCGGCGACACGCCCTCCCGCGTCACAACTCTGGCTGCCTCCCGCACCGCAGTGCTACTCGGCGAAATCCTCGACCTGATCGGGGACAACGACCGACTGCGCGATCCCCGGGTGGATCGCTTGTTGTCTTACGACGACAAGAACTCGTCGGACATGCAATTCACACTCACGAGCTACCTCGCTGCGTTCGGTGATGTGAAAAAAGCTGCGGCCCTGCTGAAAGTGCACCCCAACACGTTGCGGTACCGCGTCCGTCGCGCTGAGCAGATCATGGGAATCTCGCTCGACGAACCGGACACACGACTACTGACAGAGCTTCAACTAGCACTTGTCAGCCGGGAACCGTCCGAACCCGAACGGCTGACACCCACCCTCTGACGCCCCCCTCTGAACCACTCCCGCAACCGCGCTCCGTCCGATCAACGAGACACGTCACGTACCGCGCACCACTTGCGCGGTACATAACACTCGTCAATGAATCGAACGTCTAACTCAGGAGCACCCTTGAGAACTCGCGGAGCCGTCATCCGTCAAGCGCCCGGCAAGTACGAAGTCGTCGACCTCGAACTCGATTCACCTCGCACCAATGAACTGACCGTCAAAATGGTTGCCTCCGGCCTGTGCCATTCCGACGACCACATCGCCAGCGGCGATCACGCAGTGGGCCGCTACCCCATCTGCGGTGGCCACGAAGGTGCAGGCGTTGTGGTCGAGGTCGGCCCGAACACCGAGGGATGGACAGAAGGCGACCACGTCATCTTCTCCTTCCTTGCCGCCTGTGGCCGATGCCGTTGGTGTGCAAGCGGAATTCAGAACCTGTGCGACAACGGCGCAGCAATCATGACGGGTGGTCGTCCCGGCGACGCCGAAAGCTACCGCATGTCGTTGGACGGCGAACCGGTTTCACAGACCTGCGGCCTCTCCACCTTCAGCGAATACACCACGGTCAGCACACTCTCCGCAGTCAAGGTGGACAAGCACCTTCCGCTCGAGACGCTGTGCCTGCTGGGCTGCGGCGTCGGCACCGGTTGGGGTGCAGCCGTCAACTCCGCCCAGGTGTACCCGGGCCAGACCGTGATCGTCATGGGCGTCGGCGGCATCGGAATCAATGCAGTTCAAGGCGCCGCGCACGCCGGCGCCGCGCACATCATTGCGGTGGACCCCGTCGAATTCAAGCGCACGAGCTCCCTGAAATTCGGTGCCACACACGCAGTGTCCACGATGGAAGAAGCAACCGATATCGCTCGGTCCTTCACCAACGGCCAGGGCGCCGACTCCGCGATCGTCACGGTCGGCGTGACCACTGGAGACCATGTGGCACAGGCTTTCTCGTCGATTCGCAAGGCCGGTACCTGCGTGGTCACCGGACTGGGCAAGATGACGGACATCGGAATTCCGGTGAGCCTGATGGAACTCACGCTGTACCAGAAGAGAATTCAGGGATCGCTCTTCGGCGCCTCCAACCCGACTGCCGACATCCCGTGGATGATCGATCTCTACACGAGCGGAAAGCTCAACCTCGACGGGTTGATCACCAACCGCTACTCCCTCGATCAGATCAACGACGGCTTTGCCGACATGCATTCCGGCCGGAACCTCCGCGGCGTTATCAACTTCTAGCACACGCTGTCTGGACTCGACCTCAGGTCGAGTCCAGACAGAACTCGCAGCATGACCGGCTACTTGATCGAGGATCCGTGTTGCGTCAACGGCATGACTTCGATGCTCATGTACGGGAACAAGGGGAGATTCCAGAGAATCTCGTGCAGTTCGTCAGCCGACTCGACGTCGAAGATACTGATGTTGCTGAACTGACCCACGATTCGCCACAAATGCACCCACTTGCCCTGGCGCTGAAGGTCTTGCGAGTACGCCTTCTCCGTGGCTACGGTCTCCGCGCGCACCACCGGGTCCAGATCGCGTGGAATGTCGACGTCCATCCGTACGTGAAACAGTGCCATGTTCTTCTTGTCCTCTAGTTCCTGGTCCAGGTTTTGACGGCGTCCATGTTCAGTTCGACTCCCAGGCCAGGCCCGGAGGGAAGGTGCAACTGACCTTCGGAATACTTCAGGGGTTCCTGGAGCAATTCCTCACTGAAAAGCAACGGTCCGAAAAGCTCTGTTCCGAAGTTGATTCCGGGCTCGGCGCAGGCGAAGTGCAATGAAGCCGCTGTACCGATCGGCCCTTCGATGGACGTCGCACCGTGGCACGCGATACCCGCAGCCTTGGCAATCGCGACGACCTCGCGGCTACGCTGCAACCCACCGCACTTGGTGGTCTTGAGCGCGATGACGTCGGCAGCGCTGCGACGTGCGATTTCCAGAGCGTCGTGCGGCGTCTGCACGCTCTCGTCGGCCATGATCGGAATCGGTAACAACCTACTGAGTTCTGCGAGGACCTCGATTTGGTCTGCTGGAGTGGGCTGTTCGATCAACTCGACGCCGCCCTCGGCGAGTTGCGGCAGGTACCGCAGCGCAGTGAAGCGATCCCACCGCGCGTTGACGTCGACGCGGACACCGGCATGACCGTCGAGCGCCTGCGCGATCTCGACGATGCGCGCAACATCGACGGCAGGATCAAGTGCGCCCATCTTGAGTTTGAAGCTGAAATTGAGTCGGGCTTCGAGCTTTTCGTGAGCTTCCTCGATGATCTCTGCCGCCGGCGCCGCACCCAGTGCCCATGTGACGTCGACGCTTTCGCGGAAGGCCCCGCCGAGCAGCGTGTGCACCGGCACACCCAGGCTGCGAGCCCAGGCATCGTGCAACGCCACGTCGACGGCAGCCTTCGCGAATCGCGCATTGGCAACAACCTTCTCGATGTCGGCCATGATCGCAGTGATCTGATCGACGCGCCGGCCGACAACTACGGGCGCTATGTACTTCTCGATGATGACCTGCATCGTCTCCACCGATTCGCCGCCCCACCACGGACCGCCCGGAACGACACCTTCGCCGTAACCGATCACTCCGTCGGACGTGCGGATCGCGACCAGCAGCAACGGCTGCGCCGTCATCGACGTCGTGGCGAACTTGTGGGGGCGTACGAGGGGAACGTCGAGGATGGTCGTCTCGATGGAGACGATCGACAGGTCTGTCATCAAATCACTTTCTTTCGAACAGTTGTGGATCAGGCCGGGTCGAGCACGAAGTCGTATGTGACCCGGTTGATTCCATCGGCACCCGGCTTCGGATCGAGAATCAGTTCCGGCTTCGTGGCCGTTGCGACATCGTTCTCGATCCACTCACCACCGGAGAAGTAGAGCTGAGTGGTGATCGTGCGCTTGCCGGGAGCCTTCACCATGAGGTGCAGGTGCGCCGGACGCCACGGGTGCCAGCCGGCCTTCTCGATGAACCAGCCGGTGGGTCCGTCGGTCGGAATCTGGTACGGCGCAGGCTGAATCGTGGTGATCTCGAACCGTCCCTCTCCGTCGGTCACGATCGTTCCGCGGAGGTTCCCGTCGGGGATGTGCGGCGCGAAATGGGAGTAGTATCCCTCGTCGTCCGCATGCCACAGCTCGACGGTGGCCCCGTCCAACCCGTTGCCGTCGAGGTCACGGACCTGCCCCTCGAAGACCAGCTTCGATCCAACCTCGTTGTCACGCATGGGAAGTTCGCACTTAGCCGCCAATGTCTTGGCGTCGGCCACGTAGTACGGCCCCTCGATGCTGCCCTTCGTACCGCTCTGGCCGCGGTACGCAACCTCTTCGACGTTGTGCTCGAGGAAGACGTCCAGCCAGAGCGGCCATTCACCGAACTGGCCGATGTCGATCAGCCACTGCTTGAGAACCCGATACTCGGGGTAGGTGACACCATGCTTGTCGATGACGCCGGCAAGTGCTTCGAGGACGTCCTTGGCGATGGCCGAGACACGCTCGGGCGGGGTGTCCGCACTGACTCGTTCCTGGAGGAACTTGTCGGTGGCGGCGGTGCCCGAACCTACTGCGGTGGGGCTCTCGGAAGTGGTCATGTGGTCCTCCTCGGGGCCGTGTATGGCTGTTACCGGGTGGGCGCCGTACTGCTGGGCTGAGTCGGCTTCCCAAGTCTGGTTGTACGCTCTGCGTACATCTGTTACGCTGTGCGTACGCTTGTACTGTGCGCCCAATCACAGACCTTTGTCAACCTTCGGGCGTACTACGTCGACATAACCGCAGCTGAAGGGCTATCCCGTGACCGAGAACGATCGCGATTACATCCAGAGCATCGAGCGTGGATTTGCGGTACTGACGGCATTCGACGAGAAGAATCCCAATCCGTCGCTCGCCGATCTTGCCGCTGAAACAGGGCTCTCCCGCCCTGCCGTGCGGCGCATCCTCCTCACCCTTCAAAAGCTCGGGTACGTCACCGGCAACAACAGTCGGTGGTCGCTCACCCCTCGCGTTCTGAGCATCGGGCAGCACTATTCGGCGTCACACGCCCTGACGGAGGCGGCACTCCCCCGCCTGCTGGAGATCGCAGAACACACTCACGAGTCGGCGTCACTGGGCGTGCTCGACGGCGTCGACGTGGTCTACGCCGCCCGTGTACCCGTCCGCCGGATCATGAGCATCAACGTCAGCGTCGGCACCCGAGTGCCTGCATATGCCACCTCCATGGGCCGCGCCCTGCTCGCGTGGGCGCCAACCGACATCATTGACAACGTCATCGCAAACTCCACGTTCGACGCCCTCACACCCACCACGATCACCGACGAAGGCGCATTCCACACCGCGCTTCGTGTTGTGCGCGAACAGGGCTACGCCCTCACCTCCGAGGAACTCGAAGACGGTTTGATCTCCCTCGCCGCCCCCGTCCGCGATGCCGGCGGAAGCGTCGTCGGCGTGACAGCGTGTTCAACGTCGGCGGGACGAACTACCCCGGAAGCCTTCCGCACCGACGTCGCACCGTTCCTCGTGGAGAAGGCAAATCAACTCAGCGCAGACATGGGATACCGGAGCTAACTTCTCAATACTTCAGAAGGCAACAGACCGTACTTACGCCGGAATGACGACGCAAACCGTCCGGTGTGCGTAAAACCCCATCTCACAGCAACATCGGTGACCGTCGTCGAGTCGTCGGCATCGCGCAGATCTGCGTGGACCCGTTCGAGACGGATGTCGAGCAGGCATTCCGACGGGCTCCGGCCCACGTACTGCCGAAATCCTTCCTGCAATCTCCGTACGCTGACGCCCGCCACCTCGGCCATCTCCGCTGCGGTCCACACCCTGGCCGGGTCGTCGTGCATCTCGTCGAGTACGCGCTTGACGATGCGCGGCCTGGCGTGTCGCACCGCATCCTCACTTTCGGGCATCGCGGCAAGGACAAACGCCGAGATCACAGCGCCGGAGAGCTGGCCTGCCACCAGTTCGTTGTGCAGCACTCCAACCGGGCCGAGGATCTGATCCGACAGTGAGCGAACAAATTTCAGCCACCTGGCTCCGTCGTCCCCGCGGAGATCCACTTGATCGGGTAGGCGCATTCCGGGTCGGCCGAGTACCTTCTCCATCTCGCGGTCGAGGTATTCGCGGTCCATCCGGACTCCGACAATCTCGCAGTCCGCGCTCCAACGCGTGATTCTTGTGGTGATGTCGGGTGGACACACCGTCGCCACACCCTCCGTCGAGAACACGTGCGATCCCGCGAACACCGACTCGAGCTCGCCTGAGAGCGGGATGTTCACCCCGTAGGCACCGGGATGATCGGATTCGACTGCGACGTCTGCGCCCCATCGAATATGAGCGATCCGCAGCGGACCCAACTCAGCGGTGCACACCCCTACCCCACTGGCCGCGTGCCGTGACAACGGCGTGAGCGTGTGCGGGAAGTAGGCGTCCGACACCGCATGACATGCCTCGTCCCAGTCCCGCGGAGCTGTACCGATCATGGAATCGACCATCGTCCTTCACCTTCCCAACCCGTGACCAGCCACATTGCCGAGCATGGGCGCTGAACATCATTGAACACTGTGTCCCCGGTCACCTCCAAGGAAAAACGGGTACCGGCCGTGATCGGGTGCGCAATCCGGATAGACACCGCGCTGTACGGATCGACCGAAGGCCGCGCTCGCCGTACGTTCGTCTTCACTCCCGGCGCGAGTCGTCTGCTACTTCCGCCTCCCGCACTTCGCGGCACTCTCACTCACCAGCCATCCGACAAGGAGGTCCGGTCATGGAACAAAATCAGCTTCGAGGCATCTTCGGCCAATTCGCCAGCGGCGTCACCGTCATCACCTGCACCAACGCCGACGGTCAGCCACACGGGGCCACGGTCACCGCATTCACGGCAATCTCCCTGGAACCACGCCTGTGCCAGATAACGATGACGCGAAAGTCCAAGGCGTGCGGCTACCTCGGCAACGCGCCGTTTGCCGTCAACATCCTTGCCGCCGACCAAGTGGACACGGCCATGCATTTTGCGGGCCGGCCACAGCGCACCGAGCCGCGATGGATCGACGGACCGACCGCTCCCCTGCTCGACGGCGCCGCAGCAACCATCTCGTGCATCCCGTGGAAGGAGTACGACGGCGGTGATCACATCATCTTCATCGGCGAGATCGTGGACGCACAGTCCAGCGGCAAGGATCCACTCCTCTTCTACCGAAGCACTTTTCACGATCTAGGCGCTACCTCGTCGACCACCGTCTGGAACGGCAGTCAGGACGACCCGCACAGCGGGTGGTTCGACGCCACCACTTCGTTCACTCCGCTTCATCTTCAGCCCGCACCCCAAACGATCTGAAAGGCTTTGCCATGACGACCACCGAAATTCCTCCCACCGGCGTCGACCCCGCAGATTCCGGAGCGCCACAGGCCAATCCGGCCGCCGATTGCGAAGCCAACCGCACGAAGAACTTCGCCACCCGGCCGATGACCGGCGACGAGTACATCTCGAGCCTGCAGGACGGTCGCGAGATCTGGCTTCACGGTGATCGCGTCAAGGACGTCACGACGCATCCCGCTTTCCGGAATCCGATCCGTATGACCGCAAGGCTGTACGACGCTCTGCACACCGGCGAGCACGTGGACGCCCTGACTGTTCCGACCGACACGGGCAACGGCGGTGTCACCATGCCGTTCTTCCGCACCCCGACGTCGTCGGCTGATCTGCTCAAAGAGCGCGACGCCATCGCGACGTGGGCTCGTATGACCTACGGCTGGATGGGCCGCTCCCCCGACTACAAGGCAAGTTTCCTGGGAACCCTCCACGCCAACAAGGAGTTGTACGCACCGTTCCAGGACAACGCCGAGCGCTGGTACCGCGAATCGCAGGAGAAGGTTCTGTACTGGAACCACGCGATCATCAATCCCCCGGTGGATCGCCAACTTCCACCGGACGAAGTCGGCGACGTCTTCATGAAGGTGGAGAAGGAAACCGACGCCGGTTTGATCGTCAGCGGCGCCAAGGTTGTTGCCACCGGGTCGGCGATCACCAACTACAACTTCATTGCTCACTACGGTCTGCCGATCAAGAAGAAGCAGTTCGCCCTGATCTGCACGGTACCGATGGACGCGCCGGGCGTGAAACTGATCTGCCGCACCTCGTACACCGAACATGCTGCGGTGATGGGCAGTCCGTTCGACTACCCGCTGTCGAGCCGCATGGACGAGAACGACACCATCTTCGTCTTCGACAAGGTGCTGGTGCCGTGGGAGAACGTCTTCATGTACGGCGACGTCGACCGGATCAACGCATTCTTCCCTCAATCGGGGTTCCTGCCGCGCTTCACCTTTCAGGGCTGCACTCGCCTGGCTGTCAAGCTCGACTTCATCGCCGGCCTGTTGATGAAGGCACTCGAAGCCACCGGCGCCGGTGGCTTCCGCGGAGTCCAGACCCGTGTCGGCGAAGTGATCGGCTGGCGAAACCTCTTCTGGTCGTTGACCGAATCGATGGCACGCGATCCCGAACAGTGGGTCGGCGATTCGGTGATCCCGAAGCTC
This sequence comes from Rhodococcus sp. ACPA4, assembly GCF_002300185.1. Taxonomy (NCBI): domain Bacteria; kingdom Bacillati; phylum Actinomycetota; class Actinomycetes; order Mycobacteriales; family Nocardiaceae; genus Rhodococcus; species Rhodococcus sp. ACPA4. The sequence continues at coordinate 4,005,299 of NZ_NSDY01000001.1, forward strand.
GAATACGGCCTCACCTATCGAATGTTCATGATCCAGGGGTACCCGCGGATCAAGGAGATCATCGAACAGGACGTCGCGTCGGGCCTGATCTACCTGCCGTCGAGCTCACTCGACTTCAAGAGCCCGGACGTGCGCCCGTACCTCGACAAGTACGTTCGCGGTTCCGACGGGATCACCGCCGTCGACCGTGTCAAAGTCATGAAGGCTCTGTGGGATTCGATCGGAACCGAGTTCGGCGGACGACATGAGCTGTACGAGCGGAATTACTCGGGTAACCACGAGAACGTCAAGGCGGAACTCCTCTTCGCCGCGCAGAATCGTGGGCACGCCAGTTCCATGAAAGGCCTGGCGGAACAGTGCCTGAGTGAATACGACCTCGACGGCTGGACGGTTCCGGACTTGATCGGCAACGACGACGTCTCCTTCTTCAAGAACCGGTAACTCCCGCCACCGTCAGGGCGGACTCGCGTTGCCGAGTCTGCCCTGACGGCAGGACCACGTTCACGAACACCATGCCCTGGGTCAGGACTAGGCATATGCCTAGTGTGACCCGCAACACAGAATGTCAAGGTGAATCCAGTACCGGACACAGCCCCGTCCGGAAAGCAGGCCCCAAGCAGATACCGACAGCCCTCGGTAATCACAGCTGGTCGCCTAGTCGAGCTGGAGGACCCCATGACAGATATGTTGGACGCTGCTCAGAGCACAGACAAATACGCGAAAATGCGCGCTGCCCTCGACGACGCTCTCGTCGAGGACCCGGAAACCGGCCGCTACCAGGTACGGCGCAGCGTCTTCACGGACGAGCAGCTGTTCGACCTCGAGATGACCCACATTTTCGAGGGCAATTGGATCTACCTCGCGCACGAGAGTCAGATCCCCAACGTCGGCGACTACTTCACCACCTACATGGGCCGTCAGCCCATCGTCATCACCCGAAACAAGGATGGCGAACTCGGCGCACTGATCAATGCCTGCAGCCACCGCGGCGCGATGCTCTGCCGCCGCAAGACAGATAACCGAACCACCTTCACCTGCCCGTTCCACGGATGGACGTTCAACAACAGTGGAAAGCTCCTCAAGGCCAAGGATGCTCGGACCGGCGGCTACCCGGAACAGTTCAACAAGGACGGCTCACACGACCTGACCAAGGTCGCACGATTCGAAAATTATCGAGGGTTCCTCTTCGGCAGCCTCAATCCGGACGTCCTGCCCCTCGAAGAACATCTCGGTGACACCACGAAGGTGATCGACATGATCGTCGACCAGTCACCCGACGGACTCGAAGTGCTGCGCGGCGCCTCCACCTACACGTACGACGGCAACTGGAAGTTGCAGACCGAGAACGGCGCTGACGGCTACCACGTGTCCTCGACGCACTGGAACTACGCCGCCACCACAGCCCGCCGCACCGCCGGAGAATCGGCCAACGAAACCAAGGCGATGGACGCCGGTACCTGGGGTAAGCAGGGCGGCGGATACTTCTCCTACGACTACGGACACCTCCTTCTGTGGATGTGGTGGGGCAATCCCGAAGACCGCCCACTGTTCGAGCGTAAAGCGGAGCTGGAGGCTCAGTTCGGTTCCAAGAAGGCCGAATTCATGGTTGGTGCGTCAAGGAACCTCTGCCTCTATCCGAACGTCTACCTCATGGATCAGTTCAGCAGTCAGATCCGGCACTTCCGCCCGATCTCTGTTGACCAGACCGAAGTCACGATCTACTGCATCGCACCCAAGGGCGAAAGTGCCGCAGCCCGAAGCAACCGCATCCGTCAGTACGAGGACTTCTTCAATGCAAGCGGCATGGCCACCCCGGACGACCTCGAAGAGTTCCGGTCCTGCCAAAAGACCTATCAGGCCGCCGGTGCGCCGTGGAATGATCTGAGCCGTGGTGTGACACACCAAATTTCCGGACCCAATGACGTTGCCAAGGACCTAGGCATGGACCGCGTTCTCTCCAGCGGATCCAAGACCGAGGACGAAGGCCTGTACCCGATTCAGCACGGCTACTGGCGCGACGCCATGATCGCCGCGGTCGATGCCGAACAAGCCGCTTCTGCCCGGACCAACTGAGGATCTCGATCACCATGACACTAGCAACCGCCAATGCCGTCACCCTCGAATCCGTGCAGCAGTTCCTCTACCGCGAAGCCCGCTATCTCGACGATCGTGAATTCGAGAAGTGGATCGAGTGCTACCACCCCGATTCCGAGTACTGGATGCCCGCCTGGGCCGACGACGGTGAACTGACTACCGATCCGCAGGCGGAAATCTCATTGATCTACTACCCCAACCGGGGCGGCATCGAAGATCGCGTATTTCGCATCCGCACCGATCGTTCCAGCGCGACAAGCCTTCCCGAACCGCGCACCGGCCACAACATCACCAACGTCGAAATCCTCGAGGCACGCGGTTCGGTAGTAGACGTGCGCTTCAACTGGTTCACGCTGTACTTCCGTTACAACACCGTCGACACCTACTTCGGCACCTCGCATTACACGATCGATTTCTCGGGCGAGCAGCCGTTGATCCTGAAGAAGAAGGTAGTCCTCAAGAACGACTACATCCATCATGTTGTCGACATCTATCACTTCTGACGTTTACGATCGAATCGAGCTGTTCCCCATGACCTTTCAAATAGCATTGAGTTTCGAGGATGGCATCACCCGCTTCGTCGAATGCAACACCGACGAAACTGTCGCCGACGCCTCCTACCGCGCCCGGATCAACATCCCCCTCGACTGCCGCGACGGAGCCTGCGGCACATGCAAGTCGCTGTGCGAGTCAGGCACTTTCGACGCCGGCGACTACATCGAGGAGGCACTCACGGACGACGAGGCCGAGCAGGGATACTGCCTGCCGTGCCAGATGGTGCCGGAATCCGACCTCGTACTGCAGATCCCCACCACCTCCGCCGTGGCCAAGACTGCTGCCGGTTCGTACACGTCCACCATCACCGAGATCGTTCGCCACTCGGATTCGACTGTCGGCTTCACCGTCTCGGTCGACAATCGCGCAGATCTGGTCTTCCTTCCCGGTCAGTACGTGAACATCCTCGTTCCGGGAACCGAAGCAACACGCTCGTACTCGTTCAGCACCGGCCCCGACGTCGAGTCGGCGTCGTTTCTGGTCAAGATCACGCCGGGCGGGCTGATGTCCGACTATCTCAGTCTGCAAGCGCAGGTCGGTGACACACTGGAATTGACCGGCCCGATGGGCAGTTTCTTCCTGCGTAGCGGGCAGCGACGCGCACTCCTGCTCGCCGGGGGAACCGGTTTGGCGCCACTGCTCTCGATCCTGGAGAAAATGCAGACCGACGGTGTGACTCGACCCGTTCACTTGATTTACGGTGTGAACTCAGACCTCGATCTGGTCGAACTGGAGAAGCTGAGTGCGTACGCAGCATCGTTGCCGCAGTTCACCTTCGACTACTGCGTATCCGATCCCGGCAGCGCAGCGCCGAACAAGGGATACGTCACGAGCTTGATCGAACCGGGTCATCTCGACGGCGGAGACGTCGACGTCTACCTGTGCGGCCCGCCGCCGATGGTCGAAGCCGTTCGCCAGCACTTCAAGAACGTGTCGATCACACCCACGAACTTCTACTTCGAGAAGTTCAACAGCGCGGCGACCCCGGCTGATTCACCGGCAAGCTCGATCGAAGAAACGGCAGCCGACACGTACGAGATCGGTGAAGAACACCTGCCTGTCGCGGAATCGGACGCACAGTTCGACGCCCGGATGGCGCTCGAACTCGGCGCATTGGAACTCACGATCGGGCGCCTTACTCCGGCACAGTTGACGGAGTACCGCATTCTGGCGGAGAACTCGGCAACCTCCATCGACCGCGACCACTTCACGGACGCAGCGGCATTCACCGAAACCAACGCCCTCTTCCACGACTTCCTCTTCCGCTGCACCGGCAACGACATACTGCTGCAGGCCTACCAACGTCTCGAGGTCACGCAGCTGATGAACCGAGTACTCCGGACCGCGGACTGGGTGGACGAACATGTCGCAGAGGATCACTCACGCATTGTGCGCGCATTCGAGCAGAATGATCGCGCCGCGGCCCGTGAGCTGATCGTTCAGCACAGCAAACACGCGAAGTCGACGATGCGACGTGCCATCACCGACGCTCGGGTCAGTGTGGCGTCGTGAGCGCACGTTACTTCTCCGGCCGGTTCGACGATCGGGTCGTTGTCGTCACCGGAGCGGCCCAGGGGATCGGGCGCAGCGTAGCCGAAAGAATCTCCGCCGAAGGCGGTTCCGTTGTTCTCGTGGACCGAGCAGAGCTGGTCCACGAGATTGCGGCACCGCTGGATCGTTCCCATTCGGTGACCGCGGATCTCGAGACCTTCGAAGGTGCCCAGCACGCAATAGATTCCGCGCTGAGACACTTCGGACACGTCGACGTACTGGTCAACAATGTCGGCGGCACAATCTGGGCAAAACCATACGAGCATTACACCCCGGAGCAGATCCACGCCGAAGTCACACGTTCGTTGTTCCCCACCCTGTGGACGTGCCGAGCAGTGCTACCCCACTTGATCGAACGGGCGAGCGGAACCATCGTCAACGTCTCCTCGGTCGCTACCCGGGGTGTCAACCGTGTTCCATACGCTGCGGCCAAGGGCGGAGTCAGCGCCATCACCGCGGCACTGGCGATGGAAGTCGCGCAGTACGGAATACGAGTCGTGGCAACAGCTCCCGGTGGAACGGAAGCGCCACCTCGCGTCGTGGCCCGCGGCCCCGGTGCACAGACCGACGAAGAGAAACTCTGGTACCAACAGATCGTCGACCAGACCGTCGACTCGTCACTACTCAAGCGTTACGGCACCCTCGACGAACAAACTGCCGCCATAACCTTCCTTGCCTCCGATGAGGCGTCGTACGTCACCGGAACGGTCCTTCCCGTTGCCGGCGGCGACCTCGGCTGAGCGAGTCACCCCAATTCCTGATCTCTCGAACGGAGATTTGTCATGTCCTCGATCGAACGCGGTTCCTGGGCCAGCGCCCGCCATCGCTCTTCAGTGCTGTGGGTAGTCACCATCGCAGCCATCGCCATCTTGTTCGACGGATACGACCTCGTCGTATACGGCACGATTCTGCCCGTCCTGATGGACGATCCCGGCCACATCGGAGTGCTTTCTGCCTCTCAAGCTGGAGCATTGGGCTCGTACGCCCTTGTCGGAGTCATGGTGGGTGCGTTGACGTGCGGCGCAATCGGTGACTACTTCGGACGCCGAAAGATGATGCTGATCAACATCGTCTGGTTCTCGGTCGGCATGGCGCTGGCGGCGTTTGCGACCAGCATCACCACCTTCGGGCTCCTGCGATTCTTCACCGGCATCGGCGTCGGCGGACTGGTTGCCACTGCCGGAGCAATGATCGCCGAGTTCGCCCCGCCAGGGCGTCGAAATCTGTTCAACGCCATCGTGTACAGCGGCGTCCCGGCCGGCGGCGTCATGGCGTCGATCCTGGCAATCATTCTTCGTGATTCCATTGGATGGCGGGGACTCTTTCTCATCGGCGCACTTCCGTTGATCATCCTGTTTCCGCTTGCGTGGTTCAAACTTCCCGAATCTCCCGCGTGGCTCGTCGCCCGCGGTCGGAGTGACGAAGCTCGGGCAATTTCCTCGAAAACCGGAATTCCCCTGCCCGTTATCGCCACTAGCCCCGCCGATTCGCCCGCAGAGCGAGTCGGCTTCCGAGCCTTGGCCAGCAAGCAATATGTTTGGGGCACAGCACTACTGGGCCTCATGAGTTTTGCCGGTCTTCTTCTGACCTACGGACTGAACACCTGGCTGCCCAAAATCATGGAGAACGCCGGATACAACGCCAAGGGTTCACTCTCGTTCCTGCTGGTCCTCAACGGCGGCGCGATCATCGGCGGACTACTGGCGTCGCGGATCGCCGACATCACCGGGCCCCAGCGGGTTGTCGCAACCACTTTCGGTTTGGCCGCATTAGCACTCCTGCTGTTCACGTTCGGCTTCCCGCTACCCGTCCTTCTCGCATCTGTTGCGATCGCCGGGGTCGGCACAATCGGAACTCAGGTGCTCATCTACGGATTTGTCTCCAACTACTATTCGACGGCGGCCCGAGCGGCCGGCGTCGCGTGGTGCGCAGGCTTCGGCCGTCTCGGCGGCATCTTCGGCCCGCTGATCGGTGGAAGCTTGATCAGTGCCGGTATCAGTTCCGAGTCCGCGTTCTACGTGTTTGCCGGTATCGCCGTGCTTGGCTCCATCGTGACCTTCTTCGTACCTAAGCAGGCCCCAGATCTCGATACTGCCGCAACTCCTGCCGCAGAGGTCCGATCGGAAAACGAATCTCGCGGTGAGCCCGGCGTTACGGTAGTCAGGTGACACTTCGGGACGTGCTGGTGGGCCGAGAACGCGAACTGAGCGTTCTCGGCCAGGCATTGGCTGCGGCGAAGGCAGGCACTCCGTCCCTCGTTCTCGTAGAGGGCGATGCGGGCAGTGGCAAGTCCACTCTGGTCAGCCGGTTCTCCGAAATATCGGCCCAGCACACTCTTCGATCCGCTCGCGGATTGGAGTGGGAGTCTCAGACGCCGTTCGGGGTCGTCACACAACTACTCGACCATCCGGTGTCGGTCCACGATCCCGTCGTCATTGCCCAAGAGATTCTCGACAGCACTGACCAGTTGACCATGGTTGTCGTCGACGACGCCCACCACAGCGATGTCGGCTCACTTCAGGCGATTACTTCAGCGCTCCATCGAGGTCGGGGCGCGCAACTCTTGGTTGTGCTCGTCGTCGAGGATTCACCGCACATCAACGCCGAGGTCCGGCGCATTCTCGAACTTCACTGGTCGCAGCGACTGCACATCAGCGCCCTCGACGCCGCTGCCGTCATCGACATCGCCCGGGTTCGCAACGGAATTGATCTCAGTTCCGGCGTCGCGCTCCAACTTCAGGAGTTCACAGCGGGCAACACACTCGACGTCGTCTCGCTACTCGACGAATTGCCGCCGACGTACTGGACTCAGTGGCACCGCACCTTGCCTGTTCCCCGCTATCGCGCAGCGTCGATCGCAGGCACACTTGCGCTGTGCTCCGAGGGTGCACGCACTTTGGTCGAAGCCGCCGCGATCCTCGGGCGCAGCACGACGTTGTCGCACCTCGCTCAACTAGCCGAAGTCGACGACATCGTCAGCGCGCTGGACAACGCCTTTGGTTGCGGTCTTCTCACCGTGCACGAGCAGCGCGGCAGCACCGAAGTATCCGTTCGAGGAAAGATGGTTGCCGCTGCCGTGAGCGCCACCTTAGGACCTACCCGACTGCACCAACTGCATTGTCGCGCAGCCGAGATCGCCTGGGGAGACGGCGAGCGGTTGTTCCATCTGGCTGCCGCCGCTACGACGCACGACGAAGCACTGGCCTCAGAACTGGTGACCTACGCCGAGCTCCGGGCAACCGACGGCGCGTGGTCCGAGGTGGCCGACGCAATGGTCACCGCCAGCCGTCTCACCACCAGCAGAAGCGACCACGAGACTCGACTACTGAGGGGAATTGACGCGCTGACCGGTGCTGGCGATATTCCACACGCCATGGACTTCGTTCCCGAAATCGAGAGTATTACGCGCGGACCGCTGCGCGACGCCGTCCTCGGATACCTCGCGATTCACCGGGGACGCCCAACCGAAGCTGCTGACCTACTGACTCGCGCTTGGAGCAGTTGCCCTGCGGATCTCGATCCCGCAGTCGCGGCAATGATCGCCCAGCGAATGGTCCTGCATTCTCTGGCCAGACTCGACGGCGCTGCTTTGGTCCAGTGGGTCGACCGTGCAGTCGAATTGGTCGGTCCGTCAGATCCTGCCGCAGTGGAGTCCGAAGCGATAAAGGGCCTCGGACTGGGTGCCACCGGACACACCGAACAGGCGCTCGCGGCCTACGAATCACTGTCGGACCGCATCCGGCCCGGCGCTCAAGCTCAGCGATTCCAGATGGGCCGCGGTTGGCTCGAGCTGGCAGTGGATCATCCCGAGGCGGCTCGTCGCGATCTCGAAAGCGCAGTGTCCACTGAATTTTCCAGCGGCTCGGCGCGTATCTCGCTGTGGGCGCAGGCCTGGCTTGCCCGCACACAGTTCGCCTTGGGGGCGTGGGACGACGCACTGTCGACGATCGACAGTGCCGCCGCGCAAGTCGATCGTTTCGAAATCGACATCGTCCGACCGTTGGTGCATTGGTCCGGGGCACAAATTCACGCGCTTCGCGGAAACTGGGACCTGGCCCGCAATCACGTGCGCCGCGCGCATGTTGGTGCACATTCCTACGAAATCATGTACGTTCCTTCGCTTCTCGCCCGGGCACAATTCTCCGAAGCTGCGGCCGACTACGCCGATGTACTGGCAGCGCTGACGCCCCTGACCTCGAGCACGTCACAACAGTGGCTCGACGAACCCGGGTTCTGGCCGTGGGTCGATCTCTATGCGAATGCTCTCGTGATGGTCGGTCGGGTCGACGACGCCGATACCTTCCTCCAACCACACGAGAAGACCGCACGCATTCGCGGGCACCGTTCTGCCACAGCACGTCTTGGATATGTTCGTGGCAGAATCCATGGAGCCCGAAGCGAACTCGGCGCCGCCAGAAACTGTTTCGACGACGCGCTTCTCAGCCTCGAGGACCTGCCACTCCCCTACGACCGTGCCCGAATCAATTTTGCCTACGGCCAAACTCTCCGGAGAGCCGGCAAACGCGCAGAGGCAGACGTCGTACTGAGGGACGCACGCGAGCTCTACTACGCGCTGGGCGCAGCGACATACGTCGAGCGTTGTGAGCGTGAGCTGCGTGCCGGCGGGTTGAACCTTTCACGTATGGACAAGGGAATCACCGATCTGACCCCACAAGAGCGAGCCGTTGCGGATCTTGTCGCTGCCGGCAAGTCCAACAAGGAAGCTGCGGGCGAATTGTTTCTCTCTGTCAAGACAATCCAGTATCACCTCACTCGTGCGTACGCAAAGCTCGGACTGCGCTCTCGTAGCGAACTTGCGGCGCTCTTTCGTGAACGCGAACTTGGCGATCCACACCAGGAGACCTGAAACATGTCGAACACCTCGACAATTGCACCCACTCGTGTCATCACCGAGCCGCTACCCCAACCTCTCTACAGTCCTCGGCGCGTCTTGCGAGACTTCGGCGGAACATACGGCGCAAACGCAGTTATCGGGATTGTCTTCTCTGCCACCGGCCCAGTAGCGGTCATCCTTGCTGCCGGCTTGGCCGGCGGGCTGAGCCAATCACAATTGGCCTCTTGGATTTTCGGCGCCTTCTTCGTCAACGGAATCTTGACGATCACCGCGTCCTGGCTGTACCGGCAACCACTGGCGTTTTTCTGGACGATTCCCGGAACCGTCGTCGTCGGCGCGTCCCTGCATCATCTTCCGTGGGAGCAGGCGATCGGAGCATTCTTTGCAACGGGCGTTCTGATCTTGCTGCTGGGATTGACGGGGTGGATCACACCGATCATGAATGCACTCCCCATGCCCATCGTCATGGCAATGGTGGCAGGCGTTTTCCTTCACTTCGGTACCGACCTGGTAGAGGCGCCCGCCCACGACGCCGCCATTGCACTGCCGATGATCGTCACCTTTGTTGCACTCAGCGCCTTCGCGAAACTGGGAAGGTATATCCCTCCCGTTCTCGGTGCCTTGATTGTCGGGGTGGTGGTCGTTCTCGCGACCGGACGGTTCGCACCTACCGGCGGCGATCACGAATGGTTTGCGCACCCAGTGCTGTCCACACCGGCATGGTCGTGGCAGGCAATAATCGAACTTGTTGTGCCGCTGGCGATCACCGTGGTCGTTGTGCAGAACGGCCAAGGGATCGCAGTCCTGCGAGCGGCCGGACATCAACCGCCGATCGGCAGCGCAACGATTGCGTGTGGCGTGTTCTCACTCGTGAACGCGGCGGTGGGGTGCGTGTCAACCTGCCTGACCGGGCCAACCAATGCTCTCCTGTCAGCATCCGGGGAACGAACACGGCAGTACACCGCCGGCATCTTCTGTGGGGTACTCGCGGTTGTCTTCGGCCTTTTTGCCCCGACCTTCGTGTCGATGATGCTGGGCACGCCCGCTGCGTTCATCGTGACACTGGGCGGATTGGCAATGCTGAAGGCATTGCAAGGAGCTTTCGTCACCGCATTCGGGTCGCGATTCACCTTCGGTGCGTTGATCGCATTCCTCGTGACGATCTCCGACGTCGAACTGTTCAATATTGGCGGCGCATTCTGGGGACTCGTGGTGGGAGTGATCGCCTCACGCATCCTCGAGCGCTCCGACTACTCCTGAAGACTGCCCTGACATGCGAATATTCGCATGTACGACTTTGACAATCATTTACATTAAGCAGTAGATCTATACCCATGCACCTCACTACCCGCGTATCGCGGCGCCTCACTCTGGCCACATCAGTGGGCCTCTCACTTGCCCTTGTCACAGGATGTTCCTCCGACACCACGGACGCTGCGGAGGCAACAACCACCGCCGCGTCGTCAGCACCGAATGAACAAGCTTCGGCAACACCACGTCTCGCAATCTCCTACGACGGCGGCGTCCTGGTACTGGACGCAACCTCGCTCGACGTAGTCGGCGAAACCGCGATCGAGGGCTTCACGCGACTCAACCCGGCCGGCGACGGTCGGCATGTCATGATCTCCGCCGGCGAAGCGTTCAAGGTTCTCGACACCGGCACGTGGTCGTCGGCACATGGTGACCATTCCCATTACTACACAGCCGATCCCGTGATGTCGGACGTCGAGTTCGCAGCCAACGAGCCCGGACACGTTGTACGACATGCCGGAAAAACTGTCCTCTTCAACGATGGATCCGGCCTGGTCGAAATCTTCGATCCCGTCCAATTGGCCAAGCGTCAGCCACGCGTCGAGACCTACACAACCCCGGAACCCCATCACGGGGTGGCTGTCGCACTCGCCGACGGAGGGCTGTTGACCACCATCGGAAACTCCGAGTCCCGCAACGGAATTGCAGTGCTCGATACCAACCGCGCGGAGGTCATGCGCAACGAGCAGTGCCCCGGCGTCCACGGTGAAGCCGTTGCAGCAGACGAGACGATCGTGCTGGGCTGCCAGGACGGCCTGCTCGTGTACAAGAACGGCGCGATCACCAAGGTCCAGAGCCCCGATGTGTACGGCCGCATCGGCAACCAGGCCGGTTCCGAAGAGTCGGACATCGTGCTCGGTGACTACAAGACCGATCCTGACGCCGAACTCGAACGACCACAACGAATCTCGCTCACCAATACCACCACGTCGGAACTGAAGCTCGTTGATCTCGGCACCAGCTACACCTTCCGATCACTCGGTCGCGGACCGCACGGCGAGGCCCTTGTTCTCGGGACCGACGGCGCTATCCACGTCATCGACCCGAACACCGGCGCAGTGACCAAGAAGATTGCCGTCATCGGCGAGTGGACCGAACCCACTGAATGGCAGGAGCCCAGGCCCACCCTGTTCACACTGGACCACACCGCCTATGTCACCGACCCCGCGTCGAAGAAGCTGATCGCCGTCGACCTCGAAGACGGCAGCATCCTGACCGAAACCACACTCGATCACACCCCGAACGAATTGACCGGCGTCACTGGCTGATTCGGATTTCGCTTCTGCCCCCGTCTCACACCGAGGTGGGGGCCGAAGCCGTCTTACGAGCACGGATCCCGAACGGCATGTCGACCACCAGCCACATTTACACCGAAGCCACCGGCGAATACAGCGTTCTGCAGGTATTCAGATTTCAGCAACCGAAGATGAACAGTCCAGATCCATTTGATTCCTCTTCTTCAGAAAGTTACCGACGACGAGACCGCAGGGGAAGCCTCGAATCGCGACGGGATTGTTAGTGTCGAGGACGTGCTCACACATGGATTGACGGTGGACGGCCAACCAACGCTCGAACACATTGATTTCGCCGTTTTGGATTCCTTTCGTTTCCCGGATGGGGACGGCTTCCCCGCTTCATATCGTGCATTTATCCGGCATGCAGGTTGGGCGCGGTCCTTCGGACTCTGGCTCATCTACCCGCCCGTGCATCCCGGATTTGCCGATGGCTGGCAAGGGCGCGCAGGGTATCTCACCGCGAACCTCCATTCCGCCTACCGAGAGGGTCACAGCGAGGAGTTCGATTGGATGGTCGAACCCGACGGCGATTGGTCGCTCCCCGCCTCGCTGCACGTGTTCGGATTGAGCGAGAACGGCGACGCTCTGCTGTGGGATACAACATCGCGCGGCACCGACGGGGAGTTCCCAGTCTGGGAATCACGCTCACTCAACTCTCTCCACCGACTCGGCGACAGTCTCTCCGAAGCACTTCCGTCCATCCGCGATCGAGCTTTGAGCTTGTTCGGACCGCGCACTTACGACATCGAACCACTCCCTCCGATCCCACTCTGAAGCACGAGGAGTGACTACGCCGGGCTTTCCGCGGCGGAGACGTCGAGGATCCAGGTCACCCCGAACGCATCGGTGAGCATGCCGAAACCGGGGCTCCACGCTGCCGCGGCGAGGCCCTCGACGATGGATGCGCCGGCCGAGAGCTTGGCCCAGTAATTCTGCACCTCTTCGAGGGTCTCCCCGCGAACGGAGACGAAGAACGGTTGGTCGGTGATCGTGGTGCCGTTCTCGCGGTGCGTCGAACCGGCATTGCCTGCCGAACGGCTCGACTGTCCTGGGATGTCGTACGCCATCACACGAAAGCCGTCCTCAGTCTCGATCCGGCCGAATACGACGCCCTGCGCGCCGGGCACGTCTTTGGGCATCCCGAAGTCGCCGTAGGTTGCAATTGTGACCTGGCCACCGAAGACGGACTGGTAGAACTCCAGGGCTGCTCGGGCGTCGCCGCGAAAGTTGAGGTGGGTCGTTGTCTTGATGCTCATGCCTGCTCCTAGTAAGAACGCTGTCCGGCTTTCTTCTTGACGACTGCCACTCTCACAGGCGTCTAGGACGGTTTTTGTCCTAGACTCGAACTAATCTCGTGAGATGGCGACCACGTCCCGGCTCTTGAATCTGCTGTCCCTGTTGCAGACCAGGCGTGACTGGCCAGGCGCCCTACTCTCCGAGCGGCTCGACGTCAGTCATCGCACGGTCCGCCGCGACATCGACCGGCTGCGGGGAATGGGCTACAACATTGCGGCAACCATGGGCCCGGACGGCGGATACCGACTCGATGCGGGCAGTGAGCTGCCTCCCCTGCTGTTCGACGACGATCAAGTCATCGCGTTGGCTGTTGCCCTGCAGACGGCGACCATGACCGGCGCCGGAATCGAAGAGGGTGCAGTTCGTGCTCTGACCACCGTGCGGCAAGTGATGCCGTCGCGTCTGCGCCATCGGCTCGACGCTCTCGCCTTCACTGCGATTTCGGCCCGCCCCGGTGACACGGCGTCCGACTCCGTGTCACCGGAGGTACTCGTTACGATGTCCACAGCGATCCGCGCTCTCGAAGTGCTCCGTTTCGATTATGCGAGCGACCGCCCGGCCGACAGTTCAACCGATAACGGCGAACCAGCGCCCCCACGCCGGGTGGAGCCGCATCATCTCGTGACCTCCAATCGTCGCTGGTACCTCGTCGCGTGGGATCTCGAGAGAGACGAATGGCGAATCTTCCGCGCCGATCGAATCGCCCCGCGCACCCCGAACGGCCCCCGTTTCACGCCGAGGGAGATCCCCGGCGGCGACGTAACCGAATACGTGTCCGGGCGCTTCAAAGGCTCGGAACAAACCAACAAGTGGCCTTGCCATGGCAAGGTCATTCTCCATCGGCCGGCCAGTTACGTTCTCCCCTTTGCCGGGGACGGCATCGTCGAAGATCTTGGCCCCGACCGGTGCAGTCTCGAAGCCGGATCATGGTCCTGGGTGGCTCTCGCAGCATCTCTCAACCGATTCGACACCGACATCGATGTCGTCGGACCAGCAGAACTGACCCGCGCCTTTGCGCAACTCGCCGCCCGCAACGCTGCGACCGCTGCGAATTAGATGCTCTCCCCGGCGACAGGTCCCGCTAGCGAACAAGCCAATGTGGCGGGGCTGCAACACCGGCGGGCAAACATGTGTCACCGTTACCTCTGGCTGCGTTCACCTGGGGCTGGGTGACGAACAACGCGGCCGAGAGATCCGCGCCATCCAACCTGGCATCACGCAGATCCGCCCCGAGCAGATCTACCGCTGTGAGGTCACTTCCCCTCAGATCCACGGCGATCAAGCAGGCCCCTCGCAGATCGGCCCCACACAACCTGTGTGCGCGCAGGTCCGATCCAGCAAGGTCCACTTCGGCGGCGATGCTCGGGTCCAACTGATCAACTTCGGCAAAGTAGGAAGCCCGAACTTCCGCACTGATCTCCATCAGCACTGCCCTGACCACAGAATGTAATGCGCCGATGTCAGTCGAGAACAGTTCGGCCTGTCCGCCGCGGATCAGTGCGGCAATTGTGGATGCGAGTTCGCGAGCTTCGTGCGCAGCGTCCGGGTCATAGGTGCGTTCCTGCGCCTCGAACAGGTACCACAGCATCTCGTGCAACTGTTTGACGATCTTGAAGGCGGAGAACATGTATTGCTGCGCATCAGGACGCTCGCGCCAGCTGACGCCGGAGAACAACTGCTGCGACACAACCTGTCCCGCACCGAAGCAGTCGAAGACCGTGCAGCCGCGGAACCCCCGGGATCGAAGTCCTTCATGGACAGTGCAGGAGAAATTCGAGCCGAGGTGCCGGCACGGAGAACCCGCGGGCTTGTCCTCGGCAAAATCTACCGATCGCGAGAACCCGAAGGCCGTGCAGCACAAGGCAAAACAGTTACTGCAGTCGGCGCGCAGATCCTCGCGCCGAACAGATGAGTGTGTCGATGACATGATGAAGTGAGCTCCAAAGTGGGGATTCCAATGCAGGACAGGAGGCGGGAACCCGAGGTCGGGTTCCCTCTCGGGACACACGGAATCACCACCGCGCGCAGGCGCGGCACACAATCATCGCGACGGGTCTGGATCACAGACAAGTTTTGTTTATCACTGCAAACAAAGTACCAGTTCAGGCACGACGAGTCCGCGACAGGTCGAGCAACCGAACGACGGCGTACCAATGATAACAATATTCTGTTATCGTTGATTACATGAGCTCGAGAGCAAAGATACTGGCGGCGGCAACCGAGTTACTCAACTCCTCTCCGGACGGCGACATCTCCACCCGCGCCGTCTGCGAGAGAGCCGGCGTTGGCGCCCCCGCGCTCTACCGCCAGTTCGGCGACAAAGACGGCCTGCTAGCAGCCGTCGTCGAAGCCGGGTTCTCCGAGTACCTCGCAGGCAAACGCGCTGCGATCCCCTCCGCAGATCCGGTAGCCGATCTACGTGCCGGCTGGGACGCGCATACGGCGTTCGCGCTCGCACATCCTGCGCACTACCGGTTGTTGCACTCACCATCCGCACAGAGCGCCGACACCGCCATGCAAGCCCAGGTGCTACTTCGATCCGTTCTCGAACGCTGCTCTGCCGCAGGTCTTCTGACCGTATCCGTCGACGTGGCAACGCAGATGGTGATGTCCGCCAATGCGGGCGTCGCACTGATGCTCGTCGTGAGACCGCAGCAGTATCCCGACCCGACACTGTCGGGGCGTGTTCGCGACGGAATCCTCGCATCCATCATCGACGAATCCGGCACCCCGCAGGACGCCTCGCTCAACACCGTCGCATCCACCCTGGAGACCCAACTCGCTACGGCAGATTCAACTTCCCTCTCCACCAACGAGGTTGGACTGCTGCGCGAGTGGCTCCGCAAGCTGTCCGACGCACCCGAACCCACTTCAGGAGTTACATCATGACTGACACCACCACCCGCGTCGCCATCGTCACCGGAGCGTCCGGCGGCATCGGCCGAGCAACTGCAGAGAAGCTCGCGGCCGACGGAATGGCTGTCGCCGTTCACTATTCGGGAAATCTTCAACGCGCCCAGGAAACAGTCGACACCATCGTCGCAGCGGGCGGGCACGCCATCGCGGTGCACGCCGATGTCGCAGACGAAGGTGAAGTAGCCGCACTGTTCGACACGGTCGAGCAGGAGTTCGGAGGCATCGACGTTGTTGTCCACGCAGCCGGAATCATGATTCTCTCGACCGTCGCCGAATTGAACTTCGACGACTTCGACCGGATGCACCGCACCAATGTTCGGGGCACGTTTGTTGTCGATCAACAAGCCGCGAGGCGGGTGCGCAGCGGCGGTGCCATCATCAACTTCTCCACCTCCGTGAAGAAGCTGGCCTTCCCGACCTACGCTGCGTACGCGGCCACCAAAGGCGCAGTGGACGCGATCACGCTAGTTCTTGCGAAAGAGCTACGTGGACGCGACATCACAGTCAACGCCGTGGCACCAGGCCCCACCGCCACCGACCTGTTTCTGGACGGGAAAGACGAAGCGACAGTGGAGAACCTGTCGAAGATGGCGCCCCTCGAACGGCTCGGAACTCCGCTCGACATCGCGGAGGCAGTCTCGTTTCTCGCCGGCCCGGCGCGGTGGGTCAACGGTCAGGTGATCTACGTCAACGGCGGCGTCGTCTAGCGCATCTCCCCCGCTCCCACGTATGGATTAAGGCTGACGAGAGGCTTTCCCTCGGCAAATCTGCTGAATCGGAAATCGTTGCCGTCCACGGCCGAATCACTACTGATGCCATCGAGAATCAGATCGGCAACCAGCCGTCCGACAGCCGGGGAAATCTTGTATCCGTGTCCGCTGAAACCGACTGCGAGGAAAAGTCCGTCGACAGGTGACGGGCCGATGATCGGGTTGTAGTCCGGAGTGATGTCGTAACAACCCGCATACGACGACGCCAAACGTGGATCCGGCATCGACGGCAGCAGACGCTCGAGCTTGCCGATCGCGGTCTCCACAAATGCATCCCCTGCCCGATTCAGGTAGTTGTCCGGGTCGGCAAACTCAGGCGCAGAGTGATCACTGTTGCCTACCAACAGGTCTGCGTTGGGTTCGCGCCGGATGTACTGCAGGTTCACCAGATCCGAGAAGGTGGGCACGTGCGGGGTAGGTTCCCCCTGATCAACGAGCAGCAATTGCTCCCACTGCACCTTGATCGGGATGTCGACTCCGACTGTCGCGGCCAACGCGGGTGACCATACGCCGGTAGCAAGAACAACAGTATCCGCATGGATCTCGGCGCCGTCGGCAAGTGTGACGCCGTAGACGGATCCATCCTCTCGCGTCAGAAGTGTTGTCACTTCGGTCGATTGACGAACTGTCACGCCGAGTTCGCGCGCTTTCGTGCCGTATGCCATCCCCGTCATGTACGCATCGCCGTGCCCACCCAAAGGTTCGTAGGCAAAGGCCGCGAAGTCGTCCAGGTTGATGCCCGGCCAGAATGCTCGAACGGCGTCGGCGTCGATGAGGTCGACGGGCACACCCAGAGCACGATGCATCTCGACATTTGCCAACAAGGGTTCTGTGTTGTTGCCGCCAACCCCGACTATGTAACCGGTCTGACGGAAGCCGATATCGGTGCCGAGTACCTGTTCTGCATCCGAAAAGACCTGGACCCCATGCCAGGCCATCGCCGCCAGCGACGGGACCCCGTAGTGGCAGCGAACAATTCCACTCGATTTGCCCGTCATCCCCGAGCACATCGTATTACGCTCGAGCACAACTACATCCGACTCGCCCCGCAGCGCAAGCGACCACGCAATCGCAAGGCCCTCGAGGCCACCTCCCACGATCACTATCCGCGCATGCTCCGCCATCACTTACTCCTGTCTCGAGTTTCTCAACAAGAGACAGTGTTTCATAAAATGAAACCAAGAGTGTGACGGCGAAGTAAAACTTCGCAGACTCACTCGTTCTTCGGTTGTGGCTTCTCCGGGTTCGGCGTGGCCGGATCGATGGTGTCCGCCTGATCCCGCTTCTCGTTCAACTCATCCTTCGAGCTTGCTACGTCCCGCCGATGCTGCGCCGCATGCTGTTGCAGGGCAGATGCTTCCGCAGCTTTGGCATCGGCCTCGGCTTGCACCATGCGAGCCTTCGCCTCACTTTCCTTGGCCCTGGCCTCACGCTGGCCTACTTCGAACGACGACTCCGCCACGTCCTTGCGAATCGCCTCGGCCTCGAGGTGGCGCCGCTCGTTACGTTTGTTGCGAGCCGTCCACACCAGAAGCGCAACGACCACAATCACAACGACCACAACTACAATTGTCCAGATAACACTGCTGGTACTCATACTGAAAGCAGTACCCACCAGCAGATTTCTCACACGCCCATGTCCCCCAGACTTACGTTGGCGCCACACAGAACGACACACAGCTCACCGTCTCGCGGCGGTGAAACCGTGCCGTCCAACACCGGAACCAGCGCTGCGGCGGTACCCAACTCCACGAGTATCCGAAACTCGCGCCACAGAAAAGATCTAGCCCGAACGATCGAATCATCATCTACGACAACACTGTCTACCGCGTTGTCGGTGACGGTCGCCCAGGCTATTGCGCCTACGCGGGACGCTCCGAGAGAATCGGATGCAATGCTGTCCAACTCGATATCAACAGGGTGTCCGGCTTCCAGCGCAGCATGCAACGTGGCGGCACCGATCGGCTCTACCGCAACAACTCGATCCCCTGGCCGCGCTGCGGCGGCGATCCCCGAGACCAGTCCACCGCCGCCCACAGCGATGCAGTACGTTATCGGCCCGCTCGCTTCCTCCGCGACCTCGAGCGCGATGGTTCCGGCACCAGCCACAATGTCGGGAAGATCGTAGGCGTGTAGCTCCAAAGCTCCGCTCGACAAGGCAATCTCGGACGCTGCTGCTGCCGCGAGAACATACCGATCGCCCACCTTTTCGACCGTTGCCCCCAACGCGCCGAGCGCCGCAACTTTTGCATCGGGCGCAGTTTCCGGCACGACCACGGTGCACCCCAACCCCCGGCGACGCGACGCCCATGCAGCTCCGATAGCCGCGTTTCCACCCGACGCGATCACCACCCCCGCACTGGGCATCGTGCCGTCAGCAGCTGCCCGCTCGATCGCGTTGAAACTGCCGCGCACCTTGAACGACCCACCGTATTGGAGGTACTCGAGCTTGAACAGGACCGCAACGTCTCCGTGCGGTGTCGGGACCGTGGTGCGAAAGATCGGAGTCCGTCGAGCCAACCCGTCGATCCGCTCGCGGGCGGCCTCGACGTCAGCGCTCGTCAGGGCTACTGATCCCGTGATGTTCTCGGTGCGAGGAGTCATAAGGCAACCTTACGGATCGGCACCCGCTTTACCGACCACCTGCCACATGGACCACGCTGGGCCACACACGTCACTGGAGTAGCCGACCTCACGTGTCTGGCACTCGACTACTTCGAGTGCTAATCTTGCTGGTGCACAGTGATTTCGGTTGCTGTCACAGGGACTGCGACCATGGGAAACATGGGAGGTGAGTTGCTGTGCTTCGCTTCGATCCGTTCAGTGATATCGATTCGATCGCGAAGTCGCTGCTCGGCGCAGACGTAGGCGCCGGCCGAGTTCCTCGTTTCATGCCGATGGACCTCTACCGGGTCAACGATCACTACGTACTCAACGCCGATCTTCCCGGAGTAGATCCAGGAACCGTCGACGTGAGTGTCGATCACGGAATGCTGACGCTCTCTGCCACGCGTACTGCATCGTCGGACGAAAACATGCAGTGGCTCGCTTCGGAGAGGTTCGCCGGGAGCTACCGGCGGCAACTGGCACTCGGAGAGAACATCGATGCCGACCGAATTTCCGCGACGTACAACAACGGCGTTCTGTCCGTCACGATTCCGATTGCCGAGCAGGCAAAGCCTCGACGCATCGAAATCAGCCGAGCGGGAGATTCCGAACAGACGATGATCAACCCGACGCGTGAGCACGACTCCAATCGTTGATCAACTACCCGCACGTCGTACACGGTAGAAGGAGGCGAGGTCCAGGGTCCGAATACGATGTCTTTGATGGTGATCGCCATTCGGTGGTCACCATCTCTTTGTGCAGCACCGATACCGATGCCCCTTCGCACCGGCATTTACACAGTGTTCACCTGCCCCACTTGCAGGCCTTACACAACCAGTCCACTCTCGGGTGACGGTGATTCACCGCATAAGACACATCGCCGAACACACGTCGCAATCGAACGGCGATCACTCCGGACTCAACAAGGTGGACACATATGGATCAGGCAATCATTGCCGCAGATACCGCGTGGATCTTGGCTGCATTCACTGCCGTATCTCTCATGGTTCCCGGACTGGCCCTGTTCTACGGCGGAATGGTCAGTGTCCGAAGCACTCTCAATATGGTCATGATGACCTTCGGCGGCTTTGCCGTTGTCGGCGTTCTCTGGATCATCTTCGGATACTCCGCAGTCCTCGGCAATTCACTGGGCGGACTCGGATTACTCGGCGACCCACTCGAATACATCGGTTTGGGGCAGCTTCTCGAAGCACCCGCCGAACCCGCACTGCCGCCCGCATTGGTGGCAGGATTCCAGCTTCTGTTCGCCGGCATCACCGTCGCACTGATCTCAGGAGCGTTTGCCGACCGCCTCAAGTTCGGCGCCTGGATGATCTTTGCCGGGATCTGGGCCACTCTCGTGTACTTCCCGGTTGCGCATTGGGTATTTGCCTTCGACTCCGCCGACGGCAGCGTCGTCGGCGGCTGGATCGCCAATAAACTTGCCGCAGTGGACTTCGCGGGTGGAACCGCTGTGCACATCAATGCCGGTATCGCCGCACTCGCGGTGATCCTGGTGCTCGGTAAGCGTCGTACATTCCCGAACGCGCCACGGCCGCACAGCGTTCCACTGACCATCCTCGGCGCCGGCATCCTGTTCTTCGGCTGGTTCGGGTTCAACGGCGGTTCTGCACTGGCTGCCAACAACAATGCGTCGGTAGTCATCTTGAATACCGTCGCCGCCGCGTGTGCCGGCATCTGTGCCTGGCTCGTCGTCGAAAAGTTCCGCGAGGGTCATGCTACGACGCTCGGCGCTGCTTCCGGGCTGATCGCGGCTCTGGTCGCCATCACCCCTGCGTGTGGTGCAGTCTCACCGATGGGTGCGTTGATCGTCGGTGCAGCAGCAGGCGCGTTGTGCTGCTTCGCCATTTCGTTCAAGTTCAAGCTCGGCTACGACGACGCACTCGACGTGGTCGGGATCCACCTCGTCGGCGGCATCCTCGGTACTCTGCTTGTCGGTTTGCTCGCCGTACCCGAGGCGCCCAGCGGCGCTCAGGGACTGTTCTACGGGGGTGGCCTCGAGCTACTGGGCAAGCAGAGCGTGGCAGTGGCCGCTGTGGTCGCCTACTCGTTTATCGTCACGTTCATCATCGCAAAGGGTATCGACCTCGCGATGGGCCTACGTGTCAACCCGGAAACCGAGTACGAGGGCCTCGACGTGGCTGTTCACGGCGAAACCGCGTACGTCATGGATTCCGTCTCGATGACCAGTTCCACGAAGCACCAGCCCGACGCGGTATCTGTTGCCGCCGAATCCATGACCACCAAAGCTGCAACCGCAGTAGAAAGCAGTTCGTAGTCTCACAGACGTCCCGAAGTGTGCCCCTGCTCTCGACATCGAGCGCAGGGGCACACTGCTGTTCAGCCCTGGTGATTGTCAGGGTACGCAGTCACTGCCAGGAATCGAATAGGTAACTCCACCAACTCGTTCGGTCCGTGCAGCCCCTCACCGTCGAGCAGGAGCGAGTCTCCTGGACGCAAGCGATACTCCGAGTCGCCATGGCCGTAGATCATTTCACCTTCGAGCATGTACAGCAGTTCGGTACCGGGGTGTTGAAAGAGCGGAAACACTTCACTGGCGTCGGTCAACGTGACAAGAACGGGTTCGAGTCGTTTGTTCTGCCCGCGCAACGCACCGAGCAGTTCGTAATGGTGCCCGACCCGGGTGCCGCGGCCGACGATCTCCGCACCGTGGCCGGCTTCGACGAAGACCGCGTCCCGCTTGGCATCGGCTCCGCGGAAGAGAGAGGTGACCGGCACATCGAGACCGGCCGCGAGGCGGGCCAGGGTGGAGAGGCTGCAAGACGTCTGGGCATTCTCGATCTTGGACAGCATCGCCTTCGAGATCCCGACTCTCGTAGCCATGTCCCCGACCGACAGACCACTGGCCAACCGGAGCTTGCGCACCTGGGCTGCGATCACCTTCTCGAGGTCGAGGCCGGTCGGAGTGTCCGCAGGAACTTCGCGCTGCTCCGGTGCCGGGTCTCCCGTGTCTCGGTGGACACTGCGCTTCGACGTCGTCATAGGCACAAGCCTAACGGCGCGTCTACTGGGAGTAGACGCGCCGTCACTGATTGTGTGGCTTACATTCGTGTTACATCGCCCCGGGGATCCAGGTGGTGCCGGCTAGCGGCACCCGCGCCATTGCCGAGGCCTCCACTGTCAACGCAACCAGATCCTGCGGTTCGAGATTGCGGAGGTGCGATTTGCCGCAGGCCCGCGCCAGGGTCTGTGCTTCCATCGTCAGAACCCGCAAGTAGTTCGCGAGGCGTCGGCCGGCGTCAACCGGATCGAGGTTCTTTGCCAACTCTGGATCCTGAGTGGTGATTCCGGCCGGATCACGCCCCGCCTGAAAATCATCGTAGAACCCGGGAGCAGATCCGATCTCCGCGTACTGCTCCGCAAACCGGGGGTGGTTGTCGCCCAGCGCAATGAGTGCCGCTGTCCCGATGGCAACAGCGTCTGCGCCCAACGCCATCGCCTTGGCAACATCTGCGCCGCTTCGGATTCCGCCGGAGACGATCAACTGCACCGAACCGTCACCGCTCCCACGATGAACGCCCATCTCCTGCAACGCCTGTACTGCTTGTGGAATCGCGGCCAGCGTGGGAATTCCGACGTGTTCGATGAACACGTCCTGAGTGGCAGCCGTCCCACCCTGCATACCGTCCACCACCACGACATCGGCGCCGGCTTTCACGGCAAGTTTCACGTCGTAGTAGGTGCGTGTTGCGCCCACCTTGACGTAGATCGGCTTCTCCCAACCCGTGATCTCACGCAATTCGATGATCTTGATCGCCAAGTCGTCAGGGCCAGTCCAGTCCGGATGGCGGCAGGCGCTTCGCTGGTCCACCCCCATCGGCAGCGTTCGCATTCCGGCAACACGCTCGGTGATCTTCTGGCCCAACAGCATTCCGCCGCCACCAGGCTTGGCGCCCTGACCGAGCACGATCTCGATGGCATCCGCCTTCCGAAGATCGTCCGGGTTCATGCCGTAACGCGACGGTAGGTACTGGTACACCAGATTCTTGGACTGCCCCCTCTCCTCCGGCGTCATTCCGCCGTCGCCGGTGGTTGTGGATGTGCCCACTTCACTGGCCCCGCGCCCCAGAGCTTCCTTGGCCTGACCGGACAATGCGCCGAAGCTCATCCCCGCAATCGTGATCGGAATATCCAGGTGCAGCGGAAACTTCGCATGACGGCCACCGAGCACCACATCGGTGTCGCACTTCTCGCGATACCCTTCCAACGGGTACCGCGACATCGACGCGCCGAGGAACAGCAGATCGTCGAAATGCGGCAGCTTTCGCTTTGCGCCCCAGCCGCGGATGTCGTAGATCCCGGTGTCTGCGGCCCTCTGGATCTCGTGGATGACCCCGCGGTCGAAGGTCGCGGATTCACGAAGCCATGGTGCGGTTGTGCTCGGAGTGGTCATGGAAGGCTCCTTCGGAGAAAAAGATTCAGTACGCCGAAGCGTTGTCGACGTGGAAGTTGTACAGCGACCGGGCGGAGCCGTAACGGGTGAACTCACGTGGATCTGCGTCGAATCCGGCTGCGCCCAGCAGTTCCTGAAGCTCGACGAGATGCTCGGGGCGCATCTCCTTCTTGATGCAGTCGGCGCCGAGAGACGCCACGGTTCCGCGAACGTAGATCCGAGCTTCGTACAGCGAATCTCCCAACGCTTCACCGGCATCTCCGAGAACAACCAGCCGACCGGCCTGCCCCATGAACGCGCTCATGTGTCCGATGTTTCCACCGACCACGATGTCGACGCCCTTCATCGAAATACCGCAGCGCGCAGCAGCATTGCCTTCCACCACCAACAGTCCGCCGTGGGCCGTCGCACCCGCGGACTGCGACGCGTCGCCGCGTACCCGCACTGTCCCCGACATCATGTTCTCGGCAACTCCGACACCGGCGTTTCCGTTGACGGTCACCGAGGCCTGCTGATTCATCCCGGCGCAGTAGTAGCCGACGTGCCCGTCGATTGTGACGTCTATCGGCTGATTCAATCCGCACGCGAGTGCATGCTTACCGGCCGGATGACTCACGCTCACGCTGCTCGGAGCCTCGGTGGACTGAAGTGCGGCGTTGAAATCTCGGGTTTCGGTGATATCGAGATCAAAAGATTTGGTAGAGAGCGTGACCGGTGCGGAATCTACCGGAACTGCTGTCATCGGTGCCATACGTAAACCTCTTCCGGCTCTGGTTCGAAAATGTGTGCCTGGTCGATTCCGGGCAATCCCGCAAGTGCGCGGTATTCGGAGGCCATCGCGACGTACTGATCCGTCTCGGCGACGATCGCAGGCTTGCAGGCAATCGGATCACGCACTACCGCAAAGGAATCACTGGTCGAGACCAGCAGGGTGTAAAACCCGTCGAATCGCTCACCCAACAGTCGGAGCGCCTTCTCGAGGTCGACACCTTCGGAGAGTTGCTTGGCTACGAACCTCGCACCTACCTCCGTGTCGTTCTCACTGTCGAAGACCACACCTTCCGATTCGAGTTCACGTTTCATCGTCAGGTGATTGGAGAACGACCCGTTATGTACGAGGCATTGGTCCGGGCCGACGGCGAAGGGATGTGAACCTGCCGCCGTCACAGCCGATTCCGTTGCCATACGGGTATGCGCAACACCTTGCCACCCCGATGCCGACGGCAAGCCGAATCCACGCGCCAACTCGAGCGGGTTGCCCATTCCCTTCAGAACGGTGACATCCTCACCGAATCCGATGATCACCGCTGCGGGGAGCGTCTCACGGACTGCCGCCAGAAGAACGTCAGTCGGAACGGCGGCGTGGATGACGGTGGTGGGATCCGCCTCGAGTACGGTCACCGCAGCACCCACCGACTCGGTGAGACTGTCCGCCAAGAACACAGCGTCTGATCCCGCACCGAGTACCGACACCGAACTGTGCCCGGCCGGTGACCACGTCGGGTCTCCGTAGATCGCCATACCGGCAGAATCCGGTCCACGATCCACCATTTCGCCCAGCATTCCGGTGAGCAGTTCACCGAGGCGGGGATACAGCGAGGGCTCTCTCAGATGAAGCCCGACAATGCCACACATGGGCAGTCTCCTTGTCTCTTGCGAAGGAATACGAGAATCAGAACGCGGTGAGGTAGTTGTCCACTTCCCAGGGAGTTACCGTGTTGTGCCACTGGAAGAACTCTTCACGCTTGAGGGTCGTGAAGTACCCAGCCACGTCGGCGCCCGCAGAATTCAGCGCCCCGGTCACCACGGGGTCTGCGGCCAAGGCATCCATGGCGTGCAGCAACGTCATCGGCAGCGAATCCGACGTCGATGCGCCTCCCGGTTCGCCTGGGTCCAGTTCGCGC
The DNA here is from genome assembly GCF_002300185.1 of Rhodococcus sp. ACPA4. NCBI lineage: Bacteria > Bacillati > Actinomycetota > Actinomycetes > Mycobacteriales > Nocardiaceae > Rhodococcus > Rhodococcus sp. ACPA4. Next base: position 4,030,888 of record NZ_NSDY01000001.1, read on the forward strand.
CGAATACCGTCCAGACCGGCTGCGATCGTCGCGGCGGCGGCAAGATACGGGTTGGCAGAGCCGTCACCACCACGCAGTTCGACGCGGTTGCGATCGGGAACCCGGAGATAGTGTGTGCGGTCGTTGCCGCCGTACGTCGCATGCCGCGGTGACCACGTTGCGCCACTGGTCGTTGCGGTGGCTCCGGTTCTCTTGTACGAGTTGACCGTCGGGGCAATCACTCCTTGGAGTGCACACGCATGGTCGAGAATTCCGGCGATGAAGGAGTACGCGGTCGACGACAATCCGAGGCCTCGCTCGTCCGTCGAATCCGGGAATGCCGATTCTCCGTCTCGCCAGAGCGAGAGATGCATATGCATGCCGCTCCCCGTACGGTCGGCGAAGGGCTTCGGCATGAATGTTGCAGTCATACCGCGTTCTTCGGCAAGGACGGAGATCAGGTAGCGCAACGTGATCACTCGGTCGGCGGTGGTCATCGCATCCGAGTAGTTGAAATTCTGTTCGAACTGCCCGTTTCCGTCCTCGTGGTCGTTGGCGTAGTTTCCCCACCCCAGCTTGTTCATGGCAGTAGAAATCGACGTCAGGTGCTCGTACATGCGGGTGACATCGCGGGCGTCGTAGCACGGTTGGCGTGAGGTATCGAGAGTGTCTGCGGTGCGCAGGGCTCCGCTCTCGTCCTTGTCCACGAGGAAGTACTCGATCTCCGCTCCTACGTTCACGTCCAAGCCCATCTCCGCTGCCTCCGCGAGCACGGATCGCAGCATCACTCTCGGTGCGTAAGGCCAAGGCTTACCCTCGACATGCGGATCGCAGTGCACCAGCGCAAGGCCGGGCCGGATAAATGGAATAGGGGTGTAGGAGGTTGGGTCGGGGATCGCCACGAGATCGGGATCCTTCGGCTCCTGCCCCATCGCGCCGGCTGCGTAACCCGCAAATCCGACGCCCTCTGTCTGCAGTTCTTCCACCGATTCGATCGGCACCAACTTCGCGCACGGTTTACCGGCGAGATTGACGAATACCGCGAGGATGAATCGTGTTCCGTCGGCCCGCGCTCGCGTTGCCAGGTCCATCGGGCGCTCACCTGTCACTGCGTCCGACATTGCCTGGGGCACTGCATGCAACTCTGCCGCTGTTTCGTTCAGTTCGGCGGTGTCGATCGCCATCGAGACTCCTAGTTTCACGCAGGGCCCTAGTTCCACCCAACGTGGTCGGCTATTCCGGTTTCACTGGGTGAATCACTGTCATCTAACAGGAAACAAGGTTGATATGTCCATCTCGTTACGCCCAAGTGAGGTTGTGATGACGGCACCGTCGGCACTGGTGAATTTCTAATCAAGTTGCAGCGAAACAGATTACGGAGATTTTGTTTACCGCCACGTAACCGAAAATCAGTTTCCTCTCATTACAGTAAGTTTCACGTCAGCGATCACATCCCTGCGATCGGACGCTCTTTCATCCATCCCATTCCCTCAGGAGCACCGATGAGCATTTCTACGACGTCCACCACACCGGCAGAGTTCCGCGTCACCGCAGACTTCTGGGCAGACCTCCCCCAGATGCCCGAATCCGAGTACCCCGGCACCAAGGGATTCATCGACGACGTCTACTCCAATCCAGACGGTTCAGCGATGTCCGCGGGCTACTTCGAATTGATCCAGACCGACGCTCCACTCGACTACCTCTACGAATACGACGAAATGAAGGTGGTCCTCGAAGGCGAGTTCGTTCTCGAAAACCTTGATACCGGCCAAGTGAGTGTCGCGAAGGCCAAAGATGCGATCTTCTTCCCCAAGGGTTCGCGCATCAGGTTCACCACCCCCGATCGCGCGCTGGCCTACTACGTCGGCCACCGCTCGTTCGCACCGTAAGCCAACCGTCGTGAGTGTCTGTGCCCGGTCGACCAGCGTTCCGCGCTGGGACGCCGAACGGCTTCTCAGCGATCCGGACGGACGCTACTTCACCGTCGTCTCCTTCGGTGATCGCGCACACACCGATGCGCAGCAGGTCGTCGGAGAACACTCCGGCCACCGGGTCAGCTGGTTGAAACTCGGCTCGCAGTGGAGCGCCGTGACATCCGCAGTGTTGCAGCGAGAGTTCGCTGCCGCGAGAGTGGGTTGGCGATTGATCGTGATCGGCGCCGAAATCGAAGTACTACAGGCACGTTCGGCGGCAATCGCCGCCGGCGCCATACCCGCAGAGATCCTGACGTACGTCACAGGCGACGCGCAACGCCGCGTCTACTGCGTACATTGCCGGCACGTTCACCAAACAGATACACCTGTCGGAGCACTCAGCCCCTGTCCGCGATGCCGTACCGACTTGTTTGTCTACCACCATGTATCCCGTAGGTACGGAGCCTATCTCGGGTTCATGGCCGATGCCGAGGAGCAATGATGACCGCAACAACGGACGCACCTGGCGTCACAGACACCAAGTCGTTGACCTTGGTGCTCACAGAGGCCACCATGCTCTGCGGCGGTGTCCGATCTCTCCGCCTCGAAAGCGCCGACGGCTCAACACTTCCGTCCTTCACGCCCGGGAGTCACCTTGTTCTCGACTGCGGTACAACACCCCAGGGAATGCCGCGGCGCAATTCGTATTCGATGACCGGGCCGGAACTCGAACCGGATCACTATTGCGTTTCGGTCCAGCTGGATCGAGGCGGTAGAGGTGGATCACGCTGGATTCACGACTTGGAGATCGGCACGAGTATCCGCACGTCGCGCCCGCGCAGTGTGTTCGCTCCGGTACTCACGGCACGGCATCACTTGCTGATTGCCGGCGGAATCGGTGTGACGCCGATACTGTCGCACGCGCGGGCCGCCGCACAATGGGGTCGATCCTTCACCGTCCTGTACGTGTGGCGGGGAACCGACGCAGCGCACCTGGCCGAACTACGCGAACTGTGCGGATCACGTCTGCACGTCTTCTCCTCACGCCAGGAGTTGTGGGCCCACCTGGGGCCGGCTCTGCTGAAACAACCACTGGGCACCCACCTGTACACGTGCGGCCCCAGCGCGATGATCGACGCCGTCGAGGGTGCCGCCAAAGCAGCGGGATGGCCGAGTGCCCGCATTCACTACGAACGTTTCGGCGGCGTGGAGCTGGACCCCGGACAACCGTTTACCGTCGCATTGCGCGGCAGCGGACAAGAGTTCGACGTACCTTCCGGAACAAGTGTCCTCGAGACCCTCGAACAGCACGGCATCACCATCCCCAATCTCTGCCGTCAAGGAGTATGCGGCGAGTGCCGAATACCGGTGGCAGACGGGAGCGTTGCACATCGCGATCTATATCTGACCGACGAGGAGAAATCCCGTGGCACATCGATGATGGCCTGTGTATCGCGGGCCGAGGGATCACGATTGGAGTTGAACTTGTGAACGCATCGGCAGAACTACTCGACGTGCCCACTCGAATTGCGAATTTCCCGTTCCCTTTTGCCAAGGACTCGTACCGCTACAGCACCAACGTCGAACCTGCCGGGACACCTGCAAGAACGGCCGCCGGCGAGTGGGGCAAACACACGATCGAGATCGACGAGAACTACCATCACGAATTGGCCGAGCGAACAAGGATATTGACTTCGGACGCCAGTCGATATCAGAGTCTGCCCCACATGATGCCGGCGCAGTGGGACGCCATGATCTCGATCATGCGCATGCTCGCCGAGAGCTATCCGGACTCCATGAGTCTCGAACGCGACGGCACGGCCTGGATCTGGCGAAACGGATTGCTCGATACCGAGCAGCGGTTTGTCGTCGGCGATCTCGGTACACTTCCGATCGACCCACTTCGGTTTGCCACCAACCAGATTCAGGAGGACGTTGTCCTCCTCGATCAGCGAGAAGGACAGCTCTGGGGCGACGCCGGTGTGGTTACCTTCGCAGCTGATTGGTCATTGCGATTCGACGTCGGTATGAGCTTTCTGCAGATCCACGGCCCGGTACCTCGCGTACATGCCGAGGGTGTTGTCACCCGCGCCCAGAGTTTTCTCATGCGCCTCGAACCCGGTGAGCGATACCGCCGAACCAACTGGACCTTGACCGTCGACGGCAAACTCGACACCTCTACCGAGACTTATCCGCAGTGGGGACCCGACCGAACCAGCCTGGCCCGGGGACCACTCGAGGATGTCGGCGACCGACTGTTCCTCCGCGTCGAGGTACAGCACCTGATTCGCTTGGCAACCTCCGGATCGATCATGTTTCTGATCCGGAGTTACCTTCTGCCACTACGAGATATCGCATCGGTTCCCGTCTGGGCCCAGCGTCTACACGCAGTACTCGACGACCTGCCGGAAGACATGGCCGACTACAAAGGGATTACCAAAACCCGCGGGCCGGCAATGGAGTGGCTGCGCGCGCATGCAGGAGTGGGCTCGTGACCGCAATCCCGGAACTGGATAGTGCCGGGCGTGAGTTTCTCCTCATCTCACTCGGCGGGTGTCCCGACGGTCGAAACACCGTGATCGACTGGGCAACCGAGGCAATCGCCGCCGGGCGATCCGTGACTGTTCACGTTCAGAATCAACTCGATCTCTCGCGCATCGAGCAGTCGGTGGCAGGTTGCCACACCGGTGTCCGCATTGCCGTTGCCGGTCCAGAGTACGACGTGATGCAAGCACTGGCCGCCATACGTGCCTGCGGCGCACTGCCATGCGAAGTGCGATCCAGCGTCACGAGCACGGGAACAATTTCGCTCTTCTGCCCACATTGCGCACACACCCATCGGGTCGAGACCCGTCCCGGCTCGGCACACGAATGCCCTTCGTGCCGACTACTACTCGATATCCGGGTACACAGAAATTCACATCACGGGAGCTACCTCGGCTCCGTCGCCGCGTAACACCCCCTTTCCACTCGAGGAGCGCAGTTGTGAGTGATCTGAAAACCTTGCCGTGGCCGTTCCCCGACGAAGACCGAACCTTTCGCTACGGCGTCAACGTTCAACCGGCACCGCGGTTGACGACAACTCTGGCAGGCGAATGGGGTGAACACGTCGTTGATCTCGGCGACGACTACCTCTACATGATGCAGCTACGACGCGACATCCTCGATCGGGATCCAGGCCGGGCACAGATGCTGCCACACATGATGCCGGCGTGCTGGGACGTCATGCTGTTTCTCATGCGTCAACTCGCCGCGTCCTATCCGGCTTCGATGTTGTTGGAAGGCAGAGGTAATCGCTATCGCTGGACCAATCGGCTACTGGGGATCGAACAGAGCTTCACACTCGGAGATCTGTTCACCCTTCCCGAAGACCCACTGACATTCATCGGTTGCCAGGTACCCGACGATATTCTGCTGCTCACCGAACGCGACGACCAATTGTGGTTCGACGCCGCACTGGTCACCTCGTCTGCCGACTGGTCCGTGAAATTCGATATCGGAATGAGTTTCGACGAGATTCACGTACCGGTACCTGGGTTGACCGCAGGTGGCGTAACCGGCAGAGCCCAGAGTTTCATGCGGATGCTGACAACAGAGCAGATCTATCGCCGGGTGAACTGGACGTTCTCCGCCGTCGGTTCCCGGTTGCGTGACACCAGCCTCGAAACGATGCCGCAGTGGATGCACGACATGCCGGAGTTGATCTCCCAGAAAGACTGGGGCCGAATCCAACTCCGCATCGAACTCGAACACCTGATCCGACTTCCCTTGACCGGAGCACTGGTCTTCAATATCCGCACGTACCTGGCCCCGCTGTCGGACATCGCCGCAGTCCCACAATGGGCGGAGCAATTGGCGGCCATAGTGACCGAACTACCTCAGGAAATAGCCGAATACAAAGGTATCGACGGTTACCGCGTGGAAGCAATGAAGTGGCTACGTGCACAATCCGAGGTGCTCGCTGCGACGGGCTGAGCGTTCGCTTACAGTCGGAGAATGGACATTCTCTCGAGCACGGTGAACGACGTACCGCTGAGCATCGCCCGACCCGAATCGCCTGCCACGCAGAAACCTGCGGTGATCGTGATGCAGGAGGCCTGGGGCGTCAACGCTCATATCGAGAGCATCCTGTTACGCCTCGCCGACGCCGGATACCTTGCGGTCGCTCCGCATCTCTACCACCGTGGATCACAGTCGTTCTTCACCGATTTTCCATCGGCCAAGAATTCTCTCATGGCGCTGAACAGCGAGGGGATCGGTCACGACGTACGTGCCGCCGTCGCGTACTGCAAGTCCGAGGGAGCCGGCAAGGTCGGCTCCCTCGGATTCTGCATGGGTGGCACCGTGTCACTGTGGTGCGCCGCTGTTCCTCTTGTCGATGCCGCGGTCACCTACTACGGCGGCGCGGTTGCCGAATCACGATGGTCAGGAATCGCTGCCGGGACCGAACTTGCAGCCCAACTGAAGGTTCCGTGGCTCGGTCACTACGGCGACCTCGACACCGGTATCCCGCCGGAGAGCGTCGAACAATTACGCGAGGCCGCCTCCGAACTCGCCCGGGTGTACCGGTATGCCGACGCGGGCCACGCGTTCAACAACGACACCGCCGGCGACCACTACAACCCCGACGCTGCAACACTCGCCTGGTCACGCACTATGGAGTTTTTCGGCGAGACTCTGTGACGCCGAGTTCCGGTCAGGGAACCCGCTTGACTACCGTCCCCGTGATCTCATCCTGAATCTGGTCCGCTGTCGCCGCTTGACTCTGGGCACGACGCGAGCGGGTGAAGTAGTAGATGCCGATCACCGCCAGGACAAACGGAACTCCGAACACCAGCGTCATCTTGAAATCGTCGACCCACAACGTGGTGATCAGAATCGCGACCATGAGGACGCCGCCGAGAATCGTCCCCACGGGAAAGAACGGAATGGTGAAGGAGAGTTTTGTTCCGTCCTCTTTCATCCGCTTGCGGAAGAACCAGTGCGTGACGAAGATCAGCAGCCAGGTTGCCATGGCGCCGAACATCGACAGCGAGATCATCAAGGTGAAGGCCTGCTCGGGAAAGAGCACGTAGACGATCGTCGCGACCGCAATTCCCGACGTCGACAACAGCAATGCGTTGACGGGCGATCCATTGGATCGGACCTTACCGAGAACGGCGGGCGCGTCGCCTGCCCGGGAGAGCGAGAACATCATTCGGGACGACACGTAGAGCTGGCTGTTCATCGCTGACAATGCAGCAATGATCACAACGAAGTTGAGCACACTGTCGGCGCCGGGGATATTGACCACCTGCATGACCGTGACGAACGGACTGCCGCCCGCCAGGATCTTGTCCATCGGGGCGATCGCGAGTATCAACGCCAAGGTTGCGATGTAGAAGACGAACAGACGAACGATCGTGACCCGAAACGCCTTCCTTACCGCCACTGCCGGATTCTCCGCCTCACCCGCGGCGATGGCGATCATCTCGATACTGAGGTAGCTGAAGATCGAGACGATGACGGCAAACCACATGCCGGACAGTCCGTTCGGGAAGAACCCTCCACCTGCGGTGTAGTTATGGAAACCGTACTCGGGATTTCCACTGCCGAACACGACATACGCAGCCATGACGATAAATGCCACGATTGCGAATACCTTGACCGTCGAGAACCAGTACTCCATCGTTCCGAAAGCCTTGACGTTGAACATGTTCACGCCGATCAGCACCCCGGAGAACAACACGATCCACATCCACGACGGTACGTCGGCGAACCAGAACTGCATGTACTCACCGATTGCCGTGACTTCGGTACCGACTGCAAGCACGATGCATGACCAATAGAGATAGCGGACGAGAAACCCGATCAGGGGTCCGACGTAGAACTCTGCATAGGCACCGAACGAACCCGACGTCGCGTGTGCGACAGTCATTTCGGCCAACGCACCCATCAACAGCAGTGCAATGAGACCGCCGATTGCGTAGCTGATGATCACACTCGGCCCGGCAAAGCCGATCGCAAATTTACTGCCGAGAAAGAGTCCCGTCCCGATTGCTCCACCGAGCGCGATCATGCTCATCTGTTTGGGGCCGAGTTCGCGTTTGAGACCTGATTCTCGCTGCTGAATGTTCTTGAAATCACTCATGGAAAACTCCTCACGAAGGCGGCCGCAACAAAACGCAGAAAGTCGAACGATCAGGTGACGGCGTCGCGCTCACGAAACTCCGGGCGATCCCAAGAACTGCTCTCGAGGATGTCCCTCAGAGCGTCCACGGCGTTCCACACGTCGGCGTAGCCGATGTACAAGGGAGTGACGCCGAAGCGCAGTACTCCAGGTTCGCGATAGTCACCGATGACTCCGCGCGCAATGAGAGCCTTCATGATCGAATAGCCCTCGGAATGAACAAAACTCACATGAGACCCACGACGGTCATGCTCCAGTGGTGTGATCAGCTCCAAACCGAAACCCGCGCAGCGCTGCTCGACCAATGCGATGAACAGGTCGGTTAACGCGAGCGACTTCTGCCGGATCTCAGCCATGTCGACACGCAGGGCGATATCGAGGCCGCACTCGACAAGCGACAGAGCCGTGATCGGTTGCGTACCGATAAGGAAGCGTCGAATTCCGTCATGTGCCTCGTAGCCTGGCTCCATCGCAAACGGCCGCGCGTGGCCCCACCACCCGGAGAGCGGTTGCCTGCCCGCGTGCAGATTCCGCTCGTTCACCCAAAGAAATGCCGGTGATCCCGGACCGCCGTTGAGATACTTGTACGTGCAGCCGACCGCGAAGTCTGCATTTGCACCTACCAGGTCGATCTCCACTGCTCCGGCAGAATGGGCGAGGTCCCAGATCATCAATGCGCCACGCTCGTGCATCTGCGCCGTCACCGCTGACATGTCGTACAGATATCCGGTGCGATAATTCGCGTGGGACAGCATCACAACAGCGGTATCTGAGTCGACAGCAGCCGGCAATTCCGCGGGATCGTCGATCAGCCGCAATTCGTATCCGTTGTCGAGAAAACCGATGATTCCCTCCGCGATATAGAGATCGGTGGGAAAGTTGTCTCGCTCCGAGACGATCACACGACGGGTGGGCTGCGTCTGCTTCGCAATACTCAGTGCTGCCGCCAGGCACTTGAACAGGTTGATCGAGGTCGAATCAGTTACCGCTACTTGGCCTTGGCCGGCGCCCAACAGCGGCGCAAGCTTGTCACCTAGCCGTACCGGAAGGTCGAACCACCCGGCTGTGTTCCAGCTTCGGATCAGACTCGTCCCCCATTCTTCGTGGACTACGCGCTCGACACATGCAGTCGCCGACCTCGGACGAGGTCCGAGCGAGTTTCCGTCGAAGTACAGGACTCCCACCGGAAGATCGAACTCGTCTCGGACTGACCGGATCGGATCTTCGGCGTCGGCGAGAACGCAGTCGTCGAAAGACTCGAGTGTGCGCGAAGTCGTATTCATAGTTCTCCTGAAAGTGTTGGTGACACGGTGATTACGAGTAGGTACGCAGTACAGCCCGCACCGGGCTTGCGTCGAGGTCTCGAAACTTCAGCGGCAGAGCAATGAGCTCGTAGATGCCCTCTTCGACACCGTCGAGGCAGAGCCCTTCGAGGATCGCGACGTTACGATCGCTTGCTGCGTGGTGGCCGTCCATGGTCTTGCTGTCCATCGGATCGAACGAAGCACCGTCGATTCCGATCAGAACTCCACCGCGGTCTGCAAACCAGTGAGTCAGTTCCGGGGCGACACCGGCAAAAGTGCTTTCCCATTCGCTCGGGTACTTCGTATAGGTACGCAGAATCAGTCGCTGCGGTAGACGTCCGCCGAATCGCGCCGTCGCCGCTTCGACGGGACCGATGCAGGCAGCGCCGACAACCCCCGTCACATCGACCACAAGGGCCTCGCCGAGATAGGGAGTGAGGGGAACGGCTCCGATGGTCGCACCGTCGATGCGAGTGTGCGCCGGCGCGTCGGCATGGGCGCCGATATGCGGGGTGGTCGTGATCTTGTTGATGGTGACCGGATCACTGTCGCTCAGGTCCGAAGTCACAGCCCGGGCGAACGCGGTATCTCCTGGCCACACGGGCGTCGCTTCGGAGATCTGCGGGCTGATGTCGATCAGCCCAGCCTCCACGTCGCCTTCTGGTCGGCCGATCTTCGGAAGCATCCAGACTCCTTAGTCCATACAGTCGATTGACTCAACCTCGACCGCTTAATAATTCGATCTGTGTGGCAAAAGCTAGAATCAACAGCAAGCAGGGTCAATAGATGCTGAATATCTTGGCAATGACAGGGAGAAATCAGATGATTAATGCGATCGAACAAGCGGCGGTGGCGGCGCGGCCGAATCATGTTCGGCTCGATGACGTCGATATGGCGATCCTCCGCGAACTCATTCGAGACGCACGTATCCCCAACAATGCACTCGCCGAAAAGGTGGGTGTCGCGCCGTCGACAGCCCTTGCCCGTATGCGCGCTCTGCGAGAATCAGAAGTTGTCAAAGGGTTTCACGCAGACATCGATCTGGAAAAGCTCGGCCTCGAGATCTCGGCGATGGTGTCCATCGTGGTGCATTCGCGCGCGCGAAACCGGATGACCGACATTGCCGAGCAGATCAGCAGGCTGGACTCGGTTCAGCGCGTATTTCTGATGAGTGGGGACCGCGATCTCCTCGTACACGTGTCCTGCGAATCACCCGCACGGCTCAGGGATTTTGTCAGCACTCACCTCAACGATCCCGCCATCGCCAACACACAGACCAACTTGATCTTCAGCGAACTGCACCAACCGCTCTGACCGACTTGGCGTGACAACCAAGTTCTGCTGCGCCACGACACATGCCCGACAGTCGAAAGACCGTCGGGCATGCTTGATTCAATTGTCCGATTCGCTAGTCAGGCAGGGTAACAAGGCCTTCCTGCGCAACAGTCGCCAGCAGGAGACCGTCTCGCGTGTAGATCCTTCCGTGAGAAAGCCCCAAACCGTTCCCGGCGAATGACGATTCCTGAACCAGCGCAATCCATTCGTCGACGCGTCCGTCGTTATGCCACCACATCGCGTGGTCCAGGCTGGCAGTAATCACGCCGGGGTCCGCCCACGCCGCACCGTTGTTCCGAAGGATCGGCTCGAGCAACGTGTAGTCACACAGGTAGGCGAGTGCTGCTCGATGCACGTTCACATCGTCAGGCAGTCGCTCGTAGGCCTTGAGCCACACCGTCTGCCGACGCGTACGCTCACCGTCTGCCGAGATGTAGATCGCTTCCGGTGAATGCCTGATGTCGAAGCTGCGATCGTTGGCCCAATACTGCGCGTCCCGCGCTGTCGAATCGCCGAGCGCTTCTGCGGCGGTCGGTAACGTCTCGGGATCTGCGAGGCCCACTGGCATTGGATCCTGGTGCCGCACACCGTCTGAAGGCACATGAAAGGAGGCCAGTCCCTGAAAGATCGTCTTTCCGGACTGAATCCCACGCACGGCACGCTGCGAGAATCCTCGACCGTCACGCAGGCGATCAACCTCGTAGACCGTCTGCTCGTGGACGTCGCCGGCGCGAAGGAAGTATCCGTGGAACGAGTGGATACCTCTGTCATCCGAAACCGTCTTCATCGTCGCTGCAACAGCCTGTGCGACAACCTCGCCGCCGTAGGCGCGTTCGGACGGAATGACTTGGTGCCGAGCGATAAATGTGTTGTCGCCACCGCGCTCGAAGTCCCATGACGCCAACATCGGCTTACTGGAGAGTGTCATGCGCGTCGATACCCTTCGAGTGAGGCGTCATCCACATCGGGGAGGTTGACGACGATGTTGTCCGGTGTGCGGGTAGTCAGCCAGACCAACTCATCTGTGAGGGACATGTTGACCTCGACGTGCGGCATGTACGGCGGCACAAAAACGAAGTCACCCTCGGTCATATCCACAAACTCGGTGTAGTTCTCCCCGAAGTAGATGCGGCCATGACCGGTAAGGACATAGCCGCCGGTTTCGGCTTCACCGTGGTGATGCGGAAGCGAACGGTAGCCTGGTTCGTTCGTGACCTTGCCGTACCAGATCTTGGTGGCCGGGGTGTGCTGGATGCTCACGCCCGAGACGCGCTTGGCTCCGCCCGACTGAGCGGTCGCCTGATACTCGAATCCCTTTCTGGTGACGACAGGGACAACTTCGGTGACGGAATCGTTCGACATATGCTGCGCTCCTTCGTGTGTACAGAAAATCTGTATGTATGGAAAAGGTTGGTCGACTCGGTTATCCGAGTCGGACGGTGTTGGACAACTTGCCAATTCCTTGAATTTCGACTTCGACAACCGCACCGTTGCCCAAGAATGTCGGCGGCGTCATACCGGCGCCGACGCCACCCGGCGTGCCGGTCAACACCACATCTCCTGGTGCAAGTTTCGTGAATTGCGATATGTAGGACAGTAGTTCGGCAGGATTGAATACCAGATCGTCGGTAGTACCGGCCTGAACCAATCGTCCGTCTACGGTGCATGTGATTGTTGCCCCCGACGCCGGGTCGAACTCATCGGGGGTGACCAAGACCGGGCCAAGAGGAGTGGTCGCGTCGAAAGCCTTGCCCTGCAGCCATTGCAGGGTTCGACGTTGCCAGCTGCGAACCGAGATGTCGTTGGCCACCGTGTACCCCGCAATGCCGCGGCGAGCCTCGTCGACATCTGCGTTTCGCAAGTTCGCACCGACAACAACTGCAAGTTCAGCTTCCCAGTCGACGTCGGTGGCATATTCGGGAAGAACGATGTCGTCGTGCGGACCGGTCAAGGTATCGGCAAACTTGGCAAAAAGCGTGGGGAACGCGGGTTCTTCACGATTCATCTCACGCACATGCGCGCGATAGTTCAACCCGCAACAAAGAATCTTCCTCGGGTTCGGAACGACCGACATGACCTGCACCTGATCAAGATTGACCTTTTTGCCCGAATCCGCAGCACGGCTCACCAATTCGGATTTCTGACCCTCCCCCAGAAGCGTGCCGACATCCGGGGAGGCAATCAACCGCGCTCCGCCAGGCGTCATGACCGCCGCACTGGTCTGACCGTCCGAAAGGCGAACTGTGAGTAGTTGCATGGCCGTCAATGCCTCCGTGCATCGAATCGAGTAAATGTCCGTCGACCCGCAATCTGTCGAGTGACTTTTTGTTGCGCTTTGTTTACGATGGTCAATGTAACACGATAGAGGGGGCGGCGACAGAGTTTCCCCCACCTACTCAGGGGACACAGACATGGCCATTTCTCGAGTCAATCCGTCGACAATGCTCAAGCCGTCAGGATTTGCCCATGCGGTACGCGCCGGCAACACCGTGTATCTCGCTGGTCAGACCGCGCTCAACGCCGAAGGCAAGATAGTCGAGGGTGGGATCATCGAGCAGTTTCGGCAAGCGATGTCCAATACGTTGACCTCGTTGGTCGAGGCCGGCGGCAAGCCTTCCGACCTGGTCAGTGTCACCATCTACCTCACCGATATTCCGGATTACCAGGCCAACGGCCGGGAAATCGGTCGGCTGTGGCGAGAAATGGCAGGCACCGAATATCCGGCAATGGCCGGCATCGGCGTCACGTCGCTGTGGCAGAAGGAAGCGCTCATCGAAATTCAGGGTATCGCCGTCGTCGACGAGTGACAGGGCCCCACAAACGAGACTCCGGAGTGGTTGCGCGCGAATTGTTTTGCGCGAAACCACTCCGGAGTCGTACTGCTACAGCAAGTCCGTCAGGCGTGAATTGCCTCCAGGGCGTGGTCGCGCGCCGGCCCACTGAGCGCCGCATTGAGTTCGCGGAAAAGCTCCTCTGCAACGACGCTATTCCATCCGTCCGGCAGCAGATCCAGCGGCAGCCCAGGATCTCGATACGGGAGTCGTCGCCACATGGTCAACATCTCCACGTAGTGAGCAAACGCCTCCCCAGGCGTAAATCCATCCTTGTCGGATTGTTTCAGGATCGGGCGGTATGCATCGATGAATTCGGCGTACAGCGCCGTCAATTCGTCCAAGTCCCACCAGTCTCGGACTTTGGACCGCAGGTCGCCGAACGCGATGTGACTACCACTGAAGATGTCGACGTACCGATGCAAATCCCTGCGCTCCAAGGTCTCTCGAACCTCGCGCTCGATGTTCCCCGGTGCGATCCATACTCCGGAAGCGGCTGTGCCGAAACCGAGGCGAGTCAACTCGGTGCGGAGTGCATGCCGGTTCTCGCGCTCCGATTCGGGCACCGAGAAGACCACCACCAGCCAACCGTCGTCGATACTTGCGCGAGTCCGACCGAAGATGCGAGCGTCGCCTTCGGCGAGCACGTCGAGCAACCAGGGCGACATGGAGTACCCGGCCGACGTTCCGCGTCGCGAACTCGCGAGAACCTCACGACGCTTGAGACGCGAGATCGACGAACGCACTGCAGGGCCGTCGACGCCGAGTTCTGCCATCAAGCGCACCAACGCGGCCACCGATAGCCAGTTCTTCTCCGCTCGCCCGTAGAGGCCGAACAATGTCACGATCAACTGACGAGGGGCCGGATCGCCAGTGATCCGAGCGTCAGCGTCAGAGCGTTCTTTCGTCACGACCGTCATACCACCACGATAGTCCGTTATGGCGGTATGACGGTCGCCGATGCCACAGTTACGCAATCAGGGTGCGCGGACACCTGGCCGCCCGGAAACCGATCCCACTCCAGCCTGAGCGGCGTTTATATTGCGTGGCACCAAGGCAGCAACAGCAGCTCCGGCTACAGCGACAGCACCGAAGACATAGAAGTTCACCTGATATCCGAAGGCCAGATCCGCGATGATGCCACCGATGATCGGCCCACAAATCGCACCGACCCGACCGACTCCCAACGACCAGGCAAGCGCATTCGCGCTCAGTCGCTGCGGGTAGTGCGTGGCACAGAACCCACCTACCAGGATCTGTGTTCCCACACTTCCCAACCCCGCAAAAGCGACGAAGACAAACAAAAGCGCCATCGGCAGATTCACACTCAACAACATCACTGCGCCAAAGGCAACCAGGAATGAGGTGATGACAACCTTCTGAATACCGATCCGGTCCGCGATATACGACGCGCTGATCGATCCGACAATCGCGCCGAGATTCAGAACCAGGAGGAACGCAAGAGCACTGCCCAATGCATATCCTGCCGACCGCATGATCTGGGGCAGCCAGGTATTCAATCCGTAGACCAGGAGCAACCCGCAGAAGTTGGCGAGCGCAAACAAGATCGTCGATCGTAACCAACGCGGGGTGAACAACTCGCGCATACCCGATTGCACAGCATCCGTATCCGGCTTTGCCACAATCGGTTCCGCCGACACGACGTCCTCGTAGAGCACTCCGAACTGCGCCGCGGTGGCACGCGCCTCATCGTCTCGCCCTGTCCGAGCAAGGTAGGAGATCGATTCCGGCAGAAACTTGTAGGCAACAGGCAGCAGAGTCACCAGGGGAAGCGCACCAAGCAGGTACAGAACTTTGAAGTTGATATCGGGCAGCAATGTGATCGCCGATACCGCTGCGATCACGCCGCCGACCGAATACCCACTGAACATCACGGCGTTGGCAAAATTTCGGCGCTCCTTGGGCGCAAATTCCACGGTCAGTGCAATGCAGGTGGGCACCACACCACCGAGTCCGATACCAGTGAGGAATCGCAAGACTCCGAACACGTACTCGTTGGGCGCAAATACGGTCGCCAGCATACAAATCGAGAACCACACGATGGAACCGAGCATGATCCTGCGTCGCCCGAGCCGGTCGGTCAGGAAGCCGACGGTCATCGTCCCGAGGAGCATGCCCACCAAAGCCATACTGCCGATCAGGCCGGCCCCACCGGAATCGAGATTCCAGTCATCGTAGGCAATCAATGTGGGCACTGTTGATCCGTAGACAACCAGGTCGTACCCGTCGAACACGATGGTGACGAAGCAGAGAATCAACACCAAAATTCCCGTGCGCTGTTTGGCCCCTGGCCGTTGCGGTACATCCGGTCGCGACATATGCCTGCTCCTTGGTGGTCGGCTGACTCTGATCGGTGGCGCGACGCGAGATCCGCACCGCCTACGAGGGCTATTGGCGCGATCGCACCAGACAGAAAAGTGTGATCCACGCCATCTAGCGAGGTAAGATATACCGTAAGCCTGACGTTCGTCAATGAAACACAATATTGCAGGCAGACACGGTCCAGATGGAGCAAATCCGCAAGAAAGTTATTTCGTCTCTATTGCGATCGTTCAAACTACGGCATACATTGGGTTCCTCAACCAATACTCGAAAGGTCGAGAATGGCACTCACCGCAACGGCACACGTCGACACCTTCTGCCGTGACAATTTGCCTCCGGAATCTCAATGGCCCGAGTTTCTCTTCGAACTCCCCGACCTGCAGTACCCGGAACGCCTCAACTGCGCCACCGCACTCCTGGACGACACCGTCGCAGCACTTGGCCCCACCCGTCCATGCTTACGCTCGCAGACCGAGACCTGGACGTACGGAGACCTGCTCCGCCATTCGAATCAGATTGCGCGAGTACTCACCGAAGACTTCGGCGTTGTTCCCGGCAACCGAGTATTGCTGCGCGGCAGCAACAACATGTGGATGGTGGCCTGCTGGTTTGCCGTGGTCAAGGCGGGCGCCGTAGTGGTCACCACCATGCCGTTGCTGCGTGCACCCGAACTTCGAAAGCTGATCGCAATCACCACACCGACTGTCGCTATCACCGACAGTGCACTCGCCGAAGAACTTCTCGAAGCAGCGGGAACGATCCCTGTCATCACCTGCGGGACTAACGAATCCACCGATCTTCATGCCCGCGCATCGTCGAAACCCGGCACCTTCGAGAACGTAGACACGGCAGCCGACGATGTGGTTCTACTCGCCCCCACATCCGGCACCACCGGCGTCCCCAAGGCGACAATGCACTTTCACCGCGACGTATTGGCAAACGCCGACACGTTCTCGAAGTACATAGTCAAACCGACCGCAGACGATATCTTCACCGGCACACCACCACTGGCCTTCACTTTCGGTCTGGGCGGACTCGTCATCTTCCCCATGCGGGTCGGCGCATCGACACTTCTGATCGAACGCGCAACTCCGAGCGAACTGGCAGACGCTCTGCTCGAGCATCACATCAGTGTTCTCTTCACTGCTCCTACCGCCTATCGAGCGATGCTTCGAGCCGGTAAAGACCAAGCGCTACAGAGTGTCCGGCGGCTGGTGTCCGCGGGCGAGCATCTTCCGGAAAGCGTCTGGCGTGACGTCAAGGAGCGCACCGGGAAGTCGATCATCGACGGCATCGGCGGCACGGAGATGCTTCATGTCTTCATCTCCGCCTCCGATGACGACATCAGACCCGGTTCCACGGGACGTGCCGTTCCCGGATTTCGCGCCGAAATTCACGACATCGACGGAACCCCTGTTCCCGACGGAACAGCCGGACTCCTCGCCGTCAAGGGACCTACCGGTTGCCGCTACCTGGCGGATCCCCGGCAGACCAGCTACGTCCGCGACGGCTGGAACATGACCGGAGACAGATACATTCGTGATACCGACGGATACTTCTGGTACCAGGCCCGCAGCGACGACATGATTGTCTCCTCCGGGTACAACATCGCAGCGCCAGAGGTCGAGTGGGTGATCGACCAGCATCCGGACGTTCTGGAATCGGGTGTTATCGGACTACCCGACGACGAGCGCGGAATGGTCGTCCACGCAATCGTCGTTCTGGCACCTGGTGTTCCCCGTGACGAGGCCAAGGTCAAGGAACTGCAGAACTTCGTCAAACAAACTGCCGCACCGTACAAATACCCCCGCAGCATCACCTTTGCGGATGAACTACCCAAGACGCCAACTGGCAAGCTTCAAAGATTTCGGCTGCACGAGCACGGCGCAGGAGCGGCATCATGACGCGCGCATCTATCCGGATCGAACGCGTCGTCGATTGGCAGGACACCGATGCTGCGGGCCACTACCACCATTCGACAATCATCCGGTGGGTCGAAGCAGCCGAGTCCGCACTGTACGAGCAGTTGGGATGCCTTCACCTGTTCGGCGTTGTTCCACGAATCAAGTACGACGTGGAATACAGCGAGCGACTGTGGCACCAGGACCTCGTCCACGTCGAACTGACGGTCTCGCGAATCGGCACGAGTTCACTGACTTTCGAATTCCGAGTCGACCGCGACGAGACAATCGCTGCTACCGGCACCCTGACCGTCGTTCACACCGATGGAGCCAGGGGCGGATCCAGCCCATGGCCTGAGCACATTCGTGCCGGCTTCGAGACCGGCAAGCGACAACAACCTGTCACCCAGACGAACACAACGAACTAAGGAAATCCCATGCGTATTGCAGTAGTGGGCGGCGGCCCCGGCGGTCTGTACTTTTCGGCACTGATGAAGCAACTCGACCCGAACCACGAAGTGACGGTGTGGGAACGAAACGCTCCCGACGACACTTTCGGTTTCGGAGTTGTCTTCAGCGACGAAACGCTGGGCGGAATCGAACATGCCGACGAGGCAGTCTACGAGCAGATGGCCACACAGTTCGCTCGCTGGGACGACATCGACGTCCATTACCGTGGAACCACCCTCACTTCCGGTGGGCAAGGCTTTGCGGCGATGTCACGCAAGGAACTCCTCCGCATCCTTCAAGAGCGCTGCCGGGATCTCGAGGTGGATCTTCGATTCCGTACCTTCGCACCGCCGGTCGAGGACCTCAGTCGCGACTACGATCTTGTCCTCGCGTCGGACGGCATCAACTCTGCGATCCGAAGCACGTATGCGGAGACCTTCAAGCCAACTCTCGACCCGCGCAAGAGCAAGTTCATGTGGCTCGGAACGGACAAGGTATTCGAGGCATTCAAGTTCTACGTCAAGGAAACCCCACACGGCGTCATGCAAATTCACGGCTACCCGTTCAGCGACCAAGGCAGCACCTTCATCGTCGAAATGCACGAAGACGTTTGGCGGAAAGCGGGATTCGACGCCTTTGCTGCGGCCGAGTTCCGCCCCGGCGAGAACGACGAGAAGTCGATCGCGATGATCACGGAAATATTCGCCGATGTCCTCGGCGGACACAGTGTCCTCGCGAACAACTCGAAGTGGATCAACTTCACGACAGTTCGGAACGAGCACTGGCGTCACGAGAATGTCATCCTTCTCGGCGACGCAGCCCACACAGCGCACTTCTCCATCGGGTCCGGAACCAAACTCGCGATGGAAGATTCGTTGGCCCTCGCCGCATGTCTGCATGAGCACGATTCCCTCGAGGCCGGTCTCGAAGCATATGAAATCGAGAGGCGGCCCGTGGTCCTGTCGGTTCAGCGCGCCGCCCAGGCCAGCCTCGAATGGTTCGAGAACATCGACCAATACACGGGCCAGAACGAACAGCAGTTCGCGTTCAACCTCATGACCCGTAGCCGCCGAATCACCTACGACAACCTCCGCCTACGGGATCCAGCGTTTGTGGAGGCTATCGACGACTGGTACGCGGCCAACGAGATCGAGGCCGGACACACCGACGAAACCACCTCGCGCCCACCGATGTTCCACCCATACCGAATGCGCGGCCTCGAGCTGGAAAACCGCATCCTGGTCTCGGCCATGGACATGTATTCGGCCGTCGACGGAGTGCCCGGAGATTTCCATCTCGTCCATCTAGGCAGCAAAGCTCTCGGTGGTGCCGGGTTGGTCATGACCGAGATGGTGTGCGTCAGCCCCGAGGGGCGCATCACTCCCGGCTGCACCGGGCTGTACAACGCCGAGCAGGAAGAGTCGTGGCGGCGGATAGTCAACTTCGTCCATGAACAGTCCAATGCAAAGCTCGGTGTGCAGCTGGGTCATTCAGGACGCAAGGGGTCCACGAAACTGATGTGGGAGG
Organism: Rhodococcus sp. ACPA4; assembly: GCF_002300185.1. Taxonomy (NCBI): domain Bacteria; kingdom Bacillati; phylum Actinomycetota; class Actinomycetes; order Mycobacteriales; family Nocardiaceae; genus Rhodococcus; species Rhodococcus sp. ACPA4. The sequence continues at coordinate 4,050,640 of NZ_NSDY01000001.1, forward strand.
GCATCGACCAACCACTCGAGGACGGCAACTGGGACGTTGTCAGCGCGTCGGCGCTGCCGTACTCACCGGCCAATCAAGTTCCACGCGAAATCACCACCGCCGAGATGGACGTCGTGAGAGCGCAGTTCGTCGAAGCCGCGCGCAGCGCGGACCGGGCCGGATTCGACCTCCTCGAACTCCACTGCGCCCACGGCTATCTTCTGTCGTCGTTCCTGTCCCCGCTCTCCAACACACGGACGGACGAATACGGCGGAAGCATCGAGAATCGGCTTCGATTCCCGCTCAGTGTTTTTGATGCCGTCCGTGAAGTCTGGCCCACGGAGAAGCCGATATCGGTCCGCATCTCCGCGGTGGACTGGGCAGAGGGCGGCAACACCGTCGACGATTCCCTACGCATCGTTGATGCCTTTGCCGAACACGGTGTCGACGTACTCAACGTCTCCTCCGGGCAGATCGTCAAGGACGAGGCACCCGCGTTCGGCCGCAGCTACCAGACACCTTTTGCCGATCGCATCCGGAACACGGTTGGTCGCACACATGGCGTCGGAGTTATTGCAGTGGGTGCAATTTCGTCGCACGATGACGTCAACTCGGTACTACTGGCGGGCCGCGCGGATCTGGTGGCGCTCGGTCGTCCGCATCTGTACAACCCGGCTTGGACTCTGCACGCTGCGGCCGAGCAGGAGTACACCGGTCCCGGCGTGTCGTGGCCCGACCAGTTCAAGGCGGGCAGCCGTAAACCGCCGAGTGGGCGCACCGACGGCCCACCGCCTCGGTTGACTCTGATCCGCGACGGGGAATCCGAGACGCGGCATTCGCGTTGGACTCCGAACGCAGCGCGGACGTAAAAACGGTAGGTGCGAACACACGTCGTGTTCGCACCTACCGTTTTCTGCTGTGGTCAGGATCCGGCGCGGATGTGGTCACGATCCGGCGCGGATGTGGTCAGGATCCGGCGCGGATCCATTCCTCTAGGTGCGGCGCCTCGGTACCGATTGTGGTGCCGTCACCGTGACCGGTGTGAACCGTGGTCTCGGCAGGTAAGGCAAACAGCTTGTCGCGAATGGACCCGATGATGGTCGGGAAGTCGGAGTACGACCGCCCGGTAGCACCGGGACCACCGGAGAACAAGGTGTCGCCGCTGAACAGTTCGCCAGCCTCCGGCAGGTAGAGGCACGTCGACCCCGGCGAATGGCCGGGTGTGTGGATGGCCAGAATATCGGTGCCTGCCACCGAGATTCGCTGCCCCTCTTCCAAACTCAGGTGCTTGACGCCTGGATGTGTCATCTCCCAGAGGACGTCGTCAGCCGGATTCAGGTAGATCGGAGCGTCGAGCTTCTCGGACAGTTCCGGCGCAACGGTGACGTGATCGTTGTGTCCGTGAGTACACACGATTCCGACAACCTTGCGGCCGGCAACGGCGTCGATGATGGGCTGCGCGGTGTGCGCGGCGTCCACGACAACCACCTCGTTGTCGTCACCGATCAGCCAGATGTTGTTGTCCACGTCCCACGTTCCGCCGTCGAGGCTGAACGAACCTGATGTGACGACGCGATCGACTCGCAAGGTCACAGGACCACCACCGAGCGCAGGACCTCGCCGCGGTGCATCGTCTCGAAGGCCTTCTCGACCTCGTCGAGCTTGATGCGCTCGCTGACGAACTTCTCGAGCGGCAGACGCCCCTGCTGGTACAGATCGACCAGGACCGGGAAGTCGCGCTCGGGCAGGCAGTCTCCGTACCATGACGACTTGAGTGCGCCACCACGGGAGAAGAAGTCGACAAGTGGCATCTCGAGAGTCATGTCCGGCGTCGGAACACCTACCAGCACTACGGTTCCCGCGAGGTCACGCGCGTAGAAGGCCTGCTTCCACGTCTCCGGGCGTCCAACTGCGTCAACGACGACATCTGCGCCGAAACCACCGGTCAGCTCCTGAACAGCTTCGACAACGTCGTCGACCTCGGTGGCGTTGATCGTGTGGGTTGCGCCAAGTTCTGTGGCCCACTCCAGCTTTCGCGGATCACGGTCGATGGCGATGATGGTATTGGCGCCGGCCAGACGCGAACCCATGATGGCGGCGTCGCCGACACCACCGCAGCCGATGACGGCCACCGAGTCGCCGCGGCCGACGTTGCCGGTGTTCATGGCGGCACCCATACCGGCCATGACACCGCAACCGAGCAGACCGACAACAGCGGGATCAGCCGACGCATCGACCTTGGTGCACTGGCCTTCGTGGACAAGGGTTTTGTCGGCAAACGCGCCAATGCCGAGGGCCGGCGTCAGTTCGGTTCCGTCTTCGAGGGTCATCTTCTGCTCGGCGTTGAAGGTGTCGAAGCAGTACTGGGGGCGTCCGCGCTTACATGCACGGCACTGCCCGCAGACGGCGCGCCAGTTCAGGACGACGAAGTCGCCGACCTCGACGTGTGTGACTCCCGCGCCGACGCTCTCGACGATGCCCGACGCCTCGTGCCCGAGAAGGAACGGGTATTCGTCGTTGATGCCGCCGTCGCGGTAGGTGAGGTCGGTGTGGCACACGCCGCACGCTGCGATGGCAACAACCACCTCGTTGGCACCGGGATCGGGAATCGTGATGGGAACGATTTCGACGGGGGCACCCTTGGATCGGGCGATGACGCCGCGTACCTGCTGTGGCATGGCTCTGCTCCTGGCTTGTGCGTTTTCGGACATGTCGTCACATAGCAATATATGAACGCACTACGAGGTTAACCCGAATACCCGAGCCGGAACCCTGGCCGAAATAACTGACCGACCTATCCGAAGAGCTAGGGAGCTGGTTTGACACCGGCTTCCGCGCCTACAGCTGCGGCAGCACCGCGGCTGTCGACGCCCAGTTTCTTGAGAACTCCCGCGACGTGAAATTTCACGGTGCTCTCACTGACACCGAGACGCTCGGAGATCGCCTTGTTCCGACGACCCGCGACCAGATGCTCGAGCACTTCGATTTCTCGCGGACCCAGATCGGACAGCGTGTGGTCGACGGGCGTCGCGGCAACCACGTCGAGCGGAATGGTGGCACTGATCCGGCTGCCCCAACCTGCAGTCGACTCCGAATCTATTGTTCCACCCAACGTCTCTACCCGCGAACGCAATTGGCGTTCCAGATCGGCAACGTCGGCTTCGCCTCGCCCGTCGTCGCGGATGTCGATCAACAGAGCGGAACCGTCGAGGCTCCACTCGACCCGAATCCGCGACAGCGTGTGTTGATCCGCAAGAGCAAGCACCGCACCTCGCACCACCGCCCGCGCGCCGTGCGCAACTTCACCGGGAAGCCCACGCCCCTCGACCGGCGGTTCCACCAGTTCCAACTCGACGTTGCGGTGTTTGAGCAGTGATCGCAACTCCCCGCGCATCCGCGCAAAAGCCGTGGTGATTGCCTCTTCCGCCAGTTCCCGATGGACGTCGACAGCGGACCGCAACCGGATCAACGCCGACGACGTGGTCTCCCTGGCAGCTGTTCGCGCCCGAGTGTCGTCGAGATCATCCGAACGCAATGTGGCCAGGACGGTCTCCAGCGTCGCCGCGTGAACCTCGGTCATCTCGGCAACCGTGCGCGCGCGTTCCGACGACGCGGCACGCGACTCCGCCAAATAAGCCGGGCTGGCATTGCGGACCTGCAGTTGAATGCCGGTCGCGACCACCCCGAACAGTGCTGCCGCCAACTCGAGCGCCGTTGCCCGAGTTGCCGTCGAGCGCGGCAACAGGACCAGTACCGTGTCTGTCCGATCGAGAACAGCAACCACTTCACGCTCCCGGCCGGCAACCGCCAGTTGTCCCCGAAAGATCTGTCCCACAGCAAGATCGGTACGGATGCGATCAAGTTCGGCGATGGTGACTCGATCGACGACTGCCGGATCTCCAGCCACCTTGCGTGGCCGGCCGGTGCATTCACGTGTGAAGATCACGAGCGCGGTGTGTGGCACCAGATCAGTGAGCAACACCGAGAATCTGCGGCCGATCTCGGGCAGCGGACCCACCAGTACGTCGCGCAGGTCGGAGATGAGAGTGGGGAGTTGTTCGGTGGTACTCACCGTTCAACGATAGCCACTCGCTTTTACAGCGTCGTTTTCATCAACATCACGTTGTAGTCCGACCACGTCGTAGCAAGGAAGTACAAATCCTGCCCCTGAGACCACGGATGCATGTACGCGCCGTAGAGGCCAGGGACGGCGCCCGGTTCGATCACGATGTCGGGGGCACTCCACGGGCCGGTCAGTTGGTCGGCGGTGCGCAACACCAGAGCACCCCATTCGTTCGAGTACATCGCAACGAACTTTCCGAGATAGTTGTTGTACTGCACCGACAGTTCGCTGACGTCGCCGTCGAGAACCGGCGTCGCTACATCGGGTTTGTTTGGCACCCAAGCCTTTCCGTCCCAGTATTCGTACGCCGCGACGTCTACGATCGACTCTTCCTTCACTCGCGAAAGTCGCGCTTCGCCGAACCTGCCCGACGGTGTCCCGAAGTTGTAGACATACCCACCGTCCTTGACGAAGGACCCCATCTGGAAGTTGGCGTTACCGGTCAACGGCAGGTTCGGGCGCGCCGACGCCGGTTCCACCTGCCACGTTTCGCCGTTGTCCCGGGAGGACGCGATCTGCGAGAAATTTGTCACCCATTCTCCTGATCCTCCCCACGACCGCACCGACATGTAGTTGACGTACTGCACGCCACCCACCGCGATACCCGTCGTAGGAATGCTGCTGGTTTCGACTCCGGTGACTTTGAGGCTGTCGATGATTTCGCGGGAGCGATTGGGGCGATCGACCGGTGAGGAGTCGATATTCATGCCGTCACTGAGAATGCCGTCGGCGCTGCGAAAGAGGACGTTGCTTCGCCAGTCACCCACAACGCCGCCGCACGTCGGGTCCGAATTCAATCCGACCGTATCGCCGAAGACCGTCAGAACCTGGCCTGCGCCGTTGTCCCACATGATCCCGAGATCGGTGCCGAGCACATTGAACCGTTCGACCGTCTGATTGGGGCTGAGCGCTCCGGTGATGTATTCGACCGCAGACGTGCGGCCTTGCATGTCGGGGAGATTCCCGTCGGTTCCGTTGAGCCATGGAATCGGGTTGGTCGGCCCACCTGACTTGTCGAAGATCGCCGAGATATTGCAACCCCACGGCGAGGCCTGGGCTGTTGTTGTGACAACGCCGGCGGGCACAAAGGCACAGGCCAATGCGACTACCGGCAATTTCCATGACTGTTTCATCGCTCCCCTTTCGCGGGGAGGATGCCCCGAAGAGAGGCGAACGTAACTTCGCTTCTATTCCGCGGCCTCTACTCGGGCACCGACGGCGTGAAGTATCACGATGTGCGGACCCCAGGGCACCAACGCGTCGACCGCACGCTCGAGGTCGTCGACAGGCGGCAGATCCTGCGGTCCCAGTACTTCGATCACCGCGGTGTGCGCCTGCCACGTGACGGACCCGACTTGAACGCCCGGAACTCCAGCCAGCCACTCTTCGGCGGCATCATGGATCTGGCTCGCCCACAACGAAGCAAGAGAATTCACCACCATCGGGATGGCAACAACAACCAGGGCCGACGCCAACACCAGGTAGACCCGTCGATGTCCCGCGGCAGCTGCCCCTGATTCGCGCGCATAACCGGCGATCACCAGTACCACCGTCGCCGTGATCACCATGGCAACGACATTCGACGCAAAGAGGATCAGCGCCCCCAACGCAAGCGACGGTGCACCCGAACCGAGACAGACACCCACAACGGCAAGAGGCGGAACCAGTGAAATCGCGATCGCCACGCCGGGGAGCACGTCACCGACATCGCGCCGGGTAATCGCGATCGACCCGGCAAACCCTGTGGCGATGGCCGCCGCGAGATCCGTCAACGTCGGGGTCGTTCGTCCGGTCACCTGAGAGTTGGACAGCACACTCGTCGGGTTGAGCAGAACAAGGGAGAACAGAAAACCGAGAGCAACGACAACAACGAGCCCACCCGCGACGTACACAACACTGCGGGCAATGAGTGCGCCCCGACCGGTAACGATGCCGAGGCCGATCCCCAGAATCGGCGTGGACAACGGAGCGACGATCATCGCCCCGATCACGGTGGCCGTCGAGTCACCCACCACCCCGGCGCTCGCGATCATCCCGGAGAGAACGAGCATTATCCAGAACGCGGAACGTTTAGCCGCCTTGTCTCCGGTGGAGAGATCCAGCCGATCATCGAGTTCTTCGAGGGTGCGACGCTGGCTGTCCGGAATCAGAAATGAGCGCATAGCCGATCCTTTCGGACAAGAACCCGGACATTCTCCACACCGTAAGCCTTGCGCGGCTGCTCCGGGCCTACCTGGCCGAAATCGACTTCAGCCACCTGTCCATGACCGTCGCGGCAAACTCGAGTCCTTCGGTTTCCGCGGATGCCAACTGCTCGATGAAGATCCGAGGTCCGTCGGCGCCCAGCGAAGTCAGCAGCGACTTGCGATACTCGTCCAACTCCATCCAATCGCGTGCCACCTCACACGACGCTTCGAGGTGAAACTGCACGCCGTAACTCTCCTTGTACCGGAAGAGCTGGTTCGGGTACTTGGAAGAACCTGCAAGATGCACGCCGCCCTCCGGGATCTCGAAAGTATCCGAATGCCATTGCATGGCAGGAAAAGTGACGGGCAGACTCCCCCAGATCGGATCCAGTGTGCCGGCCTCGGTCAACGTGACGTCCTCGACGCCCACCTCCGGGACTGCCCCGGTGTACACGCGAGCTCCAAGCGCTGCCGCCAACAATTGCGAACCGAGGCACACTCCCCAGACCGGAACGTCTGCGTCGACGAGCGCACGAATGTACGCGATCTCGGAAGCCAACCACTCGATGCCGTCTTGATCGCCGACGCCCATCGGGCCACCCATGACGATCACCGCGTCGAACTCGACATGTGTGGGAAGCGGGTCGGTTCCCAACAGGACGGTCTGCACATCGCCATACGTATCCAAGACCGGAGAGTACGCAGCCGGGGGCTCGCATTGTGCGTGTCGAAGTTCCAAGAATCGCATGTCGCTGATTATTCCTCGCATTCCTCCCGGATGAGTTCCAGCGCCGATTTGTCGGCTGCGCACCAATTATGCGGAAAACCCTCACGGCTACACCGATTGCTTTGTAGTGTGACCGAGCTGGACGTATGTCCAGCGCATTCGGAGTGCCCCGCCGTCCACTCCGGTTCACGAGAAACGAGCCGTTCATGGTGTCCACATCCGCTCACGACGCTTCGCCCCGGCGTGCACACGTCATTCGCACGATCCTCGCGGTACTGGTGATCGCGCCACTCTCGATTGCCGCCTTCTACATGTGGGCTTTGTGGGACCCGGGCGACACCGTGAACCGTCTGCCCGTGGCCATCGTCAACGCCGACAAGGGCACCGATCTCGACGGCACCCACATCGTTGCGGGAGACGACGTGGTGGCCGCACTTGTCGACAGCGGCGACGTCGCCTGGAAGGTCGTCACGGCTCAGGAAGCGCAGACGGGCGTCGACGACGGCACGTACTACTTCTCCGTCGTCATACCCGAGTCGTTCAGCGCCGATGTGGCAAGTGCGGCTTCCGGTTCAGGACGGAAAGCCCAATTGCAGGTGGTCTACAACGACTACAACAGCCTCGTCGCCGGACCCGTCGGTGAGAGCATCATCGCGCAGGTACGTTCGGCCGTCTCCGAATCCATCGGCGAGCAGTCCATCGACCAGGTTCTGGTGGGACTCGGCGAACTCGGAACCGGCTTCGGAGAAGCAGCCGCTGGTGCACAACAGCTTTCCGACGGCTCCGCCGCCGCACTGGCCGGCACCAACCAGCTCTACGCCGGCAGTGCGGAACTCGCGGCCGGTCTCGGTGAGGCGAACCAGGGCGGACAGGAACTTGCGGCGGGAGCGGGCGAACTCGCCGCGGGTACCGATGAGGCCGCAGCCGGGTCTCGGGAACTCGCGACCGGAATGCAGCAATTGGTGGGCGGCGCGGACGAACTGGGCGCCGGGGCGCGCCAGATCAGCGAAGTGGTCGACATGGTGACCACGCCCATCCTTGATGTCGCCGACTCGGCAAGTGCTGTGGTCGGTCAGATCGACACGTTGACGAATTCGCTACGGCTCGCGGGAGACCCCGTGTCCGCAGGACTTGTCGACGCGCTCGCCTCGTTACGAACCTCGCTCACCGCACAACCTGCAGATGACGACGTGATGGGCCAACTCAGCCAACTCCGGGACGGCGCCCGGGAAATCACACGCCAACTCACGGATCCGGCTAGTGACTATCGCGGCGGATTGAACGCCGCTGCCGCCGGCGCCGGCGAATTGAGCACCGGCCTCGGGCAACTGTCCGATGGTGCGCACCAACTTGATGCGGGAGCAAACGAACTGTCGTCCGGCATCGGCCAACTGGCAGCAGGCAGCGTCGAACTCCGCGACGGTCTTGGCGAGTTGAATGTCGGCATGGGTGAACTGAATGCAGGCTCGGGCGAGCTGGCCCAGGGACTCACCGACGGCGCCGCCCAGGTACCGCAGTTCACCGACGAGGAACGCGCCACCACCGCCAACCTGTTGTCGGCACCGGTCGCAGTTGACGCTCGAAACAACTACCCGGCGGCTGGATTCGGACCTGGAGCAGTACCGGCAGTGATGTCCGTAGCCCTGTTCCTCTGCGGAATTCTCACCTGGTTCGTAGTCCGGCCACGTCGTGGACGCTCACAGCAGGTGCATGGCTCGATGCTGCGTGAAGGTCTGCGCCGCTACCGCATTCCGGCACTCGTCACCCTCGTCACGGCTTTGATACTGTCCGTGATTGCGCTGACCGTCGCGGATGTGGACCCACCCAGCGTGGTGGCGATGGTCGCCGTGATGATCCTTGTCGGTGCAGCTGCAGTTGCCTGCGGACGCCTGTTCACCGTTGTATTCGGCGCCGTCAACGGAACGTTCATCGCACTGAGCGCCTTGATGATTCAGATCTTTGCATTCGGCGCGGTGTATCCCATCGAACAGATGCCTGCCCCGCTGCGGTGGTTGCACGCCCTGATGCCACTGACCTGGGCGCGCAACGCGATGCGCATGGTCCTGGTCGGCTACTACGGGCCGAGGTTCTGGCTGGCCGTAGCTGCCTTGGCAGCTCTGGTGATCGGAGCCGTCGTGTTCACCATCTGGTGGCGGCGTCGACAAGAACCGCCAATTGACGACGCGCCGATCACAGAGGAGATCGTCTATCTGCAACCGGCGCAGACGTGACCGTCGTCAACCGATCAGCGAGCTCCGCTCGTTCCACCATCGAGGGGAATTACCGTCCCCGTCAAGTAGGCGCCGCCGCGTGAGGACAAGAAGATTGCAAGACCGGCCGCATCCTGTGGCGTTCCGATCCGGCCCAGCGGAACCGAATCCGCCACCGCCCGTGCGCTCTCCTCGTTCTCGAGCAAAAAGGCCATCATCTTCGACGGAAATGGTCCAGGCGCAATGGCATTGACCGTGATCTGTTCCACGGCAAGCGTCGCCGCCAACTTGCGGGTCAACATGTGCACTGCGGCCTTACTCGCTCCGTACGAGAAGTTTTCCGAGCCTGACACCACAAGACCGTCGATCGATCCGATGTTGATCACTCGGGCGGGATCGTCTGCCGTCGCCGCAGAACGCAACTGTGGCAACAACTTCTGTGTCAGCAGGAAGATCGCCTTGACGTTGATGTCGAAGATCTTGTCGAAGCCGGCTGCCGGGAAATCGTCGACGGGGGCGCCCCACGTTGCGCCGGCATTGTTCACCAGCACGTCGAGTGTCGGCGAAATCTCGGCGACCTTCGCAGCGAGGCTCTCGATTCCCTCGTCCGTGGACAAGTCCGCCGGGTGCGAGATGCAGGTGCCGAACTCGGAAAGCTCTCGCGCTGCTTCATCGCACGCTTCCGCTTTCCGGGCCGAGATGACTACCGTCGCGCCGCCTTCGACAAATCCTCGAGCGATCATGTAGCCGATTCCGCGCGAACCACCCGTCACGACGACAGTCTTGCCACTGACGTCGAACAATCCCTCCAGCAAGCTCATGCGACCTCGAAAAGCCCGGCAGCACCCATGCCGCCGCCGATGCACATGGTGACAACAACCAGCTTGGCGCCGCGGCGCTTCCCTTCCAGGAGAGCATGGCCGACCAACCGCGCACCCGTCATCCCGTACGGATGTCCGACGGAAATTCCGCCACCGTCGACGTTGTACTTGTCGGGGTCGATGCCGAGCTTGTCGCGGCAGTACAGCGCCTGAGAAGCAAATGCCTCGTTCAATTCCCACAGATCGATGTCGTCGATCTTCAGTCCGTGCAGGTCGAGCAGACGCGGAATCGCGAATACCGGACCGATTCCCATCTCGTCCGGTGCGCAACCGGCAACAGCCATTCCGCGGTAGATGCCAAGAGGAGCCAGGCCGCGACGTTCCGCCTCACCAGCCTCCATCAACACCGATGCCGACGCGCCGTCGGACAGCTGTGACGAATTTCCGGCGGTGATGGACGAATGCGCGCTGACGGTACCGTCGGCCAGCACCGGACGCAGGCTCGCGAGGCCCTCCAACGTGGTGGACGCACGATTACCTTCGTCGCGAGTGAGTGTGACCGACTCGGTGCCGATCTCGCCGGTCTCCTTGTTCTGAACCTGCTTGACCGACGTCAGCGGCACGATCTCGAGATCGAAACGGCCTGCTTCCTGAGCTGCTGCAGTGCGCTGCTGAGACACCAGTGCAAACTCGTCCTGCTGCTCACGCGTGACGCCGTAGCGTTCGGCCACGATCTCGGCCGTATGCAGCATCGGCATGTAGATCGACGGCTTGTTCTCCTTCAGCCACGGATCTGCCGCACGGAAGTTGTTCATGTGATCGTTCTGGACCAACGAGATCGATTCGACGCCACCACCGATCGCGATCTGCATACCGTCGTCGACGATCTGCTTTGCCGCCGTCGCAATGGCCATCAGTCCGGACGAGCACTGACGGTCGATCGTCATTCCGGACACCGAGTCCGGAAGCCCGGCCCGCAGCACCGCTTGCCGTGCGACGTTGCCGCCGGAAGATCCCTGCTGCAACGCTGCGCCGAGGATGACGTCCTCGACTTCGCCACCCTCGAGCCCGGCGCGCGCAACGGCATTCGAAATAGCATGTGCAGCAAGCTCTTGAGCCTGTGTGTTGTTGAACGCGCCGCGGTACGCCTTGCCGATCGGAGTGCGGGCGGTGGACACGATGACAGCTTGTCTCATGAGGACCTTTCCAGTGTTGTGCGATTCAGGGTTGGAACACGACTCGGCCGACCGTGGTGCCGTCGCCGAGGCGACCGATACCGTCGGCAACGTCCGTCAACGACAACCGCTCACTGATCAGGGGTTTGACCAAGCCTGCGTCGGCGAGCCTGGTGAGCTCGACGTGGCAATCGTCGATGGCCTGCTGGTTGTACGCCTTGTAGAGGCCCCAGTGCAGACCGATGATCGAATAGTTCTTGATGAGAGCATGATTGAGAGCCGGTTGCGGAATCGTGCCACCGGCAAATCCGATGATGACGATCCGGCCTTCGAACGCGATGCACTTGGTCGACTTTGCGTACGCATCGCCGCCAACCGGGTCGAAGACCACGTCGGCGCCCTTGCCGCCGGTGAACTCCTTCACCGCGGCAACAAAGTCCTCACTGTGACGGTCCACCACGAGGTCCGCCCCGAGCTTGCGCGCGTACTCGGCCTTCTCCGGTCCGCCGACAACACCGATCACCTTGGCACCGGCAGCTTTCCCGAGTTGCACTGCGGCACTGCCCACGCCACCTGCGGCGGCATGAACCAGCAGGGTCTCACCTTCGAGCAGTTGGGTGCGACGGTGCAGCGCGAACCACGCCGTCTGATAGCCGATGCTCAGCGCGGAGGCTTCGGCGTCGTCCAGTGCCGATGGCGCCGGAAAGGTGTTGTTCTGATCCAGCACCGAGAATTCGGCAAAGCCACCCGACGGCAAGCTCGGGTTGCCGATCACGCGATCGCCTACCGCAAACTTCGTGACCGAATCACCCACGGACACAACTTCACCACACAATTCCACACCGGGAGTGAAGGGCAGCGGCGGCTTGATCTGGTACTCACCACGGCACATGAGTACGTCAGGGAAGTTCGCCGGCGCTGCGAGCACCTTCACCAGCATTTCCGTGGCGCCAGCTGTGGGCTCCGACACCTCCTCCAACGAGAGGACATCGCGGGGTTCACCGAGTTGATTGACGCGCCAAGCCTTCACAGTGTTTTCTCCAGTTTCGGTAGTGAGGGTGGTTTAGGACGAGATGGGGAGGTCGACGAGCTCGGCAAGCCGCGCCCGGTGCTCATATGCGGTTCCCAGCGTCAATTGGTCACTCTTGGCTCTCTTGAGATACAGGTGCGCCGGATACTCCCACGTCATACCGATCCCGCCGTGAAGCTGTACACATTCCTCCGCCGCGTGAACCGCGACTCCGCTGCAGTACGCCTGAGCGAGCGTCGCAGCAACTGCCGCGTCGGAGTCACCGCGTGCATAGGTATCAGCCGCATAACGCGCGGCCGCACCCGCAGAGCTGACTTCGAGCCACAGGTCCGCCAGACGATGCTTGATCGCCTGATACGAACCGATTGCGCGGCCGAACTGCTTGCGTTCCTTCACATAAGCCAGCGTGGTCTCGAGGCACCACTGCGCCACGGCGAACTGCTCCGAGGCCAGGAGTGCACTTCCGCAGAGCAATGCCTCCTCGACAGCCTCAGCGGCATTGCCACTGTCGACGCGGACCGATGGCGCCTCCGTGAACTCGACGTCCGCCAATCGGCGCGTCATGTCCAGGGACAGGATCGGTGTCACAGTAGCGTCAGCGATCCGCACGATGTGCAGCTCCACACCACTCTCACCGGCAACCGGAACAACAAGAACATCGGACTCGGCGACGCCGGCAACCGTGGTGACGCTGCCGACGAGTCCGCTTGCCGTCGCTCTGACCGTGGGCGCGAAAGTAGCTGGTGCAGTGGATAACGGGATGATCAGAGCAGCCGTCGAATCCCCGGCTGCCAATCGACCGAGCACCTCGGTTTCGCCGGCTTTCAACAGCGCCGTCGTCGCCAGCACCGCACTCGTGAAGAACGGAACGGGAGCGACCGCGCGGCCGATCTCCTCCATCACGACCGCGGCCTCACGCGTCGACGCACCTGCCCCGCCCAGTTCCTCGGGTACCAGCAGTCCCGCCAAACCGAGTTCCGACGCCAGCGACTTCCACAGCCCGGTGAAGTCGGCGGACACGTCGTCGTAGGCAGTGACCACGGTGTCGGCACCTGAGCGCGCACTCAGCAAACGTCGAACACTGGCACGCAGGTCTTGTTCGGTCTCGGAGTACAGCAGATCGGCGCTCATCGGGGCAGGTCCTTCCAGGCGATGTCCTTGTCGACGCGATGCTCGGGCGGCAACCCGAGAACGCGCTCTGCGATGACGTTGCGCAGGATCTCGGACGTTCCGCCCTCGATCGAATTGCCCTTGGCTCGCAGATACCGGTAGCCGGGTTCACGCCCGGTGAAGTCGACAAAATCCGGACGACGCAGCGTCCAGTCGTCGTACCGCAGCCCGTCTTCGCCGTGCATTTCCAGCTCGAAACCTGAAATCTGCTGGGCCAAACCGGCAAACGCGAGCTTCATACCCGAGCCTTCGGGGCCTGGTTGTCCGGCAGCCAGCTGTTGGCGCAGTCGCTCACCGGTCAGACGCGCAACTTCGGATTCGGTCCAGAGCCGCATCAACTCGTCGTGCATCGCCGGGTTGCGCAGCTCAGGCTCGTCGCGCCAGGCCTGCGCAACCTTGCCGATCATTCCGCCCTCACGAGGGGCACCCGAACCGATGGCCACCCGTTCGTTGTTCAGGGTGGTGGTTGCAACCTTCCATCCCTGGCCTTCGCCGCCCAGCCGGTTGGCATCCGGAATCCTGACGTCCGTGAGGAATACCTCGTTGAACTCAGCCTCACCGGTGATCTGGCGGAGCGGCCGGACATCAACTCCGGGATCGGTCATGTCGCAGATGAAGTAGCTCAATCCTGCGTGTTTGGACCGCTCCGGATCAGTCCGGGCAACAAGAATCGCCAACTGAGCGTTCTGAGCCCCCGACGTCCAGACCTTCTGCCCGTTCACTATCCAGTCGTCGCCGTCGCGGACAGCCCGGGTGGCGACGGCAGCCAGGTCCGATCCTGCGCCCGGCTCACTGAAGAGCTGGCAGTACACCGTTTCGGATGTCCACAACGGCCGCAGGAATTTTCGTTTCTGCTCTTCGGTGCCGAACGCTGCGATGGTGGGCGCAGCCATGCCGAGGCCGATACCGTTCTTGCCGGTGTCCGGCCCCGGGGCTCCCGCTGCCGCCAATTGCGCGTTGATCTGTCGCTGAAAGCTCTGTGGCAGATCAAGACCGCCGTGGCCTTCGGGAAAGTGAACCCACGCCAGTCCGGCGTCGAATCGTGCGCCGAGGAAATCCGATACCGATACAGCGTTCGGATCGTGTTCCGCGAGAAGCGTGTTCACCTTGGCGGTGAGGTCACGCGATACTGCCTCTTCGTCGAAAGCCATGCCCATTCCTTCGGTTCGAGCGGTGAGCGGACAGTCAGTCCTTGGGTCCACCGGCGACGTAGACGACCTGACCGGAAACGAAGCCTGCGCCTTCGCTGACGAAGAACGACGCGGTGTGCGCGATGTCCTCGGGCTGCCCGACGCGGTTGACCGGAATCTGCGAAGCGGCAGCGGTCTTGAAGTCCTCGAAGCCGACTCCCATGCGCTCGGCCGTTGCGGCGGTCATCTCGGTTTCGATGAATCCGGGGGCAATGGCGTTGGCGGTGACCCCGAACTTTCCGAGTTCGAAGGCCAACGTCTTGGTGAATCCCTGCATTCCGGCCTTCGCTGCGGAGTAGTTGACCTGTCCGCGGTTGCCGAGAGCCGACGTGCTCGAGAGGTTGACGATACGGCCGAACTTCGCTTCCACCATGTACTTCTGCACCGCGCGCGACATGAGGAACGCTCCGCGAAGGTGGACGTTCATCACCGAGTCCCACTCAGCAACGCTCATCTTGAACAGAAGGTTGTCGCGGGTGATGCCGGCATTGTTGATCAGTACGGTCGGCGAACCGAGTTCTGCTGCCACCCGCTCCACTGCTGCGGCGACAGACTCTTCGTCGGAAACGTCAGCGCCGACGGCCAGGGCTTGCCCGCCTGCGGCCTTGATCGCGTCGACGGTTCCGGCACACGCTGCTTCGTCGAGGTCGAGCACGGCAACGGCAAAGCCGTCTTCCGACAGTCGCCTGGCCACTGCCGCACCGATTCCGCGTGCTGCACCCGTGACAATTGCGGTTCTACGTTCCTGGCTCACTGGCCCTCCATGATTTCGTGATTCGACGGACACCGGACGATCTCGTCAGATCCCGGCCTGATCTGCAATTTCCCTGGCTTTGGCTACCAAGGCGTCAATACGTTCCACTGTGGGAGTTCCACTCTCGGCCGCATTCTGCGGTTCGTCGCGGGCACGACGCATCACGCCTTCGGCGATCACCGCAATCTTCCACAGGCCCAAGGTATGCCAGAACTTCAGCGCAGCAGGATCTCTCCCGGTGGCGTCGAGGTAGATTTGGGAGATCTCGTCTCGCGACGGGAATCCGGGGAGCGCCGACGCCGGGAAATCGCCGCCCGTGTTCTCCCCCGCCGCCGGCCAGTACGCCAACAAGCTTCCGACGTCTGCCAACGGATCGCCGAGCGTGCAGAGTTCCCAGTCGAGGGCCGCGACCACTTCGCCGTTGCTCGCCGAGGTGATCACATTGCGTAGGTGAAAGTCGCCGTGCACCAACGTGGTCTCGGTGTGTGCCGGCTGCGCTGCAATCAGACGTTGGGTGAGATCGTCCAGATCAGGACATTCCCGTGTCTTCGACTGCTCCCACTGTCCACCCCAACGCTTCAGTTGTCGTGCAGCGTAAGGCTTGTGGCTTGCCAGATCATCGAGTCCGGCCTGCTTCAGGTCGACGGCATGTATCTTCGCCAGCGTCTGAGCGAGCGAGATGCCGATTGCCCGGCGACGATCCTCCGACAACGCATCGGCAAGTGGCATCCGGTCGACAACTTCGCCGTCCACGAACTCCATGAGCAGCAACGGAACTTCGGTGACAGCCGGGTCCTCGGTCAACCCGAACACGCGAGGCGACGGTACATCCGTGGATTCGAGAGCTCTCAGGATTCGAGCTTCGCGCGCCACGTCGTGAGCCGAGGCCAGCAGGTGACCGAGAGGTGGGCGTCGTAGCACCCAGCGGTTGCCGTCCTGATCGCGAACCAGGTACGTGAGATTCGACTGCCCCAGGCCGATTCGATCGAAGGACAGCGGCCCGGTGAAGTCGATCCCCAGGCCTGCGATCCACCCGGTGACCGCTTCGATATCGAGTCCCACTACTCCGACGCTAGCCACCGACGGACGCTCCTCGCCGGAACGGGAGCGCGTCACCCAACAACTGGCCACCGTCGATGGTCATGATCTCTCCGGTGATCCACTGGGCTGCATCCGAAACCAGGAAGGCGATGGCAGCAGCCACGTCCTCGGGTTCACCGATGCGCCCGAGAGCGGTCGACGCCGATACCGCTTCTTCATGTTCTTTCCACAGAGCTTCGGCGAGTTTGGTTCTCACCACTCCCGGAGCAACGGCGTTGACACGAATCTTCGGTGACAGTTCGAGCGCAAGCTGTTTGGTGATGTGGATCAGAGCAGCCTTCGACGCGTTGTACGTGCCGATTCCGGCCTCGAACGCCATGCCGCCGATCGAGGCGGTGTTGACCACGGATCCACCGTGCTCGCCCATCCAAGCCCTCGCTGCCAGGCCGGTCCACAGGACTGGAGCCCACACGTTGACGTCGAAGGTCTTGGCGAAGCGCGAGTGATCCTGGTTGATGATCGGCCCGAATGACGGGTTGGTGCCCGCGTTGTTCACCAAGATGTCGAGACTGCCGAAACGCTCGATCGTCTGCTCGACGCACTTGCGGGCAGCATCCTCGTCCGTCGCGTGAGCGCCGACGCCGATCGCGTTGCCGGTCACCTGTGCGGCAGCGGCATCTGCGGATTCCTGTGAGCGCGAAGTCAGTACGACGTTTCCGCCCGCCGCCGCAATCGCCTGCGCGGTCGCGAGGCCGATGCCACGCGATGCGCCGGTGACGATCGCAGTCTTGCCTGTGAGGTCCAGTCCTGCCATGTCAGTTCGCCTTGACTTCGCGGTACTTGCGCAGCTCCTGCTTGGCGATGGCGCGCTTGTGTACCTCGTCCGGGCCGTCGGCGAGCCGAAGGGTGCGCATGTGGGCGTAAGCCATCGCGAGAGGGAAGTCGTCCGTGACGCCGCCGCCGCCGTGAACCTGGATGGCGCGGTCGATGATCTTGAGCGCGATGTTCGGCGCCGCAACCTTGATGGCTGCGATCTCGGTGCGCGCTTCCTTGTTGCCCACCGTGTCCATCATGTGAGCGGCCTTGAGCGTGAGGAGTCGAACCATCTCGATGTCGATACGAGCCTCGGCGATCCAGTCCTGGATATTCGCGTTGTCACTGACGGGCTTTCCGAAGGTGATGCGGGTGGATGCGCGCTTGCACATCAGTTCCAGTGCGCGCTCGGCCATTCCGATTGCACGCATGCAGTGGTGGATGCGGCCGGGGCCGAGGCGGGCCTGGCTGATCGCAAAACCTTCACCCTCGCCGGCGAGGATATCCTTGGCCGGGACGCGTACGTCCTCGAAGGTGATCTCGCCGTGTCCCTCGCGGTCCTGGTAACCGAAGACGGGCAGGTTACGCACGATGGTGACGCCGGGAGCGTCGATCGGCACGACCATCATCGACTGCTGGCGGTGCGTCGCGGCATTGAAGTCCGTCTTGCCCATGACGATCAGAACCTTGCAGTTCTGGTGCAAAGCGTTGGAAGCGAACCACTTACGGCCGTTCAGTACGTACTCGTCGCCATCGCGATCCATGCGGAGCTGGATGTTGGTGGCGTCGGAGCTGGCAACCTCGGGTTCGGTCATGGCAAAGGCAGACCGGATTTCGCCTTCGAGAAGCGGCTTGAGGTACTTCTCCTTGTGCTCGTCGGTGCCGAAGAGCGTGAGCACCTCCATGTTTCCCGTGTCCGGAGCGGCGCAGTTGGTGGCTTCGGAAGCCAGGTGACTGCGGCCCATGATCTCCGCGAGCGGTGCGTATTCCAGGTTGGTCAGGCCGGGGCCCCATTCGGGGTGCGGGTGAAAGAGGTTCCACAGCCCACGCGCCTTGGCTTCCTTCTTCAAGTCGTCGATGATCGGCGGCTGGAAGTGCGGGTTACCGGACTCACGCATCTGCGCTTCGTAGACCGCTTCGGCCGGATAGACGTGCTTGACCATGAAGTCGAGCAGTTCGGCCTGGTACTTCTTCGTGCGATCCGAGAACTCAAAGACTGACATGTGAACTCCTGACAGAGAGGGAAGGAAAATTAGGTGGCCGACGCTCCAGATGACTCGCAACACCTTCGACAACGTCCGGTCCGCGAAATGCGTTGACCATGAGCGTTTCCGCGCGCTGCGTGGATTCGTCGAACGTGCCGGTCTCGTCGGCGCTCAGCTGGGATTTCATGACCGACAACGAGGTCGGCGAGCAGTTGGCCGCGATTTCTGCGGCGTAGGCAACCGCTGCTTCTACGACATCACCGTCGACCAGGTGGTCGATCAGTCCGATACGGTATGCTTCGTCGGCTCCGACCATTCGACTCGACAGCAGTAAATCGGTGGCCCGACTCCGGCCGACAAGTCTAGGCAACATCCATGAGATGCCGTACTCGGCGATCAGCCCGCGCTTGGCAAATGCGGTGGTGAATCGTGTTGCAGACGAACCGAATCGAACGTCGCAGTACAGCGCTTCCACGAAACCAAGTCCGGCCGCTACTCCGTTGATGGCGCCGATCAACGGCTTACGTAGCGACGTGGGAAACTCGCGAGGCCGAGGCCTCACCAGATCCTCGTCGGAAACGTCGCCGACGTTCTTCAGGTTGCTCAGATCTGCACCCGAGCAGAATCCGCGACCCGCACCCGTGATCACGATTGCCCGGACGTCGGGATCGTCGTCCGCGGCGGCCAGTAGATCGAAGTACACGTCCTCGAGTTCGTTTGTCCAGGCGTTCAGGACATCCGGACGATTGAAGGTCAGCAGTAGGACGGGCCCACGCTGCTGCGAAAGTACAAGTTCCGGAATCATCGCGTTCCGGCGAGCAACGACGCCTGGTAACGGCGCATTCCACTGAGCCAGCGATCGTAGTCAGCGCCCTTCTGCCGGTACATGTCCAGTACCTTCGGGTGCGGGAGGATGAGGAAGTGCTCGGCGTCCATTGCAGCCAAGACGATTTCGGCACACTGGTCGGGTTCGATCACCTCGCCGGCAGCGAGGACAGCTCCCGTCGCAGCGACTCCGAGGGGATCACCGGTCTCTTTCCCTTCATAGAGGAGCTTGGTGTTGACACCCATCGGACACAGACAGCTGACTCGGACGCCCTTGTCTCCGTATGTCATCGACAGCCACTCGGCAAAACCCACTGCCGCATGCTTGGTAACCGAGTACACCGCCGAACCGACCTGCGTGAGCAGGCCGGCAGCCGAAGCGGTGCTGACGAAGTACCCTTCGCCGCGCTCGACCCATCCGGGAACCAACAACCGAGCAGCGCGAATGTGGGCCCGCACATTGATGTCGAAGGCTACGTCCCAGCCGTCCTCGTCGACGTCGAGACCGAGGCCGCCGGTGATACCGGCATTCGCGAAGTAGAGATCAACGGGACCGAAAGCCTCCTCAGCCTGCGCGATCAACCCCTCGATCACACCGGCGTCTGACACGTCGCCACCGGCAGAGACCGCCGATCCTGGGTGCCCTGCGTTGACCGCGTCGGCCACAGCGGCAGCTGCATCGGCATTGAGATCGGCCACCACTACGCGGGCGCCCTCCGCCGCCAACTTCCTGGCGAGCGCTCCCCCGATACCGCCTCCACCTCCGGTGACAATTGCAACCTTCTGGGCGACCTTCATTGGCGATTCCTCTCGCTTGCATTCACCGAAAGCTTTTACCGTGATCCACGTCTCTTGTCATGTATAGTTGAATCCGGCGTCAACTTCAACCGTCGCCGCTGGAATCTATTTTCCAACCTCCTGAACTGCGAGTAAAGGACCACGATGACTGAAGAGCAATTGCCCGTCCGCCCGTCCACGTTTGCCGAGCTCGAGAAGTTGATCGGCCAGGAACTGGGACCCACCGACTGGTACGAGATCACGCAGGATCGCATCGACGCTTTTGCCGCGGTCACCAACGATCACCAGTGGATTCACGTCGACCCAGAGCGTGCGGCGGCGAGCGCATTCGGCACCACCATCGCGCACGGACTTTTCAGCCTCTCACTGGGCCCACAGTTCTCCTCCCAACTCCTGGCCTTCGACGGCTTTGCGCACAGCCTCAACTACGGATACGACAAAGTGCGCTTCCCCGCGCCGGTCCCGGTGGGCTCGCGACTGCGGATGCGCTCAACCGTGGTGTCCGCCGAGCAGTTGCCTGGCGGTATCCAGGTAAAGACGCGCCAGGTGCTCGAACGCGAAGGTTCCGACAAGCCTGTGGCCGTCGCGGAAGCGGTAGCTCGCGTCGTCGAGAAGAGCTGAGACGATTTTCGAAGCGCGCCCTGAGCACTCTCGACCAGGGCGCGCTTCGTCAGCTCCGCCTCGGGAACTTCAGCGCATTGGCCCACAGATCCGTCACGGTGCCGACAATCTCGTCGAATTCGACCGGCCTGCCTTCCACTCGCCCGTCACCCAACGTGAATACACTGTGGGCAAATCGACTCACCATGCCGGACAATGCCATTGACGTAAGCAGAGGATTCAAGCCGGGATCAACGACACCACGTTCTTGCAGTTCGGCGATACCTCGCGCGTTGCGCAGAATAAATGCATCTGCCCGCTCGTTGCGAATCCTGCGGAACTCCGGGTCGATACTGGCAACTTGCTCCATCAATCCCATCAACTTTGCATTCCGTTGATATGCCGCAAGATACGCCCGATTACTTGCCTCCAGAACGGCATATGGATCGTCAGTGCCCGCAACCCTACCGATGCCCGGATGCATCATTTCCTCACGAGCTACCTCGAGGACGGCCGCAAAAACTTCTTCCTTGTTGGCAAAATAGGTGTAGAAGGAACCGGTAGCACACCCAGCTTCCTTCGCTATATCTATCAATCGCGCATCCAAATAGCCGGCCCGCTCGAAAACCACACGTGCAGAGGCGATCAGCGCAGCCCTGGTGCGAGCACCCCGTTCGGTGCTCGGCGGATCACGATGCCCCGCCGGCGGAGCAAGAGGCAGTTCGGATATCCGCGAGTCGTCATCCACCACGCTACTCACCTTTCCGAAGTTCACTGCTACTGAGGGATATTCACGACAAACTCAATGTTGACACCGAGTTCAAGTGTACGCTCGGCAAGGACATCAGGACACACAATCGGTCGATTCTCCTGAAAGGCATATCCATGGTCAGCGTTCTCGATCCGGTAACCCGTTACGCCGCAGCCACACCGGACAACATCGCGATTCGCGGTTCCGGCCGGGACTGGACATACCGACAACTCCACGACACCTCCCTCTCGTTTGGCGGCCGAATCCGTGCTGCCGGATTGAGCGAAGGAGATCGGGTGTTGCTCGCCGCTCCGTCGGTTGCGGAATTCATCGTGGCGTACATGGGAATTCAGGCTGCCGGTTGCGTTGTCGTCCCGGTCAATACAATGTCAGCGCAGCCCGAGATCGAGTACGTGCTCGACGACGCCGATATCTCACTCGCCATCGCATGGCATCAACTCGGGCCGGCGACCCATGACGCCGGCGCCGCCCGCGGCGTTCCGGTCTGGACCCTCACCGAAGAATCGGCGAGAACCGACCAGGAACCGACAGCCATTGCCGACCGAGATGTACACGACACCACTGCGATTCTCTACACCTCCGGCACCACCGGGCGCCCGAAAGGTGCTCAGCTGACCGTGGGAAACCTGTTGTCGGCGGGCGAAATCGGAGCCGAGAGTAGCCGCGGAAACTCTTCGGACCGAACGGGAACGGGTCTACCGCTGTTCCACATCTTCGGGCAGGGCTCCGTGATGATGGCAACCTTCACCGGCGGTGGATCGCTCTCCCTGCTTCCGCGTTTCGATCCGACCGCCATGCTCGATCTGGTCCGCAAGGACAAACTCACCATAATGGCCGGTGTTCCGACAATGTGGAATGCCATGCTCCACGCAGCAGCCGACGTGGACAGCTCCGACTTCGAGCAACTCAGAATCGCAATCTCCGGCGGAGCCTCCCTTCCAGGTGAGGTAGCCCGCGCCTTCGAAACTCGGTTCGCCTGCACGATCCTCGAAGGGTACGGCCTCACCGAGACAAGCGCGTTCGGAACGTTCAACAGCATCGACCGTCCGCCGAAAATCGGCTACACCGGCCGGGCCGTCCCGAGAACCGAAGTCGAGGTTCGCGATCACGACGGAAATCCTTGCTCCGCAGGCACAGTCGGAGAAGTCTTCATCAAGGGCCCGACTGTCATGAAAGGCTATTGGAAACGCCCGGACGATACCTCGGCGGTACTCTCCCCAGACGGGTGGTTCCGCACCGGCGACCTCGGTGAAACCGATGCGGACGGCGACCTTCGTATAGTAGATCGGGTCAAGGATCTGATCATCCGCGGCGGGTACAACGTGTACCCCGGCGAAGTGGAGGAGGTGCTGTATCAGCATCCCGACATCATCGAAGCTGCAGTGATAGGTATCCCGGACGACTACTACGGTGAGGAAGTCGCGGCAGTCGTAGCGGTGCGATCGGGTAGCGTCGTCGATGCTGCCGACGTGACTGCATGGGCACGGGAGCGCCTGTCGGCGTACAAAATTCCTCGGGTTGTGCAGTTCATCGACGCACTGCCCAAGGGTTCCACCGGCAAGATCCTCAAACGCTCGATCGACCGCACCGGACTGGTCACTCTGAAACAGAGCTGAGCACGCGGGAAAGCCCCGGCAGAATTGTCTGCCGGGGCTTACCTGTCCAGCTACGACGCATACAGATGCGCACCAGGGATCGCCTCCGGATCGTCGCGGACTTCCTTCGGATTGGTCTCGGCAAGCGCCCACGCACTGAAGAAGGTCACCAATCCCATGAGTGCGACGAACACGGCAACCAGGGTCGTGGTTCCCGTCTTCGCGATCAGCGCCGTCATGATGAACGGTGTGCCACCGCTGACAGTGATCGCTGCCAGTTGATAGGCAAGAGACGCTGCGGAGTAGCGGACATTCGGGGCGAACAACTCGCCCATGTATGCCGCGATGGGCCCGTATGTCATCGACTGGAAAACGCTGCCGACGGTGACAGCAACAAAGAAGAGCGGTAGCGACTTGGTGTTGATCAGCCAGAAGTACGGAAAGGCCCAGACAACGATCGCGGCCGCACCGATCAAGATCATCGGACGACGCCCGATCCTGTCCGACATCTTTCCCGACCACAGCACCACTCCGACGGTCAGGAGCGCGCTGAGGAGAGAGATGATCAGAAGAGAATTCCTCTTTAGGCCGAGTTCCGTTGTGCCGTAGCTCAAAACACCGGCAATGCTGATGTAGAAGAGCGAGTTGGTAGCAGCCAGAAGACCACAGCCGAGAAGAATCTTGCGCCAATGAGTTTTGATCGCTTTTGTCAGCGGCGCCTGCACCACTGCATCCTTCTTGTTGCGAGCCGCTTCTTTCTGCAACTCCAGAAATTCCGGAGTGTCTTCAACCTTGGTCTGGATGTACAGGACGACTGGGAAGAGTAATGCGCTGGCGAAGAAGGGAATTCGCCATCCCCAGCTCAGGAATGCTTCGTTCGAGATCGTCGCGGTGGCGATCAGAAATACGACGTTGCCGAGAACCACGCCGAACGAAACACCCATCTGTCCAAAGGTTCCGGAGAATCCCCGCTTCTTCGGACTAGCCGACTCCGTGAGAAGCAAGACAATGCCGCCCCACTGCCCGCCGCAGGCAAGACCCTGAATGAATCGCAAGGTGACCAACAGAATTGGAGCAGCGACGCCGATTGCCGATGCACTCGGAATCGCGCCGATCAGGAACGTCGCCAATGCCATCAGGAGCAGGCAGGTAACCACGGCAGGCTTACGTCCGTACTTGTCCCCGAAATGGCCGGCAACGATCCCACCGATCGGCCGAGCTACGAATCCCGCCCAGAACGTACTGAACGAGAGCAATGTACCCATGAGGGCGGACGAGTTCGGAAAGAATACATGCGGAAAGACAAGCGCTGCAGCCGTTCCATAGAGAAAGAAGTCGTACCATTCGATCGAGCTGCCCAGAAGTCCGGCGCCGAGAAGCTTGCGATGTGCACGCTTCCTGGTGCGCTCTTGATCGGATACGCGCCCTGCGGGCCCTCCCGAATTCACTACCGATCTAGTCATGCCTACTCCTCGATGGGTCGTAGCGATTGCACCCGAACGAAGCGCCGCCCCGACAGTAGAAACTGACGCCAACTTCAAGTTCGGATGATGTGACCAGTGTGCGGCACCCACGGAGTGATGTCAATCACTGAATAGCATTGTTGCGCAACAATATTTGATGCAATTCAGTCAAACACGACAACTGCCGGCCCATCACGATTCGATGAGCCGGCAGTCATTGGAGTGTGGAATTAGCGCGGAACCCTCAATTCACGACGAAGAATCTTGCCGCTCACGGTCTTCGGAAGGTCACTCATGACCTCGATGATGCGCGGGTACTTGTACGCAGCCAGACGGACCTTGCAGAATTCCACCAGTTCATCCGGCGTCGCCTCCAGCCCCTCCTTGAGTGAAACGAAGGCTTTCACGGTCTCTCCGCGATAGGGGTCCATGACACCCACTACTGCAGCCTCACGAACGGAAGGATGTTCGTAGAGAACATCTTCCACTTCGCGCGGCCATACCTTGAATCCCGAGGCATTGATCTGATCTTTCATCCGATCGACCACGTAGAACCATCCGTCAGCGTCCATGAAACCTACATCGCCGGTGTGGAAACGGCCGTTGGGCATGGCGTGGGCGGTCTCTTCCGGCTTGTTCCAGTATCCGAGCGCTACCTGCGGGCCGCTGACAACTATCTCCCCGTACTCCCCGACCGGTACCGGATTGTCGTTTTCGTCCACCACCTCGGCATGCGTACTCGAGACAGGCACGCCGACCGCTACCGCACCCGACGCGGGGTCGACCGGCGCTTCTCGTGAATTCGGCACAACGATTGCAGGACTATTGGTTTCGGTCAAACCGTAGCCGTTGTGGATGTAGTGACCGAACTTCGCCCGAAACGACTCGAGGGCTGCATGCGGAATGGGCGCGCCACCCGAGTAGACCGATTCGAGACTACTGAGCAACTCTTTCGATACCGCCGCATTATCCGTCCAGGCGATGAAAACGGTAATTGCACCGATGATCGCTGTGGCGCGATGCTCCGAAATAGACTCCGCCGCAACAACGGGGTGGAATTTACACGTGAGAATTGTAGCGGCCCCCGATAGCAGTGGCGCCGCGACGTGTCCGATCAAACCAGTGATGTGAAACAACGGGGCTACGGCAAACATCGCGCCACCCGGGCGCAAGCCCACCCAGTCCCGATAGATCTGCGATGCGAACACCACATTGGCATGCGTGTTCATAGACCCCTTGGGCGGACCCGTCGTACCGGACGTGTACGGCAGATACGCAAGATCGCTCGGCTCGAGGTCAACGGGATCGGGTGCGGCGCCGCGGTTCTCCTCGATCAACTCCAGCAGGTCGTGGCAACCCTCGTACCTCACTCGGCTGGCAGACCCGAAAATCCTTTGATCACTTCGTGATTGAAAATCGAGTTCCGACGTAGTGATAACACATCCAACATCCGTACCCACAGACGCCGTCACCACCGTCTGGGCCGAGGACTCGAGACAGATCACCGCAACGGCACCGCTGTCGAGCAGGACCGTCGCCAACTCACGGTCGCGGTACATCGGATTGACCGGAACCACAACGGCTCCCAACTTCCAGACAGCCAGAGTCGCGACAAAGAACTGCGGCACATTCTGCAGGACAAATGCCACCCGATCGCCGAATCCGATACCCTCACCGGCGAGAGCCACTGCCAAAGCGTCCGACATCGTGTCGAGCTCGCCGAACGTGAGAGTCGCGTCGAAGTATCTGATTGCGGGAGCATCAGCGTCGCGGGCCACCGACGCACGGAACATCTCCAGGGCATTGGTGTATTCGATGTCGACAGTTGGCGCAGTACCACTGTCGTAGCGCGCAAGCCAAGGACGTGGCACCGACAGCTCGCCCGCATACACGTCGTCCATGATCAGCTCTCGAAATATCGACGCGGATTGTCGACCAGCATCGTCGTGATCTGGTCTTCGGTGACGCCTCGCTCTAACAAGGTCGGGATGACGTGATCGCTGATGTGCGTGTAGTTCCAGTTCGGCACAGCGGCAGCCTTCGCCTCGCTGGAGAACCAGTCGATGAAGCACGACGCGTCGTGGGCGAGGACCATTTTCTCCGCGTAGCCGCGACGAGCCATCTCCACCACGGTGTTCACGCGCTCCTCGAACGGCAAGAGCACATCCAGACCGAAGCGGTCCATACCCAGTAGGGAGCCGGCATCTGCGAGCGCACACAGATAGTCGAGATCCGTCGAGTCACCCGAATGACCGATCACGACCTTGGTCAGATCTGCGCCCTCGTCGGCCAGGACTTTCTGTGCAACGAGCCCGGATTCGGTATGCGGGTCGGTGTGGACGGTTATGGGCACACCCGTTTCGACCTGCGCAGCTCCAACTGCGCGCATCACTCGCTCGACTCCGGGAGTCAGCCCGGGCTCTTCGATGGCGCACTTGAGGAATGCTGCGCGAATACCAGTGCCGGCAATGCCTTCTCGAATGTCTTTGACAAACAGATCGACCATCGGCTCTCGCACATCGAAGAGTAATCCCGGTCCTGTGTGATGGAATTGGAACGGAATGTCGTTGTAGGTGTAGATGCCCGTGGCGACGATGATGTTGAGATCGACCTGCTCGTTGATTCGCGCGATGCGCGGAATGTATCGGCCGAGCCCGATCACGGTGGGATCGACGATTGTGTTGATCCCGCGGGACTTCAGTTCGGTCAGCTTGGCAACTGCGTCCGCCACCCGCGCCTCTTCGTCCCACGGCTCCGGGTAGTCCGGATAGTTCTGGCGCATCTCCTCTCCGAGAACGAAGACGTGCTCGTGCATCAACACCTTCCCCAGATCGGCGCTGTCCACTGACCCGCGAACGGTCTGTACTGAACTCATCGACAAAACCCCTGACTGTGATCGGCATCACTTAGCTGAGACAATGAGCTAGTGTGTCTCACCTAGGAGGGTTCGTCAATAGATAGCCAGAGCCGTACACAGACCCGAAAATCGACGCACCGGGCCACCGGAGAGAATGCCTGTATGCCATCCGACCGCGACCGCCGGCGCGCCATCGACACCGCCGCGAGCATGTATCTCGCCGAAGAGGCGCTCGACATGTCACTACTTGCCGAGCGCCTCGGAGTAGGCCGCGCGACGCTCTACCGATGGGTCGGAAACCGCGACGAACTACTGGGGACGGTGCTGGCGGAAGCCACCGAGCGCACGTACCGCAAGGCGATGTCGCAAGCGTCAGGCAAGGGCCCGGAGTACGTCATCGACGTATTCGGCCGAGTGATGCGTTCAGTAGACTCTTCAACCGAACTTCGCGCGCTCACCAAGAGGGAACCGATGGTGTTCATCAAGCTCGCGCTGATGCCCGGTGCCATCGAGTCCATTTCCGCGTCCATTGCCGCCGAGATCCTGCAGTCGCAGGTCGATGCCGGCCAGTTGACCCTCAGCTTGTCGCCACAAGTGCTGGGCCAGGCACTTGTTCGTATCTGCGACATCCACCTTTACGCACCTCTACTAGGTCGAGAGAAGGCAGAGATCGAGACAGCTCTCGATTTGATCGCACTTCTGCTCGGGGTCCCGCGCGTGTGAGTGCCCATCGAACACACCCGCTAAGGGTTAGTCCTCAGACGTCTGATGACTTGTTACGCTAGGCGAATTCGATTCGAAAGGTAGCAATGACCGACGACCACGGTGGTTTCGTTCTGCGCAGCGGTCCCCTGGTGCCGCAGATCGAACAGATCTTCCGGTCGAAGATCCGCCAATCGGTATGGCTGCCGAAGCAGCGGATCCCGAGCGAAGCCGCACTCGCCGTAGAACTGGGAGTCGGGCGTTCGTCCATCCGCGAAGCGATCCGGCTTCTAACTCAAGCCGGGTTGCTGGAGGTACGGCACGGGGTCGGAACGTTTGTTGTCGCGGCGGAGGATCTGGAACACGCTGACGAATTCACCCGGCTACTCCGACGCTCACAGATGCTCGAGGTTTTCGAGGTGCGCCGGGCGTTGGAGGTCGAGGCCGCCAGACTCGCGGCGGAGCGCGCACAACCGGAAGATCTCGAGCGTCTTCGACGCCGACTTACGCTCCGCCACAGCCACTTCGAACGGGATGTCGAGAAGTTTGTCGACACCGACCTCGATTTCCATACAGAAGTCGTTCGACTCTCGGGAAACGCTGTCCTGCTGTCACTGTTCGAATCGGTGCGTCCGCTTCTCCGCAAGACTCTCATCGACATGGTGGACATCGAAGAGGGAGTTCCCGATACTTCACAGGCCCACGACAGACTGCTCGACGCGCTATGGGATTCGGATCCCGACGCCGCAGTAGCTGCAACACGCGAAAACATCGACACCGTCCTCCGTCAGCTACGCATTCTCGATTCATAGAGAGGCTTCATCCGTGAAACACTCCAGCGGCACAGTGCTGTCGACCGAACATGTCGACTTGGTCCGAGACGGCCGGTACTTGTTGCAGGACATCAACATTTCGATCGAGCCCGGCCAGCATTGGGTATTGCTGGGGGCTAACGGTGCGGGAAAGAGCACTCTGCTGAGCCTGTTCGGGGCAACTGCGCACCCCACCCGCGGCTCCGTATTCGTTCTGGGCCACAAGTTGGGCCGTGTCGACATGCGTGAGTTGCGGATGGACATCGGGCATGTCAATCCGCGTCATACGATCGGCATTCCCATCACGGTCCGGAACGTCGTGATCACCGGACTCACCAACACCACCGAGTTGATGCCGCGCTGGTCGCCCACTCCGGAGCAGGAAGCACACGCCGACGCCTTGATCGACCTGCTTGGCATGAGCCCCCGATCGAATGCACTGTGGCCCAATTTGTCTCAGGGAGAGCGCGGACGCGCACTGATCGCCAGAGCGCTCATGGTCGAGCCACGATTGCTTCTTCTCGACGAGCCCGCCACCGGTCTCGACTTGGCAGCCCGCGAACAGCTGCTGAGCGCGCTGGATGACCTACGTAGTCAAAACCCGTCCCTGGCAAGCATTCTTGTCACCCATCACATCGAAGAAATCCCAAGCACGACAACACATGCACTACTGATCAAGGACGGCGTTGTCACGGCAACCGGACTTGCCGACGATGTGATCACGTCGGAGAACATCAGCGACTGCTTCTCACATCCCATCAAGATCGAACGACGCAATGGACGTTGGAATGCCAGGTCCCACCCTCGCCAACGGAACCAACTGAGCCAACTGATCTGACAGTTCGTCAGATCCGGCGGGCGCCCTGCCCGCCCAAACCGAGTTCGTCTCCCGGATTGAGCAGGTTGCAGGTTTGCAGTGACAAGCACCCGCACCCGATACACCCGGTCAACTCCTCCTGGAGGCGCGCGATCGCCTGTTTACGATCCTCTAGCCGCTGATTCCAGGCTGTCGAGATCTTTGCCCAGTCCTTCTTGTTGGGTGTGCGGCCCTCTGGCAGAGAGGCGAACACTTCCCCGACCTCCGACAACGGAATGCCGAAGCGGACGGCCAACTGGATCAACGTCACTCGCCGTATGGCATGCCGCGGAAACTTTCGCATATTGCCGGCAGTGCGAACGGCAGGAACCAGACCCAGGGTTTCGTAGTACCGCACGGCCGACACCGCAACGCCTGTGCGGGCCGACACCTCGCCGATAGAGAGGAGTTCGTCGCTCTTGCGGATCATCCTCGCCTCCCGTCTGGCGCCCGAAGTTGACCTCAAGCGCACTTGAGACTCTACCTTCATCGACATGCATTCCCCTACTGATGTCTCCGCCGGCACGTGGCGTCAATTACTGAGCGGGCGGCATCTCGGGACCGCTACCGTCCTGGCGGGCGGAGTGGCGCTGTATGCCACGAACGTCTATCTCACGACCAGCTTGCTTCCGACGGCGATCGACGACATCGGCGGGCAACGGTATTACGCCTGGACTGCAACAGTTTTCCTTATTGCCTCAGTCATCTCCTCGATGCTGGTCACCCGAATCCTCGGCGCGAAAGGGCCTAGAGGCGCGTATCTGATTGCGCTTGCGCTCTTCGCGTTCGGCACGATCGTCTGTGCGCTCAGTCCGTCGATGGAAATGCTTCTGGTCGGGCGTGCTGTTCAAGGAGCAGGCGGCGGACTGCTGGCGGGTCTCGGTTATGCCGTGATCAACGCCGCCCTACCCAAGCAGTTGTGGACGCGCGCATCGGCACTCGTATCAGCAATGTGGGGTGTCGGCACGTTCGCCGGGCCGGCCATCGGTGGAGTGTTCGCTCAATTCGGCGCTTGGCGCTGGGCATTCGGTGCCTTGGTGGTCGCGACAATCGCGGTTGCCGCGCTCGTCCCCAGCGCGCTGCCGGCACATACTGCAGGCAGCACCACCAGCAGTCCGGTTCCGATTCTCTCGCTGGCCCTGCTGACCGCAGCAGCGCTGTTGGTCAGCGTCGCGGGAATTCTGTCCAACCTTGCGGTGACCGCCACACTGGTTCTTGCGGCAGTGATACTCCTGATTGCTTTTGTCGCAGCAGACCGTCGCGCGAGCCATGGAGTACTCCCGCCGTCGACCTTCACCGCGTCGTCCCTCAAATGGGTGTACCTGACCATCGTCGCCTTGGCCCTGAGCTCGACGGTCGAAACGTTCATTCCGCTGTTCGGTCAGCTCCTCGCCGGTATGACACCGTTGGCCGCCGGTTTCCTCGGCGCCGCCCTCGCCCTCGGCTGGACCCTCGGCGAAATTCCGAGTGCCTCGGCAACGTCACCTCGCGCTGTCCGCACAATCGTTGTCGGCGGACCTGTTCTGGTCGCATTCGGGCTTGCTCTGACGGCCGCGTTCCTCACCGATCAGGCCGGCGCCGGCGCAATCGCAGCGTGGATCGTCGGACTGGTCATTGCCGGGGCGGGTATCGGCATCGCCTGGCCACACCTGGCTGTCGGTGCGATGAACTCGGTTTCGGAACCAGGCGAAGGAGCAAAAGCCGCCGCGGCGATCAATACCGTGCAATTGATCGCCAACGCGTTCGGCGCCGCTCTCGCCGGAGTTCTGGTGAATCTCGGCGCACCCTCGACTTTGCGTTCCGCACAATTACTCCTGATCACATTTGCCGTCGTAGCCTGTATCGGCGTGGCGATCGCAGCGCGCGCCTTCCCGTCGTCTCGAGGAGATCAACCGTGACCGAATCTCAGTCTGCACAGCCCGGAGACGGTTTCCCGAAAACCAGCGCGCCTGCAACGCGGGCTCTTCTTGCCGCCGGTTACACCGAGTTGTCGCAGCTCGCATCGGTATCCGAATCGGAATTGGCAAAGCTTCACGGAATGGGCCCAAAAGCCCTTCGCATTCTGGGTGAGGCACTCGCCGAACGAGGGTTGTCGTTCGGCGATTGAAGAAGTCTTCACACGACGCTGGCACGCACCTGATTTCCACCCTCACGTTTGGCTTGATACATAGCCGAATCGGCCACCCTGAACAGTGCGGAAACAATCTCGTCCACGGTTTCGTCCACTTCTCGGGGCGCCGTACGAATCGCGATTCCGATACTCGAACTGATTGCCGGTACGTCATTGTCACCACTCATGAATGTGGTGATCCGCGTCGACAGTTTTGCCACCGAATTGAAGGGCGCCCGCTCGAGCACTACAAATTCGTCACCGCCGACTCGAGCGATCAGAGCCGACTGCGACGTCCAGAGCCTGATGCGCAAACCGGTCCTGATGATTGTGTTGTCGCCGATATCGTGTCCGTGGAGATCATTGATCTCCTTGAATCGGTCGAGATCGATCACCACAACCAGAAGCGCATTGTGTTCGTCGATCTGCTCGCCCACGATGTCCGTCGCCCGACGTGAAAGCCCACGTCGATTGAGAAGCCCGGTCAGCGGATCGAATTCCGATGTTGTTGCATCCGAACTGAGCATCGCCAACATGATCTGTGAGACGACGGGAATCACATAGACGGTCGCGAGAGTGACACCTATTTTGGCAATTCCCAATCCTGGATCCGTGTTGTCACCAAACAGCAGCGGCCACCCCGCCATAATCGTGACCAGGGTGGCGAATACCAGGTGCCCGAGCTGCAACGTGGGGTTGTGGAAAAACGCGATGTAGCCACCGATCGAGGCAAAAACCACACAGCACAACAATCGTGCCAGCGGATCGACGTCCGAGAACGACGCCACCGCGATAGCAATATCGGAGCCGACAACAAAGGTGTAGGACCACAGCCGGGTTGGCGGAAACAGCCACCAAATGAGGGCAGCGATCAGGCAGGCTGCGACCACAATCAGGTTGACGGATCGCCAGAACGAACCTTGCGGTCCCACAGCACTCCACCTCATGAGGACGAGGATCAACCCCATCCCGAACGCAGTTCCGCCGACCAGGATTCGGCAAGCCGACACAAGACCACGGTCTTCGAGGTAACGCATGAAACTCTGATACTGATCGGGCAGACGCCACCACTGCGCGATCAGGTCGATCAACGCTTTCACGACGGAGCCTCGAACATACGAGGGCAAATCTCTCGCTTCCCCCAGGGTGGCCCACACTTGCCCGATTTCCCCGAAAATTCGGCCATAGCGTGCAGCATAGCCATAACGGACGGTCCGACCAACACGCTACGCTTGCAATATCGCCTGGTCAGGCAACTATCCAGCTACGGACCGTCCCGAATCAGACAATAGATCAGTCACCGCATCAAACCGTTAGGAGATTCTCAGGGCAATGACTAATTTGCATTCGGGTGACAATGAATCCGGAACTCGCATCCCGCACTCCTTCTGGTTGGATGAACACCGGAAGTCGACGCACCTAAGGGGTAGCAACAGTGGTTTCAGATCCCATCTCGGGCCTGCAGATGGAACTCGCCGATATGTGGCAGCGCGGGCGCGCTCGCGCCCGTAAGTACGCGCGGGCCATCCACCCCAAACTCGATCCGGCGCTCTACTCCGTCCTGGTTCTTCTGAACCGTTCGAATGCGGTTCCGATGTCGGATCTCATTGCTGCGCTCGATATCGAGAAGTCGACATTGACCAGACAAATCGATTCGGCCGAGCGCCTCGGACTGGTACAGCGGATCCCCGATCCCGATGACGCCCGGGCAAAGTTGGTTGCCCTGACACCCGAGGCCCGGGAACGTGTGACCACCGTCCAGAATCGTCAGGCCGACGAGTGGCGCGCACGATTGGCGACGTGGGATCCCGAGGACGTCATCGCGCTGACGTCGCTTCTGCATCGACTGGGCAGCATGGAAAACTAATCGCAAAACCGTTGCGTTCTACAACCAACTTAGCCTAATGTTGCATGTGTCAACTAACTAAGTGGGGTCGCCGTGGTCACGCATGAAGAAGTCGGATCGATCCGCCTGCAGGAGGCCCCCGCCGCTCCGATGTCGCACCGGCAGAAGATCGAGGCGCTTGTCGGACTTCTCCTCGGAATGTTCGTGGCCTTCCTATCCTCGACCATTGTCTCGAATGCCCTGCCGACCATCATCACCGAACTACACGGAACCCAAGATCAGTACACCTGGGTCGTGACGGCAACTCTTCTGGCTTCCACAGCCACAACGCCCATCTGGGGCAAATTCTCGGATCTCGTGAGCAAAAAACTGCTGGTTCAACTCTCCATCCTGATCTTCACCATCGGATCCATCCTGGCCGGACTCGCACAATCCGTCGGCATATTGATCGCCTTCCGAGTAGTGCAGGGCCTGGGACTCGGTGGCTTGCAGGCACTGGTCATCATCGTGATCGCAGCCATGTTCAGTCCTCGCGAACGTGGCCGATACCAAGGTCCGATCGCAGCCGTCATGTCGATTGCCACCATCGCCGGTCCACTCATCGGCGGCGTCATCGTAGATACCAGTTGGCTAGGGTGGCGCTGGACCTTCTTCGTCTGCGTCCCGTTGGCAGTGATCGCACTGATAGTCGTACAGCGCACCCTCAATCTTCCTGTAGTACGCAGAAAGGTCAAGATCGACTACGCCGGTGCGACTCTCATCGCCGGCGGCGTAAGCACACTCCTCATCTGGGTGACTTTGGCGGGCAAGAACTTCGAGTGGTCCTCCGGTATGTCGTTCTTCCTGTGCGGTCTCGGAATCGTGCTTATCGCCGCGGCAGTCTGGGTCGAGAGCGTGGTGGAGGAACCCATCATTCCCCTGCGGCTTTTCCGTGACCGCACCACCTCGCTCGCTACCTTCGCCAGCATCACCGTCGGTGTTGCCATCTTCGGCGGCGCGGTATTCCTCGGACAGTACTTTCAGATCGCACGCGGTTACTCACCCACTGTCGCAGGGCTTCTGACACTTCCGATGGTGATCGGATCCACCCTGTCGTCCAGTATCTCCGGCTCACTCATCACCAAGTTCGGTCGATGGAAGATCTTCCTCGTTGCCGGCGCGAGCACGATGACACTCGGATTCTTCCTGCTCGCCACCATCGACCACGCCACCTCAGTCGTCTGGATCGGCGTGTTTTTGTTCATCGCAGGCACCGGCATGGGCATGGTGATGCAAAATCTTGTTCTCGCAGTGCAGAATACGGTCGATGCGAGCGATCTCGGAGCGGCCAGTTCAACCATCACATTCTTCCGCTCGCTCGGCGGGGCAGCCGGAGTCTCGATCCTCGGCGCCGTTCTGTCGACACACGTGGCACATCTGACTGCTCAGGGCTTGAGCGCAATCGGCGTCGACGCAACGGGAGGCGCCGGGCTGTCCAATCTCAATGAACTGCCCGACGCCCTTGCCGACGTCGTCCGCATCGCGTACGGCGACGCCACCGCACGCCTGTTTCTGATTGCCGGAATTCTGGGGCTGCTCAGCCTTGTTGCCGTCGCCTTCATCAAGGAACGTGCTCTGCGCACCCAGAGCGGTGACGAGCAACTGCTGGCCGAAGCAGAGTTGATCAAGTCGCAGCAATAACGCCGGCGACAAGCATTCTGCCTGCCACCGCAACCCTGAAGTCGATCATCGCCCGCTCGACATGGTTGGCGCTCGACACCACGACAACGCCGGTTGCTCCGCGGTCGGCCAAGATCTGCGAGGTGAACTGCGCGTTCTGCACTGTCGAACCCGATCGGCCTTCCTCGGTTATGCGGCCCGGGTGAACGCCATTGGCCACCAGCCAATCCCGCATAGCCCTGGCTTCGGTGACACCCGACTTGGGCGCACCGCCGCTGGTGATGATCGGTGCGGCTGGATACCTCTGCGCGAGGTACAAGGCAGCTTGCAGACGGTCGACCAACATATCTCGCATGGTGCCGTCGTCGAATAGCCCAGCGCCGAGCACAACGATGTTGGTTCCGACCGGATTCAGATCGAGGAGAAGCGGCGACCGCCTGGTCAACGTCTCTGCGCCCGTGCAGAACACGATCAATTCACGAATGGTGGTTTGACACCCACCAACTGTGGACAGAACGCCGTTGACCAGGGTAACGGGCGTGACATCAGCGCTGGCTGTTGCCGGCGAGAGTCCTACTCCTGCTACCGCAACCAACGAGGCTGCAACAATTCCTCTCAACACCGATTTACGCACAGTGACCATCAAATTGGACCCCCTGAAATGTCGGATGTCCGGTCACGGTAACGAGAATTTTGTCTTATTTACCCGTTTTGGCAGGATTGTTATTCAGGAAAGATCCTGGATCAACCGTCAGTTCCAGTCGATCTTGACCGCCGAGAGCATCGAACGGAGCAGGTCCGGCAGCTGCGCGATCATGCCCTGACCCGCAATCCGTTGAGATACCGGGGCGGCCAACGTCTCGCGCCACAGGACCGGTTGATCGTTCATGAGATCGCGGTAGACGGGAAGCAATTGGTTGGTGATGTATATCCAGCGCCCGTCTCGATCCGCCCAGTTGAAGTCCGGCAACGGAGTCGCGATTCTTGCTGCGCCAACCTGGAACTCGAGCGAATCGGACTCACGCGGTGGGATTACACCCGGCATCGACGGCGACGCGGCAAACGTGGTCAAGTACGTCAGAGCCCGACCGACGCTTCCGCGATAGTTCTTTGCCTCGTCCCATTGATCGCCGACGGATTGGTACTGCTCACGCCGAAGCAGTCGCACATTACCGTCGAACACCGCTTCCGGATTACCGGATGCAATGTTGCGCCAGGCAATTCGCGCATTTTCGTCGAGCAGGCCGGCCCGGTCCAGTTCGCCTATCCCGTCCGCCCCGTTGTGTATCCACGCCATATGCATGGGGATCAGGTCCGAGAAGATGTGTTTGCTCATGGCAATTACCTTGCCCTGGAACCACATCACATCCTCAGGTCGAATTTCGTGCCCCACCTGGAGCAACGCCTGGAGGTCTTCGGGCGCTGCCATCGATTGCGCGATGGGTGTGCCGACACGGTCGAGTTCGCGCCACACCACGGCCATAGCGTCGCTGATCGCTCGGATGTTCAGCACGACCCGCCCGAAATCCACGTCGAGTAGTCCCGCTGCAAAAGCCGGACCAACCATCCCACCCATTCCAGCCCACTGTAATTCACTGTGCTCGAGTTGGAGGCGCTCGTAGAACGCAAAGGTATTGGTCAGGTTGCCGAGATTTGCGTGAACACCGTCGAACGGAGTCCAGGAGGCAAGGTCGATTCCCGCGGATTCCGTTCCGACTGCAAGCCAATACTGCTTCAGCAATACCTGATACCGCCGCGGATCCACCCCTGCCGATCTGGCCTCGTCGAGCAGGACACGAAGTTTCGCGGAATCGGAGGGCAGAGTCGGATGAAGCCCACCTGCGGCTTCGGCATCGGCGTTGACCGCGGTGAGATCGAGGTACCGATCCACCTCGCGCGCCGAAGCAGTTGTTCCTACCGCCATCGCGCTGCCAAGTGCAACCGAGCCCACCATAACAGTGCGGGCAAAATCTCTGCGCGTCAAAGACTTTCGGATCATCTACTTACTCTCTGCTTCATCGAATTCCGCAGCCAGCCAGGCGACGTCCTGCATCCCGAGCTGATCGGTAACCGTCTTGTACAGGTTGGTGACATAGTCGAGAGGCCCACACTGCGAAGGAATCAGATCGACGTCACCACCGTCGGCACGATACGTGTCCGCCAATTCCTGTGCCTCACTGAAGGGCACGAGAAAATCGTCTTCACAGGACGAGATAAGCAACTTCGACTTCGGTGCCTGCTTGCCCAAGGTGTTGTCCTCGTAGGCGGCCGCCAGCGCCGGAATGGTTCGGGGTGCTGGGTTGGTCAACAGAACATCGAACGGAACGAACGGAAGCGCCAAATACAGTGCTTGACAAGATGTCCGAAAAGCCGCAGCAACGTCGCGGCCGACCGGAGTGAAGTGATCGTCCAGCTTGATCTCCGGATACCCGGCATCAAATCCGAGGACGGACGAGAAGACAAACCCGGAACCGATGCCGCCGGCTGCAGTTGCCTCGAACGTTGCCGGATCGATCATCATCGCCTGGATCGCACTGGCCGTCACGTTCAGCTCTGGCGCGTAGGTATGGGCCTGCTCCGCCGCAAAGCCCGCCGCGACACCGCCACCGGCAACTCCGTAGATGCCAACCGGTGTATCGGATGCCAATCCGGCCTCGGGAAGCGCCAGCGCTGCTCGTACACCGTCGAGGGTGGCCTTGCCCGAGAACTGACCGACGGAGAACGGGTGCGGCGAGGTATCCCCGTCGTTTCCGACATCGCTCATCATGACGGCCCAACCGCGTCCGAACATCTCCGCAACGGGTCCGAGTGCCGAGAACATGGCCGGGTCGCTCTGATTTCCACCGGTCCACTGGTGACTGGGAGCGCAGTTGGCCCCGAGGCTGTCGTTCGCCTCGGCATAACCGATGATCTTGCGGTCAGCGGGAGCGGTGCCGTCCTCGGGAATCATCAGGATTCCGGTGCTGATCACCCGACGTCCGAAATGATCGGTTGTCGTGTACATGAGCTGGTAGGCGCTGACAGCGTCCGGTCGCACCTGATAGACCTGCACGCTCACTGGGCGGGCTTTGAGTAGGAGTCCCGGCGCTGTGTCGCCGCTGAGTTCTGGTTCGTCGAACCACGGATCATCCGACGAGAGTCCCAGTGGAGTGAACTCCCCCGAGATCTCACCACCCTGGAGAGCTCGCACAACCAGCGGATTGAACACCTCGGACAGGTCGACGGCTTCCTGCGCCCCGGCCGGTGACCCCGCCGCGATCAGGGCAGCTGCCAGGACAGATGCAGCGCCGACGCACACTGCTCGTCGTCGTGACGTCGAGTTCACCATCGCCCATGCTTCCTTACTTCCGAGTAATATTGTCCGTTACATAACCATTGACCGGCACGAACCGACAAGTCGCACTGCGTTCCCCTGCCCAATTGCACAATCACGCCTAGGCTGACGACACCTATCCGGCACGTCTGGCTTGGGAGGTTTTACGAGTGAGTGTTCCGACCCGCGTACCGCACGCCGGTGCCGATTCAACACGGTCACGCCTACGCCCGTCGAACGTCACGTGCAAGATTCTGATGGCAGTGACGGGGCTGATCTTTGCGGCATTCGTGGTCGTCCACATGATCGGCAATCTGAAGGTGTACACCGGCGCCGAACACTTCGACGACTATGCACACTGGCTACGAACCGTCTTCGAACCGTTCCTTCCCTACGAAGGAATGCTCTGGATTCTCCGCATCGTTCTACTGGTCTCGCTGATCGCCCATGTGTGGTGCGCGTGGCTTCTCACCCTTCGCGCGCGCAGAGCCCGAGGACCGTTCCGCCGCAAGGGGTTAGGACTTTCGTCGTTCACCGCCCGGACAATGCCGGTGACCGGAGCAGTTCTCCTGCTGTTCATCGTCTTTCACATCCTCGACCTCACAACCGGCACCCGCCCGATCGGCAGCACCGAATACGAAGCGGCCACCCGATCGCAGAGTTACGCCTACGACAATCTCGTTGCCAGCTTCGAACGCCCCGCTGTCGCTGCCTTCTACATCCTCGCGATGGCCCTGCTCGCTATGCATCTGGCCCACGGATTATGGAGTGCCGTCAATGATCTCGGTGTGACCGGTCAGCGGTTCCGCCAAGTTGCGGTCGCGCTCGCCGGCATCATCGCACTGGTTGTCATGGTGGGAAACATGTCGATCCCCATCGCCGTTCTCACCGGACTCGTCTCGAAAACAGGAGCGTGATCAGATGAGCAGCTTCGACGCCGACGACCTGCGAACCATCGGTACCCCGATTGACGGTAATGTCCCGCCGGGAGATCCGTCGAGGGCCTGGCCGAACCGCAAACTCGACTACAAACTCGTCAGCCCACTCAATCGCCGCAAGTTCACGGTCATCGTTGTCGGTACCGGACTCGCCGGCGCGGCCTGTGCCGCATCGCTCGGCGAATTGGGTTATCACGTCGAGTCGTTCACGTTCCACGATGCACCGAGACGCGCACATAGCGTCGCCGCTCAAGGCGGCATCAACGCAGCCCGCGCCCGCAAGGTCGACAACGACAGCCTCGATCGATTTGTCAAGGACACCGTGAAGGGCGGCGACTTCCGTGGACGCGAGGCGGACTGCTTCCGGCTAGCCGAGGAATCCGTGCGGGTGATCGACCATATGAATGCCATCGGCGCTCCGTTTGCACGCGAATACGGCGGCACGTTGGCCACCCGATCGTTTGGTGGCGTCCAGGTTTCGCGCACGTACTACACGCGTGGGCAGACGGGCCAGCAGTTGCAGATAGCGTCGTCGCAGGCACTGCAACGACAAATCGCTGCCGGCACCGTAAACCTGCATACCCGCACCGAGATGCTCGATCTCATCGTCGCAGACGGACGCGCCCAGGGCATTGTGACTCGCGACCTCGTGACCGGCGAAATCAGGTCCACCACAGGACATGCGGTTGTCCTGGCGTCGGGCGGCTACGGCACGGTCTTCCACAAATCGACTCTTGCCAAGAACTCCAACGCCACTGCCGCGTGGCGAGCGCACCGGCGCGGCGCATTGATGGCGTCTCCGTCCTTCATTCAGTTCCACCCCACCGCACTTCCCGTCAATTCCGAGTGGCAGTCCAAGACCATCCTGATGAGCGAGTCGCTCCGCAACGACGGCCGCATCTGGGTACCAGCACAACCGGGAGACAGTCGCGAACCCGGAGACATCCCCGATAGCGAGCGCGACTACTACCTCGAACGCAAGTACCCCGCCTTCGGCAATCTCTCACCCCGCGATGTTTCCTCGCGCGCCGCCCGTGAGCAGATCGATACCGGTCATGGCGTCGGCCCACTGAAAAACAGTGTGTACCTGGATTTTCGAGATGCGCTCGCGCGATTGGGTCGAAAGACCATCGAAGAGCGGTACGGAAACCTCTTCTCGATGTATCGCGATGCCACCAGTGAGGATCCCTATACAGTGC
Organism: Rhodococcus sp. ACPA4; assembly: GCF_002300185.1. Lineage (NCBI taxonomy): Bacteria > Bacillati > Actinomycetota > Actinomycetes > Mycobacteriales > Nocardiaceae > Rhodococcus > Rhodococcus sp. ACPA4. The sequence goes on from NZ_NSDY01000001.1 coordinate 4,091,409, forward strand.
CGATGCGTATTGCACCGGGCGCGCATTTCACCATGGGTGGCCTCTGGAACGACTACGACCAGATGACGTCGATCCCAGGCCTGTTCGTCGGCGGCGAAGCCGGCTGGGGGTACCACGGAGCAAACAGGCTCGGCGCCAATTCCCTGCTCTCCGCCTGCGTCGACGGGTGGTTCACCCTTCCCTATGCAATTCCGAACTACCTTGCACCCCTGCTCGGCACTCCCGAACTCAGCCTCGACGACGAGGCGGTGGTGTCGACGATCAACGACGTTCGAGGACGAGTCGAACTCCTGTTGTCTGTAGGTGGCAAGCACGGCCCCGACAGATTCCATCGCCGACTCGGCGAGATCCTGTATGCGGGTTGCGGAGTCACCCGTTCGGCAGAAGGGTTGACAAAGGCCATTACGGAGATCCGGGAACTGCGCGGCGAATTCTGGTCGGACCTGCGGGTTGTGGGAACCGGAAACCAGTTCAACCAGGAACTCGAACGGGCTGGGCGGGTCGCTGATTTTCTCGAACTCGCCGAACTGATGTGCGTCGACGCGCTCGACCGGGACGAATCATGCGGAGCACATTTTCGTGCCGAGCACCAGACGTCGGATGGTGAAGCACTACGCGACGACGATCGCTGGTGCTTTGTCTCGGCCTGGGAAACCGCCAAGGACGGTCGGCACATCCGTCACGACGAACCGTTGTCCTTCACCGCTGTTCCACTGCAAACGAGGAACTACGCATGAAAATCACTGTGGACGTGTGGCGCCAGAATGGACCTGAATCTTCCGGCGCCTTCGATACTTATCAGGTTGACGACGCGAGCGTCGAGATGTCGCTGCTCGAACTTCTCGATCGACTCAATGATCAACTCGTCGAAGAGGGCAAGAGCCCCATCGCGTTCGATTCCGATTGCCGCGAAGGTATTTGCGGTTCGTGCGGTATCACCGTCAACAACACCCCGCACGGGCCGGTGGCCAACACGCCGACGTGCCGCCAGCATCTTCGTAGTTTCTCGGACGGTGATCGAATTGTTTTGGAGCCGTTCCGTTCTGCGGCGTTTCCGGTGGTACGGGATCTGGTGGTCGACCGGTCGGCTATGGATCGCGTTCTCGAGGCCGGTGGCTATGTTTCCGTCAACGCCGGCACGGCACCTGACGCCGACAGTCAACCGCTCTCCCATCAGAATGCCGAAGCCGCGCTGGACTTTGCGGCCTGCATCGGATGCGGCGCCTGTGTTGCCGCGTGCCCCAACGGAGCGGCCCATCTGTTCACGGGTTCCAAACTCACCCATCTGTCGCTGGTAACGCAGGGTCGCAACGAAAGAGGCAAGCGCGCCCGCGCGATGTCCGATCAGATGGAAGCCGACTTCGGGCCGTGCTCGACCTACGGCGAATGCGCAAAGGTGTGTCCAGCCGAGATCCCGTTGACGGCAATCGCCGCCGTCAACAAGGAATCCATGCGGTTCAGCTTGCGCCGCAAGGACAACTGATCACCAGGCACCGATCACCTTCATCCACGCGCCACCGATGATCGTCCAGATGAGGATGAGCACAACGCTCATGACAAACCCGATTCGGAACCACTCGGAGGTCTTGATGTACCCGGAGCCGTAGACAACTCCGGCGGGTCCGGACGCGTAGTGCGAGATACCGCCGAACAGGCTGCCGATGAATCCGAACACCAAGGCCGAGAACAGTGGTGGAGCGCCCGTGGCAACCGCTGCGCCGAGGAACACGGCGTACATCGCGACGATCTGCGCCGTGTTGGAAGCAAACAGGTAGTGCGCGTAGAAGTAGACCAGTGTGAGAATCGCGAATGCCCAGATCCACGGCAGCCCGTCGACACTGGACGAGACCTGCCCGCCGATCCACGCGATCACGCCCAACTCTTCGAGATGACCTGCCATACCCACCAATACAGCGAAGAAGACCAGCGTCTGCCATGCGCCTTTATCCGTCACCAGGTTGTTCCAGCTGAGCACCTTCGTGACAAGGAGGATCGCGATGCCGACAAACGCCGTGGTGGTGGCGTTGACGTTGAGTTGTGTACCCAGGCACCAGAGCACAAGCAGCAGAATGAACGTTGCGGCCATGATCTTCTCGTCGCGGCTCACGGGACCGGCCTTGCGTAGCTCGTCCCTGGCCTGCTCCGGAGCTTGGGGGGTTTTCAGCATGGTCGGCGGGAAGATCTTGGACATCACCCACGGGATCGCGATCAAGCTGGCAATTCCCGGCACCGAAGCCGCCAATGCCCATTTACCCCAAGATATCTCGATACCTAGCTTGGCGGCCGCGTCGACGGCTACCGGATTACCGGCCATGGCGGTGATGAACATGGCCGAGGTGACCACGTTGACCTGAAGTGAGGTGAGCAGCAGATACGCGCCGAGCTTCTTTCGGGATTCCTCCGGTTCCGGATTGGAATCCTCGAGTTTGCTCAGCGAGACGATGATCGGATACACCACGCCGCCCGCTCTCGCGGTATTCGACGGTGTTGCCGGTGCAAGAATCAGATCGGTCAGCGCCATCCCGTAAGACAGTCCAAGACTTGACTTTCCGAGTTTCGTGACGAACATCAACGCGATCCGTTTGCCCAGACCGGTGACCAGAAAACCTTCGGCAATGAAGAACGAGGCCACAATCAGCCAGATCGTGGTGTTACTGAAGCCGGCCAGCGCCTCCGAAGGCGTCTCCGTCTGTGTGATCATCGCAATCGACAAGCCGACGAGGGCAACTGATCCGGTGGGCAGCGGTTGCAGGATCAACGCGACGATCGTGCCGACGAAGATGCCGAGCATCTGCATACCTTTGGGATCGACACCATCCGGCACAGGCAGGAAGAAGATGATCAAACCGAGGATCACGGGCACCGCAGCGGGGTAGTACCGCTTCATCATCGACGGCTCGGGTTCAACTACAACATCGGTGTGCTCGGATTTGGCCTCGGACATTTGCATCTCCTCGACTTGTCGCCTGACGGTGATTGTCCCCCACTTGCCCGAATTTCGTGCGGTCAATCGCCACAACACCTCTCGACATGTCCCGGCGCGCAGGCAATTATCGAAGTTACCTATTGTCGACGACCGGGAGACCGCATGCGCTCACAACGAATCACGACCAACCTCAAAGTTCCCGATGTAGAGACGGCAAAGAGTTTCTACGCCGACTTCCTCGGCCTGAGCACCGAGGAGTTCAACATGGGTTGGGTGGCACGCTTCGCGTCTCCCGACTCCGATGCGCATGTACAACTCGTCACGCATGATGCGACCTCCCCTGAGGACTCGGTCATCTCCGTCCACACCGACGACGTCGACGGCGCGTACGACGAAGCCCGGAAACTCGGATACGAGATCGTGCACCCACTGACAACCGAAGTGTGGGGTGTGCGCCGGTTCCTGGTCCGGGCCCCGGACGGCAACGTGGTCAACATCGTGGCTCATCGGGACTGACACCGGGACCGTTCGACGTTTTAGGTCATTTGACCTAGAGTTGGCTGCATGACCGACACACTGCGCCACGACCCAGACGGCGCCATCCTCGTAGCTGGTGGATACGGAACCGTCGGCAGCGCGCTGACCGCCCTGCTTGCACCTGACTTTTTGCTACTCCTGACCGGACGTACCCCCGAGAAGGGCGCCGAGTTGGCCCGCCGGCACGGAGCTTCGGTCCGCCGCTGGGACCTCACCGATCCGACGCCTTTCGACGCCTCGGCACGTGCGGTCGTGTCGACCGTCAACGATCCACACGATCGTGTGTTGACTGCCGCGGTCCAAGCGGGAATACCGTACGTGGACATCACCCGCTGGACTACGAGGGTAGCCCGCGCAGCCACGTTGGCAAGCCAGATGTCGCCCACCGCACCGGTTTACCTGTCGTCCGGCTGGATGGGCGGTGTCACCAACATCGTTGCCGCCGCGCTCGCGGAAGAGCTCGGCGGCGCCGAGCTGATCGACGTCTCGATTCGCTACGACGTCAACGACATTGCCGGCCTCGACTCCGTCGAGTTCATGGACCGTCTCGGTCAGGACTTCGAGGTTATGCAGAACGGAAACCCGATCACCGTCAGCCCATTGACGGATACCCGCTGGGTGGATTTCCCGGGATCGCGCACCAAAGTCGGAAGGATCGACACTCCCGAGCAATTCACGTTTCCCATGACCCTGAACGTCGACACTGCAAGCACTCGAATCGGTTTCAGCTCGAATGCTTCCACGACAGCACTGCTTGCCGCCAAGAAGGTCGGTCTGTTTCGGTGGGGACGCGGAGAACGCTTCACCTCGCTACGACGCGGCTTGCTGTACTCACCCGGCACAGGCGGTAGCGCTCAGGTACGAGTCGACGTCACCGGTGCCAACGGTGCTACAAGCGCAACAATTGTCGATCCGCAAGGCCAGGCGCATCTCACAGCAGTAGGCGGTGCACTCGCAGTGCGGCACGTCCTGAGCGACGACGCACGTCCCGGAGTTGCTTTCCCCGAATCAGTTCCGAATCCGGGCCACGCTATCTCCGAGCTGGAGAATCTCGGCGTGGCAGTATTGCGGACATGACCCCGACCAAGGGCGCCATTCGCGCGGCAGCACTACTCGACGCTGCAGAACAGGTACTGACGACGCAGGGCAACGCAAACGCGGCCATGCGAGATTTTGCCGCCGCGGCCGGTGTGCGGGTGGGGCACCTGCAGCACTACTACCCCACCCGTGCCGACCTGATCCGCGCCGTCATGGCGCGCGCGTTGACCCGTTCGCTCGACCGGCTGGCCGCCGTGACGGACACACAGCAGACCGTGTCCCGCGAGGAATCCGAGCAGTTCGTCAGAATCCTGCTCGGCGAACAGGACGATCCTGCCACTGTTCGGCTGTACGTCGAGGTGTGGGCGTTATCCGCCGCCGACGAAGAAGTCTCCGTTGTGGTCCGAGATTTCTACGCGCAGTACATCGCGCACGTGGAGCGGGTTGTCGTGTGCACACAACCAGATCTTGATGCGGCGGGGCGAACAGCAACGGCGCAGACGATTGTCAGCCTGCTCGAAGGTTCTGCGGTTCTCCGCTCGGGAATCGCGGGCCGCAAGTCCGAGGATTCGGACCGGGCACTGGTGAGCACGCTGCAGTACCTGATTCACGGGTCCTGACGCGGACGTATCGTAAAGCCCATGAGCGTTGCAGACGAATGGGGTCGAATCACCACCTGGTGCCGCACACACGCACCGGTGACGGCTGCCGCGTTTCAACCAGGACTCAGCGACAGCATCATCGACGAGTTCGAGGCGTCGACCGGTGTTTCCTGGCCCCAGGATCTGCGTGACCTCTATCGAGTCCAGAACGGCAGCCTGACTCACGACGACAGGACCGGACTCTTTCTCGGAAGCGTTCTTCCCGACAAGTTCTTGTACCCCATCGACGTCGCGACGGAGGTTCGTCTCACGCTGCTCGAAACGTGGGACGAGACGATCTACGAGAATCCCGACCTCTATCCCGCAGACGAGATGGATCGACGCGATCGGGACGATGCAGGTACTGCTGCAAACATGTTCATTCCGACGTTCATTCCCTTTGCCGGACTGGACGAGTACCACTTTTTCGTTGACACCCGAGGCGGGGCCCTGCACCATTGCGTCACCGAATACGCGTCGGACGGGACCGACAACGGCGGACCGATCTGGGCGTCTGTCTCGGTCATGCTGGCGGCCCACGCCACCGCACTCGAGACGGGCGACACCATCGGAGTGTGGAAACCCGTTGTGAGCAAGGGAGTTCTGGAATGGGAAGTTGACGCATGACGCCAGCGGGCGGTCCGACGCGTCGTACGCTCGCCGACGGTCGACACATCTTCTACTTCGACGACGCGGGCACCACCCACACGCGGACCGCCCGCGATCTACGCGAACTACCCTCCGCCACAAACGAGTCGCAGATGCGCTACGACGTACTGACCGGCGAGTGGATCACGATGGCGTCGCATCGTATGACGCGAACGCACCTGCCCACTGCAGCCGAGTGCCCTCTCTGCCCTACCACTCGAGCCGGCGCGCCCACCGAGATACCCGAGGCGAACTACGACGTCGCAGTGTTCGAGAACCGGTTTCCCAGTTTTGCGCCCGCGCAAGACGAATTATTGTCCGCCAACCGCTTCGGGCCCGATGACCGGCGCGCAGTCGGCCACTGCGAGGTGATGTGCTTCTCGAGCGATCACACCGCGTCGGTGGGCGAACTACCTGCCGAACGCCTGCGCACTATCGTCGGCGCGTGGATCTCGCGAACGGAGGAGTTGTCGGCGGATCCGTCGGTGGAGCAGGTGTTCTGCTTCGAGAACCGCGGAGAAGAGATCGGTGTGACTCTCAGTCATCCCCACGGACAGATCTACGCCTACCCCTACGTCACACCGCGAACCCAGGCAATGCTGGTTCAGGCGGACAAGCACTTTCAGAGCACCGGACGCTCACTCCTCGCGGACGTCCTGGCCTTCGAACGACAAGACGGCGCCCGGGTGGTGTACTCCGGGAAGCATTGGAGTGCCTACGTCCCGGCCGCCGCGCGCTGGCCCATCGAGATTCATCTGGCACCGCACCGCGATGTTCCCGACCTCCCGTCACTGAATACCGAAGAGCGCGAAGAGCTTGCGTATGTGTATCAGGACCTACTCCGGCGTATCGACAGCTTCTACCCGGGAATCGACCGCGTGCCGTACATAGCGGCGTGGCATCAGGCCCCGATCCGTATCGATCGGCACCTCGGGCGGTTGCACCTGCAGTTGTTCTCGATCCTGCGGGCACCCGGCAAGCTCAAGTATCTCGCCGGGTCCGAATCGGCGATGGGCGCCTGGATCAGCGACACGGTGCCGGAGGCAGTTGCGACCCGCCTACGTGAGCTCGCCTGATGAGTTCCGTATCGAAAGATTCTGTACTCCATCAGTTCCACAACGCGTACGGATATCAGGCAACCGGCGTGTGGTCGGCGCCGGGCCGCGTCAATCTGATCGGCGAGCACACCGATTACAACAGCGGGTTATGTCTGCCCGTCGCTCTCGAGCAGCGGACGCTGGTAGCAGTTGCCCTGCGCGACGACCAGACAGTTCGCATACACAGCAGGCAGTCCGACGAGACATATGTGGGAGCCGTCGGCGAGATCGGAGCAGGCTGGGCGGCTTATCCCACAGCAGTCCTGTGGTCACTCGCCCGCGAAGGCATGACCGTTGCCGGCCTCGATCTGGTCATCGACTCGTCGGTTCCGGTAGGGGCAGGTCTGTCCAGTTCAGCGGCCCTGACCTGTTCAGTTGCACTGGCGGTCAATGATCTTCAGGGCGCAAGCCTTACCAGGGATCAGCTGGTGCAGGTGTGTATTCGAGCGGAGAACGACGGCGTCGGCGCACCGACCGGCGGCATGGATCAAACCATCGCGATGTTCGCCAAGCCGTCGACCGCCCTGTTACTCGACTGCCAGGACGGATCTATCGAACACATTCCCTTCGACCTCCGCGATGCCGGATTCGAACTCTTGGTCATCGACACGCGCGTGAAACACTCACTTGCGGACGGACAGTACGGGCTGCGCCGCACCCAATGCACAGATGCAGCAGCGGTTCTCGGCATCACCAGTCTACGAGAAGCCACCGCGGAGCAGGCTGAATCCCTGAGCGATCCGATACTCCGGGCGCGGGCACGGCATGTGGTTACAGAAATCAACCGAACGTTGTCGGCCGCAGAACTTCTGCGCATCAGAAGATTCGGCGACATGGGTTCACTGCTGAACAGCTCCCACGCTTCGCTGCGCGATGACTTCGAAGTCTCGTGCAATGAACTCGACGTCGCGGTCACCGCTGCCCGACTCGGCGGCGCTGTGGCTGCCCGGATGACCGGCGGCGGATTCGGCGGATCAGCCATCGCACTGATGCCGGCGGGGAAGTCCGCCGCTGTCACCGCATCCATCTGCGAGGCCTTTACAGCGCGAACCTGGCAACCGCCCCGTTTTCTTCACGTCGCCCCGGGCGGTTCGGCCACCCGCCTTTGAGCTCGAGATCCCCCTCACATAAATAGTCATCTCAGATGCGAATTATGTAGATTCAGGTCATGCAACTGACGCAGTTCACCGACCTGGGATTGCGCGTCGTCATGCGGCTGGCCGTACTCGACGCCGACGCCTCCCCCAGTACGCGGGTAATTGCCGAGCAGCTCAACGTGTCGTACGCCCACGCAACCAAAGTGGTCACACGACTCGGTGAACTGGGCATAGTCAACACCAAACGCGGGCGCGGTGGCGGGCTCTCCATCACCGAGCTGGGTCGGACCGCCACCATCGGCTGGCTCGCCAGACGCCTCGAAGGGCCCGGGGAGGTTGTGGACTGCGAAGGCGACAAACCGTGCCCTCTGCGCGGCGGATGCCTCCTGCGGAGTGCACTCCACGACGCGCAAGAGGCATTTTTTGCCTCACTCGACGGAGTCACGATCGAAGACGTGACGCGCCAACCGTCCAAAAATGTTCTGCTTCGCCTCACCACTCGGAGCGACGAAGCAGGCTGAACAACCGAATTTCGACCGAACGGAGCATCTCATGCTTTCCAGTGCGTCAACCGAGGTCATTCGCGCCACCCTCCCCGTGGTCGGCGCCGCCATCGGAGATATCACAACGCTGTTCTACCGCAATATGTTCGAGGCCAAGCCCGAACTCGAACGTGATTTGTTCAACCGTGGTAATCAAAAGCAAGGCGAACAGCAGAAAGCCCTCGCCGGAGCGATCGCCGCCTTCGCGACACTCCAGCTCGAACCCGACAGCGCCAAGGTCGATCTGATCCTTTCGCGTATCGCTCACAAGCATGCGTCGCTGGGAATCACCCCGGACCAGTACGCAATTGTGCACGAGCACCTGTTTGCCGCAATCGTCGAAATACTCGGTGACGCAGTCACTCCCGATGTCGCGAAGGCGTGGGATGAGGTCTACTGGCTGATGGCGGAAACGTTGATCACCATGGAACGTGGGCTCTATCAACTCGCCGGCGTCGAACCCGGAGACGTCTGGCGGACGGTGCGAATCACCGAACGCGTATTGCAGTCTGCCGATACCGTGTCACTGACACTCACGTCACTCGACGGCAGCATTCTCCCCACATTCGCTCCCGGACAGTATCTTTCAGTCGGGGTAGCCCTGCCCGACGGCGCTCGGCAAATCCGGCAATACAGCCTCTGTTCCGTGCCGAGTAGTGCCGACTGGCGCATCAGCGTGAAGAGGATTTCGGGCACGCCCGACGGCGAAGTATCGAACTTCCTCTACAACAACGCTTTCGAAGATTCCGAACTGTCGGTAACCACGCCGTTCGGCGATCTGATGATGCCGGAGGACGATTCGCCGCTCCTGCTCGCGTCTGCCGGAATCGGATGCACGCCGATGATCGGCATGCTCAATCATCTCGTAGATACCGGCGCTCAGCGCTCGGTGTCGGTAATTCACGCGGATCGCTCCATCGCTGATCACGCTCACCGAGCTGAACTCAGCGAGCTGGTCGGCAAGATCCCGGCCGCAACACTGCACCGCTGGTACGAAGACCTCGGTTCGTTAGCACCCCTCGGCGCTGTTCACGAAGGACGTGCCGATCTGCGTGAGATCGAACTCGAGCCGAACACACAGGCATTCCTCTGCGGCCCGATGCCGTTCATGCTGTCCATGCGCGAATCGTTGATAGCACGCGATGTTCCGGCGCAGAATATCCACTACGAGGTCTTCGGGCCGGACAGCTGGGCAAATATCTGAAGTGACGGCCGGCTAGCCCACCACCGGAAGCTGCAGCGGGCCTGAGGCGTCGGCAAAGATCGTCACCGGCATCCCGGCCAGACCGCCCCGGAAGCTGATGTCTCCCCCTGTGATCGCAAGTCGCACAGCATGACCGGGTTCGAAACGATGGACAATCGCGGGCATGGTCACCGGCACCGGTTGCGACGGATCACTGATCCTGATCGGCGCGATCAAACCGTTGATCAACGTCGAGGTTCCGTCGGGCGCCACGTCGTACACCTTGGCGAACACCACCGGTTGGCCGGGCGCCGCGACCCGCAACGTGACAGTCGGCGAACCGACAACGTCCATTGTGTCGGTCATCGGAGCCGAGGTCCACAAGGCCTCGGTTCCGGGGATCTGCACATTCGGAATATTGCCTGCCGGAGAGATATTGAGCGGTTCGATGCCAGTCGGAAGACCCGCTGGAGCGGTGACTACGGTGTTCGCTCCGGGTACCGGCGGTACACCGCCTGGCAGCAGTGCGCCATCCGCGGAGAGATGGAAGTCCCGGTTGCTGCCGACATTCACGGTATTCGACGTCGCATAGGCCGGCGCAGCATTTCCCTCGTAGTCGATCCAATTACGGAAGTAAGCAAATTCCGGCCCGGTTTCGGTGTTCTCCTCCCGAAGATAGTGGTCGAACCAGTCGAGGAATCGGCCTGTTTCGTACTGAGTTTCGGCGTCCGGAGCACTGAAGCTGAATTCGCCTGGCGCAGCAGCCAAGTGACTGTGCCCCCACGAATGCCAGATCATCTTCACATCCACACCACGGCTTTTCAGCGCTTCATAGGTGGCCGTCGCCTCGTTCAAATCGAACAGAGTGTCCTGCTGCCCCTGCGCGAGCAACACCGGGATCTTGATCTGATCAATGTAGGACGCGACCGACGACGCCCGCAGATCCGCGACTATCTTCGGACCCACTTCACCTGTAACCACCGCCTGCGCAATGGCATTGCACATGTACGACACGTAGTTCGGGCAACCCTCGAGCCGCGCGGGATCGGCGACATACCCGTCGACACCAGGATTCGTGACTCCCAATCCGAACAGCAACGACGCGAACAGCACCTTGGACGCACCGGGTTCCACCGTCGATACGCCGGTGACGATGCCAGTACTGTTGGGCGCCAACGAATACGACAGATCGTTCCACGTGATCATCGGGATGATCGTGTCGATGCGCGGATCGACACTGGCAGCGGCAAACTGAATACCGCCACCGTACGATCCGCCCGACATACCGACGCGAGGATCGTTGATCGACGGCGCTCCGTTGTGGTCCACCGAGTCTCGAACCACCACGTCTAGAGCCGGAAATGGTTGCGTCAGAACAGGATCAGTGAAAGCAATTCCTTCGCTGCCGCCAAGGAAGCTGACCAACTGTGACGCGGCGATGCCGTCGTATGCGGGAGCATCGAGGGTGATCTTGCAGGTGGTTCCGCCGAAGCCGAGGCCTGAATACGTAAGACCCACGTACCCGTTCTCGGCAAGAAATTGCACCATCGGTATCTGGTCTTTGTACGATCCGCCAAAACCATTGGTGGTCAGGATCGCCGGCGCCCGATTTCCGGCACTGACGCCGTCAGGGATGGTCAGCTCGCCGACAACCGTGCACTGCGTTGCCCGATCGGGGTCGACCTGAACCGAAAAGTACAGAAGCTGCGACGAATACGTACTGTTTGCGAGCGCGGGCGGCGCGAAGCCGAAGGCGCAAACCACTAACGTGACGATACTGATTACCAGTCTCCGGCGCACCCGCATACCGTACACCCGGAACTGTTTCCGGGCCGGTTATTTACGGCAAAACTCATCCCTCCCAACAGAGCGAAAGTACCTTTCGGCGCATTGAAGGCGACCAAGATACCTTTCGCTCGGAAGGGGGCTGATCACTTCCTCTCAATCCTCCACGGTCAAGGTCCCGTGCATGTCCGAGAAGTAGGTGCAGTGGAACGCGTAGGACCCTGGTTCCTCGGGCGCTGTGAGACGTGCGACTTCGTTCTCGTTGACAATGACGTCGAACAACCCTGGTGTATCAGACGTAACGGAATGCTCGTCATCAGTGTTGTTGCGGACCGTGACAGTTTGACCCGGCATCACGGGGGCCGGTGTGGAGTATTCGAAGCCGTTGATCACAATTTCCGCTGCCTGTGCGTTTGCAGCGGTCACTCCCATCTCGGCAGAGTGATTGCCGTGGGAATCGGTGCTGGTGTCACCACACCCGATCAAGGCAAATGTCGACAGGAACAGCGCCGCGATTGCGGCGACGATCCTTCTCATGGGTACCGCCTCCTGGTCGAATCCCCCCGTCATCCCCCAATGCGATGATTACCCCTGGGCACAGGCACCAAACGGCGAGGAGATCATTGGTGACATTCGACGTACTCGCATTGGTTGCTTTCGCCGGGCTACTCGGGCCGCTGCTGGCGGCACGCGAAGGCTGGCATATCCCGGTAGTCGTAGGCGAGTTGGCGGCAGGTGTCATTCTCGGGGTCACCGGATTCGGATTGCTCGATGCGACTGACCACACTTTCACGTTCATGGCCGATATCGGTTTTGCGTTGACGATGTTGGTGGCAGGCTCGCACGTCCCCGTTCGCGATCCTGCGGTTCGGTCGGCGATGGGTAAGGGCGCGGTCCGCGCAGTGATGGTCGGGGTTCTGGCCGCTGTCGCCGGGTACGCGGTGGCATCGGTTTTCGATACCGGTCACGCCTTTCTGTACGCGGTGCTCATAGCGTCTTCGTCTGCAGCACTTATTCTTCCGATCGTAGATTCACTCGCACTTGGTGGAACATCCGTTCTGCAGATGACGGCACAGATCGCCATCGCCGACACGGCATGCATCGTGGCGGTGCCGCTCGTAATCGATCCCGGTAACGCGGTGCGTGCGGGGCTCGGTGCATTCGCCGTCATCGCCGCTGCGGTCGTGCTCTATTTCGGGCTCCGGTCATTCCACCGTTCCGGAGCATGGCGGCGGCTCCACAAGTTCTCGGAGAAGCGTAAGTTCGCCCTCGAACTGCGGATCAATCTGGTGATCCTGTTCTCTCTGGCGGCGCTGGCAACAACCACTCACGTCTCCGTCATGCTCGCGGGCTTTGCTTTCGGTTTGGTCCTTGCGGCGATCGGTGAGCCCCGGCGCCTGGCGAAACAGCTCTTCGCCGTCACGGATGGCTTTTTTGCGCCGCTGTTCTTCGTGTGGCTCGGCGCTTCCATCAATCTTCGGGACCTCGTCAGCAATCCGTCGTCCATCTGGCTCGGTGTGTCTTTAGGCATGGCAACGCTCGTAGTGCATGCCGTGGTTCGGGTAATGGGTTTACCTCTTCCGCTCGGCATATTGTCTGCTGCGCAGCTCGGTGTTCCCGTTGCCGCGGTAACAGTTGGCTCGCAGCTCGGCGTGCTCGGCGACGGTGAGCCTGCAGCAATTCTGCTTGGCGCGATGATCACCGTCGGTGCCGCGACATTGGCCGGTGCAAGTGCGGCACGGTCGGGTCGATTACTGGCAGGGAAACGGTAAAACCTTCATCGCTGCGACCTATTTTCGGTTCTCACGAAAACATGCACAAAGTCAGTTCCCCGAAGTATTCATGCACTTGATCCCCGCGACTCTCCGAACAAATCAACCTGGTGATTGTTAGTTTTTCTTCGCTGGAATTCAATGCCAAAATAGGTGTCATGCGCACCCCTGTCCATCTTCCAACAGGGGGTAACTCATGGAATTTGCTCAATGAGTGGTACCACGAGGAGCACGACTACGAATGGATGAAACGCCAGCGCTCCAGCCGCGCGATTCAGCCTCTCTGTCGCGCCTTGCTCGGCATCATGTCGATGATCTTCGGTCTTACCGCGCTCGTTAAACTCGTCGGGCCCGACGCGCCGCCGACAACACTCGGGAAATACCTGGGGGCGATCGTGGTCGTCAGTTGTTTTGTCATCGCGGGACTTTGGTTCACTCGCCCCTTCCCCGGACGGCGTGGACTTATCGCCTTTGCAATTTTTGCCGACATCGGTCTGGCTGGGGCGGTTCTCATGGTGACTGATCGCGATTCAGCGACTTTCGGGTGTATCGCCTTTGCCGTGAGCGGTACTTACGCGACATTGTTCGTCAGCGCTAAATGGCTTCTGGGACACGTAGCCTGGGCTACCGGCGTCAGCATCATCGTTTTTGTTCTTGCTTTCGGTGCGGGAACAGTCGACCACGGCACACTCCTTGCCCGCGCATTGGTCCTATTTGCCGCAGTAACCCTTCTCCCGATCTTCTCGCATCTGACGTGGCGCATGATGTATCGAGATGCCCGCGAATCGGACCACGACCCCCTGACCGGTCTATTCAACCGTCGTGGACTCGACGCTGCGGTTACGGTTCTGTTCGATCAGGCCCGCGATGATGCGTGGTGTCTTGCATTCATCGTGGTCGACATCGACAAGTTCAAGTTGGTCAACGATGTACACGGGCACCCCGCAGGCGATCGGGTAATCCAGAGAACAGCCAACCGACTCAGCGCTCACCTCGGTCAACGGGCCGTAGTCGGTCGAGTCGGCGGTGAAGAGTACCTCGCAGTCATAGCGGGGCCACCCGAGATGATCATTACGTTGACCGAAGGCATTGTTCCGGCACTCTCCGATTACCCGGACCCGATACACACAACGGTGAGCGTCGGAGTGGCGATCATGCCAACCGAGTCAAAAGCATGGACGGGTGGATCGTCAGCAATCTCGGTTGCGTCGAACGTCGCCGATTCGATGATGTACCAGGCGAAGGCTGCCGGAGGAAACGGCGTCCGAACCACCAGTATCTGAGCTGAAACTGCACTGAGGGACTGATTGCCATGCCTTCCCGAACTTGAATGCGAGAATGAACCACATGTCCAGTTCGGAAAGCGTGCGTTCGAGGAACACCTCGTGGCGCACGCTCAAGGAATGGTTCGACGAACCACACGATTACGAGTGGATAAGTAACCAACGATCAAGTCGCGCTATCGCGCCGATCTTCCGTGGCCTGCTTGGCGTAATGACTGCCATCCTCGGATCGGGCGCATTCTTCAAATTGATCGGACCCGATGCACCGACAGCCAGTGCCGGCAAATTCCTGTCGGTCTGCATGGTCATCGGATCGCTTATCGTCATGACCTGTTGGTTCACGCTGCCATTTCCCGGTAGACGCGGACTGCTCGCATTCGGCATATTCGCCGACCTCGGAATCGCGTCGGCAATTCTTCTTGTCCCCGACCGCGACTCGGCATTGTTCGGGTGCATCATCTTTGCGATAAGCGGTACCTTCGCAACGCTGTTCGTCAGTGCGAGATGGCTTATGACGCACGTAATCTTTGCAACGTCGATCACCACCCTCATCCTCGTGCTCGCCTATCAACAAGGAACCGTCGACCCCACGACCATCGCGGCCCGAGCCACCGTTCTACTTGGAGCCGTGACCATCGTGCCGATTTTCTCGCATTTGACGTGGCGAACCCTCTACCGCGATGCCCGCGATTCCGATCGTGATCCTTTGACCGGACTGTTCAACCGCCGCGGCCTCGACGCTGCGGTCATCGATTTGTTCGATTCGGCCCGGGTACAGGAAAAATGCCTGGCATTCATAGTCGTCGACATCGACAAATTCAAAATGGTCAACGATCTTCACGGGCATTCCGAGGGCGACCAAGTAATTATTCGCACTGCCAACCGCTTGAAGACGCATATAGGAGATCAGGGCGTCGTAGGGCGGGTGGGCGGCGAAGAGTACCTGGCTGTCATTTCAGGATGTCACGAAGAAATTGGCACGTTGATCGACGGCATCACTTCTGCAATTTCGGATCATTCCGATCTCGTCCCGACCACCGTGAGCGTCGGGGCAGTGATAATGCCGGCGGGGTCGAAGGCCTGGACCGGTGGATCGTCCGCAATATCTGTGGCATCGAATGTCGCGGACTCGATGATGTATCAAGCGAAAGCCGCCGGAGGAAACAGTTTGAGGGCTACGGAAATCTGAAGAATGGATGAATATGGCTGCCTGATTCAGTCTTCGTTGCGGCAAAATATTCTTCCAAATTCGCCGCATCCAGGGGCTTGCTGATGTAAAAGCCCTGAACAAGTTGGCACCGCGCGGCTTGAACACGTCGCAATTGCACTGCCGTTTCGACGCCTTCAGCCAACGACTTCATCCCTAGTGTTCCGGCAAGTTCGACCACCGATTGCACCACCGCCATCGGCTGGTCGGCACAGTCGACGATAAACACGCGGTCGATCTTGAGGACGTCGATGGGCAGCCTCTGCAAAGTCGCGAAAGACGAGTATCCGGTACCGAAATCATCCAGAGCTACGGTGACCCCCAGCTCGCGCAATCGGTGCAGATCTGCGACAGCCCGATCGTCGACGACCCCGGTTTCGGTAATTTCGACCTGCAACAAATGCGGTTCGAGTCCGGTGGTTCTCAATACATCGACAACGGTGGCAAGAAAGCCCGTGGACACCAGCTGAACGGATGAGACGTTGACGGTGACCGCGATGCCGTCTGGCCAATTCGCGGCAGCCGTACAGGCAAGCTCCAAGGCCCGCGCCCCGAGGGGAATGATCATCCCGGTTTCTTCAGCCACTCCGATGAACTGGCGTGGTCCGAGCTGACCTCGCACAGGATGGTTCCACCGAATCAATGCCTCGAACGCCACCACCTGACCGGTCACCGCGTCTACCTGGGGCTGATAGTGAAGTTCGAATTGGTCGGCCGCGATTCCACGGGCGAGCTCCTGTTGAGCGGTGGCGCGCTCCGATGCCCGCGCCCGCAGCGCCGGGGAGAATCGGCCCACCCGGTTACGTCCTGTCGACTTGGCCTCGTACAAGGCAAGATCAGCGAGCATGACCAATTCGTCGACGTCGGCGGAGTCATTCGGGTTGGTCGCGAAGCCGATGGTCGCGCGTACCTCGATCCGGTTGCCGTCGACGAAGAACGGATCGTGCAGGACGTCGAGGTATCGTTCGAATGCGCCTCGCTCGCTCTGGCCTGCGGGCATCCGGGCGATGAATCCGAACTCGTCACCACCCATGCGCGCGCACACATCCGAATCCGCTACGGCGCACAGTCGCTCGGTGACCGCGAGCAGCAACCCGTCTCCCACCGGATGTCCCAGCGTGTCGTTGACGGATTTGAAGTTGTCGAGGTCGAGGATCGCGACGTGCACCTGGCCTTCGTCACGGTCCGCGATTGCCTGCTCCAGCGCTTGTCCGAATGCTCGCCGGTTGGGCAGTCCCGTCAGGGCGTCGGTCTCCGCCTGCCGCAAAATATCCTGCTCGCGGACGTACCACTCGGTGATGTCGGAACCGACGCCGCGCCATCCGAGCATTTCACCGTCCTCGCGGATTCGTGGCTTTGCGGAGAGCGACCACCAACGGCAAACGCCGTCGACGCGGACTGACACCACCAGATCGCCGAAGGGCACCTGGCGTTCGAACTTGTCGACCAACAGATCAACTGCCTTCCGGCCCTCCGCGCTGGAGGTGATGGCAAGTTGGTCGAGCATCTGATCGAAAGTCCTGTCCTGTAGCTCGCCAACCGCTAACCCCGTTACCTCGGCGAACCGGGGCGACGTGTGGGTGAAGCGTCCCGCAGCGTCGACTTCCCACAGCCAGTCGCGTGATCCACCTTCGAATCCGTCGAGCAACAAGGCCACTGTCTGACGTTCCGATTCGGCTTGCATCTCGGCGAGCCACCTCCGCTTGAACGACGCGGACAGATACAGCGCACCGATTGTGAGTGCAAACGTGTAGATCACCAGTTGAAGCATCAAGACCGAGAGATACGGCTTCGTGTGGGACAGGAAGATGATGAACAACCCAACACCGTGGATATATATCCAGGTCAGACTGGCTGAACGAAGCGTATAGAAATTGATGGTTCCGGCGCCCATGAGACCGGCCATTGTCGCGATCAGGATCACGTCATCGGTTGCCGTCTCGGAAAACAGCAGCGCGAACAGAACGACGTCGAGGACTCCGAGAACTACAACCTCGAACATCAGACCGATGTAGTCCCGGCGAACAGATCGTTGCGCTCGTTTCTGGCGCAACGAGACCCACGTGTAAGTCGAGTTCAGGAAGACAAGAAGAATCGCCACCGCGCCGACCCAGCGAATCAGGTGCTGCTCCGGAGGAATGACAAACACGAGCACCGAACTGATGCCGGCCATGATGGCAAAGTTCGCCAACGGTGCGACGGTGACGGCCTCGTCTACCTGGCGGCGGAAGAAGTCGCTGCGCTCGGATTCCGGCAATGCGGCCCGGCGACTTGTTTGTCGGACAGAACTCAACATTCAGGTGGCCTGAGACCGTGGCGGATCGCAGCCGGACGCTGGTGTCCGGGCATCGGTTCCTCCTTTGTCGCCATACCGATCGGATTGCCGGTTGAATGGAGCTTTCCAGACTTTTTGGCTGTTTCTTCGCTCGACGTTAGCCGACTGCGAGTTTCCAGTTCCCGAAGATCGCCATTTCTCGACGTGAACGACGCAAAGCAGTTGTCAGTCGGAGGCAGGAATTCCGTTCGTTCGATCGTCGGACCCGACCGGTATCCGCGGAATCCGGCCGGTCGCGAACAGCGCCGCGACGGCAAGGAACGCTGCGACGGCAAAAGCAACACGCAGAGCTTCGAGTCTGGCCTCGGAATTGACGTCGACGATCGCCGCAGAAGTCTGCTCGTTCACGCCGGCCTGCGCCAAGGAGTCTTGAAGTTGGGTGGTCGAGAGGAATGGAACACCGGACACCATATTCGTCGTGGCTTGTTGCTGTACCGCTGCTGGAACAGCCGGATTGTCCTCGATCCCGGCAATTGCCGACGTTGTCAATGTTGCGATCAGCACCGAACCGATCAACGCCGTTCCCAGTGACGCACCGAGGTTGGTTGCAGTGTTCTGTAATCCGCCTACTTCTGCGCTCTTGTCGTCCGGCAGCGCCGACACCGTGACGGCTCCGAGTTGTGACGACAGCGCCCCCAAACCGAACCCCAGGAACAACATCGGAACCATCACGATCGCGGCATTTGCGCCCGGATCCATCCCGGCAACCAACAACAGGATGCCGACAATCATCGACAACAACCCGATGCGGACGACGCGACGGGGATTCGCCGTCGGCCGGAGCTTCGGAATTCCGATCGCGGCCAGTACCAGGGCTGCCGACAACGGCAGGATTCGCACCCCGGTCTCGAGTGCGCTCAGTTCGAGAACCACGGACAGGAAAAGCGGCACCGCAAAAAACACGCCCGCTTGAACGAGGAATTGGGCAAAGAACATCGAAAGCCCACCTGTCAGTTGCCGATTCCTCAGCATGTCCGGATCGACAAGTGGTTCCTTGCCTACACTGACCAACCACGCTTCCCAGCGGAGGAAGCCGTAGACAACCAACATCCCACCGAGCAACAGCCACACGACCGGCGACATCCCCAGCATCTCCGGCCCTTGGGGTTTGGCCTGCAACCAACCCCATTCACTCGAACGCAGAACACCGAAAACGATCATGCCGAGGCCTGCCACTGACAATAGGGAACCCACACCGTCGAGATGACCCTTGGTGGGGGCAACATCGGCAACCTTTCGCAACACCAACAAGATCGCAACTACAAGGACGACCTCGCCGAGGAAGACATACCGCCACGACGCGAAAGTCGTGACAGCGCCACCGATCAGTGGTCCGACGGCAACTGCCATCGCTCCGGCGGCCGCTACCAATCCGTATGCGGCCGGTCGCTTTTCCGCCGAAAAGTTTGATGCCACCAGCGCCACGATCGCCGGCATGATCAATGCCGCACCGATCCCCTCGAGGAGCGACCATCCGATCAGCAACACGGCAAGATTGGGCGCGATCGCCGTCGTGAACGACCCGACCCCGTAGATGACCAGCCCCAACCCGAAGGCCCGCCGCCGGCCGATCATCGAACCGACTTTGCTGCCCGTGATCATCAGGGTCGCCATCACCAGGGTGTACAGCGTGATAGCGGTTTGGATACCGGTAATTGTGGTCCCGACATCCGCGGCCACGGTCGCCATCGAGACGTTCATGACCGAACTGTCGAGAGTCATCAAGAATTGGCCACATGCCAACACTGCGAGGACCAAACCAGAACCTGCTTGTGTTGCCGATGTCTGCGCACGGGTCATCGCGAGGGAATACCCGAACATGTGTTCTTTCAAGCAGGGCGATTTTTGTCTGCCCACGCACCGACGTCGCCGCGCTCCAACGCCACCGCGAGTAACTCCGGGAACTTGTCCGGCGTACACGCAAAAGCAGGAATGCCCAGCCCGCCCAAAGCTGCGGCGTTGTCGTGATCGAACGAGGGTGCACCGTCGTCGGAGAGCGCCAGCAAGACCACCACCTGAACGCCGGCCGCTTTCATCGCGGCCATGCGCCGAAGCATCTCGTTGCGAATTCCGCCCTCGTACAGATCGGAGATGAGCACGAACATCGACTCGGACGGCCGTGAGATCAACGACTGGCTATAGGCGATCGCTCGGTTGATGTCGGTGCCGCCACCCAACTGAGTTCCGAACAGCACGTCCACCGGATCCGCTAATTTCTCCGTCAGATCAACCACCGCGGTGTCGAAGACCACCAGCGACGTCTTCAGCGCGCGCATCGACGCCAGGACTGCGCCGAATACCGAGGCATAGACAACACTGGACGCCATCGAACCCGATTGATCGATGGCCAGTACCACGTCACGTTGTACGGCCGTGGATTTCCGTCCGTAGCCGATCAGTCGTTCCGGCACCACAGTGCGATACTCGGGCAGGTAATTCTTCAAGTTCGCCGCGATGGTGCGGTTCCAATCGATGTCTCGCAGCTTCGGATTGGACGTCCGGGCAGCACGATTGAGCGCCCCGGTCACCGCTGCTCTGGTCTTCTGAGCAATGCGCTCCTCCACTTCGCGCACCACCTTGCCCACCACCATCCGGGCGGTGGCCTTGCTGGCTTCCGGCATCACCTGGTTGAGGCTGAGCAGGGTGCCCACCAAGTGCACATCAGGTTCGACGGCATCGAGCAGTTCCGGTTCCAGCAGCAGGTGCGTCAGTCCGAGTCGTTCTATCGCGTCCTTCTGCATCACCTGAACCACGGTGCTGGGAAAGTAGGTACGGATATCGCCGAGCCACCGTGCAACTTTTGGCGCCGACGCACCCAACCCCGCTGAGCGCCGAGTTCCCTTCGTTGGCTTCGAACTGTCGTAGAGAGCGGCCAGAGCGGCATCCATCTGCGAGTCTCCCGGCAAGCCGAGTCCGCCCGTCGACTCCTCTGCGGATTCACCCAGCATCAAGCGCCATCGCCGCAGCCGCTGCTCGTCTTCGCTCATGCGTTGACCCCCAAGATATCCGAAACGACAGCCATCGCTGCCCGGCCACGTCGTGCATCGGTCTCGACTGAGGTCTCGGTGACACGGCCACCGCGCACGGCCTGTCCGATCGCGCGCCGCTCCCCCGCCTCGAATGCACCGAACGTCCGGCGCAGCAACGGGAGGGTGTCGATGAAATCCTGCTCACGCAGCTGCCCAACCCAACTGTCGATCAAGTCCAGTAGCGCTCGATCGTGCACCAGGACCAGCCCACCGCCGCCGAGGAAACCGTCGACCCACCCTGCCTTGTCCACTGGCGCGCTACCGATGGACAGCGCCCGTGACAACCGCTGCGCCGCATCGAATTCCGAAATCGATCCGACATCACGGAGCAATCGGACCATCCGACCCGTCAGAATCCCGTTGACGTCGTCACGGTCGATGAGACCTGAGACCACCTTCAGCCATCGCACGATGGACTCCGGATGGTCGCGCATCAACACGGCCGCGTGCACCTTGTCGAGATGATCACGGAACTCTTCGGCGCTCGCGTCGTCAAGTCCGGTAACCGCCACCGGCAGGCCGGTGCAGATTCGAACCAACAGTCCGTCGGCAACTTCCGTCAGAGCAGATACGTCGGTACCGCGCACGTCACCGTAGCGCAGGGTGCGTGTGAGTATCGGCAGCGCTGCCATCAGATGTGTTACGTCATGATCAAGAGCTGCAACAGTTTTGACACTCGTCAGCACCCGGGTCAGCGCGTCCGGAAGATCAGCGAGGAGGCACTGTTCCAAGAGTTCGATCAGCGCAGCGAGCGCAATATCGGGTGCCTGAACTCGTGCCTCGATTTTGGCCGCAGCTCCGACCGATACCGTTGTTCCCCACAGCGATGCCTCGATCACCGACACCGCAAATTCCGGCTTCCATTGCAATGCCCACGTTTCCCGGAAGGTACCCGTAGAACGCACTTCGTCCTCCGCCGGCACACCCCAGTCGATATCGAGGAGAGCCAACCTGTGCAGGAATCGTGAACGCTCGACGTCGATGTCGCGGCGCAAGTCCAGATCAAGGTTCTTCGCGCCCGCCTGTTGCTTGAGACGCAGCGTTTTTGCCCTGGCCCGCAAGTCTGCTTCCAGCGGAACCGTCGGAGTTTCTTCAGGCACTTCACCCAAAGACTCACCGACCACCAGTTTTCGGGTGATCAGATCGAGCAACACGTCGTTACCGTCGCACATCACCGACCTTGTCGCCTCTGTCACTTCCGACAAGCCGGCCAGAGGCCGAGAGCGTATGACTGCCAATGCTTCTGCCAGTCTCACCGCTTCGATGACGTGTGCACTCGAGATCGGCAGATCTTCGGCGCGAAGCACCCGGGCAACCTTGGTCAGCCAGCGGGCAACAGTCTTGTCCTGCGCTGTGAACAGGTGGTGATACCAACCCGGCGAGGTGATCCCCGCGCCGTACCCCGATACGGATGCCAGTCGCGAATGCGTCCAGGGAACCCACGTCAACGACGTCTTGATCTTGGTCATTCCCTTGAGGATTCGAGCATCCACCGAAGCGGGACCGAGCGGGCCCACCAACGCGGGCGCATGCCACGCACCGCACACGACGGCCACTCGCTGCGCGCCGTCCTTGAGTGTTTTTCGCAGCACCTGACGCATGTACGCCTCACGGTGCGCCGTCTCCTCGTCAATCGGAACGGTCTCCCGAAGTGCCGCCATCGCATCGGTGATCGCATCGAAGACATCCGAGCTACCTGTACCCGAGTTGGATTCGATGACGGAATCCCACCAACGCTCGGTATCGTCGTAACCTGCAGCCGCGGCCAACTCGGCCAGCGGGTCTCCTTCACGCGTGCTCAGTTCACGCTGATCCGCCAACATATTGTGCGCCGGTAGGTCGCAGAAACGGGCCTGCACACCGTTTTTCGCGGCCCAGTCAAGTGCCTGCCACTCTGGTGAGAACACCGCAAACGGCCAAAATGCGGCCTTCGACGGTTCGCCCGTCGCATACGCCAACAGGGCAACCGGTGGCGACATGGTTTCCGATGCAGCCAGCATTACCAGTGGATCTGCATCCGATGGACCTTCGATCAGGACAACTTCCGGAGCAAACTCCTCCAACCCGCGCCGAACGGCACGCGCCGAACCCGGCCCGTGATGACGGATCCCGAAAACTCGGACCCTGCTGTCCTGCATGGCAAATGTCACCCGGTGACCTCGCGGCAGGCCCGGTAGAAGTCGGACCAGTCGCCTCGTTCACGCACCACGGCCTCTAGGTATTCGTTCCACACCACGCTGTCCGCTACCGGGTCCTTGATCACCGTGCCGAGAATCCCGGCCGCTACGTCTGATGCGCGCAGGACACCGTCACCGAAGTGCGCGGACAACGCCAAGCCGTTGGTGACCACCGAAATCGCCTCTGCTGTTGACAGCGTCCCGGATGGGGACTTCAGCTTTGTCCGACCATCTGCCGTGGTGCCGGAACGCAATTCGCGAAATACCGTGACGACTCGACGAATTTCCTCAGCCGCTGCCGGAACGAGTGGCAACTCCAGCGCCACACCCAATTGTTCGACCCGCCGCGCCACAATGGCCACCTCGTCTTCCTCGCTGGCAGGCAGAGGCAGAACGACGGTATTGAATCGTCGACGCAATGCGGAGGACAGATCGTTGACACCACGGTCGCGGTCGTTGGCAGTGGCGATGAGGTTGAAGCCCTTGGCCGCCTGCACTTCCATACCCAATTCGGGCACGGGAAGCGTCTTCTCGGACAGAATCGTGATGAGAGCGTCCTGCACGTCGGCCGGGATGCGCGTCAACTCCTCGACTCGAGCGATCTTCCCGGTTTCCATCGCGTTCATCACCGGCGA
The DNA here is from genome assembly GCF_002300185.1 of Rhodococcus sp. ACPA4. Classification (NCBI taxonomy): domain Bacteria; kingdom Bacillati; phylum Actinomycetota; class Actinomycetes; order Mycobacteriales; family Nocardiaceae; genus Rhodococcus; species Rhodococcus sp. ACPA4. The sequence continues at coordinate 4,115,341 of NZ_NSDY01000001.1, forward strand.
GGGCACCAACGCGCCAGCGGTAGGGCCTTCGGCGAGCAGACGCGCGTAGTTCCAGCCGTACCGGATGGCTTCTTCGGGTGTGCCGGACGTGCCCTGAACCAAGAGCGTCGACGCCCCCGATATCGCAGCCGAAAGGTGCTCGGACACCCAGGTTTTAGCGGTTCCCGGCACTCCGAGCAAGAGCAGTGCGCGATCGGTCGCGAGCGTCGCGACGGCGACTTCCATCAGCCGACGCGGGCCCACGTACTTGGGAGAAATGACGGTACCGTCCTCGAGAGTGCCGCCCAGTAGGTAGGTGACGACCGCCCAGGGTGAGAGGTTCCACGACGGTGGCCGCGGACGCGTGTCGGCCGCCGCCAGTGCGGCTAACTCATGTGCGTATTCCTGCTCGGCGTGCGGACGCATCAGTGAGGTCGGATCAACAGTGGCACTCATGTGAGCTCCTCGAGCAGTGTCTTGCGGTGGACAATGGCGTTGGCGGTCTTGACAAAAGCTTGCTGCCAGTCGAGATCACGGGCACGTTCCGCAGCTCGGCCGAGCACGGTTACTGCGCTGTACGGGAAACTGGCCTGCGCAAGACGCAGCGACTCGGAGTACTTGTAGCGCGAGAACTCGGCAGATCTGGCCCCGCCATCTGCACGCCTGGCCGCGGCGCGTTCCCACTGCGCCACCACGGAGGCTGTGATGTCGTCCGGCCACGGGCGAGGCAGCGTCTGGAAGATCGCCGCCCGGTCCGGATGCAGGATGTTCGCGTCACCAGTTCCCGACAAGAGGAGATCGGCCAGATCGCGCGGCGGAATCATCGGGAGCAGGCGCCTGTCGGTGGACAGACCACGCGTGCGGAAAATCGCCTGAGCCCATTCCGAGTTATGTTGGAGTACAGTGGCCGTGGACCAGGCGTCGTGAAGGATCGGTTCCCAGGTTCGGTCGAGACTCAGGTTCAGAACTGCCGACGGTTGACCGATCATGTTGTTCCACAAAGACAGTGGAGCTGCACTGATCGCCTGCCGTACGTACTCGGCGCGGTAATCGGTGTGTGGGTTGGGCCGATCCTCGATCCCGTCGCGCTTCGCAGCCGCATCGATTTCTTCGGGGGCCTCGACCACAAGTCGCACACCGGACTGTGTTCGTTCGATCCGCACCCATTCCTGGACGCGCCGAGCCATACGTTCACCGAAAGGCGACTGCGGCAGTCGGGCGAGAACCGTCGCTGCTTCACGCCGGACATCCTTGCGCCTGTCGTCGAGGGCGCGTTCGAGCAAGGGCACGTCATCGGCACTCAATCCGGTGACGAGAGCTGCGACAAACGCTGCTTTGTGTTCTCCCCGTTCCGTTTCCCAGGATTGTGTCAGCTCTTCCGACGCCTGCGCCGGCTCGCTCCGGCGGGTATCGGCCAACCACCGGAGGCGTTCTGCCGGCGTTCCGTGCCGCCACCCGTCGACGCCGCCGCTGCGGTTACGAATCAGCATGGACCACTCGGGATTTCGGGCAGCTAGCCACTGTCCGCGCTCGCCGACGATTCGCAGGATTCTCTCACGGTAGACCTCACTGGCTCGTGCATAGGCCAGTAATTCCGCGACCAGATGATCCGGTGCCCGGAAGTTTCGCTCGAGCGCCAGCGCAAACCACTCGTCGAGTAGCGTCGCCTTGGCGGCCAGCATGGAAAGCAGATGCACAGAAGACGATTCGGGGAGAACCAGCCGCGGGTCGTCCTCCGCGGGCGCAGGCAGGTCGGCAGTGACGGAACCTGCTCCCCCGGCGCGGTAGGCCCTGGCCAGTGCCGTCGCCTCCAGCAGCACGACTGCCGGATCGCCGCCAAGTCGCGTGGCAGCCGAACGGACATCGACCGGGAGATCATCGAAACTCGGTGCTGTACGCGATGTTCCGAGCAGAGCCGCCGACATGAGAGTGCTCACAGTGCCGTCACCTGACCACTCACGAATACCGAGAATGCCTCGATGTATCGTGCATTCCACGTTCCGCAGACACTCACCGGATACCCGCCGGAGATTCCGAGGAGTGTCCACATCATGCGTGAATCACCTTCTGCCGGCAGCGCTGAACCGGACTTGTCCACCAGAAACCATGATCCGTCGACATATGACGGCGTCACATCGGTGACCACAACCGGCCACGACCGCAACCACGGATCAGCGCTGACTGCGTCGGTGTAGTGCTCCAGCGCCGCCGCAATATTCCCCGGCGGCAGAGTCGTGAACGGCTCCGCGTCACCATGTGTTGCTCCGAGTCGTGCCCGCAGCGCCGCCGCACCGGGATAGAAGTGCAGGTCTGCGTCGACAACATGTCCGACGGGCGGCACGACACCCGAGAAGTTGGGGGAACCGTGGGAGAAGTCGAGCAAAATCGCCCAGCGTCCCGTAGCTCGCCCCCGGAGCCACGTGGTGCGGGTGAAGAGCCGCTTCTCCTCCGTGATGCGTGAACCCATCACCATCCAGAGTTCGCGAACAGCAGGCAGTTCCATCACACTCTCGGTGGACACCGGGTATCCGACGTGCGCTCGCACCGAATCCCGAAGTGGACCGGGAAGTTGGTCCATTCTCTGATGCGCAACAACAAGGAGATGCAGGCGTACGAGTTCACCCAACACCAGTTCGGGCCAGTTCTCCGCCCCGGCCACCGCCCCGGCCAGCGACCGGAGCGCTCCGGCAACCCCCGGCGCCTGCGCGTCGACCATGCGTGCGGCCACTCCGTCGAGCGCTTCCCAGGAGATATCCATCGATGCCAGGCCACCACGTATCTGGTCGGTGATCCACAGGTCCAATTCGACCAATCCGCTTGCCACTCGTTCGGCGCGTTTCTGGGCTGTGGCCGGATCGGCAACTGCCTTGGCGGCAGGTACCGGTTGCTGTGCGGCCTTCCCCTCCCGTTGTGCCAACCACTCCGCAGCGAAGTCGAGCGGTTCCGATGCCACCGGGACGCGTCCGGTCGACCATTCGAGGAGAAGGCCGAGCGCGTGCTTGCACGGGAACTTGCGGCTGGGGCACGAACACTTGTAGGCGGGACCGCTCAGGTCGACTATCGCCTGGTAAGGCTTCGATCCGCTGCCCTGGCACAGTCCCCAGAGGCCGTTCTCGACCTGCCCGGTCTGCGACCACGAACCGGCCAGTTTCTGCGCAGCTGCCAACGAGGAGGCGTCGGGAGCTACCGATGCCACCTGCCCGGCAGTCCACGGCGAAGTCACTCGAACACCGTAGGTCACGCTGCCGACACCACCGCTTTCAGACGCTTCACCAGCACATACACAAAGCTCGAAAAAACTTGTCGGCATGATGTCGAGAATCCGTGGCTTGCTACGTCCCTGTAGTGAAGTGCGACCAGAATGGTGGCACCAACCCCGAGGAGAAACACGATGGCCAAGTACCTGCTTCTCAAGCATTACCGCGGCGCTCCGGCGTCGGTCAACGACGTTCCCATGGATCAGTGGACACCGGAAGAGATCACGGCCCACATGCAGTACATGCAGGACTTCGCGGATCGGCTCGAGGGGACGGGAGAGTTCGTCGACGGTCAGGCTCTTGCCCCTTCAGGAACATTTGTCCGGTACGACGGCGAGGGTCGACCGCCCGTCACCGACGGCCCGTTCGCGGAGACCAAGGACCTCATCGCCGGCTGGATGGTGATCGACGTCGACAGCTACGACCGTGCCGTCGAACTGGCGGGTGAGTTGTCGGCAGCACCCGGAGCCGGCGGAAAGCCGATCCACGAGTGGCTCGAATTGCGCCCCTTCTTGACCGCGCCACCCACGATTACCGACTGACTTCGACAGATGAACGACGTCTTGCTTCGGAGCCTCACTCCGAGCGTGCTCGGAATCCTCGTCCGCCGCGGAGCAGATTTCGCGGCGGCCGAGGACGCCGTGCAGGATGCGCTGCTCGAGGCAGTTCGGGTCTGGCCCGACAACCCGCCGCGAGATCCGAAGGGCTGGTTGGTCACCGTCGCCTGGCGGAGGTTCCTCGACGCGACCCGAGCGGAGGCAGCTCGCACCAGGCGTGAGCAGCTACTCGAGGAAGAACCGGTGCGTGAGTCCGCACCCGCAGTGGACGACACACTCCAGCTCTACTTTCTGTGTGCGCACCCGTCGCTGACGTCGTCATCCGCAGTCGCACTCACGCTGCGGGCTGTCGGCGGGCTGACCACCCGCCAGATCGCGCAGGCTTACCTGGTGCCCGAATCGACGATGGCGCAGCGCATCAGCCGGGCCAAGCGCACCGTATCCGGCGTGCGGTTCGATCAGCCGGGCGATGTCGCCACGGTCCTGCGAGTCCTCTACCTGGTCTTCAACGAGGGGTACTCCGGCGATGTCGACCTCGCTGCCGAGGCCATCCGGCTCACCCGGCAGCTCGCGGCCGCAATCGACCACCCCGAAGTGGCGGGCTTACTCGCCCTCATGTTGCTCCACCACGCTCGGCGGGCTGCCCGGATCTCGCCCGACGGCAATCTTGTGCCCCTCGCGGAGCAAGATCGCAGCCGGTGGGACATCGAGGCGATCAGCGAGGGCATCACAACCTTGTACGCCGCGCTCGCCCGCGACCGGCTCGGTGAGTACCAGGCCCAGGCCGCTATAGCGGCACTCCACGCTGACGCGCTCACCGCCGAGGAAACCGACTGGGTTCAGATCGTCGAGTGGTACGACGAACTCGAGCAGCTCACCGACAGCCCGGTCGTCCGCCTCAACCGAGCGGTCGCCGTGGGAGAGGCTGACGGAGCACGCGCCGGTCTGGCGGCACTGGCAAGGCTGGACAACTCACTGCCCCGCTACACGGCGGTGGCGGCGTATCTTCACGAGCGCGACGGAGACCTCACGACGGCCGCACACCTGTACGGCGAGGCGGCGCACAAGGCAACCAACCTCGCCGAACGCGACCACCTCACACGCCAGGCTTCCCGGCTCAACTCCCGCCGGAGTTCAGACTGAATTCCTGTCTCAACCGAGAGGGCGCAACACCGATCTACCGAGCAATTCGCACACCTGCAACGCCAGAGCCAGATCCAGCTTGTCACGCCCGACGACGACTGGATCGCCGAGCGCTTTGTTGATGCGGTATTTCACGGTATTGCGGTGCAGATTCATCTGATTGGCGGTATGGAGGTGACTTTCGCCGTTCGCAAAGTACACGCTCAATGTTGTGCGCAGGGACGCCGCACCCGGGGTGTCGGCAGCCAGCGGCCCCAACACTTCCCACACCCAGGACTTGGTCGCATCCAGATTGTCCGACAGGAGAGACACCACCGCGATGCCTCGGTCACCAAAACTCACGAGAGGCCGTCCCGGCGTATCCGGCACGGTTGCAACAGAATAGGCGGCGCGCGCTTGCTCATGCGAACGCTTGAACCCGGACATCCCATTCCCGGGAAGACCGATGGCGACGCGGGTGCCACCGTCGAGTGGCACGGATGCCGACAGCACCTGCAGATCCGGTGCCGGAACGCGGCGCCCGAAGGGCAACCACGCCCACACTGTTCGACGGTCGATCGCGGTAACGATCACTGATTTGTCAGCGCCGGCCGCCGCGCCGAGATCACGCACCAGCCGATCCAGGGCATTGAAGCCCAACGCATCGGCATCCCACGTCGACCAGGCAACCACGGCAATGTGGTTCTGGTCCAGCCGATATCCGGTTTCAGACTCGAAACTTCCTGTGTCTGACCCAGTTCCGGACAACAGTGCGTGGATCGCAGCTGAATGCAAGTTGCCCTGTGCGTTGATCCACCGACTTCGCTCCTGTTCGTACGCATCGAAGACGTACAACGTAATCCAGTCGATGTAGCTGTACACCACATCCGAAGTATGTTTCAGGACAGCCAAAGTCAGTCGGGCCGGAATGTCGAGGGCGCTGACCTCGTCATGACAAATCCTCATCAGATCGCCCTGGCCCATGTGATATGCCCGTACCAACGAGTTGGACGGGACGTCTCGTTGCGCGAGCCTGAGCGCGTATTCCACTGCAGCGGTTGTGGGCTGGAGATGATCGATGGGTATGTCGTTTGCCAGTACGTGGATGATCGTCGTGACATTTCCCTGCACGCTGGCTTCGAGCATCTCGATCAAATTGGCATCGTTGTCCAACTGGTCGATCTCGTGAGCCATCATGACGCTCATTTCGCGCGCTATTTCAGTGCTACGCGCATCGAGGCGTCGCGCCAATTCTGCAACCACGGCAAGAACTTCCGGTTCGGCGGCAGCCGGCACCCGGGCGAGGCGCCGCCTCGCGACGGCGTCTCGATCCTTGTGCGAGGGACCCGTCACAAACCCTCCGCACCCTTCCGCCTGAGATACTTCAGTGCAGATTCGGCCGCGTTGTATCCGCACATTCCGTGCGCCCCGGCCCCTGGCGGCGTCGACGCCGAGCAAAGGTAGGTGCCCTCGATCCCGGTACTGTACGGATCTACAGCGATGCGCGGACGCAACACCACTTGCAGTTCGGAGTTTGCTCCTCCGATGATGTCGCCGCCCACCTGATTCGGATTGTCCTGTGCCAGATCAGCGGTACTGCGACTCGATGTGGCCACGATCTGATCCCGGAACCCCGGTGCAAACCTTTCGATCTGGCGGATGATCGCCTCCGTAGCGTCGCCGGTATATCCTTGTGGCACATGGGCATAGGCGTACAGCGGATGGATGTTCCCGGCAGAGCGGGTGGGATCAGCGAGGTATTGCTGCCCTAAGAGCACAAACGGTCGCTGCGGCATGCGCCCCGCATTCGTCTCACGCTCATTTGCCACAATTTCGTCGAAACCACCTGCCAGATGGACTGTTCCGGCCCGCGCACAATCCGGGTTAGTCCACGGCACATGACCTTCGATCGCAAAATCAACCTTGAAAGCGCCGGGTGCCAACTTGAACTTCCGGTAGGCCTTTGCCACTCGGGCGGGGAGACGATCCCCCAGGATTTCGAGAGCACCAACTGGATTGACATCCATCAGAACAACATCGGCGTCCGGAATCTCGACAGCTGTGCGCACCCGGATACCGGTGTCGATCTTGCCACCATGATCGAGGAGCATCGCCGCTAACGCATCGGTGATGGAGCGTGAACCGCCCTCGGCAACTGGCCATCCGTAGCGGTGACCAGCCGCGGTGATCATCAACCCCACGGCCGATGTGGCCGGACGGTGAAGTGGATAGAAGGCGTGGGCGGCGACCCCACCGAACAAAGCCTTGCCCTTGTCCGTCTTCCACAATTTTGCGGTCACGGTTGCCGGAAGCAGTGCTCGCGGACCGAAAGCCGCAAGCCTGAGCGGATGACGCGGAACGTTCACGATGGGGCGCATCAGGTCGGACGCGAGAGCGTCGAAACCCGTCGACAGGTCGCTGAACATGCGTTGCCATCGCTGCCCGTCCGCGCCGAGCCCCGCTGCGGTCTGCTCCAGCGAGCGATACAGAACACCGGCATCACCGTTGTCGAGGGGGTGCGCACAGTCCGCCTCGGCCCACCGCCAAATCAACCCGTACCGCTCGAGGTCGAGCTTGGACAGGTACGGCGAACCGATACCCATCGGGTGAAACGCCGAGCAGTGATCGTGGATCAACCCGGGCACGTCGATCGGACCGGAGCGTGTTCCTCCGCCGATCTGGTCGGCGGCCTCGAGTACCTGCACGTCCACACCGCTCCTGGCAAGGTGTACCGCGGCAGCGAGCCCGTTCGGCCCGCTGCCGACAACTACGGCCTTTGTCACTTACCCACCTCTTGCTCGATACTGCTGGTCTTCGTTCGCATCCTCGGCTCGGAGACGACCTGCGGGTCTGTCGCCGCGCGGTCAGCTCGTACGTCCAGTGTCCACTGAACATCGAACGGAATGGGGCCATTCGGCAACCACGGTTGTTCGGCTACCGCGTCGGCCACCTTGAAGGTGCCCCGTTCGATGACGCCCAACGCCGCGTCGATCACCTTGTACTCCTGTGTGCCCTTGTGGATGGGCTGGGATTCGATCCACGTCACCAGGAACTCGCCCGGTGCGAAGTTGCAACGACGCTGAATCGCCGCGATCATCTTCTCGTCGTGCAGATGGCCGTCGCCGAAGTTGAAGGCGACGATGGAGTTGCACATGAATTCGGCCTCCCGCAAGGAGTACGTGTTGATGTCCTCACCGAGGTGCCGGAGCATCAGCGAGAACAGCGCGCGCCCCTGGCTGTGCATCGAACGCCACCCCAACAGCTGATGCAGAACGACGTCGGACACGTCTTCGGGGTACATCGTCATCAACTGATTACGGGTATCGGGCGACGGACGCTTGATGCACTGATCGATCTTGGCTTCGGCACCCGGCGCGAATGCCCACGTCGCAGACGCCCAGTTTCCGGCGTACTGACGCATGGAGGGCAGGAAGGACACGAGATCGGGTCGAAGATTGCCGAGAATCGGGAAGAAAGCAAGTGCTGCAACAATTCCCACGGTAATCCACGGCGAGGACATGGCACCGAGGCCGTAGCCGTCCCACGCCGGGAAGCCGAGGAACAGGAACGCCGCCGCGTAGGCAAACAGCAGGTTCCATTCCAGTGGAACAGCCAACGGGAAGGTCGACGCGATGAACAGGTGGAATCCGACCATGAGAATTACGGCAAGAATGGTCAGGGTCTTGTTGGTGGAGAACAGCAGGATCAACGGTGTGACGATCTCGACCATCGTTCCCGCCACGTGTGCAACGCCGCCACCGAGGTGTGAGGGCCGCAGGTCTTCGGGGAAATTACGGTAGTGCGCGCGCTTGATCTTCTTCGAGGGAATCCACGGTGTATTACTCAACATCGGCGGAACCACCAGTGAGAAGTGGCGACCGAACTTCGAGATACCGGCTCCGATCCACACCATGACGATCAGCAACTTGAGCGCCAGGATCATGTCGACGAACGGCAGGAACGTGAAGAAGAAAATAGCCGGCAGGTACTGCTCGCTGCGCGCGGCGATGAACGGGACCTTGTCGCGCAGACCAAGAATCGCCATGAGGACCAGGAACGAGTACAGGGCGGTCGGGCGTACCAGTCCGGCGTTGTCGGCGATCGCCGCGTCGATTCCCGTGGTGTGCACTCCTGGAAGCACTGTGGCAACAAGAAGATTGGCAACAGCGGCGACGTAGATGAGCACGTCGAACACCGTCCGGGTGTCGCCGGAAGTGAGTGGAACCTTGCCCGGCCACGGTGGCAGGCGAATCGTTCCCGGCCGAATCCAGTAGAGGACGCCACCGGTCATCGGCTTGAAGTGACCGGCCAGCGGGCCCCACGAACCTGCCAGGCCCAGCATCTCGAGCATCATCGTCCACAGGATCAGCTTTTGGTAGACGATGGGCTGATTCCACCAAGATCCTGGATCAACCCAGGAAAGACCGGAAGTCAATGTCGCAACTGCCGTTCCGGCCAATAGGTAGAGGAACAGCAACTTCATGATGTAGACGGTGTGGACCATCTTCGGTGTCCCGAAGCCGTAATCCACCCAGTGCGTGGACATGTCGCGAAGGCGCTCGAGGAAGGGCTTGTCCATGAACGTGGCCGGGTCGACGGGAGGGAAGTTTCCTTCTTTGAATCCCATGGTGTGCTCCTGATGTGCAATATGTGGGCATGACGGATCAACTCGACGCACGTCATCGAGTTATTCGGGTATTACGGGTATGTGGCTAGCGAGCGGGTTCGACGCTCAATGCTCGCCGCATTCCAGGTTTGTCGATCTTGCCCACCGGGTTTCGGGGTAGCGCGTCGACGACGTAGATCGCCACTGGCAGCTTCACGCGAGTGAGGAGCGCCGTGACATGTTCGAGCAGTTCGTTTTCCGTGACAGGCGAATCCGGATACGCAACAACATAGGCAACAGGTACCTCTCCGTAGACCTGGTGCGGAGCCCCGATCACAGCGGCCTCCAACACGGAAGGGTGCGTGGCAAGCGAGTTTTCGATTTCCTTGGGGTAGATGTTTTCTCCTCCCCGGATGATCATGTCTTTGATGCGGTCGACCAGAGTCAGGTAGCCATCCTCGTCCAGAAACCCGACGTCGCCGGTGTGCAACCAACCGTCCACAACAGTTGTGGCTGTCTCTTCCGGTCTGTTCAGGTAGCCACGCATCACGTTGGCACCCTTGATGATTACCTCGCCCGCGACACCACGCCGAGCAAGAGTCCCGTCGTCGGCGAGGATCGCAATCTCTTGCCCGGGCAACGCAGGGCCGACTGTGCCGAGTTTGCGAATGCCGCCATAGGGATTACACGCAGACGCACATGTTCCCTCGGTCAGTCCGTAGCCTTCCACGATGACAAAACCGAACCGTTCCTCGGCGCGTTCGAGGAGTTCCTTACTGATCGGTGCGGCGCCGCAGACACCTAGTCGCAACGACGCCGTGTCGAGCGTTGCACCTTCGGACTGCGAGGTCAGCATCGCGTAGATGGCGGGAACGGCGGAAAAGTATGTGGGCCGCAGGCGTGCCACGTCGTCGAAGAACCTTGATACCGAGAACTTTCCGGTGATACTGACCTGACCGCCGACGATCAGCGGGGCGAGAACGCTCACGCAAATAGCATTGACGTGAAACAAGGGCAGTACCAGAAGACAATGGTCGGCTCCCGTGATGCCGATGCTGCGCCCCATCGACGACGCCATGAACTGCAGGTTGGCATGGGTCAGAATGACGCCCTTGGGGGTACCCGTAGATCCGCTGGTGTAGATCAAGAGCGCAAGGTCTTCCTCCGCGACGGCGACGTCCGGCAATGGTACGGATGGTGGCGCAACAGCCAGATCATCGACGCACAGCACTGCGCGTCCACCGTTCGGTGCACCCAGTCCAGACGTAACAACCAGTTGCGCACCGGAATCCATGATCTGATAGTCGGCCTCATTGGCCGTGAACATCGGATTGATCGGTGTCGCAGCGGCGCCGAGTCGCCAGGCCGCCATGATCGCCGTCACCAACTCGACTCGGTTGGGAAGCATGATCGCAATGACGTCACCACGCCCGATACCCCGGCTTGCGAGTTGCGCCGCAACAGCTTCTACGCGATCGGCGAACTCCGCATAGGTCAGTTCGCCTCTATCGTCACGAAGGCACGGAGCGGATCCGTACTTCTTTGCCAGATCGGGGGCCAGATATCCGATGTCCACCACGTGAGTCAGCACCTTTCATTGCATGTGACTCAGAACACTATCGGCGATCTGGGGCCGAAGAAACGGTCGCGGAGGCTCAACTTGCCCAATTTCTTTGTCTCCGGAGCACAATCGGTCAGGCACTCGATTGAGGCAAGATTTCCTGGGCACGAGCAGCAACGGCGTCGGCGATTCGTACCAAGATGGGCGGCGACAACTTCCACTGCTGCCAGAACAGCGGCACGTCGTAGACAAAATCCGGATCGATCCCGATCAGCGCATACGCCGATTCGCGACTTTGCAGATCAGGCAACAGACCCCAGCCGTAGCCCAGTCGCACCGCATCCGAAAAACCCGCAGACGAGGGCACCTGGTGACGAGGAGGGTCAACGGGGTAGCCGACCTTCCTGCGCAAGTACCTGTCCTGCAGCAAATCCTTGCGGTTGAACACCACCACCGGTGCGGCTGAAAGTGCTTCTGCCGTAACACCGTCCGAAAACCATCTGTCACAGAATTCGACGCTTGCCATCGGCCGGTAGCGCATGATGCCGAGCCGGCTCGACGTGCACCCTTGAATTGGCGTCGCCGCCGAGGTTACTGCCGCCATCACCGACCCGTCACGGAGGAGATCGGTTGTATGGTCCTGATCGTCGAGATGAAAGTCGAAACTCGCTTCGGCCGTGAAATCTGCAAGCACCTGAAGTACCCACGTGGACAACGAGTCTGCGTTGACCGCAACCGAGATACGAGCCAGTGAGCCCTGTTCGTTGTCAAGACCCAACTCGCGCATGGTATCCCGCGAGAGAGCATCTATCTGACGGGCCAATCGCAGTACCTCGCGCCCCGAGTCGGTGACCTGAACCGGCTTGGTGCGTTGCAGCAGAATCCGGCCCACCGCATGTTCGAGTGCTTTGATCCGCTGACTGACTGCAGATGGCGTGATGTGCAGTTTCCGAGCAGCCGCGTCGAATGTCCCCTCGTCTACCGCGGCGTGGAGCGCTTTCAACTGCTCAATGTCCAGCATGATCTGAAGCTACTCTTATGTGGCTTAAGAATCATTAGCTGGACTGCTGATTATTCGACGGCCAGGCTGGTGACATGCTCAGCAATAGTGACCCGACGTCCGCCGTCGTCGGTTTTGGTGTCGGACTCTCTTTGATCGTTGCGATCGGTGCCCAGAATGCGTTTGTACTTCGCCAAGGCCTGACGCGCTCGCACGTACTCCCGATCGTGACAGTCTGCGCCGTTTCGGACGCAATTCTGATTCTCGCCGGCATCAGTGGAATTGGAGCCATTCTCGAACACGCACCGTCACTGATCACTTTCGTTCGCGTTGCCGGTGCGATTTTCCTACTCAGCTATGCAGTGTTCGCAGCCAAACGTGCCGTCCGGCCGCAGACGTTGGCGCCCGATCAACACGGCAACGGATCAAGGCTTGCCGCCATCACTATGGCATTGGCTCTCACCTGGCTGAACCCACATGTCTACCTCGACACCGTGGTACTGATGGGTTCGATTGCCAACGGCCGCGGCGAGATCGGACGGTGGTGGTTTGCTGCCGGCGCCATCACCGCCAGCGCACTCTGGTTTGCCGCTCTCGGTTACGGCGCACGTCTGCTGACGCCACTTTTTGCCAAACCCAATGCCTGGCGAGTTCTCGACGCCATTATCGCCGTGATGATGACGCCCCTCGGGGTCAGCTTGCTCCTGGAACTCTGAACACGGGCGGGCTGAATTTTGTATCCCGTTCACTGGAACATCGACAACCGCACGCGGGTGAGGCCGTGTTTAAAATCACCTTACGTCGACGTCGAGGACATCACTGACGACATGGTTTCCCGCTTCGCATCTGCACAACCAGTAGCTTTCCGTGCGCGGAAGAACCCACCTGGAAAACCGGCGTAGCCGGGAAAGGCTGAATGATGATGAACTGGAACGAAGAATATGACGTGCTGGTGGTCGGTTCCGGCGGCGGCGGCGTCACCGGCGCCTACACGGCGGCTCGCGAGGGACTGACCGTCAATCTCATCGAGGCAACCGACAAGTTCGGCGGCACCACCGCATATTCCGGCGGCGGCGGCGTCTGGTTTCCGTGCAACCCGGCGCTGCAACGCGCGGGTACCGACGACACCATCGAGGACGCGCTCGAGTACTACCACGCCGTAGTCGGCGACCGTACTCCGCGCGAGTTGCAGGACACGTACGTCCGCGGCGGCGGACCCCTGATCGAGTACCTCGAACAGGACGAAAACTTGAAGTTCGAAATGCTCCCCTGGCCCGACTATTTCGGCAAGGCGCCCAAAGCCCGCCTTGATGGACAACGGCACACCATGCCCACCCCGCTCCCTGTCTCGCAGGCGCCGGAACTGCGGGAGGTTGTGCGAGGCCCCCTCGACTTCGACCGTCTCGGGATCCCGCAACCCGACGACTTTTTCATCGGCGGACGAGCACTGATAGCCCGCTTCCTCAAAGCCATCGAAAAGTATCCGAATGCGAAGTTGACCTTGAACAGCCCGCTTGTCGAGCTTGTGGTCGAAGAAGGAGCCGTCGTCGGCGCCATCGTCGAACGCGATGGACAGCGCGTAGCCATCCGTGCCCGCAGCGGCGTGATCCTGGCAGCCGGAGGTTTCGAGGCGAATGACGAACTGCGACAGAAGTTCGGGGTTCCCGGCCACGCCCGCGACACCATGGGGCCCGGAGCGAACCTCGGCAAAGCGCATCAGGCTGCCATCGCAGTCGGCGCTGACACCGACCTCATGGATCAGGCATGGTGGTCACCCGGACTGACCCATCCCGACGGGCGTTCTGCGTTCGCACTGTGGTTCACCGGCGGCATCTTCGTCAACCAGGACGGTGCACGCTTCGTCAACGAGTCGGCTCCGTACGACCGACTCGGGCGCGATGTGATCGCTCAGATGGAACAGGGCACCCTCACCCTGCCGTACTGGATGATCTACGACGACAAGGAGGGCGAGCGCCCGCCGGTGCAGGCACCGAACGTGTCGATGACAGCGACTGAAAAGTACGTCGACGCAGGCCTGTGGCACACCGCCGACACCCTTGAAGCCCTCGCCGAAAAGATCCGAGTACCGTCCGAAATACTGGTGGAGACAGTCGCTCGATTCAACAAGATGGTCGAAAACGGCGTCGACGAGGACTTCGGCCGTGGTGACGAAGCCTATGATCGTGCGTTCTCGGGCGGCGAACCACCACTGGTGACGATCGAGCAGGGCCCGTTCCACGCGGCGGCGTTCGGAATCTCCGACCTCGGCACCAAGGGCGGGCTGCGCACCGACACGGCAGCTCGAGTTCTCGATACGTCGCACAACCCGATTCCCGGCCTCTACGCGGCGGGTAACACCATGGCTGCGCCAAGTGGAACGGTCTATCCCGGCGGCGGAAATCCCATCGGCACCAGCATGCTCTTCAGCCACCTCGCCGTGCAGAAAATTCTCTCCGAGCGCGAGTAACGCACAGGCTGCCAGCGCACATGCGTTACCGTTCACACGACGCATGTTCCACGCAATTCACGTTTCGAGAGTTGTGACCGTCAGGTAGGACTGACCACGATGACCGCGGACGATATCGGCGACGAACCGCGTGAAGCCAGCCGCGGGTTGGTGCTGCTATGCCTGCTCGCGATCGTCGCCGGAGCTTGTGTCGGCTTCGTCGGTGGAGCGTTCCGGTGGTGCCTGCACAGGGCGGACAGTCTGCGCGAGGCGATTCTGGAATGGTCACATGGGATTCCCTATGTCGGCTGGCTTGTCCCTGTTGCACTGGTGGCGTTGTGCACAGCGCTTGCCGTCATGATCGTGCAACGCGTGCCGCTGGCAGCGGGAAGCGGTATCCAGCATGTGGAAGCCGTCTTCCGCGGCGAGGCACAACCTCCACGTCTTGTCCTCGTGCCCGCAAGATTTGTGGGCGGCCTACTGGCGATCGGTTCGGGACTCGTGCTCGGTCGCGAAGGGCCCACCGTGCATATGGGTGCGGCGATCGGAGCAGAAGCAGGTCGGCGAGCCCGGCTTTCGGTACCGGATGTGCGACTGCTTCAAACATCCACTGCCGGAGCCGGACTTGCCGTGGCATTCAACGCGCCCATCGGTGGCGCTTTGTTCGTCTGCGAGGAAGTCACCAAATCGTTCCGGCTCCGCACAGTCCTTCCCACCTTGTTCGGCGTAGCGGTGGCAGTGGCATGCTCACGGCTGGTGATAGGTGATCGGCCTGACTTCGCGGCCGGCACCGTCCCAAGCCCACAGATTGCACTCCTACCGCTGTTTGTCGTCTTCGGACTGCTCACCGGGATACTGGGGATTGTCTACAACCGCCTGATTCTGGGCATGCTCGATCTTGTTGCGCGCCATCGTCGTATTCCGCCGACCGTCATCGGAGCGATGATCGGTGCCGTCATCGGCGTCGTTCTGTTTCTCAACCCGCTGGTTGCCGGCGGCGGCGATACAGTCTCGCAGATACTTGTCGGTGGGCGCACCTTCGTCATGCCGATTCTGCTGCTGTACTTGGTTGTTCGATTCTTCACCGGCCCGCTGTCCTACGCCGCAGGAACTCCCGGAGGCCTTTTTGCTCCGCTACTCGCCCTCGGCGCGCTCTGGGGTTCGTTGTTTGCCGGGCTGGCAAGCTTCATCCCCGGCGTCGACGCCGGAGTTACCGTCGCGATGGCGATGGTCGGTATGGCCGCGTTCTTCGGCGCTGTGGTGCGGGCGCCGTTCACCGGCATTGTGATCGTCGTGGAAATGACAGCCGTCACTTCGGTGCTGGTTCCGATGCTCGCCGCCACCGCTGCCGCAGTCGTCGTCGCGACATTGGCCGGGTCAGCACCTATTTACGACAGTTTGCGCGAACGGATGCTGCAAGGCCAACGCCCACCTCGCGCGTAGCGAAGTGGGCGTTGGAAGAACCTGCATTACCGGGCAGCCGCGAGAATCAGGCGGAGTGCGCCAACTCGGGTTCCTTTTCGAGCACCGGTGGAGCAGCCTCGATTTTCACCGGTTCCTGCGTGTAGTGGAAGTGCGGGCGACGGTGGCCGATGAAGGACCCGAACCAGGACATCACTGCGACATAACGGTTTCGGAAGCCCACCATGTACATGACGTGCACGGCCAACCACATGAACCACGCGATGGTGCCCTTGAATTCGATCTTCTTGCCCACCCGGACCACAGCGCTGAATCGGCTGATGATCGACATGCTGCCCTTGTCCATGTACTTGAAAGGCGTTCCGGCCTTGCGCTTTCCATTGACAATCTTGGCAGCGTGACGGCCACCCTGCATCGCGACGGGCGACTGACCCGGCAACCCGTTGAGCGAGGTCATGTCGCCGACGGCATACACGTTGGCGAAGCCGCCCACCGTGAGGTCGGGATTGATGAGGAGTCGGCCGGCACGGTCACTCTCACAACCGGTTGCGGCTCCGAGAACTGCGGCAAAGTCGTTGGCGCGCACGCCTGCCGACCAAATGACGGTCTCGGCGTCGATACGCTTCTCTTCCTTGGTCGGGATCGACGACACCGTGACGCCATGCTCGTCGATGGCGGTGACCATGGTGTTGAGAACTACCTCGACACCGGACTTCTCGAGCGATTTCTGCGTGTATTCACTGAGCTTGCCACCGAAGGCGGGCAGTGCAACGCCGGCGCCTTCGACCATGGTGACAGTGACTTCTTCTGCACTGATGTTGTTGATAGCCATCGCGAAATAGCGTCGCGCCAATTCCTTGATCTGACCGGCCAACTCGACACCCGTTGCACCGGCACCGACAACAACAAAGCTCAGCAGGTTCTTGCGAGTGAGTGCGTCGGTGGTGGTGTGAGCCTCTTCGAAGCAGCGCAGGATTTGCTTACGAAGCAATTCCGCGTCTTCGACGGTCTTGAGCTTGTACGTGACCTCGGCAAACTCGTCGCGGCCGAAGTACGCCTGCGTTGCTCCTGTTGCTGCGATCAATGAGCGATATCCGAGCGTGTGCCGTTGGCCCGACGCCTCGTACACGATTGTGTTGTCTTCGGCATTGACCTCGACGACGCGTCCGAGACGAACATCCGCGTCGGGGAACTTCTGCAGGATGTTGCGGATCGGCGGAGCGATTTCGCCGGCCGAGAGCACGCCGGTCGCAACCTGGTAGAGCAGCGGTTGAAAGAGGTGCTCAGTGGTCTCGGAGATGAGGACAAACGGCGTCTTGGACTTAGTGAGCGTCTTCGCGGCAGCAAGTGCCCCGAACCCGGATCCGACGATGACGACCTGAGTCTTCTCGTGTCCCGTTGCATCCACATCTGCGCGACCCGCAGCAGTTCTGTCCACCACAAACTCCTAAACCAAATTGAAAGTATGACTATTACCGTATGGAACGGTCATAGGCTCAGTCCAGCTAGCTGCAGCATTCGCAAGACTGTTATCTGTTTTGCTCATAAGTAGGATGTCGGTATGGACTTTCGCCAACTCAAGTATTTTCTCGTCGTCAGCGAGGAACTGAGCTTCAGCCGTGCTGCCGAACGGTGCTTCATCTCCCAATCCGCCATCAGCCATCAGGTGGCGCGGTTGGAGAAGGAACTCGGCGCGACGCTCTTCGAGCGGTCCACCCGGGCGGTGCACCTGTCACCGGCAGGCTCCCGGTTGGTGCCGATCGCCCAGCAGGTTCTCAGTCTCGAAACCATGGCGTACTCGGTGGCACGCGATCCCAGCGCACGCATCCGCATCACGGGAAACATGAGTTTTGCCGGTCAGACACTGGATGCGATTGCCCATGTGCGCGAACGACATCCGGACCTCGACGTGGAGTTCGTGATCAAGAGTTTTGCGCACCGAATGGACGCCGTGGCGTCGGGCGATGCAGACATTGCGCTTATTCGCGGCAGCGTCGATCGCCCCGGGCTCGAGCCTATCGACCTCGGCGTCGAAGATCTGCTGATCGTCATGTCGAGTCGCCACCCATTGGCCGGCCAGCAGAGCGTCGATCTGAATGATCTTGCCGCCTATCCGCTGCTGCTGCCACCTCGCCAAAGCCAGGTTTTGATTCACCAGGTCGTGGAAGACGCGTTCCGGGAAATCGGGCGTCGAGTGCAGTTGGGTCCGGCAATTCCAAGCGATCACACCGCCACGCTGGACGTCATCACGAACCCAAAGGCCTGGACCCTCCTGTACTCGATCACCGCCGGCGAATCCCCACGCGCCGGAATCAGCTTCATGCGAGAAGCTCACGGGCGCTTGCGAATCCCTGTTTCCGGCGTGACCCGCAGCGGCGCCACACATGTGCCGGAATTCAACGATCTGATTCAGGCACTCAAAGATTCCATGAACCCGTCTTTCACTGAGTGAAAGTTGGGTGGTCATCAGTTCCTTGGCAGAGCAGCGTGGTGAGTAACCATGTGATGCGGCCGAGCGGCGCATCCCCTTTTTCAAGGAGCGACCATGACGAGTTTGATGACCGAACCGGTCTGGGAATCGAAGATCTTTGCCGGAGAATGGATCGCCGGCGGGGCCGCAGATCGCATAGTTGTCGAACCCGCAACAGGTAATCAGCTCAGCACCGTCGGCATGGCCACGCCTGACGACGTCGCTGCCGCAGCCGCGAAGGCCGCCGCGGCCCAGAAAGACTGGGCAGCACGGCCGTACACCGAGCGAGCAGCCGTTTTGCGCCGCGCGGGTCACCTGTTCGAGCAATACGCCGACGAAATCGGTGAGTGGGTAATCCGTGAGGCCGGCAGCATTCCGGCCAAGGCCGGGCTGGAAACCCACACCGCCGCTGAGGAGTGCTACAACGCAGCTGCCCTGGCCGCCCACCCGGTCGGGGAGGTTCTGCGTTCGGAACAGCCTCGCCTCAGCTTCTCGCGGCGCGTCCCCGTCGGAACTGTCGGCGTCATCGCGCCTTTCAACTTTCCGATCATCCTGGCCATCCGCGCGGTTGCACCCGCCCTCGCACTGGGCAATGCGGTGATCCTCAAGCCAGATCCGCGCACCGCAATCTGTGGCGGCGTGGTCCTCGCCCGCATCTTCGAAGAAGCCGGCTTGCCCGCCGGCGTGTTCAGCATGCTGCCTGGTGGCGCCGACGCGGGTGAGGCCATCGTGGTTCATCCGAGCATCCGCGTCATCGCCTTCACCGGATCGACTCGCGCCGGCCGGGCAGTCGGCGAACTGGCCGGACGTCATCTCAAGCGCGCCCATCTCGAACTAGGTGGCAACAACGCCCTGATCGTGATGGACGATGTCGACCTCGAAAAAGCAGTGTCAGTAGGCGCTTTCGGCTCATTCATGCACCAGGGACAGATCTGCATGACGACCGGCCGCCAATTGGTACACGAGAGCATCGTCGCCGATTACACTGCACTCCTCGCCGAGCACGCCGAGAAACTTCCGGTCGGCGACCCCTTCACCGGCCAGGTAGCGCTCGGCCCCATCATCGACGCCAAACAGCGCGACCACATCCACTCGCTCGTCACCGAAAGCATTGCGGCCGGAGCAAAACTGGCCGCAGGCGGAACCTACGAAGACCTCTTCTACCGGCCGACAGTCCTGGCCGATACGCCACTCACAGCCCCCGCCTTTGCCGACGAGGTGTTCGGTCCCGTCGCCCCGGTGACGTCCTTCGCGAGCGTCGACCAGGCGATCGCCATCGCCAACAACTCCGAATACGGCCTGTCCCTGGGCATTCTGACCGCCGACGCCATGCGTGGGCTCGAAATCGCCCAGCAGATCCCGACCGGTCTCGTGCACATCAACGATCAGACTGTCGGCGACGAGGCTGTCATTCCCTTCGGCGGCATGGCGTCCTCCGGCAACGGGGGTCGCGTCGGCGGCATAGGCGCCAACCTCGATGCCTTCACCGAAACACAGTGGGTAACGGCGCAGAGCACATTGCCCGTCTACCCCTTCTGATCCGAATTTCTCAGGAGCACAACATGTCCCAAACAGCGCGCGCCGCGGTCGTCGACAAGATCGGCGACCCGTTCACCCTCGGCGACGTCACACTGGACACGCCACGGGCGGACGAGGTTCTGGTCCGCATCGTGGCCGCGGGTGTGTGCGGCACCGACCTCGGCGTTCAAGCCGGCCACATTCCCTTCCCGTTACCCGGCGTTCTGGGCCACGAGGGAGCGGGCATCGTCGAAGAAGTGGGCAACGCCGTCACCTCGGTCAAGCCCGGTGACAAGGTCCTGCTGTCCTTCACCAGTTGTGGAACGTGCCGAAACTGCCGCACAGCACACCCCGCGTATTGCCAGGAGTTCTTGCCGCGCAACCTTATCGGCGGTAGTCGAGCCGACGGCACCGCGACGATCTCGCGAGGCGGCGAAGACGTGAGCGGCCACTTCTTTGCTCAATCCTCGTTCTCCACATATGCCCTTGCCGACGAGCGCGGCGTCACGAAGGTCTCCGACACCGCTGATCTCGGTCTACTCGCTCCGCTCGGATGCGGCATCCAGACCGGTGCAGGAGCGGTACTCAACATCCTGAAGCCGGAATCCGGCTCGACCATCGCAATCTTCGGTGTCGGAGCAGTGGGCATGGCGGCAGTCATGGCTGCGAAGCTGACGGGTGCGGAGCGCATCTTCGCGATCGACATCGTGCCGTCTCGCCTCGACCTGGCACGCGAACTCGGCGCCACCGATGTGATCAATTCGAAGGACGTCGACGCCGCAGCGGAACTGGACCGGATCAGCGGCGGTCTAGGCATCGACTACGCCATCGACGCCACCGGCAACGTCGCGGTGCTTGCGGCTGCGATCGAATGCCTCGCTCCGCTGGGTACCGTCGCTGCCATCGGCGCTCCCGCAGCCGGAACCACTGTGGCGGTGGACGTAAATTACCTGCTCAACGGGCGCAAGTTTATCGGTGTCACGGAGGGCGACGCAGTGCCGCAGGTATTTCTGCCGTCGCTGGTGTCGCTGATCGAGCAGGGGCGTTTCCCCTTGGAAAAGCTGGTGAAGTACTACCGGTTCGATCAGATCAACGAAGCCGCTGAGGGCATCAAAAACGGCAGTGTGCTCAAGCCGGTTTTGCTGTTCGACTGATTCCCAGCGAGCTTCGGTGAACACAACCGTTGACGGGATCAATTCCCCGGACCTACCATCCAGAGAAATTTACTTCGCCACATTAAATACATTTCTCTTGTAGTTCCCGAGAAGGACCCATTGACGAATACCGCTACGACGAACACTGCTGCCGCGAACTTCGCAGTCGAATCCATCGCACCCTCTCCGCGCCGAGAAGCGGTGATCATCGCGGCCCTGAGCTTGGCCGCGATGATCGTCTCGATGATGCAGACGTTGCCGGTTCCGATTCTCGGGCGGATCCAATCCGACCTGGGAGTCTCGACCGCCGGCGTCAGTTGGGTGACAACGGCCACGCTGCTGTCTGCGGCGGTTTTCACCCCGCTGCTAGGCCGCTACGGGGATCAGCATGGCAAAAAACGCACCCTGGTCGGCGTTCTTGTCGTCATGGTGATCGGTTCGATCGTCGCCGCGCTGGCACACAATCTGCCACTGCTCATTCTCGGTCGGGTTCTCCAGGGAACTGCAACCGCGATCTTCCCGCTGGCGCTCTCGGTCTTGCGCGAAGAACTACGGCCGCACAGGCTTCCCGGCGCAATGGCCTTGGTCAGTGGAACTCTCGCGTTCGGCAGTGGGCTGGCCCTTGTTGCCACCGGACTTCTCACGTCCGGCCCCGACGCCGACTACCGCAACGCCTTCTGGATGGCCACAGGA
Organism: Rhodococcus sp. ACPA4; assembly: GCF_002300185.1. Lineage (NCBI taxonomy): Bacteria > Bacillati > Actinomycetota > Actinomycetes > Mycobacteriales > Nocardiaceae > Rhodococcus > Rhodococcus sp. ACPA4. The sequence goes on from NZ_NSDY01000001.1 coordinate 4,137,126, forward strand.
TTCGCGGTGCTGGCCTTGATTGCCGTCATCACCCTGGTCCCGCCCACCACACACAAAAGCGGTGGGCGCGTGGACCTCATCGGTGCGCTGAGTCTGGGAGCAGCACTACTTCTGCTTCTGCTGTCGATTTCTCAAGGCCACCAATGGGGTTGGCGCTCGCCCTTGACGATCATCGTCTTTCTGGCCTCGATCGTGATGTTCGCAGTCTGGGTGTGGATCGAGAAGATCGTCGACGAACCGCTGGTCGACATGCGGATGTTCGTTCACCGCCCGGTGCTGATGGCAAATCTTGCCGGCGTCGTGGTGGGCTTCGGCATGTTCGCAAACTTCCTCGGGATCTCGTATCTCGCCCAACTTCCCCGCGATCTCACCGGCTACGGGTTCGACGCGAGCATTCTGCGTGCGTCGGTCGAATTCTTGCTGCCAGGCGCGTTGGTTTCCTTGATCGCCGCCCCGATCGGCGGTCGACTCATCAGGCTGCGTGGGCCACGCTTCGTCCTGGGGCTCACCGCGGTCCTCGGGGCGTTGCCGTTCGCATGGCTGGCGTTCGACCACACGCACACCGCATCGGTAATCGGTGCAGGCATGGTGATCGGCGCCGCCCTCAGCCTCGGTTATGCAGCCATGCCCGCCATCATCATGTCCAACGTGCCACATCATCAGAGCGGCATCGCCAACGGCATCAACTCGATCTCACGTTCCACCGGCAGTGCCATCGGCAGCGCAGTGGTGACAACGATTCTGGCGTCGATGACAATTGCGAATCTCCCCGAAGGGGTGCCTGCGATGCCCAGTGAATCCGCCTTCACTGTCACGTTTTCGACCGCCGCCGTCGCCTTCGTTCTGGTGGGCCTGGTGGGGTGGCTGGGTCTGCGCCCGCCGCGTTCCCTTGCAGCTTCGGAGCAACGTGCCACCCCAGAGCAACCTCCCGCTAGGTGAGATCGAAAGTACCGCAGAGGATTAGGTACACCGTAGCCTGCGGGCATGGCAGGCGAGACGCTCTACGTGGTCGACCGGATCGTCACGAATCGCGGATGCGGGAAGAAGTTTGTCGACGAATTCCGTGCCGGCTACCTGCCTGGTGCCAGTCGCCGCGGCCTGACGCTCCACAACATACTTGTCAGTCCGCCGTTGTGGTCCGACAGCGAACCCAACGTCGTGACGATCACCTGGACCGTCGACGGAACCACCGGTTGGTGGGCAATGACTCGCCTGAGCCGCGGTGACACCAGCCTGAAGCAATGGTGGGATGCAATGGATCCACTCATCTCCGAGCGTAGTCGCACCATGGCCGCTGCAGCCGACGACGTCGAGGCACTGGCCGATGTATAACGTCACGAGAGTCGTGCATCTTCAATTCGATGACCAGTCGGAATAGCAGTCAGCCGGAACGCGTCGCGCTCAGATCTCCTTCCACCTGCCGCCGCGTACGGGGCGGGGCAAGCCGAAAGCATCGATGTCTCCTTGCGCAATTCGAGCTGCGGCCTCATCGATATCATCGAGCAATTGGGAGGCGAGGTCGATCTCCGCCTGAAAATGGCGGCCTACCCATCGCAAACTCATCTGGGTAAACGCCCAGCCTGGTTCGTTCTCGGAATGATCGGCATGTTCTATTGCCTCGAGCTTCTTCGCCTGAAGATTACAAATGTGATCCAGCACTATCGCTTTGAGTTGATCGGGGTCATTCAGGTGACCCACCCACAGTCTCAACATCACGCCATGTTTGAGGACAGGTGTTTCGATCGGCGATTCGCGTGACCATAATCTGACGACCTCGATACCGGATTCGGTTATCTCGAAGACTCGTCGGTTCCGCTGCCCCGATTCGGAAATCTCCCGCGAACGAACAAATCCCAGTGCTTCCAGCTTCTTCAACTCGGCGTAAATTTGGCTTACCGAAGGACTCCAGTAATAGAATCCAATGCTCCAATCAGCCCACTTCTTCAGGTCGCTACCACTGAGTTCTTCACCGAATGTGAGCATTCCCAGCACTGCCCAACTTGTCGCGGGCAATGCTGGATAACACGTGGTCGCGGGATCAGGCACCGGGCCAGACTAACAAGATGCCAATCACCTGACGCCGACTTCCTCACCGAGTGGACTGATTTCTATATTGTGCTAACAGCTAAAGCCGCAATCGCAGTTCGGATACACCACGGATAAATGCTGTTTCGCCTCAGGTCACTCCACAAACAAATTCCCTGGACTCTGAGGTCGGGCAGAGAAAGGGAGACCGCAAACAGTGCGGTCTCCCTTTCATTCTCGGTCAGTCGGTATCAGCTCCTACTACGGGCATCCACCTTGTCGTCATCGTCGTCGCGCTCGCCGGCTGCGAGCTCGATGTCGGAATCCCGGGCGCCGGCGTCACCGCTCGCCTTCTCGAGCTCGACCGGTGTGTCACCCGACACGACCTCTTCTGCATCAGGCTTTTCCGGCAACGGCTTCTTGAGGCTCAAGATGATCGAGCCTGCCAGCACCACGATGATCACGGCGAGGCTGACCAGTGACGGAATCTCGGGGATGGATGTACTGATCACCTTGTGACCGGCCTGCATGATCAGCTTCACGCCGATGAAGGCGAGGATGATCGACAGTCCCTTGGACAGGTAGTGGAACTTCTCGAGTAGTCCCGAGAGCAGGAAGTACAGAGCACGAAGACCCAGGATCGCAAACGCGTTGCTGGAGTACACGATGAACGGGTCGTCGCTCACTGCCAGAACTGCCGGGACACTGTCGACGGCAAACACGAGGTCGGCCGCTTCGATGGCTACGACAACCGCGAACAGCGGTGTTGCGATGCGCTTTCCGGCTTCCTTCACGAAGAACTTGGTGCCGACGTACTCGTCCTGAACCGGCATGATCTTGCGCAACATGCGAACCGCGAACGACGTGCCGGGGTCGAAGCTTTCGTCCTCGTCCTTGAGGAGCTTGTAGGCGCTGTAGAGCAGGATCGCGGCGAACACGAACAGGACTGCCGTGAACTTGCTGACGATCGCGACACCAGCGGCGAGGAAGATACCGCGGAAGATCAGGGCGCCGATGACACCGAAGAACAGCACGCGGTGCTGGTACTCACGCGGCACCTTGAAGTAACCGAAGATCAGGGCGAAAACAAACAGGTTGTCAACGGAGAGGCTCTTCTCCAGCAGCCAGGCCGTGGTGAATTCGACACCTGAGTCCACCCCCAAGGTCAGGGTGACAACCACCGCGAACACCAGCGACAAACCGACCCAGAGTGCACTCCACCTGGCGGCTTCCTTGAATCCGATGACGTGCGCGCCGCGGTGGGCAAGCAGGTCGATCAGCAGCATGATGACGATAACGGCGGCAAACGCGGCCCATGCCCACACGGGAACCGTCATCGCCGATCACCTACCCGACTGCCACGGTTAACTTCAGTCACGGGATTCTCCTTTGCCTGGAAGACGATTACTTCGATCACGACGGCCGTTTCACCGTCTTCACCAGTTTTCCTTGCCGACTTCAAACCATCACGGTCTATTTGTCGACGACTTTTGCAGCTGAGATTGCCGAGTTACGGCAATCTTGGCGCGATTATGCATGTCGGCAATCTGTCCGAGTGTTCTAGCCTGGCAAGCATGAGCACCTCGTTGTACTACTCCGCCGTTCGCCCTGAACCGTTGTCGGCCGACGAGAGGACGGAAATCGAGCGTCTGATCGCCGTGCACAACGACGAGTTCCCCTTCGACGCCGAAGTCCTCGACTTGTACGACTCGGACATCCCGAACACGGTCCTGAACGGGTCCACCAAGATCTCGAACGACGAAACGGAAATCATCCCGTCCCTCGTGTACTGGTTCAACGCACTGACTGAACTCAGGCGTGCCTTGCCGAACGCGCAGTGGGATGTCTCGCTCGACGACACGCCCGTCGACTGGGACGACGAATCAGGCTATTCGCTACCCGGGTTGCCCGACATCAGCTGAGAGCAATCAGGTGAGCGGAGTTCGGGGCCAATCGAGAAGCTTGGCCCCGAGCACCGCCGCGTGCAGAGCAAAAGCGTCGCCGGGATCATTCACGTTCTGGCCGGTGAGTTCGCGAATGCGATCCAACCGGTAGGTCACCGCCCGTACCGACAGGTGCAGATCCCGGGCCGTCTTTGCCGTGTTCCCTCCCGCCGCGAAGTAGGCGAGCAGCGTCTCCACCATCGGCTCTGCTCCCCCACGTGCTTCGAGCAGCGGCGTGAGGAGAGTCTGAATCAGGTCGGTGACCGCCGGCCTGTCGTTGACCAGCACGCGATAGACCAGCAGATCCCGCGCGTCGATTACCGGCGACTCGAGCGACAACCGCTGTGCGAGATCGAGTGCGTCGAGCGCTTCGCGGTACGACGCCACCACACCGGCGGCCGTTGTACGCGGTCGTCCGACCGCAATCTGCCAGGCCACGTCCATGGCGCGTCGTTGCAACTGAACGCGTCCGGCGCCGTCGGCCCCGGATTCGAGAGCCAACCGAATTCCGCGAAGCACATGGTCGATTGCATCTCGATCCGGCGCCGCAAACACGATGACGAGTTTGCCGCTCTTGCTGGCGACCAGCGCGTCGGCATCACCTTTACTGCCGAGCACTGCACGCTCGACAGCGCCGACCAGAGGATTGTCGTCGGTGAATTCACGCGCAGCGGTCACGACTGCCACCGAATGCGGTCCGGACAAATGCAACCCGAAACTCGAAGCGCGAGCGAGCAATCCGACAACATCGGCGCCACCGGTCAACAAATCGTCCACAAATTCGCGGCGCGCGGATACTTGCGAACGCACGAGCGAGCGCTGCGCCAGCTGAAACCCCTCCGTCAGTTCCGCGACGGCGTCGTCGACAGCCCGGAGCATCACCTCGCCGGCTGCCACTACCGCGTTCGGATCCGATTGCGCTGCAATGACAGCGGGAAGCTCACGCCACAGGCGCCAGGCAGACGAGAGGTACAGATCAAGCAACGCACGTAACGCAACACCTTGCTCGGCCGCGTCCTCGCCACGGCTCCGGAATCGGTGAAGTTGCCTCCGCTGCAGCGGTTTACCGTCACAGACGGCTGAACTGATCACATCGAGGAAATCGCCGAGAAGTTCGATCGGCAATCCACCGGCGTCGTCTGCTCCCGCTACTGCAACCCGTCGAAGCACATCTGCGGGTACACCGGTTCCGTTCACTCCCGCATTCTCTCACTGCGCGGGCGTCAGGACAGATGCATCGAGCCCGTATCGATGTAGCGCTGATGGAACGAGAAAGCCTCACCCAGTATGTGCGGAGTCTGACCCGCGCCCGGCTGCGCGTCGGCGCGGGCGACGTAGTCATGCAGCAGCGGACGGAATTCGGGGTGCGCACACTTGTCGATGACCAGGCGGGCACGACGTCGCGGCGACAGCCCACGCAGATCAGCCAGGCCTTGCTCCGTGACAAGCACCTGGGTGTCGTGTTCGGTGTGGTCGACGTGCGGCACCATCGGGACGATCGCAGAAATCGCGCCACCCCGAGCTGTCGACGGGCTCAGGAACATCGAGACGTAGCCGTTGCGAGTGAAGTCGCCGGAACCGCCGATTCCGTTCATGATCTTCGTGCCCATGACGTGGGTCGAGTTCACGTTGCCGTAGATATCGGCCTCGAGCATGCCGTTCATCGCGATGACGCCGAGCCGGCGGATCACCTCGGGATGGTTGCTGATCTCCTGCGGACGCAACGTGATGTGTTCGCGGTAGAAATCGACGTTCGCGGTCAGTTCTTCGATGCCTTCTTCGGTGAGCGCCAAAGCCGTCGACGACGCATGCGCGACGGTTCCGTCCTTGATCAGCTTGAGCATCCCGTCCTGGATGACCTCGGAGTAGCAGGTCAGGCCGCGATACGGCCCCCGATCGAGACCGCCGAGCACCGCGTTTGCGACATTGCCGATGCCCGCCTGCAGCGGAAGCAAGGTATCCGCCGGCATCCGTCCAGCACGCACCTCGAAGTCGAAGAACTCCAGGACGTGGCCGGCGATCGCCTCACTGACGGCGTCGGGTGCAGACAGGGGGCTCGCACTGTCGCGGCAGTTGGTCTCGACGACGGCAACTACCTTGGCGGGGTCGACCCGGAACGTCGTCTGACCGATCCGGTCCTCGACACGAATGATCTCGAGCGGCTTGCGGTGAGGAGGGAGGGCAGTGCCGTAGTACACGTCATGCATGCCTTCCATAGCCTCGGGCACCCACGAATTGACCTCGAGAATGACTCTGTCGGCAACATCGAGCCAGGTTTTGTTGTTGCCGATCGATGCGGCGGGGATGAGCTCACCCGACGCGGTGATTCCGGCGACCTCGACAACTGCCACGTCGACCTTGCCGTAGTAGCCCTCCCAGACCTGCTGGGCAACGTGCGAGAGGTGAATGTCGACGTAGTCCATCCGGCCGTCGTTGATCCGCTTACGGGCTGTCGCCTCGGACTGATACGGCATGCGCAACGCGATGCCGTCGACCTCGGCGAGTAGGCGCTCGGTCTCGGTGGAGACCGAGGCGCCGGTCAGGAGGTTGATCGTGAAGTTCGACCCCTCCCCGCGGGTGTGGTGAATCCGCTCCGCCAGGGCAGGAACGATGACCTTGGGTGTGCCGGCGCTGGCAAAACCGCTGATCGCGACGGTATCGCCGGGGTGAATGAACTTCACCGCTTCCGCTGCGGACATCACTTTGGAAGCAAAAGCTGTGCTGCGAATACGTCCGGGGGCCGTTGTGTGCCCGGGCTCACCCAATGAGGAAGTCACGCCAACAGGATAAACACAGCCTGCCAAGGTCAAATATTCGGATTACCGAGACAGATTTGATTCAACGTGATATGGCCGCGATCGATAGTCGACGCGGCCCGTACCCACAGTCCCCGAAACCACGTTGCCCTCCGACCCCACGAAAGAGTTGACGGACAACGTCGTTGAGCATGTGCGCACCGATCGAGTGCGTTCGGCCGGGAAGGTCAGCTACCGAAGATCGAGCCGAGGGATCCGGTGACGGGTGGGTCGACGACCGGTGTCGTAGTGACGGTGAAGGTACCTGTACCTGTTGTCAGGACGTCGCCGCTCACGCTGGTGACGGTGCAGGTGACGGAGGTGGCCCCGACCGGAAACACGGTTCCGGAGGCGGGAGTGCAGGTGCCGAAAGTCAGCCCGGTGGGCATCGCGGGAACCGCCCAAGTTGCGGGGGCGCCGTCATTGGATGTGGCGGGGACGGTGATGTCGGACGGTAGTGCCGATGTACCGGTCAGGTTCGCACCTGTCAGGGTCACCCCGGTGAGGTTCGCGCCGGTGAGGTCTGCGCCGGTCAGATCCGCGTGGTAGAGGCCCGCGCCGGTCAGGTTCGTGCCCGCGAGATCCGTTCCGGTCAGGTTTGCGCCGGTCAGGTTGACGCCGGTGAGGTCCGTTCCGGCGAGGTTTTTTCCGGAGCAGTCGGTGGAGTTGCCGGCGGTGGGGTTGGCGACGTAGTTCCCGCACGCGCCGGCGATGATCTGGGCCGGGGTTTGCGTTGCGGCGGTGATGGTTCCGTTGACCTGCAACGTGGCCGGGGTTCCGACGCCGTTGTCGGCGGTGATGGTGAAGTTGATCGGTCCGGGGGCGGTAGGTGCTCCGGTCAGGACACCGGCGGAGGTCAGGGTGAGGCCGTCGGGAAGGGCCCCGACGGTGACGGTGATCTGCGGGGCGGGTGTTCCGGTGGCGGTGAAGGTATGTGGGAGTTCGGTGCCCACAGTCCCCGACAACGTGACGGGCGCGGAGGCGGCGAACCCGGGAGCTGCGGTATACGGGTTGACGGTGACCGTAACGGTCCCCGAACCGGACGCAAGGGTGTTTCCGGCGGTGCACGTGACGGTTGTAGTTCCGACGGGGAAGGTGGTCGGGGTGCCGATCGAGACCGCAATATCGGTCGGTCGGGTGCATTCGCCGAGCCCCACTCCCCGAACGCCCAGGGGTGAGGGAATTGTGACGGCAGCATCGGCAGGTGACGAGGCGGTCACCTGAACATCCGAGGGTATTGCTCTCGTTCCGGTCAGGTTCGCGCCGTACAGATACGAAAGGCTCAGGTCTGCGTCGGTCAGGTCCGCGTCAGTCAGGTTCGCGTGGACCATCGTGGCGGAGTACAGATACACCTCGGTCAGGTTCGCTCTGGTCAGATCGGCCTCCCACACATTTGCGCCGTACATGTTCGCGCCGGTCAGGTTCGCGTCGGTCAGGGTTCCGTAGCTCATGAAAGTGTTGCTCAAGGATGCGTCGATCAGGATCGCGCGGGTCAGGTTCACACCCGTCATTTGCGCGTCGCTCACGTCCGCGCCGGTCAGATCCGCGTCGGTCAGGTTGGCCTGCTCCAGTGTCGCGTAGCTCAAGTCCGCGGCGGTCAGGATTGCGTTTGTCAGTGTCGCACCGGCCAGGTCCGCGCCGATCAGGTTCGCGCCGGCCAGGTTCGCCTTCTGTAGGTTCGCGCCGGCGCAGTCGGACACTATGCCTTCAACAGGATCGGGGTTCGGGACATAGCGGACGCATGCACGGTTGAGGGTTTCAGCGACTGTTTCGGCGGCAGCGAAGCCGGCACCAGCAGTCACGAGCGAGGCCGTTGCGAGAACAACACCACCGAACGCAGCGACAATGCGACCGCAACGAGGACGAGTCCGCCCAGAGCGAGAATTGAGAATCGTCATCTATCGGCCTTCACACTCTGGGTCTCCGCACCGTGCGGCATGGCACCACAGCAGTAACCACCTGGAAAACGTAACGGATATCAGGGCATGAAACACCCAAAAAGAGTGGCCACTTTAGGCCTCGGGTACTAAGTGGCCGGAAACGCCCAACCGAGGGGCGAGTTCAGATAACCAGTCGAAGATCATCCGCCGTTGGACAATGGGCCGAAGCGCAATCGAAGGCATCGTGCAGCCGTCTTCTGAAACCGACATCCCGACCGAATGGAGCAACACGTGAGGACCTCACCGCCGACCGTCTCGCTGACGCTCGACCAGCTTGCCTCACGCGCTGCTTCACTGATTGCCGACAACCGTCGGTACATCCTCGGCATCACGGGAGCACCTGGAGCCGGAAAATCGACGGCATCCCAGACCATCGCGCGAAAGCTGGGTTCTCGATGCGCCATCGTCGAGATGGACGGCTTCCATCTCGCCAATCGGGAACTCGACAGGCTAGGCAGGCGCGATCGCAAGGGCGCCCCCGACACGTTCGACGCCGACGGGTACGCGGCACTACTACGTCGACTTCGAATGCAGGACAGCACGATCTACGGGCCGATCTTCGATCGCGAGATCGACGAATCCATCGGCAGCGCGGTGCCTGTCACCCCGGAGACTCCACTGATTGTCACGGAAGGCAACTACCTTCTCTTCGAGACCGGAGCCTGGCCCGACGTCCGCGCGTCACTCGACGCCGTGTGGTATCTCGACGTTCCGGAAGAAACTCGCACGGAAAGACTGGTGACACGACACAGCCGCTTCGGAAGGAGTTCCGAAGCGGCTGCGGCGTGGGTACACGAGGTGGATCAACCGAATGCCGTTGCTGTCGAGGCAGTTCGGGTGCGGGCGGACCTGATTGTCAGGATCGAGCCGTCAGAGAGCCCGTGATGGGAGCTTTGGCCTTAGGATCGCCATAACGCCCATGCGACGAGGCAACGCTCATGAACGCGCTCCAGGAACAGCGACGAAGTACTTCTGGGACGGTTCGACGTTCTCCCACGTGCCGCCAAACGACTTCGGCACAAATGCGTCACCAGAAGCGAATTCGCGATGGTGTCGGTCGAGATCGACAAGTGCCACGCGGCCGCTGACCATGTTGCTTACTTCGTCGTACGGGTAGGGATCACAGTTGACCGGGGCCGAATGTTCGAATGTCATCGACTCTCGTGTCAGTTTCCCCCGCGTTGAAGCTCGAGATTTGTGCAGCAAATAGATTCAGTACATTTGAGGTGATCTTCTCGGTGAACGGATCGTGGTGAATCAGTCCATTCACCCATTCGGTAGAACCAGCGTTGAACACCGTTCCGAAACCTCGCTGGTGGCACGCGATCATTCCCGATCCGTATTCGAGATCACGAAGGTGCTCGGGCGGCTCACTCCCGTAGAAGCATTCGATAATGCCCCGCACCTCGGCAAAAGGTGCACCGATGGGAACCGCGCCGTTCCAATTGTCCCGTGAACCCGATACCGCCGGCGCCATCGCGATGATTTGCAGATCCTCGGGAGCACCGTCAACCCCGGTGGCGGAGGGCTGCCCCTTCGTGAACGTGTAATCCACTCCATCCATCTCGAATCCGGCCACACAGATCGGGGCGATCCCGAAGTTGTCGCCGTAATACAGGTCGGTTCCGTTCAGTGCCCAATGGTCCGGCCGGTACACCGTGAACCCGCCGGAGGACCGGGGAGTCGTTGCGCCATAACGGTTGTAGACACCAGCCATACCGGTCAAACCCATCGTCCACGCTCCCGGTCGGGCAACTTCGGGCGAATCCCATGCCGTTGTCACCCGCGTCGGATCAACCTCACGCATCGGATCATCGAACGGATTCTTGTAACAGACCTGTGCATCGCCCTCGATGCGGACCTGCCAGAGGAAGTTGCCGCCAAATCGCGCCAAACCTCCTCCGCCGTCAACGAACTCGTCGATTCGGTCGCGCATTTCCCATGACCAGTACTCATCGTGACCGACGACTACCGCACACGAATATCCCTGCAGTGCTGAAGGATCTTCGTGTAGATCATGCTGGGTTATGTGATGCACGCGGAAACCTTGCTCTTCCGCCCACACCGTGAACGGCCGTTCGTACGTCGCCCAAAAAGCATCGGCGTGATGACGCGAATAGCCGTTCACCCAGGCCCACTCGTAGGGTGGGTGTCTCGGAACCCAGCCCACTCCGGGAGTATCGGTGTGAATATTGCGCGCTGCACCTTCAGGTTTACGCAGCATTCCTCGCGCGATGGGGCGTTGCGTCGAGGAAATCGGTGTCGGCACGTCGCCGGAACCGTCCGGAACACCGCGGTAGTGATTGGCCCCGCCCCAGTCGTTGTAAGCCAACATCGTGCTCGTCGTGTGAATGAGAACCAGGTCGGCCAGCGCGGCGTCCCGCGAACGGACGATGAAAAAGCCTTCACGCTCGACGACGATGCCTTCGTGACGCATCCGTACGAGAATCAAATACATTCCCGAGGACCAATTCGAGGCGACTGTGAACGCGAGGGACTCAGACCATCCGCAGCCGACTGCATAGGCGTCCGCGGGCGTCGCCTGCTGCTTTCCGGGCAGACCGATGTACTTGACGATGCTATGGGGCCGTGCGCCGTCTCGCACGATCTCGAGGTCGTATTGGTCTGCGGTGGTGTGGACTCGAAGGGAGACGGTCTCGCCGGCGAAGTACGAGAACTTGTCTGCGTACACCCAGATCTCCGGCTCTCCCGAAAGCAATCCCGGCCGTTCGACCAAACCGCCGGGGACCGACCATGGGTGTTCGCTCATACCGACAGCACTTCGATCGAGTGGTTACGGACCCCCAGGCGCCGAAGAGCCCCCACCACGAATGCAGCGAGCAGTGGTGTTGCGAACCACAGATTATGAACAGTGGACAAGCCCGCCATAGTGCCCATGCCAAGTGCCAGGCGGACCTTCTCGCTGATGTCCACTCGGCTATATCCCACGGCCGTGACCAGAACGGCAACCATCAGCGCGCCTGTAGAAATCGGTATCGAGATATCGAAAAGGTTGTCGAGCGTGGACGACGTGAAAATACCGCAGGCGACAACAAAACCGATCTGGCCACCGAGATCGCCGACATAGGCCACTACCGAAGATCCCGCGCCGAACCCCTCCGCGATGTAGGCGCTGTTGGTAGTGCCCGAGCAAAGGTCATGAGGAGCTCGAGGCGGATGCGTGGCGGGACTTGTACCCGTTGGCCGCAGGTCGGTTTTGTCGGTCATGCAATGACTCCGTGCGTTATCGCAATATGCGCTTGGCTGAAACGAGTGCGTCGGGTTCATCCGAATTGGTTCGACGTTGTGCCGACGTTCCACGAGCGTGCCGAATCGTTTCTTCAGTGTCAATAGCTGTGATGAAACGATTCTGCACTCGAATGTCACTAGACGACCGTCCACTAGGCTTGCCTTCTTTTGCCTTGCCGAAACGATTGGGCGTTAACCTGTAGTAGAAACCGACCAGGGAGTAAGGAAACCAGCCCGATGATCACGCCGAACGTCCCGACGCTTCGCGATGTCGCGGCTGCTGCCGGCGTCGCGGTGTCGACAGTCTCCTACGCACTCAATGGCAAGGGCCGAGTCGACGGGACGACCCGGGCGCGCGTTCAAGAGGTGGCCGACCGCCTGGGTTACCGGGCAAATCGCTCGGCACAGAATCTTCGGACCGGCCGGACTGCCACCCTCGGACTGATGCTCCCCACTCGGGACGAGTTGTCATCGTCCGAGTACCTCAACTTCGACTGGTACGGCCGCGTGGCTACCGCCGCCACTCAGGCCGCGTTTCATGCGGATCACTCACTCCTGCTACTGCCGTCGATGAAAGACCCGAACGGGCTGCGGCGCATCGAGATGGACGGCGCTCTCGTCGTCGACCCGATGACGCACGACCCTCGCGTCGATGTATTGAACAAGCTCGGAATCCCTACTGTCGCAGTGGGCCCGGGAAGTCGCGAACAGTTCGGATGGACCATCTCACCGAATCTCTTCGCCACGACCGAAACGCTCCTGGACCACCTCACTGAGAAGGGCGCGACAGACATCCTCGTCCTCAATCCCGGAATGGATTCGGCGTGGAACCGCGCGACAACCACCGCTTACCGCGAGTGGTGCCGCACCCACAGCGTGACACCCAGAGCGACGGATGAACTTGCAACGTTCGAAGGTGTCGATACCGTCGAAAAACTCGTCGCCGCTGCGTATTCGACGACTCACGAAGCACTGACATCCGAGAATCCACCGGACGCGATCCTTTCGTTCATCCTCGGCTGCGCTCCTGCTGCTGCACGAGCGGCGCTCGATCTCGGTCTGTCAATTCCTGGAAGCATCTTGATCGCCCAGAACAGCGACGAACCCGCTCTACTGATCTCCGATCCCCCGATCACCGCCGTCGACTTCTTCCCCGAAGAACAGGCAGCATTGGCAGTGGATGCACTGCTAGCCCTGATCAACGGCGACGAACCGCGCAACCAGGGCCACACTCGGGGCGAACTTCGCGTCAGAGTCAGCACGGACCGAACCGTAGGCACCTGAAATTCACTTGTCGTAGATAGACTCCTATTTACGACAATCTCCCCAGCGTGACGAGAGGAATCCGGCCATCGCGCACCGCTCCGCCAACCGGCTGCTTCGGTATGTCGCGGTTGCGCTGGTCTGCTTGTTCACCCTGGTTATTTCCGTTTCCAGCGCGGCGGGCACCGATCGATCCGTAGCACCGTTACGCATTTCCTATGCCGCCGACACGGACACGTTCGGGGATTTGTATCTACCCCCCGGCGACGGAGATTCACTACCAGTGGTTGTCCTCATTCACGGTGGCGGATGGGCCCAGAAAAGTAACCTCGACTACGCAGGCGCGTGGGCTCGATCGTTGACGCCCTACGGAATTGCCGTGTGGAACATCGAGTATCGGCGCGTGGGCGGGCACGGCGGATGGCCGACCACTCTCTCGGACACCGTCACGGCAACAAACGCCTTGGCCGACGCTGTGCAGGAAAAGGCTTCCGGAAGACTGGATCTGGGCCGCGTGCACGTAGCCGGCTACTCGGCCGGCGGCCAACTCGCCGCCTGGGCAGCGTCGCGACCTAGCCAAGGTATCGACGCGCCCGACCCTGCTCTCACAGTATCCATTCGATCAGCCACCGTTATGGCCGGTGTCTTCGACATGGAACTCGCGGCCACATCCGGCAAGGATCGATTTGTTCGAAATCTTCTGGGCGGCATGCCGTCCGACTACCCGGATCGATACCGTGTTGCCTCGCCGATCGAACATCTTCCCATCGGCATCCCGGTCACAGCACTGCACGGGCAAGCTGACCGGGTGGTCTCGATCGAGCAGAGCCGACGCTATGCCGACGCCGCCCGCGTGGCCGGTGATCGCGTCGACCTGATCGAACTTCCCGGCGTCGGCCACGGCGAATTCACCAACACCGAATCCGCAGCCTGGGCTACCACCAAGCAAGCGATAATCGATCACGTAGATACCCCTTGAGCAGGTGAAACCACCTACTGTGAGCATGATCGCCAGGAAAAGGATTAGCTGAAACCGACACCATGACGTACGGTGGGGTTATCAGAGGGCAGCCGTCAGTCAGGCAGCCGGTCGCTTCGCCCGGAACGACAGTTCCAAAACTCGTTCCAGGGGCAAGACTTCCAGTTCGGTGCAAATCCGCGCCTTTGATCACTACGCACTTTCATCAGTCCCGCAGATTGTTGACCAGGCCGAAGACTCCGACGGAGTCCGCCGCCAATCGCGTACCGACTGCACCAGTATCAACATGCGCTACACACCGCACGGGTCCAAAACCCATGTGGTTCAAAGGAATACCTTGTACAACACCATGATTCACACCGACAACACGAACAACCAGACGAACAGTGTTCCGACAAACGGACTACGGATCCCGACCAATTCGGGCCGTCTCCGCGAACGGGCTCTCGAAATTGTCTGCACGCTCTACCGCTGCAGCACCGACGAAGCTGCTGACCTGCTGGTACGACATTCTCAGACCAACAACCTCAAGGTCACCAGCCTGATCAAGGCGCTTGTCGCCTTGATCGACGAAGACACGTCCGGCACCGGCTATGGCAACAACAATGCGCTGGCGTCTCACTTCTGGCTTCGCGAGATCAGGAATCTCAGCCAGGCGCACCGACGCAGCGATCACTTTCATCGCCATCTCGTCGGCGCCTGACCTGCTCTGAACGACAACTGACCTGAAACGACAACTGGGGCAGTACACGGAAATCGTGTACTGCCCCAGCTTCGTGTTTGCAGTTGTCAGGCGGAAGCCGATTCCTTGTTCAGGCCCTGCCGCACACCGTCGGTGTCGGTCGCCTCGTCCACGTGCTGCGGAGCGAAGAGCAGGCAGACGATGCTCAGGATGCACATGCCGATCAGCAGTGCGATGACCGGCCAGATGCTGCCGGTTGCCTTGTACATCAGCGTCGACACCAGCGGAGACAACCCGCCGAAGATCGCGCCTGCACCCTGGTACGCCAACGAGATGCTCGTGTAGCGCGCCTGCGGCTTGAACATCTGCGACAGAACGGCGGCAATCGGACCATACGTGGCAGCGAGCACCAGTCGCATGACCGCAAACGTCAGGAAGATCAGGAAGACGGATCCGGACTTCAGCACCAAGAACTGCGGCGCGGCGAGTATCGCGACCGCAGCGAGACCCCAGATGACCACGCGGACGCGCCCCACCTTGTCGCCGAGCCACGCCACGCCCAGGGTCGCGATCAACTCGACCACCGCGGCGACACTGAGCGCGTTGAGAATCAGCGTCTCCGACAAGCCGACGTCGGGGTCGGTCGCGTATGCCGTGATGAAGGTCGTCACGAGGTAGTAGCCGCCGACTGCGACCGGCAGAATGCCGATGCCCAGGATGATCGGACGCCAGTTGGTCACCAGTGCGTACTTGAGCGGCAGCATCTCCGGGACGTCCGCGGACTTCACCTCGGACTCGAAGACCGGGGACTCCTCGACCTTGAGGCGAACCAACAAGCCGACGAGGATCAGCAGCGCCGAGCACAGGAACGGCAGACGCCAGGCCCACTCGCGCAGCGCGTCGTCGCCGAAGGTGGAGAGAATGCTGAAGAACCCGGTGGCCAGAAGGGCGCCGGCCGGGTTGCCCAGCTGAGCGAATCCGCCGTAGAAAGTCTTCTTGTCCTCGGGAGCATGCTCGACGGCCATCAGGACCGCGCCACCCCATTCACCGCCGACGGCGAAGCCTTGGACGAAGCGGAGCAGAACCAGCAGCAACGGCGCCCAGAACCCGATCGACGCGTAAGTGGGCAACATGCCGATGAGGAAGGTGCCTGCACCCATCAGCGTCAGTGTGACGACAAGTGCGGTGCGCCTGCCCATCTTGTCACCGACATGTCCGAACACGATTCCGCCGAGCGGGCGAGCGAAGAATCCGACGGCGTACGTCGCGAACGCCGCCGCAACGCCGGTCAGGCGATCGGTTCCGGGCGGGAAGAAGATGTCACCGAAGACCAGGGCGGCTGCCGTGGCATATACGTAGAAGTCGTACCACTCGATGGTTGTACCGACGAAGGCTGCAAATCCCGCCTTGCGGGCCTTCACGATCTGTTGCTCTCGGTTCATTACTTTTCCTCGGTGGTCGAAGTGCTCGACAATAGGTGGTTATGACCTGAATGTGCGAGTTCGCCGTCGATCCAGGTCTCCCGCACCTCGATCTGCGCAATCGCGTCGGCCGGAACCTCGAGGGGGTCCGCGCCCAGAATGACGAAGTCGGCCCGCTTGCCGACCGAGATGCTGCCAAGTTCTGCTTCACGGCCCAGCGCACGTGCACCGTTGAGCGTGTGAGCCTGCAGTGCCTGGTCGGCGGTGATGCGGAGTGCATCGGAGCCGAGCTGATGGCCTTGACGCGTCACACGGGTGACGGCTGCTTGAATTGCCTCGAGCGGCTTGGGCTCTGCGACCGGGGCGTCGGAGCTGATGGTCACGGGAACCTCGGCAGCGATGAACTCCCCGAGCGGGTTGAACCGCTCACCCGGAGTGCCGATCGCAGCGGTGACGCCCTCGCCCCAGTTGTAGTAGTGCTGCGGCTGGTTCACCGGGTACACACCGGCCAGGTTCATCCGGGCGATCTGCTCGGCCGTCGGGAGCCCGCAGTGCTCGATGCGGTGACGCGCGTCGGCGTCGGGGTGAGCCTTCTGCGCAGCTTCGATGGCGTCGAGCACCATGTCGATGGCCGTCGGTGACTGAGCGTGCGTGGCAGTCTGCAGACCCACGGAGTGCGCCTTGGCAATGAGCTCCGAGTAGTCCGCCGGCTCATGGTAGAGCTGCCCGGTGCGGCACGGGTCGCCCACGTAGCCGTCGGGGAAGTATGCGGTCCAGCCGCCGAGAGTGCCGTCGGCGTAGAACTTGATGCCGCCGAACGCGAGCCGCGAATTGCCGAAGGCGCCGTGCATTCCCGTGTCGATGACGTGATCGAGGAGATGGCTGAGCATGTACATGCTGACGCGGGTCTTGAGCTGATCCTGCTCGGCCAGACGCAGGTACATGTCGAATTCACGACGCGTCACCTGGCAGTCGCCGATGGTGGTGACGCCGCCGGCCAGGAACTTGTCCTGAGCGACCGACAGCTGGCGAAGGTGCTCTTCCGGCTCGTCCTCGAGATGGAAGTTGGGTCCGTGATGGCCGACCTTCACACCGTTGACACCGGTGAGGATGTTGCACGCGGCGTCGGACAGCTCACCCGTCAACTCGCCGTCTGCATCTCGGAAGAACTCGCCACCGGCCGGGTTCTCAGTGCTCGCATCGATGCCGTGCTTGTCGAAAGTGAAGGAGTTGACGACGCCGCCGTGACCGCTCGCGTTCATGAGGTAGACCTCGCGATCGGTGGCCACCTGATCGAGCTCTTCCTTGAGCGGATGGCGCCCTTCGATCAGGTTGCGGTGCTCATAGCCGTATCCGCGAATCGGGACACCCGCAGGAGCTGTGAGTGCCGCTTCCTGAAGCAGGGCAATGATTCCGGGAATCGAGTGCGCCTTCTCCGGTCCGCAGTCCACCCAGCTGAGCATCTGTCCGTACATCAACGGGTGTGCGTGCGGATCGACGAATCCGGGGACGACGGTGGCGCCGTCGAGTTCGACCACCGCGGTCGTGCGAGTGCTCAGGCGTCGCGCCTCCGTGCGGCATTCCTCGAGTGTCCCCACCGCGGCAAAGCGGTTTCCGAACACCAGGAACGCTTCGGCTCCCGCCGTGCTGTCGTCAACGGTGTGGATCTTGGCGCCGGTGAAGATCGTGGCGGTGGCGTCGAGCGGCGAGGCTTCGTGCGTGTGCAACTTGCGCATGGTGGTCCTTCGTCGAGATGGTGGTGCAGGTCACTGCGTGTTGAGCGAAAACTACGCCCTGACCTGGAGCTATGCAATGCATCAAAGTTTCACACCAGGTGGTACACAACTTTTTTGTACAAGTTTTCGTGCATTTCTGCACTTATCCACATCATCTATGCCCACATGCGACTGTTCTAATAGGAAGCTCATACAGAAAAATCTCTGGAAAAGTTGGGGCATCCATGACAGTCGATCTCGATTCCAAGCTCATAGCTGCTCTTCAACGCAATGGGCGAGCGACGTACCGCGAACTGTCCGTGGCGGTCGATGCCCCACGCGCGGCAGTGTCCACCAGGGTGCAGGCACTACTCGACTCGGGAACGGTGTCCGTGGTTGCCGTCGCACACCCCGAACTTCTCGGCCTGAAGGCACTCGCACACGTGTCGATCGCCGTGTCCGGACCGATGACCCCGGTACTGGACGCGTTGATCGAATCCGAGGCTGCCGTGTACATCTCGGCAGTCAGCGGGCAGTACAACGTGATCGCGGAACTTCGGGTGCCCAGCCACGACGATCTGTACCGCGCTATCGCCGAACTCCGCTCACAGCGTGGCGTCAGATCCGTGAGCACGCTGGTCTACGTCGACGTCATCAAGGGAATCTTCATGCCCGAGACCGCTTTACAAGCCGACATCCGACTCGATTCGACGGACGTCGCCTTGATCGAACTGCTCGAGCGCAACGGTCGCATGCCATTTCTCGAGCTGGCCGAACACACCGGCCTGTCGCCGAGCGCTGTGCGCAATCGCGTCAATCATCTGATCTCGAGCACGGCACTGCGCGTCGGTGCCGTCGTCAAGCGGCGAGGTGGTGGCCGGACGCTGGCGATGGGCATCGGCGTCAATCTGGGCTCACGGGATGACAACGCGGTATCGGAGATCGAGTCGCTCCCGGGAATCGAATTCCTCGCGCGGACTCTGGGACGGTACGACGTGATCGCTACGGTCGCCGCCAACTCGTCCAACGACCTCCATGCCTTGTCCGAGCGAATCCGGGGCATCGACGGTGTCAGCGGCTTGGAATCGTGGGCGCATCTCGAGGTTTTCAAGGAGCACTACGCCCGCAGCCTGGACGTACGCGGATAGTTCACAAGTCATTGACCCACTCGTGAGCGCACGCTAACCTCGGACAAAGTCATTGACCCACTTACCCGAGGTGGCACACATGTCCGATTCCGGACGCAAGGTAGACATCGTCGCCGCGGCGATCGAGGAGGCGATATCGACCGGTCGATGGCCCGTCGGATCAAAACTCCCGCCGGAGACCGCACTGGTCGAGGAATTGGGAGTCGCCCGAAACACCATGCGCGAAGCGGTACGGGCGCTTGCACACGCCGGAGTTCTGTCCGTTCGTCATGGTGGCGGCGTCTACGTCCTGGCGGCGTCGCCGGTGGAAGGATTACTCAGGCGCAGGCTCGCCAGAGGTGACGTTCTCGACGTACTGCGCTTGCGACGCGGACTCGAGGTCGAAGCCGCGCGACTTGCAGCGCAGCGCCATACCCCCGAAGATCTCGCGCGGATACATGCAGCCTGGAATGCCCACCCCGGTCACGTCGGCGGCTTCACTGTCGAAGCCGGCATGGCCCTGCACCTTTCGATCGTCGAGGCGTCCCACAATTCCGCACTGATCGACGTCTACCGGGGAGTCCTTGCCGCCGTGACGGATTCGCTGTCCGCAGTCAGTGTCGGTCCAGGTTTCCACGTCGACGAGCACCGACCCTTGATCGCGGCCATCGAGGAACGCAACCCCGACGAAGCAGCGCGCGCGGCGGGCGCAGCGCTCGATACGGTCATCGACGCAGTCGAAAGGAGTTTGTCGTGAAACAGGGAATCTGGAATGGTGCGACGTATTCGCCTCTTGCCGAGCAACTCTCACCGGCATCGACGGAGGCACTGCGCTCGATCGGGGACGTGAGCACGGTGTACGACGTCTGCGCCGGAACCGGGAACTTTGCGCTCCCGGCGGCCCAGTCCGGTATGACGGTCCACGCACTCGACCTCTCCGCCAGCCAGCTCGAGGTTGCACGCGAACGCTGGATTCCCCACCCCGGCACTACCCAACCCACCTTCACGATCGGCGATGCGCAGTCTTTACCCTGGCCGAATTCGAGTGCCGACGCCTGCGTCAGCATCTTCGGGATCATCTTCTGCCCCGACCCCTCGATTGCCCTCGCAGAGATGATGCGGGTGACCCGGCCAGGCGGAAAGATCTGCGTCGCAACGTGGTCGGCGAACGGGTGGGCAGCAGCACTTCGCACCGAGGCAGCTTCTGCGTGGGACGGCATCGCACCACTGCCGACGACGTGGTCGAGCTCCAAGGAGTTCGAGAGAGCAGCAAAGGGATTGGATTCGGTTCGTTCGGAATCACGCATTCTCGAATGGCACCTACCTGCCGGATCGGATCCCGTCGAGGAACTGTGCGACCAGGCACCGGCGTTGAAGAACTTTCGCGAGGCCGTTCGAAGCACAGGGAATTGGAGTTCGATGTCAGCGCACCTCCGCTCGACGCTCGCGCCCTATCTCAGGTCGAGCGCGGCCGGCCCCGTCGCCACCAGCGAATACATCCTCCACATTGGCACTGTCCCGAACTCTGACACCGCGCTCTTCCGAACGCGCGGGTAACCCTCTTTGCCGGATACGGTCTCTTCACCGTCCACCGACTCCAAGAGGCCCACTCGATGTCTGAATCGATCTCCCTGCCTGAATCCAAGCAAGCACCGCAGCATACGGCAAAACAAACCCTGTCCATGACCGTCCTCATGACGCCGGACATGTCCAACTTCTCGGGCAACGTGCACGGCGGAACGATTCTGAAGTTTCTCGACCAGGTTGCATACGCGTGCGCGAGTCGATACGCCCAGACGTACGTCGTGACCCTGTCCGTGGATCGTGTGGTGTTCCGCGAACCGGTGCATGTCGGAGAACTCGTCACGTTCAGCGCTTCCGTCAATTACACCGGGCGCACGTCGATGGAAATCGGAATACGAGTCGAAACCGAAGACATTCTTCTCGGAAAATCTCGACACACCAATAGTTGCTATTTCACGATGGTGGCAATGGGCAGCGACGGAAAACCAGCTGAAGTACCCCAACTCCGACCAACCGGAACAATTGCGAGGCAACGATTCGAGGCGGGCCGTAGGCGCCGTGAGCTGCGCAGAGAGAACGAACTTCGTGAACGGTCCATACGAGCCGCAGTTCGGGACCTAACGCCCGAACATGACGACTGAGCTTCTCGACAACCGTCACCGACCCCGTAGGTAACGGGTTCGCACTCATCGGCGACGCTGGTGAAGACGACAACACACGGCCCCGATTCACAGCGGAACGTAACCGCTACTTTGACTCAATACCGCAGTGCCAGAGCGGGTATGACGATCCACATCGACTATATGGGCGGGTACGCGGGCGGCCGAAAGCACACCGTCTTCTCATTTCCGCGGCCACCCACGACAACGGCGAAGCCCAAAAAAACATCTCGGGCATCGCCTGCGTCGTAAATCTGTGGCCGGGACGTAATCTGCACGGCGTTTCTTCGGCGGCACCAAGGGGGAACCCTCCGATCACCACCGAGCCGGAGGAGCGAGCATGCGTGCACACACCGCCATTCCGAGCGAATCCACTTGTCAAAGGTACGTAGTCGCGGTCGCCGCCTCCGCCTTTGCCGAATCGGTCATCTGGTTCGACGGTCCGGCGTTCGACGCGGTACTTGTGCTTGGCAACGAGATTCCGCAGCACAGCGGCCACCGCGCCGTACTCGCGTGGAACCACTACTTCGGGTGGGCGCTCGGTGTGGAGGACATGCCGGATGCGTCGTTCACCGTCGTCGAGTGCCTCGGCATCGGGAGAATGCCCGATCCGGACCTGTGCGCCGACCGCGTTGTCGAGTTGATTGCCCAGGCGAGTAGTTAACGAACTCGTCGCGCGGTACTAATTCCAGCGGGCATAAGATCGAGCGCGAGTTTCGCACGCCCGACGAAAGAGAGCCCGACATGGACCCGCTGAGTAGGCCTGCCGGTCAGTTGGCTCTCGAAAACGAACCGGACGGCAGGGCGACCCTGCGCGCGCGTCAAACCCCTCGCAGTGAGCGGCGCAAGATCGGAAAGAGTCTACGTAAACGAGTGGCACGGTCGTCACTTGGCGATTGGACGCCACCACCGAACCGACGTGACCCGGTCGATCAGGTCAACACTGCCCACGAGGGAAGACTCGACTGGTTGGTACCGATTCGGGTGGGGCGCATGGTCGCTTCCCCGTACGGATTCCTCCGCGGGACTGCCGGACTGATGGCCGAGGACATGGCGGCGCTCCCGGCCACCGGTATCACGCCGGTCATCTGCGGTGACGCCCACGTCGGCAACTTCGGGTTCTACGGATCGCCGGAACGCGAACTTGTCATAGACCTCAACGATTTCGACGAAGCACATCCAGGCCCGTGGGAATGGGACCTGCGTAGGTTGGCTGCGAGCATCTGGGTGGCCGGTCGACAAAACGGCCTCACCGAATCTCAATGCGAAACAGCGACGACCTCGTGTGTGTCCGCGTATCGCCTCCACCTGGGAAAGCTGTCCGAGCGGCCACTCTTCGATCGTTCTTTCGACCGAGTCGATTTCGACGGACTGACCGACCACGTCACCGATCCAGGCTTGCTCGCCGAGATCCAACGCGCAGCGGAACGCGCCCGCCGACGTACCAGCGATCACGCGGTTCCCCGATTCACCGTCGAGGATCACGGACGACGACAACTACTCGAGAACCCGCCGCTCACAACACGACTCACCCCACAGGACACCGACTTCCTCTTGGAAGGTCTCGACGAATATCTCGAAACCCTTGCACCGCACTGGCGTCGAGTGGTCTCGGGATACAACGTCATCGACGTGGCGCACCGGGTCGTCGGCGTCGGAAGTGTCGCCCTACGAGCCTATGTCGCCCTGTGTGAAGGGAGCATCCCGGACGACGTCATATTCCTGCAGCTCAAACAGGCTCGCCGATCCGTTGTTGCGCCGTTCGTGCACGGCGACTCGGCCTGGCACGATCACCAAGGACGACGTGTCGCGGAATACCAGCAAGCCCTCCAGACAGTCAGCGATCCACTGCTCGGTTGGTGCACCGTCGACGACCGCCAGTACTACGTCCGCCAGTTCCGGAACATGAAAGGTTCAGTGGACCTGAACAATATCGACGCAGCAGCGCTGACCGACTATGTCGCGATCTGCGGTCGCCTACTGGCGAAGGGACACGCCCGAACCAGTGGCGCGTCACTGATTTCCGGCTATCTGGGAACCTCGGACACGGTCGATACTGCCCTCACCCGATTCGCTCGGCTCTACGCCGATCAAACCGAACGTGACCACGACGCTCTGTGCCGGGCGGTATCCGCCGGTACGATCGCCGCGGAGCCGGGAATCTGATCCCTCACGTCCGACTCACTGCAGTTTGACGCCGGATCACGCGACTTGATCGAATGAACCATGACTTCGTCGTACATCGACCTACGCTCGGACACCGTCACCAAACCTGACGCAGAGATGCGCAGGGCAATGGCCGACGCAGAGGTCGGTGACGACGTCCTCGATCACGACCCGACCATGGCGGCGCTCGAGGAAAAAGTGGCACACACTCTCGGTTTTCCGGCGGCTCTGTGGGTACCGAGCGGATCGATGGGCAACCTGATTGCGCTGATGCTGCACCTCCGCCGTGGTGATCAGTTCCTGGCACCGGAGCACTCCCACGTCCTGGGGTCCGAGTTGGGCACCGCTGCCTGGCTCGCCCAGGGCATGCCGGTGGCGCTGCCGCACGACGGAGGGCCCGGACGGCCCAGGCCCGAGACGGTTCTGAAGGCCGCAGGCTCCCCCGGTCCGTATTTCACGTTGAACACCACGTTGCTCTGTCTCGAGAACACCCACAACTTCGCCGGCGGCGCCGTCATGAATCCGGCCGAGTGGACAACGCTGGTCGACGCGGCCCGATCACGCGGCTTGAAGATTCACCTCGACGGTGCACGCCTCTGGAATGCCGCTGCTGCACTGGATGTTTCGCCCACCGAACTGACTTCCGGCGCCGACACCGTCCAGGTATGCCTGAGCAAGGGACTGGGCGCGCCGGTCGGCTCGATACTGGCCGCGTCACCCGAACTGATCACCGAGGCCCGAAGGATTCGCAAGATGCTCGGCGGCGGCATTCGTCAGGGCGGCGTGCTTGCCGCGGCCGGCATCGTGGCCTTGCGCTCGCAGGCCCGACTGTCCGACGATCACGACAATGCGCAGCGCCTCGCGTCGGGGCTTCGTGAGCGCGGTTGGGCTGTCGACGAACCCGCCACCAACATCGTTCTCGCCGCCACAGCCGATCCATCGGCCACCGTTGCTCAGCTCGCCGCTGTCGACGTCGGTGCCGTCACCGTCGCCGGGAAGGTTCGGTTCGTGACACATCGAGACGTGAGCACTGCCGACATCGACGAGGTTCTGTCCCGACTAACCGCCTGAGCTACACCATCAGCGGTTGAACCTCCTGCGCGACAAGGCGAATGAACTCACGGACGTCCGGCTCGTCAACGGTCGGTTGGAGTACCACGGTGGTTGCGCCCGCGTCTGCCCACCGTTGCGCAGCCTCCGCGACCTCCGCCGCTGTACCCACGGCAATCGCATCCGCCGGCGACTCGCACCCTGACGCTGCGGCCTCGGCAAGGGCGCGCTCACGACCGCTGGAACCAAATGCACAGATGACGTAAACGACCACCTCGAGATCCTGCGCTCCGATATGAGCGATCGCCCTGCGGACGCCTTCCGGGGTCGTCCCACCCGAGAGCACGGTGCCCTGCGCCAACTCACCACTGAGCGCCAAGGTCTTTGGCCCCGTGGCGCCGACGAGCAACTGCGGCACCTTCTCGGGCGGCCACGCCAGCTTGACGTCCGTGAGATTCACGTATCGACCGGATACCGTCACCGACTCACCGCGTAGTAACCGCTCGAGTGCTCCGAACTGCTCTCGGAGGAGGGTCAACGGCGATTCGACCTTGGCGCCGATCTGCCGCATCCAACTCTGAACACCGTGGCCGAAGCCAACCCGTAGTCGATCCGGATGAATTCTGGCCAGCGCCGAAATCTCCATCGCCGTGATCGCGGTGTTGCGCATGGGCGTGGGCAGCACACCGATGGCCACTCCCATCCGCGTGGTTGCGGCCAATACAGTTGCAGCAGTAGCTATTCCTCCACCGAAGAAGCAGTCCTCCCACAACCAGACCTCGTCGATACCCAACTCATCAGCATGCCGGGCAAGCTGGATCAGATCCTCCGGCGACTGCTCCGGACGCAGGACCACGGCAATCCGGGCCCCACTCATGCCGTCACCAGGAACGCAGCGATCTCGTCAGCCGTTCGGCGGCCCTGTTCGCGGCCGAGTTCAGCTGCCGGGCGCCGGGTGGCCGGCGAGAGGGAGTTCGTTCCGATCACCTCGACGACGGCGTCGTCGGCGAAGATCGGCAGTACCCGTGACTGCGTCATCGCGTCGATTTCCTCTCGCAGACTGCCGCCCAGAAGATTCGGGGCGGGATCGGCTGCGGGTGAAAGAACCACGACCACATCACAGTCGGCAGCCAAATGAACATTCGAGCCACTTGCCATTCCGCCATCCATGTATCGGCGCCCGTCGATCGTGACCACCGGCCACACACCGGGGACGGCGCAACTCGCTCCGACTGCGTCGATCAGGTCTACGCCGGCCGACTTGCCGAACACCCTCAACTCACCGGTCTCGGCGTTGATTGCCGGGATGCGCAACTCCCGGTCGGGCCACGCCCGATTGCGCAGCCTCGCCTCGATGACCGCACGACGCACGGCGGGTTCGACGGTGTCGGCGGCCATCGCTGCCTCGCCGAGCGCACGAAGTTGTTCGGATCGATCCGCGGAACCTGCGATCGCGTCGACGAACATCTGACCGAGTACCTCGACATCGACCTTCGGATCGATCTCCCCCGTCGCCTCCGCTGTTTGTGCGTCGAAAAGTTCCTGCAGTGTCGCACCGCCCGCGATCTGAGCGGTCACGGTGGAGCCTGCAGAAGTGCCGATCAACACGTCCGCTGCCAGCAGCGCTGCGGCGGCGTCCGCCGAATTGTCCTGAACGCCGAGTAGAAAACCGGTTTCCCAGGCGATTCCCGCAACGCCGCCACCGGCCAGTACCAACCCCAGTTTCACGCCGTCCACCTCTCGTCGATCACCACCCGTGCCCGAACTCGACGTTAGACCTACTCTGAAGTGATGTTCATGCGCAGCGCAAAGACATTTGTTCCCGACGCACTTCGCGGGTTGATCGCATCCACCGACGACATCGCGTGGAATCCCGACCCCGGATACCTCACACGGGCACAACCGCTGCCCAAAGGACAAGTCGCCATCGTCTCCGGCGGCGGATCCGGACACGAACCGATGCACGCCGGGTTCCTCGGCGCAGGCATGCTGACCGCAGTCTGCCCCGGCTTGGTCTTCACTTCACCCAACGCTCTGCAAATTCACGAGGCGTGCAAAGCCGTCGACGCCGGCGGCGGTGTCCTCCACATCGTGAAGAACTACACCGGCGACGTCATGAACTTCGGCATCGCACGAGAGTTGCTGCGAGAAGACAACATCGATGCCGATGTTGTCCTCGTCGAGGACGATGTGGCAACCGAACGAGCTGACGGCGACGGACCAGGACGCCGAGGCACGGCAGCCACCGTCGTCGTGGAGAAGGTATGCGGTGCCGCAGCCGAGCGCGGCGAGTCTTTGGCAGAGGTTGTCCGGATCGGTCGCCTTGTCGCACAATCGGCACGCAGCATGGCCGTCGCGCTTGCGCCGTGCACGCTCCCCGGCGCAACGGAACCTTCGTTCGATCTACCCGCGGGCCAGATGGAACTGGGCATCGGCATCCACGGCGAACGAGGACGCGAACGGATCGACGCGTTGCCCGCTCCCGAACTGGTACGCCGACTGACCGATCCGATCATCGACTCACTCGAACTGGCCGAAGGAGATCGTGTTATCGCACTGGTCAACGGATTAGGTGCAACACA
The DNA here is from genome assembly GCF_002300185.1 of Rhodococcus sp. ACPA4. Classification (NCBI taxonomy): domain Bacteria; kingdom Bacillati; phylum Actinomycetota; class Actinomycetes; order Mycobacteriales; family Nocardiaceae; genus Rhodococcus; species Rhodococcus sp. ACPA4. The sequence continues at coordinate 4,164,246 of NZ_NSDY01000001.1, forward strand.
TCCACTGGAACTGCAGTTGCTGTTCGCGGAACTCGGAGAATATCTAGCCGAGAAGGGAATTCACATCGAACGCCCCCTCGTCGGAACATTTGTGACGGCGATGAACATGGCAGGCGCATCCATCACCCTGGTACGCGTCGACGATCAGATCCTCGAACTGTGGGACGCCCCGAGCGCCGCGCCGGCCTGGCCGAATTCGCCGGCACGAAGTTACTCGGCTGTGGGTCCGCGGGAATCGTTCGGCCCTTCGTACACTGCACCGACAACCCCGACTTCCGACGGAAACATCGGGGCATGGGTAGCCGATTGGGCACAGAAGGTACTCGACGAGGAACCTGCCCTCACCGATCTCGATCGACGGGCCGGCGACGGCGATTTCGGTACCAACATGGTGGCCGCACTGGAACAATTGGATTTGACCGAGATGCGCAATACCTATTCCGCATCAACAACATTCGATGCCATCTCGCAAGCCTATCTCGGCCATGCGGGTGGAACGTCCGGAGCACTGTTCGGCATCTGGTTCCGTCATTTCTTCCGAGTAGCCCGAGAGGGCACACTGGATCTCGCGACCATTGCCGCTGCGGCACGGGCAGGTCTGGACAACATCACCACACTCGGGGGAGCACGCCCCGGAGACAAGACCATGGTGGATGCGATTGCCCCCGCAGTGGACGCTCTCGAGGAAGGAGTTCGACTCGACGGCGTACGCGCGGACGTGTTGCAACGAACGTCGGAAGCCGCCCGCGCCGGAGCCGAGTCGACGGAAGTCATGGTCGCCAGCCGGGGCCGCGCAAGCTATGTCGGCGAGGCGGCTCGAGGCGTCGTCGACCCGGGCGCACTCGTTATCGCATGGTTCTTCGAGTGTGCAGTGGGTCACTAACACGGTGCCCCGGCGATATGACTAGCCTGACATCACACAACCTCGATTGCGGCCGGTCTGGAAAGCACAGGATCGCATGACACCCAGGAGTAGCCCATGCTGAGCACGATGCAAGACGCCCCACTCTCCATTGCTCAAATCCTGCGGCACGGAGCCTCCGTCCACGGTGACGCCGAGGTTGTGACCTGGACCGAAAATGGTCCGCGCCGTACGTCGTATGCCGAGGTGGGACGTCGCTGCGCCCAGCTGGCACACGCACTGCGCGGACTCGGCGTCGACGGGGATCAGCGAGTGGCCACGTTCATGTGGAACAACTCGGAGCACCTCGAGGCGTACCTCGGCATTCCTGCGATGGGCGCTGTCCTGCACACCCTCAACATCCGATTGTTCCCCGAGCAGCTGATCCACGTTGCCAATCACGCCGAGGATCACGTGATCATCGTGGATCCGTCGCTGATCCCGTTGCTCGCACCCCAACTGCCTTCGCTCACGACCGTCAAGCACATCATCGTGACGGGCTCTTCCGCCGCCGGCCTCGAAGCGCCCGCCGGTGTTGAGGTACACACGTACGAAGGCCTGATCGCGGAGCAGCCGACAGAGTTCGACTGGCCCGAACTGGACGAGCGCAGCGCTGCCGCGATGTGTTACACCTCCGGCACCACAGGCGACCCCAAAGGTGTTGTGTATTCCCATCGTTCGATCTACCTGCACTCGATGCAGGTCTGCATGAGCGACGGACCCAACCTCAAGCAGGGCGACCGCGCACTTGCCGTCGTTCCGCAGTTCCATGCGATGTCGTGGGGACTTCCCTACGCCGCGTTCATGATCGGCGCTTCGCTGATCATGCCCGATCGCTTCCTCCAGCCGGCTCCGTTGGCCGCGATCATCGCCAGCGAGAAGCCGACGTTCGCCGCCGCGGTCCCCACGATCTGGCAGGGTCTGCACCTCTACCTCGAACAGAATCCTCAGGACATCTCGTCTATGCGTGAGGTTCTGATCGGCGGCTCGGCAGTTCCGCCGGCACTGATGCACGCGTTCGAAGACGATCACAACGTCAGCGTCCTGCATGCGTGGGGCATGACCGAAACCTCGCCACTCGGCTCCGTGGCTCGCCCGCCGCTCGGTATCACGGGTGACGAGATGTGGAAGTACCGATACTCGCAGGGCCGCTTCCCCGCATCCGTCGAAGCACGCCTCATCGACGATGACGGCGAAACTGTTGCCCACGACGGCGTCTCCGTTGGCGAGCTCGAAGTGCGCGGCCCCTGGATTACGGCGTCGTATTACGGTGTCGAGGCAGCAGACAAGTTCAACGACGGCTGGCTCAAGACCGGCGACGTCGGATCCATCACTGCCGACGGCTTCCTCAGCCTCTCGGACCGTTCCAAGGACATCATCAAGTCGGGCGGCGAGTGGATTTCGTCGGTCGACCTCGAGAACGCAGTCATGGGTCATCCCGATGTCACGGAAGCAGCTGTAATCGGCATTCCCGACGAGAAGTGGGATGAGCGACCGCTGGTGGCGGTAGTCCTACGCGCGGATTCGGCAACAACGATGGCCGAACTGCAAGAGTTCCTCTCGGACAAGATCGCAAAGTGGCAGCTTCCCGAGAACTGGGCTGTGGTGCAGGAAGTTCCGAAGACGAGTGTCGGCAAGTTCGACAAGAAGCGTCTGCGGGCCGACTACCACGACGGCGGACTCAACGTCACGCGGCTCTGACACAGGGTAAACACCACAAGGCGGGCAACAGGTCTTAAACCTGTTGCCCGCCTTCGTTTACGGTCGATACCCGACTGTATGAAACGCGATGTCGACGTACTTCTCTGCCAATTGGGACGGCGACATCGGACCACCGGTCTGGAACCAACGTGGTAAAGATTGAGCCATTCCGAGTATGGCCCGGACGGTTTCTTCGGTGTCGGTGACCGAGAAATCTCCTGATGCCATACCGTCATCGACAATCCTGCGCATCAGCAATTCGAGTCGCTTGCGACTGGCCGCGTATCGGCTTCGGCTTTCCGGCGAGACATGCCGGATCTCGGTGTCCAACGCAGCGTGATGCGCCCGATGAGTCATGTACAGAACGATCGCCTCGACCACCAGCGCAAAGCGCTCCACCGGTTTTTCTCCGGCTTCTGCTTCTGCCGCTTCGGTTCTGGTATTCAGTTCGCTCATCGATACGTCGAACAGCGCGACCAGAACGGCCTCTTTGTTCGCGTGGTGATAGTAGAGCGCGGGAACGGTTACCCCGACGCGGTTGGCAATCTGCCGCACAGTTGTGCCGTGGTAACCGTTCTCGTTGAACAGTTCCAGCGAAGCCGTCAGGATGTCACTCATCAACAGCGGCGGAAAAGACCTCCAGTCCACTGCTACCGAATCTACACTCATCGCTTCGCCAGTCATCTTGTCTCCGAAATTACCGCGGTGCCATACGGATTGCACCGTCGAGGCGGATCGTCTCACCGTTGAGCATCGGGTTGGAGACGATGTGCGCTGCGAGTGCACCGTACTCGCTGGGGTCACCCAAGCGGGAGGGGTGCGGCACCTGAGTACCGAGCGACGCCTGAGCCTCTTCCGGCAGGCTGGCGAGCAACGGCGTCTTGAACAGGCCAGGAGCAATCGTGTTGACGCGGATCAGCAGCGACGCGAGGTCGCGGGCGATGGGGAGCGTCATACCGACAACGCCGCCCTTGGATGCGGAGTAAGCAGCCTGGCCGATCTGTCCGTCGTATGCTGCGACCGAGGCGGTGTTGATGATGACACCCCGCTCGCCGTCAATGGGCTCGGTCTTCGAAATGCGCTCTGCAGCAAGGCGAAGCACGTTGAACGTGCCGATCAGGTTGACGTCCACGACCTTCTTGAACGCATCGAGAGGGAATGCGCCCTTCTTGCTGACGGTCTTGATGGCGTTGCCGATTCCGGCGCAGTTGACCGTGACGCGGATCGGTCCGAGGGTCTCCGCGAGATCGAGAGCGGCCGACACAGCTGCCTCGTCCGTGACGTCGGCCGCAGCGAAGCGAACGCGGTCGCCGAGTTCCTTGGCGATGGCCTCACCGTTGGAGGACGGCAGGTCGATGATGACGACGCTGGCGCCGTCGGCGAGAAGGGCTTTGGCGGTGGCCAGGCCGAGCCCGGAGGCTCCACCGGTGACGACGGCTACGCTGTCGTTGACGATCATGTGATTCCCTTTCGAAAGATGTTGCGTGTCAGATACGTTCGATAATGGTGGCGTTTGCCATGCCGGCACCTTCACACATGGTCTGCAGGCCGTAGCGTCCGCCGGTGGCCTCGAGGTGGTTGACCATCGTCGTCAGCAAACGCGTGCCCGAGGATCCGAGTGCGTGGCCGAGCGAGATGGCTCCGCCCCACGGGTTGAGCTTGGCCGGGTCGGCACCGAATTCGTGTGCCCACGCGAGTGGCACGGGCGCAAATGCTTCGTTGACCTCGTAGGTGTCGATGTCGTCGATGCTCAGTCCTGCGCGAGCAAGGACCTTGTGGGTGGCCGGGATCGGTGCGGTGAGCATGAAGACCGGGTCGTCGCCCATCACGGAGAACGAGTGGAAACGGGCGCGAGGTGTCAGCCCCAGCTTGGAGGCCATCTCTTCGCTCATGATCAGAGCAGCCGAAGCGCCGTCGGTGAGCGGTGAGGAGTTGCCGGGAGTGATCGACCACTGTGCTTCCGGGAAACGAGCTGCGTACTTCTCGGAGTAGAACGACGGCTTCAAACCGGCCAGGCCCTCGGCGGTGGTCGATGCGCGCACAGTCTCGTCGACGGTGTGCGTAACAGTTTCTCCGGCGGCATTGGTCACCGAGATCGGCACGATCTCCTTGTCGAACAGTCCCTCCGCCGCCGCAGCCGCAGCGCGCTGATGGGACTGAGCCGAGAAAGCGTCGAGCGTGTCCCGGTCGAACTTCCACTTCGCCGCAATCAGTTCAGCCGAAATGCCTTGGTTGACCAAGCCCTCGGGGTAGCGAGCGGCGATACCGGGACCGGATGCGTCCTTACCCATCGAGGTGAACCCCATAGGTACACGGCTCATGGATTCGACACCGGCGGCAATCACGATGTCGTACGCCCCGGCGATAACGCCCTGAGCGGCGAAATGTGCTGCCTGCTGGCTGGATCCGCACTGGCGGTCGATCGTAGTGGCAGGCACGGATTCGGGGAATCCGGCCGAGAGCACGGCCGTTCGGGTGATGTTCAGTGCCTGCTCGCCGGCCTGACCGACACAGCCGCCGATGACGTCGTCTACCAGCGCCGGATCGATGCCGTTGCGCTCGACAATCGACCGAAGTACGTGGGCCAACAGTTCGACGGGATGTGTCCCGGACAGTGCCCCGCCTGGCTTGCCCTTGCCTGATGCGATCCGGACTACATCGACAATCACTGCCTTGGTCATCTTCTTCGTTCCCTTCGAGGACGTGCACTTGAGACGGTCCGGCACCCAAGACGCATGCATCAGGCACCGGACCGAGATCATGTTGCGCAAGCCAACCACTGACTTAGCGCTCGTTAAATAGCTATCATGCCAGAGATGCCGGCGTCAATGGCAACCACCGGGATCGATACCGGGTGGACAGGGGGCAAGGAGGCGCCCGCGACGGAGTCGGCAGCGCTACGTTCGACCGTGCGGTGGCCTTAAACAAATGAGCCCGAGATGTCCTCACCAAAAGGAATTAACACCAAAGTATTAGGAACGCGATCCCGCATTCAAGCCACCTCTATGAATCGAGATTCCGGACTTCGTCAAGAGACAAAAGAAACACTCTTCGCGGTGGTTCTGCACAACATTGCCGAAGGTTATGAATAACGCGTAGCTCATCAGCGCATTTACTACAGGGGAATGAGCGACTCGCCTAACGTGTCGAGAGAAAGAAGAACACTGAGAACACGAAGGCCAACACGATCATCGAGAGACGTCCTGGTTGAATCTTGCCCGATTTGCCGCGGGGTAACTATCCGATGATCTGGCCGGCAGTGGGAATGACTGCCTTTACAGTCCAACCGTTGTCGTTGGGTCCGGCGAGAAGGGTTCCGCCAAGAAGGGTGACGCGTTCACGCATCCCCGAGATTCCCAGACTCTGACCGTCTGTCGCGGGCGTTCCTCTGTCGGCAATATTGGTGACGTCGACGCTGATCGAATCGCGCTCACGTCGCACAGTCACTGTCGCGGAACTTTCCGGCGCGTGGCGAAGAATATTCGACAATGCCTCTTGTACAACGCGATAGGAGGACAATTGCACAGCACTGTCGAGTTCGGTGAAGCTATCCTCCAGATCGAGTTCCAAGGACGGTATGGACGCTCGACATCCCTCCACGAGTTCCGGAATATCGGCGATCATCGGTTGGGGGTACTTGGGATCGGCCTCGCCCAACCGCAGAATCCCCACAGTTTGACGCAAACTGTTCAGCGCCCGGTCGCCATGGTCGATGACACCGCCGAGCAGTGCCTTAGCTTGCGCCGGGTTGGATGAAAACAATTTGTCGGCCGACCTCGCCTGGATCAGCAGACCCGTGAGGTGATGAGCAGCGACGTCGTGCAATTCACGCGCCATATTCTGCCGTTCCTCTGTGATCGCATCGCTTATTCGCGCGTCGCTGTTCAACTGCATTTGCTCGATGGCGGCGGCACTGGCGGATGATTGAGCTCGATATCTCTGCACAACTTTCCCGATAACGATCATGACCGCGTAGCTGGTCATGATATTCACCGCGGGTGCTAACAAGAACTCTGGCAAATCCCCAGCCGGGACCTGAGCAAGCGTCATGCTTTCACCAGCGTCGCCCGGTCGAAATCTGGTCGTCATCCACAGATCAGCGAGCATTCCGGCAATCGTCAGTAGTACCAAGCGACTTCCGGTAGTTCTCCCAGCCATGACGATGATCGCAAACCAATACAGCGGAGTGGCCGCTGCTACTCGGTCCTCGAGCAGCAGGGCCAAAGCGACGGTGCCGACGAGAGTCAGAAGATACATCCACACCGGATGCCGCCGACGGAAACATGCGGCCACTGTCATGACAGTCAGAATGAGCACTGTCGTGATGAGAACAACCGGGTCGTCCGCGGCCGACTCTCCCGAATAACCACTACCCCGCGCCACCGACCAGGTTGCGACGAGCATCCACACGAGGCTGAGAATTCCGGCAGTGACCGCCAAGACAGCTGGGTTCCGCGATAGAATTTCGCGAGCACTCAGCGAAATCTTCTTGACCCGCGCCGGTTTCCGGCGAATGTCTGCCACTGGCTATTCCCCTACTTCATTTCTCGATCAAGTTTTGCGCGCATTCGCCGTCTTCAAAGTACGCCATACCCTCATTTATTTACCCGATACTTCGGCAGCGAGTACTTTCAGATTCCAGAACGTCGCACGAATGCATCTGTGGCAGAGGGTGATATAGCGCCAATGACCCTGAGCAGGCCGGCATAGCGTGGATACAACTCGATCGGACGCGTTTCGATTGCCCGCAGGATCCACGACGCTGCCTGCTCCGCGGTCAATGCCGGTTGGCTGACGTATTCGGCGGTTGGCGCAATCATCGGCGTGCGAATCAGTGGAAATTGCACGGTACTGACGGCGACGCCCGTGCCATGACACTCGGCGCCGAGACTACGGCCGAAGGCACTGAGCGCAGACTTCGACGCGTGATACGCACTGAACCGTGGCATCACGCCGGCGCTCACACCCCACGTCCCGACGTTGACAATATGTCCGGCACCGGCCTCGAGCATTGACGGCAAGAGTCGAAGCGTCAGCCGCGCCGGACCGAAGTAGTTGAGCGCCATCGTGCGCTCGTAATCATGAAACCGTTCTACGGAATCGGCGGCACTGCGGCGGATCGAGCGGCCCGCGTTGTTGATCAACACGTCGACGGTCCCGAACTGGTCGGCTATCGCGTCGGCAAGTTCGTCGACGCTTTCACCGTTCGAGAGATCCGCGGGTAGAACGTGGGCCCACCCTCCCTCTCGGTGGATGTCGTCACGCACGCGCTCGAGTTCGTCAGTGCCTCGGGCGACCAGGATCATCTCGGCACCACGAGCAGCCAACATGTGCGCGGTTGCCTCCCCGATACCGGACGACGCCCCGGTCAGCACGATGGTTCTCTCCGAAAGGTCGACGCGGGGGCGCGGAAGCAGCGAACCAAGCCTCGTGGGCGGATTCAACACGAAATTGCCCACCAGCCTGCTGATCATCGTCATCGCCTGTCCTTTTCTATAGGTTGACGAGATTACCGAGCAGTAAGTTATTGCGCGCCCATACGCCAGAAGATCGCGGAAACGCCCACGAAGCAGCAGGCAAAGCGTCGACCCACAAAGCTACTCACCAGTAGCTCATGCCGCTTGTCGATCGAGAACTGTCTGGGACTAGCTTTTCCTGATACCTGCGGTTACATTAAAGCCAGACCGAGTGCCTGCGATCACACAAACCGGCCCTCGATACCACCGAAACCGCACGTAAGACCAGCGGTGACCGCGACAAAGAGGGAGACGCACATGACGCTGACAACGCCGTTCGACAAGAACGCGGAAGCATCCGACGACTCGTACAACGAGACACTTCGCCTCCTATCCGAAGGATCCGTGAACAAGCACTTCGATCCGTATCTCGATATCGACTGGGATGCCCCCGAATTCGCGGTCACGCCCGGCGATACGCGCTGGATCCTCCCGGCTGAGACGGATCCGCTCGGCGCCCACCCGTGGTACCAGGCTCAGCCGATCGACAAACAAATCGAAATCGGGATGTGGCGTCAGGCCAACGTCGCGAAGGTCGGCCTGCAGTTCGAGAACATCCTGATCCGCGGCATGATGCAGTACGTTTTTTCACTTCCCAACCAGTCGGCCGAGGCACGCTACTGCACTCACGAATCCGTCGAAGAGTGCAACCACACCATGATGTTCCAGGAAATGGTGAACCGCATCGGCGCCGACGCTCCGGGCATGAATCGCGTGATGCGCATGCTGGCGCCGTTCATCCCACTTGCTGCCGGCCCCTTCCCTGAACTCTTCTTCGTGGGTGTCCTCGCAGGCGAGGAACCTATCGACCACATCCAGAAGAGCATCCTGCGCTCCGGGGGCGATATCCACCCGATCATGGCGTCCGTCATGGCAATTCACGTTGCCGAAGAAGCGCGTCATATCTCGTTTGCGCACAAACTTCTGAGCCGACGCATCCCGCTGATGTCGCGGCCGAGCCGCTTTGTCCTGTCGCTCCTCTTCCCGATCACCATGCGAATCCTGTGCGATGCCATCGTGATTCCACCCAACACATTCTGGAAGCAGTTCGACATCCCGAAGTCCGTCAAGAAGGACCTGTTCTGGGAGCTACCGGAATCGCGTCAGACGCTGCGAAACTACTTCGGCGACGTCCGCATGCTCGCAACAGAGACGGGTTTGATGAACCGCGCGTCGCGATTGGTGTGGAAGGCCTGCAAGATGGACGGCCGCGCATCACGTTTCCGCAGCGAACCCCACCGCAGCGCACACAACGCTGCCGCCTAATCCGAGATCGGACCCAACCGCCATGCCACACGTAGTCACGCAGTCCTGCTGCAGCGACGCCTCGTGCGTCTACGCCTGCCCGGTCAATTGCATTCATCCGACGCCGGACGAACCGGATTTCCTCACCGCCGAGATGTTGCACATCGATCCACAGGCCTGCGTCGACTGCGGCGCATGCGTCTCGGCCTGCCCGGTCGACGCCATTGTTCCCGAGTCGAAACTGGCTGAACCGCAGCGGGTTTTCCTCTCGATCAACGCAGATTTCTACAAGGAGCAACGGCCCCGCCCGTTACTTGCCAAGGTGATCCCAGCCGCGACTATCGACCAGGGGCGTCCGCCGCTGCGAGTTGCGATCGTCGGCTCCGGTCCGTCCGCGATGTACGCGGCAGACGAGTTGCTCACGCAACCCGGTGTGCAGGTCAACGTCTTCGATCGGCTACCCGTTCCCTACGGCTTGGTTCGCGCCGGCGTGGCACCTGATCATCAGAAGACCAAGCAGGTCACGCGACTGTTCGACAAGATCGCCGCGCAGCGGGGTTTCGAGTTCTACCTCAATGTGGAGATCGGTAAACACCTCACTCACGACGAACTTCTCGAGAACCACCATGCCGTTCTCTACGCAGTCGGCGCTTCATCCGATCGCCGCCTTGGCATCCCGGGCGCAGCCCTCCCCGGAACTGCGTCGGCCACCGATTTCGTGGCCTGGTACAACGGTCATCCCGATCATGTCGACGATGTCTTCGACCTTTCACATCGGCGGGCCGTCATCATCGGAAACGGCAACGTCGCACTTGACGTTGCCCGCATTCTGACGGCAGATCCCGAAAAGCTGGCCGGCACCGACATCTCTGCTCACGCGCTCGCAGCGTTACGGAAGAGTCGGATCGAAGAAGTAGTGATCGTCGGCCGACGCGGAATTGCGCAGTCTGCCTTCACCGTTCCCGAGTTCACCGGCCTGTTGGCGCTACCGGATATCGAACTGTCCGTCGGCCCGGACGACATGGTTCTCGACCCGATCACCGAGAAAGCCGACTCACTGCCGCACGCTGTCGAGCAGAAACTCCGACTCCTCGAAGCGCTGAAGAATCGCGATCATGTCGAAGTCGGAAGCAAACGCATCACTTTGCGCTACCTACTGACGCCAACCGAGATTTCCGGTGAGGACCGCGTCAGTGGGATCGAATTCGAGCGCAACACGCTTGTCGACGCCGACGGGACTGTCCGCATCGAACCCACCGGAGATACGGAAACCATCGATGCCGGCCTGGTACTCACGTCCATCGGATACCGCGGTGTACCCATCGCGGGTGTTCCATTCGACGAGCGCGCCTCGGTTATCCCGAACGAGGGAGGCCGCGTCAGCGACGCACCCGGCGTGTACGCGACGGGCTGGATCAAGCGCGGACCAAGCGGCTTCATCGGCACCAACAAATCCTGCGCACAGGAAACCGTCCGGATGCTCGTCGACGACTTCAACCACGGACGTCTGCGTACCCCGGCGCCCGACACTGCTGCCCTCGATCGGCTGGCCCGGGCGCGACAGAATGGCGTCGTCGATCGAGCCGGTTGGCATGCCATCGACAAAGCCGAAGTCGATCGCGGCGTCGCGCACGGACGCGTTCGGGAGAAGATCCTCGACCAGGGTGAAGTGTCGTCCATTGTCGGAGCTGCAGGCCAGGTGAAACCACCACGTCGAAAGCTCTGGAAAGCGTCCCACTGACCGAAAATTTCGCCCCATCTGCGCTGCTTATCGTGTAATACTGCAACCTGTTCCAGTAAGCGGCACAGCGAGCCACGATCCTCGGATCCGGCACGCCCACCAGATGAGGTTTGCATGAGCGAGACTGCAACGTCGGCACCGAGCGGCAGCGTGACACCTGCGGTGGAGGGTTGGTTCACTACCGGCCCCGAACCTGCTCTGATCGGCACGAAGTGCCAATCCTGCGGCACCATTTCCTTCCCGCGCGAGACCACGTTCTGCAAGAACCCGAGCTGCTCGGGTGAAGAGTTCGGCGACGTCGAACTTTCCCGCCGGGGCACGGTCTGGTCGTACACCGACGCGCAGTACCAGCCGCCGCCGCCGTACATCCCCAGCTCCGACCCTTACGTGCCGTTTGCACTGGCCGCCGTCGAATTGCCCGAGGGCATCGTCATCCTCGGCCAGGTAGCCGACGGATTCGGCGTCGACGATCTCAAGGTGGGTAATACCGTCGAATTGGTTGTCGAGCCGCTGTACACCGACGAAACCGGAGTTCGTACGACGTGGCGCTGGAAGCCTGTCGCCGCAGCTGATCAGGAGTCGCAGTCATGAGCAAGGACGTCGCAGTACTCGGTGTAGGTATGCACCCCTGGGGCAAGTGGGGCCAGTCGTTCGTGAAGTACGGCGTTGCCGCCGCACGCGCCGCCCTCGCTGATTCCGGCGTGGACTGGAAGGATGTCGACTTCATCGTCGGCGGCGAAACCGTCCGCAACGGATACGGCGGATACGTCGCCGGAGCCACGTTCGCTCAGGCCCTCGGCTGGAACGGCGCTCGCGTCGCCACGTCGTACGCAGCGTGCGCGACGGGTGCGCAGGCACTCGACACAGCTCGCGCCCGAATCCTGGCCGGCCTCAGCGAAGTTGCCTTGGTCGTCGGCGCAGACACCACGCCGAAGGGCTTCCTCGCTCCCGTCGCCGGTGAGCGTTGGGACGACCCGGACTGGCTGCGCTTCCGCCTCATGGGCATGACCAACCCGGCGTACTTCGCACTCAATGCGCGTCGACGCATCGATCTGTACGGCGCCACCGCCGAGGACTTCGCAAACGTGAAGGTGAAGAACGCGAAGCACGGACTGAGCAACCCCAACGCGCGTTACCGCAAGGAAGTCACCGTCGAGAACGTGCTGGCATCCCCCGTGGTGTCCAACCCGCTACACCTCCTCGACATCTGCGCCACTTCGGACGGCGGCGCAGCCATCCTGCTGACGTCCATGGAATACGCCCGCAAGATGGGCATCGCGGAACCTGTTCGCATCAAGGCGATTTCGACGGTCACTCCGACGTTCCCGCAGACGATCATGGACATGCCGAACTTCTCGACCGACTCCAGCTCTGCGGTCTCGGCTCCGGAGCGCACGTTCAAGGAATCCATCGGCTACGCGGCGTACGAAGAAGCCGGCATCTCCCCGGAGGACGTCGACGTCGCGGAGGTCTACGACCTCGCCACGTCCGTCGAACTCGACTGGATCGAAGACCTTGCACTCTGCAAGCGCGGCGAAGCCGAACACCTCCTGCGTGCAGGCGACACCACCATCGGTGGCCGCATCCCGGTCAATCCGTCCGGTGGCCTCGCCTGCTTCGGTGAAGCTGTTCCCGCCCAGGCACTTGCGCAGGTGTGCGAGCTCACCTGGCAGCTGCGCGGACAAGCCGAAGGCCGTCAGGTCGAAGGCGCCCGCATCGGCATCACCGCCAACCAAGGCCTCTTCGGCCATGGCTCCTCGGTGATCGTTTCCGCTTAACCCGCCTTACTGTCGTGGCGGTCGCACACTTAACTGTGAGCGGCCGCCACGATCACGTCTGCGACCGCACCCGGCTGCGAGACCAGCGAAGCGTGAGACGTCGGGAGTTCGCTGGTGGTCGCGCCCATCCGGTTTGCCATGAACCGTTGTGCGGTAGCCGGAATCACCCGATCGTTACCAGCCACGAGGTACCACGTCGGTGTGTTCGCCCAGGACGGCGGACCGCCGAGTTCAAGGTTCGCCCAGAGCGCCGCAGACTTTTGATGCGCCAACATCGTTGCCGCCGTCTCGTCCGAAACATCTTGCGCAAAAACCGAATGGAAGTACTCGTCGGTCACATATCCGTCGACGTTCTTACCGCCAATCGCGTGAGCGTCGTCGACGATCTTCAACCCCAGTGCGGGAGGTAGCAATTGGCTGCCCGGGAACCGAATGGGATCGATCGTGATCTGGACCGGCTCACCCTCCACCGGAGCAAAAGCCGCGATATACACCATCGACTGCACCTTGGGATCGTGCACATTGGTGATCACGGCGCCCCCGTACGAATGTCCGACCAAAACTACCGGACCGTCGATATCCGCGACGGTCTTCTCGATCACTGCCGAGTCGTACGACGGCCCCCGCAGCGGATTATCCGGAGTCACAACCTCATAGCCGCGCGAACGCAAATCGGCGGCCACACCATCCCAGCTTGTTGCGTCGGCAAAAGCCCCGTGGACCAGGACCACGGTTGGCTGGGGCGCGGCACTCGCGCCGCCGGAACCGAGGATGATTCCAGCAGTCGACACCACCACTACCGACAGAATTGCGGTGAATACACGGGAAATCTTCATGTGTTTCCTTCGAGTCGGATGGGCGATCAGCTCGGGCGAGACATCACGCCCAGCGGAATACCCCCATCCCACCGATGAAAACCGACGGGTCAGAACTCCGTATTGATTCCGTCAGCGCCGAGAAGTCAGCAGCGCAGCAACATCGGCCTGTCCCAGATTCTGCGCGTTCTCCAACGCTGTCCGTCCGCGTGCGTCCCTGATCTCCTGATCCGCCCCGGCGTCGAGCAGCTGTGTGATCACGTCGAGGTAGCGCGGCGAACCGTCACCGTAGACAACAGCCTCGAGCAAAGCCGTCCACCCCGGGTCGTTGATGTGATTGACAGGCACTCCGGCCGCGATCAGCATCCGAACCGTGTCGACGTGCGCGTGCTCGCTGGCGGGAATCAAAGCGGTGCCACCGAATCGGTTGACACTGCGGACATCCGCTCCGTGACTGAGCGTCAACGCGAGAATCTGGTTCAAACCTTCCGCTCCGGCGTACAGGAAGGCCGAATCCTGAATGGAATCCTTGGCGTTCACGTCGGCACCGGCGAGGATCAGGGCGGTTGCCGCCTCCACGTCGTTGGCTTTGGTGGCCGCGATCAACGCCCGCTCGGATTCAGGAGTCGACCGAGCCGGGGCAACCGATGGCTCTGATGACGTGGATGCTTCGGCAGAAGCGACGGGCGCCGAAGGCGAAGTTGCAGGTGACGCCGCCGAACCACAACCAGCCACGGCAAGAACAACGCCTGCGGCAAGAACGATTCCCGACTTCCGATTCACCGTTCACAGTGTTCCACAATCCGAAATGGCCGATATACCTCGCACCGGGACCTTGGTCACCATCTTCTTGCCCGCTGATTAGCAAACGTCCGGTTTGGGTAATTGCCGTAACGGGACTACACCGCGTCGCACTCACCAACTTCAGGAGTTTGATGAGCAGCTCGGTTCGTGCATCCGTTTCGACGGCTAGATTGTCGGGTCCAGGTATAGCCGCGCGCGAAAACGAGAACCGCTTCCGTCCTCCGTCGGCGATCTCCAATGTCATCTCGCGCCCCCGTCTGCATCGCAAGCTCTCAGCCGCACATCACGCTCGCGCGGTGAACTTACTGTGCGCCCCTGCTGGGGCAGGCAAGACACTGCTGCTGGCCGACTGGGCCCGTAAACAGGCTCCCGCAGCGGTTTCCTGGCTGACGTTGGCGGAGCGTGAGAACAACGCGCAAGTGTTGTGCACCTCCCTCGCCGAAGCACTGGCCACGCATGTCGAACCCGTCGCGTGCGGTGCACCGACGCAGTTCTGGCACTCCCGCTTCATGAAGGCGATCGAGGCCAGCGGAAAACCGATCACGCTGATTCTCGATGACGTTCATGCCCTTCACGATCCGATGTCGATCAGCACCCTCGACCAGGTTCTCGCGGACGCGCCGCCGAACCTCACGATCGTTCTCGCGGCCAGGTACGAACCTCCTTTGACCTGGCATCGCCTAGCCCTCGACGGTCGTCTGACTCGATTCGAAGCACATGATCTTGCATTCGACAGCGACGAAATCAGCGTGCTGTTAGGCGAATACGACATCGAACTGGACCAACGACAGCTTGCGCTCATCGAATCGTTCACCAAGGGATGGGGCGCCGTGGTTCGGTTGGCTGCTACCTATCTCGCAGGACGAGGTGACACCGCGGATGCCGTCGATGAATTCACACACACACCCAGGCCTGTTGCCGATTTCCTGGTAGACGAGGTCTTGGCCGCACTCCCCACCCATCTCACGAACTTCATGCTCAAGACCTCTGTGGCCGAAGCATTTTCCGTCGACTTGGCAGAGGCGATCACCGACGAAGACGCAGTGACAGAAATCGACACACTGATTCAGTTCAATTTGCCACTCACACGCACCGATTCAACCGATCACACAACTTGGTTCAGTTACCATCCACTGCTGCGCGAACACCTTCGTGCAGAGTTTCGCCGGGTCGATCAGAACGAACGTATCCGAGCGCATCATGAGGCCGCAACGTGGTTCGAGGCGCATCAACACGAACTCGAAGCACTCGAACTCGAAGCCTCCATCGGTGATCCGGAACGTATTATCGCCTTCCTCGATCGCTGCGGCCTCGGGCTCGTTCTGGACGGATACGGCAGCGATCTGACCCGAATACTCGAGTCGGTACCTACTCTCGTATCCGAGTCACCGCGCACTCGAATGCTCCTCGCCGCCTCAGCCCTCCACAGCGGTGACGTGACTACGGCCAGGACGTACCTGAATTTCCTCGAAACTGCGTCATCCGGGCTGGATCGCGACCCGCTGTTCTGCGCGTTGAAGCTGCAGGCTCTGTACGCCGGCGCGGGATTCGACACCGCATTCGCCGGGCACGCCGAACGGCAACGCAGCACTCACTCCGACATCGAAGCGTTTGCACACCTGCAAACTGCGACCGGATACTTCCTCGACCGCGACTTCGAGCGCGCAAGCACCGAATACACCGAGGCCGCCGCACTCGGAATGCTTCGTGGCCGAAGCAGTTTAGTGCTGAGAGCCCTCACCGGTATCGGATTCTCGGCCGCCATGAACGGCGACATCGAAGCGATGATCGCCCACATCACACACGCCCTGACCTACGCTGGCGAGCATAATCTCATGGGCACCGCGGAGTACGAGTTGGCAACATCGGTAGCAGCCCTCGGCACATATCTCTGCAGTTCACCGGATCTCCCGTATCGGATCCCCACCATCGAAAACTGCCGCCAGGCTGATGTTCTCGGCGTCAGCATGCCCGCATTCGGCTGGCACAGTGTCATCACTTTCGGATTGTGTCGACTCGACACCTCTGACGATCGACGCTCGACTGCCGCGGACATCCGTGATGCCATGATCAAAGCCATCGAACTGGGGACCTTCCCGATCGCGACATCCGCACTGCTACCCACCGTGGTCAGTGTCTGCCTCTCGGTGGGCGAATTGGACTGGGCGAGCCGACTGATACACGACGCGACACAGCAATTCGGCGCTACCACCGAGGCACACTTGGCGTTGTCGTCTCTGCGACTGGCCGGCGGCAAGCTCACCGAGGCACAGGCCGAACTGACCGCCGCTGTGGAATCACCCGAACACCCACTACTCGCTCACGGCATCTACACATCGGTGTTGCAATCCGTCATTCATTCCGCCAATCACCAACCACGCAAGGCATTTCGATCACTGCACGACGCATTACGCGCCGCCGAGCACGGAAACCTTCTGCGCCCCTTCCTCGATTACGGTCGCGCCCTGCGAGGAATCCTTGATGATTTCACCGGACATTTCGGAGACCAAGAACTGTTTGCCGAACACGTACGGTCACACCTGCAACCACATGAACTTGCCATCGCTCCGATTCTGACTCCGGGCGAGTACACGGTACTGCGCGAACTCGCTTCGGGCGACACCACGGAATCGATCGCGGAAACCCTGTTCCTCTCGGTCAACACCATCAAGACCCACCTGCGCGGGATCTACCGCAAACTCGACGTCAGTAATCGTCGCGACGCTCTGAAAGCCGCGCGGCGTGGCGGACTCATCTGAGCAGACGC
This sequence comes from Rhodococcus sp. ACPA4, assembly GCF_002300185.1. NCBI lineage: Bacteria > Bacillati > Actinomycetota > Actinomycetes > Mycobacteriales > Nocardiaceae > Rhodococcus > Rhodococcus sp. ACPA4. Next base: position 4,181,514 of record NZ_NSDY01000001.1, read on the forward strand.
GCCGCCCGAAGCGCATGCAGTTGCCCCCGCAGATCTACAACGACACCCGCGACCGCATGAAGGTGTGGGTGACCGTCACACCACGTCGACGGCTCGCATCGCGCGTTACGTTCGACATCGTCGAAGTCGGGTTGGTGGACAGTGCGATGACCCTTGCGGCGCAGGCATTCACGTCCCTGCTGCCGGTGATGATCGCCGCATCAACGCTTCAACGTCTGCAACCACTCTCGGACGCGGCGCGCGACAATCTCGGCGCCGAATTCCCACCGAGCGATGTCACCACCGGATCCGCGACAGCTTTCGGCATCGTGGGTCTGCTGATGCTGCTGATCAGTTCGACGTCGTATGCCCGAGCACTGGGTCGGATGTACGGGCGGATCTGGCATGTACCGATTGCCACGCTCCGACAAGCCTGGCGGTGGCTCGCCGTCGTTTTTGTCATCGCAGGTTCGGTTGCCATCGCGGCGGTGTGTCACAAGTTGGATTCGATTCCCGCAGTAGGTCAATTGCTCGGATTCACGGCCGTCTACGGCGTATGGGCACTGGTCTGGACCTTGGTTCCGATGCTGCTGACAGCAAACCGGATGACCACCCGGATGTGCATCGGCTCCGGACTGTTGACGGCCACCGGCCTGAGCGCCCTTCACGTTGCCAGCACACTCTTCCTTCCGCGGATCACGCGCACATCGCAAGACCAATTCGGTCTTCTCGGAGTGATGTTCACCCTCATCAGTTGGTTGTTCGTCTTCTCCGCGATTGTTGTCGTCGCCGGAACGATCGTGGGATCAGTTGCCAAAGACGACGGGCCGCTGGGGCGTTGGCTGCGAGGATCGTGAGCTCGGGTCGATCATGAACTCCGGCGATCATTGGGATCAGCCATGGCTTCCGCGACGCTCGGGTAGACATCGAGTTTCACACCACCACCAGGCGTACCGGCAAGAACGTCCCTGAACTGCCCAACGTCGCGGGCCACCCGGAACACGATGTTCTTCCGTGCCAGCGAATCCCGCAACTGTTCGAGCATTTGCGCACCGCTCACATCGATGAACGGCGAGGTCTCGGCGTCGAGGATGATCATGGACGTACCGTCGGTGACAAGATCGTCGATCCGGTCTCGAACATGATCGGCGTTGGCAAAGAACAGGCCGGCTTCCACTCGCACGACGATCACGCCGTCGGAAGGCTGCAATTCCGGGTGAGACGCAATGTCCACCCATCGCGAGCCGCTCTTGGCCAGTTCCGCCACATGCGGTTTGGAGACGCGGTACAGAAGCAGCAGCATCGACACGGCGATTCCGATGATCAAACCCGGCAATGTGTCGAAGATCAGCACACCGAACATAGCCGCTACGGCTGCCGCGAAATCGGCACGAGCCGCCACGCCGTAGATGCTGCCCAACCGCTTGGTCCACACCCGGTACAGCGCTGCGAGAGAGGAGAAGTCGACCAACTCGACCACGGCGGCGATCACCACGGCAGCGAGTGTCGCTTCGGGCAGTTTCTCGAACAACCCGGTGAGAAAGAGAAGTGTCAGCACCGTGAGCACTGCAACCGTGAGCCCACTGACCTGCGTCTTGGCTCCGGCCCCACCATTGACTGCCGTCTTGGAGAGACTGCCGTTGACCACCATGCCCGAGCACAGGCCGGCTCCCAAGTTCGCGGCACCGAGTCCAGTCAGTTCCCGGTTCGCGTCGACGGTGTAACCGGCCTTGGCTGCGTATGTCTTTGCTGCGCCGAGACCTTCGGCGAAACCGATGAGCAGCACGCCGATGGCCGGTCCGATCAAGTCCAGGTAATCCTCGGCTCGCACTCCCTCCGGTAGCCCGACGCTCGGCAGCCCCGCGTCGATGTGGCCGACAATGTCGATGCCCCGATCGTCGAGGCCGAACAGTGCAACCGCCGTGATGCCCAGCAGAACGACCAGGAGTGACCCTGGAACCAGCGGTAACCACCTCTTGACCGCCAACACCAAAGTCAGGCTGAGTAATCCGACAAAGACCGTGAGCCCGTCGACGCTCCCCAACTCACGCACAACCGTCGCGGCTTGTACGAAGAAATTACCTTCGCCCTTCTCGACGCCCAGTAGCTTCGGAACTTGCCCGATGATGATGGTCAGCGCCAATCCGACGATGAACCCCTTGAGCACCGGTTCGGAGATGAACGAGGCGATGAATCCCAGCCGCACAAATCCGGCGAGCAACCCGACCAGACCGGTGACGACGGCAAGTCCGACAGACAGGGCAACAAAACGTGAGTCGTCGCCACCGGCAAATGGAGCGATCAATGCAGCAGACAATGCCGCGGTTGCCGACATCGGACCGACAACAAGGTGGCGTGAACTACCAGCGGCCGCATAGAGAACCAGCGCGGGCACTGCTGCGTAAAGCCCCACAACGGGTGGGACGCCGGCAATGGTGGCGTATGCCAGGGCTTCCGGCACCAGCACCGCCCAGACCGTGAGCCCGGCGATGATGTCGGGCCGCAGCCACGCACGTTGATAGCCGGCCAGCGAACCGAAGACAAGCGGGGTGTGCGTGTGTCGAGTGCTCATAGTCCTTGGATCCCTTTGCTTATCTGCATTGCCGAGATCAAGATCAGCAGTCCGACGTTCAGCAGATGGGTATTGGTGGCGATCCACGTCCGAATACGCTGCAACGGCTCTGTTGCCTTCTCCTTCTTGATCAGGAGCAGCGCGACCGGAACTGCGACCGAACTAGCCGATACCAGCGCGAACACAACAGCGGATGCCCACTCCGCGGACGGTGCTGCGCTGCTCAATCGAAAATTCATGGCCGCTGCTATGGCACAGGACATGTCGATGGGATTGAGGACGAAGAGAGCAAAGCCGAGAACACCGGAGCGCCACGGTGAGAAATGTTCCACCGATTGCAGCATCTTCGGCAACTGAGGGGCCGCCGCGGCAATGTCACCCGGTCCGGTTGCCGCCGCCATTGCCTGCATCCGCCGATGACTACGGGTGTACACGAACCAGGCCCCGCCCAGAAGTACCGTTCCGAGGATCAAGTGCAGGATAGGTACCCACAGCGGCGGGTGTGTCCGCTGATGAACTTCCAGCGCTGTCAAAATTGCAAACGAGACGGCCAGCGACACAATGATTCCGAGGAACCATCCGACGAGATACGCGATGCTGTTGATCCGCGCCCGCTCGGAGAACAACACTGCGACTACAGCCACTATCGCAAGTGGGCTCATGATGATGCCGAGCGCCAGCGGAATCTGCTGCAACAACAACGACCCCATGACTACCTCCGCTCGGTTAGAATCCGCCGATTCCCTTGCCGATCAGCACAACTCCGATGACCAGGATCAGCACGCTCATCACCGTCGCGTTGTTCGCCTGCAGCCAGACCTTCAACTCTGCCAACGGGGTGCGCAAACGATCCGCCGCGATCAGATACCCGATCACGGGTAGACAGACAGTCGATGCAGCGATGACGGTGAAAACCGCGACGGCGATGACTACCTGCCCGGTCGGCAACGATGCAGCACCGATCGAGACACCTGCGGCGATACACATCATCAGATTTTTGGGGTTGACGGCGGCCAGTGCGAATCCGAGGCCGAATCCCTTGGCTGCCGTCATGTCGTCAATGGCCTGCATCCATTTGGGAGTCTCATGTTCACCGCCGCGTCCGCGCCACTGCTTTGCGCCGAAAGCAAGCAGGAGAACACCCAAGGCGATCTTGATCCACGAAACACCAGCCGAAGAATCGGAGGATTTCTCCAATTGATTCGACAGCAGAACGAATATTACTGTTGCAACAACGATTCCGAGTAACCAACCCAAGGCAAAACCGATGCTGGTACTTCCTGCTCGCTTGGACAGGAGCATCAGGATGGCCGCGATGATCGGAATCGGCGAGATTGCCACTCCCAACGCGAGTGGCAACAGATCTCCGATGACAGAACCCATTTCGGCCTCTTCTCTCTCCCGCTAGAGACTAGGGAAAACAGTCGGATTCGACCTCACACAAAAAGGATGAACACCAGCGAGAACCCTGGAAGAGGATGCTGTCCCGATGAGACGTCGTGGCCGCATGTCCGGCATTCACCCGAAGGGGATGACGTATTCACCGCGCGGCAACGTAAAAATAAATGGGTACAGACTAAATCGATGCGCAACACGTGTGATGGGAGAGAGAAACGATGACTGCTCCCACTCGCTACCAATTTCTCATCGACGGCGAAGTGTCGGATCGCGTGAAGGCCGCATTCCCCGAATTGAGTGTGGCACCAACCGCCGGTGGCTACACCAGCCTGTACGGTCCCGTTGCCGATCACAGCGCCATGCGGAGCATCATGGCACGGCTCGATTCGCTGGGACTGACCGTCGCCGAATTACGCAGACTCCCAGACTGATCGACATTCACATGACTGTGGCCCCGACTGGGGGAATCAGCCGGGGCCACAGTTTCTGACGCGATGATCTACGCGGTATCCCACGTTGCGACTGCCCAAATGACCACGATGTCAAGCGCAATCACCAGGATCGACCACATCGGGTAGTACGGGAGCCACAAGAAGTTCGCGATGATGGAGAGTGACGCAATCACGATTGCCGACGCTCTTGCCCACACCGCACCCGTGAAGAGGCCAAGGGAGACCACAATTCCGATGATGCCCAGAACTATGTGGATCCAACCCCACGTCGAGATATCGAACTTGTAGGTGTAGTTGATTCCGACGACAAACAGATTGTTGTCGGCGACAGCAGCGATCCCCTGCAGCAGGGCAACGATGCCGGCTGTCAGCAGCAGAATCGCCGCCGCGAACGTCGTACCGACCGCGAACCCCTGCTTGACAGGGTGTTCGGCGGGTTCTCGTGGTGGAGCAGTCATCAGCGTTCCTTTCGACGAGAAAGCACTTCCCTCTCTAAGTCTCGAGTACCCATTTAGGGAAGACATCACCCATCGCGGATGAATCCCGTCCGCGGCGATCACCGACCGGGACCTCAGGTGTGCTCGTTAAGCCCCGCAAGATGGTCCGAGACCCGGCCGACAGTGAGCATTCCACTGCCCGCACCGGCAATTTCGTCTTCAGCAGACATAAGAGCAGCCCGCGCTCGTTCCATGACCTGACGGTCACCGACCGCGACGGAAGCTGCTGCGATAAGGCACCACAGCGCTTCGGAAAGTAGGTCGTTCGGCGGGTTGGGCAACGCGCGCACCGCTTCTGCGGCCTCGTTCACTTTCCCCTGCGCGAGAAGAAGATGTGGCCGAGCCCAGGGCTCGTACTGGCCCCAGTTCGTATCGGCGTCGAAGGCCGCCGGCACGCCGTGCCAGACTCGGAGTGCGAGAATTGCCAGCGGGAGAATTCCGTCCTCGAGGCCGGGCATGCCGGAACCGGGAAGACAGACCGCCGCGGCTTCGTACAGCTCCTCGCAGTGCGACACGTCCGCGCCTGTGGCGGCAATTCGCATCGCGCGGAACCAGGTGGTGAATACCGCTGCCAAGGGACGCTCGTGACGTCCGGCCAATCGATCCACTGCGTCGGCATGTTGTTCGGCGGCATCGAATTGCCCGAGTGCGCCGAGAGCTTGCATACGCACGAGATGCCCGAGAATTTCGAAGGTGGCCAGATCGTGCCGAGCGGAGAGCGTTATCAGTTCACCCCCGATGGCGTCGCGCTCTGGAGCCAGACCAGTTCGCCAGAAACTCTGTATGAACAACCCGTTGAGTGTGAAGGCAAGAAGTCCGGGGTCGTCGAGGGAGCGGGCGATCTGAACGGCAGCGCGGGCAGGTTCGAGTCCGGGGTCGCCGGCAAGTCCGCGTGATTCGAGTGCGATTGTCGCCAAGAGTCTTGCCCGAGCGAGGTCGTTCCCGTCAGGAAGTCGATCGATGGTGCGCTGAGCGGCCTCGACGATCTGAGCAGCCTGCCCCGGATCGTCGGATCGCGTCCAGATGGCAGGCACGTCGTAATTACCGATAATCCGTGCGGTGAGTTCGACGTCGTCCAATTGTTCAGCGGCACTGATGATTGCCAGTCGCTGGTTTCGAGCAGCCTCCAGTCCGCTTCCACCCGCAACTGCCAAACTTCGGAGCAGGCCGACAGTGGACTCCAATCTCGACTTCGATCCCGCCGCTACGGTTCGGTCGTACGCTGCAGACACCTGACTGAAGATCTGCTCTTCCGCTCCAGTATCCAGATGCCCCTCTCGTCGAAGAATGTCGGACTCGAGGTCGGCCAGCCGTGGACCAGGGTCGATGCCGAGTTCGTCGGCGAGTAACTTTCGCGCTCGACGCAGGACTGCCAAGGCGTCGCCCTGACGGTCGGAACGGTACAGCGCAAGAGCTAGCAGTCTCCAACCACCTTCTCGCCAAGGGTGTTCCGTCACATGGGCATCCAGATCGGGAATCGCTTCCGTAACCAGCCCGAGATCCAGTTGGGCAGAGGCCAAGCGTTCGACGGCTGTCAGATGCAGTTCCTCCAAGCGGGATCGCTCCGATCGAGCCCAGGACTCTTCGGTGTAGTCCGCATATGCCGGCCCTCGCCACAACTCGAGGGCGGTTCGGAGTAGTTCGAGTGATTGCGGTGGTGTGGACTCAGCGGCTTCACGCACCAGGCTCTCGAATTTCCAGGCATCGACCGCTTCGGGTGCGGCCTGAATGGCATAGCCGCGCCCTTCCGTCACAATAACTTTCGGCTTCGTTCGAGGCGGACGACCGGGTTCGAGCGCACGTCGCAGCGCCGAGACGAACGTACGTAGTGCGCTGGTCGCTCCGGCCGGAGGATCGACCCAGAGGTCGTCGACAATCACGTCCACCGGAACCACACGGCCGCGGGCAACGATCAGGCGAGCGAGGACAGCTCGGTGTCGTGGACCCTTCAGATCGATCAGGTCTCCCGAGTTATTCCATGCGACCACCGGACCCAGCACTCCGAAAACCGGGCTTCCAACTGTGTGGTCTCGCATGTCCCCACGCTATCGCGCTCATCGAATGCTCATCGAATGCGGCGATGCTGATTGGCATCACCCCGACAAACGAGAGCGACCGATGACGATCACCATCCCAGGCTTCGACTACCAGCAGATTTCCACCCATGACGGCGTGCGGCTCAACCTCGCGATCGGCGGAAGCGGCGCACCGCTCGTCCTTCTTCACGGCTTTCCTCAGACCCATCTCATGTGGCGTCACGTGGCCACCGAATTGGCGTCGGATCACACCGTCATCTGCCCGGATCTCCGCGGATACGGAGCCAGCGACAAGCCTGTCGAGAAAAGCCCCGACACCTACTCCAAAAGAACAATGGCTGCCGACGTCGTCGAGGTGGCGCAGAATCTGGGACACGAGAGATTCGCTCTCGTCGGCCACGATCGAGGTGCATTGGTTGCCATCAGAGCCGGGTTGGATCATCCAGATGTGATCACACACCTCGGTTCACTGGACGTGCTGCCCACCTTGGATATGTGGGACATCCTGCATGGATCGAATGCGGCCGTGGCATTCCATCTCTACTTGATGGCTCAGCCACCTGGCCTCCCCGAACAGATGATCAGCGCCAGCGCCGACGCGTTCTTCGAGTATTTTCTCGACGTCTGGACGACTGATCGCGAAGCAATTCCGGCCGACGTGCGAGCGGAGTACCTGCGGGCCTCGAGGGAGGCGGTGCCGTCGATCGTTGCCGATTACCGCGCGTCGGCAGGCATAGACGTCGAACACGATCAGGCTGATCGCGATTCAGGCCACCAGCTGCGTATGCCGGTCACCGCCATCCAGCAGGACTGGGGTTCGATGCTCGGCTACGACGCCGAGGCCCTGTGGAAAGCGTGGGCGCCCGATCTCGAGCACCGCACGCTGTCCGCAGGTCACTTCATGGCAGAGGAGGCGCCCACCGACGTGGTCGACGCGATCCGCGCCCTGCTGAAAAGGTAGTTCTAGCGCTTGACCCCGGCCGCCAAGTCGTCGACCAGCACCTTGGCGGTCAAGGCGTATCCCGCGGCCTTGTAGTAGTCGAAGGGAATCACTCGACCGGCCTGTGCGGCCGGCAGTCGCAGCCACGTGGGCGAGGTGTACACGCTGCCGGTGGCGCTACGATCCAGCGCAAAGATAACGTCGGCTTCTTCCAGCCGATTGAACTGCTCGGGTCCGAGCATCACGCGAAGATCGGCGCCTTCACGCAACACCTCGAACCCCAGATCCTCGGAGACGGCCGTACGGAAATCGTTCTGGAACCACGCGATCTGATCCTCTGCGGCGGCAACGAAGGCAACCTTCTTGCCGGCCATCAGCGGTTCGACGGTAGGGCGGACCTGAGCCACATGGGCGTCGTACTCGGCGAGTACTTCTTCGGCGCGATCGCTGCGCCCGATGCCGGTGAGGAAGTCCGACATGACCTTTCGCCACTCCGGGGTGAAGTCCTTGCCGACGGGCAGGACCGGTGCGATCTGCTGCATCCGGTCGTTGCCGTACGACCCGGTGTCCCACCACCCGGCACTGAGGACCAGAAGGTCTGCACCGAGGGTCGAGATGTACTCGAAGTTGGGATCCGAAGCACCTTCGGCGAAGATCTCGACGCCTGTGGCACCAGGAACTTCACGACGGAGATGTTCAGCGGCGCCGGCGGGGTAGGCGGTCACCGGGTATCCGGCGAGGATCGAGAGTTCGAGGCCGTCTCGCGGATCCAGAGCAACCACATTCTGCGGGTCCGTCGGAATGATCAGCTTCTCGTCGCCGCGCGTGAACTCGAAGGTCTCCGCGTTTTCGGTCGTCGCACCCTCTGAACTGCTGCAAGCGGCTAGAAATGCAGCGGCGGCAACGCCTGCTCCGACGCCGAAGAATCCGCGTCGGGTCAGGTTGTTCACGATCGCCCAGTAGTCACGATCGGTGGTGGTCGGAGAAAGAAGTCGCGTCATGTTAATTAGGTTAGCCTTAGGAACTTGCGCCGGGAATGGGAAACCAGCTCCCACCAGCGCCAATAAATACGGCGAATACGCCAGCGCGGCGGCAGACGAATCTCAGCCCTACCCCTACTACGAGGTTGAATCGGGGGTAAAGAGACCGAAACCCACGACCGCAGAATCGGATGCCCAATCCGAATCGTGTACTCGAACCTTCCCGAACTCGTTGCCACCTACGGTGATTGCCTTGTCTCCGTCGACGGATACAACAATATTGGTGTGCTGACCGGACCATCGTGAACTGTCGTAGATCACGACGTCGCCGATTTCAGGTGTGTAACTGCCGTCGTTCTCGGCGTAGGCGTCAATTCCCTGGTAATACTCCTGGAGGGTGTAAACACCTGGAATACGCCAACTTCCGGAGTTCGGATTGGAGAGCGGGCGTCCGGCTTCTCGCATGATCCAGCTGACAAAATCAGCGCACCATTCCTCGTCAATTCCCTCGGAGTAGAAGGTGCCTGGACGGTCCTGCTCATGCTCGGACTGCAGTAATTCGAGTACGCGCACTTGATCCGAGGAGAGTCTGCTCGCATCAACTTCCGGGAAATCGGCAGTATCCCACGGCAAGTAACGCGAGGGTGCGAATGCCACAACGACGGCACCGACCACAACAACGATGCCAAGGACCCCGGCAATCCAGATCAGGATTCGACGTCGACGGTTCGGTTCGGCAGGACTCACCCTGACGAGTGTGCCAGCTCGCTCGGAATCCAATCGCTGAGCGAGAGGTTATGTCCGCACTATGTGGGTCAGGCGCATGCCAGTCAGCCGATCTGCTCGAACAGGGACACGATGATCCCTTCTGGCCCACGCACGTAGGCCATCCGCACGCTGTTCTCGTACTCTCCGATACCGCCGATGAGCCCGTACCCGTCTGCGGCCACCGCGTCGACGGCCGCCTGGAGGTCGCCGACCTCGAAGGACACATTGCGCAGCCCAAGCTCGTTGGCCATCGCCGTTGGCGATCCGGGCACGTGATCGGGCGTAACGAAGGACGAGAGCTCCAGCCGGGATCCTTCGCCCGGTGGCCGCAGCATTGCGATCTGACAGTGCGCGCCGGGGATGCCACAGACGGTCTCCACGAATTCACCCTCCACGGACCCGGTGCCCTCTAGCTCTAGACCCAGTCCGACGAAGAACGCCGTTGCGGAGTCGAGGTCCGCGACGGTAATACCGATGTGGTCGAAACGTTGTACGTGTGCCATGGGATCCATCTTCCAATTGTTCTCTTGTTTGTTGTCTTGCCGGGACGGAATCGGCGGCTGAGAATTCCCATAGCTTGATTCAGAATGGCGGCGGGTCGTTGCCGTAGTCGACGGGTTTGTGAGGCACGCGCTTTCGCGGTGTAGAGATCGGGAACGTTTGCCGGCGTTTCCGTTCCGCGTGTTGTGCTGTGCGGTGCTGAATCTTGACACGCCGGAGCTTCCGCTCACCTCGGATGCGGGCAGCTTTGTTCTCGAGTCGTGTTCGTCGCGGTTTGCCGCCTTCCGGTGGCGGTGGTTCCTGTTGGCTGGCGAGTAGTCCGGCGGCTCTGGTGCGGTAGCAATGGCCGGTCTGCGAGGTCAAGGTGAGGCTGCGATCCGGGTTCGGGTCCAGTTGCCACTTCCCGGAATGCTTGAGGCGGTGATGGTTGCGGCAGAACGCACTCAGATTCGACGCGACCGTTTTCCCGCCGCTCGCGGGGTTGGTGTGGTTGAACGGATCGTTGTGGTCGAGGTCGCAATTCCAGGCCGGGACATCGCAGTGCGGCCATTGGCAGCTTCCCGCGATGACCCGCAGCCACGCATCGAGTGCCGCTCCGGGGCGGTACACCGTCGCCGAGGCGGGATCAGGTGATTCCGGTACTCGCACTTCCCGAACGTCTGCGTCTTTCACGATGTCGCGGGCATGCTCGGCACTGATCACGCCAAAGCCGTCGAGATGTGCAGGTTCGTTCGATCCTGGACTCAGGGTGGAATCGTGTACTACGACATGTACCAACGGCCGGCGCATGATCACCAAACCACTGCGGTCCTGCGGGCAATCACCGCGGTCGCAGTCGCACACCAACACCGTCGAACCACTCACCAGAGCGCCCAACGCATCCGCGCGCCGCTGCTCATACGTACGGGAATCACGGCGACACACCGACATCGCCAACTCCCGCAACCGGCCGTCAAAGGCGCGAGCCTGCTCCGCCGGGATACTGCCCAAGATGCGGGCCATCCCGTCCTCGGCGGCACTGACCCCCACGAACCGATCCGCCAGGGCCCGGCGGCGTCGTTCCCGCATCCCCTCCGGATCGACGCGGGCGACGATCCGGTCGATCGCCGCCGTCAACCGGCGACCCGTCAACCCGGTACCGCCGTCCACGGGTGGAGCCAACACCTGCTCGAGCAGCAAGCGTTCGACCTCGTCGATCAGCTCGTCACCGACATTCGAGGTCGCGGATTCGATCAAAGAGACCCGATAGAAGTCGAGTTCGCCGCGGGACATCGCCGCCCGCGTGCGATGCAACCGCGTCTTCAACGCAAAACCCAACCCGATGAGCTTTCCGGCCGCAGCACGGCCCATCGTCAGGACCGCGCCGACCTCGGATTCGGCCAACTCGTGCGCCGACGACGTCCACGTGCCACCGTCGACATGCTCGGCGCTGCGGCGGGTGAAGAACTCCGCCACCACCGCCAGTTTCCGCTCGACCAACATCGCTTCACATGAATGCAACTCGGCCATCAAATCGACGAGGGCGCAATCGGTTTCGGTACCACTCAGCTGTGCTGAGATACCGAAACTCCCCACCCCCGAATCGAACATTCCCCCACCCTAATCGAAATTCTGTTCGAATAGAACAGCTATTCGAAACCAGTCGGAAAAGTCCGAAAAAAGTGCCTGCGATGTCCTGACGCATCACAATGTGTGCCACGTACCTATTGCCATGGCATCAAAGTGGTGCCATAGTGGTGCCATGGACTTGACACCGTACGTCGACAACCTTCGCCACGAACTCGCGGTGGCTGCCGAAGCCGGCGGAGAAGACGCAAAGGCACTCGCCGAACGTTTGACCGCACCGCTGGAATCAGCAGTGCGACTCACTCTCCTCGACGCGTTGTCCGCGGCGGCAGCAGAAATCACTCGCGACCTCGCACCAGGCTCGGTGGATCTCCGCCTCCGGGGACGCGAACCAGAATTCGTTGTGACACCCGCCCTCAGCGAACCGACTCCGGCAGACGTCGAAGAGCAACCGACGCCAGTTCCACGCGCCATCACGGAGTCCGACGACGCGGCGATGACTCGAATAAACCTGCGCCTAGGTCAAGAACTCAAGGACCGGGTGGAGGCAGCTGCCCGAGAGGCCGGGATATCGGTCAACGCGTGGCTGGTCCGCTCGGCTGCGGCCGCACTGGAAGGCAATCCGAGCCGAAACACGCCGAGGCAACAACCGTCCCGAGGTTCCGAGAGCTTCACCGGCTGGGTGCACTGACACCAGACTCTCTTCTCGCACCAACCCCTTTCACCAACCGAAGACAACATCATCGGGAGTATCACCATGCCTGTATTCAGCACACCGGACCCCATCATCGCGAGCATCGACGTAACTGTCGGACATATCCGGATCAGCGCAAGCGACCGTGACGACACCATCGTGGAAGTACTGCCCACCAACTCATCTCACGACGCCGACATCCGCGTCGCCGAACAGACTCGCGTCGAATTCGCTGGTGGACGACTCCAGATCAAGACGCCGAAACAGCGTGGACTCGGCATCTTCGGCAAAACCGGATCTGTCGACGTCTCCGTTCAACTTCCCTCCGGCTCGGAACTCGAGGGTACCGCTGCAGTCGCAAGCCTCCACGCCACCGGCACACTGGGAAGATCTCGCGTGAAACTCTCGAGCGGGGAATGCGCACTCGACACCACCGGACCACTCGACATCAGCACCGGCGCAGGCACAATCACCGTCGAGCACGTCGTGGGCGACCTCGATGCGAGCACCGGATCAGGAACCATCCGCATACGCCGCATCGACGGCAACGCGGTCATCAAGAACTCCAATGGCGACAACAACATCGGCGCGATTACGGGCACGCTCAAGGCAAAAACGGCAAACGGCGACGTTATCGTGGAGCACGCTGAATCTGATGCCACTGCCGCAACAGCCAACGGGGACATTCGCTTCGACAGCATCGAGAGTGGAGTTGTCTCCGCGAAAACCGCTACCGGGAAGATTCATATCGGCGTTCGATCCGGAACCGCCGCTCGATTCGACGCCCATACCTCCTTCGGCCGCGTCGACAACCAGATGAACACCACACACGGACCGGCATCCACCGAGCGCAGAGTGGATGTCCGCGCACATACCAGCTACGGCGACATCGTCATTCGACGTTCGGAGCCTCCAAAAATCTAGCGAAAGGGAACGCTGATGACCCGCAAACCAGCTATCACCGCAACGGGCCTGACAAAGTCTTACTCCGACAAAACGGTACTGGACGGAATCGACATTTCCGTCGACAGTGGCACCGTCTTTGCGCTTCTCGGCCCAAACGGCGCCGGCAAGACCACCATCGTGGAAATCCTTTCGACCCTTGTTCCCGCGGACGGCGGCAACATCCGCATCGCGGGGTACAACCCATCCGACGATCCAGACGCGGTGCGTGCGCGCATCGGTGTCACCGGACAATTCTCGGCGGTGGACGACTATCTCAGCGGCGAGGAGAACCTTCTCCTCATGGCCGACCTTCATCACCTGAGCAAAGACGAACGCCGCACTCGCACTGACGATCTCCTGAAGAAGTTCGATCTAGTCGACTCCGCCGGAAAGCTCGCATCGACATACTCGGGTGGAATGCGCCGAAAGCTCGATCTTGCAATGACATTGATCGGCCGGCCGGAGATCATCTTCCTGGACGAGCCCACCACCGGCCTCGATCCTCGGAGTCGACGCTCGATGTGGCAGATCATCCGCGAGTTGGTGAGTGGCGGCGTCACCATCTTCCTCACAACGCAGTACCTCGAGGAAGCCGACCAACTGGCCGACCACATCGCCGTACTCGACCACGGCCGGATCGTGGCCGAAGGAACCGCTGCAGAACTCAAACGACACATCCCAGGCGGACATATTCGCCTGCATTTCGCAGACCGAGTCCAACTCGACTCTGCTGCAGATATTCTCGACCACTCCTCGCGTGACGAGGCTGCCTATGTTCTGCAAGTTCCCAGCGACGGTGGCGTCAGGTCACTGCGCTCTGTTCTCGACCAACTCGACGCTCACTCGATCGATGTCAAGGAACTCTCCGTCCACACACCGGACCTGGACGACGTGTTCCTAACGCTGACCGCCACCGAAAGGACCGACGCGCGATGACTACTGCAACTCTTGCCTACCAGGACTCGAAAACCATGCTGCGCCGCAGCATTCGCCACATCGTGCGATATCCGTCGATGACGGTGATGCTGGTCGGGATGCCGGTCGTCTTCCTGTTGCTGTTCGTCTACGTTCTCGGCGGGACACTCGGGAACGGCCTCACCCCGGGTGGCGGTGGTGGCGGACGGGCGGAATACGTCAATTATGTTGCCCCGGCGATCATTCTGATGACGGTTGCCGCGGCGGCGCAGGGTACTGCCATCTCCGTTGCCACCGACATGACTGCGGGGATCATCGCACGATTCCGCACGATGGCAATCACACGCACTTCTGTTCTCACTGGCCACGTTCTGGGCAGTCTTCTTCAAACGATAGTAAGCCTCGTTGTTGTCATCGCGGTGGCCGTCGCCGTCGGCTTCCGGCCGAGCGCCGGCGTTGTCGAATGGGTCGCCACGTTTGCGCTCCTCATCTTGGTGTCGATTGCCATGATCTGGTTGTCCGTTGCCTTCGGACTTGTGAGCAAGAGCGTCGAGACGGCAAGCAATCTTCCAATGGTGTTGATCCTCTTGCCTTTCCTCGGAAGCGGATTCGTGCCGACCGAGTCGATGCCAACCGTATTACGATGGTTCGCCGAGTATCAGCCGTTCACTCCGATCATCGAAACGCTCCGGGGACTACTTCTCGGCGAAGCGATCGGAAACAACGCAATTCTCGCAGTCGCGTGGTGCGTCGCGATCACCTTCCTCTCCTACCTCTGGGCGCGTAGTTTGTTCAACCGTCGCCCGGTGCGCTGAGCTCGAAACACACGATCTTCGAGAACAGGTACGGTGTCGCTGTCGTCGAGTTCGGAGGCGATGGCGACGTCGTGCGGAAACCCGAGAACCATCAACTCGCGCCCGGAGGCGCAGTCCCGTAGGCGGTCTTCGATCGAATCCGATACCGCCGCCCATGCATCTGCTGCCATCCGAGACTCCGGCGATACGGACCCGTTCCAGCCGGCCTCGATCAACGCCTCGATAACAGCACCCGCTCCCCACAGATCTTCCACCGCCGGACGCAATTCTCCACCGGGCCACTTCTCTCCGGACGCAACGATCGCCACCCGGGATCGGGAACCGTGTTCGTGCACAACCCAATCTGCTACCGCCGATGCGTTCCTCAACGAAGCACCCACACAAACCGGGCCAAGGGCCGCCAGCGCAAACGCGATCGTCGACCCGTTCGGGGACGGCAATACCAACCGTCGCGGACGTTCCGAATCGCGAATCGACTTGGGAGACAAACTGATCTGGCCTTCAGAAGCCACACTCCGTCGCACAGCCAGAACCGCGTCGACGTCGCGAGCGTAGTCAGCCACACTCTCGTCGTACCAGGAATAAGGAAAGACCTCGATTCCTGCATCAGCGGCGACGCTCAGAGTCGTCGTGAACGAGAGAACATCAACCACAATGGCCAGGTCAACACCAGTAGCAATCGCTTCGGCACCTGCTCGGCCCCAGTCGAATCGAAGTCCGTACTCGAGTTGGCGATGTTCCGAATTCATGGCGCAAGCATCCCAGAAGAGAGGTACCGACGCTTTGTCAGGAGTTTCTCGTCTATGGTTAGGGTACCCCAATAACTGAAGGACGAGATTGCTGTGAATCCCATGTTGAGCCGCCGTGCCATGTTGTCGGTCACCTTCGCCACTGCAGCAGGTTTTGTCCTTGCTGCCTGCGGTGACAGTGCGAATGACGAGTCCACTACGAGCGCCGAGGGCGGCCACGCCGAACCGGGCGCCTTCCCTGTCACGATCGATCACAAATTCGGGTCCACCACAATCGAGCAGGCCCCCAGTCGTATCGCAGCTGTCGGTATCGGTGACGCCGATGTCCTACTTTCCCTCGGGCTGACGCCCGTCCTGGTCCCGGTGTGGAAGGGCTCAACCGACGACGGAATCGGTGTCTGGGCCGACTCGGCCGTTCAGGGCGCTGAGCCGACACCATTGGCCAACGCCACCACCGAGTTCGATATCGAGACGATTATCGCTGCGGCTCCGGACTTGATCATCGCGGTCAACAACGCGATCGACGAAGACCTGTACAAGCAGCTCAGTGCAATCGCACCTACGGTGCTGCACGCTGCCGATCAGACCGATTGGGTTCTGCCCTGGCAGGAAGTGACAACCCGTATCGGTACTGCCGTGGGCGTTCCCGCACAGGCCAAGCAAGAGGTGCAGGACGTCCAGGATCTGATCACTCGCACTCGCGCCGAGAACCCTCAGTTCGAAGGCAAGACAGCAGCACTCGTCATTCGGTGGAGCGACGGCAATCTGCGCGCATTCAGCCCCGAGGCCGCACGGGCGCAGCTGCTTACTCAGTTGGGGTTCACGGCGCCTGCCGCACTGAAGGAGCGATTTGCGGGCAAGCTGAACTACGAGATCTCCGCCGAGAACTACGACCTTCTCGAATGCGACTACCTACTCTTCGACAACTACGAGAAGGCTCGCCCCGAGATGGAGACGCAGGCTGCGTTCACCAATTTGAACGTCGTGAAGTCCGGTGGCCTGATCAGCTTGGACCCCATCGTCAGTGATGCGGTGTCCATGCCGAATCCACTCACCATTCCGTTTGTCCTGGAAGACTTCGTCGCGAAGATCAATCAGACGATCGCGGCTCGATAGCCTTCGTTCGACCTGACCACACCCACAACGCCACAGCTGACACGGCCACGCAGACCGAAACGATCACCCACGGTGACGCCGGCGCTGCGTGGCCGTTGTCGACGAGGTCGTACACAAAGCCGACTCCCACCGTTCCCAGCAGCGCAAGCAGCCCTCCGATCGTGTTGAGCATGCCGAAGTGCGCCCCGAGATTGCTTTCACGGCCGAGGATCGCGATGGTGTCGCGCATCGGTGGCACCATCAGCATCTGACCCAAGTGGAGCAGTCCGATCCAGAGCGCCAGCCCGACTATCTGCGTCGACGCCGACGCCTCGGTACTCACACCGGTAGCCAGTGGCACCAGGAACGAACCGGAAATCAGCACCAGCCCGAAGGCGATCGCTCGGCGATGACCAATGCGGTGAGCCACTGCAACTGTCGGCCCCTGCCCCACTATCACCAGTACCGCCGCGCCCACGTAAAACCAACCGAGCGCAGACTGGGACCCGATTCCGCGCTCGAGTTGTTCGGGAAGCATCAGGTACAGCTGGCTGTAGGCAACCAACTGAAAGCTGCACAGGGTGGCGAAGATCAGGAAGCTATTGTTGGTCAACACACTTCGCCACACGTCGCGCAGCGTATAAGTCGACACCGGACCCTCGTGCGCGTCGCCCGGACGGGGAAACCAGACGAAGAACCCCACCCACATAATCGCGAACAACAGGGCTGCCGCCGACGCCGTCCACGAGAACGGAAACACCAGCAGAGCAGCACCGAGCGCCGGACCGATCACGGTTCCCAGTCGGCTGCACATCTGTTCCACTGCAAACAAATCGGTACGACGCATGATGCCCGAGGACTCGAGTTCGCGACCGTATTCAGCGTTGGCCGACTCCACCGCCGGAGCAAAGAGCGCAGCGGCAAAGCCCACCAGGAGCACTCCGACAATCACGGCGGCCATACTCTCGGCCAAGCCGAGCATCAAAAAACCGACTACTCGAACGGCGATGCCCAACAGAATGATCGGGCGCTTTCCGAATCGGTCGGCGAGGCTTCCTCCGATGAAGAACATGCCCTGCTGACTGAACATGCGCAGGCCGAGAACCAGGCCGACAATCCATGCCGCAAAGCCAAGATCTTCCGAGAGATGTACCGCGAGAAAGGGCACAACGAGGTAGAACCCGATGTTGAACAACACCATCGACAGAAGCAGTAGCTTCACAACTGGCGGTAGAACGCGAACCTTCGCGAAGGTCTTACTACCGGGGAAACGCGTACTGAGCACCACAACCGAGAACACTATTGCCCGAGCGGGCTTCAGTGGAAATTACCTGCCCGGAAATGACGTGCCCTACGCGGAGCGGCCAACCGCATTCAGCGCTTCCACTATTGCCTCGTTGAATCCACCGCCGCCGTGACCGGCGTCGCCTCGCACTACCAATTCACTACCCGGCCAGCTTTTGTGAATCGCCCAGGCAGTGTCGAGCGGGCCGGAGACGTCGTATCGCCCGTGTACGAGGATCGCCGGTATCTCTGCGAGACGATGCATTCCGTCCATGATCTGATTGGGCACGAGGAAGCAATCGTGGCTCCAGAAGTGCGTCACCAATCGGGTGAACACCCGCCGGAAGTCCGGATTTTCGTATCGCTTACTCGGAGTCCACCCTGGCATCAGCGATACATGTACGTCTTCCCACCGGCACCACTGAAGCGCAGCATTTTCCCGCACAACAGGATTCGGATCCGCAAGCAACCGCGCGTACGCCGCCGGAAGGTTTCCGTCACGTTCATCCATCGGCACCGGCTCGATGAACTCCTCCCACTCGCGAGGGAACACTCTGCCCATGGCGCGGGTGATCCACTCGATTTCGGTGTTGGTGCCACCGGTGATCGCACCCAACACCATCGCGATCACACGCTCGGGAAAGGCCTGCGCGTACACCAGCCCCAAACTGACGCCCCAGGAAAGACCGGTGACGATCCATCGTTCGATACCGAGATACTCGCGCAGGCGCTCGATATCGTCGAGGATGTGGGCCGTTGTGTTCACCGTGAGATCGACGTCGGGCCCGTCCGCCAGCGGGCGGCTACGCCCACACCCACGTTGATCGAACAGGACTGCGCGGAAAATATCGGGGTCGAAGAACCGTCTGGCGCCGAGCGTGCACCCCGAACCCGGCCCACCGTGGAGATACAGAACCGGAACACCCGTAGATATCCCGACGCTCTCCCAGTACAAGGTTTGCCCGTCCGAGGTGTCGAGCATCCCTGATTCGTACGGATCAACCGGAGGAAACAAGTAAGCACTCATGGATCGATCCTGCCATCCGAGCAGCCGTCGGCGAACATCGACTTTCCAAAAACATTGTCCACCAGAATAATTCGACGACTCGTCAGGCAGCATGTTTCGCTCTCCGATGTGCGGGATATGCAGCGAGAACGGCCGACGGGTGGAGAACTCATGAAACGAATGATCGCAGCACTCATCGTCGCGGGCGCCCTCGTGTCCCTACCCGCCTGTGGCAATGACGACACAAACACAGAGACGGCAACCAGAACCAGCAACACTGCCGAATCTACGACCGTTCAAATCAGCTCCGTCACCTCCACCGCCGATCTGGGAATGATCGACCAGGCAAAACTGGCAGCATTTGTTGTGGCCTTCCGCACCGCCTACGCGGATCTCTCTCAGGATCGCGACGACGAAAGCATCCAGGAAATTGTGTTCAGCTCGTGCAACGCCATCGCCGACGGTGCGACCGAGCAAGAGGTCACCAAGGAGATCCGGGATCTCGCCGCGAACGACGGCACGGAAGCGACGCAGACTCAAGCCGAGCAGATCTACAAATTGGTGACACCGGCCTGCCCATGACGAGCACAGCTAAAGCACTTGTCGGCCCGGTGGCCTACCGTGTGTAGGACATCGCGTCGACGGGAGCACACCACATGCGTGAAGGTTTTCGCTTACCCGGCTATGGCGGTGCCGCGGTTTTCCTACGCAGCCACGCTGTTCCGGCTCGGGTGCTCGACACAGCGGCCCCGATCCTGGTGTTCGACGTAGGATTGCTCAGCCCCGACGAATACAACCAATACCTCAGCCGACGTGCCGACGACGGGTTCGTGGAACGGCTGTCGACATTCTTCTTCCACGCCGCGGCCGACTTCCACCCGGAGTTGTCACTGCCAACTTTCAGTGACGAGACCCTCGGCTTGACGATCTCCGTCCGCTCCAGCACCGATCAGCGCGTCGAACTCGAATTCTCGCTTGCCGGAGACGCGACCGGATCGGACTCCGAACGCGATGAAATGGGCTTCGAGACAAGCAGAGTCGTCCTCGCTACCTCAGCTCAATCGGTTGGCCGACTCAGCGGTCGGACGAGCTCTCATTTCGACGGGGAGGCGTAGCCATGGGATTCCTGTTCGAACTTCTCGATTTCCCCGACGGCAGTCGGATGACGCATCTGTGGAACAACACGTGGGCCGACGAAGCCAAAAGTGAAGAGATCGCGTCGGGCCACTTCATTCACCTCGGCGACGATCAACACGTCGACGTCGAAACCGACTTCCTGAGTAGCCACCTGCCGTTTCACGTCGCCGGATTCGGCGGAACCTTTCCAGACGGCAAACCCTGGATGTTCATCATGCAGAAAGCACCGGCCGATATCGCGATTCTCCTTCGTGGACAGGAAGATCCGCACTCCATGCTGCGCGAAGCACTCGACCGCGCGATGGAATTCAACCCCGATGCCCTAGTCGCAGAGGAGATGTCCTGGCATCACGGCGATCTCGTGAACATCTACGAGGACGAAGGTGTCCTGGCCTCCGCTGCCGAAAAGTGGTCGGTGGCCGATCTGCTGCGTGGACTTCTGGCGCAATGTTGCGGGGTGGACTTGACCGACATTGTCTCGGGATTCCCGGACTGCGCTTTCCCGGATACCGCGCACGCGTGTGAGGACGATGTTTTCAGCGATATCTTTGCGCGATGGGTTGCCGGCCTGCAGTGATGTGACGAGGTAGACAACCACTCGAAACATTTCGGAGTAGACTCATTTATGAGCGTGATCCGAAATGAAACGAGGTGAGCGGGATGACGATGCCAGACCACGAGTTGGGTCGTCGCGAACGCAACAAGCTCGAGAAACAGACACGCATCTTTGAAGCCGCAGCCGAACTGTTCGCAGAAAAGGGCTACAGCGCGGTCACAACACAAGAAATCGCCGACCGCGCCGATGTAGCCGGCGGCACCCTCTTTCGTTACGCCGCAAGCAAAGCCGAGCTACTGCTCATGGTCTACAACGCGGAGTTTCGGAAGCAGATCGAACTGGGAGAAGAACGTGAAGCCAAGTCGACGGACGCGGAAACCCGTGTACTCGAGCTTGTTTCACCGCTGCTGATCGCCAGCCGCCGAAACGACGAGAACACCGGCATCTATCAACGAGAAGTGTTGTTCGGCGAGCCGACCGAATGTTTCCGGGCCGAAGGCCTGGAACTGTCGCAGCGCCTGCAAGCGCGGATTGCAGCGATCTTGGCCGAGGCTCATCCCGACCACACCGCCCACACCACCACCGCAGCTCGAACAATTTCGAACGTGCTGCATTTCGAGATAGCCCGCGCGGCATTGGACCGGATCACGGCTGACGAACTCACGAACATCGTTGCCGCACAGGTCCGATTGACGCTTGCCGGACTACCCACTGAAAAGGATTGAGGATCACAATGTCTGAACTGAAGCAGATCACCGTTCTGGGTACCGGGGTTCTCGGCTCGCAGATCGCCTATCAGACCGCGTACCACGGATTCGACGTCGTCGCGTACGACATCAACGCGGAGGTCATCGACAAGGCCAAGACCCGGTTCGACTCGTTAGCCGCTGCCTACAAGGCGGAGAACGTCAAGGGCGCTGCCGAAGGCAAGGCTGACGAAGCGCTGCAACGTATTACGTACTCGCACGATCTCGCCGAAGCCGTGGCCAAGGCCGATCTGGTCATCGAGGCGATCCCCGAAGACATCGGCATCAAGCGCGATACGTACGAGAAGCTCGCTGCAGTAGCTCCGGATCACACGGTATTTGCGACCAACTCCTCGACGCTCCTGCCGAGCGATCTCAAGGAGTTCACTGGTCGCCCCGAGAAGTTCCTGGCTCTGCACTTCGCAAATCACGTGTGGGTCAACAACACTGCCGAGGTCATGGGCACCGAGTCCACCGACCCCGCCGTGTACCGAGAGGTCGTCGAGTTCGCGAAGAACATCGGCATGGTGCCGATCGAGCTCAAGAAGGAGAAGGCAGGTTACGTACTCAACTCCCTCCTGGTCCCGCTCCTCAATGCTGCCTCCGACCTACTGATCGACGGCATTGCCGATCCCGACATGGTCGACAAGACGTGGCGTATCGGCACCGGGGCGCCGTTCGGGCCCTTCCAGATCATGGATGTCGTCGGGCTGACCACCGTCTACAACATTTCCTCCCAGGGCGGCGAGAAGCAGCGCGAATTCGCTGACTACATCAAGAAGAACTACATCGACGAAGGCAAGCTCGGCGTCGCAGTCGGCGAGGGCTTCTACAACTACAAGAGCTGACACCACAGGCACTCTCAACGGTGGCCGCTACGTGAATTCACGTGGCGGCCACCGTGCGGTCGCCTGTTGGCAGTACGCCTGAAACAACCCTGAGCGATTGTGACGCAAGCTTCTTCACGTGTGACCACATCCTCAGGAGACTTCCCTACATGCGTCGTTCCGCTATCTCGGCTCTCACTACGCTGGCACTGCTCGGCGCCGGAACCCTCGCCGGCACACCCGCCGTCGCCGCTCCGCTCGCGTGTGGCGGTATCTCGACTGGTTCATTCTCCGGCTCGGCCGGCGGTTCGGAGTACCTGTGTGCGCAGGAAGGTGACCTTCTCGACGTACGCATCGGCGACGTACACGCCACGCAGCCTTCCCTCGGATACGACGAGGTGTACTACAAACTCGGTCGATACACACTCGGAAAAGACGAGATCAACAAGAAGTTCGACGACTGGTGCGAAGCCAACGGTCAAATTGAGGCCGAAACAGCCTCGGAGACATCATCACTGAAGGATCCGGCATCCTTCACCTGCGCACAACCGGTCGGCTCGGAAACCGCCGAGAGCATCGCGCCCATGAAGACAGTTGTGGTCGGGCCACGCGGCGAGCTCTACCTCACCGACGGACACCACACTCTCACGTCGTTCTACGAAACGCCGGACGGCGGCCCTGACATGCACGTTCGACTGCGAGTGCTCGGCAACCTCAGCAACCTGAGCGAGTCGGCATTCTGGGCCGAGATGGAGAAGAACAAGTGGGTGTGGACGCGCGACGTCGACGGCAACCAGGTTTCGGTGCAGTCATTGCCTAAGGGCGTCGGCCTGGCCAACTTCGCCGACGACAAGTACCGCAGCCTCCTGTACTTCGCCCGCGACATCGGCTTTGCGCCCGGCTCGATCCCGTTCCAGGAGTTCTACTGGGGTGCCTGGGTTCGCGACGCCTCGCCGGTCGATCTGAGCGGCTGGAACAACAACGATCTCACCAGCTACCTCAGCACCGTCAAGTCCGTGTCACAGGCTCAGACCGCATTGCCCGGTAATGCCGTCGTCGACAGCGGTTTCACCGCCACCGATCTTGGCGTACTGACCGCCTGGAATGACGGGAAAGCGGAATCGAAGGGCGAGTTCGCCAAGCTGTCGAAGCCGTACACAGACGACAAGCCGGGGAAGATCGCCTACTCACTGGCCTACAAAGCAACCCTCTGACCTGCAACGATGAGTTTCACATCGATGAAGCTTGACTAAGGCTTCACTCAGTAATCTGATCCCATTCGGGTGCCGCTTCAGCGAAGCAGCGACGCCCTGCCCTGACGGGAACATGCCGTCATATCTGCCCAGACGAACCATTGCCGGGCAACCAGGTGTCGTTTTCCCAGGCAGGCGGCATCTCCCCCGCAGCGCGGGCGCTGTTCGAGTACTTGTTCTCTGATCAGCATCAGTCGAGTGACTTCATCTACGAGGACGAACTGAACGGACTGACCCGTGACGGCGTACTGACGCGCCTGGATCTGGCCCTCTCGCGTGATCAGTCCGAGAAGATCTACGTCGAGACTCGTATGCGCGAGCAGGGCCGGGAGTTGTTTGCCTGGCTAGAAAAGGGCGCCCACGTGTACGTCTGCGGCGACGCCACCCGGATGGCAAAGGACGTCGACGACGCGTTGCGCGAGGTGGTCGCCGAGCACGGTGTTCGACACCCACGGGTCCAGTTCCCACACCACCTACCTGACGCGGCCTCCGATCGCCTCGCCTTCGAAGCGATACGAACCGCCCCCCAACCGAATCAGCGGTCATGGACGTCTGGGAGGACGTCATGAGCAGCATTTCTGCAGCATCCTGACGCCCGAAGTTCTATCGGTGAACCGCGACTGCGACGTGCTCGGATATCAAAGTGGTCCGCATCTGACGTCAAAGCGCTCACGAACGGCGCCAAGTGTCTGCCGATGGTGTTCCCGGTCATTGTGATGCGTCCGCATGAATCGGAGAGTTTCAAGCATCCTGCGCGGAATGGGATACCAACGATCGAAGTTGAGACCGCAGTTCAGGAAGACCTTGTTCGGGACGGCGTCGAAGATGAGGCTGAGGTTGTACTGACCAAGCGTAAGTGCTGTCCAGATCAAGGTCTCTCTGGACTTGCGGGCCAGATCTTCACCATCGAGCTCGTAGAGTGGTGTCTCGTCGAGCTTGCCGAGGAACAACAGGTGGGTCAGAAAGTAGCTGGCGAACGATGAGAATCCAATCGTCACTGACCGCGTATTGATCGACAATGTCGTACCGTAAGTCGAAATATAGGGTTCGTATTCAGTGTCATTCCGGAGAAGATAACCCGAGCAGTTCACCAGCCAGCTCCCGGGCTGTATGAGCCTCGTTTCTCCACTGCGATATAGGATTTCGAGTCCGTCGGGCTGGTCGATCGCGTCGTCAAAGTACTCCATGTCGACAGTGTTAAGTCCGGACGAGATCGTCGCGGCTTCCGATTCCGAGAGCAGTCCGTTGAAGAATCGTCGTGATGGCTGGATCGGTTCCAGTCCGTGGGTTGCCTGAAACCAGTCCCTGACCTCGTCCTCGTTTGTGCCATCGAATCGAAGCGCGATCTCATTGAACATGCGGGTTGGTAGCGTTCCCTTCCACAATCGTCGGGCACCGTTGGGAAACATGTCGTCCCTGTTGATGAAGTACGTTCCGGCCCCGGCGATGACGTTGACTTCCCTGCCCGGGTATTCGGTTACCGCTGCGTAGGCGGTATCCATTGCCGTTTTTCCGCCGCCGACGATCCAGATCGGCGTATCGCTTGCATGCATCTCCTCGCTTCGGATGTCGAAGAAATCCGGCGATACAGAGTGGATCTGTTCACTCGATACCGACAGCGGTTCGTTTGGGTTGACCCCGAAGCCATTCGCTTTGATGACGCGCGTTGCGGCGATCGCAAGGCGTTGTCCTGTTTCCGATTGCGCAGTGATGCGATTGCCATCCGCCGACTCGGCGTGGGAATCGACTGTCCACCCGAAGTACTCGATGACTTGAACGCGTTTCTTGATGACGTCGAGGCAATGCGTGAAGTGATCGAGAACCTCGGGCTTGGTCGCCAAATACGATCTCTCTTGGCCCAAGGTCCACTTGATGTTTCCGGCGGTGAACAGTGGGTGGGGCTGGTGCAACCGAATGTAAGGGTAGGTGTCGCTCCACATCCCGCCGGGCCGGTGGCGTCGGTCGATGAGAATGATCTTGTGGTCGCGCGATAGATACTGTGAAGCGACCGCTGCAGCATTCAGTCCCGCGATCCCGGCGCCGACGATGCAAACATCGCACTGATCCATGAGTGGCCCTGATAGTGCTGGACTTGGACTATTCATTTCAACCTGCCTAGCTCGGAGTGTGCGGAGCGGTTTCGACTGACTCGACCAGGAGAGTGATCGTGATCTCCTTGGAGTTTCGGGTCGCAGGTTGATCTGTCAGCGCCCCCGGTCGGGCATCGTGATCGAATCCGGGTTCGGGATCCACCACCAGCACATCACTCGCTGTCGGCTTTGTCCTCGTGCAAACAGATGAGATCCGCGATAATCGAATGGACACGCGCGACGCCGCACACCTGACCCCACAGGGGTGGTCGATGATCACAGTTGACGAATTCTCCCGGCTCGTGGCCGCGATCTACGCATCGGCCGTCGATCCTGAACACTGGAATTCGACGCTTGCCGATTTTGTGCGAGCCTTCGACGGTGTCGGTTGCGGCCTGCTGACCTCGGGACCGACCAACCGGAAATCCGACGTGATGGTAAAGCAGATAGGTAAAGATCCTTCCGCGCTATCGACCTACAACGCCTATTACGGTCGGCTCGACTATGTGGCAGAAGCCGTGGAGAAGTCTCCGATCGGCCATATCCACACGGGGACCGAACTGATCCTCCCCAACACGAACACGGAGTTCTATGCCGACTGGTGCCGCCCCAACCGCTTCGGCGATGGCCTGTTCGTCCGTCTGACCGGAGGCAATTCCAGTGCGTGGCTGGGGATTGCCGCATCCAGGGACTCGGAGCCCTTCGGAACCCCTGATCGACTCAGACTGATCAGGCGGTTGGTTCCGCACCTACAACAGGCGATTCGCACCGAAGCGAAACTCGTACACCTCAAGCAGGGCGAATGCGCTCTCTCTACCGCACTCGAGCAGGTCGAGCGCGGTATCGTGATCATCGGACTGGATGGTCGGATTATGCGGCTCAACTCCAGAGCTGAGGCAATCCTCGCTTCCGGTGACGGCCTACATCTCGGTCAGCATGGGTCCATTGGAGCGTCGCTCGCTCGTACCGATCGAAAACTCCGAGACCTCATGTACCTCGCGACGGACTCACACGATAACCGGGTTCCTCGCGGCGGCACACTTTCCTGCCCTCGCCTTTCCGGGCGCTGCGACTATGCCGTTCATGTAGTTCCTCTCGCCGCGGACATCGCCGGAATCGGCACGGTCGGACTGGGCGAAGCGCGAGCCGCCGCACTCATTGTGATCGACGACCCGGATCGCGAAACCGATTTGGACACAACCGCATTGCGCGAGTTGTACGCACTCACCGGCACCGAGTCGGAAGTCGCCCTGCGCCTAGCACAGGGCGACAGGATGGAGCTGATTGCCGAGAATTTCTCCGTCTCGATCACCACAGTCAGGACCCACCTTCAGCACATCTTCGACAAGACCGGAACGCACCGCCAAGCCGAACTTGTGCACCTTCTCCTGTCCGCCGGTCCAATTCTTCACGAGAATGTTCAAGGCCGCTTCAGGCGGCTTCCGTGACGAACAATCCGATCCAGGCCGAGAAGCGCCGAGCCCAGCCGGAGAACTTCTCACCGGCACAATCAGAGTGGAGATCGACCCGAACTAGCGACAGGCCACTACTGCTCGTCTACTGCTCGTCGCGGCTCGTCGATCCCGGTAACAACGCCGGGAACCAGATATCGGTCAGGACCTCCGCTGCCTGAACCCGGGTCACGTCGATGGTTCCCTGAACCGCCCAGCGGGTGAAGAAGCGCTCGAGTTGGCTGACCAGCAGTTCGACGCGCAGCCGAGCCTCGTCGCGCTGATCGGACGGCCACCGCTCGAGATATTTCGGCATCGCATTCGGCAGCTGTGTCATCCCGTCACGCGCAGTGATCCGGAATTCCGGCTCGAGTGCTACCGCCTCGTCCCATGCCGGCAGCAGCCTCTTGTTCTCGTCGAACCAGTCGAACGCGCGCTCCAACCACGCAGTGAATTCCGCGCGCGAATGTGTGTCGAGCACACGGTCGAGATCAATGTAGAAAGTGAACGCGCTGGCGGCCATACCGGCTTCCCCGATGGTCTTCAGCATCGCCACCTTGCTGGGGAAATGCACGTAAAACGTGGCTCTACTGCATCCGACGGCCGAGGCGATGTCGTCGACCGTTACTGCCGCGTACCCGCGTTCTTCGAACAAAATGCGAGCAGCGTCCACGAGTTTGGCCCGCGTCGCGCGCTTCTGCTCGTCCCGCAGGGTGCCCCGCTTGCCTTTTCGACCATCCGTTGCCGTGCTCACATCAACTACCTTCGTTCACTTTGCGCTCTCTGGCAAATCGCCGACTCATCGTCATCGAGCAACATTGCGTCACTCATTGACACAACGTCAGCCAATGATGCACTATGACTCAAGTCACTTTCCGGGCTTCGACTCTTCGTCTCGATGCCCGGATCAGAACAGAAAGCGATGGCGTATGAGCCCCACGAATTTGCCGAGAGTCTGCATCATCGGCGCCGGGCCGACCGGAATCACGACGGCCAAGCGAATGAAGGAATTCGGAATACCCTTCGACTGCTACGAAGCATCCGACGAGGTCGGCGGAAACTGGTACTACAAGAACCCCAACGGCATGTCGGCCTGCTACCAGAGCCTGCACATCGACACCTCCAAGTGGCGATTGGCATTCGAGGACTTTCCCGTATCCGCGGACCTACCCGATTTCCCGCACCACTCCGAACTTTTCCAGTACTTCAAGGACTACGTCGAGCATTTCGGCTTGCGCGAGTCGATCATCTTCAACACCAGTGTTGTTGCAGCAGAACGTGATGCAAACGGACTCTGGACCATCACGCGCTCAGACGGCGAAGTCCGCACCTATGACGTCCTGATGGTCTGCAACGGCCACCACTGGGACCCCAACATCCCGGACTACCCGGGCGAGTTCGACGGCGTCCTGATGCACAGTCACAGCTACAACGACCCGTTCGATCCGATCGACATGCGCGGCAAGAAGGTTGTCGTGGTCGGAATGGGCAACTCCGGCTTGGACATTGCGTCCGAACTGGGGCAGCGATACCTCGCTGACAAACTCATCGTCTCGGCGCGCCGCGGCGTGTGGGTGTTGCCGAAATACCTGGGCGGAGTGCCGGGAGACAAACTGATCACCCCGCCCTGGATGCCTCGGGGTCTGCGCCTGTTCCTGAGTCGCCGATTCCTCGGAAAGAACCTGGGAACCATGGAGGGCTACGGACTGCCCAAGCCAGACCACCGCCCCTTCGAGGCCCATCCGTCGGCCAGTGGCGAGTTCCTGGGACGTGCCGGGTCCGGCGACATCACCTTCAAGCCGGCGATCACCAAACTCGATGGCAAGCAGGTTCATTTCGCGGACGGCACTGCTGAGGACGTCGACGTAGTCATCTGCGCCACCGGCTACAACATCAGCTTCCCCTTCTTCAGCGATCCGAATCTGCTGCCGGACAAAGACAATCGATTCCCGCTCTTCAAGCGAATGATGAAGCCCGGAATCGACAACCTCTTCTTCATGGGACTGGCTCAGCCCATGCCGACACTCGTCAACTTCGCCGAACAGCAGAGCAAGCTCGTCGCGGCCTACCTGACCGGTAAATACCAACTGCCAACCCCCAGCGAAATGCAGGAGATCACCAAGGCCGACGAGGCGTACTTCCTCGCCCCCTATTACAAGTCTCCTCGCCACACCATTCAGCTCGAGTTCGATCCCTACGTCCGCAACATGAACAAGGAAATCGCCAAGGGCGCCAAGCGCGCCGAGGCTTCGGGGAATAAGCTCCCCGTCGCGCCGCGTGCCGCAGCGCACGAGCTCGAGAAGGCGGATCGCATATGAGCCTGGTAAATGGCCACTGCAACAGCGAGTTCGAGGCCGTCTACAACGCCTTCGAAGCGCAACTGGCATCCGGCGAGGAACTGGGCGGCTCCATCGCCATCACCGTCGACGGAGAATCCGTCGTGGACATATGGGGTGGCTACGCCGACGAATCCCGCACCACTCCTTGGGGTTCCGACACCATCGTGAACACCTTCTCCATCACCAAGACCATGGCAGCACTGTCCGCGTTGCTTCTTGTCGAACGCGGACAACTGGACGTCTACCAGAAGGTCGCCCACTACTGGCCCGAGTTTGCGGCAAACGGCAAGGAAGACATCGAAGTTCGTCACCTGCTGTCGCACACGTCGGGGGTCTCGGGCTGGGAGCGCCCGATCGAACTGAAGGATATCTACGACCTCGAGACGTCCACCGCCCGCCTCGCCACCCAGGCGCCGTGGTGGACGCCAGGTACGGCGTCGGGCTATCACGCGATCAACTACGGACATCTGATCAGCGAAGTCATCCGACGCATCGACGGGCGGACCCTTGGCAGGTTCTTTGCCGAAGAGCTTGCCGGCCCGCTGGGCGCCGACTTCCACATCGGCACGTCCGCAGAGCATTTCGGCCGAATCGCAACTCTTGTTCCGCCGCCGGCGCTGGAATTCGATCTGTCCACGCTCGACCAGGACAGCATCTTCATCAAGACCCTGACCTGCCCCTTGCTCGACTACCCCGAGGTCAATACCGCACCCTGGCGCGAAGCCGAAATCGGCGGGGTCAACGGCCACGGAAACGCACGTTCGATTGCACGAGTTCAATCTCTGATTTCGTGTGGCGGTGAACTCGACGGCCAGAAGTTGCTCTCGCAGAGCACTATCGACTTGATCTTCGAAGTCCAAGCCGATGGCATCGACCTCGGGATCATGACTCCCCTCAAGTTCGGTATCGGCTACGGACTGCCGCACCCGGATACCGCACCACTCGTTCCGGGCGGACGCGCGTGCTGGTGGGCCGGCATCGGCGGCTCGATGCTCGTCAACGATCTGGACCGTCGGATGACCTTCGCGTACGTCATGAACAAAATGGCACCGGGCCTGATCGGGTCCGACCGCAGCAACGCCTACCTGAGCGCTGCGTACAACTCCGAGATCAGCGAGGTCAGTTCATGAAGGCAGCTCAGCTCATGGGGCCTGGTCTCCTCGAGATCAACGACGTGCCGATCCCCGAGATCGGTCCGTCGGAACTGCTGATTCGGGTTGGCGCAGCGGGAATCTGCCACTCCGACCTGCACCTGCTGCACTTTCCGTACAAGATGCGCGAAGAACCGCTGACAATCGGCCACGAAATTGCCGGAACGATCGAAGCCGTCGGGAGTGGCGTCGACGGCCGTTCCGTCGGAGAGCGTGGCGTCGTCTACCTGTGCTGGTCCTGTGGACAGTGCCGAGAATGCATGAGCGGCAACGAGAACATGTGCCTCGCTGCCGGACGAACCGCAATGCCTCCCTGTCCCGGGCTCGGTCCCGAAGGCGGCATGGCCGAGTACGTGAAAATCCCGGCCCGCTCCTTTGTCCCCATCGGAGATCTCGACTTTCTCCAGGCCGCACCACTCGCCGACGCAGCGCTGACCAGCTACCACGCCATCCGTGGCGCTCGTGAGCATCTGCAGCCCGGCGCCACCGCCGTGGTAATCGGAGTCGGCGGACTCGGTCACGTTGCAGTACAAATACTTCGCGCAATCAGTGCCGTGCGCGTCATCGCCGTCGATGTCGGACAGGATCAACTCGATCTCGCCAAACGTTGCGGCGCCGACATCACGCTCGAGTCGGGACCGGACACCGCGCGACAGATCCTGGACCTCACGTCGGCCCGAGGCGCAGAAGTCATCTTCGACTTCGTCGGTATTGATGCCACGGCGCAGATGTCTGTCGAATCCGTTGCGCCCAACGGCGCCTACCGCATGGTCGGCCTCGGTGGTGGAAACCCCGGAATCACTGCCGAGGCTGCCGGCGGACCTGGCTGGCCGTGGGGTGCATCGGTCCGGAAGTCGTATGGCGGCACCAGAAACGACCTCGTCGATTCCATCGCCCTGGCGCAGGCCGGTCTGGTAACGGTAGAAGTGGCCCGCTTCGACCTCGCTGATGCCCGCGACGCACTCGATCGTCTCGAGCACGGCAAGGTCACCGGACGCGCAGTGCTCGTACCCTAATTCTCGAAAGGTGCTTCACGTGACCACTCCCGCTGATACACAGGCATACATCGCGTCCGTCATGGCAGGCCTGACCGGCCCCGGTGGACCTTTCGAAATGGGCGTCGAAGACGTTCTCGGTAGTTCGATGCCCGTCATGAAGAACCGTGACAAGTCGCTGGGAGACGTACTCGCAGCGTCTGTCGACTACGGTTCACGCGACTACCTGGTGACCAAGGACCGACGCTTCAGCTACCTCGAACATGGTGCGGCCGTTGCCGCTCTAGCCACTGCGCTGCGCGAACAGTTCGGCGTCGGCAAGGGCGATCGTGTGGGCATTCTTGCCGCCAACACACCGGAATGGGTGATCACGTTCTGGGCAGCCCAGGCGCTCGGAGCCATCGCCGTCGGTTTCAACTCGTGGTGGGTGGCACGTGAGGTGAAGTACGGCATCGAACACACCACACCGACCGTGGTGATCGCCGATGCCAAGCGCGCGCAGATTCTTTCCGGGTTGGGCACCGATATTCCGGTGCTCACCATGGAAGAGGATTTGCCGGCCCTGATCGAGAAGTTCTCCGGATCACCGCTTCCCCGTACCACGGTCGACGAGGACGATCCGGCCGTCATCCTGTACACGAGTGGAACCAGCGGACGCCCCAAGGGGGCCGTTCACACCCACCGAAACGTGTTGGCAGTCATCGATTACCACCGCTACAGCGACCGCCTCGCTGCGGCGTTCACCGGGCAACCCACCGATGGGCGACCGAGCGACTTACGCTATCTGCTGACCGCGCCGCTGTTCCACATCGCAAGCCTGCACAACCTGGCGGTCCCTCGACTGGCCACGGGCGGCGCCGTGGTCATTCATCAGGGCGCCTTCGACGTCGACGAAGTTCTCTCTCTCGTCGAGCGCGAGAAGGTCACCAACTGGGCAGTCGTCCCCACCATGGCGAGCCGCCTGCTCGAGCACGGCAATCTCGAGAAGTACGACCTGACGTCACTGAGCGCGTTTGCATTAGCTTCAGCGCCGTCGTCTCCGGCCTTGCAGGAACGCCTACGGGCACAACTGCCTTTTGCGCAGCACGCTCTGGTGGACAGTTACGGACTCACCGAATCCTCGACCGGAATTTCGGTTGCGACGCCCCCGGAACTTGCTGCATTTCCCGGAACTCTCGGCCGGCCGATCATCGGTGTGAGCGTGGAGGTTCGCGACCCCTTCGGTGTTGCGGTTCCCGACGGGGAGGAAGGTGAAATCTGTGCGCGCAGTCCCTATGTGATGTTGGGATATTGGAACGACGACGCGGCCACCGCAGCCGCTATCGCCCCCGACCGCTGGCTCAGGACCGGCGACTTCGGAGTTCTCGAAGACGGTCGCCTTCGACTCACCGGGCGCAGATCCGACCTGATCCTGCGCGGCGGCGAAAACATCTATCCCCTCGAGATCGAACAGTGCCTCGACGAGCATCCCGCTGTGCTCGAATGCGCCGTGATCGGCTTTGATTCTGCAGACCTGGGCCAGGAAGTTGCTGCCGTCGTCGTTCTGCGTGACGAAGGCGCCGCGACGGAAGAGGAACTACGCAGCTATGTCGCCGAACGGCTCGCTTACTTCAAGGTGCCGGTGAAGTGGCAACTGAGCACAACTCCTCTGCCCCGCAACGCAACCGGAAAAACCATACGTGCAAAGGTGGTTATCGCATGACCTACGACGCCGTGATCAACAACGGACTGTGGTTCGACGGCACCGGAGCCAAACCGGCAATCCGCAACCTGGGAATCCGGGACGGCCGAGTCACCGCTATCTCGCTCGACCCCCTCGACGAAACCGATTGCCCCCGGGTCATCGACGCCCGTCGAAAGTGGGTGATCCCGGGAATCGTGGACATTCACACGCACTACGACGTCGAGATCCTGGAAGGGCCGGCGCTGAGCGAATCCCTGCGGCACGGCGTCACGTCGATCTTTGTCGGGTCGTGTTCGCTGTCCACCATTCACGCCAGCCCGTCCGATGCAGGCGATCTCTTCGGACGCGTCGAAGCAATCCCACGCAAACACGTCGTCGAAGCACTCACGAGGGCCAAGACCTGGAACTCCGCGCGCGAGTACATCGCCGCACTCGAGTCACTTCCGTTGGGCCCCAATGTGGCAGCCTTCATCGGGCACTCCGACATGCGAGCCGCTGAGATGGGGTTGGACCGTGCAACGCGGAAGGACGTGCATCCCAGTGATGCCGAACTCGCGTCGATGGAAGCGCATTTGACCGAGGCACTTGACGCTGGTTTTGTCGGAATGTCCGGCCAGCAACTGCTGTTCGACAAACTCGACGGTGAAACCTGCCGCTCACGCACCCTGCCGTCGACGTATGCAACCACGAAGGAACGACGCCGACTCAACGCGATCCTGCGTCGCCGGGGACGGGTATTTCAGGCCGGACCAGACCCCACCAATCCAGTGAGCACCGGTGCCATGGCATTCACCAGCGTGGGTCTCTGGCGTAAGCGACTCAAAACGAGCATGCTCTCGGCAGCAGACATCAAGTCGAACAAGTTTGCCGTGGCAATTCTCGGACCGCTGGCGCATCTGGTCAATCGACTCGGCGGTGACCTGCGCTGGCAGCATCTGCCTGTGCCCTTCGAGGTGTATGCCGACGGAATCGATCTGGTTGTCTTCGAGGAGTTCGGATCCGGGGCTGCGGCACTGCATCTGACCGACGAGATGGAACGCAACGTTCTGATGCAGAGCGAGGAGTACCGTCGACAATTCCGCAAGGACTACGACCAGAAGTTCGGCGTCAAGGTGTGGCACCGAGACTTCTTCGACGCCGAAATCGTTTCCTGCCCAGACGATTCCCTGGTAGGCAAGACCTTCGGTCAGGTCGGTGTCGAGCGCGGCAGCATCCACCCGGTCGATGCGTTCCTGGATCTGGTTCTCGAGCACGGCACGAAGGTTCGTTGGCGCACAACCATTTCCAACCACCGTCCCGAGATCCTGGACAAGTTCGCTCAGGACAACGGCGTACAACTCGGATTCTCGGACGCCGGAGCACATTTGCGCAACATGGCGTTCTACAACTTCGGCCTACGACTACTTCGCCGCG
Organism: Rhodococcus sp. ACPA4; assembly: GCF_002300185.1. Lineage (NCBI taxonomy): Bacteria > Bacillati > Actinomycetota > Actinomycetes > Mycobacteriales > Nocardiaceae > Rhodococcus > Rhodococcus sp. ACPA4. Next base: position 4,216,348 of record NZ_NSDY01000001.1, read on the forward strand.
TGTACGACGCCCAGAAGATCGGCCGGCCCTTCATGACGGTCGAGGCAGCAGTACATCGTCTCACCGGCGAACTTGCCGAGTGGTACGACGTCGATGCGGGGCACCTTCGATTGGGTGACCGCGCCGACCTTGTCGTTATCGATCCCGCTCATCTCGACGATTCGCTCGAGGCTTACGCCGAGAGTCCGGTTGTGGAGTACGACAACCTCTCTCGCATGGTCAATCGTAACGACGAGACCGTAACCGCCGTATTCGTCGGCGGCGAGTACGTATTCGGCGAGGGCGAAGCAGCACCGGTCCTCGGCAACCGCCGAACCGGAAAATTCTTGAAAGCAGGTGCCCATTAACATGTCCAGATTTGCCGGCAAGACCGCGGTCGTCACCGGCGCAGCCTCGGGGATCGGCGCGGCGATTGCACTGCGCCTCATCAGCGAAGGCGCGCGCGTCGCAGGCATCGATATCTCCGAGGGCGCACTGAAGGAGATCGCGGCCCAACACGACGGTTCCTTCCTCGCCGCACCGGCCGATGTGACCAAGGAGTCCGATGTCGCCGAGGCCATTGCCGCTGCGGCAGCGGAATTCGGTGGGATCGACATCGCATTCAACGTTGCCGGAGCGTCGAGGGTGGGACAGATCGTCGACCTCGACGAAGCGGATTGGGACTTCACCATCGATTTGGTGCAGAAGGGTGTGTTCCTCTGCACCAAACACGAAGCGCGCCATATCCGTGAGCACGGAAGGGGTGGAGCGATCGTCAATGTCTCCTCACTCAACGCCCATATTCCGAGCCCGTACGGAAGTGCATACGCCACCGGCAAAGCCGGTGTCGAGATGTTCAGCAAGAATGCCGCGATCGAACTCGCGGCGTCGGGAATCCGTGTCAACGCGGTTCTCCCCGGTCTGGTCGACACCCCACTGGTCGCGCCGGTGATGGGTTACGAACCCGCTCGCGACATGTTCCTGGATCGAATCCCCATGGCCCGAGCGGCAACTCCCGAAGAGATTGCCGCTCCCTGCCTGTATCTCGCGAGCGACGACGCCACCTACATCACCGGAACATCACTGGTGGTCGACGGCGGTTGGGAAGTGTCGAACTACCCGGATCTGACAAAACTCGGTAACTGAATCAGTTTCCGGGCAGCACGCACTGCGTGTCGAGGCCGAGGACGTGGTTGAGCCGGCCGAAGGCCAACCACGATCCGAGGCACATGCTCAGTTCCACGATTTCGGCCTGAGAGTAGTGGGCAGTCATGCGTTCCCAGAACTCGTCGTCCAGTCCGTGATGATCGAGTGCGTACCGCTCCGCGTATTCGGCGGCCAGCCGTGTCCTGTCGTCAAAAGCATCGGTGGTTCGCCAGTCGGTGACGGACTGCGCAAAATCGGACTCGACAGTTGCACCGTCACGTTCGGTTCGCCAGTCCTGGCAGAAGATACAACCGTTGATCTGAGCGATACGCAGCCGAGCGGCCTCGAACTCTCGCAGACCGAGAGTGGTGTCGGAATACACCTTTTGGGAGAACGCGGCTGCGGCGGGGCCGATGCCCGGAACCATCTCACCCCACACGTAGCCGATCGGATTCTTGCCCTCAGGGATGTCGATGTTCATATTCGGTCCTCCAGGTATCGGCGCCGAGTTTGCCGACGCCTGGGGTGAGTGGGACGTCGAGCGCGTCGTACAAGCCTGGCTGCGCGGCGCGCAACCACGGGATCGCATTGACGAGACGTCCTACAGCAGTGGCATTTCCACCGGCCGCGCGATTTCCACCCTCGTCGGTGGCCTCGACGTTGATCTCAATTCGTGGGCGGCCTTCGATGATGACCTTGTGCACCCCGTCCCCACCGCCCGGAGGACACGGCCAGTCAGGAGCACACGACGGGTGAATTCGGGTGACGTGTTCGATGACGATCAACGGTTTGCCGTCGACAATTCCCTGAACTTCGAATCGCAAACCGCCCTGGGTTCCGGCGGAAAAATCACCCATGTGCTCGGTGGTCACCGTCTCGTCGAGAGCCCGGCGCAGCAGGGTCTCACTGATGCCGTCGAGTTCGACGCCCAACGCACGTGCGATGAGCCGAATCTGTCCTCCCCACACCATCGTTGGGACACCTGATGCAACCATGGGCGGGTCGTACTCCATCGGCTGACCCATACCGACGAGGTAGCGCACCGAATCCGGCTGGTCGTACGTCGTGTAGTCGAAAATCTCCTGACACCGAATCTGGTCGATAGTTCCGGACAGGCCCGTGATCATCACCGGCAGAATGTCGTTTCCCCACCCAGGATCGACGCCGGAGACGAACAGCGCGCCGCCGCCGGCCTTGGCTGCGGCCAGGACGGGATCCCGCACTTCGGGCGGCGCCGAACGGTGGTCGTACAGGGCGTAGACCGAGGGCGTCACCACGACAGCGCCGCCGTGTAGCGCGCGCATGATGTCCGCGGTGGCATCGTCCGGCCGGATCTCACCCGAAGCTGCGTAGACAACGGCGTCGGGAACAGTGGCAAGAACGGCATCGGCATCATCGGTGGCAACCACACCCAACCGGTAGCCGAGTTGCGCGAGGTCTCCCGCATCTCGGCCGACCTTGTCGGGATTTGCGACTACGACTGCGCAGAGTTCGAGCGCCGGATTGGCGGCGACGGCCCGAATCGAGGCACGGCCGACGTTTCCCGTCCCCCACACAACCGTCCGGATCTTCGCCTCGATGTCGCGGTCATCCATAATTCGGACAGTACCCATTCCGGGGTAGTTGTCACGGCCGAATGCGCGAATCTACCCGGTGAGGAAAACCAAGGCTTGCGGCGGGAGAGTCGCGCCGGGGCTGCGCCGATACATCTCGGCCGGCCTGCCCGTAGTAGCCCTCACGTATTCCCCGGTACTGACCAGCGCGTCGACAACATGACGCCGGAAGCTGTCCTTCTGCAATTCACGATCGAACACCACCTCGTAGAGTTGCCGCAGTTGGGGGACGGTGAAAGTGTCGCCGAGGAGACCGGCCGGGTCGACGGCTTCGGCAAACCGGCTCCGGAGGTCGGCAACTGCCAATCCGACTATCTCGGTGTGGTCGAAAGCCAGGTCCAGGGCTCCGTAGGCATCGAGGAGGATCGCGTCAACCGGCATGCCACTTTCCGGCAGCGCTGCAGCATGCGCAACCGATAAGACCCATCCCCTGTCGTCGCGATTCGGGTTGTCGAGAATTGCCAGTTGATGGAACTCCGCATCTACCATTCCCGCTTTGGAGTGCAAGGCCCGATCTGCTGCGGCAGTGAGTAATTCGCGCTCATGGAGAAAGGTGCCGGGCAAAGCGAACTTGCCCAGCCGATGCTCGACTACAAGCACTTTGAGGGCAGCGTCCGAATAGGTCAGAACGGCAACGTCGACGGCGACCGACGGCCGCGGATAGTCGGTTAACGATTTGCCGCTCGCGTCTGTCCATTCATTCACTCTTGCATATTAGCTCAATCATGATCTATGTTTAGCGCAAAGTTGAGCAAAGGGGTTGACGTGAGGCTGAACGCACTACAGACCGATCGAGCGGCGGGGGTACTTCTCGGCACGGCAGCCGGCGACGCACTGGGCGCCGGATACGAGTTCACCTATCCGAAGGCCGAGGTTGTCATCGACATGATCGGCGGCGGTCCGTTCAAGTGGGCGCCGGGTGAGTGGACGGACGATACCTCGATGGCCGTAGCCATCGCCGAAGTCGCCGCAACCGGGATCGATCTTGCCAGCACCGAGGGCCTGGATGCCGTTGCAGCACAGTTCATTCGGTGGTACGACTCGAAACCCGAAGATATCGGCAATCAGACCCGGGCCGTACTCTCCGCCCGCTCTCCCAACGCAGCGGATATGGCGACTCGTGCGAAGGCGGTCAGCGGACTCAAGGGCGGCAACGGTTCGCTTATGCGCACCGCGCCAGTTGCACTGGCTTACCTTGACGACCCCAAAGGTGCTGTCGATGCCGCGTGGAAGATCGGCGCACTCACGCATGACGATCCGCAGGCCGGCCAAGCCTGTCAGATATGGACCCATGCCATCCGCCACGCAGTGATCCACGGAGACTTCGACGGCGTCCGCGACTACCTGACCGTCGCCGATCAGGGGGTGGTCGATTATTGGGGACCACTGCTCGACCAGGCCGAATATGGCAGCCCGCGAGACTTCTCCAAGAACGGCTGGGTGGTTCACGCACTCCAGACGGCATGGTGGGCAATAACTTCCACCGACAGCAGCAACACCGAACATCTGCAGCACGCGCTTGAAGCCGCGGTCCGAGCCGGCGGCGACACCGACACGACTGCTGCAATCGCCGGCGGCCTACTCGGTGCCCGCTGGGGAGCGTCGGCGATACCGGAGCGGTGGCGCCGCATCATGCACGGATGGCCGGGGTACACCTCGACCGACTTGATTCGTCTCGCACTCAACACCACAGGAGAAGCAATGCCCACAATCTCCGTCGTCGAAGGTGACATCACCACCCTGGACGTCGACGCAATAGTCAACGCCGCCAACACCGCTCTCCTCGGCGGCGGGGGCGTCGACGGCGCCATTCACCGCGCCGGTGGCCCGGAAATCCTCGAAGAATGCAAAGCTCTGCGCGCCTCCAGCCTGCCCGACGGCCTGCCGGTGGGCTCAGCCGTAGCCACCACAGCAGGAAAGATGAAAGCACGCAACGTGATCCACACCGTCGGTCCGCGATACTCGCGTTCACAAGATCGGTCGGCGCAGCTTCGGTCGGCATACACGCGAAGTCTGGCCGTGGCCGATTCCCTTGGCGCCCAGACCGTCGCCTTCCCGCTGATCTCTTCGGGCGTCTACGGCTGGCCCAAGGAAGACGCTGCAAGACAGGCAGTTACGGCGATTCACTCAGCGCATACCGCTGTGGACAACGTCATTCTCGTTGCCTACGACAAGCCGTCGGCGGATGTACTGCGGCGAGCACTCGAGTAGCGGCTAGCGAACCCTCATCCGGCGGTTCAACTGCCGACTCCCGAAGTCCAGACCCGCACCGTCACTGGTGGCCAGTGCTGTCAGCACAGCGGCGACGAGCAGCGATATGACTACGACACCCATGATGCGCACCTCGTTCGGACTCGAGCGGAAACACTTTTCTGAAAACAAGTATATGTAACTTAGGGTTACGTGCAATGTGTTGTCACTCACCTGAAACCAGCGATCACGCTCCACGTCACATCCGTCCTGGGTAATTCGTAGCATCAATACCGTCGGAGTTGGCCACACCGGAAGAGATGCGATGCTCGAAGCGTGTGGGGCACTTCGCGTCGGAGTGTCAGGAAACCGAGGATCTGTTTCCGCGTAGGGGCGTCACGCGCCACGCCACAGCCGTCAGGGCGGCAGCAGTTCCCGCTGCCGGCCAGAGGGCGTGAGTGCCGATCCACCGATGTGCAAGCGCTCCCAGGACGGCACCGCCGATCAGACCCGCACACATTCCGAAGTGTTGCAGCCATGCCCACCGCGGGCCGCCCAGGAATGCGCCCGTCAAACGTTGGCCCATTTTCACCAGAGCACCCGTCATATAGGTGACCCCGATGGTTACCTCGCCGTCACGCTGGAACACCGAATTGACCGCGCCCATGGACAAAGCCATTGCAGTGACCGCGCCGGGAACGATGTCGAAGCTACCCAGTATCGCCCCCAGTACCAACAATGCGGTCACCACCGATAGCACGGCGACCTTGCGTGTCCGAACCGAATAGCGTTCCGTGACATACGTGATCACCGTGCCGAGCGCGATACCGAGCAGGAAGAGCACAATCACGGCCGCGGGCACTCGGGCGGCGGCCCACAAGCCGTCGGCGATCGAGACGCTCATCTGAGTCATATTGCCGCTCATGAACGATACGAACTGTCCGCTGAGAAAGATGAAGCCGATCGCGTCGACGTATCCGGCCAGCCCGGCAAGCGCTATCGCCAAACCGATGAGTGATCTGCTGTATCCCGTCACCCGAAAAGCCTGTCACAGTCGACCATGAACCATGCAGTCGCAACCGGACGGGTTAAGCGTCGAGCGCTGTGAATCCTGCCAGTTGACGCAATCTCACCAGATCTACTTTCCGCCGCGGACGCGTCACCCCCGGTCGGTTGCGTGGAACTCGAACCCGAAGCGCGGCGGGCCGGACCTCGCACCGCACGGGGACCGGGAAGATCAATGCTTCACCATCGACGCCGACAGGAATCTCCGGCCGGTCGGCGTCGACGATCACCTCTAATGCCGTGGCTTGCGTCAGTCCACGCCGATGTGCGCGGCGAAGCAACCCGAGGGCCTGCCGCGGGCTGTTGACCGAAAGCGCGACAACGCCGAGTGTTCCCAGGTCCAACCGCGGCCGTTGCCCGAGTCCGGCAAGGTCATCCGTCTCGTACGGGCCGTTGCTGACCAACACCGCTTGTGGTGACTCGATGACGCGGTCCTGAACGTGCACGACAAATTTTGCGCCCTGCTGCTCCGCCAGGACATCCGGGAGCATCCGCACGACCGTACTGGTCTTGGCATCGCGATACGACGGATTCTGCACAACTTCGGCATACGCGCCGAACGACGCGTTGTTCACAAACGGTCGATCACCCACAGTCCCCAGATCGACGTAGATGTCGACGCCGTCATTCAAAGCGTCAAGGCATCGCGACGGATCTTGGAGATCCAAACCGAGATCTGCGGCAAAATGATTGCGTGTACCTGCGCTGATCACCAGATAGGGCAACCCATGTTCGGCGGCGACCGCCGCCACCAAGGCCTGTGTTCCGTCGCCTCCCGCGACACCGAGTAGATCAGCCCCGTTGTCGACGGCCTTGCGCGCCACGTCTGCCACGTCAACCGGGTGGGCGGCGTCGAGAACGTATACCTCGGCACCCAATTCTCGAGCCTTGTCGATCAGTCCGAATTTTCCGACCTTCCCGCCGCCCGAATTTGGGTTCATCACGAAGAAGGGCCGTTCTGCAGGGCTCGGAGGATGTTCCGGCACAGGAGAACCCGACTCATCGTCTTGCAGGGCAGCCCGAGCGCACAACGCGGCCACAATCAACAAACCGATCGTCACCAACACCACTGCAAACAGATTCGCACGGATCAGAAAGACGAGCACCACTATCGGCGTCAACACCCCGATTGCGAGAGCGAACCAGCGCACAAATCCGCGACTGGTGAGAAACCAGTACGCGGCAACCACACTCACCACCACAGCTCCGACGCCCATGATCAACAACATCAGCGTCTTCAAGCCGGCAAAGACCAGCAGAACCACCACTGCTGCGAACGCCGCGACCACAGCCGCTCTGGCCAACCATCGTTGCTTGCTCGTTGCCATGTCAGCTCCCCTGTTGAACTACGTCGTATGTCATGACATCAAGCGTGAGCGGCATCTGATTGCTGCGCCGACCGGTGTCCACGCCCGTTGCGAACTGCGCCGCGGCACCGGAATCCGTGACCGAATCGAGGTTGTCCTGGTTCATGATTCGGTTTGTCAGATCGAAAGAACGTATCTCGAACGGAAGTCCGTTCGACGCCAGAGGATCCGGTCCGTCCATGATGTGGAAATGCAGATGCGGGGCGTCGGTGTTACCGGAGTTACCCAACTTACCCAACGATTGACCCACCGTCAGATTGTCACCGACCTCGAGCGGGATACTTCCTCTCTGCAAGTGAGCGTAGAAGGCATATCGACCGTTTCCGAGATCCTGAACAACATGATTACCACCGAATTGATCGAGCGTGAGCCCGACGGGATCAGCGCCAGGAGTCTGTTCCGGAAGGTCATTCACCATCGAAACAATCTTGCCCTCCGCTACGGCAAAAACATCGCTGCCGTAGTAGGGATAACTGTTGACGGACGTCCGATCTCCATTGAACATCTGTCCCTCGGACGTCAGTTGAACGTAGTCGATGGCAAATCGCTCCGGAGCAAAAAGCTGTCCGTTGAGGGGACTGACGGCACCACGGTGAGCTGTCAGACCACAACAACCGTTTCCGTTCAACCAGTTCTCACCGTTCAGCGGCGGATCGATCACTACCGCAGACTGTGTCGATACCGTGGTCCGAGCCACGATCTCCGTCATCTCTGCCGGGAGAAGCGGCGGATTCGGGGTGGCCACCGCCACCGAAATTCGATGTTCGACAACCTCGGGAACCTCTGAGCTGGACGGTACCGTCACGTCTATCCAGGCCAAGGCCGATTGGCCGGGGCCCAGAGTCTCCGTCGGCCTCGTAGCGCCGAATACCCTGATCCACGGCAGAAGCCCGTCGGAAATCGAACTCTGCAACGGAACTCCGTTCGACACCGGCTCGATACTCCGCAAGGTAAGCGGCTGCGCGAGGGTATTCGTGAGGAACAGCTCGTACGCGAGGTGTACCTCTCCGTCAGTGGCGGTTACCGGAATCGGAGCGGCAAGGGTAGCGGCAGTCAACGGGGTGAGCACTGGTTCGGCTGAGTTGGAGCCGGGAGCAGAAGTGAGCGAAGAATCCGAAGGAGTCGTCTGTGAATTCTGCGTCGTGGAGCACGAGACAACCATCGCCGCGGCAAGAAAAACTAATGCAATGCTGTTCTTTCCACTCGGACTTGCCATTTCAGGAATGTTAGACCTGAACCAGCCCGGTTGCGATAAATGCGCTCGATATTTACCGTATCGAATTCAATCCTTGGATAAGCGCATTTATGCATACCCACTAGGACTTCATTTATTCGTCTTGACGGCATTTTCTCGAGGTGACGCAAGATTCGCTACCATCGGGGACCGTGCTCCCACCTCTAGATCAGCAGGCTGAACGACTCATAGCTCTCGGTATCGGCGACATCGCCGGGATCTCCCCCACTGCGATACGTGCAGCAGCAACGTCCCGCGCCGAGAACTCTCTGCTCACCATCCACGAAAAGTACGCTCCCGCTTCATCGTTGGCCCACCTTCTCGAACGCCAGGGCAAACATGGCTTTGTTGTCACCGACATGACCGATGTAGATCAGTTCACTCCCACCGAGCACGCAGTGCCCCCGGACAATCCCGTGTATCTACTCGAGGACCTCGACCGAGGCGACGCAATGTCCAACTGGAGTCCGGACGAAGCGCTACCCGCAATCCTCGAAGCCGGGCGCACGCCGTTGACGCTCACCGAGGGTATCCACTGGCTGCTCCAATGCCCGGACGTTCTCGAACGTGGCCATTGCTTCATGACCATCGGCTCACGCTTGCGCAAACCCAACGGCGCACTGGATACGCGTACCCCCGCGCTGTGGATCAGCAACGGGACCGGGCGCGACGGTAAGGACAATCGCAACGCCCCCAAGGTCGGCTGGTGCTGGGCCGGCAACCGCCACACCTGGTTGGGATTTGCGTCGGCGCACACCCGAATTCCGATCAACGCATAGATCCACGGAGACCGGGTAGACAGCAGTACCGACTGCTCGCCTACCCAGTCCAGTGGAGTACACGATGTTTCTCAGTGACCAGTCTCTTCGTAACCGCACCCATCGCTTCGGGACAGCAATGTCGGCCTCATCGTTGCAGTGGCCACCACCGACGCCGGCGCAACGCACTGCGCGCTGGGGCGAAAGATCGGAGATGCTCGGCGCCCTGTCGGTACTCGTGTTCTGGGCTTTCGGCGTCGGCATCGTGCTGGGTGCGGGCGCCATCGTCATGGGAGTGTTCACCTTGCGCCGCCTTCGCCGGGATCCGAGTCGCACGCTGCCGGGAGATGCCGTCGTCGGCCTGATCACCGGCATCATCGGGCTTGCCCTGAGCGCATCGTTCTTCGTGGGAATACTGCCGCACTTGTAGCTAGTGTGTTGTGCCGCTGATCTTTTCAGCAGCCTCCATCAATTCGCGCACTGCGCCGCGGGCCAGATCCTCGGACGCGGTAATCAACGTCAGGCAACCGGCCGGCTCATTGGCCGGCTGTGTCAACGGCACCCCGAGGCCCCAGTATCCCGGCTCGACTTCGCCGTAACTGACGACGTAGCCGTCCCGGCGGGCATCGGTGACTCGACTCGATTCCCCGGGGACGGGCGGCTGCCCGGCCAACAACGCATAGCCGGCGGCGCCGCGGTCGATAGGGTGGCGACCACCCTCACGGAACGACACCCAGTACCGAGCATTCTTCGGCTCGACGACGGCGACGGCCACCGCTTCGGAGCCCTCCGCGACAAACAGCGCAACACTCGCGCCCAAGGAATTCGCGAGCCGACGCAACAACGGTGTCGCCTCGTCCCGAAGGCCGGCGTACAAGTCCCGAGCGAGCGCCGCCAATCCACCCCCGGCCCGGTACTTGCCGTCCGCACCGCGCTTGATGAGCCGGAAGTCAGCCACAGTGGTGAGCAACCGCGACGCAATGGTCCGGTGAACACCCAGGGCATCGGCAACTTCCTGAATTGTCATTCCATCGGGAGTGGTGGCAACCAATTCGAGGGCCTGCAATCCCCTCGCCAGTGTTTGCGAGCCCGGTTGTTTGCCGGACGACCCATTCGATTCTGAAGCCACGCCCTTGACTCTATTCTCTCGGGGCTTGACGCCGGATCGGCACATCCTCAAGCAGTGGCTGCGGCGGCCAGGTCCTCTTCCCGTCTCGCCTCCGGAGTCTCCGGATTCTCACTGCGGCCGCGGTAGGTCGCGTCGAGAAGCAACGTCGCGATTCCGGCGATCACCAACACCCCACCGAACATCATGTAGACGCTCTTCGGAGTCCAGCCACCATCGAGCAGGTAGCCGGTCAGAATCGGAGCGATAATCGAGACCGTGCGACCGCACCCGATCATCCAGCCCACACCGGTGCCCCGGGCTGCCGCCGGGTAGATGGGCGGGCTGATCGCGTAGAAACCGGTGATGCCGCCATTGGCAAAAATGCCGACCAGTACCGCGAGCGTCAAAGCCAGGGCGACGATGTGGAATCCGGAGGCGTAACCGATGAACGCAAATACTCCACCGAACATCAAGAGAACTGTCACAACTCTCGGCCGCAACACGATCGACAGGCCCGCAAAAATGATCGATCCGATGACACCACCGACGTTGACGAGCACACCGGCAGTGACGCCCATGTTCGAATCACCCGTTGCGTCGGACAGCAACTTCGGCGTCCAGGTATTGGCGAAGTAGAACGATGCGATCAAGCATGAGTACCCGAGCCAGAGGAAAACCGTGCGACGCAGCATGATTCCCTTGAAAAGGCCGTCACGCACAACACGTTCGGTCTTTCGAATCGGAACGGGCAGTTCCGACGACTGCTCGTAGCCGAGCCGATCCGCGATCTCGTTGTACCGCTCCAGTGCCCCGACCGGCCGCTTCTCGATGAGGAACTCGATGGATTCCGGCAGGGTCTTGATCACGACAACCAGCATGATTGCGGTGATGATCGTGCCGAAGATGAACGCCGACCGCCAGTCGAACACGGAAATCAGGACGCCGGAAATCGCGCCACCCACGGCTCCACCGAGGGGGTAGCCGACACCATAGATTCCCAGTGCGGTACCACGACGCTTGTCCGAACTGAACTCCGATACAAGAACATTCAGGTTCGCGACCAGTCCCCCGATCCCCAAGCCGGCAAACGCACGGAATGCGATGAGCTGGGGAACGTTGACGGCGCAGGCAGACAACGCCATTCCGACGGTGATACCGACGAGACACCAGATCGCAAGCCGGCGCCTACCGATCTTGTCCGCCAATGGGGAGATGAAAATTGCACCAAGAGCCGTGCCGATGATGCCGGCACTGAGCAGGTAGCCGATCTCGACGGAGCTGATGTCCCAGGACTTTCCGAGGTGAGGCGCTACGAACGCCATGACCAGGATCTCGAAACCGTCGATCATGCTGAGGATCAGACAGATCGCGATTGTCGAAATCTGATATCGGCGCATCGGTTGCGTCCGAATCGCTTCACGAACATCCATCGAGGTCTACTTTCATAAGGTGGGAGGGGGCTTCCCCCGAGTAGCAAGAATCAGATATCCCGCAGAATCGCGGTCGTGACGGCAAAGCCGGAGATGTATTCCTTGATCGGCCGGTAGAACTCGTACGCGATCTCGTATTCACCGCAGGCCCGTAGGGCAGAGTAGGCAGCCACCCAGTTGCGCACCTCATGCGAGGAGTGCCCGGCTACCGCATCCATGTCGTCTGCGGTGTAGCGATCAAAGTCCTCGATCCGCCCGGACGCGCACACGTCGAGAAATCCTCTGTCCCACTCCGGATTCAGATCCATGATGTCGGCCTCGTCCGCCGCGAACTTGACGGCCGTGTCGATGACTCGCTGTTGCCTGGCCGCGCGCGCCTGCGGCGTCGGATTCCGGCCGTCGGTCAGCATCTTGCGCTGCGCCTCGTCGGCGGTGGCGATCTGCGGAACCGGCGGATCATGTGACAGCCCACCGGAACCGATGAACAGCACCTTCTTGTCGGAATTCTTGAAATACGCGCCGACGGCCTCGCCGAACTTACGCACGCGGGCGACCTTCACGAACGGCCTGGCCACCGAATTGACGAAGACCGGGATCAGCGGTTTGGACGCTACGTCGCCGTAGATGATCTCCATCGGTTGCACCGCACCGTGATCGACCTCCATCTGACGTGAAATCGCAAGGTCGAGCCCCTGATCCATCACGAACTGCGCCAAGTCCTCGGCCATAGCTTCCGGCACGTTCAGTTCACCGGCAAACGAGTCGTAATCGCCACTGCCCTTTGCCTTGTAGCCGATGCAGAACGGCGGCATCAGATCGTAGAAGAATCCGTTGTAGTGATCGGGTCCGAAGTTCACGATCACATCGGGATCAAAATTGTGAACAAATGCGCGGGCCTGGTCGAACGCTGCTTCCACCGATGCTTTGACATCGGCCGGCGGGTCGAGGTGGTGCAACAGTGGGCTGTGCGACATGCACAGCAAAGCCTGCTTCATGACCGGCTCACACCCCGAGCGGAAAGATACTGCGTGATAACGGTATTGAACTCTTCTGCCCGCTCGACCTGTGACCAGTGGCCACACTGGCTGAAGATATGCACGTCGGCATTCGGGATGACGTTGAGTAACTCCCACGTACGCGACACCGGGATCACCACGTCCTGGACACCGTGGATCAGCAGAACCGGAACATCCAAACGAGAGAGCACATCGAAATCGAGCGGTAGTTCGGTGCGGTCACGGTCTCGGGCTGCGACCACCTCGGCGAGGCGATCCGACGCCGTATCGTTGAGGGCGGATTGGTAGCGCAGGGACACCAATTCGTCAGTGACAAGCGACTTGTCGACAACAAAGAGTTCGAGGGTCTTGCGAATGCCGGCTTCAGTCAGGTTCGGGTTGGAGTGACCGGCCAGCGCGCCCGTCAACTTTGCGCCGCCCGTGCCCATCGAGACGATCCCCAGAAGGCGTTCCGGGAAATCGATGGCAAACTGGAATGCAAGCCAACCGCCGAGGGAGTTTCCGACAATCCATGTCTTCTCGATGCCGAGGGCGTCGAGAACGCGCACCGCGTGGCGAACCCATTCCTTGATGCCGTACTCGGTGTTCGGAGCAACAACGCTCTGTCCGTAGCCGATGGAATCGATTGCGATGCAACGCCCCTGCTCACTGAGAACCGGAAGATTGAGCCACCAGTTGGCGGCGGCGGTGACGCCGGTGCCCGAACCGTGCAGGAACAGGATCGGGGTACCTTCGCCCAGTTCGTGGTAGTGGGTGAGTTCGCCGTCTGCGGTCTCGATCCACTTGTCTTCGAGGCCGAAGAAATCGTCGGTGATGTACGCGGGAATCTCGGTTGTAGTCATATATCTGGCTTTCTCGTAAGTGTGTGTGTGGCGGATGGTTAGAGCGCGACCGGCACTGCGACCGCGTCCGAGACAGCGCCGGCCGGCGTGAACTTCATTGCGGCCAGGATCGCGTCCAACGTCGCCGGGGCATGCTGCGTCAGGCAGGCGCCGGCAACAAAACGGTCGGGGCGAAGGAAGACCAAGGGAGTGGGACGGTCGTCGAACCACTTCTTGAGTCGGCCGGTGTGATCGCCGAGAACCATAACGTCCGGATCCATGTGCTTCTGAGCCCATTCGCGCTGGGTCTCCGGAACTACCGCAACAAGGCGGGCACCGAGTAGAGACAACTTGTCGAGCGAATCCTGTGGGAGCACGTCCTTGGGGCTGTTGCCCCACACGATCACGGACCACCAGTTGCCGATCGCGTCGTCGAGCAGTTGGTCCGACGCATCCCGCGAGTTCACACGCGGCTGTGGGAACTGGACGCCAACCGGTGAGTTCTTGACGTTGGCGGTCAGCACCGGGACGAGCTTGCTCGTGAGTTTCGCTGCTGCACTTCCCGATTCCCGAGTGTTCGGGTCGGCCAGCACTCCCCTGGTGTAGCGCGGCATCGGCTTGAAGCGCATGTCCGCGAAGTAGCTCTTGACCTGAGGGAAGAGATTGAGCACCGACGACGCAGCGTCGCGGAGTACAGCACCGACCGGATTGGTGATCTTGATGAGCCGTCCGAACGTCAGCGACAGATCCACCATTGCCTGGGCGTGATCCTTGCGCTCCGACGTATAGGTATCGAGCAGTGCGTCGTCCGCCTGACCGGAAAGTACGGCGGCCAACTTCCACCCAAGATTGGTTGCGTCGCGCATACCCGAATTCCAGCCCTGACCCATCCACACCGGCATCAGGTGCGCGGCGTCGCCCGCGATCAATTGGCGGCCCTTGCGGAAGTCGGAAGCGACGCGGCCGTGATGGGTGAAGACGCGTCGTCGAATGAAATCGAGTTCCGCCGGGTTGGGAACATGATCTGCCAGAAGAGCATTCACGTAGTCGGGGTCAGTGACCTGCTCTTCGGTTTCGTCGTCGTGCAGCATGAATTCCCAGCGCCGAACCGCGTGGGGTAGACCGATGGACACGTACGGACGCTTCGGATCGGCACCCAGGAACACGTTGGGTGTTCCCAGCGGATCGTTGTTGACGTCCACGACAAGCCAACGTGTAGAAGGTGATTCACCCTCGAAGCTGACACCGAGACGCTTGCGGGTCGGAGACTTACCACCTTCACACCCCACCAGGTACTGCGCACTGAATCGCCGTTCTTCGATGGTTCCGTCGGGGCGAGAAACCAACGCGATAGCGGTAACCGACTGGCCGTCTTCTTCGACGTTCTCGACGCGATGACCGAACAACACCTGAACGTTCCCGAACCGGGACAGTCCCTCATACAGCGCCTTGTCGGCTTCTGGCTGGATGAAGCCGTGCTTACGTTCCCAGCCGAATTCCACGGTCTGCGGGTTGTTGACCAGCATGACCTTTCCGGCACCGTTGACCAGACGCATGATGTGCTGCGGATTTGTGTGCGGACGGATCGCATCCACCAGGCCCACCGTCTGAATGGTGCGGAACGACTCGTCGTCGAGTCCCACACCACGCGGGTAGTCGATCAGCGTATCCATGGCCTCGAGCACGGTGACCTGCTTGCCGTACATGCCGAGGATGTTCGCCAACATCAGGCCGGCGGGACCGGCGCCGACGATGAGTACTTCGGTGTCCTGAGTGGTTTTCATGGCTTCCTATCTGCGCTAATGCAACTATCGCGTGCCCTAGCGCACTATATGCACGATGCGTCTATTAGAAACCACGAAGCGGGGTACGTCAATGAGCTTTTGTGACCGGGGCCGCATTTGGTGCCCGATGGGATCGCTCAGACAGAATGGCGCGGCATCAAAACTGCAGCTAGAGCATGGTTTGCCGGCCTTCTCCATGTGCCCGAGACACAAAATGGCCGCGCCGGAGGTTGTTCACCTCCGGCGCGGCCATTGCGCAGATCTGAAGCCTCTAGACGACCCTGAGATCGAAGGTATGCCGCATCTCGCCGATCCCTTCCACGTATGTCGTCAGCGTGTCACCCGCTCCGAGCAGCACCTTCGGGTTGCGGCTGAAGCCGACACCTGCCGGCGTACCGGTGAAGATCGCGTCGCCCGGCAGAAGAGGCACGATGCGGGACAGGTACTCGATAACTTCCGGAATCGTGAAAATCATGTCGCTGGTGCGACTCTTCTGCATCAAGGTGCCGTTGATCGAGCATCCCAGCTCGAGATCATTCGGATTCTCGAATTCATCGGGTGAGACCAAGACCGGCCCCATCGGACTGAAACCTGGGAACGACTTCGCCAGACCGAACTGCTGCGGCGCGGTACCTCGCCATTGTGTGTGCCGTTCGGACAGATCCTGGCCCACGGTCAGTCCTGCTACATGACCCCATGCATCCGCGGCACTCACGTTCTCCGCCCGCCTGCCGATCACCGCGACAAGTTCGGTCTCGAAATCGACAGCGCCCTCCGGCAACAGAATCTTGCCGCGTGGACCGGTCACCGACGCCGGAAACTTCCCGAATACCACCGGTATCTCGGGGATCTCCAGGCCGGACTCCACTGCATGGTCCCGGTAGTTCAAGCCGATGGCAAAGATCTGCGGCGGCAACGGCACCGGGCTTCCCAACGCCGAGTTGTCGATCTTCACGTCAGGAGTGCCCTCGAACCCACTCGCCCAGTGCGTGAACTCATCCCACCGCGAGTAGAGGCTTTGCACGTCGGAGGAGAAGGCCCCGTTGCTGGCAATTTCGATATCAACAGCACCGGCGTCCATTCCAAGACAAGCCCGGCCCGATAAGTTGTAAATACGCATAGCGAACTACCTTTCGAAGAATAGTGACAAACGCCGAGGCGCACATTTCCCGAACCTAACGGCGATCTCAAGTACAGCTCCCGACAAGTCGGCAATTAGACAGCCCACAGCTTGGGTACCCCTGACCTTGCGCACCCTGCCGGCCGGGAGGAGCAACACCATGAAACTCAACTCGCGAATCGTGGCGTCACTTGCAGCTTGCACATTGTTCTTGGGCGGATGCTCGGATTCGCCCAGTACGGATGTCAGTACAGCTACTGGTACTCCTGGAAACGGCGACTTCGCTGGACTGGTGGACATCGGTGACGGCCGCAGCATGTATTTGACGTGTAAGGGGACCGGATCGCCCACCGTGGTGTTCGTGTCCGGTCGAACCGATCGCGCAGATATCTGGAAAACCGTCGCAGATCCGAATCCGACCGAAACTGCAGTTTTCGACGGCGTAGCCGAGACGACCCGGGTGTGCGCTTACGACCGCCCCGGTACTGTCACCATCACCGGCGAGCAAGTAGACGCAAGCCGCTCCACTCCTGTCCCCCAGCCGACCACCGCCGAAGACGGAATGCGCGACCTTCACGCTTTGCTGAGTGCGGCCGACGTTCCCGGCCCCTACGTCCTGGTCGCCCACTCCTGGGGTGGCTTGATCGCTCGGCTCTATGCCGACACCTATCCGACCGATGTCGACGGCCTGGTCCTCGTGGATACCCTCACCGAACTTCTCTACGACGGCCTGACTCCACAAGAGCAGCAGTGGTGGCTCACGCTCAACAGCAATTACTCTCCTGATCTCGAACCGTACAACCAGGAGAAGAGCAATTTGGAACCCAGCTTCCAATCACTACGCGACGCAGGCGATCCCCCTCCGATGCCGGTTGGCATCCTTGTCTCCGATCAACCCTTCGACCTCGAACCACTCTCGGCTGCAGGTGAATTGCCACCAGGGATACCTGTCGATTTCGGTCCGACGATATTCGCCGCCCACATTGCCGGACAGCAGGCTCTGGCCGAACGGCTACACGCACACCTCGATCTGGACACCGATGCCAGCCATTACGTCCACACCGAGCAGCCTGGACTCACGACCGATGCAATCGACGAAGTTGTTGATGCTGCTCGAACAAATCCGGATCAGTGGTTTTCCTGAAGAACGTCAAGGACGGCAGCACCACACCTTTGCCTCTACGCTCAGTCACACACTGTCCGCGCACGAGAAAGCCGGTCGACTGACGATGAGCACACACGACAAGCCATCCGCCCGTTCAGTTCTGCACACACCGCGATTCTGGCTGGCACCGGTGATCGTTGTGCTGTTGCTGATGTCGGCGCTCGCTGCGCTGTACATGGGCGGAATCCTCGACCCCAAGAAGCATCTGGACGAGTTCCCGATCGCTCTGGTGAACGAAGATGTCGGCGGTACCTTGCCCGGAAGCGATCCCGCTGCAGTCGAGAACTTCGGAAACGACATCGCCGCCGCGCTCGAAAACGGGATCGATCCCGAGAAAATCGACTTACAGCAGCTCAGTCTCATCGAATCGCAATCACGACTCAGCTCCGGGACGCTCTACGGCTCCATCGTCATCCCCCGCGACTTCACCCAGCAGACAATAGCTCTGGCGCAGGGAAGCGTCGCCGCCACAGAGGTGCAACAACCGATCATCACCATCTACACCAATCCACGAGCCGGTTCCATCTCCGCGTCGCTGGTGCAGTCGATCGGGACAACTGCCCTGGAGCCGGTCAACAAGAACATGGGTGAGCAACTCACCACGCTTGTCACACAACAGTTGCAGGCAAGTGGTACCGGAATGCAGCTCTCCGGCGCCAGTCGACTTCTCCTCGAAAATCCGGTGAATGTTCTCACGGTCGCGCATGATCCGCTCCCCGACGGCACAGGGTTCGGTCTTGTCGCTTTCTATTTCGCACTACTGCTGGTGCTCGCCGGATTCACCGGAGCGACAGTCGTCAATTCCCTGGTAGACGGAATGCTCGGCTACGCGCCCACCGAGTTCGGTCCCCTGTTCGTACAGAACGACGTAGTCGGGATCAATAGATTTCAAACACTTCTCATCAAATGGGGCTTCATGATCGTATTGTCCGGCGTGGTGTCCGGACTGTTCCAGTTGATCAGCCGCGCCCTCGGAATGCCTGTCACACAAGGCTTTGCCTTGTGGGCGTACGGCACCCTCGTCATCATCGCGGTCGGAGTCACCGCCATGTCGGTGATGGCGGCGTTCGGCTCGCTTGGCATGCTGATCAACCTGTTCGTCTTTGTCATCCTCGCCCTGCCGTCGTCCGGCGGCACGATTCCGCTCGAAGCAAGCCCCGGCCTCTACTCCTGGCTTGCGCAGTTCGAACCGATGCACCAGATCTACATGGGCACCCGCGCAATCCTGTTCTTCGGCGCCCACGGCGACGCCGGCCTGACCCACGCAATCTGGATGACGTTGCTCGGCCTGGCAATCGGACTGGTGCTCGGATTTGTTGTCACACGACTCTACGATCGGAAAGGCTACGAACGAACCCATCGCGCAAAAACAGCCTGAAGCAGTTCCCGCGCTCAGGTATTCCGGCCTCGAAGTGCGTCCGCCTTGGCGATGAGCACCACCTTTTCACGTTCGTTTCCTGCCAAACGAGCAGCCTCGAGCAGTTCGGTGCGGGCCTCCTCGGTTCGCCCGAGCTTGCCGAGCAACTCACCCCGAACACTGGGCAGCAGGTGATATCCGGCGAGTTCGCCGGAAGCAACAAGCTTGTCGACGAACTCGAGAGCAGGCGCCGGACCGTATGCCATCGATACCGCTGCAGCATGGTTGAGATCCACGACCGGCGATGGGGCAAGCTGTTGCAGCGCCTCGTACAGCAGCACGATCTTCTTCCAGTCCGTGTCCTCGAAAGTTGCTGCTCGTGCATGACATTCGGCAATCCCGGCCTGCAGTCCGTAAGGCCCTCGACCCCGACCGACGTCGTCCGCCCTCGCCAAAGCAACCAGACCGCGGGGGATCTGGGTCCGATCCCACCGCGCCCGATCCTGATCCGACAGCAATATCGGTTCACCGTCGGCGGTGGTGCGTGCGCCAAATCGTGATGCCGACAGCTCCATCAACGCAACCAGCCCGTGTGCTTCCGGTTCCCGCGGAACAAGTTCCGCAAGAATTCTCGTCAGCCGCAATGCTTCACTACTGAGGTCGGTCCGCATCCACTCGGTTCCCGAACTGGCGGCATAGCCCTCGTTGAAAATCAGATACAGCACACCGAGAACTGCGCTCAACCGATTCGAGAACTCATCCCGCGGAGGCACTTCGAAGACCACCTTGGCCGCCGTCAGGGTCTTCTTCGCACGAACTATCCGCTGCTGCATCGTTGCGGTCGGCACGAGAAACGCCTTTGCGATTTCCTCCGTCGTCAAGCCTCCGACCACGCGAAGAGTCAATGCCACCTGAGCTTTTCGATTCAAGACCGGATGACAGGCCATGAAAATCAGCCGAAGAACATCATCGTCGATGCGATCCGGATCCCAACCGTCTTCGTCGAACCGATTCGCATCGTTCTCGAGCTCACGCGCAAAGTGCGCGTATCGCTCGTCGAGGCGTTCTCGTCGACGCCACCCGTCGATGGCGCGCCGCGTGGCGACGGAGGTCAGCCATGCTGCCGGATTGCGGGGAATGCCCGTGGCAGGCCACTGCTCGATCGCTTCGAGGAGTGCCTGCCCCGCAACATCTTCGGCAAGATCCAAATCGCCGACAGTACGAGTGAGTGCGGCGACGATCTTCGCACCGTCAATGCGCCACACCGCATCGACGGCGTTCCTCACCGCATCATCAGTCACGACTCAGCTCGAGACAGGGCGATCCGTACCCAATTCTTCACGCCAGCCGGCTTCCTTCTGGATGTACTCGTTGCTCTGGTCGAAGTCTTCCATCTCCGAAACGCGGCGAACCTCGAGCTTGCTGCCCGGTCCAAGCGGACAGCGCTTAGCCCACTCCAGAGCCTCGTCCTTGGTGGAGGTCTGAAGGATCCAGAAGCCCGAGAACAGCTCCTTGGTCTCGCCGTACGGACCGTCGGACACGAGCGGCGGATCGGACTCGAAATCGACGATGAATCCCTCCTCCATCGCCAGGCCCTCACCTGCGAGGAGGACTCCCGCCTTGATCAGTGACTCGTTGTACTGGCCCATCGCGGCGATAATTTCGTCGAAATCCATGTCCTTCGACGCTTCGATGGCTTCGTCGGTGGACCGCATGATCAGCATGTACTTCATGGGAATCTCCTTCGTTTGTGGACCGCTCATTCGGTCCCTCTGTCTACATGTCGAACGGCAAAGACGCCGATCGACAAACTTCCGAAACTAATTTTCGAAGGACAAGTCCGCCGGTCGAATACGTTGCCCACGGTATCGGCAGAAGGGTCGTCGGGCAGCTCAGAAGTCGAGAAATCCCGGCACGACTTCATCGGCGAGCCCGGTCGCGTCAGCGCTCCCGTAGAAATACACCGAGCCGTAGCCAAACAGGTATTCCTCCACGAACTCGGATTGCGGCTCGGCAACCACCGGCCACCCCTCTTCATTGATCTGGAACAGGAAGCGATGCCCGTCCGCCTCGACGGCATCGGCGTAGGACGGTTCATTTTGTATGAGTACCGGTTGCGGCGCGATCAGTACCAACGGCATCACCTCGTCGTCTGCGGGAACTTGAATCAAGGCGGCGCTCCCCAACCCACTATGTCTTCCGGCTGATGCCGCACTACGAGCGGACGGCGGATGCAATACTGCCCGAACCCCGATGCCCGGGTATTCGAGGTCGTCGTCGCCGATGGAGAAGCCGCGACGGACGAATACCGAAAGCTCTCGGTCACCGAGCCACGGCGCCGTATGTGCCGCAAGCGTCAGAAGATACTCGTGCGTCTGCAGAATCGGCTGTCCGTCAAAAACCTGGGGCGGGCGTCCACCGATCCTGGACCCACCGTCCGAATCGCTCCAACCCACCCCGAGATGTACTCTGCCCACCAGCGTCATCCTAGGCAGATCCGACGGGCGTCGGATGAAGGTCCGACAATTCCCTACAAGTCGCTGGTGACGTGAGACACACCGCACTCGATGATGGGTGCATGACAACATTCCCCACTCTCGACCCCGAACTCGCCGCAGCGGTCACGATGCTCCCGAAGGTCACCTTCGCCGACCTACCCACCGCGCGGGCAAACTACGACTCCCTAATTGGCACCATGTTGGCTGACCTGTCGTTCGACGGAGTCACGCTTCGCGAACTATCTGCTCCCGGAATCGACGACGATCCCGAGGTCGCCATTCGCTTCTTCACTCCGGCTGCCGCCACAGGTCCGATCCCCGTACTTCTCTGGATCCACGGCGGCGGATTCGCCATCGGCACAGCCGAATCCACTGATCCATTTTGCGTTGAGGTTGCGCGAGAACTCGGATTTGCCGTAGCCAATGTCGAGTACCGGCTCGCCCCGGAAACCCCTTTCCCCGGCCCCGTGAACGACTGCTACGCCGCGCTCACCTACATCCACGCACACGCCGAAGAACTGGGAATCGATCCCAGCCGCATCGCCGTCGGTGGCCAGAGCGCCGGCGGTGGACTTGCCGCCGGAACAGTGCTGAAAGCCCGAGATGAGGGCGTTGTGCCCGTCGCATTTCAACTTCTCGAGATCCCAGAACTCGACGACCGGCTGACAACGGTGTCGATGACAAACTTCGTCGACACTCCGCTGTGGAACCGCCCAAACGCGATCCTTTCGTGGCAGTACTACCTCGGCGAATCGTATTCGGGGCCCGAAGACCCTGATGTATCCATCTACGCCGCGCCCTCGCGGGCCACCGATCTCCGAGGATTGCCCCCGACCTACCTGTGCACCATGGAGCTCGACCCACTCCGCGACGAAGGAATCGAGTACGCCCTTCGCCTACTCCAGGCGGGTGTCAGCGTCGAACTCCACTCCTTCCCCGGCACCTTTCACGGTTCTGGTCTCGTCACAACCGCAGAGGTAACCAAACGAAGCAGCGCCGAGGCGTTCAGCGCACTGCAGCGAGGCTTGCGCGCGTTGTCACCAGTCTCGTAGCTTTGCAAGATGCAAGGTTTGATGTACCGGCTTGCCGAGCTCGACGCAAACTCGGCAGGCCTGGTACGAGTCATCGACTACTTCGACACCCTCGTTCGTCACGGCGCGGACACAGCGTCGCTTCTCCGCGCGAGCGCCCAGTTGGCAGATTGTGTTGCGGGCATCGAGATTGTCGAACACGGCCGAAGCAAGAAGAATCTACGCCGTTGTGACCCTCACGGCCGTTGGTCACCCGAACCCCAGCTCACGCCAAGCATCGTCAGAGACATCACCGTCGACGACGAGGTTCTCGGTACGGTATGGATCGAGCGGCCCGGTGCGAACTTGCCGCTCGACGAGATGCTCGTCGACCGGATGGCACTGACCGCCGCGATCATCTTGCGGCCCCGACGCTTACTGACCGAAGCCGAACACACTCACAATCTGCTTTTCCCGATGGACGAACTAGCGGTGCTGACCTCATGTGCGGGTCTCGGCCTCGACCCCGCCGCTTCAGTGCGTGTCATCGTGTCCACAACCAATGAAATTGCGCACCTACAACTTTCGAAGGATTGCACACCGGGTCGAGCTACCGGAATCGAAGTGGGCGGCGAATACCTGAATCTCGTGACTGGTTCATTCATCTCGTTGGCAGAATTCTCCGAAATCGCAAAAGTGATGCCTGTCCGCGCCGGAATATCTTTGGCTGCTGCCGCTTCCGAAATACACACACTCATCGGCACGGCGCGATTCGCCCGCAGTCAATCATCGGCCACCACACCGATTGTGAACGCGGACGATCTCGGCGCTCTCAACCTCCTGGCACCGGGCACAAAGATCGATCACACCCGAATTCCGGACCTGGTTCGCGCCAGAGAGTTTCGCGAAACCAAGGAGGGGACCGAACTGCTGGAAACACTGAGAATGTACCTGCGATCCGGCACACTGAGAGCCGCGGCCGACTGCCTGCACCTTCACCACAGTAGCGTCGCTCACCGCTTGGCGAAGCTTTCCCACCACATCGGATTCCATGTCGACACCATCGAAAATCGTGCTCGTGCAACAGCAATGATGATGGTGCTCGACGCCATGTAGATGCTAATGGCCCTCTTCAGAACACTGCGTTTTGATCATCGGCACGAGGAATTGCCGCGCTAGTGCCTCCATCTGCGCATCGTCGTGAAGGTTGACGGCCTCGCTGGGAATCATCAGAAAGGAAGCCGTCACTCGGACGAACATCTCGGCCACGAGATCAACATCCACCTCGTCCGCGATAGTGCCCGCGCCCTGTTCCCTGCGGAGTTGCGAAGCAACGAACTGCCGCACCATTGCGAGCGTTCGTCCGTTATCGCCGACGATCGATCCATGTACGTGCGGGCCGGCGTCGATGAGCGCCGAGATCAGTGCATTGTTGGAAATCGCACGCAGCGAGCTCACGAACCCCAGAACTATTCGATCATCCACCGTCTCCGCGAGCTCGATATCAACGAGAAATTGTTCGAAGTATGTGCGGAACTCCCGGAGAACAACCTGCTCGACGAGCGAATCCTTGGTGGCAAATTTCCGGTAGACGGTGATTCGGGACAGGTTGGCGGAGCGGGCCACGTCCTCCATCGACGTGCGCTGAATTCCCACTTTGCAGAACTGTTCGTGGGCCGCATCGAGTAGCCGGATACGAGAGCGATCTTCCTTGCCTGGAGCTTCGCCTGTTATCACACTCCCGAGGGACGTAATCGATTCCAAGGCAGACGAATTGGGATCCTTGCGGGTCACATGCACTCCTTCTTGCCACGAGGGTGCGCAGGTGGAAATCAGACAAAACACTTGTGGCGCCCATCACGCTATGCTACCAATGATACGGAGATACATGAATTGTTTCATTGCTTCATCGGACTAACCGGGAGTAACGACATGGACGATCTCAGTAGGCGCAATGTGTTGAGAGTTGGCGGCACACTCGGCGCACTCGGCGCACTCAGCGCGCTCACAGCACCAGCCAGTGCGCAGCCGTGGCACTGGTCACCAGCGGGTTCGGTGCCAGGAACCGGGAGCGGTGCAGATCCGAGACAAACATGGGACACCCAAGCGGACCCGCTCGTGGCATCTCTCCTCGACCGAGGTGACGTTCCTAAGGTCAACGAACTCTTGCGCACCTGGAAGAAGAACGGTCAGCCGCTGCCAGCGGGACTTCCGTCCGACCTCCGCGAATTCATGGAACAAGCGCGGCAGCTACCGTCGTGGACCGATCAGAACAAGCTCGCGGCGGCCGTGCGATTCAATGAGAAACGAGGTCTCTACCTCGGTGTTCTCTATGGCTTCGCCAGCGGAATGATGAGCACTGTCATCCCCAAAGAGGCGTTGGCAGTGTATTACTCCAAAGGCGGAGCGAACATGAAGAACCGCATCTCGAAAACCGCAAAGTTGGGATACGACATCGGTTCTCGCAACGCATTTCAGGCTGACGGCGAGATGATTGTCACCTCCGTCAAGACCAGACTGGTGCATGCCGCGGTGCGGCACCTGCTGCCTCAATCTCCGCACTGGACGCACATGGCGCCGGAGGACGTTCCGATCAGTCAGCACGACATGATGGTCACCTGGCACAGTTTGCCGACTACCGCCATGCGAAACCTGAACGCGTGGAACGTGAAAGTCCCCACCGACGAGTCCGACGGATTTCTGCATTCGTGGCAACTGAGCGCTCATCTTCTCGGTATCGAGGATCAGTACATTCCCGCGACGTGGAACGACGCGGAATCTCAAGCCACACAAGTGCTGGACCCGATCTTGGCTCCCACCCCCGAGGGAATCAAGCTCGCCGACATTCTTCTCGATCTGGGTGCGGGCCTCGATTTCACACTTCTCACTCGGCCCATCCTCGGCGCGTTGACTCGCTTCATGCTCGGCAACGAAATTGCCAACTGGCTCAATATTCCGCGCGAACCAGTGTGGAGCACCCTCCTGGAAACGGCATGGGGTCCATTCGTGAAGGTACGGGAAGGGCTCCTTCCCGTACCCCTTGCACCACATGCCTACTGGACCTTCGACGAACTACTCCGACAGTTCGTTCTGCTCTACATGTCCGAACTTCGACCGATCAGCATCGAGATTCCCGAGTTCAACAACCCGAATTACCGCTGACAGGACAATCTGCCACCATGTTCGAATGGAGCAGCCAACGGCCGAGCAGTCATTTGCCGCACTCCTCGAAGTGAGTGCGGTTCCGCTTCTCAAGCAGCACGGGTTCCGGAAGCAGAAACTGACCTTCAGACGCGAGCGAGACGACGTTGTCGACGTCGTCAACCTGCAACTGGACTGCCAGTACCGACGCCGGATCGAGAACATCGGCTCCGGCATCGGACCACACGTGACCGTCGACGCAGAGACCGATATCCCCGCGACTGCTGACATTGTGTGCGCCGCACTCACGAGCGCACTGGAGGTGATGTGCCAGCTTCGTGGACCAGATGATATCGTCCGATTTGCATTGTCGGATATAGACTTTGACGTATTTCGCTACCGGTTCGCGACAGGCGACAAAGCCGGTGCGGATGAGCATTACCAACGAGCGCGCTACCAGTTCGGCGCAGAGCCTCGCTGGCAGCGCCTCGACGACCTGTTTCGACAAGCGTCCGCCCGCACAGTCGGTGCCGATTGACACTACGACGGCGACAGCGCGATATCCGTCTGCCGATCGCACCCTTCCGCGGTGCGACGAGCGCATTCGTCGATCACCTCGGTGATGCCGGACCGTGCCAGCGTGCGGCGTTGCACCATTGCCCCGTTACCCTGCTCGAAGACTTTCTCCAGTGAGGCAGTAACCCGCTCGAGCTCGCCGAACTCGGCCAGCATCGGCGCAACGTAATCCAGCAGTCGCCGAACCAGCTGACGCGTGGGCACCAGGCGCACAGTATCCATGTCGAGAGCTCGACCGGCAATTCCATCCCGGGCGGCCCGCCAGCACGCCGCACGCAATACCTCCTGATCGATGATCGGGGCCGGGCTGCCCGCCGCGATCTCTTTCATCACGGTGACAACAAGCGCATGGACCAGCGTGGCATACGTGATCGTCTCGTCGACTGTGGCTGGAATGTCACTGATCCGAATCTCCACGGTAGGAAGATGATCCGAGACCCGAACATCCCAATAGACCATGTGGGGGTCCAGAATGACACCCGCCTCGAGCATCGTGGCGATTGCGGCGTCGTAGTGATTCACGGACTCGAAGTACGGCGGCGGCCCGCAGCTCGGCCATCGCCCGTACATGATGTAACGCCAACTGGCATAGCCAGTATCGATGCCGGCACTGATCGGTGAGTTCGCAGTCAACGCCAAGAGCGTCGGCAACCACGGACGCAGATGGTTGATGATCCGAACGGCCTGTTTGCGGTCCTCCACACCGACATGCACATGGCAGCCACACATCACTCCCGCAGTAAGCGCCCCGAATTCACCGGCCATGCGTTGATATCTCGAGGTGTCAGTGGTCTCGTTCGGCGGTGGATCGTAGAACGGTGTTCCCACTGCCAGCAGCTGGCATCCGTCGTGTGCGGCAGCGTCTGCTGCAGCGAAGCGCAGTTCACGCAGTTGATCCCGAAGGTCGCGGATATGACCCCCGATCGATGTGGCGGTCTCGACCTGGCAGCGAGTGAGCTCCAATTGAAGATCGACACCGAGGTCTCTTCCTGCGGCTGCGACTTCGGCATTGCGCAACCTCGGCTGTTTGGTCAGCGGGTCGCACAGGAGGAATTCCTCCTCCACGCCCAGAGTGGGCGTGTCTAGGACGGCAGATTGAGGCGGAACGGTCGTTTTTGCCATGGGGTCCTCGGCTTCGACAATTACAAACCACGAGTCTTCAACGGAAAGAGCAGAATTCAGTGGTTTCGAAGTTCGTCGATCAGTTCACTTTTCTTCATCTTCGAGTACCCATGCAGGTCCAGTTCCTTTGCTCGCGTCTTCAATTCATCCACGGTCCATTCTTCGTACGAAGTGGACCGACCGCCAGTTTTAGCGACGTTCGAACGACCACGATTCGCTGCTGCGTTGGAGATCCGCGCCGCCTTCTCCTTGGAATCTCCTTTCTCGCGCAATTTCTCGTAGAGATCCTGGTCTTTGAGTTGCGGTTGCGAGTCCCTACGAGCCATCTGTCCGTCCCTTCTTCTGCTGGAGGCATGCCTGTGTCTGAGTGGATCGCTGCACTATGTCGGACCTACCCGATAAGCAGTTCCGCCAAACCGGCGAACGCAACCGCCCACCGCGCCGGGAGGGCACGGTGGGCAGAGCTTTCAGTTGGCGGAAGCCTCCGCCTCCGCTGCACGCAGGAAGCTCGGTGAATTCGACGCGCAGGCGAGACAGATCGCCTGATGTCCGGCAGACGGATCACGATCCATCTCGTAGGCGATGTACGAGTCACCACATCGATGGCACTGCACGCGCGACTCCCACGGATCGGCTACCTCGTCGCGCGGATCGAACGGACGATCAAGAGTGAACCATCTCGGCTTCGAGAATCGGAGCGCGATCCCGTACAGCGCCGCCGCGAGGACACAGCTCACGGGGGGCGCCCAGACGGTACCAGATGTGCCGCCGAAGGCAACCATCACAATACCGACCAAAGATGATGCTCCCCAAGCGAACACCCCGGCGGGATTCACCGACGGAACGCGTCCCGGGCGAAACTCGGCGGGCGGAACGTGCGGAAATATCCCGCGGGAGGCAACAAGAATGTGAGTGAGCGCAATTGCCACCCAACTGACGATGATGACGCCTTGATAACTCAGCGCCTGAAGGATCCACGTCAGGACGTTCGTCAGCATCATCACGTAAACGACCACGGCGACGACAGCAAGCCAGAAGACCCGTGGCAGAGTGAGTTTGAATGCTCGGGCGAAGAAGTTCTGCACGTTCGTGGACGCCAGGTAGAAGTTCCCGGAGTTCACCCGAGTTTGACTCACCACCACCCACAACAGCCCCCAGAATCCCATCAGTGACACAATTCCGAGAATCGCCGATTCCTCGCTCAACGCTCCTTCGATCTCGATCGTGTGCGCGAGGAAGATGCCGACAACCGCATTCACGAAAAGGGTCATGACGTAAAAGGGTGTGCCAAAAGTGATCCGTCCGTTGAACTTCGCATCTTCGGGCCGTCCGAAGCGAGCGAAGTCCCACGCCATCATGGTGACAACCCACACTCCCATATACACCGTGTACGCAAACCACCATCCCGGAACACCGAGGTCAGCAGCGCCCTCTGGTTCATAGGTGAGCCAGTCGTTGTTGTAGCCGTATCGAACGATTGCCCAGACTACCGAGCCGACGAGTCCGACGAGATACAACGGAAGTAAGAAGCCGTTGATCTTGTCCAGCCACGTACTCACACCACGCATAGCCAGCGGCGCCTGATACACGACGACAATCAGGGCGCACAGGGCTATCGGAAGTGCAGGCAGGTACGCGTGCAGCGCACTGGCAACGATTGCACCCTCCGCCACAACGTAATACGTGATAGTGACACCGAACAGAGCAGCCGCAAAAGCAGATCCCGCTCGCCCGAAGAGCGCCCTCGAGAACAGCGAGACACTTGTTCCCGTCTTGGCTGCGTATCGTGAGACCACCGAATTGATCGCGCCGTAGCTCACGGCGGAGAGTGCGATGCCGATCAGTGTGTCGATCGTACCCACGGCAAGTGTGACGGTACTTCCGACCACAACCCAGAACATCGCGCTCATGAGCCCGAACCATGCCATCGACACCGACAGACGGCTGCTTCGCCACGAAAGCGGAACAATGTGAAGTGAATAATCCTCTGCAGCAGCGCGTTCCAGAACCTTCGGATCGTCATGGGACGATACGACCAGCGCCGGTACCTCGTTTGCACTCAAGCCCTGTGAAATAGACATGGCCAATCCTTTTCGATGACGTTCCCTGGCGCCGTTGCCATCTGGATACTGGTGTTTGACGAACCACACTCGGGTACCCCGAATCTCGTCGGGGCACCCGAGCAGAATGGAGCGGGTAGTTCAGAGTGCCGCGACCTCGGAGACAGACAACGTGCCCTTGACGTACTCGACGGCCGGATCGTCGGTCCAGTGGACGATCGTGCGTCGGCGAAGCATCGCGCGGAACTGGTCGGTGGTGTTCTCCAGTACTTCACCGCTGCCCCAGTCGAGGATCACCCCGTATTGGCGCACGCAGTCCATCTCATTGATCAGACCGGACTGGTACTCGGATGACACCTCGTGTGCGTCGCGTTCCATCCAGGCGTGCCGATTATTGCGAATGTAATTGCGAGCCTTTTCCGTTGCATCCGAGTCGATCTCGTACTCGAAGATCTCGGGATCGACCTCCTTGATCACCACGCCGTAGTCCTTCTCGGCCCGTTCGATACTCACGTAACCGTCGATGACGTCTTCGAGTACCGCATCGACCTCGCGTTGCAGCGGATCGCCCAGCCCACCGCCGCCGGCCGAGGGACGGGTGAACTCGTCGCCGGACTTGATGGGAATCGCGGCGAAGATCGAGCCGAGATATCTCTCGTTCTCGGTTCCCTTGTTGAGCCACACACCGTGTGGAATTGACGGCAGTCCGCCCCACAATCCCCATGTGACAGACCGCTCACGGTCACAGCAGTAGGACATCACGGTCTTGCTACTCGCCCACAGTCGACCGCCCTTCTCTGCACCGAGGCCACCGCGGTACTTTCCGGGCCCACCGGAATCAGGAAGCAGATCATGACATGTGGTGAGCACCGGCGCCAGCCGCTCCTGTCCCTCGAAAGGCTGTGTACCGTACTGGACTCCGAACACCGCAGCCGATGCGTTGTAGCCGTCTGCGCCGTTTCGGGCGCCCCATCCGCCCATCATCCAGTCGTACCACATGAAATTGGGGCTGCCGTTCTCTCTCTCGTCCCGTCCGCCCACGAGTAGATACTCGAGGTTGAAGGTACAGGCCATCGCGCGTTCCGGCTGAATGTCGGACCAGATCTCGAATACCGAACTCATGATCTTCTCGAACGGCCCGGAACAGAATCCCGCGCACGGCGACGGCCAGTCCGCGTTGACCACTGATCCGAGCGGACCGAGATCCGCTGTCACCACACGATAGAACCCGGAATTCAGTGGTATGTCCGGGAATTGCATCTTCGTACCCGCAACGATCCCGGCGAACGAACCACCGAATCCGGCGTTGAGCATCGACGAGATGGAAGCATGGGAGTCACTCAGGTCGTAGTGAACCGTGTCGCCCTTGATAGTCATCTTCATCGTGACCGGGATGAGTCCTTCTCCCAATCCCGGATCCTGATCGATGTAGTCCTCTGTGTACCAGACACCGTCAGGCAGAGCGGCAATCTTGGCGCGCGTCAGATCTTCGACGTAGTCCTGGACCTCAGCCATGGCCGTCTTGATCGTCTCGACGCCGTATTTGTCGCACAGACGCTGAATTTCGCGCTCGGCGACCCGTGTGGCCTCCGCCTGCGCCTGCATATCGCCGATGATGTCGCGCGGGTTTCGTGTGTTCTTTGCGATGAGGTAGGCCACGTCCTCGAGGAAATGGTCCTTGCTCCACAACCTCGTCGGCGGGATACGCAACCCCTCTCCCATATGATCGAGCGCGTTGACGTTGAACGAGCCTGGTGTAGCACCGCCGACGTCGGCCCAGTGCCCGTTGGCCTGCGCGTAGCCGAGCAGTTCGCCCTGGTAATAGATGGGCCGGATGATGCGTGTGTCGTTGAAATGGCTTCCGCCCTCGTAGACATCGTTGATGACAAAGACGTCGCCAGGATGGATGTCGCCCTCGAACTGACGAATTACGGCCTTTGCCGTGTAGTGGAGCGTCCCGACGTGGGCTGCGATGTCGCCCGTTCCCTGCATAACGGTGTTGCCCTCGGTATCGCAGATGGCCGACGAGAAGTCACGCGAGTAGATGACAAAGGAATAGCAGGTTCGCAAGATCTGCTCTGCCATTTGGTCGACGGTGTTGATGAAGGCGTTCTTGAGAACTTCGAAGGTTACCGGATCCAGCGATGTAGTCATTTCATTTGCCCTTCGTATGAATTCGATTGCGGCCGATGGCAGATCATGCGGAGTATTCGAGGATGAGATTCCCCCAGACGTCGACGCGGGCAGTGGTCCGCGGCGGAACGACAGTGGTCGAATCCAACTGGTCGACGATGCACGGACCGGACAGAATCGCACCCGCGGGAAGATCTGCGCGGTCGTAGACCGGGGTTTCGAGTCGAGCCACCTCGTCGGGAAACAGGACGTGGCGTAATTCGGTCGGCACCGGGGTGAAATCGGCGGGATCAATCGGCTCGGCCGGCTTGACGTCAGCTCGCGAAGTAAGACCGATGGCACGCACCAGGATTCGGTAGATCTCCACACCGCCATCCTCGGCCGCAAAGTTGTGTTCCTTGAGGTGCGTAGCGTGGAACGTTGCCACAACCTCGTCGAGACTCTCGAGCGGAACGCTCACCGGGACAGCGATGGCGCGCCACTGCCCCAGATACCGCATGTCGAGGTAGTACTCGAAAATCATGTCCTCCGCGTCGACGTGCTCGGCAGTCAGGCGTTCGCGTCCCTGCGCCTCCAGTTCCCGGAACGACTTGGCGAGGTGCCCGAGATCTGCTTCCGCGGCATCGGCCAGGTACATCTTGGTGAGATCGTGCTGAATGTCCACGAGCATGCAGCCCATCGCCGACGTCACTCCCGGGTGCGGCGGAATAATCACTGTCGGGATGCCAAGATCCTTGGCCAGGTACGCCGCGTGCAGTGGTCCGGCCCCGCCGAATCCCACCAACGCAAAATCTCGTGGGTCATGCCCCTTGCGAATCGAGATGAGGCGGACAGCATCGGCCATGTTCGCGTTGGCCACCTTGATGATCGACTGTGCGGCCGTGTCGACATCCAGTCCGAGTGGCGAGGCGACCTTTTCGATTGCGTTGCGCGCCAGAGACTCGTCGAGTTCCTTGACTCCGCCTGCCAACTTCTTGCCGACTGTGCCCAGGACCAGATTGGCGTCTGTGTTGGTCGCGAAATCGCCTGCGGCGCCATAACACGCGGGCCCGGGCTCCGAGCCTGCGGACTGCGGTCCGTTGCGGAGTGAGCCGGCGTCGTCCAGCCAGGCGATCGAACCGCCACCGGCACCGATGGTGAGAACTTCGATGCTGGGGAAGCAGATCGGGTAACCGAACTCGACGCTCCACATGTTCGTCGTTCCGAGCACACCGTTATCCGTCAGCGACACATCGGTTGACGTGCCACCCATGTCGAAGCCGATCGAGTTCTCGTATCCACACATTCGCGCAATATGACGGCTGGCGATGGCACCAGCGGCAATGCCGGACGCAGCGAGTCGCGCTCCGTACTTCTCCGCCATCTTCGGCGTCATCACACCGCCGCCGGAGTGCAGGAGCAGGACGTCGTTCTTGTATCCGTTCTCCTCGAGGCGCCCCTCCAGTGTTCGCGCATATGGCCCGATGATCGGCACCAACGCCGCATTCGCCACCGTGGTGGAAAACCGCTCGTACTCGAAGATCTCAGGGAGAACGTCACTCGAGGTCGTGATCGCGACACCCGGTAGCTCCTCGGCAAGTATCTCCGCCATACGGTTTTCGTGATCCGGATTGGTGAAGGAGTTGACGAAGCACACGGCCACGGTCTCGACGCCACGACGCTCGAGGATTCTCGCGACGTCGCGCGCCTGATCTTCGTCGAGGGTTTCGAGAACCGTACCGTCGTAACCGATACGCTCGCGCACCGTCATTCGGTGCCTGCGAGGCACAAACGGTTCAGCGACTTCCTGGTACGGATCCCAACTTTCACGGTCACCGCGACGAATTTCGATGACGTCGCGGAAACCCTCGGTGGTCACGAGCGCAATCTTGGGAAACTTGCGAGTGATGAGCGCATTGGTCGCGATCGTGGTTCCGTGCGAGAAGAACTCGACGTCCTCCCAGTTCACCCCTGCCTGCCTCATACCGGCCAGAACGCCTTCGATCGGGTCGGTCTGGGTCGGGTACTTCGCAGTGGTGATCCGCCCATCCTCGTGCTGGACGAACACATCGGTGAAGGTTCCACCGATATCGACCGCAGTGCGAATCTTCGCCGGCTTGCTGATGGCTTCGGTCATGTTGCCCTCCTCGGGATTGGTCACTGTCCGCCGACAACACAACTCTCCGGCGCCGAAGTGGACAATTGGCCTATCGACTAGGTGGAGGAACACACGTACTGGAGATTGATACAGGCCCAAGACACCGAAAATGCGTCTACCTGGCTGAACGACAAGGCGATTCACGTTACGACGAGGTATCCGACATTCCGATGAAACGTCCGGTCATCAAATCGCAACGCGCTGCCGTCCCGCCTCGAACACCATCGTGTGAAGTGCGGGAGCAGACCGTAGAGTGGGATCGACAGAGTGGGATCGACCGCCACCGCCGTGGCACCGCACGCGAGAAGGAGCGGACGAGTGAAAATCGGAATGCTGTACTCACTCAGCGGGGCGCAGGCAGAGATGGAGAAGTCCATCCTCGACGGCGCCCTGGTTGCGGTTCACGAGGTCAACGCGAGCGGCGGGATCCTCGGCGAGGAACTGACATTCGCCGTGTTCGACGATTGCTCGGAAGTCGCGATGACGGGACATGGCATCAACCATCTGTGCCGCGAAGAGTCCGTCGACGTCATTGTCGGCGGATACA
This sequence comes from Rhodococcus sp. ACPA4, assembly GCF_002300185.1. NCBI lineage: Bacteria > Bacillati > Actinomycetota > Actinomycetes > Mycobacteriales > Nocardiaceae > Rhodococcus > Rhodococcus sp. ACPA4. The sequence continues at coordinate 4,250,725 of NZ_NSDY01000001.1, forward strand.
CCTCAGCCAGTCGGGTCGCGATGCGCCCGGCGATCGAAGACAATCAATCGTTGCTGATGTACCCCACGTACTTCGAGGGTGAGGAGACCGATCCGCGCGTGTTCTATTGCGGCGCAGCACCGAACCAATACCTCGAAGACTATCTCGGCTGGATTGCCTGCACCCTCGGACGACGCGTCTACATCGTCGGTTCGGACTACATCTATCCCAGGGTGCTCGGTGAAGCGATTCGGCGGCTCGGCGAGCAACGGAACGTCGAGACCATCGGCAATTGGTATGCGCCGCTGGGCGAGACGTCCTTTGGCGCAGTCCTTGACGACATCAAACGCAAACGCCCCTCGGTGATCATCTGCAATCTTGTCGGACACGATTCGACCACGGCCTTCTACACTCAGTTCCACCAGGCTGGTTTCTCGTCTGATTCCCTACCCATCGCGGCCACCGCGACAACGGCGATCGACCTGGGGCACATGCCTGCCGAGATCAGCAACGGTCACTTCATGGCCGGCACGTACTTCGCCAGAATCGACAACCACATCAACGCGTCGTACCGGCAATCCTTGATCGACGTACGCGGCCAACACCGCACGCATGCAGCACAAGTGGGTGCCTACAATGCGGTTCATGCGCTGAGTCTGGCATCCGAACAGACCGCATCACTCGACCCTGCCGACCTCTCCGACGCGCTGCTCTTCGTTCGATTCGACGGAAACCCCGAGGGACTGCCGTTCTACTTCCGCAGCAATCACTACAGTGCGCACCCGTCGTACGTCGGTCGAGCGTCCGACGGTGACTACGACGTCATCGAAGAATTCTCACCCAGGCTCCCCGAACCCTGGTGGTCTGGAAGTGTCCCACTCCCCGTATCGAGATGACTCCCGTAGCGCAAGAGCGATATAGAAATCCGCGCGATCGGCCGTGGAGTGCACACCACGCCCCGTGAGGCGTTCAATTCGGTTCAGTCGGTAGCGAAGTGTGTTGATGTGGATACCCAATTCGGCAGCCGTGGCGCTCCATTGCCCGTCCAAAGCCAGAAACGTTCTGAGCGTTTCCAGATACTGTGAACCCTTGCTCTCGTCGTAGTCGACCACGGGCTTCAGCAGAGCGTTGTCGAGGACACTCACCAATCTGGGGTCGCTGGCGAGCAGAGTTGCGGCCATCGGTGCGGGGAGCGGAACCGAAGGGCTGTCCGGACCCGACGAGCGGGCGTGACGATCCGCCATCTGCCGGGCGCTGATCAAGCCCCGAACCAGATCGTCGCTGCTTCGCAGGACGCACGAACTCGTACCTATGGACAACGCGCCTTCGTGCCGCAGGGCGAACAGCGTTGCGAGCATATCGAGTTGTCTATCGAAACCTTCACTGCTGTCGATGGATTCGACAGCACCTCTCATCGTGACAAGCGCGTAGGCGTTGCCTTCGTATGATCCGGACACAGACGCGGCGGCACCTTGAAGCGCGAGATCCTGCAATCCGGCAACTACCGTATCGATCCGGCCTTCGGTCGCCTCTGGCACCACGACGGAGACGGCGCGAATACGGATTCCCGGTTCGAGCCCCAACGAACGTGCCCACGGATCGAGTGCGGCGGACGCAACATTTGCCTGAACCAGTTCGCGTATCAGTGCATTCTCGGACTGCGCTCGTGCCGCCCTAGTGACCTCCAGCGCATGGAGGCGGGCGTCGATCTGTCCGGCAAGCTTGCCCACGCGGCGCGTTTCCCACTGCACGCGGTTCGGATTCACCAGCACCAGAGCGTGGCCGGACCGGGGCAACATGAGATGAAGTCCCGCTGCATCACTCGGGGCACCCTCCAGCGAAGTCGGTCTGCGGGAAAGAATCTTGATCGGAAAATCCGCGGCGGGCACGATCGATCCAGTGATGACACACCCCTGCATCACTACCCACACGGTGACACCACTCTTCCCGACGAATTCGTCGAGGAGGTCCTGCACTGCCTCCGAGTGCGAATCCTGTTTCGGCACTCCAGCGGGTTGTGACGTGAGTGTCGCACTGAGTTGACCGAAGAGCATGTCCTTGGGCAGGAGAAACACCGGCATCGATTGGCGCACACACTCGGTCACGAATTCCGGAGGGAGATCGAAGTCGTCGTTGTCGACGACTACACCAACGCCTCCTCCCGACCGCATCTGGGCGAGAAGCGATTCCGGTGCAGACAGCGAGGGCCACGTCCCCGCGGGGACGTACACCACGCAGCCCGCCTCGAAATCGATGCCCGACGCCGAGTCGATTTCGCAAAAGGTGCTGACGGAGTTATCTCGCGCTTTCTCGACAGCCCCGGGCGTGAGGGATCGAAGGCCCGCACGATCGACAAGATCGCCTACCGTGGCCAACGTACCTCCCTCCCAGCGTCGAGGTCATGTGCCCGATTATGAAGCCACACATCGGTTTTCTCGACCGCTGGAGAGCACCCGAGCGCCTATTACAGTGTGGCCTTGGACACAGCCTCCCGATATTGCAGGTGCGATCGCAATGCGGCGTCGACTACCGATATTGCGTTGTCGTTGACCTGATGAGTACGCAGCGCGATGCCGATCTTGCGGGCCGGCGGATCTTCGAGCTCGAGAACACGAACTTCGCCAGGCAATTCGGGACGGCCCAGACGGGGCACCAGTGCGAGCCCGAGACCCGCGGCTACGAACGGGACATGCAGCGCGAAGTCGGAAATTTCTGCGGTGATTCGTGGCCGATGACCATGCAGGGCGAACATGTGGATGAGCCATGAATGACAAATCGTGCCCGCGCCGGTGGACACCCAACTGTATGTCGCGAGGTCTTCGAGTCCAGGCGACTGGGCAAGTGAATGGTCTCGGTGGCAAATTACGTCGGCAACGTCGTCGACCAGATCGTCGACCAGATCGTCGGCAGTATTGTCGGCAGTATCGTCGGCAAGGGGACTCACTGTGATCGCCGGATACACCGGCACCTGCTGCCCTTGCCAATGATGTGTGACCGCAATGTCTACCATCCCGGCTGACAGGGCGCGATACGCCTCGCCTGGGTCCATCTCGGCGAGTGAACAGGTGAGCTGCGGGTGTTGATCCTGAACTTCGGCTATCGCCGTCAGCGCACCGTGCCGGATGGCGGTCGTAAATGCGGCGACACGCACATGGCCCACAACTTGCGTCTCGCGACCGGACGAAACACCGAGAATGGCCTCCAACCGAGTCACCACCGGGCCCGCCTCGTCGAGGAGCGCATGAGCCTCGGGCGTCAGAGTCACTCTCCGCCCCGTGGGCGTCAACAAAGACCGACCCGTCGCCTTTTCGAGTCGCTTGAGCTGCTGACTGACCGCGGAGGGACTCAGTCGCAAAACTGCGGCTGCAGCTGTGACGGTCCCATGTTCCTTGACCGACTGGAGCGCGCGAAGCGTGGCTAGTTCATCCATGAAGCAATCCTTCACGAAATAGTCCTCGAATATGCGATGGACATGGACAGTGCTCACACCGGAAACTAATCGAAGTCCACGACCGAGCACAGACACGACCGAGCACAGAGGAGAGAACATGCTGCCCATCGCGTCCGTAGTCGGGATCGGGCTCATCGCGCTGGGAATGGTGCTGACCCCCGGCCCGAACATGGTCTACCTCGCGTCGCGCTCCATCTCACAAGGCAGGCGCGCGGGATTGGTCTCGCTGGGCGGCGTCGCTCTGGGATTTGTCTTCTACCTGGGTGCATCCGCTGCAGGACTGTCCGCGCTGTTCGCGGCGGTCCCGGCCGCATATACGACCGTCAAACTCGTCGGCGCCGTCTACCTGGCATATCTCGCGTGGAACATGCTGCGACCAGGCGGGCGCTCACCGTTCGAGGCACGAGAACTCGACGCTCACTCCCCTTTCCGGTTGTTCGCCATGGGATTGGTGACAAACATCTTGAATCCCAAGATCGCGCTGATGTATGCGGCACTCGTCCCTCAGTTCGTGCACCCCGAAAACGGACCGGTGCTAGGTCAATTCCTTCAGTTGGGACTAGTTCAAATCACCGTTGCTGTGGCGATCAACGGAGCGATAGTTCTCGCTGCGTCATCGGTCTCCGAGTACCTTCGTCATCATCCTCGGGTCATGGCAGCCCAGCGCCTCGTCACCGGGGCACTTCTGAGTGCGTTTGCCGTCAAAGTTGCCGCAACGTGACTCTGCGCTGTGGCAACTCACTTGAATTTCCAACAAAGTGCCCGTGGGGGTGGCGAGCGGGGGCTTTGAGGGACCATCATCGATAGGTGAGTTTCGTCGGATTTTCCACGCGACGTGCACAGGTGGATCGATGTAGTCCATGACCGATGTCGACCCCTTCGCGACGCAATTCGACGCGACAGGTTCGGTCGCGGCGGAATTGTCTGCGTCCGGGTTCGAGGACGCTACCGAGATCGGCCGTGGAGGTTTTGGCGTCGTCTACCGCTGTCGGCAGCCGTCGCTCGACCGGACCGTGGCAGTAAAGGTTCTCACCACCGACCTCGACGAGGAGAACCGCGCACGGTTCTTTCGAGAGCAGCGCGCAGCAGGCCGACTGACCGGACATCCCAACATCGTGAATGTTTTTCAAACCAGCGTCACCGGTAGCGGACGGCCCTTCATCGTCATGCCGTACTACGCCCAAGATTCCCTCGACACCCTGATCCGACGGCACGGACCGCTCCCACTAGGTGAAGCACTGCGCCTCGGTGTGAGGATTGCCGGCGCCTTGGAGTCCGCGCACCGACTCGGCATCCTGCATCGAGATGTCAAGCCCGGAAACATCCTGCTCACCGATTACGGTGAACCGGCGCTGTCCGACTTCGGCATCGCTCATTTTGCCGGTGGATTCGAAACTGGCACAGGCATTGTCACGGGTTCACCGGCCTTCATTGCGCCCGAAATCGTGACCGGCGGGCCGCCGAGTTCCGCAGCGGATGTCTATGGTCTCGGCTCTACGTTATTCGCCACACTGACCGGACACGCTGCTTTCGAACGTCGCAGTGGTGAACGACTGGTCGCCCAGTTCCTGCGAGTTACGTCGGAGCCTGTTCCGAACCCACGCGAGTTCGGCATCCCGGACGACGTCGGCGCTCTCATCGAAAGAGCCATGTCCGCCAACCCGGGAACCCGCCCGTCGTCACACGAGCTAGGACAACAACTCCGCGAAGCACAACGCCGCCACGGTCTGCCTGTCGATGAAATGTCCTTGTACTCCGAACCTGCACGCACGCAATCCGTCCCATCGCCCACAGCACAGGGTCATCCGCAAAACGAGTACCCCGAAGAAAGTATTCCTCCGCCAACGGATCGCACCGGGGGACTCCCGCTCGAGCTGACCAGTTTTGTCGACCGCCGTACCGAACTCGCCACGGCCAAGAACCTACTGACGACCGCGCGACTGGTGACATTGACCGGAATCGGTGGTGTGGGAAAGACTCGACTCGCATTTCGGATCGCCGCCAAGACACAACACAGTTTTGCCGACGGCGTCCGGCTGGTGGAGTTGGCGGAGCTGCAGGAGCAATCGCTGCTCCCAGGTGTTGTGGCACGCACCCTGGGGATACAAGACCGGTCTGCGAAGCCCGTCCGGGAGATGGTTGCCGAGTTCCTTGCTCAACGAGAACTTTTGCTGGTACTCGACAATTGCGAACAGGTAGTTACTGCAGCGGCGCAGCTATCCGAATTCCTGCTACGCGCCTGCCCAGACCTGAGGATTCTGGCGACGAGCCGCGAACCACTCGGAGTCGGAGGAGAGTCGGTCCTCCTTGTCCCCCCACTACCGGTCCCCGATCCTGACAACCTACCGAAGGGCGCACCGAGTAACGATGCCGTGCGACTGTTCGTCGATCGCGCCTCCGGAGTTGTGCCGGGCTTCGAACTCGCGCAGGACAACAAAGTCGCCATCGCGTCGATCTGTAGGCAACTGGACGGGCTCCCGCTACCGATCGAGTTGGCAGCGGCGCGATTGCGGGCGATGTCGCCCACACAAATCCTGCAGCGACTTTCCGAGCGATACGCCTTGTTGACCAGTGGAAGCAGGGACGCACCGTCAAGGCAACAGACATTGCGAATGTGCATCGACTGGAGTTACGACCTGTGCACTCCGATGGAGCAAGCAGTGTGGGCGCAACTGTCGGTGTTCTCCGGTGGATTCGAACTCAAAGCCGCAGAACAGATTTGCGACGGCGAGCTGACACCGACGGACGTGCTCGACGCCGTGACGTTTCTGGTCGACAAGTCGATACTGATCCGTGAAATGTCGGGCAACACCGTGCGTTTCCGGATGCTGGAGACAATCCGTGACTACGGGCGACAGAAGGCACAAGAAGCGGGAGAGCATGAGTACACGGAACTTCGTCGCCGACACCGGGATTGGTTCGAAGCTCTCGCGCTCGCAGCAGATACCGACTGGATCAGTCCTCGGCAGATCGAGTTGATCACCACTATCGCTCGGGAAAAGTCCAATCTGCGGGAGGCTTTGGAGTTCTGTGTGTCCGACAGTCCTGAAATCGGCACTCGGATCACAACGGCCCTGTTTTCCTATTGGCTCGCTCGTGGCGCAATCACCGAAGGCCGTCAATGGTTACGGAGATTCAGCGAATATCGAATGGGCCCGCCAACCATCGAGCGTGCCAGGGCAATTCATGCCGGAAGCCTCTTGTCTGCGGTCCAGGGAGATATTCAAACATCAGAAGCACTCGTCAAGGAGGGGCGAGTCCTCGCCGGCCAGTCGACCGACCCGCTGATCAACGCCTATCTCCAGCATGCAGAGGGCTATCTTGCCTTGTTCAACGAGGATCTTGCCGAGTCGTGTATCCACCTCGAAAAGGCTGCTCAATTGTTCACCGAACAGAAGAACCTGCCCTTCCAGGTAACTGCCATGTTGACACTCGGAATGGTGCTCGAACTGATGGATGACACCGACCGGGCAATCGAATACAACGAACGCGCACTTGCCATTACCGAGGAACACGGCGAAACGGTGTATCGGTCGTACGTCCTGTGGACGCTGGCTGTTGCGGCCTGGAAGCACGGCGATGGCGATCGGGCATCTCGACTGCTGAAGCAGGCATTGCGATTGGGCCGCAACCTCAATGACCGGTTGAACGCCAGCGTGTGCCTGCAAGCATTGTCGTGGGTCGCGATCGACAGCAAGGATGCTCGACGCGCAGCCATGTTGATGGGCGCCGCTGAGAAAGCGAGCGGGTCTGTCGGAGGTTCGTCTGTTGTCGTGCCGAGCATGGCCGTCTTCCAAGACGATTGTGAACGCAAAGTCAGACTCGCGCTGGGCGAGCGAGCCTTCACCAATGCGCGTAGCAAAGGCGCCGACCTTCGGTTCCGCGACGCTGTCGACTACGCACTGGGCGAGGAACGCACCAGCCCACGAAGTTCCACTAACGGCCCGTCGAGCAGGCCGACAAAACGCGAACTCGAAGTCGCCGCGTTGGTGGCTGACGGTCTCACCAACAAGGAGATCGCAGCCCGCTTGGTGATCTCGCCGCGCACCGCGCAGGGCCACGTCGAGCATCTACTGGTGAAGCTCGGCTTCACCTCGCGCACACAAGTTGCCGCATGGTTTGCGGAATCGAAAGGCGATAGCCCAGAACCGAAGTAGATGCCGTGCAGTCAAATTCCCTAAGTGGAGAGGACGGCAGCTAGAGCCTTCAGCTGTTCGCGGCGGTAGTTACGCGCCGGGGTCGATCGGGCTTCGATCTGATCGAAGCCGTGGTAGGCACCTGGTACCTCGAACAGTGTGCACGGAACGCCGGCGTCGATGAGCCGCTTGGCGTAGTTGAAGTCTTCGTCGTAGAACAAGTCGTGTGTTCCGACGCCGATCCACGTCGGCGGGAGTCCCGTGAGATCTTCGTACCGTGCGGGCGCGGCCAACGGCGGCACATCCGTGATCGACGATCCGAGATACGCGCTCCATCCGTAGCGGTTACTGCGGGGACTCCACACCCTGAATCGGCTCTCGTCGAAGTCTGTTCGTTTGGTTGTCCGGTCATCGAGCATGGGATACGACAACAACTGGAATGCGGGCAGCACCTCACCGCGTTCTTTGGCCAGCAGAGTCAGAGCAGCGGCCAAGCCCCCACCGGCGCTCTCCCCCACGACAGCGATTCGGCTCGCGTCGACGTCAGGTTGATCCGCCAACCACCGCAGTGCGCGGTAGCAGTCCTCCAAGGGGGCAGGATACGGATGATGCGGTGCGAGCCGGTACTCCACCGACGCTGCAACAGCACCCAATTGCGCGGCGATGTTCCGGCACATTCCATCCCCCATCGCTGCGCTGCCGATGAGATATCCACCGCCATGGATGAAGAGCACACCTGGCCTGGGGATTTCGGGCGCGGCGGGTCGGAATACCCGGACTGAAACACTCGCGTCGCAGCGGACAACTTCCCCACCTTTTGGCGGCACCAGGGCTCCTAATCCGGTGAGTCGACGGAGGAGTCCCGCAGTCTGCCGAGTGATCACGGTGCGCGGCAGGAATCGCGCGAGCTTCAATGCGGGGTCGAAATCCGTCGCTACCGGATCTGAAGTCATGGCATATTCGCTTTCCGTCGACGCATAGAGCGAAACTATCGCACCACGCGAATAAATAGGTCGTAACCCACATCTGTATCCGGAACTCGCCACAGAAACGCGATCCATCGGTTTGACGGGCACCACTTTCATGCAATCAAAGGTTGCGCACTCGGTAGTGGAATCGCCGGATTCCGCACTATTAGATTGACGGAGTTCGTCGACCGAATCGACTTGGACTGTCCCGCAGCGACCTTCGATCGCAAGTTTCACTCACCGAGAAGAGAAGAAACATGACTGCCGATAGCATTGCCTACAGTATTCACCACGCCAACTTCCCGATCCGCGACAAGAAGACCACGGAGGAGTGGTACGGCCAGGTTTTCGGCCTCACCCGGGTCGACCCCCAGGGCCCAGCTAACGCAGATCTGCTGATGCTCACCAACGGTCGGTTCGATCTGCACTTTCACGTCGTCGATTCGGATGATCGGACCAACATCGGAATCACTCACTTTGCTGTCGAGGTGAGTGACTGGGACGAGTTCCATACCCATCTGAACGGTCTGGACGTGCAGTACATCGACGACGACCGGATTCGCGTACACAATCGCTCGAAGACCGGCAGCCTGATCGATCCTGACGGCCACCGCGTGGAGTTCACGTGGCATCCCGAACGGCACTGGTAGCCAACGTCTTGGCGAACCTGAGCACATCGGCGAGGAACATTAAACTCATCAGCAGCGATAAAAAGGATGCATCATCATGACCAGACCGGTTATTCGTGTCGGTTTCGGCGACTACGACCACACTAGAGATCTCTGGAATGGACGCGTTACCGTTCCCGAATGCGAATTAGACTGCACGCCACTCGATAATCCCGGAGAAGTATTCCGTCGGTTCAGCGGCGATGGCGAGTGGGATGCAGCCGAGTTGCCATTGTCAACCGTCACCGCGATGATTGGACAGGGCGACAACTCGCTGGTGGTGTTGCCTGTGTTCCCCGCACGCTCGTTCCGGCATGGCACAATCTACGTACACAAGGATGGACCGCAGAGTCCGGAAGACTTGACCGGGAAGCGGATTGGCGTTCCGACCTGGTCGCAGTCTACGGGCATTGTGGTGCGAGGCATGCTGGCATCCGAGTACGATGTCGACCTGAGGTCCATCAGCTGGATTCAACCCGGGACAGGCACATCGGAACTCAAAAAGACTACCGCGCTGAATATTCCGGGATTCGACGTAACACGCGTCGACGGCACCACCTTGGACGAACTCCTCCTCAGTCGCGAGGTCGATGCTGTAATCAGCACGCGCCCACCGGCAGGTCTCGATCGCAAAGACTCCGAGGTAAAGCGCTTGTTCGGAAAATGGACGTTCGAGGAGATGGCATACAGCCGCAAGACAGGCCAATACCCGATCATGCACGTACTCGCCCTTCGTCGCGAGGTCTACGAGGCTCACCCGGATGCCTACGTCGGATTGGTGAAGGCATTCACCAAGGCCAAAGACCGGGCTGTCAAACGCGCGACGAATACTACTGTGCCGAGTTACCCTCTCCCCTGGGCGCCATCAAACATGTTGCGGACCAAAGAGTTTCTTGGTGACGACTTCTGGCCATACGGCATCGAGGCAAATCTTCCAACCATCGAGAAGTTTCTCCAAGACTGTGAGCAGCAGTCCGTCACACCCGGAAAGATGAGCGTCGAAGACCTGTTTGCAGGCGAAGCCGCGCACTCCCGCTGAAGCGGCAATCCTGGCGTCCTTCAAATCCCGAGTTAGCCTCAGAGAGGACCATTGATGTTCCGAAGTACACGGATGTTCCGAAGTACACGACTGTTCCGAAGTACACGACTACTGGCTGTGGGAGCGGCGTGTTCCGTTGCGCTTGTTCTGACGGCGTGTGGCGGTGGCGCCGCAGGCTCCGAGTCCTCGTCCATTTCCGGACCGGCGGGTGATCCCGTCTCCGGCGGCACCCTGCGCACCGTACTGTTGAGTGAACCACGCAACCTCGATCCCGCGATCCTTCAGAACAAGCTGCAAGGTCAAGGAACACTAGGTAATTCACTGTACGGAACGCTCATGTACGGCGACGAGCAAACCGACGAGATCATCTACTCGATGGCCGAGAACCTCTCGAGCGATGACGGCGGTAAGACATTCGTCCTCGAGCTTCGAGACGGTCTCGAGTTTTCCGATGGGTCGTCGTTGAACGCGGATGCGGTGAAGTACAACTGGGATCGACTCAAGGACAAGTCGCTCGGCTCCAACTCGACTCCCGACGCTGCACTGGTCGCATCGTCCGAGGTCTTGAGTGCAGCGACCCTGAAAATAACGCTGACACAGGCGATTCCCTCATACGCCCATCAGATCTCACAGACGGCGATGAACTGGATCGCGTCGCCGGAGGCGTTGGCGCGGGGATCGCAGGCTTTTGACGCCGATCCGATCGGAGCTGGTCCGTTCACCTTGGAGAGCTGGACTCGTGCAGGCAAGATCGAACTGGTCAAGAATCCGAAGTACTGGGACGCTCCTCGGCCGTATCTCGAGAGAATCACTCTCTCCTCCTCGGCAGATGAAGAGCAGCGGTTGAATTCGGTAGTGAGCGGTGGAGCCGACGTTGTACAGGCCGCGAACTGGTCCGTCGTGGAGAAGGCGACAACCGCCGGGTTCCAGGTTCAGACGATGCCGATGGCCGGCGGAACATTCCTCGCCTTGAACACGACAAGGGCACCGTTCGACGACGTTCGCAAACGCCAAGCCGTCAGCGCAGCGATAGATCTGGACGCACTGGGGCTCGCTATCGACAAGGGCGCAGGCGTCGGCGCCGAGACTCTGTTCCCGGAAGGCAGTCAGTTCTACACCGACACTCCGCTACACACCTACGACAAAACCAAGGCGCAGGACCTTTTTGATCAGTTTGCCGCCGAAGGTGCTGCGTTGACGTTCACCTTCACCGCGTTCCCGGGCAAGGAACTTGTTGCCCAGGCAGTTCAGGCACAGCTCAGTCAGTACGACAACGTGAAGATTGCCGTGAATCGCGTCGACTGGGCCGAGTCGGGAAGGGTTTACGGGCAAAAGGACTTCGACATGATGGTGGCGGCGTCGAACTTCATCGACCCGGAACCTGCGTTGTTCCGCTCCTTCCACAGCACATCGCCACGGAGCGCAACGGGCATCAAAGACGATCAACTCGATGCGGCACTCGTCGCAGGGCGCGTCGGCGAGTCTGTTGCGGACCGTAAGGACGCGTATGAGACTGCGTCAGAACGTCTTGCCGAGACGTCGCCGGCCATCTTCTACCAGCGCACCTCGGAGACCACGATCGCATCCGACAAGGTCGGTGGAATCACGATGTACGGAGAAGGTTCCCTGCTGACGGCGGGACTCTGGCTCGCTGACTGATCAGTCGCTGCCGCAGCACGCTCGACTGGACATTCCAGCCGAGCGTCTTGCGTTGGCACAAACGGGGTGGGCCCCCTGTGTACGACGAGCGCTCTTGTTCAACTGACAACGGAGATTTGTCTCGACAGCTTGTTGCTTGCGGCTGATATGGCCGATACCAGTTCGTCAAGTCGTTGCGACGGCACGCGACGACGCATGGTGACGACACTCAACGCTGCGACGACCGAACCGTCGTCGCCGAAAACCGGGGCGGCAACGCCGATGACATCAGGATCGACTTCGGCAACAGACACACTGAAGGAATTGGTCCGAATCTCGGACAGTCGGTTCATCAGAGACTCGATATCGACGAGCGTGCTCTCGGTAAAACACTGGAGAGGTTCTCCGGCAAGTAGGTCACGGGCCTGGGTCTCATGAAGCCAGGCCAACAGAACCAATGCAGAGGCCCCGGCATTGATCGGGAGGCGAGTACCTCGTTCATAACTGAGCCGAATCAGTTGGCTCGACCCTTCACAGCGCTCGATGCAGATAACTGCATTGTCGACCAGCCGGGTCAGAAGAACCGTTTCACCGAGCTCATCGGCCAACGCACGCATGACAGGTAGTGCGATCTCTGTGAGGCTGAAACTACGCCGGGCCAGGCGGGCAAGCTCCATCACCCGGATGCCGAGCCGGAATCCACCACCAGGTGCCTCCTCGAGAAAAGACGTGGATACCAACGTCTGCAAGTATCGGTATGCAGTCGACCGCGCACAGTCGAGTGCGTCGGCCACGTCGCCTGCACTGATGTGGAGTCGATTGTCGGAGAACATGCCCAGGATGGTCAGCGTGCGGTCTGCGGTGGAGTTGCGTTCGCGATAGCCACCGGGGAATGTAGTCACAGTCACCACCATCCCGAATAACGGACGTGCGTTCTCATGCTCGCTCCTTTCCTGATGCGTCCGGCCGCACCCGAATTTTCGGGCGCGGCCGGATTCGCGGTGTGTGGTCAGGACTACTGCTGCGCAACTACCGAATTACGCACGGTACCAACGCCATCGATCTCGACGCTGACGCTGTCGCCGGGATGCAGGAACAGCTGAGGATCGCGCCGGTACCCGACTCCGCCTGGAGTTCCGGTCAAGATGATGTCGCCGGGTTCGAGAGCGGTGAAGGTCGAAATGGTCGAGATCAGGCTGGCGATGGAGAAGATCAGGTAGGAAAGATCTGATTCCTGCACCTTCTCTCCGTTGACGATGGTGCGTATGCCAGCCGCGGTGATGTCGACCTCGTCGGGCGTCACGACAGTGGGGCCGACCGGAGTGCTTGCGTCCCAAGCCTTGCCCTGAATCCACTGGTGAGTCTTGTACTGAAAGTCACGCATCGTGATGTCATTCGCCGCCGAGTATCCGAGAATATGGTCGAGAGCGTTCTCTTCGGAGATTCGTCGTCCCGATCGCCCGATGATGACGGCAAGTTCGCCTTCGTAGTCGACCTGCTCGGACTCCGGCGGCACCGCGATGTCGTCGTATGCACCGAGCAAGCTCGAGGCGTACTTGGCGAACATCACCGGATAGGTCGGGAGATCCCGCTTGGTCTCGGTGACGTGATCCCGGTAGTTCAAGCCGACGCACAGAATCTTGGTGGGATTCGGCACAACCGGGAGCAGCGTGACGTCCTTGATCGCAACGGTGTCCGCGGGGCGACGCGTTGCGGCGGCGAGGACGTCGATCGATGTAGAAACCCCGATCTCCGTGAGCCCGGCAAGGGGGACCAGCTGATCGCCGTCAACCTCGCCGACACCGCGCAATCCGTTGAATTCATATGTTGCGTATGACATCTCAGTTTCCTTCGCTAGTCTTGCGCCACGTTGCGAGTTGGCCGCCCCACAGGTTCACCGAGGTCGGGATCGGCTTCCAGCGCCGCGGAACATAGGTAACGCGGTCATCGTGGAACTTTTCCATTTCGGCAGAAAGTTCGATGTGATTGCCGGCGGGGTCGTCGAAGAAGACAAACAAGTTGTTGCCGGGGCCGTGGCGGCCCGGTCCCCAACTCACGTCGACACCAAGATCGGTGAGCCGATCGCACCAGGCTTTGAAGTCCTCCCACTCCGCGAGGTCGTACGAATAGTGGTCGATGTCGCCGGCCTTCCCGATCTCGACGACAGCCAAGGTGTGATGGTCACGATCACTCCGAAGCCACGCGAACTTACCGTCCTCGAGCTGATCGGAAATACGGAACCCGACGGTATCGACGAAGAACGCCGCCATCGCTGCGACGTCAACAGTGCCAACCGTAGTGTGCTGGAACTTGATCGGACGACGACCCGTGTCAGCGGCATTCTCACCCTGCCGCTCCACTGGCCCGTGGAAATGCACGATGTTGCCGTCGGGATCGGGGACGGAGATTCCGTCCGGAGCGCCGAGCGCATAGTCGATGAAAGACGGATCGAGTTCGGTAACGTCATGTCCCGCAGCGGTCAGACGCTTCCGGATTCCTTCGATTCCGTCTGCGTCACGCACCTCGAAGCCGTAGTAAGCCAGACTCTTTTCGCCTTCGATCAAGTCAAGGACGTGGTGACCGGTACCCCATCCCAGGCGCAGCCCACCGTTCTCGAGTTCTCCTTGAACTACGAGACCCAGAACGCGGCCGTAGAAGGACGCTGCCAGGGACACATCGGGAACATAGAATCCGATGTGCGAGACGGCAGTAGAGGTGAGGGTACCTGCAGCGTCGCGTTCTTGCAGGACAACACGATTCGGTCGTTCCATGGTTAAGCCTTTCATAGTGGTATGGAGTGGGATGCCTGGAATCGGAGCGTCCAGGTGCGCAATACATCGGCGACCTGAGCTGTGTCGTGGGGATACCACGCGGCGGCAACAAAGTGATCTGGACGCAAGAGAACGAATCGCCCTCGATAACAATCGAATTCGCGATTCAGCCCGCCGTCCACGTCGATCAGCACTCGCTGCGAGAGCCGGGGCAGGACTTCGTCGACAGGCACGCACGCGGCGGTCGAATCGAAGAGGGTTGCCACATCCGATGCGTCAGCCCACTCGCCGGCGTCGACAACATCGACACCGATCAGCGCCCAACCGTCGCCGAGGAAGTGATCCAACAGATCGATACGCTTCTCGATCGTGTCGAAGGCCCTCGGTTGTCCCACGGGTACACCGACATTCGGACCAGGAATCACCAGTCCGTCGGTAAACTGCTGGACGGGACGGTACCGCATTTCCTCGAAGAAGGTCCGCCCTGCCGGTGTAGCCAGGGCAGCCCCGACCAGTTCGTCACGTCGGCGAGCTAGCCCGGAAGAGGTTGTCATGACGACTCTGCCGAGCCTCTCGGACGCGCGCACGGTTGCGGCCGCATGCGGACTGCGCTCGCTCTGGTAGCTGTGCAGGGACTCTTCACGAAGTCGCCCGTCGAGTACATCGGCGATTTTCCACGACAAGTTCGCCGCGTCCCGGATTCCGGAGTTCAAGCCCTGGCCGGCAAACGGCGGCATCATATGGGCGGCATCGCCAAGCAGGAAACATCGGCCAATCTGCCAGTCGTCCGCGACGACGGCGTTGAAGCGGTAATTGACCGCTCGCTCAACCTGTTCGGGAGTGATGTCGCGGTACCTGCGCAGCAACTGTTCGATCAGTTCGAACGAGGGCGTGTCCGTCGGCTCACCCTCTCCGGGGAACAACCGGAATTCGTAACGGCAACGGCCATCGAGTCCGGGGACGATCACGTGTGGGCGTTCCGGATCGCCATGGTGCATCCCGAAGCGTTCAGTGTGGAAGTCACCGAGTGTGTCGACCACGAGCCACACGTCGGCGTAACTCCGCCCACTCATGGTGACTCCGAACAGCTCACGAATCGTCGAGCGACCACCGTCGCAACCGAATGCGTACCGAGCTACTACAGAACCACCCGTCGTGGAGATCGTGACAGAATCCTGATCCTGTTCCACGCCAGTTACTTCGGTGCCGAAGTGTACGTCGACGCGCGGATGCTCACGAAGCGCGGAGAGCAACATACGTTCCAGATCCGGTTGGGCAAACGGATTCTTGAACGGGTATCCAAGTCGGTAGGGGACAGCAGCACGCGCGTGAAACAACGGCTTGTTGTCACTGCCAAAATACTGGGTTCCGGTTCCTGGCACCATGATTCGCATTACAGCTTCGGCGATGCCCGCCTGTTGGTAGACCCTCAACGCCTCGTCGTCGATGCTGATCGCCTTCGGCTCGTCGCTGGTCGTCATGCGCTGTTCGAGCACAACCACGTCGAGGCCGCGGGCCGCGAGTAGCGCTGCAGCGGTCATTCCGACCGGACCTGCGCCGCAGATCGCCACGTCGTACCGGCGACCTCGAAATATCGAGTTCACGAGTTCCTCCTCTGGGATCGCCACCAGAAGTGGCGTACAGAAACGGTAACTCGCCGTCCAGTCGTTCAGGAATAGATTCCTGCGACGTAGGACGCACTCTAAGGTTTACCCCCAAAGGAGAACCTCTACCACGAAGTCCGGCTACGGTTCCGGCTCAATTGCCAATAGCTGCTGCGCAATTGAGCCGGAGCCCACACGCCACCGCGTCGACCTCCCACCGACCTAGGCTCGGCGACGACCCCTCCCACGTCCACCTTCTGGATCCATCTCGGACTTCCATTCCCGGAACCCCTCCTCGGTACGTCCCCGGCGCCAGTATCCGGAGATCGAGACCTGATCCCGCTGCAACCCACGTTCACTCAACAGGTAAGGGCGCAGGCCGTGCATGATTGATTCGGCCTCTCCGTGCGCAAATACCTGGACGCGCCCCGGCAGCCAAGCGAGGTCACGCACAGCGTCCACCAACGCATTGTGTCCACCATCCACATCGCGGTGGACATAGACGATCTCAGCGCCGGATGGTGCTACGACCTTCAACGGCGGCTCATGCGCGGCCGAGTCCACCTCGACCACAACCCGGGCCACAGCGTCCGGCGCGGCGTCGGAGAGGGCGGAGATTGCGGCACTGATCGCGGGCACTGCCGACTCGTCGCCCACCAACAGGTGCCAATCGGCAGTCGGGTCCGGAGCATATCGTCCGCCGGGACCATTGACCATCAATGTGTCACCGGATTGAGCTGCAGCCGCCCACGGTCCAGCGACACCCTCATCTCCGTGCAGCACGAAGTCGATTGCCAACGTCCCCGCCTCGATATCCGGGTAAATCGCTGTGTATGTACGCACCACAGGCAGGTCCTCTGGCGCCATAGTTCCGCGCAAAGCGCGGACGTCGAGAGGCTCGGGGTACACAACACCGGGTTTGGGGAAGACCAGCTTGACGTAGCGGTCGGTGGACACACTGCCGACAAACGCCGAGAGGTCGTCGCTGCGGAACCACACGCGCCGCAGCGACGGAGTGATGTGTTCGCTACTGGTCACAGTCAAATAGGTAGTCAAGACGTCTCCTTGATCGGACGGATTCAGGATGAATAACGATATACTTATATCTATATCACGATATATCGATGAAAAGTCTGTGAGATCACTCCGGGGACGGCGTATTCGATCCTCAACGAACTGGTTGACTCGGGTAGGACGCCCCCGCATCCGAAGACTCCGCCCGCGTAGGCCAACCGAATGCAGCCACAGCTCCGACCACACTCGACAAAGCCACCGCCGCGCCCACAAACAGAGTCCACCGTGGTCCGAATGTCTCGCCGATCCATCCGATGATCGGCGCACCGATCGGCGCACCTCCCATCGACACCATCACGTACAGCGCGGTCACACGTCCACGAAACTCCGGATGGACCTTGAGTTGGATGTTGGCCTGAGCTGCGGTGATCATGGTCATGGCACTGAGTCCGATCAGCGGTGTCCAGATCGCAAAGGTCAGATACGTCGGCATCAATCCACCGACTGCCAACGCGCCACCGAACGCCAGTGCCGCGAACATCACCAGACGGCCGGAGATCGTGGATCGCCTCGCCGCGGCCAAAGCACCCACGAATGACCCGACCGCCATCGCCGAAGTCAACAGACCGAACTCCCCGGCGCTCTTGCCGAACTCCTGAGTCGACATCAAAGCCGTGGTCAGCTGGAAGTTGATTCCGAACGCACCCACGAAGAAAACGATCACGAACACGAACAGAAGGTCGGGTCGACCACGCAGGTAGCGCACTGCTTCGAGCAACATCCCCTTGCGGCGCTCCTGCGGCTTAGGCGACGAGAGCAGGTCGGGGTCAATCGATTGAAGTGCGTAGATCACTGCGATGTAACTCAATGCATTGAGGAGGATCACCCACCCCGCTGCCTCGGAGCCGGAACCGAACGCGGCGATCAAGACACCGGCAAATGCGGGGCCGACAACCCGCGCGGTATTGAACGATACGGAGTTCAACCCCACCGCATTGGTGAGATCCTCGGGTCCGACCAGTTCCGGCACAAACGACTGTCGCGCAGGAGCATCCAGAGCTGCTCCGATTCCGAAGACAAAGGCAATAGCGTAGACGTGCCATGGCTGAGCGGCACCCGTGACCGCCAGGATGCCCAATATGAGCGCAGGGACCGCCATCATTACCTGCGTCACCTGCATCAGCCGACGCTTCGGATAGCGATCTGCCAATAGACCGGCGAGGGGTGAGATCAGCAGGACCGGCAGAAACTGCAAGCTCGTCGTGATACCGACTGCGGTCCCACTGTTGTCTGTCAACTGGAGAACCAGCCAGTCCTGGCCGATGCGTTGCATCCAGGTGCCCACGTTGGACACGACTGCACCGGCTGCGTATCTGCGGTAGTTGGGGATTGAAAGTGAGCGAAAGGTTTGGAGCACTATTGCGCCTATCTTGTCGGGGTCTGAGGCAGGAGATCCACTGCGGTGGACGGAAAACGAAGCACGCAAGCTACTTTCAACCGGCGTTACCGAGAGAGCATCTCCAGACCCCAGCATTGAGACCGTATCGACGGCGCCGCGGCGGCGTCAATGACACCGACTTCAACCTAAGTGTGCAAGGCACGGTGGCCAGAACTGCGGCCACATCTGCTAGACGGAGACCATCACCCATGACGATGCGATAAGTCGAAGGTCTCCAATTCCCTTGTTCACTTGCAGATTTCACAAACCGACTTCAGCTTCGGTGCCCTACATCAAGTGCTTCGGATGAACGGAGGAGGGCATCAGCTGCAACATCGACATTCGGAACGCCATTTCCCGGCGATTGTCGACAAGTTCGGAATAGAGGTCGTCAAGCGCAGCTGAACCCATGTTGTGAGGCCCGACGATTCGGTAGCAAGCCTGATTGAAGCTGCCGAACCAGAGTTGGATGAACAGCTTCGGATTGAGAATCATCTTCCGCATCGGAACCATGCAGCCGATCTCACGCGCGAGTGCGTCGAGGTACAGAACCTGCGACGGTATGGCCTCGGTGTGTCGCGGACTCAAGGCGGTCCAGTGCTCTTCCCACTCCTTCTCCCGTCCGATGACTTCGTCGAGATTGCGAGGGAGTTTCAGCTTGCCGCTGAGCACACGCGCAAAGTATCGGGCCTGCATCTCCGCACAGATGGGAATGCCGCCCGAGAAGGGGCGAACAAAGCCGATGAATGCTGCGCTCCCCTGGTGTTCCGGATGGAGGAAATGCTTGTAGAGGTTGCGGACGTTTCCTTCCTTGACCTGGAGTTCGCCGATGGAGAGTTCCTCGTTGTTGAAGCCCGTGCAGAGCACGATGGTGTCGAATTCGCCTTCCTTCGAGTCCTTGAAGACGACTCTGTTGCCGTCGGACTTCTCGATTCCCGCGTCGTTCAACACGACTCGGCCATCGACAATGCTCGGGATGAAGCTGACGTTCTTGCAGAAGATGGTTCGCTGTGTCCAGCTTCCATCGGGGTGTGATCGGCGATTCCAGGTCTTGATCAGGTTCCAGTTCTCGTCGTTGTGGAGGGTTCCGATGTCGAACTTCGGGGGATAGACCGCCTCCCCCATCGGGTTGAGTGCGGGCTGGGCGGCGCGCATTCCCGGAATCAGCCTGTCTCGAAGCACGCGCAAAGCGCCCATGGCCGTCGTGACAACTCCGAGAACCACGGATACGGCGAGAAAAAGTGCCTTCGCCAGGGAACTGCGTCCCCAAACGGTGTCGAGTGGGAACGGGTAGTCGGTTGCCCGCCTGAGCATCTCGTGGTGGTGCGATCTCACGGTGCCGTGATCAGTTGTCCTGGTGCTGTTGAACACTCGCGGCAGGAGATAGTTGTACGACCGGATCGACAGGGTGCAGGCATCCGCCACGTCGCCGATTTCACGGACGATATCGGCGCCCGATTCCGCCATTCCGACGATCAGGACGCGTTTGCCGCGAAAGCGTTCGTTGTTGCGGTACTCCGAGGAATGGACGATTTCTCCGGAGAAGTTCGCGAGCTCAGCGATGTTCCGGTTGGGCGTCTTGAACGGTCCGGAGCAGATGGCAACTGCGTCGAACTCTTCCGCCACCTGAACACCGTCGCGTCGGACCGACACGGTCCACGTATCGGATTTCCGTTCGACGTTCGTCACTTCGCTACCGAACCGGATGTGGTTGCGGAGATGGTAGAGATCGGCGTATTCCTCGAGGTACTCGAAGTATTGCCGGCGAGTGTAGAACACCCGCTCCCCCGAGAACGGGTGATCCGAGTAGGCCATCAGCTTTATCGAGATGGTCAGGTGAAGGTTGTCGTAAGCCTTCATCTGATCGCCGTCGCCTTCGTGGCGAAGCCAGATACCTCCGACGTCCACATTCTTATCGAAGCAGACCACCTCATGCCCCTCGTCGAGAAGCTGTTTGATGGTTGTCAGCCCGCACGGGCCTGCTCCAACGACACAAACCTTCATTCATTGCCTCCGAGATTCCCGAGTAAGAAACCGAACTGACTCGATCGCATCGCGACCACCTGGGCCGGACCCAAAAGATGTGAGGATCATGTGCGTTCTGTAACGGCCTGACCTTCCAGCCCCGACACGCACAAAATTAGGTTAGGCTAACGATGGTAAAAAGACGAATTGGTGGATGGAGCCGATCTCCACCTCGCCGTTGATGCAGGCCTGCAACAGTTTTCATCAAAAGCGAGCAAACACGGTTCCCGAGATTTAGGTTAGCCTAGGCTAGAGTTTGTCGAATTGGGATAGTTAGAGGATATCGATGAGGCCACAATAGTAAAGAGCCATTTCTAAAGACTTGAATCTTTCTTTGGATTCAGATGTCGTCTTCGGATTGTGGATCGAGCTCATGTCGTCGCGTTCGCACAGTGAGTCCGTCCCGGGCGGGTGCGCGCCACTGTATTCAATTTTTTGCAACAAGAGTTACACCTGACTCGAGAGGGATCGAAATGAGCAGTCGTATCGACGAGGTCGACGTCGTCGTAGTGGGCGGTGGCCCCGGGGGGTCCAGCGCTGCAACGTTGTTGGCCAAGGGTGGTCACCGAGTTGTGCAGCTGGAAATGGAGCAGTTCCCGCGCTATCAGATCGGCGAATCGCTTCTACCCGCCACCGTCCACGGTGTGTGCCGACTGCTCGGGGTGGAGAAGGAAATGGAGGAAGCAGGATTCATGCGCAAGCGTGGCGGCAGCTTCCGCTGGGGCAAGAATCCCGTGCCGTGGAACTTCTTGTTTGCAATCACTCCCGAATTTGCCGGTCCCACGTCATACGCCTACCAGGTCGAACGGATGAAGTTCGATCACATTCTGTTGAAGCACGCTTCGAACTGCGGAGTCGACGTCCGGGAGCAGGCCGCTGTCACCGGACCCATCCTCGACGACAACGGGCGGGTGGTCGGTGTCACGTACACGGATGTGGACGGCGACGTATGCGAGGTGCGCGCGAAGTACGTCGTCGACGCCTCGGGAAACAAGACACGGTTGACGAAGTACGCGGGCACCGAACGTGTCTACTCCGATTTCTTCCAGAACGTAGCACTGTTCGGATATTTCAACGGGGGCAAGCGTTTTCCCGAGCCTGACTCAGGAAATATCCTGTGCGCGGCATTCGACGAAGGATGGATGTGGTACATCCCACTCACCGACGAACTCACCAGCGTGGGTGCGGTGATCGCAAAGGACCACGCAGCGAAAATCCAGGGCGATCAGGAACATGCGTTGGCGAAGTTCGTCAAGCGCTGCGCCATTGTCGACGACATGCTCTCGGACGCGACCCGGGTGACCGAGGGTGTGTACGGACAAATCCGAACCCGCAAGGACTACTCGTACGCCAACACCAAATTCTGGGGAAATGGCATGGTACTCGTCGGTGACGCAGCGTGTTTCATTGATCCGGTCTTTTCCACCGGGGTTCATCTGGCTACCTACTCGGCGGTTCTTGCCGCACGCTCGATCAACAGCGTGTTGTCCGGGGAATTGACCGAGGAGCGCGCTTTCGGTGAGTTCGAGGGACGGTACCGCCGCGAGTATGCCGTGTTCTACGAGTTCCTGTCCTCGTTCTACGACATGGAGCAGTCCGAAGACTCGTACTTCTGGAAAGCGCGCCGCGTCACCAACTTCGACCGCCAGGACATGACGGCCTTCGTGTCTTTGGTGGCGGGCGCGTATTCGCAGGAGGACGTGTTGACCGATGCCGACGCAGTGGTGAAGCGGTTCTCCGCGTCGACCAAGGCATTGACCGATGCGACTGTGAAAACAGGTGGCATGGACACCGCCTCCGGCCAGAGGATGAATCATCTCTTTGCCGCGCCGGTAGTACGAGAAGTGATGGAAGAGATGAATTCGTTGCAAGCGCGTGGCGCAACCGATTCCATTCAGACTCCACCGCCACTGCTCGAGGGCGGGTTGGTCCCTTCACCTGACGGGCTGGCTTGGGCAGAGCCTGCGGTCGCGGCGCGGTGAATATCTGGGCGGCTGCCGATCCCGTACCGCAGATCAGTGAGCATGCACTGCTGATACTACTGACACAAATCGCTGTGCTCATAGGCGTCGCTACAGCATTAGGTAAGGTGGCAAACAGGTTTGGGTTGCCGAGCATCGTCGGTGAGTTGTCAGCGGGAATCGTGTTGGGACCGTCGATCCTGGGAAGCACTGCAACCGCAGTGGAGAATTGGCTGTTTCCGGCGGTTGCCGCGCAACAGAACCTTCTTGATGCAGTGGGGCAGATCGGCATCCTCTTGTTGGTGGGTTTGTCTGCAGCGCAACTTGATACAGCATTCGTTCGCAAGCGTGTCGGGGTGGTTGCGTCGGTCAGCGCCGGGGCCTTTGTAATTCCGTTGGGTGCAGGCATCGCGGCGGGCTTTCTCCTCCCCGACAGCCTGATCGGCGAAGGCACGTCGAAGCTCACCTTTGCGGTGCTGATCGGTACGGCGCTGTCCGCCAGCGCCGTACCGGTGATCGCCAAGACTCTCCTGGAAATGGGACTCCTGCATCGCAATGTAGGGCAGTTGACGCTTGCCTCGGGAACCGTCGTCGATGCTGCGGCCTGGGTGATGCTGTCAGTGGTGTCGGCTATGGCGACCGTCGGCGTGCGCGCAGGCAAGATCGTGTGGACGGTGGCATCGTTGGTGTTGCTTGTCGCGGCCGCACTGCTGTTGCTACGGCCACTCGTGAAAGTCGTCTTGGATCGCGCCGAGAAGCTCTCCGATCAACGGACAACCATCGCGACGGTGGTTATCGTCGTCCTCGGTTGCGCCGCGGCTACGCAAGCGCTGCATCTCGAAGCGATTCTCGGTGCCTTTGTCGCCGGAGTAGTGGTGGGCCAGAATCGAGCGGCGTTGCTAGCCCCGCTGAGGACCGTGGTGATGACGGTATTTGCACCGTTGTTCCTTGCTACCGCAGGTTTACGCGTTGACCTCTCGGTACTCACCGACCCGGCGGTGTTACTGGCCGGAATAGGTGTTCTGGTGGTGGCTACCGCGAGCAAGTTCGCCGGCGCTTATGCGGGTGCGCGGGTCGTTCGCCTACCGCGCTTGGAAGCGGTGGCGTTGGGTGCAGGGTTGAATGCACGTGGCGCAGTGGAGATCGTGATTGCAATGGTGGGTCTTCGTCTGGGTGTCTTCGGCGCCGAGGCCTACGCGGTCATCGTATTCGTGGCGGTAGTGACGTCCGTGATGGCGCCACCAATCCTGCGATGGTCGATGGCGCGAGTCGATCACACCACCGAAGAGGAGCAGCGCGCAGAGCTTCATGAGAAATGGGAAACAACTCCGGGCCGGGAGTGACACATCGGCCGGTCTGACGCCGCCAAGCCCACATCTCACTGTCGGTGCTCACTGCGGAATGCGCCCGCGAGATCGCGCCCACCGGTTACGAAGCCCCAGAATTTGTGTACTCTGCCGAAGTCATCACGAGCGCTCCGCAGATCTATTCCAATGTCGCTACGGTTAATCCCGGCAAGATACCTTTTCCCGGACACGGGCCGAAGTTTGCGGTCGACATCGCGAATTCCCTTGTTCACTTGCAGATTTCACAAGTCGATTCGACCGTCGGGGAAAAGGATCGCTGCCGTTTCGGTCAGAGTCCAGCGCGCATGTTCGGCGCCGAGGTCTCCACTCCCGTAATTTGCCGCTGTTTCACGAGACCCCAATGCAATGATGAAACGGTGGTCGTCGCCGGCGATGCCTGTCGACAGGTGGATCCAGTTTCCGTCGATGCAGCACATCCACCCTTGCTTGACCGCGATTCCGGATTCACCGGAGAGCGCATCCGGGATGCCGAACCGTTGGTAGTAGCCGTCGGCCGCGGTTGAGGTGAAATCCCCGATGTCGCCGAGAACGACTGCAGATTGATCGGCCGACAAGCCCCCTCTCCCGTCGAGCAAGGCGTCGTAGTAGCTCACGATGTCAGACATGGTCGTTTGTGTTTCCCACCATGTCTCGTCCGATCCGATGGACGTTGACGAAAGTGGGTACCGCGCTGTGATGCGGTCGATGATGTTGTTGCTGCCGAAGCGATTCCACAACAGCTCGGCAGCCGAGTCGTCGGAAGAACGCAGCATCTCGTCGATCAGTCCGGCCTCATACTCCGATAGCGTGACTTCACCCTGTTGTTCGCGGAAGAGGATGTCGTCCGCGATGAACAGTTTGGACACCGAAGCGGTATCTATCGGTTCGTCGTTGCCATTGGTAACTCGAACTCCCTCGACCCGGTCGAGGATCACAATCGAAACTTCCGCACCCTGTTCGAGGGCAAACTCCGTCGCCAGTGTCATTCGCGAAGCAAGTGAAGGCTGTGTTCCAACGTCAGGCGTCCGCGTCTGTCCGGCTTGTGACAGCCCTGGTTCTTGTGACGGCGCTGGTTCTTGTGACAGCCCTGGTTCGGGTATCGCCGAACCACTCGCCTTCGCCGGTGCGGCGCAGGACACATGTGCGCAGGACATCGAAGCAGTGACTGCAATCAGGACTGCCATGAAGGCCAAGGCCATGGACGATCTGTACCGACTCGTCACTGGCTTGAAATGTCTCGCGGCCCTCTGCATGTTGTCCGAGGCTAAGCGGCATTCCGGTGAATTCGATGTGCAAAAATGTGAAGTTTCTGTGCACCAGCCGTAGAGAGCACTATCGAACGTGCTTATAAGGAATAATGGTGCAGTGTCGAGATCTGCTCCGGGTGCTGCGTCCTCCGACTTCGGCCGACGACGCGCAGTCCTCGCTCGACTACCCCGGATGTACCGTTCCGACGGATCCCCGATTCGTGTGTTGGTTGTGGACGACGAGCCGGCGATAACCGATTTGGTCAGCCTGGCGCTTGGCTACGAGGGATGGATCGTCTCCGTCGCACACGACGGAAAAACCGCCCTGGAATTGCAACAGGAGCAGCTGTTCGACCTGGTAGTCCTGGACATCATGCTGCCGGATATCGACGGAATCAGCATGCTCGAACGTCTACGAGTCCTTGGCCGGGGAACGCCTGTGCTCTTTCTCACCGCCCTCGATTCGATCAGCGACCGCGTCCTCGGCTTGACCGCCGGCGGCGACGATTACATGACCAAACCGTTCAGCCTCGAAGAGCTGGTGGCGCGACTGAGAGGTTTGCTCCGGCGAGCCGCTGATTCGATGTCCGAGCATGACACCGTAATCGTCGTCGGTGATCTGTCTCTCGACGGGAGTTCGTACGAGGTCAAACGCGGTGGTGTGTCAATTCCTTTGACAACAACAGAATTCGAATTACTTCGCTACATGATGCAGAATCCTCGGCAGGCACTCACCCGCGCCCAGATCCTGAACCGAGTATGGAATTACGACTTCGCAGGCAAGTCGAACATCGTCGATCTCTACGTTTCCTATCTACGACGAAAGATCGATGCCGGCCGCGATCCGATGATTCATACTGTGCGAGGAGTCGGATACATCCTGCGGCCCAAAGAGTCTCAGGACCACTGAATGCCGACCTCGGCAACAGCGCCCCGCCGTAGTCCGTGGGGGCTGCAACGACGACTCGTTACCGCGATGACAGGAGTCATGGCAGCAATTCTCCTCGTCGTTGCCATCGTGAGCATCATCTCGCTCCGCACATCGGTAACCAGCCTGGTCGATTCACAGTTGACCGGATCGATGGCCTCGTTCAGCCATTTGATCGACAAATACCTAGGCGATCCTGAAACAGATTCTGCCACAGGCGCAATGCGGGGAAGGAAGCCTCTGACCGACTACGCCGGCCAGGCACCGGGGACAGTCATCCTCCTCATGGACAACGGCATTGTCGCGGATTCCGCGGTGTTCTCGGATTCCGAATCCGCGCCGCTGAACGCCGAAGCTGTCACTCAAGTTCGGAACCACGACTGGGCCGACGGCGAACGACAGAACATCACGCTGGCAGGCGTCGGCGAATTGCGCATGGAAAGCATTGCACACAAGGGCAATTCATCGCTCATTGTCGGAATTTCACTGGAAGCCGCCAACGACGCCGTTGTTCACGAAACGCTGGTCCTGTCTGTCCTCGCGCTTCTCGCCCTCGCAACTACTGTCATCAGCACGGTCCTCGTAGTTCGGCATACCCTCAAACCACTCAACCGCGTAGTCGCAACCGCAAAGCAAGTCACCGAACTTCCGCTGAGTGTCGGAGAAGTGTCCTTGCACGTCCGCGTGGAGAAATCGGATACCGACCCTCGCACCGAATTGGGAAAGGTCGGTGAAGCGCTGAATCATCTTCTCCATCATGTCGACGAGGCACTGTCGATTCGGATAGCCGCGGACAAGAGGGTGAAGCAGTTCGTTACGGATGCAAGTCATGAGCTCCGGACCCCGCTTGCGTCAATCCAGGGATATGCGGAACTCACTCGCCAGGACAGCGACGAACTGCCCGACATGACGGAGTACTCCCTCGCTCGGATCGAGTCCGAAGCCAAACGCATGGGCGCGCTGGTCGAAGACTTGCTGCTGCTCACGCGACTGGATGAAGGCCAGAGCCTACAGACCTCGGAGGTCGATTTGGCGGAGCTCGTCGTCAACGCCGTCAACGACGTTCGGGTGTCCGCTTTCCTCCACAGGTGGGTCGTGGACGTGCCGGAATCAGCAGTGATGGTGAACGGCGACAACGAGCGTCTCTACCAATTGGTGGCGAATCTGCTGTCGAATGCTCGGGTCCACACACCTGCCGACACCACCGTCACCGTCGCACTACGTGTGCAGGCAGGCAACCTCGATGAGCGGACGGTCGAATTGACGGTCACCGACAACGGCCCCGGCATCGCCGAAGACATCCTCCCCCGACTGTTCGAGCGTTTCGTACGAGGAGACAAGGGTCGTTCACGAAAAACCAACAGCACTGGACTCGGTCTGGCGATTGCGGCCTCGATCGTCGAGGCACACCATGGCACCATGACGGTAGAGTCCCAGCCCGGGCGTACGACCTTCTGCGTACGCCTACCACACGCCGAATGAGCGGCAACCGAGCCGACCTTCGACTCGGTTGCCGCCCGTGTAGCTAGCGAAAGTCTGACGGAACATCCGCTCCCAGCTTGTCGGCCGCAGTCTCGAGGTCGTCCAGAAGCTGAACATGCAGCGGTATGCCGTCCACCCGACGTTCCTGAAGCGTCCTGACCCCTGGCTCACCCGGGTATGAGATATCAGTAGTCGAATCAGCGACGGGCAACCTGCTGATGGCCTCGAGCGTGTCGTCGACCGTCGCCATGAATTCTTCCGGAGCAACAAACGCCGAGATGTCGACGGCCATCAGCACCGCATTCTGACGGTGACGCCGGCCTCCCGGCTTGTCGGAGTGAAAGCGACTGACGATCGGATTCGACGCCAACCCGCTGGCAAGAAGCTCGAGAACCAGTGACGTTCCGGCGCCGCCGGTGCCATGTGACGGAATTACACTCGGCGGCAGCAACTCTGGTGCCGCCGAGAAGTCCGTCGTCGTGTCGAGCAGGACTGTCTGATGCTTTCCCGCGGGTAACGCGACGGACAGTGGATTTGTGCCCACTACTGCCCCGCCGCGTCCGGGGTAGCCCAGTGTGGGCATACCCGCCACAATCCCCATGCCCGCCATCCCGTAGTCGGCGGCTCGTGCCGTGTAGTACCCGAGAGCGCCCGTATGGACGGTGCCCCGAACGCTCACCCAGGCAATACCCACTGTGCGCGCCAGGCTCATAGCGTGATCCATAGCCGTCGACAGTGCCACGGGCCCCGGCGCAGAATCGGCATCGACGATGGCGACAGCTGAACGTGTCTGATCCACAGTGATATCCGGCGCCGGGTTGGACTCCCCGCTGTCGAACAATTCCAGGTAACGCGGAATCCGCGACACACCATGAGCGTCGAAGCCACGAAGATTCGCCCACACCAGCGCATCTGCAATGAGGTCTGCGTGCTCCAGGGAACAGCCGGCCGCAACGAAAATGTTGCCGGCGAGCACACGCAACGTCTGCTCCTGGACGCGAACACGAGTTGTAGACATGACAGTGCCTTCCTGGATGCAAGCCGAATGGAGCGCGCTGATCAGCGCGCTACGTGAACATCTACAAGTGCGCTCGTGCCGCCGCGAACGCTGGCCAGGGCCCGCTCCAGTGCCGGGACGAGTTCGTCGGGTCGCGTCACAGTCAGCCCGAGCATCCCAAAGGGTTCGACCAGGGAAGCAACCGACGGCTGGTCGTGGAGATTGACCCCGCGGAAGTTCTGGTCGGTCTCAGCAGCGCCGTCCGGATAGAAGCGCAGATGGTTGAGCTTCATGGACAGATACTGGTGATTGTTGATCACCACGATCAAGATGGGCAGATCCAGAGACTTCGATGCTGCCAAGGCCTGCACGATCGGGTTGTACAGGAACGACCCGTCTCCGATCGTGAGTGCGACCTCGCGTGAGGGTTCGGCAAGCTTGACGCCCAACGCCACACCGATTCCCTGACCGAGTCCGCCCTGGACGTACTGGTACCGCCCGGGCTTGTCCGCCTGAAGTCGGTCGGCGACTATACGACTGTGCGTAATCGTCTCGTCGACGACGGATGCCTCCGGGTCCAGCGCTTCGCGGAGCGCATCTACGAGATCCGCAGCCGTGATTGTGTCCGTCGCGGGCGTCGATACGACGGCAGAACGGGCTGCAGCGGAACGTAATTCGCGTCGCTGCGCAACCAGCCACTCGTCTGACCCTGCCGACTTGACGGTCGCACTCAACGCCCGCAGTGTCGGACCGACTTCACCCTCGAGGTACTGATCGGCACCGAGAATCTGATAGTCGATGTACTGGCGGTGCGGCACCTCGTCGATGACCAGGACGTCTGCTGCTGCCGGGCGATCACTTGGTGGGTACCACGGTGCACGGCAGCAGATCAGAATGATCAGATCGGCCTCACGAATAAGCTCCGAACCGGCTGCGCCGGCGTGTAACTCGTGACTGCGCGGAAAGTTGGTGGACACTGCGGCCGGCGGTTCGATCACCGGTACCGACAACAGCTCGGCAAACTCGAGCAACGCATCGAAACCATCCGGGTGTCTACCGGCGGACTCCGTGATGATGACGGGTCGCTGCGCCGCGAGGACGCGGCGGGCGGCGTCGTCGATTTCGGACGCGAGACTGATACGGCGACCGGGGGCCGGGGCCGGCCGAACTACTGCACGATCCGCATCCCACGGTTCGAGGAGTACCTCTACCGGCACGTTCAGGTAGACCGGTCCAGCCGGACCGCGTCGCGCGATATCCGCTGCGCGGACGACCGAGCCGTACAGCGTCTCCACACTGCCGACCTGAGTCGACCACTTCGTGAACGGGGCAGCAACGCTCTGCGGACCACCGACGATGGAAAGGTTGCGATACCACTGTTGCCCGGGGTCTACTTCGGTCTCACCGTACGTGATCGACTCGGAGCTGCAGACAACCATTCCGACCTGCGCCAGGAGCGCACCGTGAATTCCACACGCACCTTGCAGGAGACCTGGCACGGCATGTAGGAGAACCATCTGCGGTCGACGGGTGACGATCCCGTAACCCGTTGCCATTGCGACAGCGAGTGTTTCGTGCATCAGATCGATGTAGCGCGGCCCGTCGACGCCGTCGCGCTCCTGGTGTGCGAGCGCTTCCCACATCGGTGCCCATTCGGACCCGGGCGACGAGAAGATGATGTCGATTCCGATGCTGCGGCACGCTGCGAGGATGGCTTCACCGCCATCAACACGATCGTTCACGACTGTGCCTGCGCTTGCGCCAGAACGGGCCAGTCGAGGCATTCTGCGATACCGCGACCCATGATCCACTCGAGTTCCTGCTCGGTGAAATCGAAATGCTCGGTGAACTGCTCGACCGTGTCCGTCCACGTCAACCCGTGACCGAGCAAACGCGTGATGTCGGTACCGAAGAAACAACGCTCCGGACCCATCGCGTCCACCATCTCCCGAACGTACTTCGCGATATTGAGATTCGGGAACGGCTCGGTCGAATACCCCGGAATCGCCGACACCTTCACAAAGATATTCGGGTGCACATGCAGATCCGCGGTCTCCTTGACCCAGTACCCGATCGCGTCGTCGACACACCGAGCCATGATGCCCATGTGGTCGATGATGATCTTGAGCTCGGGATGCTTGCCCGCGATCTCACCGAGCTCCGCCTTCCACACCGGAGCATGCACCATAGTCTTGATACCCAACTCCTCCGCCAGAGGCCAGTACCAGTCGTTGGTGCCGTCGATCATCCAGTTACGGTCCTGCGGACGGTGGAACGTCAACCGCGTCCCCTTCACATGCGGATTCTGCGCAAAATCCTTCATCATCGCCGCACCCTCGACGGGCTTGTTCTGCGGGATACGAGCCATGATGCCGAACCGATCCGGATGTGCCTCACACGCCTCCAGCGCGTAATCGATGCGGTCACCTTCCCAGGACGGCGGCAAGATCAGTGCACGATCGACACCGGCCTCGTCCATCAACCCGAGAGCTTCCTCGTAGCTGAACGACTCCTCCCGATGACCGTTCAAACGGATACGCTCACGCGCACCCGGAAGCCACGGACGATCCGGAGCTTCGTCTTTCCAGATATGGATTTGCGAATCGACAATGAACATGGATCCTCTATTCTCGTTAATTGGTATTTGCGCCAGAGCCAGGTGTAAACATCTGCGAGACAACGTATTCACCGATAGCTAGAGATGACGTCGCAGCCGGCGACGGGGCGTTGCGAACAGCTGTCACCGCGCCGAGCCTGCTGATCCGGAAATCGTCGACCAGTGTTCCATCGGCGTCGACGGCTTGCGCCCGCACACCGGCCGGAGCCCGCACGACATCCGCAACGGTCAAGGCCGGGACGTAGTCCTGTGCAGACTTGACGTAGGCGCGAGTCGAAAACGACCCCTTCATCTCGTGGATGCCTGTTTTCCAGTGCTGGTGGAACAGCTTTCGCGATCCCGGCCACCGCAAGAGCTCGAAAAACTCGCGCAGGTTCACGTCGCGTCGACGATATCCCTCGCGGGCGGTTGCAAGAAGTGCATTCGGCCCGATATCCACGGCGCCGTCGACACGCGGCGTGAAGTGGACACCGAGGAACGGGTACGCCGGATCCGGGACGGGATAGACCAAGCCGTTCACCAAGTCCTTCCGCGCCGGAACGAGCCTCAAGTACTCACCCCGGAAAGGGATGATTGCCGGGCCGGCTACATCACCGGCAATCCTTGCGACAGTGTCGGATTGGAGACCGGCACACAGGACGACATGATCGAACTCGTACGAGTTGCCGGAATCGGCAACAATTGATGCCGTAGCGCCGTTCACCTGGATATCGCGAATCTCGGTGCCCAGCTTGATCTGCCCACCAGCCGCGACTATGTCCGCTGCCATCGCATGCGCCACGGCTGGATAGTCGACGATCGCTGTCGTCGGAGAATGGAGGGCTGCGATACCAGCGACATTCGGCTCGATTTCGCGAAGCTCTGCCTGTCCGAGCCAACGAACATCTGGAACGCCATTGAGCCGTGCGCGTTCCTGCAAGTCTCGCAGCGGCGCAATTTCAGCTTCGTTTCGAGCGACGATAACCTTGCCGATTTCGCGGTACACCAGTTCGTGTTCCACACAGAATTGTTTGAGGAGATCAACACCGCGTCGGCACAACGTGGCCTTGAGAGAGCCTGGAGTGTAATAGATTCCCGAGTGAACTACGCCCGAATTGTGACCCGATTGGTGAGCGCTCAACACCTTTTCTTTTTCGAAGATCGTCACTTCGAAACCGTCAAGGGCAAGCCGCCTTCCCACGGCCAGGCCGACCAGTCCGCCGCCGACAATACCGGCGCGCCGCGATCCCGCCGTCATCGTTCCACATCCGTCCGAATCGCGACCGTCTTGACCCGCGTGTAGAAGCGGGGTCCTTCCAGCCCTTGCTCTTTGAACGCCGAGCCGGATTCTCCGAAGCCTCCGAACGGCATATGTACATCCCAGCCGGTAGTGGGGTGGTTCACCGATACCTGACCGGCCTCGAGACGATCAGCGAAGTAGTACGCGTTCTTCATCGACGTGGTGAATACCGACGCAGCCAGTCCGTACGTCGTGTCGTTTGCCGCCGCCACTGCCTCGTCGAGACCGTCGACAACCTGGATAGCAACTACCGGTCCGAATACCTCGTCGGTCCAGATCGGCATGGAGCGTTCGACATTGGTGACAACTGTGGGTGCCACCCAGCACCCGTACTCGGCCATCTCAGTCGAGAGTCCGTGCCCACCGACGACGACCTCGGCCCCACTCTCGCGGGCACGCTCCACATGAGCCAGGACATCGGACTGTGCCCGCTTGCTCACCAGCGGACCCATGGCCGTATCCGGGGCATCGCCGGGCCCCAGCCGGACTGCCGCAGCAGCTGCGATAATTCCGCTGATCACGTCAGTTGCCACAGCTGCGTCCACGACCACACGACTGGTTGCGGTGCAACGCTGCCCGGCCTGACCGAATGAAGCCGCGGCGATAGCGGCGACCGCCAGCTCCACATCGGCGTCGGCGAGGACA
This sequence comes from Rhodococcus sp. ACPA4, assembly GCF_002300185.1. Taxonomy (NCBI): domain Bacteria; kingdom Bacillati; phylum Actinomycetota; class Actinomycetes; order Mycobacteriales; family Nocardiaceae; genus Rhodococcus; species Rhodococcus sp. ACPA4. Next base: position 4,283,958 of record NZ_NSDY01000001.1, read on the forward strand.
ACCGCGGCGTTTTTCCCGCCCATTTCCGTTTGCAGGCGGACGTCACGACCGGCGAGGCGCCGTTGAATCGACCGGCCTACCGCTGTACTTCCGGTAAAGCTCACCGCGTTGATGAGCGGATCATCGAGAAGCGCGTCGCCGATCTCAGCGATTTTTCCACTTGCCAATCCGAGGACACCGGCCGGAAGACCGGCGTCCTGCAGCGCCTGCGCAAGGTGCATACTGACGACGGGAGTTTCGCTGGCCGCCTTGAGAACAACGGCATTGCCCGTGTACAGGGCGGGAGCCAACTTTCTCGCCGGTGTCAGTAGTGGATCGTTCCACGGTGTGACAAGGCAAACGATGCCGACCGGCTCGGTTCGCACAGTCGTCTGGGTATTCGGACGTGCATCGGCGAGTATCTGGCCCTGCGGCAACCGCGCCAGGCCGGCGTAGTAGTCGAGGAAGTCCGCTGCCTTCCCGACCTCCACGGCGGCCTCGGCGGTCGTCTTGCCCATCTCCGCTACAAGGTCGCGCGTAATCTCTGCAGCGCGGGCCCGCAGGTTATCGGCAGCCTTGGCCATGATCTGAGCCCGCTCCAGCACCGGAGTGTTCCGCCACACGTCGGCACCGACTGCCGCTGCGTCGTACAACTGGGTCACCTCTGCGGCCGTCATGGCCGCAACGCGCGCGACGGTGATACGGACGTCCGCTGGATTGACGACCTCGAATGTGCGGTCCTCGTCCGGACGGCGCCACTCGCCGGCGACAAGACTGGGCAGAAGCCTGGGTTGAATTGTCAACCGATCGTCCTCTCAAGTAGGTCCCGAATATGAGTTTCGGGGACTTATAGAAATGGATGCTACGGCCACCGAATCCCAAAGAGGAGCACAGAATTCGCAAGCTAAGAATCACCACTCCCCGTGCGTTGCGTACTCGCGCCTGCCAGGAAGACACGTCAGTCTGTAGACGACACGTGACGGACATTCAAGGAGAACACCTATGACATTCGTATTGATCGCTCATTACCGCGCTCGCGAGTCGGCAATCGACGCGGTGACGGAATCCCTGCGCAACATGGTCGAACCCAGCCGAGCAGAGACGGGGAATCTCGTCTACCGCGTCAACGGTTCAGCGGCCGACCCGGCTGAGTTTCTCATCTTCGAGGAATACGTTGACGAGTCTGCATTCGAAGCACATCTCGCCTCGCCCCACTTCGAGCGCCACCTTCGCGGCGGCGTGTTGCCGAACTTGGAAAGCCGTGTGCGCCATGATCTGGTTCCCTTGGAGCCGAGCTGACCGTGGACACGAGCATCCCCTCGCCGAGAACTCTCGGCTAGGGGATGCTTTGTCATGCAGCAGATTACGGGTTCCGATCAGAATGAATGCGCCTCGTGGCGTCCACATACACCTCGCCGTCAACCTGGACGACCCGGTACGTCGGAATAGGTTTTCGGCACGGTTTTCTAGTGGCCTCACCGGTCTCGAGGCTGAATCGACCTTGATGTAACAGACACTCGATCTCGACGGTTTCCTCGACGAGCGGACCTTGCACCAGTCGAAACGGAAGATGGGTGCATCGACTACCGACCGCATAGATCGTCTCGCCGGCGGCGAGAACCAAGATTTCTTGTCCGTCGACGGTCGTGACCACACGTTCATTTCTCTCGACGAACGCAGCGACCGTGCCGACGCGAATCAGCTTTCCGGCTAACTGTTCTCCGTCGGTTTCAGGCACATTCATGCCAGGCTCCTCACTACTGTCCGCCCACGTATGCGGGCACCACAATCAGGCGATGAGGCAGCGGGTACGGTATGCACCGCCCGATCGTGGCGCCTCGCCGGCATGGCAGAACCAGTGGCACGTCGGCCAACAGTTCAGGCATGCACGTCTTCGTGCGTGTGGACGCTCGACTACGCGCCTACACGAGGTGACGCTGGAAGTGCTCGATAGTCCGCTTCCAGGTCTTCGCACCGATATCTTCGGGATCATCGAGCTGGGAATGGCCCAGGAATGCATGCCCGACACCCGCAACGATCTCGTAAGAGAAGCCAGAGTTGACCTTTTCCGCCCTCGCTGAGTATGCGAGGGGAACGTCGACACCGATTCCATGGTCGTCCTCACCCCAGAAAGCCAAAACCGGTCCGCTCGAGTCGTCGACCAGATCCATGGGGCGCGGCGGGGGCATTACCAGCGTCGCCTGCGGTTCCGGGAACCCGTAGTACGACACCGTCACCAGATCATCACGCAGAGACGCGAGATCCAGCGAATACGTTCCGCCCATGCAGAATCCGAGCGAACCGACAAGATCTCCACCGATCTTGTCCTTCAACCACGTTGTCGCGGTATCAAGGTCACGAACGGTCTGGGCCTCGTCCAGACTCTTACGCCGCGCAAATGCGCTCTCCAAGTCGGGACCTGCAGCAGGACCCTGGCGGAAGAAGAAGTCCGGCAGAAGAACCGAGAAGCCGGCAACGGCGAGACGAGACGCCAAGCATACGTAGAACGGGCTGGGACCGTGAATATCGGTATTCAGCACGATTCCAGGTCCGCCTCCGTCGACAGTGAAGAGCGTCGCCGGCATGTCCACGTTCTCGCCGATCGAGATCGCGATGTCCTGGCGATCGACGTTCGGCGTTACCTGACCTTCAGGAACATCCGCATGACACATTTTTGTTCTCCTTAATCAGGCGTGAATCGACGTCGACCGCTCACGGTCGAACAATTCACTGGTGGTCAACGTGCGTGGTGTGATCGACTGGGCAGCAGAGTATTCCAGGAATACGTCCAAGCTCCGCTGGTTAGCCTCGATCCCGTACGGCCAGAAGTCGGCACCCAACAATCCCTTCGCCCGCTGTGCGTGCGCTCCACTCCACGGGAATGGATAGCTCGGAACAGTGAGACTCATCGACCGCTCGACCGAGCGGTTCTTCGCCTCGGTGAAGGCATTGACCAGTCCGTCCGCAATCTCCGGGTTCGCCTCGTACACGGAACGGCGCAGTACCAAAGTGTGCATGATCGGGAAGATCCCGGTCTTCTCGGCGTAAGCCATCTCGTCGAAGGTGTACTTGGGAAAGAGTCGCTTGACCCGGCGATCCTTGCTGACAACGCATTCCGGTGGACGCGCACTGATGACTGCATCCACCTTGCCGTCGAGCAGCAGTTGATTCAACGAGGTTTCGGGGGCAGCCGTGATGTCGAAACCACTCGTATCGAGGTCAACGGGTTCGGTGCGTCCCGGTTCGTCGACACCCGCCTGGACCCACCCGATCGACTTCAGATCAACGTCGTAATCCGAAGCCAGCAGCCCGCGCACATAGACACCGGCTGTCTGGCCCCACACGGGAATTCCGATTCTTCGGCCGCTCAGATCTGCGGGCACCTGCGGGCCGTCTGCTCGCACATAGATCGAACCGTGGCGGTATGCCCTGGCCGGGAACACCGGAAGCACAACGAGCGAGTCGTCGCCCTTGCCGCGAAGCGCCGTCGACACTGCCAACGACATCTCGGCGGCGTCCCACTCACCCGCGAGAAAGCGAGAGAAGATCTCCTCCGGAGCGGAGAGTGCCGTACATTCGAGCTCACACTCGGGTACGACAACACCGCCAGTCCATAAATCCCGGTTGTGGTCGTAGTCGCCGAATCCGACCCGGACCACAGGCTTGCTGCTCATCACCAGGTGCGATCGGGGTGCCAGGTGAATTCGACGCGGTGGCCGTCAGGATCGACGACGCTACCGGTCTTGGAAAGATCGTGGCCGCGGTACGGCTCCTCGATGTATTCCTCTCCCACCTTGTCCAGGTGAGCAATGAACTCATCCCAGTCTTCGACCTCGATCGCGAAGTGGATGAGGCCCGTCTGCTCCTCGCCCTTCTCGACCGGACGGAAATGCAGATCAAAATTTCCGCGGGTCAACAGCATGGTGCCCTTCGGCGGAGCTTTGACAGGATGCACACGCGTCATCTCGAACACCTTGCCGTACCAAGCCTCGGTGGCGTCGAGGTCACTGGTGGGGAAGTTCACGTGATGGAGGCTGTGGGTTACCGACTTCGTTGTCATGATTCTTACCTTCTTTCCTGATGGGAAGTGAATGATTCCGAAAGTGCTTGTTACGCTTTATCTACGGTCACAGCGGCGCGACCATCGCATCCATGACGCGCTGCGTCAGCCCGGGCTGATCGGCGTCCGGGGTGGGATGCTGCTGCCACTCGCCGATCTGGACACACGACTCGACGACCAACTTGCAGCGGTCGAAGCGGCGCCCAACGTAGGCTTCGAATGCCTTCTCGACGTCTGCGCCGTTAGCCTTCAGCTCCTCGGCCAGAACCACGCCGTCCTCGATCGCCTGCGCTGCACCCTGACCCAGGTGCGGCGTCACCGTGTGTACGGCGTCGCCGATCAGGACAATGCGGCCCTTGTGCCACGGTGCCGGCGCTATGAGGTATTCCTCTGGGCGCAGCACGATACCGTCCGGATTGTTGAGATGGTTGTCGCGAACCCAGGCAGTCAATCCGCCGTAACCCTCGAGAAGATCTCGCAAAACGGTGTGGAGTTGATCGGCAGGAGGTCGATATCCCTGCGGGCACGCGTAGTTGAGCCAGAAGTACGCGAGATCCGGCGCGATCGGAACAAAGCCCGAGACACCCGAAGGACCACGCTGCAGAATGATGCGGTCGATCTCAGGGATACGGGGCAAGTTGACGCGCCACGCCGACTGACCGTTGTACCGGGGCTTGACCCCCTCGGGGAGGACGTAAGGGCGAACTTCGGAGCGGACTCCGTCTGCACCGACAACCAGTTCGTAGTTGTCCTGCAGACCGTCGGTGAAGACAGCTTCGACGTAATCATCTCCAGGAAGCAACTTTTCGATCGACTTGCTGTATTCGATGCGGATGCCGTCCGCGAGTGCGCGCTCGGTCAGAATCTGGTGCAACTTCGGTCGGGTGATGCCGTTCATGGCCGGGTAGTTTTCGATCCGAGCACCCGCCATCTCCGCAACCGCGTTGCCCTGCGCGTCGCACATGGTGCCCCACACCGGACTGCTCTGACCGGCTGCGAGACATGCGTCGAGCAGACCGATGGCATCCAACGCGCGCAATGCATTTGCGGGCTGGATGATACCGACACCGAAGACAGATGAATGCATATCCGGCTTCAACTCGACCACGTGGACGTCATACCCGACCCCGCGCAGCGCTATAGCCGTTGACAGACCACCGATGCCGGCGCCTACAACCAGGATGTGCCCGCGACCGTCGTTCGGACGATTCTCTTGACTCACGTTCGACCACCTTTCTTTGCCCTGTGTACTCACTTCAGCCTAGAGCGCTCGACACCCCTTCCGCCCTACCTGATTGCGAATGATTAGCTTTCGCGCACAGTCGAATACACGTCAGTGACCGCCGGCGGGTGCGCCGCCCCAGGCAGCGAACTCCAGCGAGAATCCCGCAGCGGACACTACTGCCCTGCAAATCTCTTCGTCCTCGTCAGCGGTCCCACCGGAGATACCGATTCCACCGACGATCTCACCGTCACGCTTGAGGGCGTACCCGCCCTTTGTTGCGACAATCGGATGATGCCCCATCCGGCCGACCTGAGAGAAGAAGACGGGGTCGGATTCACGCCAGCCCTTCAGCATGAACGTCGGTCGCTGCATGACGGCAGCCGAATACGCCTTCGAGAGAGCAATACTCGGAGTCATCGGGCGTGCGCCGTCCATTCGTTCGACCAACACGGCAAACCCGCCGTAGTCGACGACCGCGATACTCAAGGCCTTACCCACACCAGCCGCGTGCTCACGCGCCTGATCGACCATGACTCGCGCCTCTGCGAATTCGAGCCTCATTACTGCTCCTTCCGAACCGCCGTCGGCGGTACTTCGCTCTCGATTGGATTGCTCAATGTGCCGATTCCGGAGATCGAAATGTCGACCGTGTCGCCCGGTGCCATCGCAACCATGGCATCCGTTCCCATCCACAGCACGTCCCCCGGCGAGACGGTAACGTACTTGGATAGCTCGACCAGATAGTCGTATGGATCGAAGATCATTGCACCCGTGCTGAATTCAGCACGCACCTCGCCATTGACCCGCACCTCGGTGCGCGAGTGCATCGGATCGACGTCCGTCGTAATCCATGGCCCCATCGGTTTGAATGTGTCGCTGTTCTTGGCCCGCCAGAACGACCGGTCCGAGTGCTGCCAATTTCTGGCACTCACGTCGTTTCCGATCGTCCACCCGAAAACACTCTCGATTGCTTCGTCACGCGTGCATCGCCGCAATCCACGACCGATCACGGCAACGAGCTCGCCCTCGGTTTCAAAGCGCCCCTCACAGTCTGCCGGCTTCACGATCGGCTGACCGTGCCCGATCAGTGCGCTGGACGCGCGATATCCCACCTCTGGACGAGTCGGAATCTCGACGCTGGACATGCCATGCAGCTGTGCATGTTTGATGTGGCTGGTGTAGTTCATTCCGACACACAGAAACGACGCAGGGATCACCGGCGGAGCAAGAACTACACCCTCTACCGGCACTACCTGCCCGGAGAGTCGATATACCCCGAACGGCGAACCCTCGACGATTTCGATGACATCATCCGAGACGATTCCGTGGCGTTTCGCCCCCTCGTGCTCGATGCGGCACCAGCGCATCAGATCGCCATCCGGTGCGAGATACGCTTGGTGACGAGATAGCCGTCGAGTCCTTCCGATCCGCCCTCTCGACCGAAACCACTCTCTTTGAATCCACCCGACGGGGCCTGCGGAACCGAACCACTGGCGTGGTTGATGGACAGAATTCCTGCCTGCAGCCCGCGAGTCAGAACGTCGGCGGTGTCGGCCCGATGCGTGAACGCGTAAGCGGCCAAACCGAAGGGAAGCGAATTCGCCAGGTGCAGAGCGTCATCTAGATCCGAGTACGGAAGGATCGGTGCAATAGGACCGAACGGCTCCTCGATCATCACGGCAGCATCCATCGGAACGTCCGTCAGAACAGTTGGCGTGTAGAAGAATCCCGGTCCGGACAGACGATGACCACCGGTGAGGACATTCGCTCCACGACGACGAGCGTCCTCGACCAGATTCTGAACTGACGCAAGTCTGCGTTCGTTGACGAGCGGGCCCATCTGGACACCTGCGGTCAAGCCATCGCCGACCGTGATCTGTTCTGCGGCAGCGACAAAAGCTCCCACGAACGTCTCGTACAGGCTCTCGTGCACGAAAAACCGGCTCGGAGAAGTACACACCTGACCGGCGTTGGCGAACTTCGCACGCGCACTGGACTTAGCTGCAGCTACCGCGTCTACATCCGCGCAGACGATGACCGGAGCGTGACCGCCCAGTTCCATCATCGACGGCTTCATCGCTGCGCCGGCCATCGCGGCAAGCGACTTGCCAACCGGGACAGAACCTGTGAAGGCGACGAGACGTACGATCGGCGACGGAATCAGGTGCTCGGAAACTTCTGCCGGGACACCGAACACGAGGTTCAGGACGGACCCAGGCAAGCCGGCGTCTTCGAAGCAGCGCACCAACTCGCAGGCGGTGGCCGGTGTCTCCTCCGACGCCTTGATCACGATCGAGCAGCCGGCCGACAGCGATGCCGCGATCTTGCGCATCGGGCTACCGGCCGGGAAGTTCCAGGGTGTGAACGCCGCAACCGGGCCGACCGGCTCACGAACAACACTGAGCGTCTCTCCGGGCCCGCGAGGGATGATCCGGCCGTGAGCTCGCAGTCCTTCCTCACAATTCCAGTCCAGAGTGGTTGCAACACCGGCAAGTTCACCTCGGGACTCTGCGAGGGCTTTGCCTTGCTCGATGGTCATGATGCGGGCGATCTCTCCCGACCGCTCACGCAGAAGCGTCGCCGCACGGTGCAAGATATGTGCCCGTTTGTCCAGTGGCATATCTCGCCACACCACAAAGCCGCGTTCGGCTGCAGCCAAGGCTGCATCGAGGTCCGACTTCTCGGCGAGTGGCACGTATCCCAGAACCTCTTCGGTGGCTGGATTGACGATCGGTTCACGGCGCGAACCACTCCCGTCGGTCCAGCGTCCGTCGATGTACATTGCAATTCGGGGGTAAACACCCGCGACCGTCTCGGATTCTCGAGCAGTCGGGGAAAGGCTTTGACTCATGACTCGCCATCCTTGTTCGTCAGCATTGTCCAGCGGTGATGCGGTGGGGTGACCTCGTGAACGCGGGTTGTGTACGACTCGTCGACTCGGTCCATATCTGCGGCATACTCGGCACGGCCACCGCAGGGCGCATGGAGAAACCGAAATACGTTGGACCCGACGGTATGGCGCCCTAGACGTCGGGCCTCGCGCCAACCGCGTTCGATCATCTGGTTCCCGCCGAGGATCACTTCGTCGAAACTACGAACCTCGTAGGAAATGTGGTTGATACCGGCCCGGTCAGGTCGGTGGCATAGCAGCAAGTTGTGCTGGTCGTCGTCACCTTCGCACTGCATGAAGGTACCCATCGGCAACACGTCATCGGTGATTCGGAACGCCAGTCGCTCTACGTAGAAGGCAACAGCCTCACGGTGGCCGTCCTTCGGTATGTTCCACGCGACGTGACACATACGTAGCGGGAACACCTGATCTGGCGCTGACGTCGGCACATTCCAACGCTTCACTGCACCATAACGATTCGTCTCGTCAGTGGTGACGGGAGGGTCGACGATGGCGGCCACCGCCAAGCCCAGGCCGAATCCGGTCTCATCGTGTGTATGTGCCACGCCGTCTGCGTCCACGTCAACGACGCGATCGCGCCGCAGGTCCTCGATCAACCCGTCCAGACTCTTCGCTGTATCGACGCCCCACACGAGCTCACGCAGCGTCGACCCGGACTCCACGGCCGGAGGAAGTGTGGGGTCGTCGCGGCGTCGCAATTCCACTATTTGACCGACACGCGTAGCCAGTTCAGCACCATTTCGATCCGCAACCTGCAAGGTCAGACCGAAGTCTTCGAAGAATCGTACGCATGTTTCGAGGTCTTCGACCCCGTAGCGTGCACGCTCGATACGAAGGATTGCCACAGATTCGCGCTCCTCACTCCACGCCGGTCCCGGCACGGATTTCTACCGCAAAGCCATTGTGCTTACACGGATTACGGTGAACGCTATTGCGCTCGAACCGCAACTTCAATGCCTTGGGCGTGCAGTTCGCGCATACTAATCGTTCGCAGAACGACTCATACCGACGCAAATTGCGGCATCGGGTTCTTGGCGAACCAGGCTGAGATGTAGTCAAGGAAGACGCGCACCTTGCGCAACGTGTGAACACCAGGCGAGTGAACGGCATACAACGCCCGGGTGGGTGCGCTGTAGCTTGGCAAAACTTGCTGCAGGACAGCATTTTCCAAGTCTTCCGCAACCGTTCTGACCGGTAGCAGGGCCAAACCACGCCCGCGGACCGCGGCCTTCCGCAATGTGAGGTAGCTGTTCGAAGAATAGACCGGGGTCTGCGGACGCACGTGAGACTCACGCCCCTCTGCGTCCAGTAGATGCCAGACAGGGTCGTTCGGATGGAGTAGACAGTCGTGATCGTTCAGATCTTGATTACTCAACAGTGGACTGTGTTTTGCCAGGTATCCAGGTGAACCGCAGAGGACGAAACGGATGTCCGCCACCTTCCGAATGAGCATCGTCGAGTCACGGAGATCCCGCGTGTGAAAAGCGACGTCGTATCCTTGGTCCAGGAAATCGAAGGCCCTGTTCGACATCCCACCAACTTCGAAACGCACTTGTATCTTGGGGTGATCCACCGCAAAATCGGCGATAGCTTCGCCCAGATCCAGATTGCCGATCCACTTGGGGCAGATGACGGCGAGAGGGCCTTCCGCGAGATCACGTAATCCCCTGATCGCGGCTTCCTCCGCGTCAAGTTCCCGCAGCATCCGTTGTGCAAAGTCGTAGTAGCGTCGACCAGCGGATGTCAGACTGACAGCCCGCGCCGTGCGGTTCACCACGCGAACGCCCAGTTCCTTCTCCAACTCGGAAACATGCCGTGACACAAGCGAACCCGAAATCCCCAGCTGGCGGGCCGCACGGCTGAATCCACCCTGCTCACCAACGCCGACAAAGCTGCGCATAACTGTGATGCGGTCCATATTCTCTCCTCCACGTGTCGTAGACCATAGTAAGGAGATCTTCTCGAGGCACAATCCAGTCTCACTGAGATCCCACTGCATAAACGCCCGACGCACAGATTTCGGACGACGGCGCCCACCGCCGACGCTGCACCTCGTTGCGCCAGTGCAAATCTCGGCTCGGACTTGACCTGACAAGATGCGAGCCGCCGACCGCCCCGACCGGACGACCCTTCGACTTCGACGTCAGCGCGATCATGTCGAACCGGGCTTTTGGTTCGAATAATGTTGCTATGGAGAGTATTCAGGACTTCAACTGCACCAATTCACCGGTGCGCAGCAAGCGCGAAATCCAGCACGTGGAGGCCCCTTCCGACCAGTGTTCGTGAGCCTGACCGGGTGGACCGAGGCCCTGACCGAGACCGAGAAATGAAGAATCGGAGTTCGATCAGGGGACCGCCATTACACAGACCAGTGAGGCGACGATCCGCCGGTTCGACCGTCACTCACAGGAAATTCACACGAGATACATAGACAAGGAGGACATCCACTGCCCCGGTAGTGACCACGCACCGTCAATTTGCGACCAGCGGGAGAGCATCCGTTTCGTGAAGCGGATAGTGGCACGCTGCGAACTGGCCCGCCCGAACCTCACGCATCTGAGGTTCCTCACTCGTACAGCGCGACTGCACTTGCGGACAGCGAGTCTGAAACCTGCAACCTGGCGGTGGCGCGAGCGGCGATGGAACGTCGCCCTCGAGGGCAGGACCGGCAAACGCCCGATCAGGATCGGTCAGGGGAACCGAATCGAGAAGAGCGCGAGTATATGGATGGGCCGGATTATCGTAGAGCTCAATGGAATCGCCGAACTCGCATACCTTGCCCAGGTACATCACCATCACTTTGTCGCTGAATGAACGCACCACTCCGAGATCATGGGCGATGAAGACCACGGTCAGGTCGTACTTGCTCTTCAACTCCTCCAGCAAGTTGAGGATCTGCGCTTGAACGGATACGTCGAGCGCCGAGACCGGTTCGTCGCAGATGAGAAGGCGCGGATGCAAAGCCAATGCCCGCGCGATTGCCACGCGCTGGGCCTGTCCACCGGACAGCTGCCGAGGCAACATGTCGGCGAATCGCTCGCTCCCCAATCCCACCTGAGTCAGCAGCCCTTCCGCGGCCGTCTGTTTCTCCTGCACACTCGAACCAGCGATTGAGAGGCCCTCGACTACAACCTCTTTGACTGGTCGGCGCGGATTCAACGAGGCTACTGGGTCCTGGAAAATCATCTGCATGTCACGGCGCAACTCACGCAACTGCTTCTTGCCGGCCTGCTCGATCTGGTGTTCAGCGAAGCGAATTTGTCCGGAAGTGATGTGATCCAATCGCAGCACCGCGCGACCCGTCGTCGACTTACCACATCCCGACTCCCCCACAATGCCCAGCGTCTCACCTGGTAACACATCGAAACTGACCGTCGACACCGCCTGGACCGTGCCGGAATTTGTGTGGTATTCGACCACCAAATCAGTGACACTCAACAGCGCGTCATCCCCGCGCAGATGCGCGACGCCGCTACCTGCCAACGAACTCACCTCCTGAAAGTTCCGGCACCACAGTGGTAACCGGGTGAAAGCACGACACTTCGTGTTCCAGCGCCACCGGAGTCATGGTCGGTGCTGATGTCCTGCACGCATCGGTGGCATACGCGCAACGAGGGGCGAAACGACACCCGGTGACATCAGCTGTGGGGTCCGGGAGCGAGCCCGATATGAGTTGAAACGGAGTGTGCCGCTCATGTCCGATCGTGGGTGTGGCAGCGAGTAATGCGTGTGTATATCTGTGCCTTGGCGCCTCGAATACCTTTCGAGTCGAGCCGATCTCGGCGAGTCGTCCCGCATACATCACCGCGACCCGGTCGGTACGACCCGCCACCACGGCAAGATCGTGACTGATCAGGATCATCGACATGCCACGTTCGCGTTGGACACTACGCAGTAGGTCCAGGATCTGACGTTGCACCGTGACATCGAGCGCCGTGGTCGGCTCGTCCGCGATCAGCAGGTCTGGTTCCGCCGCCAGTGCAATCGCGATCATCACTCTCTGACGCATTCCACCGGACATCTCGTGCGGGTAGTTCCGCAGACGTCGCTCCGGGTCCGGGACTCCTACCTCTTGAAGCAACTCCAAGGCCCGCCCCTTCGCGTCCGATCGACTCACACCGAGGTGCTTGCGCATCCCTTCGGTCAGCTGCCGTTCGACCCGGACAACCGGATTCAAGGATCGACCAGGGTCCTGGAAGACCATCGAGATGTGCTTGCCCCAGACGTCACGCTGCTCGCCCTGCGGCAGCGACAGCAGATCACGGCCCTGGAAGTACACCTCACCCGAGCGCGCCGACCGTCCAGGCATGAGGCCCATTATTGCCCTGGCCATCACCGATTTTCCGGAGCCGGACTCACCGACAACCCCCAGCGACTGAGCGGGGTCGACGTCCAACGTCACATCGTCGACTGCTCGAACGACTCCCCGTGACGTACCGATGTATGCACGCAGGTTCCTCACTGCGAGAAGTGGATCAGTACTCATAAACGGTTCAACCTCTCAGATGAAATGCGGGACAGGACGCTTCGATCAGCTCTGCATGGATCGGTCAAAGCGATGCCGCAGGTAGTCGCCGATCTGATTCAGTGCGAAGACGGTGAAGAAGATCACCGTGGCGGGGATGAAAACCAAATGTGGATTGTCGGCGATGGAATCCTTGCCGTCGTTGATCATTCCGCCCCATGACGGCGTCGGCGGCGGAATACCCAAGCCCAAGAAGCTGAGCGAGCCTTCCGCCACGATCATGGTCGCCATCACGATCGGCAGGTACGCCGCCAGGGGTGGCAGGACATTGGGAAGAATCTCCTTGAACAGGATGCGGCCGTTGCCTGCGCCCATGTTCAGTGCAGCCCGGACGAACTCCCTCGCGGACCACGTCAGCGTGTTCGCTCGCGCGAGCCGTAGGAACGTCGGAATACCCGTAATTCCAAGGCCGATAATCAGAATCGTGACACTGGGCGTCATGATCGTCGTCAGAGCCAGCAGGAGAATGAGGCCTGGGAATGCCAGCATCACGTCGGCCAGCAGTGTGACAATAGCGTCGCTCCACTTGCCGAAGTAGCCGGCCAGGAGACCGATCAAACCGCCGATGACAAAACTCAGCAGTCCCGCAATGGTGGCGACAAGCAGAGATACCTGTGCGCCGTGAATCACTCGCGACAACATGGACCGGCCCAATGCGTCTGTACCCAGGAAGGTATCCAGCGACGCGAAGTCCATGCCTTGTCGAGGAAGACCTATCGGCTGCTCGTACGGCGCGATCGGTAGGATTCCCGCGAACACTGCCAGCAGCAGGATCAGCCCAATCCAGAAGAACGACAACCCGACCAGTATCGATCGCGACTTCTTCGCTTCCGGTACGTGAGGGAGATGCCGACTATCTTCCACTAGAGCTTCGACTGGCCTCTTGACCGGAACATCGTGCACCGGATTCGTGACGATCATACTTTGACTCCTCTTCGCACCCGTGGATCGATTACTCCATAGCTGAGATCGACCAAGGTATTGACAAGCACGTAGACAACGGCGATGAATGCCACCACGCCCTGCACCATGATCACGTCACGCGAGACCATCGACGACGCTGCGAGTTGACCAAGACCTGGAAGCGAAAACAGTGTTTCCACAACGACTGTGCCTCCGATCAGCCTTCCGAGATTGATACCGAGAACGGTAATCAGCGAGAACGACGACGGCCGTAGCGCGTGACGGAACATCACATATTTGGCGCTCATGCCTCTGGCCCGCGCCGCAGCGATGAAATCCTCCGACAGAGTGCTGATCAAGTCGGAGCGCAGCAACCGATGGAACGCGGCAATTTCTGTCAGAGCAATAGCCATCGCCGGCAAGAACGCGGATCTCAGGTTGGGCCCGAGACCCTCGCTGATCGGTGTCCACCCCATGACGGGAAACAGGCCAAGCTGAATCGCGAAGAAGAAGATCAACACCGGGCCCGCAATAAATGCTGGTACAGAGAGGAATACGGACGACAGCGCGTTCAGACCGCGATCAAGTCCACTTCCGGGAAACGACGCGCAGAGCACTGCAAATAGAACTGATACGACGAGCGCAATGCCCAATCCCAGTGCCGCCAGCTCCAGGGTGACCGGCAGCCGGTCGAGAATTGCCGAGCTGACCGACTGACCGGTGAGAGGTGATGTGCCAAGATCCCCGTGGAGCGCATCACCTAACCAGTTCACGTACTGCTGCCACAGGGGCACATCGAGACCGAGCTTGCTGTTCAGTGAGGCGATGGCGTCTGGCGTGGCGTTCTCGCCCAGGATCACCTGCGCTACAGAACCTGGCGTGATGCCCATTACCGCAACCACAGCCATAGTGACGAGGAGCATCACGAGCAGACTTCGGCCAATCCTTCTCGCCAAGAGCTTCATTGGACTTCTCTCCTTACCAACCTGCGACGACCTACCCGAGTGTCGAACTCTCGGGATGTTCGCGATGTCATTTCGTGAGCCATAGCTCGTCCGTCAGCCGAGAACCGGTCTCGCTCGATGTCGATCAGCACGACGCCACGCATGCGATTGCCCGAAATTGCGGTATTGCACGGCGAGGAGCCAGTCATAAGTACGCCATCGATCCTCTATTTCGAATCATCATTGACCTTTCGACCGTCGCATCGGAGGTGGGCGAGAGCACCACGCATTCGCTGAAGGTGTCTCGCCGCTTACCTTCCCGAGGAGGTCTCGAAGATTAGGCCGAGCCCGCGTTTGCGGCCGCCGGAACCTCGACGCGGCGATAGCCTTCGATGTCCGGGTAGGGCGAGGTGCGGTCAGGTTGCAGATCGACCTCGAAGGTATTGAGAAGCATCGCCAACATGGAGAAGTTTCCGAGACTGCCGATGATATCGACAAGTCCGTTGTCGCCGAAGGCATTCAGCGCTTCCGCGAATACTTCGTCCGAGACGAAATGGTTGCCGAGAATCTCCTGAGAGAATCGATACAGAATCTGCTCGTCCTCGGACTCGAAAGCAGGCTCCTCGCGACGGGCCAGTCGTTCGATACTCTCACGCGAGACGCCGGACTCAACCGCCTTGTCCACGTGAGCATTCCACGAGTACTGCGCATCAAAGAATCGTGCGGCGATCAGCAAGCTCAGCTCCCGCAAGCGCAAGGGCAGACTCGACTCGAACCGGCAGTACGCACCCAAGGCCTCGACCTTCTCACACAGCTCGGGGCTGCGCAGCCAGATGAGGAACGGCCCTCGGACAGCACCGCGGCGACCGGCGATCCGTGCACTGATCTCGGCTTGACGTTCGTTGAGATCGGTTAGTGGCATGAGACGCATGAGAAACCTCCTGGGTAATAGTGATCATCAATATGACGCCGATACGTTCATGTGATGTGGATTACGTCAGTGGACGCAAATACACTGTGACATCAGCTGCGCCGTCGAACCAGCCCTATTCCACTCAACTAAAGCGTTCGAAATCGGTCGCCATCTATTGCAGCAATCCTGCGCTCACACGCGTACAGGGTGCGGCTGTTGACACCGTAAATAGTTGTTTCACATCAATATTCGGACCATCTTGGCAATTCGTCCGAGGCCTTGATCAGTTCCACAAAAAGCGGGGCGCATCGTCCCTCAGCGACAATGCGCCCCGCAGCTCGGGGATGTTCACGCCCGGCAAGGCCTGAAGAACAAGAAACCGTGTCTCGAACTACTGCTTGTGGCTACTGATCAGCGAGCCACAGCCCAGCCGTCAGCAGGGAACCTTCACCGTACATCTGGATCCCCCCGACATCCTCGGATGCGATCGCAGTCTGCGATGTGCGCAAGTAGAAGATGGCCGGCGCGATCTCGGCAAGGCGCTCCGACACTGCTTCATAGGCCGCTTTGCGATCCTCGGCAGACGCGCCCGTGCGTCCTGCGACAAGCGCCGTGTCGAGCTGATCATCCTTGATACCCGACGAGTTTCGAGGCGAAGTGCTGTAGAACGACCGGAACAACGACGGCTCGGGATCAATGAAGTTCGATGCTGCCACCATCATGTCGTAGCCCTTCTCCCCGTATATACGGCCCGACTCTGCCCAGTCCACGCGATTGACCGAAACGTCGACGTTGTCGTACTGACTGAGCTGGGCCTGAACCGCCTGGGCAACCAATTCCTGTCCAGGGAACGCCGTGAACGTGAAGGTCAGGGGGTGGCCTTCAGCGGCGAACTGATCAAAAAGGTCCTGTGCCTTGGCCTTGTCGTAGGTATGCAAGGGTGTGTCCGTGTAGAACTGGTTTTCCTCCGGGAACAACGTGTCGGCAATAATGCCTGAACCCTTCCCCACTGCGAGCTCCAGCCCCTCCAGGTCGATTGCCGCACTGACCGCTTGACGCATCCGAACATCGTCGAACGGAGCTCGTGTCGTATTCAGCGCGAGGAATGTCCCGCCGGCCATCGGCATCGACTGAACCTGGAACCCGGCAGTCGACGCCTTTTTCACAACCGACCAATCGGCGGCCTGCACCAGATCGGCTCCACTGCTCACCACCGAATTCAGTCGCTGCTCTTCATCTGCCGACGAGGTGAGCGTGATTCCGTCCAGATACGGCCTCGGTGCGTCCCAGTATCCCGGGTTCTTGACCAGTTCGATCTTCCCCGAACGGGTCCAGTTCTTCAGGGTGAACGGACCTGCTCCGATCGGATTCGCGTCGAAGGCCTGCGCCCCTTGTGCCAGTGCAGCCGGGGATGCAATCCAGTTCATCGCTGTGCGCGAAACCTGATTTGCATAGGCCGGAGTCGGCTGCGTCAAAGTAACTTTCAGAGTTTTCCCGTCAACAACCTCCGTCGACTCGACCAGCGCAGCGTCAGGGGTGGAGTTGGAACCGAGTGACTTGTCCTTGAGCCGATCCCAGTTGTATTTCACTGCATCCGACCCCAGCGGGGTCCCGTCGGAAAATGTAAGGCTGTCACGAAGCTCGAGCACGAAGGTCTTGCCACCATCGCCGGTCGAAAAGTTCTCAGCCATCGAGTACATGGTCTCGTCGGTCTGCTCGTTGCCATACATCAGCGTTCCGTACAGCGAGTTCCCGAGCATGCCTTGACCCTGCAGATTATTCTGAAGAATCGCGGGGTCGAGGTTGCGAGGCTCGCTCAACATCACCGCGCGGACGGTACCGCCCGTAACGGGATCACCTGACGGGCCGGAGTTTGCCGAGGACGAGGAACCAGCGGCGCCACCTCCGCATGCCGACAGCGCCAGAGCAAGGGAACACACTGCGCCAAGCATCGCGAGTCGTGTCTTTCGGAACATCATGGTCCTTTCTAGGTCTAACTCGGAGGTTGCGAATATTACTGGGCTGCAGCTAATTTCATGCGATTGCATTCTTCTCACTCAGCGTCGATACGGGACGCGCACGCGCAAGCCAAACCTGGGGAATGCTGTGAGCAAGCGCGCCGGCAGTCATGCTCGTCCTCTTCTCGGTAGGCGAAAGCGGCCGAGAGCCGCTGAGGGACAACCCGAGGGGGATGCAGCCGCCTCGACCTGACCCATCTCCGTCAAACTAATCGAGCAGCATTGTGTGGGTCCACAGTCATACGCGAAACCTATGCTTGCATAAAGTGACGACCGTCATAGTTTTCCCGGCAGTCGCAAACGCTCCCGACGACACCACGCGAAATTCGTTCAACTAATGATGCGTCCGTGCCACTGGATTGAATGTACTTGCGGAAGATAGCGTCACGAAACAGTTTCCGGCTAACACCCCTGGCACACCTAACGGTTCGCCGTCACCACCCGGTCTCTGCACAGAAGCCCAGTCCTACCTGCGGCCAAGTTTTCACAGACACCCGCACATCGGGAGAATAGAGGATCCATGTTCATTGTCGATTCGCAAATCCATATCTGGAAAGACGAAGCTCCGGATCGTCCGTGGCTTCCGGGTGCGCGTGAGCGTATCCGTTTGAACGGTCATCGGGAGGAGTCGTTCAGCTACGAGGAAGCTCTCGGGTTGATGGACGAGGCCGGTGTCGATCGTGCACTGATCTTGCCGCCGTCCTGGGAAGGTGACCGCATCGATTACGCGCTGGAGGCGTGTGAGGCACATCCGGATCGGTTCGGCATCATGGCTCGTATCCCGCAGAACAAGCCCGTCGAGGGTGCGGCGATGATGAAGGATTTTGCGCAGAATCCGCATGTGAAGGGGACGCGGTTGACGTTCCACCGTCCGCAGGACCGTAACTGGATGATCGACGGCACCAACGACTGGTACTGGCCTCTGGCGGAGGAGTTGGGTATCAAGACTATGGTGCATGCTCCGGTGTGGAAGGCGGAGCTCGGTGAGATCGCGGGCAAGCATCCCGAGCTCAAGATCATCATCGACCACATGGGCATCATGGCTCGGTGTGTCGACGACGCGATCGGGTACTGGGTCAAGGAGACCGCGGATCTGCATGTGCACCCGAATATCTTTGTGAAGGTGTCGGCGATTCCGGGGTATTCGACCGAGCCGTTCCCGAATCTCAATATCGCGAAGTACGTTCGGGAGATGGTGGACGCGATGGGTCCGGAGCGTTGTTTCTTCGGTACCGACATCACGCGTTTGCTCGGTCACGGGTTGACGTGGACGGACACGGTCGAGCAGTTCACCGAGCATTTCGATTTCACCGAGCAGGAACTCGAGTGGATCATGGGTCGCGGTATCGCAGAATGCCTCGACTGGCCCATCTCCGAGCCGGCGACACAGGGGTCGCTGCAGGCTTCGGGCAAGTAGCCGTAAATCGACTGCAGTACAACAGAACAACTCCGCGAAGAGAGGCCAGACATGCCAAGCCCGATAAAGATCGATCCCGCAGCACTCCGGGACTATGTCCGAGATCTTTTCCAATCCCGTGGTGTTTCAGCTGACGATGCCGGCACCATCGCCGAGGTACTGGTCTGGGCAAATCTGAGGGGCGTGGATTCCCACGGAATCGCGCGCGTTCCGCGATACCTCGAATTGTTCGGGACCGGAGAGGCGAACGCCGAGCCGAATATTGTCGTCCACAACGAAAAGGGCGCTCTGGCAGTGGTTGACGCCGATCGGGCGGCTGGCCCCGTTGCCCTCACCCGTGCTGCCGACATAGCGATTGCTCAGGCTGCACAATTCGGCGTCGGCTGGGTGAACGTGCGTCGAACGGTCCACACCGGCGCACTTGGCTACTACACCAATCGAATTGCTGAAAGCGGTCTGATCGGCATGGGTCTCGTCGCAGGCATGCCCAACATGGGTTACGAAGGCGCGGCAGGCGCATCTGTCGCAACCAGTCCGCTCTCCATTGCCGTTCCGGGCACCGGTAAGTATCCGACGGTTGTGCTCGACATGGCCACTGCGGTAATCGCACTCGGCAAGATTGCGCAATTCAAGAAGGCCGGCAAAGACCTCCCGGTCGGTGCCGCGACCACATCCGAAGGAGTTCCCACTACCGACCCTGCTCTGGCCAAGATTCCACTTCCCGTGGGCGGAGCCAAGGGTTCCGGCATGTCCTTGATGTTCGAGTTGCTGACCAGCGCGCTCGTCGGTGAGCCCATCTTGCCCAACTTCCATTCCGGCGTTCCGGGTGGCAAGAAGCACCGGCAGAACGCCGCAATCATCGCGATCGATCCCAACGCGGCCGTGGCGGTGAACACCTTCAGCTCCGACGTCGATGCGACCATCGAGACCATCCGATCTCTTCCCGTAGCAGAGGGTTACGAGCGTGTCATTCTGCCCGGACAGCGTGGAGCCGAGACGTTCGCCGACCGTAGCCGAGACGGCATTCCGGTCCCTGAACCACTCTGGAATGAGCTGAAGACAGCCGCGGAAACGTACAGCATTACCTCTCCCACGGTTGCGGCGCGCTGACGCGTCCAACAGCGAATCAGGAAGTCCGGCAGTTGTCATCAACTGCCGGACTTTCTGTTTCACTTGTTCACTAGCGCAAACTGTAGAATATCGGGCACCGAAGTTATGTCCCCATTTGATCTTCGGCCGACAGATGCTCGACTTCGATACCCGTATCGAAGAAAGTTCGTGTTACGCGAGATGCGGTGTAAACCCAGAGGATTCGCATGGGCTTGTCCCCCGTATTGCGAAACGCATGCACCTTCGGACTCGGAATGTACGTCGTGTCGTAAGGAACCAACGGAGTCACTACTCCGTCGACCTCAACCTCTCCCTGGCCTTCCAGAAGCGTCACCTGCTCGTCGCAGTTGTGCGAGTGCTTCGGAGCGCCACCACCCACTGGATAAACACTCATACCCGACGTGATCAGTGCCTCTCCGTCGCTGGAGGACTTGGTCACCAGTGGCACCGTTTTCACGGACCCTCCGCGATCCATAACTTCGACGTCTTCCACTTTCACAATCGTCGTCATACCAACTCCTTGCGTTTCGCCTGTGCTGCATCATGTGACGCACTGCTCCTATTTAAGCGTGCACCAACGCATTTCATCGCGACGATTCCTGCAGCCTAATATTGACTGTCCAGGTGCGAGGCAGATCGAGGGCGCCGGCCGCAGTGAAATCCCCGTATGCCGCTGCTGGGGGATAATGACAGTACCTGTCATACCCGCCCGAACATCCCTACGGTGAAAAGCATGACCGAAAATACGATCACTCTCAACAATGGCGTGGAAATGCCGGCCATCGGGCTGGGCGTTTTCCAGACCCCACCGGACGTCACGATTTCCGCGGTCGAGTCGGCCCTGCGTACCGGCTACCGGCACATCGATACTGCCGCCGCGTACTTCAACGAACGTGAGGTCGGTGAAGGTATCGAGCGTTCAGATGTCAACTCCGACGAGGTGTTCATCGAAACCAAGGTCTGGATCAGCGACTACGGTTTCGAGACCACCCTGCACGCGTTCGACAAGGCGACGGGCAAGCTCGCCGTCGACCAACTCGACCTTCTTATCTTGCACCAGCCGCTGTCCAACCGTTTCGACCTGACCCTCGACGCCTACCGGGCGCTGGAGAAGCTACTCGCCGACGGCAAGGTCCGGGCCATCGGAGTCAGCAATTTCATGCCCGCACACCTCGACCGACTCTTGGCCGAGACAACCGTCGTACCAGCCGTGAATCAGATCGAACTTCACCCGTACTTCCAGCAGAAGGAACTGCAGCGCCTCCACGCCGAGCACGGCATCGTGACGCAGGCCTGGTCGCCGATCGGCGGCATCACCTCCTACGGCGGCGGCGAGAAGAGCACCTTTGACGATCCGACTTTGCTCGATATCGCTGCGCAGCATGGTAAGTCGGCAGCCCAGGTAATGCTGCGGTGGCATCTGCAACAAGGTCGCTCCGCTATCCCGAAGTCGACAAAGCCAACCCGCATCGCCGAGAACTTCGACGTCTTCGACTTCGATCTCACCAGCGACCAGCTTGCTGCGATCGACGCCCTCGACACCGGCGTACGCGGTGGACCCGATCCCGACAGCATCACACTCGAGAACTACGGCCGGGAGATCCCGGAGGCCTAATGCTTGCGGTGCACCTTTATTGGCCGCCCGTGGTCAACAGAGGCGCACAATTCAATTGCGCATCAGGCAGATTGAACAATGATTAAACGGGACGCGTTTCGGGAAGGCGTACATAATGGCCACATACAGAGTGATAAATCCCGCAGGTGATGTCATAGATACCCGTGACATCGAGAGCGCCGACGACGCACACGCGTGGTTCGTGGACGTGTGCGCCGACAATTCGGAGCTCGGGTGGCGCATGGAGGTAGGACACGGAGGAGACGAATGGTCCTTCTTCGACGACAGCGAAGGTACATCATCACGCTGAGCTCGAAGTATGAACGGAGGAAGTGAGAGCAATGAGTGAGTTGCTGAAAGGAAAGCGGGTTGCCTTCCTGGCAGCCCCCGAAGGCGTCGAGCAAGTTGAACTGACAGATCCCTGGGATGCAGTTCGTTCGGAACATGCTGAGCCTTCGCTTATTTCACTCGAGCAGGGAACAATCCAGGCATTCAATCATCTGGACCGAGGCGATGTTTTCGACGTCGACGATGTAGTCGAATCAGCGTCGACATCGGACTACGACGCCCTCGTACTACCTGGAGGAGTCGCAAACCCGGACTTCCTCCGCATGAACAAAGAGGCTGTTGCGTTCGTCCGCAGTTTCTTCGATGACGGAAAACCTGTCGCTGTAATCTGCCACGGACCGTGGACGCTCGTCGAGGCCGACGTAGTGAATGGTCGGACGCTCACGTCGTGGCCCAGCCTGCGCACCGACATCACGAATGCCGGCGGCAGTTGGGTCGACCACGACGTAGTTGTGTGCACGAACGGACCGAACACCCTTGTGTCAAGCCGGAAACCCGACGACCTCCCGGCCTTTTGCTCGAAGCTGATCGAGGCGCTCTCTGCCTAGCGTGTCGATTCAGGCACCGACGCGATCTGCTGCCTTGTCGTGACCTTCTTGACGAGCGCAGTGAGCGCAGCAGTACATAGTGTCGTCCGCTTCGACGCCGTGGCCGAGAATGCGACACCCACAGTGCGCGCACTGTGGCGCCATTGCCTGGGCGGCGCATTCGAAGCTGTCGAAGGTGGCAGTGCGTTCGCCACGCGTGACTGTAAACGTCTTGTCGTACTCGTTACCGCACGTTTCGCAGGTAGCCATGAGCATCTCCTTCGTCAGAAGCCGTCAGTGCTCTCGACGGCATGTCTGATCGTGGTACCCAGACTCGGTCCGACGTATCCTCTATGGAAGCTTCACCCCCAGTAACACTGAGACCAAATCGCTTTCACACCAACGGTCGAGGAACCGAGCGATTTCGACCCACTGTCCGCGTGGTGAGAACTCCGAGAACGCATTCGATCCGGTCGGTCGATTTCGTCGGCGATCTCGAGCCCACACGGTTCGCCGGAAGGAGATCGGGTACCTCCTGAAAATGACGACACGACCACCCCGGCATCCGCCTCCCCCCGTCTCCACCCACGACAGGTCCAGCATGGACGATCTGTTGCAGACTATGACGCGAGCGGTGAACACACTGGCAAGAGCTGAAATTCGATTTGCTGTTGCGGGCGGTTGTGCCGTGTATGCACGCGGCGGACCACCATCGGGGCACGATGTCGATATCTTCCTGCGCAAGCAGGACGTGACTCCGGCATTGCACGCACTACGCGAGACCGGAATGAAACCGGTTAACCCGCCCGAGGATTGGCTGGCAAAGGTGTACGACAGCGACGTACTCGTCGACCTTATTTTCTCTGCCTCAGGGCGCGACATCACCGACGAGTTCCTGGACCGGGCAACGTCTATGCGGGTCGGTTCCGCTGTCGCACCCGTCGTCGGCGCGACGGACTTGATGATCGACAAACTGAACGTCCTCGATGCTCACCGTTGCGACTTCGTTCCCATGCTCCAGATCGCGCGAGATTTACGAGAGCAAGTCGACTGGCCGGAAGTTGTCGACCAGACACGAGCCTCGCCGTATGCGCGGGCCTTTCTTGGGCTCCTCGACGATCTCGAGATTGCTTCGACAAAATAGGCAAGCGAATGGAGGCAGAGAGGATGAAGGCAGAAGAGCAACTTCCGCAATACCTGGTGGCACACATCAGACGAGCTTTCGCCGAAGATCCACGAACATCGGAACTCGGTGTGCGGGTGACGATCCGAGGATCGAAGATCTACCTCAGCGGTGAGGTGAACAGTCTCACCCGAAAGCGGGAACTAGAATCGGTAGTCACGGAGTTGGCCCCCGACATTACCGTCTGCAACGACATCCATGTCGTGAGTTCTGCTGAACCACAATCTGATTACGAGGACTTACAGTGATCCGGGTCGCCGCGGTCGGCGATGTGCATCTCGGCGCAGATTCACACGGCGAGTTGCGGCCTGCACTCGACATGGTATCCACCCATGCGGACGTCTTGTTGCTAGCCGGCGATCTCACCCGGCACGGAGGCCGGGATGAGGCGAAGGTTGTTGCCGACGAGTTCGCAGACCTGGGAATCCCGGTAATCGCCGTGCTCGGAAATCACGACTACCACAGCAATGCCGTCTCAGACATTACGAATACGCTTACCGCGCAAGGGATTTCTGTTCTGGAAGGCGAATCTGTCACCATCGACATTGCCGGACAAACATTGGGGATTGCAGGCACCAAAGGATTTGGTGGTGGATTCGCAGGTAAATGCGCCAGCGTGTTCGGAGAACCACAAATGAAGGAGTTCGCCGGCCATACTGTCGACGTCGCCGAACGCTTCCGATCAGCGGTGTCTTCGCTCCAGGCAGATATCCGCGTCGCACTACTGCACTACTCGCCGATCAGCGACACCCTGCACGGTGAACCGCCCGAGATCTACCCCTTCCTCGGGTCGTATCTCCTCGGCGAACCTATCGACGAGTTTCAACTCGATCTGGCACTCCACGGGCACGCTCACGCCGGAACCGAGCGTGGCACAACCCCTGGCGGGGTGAGGGTGCGCAATGTTGCACAACCAGTTATCCGAGCAGCCTATGCCGTATACGGTCTCGGGTGCGCGGATTCCTGACTTCGAACCGCGAGGAGGCGTCGCACCAGGTCATCCCGGGCAGGCGGGGGTGACCATGTCGTAGATCCGTTTTGCTTGATCCTGAGTGGGTTCATTGCCGTTGTGTGTAGCGAGCGTTCGGATTTCATCCGTGACCTGCTGCTCGTCCACTCCGTTCGCAATGTCGTCGCAGGACTGGAGAACGATGAGCTCGATGCTGCTGTCGTCACGATCTTGCGTCAGTTCCGAGTAGCCGGCTCGAAAAGCGAAAACAAACGAGGCAAGTTTTGCTTGATCGATCATTCCCAGATCAGTCGGTGACGCCGTCGGCTCACTCTCATCTGTTCTCTGCGCCGGCGATCTGGTGGTTTGCTGCGTAGCGTAATCATTACCGTCACTAGTGGATTGGTCGGTATCGTCACTACCGCACGCGACGGCAGAGACAACAGCGCAGGCGATCGCGACGGATGCAATGGTCTTGTTCATGTCTTCTTCTCCTCGATTCGCGATTCGTGATCGCCTGGTCAACGAGTGCGGTCGTGTGACGATTCGGTGATCGGCAATGACGTGACTACCGCCTTGTCCACGTGCACCTCTGGAGACAGCACTTGGAGTGGAAGATCGTTCTGAGGATCGGGTACCGCGGAGAGATGCTGAAGGATGACACCTTCGCGTAGGGCCCATGGGCTCACATCGATCGAATCGACATCGAGGGCGTAGAGCGTCTCATCGGCCACGATCGCGCCTGCAAGAATCTGGTGAGCGCGCGATCGCGCCACGCCCTGCAGTTTGGCACGACGATCGGTGGTCATAGTGGCCATCCGTGCAACCCATCCGTGAAGATCCTTGCGCGACAATGTGCGTCGCACAAATGGCCCCTTTCGCTGGGCCGGCGCTCCGGCCAGTCGTGCCAATTGCTTGAAGGTCTTCGACGTGCCGACAACTCGCTGCGGTTTCCCTTCCCAGAGAAGGCGATCCGCTGTCTCACGCAGGGACGAACGTACGTACCGACGCAGTTCTTTGACCTGCTTAACCGACGGCGGATCCGTATCGAAGAAGGTGCGAGTCAATCGCCCAGCGCCGAGTGGAAGTGAGACCGCCAACTCCGGAGCGGCATCGCGCCCCAGCGTGATTTCCATTGTCGTGCCGCCGATATCGATGTCCAGCAATCTGCCGGCGCACCAGCCATACCAGCGGTGCACGGCAAAATACGTCAAACGTGCTTCCTGCAGGCCGGTAAGAAATTGTGGACGTAATCCACACTCCGCGGCCACACGATCCAGAACTTCCTCCCGGTTCGCCGCATCGCGGATCGCGGCAGTGACAAAGAGATAGATCTGATCAACCTCGTAGTGCCGCGCAGCCTCCAGCGATTGCGTCACCGCCTCGCATACCCGCTCGATTCCGTTGCCGTCCAGACACTGGCTGGCATCGATCGACTCAGCCAAACCTGTTGCCGCCTTAAGTGCATGCAGCGGCAGTGGCGGCGCCCCTGCAGTCGCTTCCACGATCTGCAGTTGCGCTGAGTTCGAACCGACGTCGAGAACACCGAGCCGCATACACTAGCGAGTACCCCGACCACGAGAGCCAAACATCGGATCCGTTTCCCCTCAGCAATCCAGGCGGTGGCGCCTGGTCCACTCGACGATTGCGGACGCAATGGCGTCGGGCCGATCCTCGGGTGCGAGGTGGCCGGCGCGGCCGCATTCCATGACATCGAGGTGGGCGATATTCGATCGACCCCATTCGATCTCATCGTCGCCGATCATGAGGAGTTCAGACGGGCCGTTGAACGTCATCAGGAGTTTCGGCACATCGCTACTTCCCGCGAGCCACTCTCCGTACGACGCCACCCGCGTGTGTACGTCCGCCGGGGTGCCTTCGATGGGGAATGCCCGCGGCCAGGCAAGCAGTGGCCGGCGACTCTCGGATGTGGGGTACGGAGCACGATACGAAGCCGCATCGCCGTCCGAGAGTCCGCTGAGCACGGTCTTGTCGAGAGCAACCTCGAGAAAGAAGTTCTGTTCGAGCACCTTCGCCTCACCTGTTCCGGGAGTGCGCAATGCCTCGACTCGCGCCCTGGCGCCACCCGGAAAATGTTCGGCCCACGTCATCGGACGGAGGATCGTCTCGAGGAAGGCGACCCCGCGGACGCGATCGGGATGCCGCGCAGCCCAGTCGAATGCCAGTGCCCCGCCCCAGTCGTGTCCGACGAGCACAACATCGTCGAGTTCCAAGGCGTCGAACCAGGCGTCGAGGTAGCGGGCGGTGTCTACGAAGCCATAGTCGATCGCGGGTTTACCGGACTCTCCCATCCCGATGAGGTCGGGGGCGAGAGCGCGGCCGAGGGCACTAACCGACGGCAGAATATTCCGCCACAGGTACGACGACGTGGGATTACCGTGCAGCAGCACGAACGGCGGACCGTCACCCGATTCCCGATGAGCCATTTTCGAGTCGAGCACAGGCGTGATGGGCATGACGTCTCCTCAAAATAGTTTCCATGTACTCTATTTTCAAATAGTAGCCATGTACTCTATTTTCATGCAAGACCGCGAATCATGGACAACCGGAGCACTCGTCTGGCACCTGAGCCTGCGCTGGCGCGCGGGAGTCGACCGTGCGCTCGCCCATCTCGGCCTCACGCACGCTCAATACTCGGTACTCGCACCCCTTCACAGCCTTGTCCGTGCGGGCGAAAGACCGAGCCAACGCGAACTCGCCGAACAGACTGGACTGCAACCGATTTACATCTCCAAACTGGTACGCGCGCTGGAGCGCAGCGGCTTCGTCTCGAGCGAACGCGATACCCGCGATGCGCGCGCTGTTCGTCTCGATCTCACCGAAGAGGGTCACCGAACTGCCTTGCAAGCCAAAGAGATCGTTCGCCAGCTGGACCACGAGAACACACATGCCCTCGGAGGTGAGGGCGGCCGCGAAATCGCAGAACTCCATCGAGCCCTCGTCGCACTACTCGACGCGACCGATGCAGCTGACGAATAGGCCGTTCATCGATCATCGTGCGAAGTTCGAAGTTGGCTCCACCGAAGAGCAAAAACGGACATACTAAACTTCATGAACATTCGATCTGCAGTTCTCTACGCCGCAATCGGCAAGGCCAGCGGGTTTCGCAGCGCAGTCGGGATCACCACGTTCCTGGTGCTCAGATTCCGGGGCACACGCTACGAACGACTGTCGATCGGTGGATCCGTCGTTGCAATCGGTGGCGAGTTCGTCATGGACAAACTCCCGACGACACCATCTCGGCTCGCGCCTCCGTCCTTGACCGCACGAGCTGCAGCCGGGGGCGCCGCCGCCTACGCGATTGCTCGGGCCCAGAGCGAACCCGTCGCCCCTGCCATCGCAATCGGCGCCGCCTCGGCGGTGGCAGGCTCGTATGCAGGCCACGCGTACCGGGGGTGGGCATCGAAGCGAGTTCCGGCACTGGGAGCAGCCCTCGTCGAGGATGCAGTCGCCCTCGGAATGGGAGCGGCCGTGCTGGGCCAAGTGTGATACTCGATTGCGTCCGCCGACTGATCGCACTGGAAGATGACAGTTCGGCACACCCTCTGGCGATACGGCGAGCGTAGCCGTATGTCACAGTGGGCCAGAATATTTCCGCCCAACGGAATCAGTCGTGGCTTTTGCGGGCGCTCTTGCCACACTGGATGGAATGACGATCCACCGCACTGCGCAGACACTCACGGTTGAACGTTCGGGGTGCGTAGACCCCCGAGGATCACCTTGACCACTTCGTGGGCGAGCCAATCCACAGACTTGTCCTCGGTCGGCGTATACCACTCGCTCGATGACCAGATGGCATATCGAAGCATGTGGTCGACGACATCGATGTCAACGTCGTCACGAAAAATGCCCCGAGCAACTCCGGCGGCAAGAGCGCTCGACCACTCCCTCTCGAATTGGCCGAACAGCTCCCCGATGTTGCCTTGCTCGAGAATTGTCGCGTGGATGTAGTCACCCTCACGACGCCAGATGGACGTTGCGTGCAGGTACTTGTGCGAACAACGCAGAGCGATCTCGGAAAGCGCCTCGATACGTTCTGTGGGCTCCACGGCAGTAACTGCATGCACCTTGTCTACAAGTTCCTGGAGATAGACCCTGACGATCTCTGCGACGATCGCATCTTTGGAAGGGAAGTAATGGTAGAGCGCACCGGAGCGCACTCCCACTGCGTCGCCGATCTCCCGAATCGTGGTGGCGGCTATCCCTTTTGCTGCGAATATCTCGCCGGCGCGATCGAGGATTTGCTGTCGTCGCTCCTGCGGTTCCATATCGTCTGTTCTCCTGATGCTGTTTCGCGCATTCGACTGTCTGATTCGACCGCTCACCGAAACGAGCGAATGACCCCTACAGTATCGACCTGCGCTCGGAGAGTGGCCGAAGGTACCGCGAATGTAACTGCCAGAGCGCAATTTACTTTGAAGTTGTGAACTCACATCCGTATCGATCAGAGAAGAGGGCATGAAAACACTCAGTGGGGATAGAGCACTTGTGACAGGCGCCGGCCAGGGCATCGGCCGTGGGGTGGCTCTAGCACTGGCGGATGCCGGCGCAGTCGTAGCAGTGGTAGGTCGCACTCGGGCCAAACTCGACGAGACGGTTCATATGATCAGCGAACGAGGTGGGTCCGCATTCGCCTTCGAGTGCGATGTGACCGACACCGATCAGATCGATCGACTGATTGTGGACGTAGCAGGTCGAATGGGTGGGCCGACCATCCTGGTCAACAACGCGCAGACAGCTGCACACGGCCTGTTACTCGACCTCGATGAGGTTGTGTACCAACAAAGCTTGGATTCGGGCCCACTGGCAACGTGGCGACTGATGCGCCTGTTCCATCCATATCTGGTTGACGGCGGACGGATCGTCAATGTGGGATCTGCAGCCGGAATTCGCTGGGATCCGTCAGGATTCGGTGGATATGCTGCCGCCAAAGAAGCAATTCGGGTTCTGACGCGTACCGCCGCGTGTGAATGGGCGTCCGACGGGATTCGCGTCAACGCGATTCTGCCGCTTGCCACATCGCCGATTCTCGACGACTGGGCTCGGATCAGTCCGGAGGAAGCTGCGGCCTACGTGAAGACTGTGCCGTTGGGAAGGCTCGGCGACCCGGAAACCGACATTGGACCCGCTGTCGTGTTCCTCTGCAGTTCAGCCTCGCACTACATCACAGGCCATGCATTGCCCGTGGACGGTGGCCAGGCCCTTGTCCGGTAACTTTTCAGTTCAACGGAATTGGCCTGTCGCCTGACGATCATTCCTTCTACGTTCAAGGAAGAACGATAGGAAGGAAGTGTCATGGCGCCTGTCGACTGCGCATCGTGCGGCCAGCGAGTCCTCGTCGAGAAGTACAGCTCGATCCATACCGGTATCCAATGGCCGGCTGCAGAGAACGTGCGATGCCCTTACCGCGACGTCCAGGTCAACACCCTGCAACCCGGATCACTCGTGCAATCGTGCAGCGGGCTGAGCGACGCTGTCCAGGCTGCCATTGAGAACGGCAAGCTTCGCGAATCTCCTCGCCCTGAGGGCCTTTCGCACGTATCAAATCATCGCTGATCGAATCATCGCTGAATACACACTGGAGGATTCATGACCGACATCATCGCCGAACCCGAGGTCAGGGTCATCGAGGCAGGCAAGAACCCGACTCGATTTGCGCGAGGCTGGCACTGCCTCGGCCTGGCCGAGACGTTTCGTGACGGAAAGCCGCACCAAATCAAGGCTTTCGGCACCGACTTGGTGGTGTTCGCAGACTCCGAGAACGAGTTGCACATCCTTGACGCATACTGCCGACACATGGGCGGCAACCTCGCGATGGGGCAGATCAAGGGCGACTCCATCGCCTGCCCGTTCCACGATTGGCGGTGGGGCGGGAACGGGCGCTGCACTGGCATTCCTTACGCGCGGCGCGTCCCTCCGCTAGCACGCACACGATCGTGGAATGTACTCGAACGCAACGGAATGCTCTTTACCTGGCATGACCCGGAGGGCAACACGCCGCCGGAGGACGTGACGATTCCGGAGATCGAGGGATGGGGCACCGATCGGTGGAGCGAGTGGTCGTGGCGCACCTTCCACGTGGAGGGCTCGCACTGCCGTGAGATCGTCGACAACGTTGTCGACATGGCTCACTTCTTCTACGTTCATTTCCAGATGCCGGGCTACTTCAAGAATGTGTTCGAAGGCCAGGTCGCTGCACAGCACATGCGCTCGGTAGGCCGGGACGACATCAAAACCGGTGTACAGATGGACCTTCCAGATGCCGAGACCGTGTCGGAAGCTGCCTACTACGGTCCGTCTTTCATGCTCGATACGGTGTGGACGATTTCCGGTGACACCACGGTGGAGGCAAAGGTCATCAACTGCCACTACCCTGTCACCGACAATTCGTTTGTCCTGCAGTACGGCACATGTGTCGAACGCACGCCGGGCAACTCGGACGAGCAGGCCGAAGCCACCGCTCAGATGTTCACCGAGGGTCTCGAGACGCAGTTCCTCCAGGATATCGAGATCTGGAAACACAAGAGCCGCATCGAAAATCCGCTCCTCACCGAAGAGGACGGGCCCGTCTACCAACTTCGCCGCTGGTACCAGCAGTTCTATGTAGACGTCAAGGACGTCACAGACGAAATGACCGCACGCTACGAGTACGAGGTGGACACCACTCGCGCTCTGGAGAACTGGTCCACCGAGGTGCAGGAAAATCTCGCACGCGTCGACGCGGATACGTAAAATTCGCGTGAGCTCACAGTTGCCGCGCCCTGCCCCAGCAGAGCGCGGCAACATCAGTTTCCGGACAGTCGATTTCGGATCGTTGCTACCGCGAGGCGGACAGGGACCGAGACAGCCATCGGATCGAACGTACCGGTAGGGCCGGTTACCGAGATCGCGCCAATCGGACTGCGGCCCTTGATAATAGCGGCACCGACACACGATACTCCGAGCACCGTCTCGTTCCGATCGTGGGCAATTCCGCGGTTACGAATGTCGGCATACTCCCTTCGCAGTCGAACTGGGTCCACTATCGTGTTCGGCGTGGAACGCGGCGGCGTCAGCGCCGCGGTCGGATCAAGCTCTGCCATCAAGGTTTTGCCTATTGCCGTCGACGCCGCGGGAAGGCGCCCGCCGGCGCGGGTGGGCAGCCGAACGGCGAAGGAGCCACCGACTTTGTCGAGATAGAGAACGTCAGCGCCGACGGGGACTGCGAGGTGAACCACGAGACCCGTAGTCGCGTGCAGTTGATAGAGGACGGGCTGCGCCACGCTGTGAAGCCGATCATGATGCAACGCAAGCGAACCGAGTTCGAATATCTTACGACCCAACCGGTACGTGTGACCCTCACGTTGAAGCCATGTCAGACGTACGAGTTGTCCGAGCATGCGGTGGGTCGACGACGCGGGAAGCCCCGTCCGTCTCGACAAGTCCGACAAAGTCAGTCGCTCGTCCTCATCGAAAGCCTCGAGCAATATCGAGGCGCGATCGAGTACCGCTACCGGGGAATTTTCATCACAGGGCATGGGGCATCTCCGTGGGTCGGCAGCGTACGGCAGGCACGCTGCATGAATGACCCCTTCGGCTTTAAGGGCCATATGCAGGTTGTTTGATCGCTTGATCAATGTACAATCGGACTATACAGTGCAAGTGACAGGGGTCACCACCTGACGGACACGCCAGATGCCAACGGCAACTGAAGCGACACTCGGGAAACCCCGGAACGGAAGGCGTCCATGGCCGTTGTCGACATGAACGACAAGAAGTCCTCTGCCCCACCGGCCGGCGGTCGGTCCACCACAGACTTACCGCCGTCGATGGTCGAGCGGATGACACTCATTCTCGATGCCTTCGATGGACGGGCAACCCACCTCAGTCTCGAAGAAACCGCACGACGCGCCCGGTTGCCGCGATCGACCGTCCACCGCATTCTCGAGCAGCTCGTCAAGCTCGACTGGGTCGCTCACGCGCCGATTGGTTACCGCCTCGGCCGACGCGCACTCGGACTTGACGGCGGCATCGGCGACCACGGCCAGCTGCGTGCAGCCGCAGCACCGCTGCTGCACGACCTACACCTGAAAACCGGAATGGTCGTGCATCTGTCAGTTCTCGACGACTGCGAAAATGTCTACCTCGACAAGGTAGGTGGACGCTTTGCTACGACGCTACCGTCGCGCGTCGGCGGTCGCGCCCTTGCACATTCGACGGCAGGCGGCAAAGCGATGCTGGCGTGCATCGCTCCCGAACAGGTGGACACCCTGTTCGGTGTGACGCTCCCGCGCTGCACCGACAGCACCATCGCGGACATCGCAGTTCTGCATCAAGAGCTGAGCCGTATTCGGCAGCGTCGAGGCTTGGCCTTCGAGTGCGGCGAATCAACACCGGGCGTCGCGTGCGTCGCGTCGGCTATTCGCGGGCACGAAGGGCCGATCGGCAGCATCTCGTTGTGCAGCGATACGCAGACCGCTCAGCTCGAGCGGGTAGCGCCATTGGTGCTCGACGCAGCTCGTGAGGTGTCGCGCACCCTGTACCCCGAACTGGTCGCTCCACGTCGTGGCCGCAAGCCTCCACCGGTTCCCACGAGCACTTTCTCCGCAGCAACGATGGATCGCCTCATGGCGTCGTCCGAGCACTGGATCTGAAGCCATCGGATTTGTGCTCGGAAGATTTCACACAGTAGCCAACCGCCTGAGAATCCCAGCCAAAGTCTCGACGCCCGCAGCAGCCTGACTCGTCCGCCGGAACAGTCCGACGGGCTCGGCTGTACCAGGGGCCGACTGCGGCAAGCGCACAAGCGTTCCGTCGTCGAGGTCGGTCTGCGGCACGCGCTCGGGTGTGAACCACACCGAGTCACTGCGGCGGGCGAGAGTACGTGCAACCGATACATCAAGTGTTTCAACACAACCGCTCGGCAACGTGAGCCCATGCCGGCGCAGAAACACTTCGGTGTGTCGGCGCGGAACCGTCCCTGTTGTCGCCACCACCAATGGAAATTCGAGTACCCGCGGCATCGGCACCGGTTCCACAAACGCCGTCAAAGGATGTTCGGGGCGAACGACAAGTGCCAGCGATTCGGTGTAGAGCAGTTCGAAGTCGATTCCCTGCAAGACATCGGGATCCGTCATTCTGCCCACCACCAAATCAAGGTCGCCCGCGCGAATCCCTTCCAGAAGTGCGTCGTTGACTCCAGTGACAACATGTACCCCCAACTCCGGATACGTTTCGTGCAACTGTGAAATCGCCTTCGGTAGTAAAACACTCGCGACTGTGGGAAGCGCACCTACGCGGACCGGCACACTGGGTACGCCGGGGGCGACCAACGCCCGTGCCGCCGACGTCATGGCATCGACGGCCGCAGATGCGTGGCCGAGAAAGTACTCGCCGGCCGGAGTGAGACGGGCACCATGACGGCCCCTCTCCACGAGACGCATCCCGGCCATCTGCTCTAGTTCGTTGAGCGTCTTGGTGACCGCCGGTTGCGTCAGGTGGAGTCGCTGTGCCGCCCGACCGAGATTGCGCTCCTGCGCAACGGCGACAAAGCAGGTCAGGTGCCGAAGCTGAATTCGGCTACTCGCTACGCCGGCCATGCGCCCAGACCACCAAACATTTCCATCAGCAGAGGTTATGAAAAGGGCGAGAAATCGTCAATTTACATGACTAAGTATCGAAAATATGGTGGGCGAACATCCCTTCGACAGGAGACCACCGTGACAATCGGCGAATTTGTTGAGCGCGACGTCAGACTGCACCCTCCCGCACTGACGCCGGGTTACAAGACGAGCATCCTGCGCTCACCTCGTCAGGCTTTGCTATCTCCCCGCAACACGCTGTCCGAAATCACCGGGCCCGTGTTCAACGGAAAAGACCTGGGGGCGAAAGACAACGACCTGATCCTCAACTTCGCCAAAGCCGGCTTGCCGATCGGCGAAAGGCTGATCGTGCACGGCTATGTACGTGACGAATTCGGAAACCCGGTCTCCGGCGCACTCGTGGAAGTGTGGCAAGCCAACGCGGGCGGACGCTATCGACACAAGAACGACCAGTATCTCGCGCCGATCGATCCGAACTTCGGCGGTTGCGGTCGGATGCTCACCGATCACAACGGCTACTACGTCTTCCGCACTATCAAGCCTGGACCGTACCCGTGGGCCAACAGCGCCAACGCCTGGCGTCCTGCACATATTCATATGTCACTCAGCGCAGACGGTTGGGCGCAGCGGCTGATCACGCAACTCTATTTCGAGGGCGACCCCTTGATCGAGCGCTGCCCGATTGCCGCAACCATTCCGTCAATCGATCAGGTACGCAGCCTCATTGCGCATGAAGATCCGTCAAACGACGTGCCTTTCGACGCTCGAACCTACCGCTTCGATGTCACCCTCCGCGGACGACGAGCCACCTTTTTCGAGAACACGATTCCAGGAGCATCACGATGAACGTCGCCCATCAGTTTGCCGCACAATCTCTTGCGACACGATTTCCCGAAACCCCGTCGCAGACGGGCGGCCCGTACGTACACATCGGACTTGCGCCACAGCAGGCGGGATTCGAGATCTTCGAGAAGAACTTCGACAACAATCTTGTCTCCAATGACACAGTCGGAGAACGGATCACGATCGAGGGCCGTGTCATCGACGGCAGCGGATCCCCAGTCCGCGACGCCTTGCTCGAGATCTGGCAGGCTAACGCGGCCGGCAAGTACTCGCATCACCTCGACCCACAAGACAAAATTGTCGATCCGAGCTTTGCCGGATGGGGCCGCACGGGCGCAGATTTCGAATCCGGAGTCTTCGAGTTCCAGACGATCAAACCCGGACCGGTCGAGCACAATGGCGACCGTGTCCAAGCCCCACACATCTGCTTCGTCATCTTCGCCAGAGGCATCAACATCGGACTGCATACCCGCCTGTACTTCGACGACGAAACCGAACTCAACGAAGCAGACCCGATCCTCTCGGGGATCGAGCTCCACAACCGCCGAAGCACTCTGATAGCTAATCGACGCAGCGAAAACGGAAAGACCGTCTACACCTTCGACATACGACTACAAGACACCCCGGACGGTGGAGCAGAGACAGTATTCTTCGATATTTGACTAGTACAGTAGGCGCCGGTCCTGATTTTCCCGCGCGGCGGGCGGCAATGCCGTTGCGGGCGCGGTGGGCCACCGGGCCGGATCCAGATCAAGCTGCCGAAGCTGTTGCACCTGTTCACGACACCACGGCGAGACGTCGCTACCGCCACCGAGAACAGAGTCCGAAAACTTGTGCCAGTCAACCCATTCCGCGCTTTCCACTTCCGTCGGATCGGGAACCGGTTGTGGGCCGTCGTAGATCACCCGAAAGACAGGGCAGATCTCGTTTTCGACGATGCCAGTGTCCATCACCGCGCGGTATCGGAAGAACGGGAGCGCAAGGCTGACATCATCGACACCTATCCCAAGCTCTTGGTTCAGCCGACGTCGGACGGCTTCTTCGAGCGATTCGCCCGGAGCGGGATGTCCGCAGCAACTGTTGGTCCAGACACCTGGCCACGTTGCCTTGTCCAGTGCACGCCTCGTAATCAGGAGGTTGCCGCTCCGATCGAAGACGTACGCCGAGAAAGCAAGGTGCAGTGGAGTTGTAGTGGTATGGACGCTCGCTTTCGGTTCGATCCCGATGGATCGACCTGCGTCGTCGAGCAGCACGACGTATTCCATGTGAAATCCCGTTCTCTTCGTTCGATCAGGGCGCCGGCGTCAGCAGCGTACGGAGGCTGATCCATCCGGTTTCAGCCAGTCGCGGTGCCGCGATCGACATTCGGCGCCGCTGGGAAACGTGTGCCCGCTTGTGAAGTACGCGATATCCGCCGTCTTCCACCGCGCGCAAAATGTCGCCGTACAGGACAAACGCCGTGCGCATCGCGGGGCGTACCACCGGGTCGAGCATGTCGATCCCCGGCTCGGCAGTGCGGTACACCGCACGGGTGTGTGCGATCAGATGCGCGAGAGCGCGCTCGAGTCGGACGTCGCTGCGGCCGGTGACACGACAGTTTCGTAACAGGCCTTCGTCGACACCGAAAGCATTCAGTTCCTCAGTCGGCAGATAGATCCGATCACGATCGAGATCCTCTCCCATATCCCGGATGAAGTTGGTCAGCTGAAAAGCTTCACCCAGTGCGACCGCTGGTCCGGCGGCACTGTCGCGATCTGTCGCCGTGCCCAGGATCGGAAGCATTTGCAGGCCGATGACAGCGGCGGATCCGTACATGTACTCGGACAGTTCGTCCATCGTTCGATACCGCGAGCGGAACATCTTGGTTCCTGGTATGTCCATTCGCATCGAGTGCAGGAAGGCGTAGTAGTAGTCGTGCGAAATGCTGTATCTCGCAGTGGTATCCACGAGCGCTCTGAGCACCAGGTCGGATCTACTCTCCCCCAGCGGCTGTCCGTCGAGCGCATCTCGGATGCGAGCCTCGAACAGGTCAAGCTTTGCGCTTGCCCTACGATCGGCTTCGGTGGGCGAAGTACCCGTCGAATCGACTGTGACAGAGTAAAGCGCTGGCACATAACCTGATTCGCTGTCGCCGGAATCCACGTCGACGATGTCGTCGACCATCCGCGCAAACCCGTAGAGCGCGTGCACGCCGGCGCGTTTGTCAGCCGGCAGTAACCGGGTCGCGAGGAAGTAAGTTTTGCCATGCTGCTCGTTCAGGTCGCGGCACAGTCGATACGCGTCGTGGAGGCTCGGGTCGATCTTGTCGAGTTCACGCATGACCGACACCGACTTCGACACCGAGAGCAGCCGACGATTGCGCGTTGTTCGATCCTGTTATCCGCTCTGCGGCAAGCCTTCCCGAAACGAGAACCGTCGGCACGCCGACACCCGGTGTGGTCCCTGAACCTGCGAGGACAACGTTGCCGAGACCAGGAACCAGGTTCTTGCGGCGGAATGGCCCGGTCTGACGGAACACATGTGCCGACGAGAAGGGACTGCCGTCGAGCATTCCCTTGTCCAGCCAGGTTTGCGGGGTGTCGAGGTGGTCGACGGACATCGACGACGTCAGGTTGCGATATCCGCGTTGTTCCAACACTCCTTGAATTTCACGCATGTACGGAACCCCCAGACGATCCCAATCGAGGGGCGCGCTGGCAAGATTCGGGCAAGGAGCCAAGATCGAGATGGGTTCACTTCTGACGCCGTCACGGACGAGGTTCAGCGATGGATCAGTGACAGCCGGCCGGGTGATCAAGAGAGAGGGATCATCCATCAACTGCCCGCGGCCACGACGCGCGGTGATCCGAGCAAAGGTCTCAGACCACTGTTCGCCGAAGTCGATGGTGTGATGAGACCTTGACGGCCACGACTGCGTCACATCCACCGGAACCGTGCCGTGAAAGACGACGGCTGACGGCGATACGACGGAATATCCGCGTCGCCGACCGGTAGACGGCGCACCTGCCTGGTCGAGCAACCGATCGACTACAGGTAAGTCCGGAGTCAACACGAGGGCATCACACGAATAACTCCGACCATCCGACGTCAAAACCTTTGTGACGCGCTTGTTCTCGATGTTTACCTCGGACACTTCGGCGTCGGTGTGCAGCACTCCCCCGTGTCGTGTGAACGCGTCGGCCATCACCGCCGCGATTTTGGCCATGCCGCCCACCGGAAAGTAGACCCCGAGTGAGGTGTCCATGTGCGCGATGGCGCCGTACACGCCCAACGCCTTGGCGGGGGCCATTCCCGCGTACAGTGCCTGGAATGTAAAGATTCGTCGCAGTCGTTCGTCTTTCACAAAGGATCCGACCCGCGGCCCGAGTCGACCGAAACCACCCAGCCGAGCCAGAGTGGCGGTGTCGCGCACTGCCGATGGCGTCGACACCAGATCGAGTGGTGAATCGAAATTCGAGTCGATGTACCGACTGAACTCGGTGTCGAAGATCGACGCCAGCCACCGTCGAAGCTTGCGGTATCCGTCGGACTCGCCTGGACCGCATGTCCTTTCGACCTCTGCCGACATCGCAAGCGGATCCGAGTACACGTCGATGGAACTGCCGTCTGCGTAACGCGTGTGATAGCTAGGTGAAAGCTTCGTCAAAGTGAGTGCAGGAGTGACGGAATCAAAAGACTCACCCACTGCGGCCAATGCGTCGGCGATCAAATTCGGCATGGTGAGAACACTGGCACCGTTGTCGATGTCGTACAGGAAACGACCCGCGTCATCGACCACCGGATAGGTACCGACACGCCCACCGATCGCGGCCTCACGCTCGAGGACTGTGACACGCTTGCCCGCTCCGATGAGATGGAGCGCAGCGGAGAGGCCGGCGAGGCCGGCGCCGACAACAACCACCGAATCGACTTGCCCGCTCACTGATCTCATGATCGATCACCTGTCACAAGCGCTGGGTTCGAGGCCGACATCAGGATTCTCATTTCTTCATCGTGCTAGCGAGGGTGGCAACGCCGATGGTCCGGGCGTTCAACGGCCGACTCTTCCATGACAGTTCGTTTCGGGCGAAGCGTCGACGCGAATCGAGCACAAGAGTCGCAAAAAGTGCTGCCGAAATGGGGTGGGCGCAGGCCCGCGCCAGATCTGCGAGGTTGGCTCTGCCGGCAGATTCCGACTGCGCAGAGCACAGCCGAGCCGTGACTGCGGCAAGGTAGCCGGCAGTCCCCAAGCGTCGTGTGCTTCCCGTTCCCAGAACAGCGGCAGCCGGCGGAAGGAGATATACGATGCTCACGCCTGCAAGAGCAACGGCGGTGCCCATTCGTCCGCCGAACGACGACCACAACCACCGGGTGTAGCCCTCCCGAAGTTGAGGCCAGTCGCGATACATCCGGCAACTGACAAAACCCGCACCCGAGACCAGAACCGTACGTTTGCCGTGGCTGCGAAGAGCTCTAGCTATGTCCAGATCTTCGGTGGCACTGGAGGCCACCGACTCGTGTCCACCGATTTCACGGTAGGCGCCGGCATCGAACATCAGGAATTGACCACACGCCACCGAAAGTGATTGTCTCAGCGACCTGTTCGCCAAAGGTACCAAGAGGGTCGACATCCACGAAAAGGCCAGCAACGGCTGAACAAGATGCTCAGCAACGCTGCCCGACTTCTGTTCGGGCCACGGGCACAACAATGCTGCCTCTCGGCCGCGGAGCGCAGAAACCGACGCCTCGACCGCACCGGGCGACAGCCTGACGTCGGCATCGACAAAAACGATTACATCCGGTCGGTCGTCGAGACCGATATCGGCAAGGGTCCGACACGCTGCGGCCTTTCCCGTCCAACCAGGGCTTGGCGGAACACACGTGGATATAACCGTGATGCGCGGATCGCCGTCGGCGGCGCGGCGGGCGGCAACCAGTGTGCCGTCGCCGGAGCCGTCATCGAGGACTATCACCCGAAGTTCGCCCGCATATGTTTGTGCCCGCAGATCCGCAATGAGCCGGGGCACGGTGGATTCCTCGTCGCGGGCCGGAACGCACACAACGACGCTCTCGTGGGGCTTACTGATGTCCGTTCGCCGCAAGCGTGGCATGAACAGCGCATTCCCGATCGACATCACCGCAGACAATCCGGCCAGCGCCGCACCCGCCGCTGTCAGGCGATGCAGGATTCGTGGACTCGCGGCGGTCATGCCGTCACCGAGTCCTCTCGGGGCTTCCAGGTCCACATCCAGGCCAGGGGTATCCCCACAACACCCATCGCACAGAAGCCGTAGATCGCCGAAGACTTCAATTCGTCCCCGTCGAGCAGCGCAGCGTGGGCAAGTGCCGAGCCGAGCCACGTCCACATGAACAACACCACGGGCGCGGCATCCGAAACCTGCGGCCCGTACTTCCTGCGGGTATCGAAGCGCTTTCCGACATACTCGATCACAACTGCCATTATCAGGGCGGTGGCAAACCAGCCCAGATAGTTCGTGAACGGAATCGACGGTATGCCGGGAAGACCCGGATTTCCGGACGTCCACGTCCACTGGCCGTCCGTCACCATCTGAGTGTCCAGATAGAGATCCCACCCGACCATCCCGGCAGCCGTAATCACGATTCGCTGGCGAGACTGCCACTTCGGTGACGCGCGGGTTCGCTCGAGTACATAACCCACAGCGCACCAAATGGGATAGAACCCGGCAGTCCACGCAAGTGGAACCACCGCCGGGACACCCAGAATGTCAGGCCCCAACCGATCAGTGGCGTAGAAGTAACTGCCGAAGGGAAAACCTGTTGCTGTGCCGATCATTTCGGCGACAAGACCCAACCCCGCGGTGGCCGCGAACAGTACCGAGGTCCACGCCGGCCCACGGGCAATCACCGCATGAACAATCGATGCGGCAGCCAATAGGGCGACTACCGCAACAGTGACACCGTCACGTGAGTCCCCGCTCACCAAGGGATAGATGATCTGGGCGATCAATGCGCACGCGACGAGCCCCCATACGAGAGCGATCCATCGACCTGCGTTTCCGGCGAATCCGTTTCCGGTGGATGTTCGCCTGGCCGTCTCGGCAGCAGGCGAAGGCGTGGCCGCATCCATCACAGTCTTTCGTCGTCGGAAGCGCGCGGTTCCTGCGGTGATTCTTCCGCCATTTCGTGTGGCGACCTGGGTTGACGGCTCGCATCCAGGAACATTTGGAGAAAGCCGACACCCGGATTGCTTGGGCGCGGATTCTCGCCTCCGTGAGTACCAGAAGAAGAAATAGACATGTCGGTCACATTCCTGTGATTGTCGGCCAGAACTTCACGAGAGCTCAACGAACGGACTGTGAGTTGACGGAAAATCGGCTTCTACCAGTGCATGCATGACACTCTGCCCTTCCTGTCAACACCGTCTCGACACAGTTGAGCACGGAGACGGTACACACCGTCTGCGTGGCATTCGTAGCCGTTTCGCACACGGATGGGAGTTCTCGAGAAAAAGTTTTCGGGCACGCGGGTGACACGCCATCGTCTTG
The DNA here is from genome assembly GCF_002300185.1 of Rhodococcus sp. ACPA4. Classification (NCBI taxonomy): domain Bacteria; kingdom Bacillati; phylum Actinomycetota; class Actinomycetes; order Mycobacteriales; family Nocardiaceae; genus Rhodococcus; species Rhodococcus sp. ACPA4. The sequence continues at coordinate 4,325,536 of NZ_NSDY01000001.1, forward strand.
CCGCGAATCACCCGTCGGTTGGTTTCAGCGCAGCGCGTGCTGCGGTGAGAATCTCATCCGAGACGGTCGATCCCTTAGTGGCTCGCGAGAGGAGAATCGCGCCGACCATGGTGCACAATCGGGCAATGCCATCCTGATCGCCATCGGCGAGTCCTTCGGCAAAAGCACCGACGCCCTGGGTGTAAACCCGACGAGCCTCGGCATCTTCTGGTTCGCGCGCCATGTCGACGGCAAGAGCCGCGGCGGGGCATCCGTCTGCCGGGTTGTCGCGATGCTCGACGGAGAGATAGGTGTCGATCAGGGACTGCTGAGCAGCAACGCGCTGGTCCCCATGCTGGCTGAATTCGGACTTGTAGGTCTTCGACAGTTCAGCAAATGCATAGGCGGTGGCCTCGTCGATGAGCGCTTCCTTCGAGGCAAACTGCTTGTAGAAGCCACCGTGGGTCAACCCGGCCGCTTTCATCAAGTCGGCGACGCTGAGCTGGGTGCCCTGCTCTCGGAACAGGCGGGCGGCGGTTTTCACGACACGTCGACGGTTCTCTTCCGCTTGCTGTTGCGATACACGGCCCATCAACCACACTCCCGTTTGGATTTCATTTGACATCTATCTTAGCGTGAATTTAGATTGCATTCGTAATCTAAATTTCCGTCAGTACCTCACCCCTGGGAGACATCATGGATCTGAACAATGCAGTTGCCGTCGTCACCGGCGCCAATCGAGGACTCGGACGCCATCTAGCCGCGGGGCTCGTCGAGCGGGGAGCAAAGGTGTACGCAGCCGCCCGAAATCCGGAAACAGTCGATCTGCCCGGCGTCATTCCCTTGCAGCTGGACATAACCGACGAGGAGTCGATCAAGGCTGCCGCCCGCACCGCGTCGGATGCAACTCTGCTCGTGAACAACGCAGGAATCTCCACCTCCGCGCCGCTGATTAGCGGCAACATCGATGACGTGCGCCGCGAGATAGACGTGAACTTCTACGGCCCGCTCGCCGTGACCCGAGCCTTCGCTCCCGTCATCGAAAGTAACAGCGGGGGAACAATACTCAACGTACTTTCCGTACTGTCCTGGTTTCACCCCGCCGCGCTCGGATCCTATGCCGCAGCCAAGGCGGCGGCGTGGGCAATGACGGACGCTGCTCGAGAGGAACTGGCGCCGCGCGGAATCACCGTCTCGGCACTGCACGTCGCATACATGGACACTGACATGGCGGCGGATGTACCCGCCGAGCAGAAGATCGACCCAGCCGATGTCGCCGCGCAGGCCTTGGACGGTATCGAAAAAGATTTGCTCGAGATCCTCGCAGACGACACCACTCGGTACATCAAGCAAAATCTTGCGATTGCGCCGAATTCAAACTGACCACGACGCGCTATTTTGCAGCAACGGCACTTCCGGCCGCCGTCGCTTCGTCACATGTTCTACCTACGGTTGCGTACTGAATTCTTTGTGGGGCAGGCTTTCTTGTGTACTGATGACGAGCCGAGGTCGGAGAATCATGAGTCACTACAAGAGCAATGTGCGCGACATCGAGTTCAATCTGTTCGAAATACTCGGGATCGGCGAGCTACTGGACGGCGACGCCTACGGCGACCTCGATACCGACACTGTGCGCAACATCCTCACCGAGGTCGCGCGGCTCGCCGAGGGTCCCGTCGCCGCCTCTTTCGCCGACGCGGATCGGCACCCCGTCGAGTTCGACGCACCGAACCACGCCGTCGTGGTCCCGGAACCTCTACGCAAGACCGTCGAGGCTGTGAACGAGGCCGGCTGGTCGCGGCTCGGTCTACCAGAAGGCATTGGTGGTGTACCCGCTCCCGCACCGTTGGTTTGGGCGATCGGCGAGATGTTGGTCGCGGCAAACGGATCGGCGAGCTTTTTCAACATGGGTCCGCTGATGGCGAGCGTGCTCTACGGCGTCGGCACCGACCAGCAAAAGCATTGGGCAAAAGAAGGTTTCGAGCGCGGTTGGGCAGCCACCATGGTACTCACCGAACCCGACGCAGGATCCGACGTGGGTGCAGGCCGTACGAAAGCAATCGCGCAGGACGACGGCACGTGGCACATCGAGGGCGTCAAACGGTTCATCTCCGGCGGCGACGTCGGCGACACTGCCGAAAATCTCTTCCACCTGGTACTCGCTCGTCCCGAGGGAGCCGGCCCTGGAACGAAGGGGCTGAGCCTGTTCTACGTCCCGAAGCTCCACTTCGACTCGGAGACACTCGAACTGGGAGAGCGCAACGGCGTGTACGTCACCGGTGTCGAGCACAAGATGGGCCTCAAGTCGTCCCCGACCTGCGAGCTCACGTTCGGGGCCACCGACGTACCCGCCGTCGGCTGGCTCGTCGGCGACGTACACAACGGCATCGCCCAAATGTTCCAGGTGATCGAGAATGCTCGAATGATGGTGGGCACCAAGGCCGCCGGGACACTGTCTACCGGATATCTCAACGCCCTCGCCTACGCCAAGGAGCGCGTTCAAGGGGCGGACCTCACTGAACTGACAAACAAAACCGCACCTCGCGTGACCATCACCCATCACCCCGACGTGCGACGCAGCCTGGCAATGCAGAAGGCCTACGCCGAGGGGCTCAGAGCGGTTTATCTGTACACCGCGGCGCATCAGAATGCAGATGTTGCCGAATTGGTTTCGGGTGCAGACGCCGAATTGGCGGCGCGGGTCAACGATCTACTGCTACCGATCGTCAAGGGTGTCGGCTCCGAAAAAGCCTACGAACTGCTCACCGAAAGCCTGCAAACCCTGGGCGGCTCCGGGTATCTGCAGGACTACCCGATCGAGCAGTACATCCGCGACGCCAAGATCGACACCCTCTACGAGGGCACCACGGCAATCCAGGCGCAGGACTTCTTCTTTCGTAAGATCGCCCGCGACCGTGGCGTTGCGCTCGCGCATGTGACCGGCGAGATACGAAAGTTCATCGACCGCGACGCCGGAAACGGTCGCCTCAAGGCAGAGCGGGCACTGCTCGAGACTGCGCTGACCGACGTACAAGAGATGGCCGGGACGCTCACTGGCTATCTGATGGCTTCTCAAGACCAGCCGTCCGAGTTGTACAAGATAGGCCTCGGCTCGGTGCGCTTTCTGTACGCGGTAGGTGACCTGCTCATCGGATGGCGCCTGCTGGTGCAGGCCGAAGTTGCGTTGGCAGCCTTGGACCGGGACGCGCCTGCAAAGGACCGGTCGTTCTATCGGGGCAAGGTTGTCATCGCGTCGTACTTCGCGAAGAACATCCTGCCCATCCTGTCCTCGACGAAGGAAATCCTGGGTTCCCTCGACAACGAGATCATGGAACTCGAGGAAGACGCGTTCTGACAACGTGCCACAGTGAAGGCATGTATGTGCCCGACATCGACTACGTGGGGGTCTGGACCTTTCCGATCACGGGGCCGGATGCACCAGACGACGCTCCCGCCAACGTCGTCGAGGCGTGCCAGGCCGTGGGCAGAGATCTGCAATGCCGGTACACCCCCGATACGTACATGGAGAACTGCCAGTGGACGGTCTCGTTGCTCGACGACGGTTACTGCCACCTCGCACTCAAGCCTGGCCCGCGGCCGAAGCACAAGAGTGCGGGAACTAGCCCGCTGAGGGGCCTCGGGTTCGGCGGGCCACACATCGAACAGTCGACGCTCGAGCTGACAGTGCTGATCGCCGGAGAAGTCCAGGATGAGCTGGCCGGCGGATTTGTGCAGTGGCCTATTGAGAAGGACCGATTCTTGATGCCGTCATTACGAGACGGACGCGCGGTATGGGTGGTTCGCAGCACCGATCGCGTTATCGCGGCGATCGGCAAACTTTGCGCGAGGTCGGCTTTGTAGCGTTTCGCCGCCGAGTACGGCGTCGCGGTGATCAGACCGGCAGGAACAGCGACGAAGTCCCCTACCAAGGGCACGAAGGCACACACCAGGGCGACGAGGCCCACTAACGCCTCATCGACGATCGTTGTCAGGCCATCTCGGGTACGTGCAGATGAGCGATCGCCAGCTCGAACTCACCTACCTCGAGAAGCCGCGCACCGGACTCACGGATTCCCGAAGTTCTGATGGTCTCGGACTCCTCCCTGTTGCCATTCATCGCCGCAGCGCTGTCGAAGGTCACCGACGACACGGCGCGACCGGCGGCAGGATCGACCAGCAAGCTGGCACTGCAGAACCCCTCGAGGTCTTGCATCATGGGCAGGGAGGCCATCTTGTACACGTCGACTGCGCGCTCGAGGTGGCCCGGCTCGACCTCGAGCCATGTGACCCGCACGCAAGCGCCACGGTGTGAGCGGTGGTCACGATGCAGGACGGCAATGTCCCACCGCGCGACGGTAGTGGCGCCATGGAAGACCTCAGCCATGCCGGCGCGGAGCTGCAGGACCGGTCCTTCGCTCGCACGAAGGGAATCCTCGTCCGTCCAGGAGCTGGTGGCGATGCACCGACCGGAGCTGTGGTCGACCAGCAGGGACAGTCCGGCGCAGCCGTCGATGCCGGCGAGCGCGGGCATCACGGTATCGCGCATGTGCTTGATCCCGACGTCGATGAACGACGGCTGCGCATCAATGGTTGTTGAGCGTGCATACACGATCGACACCCTTCTTCTCGGTCGGCGCCTCGACGGCACCGACGGGTCAATCCCCCTCTCTCACACTCCTCCACGGGGCCAAGGCAAAGCAATGATGAAATTCGGACCTGTGGGCGAAAGAATGTACGAGTGCTTTTCTCTTCGCACCGGTCGGACAGCAATTAGAAGCGGCTCCGCTTCTCCTCGAACAGTTCTACTCGGTTCCTTCGGATGCCCAGTCACACACCGCCCCAACAGCCCCCACCCCCCGCGTGCTTCGACTTCGCGCCCTTCGGGGCCGGCTCAACGAAGAACTAGATACGCCCGCCGTCGGTCACTGTGTGCTGGAAACGGGCATAACTGCGGCCTTCATTCATGCCATACGCGAAATCGGCCTCGAGTTGGCACAGCCGCGCAGATTCGACCGTCGGATCGTGAGGGGTGTCCCAGGCATCGGTGGCCGTCGAAATGAGCGTGCACCGATGCCACCACTTGTGCGACAACGTCGGCGGACACCGACGGATACTTCGCGGACAACCGCGTCACCGCATGAGCGATCAAACGTTCTTCCTCTTCGCTCTTCATCTGTAAAAACTGCGCCCTACCTGCCTATAGTTCAACAGAAGAAAAGTCGGCGACTGTCTTCGACACCGTGTATTGGTCATCGAATTCGGCTGCAGGGTACCGAGGAACCAAAGCGATCTCAGATTTCCCCGTCCCAGGCATCGTTGCGATCGTGCGTGGTGGGGGTCGGCATGCCGTGTCCAAGCCCGCGGGCCTTCATTTCTTCGTTCACAAAATAGAACCGTGCTTTTTGGTTCGGGGTGAGGCGATCAAACCTGTTGTACAGGGATTGGTACTCGTCTACCAGATCGTCGCTCGTAATTCGGTAGACCGACAGCGGCACCTCATCTTGCATCATTGTCTGTCTCCTCAATTTCGTTGGTGCTCACGACAAGAGAGATTCGAGGGTCGCACCCGCCGAACTTCAAAATGTGGACTTGCGTTGACTCATGGATCTATTACACGCCTGTCTCCGACGAGGTCAAAGGATGACTGCTGCGTGGCCCAAACCCGGTGCTAGTCGCGACTTTGCAATCGGGCGTACCGTTTTCGGTCCGCTTCGGTCATGCCACCCTGGAGATTGGCACTCATCTCAGCACTCATCTCGACGATAGGGGTCGCGGAGTCCATGGGGCGATCATGGCCACCAGGTGCATGTGTCCTCTAATGGCCACTTGAAACTCTTACATACAAGCGAAATGTTCTATATCTTCCGATGTGGTGGTTACCTTCCTGTGGCCGCTGCGCATCCCGGTACGGAGCGCTGACGACTGGAAGGGTTTGCTTCTTTATGGATATTCTCAATCGAAAAGCATTATCTCAGAGTCGATCTCGGACCACCGCGGCATTCGGCGCTGCGGTTCTGGCGCTAGCCATGACGCTCGGCAATGCCGGCGGTATCGCCGCCGCGGACACTGTCCTCGACACCACCATCCCGGTCGCCGCACAGGCTCGCGGGGTGGCGATCTCCCCCGACGGCAGCCGCGCCTACGTAGCGCACGAAACCTATCCCGGCGCTTTGTTGGTGATCGACACCGCCACCAATGCAGTCATCGGCAACCCCATCGAGGTCGGCTCGCGGTCGGTAGGCATGGCGTTCACCCCCGACGGAACCCGCGCTTACGTCACTCACGACACCATTCCTGGCAACGTATCGGTGATCGATACCGCCACCAATGCAAAGGTCGGCGAAGTCGCTATCCCCACCTATTCCAACGGGGTGGCGTTCACCCCCGACGGAACCCGCGCCTACATAACCGCCGTCGAACCTGCCGGGGTCTGGGTGGTCGATACCGCCACCAGCACGGTCATCGGCGGTCCCATACGTATCGACGGGTGGCCCAGCGGGGTGGCAATCACCCCCGACGGCAGCCGCGCCTACGTCAGTCACGAAACCAATTCAGGCTATATATCGGTGATCGACACCGCCAGCAACACCGTCGTCGAAGAGTTCACAGTCGGCGTGCGGCTTCGCAGCGTGGCAATCACCCCCGACGGCAGCCGCGCCTACGTCACCCACGACACCAGCCCCGGCAAGGTGTCGGTGATCGACCTCGCCACCAAGGCAGTCATCGAAGAGATCCCGGTCGGCGCGTATCTTCGTGGGATTGCGATCACCCCCGACGGCGCGCATGCCTACGTCGTCGACAGCAGCCGGCAATTGGTCTCCGTAATCGCGATCGACAAGGCACCCACCCTCGACGGGACACCTCCCACGGGCGCCGTCAACACGCCATACACCCACACCTTCACCGTGACCGGACAACCCGCCCCCACGGTGACCGTCACCGACGGCACATTGCCCGACGGACTCGAACTCAGCGCGGCCGGCGTCCTGTCCGGAACCCCCACCACGGCAGGATCGTTCACTTTCTCGATGACCGCGTCCAACGGCTTCGGTACACCGGCCGTCCTCGCCGATGTGACGATCGAGGTCACCCAGACTCCGCCACCTGCGACCGGACTTCTCGGATCACTCGAGAACTTCGGGTCCTGACCTCGGCGTCCTAGCCTGTTGGATACCAACGCAATACGAATCGCGGCCGCTCATCCCACTCCGGGATGGGCGGCCATCGACATTCGAAAATCCGGCGGTGAACGACGACAAGCTCTGGCCGGCAGGGTCTCCTACTGCACGGACCCGAGGTATCCGGCGGTTCGGCCTTCACCGACTTGAAGTGCGAGAGTCACGAATTGTGCAGGTGGATGGGCGAAGGAATCTTGTTGGAACGGTACGAGCCTCCGCTACGGGTGGGTCGCCACAGTCGCCAGTGTTTCGCGGACAGCCGGAACGGGAGATGGTCTTGTAGGTGACGAGCACCGGACGACAACCGTTCGTCTGCAGGCAGGTTGAGCCACAGAGACAGTGAGGATGCGGCGTTGCCAAGGGTTGCGCGTATGCCCGACTCCCCCAGACGCCGGCCGTATCCGTCGACGGCAAAGCGGCCGAACGCGTCGGGGGTGATGCCGGGGTACGGCGCGCGGGTGTCCGGGTCGATCAGGCGTACGGGCGCGCTGTAGGTCAGTGCCGCCAAAGAACGTCCGTAGGTTGTGACCGCATCTGAACCAACGAGGGCATCGAGCGCTTCGTTGACGGATCCGGCCGCCACGTTCCATTCGGTATGGGTTTGCGCTTTGTGGCGGGGCCCACCGAAGAGCTCGGTAGCGAACGATGACAACTGTGCGGTCGGCTCGGATGGCCCACCCTTGTAGATCTCGAACGTCCACGACGGCAACGACACTGGTTCAGTGCAGGCTTCCAGGAATGTCTGCAGCCGCTGAAATGCATCATCAGGACGCTTGACTCGAAGCGAGTGTGCACCACTGGGCAGCCCGTCGTATGTCACCACCTCGGGCAATGTGATGTCCGGTGTCCGCGCCGTCACAGGTTAGCCAATCGCGAAAGCACTACCCCGGCTGGTTCCTCCGTCGCGTGGCGATAGCCAGTGCCGGCCCACAGGTGCATGCGCTCGGGATCTGCCTGCGCAACAGCGGCTTTGCGCATCGGGTTGGTCAGGTGATGGATGGCCGGATACCCGATGGGCGCTTGTGCGTCGTAGCGATCGATGAACTCGTTCCGAAGTGCTCGTGCAGGACGTCCCGTGAAAGATCTTGTGACGACGGTGCTTCCACGCGACGTCTCGGCCAGAGCTGCCTTGTGCGGAGCCGAAGCGCCGCTCTCCTCGGTGCGCAGCAGTACGGTGCCGACTACCGCGGCTTCGGCTCCAGCACGCAAGGCTGCTGCGACATCCGCTGAGGTCGCCAGTCCACCTGCCGCCAATAGCGGAACAGAGGTGCGATGACGGATTTGTGCGATCAGTTCGGCGATCGGCGTTTCGGCCGGAACCTGCAGGGGAGTGAGCGTTCCGGAGTGACCGCCCGCAGCCGAAGATTGCACGACAAGCAGATCGGCACCGGCGTCGACGGCAAGGAGTGCCTCTGCCTCCGAAGTCACAGTGAGGACGACAATTGAACCGGCAATGCGCAGCGCCTTGATGACGCCGGGTGCGGGAAAGCCGAAGGTGAAGCTGACCATCGGAACCGGGCTGGCCAGAAGCAGATCGATCTTGTCCGCGAAATAGTCGTCGTCTTCGACCGGCTCACCGTCAGCCAATGTGATGTCATAGCGATCCGCCTCAACCTGGATCGCCCTGGCATAGGCACGGTAGGCATCGACGTCGACAGGCACCGGGTTGGGAGCAAAGACGTTGACACCGAACGACACTCCCTCGGCGCGCACGGCGTCGATCTGGTCGGACAGAGCCTGAGGCGTCTTGTACCCGGCGGCGAGGAAGCCGAGCCCGCCTGCCCGAGAAGCAGCAGCTACGAGCGCCGGTGTGGAAGCACCGCCGGCCATAGGTGCCGCGATGATGGGGATCTCGAGATCGAGATCGGTTGTGAGTGCACTCATTCGAACATCTCCACTCCTACGACGGATAGCGCTCCGACCGTTTTCATCATCTGACATCAAAAACTGCCTCCTCATTCGGGGTTACTTTCCGGGGAGCCGCGTCGACATCATGGGGGAATCGGAACCGCAATGCTGCGGCGGCACAGGCAGCGGCCAGGACGATGGCAGCACCGAGTAGCAGTGCGTCGCGGTACCCGTCTCGCAGCAACGGAGTGACGACGAGTGGACCGAGAATCTGACCGACGCTGTATCCAGCGGTCAGCAACGCCACGGCGCGTGGGAACTGCAGGTGCGCGCCGATGGCCAACACGATCGACCCGATACCGAGGAAGGTCACGCCGAACAGAAAAGCGGAGATCAGCGCGGGGCCGACGCCGCCGATCAGAGCAGGCAGCGCTATGCCGACCGCCTGAATCAACAGGGCAGCGAGTAGGAGGGTCGGCCGCGACCAACGCAGGCTGAGCCAGGCCCACAGGGCACACGAGGGAAATGCGGCCAGACCGACCACTATCCAAGCGCCGCTGCCGACCCATTCTGGAGCGGCGAGATCGATTGCGGCAACAAGGAACGTGCCCGCGATGATGTAGCCGATGCCTTCCAGGAAATAACTGATGAACAAGGCAGTGAACCCGCGTTGGGAACTGGGAGTTCCCGGCGCGTCCGGTGTGATGGCCGGACGCGGTTCCGGTGTCAGCCCCCAGGCTACGGCCGCACACACCACTGCCAGGGCCGCGGACGCCAACCAGGCCGTACTCCAGGTGCCGACGAGGCGGACGACGAACACGAGGACACCGGACAAGGCGATACCCAACCCAACTCCGCCGAATCCCCATCCGGCCAGGAATTGGGACTGCCCCCGAAGGTGCGCGTGCAAAGCGCTGACGGCGATCATGAATACGAGCGCACTGGCAATGCCTGCGACGAGTCTCAGGGCGAACCAGATGGATCCGTCGTGGGTAGTGGGCATAAGCGCCAAAGTCGCGATGAGGACCACCAACGACGTACGCATCACCGCTGCCGAGCGCACCACGCCGGGAATGAGGATTCCCGCGAGCGCGCCGATCAGGTACCCGACGTAGTTGGCCGTCGCCAGGGTGGCGCCGAGCGAGGCGGACAGACCGGCCTGCGTGTGCATCAACGGCAGAATCGGTGTGTAGACGAATCGACCGATTCCCATGCTCGCCGCCAGCGCAGCGGCAGCTTGGACAGCGTGCGCTCGCGGGAAGACATCGTTGTGGACTGTGGTCATGGTCTTATCGTGTGCCCCGGCCGCGCCGGACCGCCACGACCGCTTTGCTCCTGACTGATAGGCACAACCTCCCACCGCACGTAGCATCAAGGACCGTGGAACTGCGTCAGCTGAGATATTTCGAGGTCGTCGCCGAGGAACTGCACTTCGGCCGAGCCGCGGCGCGGTTACTGATAGCCGGGCCGTCATTGTCGCAGCAGATCATGGCACTCGAACGCGACCTCGGCGTCAAGCTATTCGTCCGCGACCGCCGTTCCGTCGCTCTGACGCCGGCCGGCTCGGCGCTGCTCCCCGACGTCCGCGCGCTACTCGAGAGAGCCGAGAATCTGCGACGCCGCGCGGAGCGTCTGTCCGGAGCAGAGCCTGTCCGGATCGGCTACGTCAATTGGCTCCCCACGGATCTGATCGCGCGCACTTCAGGGGTCGCGCAACTACACGTCGACGCCTGGGTGGTGCCATCGCACGCGCAGGCCGCGCGGGTGGCGAATGGCAGCCTCGACCTGGCGATCGCCTGGGTGCGGAAAACCGATGTCGCCCAACATGCTCTGAGCGCAAGCCTGCTCGGTGCGGATCGGCTGTACGCCGTCTCCACCGGAGAGGACACCACACCGGTGCGGGCACGCGACGTCGTCGTACTCGTCGACGACGACACCACCTCCTGGTATTCGTGGAACGTCTACGCCGAAGACTTCGCTCGCGATACCGGCGCACAGATCCTGCGCATCAACGACGGTGGTATCACCGGTCCGGCATTCTTCGATCACGTCCGTGCCGTCGGCCGTCCGGTCGTCAACTCACCCAAAGGGCAGACCGTCACGCTGCCAAGCGATCTCACTGCACGTCAGGTGATCGACCCGGCGGCAATCTGGACGTGGTCACTCCTGTGTCGCGAGAACGAAACGCGCCCTGCTGTTCTCGCGGCCGTCGACGCTCTGACCAAGGACGTCGCTGATCTCGGAATCCACGAAGACGGAATATGGCTGCCCATGGACGATCCTTACCGGAGGATTCGATGACACGACGCGCTATTCGAGTTTTCTGGGGACGACGTCCGGAATCGGTGCAGGCCGTGGCCTCCCGGTGGCGCCAAACCTTGGAACAAGTCGAGTTCCTGTTGCCCGAGGCGGTCGGCGGGTCGTGGCAACAGATCCATTCCTCTGGACCTGCTACTGCCGTGACCGTCGACCAGTTGGCACAGGTACTCGAGAACGCGCAGGCCGCCGAAGACTGGTCGGATCGTCTGGGAATCGGATTGAGGCTCGTATCCGGTAGCGGTCCCGATTGGGGACTCGAGTTATCTGGATTAGCCGGTGGCGAACCGGAGATAATTCTTCAGTCGATGGTTCTTGCGGTCAGTACACCGGACACCGCCGAAGTTCCTGAGGCGGAACTACTTCGGATGCTCGCCGCGGTGTGGGAACCGGACTTCGGAGACGTCACCGACGACAACATCCTCGACGCCCTCGAAGACGAGTCCGACTATCGCGTCGGCGATCCCGTGATCGGCCGAGTCGGCTACCTTTCCGCCGCCCGCGCCGGCGCGATCCCCGATGGCCTGAGAGCAGAAATTGCCGCATTACCGGATGGGGGTGTGCTGTTACAGATCGCGGCGGCCGGTGAGGTCGACGCAGTCGTCAGAGCATTCGAGCGTCTCCGCGGCGCCGGGGCGCTCGAACCTCTTCCGCGTCCACTGGATCGGGCAGTCTTCTGATGCCGTTCGCGGCATCATGGACCCTCGCTTCACCCTTCGCGCGTCTACGTGTTCTCGCCGCTCTGCCGCCTGGCAGAAATTACGCCGTGGGGTCGGTAACCGCTTCCCGTTCGGGTATGGGTCTCGACCACTTCGAAGCCCGCTGTAGCCAGAACCCGGCTGAGTTCGGCCACCGGCCATCGATAGCCAGTCGTCGCCGCGTGATCGAAAGGCTCTACGGCTGCGCCTTCGAAGAAACCAACCAGCAACCCACCACCCGGCCGAATCACACGCGCGAACTCGGCGAGCGGCGCCTCGATATCTTGCGGATTGTGGTGGATGAGTGAGTACCAGGACAGCACTCCCCCCAGAGAATCTGCCTCGGCGTCCAATGCCTCGAAGCCCCCGATATCGAAGGAAAGATCTGGGAACTGCGCACGCGCGCGTTCAACGAACTGAGGAACCAGATCAATCCCGCTCACAGCCAGTCCGCACTGGGCCAAGAAGTCCGTCCACTGCCCAGGCCCGCACCCAGCGTCGAGCACGGGACCTGTCAGGCTGGCGGCCCAGCTGGTCACCAGGGCCCGATCGGATGGGTGCGTCGACTCCATCGAGCCGAAGAGATCGGTGTACTCCTGGGATCTAGCCGAATACGACTCTCGGACGATTTCGCGCCGGCCGGCGCTCGAGTTCTCCATACCGTCAATGATCGCCGATCCGTGTAGTGGCCCGAAACAGATTTGAGTTTTACGCCGCGAACACTACCTTCGCAGTAATCGTCGAACTTGCAAATCTTCCTACGGCCCTTAGGATCACACTTCTAGCGCCTCTACTTACCGTCTCCGTTCGCGCCGCCGCCCCGAGCTTCGATAGCCTCGACAGACTTCTTGAACGACTTACCCAACACTTGAGAGCCGAAGAGCCCGAGTACTGATGCCAGGAGCTTTCCCTTGAGGTTCTTCCCGTCGCGGACCACAACTGCATCTACATCGGTTATACCTGTGGGTTGCTGCGTCAGAGTGTAGGTGTGGCCGGACGCGCCACCCCACAAGTTCGAGTCGGTGGTCGTCATCACGACGCGATGCGGGTCAGTCCAGTCGTAGTGCAGTCGTTCCCAGATACCGCCCGAGCCCTCCGTGACATCGGCATCGTGGGGGCCTTCGTGGTGCACTTTGAGGTAGTTGTCTGCGCTGCGGCCGAAGATTTCCTCGCGCCCCGGGCCGAAGTCGGTCAGCCCGGCAAGGACCTGCTCGGGCGTCGCGGTGGTCGTCTGGTGAAGATGGATCGTGGTCATGGCGCCTTCCTTGAACACTTGGATGATCCGCTCCGGTCCAAAAAACCGGGAGGTGACTCATCCAGCACACCATTCTCACGAGCGTTGCGAAAGAGGGAGGTACGGCAACTCGGTCGCCGACCTCGCTGGGAGCGTCGCAACGGGTTCACATCTACTCCAAATGCAGTAGTCGAAGTTGATCCATCTGGACGATTCGCGCCTCGGAAAACCGCGGCATCATCGGTACAGCGTGCAGACAACCCCACCCGAGGAGTGCCCCATGACCGCCGAGATACCCGAAGCGCCGATCCCCGACGCACCCAATGCCCGGCGCTACGAAGGCAGGGTCGTCTTCATCACCGGAGCAGCCCGCGGCCAAGGCCGCGCTGAAGCAGTCCGCTTCGCTGCTGAAGGCGCGGACATCATCGCCCTCGATATCTGTGCAGACTTGCCTACCACCGAATATGACGGCGCCACAACGGAAGACCTCGAAGAAACGGCCCGGCTGGTCGAACAACACGGCCGACGCATCGTCACAAGCATCACCGACATCACCGACTTCGATGCCCTCACAGCCGCAGTCGAACACGGAGTCGGCGAACTGGGCAGGCTCGACGTAGTCGTTGCCAACGCAGGCATGACCACCGCATCCCTGTCCTGGGAAATCGATCTAGATCACTGGCACGCCACCATCGACAACAACTTGCACGGCGCCTTCTACACCGCCAAAGCGACGGTACCGATCTTGATCGAACAGGCGACCGGCGGCGCGATCGTCTTCACCAGCTCGGTCGCCGGACTGAAGGGCCTACCGTTTCTTGCGGACTACGCAGCTGCCAAGCACGGGGTGACAGGTCTCGCGAAGACGATGGCGAACGAACTGGCAAAGTATCGAATTCGCGTCAACACCGTCCATCCCCACGGTGTCGCCACAGGTCTCACCGTCCCCGAACTGCATCAAAAGATGGAGACGCGCCAGGACCTCGGATTGCTGTTCATGGGAAGTCTCCCTGACCAGGTGAGCCAGTCCGAAGACATCGCGGCAGCTGTTGCCTGGATCGCATCCAACGAAGCCCGCCACGTCACCGGTATCCAACTGCCCGTGGACCTAGGACGTACCAACCGCTGACACACGGCGGCGGATCGTTGCGAATCCCCAGCACAGACGAGCGACGATGCCGCGTTCCGCGACGCCTCCCTCTGGGCGGGGAGGAGAATGGCGACTATGTCCTTGCTCGAATTCGAAAACCTCATCCGGCGCCCCTGGTTCCGGCAGGTCGAGGCGCTGGACCGGATAGCTCTGGTGGTCTCGATACTCGCCGTATGCACCGAGGCATTTCGGATGGTGGCCGAATCTGCACCACTCGGTGGGTACGTTGCCATCGCAGTCACTGCACTCGGCGTCGCCATATCGCGGCGCTATGCGTGGGCTGGTCTGACTGTTGTACTGGCAGGGTCCGTGATCGATGCAATCTTCTGGGATCCTTTGGTGCCATGGACTGTTGCGGTCTTCACTGTCTTTTCGCTGACTCTGCGTGGGACCTCCGGGCTGGGCACCGGCCTGGTCGCAGGCTTCGTGGCCTACGCAGCTTCCGTGTACGCCGATTCCGCCGGACTTCTCGACTCTGCCGCTGTTGCGGGATTCGCTTCCGCGATAGCAGCAGCCGCCGCAGGAAACGCTCTCCGCAACCGAGAGCGCTACTGGAAGGCACTCGAGGAACGGGCACTGGATGCGATTGCCACGCGTGAGAGTGAAACGAATCGGCGTGTCGCAGAAGAACGTTTGCGGATCGCGCGCGATCTCCACGACATGGTCGGACATGAAGTTGCCGTAGTGAGTATGAATCTTGGTGTGGCGGAGGTGAATCTGCCTCCGGATTCGGAACGATCTCGGCAGGCGCTCGACGCGGCCCGCGTCGGCGTTTCAGCGGTACTCAACGAGACTCAAAGTATTCTGAATATATTGCGCGGTGATTCGAGCCCCATCGAGGATCAGACCCAACCCGTTCCGGGCGTCGATCAGATTTCCGGACTGATCGATTCCTATCGCCGGATCGGGTTGAACGTCAGTGCCGAAATCGACACAGTTGCAGATAAGTTGGATCCAACTGTCGACGCGGCAACCTATCGGATCGTGCAGGAAGCCTTGACCAACGCGCATCGGCACGGAGACAGTGAGGTCGACCTGACGCTCAGATCCGCAGGCGGTTTCATCGTCGTCGAGGTAGCCAATCGACGCGGCAGTGTCGGATCGAGAGATCGACTGGGAGAAGGCTACGGTTTGGTGGGGATGCGTGAGCGTGCGACATCTGCCGGTGGTGTGCTCGATATCGGAGGCGACGAAACGATGTTCACAGTGAAAGCGACCATACCCACCCAAGGGAGGTCGATCCGGTGATACGGGTAATGATTGTCGACGACCAGGAAATGATTCGCCAAGGGCTGCGTGCCATCCTCGCCGGAAACGACCGTATCGAGGTCGTGACGGATGTCGCCGACGGGTACCAGGCAGTCGAAGTGGCGAGGACCGACCAGATCGACGTCATATTGATGGATATTCGTATGCCGGGCATCGATGGCGTGGAAACGATTCGACGCATCCGCGAGTTCGCGCCGGCAGAGACGGTCAAAATTATCGTTCTGACAACCTTCGATCACGATGCGACAGTGCTGGCAGCACTGCAAGCCGGGGCCAACGGGTTCCTGAGCAAAGCTGTCAGTCCCACCGAACTAGCCACTGGTATCGAAGCAGTAGCCAGTGGTGGTGGCGCACTGTCGGGTTCGGCTGCAGCGTCGGTAATCAGCCGAGTCTCCGAACAACCCGTGCGCACAGTGGACGCGGCGCTGGCTGCTCGGTTCTCTGCGCTGACTCCTCGTGAGCGCGAGGTGGTAATCGCCGCAGCTGCAGGCAAGAGCAATACCGAGATTGCGTCCGACATGTTCCTGTCTCCGTTCACCGTGAAGACTCATGCGGGCCGCGCGATGATCAAGGTGGGCGCCCGGGATCGTGCCCAGTTGATTGTATTTGCCTATCAGGCTGGGTTGGTCGCCTGATCGCGTGTTGGGCTGCCTGCCCCGGCCGGTGTACTTCATTTGCAGTAGTTTTTTCGGTCTCGATGGACGACGACGTTGGGCCGTTTCCCAGGGAAACTGAAACAGTCCACTTCGCATGAGTTGTTGCGTGCGAACTGTTTTCACTTTCTTGTCAGGAGAATCATGCCCCTCGTACTAGCGTGGATAGGGCGATTCAGCGCCCGCCACCGACTTCTTGTCGTCCTCGCGTGGCTACTCGCGCTTTTTGCGCTGGCGGGCGTATTGGTCTCGGGTGGGTCGTCGGAGGAGAGCGCGTCGGCGTCGATTCCCGATACCCGGGCTTCACAGGCCATGGAGGTGATGAACCAGAAGTTCCCGTCCACCGGCCAGCCCGAAAGAGCTCCGGGCACTGTGCAGTTGGTGATGCAGACAACCGGCGGCGCGAGCGTGACGGATACCGATGTGCGCACTCAGATCGACGGTCTACTCGACTCTGCATCGACTGTCGCGGATGTCGTCACAGTCAGCGACCCGTTCGACTCGTCGAACCCATTCGTTTCAGCGGACATGACGACCGCCGTCTCGACTGTCATTTTCGCTGCGATGGACGAAGATCAGCAACATGCCGCATATGACGCCATTTTGGCAGTCGCGGACACCGCTCCGAACACCCTGGTGGCAGAGGTCGGTGGGCAACTCTTCGAACCCGCGACCTCGGTAGGCGGCATCGGCGAAATTGCCGGCGTCCTTGTGGCATTCGTCGTTCTGTTTCTCACCTTCGGTTCCCTTCTTGCCGCGGGCGCGAACATGCTCGTTGCGCTCAGCGGCGTCGCCGTCGGCACCTTGGGGGTCCTCGCCTACGGCACCATCAGCCCGATCGAACCGACCACCATCACCTTGGGCACCATGCTCGGCTTGGCAGTAGGCATCGACTACAGCCTGTTCATCCTCACAAGATTCCGCGCCGAACTACGCGATGGTCACAGCATCGAGAAGGCTGTCGGCCGGGCAGTCGGCACGGCCGGAACCGCAGTCGTGTTCGCCGGCCTGACCGTCATCATCGCATTGGCCGGCCTGCGCGTGGTCGGGATCAGCTTCATCACCGACATGGGCATGGGTGGTGCATTCGGAGTTCTTGTCGCAGTACTGATGTCGCTGACCTTATTGCCGGTGCTGATGCGCACGCTCGGCCTGCGGGCGCTGCCGCGCAAGGAACGCCACATTGTCGCAGCTGTGCCTGCCGTCGCGTCACATGCTGCTGACGAAAAGCGCAGTAGTAACGCATTTTTCGCAGCATGGGTCGGATTCCTGGTGCGGCGTCCGGTGATCTCGATCGTCGCCGGCATCGGTGTCCTACTGATCGTGGCCATTCCGCTGCTCGGGATGAAAACCGCGCAGAACGTTCCCGGTGGCCTTGATCCTTCGTCTACGCAGCGTCACGCCTACGATCTGATCGTCGAAGAATTCGGCGGCATCCAAAGTCCGCTGATGGTGATCGCCGAAGGCGACAACGCAACGAATACCGCTGCGGTGCAAGAGCAACTCACCAACCTCGACGGTGTACAGAGTGTTGATCCGGGCGTGCTCAGTGAAGACGGAACCGCGGCACTATTCCGCCTCGTGCCGACGGGTGGCCCTATCGACGAGAGCACCGAGAAGCTGGTCGACAACATTCGGGACCGGGCAGACATGGCGCCTGGTGTTCACCTCGAAGTGACCGGTGAGACCGCAATCGGCATCGACATGGACGCCGCACTGCACCAAGCGTTGATCAAATACGTCGTGGTGATCGTCCTTCTGTCCTTCGTACTACTGACCATCATGTTCCGATCCCTACTCGTACCGTTGATCGCCACACTCGGATACTTGCTCTCGGTCGGCGCCGCCTTCGGCGGCAGCGTCGCAGTGTTCCAGTGGGGCTGGTTGGATGCGATCATCCCTGCACCGCAAGGTGATCCGATGCTCAGCGTCCTGCCGATCATCCTCGTGGGAGTGCTGTTCGGGCTGGCCATGGACTACCAGGTGTTCCTGGTCTCCCGCATCCAGGAAATGCACAGCCGCGGAATGTCGCCCAAGGACGCGGTGATATCCGGCTTCAAGACATCCGGACCGGTTCTCGTTGCGGCAGCAGCGATCATGGTGTTCGTGTTCGCCGGTTTTGCCACCAGCACCATGGCGGTCGCGGCGTCGATCGCATTCGGGCTTGTCGTCGGAGTCCTCGCGGACGCTTTCATCGTGCGTATGATCTTGATGCCCGCGATGCTTGCGCTGCTGGGCAAGAGCGCATGGTGGCTCCCGCGCTGGCTGGACAAGATCATTCCCGACCTCGATATCGAGGGCCGCGCACTCGACGAGCACCCCGACGCGAAGTCCGAAGGAAATTCACAGCCCACAGCTGTACTGGTTCCGTGACAAGTCTTGATTGACACGATGTTTCGTGGGGGCGGCACGTAGCCGCCCCCTGGAAACTCGTTCACTCTCCCCCACTAGGTCGACGGGCGAGAGCCACTGCGCATCCAGGAGGAAGCAATGGAAGGCGATGTCGTGCGAATAACAAACTTACTCAGCGCAATTCAGCAAGTCGAGCTATCGCTGGAGGAACTGAAAGACGCGGCTGATCTCTACGTCGCCGGTCCGACTCCGAGCAGTTCGGCGTTTCTCGAACTGACCCGCGCGCAATTGGTCCTCGCCGCGCTGGAAGTACCACTTATCGAGTGAATGTCGAGAAGGCGCAGTCTGATCCTGCGCCAATACAACACTTGGCCGATC
This sequence comes from Rhodococcus sp. ACPA4, assembly GCF_002300185.1. Lineage (NCBI taxonomy): Bacteria > Bacillati > Actinomycetota > Actinomycetes > Mycobacteriales > Nocardiaceae > Rhodococcus > Rhodococcus sp. ACPA4. The sequence goes on from NZ_NSDY01000001.1 coordinate 4,344,591, forward strand.
CCTGACAAGTCCCACCGCCCTTGGGCCACAAGGTCGACCAGACCAACGGACACCTCCGACGGCGTCGTCACCGACAGCAAAGGCAATGCCGGCCGACAGACTCCGCGGGGTCGGCTTTGCGATCAATGCGGCAGGAGAGCGGCCACCTGGCCCCTGATGTCCTCCTCGATCTCATCGACACCACGAGCCATATTGATCGTTGCCGCCATCGCAAGAAACATGATCGCCGAGACGACGTGCGCCAGCGTCGCGGTATCGGCTTCACCGACCCGTCCGCCTCGGCGCAGCACGCCTGCGATGGCTTCCTCGGTCTGGCCGACGATGTTGAGCGCTTCCGCGTGGTGCGGTTCGTCGGGGTTACCGAAGACCATCTCTCGCAAGTAGGTGCGCCCGTTGTCGATCTGGGTGCGGTTGCATCGCACGATCGGTCGGACGATCGCCATCACCGCCTCGAGTACGTCGGGGATGTTTTCGGCATCTGTACGACCCCGCTCGAGTGCGCCGCTGTAGTTCGCGTTCTGCACAAGTAGGAGCAATTCGCCCTTCGTCTTGGCATACAGGAACACCGTCCCTGTCCCGACGTCGGCTTTCTCGGCGATCTGTTGGGTGGTGACCTCGTCGACGCCGTACTCGGCGAAGAGTTCACTGGCAGCGGCTGTGATGCGGTCGAGTTTCTGCTGCTTGTTTCGCTCGCGCCGTCCGGCTGGCTGGGGAACGGATGACATGACGGATATCCTTCGGAATAAATTATGAGTACATTCAGTTCTGAGTAGAGTCACTATTGATGCGGTTCAGGTGTTCATCTCGATCGTCCCACGAGAAGTCACATCTGCTTCGCGCCGGTGACCTACCTGGCCGGCCGATCAACCTAAGGAACACCCAACTCATGACCTCACCTTCACTCTGGCAGCCGTTCACTCTCGGGCGCGTCGAACTTCCGCACAGACTCGCCTTGGCGCCGATGACCCGCAACCGGGCAAATCCGGACGGCACCCCTGGCCCGCTCGTAGCGACCTACTACGGCCAGCGCGCCTCGCTCGGACTGGTCATCACCGAGGGCACCCAGCCCTCCGACGACGGCCAGGGTTACCCGAACACACCGGGGATTTACACCCCGGCACATATCGAGGGCTGGTCGAATGTCGCTGACGCGGTCCATGCCGAACGCGGGGCGTTGTTCATCCAGCTGATGCACGCTGGCCGGATGTCGCACCCCGACAACACAACACACCACCGCCAGCCGGTAGCGCCGTCGGCCATCTCTGCCGATCAGGACATGTTCACCGCAACAGGTCCGCAGAAAACTCCGGTGCCGCGAGAGCTGAGCACCGCGGACATCGAAACCACGATCGCAGATTTCCGTCACGCCGCCGCCTCCGCAATCGCGGCCGGTGCCGACGGCGTGGAAATTCACGGCGCGAACGGCTACCTGCTGCACCAATTCCTCTCTCCGAACTCGAACCACCGCGCTGATCAGTACGGCGGATCGGTGGAAAACCGGTCCCGCTTCGTGATCGAGGTCGCCGCAGCCGTAGCGGAGGAGATCGGAGCCGACCGGGTGGGGATCCGTCTGTCGCCGTCGATGCCCCTCGGCGGCATCGACGAAGGCGATGTCGAAAGCGTCCGCGCCCAATACCGGCACTTGGTCGGAGAACTCGCGACACTGAACCTGGCCTATCTTCACGTGCACCATGTCGGTGACGACGAACTACTCCGATCACTGCGCGATGTGTGGCCGACTGCGGTACTCGTGGTGCGCTACGGACGGACGCGGGAGCAGATCGCCGACGACATCGACGCCGACCTGGCCGATATCGCGCCACTGGGACAGTTCGCGCTGGCAAACCCCGACGTCGTCGAACGCCTGCGCAACGATGCCCCGCTCAACGATGTGGACCCGACCACGCTCTACGGCGGTGGCGAAACGGGGTATACCGACTACCCGACACTCGCGCGCGTCTGACCACCATCCTCGCAACAGAAAGAGCCTGACATGCCTTCACTCAACGGATCCGTCGTCTTCGTCACCGGAGCGAACGGCGGCATCGGCACTCACTTCGTCCGCGAAGCTCTTGCCCGCGGCGCGTCGAAGGTTTACGCCACCGCGCGCACACCTCGTACGTGGGATGACGAGCGGATCGTCCCCCTCACCCTCGACGTCACCGATCCCGCGTCCATCCAGGCCGCCGTCGCCGCCGCACCGGACGTGACCGTTCTGATCAACAACGCCGGCGCCTCGCCGTCCAGCCCAGGCATCCTCACCCACACCGATGAGGAGATCCGCACCAACGTCGAGACCAACTTCCTCGGCCCCCTCTTCCTTGCCCGCGCTTTTGCCCCGGTCCTTGCTGCCAAGGACGAGTCGGTCATCATCGATATCCACTCGCTACTGAGCTGGTACGCCGTCGCCGGCATTTACAGCGCCACCAAGGCAGCTTTGTGGTCGGCGACCAATTCCCTGCGACTCGAACTCGCACCTGCGGGTGTGCATGTCGTCGGGGTACACGTCGGCTACGTCGACACCCCCATGGCTGCGAACTCCACTGATCCCAAGACACAGCCCGCGGATCTTGTGCGCACTGTGTTCGACGCAGTCGAGGCCGGCGAGTACGAAGTCCTTGCCGACGAAGCCTCCGCTCAGGTCAAGTCGGGACTCAGCGCACCCATCGAAGCGCTCTACCCCCAGCTCAAGGCCACCGAAGCCTGAACAGCCAGCGGAGGCGTCGCGGAACAGAGATGACCGCGACGCCTCGCTAGCTGCCTGTTCCCACAGCAGAAGGATCAACGCCATGAAAGCGTTTGTCGTCACCAAATACAAAGGGCCACTGCAAGAATCAGACGTCCCAGAGCCGGTAGTCGGTGAGCATGACGTACTCGTGCGAGTGGACGCGGCCGGGCTGAACCAACTCGACGAGAAGATTCGTGCCGGCGAATTCAAACAGATACTCCCATATACGCTTCCGTTGATCCTCGGCAACGATCTCGCCGGTGTTGTCATTGAGGTCGGCGCGAAAGTGCGGTCCTTCAAACCCGGCGACGAGGTCTACGCCCGCCCCGACAAGGATCGCATCGGGACGTTCGCGGAGCGCATCGCAGTCGCAGAGGCCGATCTTGCCCTCAAACCGGCATCAATCAGCATCGAGGAAGCAGCTTCATTGCCTCTGGTCGCGTTAACCGCATGGCAGGCGCTGGTCGAGCGCGGCAACGTCCAGCCAGGACAGAAAGTTCTCATCCACGCCGGCGCCGGTGGTGTCGGATCCATCGCGATCCAACTCGCCAAACATCTCGGCGCAACTGTGGCGACCACAGCAAGCGCCGCCAACGCGGACTTCGTCCGCGAACTCGGCGCTGACGTCGTCATCGACTATCGCAGCCAGGACTTCGAGCAGGTCCTCCGCGATTACGATCTCGTGCTCGAGAGCCTCGGCGGGGAGAACCTCGAAAAGTCGCTGCGCGTGCTGCGTCGCGGCGGCAAGGCGATCGGGATCTCCGGCCCCCCGGACCCCGCCTTCGCCCGCGAGAACGGCCTCAATCCGCTACTGCGCCTGGCGATCACCGGCCTCAGCTTTGGCATCCGACGCCAGGCCCGCAAGCTGGGCGTGAGCTACGAATTCCTCTTCATGCACGCCAGCGGTGACCAACTCCGCCACATCACAGGACTCGTCGACGACGGCGTGCTCCGCCCTGTCGTCGGACAGGTCTTCCCGTTCCACCAGACCCCGCAGGCGCTCCAGGCACTGAGCAAGGGCCGGATCCGCGGCAAAGCTGTCATCAGTAACACCCGACGCAACAAACCCACCACCGAAACAGGAACATCCCGATGAGTACCGACAACGGCCCCGTCATCACGTCCTACGCGAAGGCGCGCACCCGAACCGTCACCGCCGGCGACGTCACCTATGCGTACCGCGAACTCGGACCGAAGGGCGGAATCCCCGTCGTCTTCTTCGTACACCTCGCCGCGAACCTCGACAACTGGGATCCGCGCATCGTTGACGCCATCGCGAAGGACCACCACGTCATCGCCTTCGACAATCGTGGCGTCGGTGCCTCCACCGGGAAAGTTCCCGACAGTATCGAGGCCATGGCCGATGACGCCGTCACCTTCATCAACGCTCTGGGCTTCGAAAAGGTAGACATCTTCTCCTTTTCTCTCGGCGGAATGGTTGCCCAGGAACTCACGATCCAACACCCCGAACTCGTGCGCAGACTCGTCCTCACCGGCACCGGCCCCGCCGGCGGTAAAGACATCGACAAGGTCGCCGGCACAACCTATTACGACCTGCTGCGAGCGACCCTGACCCGGTCCGACCCGAAGGAATTCCTGTTCTTCAACCGCAACACCACCGGCAAACACGCCGCTGCTGCATTCGTCAAACGACTCGAAGAGCGGACCGACGACCGCGATACATCCGTCTCGGTCAAAGCATTCCAGACCCAACTCAAAGCCATCAAACGATGGGGACGCTCCACACCGGTAGATCTGACTGCGATCAGCGCGCCCACCTTGATCGCCAACGGGGATCACGACCGCATGGTTCCGTCGAACCTCTCCGAAGACTTGCACCGCCGAATCCCCGGAAGCGAACTGATCATCTACCCCGATTCCGGGCACGGCGGCATATTCCAACACCACGACAAGTTCACCCCCTCCGCCGTCGAGTTCCTCTCACACTGAACGCAGGAACGGCGCCAAGACAGGTACCGGCCCACCACGGACAGGTCGTCCTGATCTCGTCGGTGCTCGGCGTCCTGGCTCGCCTTGGCCAGCGCGGACCCCACCAGCAGAGCTCCACCACAACCACATCACGGAAGAAGATCTCATGACCACCTGGAAAGACGTGCCGACCAGCAGCATCAACGTGGACGGAGTACGTTACGTCTACCGCGAACTCGGAGCCAACTCCGAAGTACCAGTGGTCTTCCTGCACCATTTCACCGCAGTCCTCGACGACTGGGATCCCCGCGTCATCGACGGCATCGCCACCCAACACCGCGTCATCGCCTTCGACAACAGAGGCATCGGCGGCACCAACTCCAAGGTGCCAGCCGACCTCGAGCAGATGGGCGCCGACGCCATCGCCTTCATCCGGGCGCTCGGCCACGAGAAAGTCGACCTCTTCGGCTTCTCCGTGGGCGGAGCCGTGGCTCAGATGATCGCCCTACAGGCACCCGACCTCGTACGCCGCATGGTCGTTGCCGGAACGGGACCACGCGGCGGCGGCGGAATCTGGAAGATGCCGTTCATTGTCGGCGGCGCCTACGCCAAGGCGGCGCTGGCCCGCAAGGACGCCCGCCACTTCCTCTTCTTCCCCCGCAACGCGGAGGGCAAGAAAGCCGCAAACGCCTACTTCGACCGCCTCGCCGAACGAACCACCGACCGCGACAAGCCGATCTCGAACCAGGCCCGCATCGCGCAGCTCCGAGCCATCACCACCGGCGGACTCCACGCACCGGACGACCTCTCGAAGATCACCGCGCCGGTCTTCGTCGCCAACGGCGACAACGACCTCATGGTCGCCAGCGAGCACTCCGAGGACCTGGCCAGGCGCCTGCCCAACTCCAAAATCACGATCTACCCCAACTCAGGGCACGGCGGCATCTTCCAGTACCACGAGACCTTCGTCCCCGAAGTCCTGAAGTTCCTAGCCGACTGACGAAATCCAACCCTGGGAACAGCTCGCCCCTCACGGTGAGCTGTTCCCGGTTTTCCGAGAACAGCCAAGGAGCCAGCTCGATTTTCAGCCAATCTGTTCTCCTCGAAGATTCTGCCCGCAAGTACCCCGAATACGATGCCGCCAACTGAGCACCGGCAGAACAAATATTTGACCAATCGGTGCGAGAACTCCCATCAACTGACCCGGCAACGCGAACGCACCATGAAAGGGTTTCGCACTCTCAGCTCAGCCCAACGATTCCTCGCCGTTTTCAGCCGGATCTCCCAACACTTCCACTCGCCCCGTCACCGTATGACCGCCACCGACCACCGCACCGAGATAGCCGCTCGATTCCAAATATGGAATCAGGCTACCGAACTGAACGTCGCTGCTTGACCGATCGCTCCGGGTGATTGCCTGCTATTCCCGAAAACTGCTGCATCCCAAACAACTTGACAGCGCCTGTTTGACAGCGCATTTCGCCGGGGTCGGCGTCGGGCAGCCCCGCTGCGATTGAACGTCCAGCTCTGAGGGAAACGGAAGGCGATTGTGTGCGAATGACGAACTTGCTCAGTGTAATTCTTCAAGCCTCGGTGTCGCTGGAGAAGCTGAAAGCAGCTGCTGCTCTCTGGATCGCCAATTTCTCGTACTACCCCACTGAAGCCGAGGGTGAAACGTAGGGTGAAGCGGAGGGTGAAATATTCCAGTCCGGAAACACGCATTTCTTTGTGAAAGGCCATGCAACGACGTTGATTACCTGGTCACGTGTGTGCGAGCGAGCTTGGGTGGCCTCGACTACATGTGCGGCTCTCCAGCCGTGCAATTTCGAGATTCGAAATTCATTGATGAAACTGGCATTTCGTGCATATGCTCGAACAATACGTCGACCCGGCATATCTGATTCAGCTCTCGGGTTCATGACGACGAATGGATCTGAAACTGACTGATTTACGGCGGCGAGGAATTGCCTATTCATAAAAGGACACCATCCATGCGTAGAGCTTCACTAGTCCTCGTTGCATGTGCCGCGCTACTTGCGGCCTGCTCGTCAGCTGCCGATTCCACCGAATCGTCGGCGACATCGACCGTCGATTCCCGCGGTGGCATCCCGCCCGGCTACCCGCTTGATGCCGATGTGATGGCGCCACTTGTCATTACGGCACTCGGGCCGGATCCGATTCCGGTTACCGGTACAGACGGCAAAGTCCATGTCGCCTATGAAATTTCGGTACTCAACCTCTCGCCGCGCCCAGCGACCATCACTGAGATCGAAATACTGGCCGGTGGACCGGACGGCGAGGTAGTAGCGAGCCTGACGAAAGACGAGGTGCTGGCCCGTACCTTCCCGTTGGCAAATTTCGAAGCGGCGCCGGTTACCGACATCCCCGTCGGGCGCACTGTTGTGTTGGTACTCGACGGGGTCTACGACACTCGCGCGGACGTACCGGCTGAGGTGACCCATCGGCTGGTCACCTCGTTTGGCCCCTTCATCACGCAGGATTCCGGCCTCAATGCGAGATATCCGGACACCGTGACTCAGATCGGTGGAGCGGTCAAGACAAGTGCAAGATCGCCAGTGACCATCGGGCCACCCCTCGCCGGTGACGGTTGGGTGGCGGCCAACGGCTGTTGCGTGATCACATCGCACCGTGGAGCGATGATGGCTGTGGGCGGACGGATCAACGGGACCGAACGTTATGCCGTCGACTGGATGCGTATCGATATGAACGACCCGGTTCTCAGTTCCAGCGATGGTGACGGCTCGAAGAATGAGGACTACTTCGCTTACTACGCATCGCTGTTGGCGGTGGCCGACGGCACCGTTGTGTCAGTTGTGTCTGACAAGAAGGACGAGCCGCCGCATCAAGTCAACCAAAGTCTGACGTTCGATCAACTCGGTGGCAACTACGTGATCATCGACATTGGCGGCGGCAATTACGCCTTCTATGCGCACATGATCCCTGGATCGGCGTCGGTGAAGGTCGGAGACAAGGTTTCCCGCGGCCAGGTAATCGGAGACTTGGGCAACTCGGGCAACACCACGGAGGTTCACTTGCACTTCCATGTCTCTCGGGCTCCGGCGCCTTTGTCCAGCGACAACGTGCCCTACGAGATCGACCGCTTCACATTCGTGGGCTCGACGGCCACAGATTCCCTCGTGAAAGGACCGGATGCGGGAGAGCGAACCGATCAGCTCCCGCTCAATTCGGACGTCATCAACTTCCCCAAGTAAGGACACCGACAATGCGAAGGGCCCCAATAGTTCTCGTTGCATGCGCAGCCCTGCTGGCGGCATGTTCATCTATCGATTCCACCGACTCGACGACAGCTTCGACACCGACCGTCGATCCTCGCGGCGGGGTTCCGCCGGGGTATCCCCTCGACAAAGATGTGGCGACGCCGTTGGTGATCAACACTCTCGGACCGGATCCGATTCCGGTCACCGGCACCGACGGGAAAGTTCATGTGGCCTACGAGATCCAGCTGCTCAACGTCACACCTCGCCCGGTGACGATCACGCAGGTCGAGACCCTCGCCGACGGGCCTGACGGCATGGTCGTCACCACCGCAGGACAAGCAGAGGTGGCAGCACGGACTCTCCAGTTTCCGCCGGCGTCCGGCGACATAGCCGCGGGTCGCACGGTGGTGCTCCTTCTCGATGACGTCTACGACAGCCGCGACGATGTTCCGGCCGAAGTGACACACCGCATCAGCGCCACGCTCGGCGCGGCGACGCCCGGATCGGAAGCACACGGCGCGTTGTACCCGGACAGCACTACCCAGATCGGCGGGACGGTTCGTACAAGTGGGGCCTCGCCCGTCATCATCGGGCCGCCGGTTGCCGGTGATGGTTGGATTGCCGACAACAGCTGTTGCGTGATGAATGCGCACCGAGGTGTAGTGATGGCGTTGGGCGGCAGGATGAACGGCGCCGAGCGCTATGCCATCGACTGGATGCAAACCAATCAGGCCAACGCAGTCGCCGTCGGCGACGGAACCCGAAACGAGGACTACTCCGGATACGGCGCCGAACTGTTGGCCGTGGCCGACGGCAAGGTCGTGACCGTGGTGTCGGACATGCCGGATGTTCCGCCCAAGATCCTTCCGGAGGGCGTGGCCGTTGATCAGTTGGCCGGAAACTACGTCATTATCGACATCGGTGACGGGAACTTCGCCTTCTACGCGCATATGATCCCGGGTAGCGCGTCGGTAAAGGTCGGTGACACGGTCACCCGAGGGCAGGTAATCGGCAAACTCGGCAACTCGGGGAACACGACTGCGCCGCACCTCCACTTTCACGTGTCTCGAGCGCCGCTACCGCTGTCGGGTGACAACGTCGCATACGAGATCGACCGGTTCACGTTCGTCGGAGCTGTAGGCGTGGAGGCTTCTTCTACCGGCGAAGGCATTTTCGTCAATGTCTCGGAGGGTCCCGATGCCGGAGAGCGCGAGAATCAGCTCCCTCTGTATTCCACCATCGTCGACTTTCCGCCCGCTGCCTGATGCTCCGAGCATGCACTGCAACAGACGCTTTCGTGACGGGGCCGAATGCCGGTGAACGAACCAACCAACTTCCGCTCAACGACGACGTCGTCAACTTCAGGGAGATGCCATGAAACTCACAGTCACGACACTCGCGATTGTGATGGTGACGCTGACAGCCTGCGCGAGAGGAGAAGCCAGCCAAACCAATTCGACATCAACGGAATCCGATTCTGCACAAACCTCGCTCGAGTCCGCGGTACTACCCGTCATCAACGAGCAGATGGAGGAAATGGGGATACCTGGATTGGTTGCCATTGTCGCCAGTCCCGATCGAGGCACCTACAAGATCGCGGCAGGCGTCGCAAATATCGACACGAACGAACCTATGAAGGTGGAGAACCACTTTCGAATCGGGAGCATCAGTAAGACACTGACCGCTACGGTGGTCCTGCAGCTCGCCCAAGAAGGCAAGCTCGGCCTCGATGATGCACTGGCACCCTACTTTCCGACGCTTGATACCAACGGTGCCACCATCAGGCAAGCACTCAACATGACGTCGGGCATCCCTACCTACACGCCCGACCAATTCTTGAATGATCTTGCGAACAATCCTGCACGAGTGTGGAGTCCGGAGGAACTCCTCGCTACCACGGTCGGTCAACCGGCCGAGTTTGCGCCAGGGGCGGGCTGGGATTATTCGAACACCAACTACGTAATGCTCGGTCTTATCGCCGAACAGCACGGCCGTGCCTCACTTGGCGCCCTCGTGCAGGATCGCATCTTCAGCCCTTTGCAGATGACCGGCTGTTCGATGCCGGCGCAGGAAGATTCGACGCTTTCCGTCCCGTACAGCCGCGGCTATCAGTACGGCGCTGAGTGGGACAACCCGAGCCCGCCGGCACCGAAACCGGATTTGATCGATGTGACGAACTCCAATCCCTCCTGGGGATTCGGTGCGGGCGAAGCCATTTGCACTGCCGACGATATGGCGATCTGGGGCCGCGCCCTCGTTGCCGGGGATCTCTTGGATCCCGAAATGCAAGAAGAACGACTCGACTTCGTCACCGGCGGAGCGATGCCCTACGGAATGGGCATCGCGAAGCTCAACGGACTCACCGGACACCAGGGCCATATCAGCGGCTACCAAACCCAAACGACGCGTCGAGAATCAGACGGCACGATCATCGTTGTCCTGACAAACATCACGCAGGCACCGGACGGGGAGTTGCCGGCGACAAAGATCTCGGAGCTGATCTCGCGGGCGATTCCGGTGCAGGACAAGTAGTTCCCAGACACCAACAGCTGCCGTCCAGAACGACACAAGGCTGTCCTGGGACCCGTTATCCACGCGCTTGAAAGCCTTGTCGATCGGATTCGCGTAGTACCCCGAAGGCAGTTTCACGACTGGCCAGCCACCCAGTTTGAAAATCAACTCCGCCAGCTCGTCGCTGCCCTCAACTTCGATGGCGATCTCGCCGAGAAAGACGTCGACGTCAGCCACCGAATCCGGTGCGAAGCTCAACGGTCTACCCGTGTTCGTCTGCACGGAGAACGAAGCCGCGTCAGCCAGATCGCTCATGCGCTCGACGATCGGGGGAAAGGGCAGCGCCATCGGTCTTCCCATTTACGGCCCAGTCATGGCACAAGGCTACTGGGGCAATTATGTCGCCAGTCATTACGCGCCGATTGACGCTGGGTACTGTCGACGCTATGACTTCACCGAAAGGCGCATGAGCCGCCACCGCACGCTCGCCGTGCAGATCGAAGGACTCGCTATCGAAGATGGGGAGATACCGCCACCGAAGATCGGCATGGTGCTCGACTTCCCACTTCACTTCACGGAACTCCCGGCCGAGAACATCGACGCCGTAACGATTCGTGCGGTCCTCATAGCCGATGGGCATCCCCCGATCTTCCAGTACACGGGGGAGGATTCACCGCGCCGCTGGGAATGGAGCGGGGTGCTACGCGGTGACGGGTGGGAGGCGTCGTGGCGAGGATTTCACCCGCGCTCCGGCCACGTAGAGCTGAGCGGCCGCTTCTACGGAACGCTGAGTCACCAGATCACTTCACGAGTGCGTGGCCGTGTGACGCGGGTCCAGTTGCTCAGCTTGCGATACCGGCGAGAACCCGACAGTCACAGGTGGGCGATCGTGCCAGGACACCGCTCACTGCGCGAGGTCACCGAATCACCACGGTTCTTCGACACCGACGTGTTCATGCGCGACGACGTATACGAGGTGGATCGCGAAAGCGGGGCATGGATCGAACTCGACCTCGACGACGTCCCACCCCACCCCGTTCGGCCGCGTTTCGTTCCGGGTGATGTGAGTGCGGCGGGAGATGTGCTGTGGACGGTCGACAGCGGACTCCCAATCGTGGCCAGTATCGACTCCGAACATGTTGCCACCGAACATGTCCTACCCGGGCCGACCGGAGTTTCACGGCACGTGTGGGCCACCCCGGGCGGGTGCTGGGTGGCCGGTACAGACGGAACCTATCGATGCACAACAGGATTCGAACCTTGCCGCGTCAGCGACGTCCCGGTACACGCCGGTGCTGTCGTCGGGGAAATCTTGCTGGCCTGCTCACCGGGCGGAGTGTGGTGGTTGCACACACCGGGGGCGGATCCGATTGCAGTGAAGGCTCCGGACGAGTACGTCAACAGTATTGCTGTAGAGGGTGATTCGTTTCTCGTACTACTCGAGGCGAGAGTATCCGATCGAGAATCGAGCAGACGGCTGATGCGGGTTACCACTGCTGGTGACGTCACCACAGGGCCTGTCCTGTCATCGATTCCAGGCCCGCGTCGGCAGCGTCTCTTCCTCGCTGGATCCCCGCTGCGGCTGTTCAATCACGGTACGGCGTCAACGATCCTCCCCGACCTGTCACTGGGCGATGAATACGATCTCGATTGGGAACCGTTCCACGTCAGGCAGGTTGGCACCTATGTTTGTACGGTGGCTCATCCATCGAGCGACGCCTCTCCGATCGGACAGCGGCCAGGTGACTGTGATCCGATACGACGGTATCGACTGCTCACGCTCCTGGATGCCGCCACCCTCGAACCGGTGAAAAGCGCACCGATCTTCGCAATCCGACCGGCAATCACGGTCGACGCAACGGGCACAGTGTGGATCATCGCCGACGGCTTGCAGTCCCTTCCTGAGCAATCCATGCAGTGGCCGAATCCGCTGGATGTCGCGGCGCTACTCGACCACCCGTAGCGGCAATATTTCCACATCGGTGAAGGTGTCCGATCCGGACCCTAGCCGGCGTGTGTGGGTAATTCTGCACACAAGTCGTTCCCGGATGGCGGGGTGCGCCTCCCTGAGAGTGCTTGGGTGCATTCCGGCGCACTGATCTAGCGGACGTTGATCGGATCACGGCTCGCGAAGCCTGGCTGGGCAAGTCTCCACCAGAAGCCATCCGCCCTGCGACAATGACAACCTCACCACGAGCCGAGGAGATTTCCACCGATGACCGCCCGCACCTACACCTCACATGTCATCGTCCGGTGGTCCGACATGGACATCTTCAAACACGTCAACCACGCCCGCATGGTGACGCTCCTCGAGGAAGCCCGCATCGACTCTCTGCTCTCCGCCGGCCCCGAGATCGCGCACCTTTTCGAGACGTCCGTCGTCGCCGGGATCGAGGTCCGGTACCGCACCCCGCTCAAGCACTCCGACAGCCCACTCGCGGTCACCATGTGGATCGAGAAGCTCCGCGCCGTCGATGTCACCCTCCGCTACGAGGTTCGTTCCGCACACGCCGCGCCGGACTCGAAGCCCGCGGTCACCGCCACAACCCAACTCGCGTTCGCCGACCCTGACGCCGGTACGCTGCGTCGCCTGTCCGCGGACGAGCGGGCCGCGCTCTCGGCGTGGACCACCGAAGACTGACCCACGCATCATCGTTGAGCCCGGTTGTGAATCGCACGAGGCACGCCCAGACAATGACTTTCAGCGACATCGACGACGCCACCGCATCGTCGCCGCTCAGGTGATCTCAACAACTTGACGGTGCCGCGTCGATACTTCCGGGCTGACGTAGCGTCTTCGCCCAGAAGTACGGCGGCGCGAGAACTCACTCTAGTAAGTGCTGACGTTCTCGAAGTAGCGGCGGGGAACTTCGAACAACATCGCCGTGATCTGCTCCTCGGTGACGCCTTGCTCACGCACGTACGGGAGGACCTCCTTTTCGATATGCAGGTAGTCGAACCCCGGCATCATGTCCTTGAGCGCAGGGTCCATCCAGTCGAAGAAGCAGTTCGCGTCGTGCGAGAGCACCATCTGCTCGGCGTACCCCCGTCGACACATCTCGACCAGCGTGTCCGCCCGCTCTTCGAAAGAGACATTGACGTTGAGACCGAATCGATCCATTCCTAGTATGAATCCGCTCTCCGCCAGTTCAGTCAAATGATCTAGATCCGTGCTATCGCCACTGTGGCCCAACACAATCCGCTCGGGCTTGACGCCTTCCTCGTCACACATCACTCGCTTGACGTCGAGGGCCGTCTTACTCTCCGGATGAGTGTGCACCGTAATCGGGGCGCCGGTCAGGTGGTGCGCCTTCGCCACTGCGCGCATTACCCGTTCCACACCCGGCCTGAGCCCTTCAGCATCGATCGCACACTTGAGCAATGCGGCACGGACTCCGGTGTCGGCAATGCCCACGGTGATGTCCTTGACGAAAAGATCGACCATCGGGTCAGGAACCTCCGCGCCCATCACTGCATTGAGCGCCGGCCCCCGATGTTGGAAGTAGAACGGGACGTCGGTGAAGGTGTAGCAGCCAGTGGCTACCACAATGTTCAACTCGGGTACCTGATCGGCGATACGCTGAACCCGCGGTATGTAACGGCCCAGTCCAACCACTGTTGGATCTACAATTGTCTGCACACCTTGCGCCGCCAGGGCCCGCAACTTCGCGACCGCGTCCGCGACGCGATCGTCTTCGTCTCCCCATTCCTCTGGAAAGTTCTGTTGCATCTCGGTGTTGAGAATGAAGATGTGCTCGTGCATATAGGTTCGTCCGAGCGCGGACGTATCAATCGAACCTCGAACGGTCTCAACCTGTGCCATTTCTGACTCCTCATCGGGGAATTACGCCGCACCTATTCATTGCAAGTGCAGGATTGAATATTTGTGCATGTGTTTGTTTCACCGGAGACAAGGCGAAGGAACGCAGACTTCGTCCATACCTGGGAGCAAAATGCGGGTTACGCTGTGCCGGAGTAGTTTTCACATTTTTGTGCTATCGAGACGGCAGATCCAACAGGAAGGGCCTGGCAGCAGCGAGTCGGCCACATCCGATCCGTAACTACAACCACCGCGCACACATGGACAGCAGCATCAGTCTCCATGAACTAGTACATAACGAGCCGAAACACCGCCATTCGCACAGACACTGGCGATCCGTCTGCGTCATGATTACGATCCAACGCACACCAGGGTGTCCCAGGTCTCACTCAGTGAGAACATGCCGCTAGGCCAGCCGGTCCGAGCATCAACCAACTGCCTTGAACGCTTTTGCCGGGGGCGCGCCCGAACGCCACCGTCGAGGTTGGTGACCACCAGGTCGCACGACGCCTCAGCTGGCACCCCGCGACGACGGCCGGTCTCAGCACGGCCATCGCACACACTTAGGCAGTCACTGGATTCGGTTCGGTCTTTCGCCTCGTTCAGGGACAGCTGTCCTGTCGAAAGTCGCTGCGCCCCGCACGGAATGGGAAACGACCCGCAAGCGGTCAGGTCGTGCATGGGCAATCGCGTAGTTGAAGACTCGCCCCGACATGTCTCGGATGGTTTGTTCCAACAACAGCAAGGGCGCCCCCTCGGTGGTTCTCAATACCGACGCCAGAGTTTCATCTGAGAGCACCGCACTGACCGTGAAATCGGACCCACCGATTTTCACTCCGGCACTCGAGAGGTAGGCATACCAGTCGACAACGAAGGGAGTGTCAATCAATCGCTGCGCTTCCGGGAACAACACGTAGTTGGTGGCTGCGGCGTCTACGTCTCCACTGATCGTGCCCGCCGCGTAGTCCACGCGCAAACATGGTGTTCCTGTTGGCACCTCGAGCGCCCTCGATGCAGCACCGGGCGCTGAGATCACTGTGCTCTCGAACGATGTCAGCCGCAATCTCTCATTGAAGAGACTGTCGCTCTTCGATTCTGCAGTGTCTTGAATGTCCTCGAGACGCCTGTGCGCGGTAGGGGCGACCACGTGCGTGCCCACGCCCTGAGTCCGCGCGATCAACCCTTCGTCCCGAAGGAGCGTCAGAACTTCGCGGACGATCCCCCGACTCACCGAATAGGAACCTACGAGTTCGCGCTCGCCCGGAAGGATGCCGTCAACGAAATCTCCACGCAGCACCGCGGCCCGGAGAAGATCCCTAGTTCGTCGAACCGAATCAGGTCTTGCCTTCATCCAACCTACCTCGCGCTCCAACTCTGACGAGTCTCGACGAAGTTTAGTACAGATTTTCAATTATATTGTTGCCCCGCATATTACGCCGTTAATGTATTTTTCATAACGCTGCGAGCTGGTCTTTTGATTCTCGGTTTCGCCGATACGCCGATACTGTTCGACACAGCGCGCGAGATGTTCATATTCCGCTTCGGAGTTCGCTTGTCGCAATAGGTGTGATCACCTATTGTCGGCGTGAGGCGCTGCAGGAAGTGAACCCATCGGCCGAGAATTTTGACTGCGACACAACGGTTTCCGAGAGATATTCTCTATAGAGTTTTGGCGGGGTTGCCATGGCATGCAATTCATCTTCTTGTATGAACTCTTCTGCGACGGTTTCCCAACCGATGCGCTGAGACGCTCCTCGCCTGTCGACACAACACCCGGGGCGTTGGCCCTCTTCCATCAAAATCAGTATCAATCGAAAGGACAGTGACGATGGTCAACTGGAACGAAGAATGCGACGTGTTGATAGCGGGTTCGGGTGGCGGAGGCCTCACCGGCGCATATACCGCGGCGAGAGAAGGACTCGAGGTGATCTTGGTCGAGTCCACCGACAAGTTCGGGGGCACCACCGCCTACTCCGGCGGGGGCGGTGTGTGGTTCCCATGCAACCCGGTCCTGCAGCGTGCCGGCACCGACGACACGATCGAAGACGCGCTCGAGTACTACCACGCGGTAGTTGGCGACCGCACCCCGCGCGAATTGCAGGACACGTACGTCCGGGGTGGAGCACCGCTGATCGAATACCTCGAACAGGATGAGAACCTCGAGTTCGAAATGCGGCCGTGGCCTGATTATTTCGGTAAAGCGCCGAAGGCCCGACTCGACGGCCAGCGACACATCGTCCCGACGCCGATTCCGGCAGTAGAGGTGGGAGACCTCCGCGCGTCGATGCGAGGACCTCTCGACACGGAACGTCTTGGGGCTCCGCTACCCGACGTGCTGGTCGGGGCCCAGTCGCTCATCGGTCGACTCCTCAAAGCAATTGCGAAGTATCCGAACGCCGACCTGCGGTTGAACACACCACTTGTCGAGCTCGTAGTCGAGGAGGGTGTTGTCGTCGGCGCAATTGTCGATCACCACGGCGAGTGCCGCGCGATCCGGGCCAGCAAAGGCGTGTTGCTCGCGGCCGGCGGCTTCGAGGGCAACGATGAGCTTCGCCTGAAATACGGTGTGCCCGGCACCGCCCGCGACACCGTGAGCCCCCGGGGCAACCTCGGCGGGGCACACCAGGCTGGAATGGCAGTCGGTGCCGACATCGACCTGATGAGTGAAGCCTGGTGGGCTCCGGGGATGACTCATCCGGACGGCCGCTCGGTGTTTGCGCTGTGGTTCACCGGCGGCATCTTTGTCAATCAGGACGGCAAGCGGTTCGTCAACGAGTCGTCGGCCTACGACCGCCTCGGCCGTGATGTCATCGACCAGATGGAGGATGGCTCGGTCACTCTGCCGTACTGGATGATCTACGACAACAAGGAGGGCGAGCGTCCACCGGTTCGGGCCACCAACGTCTCCACGGTCGAGACCGAGAAGTACGAGGCGGCCGGCCTGTGGCACACAGCTGACACCCTCGAGGAATTGGCCGAGAAGATCGGTGTGCCAGCCGATCATCTGGTCGCAACAGTTGCCCGGTTCAATGCAATGGTCGCCAAGGGTGTCGATGAAGACTTCGGCCGCGGCGACGAGGCCTACGACCGTGCGTTCACGAATGGTGAATCACCCTTGGTGGCAATCGACAGCGGCCCATATCACGCAGCCACCTTCGGCATCTCCGACCTCGGCACGAAGGGAGGGCTGCGGACCGACACCGCAGCGCGGGTACTCGACACCGCCGGCAATCCGATTCGGGGCCTCTACGCGGCAGGCAACACGATGGCCGCACCCAGCGGCACCGTCTATCCCGGCGGCGGAAACCCGATCGGAACCAGCATGCTCTTCAGTCACCTCGCCGCTCTCGACATGGTCGGCCGTCAAGCTTGAGAACGGATCCCTCCGCCAACTGAACCATTTCGAATGAGAACGCGCTGGGGCCGCAGACGTCGCGGCCCCAGCGATCTGCGAACGAAACCTGCGCCGCATGATCACAGGAGCGTCGACAGCACGGTCAGCACGCATGGCGAGGCCGGCGAGCCTGTGGTGGGTGTTCACGCTGAAAGCGTTGTCTCATAACACTGTTCAGCCTTCCTGGAATCGGTATCGCAAACCGATATTCACCCAGAATAAACTAGAACATGTTACGTTTCGAAATATTCGAGCAGACGAGATGAACTGAAAAGGAAGTCGGCAACGATGGTCAGTTTCTTCACCAAACGCGGGGAGCTACTCATAGCGGAGCAGTTGGCGGTCAGCGCCTGGGCACCGACCCAGGTCGGCGGTCATGCCGTATGTGGTTTACTCGCTCGCCAGCTCGAGACTCACTGCCCGACCGGCTTCGTTCCGGCCCGGCTGACAGTGGACTTGTTCAAGCCGGTCTCGACTGCCCCGATCGAGGTACGCAGCGAGGTTGTCCGCCAAGGCACGCGAATCACCGCCGCGGATGCTTTCATCGTGCAGGACGAGCAAGTGCGGGCACGAGCCTCGGTGGTGTTCCTGACTACTGGATCGGAGCCGGCCGGTCGTGTGTGGAGTCCGGTACTGGACCTTCCGGTGCCTCCGGAAGGATGCGTTTCGCCGCTGGGGTCGCCGCCGCTGTTCAAGAGTAGCGACCGTGAGTGGACACACGATTTTGCAGCGAACCAGAATGGCGACCGCAAAAATGCGTGGCACAGCCTGCCTGCGCTCGTGGACGGGGAACCGATCTCGCCGTTCCAACGCGCCGCGGTGCTCGGTGACACCGCAAACCTCATATGCCATTGGGGATCCGAGGGTGCCGGGTACATCAATGCGGACATGACCCTCACGTTGTCGCGACTGCCTCTCGGTTACGAACTGGGTCTTCGCGCAGACAATGCTGTTGCCTCCGAGGGAATTTCGATCGGTACTGCCACCCTCTACGACAGGAAAGGCCCGCTCGGCACCTGCGTGGTCACTGCACTGTCCAACGCTCGTCGGCAGATCGACTTCGCTGCTTTTTCTCCACTTTAAGAGGTCATCGTCCACCAACGTGGTGGAGGTCCGACGCACTCGGCAGCAACGCACACCGCCAATTTTCCAGCGGGGCAGCAGCAGTTGTGTCGAGATGCAGCGAAGATTAGCGAAACGTTAGAGGTCCCGGCGCCGGTGATCTAGGGTGATCATCGTTCTATCCGCTCGTGACGGGGGAAATACGTGTTCGGCTTCTATGTGACGGCGCTGTTCGTCAGCGGAATCGGCGTGATCGTTTTGGCGCTGGTGACCTCCGAGCTGCACCCCGGCCGCCGCGTTGTCAACGGTCTCATCGGCACCGCGTTCCTGAGCTACGGCATCTACCTGGCCGTGTTCTTCCACAGCGGCGAGTACACAATCTTCCTCTGGGTCTTCATCCTCCCGTTCATCTTGCTGGGCCAGGCGATGCACACCGTCGAGGTCGGGGCGCCTCCCGGGGCGCGTCGCCCCGACCTCGACGCCGACCTCGACGCCGACCTCGTCGACCCCGCCCCGGCACCGGCTCCGGCTCGTACCGCCGCCACCCGCGAACGCATGGCCGCGGCCAAGTCTGCCCAACTCGAGGCCCTTCGCGCCAAGCATGCCGCCAAGAGCGATGAGTTCGACGATCACGCGCCGTCTACGCCTGCCTGACGAGAGGCATAGCGGCGGCAACGAAACCATCAATGGTTTGCTCCGCCAATATCTTCCCCGCCACCTCGACCTACCGCGCGGTCCGACGCACATACTTTGACGAACTTCGGCGACTCGCCCAAGACCCGTCAAAGTAGCGGGGCGTGTCTCGCTAATCTGCGCTGCATCTCGACAACATTGCTAGCCTCGCGCCATGTCCACGAACTTGGACAGGTGAAGTTGGTGCGCCACAGTGATTGTGGCGGTCGGACCGTTACGGTGCTTACCGAGAATCAGGTCGGCTTCACCACCGCGAGGATCGTCGCGCTCAGTCGCATCAGGGCGGTACAACAGGATGACCATATCGGCATCCTGCTCCAGCGAGCCCGATTCACGAAGGTCGGCAACCTGGGGGCGCTTGTCGGTTCGCTGCTCAGGACCACGGTTGAGCTGACAGATTGCGACAACCGGAACTTCGAGCTCCTTCGCCAAAAGCTTTAGGCTACGGGAGAATTCGGAAACTTCCTGCTGACGCGATTCGACCTTTTTACCCGAGCTCATCAGCTGCAGGTAGTCGATGACGATCAGGCGAATATCGTGTTTCTGCTTGAGCCGTCGAGCTTTTGCGCGAATCTCCATCATCGTAAGGTTGGGGGAGTCGTCGATGAACAGCGGCGCCTCACTGATCTCACTCATACGACGCGCGAGCTTGGTCCAGTCGTCGTCGGTCATCTTGCCGGAACGCATGTCACCGAGCTTGATCTTTGCCTCGGCGGAGAGCAGACGCATGACGATTTCGGTTTTGCTCATTTCCAGGGAGAACATGACGCTGGCCATGCCATGGGTGATGGAGCAGGAACGCAAAAAATCCATTCCTAGGGTGGATTTCCCGACTCCAGGTCTAGCCGCAACGATGATCATCTGACCAGCGTGAAGACCGTTGGTGATTTCGTCGAGATCCTTGAACCCGGTGGGCACGCCGAGGGAGATGCCACCGCGGCTGGCGATGGAGTCGATTTCATCCATCGTGGGCTGGAGGAGTTCGGTGAGGGGCACGAAGTCCTCGGTGGTACGACGCTCGGTGACCTCGAAGATTTCGGCCTGCGCGCGGTCGACAACCTCGGCGACATCCTGGCCGTCGGTGCCGGCGTAGCCGTATTGAACGATCCGGGTGCCGGCGTCGACGAGGCGTCGTAGCACCGATTTCTCGGCCACGATCTCGGCATAGTAGGCGGCATTGGCAGCGGTGGGCACTGTCTGGGTGAGAGTCACCAGATACGAAGCGCCACCGATTTTGCGGAGCTCACCGCGACGGTCCAGTTCAGCCGAGACGGTCACCGGGTCGGCAGGCTCGCCGCGGCTGTAGAGGTCCAGGATCACGTCGTAGACGGACTGATGGGCCGGCCGGTAGAAGTCGCCTGGCCGCAAGACCTCGAGGACGTCAGCGATGGCGTCCTTGCTCAGCAGCATGCCGCCGAGGACGGACTGCTCGGCAACCATGTCCTGGGGTGGTTGGCGGCCGAATTCCTGATCAGGCTCGGACTCGGGAGGCCCCGGGTAATCCTGTCCGGAGTAGTCGGAAGGTCCTCGATCATCCACAACAGCCATCAGAGAGACCTTCCCGTAAAACACTCGATGACACTGCGAGAAAAACGCAGGGCCCTCACTATTTGTACCTGCCCCCACCGACATCGTGCTGGCGGAAAATCACCGGTCGGTAGATAGACGCCGAGACGACGTTAGGGACTTGCCAGCCCACAAACAAACGACCCTGTGGATGAATCTGTGGAGTAATTGTGGAAACTCCTGAAAAATCGTGTGCACCATCTGGGGATAACCTGGGGACAACTTTTGGTGTTTCCCATAAAACCCCAGGTAGATGTGCATGTGCAATTTCACACACCTGTTGATGAAAAAACTATCTCGACAGTCGGCGCGTCGGCGTGTCGGGCGTGTTGCGGAGCCCAAATGATCATGGATCAACAAGTTGAACGTCACACTGTGACAGTTATCCCCAACCCCGGATCGAGTCGCTATGTGCACAAAAAGGTCGAGCCCCACACACCGAAGTGTGCGGGGCTCGCCCGGAGAACGAATCGACTATGCGCCGACGACGTTCAGGTTGAACTTGGCAACCACATCGGGATGCAGGTTCACGGACACGGCATGCTTGCCCGTGTTCTTGATGTGAGCCTTCGGCAACGCGATGGTGCGCTTGTCGATAACCGGTCCACCGGCAGCCTTGATCGCAGCAGCGACGTCAGCAGCGGTAACGGAACCGAAGAGCTTGCCCGAACCACCGGCGGTCTTGACCGACAGCGTTACGGACTCGAGTCCCTCGATAGCGGCCTTGAGCTCCTTGGCGTGGTCCAGGCCGCGCACTGCGCGCAGTTCCTGTGCACGACGGATTCCTTCGACCTGCTTCTCGGCGCCACGAGTAGCGACGATTGCCAGCCGGCGGGGGAGCAGGTAGTTACGGCCGTAGCCGTCCTTGACCTCGACGGTGTCGCCAGGCGCACCGAGGTTGTCCACGTCAGCGGTGAGGATGAGCTTCATGTTCTTTCCTCCCTTTCCTTAGCGAGCCACGGTGGCGTAAGGCAGCAGTGCTACCTCACGTGAGTTCTTGACGGCAATGGCAACGTCGCGCTGGTGCTGGACGCAATTGCCGGTGACACGACGAGCACGGATCTTTCCGCGGTCGCTGACGTACTTACGCAGCAACGTCGTGTCCTTGTAGTTGATCTGCGTGTTCTTCTCTTTGCAGAAGGTGCAGACCTTCTTCTTCATAACCTTGTCGCGCAAGGGCGGCTTCGGCATGTCTTTGCTCTTTTCTGGATGTCCCTGATCAGGTACGGATCAGAAAGGCGGTTCGTCGTTGCCGCCGCCACCGAAGGAGCCCGAAGCCGGAGGGGCACTGCCCCACGGATCGTCTCCACCGGAAGGTGCAGCGCTCGGACGTCCGCCGCCCGATCCGCCGGAGGAACCTCCGAAGTTGCCGCCGCCACCGCCGCCACCACGGTTGGCCTTGTTGACCTTTGCCGTGGCGTACTTCAGTGAAGGACCGATTTCATCAACTTCGAGCTCGACGACAGTTCGCTTTTCGCCCTCACGAGTTTCGTACGAACGCTGCTTGAGCCGGCCGCTCACGATTACTCGTGAGCCACGGGTCAAGCTCTCCGCGACGTTCTCGGCTGCTTCGCGCCAGATGTTGCAACGCATGAACAGCGCATCGCCGTCTTTCCATTCATTGGAATTACGGTCGAAGGTGCGGGGTGTGGAAGCAACCGTGAAGTTTGCCACCGCAGCACCCGCCGGGGTGAAACGAAGCTCAGGATCAGCCGTCAGGTTTCCGATGACGGTGATGATGGTGTCGCCAGCCATGTGGTTCCTCCTGCTTTTGATGTAAGTCTGTTGGGTGCGAGGTTAGAGTTCGCTACCGACAGAAATCACTTGTTGTGGCGCAGAACCTTCGTGCGCAGAACCGACTCGTTCAGACCGAGCTGACGATCGAGCTCAGCAACGGTGGCGGGAGTGGCGTTGATGTCGATCACCGCGTAGATACCTTCAGCATGCTTCAGGATCTCGTAGGCGAGACGACGCTTACCCCAGACATCGACCTTGTCGATCGTGCCGCCGTGCTGGCGCACAACATTGAGGAACGTATCCAGCGAAGGAGCGACAGTGCGCTCGTCCAGGCTGGGGTCAAGGATGACCATCAATTCGTAATGACGCATAAGACCTCATCACCTCCTGTGGACTAAGTGAAAACGGCCACGGACTATCCGTGGCAGGAGGGTCGTTGCGTCAGCAACCCTCGTAGGTTACACGAGGTGCCCCTGACCAGCGAAATCGCGTCCCCGATCACAGGAAACGCCCAGAACGCTTACGGACGCTCGTCGAACCGTCTTGCAGCGCGAGCCCCTAGGGTGGGCTTCATGCGAACGGACCGGAAAACCTCGGCGTCGATCCTGACGCTTGTCGTCGGTCTCTGCGGGCTGGCCATGACTCTGGGCTACTTCAACAAGGCGCGATGCGCCGGCGCGCCCTTCGCGCCGGACGGCCGGAGCCTTGCCTTCGATGTCGATAAGAACGTCCGCGTCTGTTACTCCGACATCCAGCTTCTGTGGCTCGGACGCGGCATCGACCAGCACCTCTTTCCGTTTGTCACTGGAGGCATCACGCCAGAAGGTTTCCTCTACGGCGGAACCGTCGAGTATCCGGTGCTCAGCGGAATCCTGATGTGGCTGGGCGGAATCGGATCCCACAACGATGCCGAGTTCCTGCTGCATTCCGCGTTGATCCTGGCCCCGTTCGGCTTGCTGACGGCGTGGATGCTTGGCCGGATGAGCGGCGCGTACGCGTTGATCTGGTCGGCCACCCCGCCACTGGTGTTGTACGCGTTCCACAACTGGGAGCTGCCCGTTGTCGCAACCAGCGTCGGCGCGATCTTCGTGATGACGTTCGAGCGCATACCTTTTCGGACGCGGGCGATACTGGCGTCGATCATCCTGGCCATCGGTTTCTGCCTGAAGTTGTATCCGGGAATCTTTGTTCTTCCGCTTCTCGCGTATGTCCTGACACGCGGCCGAGACGGCAAGAAGTACGACGTACGCGGCGCGCTGATGACGGCTGGTGCCGCGGTGGCGACGGTGGTTCTCGTCAACCTTCCGTTTGCCCTCATCTCGTACGACGGTTGGCGTGCGTCCTTCAGTTTCCAGGAGAAGCGCAGCGCCGACATCACCACCAATTCGCTGTGGTTCTGGGGTCTTCGACCGTTCTACGGCTTCGGTGTACGCGAACTCAACGCGGACTACGACGCATTGGTGAGCATCCTGTCCCCTCTGATGATCCTGTTGTCGTTCGCGTTGGCGATGTATCTGGGCTGGCGACGCTTTGTGCGCGACGGTTATTTCCCGTGGATCGCGGTGAGCGCGGCAATGTTGTGCGGATTCATCTTGCTGCACAAGGTGAATTCGCCGCAGTACACCTTGTGGCTGCTGCCGTTCCTGGTGCTGTTTCAGATCCGATGGTTCTGGATCGCCGCGTATCTCGTGGCCGATGCCGCACTGGGAATCGGCATCTTCCGCTACTTCTACCAACTCGACATGAACCTCGATCCGAGCAAGTACGAAGCCGTCGTGCAGGCCAGCGTGTGGGGTCATGTGGTGTTGCTGGCCGTGTTCTTCTTCCTGTTCTTGCGGGTACCGCTGCGCTATCCGCTCGCCGGGACGGCTGTCGAGAAAACCCCACCGATACCGGAGCTCAGCAGATGACCGAAAGCTGGTTTCAATCACCTACATTGACCGGCACGCATGTCCGGCTCGAACCGTTGGTCCGTGAGCACGCCGACGCACTGATTGCCGCGTCGGACGATCCGAGCATCTTCCGCTGGACAGCCGCACCGATCAACACTCACGCAGAGGCGGTCGCCTACATCGAGGCAGCCGACTCGAATCCGGATCGGGTAGCGTTCGCCCAGATCGACACGCGCACCGACGCCGTAGTGGGCAGCACCTCGCTGTATCAAATCGCCCCGGCGTATCGCAGTCTCGCGATCGGATACACGTGGCTGTCGAAGTCCGCTCAGGGAACCCGGATCAATCCGGAGGCAAAACTTCTCCTGCTGCGTCGGGCATTCGACGATCTCGGCGCCGTCCGCGTCGAATGGCACACGGACGAGTTCAACGAACAATCCCGGGCCGCCATCGCCAAGCTGGGCGCGCAGTACGAGGGCTTGCTCCGCAAGCACCGCCAGCGAACGGATGGCAGTTGGCGCACCACCGCCCTCTTTTCCATGACGGACGAGGATTGGCCGACTATCGCACCGCAGTTGGAGCGACGCGTCCGCAGCTAACCAACCGCCTGCGCGGTTTGCCTGACTTCGTACCGCAAAATCAGTGCATGAGCGAACCGGGACCGTACGGATACCAGCAGCAGTACCCACAACAGAACTGGCAGCAACCGCAGCCAACGAACGTCTTGGCGGTCCTGGCGCTGGTATTCGCGTTCCTCTTTGCCCCACTGGGAATCGTGTTCGGCCACATCGCGCGCAGTCAGATCAAACGGACCGGTGAGCAGGGCGACGGCTTGGCACTCGCCGGCCTGATCCTCGGTTACATCTTCACCGCGATCGGCATACTCTTCTTCATCGCGTGGATCGCCTTCTGGGGACTGTTCGCGACCGCTGTCACGGAGGCTGCTGACGACGCCCGGTCGAATGCCTACAGCTACACCACCGCGCAGTCGTACGCAGCGACCACGGCACCCCGGACCACAACGGTTCCACAAACAACCACCGCGCCCCGGGTAACCACGACGGTGTCCGGCCCCCTTCCCACCGTCACCGGGACGGACCGGCAAGGTTTCATCTCGAACGGTCCCCGCTGCAATGCGTCCAACCCCGCCGTTGCTGTTGCGATCACTACCGGTTCACGAGTCGTCGTCTGTGAAACCGGTGTCGGCCGCTACTACTACAAGGGTGAAAGACTCAGTGACGGAGCAACAATCGAGATCGACGATCCGATCCGTACCAGGGAAGGCTTTGCCGCCCGCAACGACGACGTCACCTACCAACTCAGCCCCAGTGGATTACTTGTCCTGGACGGCGGAAGTGAACTGGGCAGCGAACCGGCCGTCGAAGTCTGGTTGAACTGAGAGGCTTCTAGGCCTCGCACAGATCTCGGTACGGCACACCGGGGAGGTATCGCTCCCATTCGGCCTCGGTGATGAGAGTTCCGGCGGTACTGCATATCCGCGCGGAGACAGCATCCGGATCGGTGCCCCACACGCGAATTGTCTTCTCGGTGCCACTACCCGCAATCAGGTCGGCCGCACCCGCGAATTGTGCATCGTTGACTCGCACGGGTTGCGCCGTCAACACTGCAAACCGCTCGGGGTCCTGCGGCGCCGTGATGTCCCACAACCACACCGTGCCATCACCCACGCCGGCCGAGAGCAACTCACCTGCCCGATTGAAGGACACTGAGTAGATCGCCGATTCGGGACCGACCATTCGTGCGAGTTGCCTTGGTTCCGAAGGGTTCTCGACATTCCACAACTGCACACTGTGGTCCGCACTACCGGTCGCCATGAGCGTACCGTCCGGACTGAACATCACCGCCTGGGCATAACTTTCGAAACCGCCGACACTGGCAACAATCCGCGGAGCAGCTCGATCGGATATGTCCCACAGATCGACCTCGTTCTTGGCGTTGGCAACGGCCAGCGTGGTGTCACCCGGCCGGAACGCCATCATCTGCGGGTACGACCCGGCATCGGTCCTCGACAGAAGCTCGGGCGCCGCAGGATCGGAGACGTCGACCAAGGCAAAGACGTTGTCATCCTGTGACGACACCGCCAACAGCGTTCCCGACGGGTCGAGTGCAACAACGGCCACGATGCCATCGACGTACTCCTGCCGGTCACTGGCGAGTCTCGGCGTCGTCGGATCGCTGATGTCCCACAAATACGCTCCACCCGTACCTGTTCCGGCCACCGCCAGCCGGCCATCTGCCGATATCGCCGACGCCCCGGTGAACCTGTCCTCACCGCGGGGTGTCATCTCGGGCATCAACACCGGATTGTCGAAATCCTCGGTGTTCCACGCCAGCAACGCACTACCCTTGGCGCCGACGCCAGCCAGAAGTCGCGAACCGTCACCGGCAAAAGGACTGGTGTAGATGGTGTCTCGTGCTCCCGCCCACACGGGCCCCGGCATCGACCACACGCGTGTCACCCCGTTGAGTCCGCCGGTGACCAGAATCTGCCCGTCCTCGCTGTAGTCGACCGTGGTGATGGCGCCGGAATCCGGCAGCACCTCGATCAGCGCTGCGGTACGCGGATCCCACACTCGCACGGTGTTGTCGGAACTACCTGCAGCAAAACGGGTTCCGTCGTTGCTGTAGTTGATTTCGTTGACGTAGCTGGAAAACCCGGTGAGCGCAGCCAATGGGCGCGGGCGAGCCGGATCTGCCATGTCCCAGCGCACCACTTCTCGCGCCGTAGATCCCGCAGCAAATTCCCGCCCGTCGGCGCTGAACGCAACACCCAGATAGTGATTGGTGGTGCCGTCGGGTTCGGTTGCAAAAATCGGTGGCGCAGTGGGATTGTCCCACTGCGTCACATCCCACACCCGCAGAGTGCTCTGGCGCCCACCGGCCACGAGCAAACGGCCGTCGGGACTGAACGTGGCAGTGACGGTTCCCGAAGCCGGATGCGGAAGCGGTGGCAGTGCAACCGCGTCGGCAGTGTCGTCGATGTTCCATCGCAACACGTCCGGCGTCGACGTGCCGGCAATCAACTTGGTTCCGTCCGGACTGAACTCCATGTCCTGCACCACGTGATCCGCGTCGACGAACAGTGTTCCGCGCACCGGGTTGGCCGGGTCCGACACATCCCACAGCGCGCCGCCGCCTGCTCCACCGGTCGACAGCAAACGCCCGTCCGGACTGAACGACGCCGCAAACAGAGCCGTCCCTGCCGCCACCCCGAAGAATTCCGACACCGGCGTTACCGACGCGGCACCCTCGACTATCGGATACAGGCGGACCATTCCGTCGGAACTTGCCACGGCCACAATGGTTCCCGCGGGATTGATTCGAGCTTTCATGGCACCGGGCGGGCCGACGATGCGCGTCGCCGCATGCACACCCGACGCGTCGAGCAGCGCCGAGCGGGCTTCCGTGGTCTCGCTGACGTCATACGCGGCCAGCGCAAGCTGCGCCGCCAACGACGGATCCTTGGCGCGCATCCGAGTCGCCTCGGTGGCAACCTGGCGGGACATCGCTTCGTCACGGGCCGTATCTGCCTCGACGCGTTGATGATTGGCACTGAACCCGGCGACCATCGCAACAACAGCCAGCACCAAAGCGATCACCGACGCGGCAGCCAGCGCCGAGACAAGCCGTCGTAGCACGCGGGTCCGTCGCCGATCTGCACTTTCCTGCTGATCCCGATACGCGATACTTGCGGCGAGAAATTCTCGCTCGGTCGCGTTGAGATCGGCGATGCGGGTCTCGCTTGGTTCCAGTTCGAGCCCCAATTCACCGGTACGTAGCCATTCTTCGGTCAGATGTAGGCGGGCAGCCCCGAGCAAAGCACCGGGGTCGCGGCCACTGTCTTCCCACACCTGCGCCGCATAGGTGAATCGGCGGTGGACCGCCAGACCGGCGCGATCCGAATCGATCCAATCGCGCAGCCGACTCCACGCCGACAGCAATACCTCATGCGAAACCTCGACGGTCTCCTCGTCCACAGTCAACAGACGCCTCAGCGCAAAAAGGTCGATGACGGTATTGACGTCGCCGAAGTTGTCGCCGAGAAAAAGCTCGGTACGGGGAGCTCGTCGACGCGTCTGCGTGACCTCGTCGACGTTGACCAACCGGAGGAAGATCCTGCGCGCCAACTTCTGCTGCCGCTCGGTCAGCTCGCCGTACACCTCCTCGGCGCTCTGCTGAACTGCACCCGCGATGCCGTCGGTTGCGTAGTAGTCGGACACCGTCAGGGTTTTACGCGTGGAGCGCTGCCAGGTTCCCAGCAGTGCGTGGGACAGGAGGGGGAGTGCCCCCGGGTCACTTGCCGTGTGCGAACCGCGCGGCGTCAGCTCACCGACCAGAACCTGAACCAGCTCACTCTGAACCGTCATCCCGGCCTTCACTGCCGGCTCGACGATCACGTCACGCAACTGCTCCTCGGTGAGCGGACCGACCACCATCGGCGAATCGTCGAGCAACGGAAGCAGCAACGGCTCCTCGGCCGCAAGCCCGTAGAAATCGGCCCGCATCCCGATCACGACGATCGTGGTCTCACCCAGATCAGCGAGCGCCCGAAGGAATTCCTCGCGACGATCACGATCGCGCTGCGTCCACAGTTCCTCGAACTGATCGACGATCAGGACCGCGGGAGTGTCGCCGATCGACGACGGAATGTCCTCCGAACCCGGGTGCAGAACCTCCACGTGCCAACCGCCGAACCGCGGATCGCCGTCGGCAATCTTCGGAGCCAAACCAGCCCGCAGCAACGACGACTTACCGGAGCCAGACGCTCCGATGACCATGAACTGACGGCTGCCCTCACCCCGCGTCGCCGCCGCGACTCGTTCCACCAGAGCAGCGGTGAGTTCGCCTCGCCCGAAGAACCACTCGGCGTCCTCCTGACGGAAGGATTCGAGTCCGCGATACGGAACGACGGTGTCGCCGCGGCGGCGGGCAGTCAGTTGCCGCACGCGCTGGACCGCGCTGATCCAGCTCTCCTGTTGCTCGCCCGAATCGACTCCGCATGCTTTCAACAGCGCAACGAACTTCGGCATGCTGTTCGGTGTCGGAAGGTGCTGCCCGGAAAACCACCCGGCCACGGTTCCGTGGAGACCGCCTGACCGTTCGACGGCGTCGCGGACTGTCAGCCCCGCGGACTTCCGCAACGCAGTTAGCGATTCAGCAAACTGCCCCCGCGACTCGATATTTGCGGGATCGACATGATTTTCGGTGCCGGATTCCGCCTTCGAGTTCATAGCGAGGCACTTTATCCGACCAGGTCAGAGAATCGCGCGTTGTATGGACTGTGTATCGATCGCGCCTTCGACCGGAATTTCGAGCGAACGCCTGGACATACTGATCACGTCGCATTCCGGCCCGCCCGCAGCCCTTCTGCAAAGTTGCGCCGATGCGGGCACTTCCTCCCTTGGAACCTCAGCCGAAAGGTGTCTTTGTCATGGAGCTTGTCCAGTCGACGCGAATGGCCCCAACATGCATGGTTCTCGTCAGGGGACGCCGCGTGAACTCTCGTACACCGCGCTTGAGCGCCCGCGAAATCGAAGTCCTGCTTACCTGGCTTCGGGCAGATTCCAAACAGGAAGTTGCGCTCGAACTGAGCGTGGGCGTCGGCACTGTCAACACGCACATCTCCCGGATCAGGACCAAGTACATCAACGTCGGGCGACCCGCGCCGACCAAAGCGGCACTGTTCGCGCGCGCCATCCAGGACGGTCACACCACTCTCGACGAATGGTGATTCAGACGGGCGAAAGCTCCGGCTCGCGCACCGGTTTCGGACGCAGCCACCCCGGGAACCACGACGGCTGCTTGTCCGGTGCCTGATCGAGAACACCACCGGCCGGATCGTCGATGAACCCGTACCGCACAAGGTCTTCGTCGGGGCGGTAGATCTGGCGAAGAATGACCGCACACAGCACGAGAACCGCGATATCGCGCAGCACAACAGTTCCCGTGAACCACTGCTCGGGCAGACCCTTGTTCGAGACTCCGAGGTAGTACATCATCCGCGGTACCCACACCAACGCGTCGATGGTCATCCAGGCAAGAAGCAGTCGGCGATGCGGTAGCGCAAGAACCGCGAGCGGCACCAACCACAGCGAATACTGCGGACTCCACACCTTGTTGGTCAGCAAGAACCCCGCGACAAGCAGGAAACACAGTTGCGCGACGCGGGGGCGTCGCTGCGCCGTCAAGGCGACGTAACCGATTCCCACGCAGACCACAGCAAAGAGAATGAACGACACGGCATTGAGATTCGACGGCGATTCACCTTGCGCCAGGGGACCGTCGAGGCCCGTCCACGACGTGAACGACGCGATTACGTTGTAGATCGAGTCCGGATCGGCGCCGCGCTCGGAGTTGAGCCGGAAGAACTCGTACCAACCGTGCGGGTAGAGCGCTGCGATCGGAAGATTCACCGCCAGCCACGCCGCGGCCGCGCTGAGCGCCGTCACCAGCCACTCACGCGTCTTGCCCGCCCGCAGGCACAGAACCAGCAGCGGGCCGAGCAACAACAGCGGATACAACTTCGCGGCGCCGCCCAACCCCAACAAAATGCCCGCGAGGACCGGTCGCTTACGCGCCCATGCCAACAAACCGCCCATGGCAAATGCCGTCGCCAACGGATCGAAGTTGGTGAACACGTGCACGATCACGAGCGGTGAACACGCGACCAACGCGCCGTCCCACATCCGCCTGCCGGCTAAGAGCGTCGTCGCCCACACTGTCACCAACCACGCCAACGCCAAGCCGAACGCAACGACGTTGAAGTACAGGGCAACTTGAATTGCGCCCGGCA
The DNA here is from genome assembly GCF_002300185.1 of Rhodococcus sp. ACPA4. Classification (NCBI taxonomy): domain Bacteria; kingdom Bacillati; phylum Actinomycetota; class Actinomycetes; order Mycobacteriales; family Nocardiaceae; genus Rhodococcus; species Rhodococcus sp. ACPA4. The sequence continues at coordinate 4,375,976 of NZ_NSDY01000001.1, forward strand.
GCCACGTGATCGAATCCCACGCCTTTGCGACCTTCATGGAGCCGTACTGATAGAGCCCCGAGAGAACCGGATACTCCATGTACCGCGTCTGCACGGAACCGTCGGATCGGGTTTCCTCCCACGACTTCTTGTACGGGAACGCACCCTGATCGAGGCGCTCCGCACCGTACAGAGGAACTGTGTCCGAGTAACACAAGGCGACGTACTGGCGGGAGCCTCCCCAGTCCAGACCCAGCTGCCCCTGCTCACCGAACGGCGCCTGTTGAATACACGCAGCCTTGGTCGACCACCCCAACGCCAGGAACACGACGGCCAACAGCAAGATGACCCGCATCGGGGTGAAAAAACGGGTCCGGCCGATCAGCGCATGCCGACCGACCGGACCACCTACCGTGCCTGACAACGCAGACACCATTACATCGTTACGACTGGGAACGTCACGCCAATCTGCCGACCGCGTGTCCTCCGCCAACGGCGCAGGAGACTCGATCGCCTGCGACTCCGCATCGTCTGTCACAGAAGTCGCATCGGCATCATCTACATTGGCGGCCACTCCGCGAGGCTACCGCCTTAGCGGCCGGGACTGACACCCGCCGGAGCCTCTTCCGTCGTGGTGACGGCGCCCGGTTCCTCGGTTTCCGTGGTCGGCCTCGAGATTCCCGGAATCGGAATCGTGATGCCCGGCAGGATCTCCACGTCCGTCGTGGTCACGACAACCGGCGGCGCCGTAGTCGTACTGGGCTCTGCCGTGGTTGTCGGCGGCGCCGACGTCTTCGGAGCAGCGGGAGCCGTGTACTCGGGAACACCACCGGCCTGGCCGTTGATCTTGCCCGGCTTGGGGAACGTCTCGTTGTCCGTACCGTCCAACGCACCGTCCATCGTGTCCTTCCAGATATCGGAAGGTAGCCCGGAACCGTAGATCAATCCGCCGTTCGAGTTGGTGATCGCCTGACCGTCCGCGGTACCGACCCACACAGCAGTCGACAGCGACGGCGTGTAGCCGACCATCCAGGCGTCCTTGTTCTGCCCGGTGTCACCGAGCTGAGCGGTACCCGTCTTCGATGCGGACAGACGTCCACCGGCCAGGTTGTGGCCACGTGAGTACGCCGCGATGGGCTGCATCGCCGCAGTCACGTTGTCCGCGACAGCTGGATCGATCCGCTGCTCACCGGTCGGCGTACCACGGTCCAGGAGAACCGTTCCGTCTGCGGCAACAACCTTCTCCACGAAGTGCGGAGCGTGGAACGTGCCTGACGCCGCGAGAGTTGCATACGCCGACGCCATATCCAGTACCCGAGACTGGTACTGACCCAACACGATTCCGTTGTTCGGGCCGGAACCGTCGGGCTCGGTCAGCGACTCGCCGATACCCGGAATGTTCTCCGGGATACCTGCCTTGTGCGCGATGTCCGCAATTTCCTGCGGTCCGTTGCCGTCGAGGCTGAGCATCTGACGGTAGAAGCTGGTGTTCAGCGAACGCTTGAGAGCCTCTGCGATGGTGCAGGTTCCACAGCTTTCACCTTCGACGTTGCCGATCGAGATGCCGTTGATCGTCAGCGGCGAGCTGTCGTACATCTGTGAGAGCGGAATTCCCTGGTCGAGCGCTGCCGCCAGACCGAAAACCTTGAACGACGAACCGGTCTGCAAGCCGGCATTTGCGTAGTCGAAGCCGATTCCGTCGTCGCCGCCGTAGTACGCGCGGACGCCTCCGGTACGTGGATCGACGGAAACAACGGCGGTCCGAAGCTCCTCGTTCTCACCCTCCATATTGGTGCGCACGGCGTCCATCGCCGCGGCCTGAGCCTGCGGATCGATAGTCGTAGTGATCTGCAGGCCTTCGGTATTGAGCGACTGCTCAGTGATCCCGGCATCCGCGATCTCGCGGAGTACCTGGTTCTTGATCAGGCCCTCGGGCCCCGTTGTACCCTGACTTCCGTTCTCCACCTGGGAAAGTGGAATGAAACCTGGGTACTTCATGGGCGCACGGGCGGCTTGATCCAGCGTCCCCGCAGACACCATGCCGTCGAGCACATAGTTCCAACGCGATTCCGCGCCAGTCGGATTGGTCTCCGGATCGAGAAGCGACGGCAGCTGGATCGACGACGCCAGGACGGCGCCTTCCTCGACGGTCAGCTGGTCGACAGGCTTACCGAAATACGCGTTCGACGCGGCTTCGATGCCGTACGCACCACGACCGAAGTAAATGGTGTTCAGGTACGCGGCAAGAATGTCGTCCTTGGACCACTCGTTTGCCATCTTCGACGAGATGACAAGTTCCTTCATCTTTCGCGTCAGCGAACGCTCGGAACCGACAACCGCCGTCTTCACGTACTGCTGCGTGATCGTCGATCCACCACCCGCACTGTCTCGGCCGAGGACGTTGTCACGGGCCGCGCGTGCAAAACCGGAAATCGAGAATCCGGGGTTCGTGTAGAAATCCCGGTCCTCGGCAGCAAGCACTGCATTACGCACGTGCACCGGAATCTGGTCGAGCGCCACCTCGCGACGGTTGCCTTCTTCCGGCGGAACAACGGTACTGAGCACCGAACTTCCGTCCGACGCGTAAATCGTCGCAACCTGATTGGTCGGGAGGTCGCCGGGTTTCGGTACGTCCTGCACGATGTACGCCGCCATGAAGGCCAGCACCGGCAGCACCAGGCCGAGCGCCACCAACACGTACGCCGAGCGGCGAACTGTGCGCCACTTCGACTTCTTCTTCACTGCTTTCTGTCCCTTCGGGGGCTCGCCACCATTGCCGTCGCCTCCACCGGGACCGCCTGTCGGCGGCTTCGTCGGCGGGGGCCCAGCGGGCGGACGGGAACCGGCATCAGTGCGAGGCAGTGCCGCAGCAGCTGCGACGCGCTGTGTGGGTTCGGCGCCCGGTGCCGGTCGATTCTGGGGTGCGCCTTGCTGCGGACGGCCCTGCTGCGGACCTTGCGGCGGCGGGCCCATCGGGCGGCCCTGCGGCGGGCGTCCTTGCTGGGGCCCTTGCGGGGGTGGGCCCATCGGTCGACCCTGCGGGGGCGGGCCCATCGGGCGACCCTGCTGCGGCGGGCCCATCGGGCGTCCCTGCTGAGGCGGGCGTCCTTGTGGGGGCGGGCCCATCGGGCGGCCCTGCGGCGGACCTTGAGGCGGACGGCCTTGCGGGGGGCGCCCCTGCGGCGGACCGCTCGGACCACCTGGTCCCGAGGGACGGTCGCCGGGGGTGTTGTCGGGGGAACTCACGAAATCAAATCTCCAGTGGTCATGGACCGATCACATGGGACTTCGATCGGGCCCTTTTTCGGGTGTGGCGTTACTCGCTGGCGGTGCGCCGGCTCGCAGACTGCGTTCGTCTGCTCGGTGGACGTGCTCTCCGCGGGCGCGGCGGCGCAGGTACTGCGCCGAGCACATAGGACTGCACCAAATGGTTCCAGCTGCAGGAACGGCACACTTCTACGTCGTGCACCGTGAACTCCTCTGCTGTCTCCGCAAGCCGAGCGAGCTCGTCCGTCGTTCGGGCTGATCCCGAAACCTGGCCGAGCTTCTCGCCGAACACCCAGGACACGAGCGTCAACTGTTCCTTACGGCAGATGGGGCAGAGAACGTCACTGCCCCGGCCGTGGAACTTCGCGGCTCTGAGTAGGTAGGGATCGGCGTCGCATACCTGCTTGACGCCAGTCCTACCCGCAGACACTTCGGCCAGCACAGACCGACGCGCGAGCGCGTAGTCCACAACTTGCCGCTGTATCCGCACTTGACCAGAGTACGTGCGTCCAACCGGTCACGGACGGTTCGGGAGGGTCACGATGAACACATTTTGTGGTCCGGAGGCATGGCGACCAGCCATTACGATCACTTCCTGTGAAGTCATCCCGTTCCCCGATGACGCGTGCTCGTGATCTCGATCGCGTCGAAACGTGCAATGTGTTGGACGCCGCGTACGCCGAAGGGCAGTTGAGCGCGGAGGACTACTTCGAACGGACCGGGAAGGCGAAGTCCGCGAAGACCCTGCTCGAGCTCGCGCGCCTGGTCAACGATCTGCAGGTGCCGAAGATCGATACGACAACGGCACCTCGGACGTCGGTGACGCGCAAGGCTGTGTACATCGGTGGCGCTGCTCTGATCGTCGTCGGCGCCGTCGCCGCTGTGGCCTGGAGTCGCTCACCGTTGACGCCTTCGGAACACATCACCGCCAGTTATGCCAGCAGCACTTCGCTCGCGCCACCGTTGCCGACCACCACCCTGGTGCCGGAGCCGACCGTCGAACCGATCCTGATCGCACACATCGACACGTTGACTCCCGAGGGTATCGGCGCATTTATCGAGAGGTATCGAGACGAGTTCGGCGACATGTTCATCGATGACGTCAGCTTCCACGGCGACCACTCTCTGGTGAGCCGGGCGGTCCCCGATGCTCCAGCTCTCACCGAATCCATCAGTTTTCGCGACGGCTTCGAGCGAGATGTGACGTCCATTCCGCGGCGAACGGACCAGCCGACCTTCGATCTCGGTTCCATCCAGATCGACAAGCTCGCGCTGTACATGGTGAACATCGGCGGCTACATCAATGTGCCGGACGCCGCGATCACGCACTTGATCGTGGACGTGAACAACGGCGTACCGAAGATCAGGATCTACGGCGAGAACGGACTTGGCCACAAAGGTCGCATCGAGGTCACGCCATGGGGCGAGATCGCTCGTTCGTACCCGTACGAGAACTAGGGTGGGTGGGTGAGCGGGACATGACTACTAACTCTTCGCGTACGCGAGCGCGTGACGTCGATCGTTCCGATACCTGCGCTGTGCTCGATGCCGCCCTGTCCGACGGCCAGATCACGGTCGACGAGCACGCGACCCGAACGGCGTCGGCCATGACCGCGACCACGCTCGGACAGCTCGACCTATTGGTCCACGATCTGCAGAAAGCGACGCTGCGGAACGCCGTCGCGAAAGTTCGTCGTATCGACAAGATCTGGTACGTCGCGGCCGCGTCGGTTGTCCTCGCGGCCATGGTCGGCTTCCTCACCTTGTCCGCCGACGATTCGTCCCCGGCGCCGTTGCCGGTTGCAGCCCAGGGGGCCGAACCACTTGCCCCCATCGTGAGTTCGACGCTGAACACGGTCACCGCAAGCGGAATACGGGAGTTCATAACCCGGTACAACAACAAGTTCGGCACGACGGTGATCGATTCTGCGAACTTCTTCGACGACCATGCAAGCGTCACTCGCGCAGCCGCCATCTCGCCGAATTTGGAGGAGGACATCGACTTTCGAGGCGGTTTCACGACCAGCGAGGGGTCCACCTCCCGATTGGCCAGCACCACAACATTCGACCTCGCTACCGTCGACATCGACAAACTCGCCGGGTATCTGGCGGGAGCGTCGACAAATCTCAACGTCCCCGACGCCGAGATCACACACATCAGCATGAGTTCGTCGAGCCAGGATCCACGCATTTCCATCTACGCCAGCAACGACCTCGGCGCGAGCGGCTCGATGGAGTTGACCCCGGATGGCCGCCCGATCCGCTTGGCTCCCTTCACTCCTCGATAGGCCCCGGACATGCCGAACGATCTGACCAGGACCACCCGTGCTCGCAATGCCGATCGCGAGGCCACTTGCGCAGTGCTGGACTCCGCCTTCGCCGACGGGCAACTCACCGCGACCGAACACGATGAACTGACCGAACTCGCCGCGGTTGCAGTGACTCTCGGCGATCTCGAAGATTTGACGTCCGATCTGCAGACCGAAGCGTCTCTGCCTGTTCTCCGGAAGGAACCTTCGCTCGACACGCGTTGGATCGCCCTTGCGATCATCGCTCTGTCACTGGTCTCGGCTATCGGTTTCGGAATCAAATACGCCGCGTCCGACGCCACGATCTTCTCGAGCCCCGAGCCACAGTTGCACACCGTGGACGGCCTGGGTGCGATGTTCCGTGCCATCGAAACGGAGTACGGCAGCGGACTGGTCGACGAGATGACCATCTATCCCACTTACGCACGCGTAACGCGCGCCGATCCTGCCGCACCTCGCAAGGCCCTCGACAGCTACTACCGAGGCGACCTCGAGGACACGACTTCGGGAGGATCGCGCGAACCCGACGTGGCACAGATCGACGTCACACAGCTCGATCCTCGCATCGTGATCGCCCTGCTCGACGGCGCCGGAACCACGACGTCGGTGCAAAATCCGACCACGCGATACATCTCTGTCGAGAGCACCGAAACTGAGCCGACCATCGAGATTCACGTCCGCAACGACCTCGACGAAAGCGGGTCCCTGACCGCTGCCCTCGATGGGGAAATCATGTCGATCAACCCGTTCACCCCCTGATCTAGCCGTGACACCTTGGTACACGTATCGGGCCGCAGTATGGTTTTATATATCGGCGCGATATAGTTGGTTATCGCATCAAGCGGTTAGATCCACAGACTCGGGAGGTGTCACTTGCTCGAACTCGCAATTCTCGGGCTACTCCTCGAGTCACCGATGCACGGATACGAGCTGCGTAAGCGGCTCACCGGTCTGCTCGGCGCATTCCGTGCGTTCTCGTACGGATCGCTGTACCCGGCACTACGGCGCATGCAGGCCGACGGCTTGATCTCGGAAGACATCGACAACACCACCGGCCCACTCAAGCGTCGGGCCCGTCGCGTCTACCAGCTCACCCCGGAAGGCCGGCAAAGGTTCACTGAATTGGTTGCCGACACGGGACCGCAGAACTACACCGACGACGGCTTCGGCGTTCACCTCGCCTTCTTCAGCCGCACCCCCGCAGAAGCGCGGATGCGGATCCTGGAAGGCAGACGACGCCAAGTCGAAGAGCGCCGCGAAGGCCTTCGCGACGCCGTCGGCCGGGCCAGCGGATCGCTGGACCGATATACCCGCCAGCTCCACCAGCTCGGACTCGAGTCGAGTGAACGCGAAGTGCGTTGGCTCAACGAATTGATCGCAGCCGAGCAATCGATACCAGGAACATCCAAGAAAGAAGGAGAGCCCGACCATGGGTGAGAACAGCACCGCGGTGCGCGTAGCAATTGTGGGCGTGGGTAACTGTGCCTCGTCCCTGGTTCAGGGCGTCCACTACTACAAGGATGCAGACGAGACCGGCACCGTTCCCGGCCTCATGCACGTCAAGTTCGGTAAGTACCACGTCCGCGACGTGCAGTTCGTCGCTGCTTTCGACGTGGACGCCAAGAAGGTCGGCTTCGACCTCTCCGAGGCAATCCTCGCCAGCGAGAACAACACCATGAAGATCGCTGACGTCCCGCCGCTCGACATCCCCGTCCAGCGCGGCCCGACACTCGACGGCATCGGCAAGTACTACGCCGAGACCATCGAACTGTCCGACGCCGAGCCCGTCGACGTAGTCCAGGCACTCAAGGACGCCAAGGTAGACGTCCTCGTGTCCTACCTGCCCGTCGGCTCCGAAGCTGCTGACAAGTTCTACGCACAGTGCTGCATCGACGCAGGCGTCGCGTTCGTCAACGCGCTTCCCGTGTTCATCGCCTCCGACCCGGAGTGGGCTGCCAAGTTCAAGGACGCCGGCGTCCCGATCGTTGGTGACGACATCAAGAGCCAGGTCGGCGCCACCATCACCCACCGCGTGATGGCGAAGCTGTTCGAAGACCGTGGCGTCGTGCTCGACCGCACGTACCAGCTCAACGTCGGCGGCAACATGGACTTCAAGAACATGCTCGAGCGCGATCGCCTGGAGTCCAAGAAGGTCTCCAAGACTCAGGCCGTCACGTCGAACCTCACCGGCTCCCTCGCCGGCAAGGTCCACGACCGCAACGTCCACATCGGTCCCTCGGACTACGTGGAGTGGCTCGACGACCGCAAGTGGGCATACGTGCGCCTCGAAGGCCGTGCTTTCGGTGACGCTCCCCTCAACCTGGAGTACAAGCTCGAGGTCTGGGATTCGCCCAACTCCGCAGGCATCATCATCGACGCCGTCCGCGCAGCCAAGATCGCCAAGGACCGCGGCATCGGCGGACCGGTTTACCCGGCATCCGCTTACCTGATGAAGTCCCCGCCGGTACAGATGGCCGACGACAAGGCTCGCACCGAGCTCGAAGCGTTCATCATCGGAGCTGATGAGGCGTAGCTAGACGCCGGGCTGACGAGGCGTAGGTCTTTTCAGCTCACACGGATTCGGGGTCTTGCGCCACTGGCGCAGGGCCCCGATTTCTGTTTCCCGCAGGGCGTTTCCGCAGCCGCGCGGCTGATCACGCCTGCGGATGCGGAATCGCCGCGCGGGGCCAGGTGCCGGGCTGCGTGGAATGATGGACGGTAAGGACCATCACACGAATCGAGGACCCCATGTCGATTGCGTCCCTGCCTGTTCTCGACCTCGCACTGGCGGAGAATCCCGAGACTGCCGAGCAGTTCCGGACTCAGCTCCGCGACGCGACCCACGACATGGGCTTTTTCTACCTCGTCGGCCATGGAATTCCCGACGCTTTGCAACGACGCCTCCTCACGGTCGCTCGCGAGTTCTTTGCTCTCCCTTTGACGGAGAAGCTGGCGATCGAGAATCTGCGCAGCCCACACTTTCGTGGATACACACGCCTGGGCGGTGAACTCACCGAAGGTAAGCAGGACTGGCGTGAGCAGATCGACATCGGCGCCGAGCAACCTGCTGCCACGCGGACTGCCACGTCGCCGGACTGGGAGATCCTGCAGGGGCCCAATCAATGGCCAGACGCCCTTCCCGAATTACGCGAAGTCATCACCGAATGGAATGACGCACTCACCGGCGTCGCATTGCGACTGCTCCGGGAGTGGGCTGTCGCTCTGGGGCAGGATCCGCACATTTTCGATGCCGCGTTTGCGAAGGATCCGTCGATCCTGATCAAAGTGGTGCGCTATCCAGGCCGACCGAAGAACGCGGGAACTCAGGGAGTCGGCGGCCACAAGGACGCCGGCGTACTGACCCTGCTGTACGTCGAACCCGGCAAAGCCGGCCTGCAGGTGGAGCACAACGGCGACTGGATCGACGCACCGCCACTCGAAGGCGCGCTGGTGGTCAACATCGGCGAACTACTCGAGGTCGCAACGGGCGGATATCTGAAAGCCACTGTGCACCGGGTTATTTCACCGGAAGGCGCGGGCGAGCGAATCTCCGTGCCGTTCTTCTTCAATCCGAACTACGCCACCCAGGTCCCGGAGTTCGATCTCCCACCGGAATTGGCGAAGCACGCTACCGGCGTCACCGTCGATGCGAACAACCCGATCCACGATTCCTATGGCGCCAACGCGCTCAAGAGTCGCTTGCGGGCGCATCCCGATGTTGCCGCACGATGGTGGCCGGACATTGTTGCTGTGCGCCTTTAGTGACCGCCCGCGGTTACTAAAGGCGCACAGCAGAGTGCTCAGATATCCATCGCAGCTTTCCACGCGGTGTGCATTGCGCCCTCGATGTAGTCGACCTCAGAGGCGTCACCGACAACACGTACGTCGGGCACCACACCTGCCAATGCATCGGCCAGCGGCGCCTGAGCCGACACACCCGACGCGACGACAACCATGTCGGCCGGGGCTGTCAGTGTCTTGTCACCGGAACGGAATTCGACGTGTTCCTTGGTGATTCGCTGCACCGTCGAATTGCGGTGAATGTTCACACCGACATGCTTGGCGTGGCGCACAGCGGTCCAGCGACGCGGCATCGCCATCGGAATGCCCAACTGCTGACCTTCTTCGATCAGCGTCACGTTGCGACCGCGCTCGGCCAGGAACTCCGCAAGTTCGAGCCCGACAAGCGAACCACCGATAACCACGACGTTCTTGCCCATGGGCAAGAACTTGCGGGTTACCGCACGAATCGCGGCGGGGCTCTTGGTGATTCCGGAGAGCTTGCCCAGCTTCGCCATGGTCCGCAGGAACGGCGGAACCTGCGAGGTGTCGCCGGCCCCGGTCATCAAGGCGCGCAACGTGTCACCGGTGTGCACGTGTGGGAGGTCGCCGCCGGGAACGGACGGGCGGTCACGAACAGCGCCGGTGGCCACTACAACTACGTCGGCGCCCAGTGCCTTGATCGAAGCGACCGTGGCCTCGGTGTTCAGCCGGATATCGACGCCCAGGCGCGAGGTTTCCACCTTGAGCCAGTCCAGCAGACGACCGTTGTCCGGCGTCGTGAGGCTCGAGAACCAGAGCGTGCCGCCGAGCCGATCTGCCTTGTCTACCAAGGTAACTCGATGTCCGCGTTCACTGGCGACTCGCGCGGTCTCGAGGCCACCTGGTCCGGCACCGACAATCACGACGTGCTTGGGTGTCGTCGACTTGACGAAAGGTACGAGCGCCTCGTTGCCGAGCGCCGGGTTGACAGCGCACAGCGGGGTCTCGTCCCAGAAGTTCTCCTGCACGCAGACGTAGCAATTGATGCAAGGCCGAACCCGCTCGGGTGTGCCGTCTTTGAGTTTGTTCACCAACTGTGGGTCTGCCAGGAGCTGACGGCCCATTGCGGCGAAGTCCGTGCGTCCTTCCGCGATCATCTTCTCGCCGACCTCGGGGAGCATACGTCCGACGGTGATCACGGGGATCGATATCGCCTGCTTGATTCGCGTTGCATTGTCGGTGTAATAGCCGACCTTGTCTGGCAGGGGGCCGTCTGTGAAGTTGGCAAAAGCATTCAGTGCGGTACCGGTGACGTGGATGGCGTCAGCGCCGGCCTCTTCGAACATCTTGGCGGCAGCAACAGCCTCGTCGACGGTTAGCCCGTCGGTTTCGCCGTACTCTTGACCGGCCAGGCGCACGATGACGGCAAGCGAACCGCCGACCTCCGCCTTGACTGCGCGAATAACTTCACAGGCCAGGCGAGCCCGATTCTCCATGGAACCGCCGTACTCGTCGCTGCGCTGATTCGTGTACCGACTCAGGAACGCTCCGAGGACGTAGTTGTGGGCGCAGTGAATCTCGACGGCGTCGCCGCCCGCCGCCTTCACTCGTCCGGCAGCCTCGGCGAACATGCGGACCAGCCAATCGAGATCTTCCTGGTCGGCCTCGTGGTAGGTCGCCCTCTTGCCCTCGTTGATGGCAGCCATCTTGCCCAGTTCTTCGGGTGTGCAATCGGCCATCGCACTCATGTCACCCGGCGGCTTCGGCATGGACGGCACCAGCTGGGGTCGGCCGTCAAGGGTGTCGATTCGCGCCACCTTGCCGTGGTGCGTCATCTGCACACACAGCTTGCTGCCGGCGTCGTGCACCGCGTCGGCCAAGGCCTTGAGTCCGGGGATGAACCGGTCTTCCGAGAGCCCCGGTTCCTTGCGGCTGGTGCAGCCCAACGGATACGCAACAGCGCAGCAGCCGGTGATGATCAGCCCGGTTCCACCGGCCGCACGCGCCACGAAATGGTCGATGTCGCCCGTCTCGATTTCACCGTCTTCGCAGAGGTTCATGTCCATGGCGGGCAGAACAACGCGGTTGGGCACGGTGATGGGACCGATGGTCCCGGGTGCGAGCAAGTGCGGGAAGGTCTGGTTGCGGATCACGAGCAAACGCTAGAACCGAGAGCCGCACCTCGGGGCGCCGTTCCCGATCAACGGGATTCAACGCCGTGATCTGCGAGACAGTTAGCGATCACCTCGAGTGCATATTCCAGGTCGCGTGCGTCCACTCTGCCGTATCCGATCACGAGTCCGCCCGGGTTTTTGTGACTGCGCGCAGACTCCGTCAGAGTCGGTACCTCCACTCCGTATTCGAGCGCATGACGTGCGACGGTCTCGGCCAGATCCGCATCCAACACCAGCGTCGTGTGCATGCCGGCTCCCAGCCCGCGCAGTTCCCCGAAGCGGGACAGCGCAGCGTGTACCAACCGATCACGCTCCCGATATCGCCGACGCGCAGCCCGTACCGTTCTGTCCCATTCACCGTCCCGCAGGAGTGAAAGCAGAGCCCGTTGCAGCGGAAGAGACGGGAAATCCCCGATGCGAACCCGATGCGCCGCAATTCGACGGGCAAGCCCTTCCGGCGCAACCAACCAACCCAGCCGAATTCCGGCGCCGAGCGTCTTGGCGACCGTACCCAGATACACCACCCGATCCGGCGCGAGTTGCGCCAGCGCTGGCAAAGGCGCTACGTCGTAACGGAATTCGGAGTCGTAGTCGTCCTCGAAGAGGAGGACGTCCCGAGCCCGTGCAAAGTCGATCAACTGATTTCGCCGACTCACCGGCAAAAGTCCACCGGTCGGATACTGATGTGACGGGGTCACGTACACACCACGAACATTCCGGGGCGCCGATTCCAGCTCGTCGACGCAAAGTCCGTGTGCATCTACCGGCACGTCGAGCAGTGACCATCCGGTGGCAAGCGCCGCCGTCGACGCGCTTCGATAGCCCGGATCTTCCATTGCCAGTACAGCGTTGGGGGAGCGCAGGGCGGACAACGCCAGTCCGAGGCCGTGTGTAGCCCCGGAGGTAATGACGATGCGCTCGGGTTCGACGGCCATGCCGCGAGCCCGGCCCAACAGTTGCGACAGCGCAGAGCGCAATTCGACGTCGCCCGCCGGGTCAGGATCTCCGAAAGGTGGTGGCATGGAACCGACATCTCGCCAGGCCCGACGCCAGGCCGCACTCGCCCGCGGCGGAGTCCATGGCACTCCGGGGCGCAATTGAACCTGCGGCGGTGCGGGAGCGACTACCTTTGTAGGCTTGGGAGTAGACAGCACAACGGATGAAGGAGCTTCGGCCACAAAGGTTCCCGAGCCGCGCACCGCTACGAGCCAGCCCTCGGCAATCAGTTGCTCGTAGGCTCGTTCCACCACGGCGCGTGCAACGCCGAGTTCGGCAGCCAGTTTCCGCGAACTCGGCAGCCGCAATCCCACAACTGCCGATCCACCGCGAATGTCTGCTCGCAGGTGATCGGCAACCTGGATCGGCAGCGGTCGCCGATCGGTCCGGTCGAGCACCACCGCTACCGCCGAGGGCAGAAGCATCGTTTCCCTTTCCCTAAGTGGCCTACCAAAGTGCCCACAAATTGGACCATGACGCAAAGCCACTTGGCTAGGAGTATTGCTCACATGACACACACCGTCGCACTCGCCCCACTGTCCCCAACAGCACGTACAACCCATAAGCGCGCGCGTCATCACGGTGTCACCGATCGAGCAGCGCTCTTCGACGTCCTGCGCTCCGCCAAGCTGTGCCACTTGGGCGTGTCCACCGACGGTGTGCCTCTCGTGCTGCCGACGGCGTACGGATTTGATCCCGAGGGCCCGGATCAAGACGGCACCCTCTACCTGCACGGTTCGGTAGCGTCACGTAGCCTCGTACCCGACAGCGAGATCTGCGTAACCGTCACAGTGCTCGACGGACTTGTTCTGGCGCGCTCCGGTTTTCACCATTCGATGAACTACCGCAGCGCCGTGATTCTCGGTCGACCCCGGATCGTCACGGATCCGGACGAACGGCTCAGTGCACTGAATTTGATTGTCGATCAAGTAGTTCCCGACCGTTCCGGACACCTGCGGGCGTCAACACGCAAGGAACTGGCGGCAACAGTGGTGCTTGCACTGCCCCTGTTCGAGGCGTCGGTGAAGGCACGAACCGGCGGCCCCGGCGACGACGAATCAGATATCGGTGTCGAAAAGGTCTGGGCAGGTGTCATTCCGGCATCCGTACAGTTCGGTGAACCCATCCGAGCCGAAGACCTCGATGCGGATATCACGCTGCCGGAACATGTCTCGGCAATGATGTAGCCGAAGCAACGCTACCGCGGGATCGGCGGGGACAACGGCGGGCGAATATCCAGACCATTAGGTCGCGGCTCGGAAGTCACCGGCGTGGCCGATCCGGACTCGTCCTGCTTGTCCTCGCCCCGGTTCCCCAGGAACGGACGAACCAGGTCGAGGGGCAGCGGGAATACGACGGTCGAATTGTTCTCGGCCCCAATCGCGTGCAACGTCTGCAGGTAACGCAATTGCAGGGTGGTCGGGTTGCGGCTGATCACGTCGGCTGCGTCGGCGAGCGTAGCCGACGCCTGGAATTCGGCTTGCGCGTTGATGATCTTGGCTCGCCGTTCTCGTTCGGCCTCCGCCTGACGGGCGATGGCGCGCTGCATGTTGGCAGGAATCTCGACGTCCTTGATCTCCACCGTGGTGACCTTGACTCCCCACGGTTCCGTCTGTTGATCGATCACTTTCTGCAGGTCTTCGTTGAGACGTTCACGTTCGGAGAGCAAGGCGTCGAGGTCGGCCTTGCCGAGGATCGACCGCAGAGTTGTCTGCGCAATCTGCGACGTAGCTGCCAGGAAATCTTCGACCTCGACGATTGCGCGATCGGCATCGACCACTCGGAAATAGGTGACGGCTGTGACTTTTGCCGGCACGTTGTCGCGCGTAATGACTTCCTGCACCGGAATTTTCAGTGTCACGGTCCGTAGGCCGACCCGCTCCATCCGATCAATTGCCGGAATGAGGATTACCAGACCCGGCCCCTTCAACGCGATCAACCGTCCGAGCCGGAACACCACTGCACGCTCGTACTCTCGCAAGACCCGAATCGACATGCCGACCAGCGTCACGAGAAGCAGAACAACGATGCACAGGGAAATGAGAATGGTGGTCATAGCAACTCCCACGGTTCACGACGGCGCACTGTCAGGGTCAGACCCCGGACCTGCTCCACTACGACAGGATCGCCGGCCTTCGGAACAGAATCGTCGCTGAACCCGAAATCCATTCGGGCGTTCCACAATCCACCCGCAGCCTCGACCTGTCCGCGCGAGCCGTCCCAACTGCGAACCGTCGCATCGGATCCGATCAGCGATTCCACTCCGGTGCGCACGGGCGCATGCCGGGCGGTCAGAACTTTCCGGCTCGCCACCGCGGTAACACCCAGGCCGACCACTGCAACCCCTGCCGTCACCGGAATTGCAATCACCTGGCCCGCATCGCCGGAGGTGAAGAGCAACCAGACACCCGCCCCGATCAGGAGCGCACCAAGACCGCCGAGCACCCCCGCAGTCGGGGCATGTGCCTCGACCACCATCAACAAGACACCCAACAGCAGGGCCGCGATACCCAATGTCGTCATCACTCGTCTCCACGCTCACGAGGACTCGGTCGCGTCGCGTAGCCATCGTGCGATCGGGCCCTCGACATCAACGGTAATCACGTTTGTCCGGATCTGCCACAACCTGAAGTGATCCAGGTGACAGATACCGGACGGTCTGCCATTGTGAAGGGATGCGGCGGCGCGTGGGTGAGAGTTGGTCCACGCGACCAGTCTCAGGGGTAACCCCTGGGTCGGCCAGAAGAATTGGATACTGCGTCCGACGGCATTCGGCACGCTCCGCGTGCTCCCCGCCGCCCCGGACAAAGGATTTGGTCACCCCGCGCCGCCGCATCCCGGAGTCGAATCATGAGTGACTTCGAACTCGACGCCGAATTGGCGCGTCGGCTGGCAGACGCAGCCGACGACGCACCGTGGACCGTCGGCGGCCTCGAGGAGGCATTCGGGACGGTCTTCGGGATTTCCCCGACACTCCTGGCGGTCCGAGTCCTCGACCTCATGCCGGCCCCACCGTTCGAACCTCAGACGCTCTACCGATTGCTGCGCGAATTACCGCGCCTGCGACCAGTTCCCCTATCGTTGGACACAAACGAATCTTCGGTGTGGCGCTTCGATGTGCCGCGATACAACACCAGCGCCGACCTGGCCCGCTCCCTCGATCTCACAATCTCGGAACTCGAGTGGTTCGCCGATCGCGGTGAATGGCTACGCACGAAACCTCTCCCGCTGCGCCACTACCGGCCCATGCAGATCAGCAAGAAGGCCGGCGCTCGACTACTCGAGATACCCAAACCAAGGCTGCGCGAAATTCAGCGGAAGATCCTGCGCCGCATACTCGATCAAGTACCAGCACACGAGGTGGCACACGGATTTGTCCGTGGTCGAAGTCCCTTGACATTTGCAGCGCCGCACGCACTGTCGGAAATCGTGATCGGTGTGGACCTCGCTCAGTTCTTCCCGTCCATCACCGGCGACCGTGTTCACGCGATCTTCACCGCCCTCGGCTACCCGCCCGCCGTCGCGGAAGTTCTCACCGGATTGTGCACTGTTGCAACGCCTGCCGATACCCTGCGCGGAGTGCCATACGCACAGGCGTCACAGTTGCGAACGGCGCACCTGCCTCAGGGTGCGCCGACGTCGCCTGCGCTCGCGAATCTTGTAGCGCGGGGGCTCGATATCCGGTTGAGTGGGCTGGCGAAGACGAACTGGCTCACCTACACCCGCTACGCCGACGACCTGGCGTTCTCCGGAATCGAAGTGACTGACGTCGGCACCCTCCTGTGGACGGTCGAACAGATCGCCGGAGACGAAGGGTTCGCCGTCCATCCACGGAAGACAAAAGTGATGCGTCCGCACCGGCGCCAGCACCTCACCGGCCTGGTCATCAACAACCAACCGTCGTATCCGCGTGACGAATACGACCGATTGCGCGCCCTGCTCCACAACGCCGCCAATACCTCTGCCCAGGAACAGAATCGAGAGGGAGTCGGGAACTTTCGCGCTCACATCTACGGCCGGATCGCGCACATCGGCGAAACCAGCCCTACGCGCCGACGCACGCTATTGCGGTTGGCCGACCGTGTCGATTGGGGCGCCGAGATTCTCGAGTCGGACTGACCCATGAATTTCAGCGATTCGCGACCAACTCGGCGGCCGAGGCCAGAGGGACGATCGGATACAGCGGCGGCTCGTCCTCGGGCACCAGGGCGGTCGGCCCGTAAATCCAGTCGGTGTAGGTGTAGTCCTGTGTGCCGCGGGCTCGCAGCAACAGATTTCGCTGCTGCCGTTCCTCGCCGTCGAGGTGCCACAACTCGCCCCAGACGCGTGCCGTCGTCAGTACCCGGCGGCAGTGCTCAGGGCGAACGGCCTCATAGGCCGCGAGAGCTGCGTCCCAGTCGATCACGCCGTCGGCACTCCGCAGACGGGCAACATGTTCGGCGAGCACCCAGCCGTCTTCGATCGCCATGATCGCGCCCTGCGCCATGTACTGCAACGGCGGGTGTGCCGCGTCGCCGAGCAAAGCGATCCGGCCCGAAACCCACGTCATGATCGGGTCTCGGTCGTACATCCGCCACCACTTGTCACGCCACATGAACGGGATACCCTCGCGCACCTCCGAACAAGAATCAGCGAATGCCGCGTCGAGTTCATCAGGTGTGCCCCAGTCCTCCTCACCTGCAATTGCTTTGGGTGACTCGAAGACGGCAACCTGGTTGAGCATCTCGCCGCCGCGCAGACCGTAGTGCACAAAGTGATGCCCTGGCCCGACGTAGACCACGACCTCCGACAGATCGACGGGACGGTCGGCCAAATCCGCCACCGGCACCGTGCCACGGTAAGCGACGTAGGCGGACGACACAGGTTCGTCGTCGATCAACAGTTTGCGTGCAACCGAGTGCAGACCGTCAGCCGCGATGACCACACCGGCCTCGTGCACTTCACCACTCGAAAGACGCACCTGCGCACCGGTATCGGAGTTTTCGTAGGCAACAGCCTTGGCGTCGGTGACAAGTTCGACTCCGGCACGCTCGCACGCACGCAGGAACAGTCCGTGCAAGTCGCTGCGGTGGATGACCAGGTACGGAAACCCGTACCGGCGTTCGAGATCGGTCAGGTCCAGCTTCGTCAGCTCCGACGCGTCGACGGCATCACGCATCACCATCGACGTGGGCACGACGCCAAGGCTTTTGGCCTCGTCCAGTAGGCCGTACTCGTTCAAAATGCGGGTGCAGTTCGGTGCGAGCTGCAGGCCGGCGCCGACCTCACCGAACTCGGCGGACCGCTCGAGCACTCGCACGGTAAGACCCTGGCGCGTCAGGGCAAATGCAGCGCTGAGGCCGCCGATGCCGCCACCGACAACAATGACGTCAGGTGTGTTCATGATGTGCTCCGTTCACAGCCACGCCGGCAGTACCGGCACGGGAGATCCGTCATTGGTCGACAAATCGTGAGGGCGGCCGCTCAGATAGGCGACCAGGTCGGCAAGCGGACCGGCGACGCTAACCGGTGCATCCGCGCCGGGGAGGTCCCAGGCCACCGAAGCGTCAGTGGCTTCGATCCGAAGCGCCACGCCGGGCACCGCGCCGCGCTTGCCCACGATGTCATTGCCAAGTGCCACAAGGAAATCGGCCGGAAGATCGGCGAAAGTGACGCCAGTACCGAGATCAACGGCATGGACGCACACCTCCCGCGCCCGCATCCACGGGATCTCCGTGGCTGGGACGGTCCGACCCTGGGCCGTCACGATCAGCTGGGTCCACTGCTCATCGGAGAGTGACCCCATAGCAGCGTCGAGCTTCTCGGCCGAGGACCGCGGCCACGCAAGCAGAGTGGCCGCCGGCAACTGGGAACCTTCCTCGATCCCACGGGCGCGGGCGTCGGAGGAGGCGTACATCGGTGTCTCCTCGCCGGTTTCGGCCCAATGAACGAGGTTACCGAGCGCTTCGGCGTTGGCGGCGACGTGCGCAAGGAGGTGGCGCCGGCTCCAGCCCGGAAGCCCAGACGGCGCAGCCACGCCGGCGTCATCGAGGCCGTCGACGCCGCTCAGGAACAGCTGCGTTCCGTGCTCCATCCAGCGCCGGGCGTCAGTCATTCCTTCACTACCTTGTTGGTGCACGCACCGAGGCCCGAGATAGCGGTCACGACGGTCTCGCCGCCGAGCAGGTAGACCTTCGGATCGCGGGCATGACCCACGCCTGCGGGTGTTCCGGTTGCGATCATGTCGCCCGGGTTGAGGCGTGTGATGGTCGAGATGTACTTCACGAGCGTGATCGGATCGAAAAGCAGTGTGCCGGTGTCGTCACGCTGCATGACCTCACCGTCGACGGTTGTCGTGACCTCGAGAGCCGGGCGGACTCCGCCGACCTCGTCCGGCGTCACGAGGAACGGCCCAACCGGAGTCGTGGAATCCCAGATCTTGCCCTGGGTCCACTCGATCGTGCGGAACTGCCAGTCGCGCACCGACACATCGTTCATGACGGTGAAACCGGCAATCGCAGCCTCGGCCTGAGCGTCGTCGGCGCGGCGCACCTGCTTGCCGATGACGATGACGAGCTCGACCTCCCAGTCGAAGGCCTCGGTCTCGTCGGGCCGGACGATATCGTCGTTCGCGCCGATCAGGCTGTCGGCGAACTTCGGGAACAGCGTCGGATACGACGGGAGTTCGCGGCCCATCTCCTTGATGTGATTCGTGTAGTTGTGACCGACGCAAATGACCTTCGACGGCTGCGGAACTACCGGCGCGAAGTCGGCACCTTCGAGCGGGTACGTGGTGGCATCGTCGGCGGACATAGCTTCTGCGCGACGCTTCCAATCCTCATGGGCAAGAAAGATTCCCAGATCGCTCTCGCCGAGGTCGACCAGGCGGTCGCCGTCGAGCTTGACTGCGCGCGTCGCTGCGCCGGTGCGAATTGTCGTGAGCCTCATCGTGAAATCTCCATTCGGTTGAGCTGCAGTGCTTCGAAGACGGGGGCGTCGCCGAAGCGGAAAAGGTCGAGTGCGCCGGAATCCGAGTCCGTTTTTCCCGCTTCGGATTTCGCGGAGAACGGCGTCCAGGACGGAACGACGAAGATGTCGCCGCGCGTCACTGTCCAGGTCCGGTCACCAACCGTCACCGTGCCGGAACCGTCGAACACCTGGTAGACGCTCGAACCGGTCTCTTTCACCGGAGCGGTTTCGGCGCCGCGGACGATGCGGTGGAACTCGGTGCGCATCGTCGGCAGGACGTCGCCGCCGGTGTGCGGGTTGGTGTAGCGAACCGCCGCGTGGCCGGGTTCGACTGTGCCGCCGTAACCTTCGGCTTCGATCGCGAGCTGATCGCGCAGTGCGCGGTCGGTGAACTCCCACTTGTACGAGAGCAGTGGGCTGCCGGGAGCGACCTGCGTGGCACTGAGCGGGCGCAGTCCGGGGTGACCCCACAGCCGCTCGGACCGGGAGCGCTCGGGAGTGATGCGCTCGGCGTCACTGATCTCGTCGCGGCCGAACTCGAAGAACTGCGCTTCCGTCAGGTACTGGAACGGGATGTCCAGGCCGTCGATCCACGCCATCGGCTTGTCGGTGGCATTGTGGTGGGCGTGCCAGTTCCAGCCCGCCTGCGGCAGGAAATCGCCGCGGTTCATCGAGACGGCGTCACCGCCGACGACCGTCCAGACGCCGGAGCCTTCGACGACAAATCGGAATGCGTGCTGCGTGTGGCGGTGCTCGGGAGCATCTTCGCCCGGCATCAAGTACTGGATCGCCGCCCACAAGGTGGGGGTGGCGAAGGGCCGGCCACCCAGCGACGGGTTCGCCAGCGCAATCGCACGACGCTCACCACCGCGGCCGACCGGGACGATCTCGCCGGCTTGCTCGGCAAGGCGTACCAGGTTCTCCCACTTCCACAGGTGCGGGACAGCGCGCGAGCGCGGATGAGCCGGCATGAGATCGCCGATCTCAGTCCACAACGGCACCAACAGTTCTGACTCGAAGCCGCGGTAAAGCTCCTCGAGCGCTGGGGTCACATCCGGCTGGCCTGGCGCGTCGACGGCGTGGAGCCGGACGGGGGAGTCGGTCGAAGTCATGACATAAGAGTGACTGGATTATTCAAGACAGAACACTAGATTCTGCTATACAGAATTATGGAGAAGCCACAGAAGACCCCGCCGGCGTATGCGATCGCCAGCGTCGACCATGCACTGAGATTGGCGACAATCCTGCAACTGGAGGGAAACCTGACCGTCGCGGAAGCGGCCGAGCGACTCGGGGTCGCCAGATCGACAGCACACCGGCTACTGCAAATGCTGGTCTACCGGGACTTCGCGGTGCAGCACCCCGGCCGTCAGTACGGCGCCGGACCAGTCCTGGAACTGGCCGAACACTCGCGCTCCGCGACCTCGTTGCTTCGATCGGCCGCGCTGCCGCACATGGAACTCCTGGTCCAGGCGGTCGGAGAGTCTGCCAATCTGACCATTCGCACCGGCGTCGAGGCCCGGTTCATCGTCTCGGTGGAGTCCGCCCAGGTACTGCGCGTCGGATCACGCGAGGGCATGGTCTTTCCGGCACACCGCCTTTCCGGCGGGTTGTTATTGCTCGCCGAACTCTCCGCCGACGAACTGGGCCAGGCCTACGAGAGCAGGTCCGACGCGGATGTGACCGACCAGCCGGACCTGCCCAAACTGCGTACCGAGCTGGCGCGGATCCACAAGCAAGGGTTTGCGGTCAACCAGGGCCGCTCCGAGCGCGGTGTCGTGGCCGTCGGAGTACCGGTGCGTGATGCCAACGGCAAAGCCCTTGCTGGACTGTCTGTTTCAATCCCCTCCGTGCGCTACGACCGGCAGCAGCTGCCGTCCCTGGTAGCGACCCTGCGCATGGCTGCCGATCGCATCGAGGCGGACCTGGCTCACTGAACATCAATTTGATGCATGTTTCTCTATGCAAAATATGAGTTGGATTTATGTGACTGCAGTCACTTCACTGGGTGTATGCCCAATTCTCCCGCCACTTCCACCGTCGACTTGTTCGCCGACGACGTCCTGACCGATCCCTATCCGATGTACGCCGAACTCCGCGAACTCGGCGCAGTGGTGCATCTGACCACCAATGACGTCTACGCCCTGACGCGCTACGACGCGATCCGCGACGCGTTGGCTGATCCCGGCACGTTCTCGTCCCGCAGCATCGGATTCAACCCGATGGTCAACGAGGCATTACAAGGCACGTCGCTGGCGTCGGATCCACCTGTTCACACCGAACTACGGGCGACACTGACGGAGAACCTCTCCCCACGGGCGTTGCGCGGGCTCGCGGGCCAGATCCAGAGCAAGGCCGATGCCCTGGTCGCGGACCTGGTTACCCAGGGATCGTTCGACGCCATCGATGCGCTGGCACGCGCATTTCCCCTCGAGATCGTCGCTGACCTGATCGGCTTCACCGGCTCGGTGCGCAACGACATGCTGCGCTGGGGACAAGCCGCGATGGAGGTTATCGGCCCGATGAACCAACGAACTGCCGAGAACTTCCCCATTGCCGGAGAGCTCTACGGCTGGTGCGCGCAAGTCCGCGCCGAGGATCTGGCACCAGAATCTGTGGGCCGCGGCATATTCGATGCCGAGGCCCGGGGAGCGATCCCGCCCGATACTGCAGGCAAGATCATCCACCAGTATCTGGGCGCGGGAGTCGATACGACGATCGCCGCGATCGGCAACATCGTCGCGCTGTTCTCAGCATTTCCGGACCAATTCGATCTAGTCCACCAGAATCCCGAGTTGGCACCGGCAGCATTCAACGAGACTCTCCGATTCTGGGCGCCGGTGCATGCGTGGGGGCGCTTTGTCACCAAGGATGTAGAGATCGACGGAACGCTGGTCCCGGCCGGATCCCAGGTTGCGATTCTCTTCGGCGCGGGCAATCGCGACTCACGGCATTACGAGAATCCCGACGCCTTTTCGGTCGAACGGAATCCGGTGGACCATCTCTCCTTCGGTTACGGCTCGCACGGCTGCGCCGGGCAAGGGCTGGCTCGTCTGGAAGGCCAGGCTGTCATCAGGGCACTGGCCAAGCACGCTCGACGGATTGTGGCTGCCGATCCGATTCTGTTGCCCAGCAACATCACTCGCTCTATCAATCAACTCGACGTCCTGAAAGTGATCCCCGCATGAGAATCGTGCTCGATCGGCCCCGTTGCGAAGGCCATGGTCTATGCGAAAGTGTTGCCCCTGAGCTGATGCACCTCGACGACGAGGGCGAACTGGTCCTCGACCTCGAAGAGTTCGCCGAGGGAAGCCGCGAGCTCGCCGACGCCGGCGCAGCGGTCCGGGTCTGCCCCGTCGCCGCACTCAAACTGGCATGAACGGCGCTGACACTCGTCGACGAATTCTGGTCGTCGGCAATGGAATTGCAGGCCAGACAGCCTGCGACAGCCTTCGGGCCGCTGGTTTCGACGGCAGCCTGACCATCGTGGGGGACGAACCCCGGACGGCATATTCACGGCCGGCACTCTCCAAGGCACTCCTGGTCGACGGTGGCTCCCACGAACTGGCTTCGCCGATGCACCAGGCCACCGAGCTGCTCGGGGTGGCGGCAGTCGGCCTCGACGTCGAATCAGGGCGGGTGCACCTCGATGACGGTACAGTTTTGCCGTACGACGGACTGGTCATCGCGTCCGGTTCACGGGCTCGCCGACTGGGAGGTACGGAGAGTGCGGAGCTGACGCTGCGCACGCTCGACGATGCCTGGGTTCTTCGCGAACGACTGGCCGCCCAGCCATCCGTCGTAGTCGTCGGGGCCGGCCCGCTGGGCATGGAGATCGCATCAGCGGCCATGGCCGCGCGTTGCCAGGTCACAGTGGTGGCCGACGGCAGGTCGATGCTCTCGCATCTGGGTCCACACCTGTCTGAAGCGTTCACCGCGACCGCGATAGCGCAGGGACTGACCATCGTCGACGGGTCGGCCGCTCGCATCGACGGCCCTCGCGGAGTGATCCTGCGAGACGGAACGCGGATCGAGGCCGAGCTGATCGTCACTGCGATCGGCGACATACCCAACACGGAATGGTTGGCTACCAGCGGACTCGCAGACGGCCGTCTCGAAGCAGATTCACGAGGGCGGATTCGGCCGAACATCGTGGCAGCCGGGGACGTCACGGCCATCCCCACGCGTCAAGGAATACGACGGATTCCGTTGTGGAGCAGCGCAATAGAACAGGCAAAAGTTGCCGCCGTCGCACTCTTGAGCGGCGATGACGCGCCGGAGCTCGACCTCGATCCGTACTTCTGGACCGAGCAGTTCGGGTTGAACCTCAAGGCCACCGGTCACCTGCCGGTGGTGGGCGAACCCAAGTTCCTCGTCGGCGAGCGCCCAGAAGGACCGTCGGTGATGCGCTGGACTCACGACGACGGCCGCGGCGTCGCCGTCGCGGTCAACCACCGCATCGCGATCCCGAGACTGCGACGCATGGCCTCGACCGCCGGATGACGCAGGCCGCGTAACTTCGTGTGGATGAACCAACCCCGGAACCACGAAGGCGATCTCGGCCTGGATCGCCTCGGCGGGGTCAACCTCAACCTGCTGGTGCCGCTGCTTGCACTGCTCGAAGAGGGTTCGGTCACGCGAGCCGCCGCAAGGGTTGGCATGACCCAACCCGCGATGAGTCATGCCCTTGGCAGGATGCGCCGGATGATCGGGGACGATCTGGTTGTGCGGCAGGGGAGCGGACTGGTGCTCACTCCGCGCGCGCTGGAGCTGATCGATCCATTGCGTGAAGTGCTACGCCAGACTGCGCGAGTGGTGAACTTCCCAGGCTTCGACCCAGCTCACGACAGCCGCACCATCACAGTCGCGATGACTACCAGCACCGCCTTCGTGGTCGGGGCGGAGTTGGCGAGACTGATCGCCGAGCGGGCCCCGAATGCGACGCTGCGCATCCGCAATTTTGTCGCGCCGCAGGCTGCCGACTTCACCGACAACGGTGTGGACGTCGTACTTCTGTCAGAGGCATTTCATTCGCCGTACCCGCGCGAGCGTCTGTACGAGAACCGGTGGGTGGTGATCGCCCACCGAGACAGTGACCCCGAGGCATCTGCACTGGAACTGCTGACGTCGTTGCCTCATGTCACGTACGACTCCCGTCACCGCGTGCCGCCGTATGCCTCGATGGACGCGCACGGAGTGGACTACCGCATCGGGACGTTGATCTCCGATCACCTGCTCATCCCGCACCTCGTGGCAACGGCCGGTGGCGTTGCCTTGCACACCTATCGCGTCGCGGTCGCGATGGCGGAGCGAGTTGACCTGCGGATCGAGGAGTTCCCGCTACCGGTCGCACCACTGGTCGTCGACATGGTGTGGAACCCCCGCCTGGCTGATGCCGAGTTCAAATCCTGGTTGCGGGGGATTCTCGTCGAAGTAGCCGCGCCCAGCTAGCACCCTTTTCCTCGAGCTCACACCCCTTTCAGCGCACTGGAAGGGGTGTGAACTTTGCCGAAAACATGCTCGCTCTGTCCACCATTACCCGCGATACAGAATTCGCTTGACAGAGAGTAAACCGATGTGACACCTTGCTCACTCAGTGCGTGACACGTATCACAAGCGCGCTCGGACTGCCGATCGAGCGGTTCGGAATCCTCGAGCAAGGAGCTCACAGAAATGAGTAACCCGACTGCGCGGCCATCGCGCTACGTAGCGACTCTCGTAGCCGCATGCCTGGCCGTCATGGTGGCCCAGGTGGCGTACTCGCTGCCCGGCGCCCTGAACGGAACCTTCCAGCAGGACTTCAACATCTCCGGCGCAGAACTCACGTGGATCAGCGCCGCTTTTGCCACGACGATGGTGGTGTTCGAACTGACCTTCGGCGTGCTCGGCGACATGTTCGGCCGCAAACGACTGCTACTCGGCGGAGCGCTGCTGATCGTCGTCGGCGCAGCCCTGTGTGCAAGTGCGCAGGAAGTTCACCTGATGTGGATCGGCCAGGCCATCGCGGGCATCGGCGCCGGCGCGCTCTACCCGATCTCGCTGGCGATGATCGCCGCTGCAGCGCCCGACGCCCAGGCCCGCGCCAGGGCGATCGCACTGTGGGCGGGCTTCCTGTCCCTCGGTGCCGCACTCTCACCGATGATGGCCGCCGTGCTCACCGAATTCGGCAGCTGGCGTTGGGCTTTCGGTGCAGTGATCGCCGCAGCACTGATCTCGTTTGTCGTTTCACTGGGCGCGCAGGACTCGTCGTCGCCGGAAGGCCGCAAGCTCGACCTGCCCGGCCAGGCAACGTTGGCGGTCGGCCTGATCGCCCTCCTCTGGGCACTGACGCAGGGATCCGAGATCGGTTGGGGCAACACCACGATCGTCGTCGGCTTTGTCATCGGCGTCGTATCCCTGGCCGCGTTTGTCGTCATCGAATTGCGCACCGAAGTGCCACTTCTGCACCTGAATCTGTTTGCCAACCGGGTCTTCGCGATCTCGGGTATCACCGCCGTCGTCGGCATGTTCGCGTTCCTGGGCCTCTGCTTCTCGATGAGCATTTGGCTCGGTGCGGTTCAGCATGTCTCACCGCTCAAAATCGGCGTGTTGTTCCTGGTCATCCAGGGTCCCGCGTTCCTGCTGGTACCGCTCGTATCCCGCCTGATCCACAGCGTTTCACCGCGTTGGGTGCTGACGTCGGGCTTTGCACTGATCGCGATCGCCGGCTTCATCTGCTCGCAGTTCGACGTCCGGACCTCGACGTGGACGGACTTCATCGTGCCGATGCTGCTGCTCGGCGTCGGGTTCGCCTTCACGGTCGCGTCGATCACCGCGGTGGCCATCAACACCGTGCCGTTGCGCTTGGCCGGCATGGCCAGTGCCACGACAAACCTGTTGCGTGACTTCGGCTTTGCTCTCGGACCCGTTCTCGTCGCCGCTATTGCGAACAGTGTCGCCAACAACGAGGTCAGGGACGGCCTCGGCGCGGCTGTCGGTGAATCCGATCTCGGTCAGGCTCATGCCGGCGCTGTCATGGGGATCGGCGAGCAGGGCGGCGCGATGGCGCTCAACTCGATGCCGGTCATTCCGGTGCCGACCGATCCGAGCCTGGCACCCGGACCCGACAATCCAATGCTTGCAATGCCTTCCGCGATCAGCGATCTGGCGTTCTCGTCGCTCGGTAGCGGCTACAGCCTGGCATTCCTGGTGTGCGCGCTGTGCGCCGCCGCGTCCGGTGTCCTGACCCTGTTCGGACTCTTCGGAAGCCGCCCGGAGTCCGAAGCCGCAGTCGATCTGGGCACCGACGTACTGCATGAGATCGCCAATGTGGCCGACGACGTCAACGTCCGATAAGGCCGGTGAACCTCAGTTGTCCGCTGCGAGCAGGTAGCACCAGGATTCGGTGATTTCGTCGAGGCAGATCTCGCGCGGGGTCCGCCAACCGATGGAGAAGTAGCGCCGCGAGAGGTGCTCGAGCTGACCGAAAGCCAGCACGCAGCGGATCCGGCGCCGGTCGGCCGGCAGACGCTTTGCCGTGTCCAGCCCCGCGGTCATGTCCTCGACGGCGGACTCGAACCACTGCTCGGTCTTGGCCTCGACGTCCGGCTCGTACGACGCCTCGTAGGACGCGGTGAGGTAGGGCTTGATCTCGTCCCATTGGGAGAACTTGCGGTCGAGCCACGCGTGGATCTCGCCTCGCGAGCCGGAGGCAACCACCGCGGTCAGCGTGGGGTTGTCGGCCGCGGTGAGGATCGCGTCGACCTTTGTCAGCAACGCACTCATCACGTCGGCCTTGGACGAGAAGTGCAGGTAGAAGGTAGTCCGGGTCGAACCTGCGGCCGACGCGATGTCGTCGATCGTGGTCGCGGAGTAACCCTTCTCGCCGAACAATTCCAGCGCCTTGGCAAGGAAGAGCTCGTAGGTCATCTGTTTTTGAGCGGCGCGAAGCGACATGGCCACAGATTCTAGCCGCAGCAAAGCCACAAACCAGCGCGACAAGTCAGATGTCTGTTAACCAACTCACTTGACGCTTTGTAATGTTAATGGCTACTGTGATCGCTACCACGTCATGCAGGCATGACGATGACGAAAGGAAATGCCGATGAAGGTCGACCAGATCGCTGAAGGCAACACCGTCAACACCGTTCTCGGCCCCGTTCCCGCCGACCAGTTGGGTGTTGTCGCGGTCCACGAAGCACTGCTGTCAGTGCTTCCGGGTGCGGAATACGCATTCGACATCACGATGGACCGCGCCGACATCTTCGAGACCCTGGCGGACAAACTGAAGGATTTCCGAGAACACGGCGGAGCGACGATCGTCGACGCCACCGGCATGTTCCACGGTCGCGACGTCAAGCTGTACGAGGCTCTCTCACGCACCACCGGCGTGCACATCGTCACGTCGACGGGCCTCGGCCCGGAGGAGATGCTCGGCGGTTATTTCCTTACGCCGCAGACCAATCCGCCGACGCCCTGGCCGGCGGAGAAGTTCGCCGAGCTCTTCACTCAGGAAATCACCGATGGCATGGTGATTCCGCGCGTAGAGCGTCGCGGCATCCCCGGATTGGTGGCTACCGCCGCGAATCACGAGGGAATGACCGCCACCGAGGAAAGCCTGTTCCGCGGAGCGGCCCGCGCCGCGCTCGCCACCGGCGCCCCTGTCTCCATTCGCTACGGCAACGACGCGGTGGCCGACCTCGAGATCCTCGCGGACGAGAAGCTACCGGCAGAGCGCGTCATCGTCGGCGGACTCGACCGCAAGGATGCCGTCGCCGCCGGCGCCCCGGCCGAAATCGCCCGCCGCGGCGCCTATGTCGCGCTGGACCACGTAGGCACAGCAGATGACGTCCACATCACCGACGCCGAGCGTGCCGCTTTGGTTGGCGAGCTGGTCAAGTCCGGCTACGGAAACCGGATTCTGCTCTCCAGCAACGCAACCGGCGTCGCCAAGGGTCATCCCGGAAACGATCTGCCGTTCAGCTACATCCTGTCGACGTTTGTCCCCGCCCTCACAGCGCAGGGACTGAGCGAGCTGGATGTGCAGCGCATCCTCGTCGACAACCCGCGCGACTTGCTCAGTGCGTCAGGGGCTACGCCGACGCGAGCCGTGGGCTGACCCCACCGCGACAACGGATAACCATCCAATTTTCGAATCTTCTTAGAGGTGAGTGTTGTGTCGAGAGTGAACACCGTTCTGGGGTCGATCCCCGCCGAGGAACTCGGGATCGTGGCCATCCACGAGCACATCGGGTACGGCATGCCGGGCTCGGAGCTGGACACGAAGTGGTGGAAGACCCCCGAGGAGCGGTACTCCGAGACCGTCCCCAAGCTTCGGAAATTCCACGAGTACGGCGGCGGAACCTTCGTCGACGTCACCGGAATCTGCAACGGCCGTGACGTCGACTACTACAAGTCACTGTCCGCCAAGACCGGCGTCCACATCATCGCGTGCACCGGCTTTGTCGGCGGCGACACCGCACTTCCGTTCTTCGAACGAGCAAGCGTCGAGTACCTCACCAGTCAGTTCGTTCACGAGATCACCGTCGGTATCGGCAATACCGGCAGCAAGGCCGGTGTCATCAAGGTCGGCGTAAGCCGCGGTGGCCGAATGACGGATCTGGACAAGCGCATCTACCGCGCGGCCGCTCGCGCTGCGCTGAGCACCGGCGTGCCGATCCTGACGCACCTGGCTATCGACGCCGAGAACGCAATCAAAATCTTCAACGACGAGGGCTTGCCGCTGGATCGGGTGCTGTTCGGGCACGTCGACGACGGTGTGAACGCCGACAAGACGCGTGACACCTGGATTGCCGAACAGGGTGGACGCGTCGGCTTCGACACGTTCGGCTACGAGACCGAACTCCCGGACCCCCCGTTTTGGGCGCGCCCCCGCAAGGAGCGTCTTGACCACTTCCTGCGCTTCCTCGGCAAAGGCCACTTGGATCAGGCACTCGCGGGCGTCGACGCCAACTGCAGCCCGCTCGGATGGCCCGGCGTCAAGGGCCACACCCTGAACTACCTCTTCGAAGACCTCATTCCCGACCTGCGCGAAGCCGGGTTGGACGAAGCCACCATCACCAAGTTGTTCGTCGAGAACCCGGCCGACTTCTTGACCATCCAGAACTGACAAGGACAAGAACAATGCAGTCTTCAGAGCTCGAGAACCTGAAAATCGCCATCGTCGGCGCGGGATACGCCGGTGCTGCGGCAGCCAAGGCCCTGAGCCTGCTCGGCGCCGATGTCAACGTGTACGAGCAAGCAAGCCAGATCCGGGAGGTCGGCGCCGGCATCGGCCTGCGTCCGTCCACCATGGATCGCTTCCGCCAGTGGGGCATCTTCGACGCCGTCGCGCAGGTCAGCTCGCCGAGTGACTACTTCGAAATCCTCACCGGCACAAATGATCCGATCATGAAGGAGGAGTGGCCCGCCGTCCCCGGCGACACCGAGGGCACCAAGACTCACCTGATCCACCGCGGCGACTTCATCGACGCTCTGCTCGGCGTACTCCCCGAAGGCATGGTGCATCTCGGCCACAAACTCGAGACCCTCGAGGACAAGGGCGATCGCTCCGTCCTCACCTTCACCAACGGCACCACCGTCGAAGCCGATCTGGTCATCGGCGCCGACGGCATCAAGTCGGTTGTGCGTCAACAGCTTTTCAGCGACAAGGGCCCCGTGTTCTCCGGTGAGCACGCGTACCGCACGGTCATCTCGGTTGACGACGCCTACGGGATGGCGACGGACGACAACCTCCGCATGTACATCGGACGGGGCACGAAGGTCTACCTGCTGCCACTGCGCCACCGCGGCCAGGTCTCCTTCGACATCACCGCGCTGTGCCCGGACAGCACGTGGGCGCCGACGATCACCAAGGAAGACATCCTGGCGACACTCGAAGGTTTCGACGAGCGGATCGTGAACATCGCTCGCGACCTCGACATGGACACGGTGAGCATTCGCGCGGTCTACGACATCGACCCGGTTGACGTGTGGCACACCGACTCTGTTGCCCTCGTGGGCGACGCTGCCCACTCGATGCTGCATCACCAGGGCCAGGGCGCGAACTCGGCGATCCTGGACGCCGGCGGTCTCGCCGACGCTCTGAAGGAAGCAGATTCCGTCAAGGAAGCACTGGCGTTGTACCAGGCAAACCGCAAGCCGGTGACGGACGAGCTGCAGCGCATCTCGCGTCAGGGCTGGACCGAAGACGAAGTCAACGACGTGTTCCCCGGCCAGAAGACGGCAGCTCACCCGGCTGCGACCAAGTAAGGAAGCCACGACATGCCCTTGCATCCCCAGATCGCTGAGCTCATCGCCACCCTGCCGGCCCCGCCCGAGGGACCGCTCGACCCGGCGCTCATGCGCGCCGGCGATGAGACGCACGTAGCTCCGCTGAAAGAACGTCTGCCACTGCACGCTGTCGAGGACACGACCGCGGGCGATGTGCCCGTCCGGATCTACACACCGGTCGACGCCGACGCGTACGGACTGTTGGTGTACTTCCACGGCGGCGCGTTCTTCCTCGGCAGCCTGAACACGCATGACCACGTTGCGCGCAACCTCGCGAAGGAGACCGGCCTCAAGGTCATCTCCGTCGACTACCGTCTCGCTCCCGAGGCGGCCTTCCCGGCCGGGCTCGAGGATTGCCACGCGGTAGTGCGCTGGGCAGCGGAGAACGGCGAGGCTCTGAAGTGGGACGGGAAGACGCTCGCACTGGCCGGCGACAGTTCTGGTGGCACTTTTGTTGCCGCCGTCGCTGCACTGGCACACGACGAGGGATTCGACCGCATCACGCACCAGGTACTGCTCTACCCCTCGCTGGATCTGGACTTCGACGTCGATCGCTACGAATCCCTGCGGGAGAACGCCGAAGGGTACGGCGTGGAGACTGCAGGACTGAAGGGCTTCAACAGTTTCTACTTCGAGAGCGGTGCGGACGCGGCGAACCCGCTTGTCTCACCGATCAAGCGTGAGGATCTTTCCGGGCTACCCCCGGCACTGATCGTCACGGCCGAATACGACCCGATGCGTGATGAGGGCGAGTTGTACGGCCAGCGCCTGAAGGAAGCCGGAGTCGAGGTGACGGTGAGCCGCTATGCCGGTGCCAACCACGGTTTCGCGCAGAACTTCTCCTGGATCCCGGAGTACCACAAGGTGTTCGGGGAGACTGCCGCCTTCATTCGTTCCACCGGTGAGTGACATGACAGACGACGTGAAGATTCATCCGCTCGTCTCGCCGTGGGGCCGATTCGGCCTCTACAGCTTCCTGATCGACGCCCCCGAACTCGCAATCGTCGACACCGGGATCGCGTCGTCGCCGGCGCAGGGAATGGCCCCGGCACTCGAGGCAATCGGACGCCGAATCGAGGATGTTCGCTGGATCCTGCTGACTCACGGCCACATTGACCACATCGGCGGCGCTCACGCTCTGTGGGAACTCACGGGCAGGCGTGCGCAGGTTGTGATCCACGAGGCCGACGCACACCTGTTGCGCTCGCGGCAGGCGCACGTCGACGAATATCTGACGGGGCGTGGGCAATACCTCGACGACCCGCAGGGTGTGGAGAAGCAGATGGCGTCGGCGAAAGCTGTCATCTCCGGCGAGATGGAGCCGTCCATCTTGGTTCGAGGCGGCGAAACCCTCTCCCTCGGTGGCGGTGTCACCGTATCGGTGCATTCCATCCCCGGCCACACGGCCGGATCGGTTGCCTACGTGGTTGACGGCCAGAACGACGTGTTCGTCGGCGACGCCGTGCAGGTCCACGGAGCGGCCAACGGCTTCCCCGGCTACGAAGATCCTCTCGCGTACCGGTCGAGTCTTCAGTACCTGCGTGACGAGATCCGTCCGAACCACCTGTATCTGGGGCATCCGTACCGCCGGGCCGACGGCGTCGCCTACGGCGTCGAACTCGACCGCGACCAGGCATCCGAGGCACTGCGCGAGAGTGTCGACATCGAGGTCGGCGTGCGCGGCGCAGCTCACCAGTGCCTGTGCGGCGGTCTGCCGGAGACGGACTCGGCGTACTCACCGTTTGCACCTGTCGCCGACAAACTCGGCTACGAGGGCGACCCGAGCCTCGAACCGTCCCCGTTCTTCACGACGATGCACGGCTACCGCACTCAGTACGACGAAGAAGAATAGGAGTCGTTGACCCATGGCCGAATTCGAAACATTCAACGCAGGTGGACAGGCAATCCACATCCGCAAAGATCTCCGGATCCCGATGCGCGACGGGATCGAGTTGGCGGCAGACGCCTACGAGGGCGTCGACGGAAAACCGCGGCCGGCACTCGTTGCACTGAGCCCATACGGCAAAGAGCTGCAGGCGCTTGCCCTGACGACGCCGCCGCAACGACGCCCCAGCCCGATGTGGGACGGCTGCATCGAAGCCGGCGACATCGCGCGCATCGTCAGCGAGGACTACGTTCACGTCATCGGTGACCTGCGCGGCTCCGGTGCGTCCGAAGGCGAGCACATCGGCAACTACAACGCCGGTGGCGTCTCGCTCGGACAGGATGCCTACGACTTCATCGAATGGGTTGCGGCACAGCCGTGGTGCGACGGAAACGTCGGCATGGTCGGCATCTCGTACTTCGGCTCCATGCAGGTGCTGGCCGCCGCTGAGCGTCCGCCGCATCTGAAGGCGATCTTCGTGAGCGGCGGCCACTACGACTTCTACGAGACCACCTACCACGGTGGCATCATGTGGTTCATGCCGCGCGCAGCCCGTGAAGGTCGCGGCGGCGACTCCGGCTGGGCATTCACCGACAACGTCAAGTCCCGCATGCTCGAGGCGTACAGCCCCGAAGAGGTCAAGAAGCGCGTCGCCGAGCGCCTCCAGGATCCCGACGTCGCCGCCTGGCCGAATCTGGTTCACGTGCTGAACTATCCGAAGAACCACGAAGCCTGGTTCGACATCGTGATGAACGAGTTGGACGGCGACTGGTACGAAGAGCGCAACCCGATCACGCTGGCTCCCAACATCGATATCCCGGTTTACCTGCAGATCGACCAGGGCCGCGGCTGGACGATGGACGGCACGATCGAGCTCTTCGACGCGTTGAAGGGTCCCAAGAAGCTGGATATCGGCCCATACCCGCCGATGCAGTCGCGCCCCTTCATCGAAGAGCACGACAAGATGTTCCGCTGGTACGACTACTGGATCAAGGGCATCGACAACGGTGTCATGGACGAGCCGGCCGTGAGCGTCTTCGTCGAAGGCTCACGCGAACTGGCCACCGGAAACCAGTGGCCACCAAAGGATATCGAGTACAAGTCGCTGTACCTGCGCCCGCGTCACAAACTCGCCACCGAACCGGAGCCGATGGGCGCCGAGTACGCCGCCCCTGACGGCTTCTACCAGGCCCCACTCACTGTGACCGACAAGGTCGAGATCCTGGCCTGGAGCACACCGGTTTTCGAGGAGTCGACGGAGATGATCGGCACCGGAGCCGCGCACATCTTTGCGGAGATCGACCAGATCGATTCGAATTTCATTCTGCGCCTGTGGGATTACGCCCCGAACGGAAAGCGTCAGCTGATCACCTCCGGCTATCTGAAGGCCTCGCACCGCGAGTTGGACAAGCGAACCACCGAGGGCAACCCGCACCACCCGCACACCCGTGCGGTGCCTGTGGAGCCGGGCAAGATCGAGGAGTACGTGCTGCGCCTCTACCCGTTCGCGAATACCTTCAAGCCGGGCCACAAGCTCACAGTGGAGTTGTCCAACGCAGAGCCGTTGGCCGACGAGCACAACGCGCTGCTCCCGCCGGACGCGTTCCACCTGCCCGTCGGTCGTCCCGTCACTCATAAGATCTACCGCGACGCGGCGCATCGCTCACGGCTCGTGCTTCCGTTCACGACCACGACTAGTTAGCCGCGCACGGCCAGCGCGATTGGCCAGCGCTGATTGGCCGAGTGAGCACCCTTTTCATCAAGCTCGCACCCCTTCCAGGGCTCTGGAAGGGGTGTGAGCTTTACAGAAGGGGTGCTCACTTCAGCAGGCTTTGACGGCTGCATGATCCGACCACGCACTAGTAACAGAGCAGACGCTCTGTTACTGTGCGTTCATGCCTCGGCCACGCGTCCACGATCTCGACACACTGCTCGATGCTGCCGAAAATCTCGCCGCCACTGCCGGGCCGGCCGCAGTCACGGTCAGAGCCGTATCCGATACAACCGGCGTTTCCAACGGCGCGATCTATCACGCATTCGGTTCTCGCAGTGGCCTGGTCGGTAGCGCGTGGCTACGCGCCGCACAGCGATTTCTCGCACTCCAGCAGTCGAGAGTGGATGACACCCTGCGTAATCCCTCACCGTCCGCCGCAGTCGACGCAGTGGTCGCCGCCGCGGAAGTGCCGGCGATCTTCGCGCTGGATTACCCACATTCCGCACTCCTTCTGTTGACGATCAGGCGCGACGAACTACTCGGCACCGACGTCCCTGCCGATATCGCAGAGCAACTCACACAACTCGACCGGGCGCTCGTCGAGTTGTTCATCCGGTTGTCGACGGCACTCTGGGGCCGTAAAGACGGAAGAGCAGTCGAAGCAATCGAAGCCTGTGTTGTCGGCCTACCTACCGGACTGCTCATCCACCCGACCAAACGCGCCGACGGTTGGCGAGTACCCGATACAGCAGCACGCGCGCGGCTGGACGCTGCTGTTCGAGCCGTTCTGCGTCTCGACCCACCACTCCCCAAGTCCCGCAACATGAAAGGCCAATCATGACCCCTACGCTCCGCTTCGAAAACAAGATCGCCGTCCTCGATCTCGGCGACGACGAAAATCGCTTCTCCCCGGATTGGCTCGACTCCGTCGACAAGCTGCTCGACCAGGCTCTGGGCGAAGGCGCACACGCCCTGATCACCACGGCAACGGGTAAGTTCTATTCCAACGGACTCGATCTCGACTGGCTTGGCGCACACACTGACAAGGCAAATTGGCATGTGCAGCAAGTGCAATCATTGTTCGCGCGGATGCTGACGTTCCCGATGCCGACCGTCGCTGCAGTCAACGGTCACGCCTTCGGAGCGGGCGCGATGCTCGGGGTCGCGCACGACTACCGCGTCATGCGCGACGATCGAGGCTATTACTGCTTCCCGGAAGTTGACATCAACATCCCTTTCACCGAAGGAATGGCAGCGCTCATTCAGGCCAAACTCAGTCCTGCATCGGCCGTCGTCGCCATGACCACCGGGCGGCGGTACGGCGGAAGCGACGCGCTTGCTGCAGGTCTGGTGGACGCCACGGCTTCCGCCGAAGCGCTGACCACCAAGGCAATCGACATCGTCGCACCGATCGGCCCGAAGAATCCGGGCACACTTGGCTCCATCAAATCGACGATGTTCGCTTCAGTGGTCACCGCTCTGCACACTGAGCGCCCGTAACGACGGATAATGCTCTCGCAGAGACGCTTCCACGTCATCGGCAACACTTTCGGGGTCTCGACCTTCGGTGCTGAGAACCAGGTCAACTCCGATCAACGACGGCATCGAACCGGCCAGGAGTCGTGACGCTTCCACCAGCTGCTCCAACCCTGCCCAGTTGGCCGGTTCACGCTCGATGATCCTGTTGCGCAACGTATCCGGATCGGCCTCTAGCCGTACCAGCAGGTGCCCGTCAGCCGCGGTCGCGGCCAGCAGAGCACGCCCGTAGTCGTCGTCTTCGACGGTAGCAGTGAGGAACAGGAGTTCATAACCCACCTCACGGTACGACGTGCAGAGCATCTCGACGTGCGCGATGGCTCGTTCGGGTCCCAGTGGCGGGTAACACCGCTCCAGTTCGTCAACCTCGATCATCGCGTTTCTCACGCCGGCCTCGCCGAGTCGATCGTGAAGCGCGGTCGAGACGGAACTCTTCCCCGCGCCCGGCGGGCCTGTCAGCAGCAGTACATACACGTCCTCCACTATTCCAGAGCCTTGTGCCCGGACTGAGCGACGAGAAAGCTGGAGATCACGGAATTACAGCCCTGATCGGAGCACAGCGATGAGCACAACGATCACCGAGATCGCCCCGGATATCTACCGACTCTCG
Organism: Rhodococcus sp. ACPA4; assembly: GCF_002300185.1. Taxonomy (NCBI): domain Bacteria; kingdom Bacillati; phylum Actinomycetota; class Actinomycetes; order Mycobacteriales; family Nocardiaceae; genus Rhodococcus; species Rhodococcus sp. ACPA4. The sequence goes on from NZ_NSDY01000001.1 coordinate 4,412,427, forward strand.
ACCTTCGTTCCGGAAGCGAACCTCGCGATGAACCAATTTCTTGTCGACGGTGAAGAACCACTGCTCTTCCACACCGGGCAGAGAGCGCTGTTCACATCGTCGTCCGACGCACTGTCCCGTCTCCTCGACCCAGCCCGGCTGAAATGGATCACGTTCGGTCATGTCGAAGCCGACGAGTGTGGGGCGATGAATTCGTGGCTCGCCGCAGCCCCCGGCGCGCAGGTCGCGCATTGCGCAATGGGGTGCTTCGTCCAGGTCAACGATCTAGCCGACCGAATGCCAGTTCCGTTGCAGGACGGCGATGTTCTCGAAACAGGCCGCCGACGCGTACGCCATATCGACACTCCACACGTCCCGCACGGCTGGGACGCGGGTCTGATGTTCGAGGAGACAACGTCGACGTTGTTCTGTGGCGACCTGTTCACCGCGTTCGGACCCCCGCCCGCAACAACCGAACAGGAAATCGTCGGCCCCGCACTTGCGGCCGAGGATCTGGGGCATGCAACAGCCCTGACGCCGGCGCTCGCACCCACCATCCGCGCCCTCGCCGACCTCGAACCACGAATTCTTGCCACCATGCACGCACCGACCTACTACGGCGACTGCGTCGGCGCCCTCCACGATCTGGCGACGGCCTACAAAGAACGATTCGACAACGAAACCGAAAAATTTTCTCGGATGGACTAAGCGCCTCGCTGAAGTTGTCGGCCCCAACCGCTACTCTCACGCCAAGGGCTTGACGGCAGGGGTTCACAAAACGTCGGCAAGCCCCTTGACCGGTAAGAACCCCACCCGTGAAGGAGCGTCGATGTCGGAGCACACTTTCGATCTCGAGATCACTGCCGCGTGGACTGCATTCGGGGCTCGTGTGTCTCGATACATCGCGGCAATGCAGGACAACGACACCCTGGTCGTGGAATCGCAGCACGACTCGCAAGACAACCTCGACTACGCCCCCGCCTGCATCCAGTTCTTCGCGTGGGACCAGACCCGCGTCAGGTGCGAGGTACCGTCCAATCAGTTCCTGCACCCCTTGCGGATGCTTGAACCCGAGGATCACGAGTCGCTGATCGGCTGGGGATTCAATCGCCCCGACCAATGCGAGCACGACGCCACCGGCAACGGCTCCATGTCCTTCTACATCGACGTCGATCGTTCCCGGCCCGACGGCGTGGTCGCCCAAGCACTGCGGGTGCTCGGCGACATGTGGAGCATCGCGCACCCAAGTTTTCTCCGCGTACAGGTGAGCGGCCGCGAAGACATTCCAGCCTTCGACAGCGGTCAGACTCAGGCCAGCGAATACGATTCGCTGAACGAGTTGGTCGACAACGCCCTTGGCCGGCTTCTCGACTACACCCCCGAGCGTGACGACGACGGCGACATCCCGCTCGTTCGGGGCGAGCAGATCACGTATGTCCGCGTGCTCGAAGACGACCAGTACGTAGAAGTGTTTTCGCGGGTTGTTCACTCGATACCCGACACAAACCATGCCGCTCTTGTTCTGTCCCAGCTCAATCGACAGTGGCCCACCATCAAGCTCATCCTGGTGGAACAAAGCGTCCTCGGCGTCGCCAGGGTCGACGCTGCTCCGTTTGCACCCGATCATCTACTGCGAACGATCCGATCCTTTGCCGAACTGGCCGACGCATCGGAAGAGCTCGCCGAAGAGCTTGGCGGGCAACCTATTCGAGCAGACGGAGAGTTCGCCGCCACCGATGGATCGGACAGCGACGGACTCAGCGCGGTTTTTGACGGATCGGCCGTCGAATGGCACGAGTGCTTCGAGTTTCCGCCCGCACTCATGTCCATCCTCGAACTCGACGCCGACCAAAGCGGGGGACTCACCGCCGACGACGTCGCAGAAATCTGCGGACGCGACCGCGACACCATCCTCGAGTATCTGCGCATCAGTCAGGAACAGGAAGCCGAGTGGCATAACGCCCTGACAAACGCTGTCGCAGTCGGCGGCGAAGATATCGAACTGTGCACCGGCGAGAAACTCGCGTGGACTCAGACGATTGCCCACCTACGCCAAGCACTGCGCGTTGTCGTTCTTCCGCGAAAAGGTAGCGGCACGCAGTAACTCAGACGGAATCACTTGATGACCGAACCAGCGTCAACCGGCAATTGAACCCCGGTGACGTAGCGTGCGGCATCACTGACCAACCACAGAATGGCGTTGCTGACGTCGCTTGATTCGACCCACCGGACAGGGAGCGCATTCGAACTTCGGAACGCGTCACTGACATCATCGAGAGTGATCTCGGATGGCTTCTTGTCCGGGCGGAAAAGCGCGTACGTGTATTCGTTGTGAATCATGTCGGTGTTGACGCCCGTCGGGTGTACCGAATTGACCCTGATCATGTGCGGCGCAAGCTCGTTCGCCAGCGACTTCATCAGGCCAACCACGCCGTGCTTGGCAGCGGCATAGTGTGCCAGGTTTCCCAGGCCCTTGATCCCGGCAGTGGAACTGGTGAGGACGATCGCGCCACCGTCGCCGTGTGCCTCGAGGTGCGGCAGCGCGGCCCTCACTGTCTTGAACACACCGGTGAGGTTGATCGCGATCATGTCGTCCCACATGTCGTCGGTGAGGTTCTCAGCCGGAGCGAAACTCGCGATGCCCGCGTTTGCGAGCACGATGTCGAGGCGTCCGAGTTGCGACACACCATCGTCGACTGCGGCTCTCAAGCCGGCTGAATCACGAACATCGGTGTGGGTGGCAATAATTCGACGACCCAGTGCTTCGACCTGCCGAACCGTCTCGTTCAAATCTTCGGCAGTGGCCAGGGGATATCCCACTGATCCCACCTGATCGCACAGGTCGATCGCGATGATATCCGCGCCCTCCTGCGCCAATGTTGTTGCATGAGAGCGTCCCTGACCCCGCGCGGCACCGGTGATGAAGGCAACTTTGCCGTCCAGCTGACCCATTCGACTGCTCCTTCGACCGTGCGACGACGCCCGAGTGCATTCTGCAACTCGCGCATCACGTTACGTCACCGCCTGTCGCCAGGTAGGCGATCTGCGAAGATCGCCGCTCTGCAAAAGGTCAGCCGGGCAACGGAATGACGATGCCGGGAAGGATCTCGATCGAACGGGGCCGCTGCGGGATCTGCGGAATCTCCACCGGCGGCAACCCCGGAATGTTCAGCGTGGTGGAAGGCGGGGTAGCTGCCCCAGTGCTGCGGTCGTTCGGCGACGTCGCACCGGAGTTGGCGGGAACACCGGCCTGTCCACCGATCGGATCCGGCCACGGGAAGGTCTCGACGTCGGACCCCTTGAGAGCGCCGTCCATGGTGCTCTTCCAAATATCGGCCGGAAGCCCCGAACCGTAGATCAAGCCGCCGTTGTAGTTGGTGATGGCTTGGGCATCGGAAGTGCCGATCCACACCGCCGTGGACAAGGACGGTGTGTAACCGACCATCCAGGCGTCCTTGTTCTGACCGGTGTCACCGAGCTGAGCGGTTCCGGTCTTCGAAGCAACCGCGCGACCACCGGCCAGCGCGTGTCCATTGGAGTACGACGCGATCGGCAGCATCGCCTGCGTGACGTTTTCGGCGACGGCAGCGTCGAGTCGACGCTCACCGGGGGAGACCGGACGATCGAGTAGAACTTCACCTTCGGCCGTCACCACCTTCTGGATGAAGTGCGGCTGCTGGTAGACCCCGGAGTTGGCAAGAGTTGCATAAGCGGACGCCATGTCGATGACGCGGGACTGATACTGCCCGAGCACAATTCCGTTCTCCGGCGGGTCACCCTCCTGGGTCAGGGTGGGGTAGTCGAGCCCGGGAATTCGCTCGGGGATACCGGCCAGGTGAGCCGCGTCGGCGATCTTCTGCGGACCGTTCTCCATCGACAGCATCAGGCGGTAGAAGCTGGTGTTGAGCGAACGCTTCAGCGCTTCCGCGATGGTGCAGGTTCCGCAGGATTCACCGCCGACGTTTCCGATGGTCACACCATTGATTGTGAGCGGCGAACTGTCGAAGCGGGCCGAGAGCGGGATGTCTTCCATCAACGCGGCCACCAGTCCGAAGACCTTGAACGCCGAACCCGTCTGCAACGGCGCCTGGGCGTAGTCGAAACCAGCGCCGTCCGTGCCGCCGTAGTAGGCGGAAACTCCACCGGTCCGTGGGTTGATGGATACCGCTGCGGTGCGCAGTTCCTCCGGTTCTCCGTCGAGGTTCTTGCTCACCGCGTTGAGCGCGGCTTCCTGCGCCTGAGGATCGATAGTGGTCGTGATCTGTAGGCCTGCCGTGTTCAGCGTCTCGTCACTGATACCGGCTTCGGCAAGTTCCTTGAGAACCTGCGTCTTGATGTGGCCTTCCGGGCCGGGAGCCTGATTCAGATCAGTGGGGCGGTTGGCCGCGGCGACAACGGGAAACGTCATCGCGTCACGATCCGCCTTGGCGAGTGTCCCCAAGTCGGCCATTCCGTTGAGCACGTAGTTCCATCGCGCTTCGAGCGCGGGGAGATTGGTCTCCGGATCGAGGAACGAGGGACTCTGGATCACGGAAGCGAGAACAGCGCCTTCGCCGACGGTCAGGTCGCTGACCGGCTTGTCGAAGTACGCATTCGACGCCGCTGCGATGCCGTACGCACCGCGTCCGAAGTAGATGGTGTTCAGGTACGCCGCGAGGATGTCGTCCTTGGACCACTCGCGCGCCATCTTGGCGGAGATGACAAGCTCACGCATCTTTCTGTCGATACTGCGCTTGTCGCCGACCAACACGTTCTTCACGTATTGCTGGGTGATGGTGGAGCCACCGCCGGCGCTTTCCTTGCCCATGATGTTGTCGCGGGCCGCGCGCGCGAATCCCGAAATCGAGAAGCCAGGGTTGGTGTAGAAATTGCGGTCCTCGGCGGAGAGGACGGCGTCGCGAACATGAATCGGGATGGCCGACAACGCAACTTCGGTGCGGTTGCCCTCCGGGGGGACCACCTTCCCGAGCACGGTGGTGCCGTCGGCCATGTAGATGGTGGAAACCTGCTTGGTCTGCATGTCAGCGGGACGAGGAACCTCCGTGCGGCTGTAGGCAACAGCAAACACCGACGCTGGCACGATGATCATGAGCAGTACGAGCACGTAGATCGTCCGCCGGACGAACCGCCACTTGGAGCGCTTCTTCTTGGCCGGTTTCCCCGGGTTGCCGGAGCGACGCGAAGTCGATGCAGCACCACCTGCCGCATTCGATCTGTTCGATGGACTCACTTACACACTCCCGGTCGGGGACATGACCTCACAGCATCATTGCACCAGGGTGTTGTCTCGATCAGATAACTCCCGGCAACTGCGATACCGAAACGTCACACTACCGGGAGCTCTACTGCCGACGCTCCGCGCGAACCGCTTTCCGGTATCCGCGGTACGCAAAGCCCAGCGCAATGACGCAACCGAGCAGCACCAGCGACGGCGTCACCCCTGGGTCACCTTTGACGATTGCGACCACAGCGCTGATCAACGCCATGAGAGCAAACACCGAGATGAAGCCGGCGATGAGCTCCATTCGCTGGGCGCGCGAAGCCCGTCTCATATGCACCACGCGCGCGAAGCCCGCCTCATATGCACCACGCGCGCGAAGCCCGCATCACGACTTGACGCCACCTGCGGTCAGGCCTGCGATGATCCGTCGCTGGAAGATCAGCACCATGATCACGAGGGGGATCATCACGAGGGTGCCACCAGCCATGATGGAGGTGTACGGCGTGACAAAGGGATCGGTGCCGGAGAATTTGGCCATCGCCACGGTGACGGGCGCTGTTTTGTCGCTCGAGAGCTGCAGTGCCAGCAGGTACTCGTTGACCGTCGCGATGAACGCGAGGATCGCGGTGGTGAACAGTGCCGGCGCGGCGAGCGGCAGCATGATCAGCCGGAAAGCCTGGCCGCGGGTGGCACCGTCGATGCGTGCGGCTTCTTCGAGTTCCCAGGGGAGTTCGGAGAAGAAGGAGGTCAGCGTGTACACCGTGAGCGGTAGGACAAACGAGATGTTGGGAATGATCAGCGCTTTGTAGCTGCCGATCCACCCGAGGTCAGTGAACATCTGGAACAACGGCGTCACGAGTGCGACGACGGGAAACATGGACGCGCCGAGGATGATTCCGGTGACGAAGTATTTGCCACGGAAGTCGAACCGTGAGAGTGCGTACGCCGTGAAGACACCGACGACCAGAGCGACAAGAGTGGTAGCGCCGGCGATGATGAGGCTGTTCATCAGAGCGCGGGTGAAGTTCACCTTGGCGTCTGGATCGAGCGCTGCCGTGAAGTTGGAGAATGTGAGGTTCTCGGGCCACAGTGAGGTCGAGAAGGTCTCAGACGGGTCACGCAGAGCCGTCACGATCATCCAGTAGCAAGGAGCCAGTCCCCACACGATGATCAGGACGACGCCGATGTAGGTGCCGATCTTGCCGCGTAGTGCCTTGTTCATACCGGCTCCCCTTTCCGCTGCTTTTCCTGCGTGCTGACCGCGTTGGCTCCGAGGAATCGGACCAGGATGAAGGCCACAGCGAAGATGATGAGGAACGTGATGGTGGACAGTGCCGATGCCGAATTGGCGCCGACGCGCATCTGATCGACCACCAGGACCGAGATGGTGGACGTGGCGGGATTGGATCCCATCATGATTGCGGGCAGGTCGTACATGCGCAGGGCGTCCATGGTGCGGAAGAGCACGGCCACCATGAGTGCGGGCTTGACCAACGGCAACGTGATCATGCGGAAGCGCTGCCACGCCGTTGCGCCGTCGACCTTGGCTGCTTCGTAGACGTCTGCGGGAATCATCTGCAGACCCGCGAGGATGAGCAGAGCCATGAACGGCGCTGTTTTCCAGACGTCGGCGACGACGATCGCGAATCGAGCCGGCCACGGATCGGCCGTCCACAGGATGTTGGTGCCGAGAATCTTGTTGGCGATGCCGTCGTTGGCAAAGATGAAGAACCACAACTTCGCGGTGACAGCGGTGGGGATGGCCCACGGAATCAGGACCGAGGCGCGCAGCAGACCGCGTCCACGGAAAGTCTTGGCCATGATCAACGCCATCGAGAGGCCGATCAGCGTCTCGAGCAGAACCGTCACGATCGTGAAACCGAAGGTATTGCCGATCGACTGCCAGAACTGCGAGCCGAGCGTGCCGGGAGGACACGGAATCGCGCCGTTCGCAGTGTTGCAGGACTGGGTGATCCAGTTCTTGTAGTTGTCGAACCACGTGAACTGACCGGTGACGAACATGCCGGTCTCTGGATCGAGTTTCTTGCCGTCGCTGTGCATCGACATCCAGATCGCGCGCCCGAGCGGGTACACGATGATGACTGCGAGCACGATCAACGACGGAGCGACAAAGGCCCACGGCGGGACGCGTCGACGCTTTTTCGGCTTGTCGGCCGACGGTGGCGCCGGCATATCCGGAGGGGGCGGAGGTGTATCTGCAGAGTCAGGCAGAACCTTGGTCAGGGACATCCCTGTGCCCTCGGATACCGACGGCTCTTCGAGAGGTTCCGGCGCTCGGTGTCTCCCACCAACGCCCGAACGGTCGGGACCGGTTGACCCGGCCCCGACCGTGGGGTTGGCAGGCACAGCCGCGGAAGGATCCTGCGGTTCTGCCATTGCTTATTGCTCCTGGTAGATCAGTTACCGGCTGTTTCGATGCCGGCCTTGGTGTCCGCCAAAGCCTGCTCGACGGTCTTCTCGCCGCGAATAGCAGCGTAGGTGTTGTCGGAAATCGACTTCGACACCTGCGTGTAGTACGGCGTGACGGGACGCGGCTGCGCGGTGGCAAGCGCTTCCTTCAGTGTCGCGAAGTACGGGAACTCTGCAAGTACTGCCGGGTCGTCGTAGACAGCCGAGAGGACGGGCGCGCCGCCGACCGCGGTGAAGTACGTCTGCGACTTCTTGGTCTGCATGAACTCGAGGAAGTCGCGTGCCGTGGCCGGAGCGTCCGAGAAGGCACTGATGCCGACGTTGTAGCCGCCGACCGTCGACGCGCCCGGTCCGTCGACACCCGGAAGGACGGTGTAGCCGTACTTGCCGGCGACCGACGTCTCTTCACCGTCGACCGAGAAGCCGGACCAGCTACGCATGAACAGGGCCTTGCCTTCACCGAAGGCGCTCTGCGACTCACCCTCGGAGTACGTCAGTGCTTCCTGCGGGATCGTGTTGTCGGCGAAGGAATCGACGATGAACTGCACGCCTTCCTTCGTCTTGTCGTCGATCGCCGGGGTGATGCCGTCAGCTGCGACCCACGGTCCGTCGTAGGCATTGGTGATCTCGGTGGTGTTGACCGTCAGACCTTCGTAGTTCTTGAACTGACCGACGTAGCAGGAGATGCCGGCTTCGACAGCCTTCGGGCAGTTTTCCTTGAGCTCGGCCCACGTGGTGGGAGCCTTCTCGACGAGGTCCTTGCGGTAGTACAGGAACGCGGCGTTGGTGTTCTTGGGCGCTGCGTAGAGCTTGCCGTTGTACGTGCCCGACGCGACCGTGGACTCGAGGAGGCCCGACGTGTCGATCTTCAGGTCACCCTCGAGCGGAGCCAGCCAGCCGTTGGCAGCAAACTGCGCGGTGTTGACGACGTCGACGCCGATGAGGTCGTACTCGTCGCTCTTGGCCTGCATGCGCTGGGTGATGTCGTCGACCTGCGCGTTGGCTTCCTTCGCCAGTGGCTTCAGGGTGACCTTCTCGTCCGGATGCTCGGCATTCCAGTCGGAGATGATGTTTTCGAGCGCCTCATTCAGGGCATCCTGGCCCTCGACGATCGTGATGGGGCCGCGGCCTTCGCTGGAGGACGATCCCCCGGATGCGGCTGTGGTGGTGGTGTCGCCGCCGTTGTCCGAATCGGACGAACAACCGGCCAGTACCAGCATCGACACTGCCGAGGCTGCAATTGCAGCCCGACGCATCGCCTTCGAGTTCAGAACCATGGATTCGCTCCCCGCTTGTATACGACAAAAGACATCCCGGTAGCCGACGTCACGGCATGCGCCATGAGTGCCGGCTCCCGGCATCGGCCCCTACTGTGGCACGAGACACCCCTACTTGTTGGTATTACGGCGAACCTGAATCGTTCATGTGTCGGATTAGAACGTCGAATCAGCCGAGGCGACGGCCGTCGCTGGATGCAAAAATGTGCACCTTGCCCGGGTCGACTCGAAGATTCACGCGATCACCCTTCTGCGGCGGATTACGCCAGTCACCTCGCGCCACGATCTGTTGTGGGCTGCCACCGATAGTCGTGCGGCCGTAGACGTAGGCGTCGGACCCGAGTTCTTCGACGACGTCGACGTCCATCGGAATTCCCGCAGCGGCAATCTCGAGGTGTTCCGGACGAATTCCGAGCACAACTTCGGTCTCGGGTGTTCCGTTCAATGTTTCACGGGAAACAGGAACAACCACGTCACCGAACGCCACACCGCGATCGGTGAGGGGAAGGGTGAAGAGATTCATCGCGGGCGAACCCATGAAGCCGGCAACAAACACGTTCTTCGGCCGGTTGTAGAGCTCCCGCGGCGACGCACACTGCTGCAGGATTCCCTTGTCGAGGACGGCGACGCGGTCACCCATGGTCATGGCCTCCACCTGATCGTGCGTCACATAGACCATCGTGGTCGCGAGGCGTCGCTGCAATTGCGCGATCTGCGTACGCGTCTGCACCCGTAGTTTTGCGTCGAGGTTGGAGAGCGGCTCGTCCATCAGAAACACCTGCGGTTGGCGGACGATGGCGCGGCCCATCGCAACTCGCTGACGCTGACCACCGGACAGCGCTTTCGGCTTGCGATCCAGGTACGGCTCCAGGTCGAGCATCTTGGCAACTTCCTCGACGCGAGCCCGGGTTTCCGTCTTGTTGGTACCCGCCAACTTGAGCGCAAATCCCATGTTCTCGGCGACCGTCATGTGCGGGTACAGGGCGTAGTTCTGGAACACCATCGCGATGTCGCGTTCCTTGGGTTCCTGACCCGTGACGTCGCGGTCACCGATGAGAATGCGGCCACTGTGGACCTCCTCGAGACCCGCCAGCATGCGGAGCGTCGTCGACTTTCCACAACCGGACGGTCCGACGAGTACAAGGAACTCGCCGTCCTCGATCTGGAGGTCGAGCTTGTCGACTGCGGGGGAATTCGATCCGGGAAACAGACAGGTAGTTCCCTCGAATGTCACTGAAGCCATGACGGGTTGATCCCTTCTACCGGCAGGAACGTGCCGGACGATCCAAGTTGAGGGTGAGTGTGTGCCCCAGCAGCATAAGCGCCGCTGTCGGTATCCGGGAGTACCCTTCTGCGGTGAGTTCGGAGAAGATGTTGACCCGCATCGGTGCTCTGCTTCGTCAGGCAGAATCCACCGATAATCCCCACGAAGGTGAAGCCTTCATGGCGGCCGCACAGCGGTTGGCCACCAACTCGGCCATCGACCTGGCGGTGGCCCGTGCACACACGGCGTCGTCGGAAAAACGGGCGACGCCCACCCAACGGCTCATCACGATCGGTGAGCCCGGCAAGCGTGGCTTGCGCACCTACGCTCAGCTGTTCATCGCCATCGCGGCCGCCAACGACGTGCAGTGCGACATCGCGCAGACGTCTGCCGTCATCTTCGCGTACGGATTTGCCGGCGACATCGACGTGTGTGAGGCCCTGTACTCGAGCCTTCTGTTCCAGATGGTGCGAGATTCCGACGCGTATGTGCGCTCCGGTGCGTACCGCGGTGAAACGTCCGTGCGGACGGTCGTCGAAACTCGCGGACGACGACGCGTCAGCACTCAGGTCCGCAAGCCTGTTGCCGGAGTGACCGCACGGCTCAACTTCCAGATGGCCTATGCGGCGCGCATCGGCGCCCGGTTGGCGGAAACGAAGAAGCAGACGGAAACAGTGTCGACTGCGTCATCCTCGGAAACCGCACTGGTGTTGCGTAACAAGGAAATCGAACTCAAGGACTACTACTCGTCCAATTCCAAGGCACGCGGTACATGGCAGGGCGGCGGCCGGGCAAGTGCCGGGCATTCGTCGCATGCACGTCAGGCAGGGGACAAGGCCGCCAGATCAGCACGGCTGGGAAACCTCCCGGAGATCGGTGGCGTCAAGGGGCAGATCGGACGGGGCGAGCGAAGCGACGGGGGTAGGTGAGCGATGAGAGACAAGCAGCAGTCCGCCGTCTACGAAGCAGAAACCTTGGTGCGCACCATGTTCGACCGCGCGGACCAGCGGGGGACACGTAGCGTCGAGGTTCTGGGATCCACCATCACACTGCCGGTCGAGCGCAAATTCGGATCCGTGGAATCGGTGCGGACATATTGCGAGCAGGTTCTTGCACTGAACTGGGTGGGGGAAACCTGGCCCCGCGCAACTGTTTCGGTAATGGTGCGCGCCCGCGCCGGAAACACTGCCGCCCACTACTCGAATGACACCATCGCCGTCCCCGAGGATCGAGACGGGCGCTGGGCGTTGCGTGAACTTGTTGTCCTGCACGAACTCGCACACCACCTCGGCAACCCCGACTCCGACGAGGCTTCCCACGGGCCGGAGTTCGTCGACCGATACCTCACGCTGGTCGACGAAATCATCGGGCCCGAGGCTGCCTTCGTCCTGCGTGCGATGTTCCTTGCCGGTGGTGTTCGAACCGACTGAGCCCTCTCTGCCCTCGGCGAACCCGGTAGTGGCCGCACTGGTCGGCTGGAATACTCGGCGTATGGATGCGCAGCGCAGATTGGTCCTGGTCAAGGGTGGGTCGGAACCGCCCAATCCGGATGCACCTGCGCGTAAGCCCCCACTGATCCGCGAAGCGTACGGACGAGTGTTGCGTGAGGTCCGACGCGATCAGGACCGGACACTCGGCGACGTAGCCGCCCAGGTCGGAATGTCGAAGCAATACCTGTCCGAGATCGAGCGAGGCAAGAAGGAACCGTCGTCGGAAATCCTGCGCGCGATCTGTGAAGCCTTGGGGATGCCGCTGGAGCACTTGCTGTTCCGATCGGGCAACAAGATAATTGCACTCAATTCCCTCACGTTGGGGCACTCTCCGGCACCGATCTCCGGCCCCGTCCTGATGGCGGCCTGAGTCAGTTCCCTTCGATCAAGGTGTCAGCCAGGCCGTAGGAGATCGCGTCGTGGGCGGTGAATATCCGGTCCCGATCGGTGTCCTTTCGAAGTCGCTCGACGCTCTGACCGGTGTGCTTACTCAAGATCGTCTCCGTCTGCTCGCGGATTCTCAGGATCTCAGCCGCTTGAAGCGCCAGGTCCGAGATGGTGCCGCTACCTTGCGTCGACGGTTGGTGCAGCAGCACCCGGGAATGGGCGAGAACATGCCGATGGCCCGGAGTACCGGCGGCGAGCAGCACCGCAGCAGCCGACGCCGCCTGCCCCATGCAGTACGTCGAAATCGTGGGTTTCAAGAACTGCATCGTGTCGTAGATCGCGAGCATCGCAGTGGTGGAACCGCCGGGAGAGTTGATGTACAAACCGATTTCGCGATCCGGGTTGTCGGCCTGCAGGTGCAGCATCTGAGCCATCACGACGTTGGCGACGCCGTCGTCGATCTCGGTGCCGAGAAAGACGATGCGCTCGTTGAGCAGCCTGCTGAAGATATCGAAAGATCGCTCACCCGTTGGTGTTCGCTCGATGACGCTGGGAATCGTGTACTGGGACATGATGTTCACAATCCGATCTTGGGGAAGGTAGCCTGCGGTGCGATCTCGGCGAACGTCGTCACGACGCGGTCGACGATTCCGTATTCGCGTGCCTGCTCGGCGGTAAACCAACGATCTCGGTCGCTGTCTATCTCGATTTCTTCGACGGTCCGGCCCGTTTCGGCGGCCAGAATTTCCTGCGACTGACGCTTCATCAACTCGAGGCTCTCGGCCTGGATCGCGATATCCACCGCTGTGCCACCGATACCCGCTGACGGCTGGTGCATCATGATGCGACTGTGCGCCAGGCTGATTCGCTTGCCATGTGTACCGGAGCAGAGAAGCACCTGACCCATACTGGCGGCAAATCCCATCGCTACCGTCACGACATCATTGGGGATGAGCTTCATGGTGTCGTAGATGGCGAGACCGGCGAACACCGATCCGCCGGGTGAATTGATGTAGAGCACGATGTCGCGCTTGGGGTCGGTAGTGGCGAGGAGCACCAATTCCGAGCACACGCGCTCGGCCATGTCGTCGTTCACCTCGCCGGTCAGCAAGATTGTTCGTTGACGAAAGAGCCTGTCTGTCAGCAGGTCACGATATCCGGTGTCGGTGAGGGTTGGAGTAGTCATGAATCCATTCCTACCGGCGCCGCGGCGCTGGAATCCAGATCGTCTGCTGTAGGCAGACCCGGACCTGAACCCGACGATTCGGACCAGCCTGAACTAAACCCGTGAGCAGCACTTTTCCGCCTTATCGACGGCAACCGCCATTGTCGTCGCCACGCAGTGGGGGTTATATGGGGTTATGCACATCAGTGCAGGTCAGGGTGTCGAGTTGCGAGAGAGGCCGGGCAGATGCCAAAGATCAACGTCTATGTTCCGGACGACCTCGCGGCAGCGGTACGTGCCCGGCAACTCCCGATCTCGGCGATCTGCCAAATGGCGCTTCGCGGCGCACTCGATCGCGAAGCACCCGATTCTTCGGTGCGCATCACCGAGCACATCGAGACCGATCTGCCGTTCAGCCCTCACCTGGCATCGGTGATATCCCTGGCTCCGGCCGCTGCGGCCAGAAAAGGTTCGTTGACAGTTGATTCCGAACACTTGCTGCAAGCTCTCCTCGACGAGGAAGAGAACCTCATACTGCGCGGTCTCGACCACCTCGGGCTGACCCGCGCATCCATACAGAAAACTCTCGATCTGGTGGTACCCGACAAGGCACCGGTCGACGACAGCGACGTCACGTACGGCCCCGCGGCCCGCGTGATTCTCGAAGCAGCAGTGGCCGATGCGCACTTGGCCGGAAACTCCGTCGTAAACGGCGCAAATTTGGTGTGGGCCTTGGCAAACGCTTCCACAGGATATGCCGCCGACGTCCTGGACCACCTCGGATTCTTCCAGGTGACCACTCACCAAGCCCTCGGCTTGATCGAAGTTGGTGTCGGCCACACAAACCGATATGCACCGGCCGGCCAAGCTGCGATCCTCACGGAACTGGCCAAGATCACCGATCGCCTCGCGCGCCTCGAGGCCTCTCTCTCGTCTTCGTGTAGCTAGAGCGAAAAACTCGTAGCCCCCTCTCTTCTCACGCATTCCAGAATGGAGGTGCGCTGTAATGGCGCGCTCACTCCCTCGCTTTCACGGACAGATAGTCACGGACGATTCCGAGAGTCTGCATGTGTCGACCGACGTGCTGATTGTCGGCGGCGGACCGGCGGCAACCTGGGCGGCAGTTGCCGCTGCCGAATCCGGCGCCAGTGTCACGTTGGTAGACAAAGGCTATGTCGGCGCAAGCGGTGTAGCCGCGACGGCGGGAGTCGGCCATTGGCTCGTGCCCCCGGTTCCGGAACGTCGCGACGAAGAAATCTCGCGGCGCGAACGCTCCGGTGGTTTCATCACCGATCGAGTCTGGACCGAAGCGGTTCTCGACGAGGCGTGGGAGCGAACAGCTCTCATCCCGGAATGGGGATACAAGCCCAGCAGGAACCCGCGCGGTCCCGGCTCACTGTTCGGCGCCCGTCCCGGCGAGCGATCATTTTCCGGCGCCGCCCCGGACTACCTCCGCTTCCTGCGTGGGAAGGTCAAGAAATCCGGAGTCCATGTACTGGACCACAGCCCGGCACTGGAACTTCTCGTGGATTCCAACGGAACTGTCTCCGGGGCAACGGGTTACCAGCGTCAGGTCAAACGGCCCTGGCGCGTCGACGCCGGCGCCGTGATCCTCGCGACTGGCGGCACCACGTGGAAGAGCCACTCACTCGGCGGTGACGTGAACACCGGCGAGGGGCACTTGATGGCCGTCGAAGTCGGAGCCCATCTCTCCAGCATGGAGTTCTCGAACTTCTACGGAATGGTGCCCTTCGGAACAAGCATGGACAAGAACGGATTCTTCGTCTCCGCGTCGTACTGGGATCACCGCGGTGAACCGATCCGGTATCACGACCTTCACCAAAGCCGCGCAGAGCTTCTCGGTGCTTCGCTGCGCGGCACGATCACCGCACAGTTCACTCAGTTCGACAAGGAGATATGGCCGGCGCTGCGCGCTGCGATGCCCAACTTCTTCATGGTGACGGACAAACTCGGGATCGATCCATTCAACGAACGGTTCCCGATGGATTGGGTCCAAGAAGGAACTGTCCGGGGTACGGGCGGAATACACATTCTCGACTACGAGGCGTCGACGGGAGTGTCCGGCCTCTACGCGGCAGGCGATATCGCGGCGCGCGACCGCATAGTCGGCGCTGCCACCGGAGCGGGTGGCCCCAACCTGTCGTGGGCCATTGCGACCGGGACGTGGGCTGGACGCGCGGCGGCCGGATTCTCCGCACATCGTGGATTAACAACCCGATTCGATGTCGAACCGTCCGGAACCCTCGGTCTTCGTGGTCGAGGTGTCAACAGCGTCGACGACGTTGTTCGCTCGATCCAGTCCGAAATGCTGCCGATCGACAAGGCAGTTTTCCGCAGCAACGACGGACTTGCCGACTCGGCTGCTCGCCTCGATCGACTGTGGGAGAGCGCATCTTCCGCCCCGATCGTCGAATACTCCGGCATGGAGGCAATCGCGCAACGCGAGAGCGCCGGAATGCTGGCGATGGGCCGGTGGGCGGTACGTACGGCCATGGCGCGCACGGAAACCCGTGGCATGCATACCCGCACCGATTTCCCTGACACGGATTCGAGCCAAGCTCACCGGCTACTCAGTGGCGGGCTTGACGATATCTGGGTGGAGCCGGATACCGAATTACCCCGTGTTGGTGTCACATTGGCCACGCAGGGGAGTGCGTCATGATCGAGATCATCAACGCCGACCGCTGCACTACGTGCGACATCTGCGTCCGGATCTGTCCGATGAACGTCTTCGAAGCCGTCCCGGACGCCCCTCCCGTGATCGCCAGACATTCGGACTGCCAGACGTGTTTCCAGTGTGAGGCGTACTGCCCGGCCGACGCCATGTTCGTCTCGCCCTCACGCACACCGGAACCGCAGGGCTCCGAGTTCCTCGACGAAGAGCACCTTCTCGGGCAGAACCTGCTCGGGATGTACCGCGAACGCGTCGGGTGGCGCAAATCGTCCGCCCGCCCGACACAATCCACAGCCGACTATCACCAGCTTGCCCAGAATGCCAGGAGAACACCATGACCATCCGCACTCGCACCAAAAGCCTTGCCGCACTGCTGGGAATCGCGCTTCTCGCAACGGTGACCGCGTGCTCGTCGACCTCGGAAGCCACCGAGGGTACGTCGGCGTCACTGGTTCCGTTGACAGTGGGCGCTCCGTGGAACGGTGCGGCCGGTAAATCCCCCACGGACACAACCTCGTTCGGTTACGCCGTCCATGAGGGTCTGGCACAACCGATTCTCGAGAAGTACGGATTCGAGTACAAAGCCTTCGTCGGCTTCAACAACGGTCCGCCGGTGGTGCAGGCATTGCAGACTGGCGACGTACAGGTCGGCCTGATCGGCGACACGCCCGCCGTTCAAGCCAAGGCCAGTGGAATCGACGTGCCCGCCTTGGTGATCGACAAGCCCGCGTCCGATATCTGGTTCCTCGGCCGAGAAGGTGGAGTATCGAAAATCGAAGATCTTGCCGGAAAGAAGGTGGGACTCCAATTCGGCTCCAACTTCGACAAGTACGGACGCGCCGTACTCGAACGTGCCGGTGTTGCAGATCAGGTGGAGTTGGTGAATCTGCTCTTCGCCGACGCGCTTCCCGCCCTGCAGCGCGGCGATATCGACGCCGTTCCACTTCCCGCGACGACGGCCGGCATCTGGCGCAAGCAGATCAACTTCCCCATTCTGTCCAAGGCGAGCGTCGACGACCCCGATCTGCTGGCCACCAGCGTCGCCCTGACTTCGCGTGAGACTTTTGCGGCGAATCCCGAACTGGCAAAGGCGGTCTGGGAGGTCATTCAGGCCGGAGACAAAGCAATCGATGCGAACCACGACGCCTATGCTCAGTTCGTTTTTGATGCCACCGGCTCACCGGTAGATGTGGTCAAGGAAGCAACACTGTGGAATTTCCAGAGCGAACCAGTTGATCCGGACGGATTGAACACGGTGCGTTCGACGCTCGACTTCCTGGTCAAGTCCGGTAAGGCCCCCAACGCCTTCGACGTCACGACCTGGGCAGTGTCATGAGTGTGGAAGCACCGGCACTGCCCACGGTGAGAGCGCCTGAGCATCTCGCGCCGGCACCTACCCGTCGGCGACGACGCTCACGATTGACCGATGTCACGCTGCGCGCAAGCGTCCCGGTTGCCCTTCTCGCCTTATGGGCGGTGGGATCGGCGACCGGCAAGATCGACGAGAAGACCTTTCCGTCGCCGTGGTCGGTGTGGTCCGCATTTGTCGAACTGCTGACGACAGGGGTTCTGTGGGAGAACCTTTCGGTATCGCTTGTCCGTGTTGCCATCGGATTTGCCATCGGCGGGGCACTGGGACTATCGCTCGGCATCATCTCCGGTCTGTTTGCTCTGGCCGACAAACTCCTCGACCCGACGCTGCAAATGCTCCGCACCATCCCGTTTCTCGCAATCACTCCGTTGCTGATCCTGTGGTTCGGCATCGACGAACGCCCCAAGATCATCATCATCGCAGCAGCAGCACTGTTTCCGCTGTACATCAACACTCACAGCGGCGTGCGAAACGTGGATCGCAAGGTCATCGAAGCCGGACGGGTGTTCGGGCTCCGTGGCATCGGGTTGATCCGTCAGGTAATTCTGCCGGAGATGATTCCGTCGGTGCTTGTCGGACTGCGGGTCTCGCTGTCGGTGTCGCTTCTCGCGCTCATCGTCGCCGAGTTGAGCAATGCCCCCAAGGGCCTGGGTTTTCTGATGACCTCAGCTCAGCAGTATTTCCAGACCGACATCCTGGTGGTTGTCGTGATCATCTACGCAATCTGGGGGTTGTCGGTCGACCTTCTCGTTCGAGCTATCGAGCGAATCCTGATGCCGTACAAGCAATGGGGGAAGTCCGCATGAACATTCGAGACACCGGTGTACGCGCCAGTGGCATCGTCAAGACTTTTGGTGATCGCACAATCCTGGACGGTTTCTCGCTCGACGTGCAACCGGGGGAGTTCGTTGCACTCCTCGGAGCCAGCGGCAGTGGCAAGACAACCTTCCTGCGAATTCTTGCCGGCCTCGAGGGATACGACGCCGGAGAGGTACATGCACCGGACGCACGGACGGTCGTCTTCCAGGAGCCTCGCCTCATTGCGTCGAAGCGCGTCCAGGACAACGTCATACTGGGTCAGCGTGCTACCCGGAAGAATCGCGAAGCCGCAACAGCTGCGTTGGCCGAGGTGTCACTAGCCGGGCGCGAACGGGCTTGGCCCACAACCTTGTCCGGCGGTGAGGCGCAGCGCGTCGCATTGGCCCGGGCGTTGGTACGCAACCCACAATTGTTGTTGCTGGACGAGCCGTTTGCGGCACTCGACGCGCTCACCCGACTCCGCATGCAGGCCTTGGTGGCGGAACTGTGCCGCAAACATCGTCCGGCAGTGCTGCTGGTGACTCACGACATCGACGAGGCAATCCTGCTCGCGGATCGTATTGCGGTGTTGCGCGACGGTCGTTTGAGCATCCTCGAAAACGTCTCGTTCGCGCAACCGCGCAATCCAGCGCAACCGGGGTATACAGCTCTGCGCACTCGCCTACTCGAAGAATTGGGGGTCCACGAGTCGGTTGGTGCTGCACACACGTAGCGGCAACCGGGTGTTCCCGGCCATGATGAAGGGAGTAACCATTTCCTCTCGGCAGGAGCGCGGCATGACTCGTCCGGTACGCATCGGTGTTCAACTCCAACCCCAGCACGCACCCGACTACGGGCTGATCCGCGACGCGGTTCTGCGATCAGAAGACGCGGGGGTCGACATCGTCTTCAACTGGGACCACTTCTACCCGTTGACCGGCGATCCTGACGGAGCCCATTTCGAATGCTGGACCATGCTCGGGGCCTGGGCCGAGCAGACCGAACGTGTGGAGATCGGTGCCCTGGTCACGGGGGGTGGCTACCGCAATCCCGATCTGCTGGCCGATATGGCGCGAACCGTCGACCACATGAGCGGTGGACGCCTCATCCTCGGCATCGGCGCCGGCTGGTTCCAGAAGGACTACGACCAGTTCGGCTACGACTTCGGCACCCCTGGTTCACGGCTGAAACTGCTCGGCGAGTACCTGCCTCGCATCACACGGCGACTGGCCGGTGGCAACCCGCCGCCGACGCGCAATATCCCGGTTCTGATCGGCGGTGGCGGAGAGAAGAAGACCCTGCGACTGGTCGCCGAGTATGCCGATGTGTGGCACAGCTTCGGTGACCGCGAGACGCACCTGCGCAAGTCCGGCATCCTGGCCGATCACTGCGCCGCTGTCGGACGCAATCCCCTGGATGTGG
The DNA here is from genome assembly GCF_002300185.1 of Rhodococcus sp. ACPA4. Lineage (NCBI taxonomy): Bacteria > Bacillati > Actinomycetota > Actinomycetes > Mycobacteriales > Nocardiaceae > Rhodococcus > Rhodococcus sp. ACPA4. Next base: position 4,431,927 of record NZ_NSDY01000001.1, read on the forward strand.
AGCATTCCGCCCCGTGGCCCGGATTGGAGAACGCCGCCGACCTGGTGGCCGACGGCGTCACTCTCTTCACAGTCAGTTCGAGCGGACCGGATTACGACCTGACAACCCTCGTCGAGGCAATCGGGTGGCGCGATGAGAACACCGCTACTGCGTTGAGTGGGTTGGCCTGAAGGCCTGTGCGCCTTTTTGGTAGCGGGAACTACCAGAAAGGCGCACGGGGCGGTTACGCCCTAGCGAGAATCCCTGCGAAATCAGTTCCCACCGGCAGGGTTCCGTACTCGTGACCACGATCCTCGCCCAGTCGAGCGGCAATGAACGCCTCCGACGACGCGGCCGGCGCGTAACGCACCATCAGCGACGCCTGCAGCGCGAGCGCCATGGCTTCGACGACGGTTCGAGCCCTCAGCTGCGCGTCAGCGGGTGCCATCGTGGCGAGCTCACCGAGCTGGCGTCGTACCCGGTCGAGGTGCTGATCGAGAACCGGGTTGTTGCCACGGGCGAGGTTGACCTCGTGATCGAAAGCGGCGACGGAATCAGGTTCACGAGTCATCGCGCGCAATACGTCGAGCGCGATGACGTTGCCTGAACCCTCCCAAACGGCCATGACGGGCTGTTCGCGGTAGCGACGAGCCAGCGGGAAGTCCTCGGTGTACCCGTTGCCACCCAGGCATTCGAGAGCCTCGTACGAGTGATGCGGGCCGCGCTTGCAGATCCAGTACTTCGCGACGGCTGTCGCGAGGCGACGGAACGCCTTTTCCTGCTCGTCGGCGTCGTTGTCCTGTGCCCGTGCCAAACGCAGTGCGGTGATGGTCGCGGCCTCGGATTCAAGCGCCAGGTCCGCGAGCACCGACGTCATGGCAGGCTGATCCGCCAGGACGGCACCAAAAGCGCTGCGGTGGCGTGCGTGCCACACTGCCTCAGCGACCGACTGCCGCATTCCGGCGGTACTGCCGAGAATGCAGTCGAGACGCGTCTGCGACACCATCTCGATGATGGTCCGCACACCACGGCCTGGCTCACCGATCATGGTGCCGACGGTGCCGTCGAGCTCGATCTCGGATGACGCGTTGGACTTGTTGCCCAGCTTGTTCTTCAGACGCTGGATGCGGAAGACGTTGCGCGTGCCGTCAGGCAGGATGCGCGGGAGCAGGAAGCACGAAAGACCTTCGCCTGCAGCACCTTCAGCCTGAGCCAGTACGAGGAAGGCGTCGGACATCGGTGCCGAGCAGAACCACTTGTGGCCGGTGAGCAGATAATCGGCACCCGGACCGCCGCGGCCCGCGGGCTTCGCGATGGTGGTGTTGGCGCGTACGTCGGAGCCGCCCTGCTTCTCCGTCATGGACATACCGAAGATGGCGGATGCCTTTCCGGGGGCGTCCAACTCGGGCGTGTAGCTGCGTGAGAGTGCGCGCGGCGTCCAGATGGCGGCGACATCAGGCTGCAGCTCGAGCGACGGGATTACGGCATGTGTCATGGAAATGGGGCACGCATGACCGGGTTCGACCTGGGAGAACAGCATGAATGCCGCTGCGCGAGCAACATTGGCACCGGGCTTGGGGTTTTCCCACGCCGAGGTATGCGCTCCGTGAGCGACCGCGGCCGAGATGATGCGGTGGTACGACGGGTGATATTCCACCTCGTCGATGCGGTTACCCCACCGGTCGAAGGTGTGCAGTTCGGGGAGGACGGTGTTTGCCAACTCGGCATCGTGCTGGAAGCCCGCACTGCCGACAAGTTCACCGATTCCGGTGAGTTCCTCTGTTGCCCAGTCTGCATCATGGCGTACGACGCCTTCCGCAAGCACGGTGTCGAGAAGGAACTCGTTGACGTCGGTACGCGGCACCGACTGATTGAGCACCGCATGCGTGCGATGCGGCGCCGGATGCGTGATGGTGTTTTCGGAAAGTTCAGTCATGACAAACCTTTCAGCTCGCGCTGCGGATGAGGTGCTTCTGGATCTTGCCGGTGGGTGTGCGCGGGAGCACGGTCACAAATTCCACCTCACGCGGAATCTTGTAGCGCGCCAGCTTGTCCGAGAGGTAGGTCTTGATGTCGTCGGCATCGATGACGCCAGGTTCACGCCACACGACATGCGCAACGACGGTTTCGCCCCACTCCTCGTTGGGCTTGCCGACAACGGCCACGTCGACAACATCGGGGTGCCCGGAGATCACGTCCTCCACTTCCTTGGAGTAGACATTCTCGCCGCCGGTGATGATCATGTCCTTCGCGCGATCGACGATGAAGAGATAACCGTCTTCGTCGGTGCGCGCGAGATCGCCTGTGCGGTACCAATCTCCGTCGGCAAACGCGGCCGCAGTGGCTTCGGGATCATCGAGATAACCCTGCATGACGGTGTCGGCACGCAACCAGATCTCACCGATCTGCTCGGGCTCCACGTCGATACCATTGTCACCAACGACCCGAAGATCCACACCGGCAAGCGCGAACTTGCCGATAGACCCGGCCTTGGTCAACTGCTCTTCTGGGTACAGCACCGTGCCGACAGGACCGGTCTCGGTCATGCCGTAAACCTGGCGGAACTCGGTGGTGCCGTAGGACTCCACGAGTCGGCGGGCGACATCGGCACCGATGGGGCCACCGCCGTACAACCACGCACGGACGCTACCGAGGTTGTAGTCGGCGAAGTTCGGCACCATGTTGAGGGCTGTCGTATAGATGACCGGAGGACCAAAGCAAAGCGTAATACGTTGTTCCTGAACCGTTTCCAGGAAAGTCACCGGATGGTACTCACGAACCAGCACAACCGTTCCGCCCATGTAGAGCGTGGACATGAACCAGTTGTTGAGCGGTGACGCGTGCCAGATCGGAACAGCCATGAGCAGCCGCTCATCCCGCGTCGTCGAGACGGCAAGGCCGGCAGTGATCGCCACCCCGACCACGTTGCGGTGGCTGTGGACGCAGCCCTTCGGAGCGCCGGTTGTACCCGAGGTGTAGAGGATTTCGGCCGGATCGTTTTCGTCGATCTCGACGCCGTCCACACCGTCCACGCTGCTGATGGCGTCATCGAAGAAGTCGAAACCGTCTGCGGCAGAGTCTGTACTGACCAACTTTGCAGTGGTTTCGAGGCGACTGACGACGGGTGCCAGTTCGCCGTCGAAGACACACACCGACACCTTGGCGTGTCCAAGCACGTAGGCGACTTCGGGCGTCTGCATCTTGTGATTGATGGGAACGACGACGGCACCCAGACGCCAGGCTCCCAGCATCGCGTAGACAAAACCTGGTGTGTTGAAGCACATCAGAGCTACACGATCGCCACGCCCCACACCCAGATTTTCCAGATACGCGGCAGCACGCCGGCTTCCGTCCTGAACCTGCTGATACGAGTGTTCGTGGCCGCCTGCGATCAGGAACGGCTTGTCGGGCGTCTTGGTGACATTGCTGTCGAATACGCGAACGATGTTCATCGGCAAATCCTTAAAAGTCCTGATGGAGAGAGAGTTTCAATCCATCGAGCTGTTCAGTACTGCGTCGGGTATCTGAAGGGTGGCGAAGATGACGGCTACCGCTTCCTCGAGCGAGTAGCCGAAGCTCTCGCCGGTTGCGGTCTTCTGAATGACGAGGCCGAAGATCGCGGACCAGAAGGCTTTCGATTCGACGTCGATGCCCGCGCGCAGCTGCCAACCGGTGCGGACCAAAGTTCGGAGGAGGGCAGTTTCGCCTGAGGAGTGCAAGGTGCGGAGCGTCTCGGAGATGAGATCGCGTAGCTCGCCGCGCCGCCCCGTCATCATCATCGCTTCGACAAAGATCTCGACGCTCGGAGCTCCCGTACCGAGCAGCGATCCGACAAGTTTCTCGGTGTAGTCACCGACGGTAGCGGCGTCCGCGGCATCAACCTCGGCGCGTTTACCTGCCCGGAGAACAGCAGCGCAGGCGACCTCGACAAAAAGCTTCTCTTTGGATCCGTAGTAGTACGTCACCTGATTGGGATGAGCGCCGGCGGCCGCGCAAATTTGGGCGATGGATACGCACTCACCATGCTCGAGAAACAGTTCCGTGGCCGCGTCGAACAGAGCCTGACGGGTCTGCTTCCCGGATTGCCGTGTTGCTCGCGCTGCCGGTACTGCTTCGGTGGCCATGGACGCACTCCTACTTGTTTGTATGACAAACAATAACTTGGTGTTGTTTGTATGGCAAACAATTTTCTTCGAACGCGAACGCCCGAGTGAGAATTACGAGTGATGTCGATCGACACCTCACACACAGCGGACTAGTCTTCTCCCACAGAGCGAAGCCCGTTCCTACTCGATCGGGATGAACGCCAGACTAAGCACATTCGATGTTTAGCCAACCGAACAACTCGATTCTTCTGCGAGGAGGTGCCCGTCAATGCTCGAGAATTCTGATGTTCCGCTTGCCACTCGGGCAACTATCGCCGGGGACTGGGCAGACCTACTGCGCGAACACTTTGTTGCTCTGGACGTATCCGATATCGACGACCGCACACGTTTCACCGGCGCTGTCCAATCGGCTCAGCTTGCCCACGTCAAGGTTGCTGCCGTTCAGTCGATGGAACAACGAATAGTGCGCAGCAACAGTTTGATCAGGGATGACGGCGCCGACTACCTGCAAATCGGGATGATCCGCCGCGGTAGCGCGATAGTGCGGCAGGACGAGCGAGAATGCGTACTGCGATGCGGTGACTACGTGCTGTACGACACCACCCGTCCATTCGATTGGCAATTCGAGGGACATCCCAACGACGGGTTCTGGGGCCTCGAGGTCTTCACCTGGCCAAGGCCGTCTCTGGCGCTCGCCGACGCTGAAATCCGGAGCCTTACCGCCGTTGCGTTTGACGGTCACACCGGCATGAGTGGACTTCTAGGTCGCTTTCTTCACGATCTTGCGTCAGTCCGCATGGCCTCTGATGTCGCCGGAGCCGAGGCTGAGATCATCGAGGAAATCAGCGGTTTGGTGAAATCGTTCCTGCACACCACAATCCGTCCGGTCGCCTCGTATCGCAACGACCTCTACGAGATGGCACTTTCGGTCATCGACGACCGCATCGAGGACCCGTCGCTGTCGCCGGTAAACATCGCTGAATCGGTCGCGGTTTCCATTCGACAGTTGCATCGGGTCTTCGCCGAACACGGCACGACTGTCTCACGCTCGATTCGACGTCGTCGCCTGGAAGTCTGTCGCCGAGAGATGGTGCGACACGGGACCGCAGAGCGGTCGTTGACTCAAATTGCTCACCGATGGGGATTTACGGACCCCTCTACCTTCAGTCGAGCGTTCAAAGCCGAGTTCGGGATGAGTCCTCGCCGATACCGCTCGGAATCACTCGCTGCGTCACTCGATTCCGCGAACCCTGCCTCACCCCGGTAACAAACGGTAACGCGCACGTAACCTACTGCGCTACTTATCTATTCGAGATCGCCGCGATAATCCGGCACTACAGGAACAATCCGAGGTTCTTGGCACTGTGGTCCATGTTTCTGGCATTTCTGGTCAAGTTTGCCGGGCGTTGCGGGCGTAGATTTTCGATACGCCGTTGCCGAAGCGTCAGGCAACCGATGACCTACTCGGATGGAGTGCTCATGGAATCTGCGATCAGTGAACATCTCAAATGCCCACGGACCTTGACTCGTAGGGTTCCGGATACGTACGCACCGCCGTTTCCCATGTGGGTGGGACGCTCGGACGAGAAATTGCACCAAGTGGTGATGGGCTACTTCGGCGTCCAATTCCGCGGAGACGAACAGCGTTCGGACGCACTGGCAGCCATGCGCCACATAGTCGCCAGTCTCGATCTGGCTGACGGCGCGCTACACCACGATCTGACCCACCACCTCGACAACCAAGGCTACGAGAACTTGATTGTCGCAGGGTACTGGACGGACCCTGTGTCCCAACAACGTTGGAGCAATTCCCGAGCGGTGGCGGACTGGTGGGAATCTGCTGACCGCCTGTCTGACGGCTTGGGTTTCTTCCGCGAGATCGTGGCACCGCGGGCCGAGCAGTTCGAAACGCTGTACGCGTTCCAAGATAATCTCCCCGGTGTCGGAGCGGTGATGGACGGCATCAGCGGCGACATAAACGAACACGGCTACTGGGGTTCGATGCGCGAACGATTTCCGATCTCCCAAACCGACTGGATGCAGCCGTCCGGCGAATTACGTGTGATCGCAGGCGATCCCACAGCAGGTGGCCGTGTAGTGGTGCGCGGGCACGACAACATCGCATTGATTCGATCCGGTCAAGATTGGGCCGATGCCGAAGCAGACGAACGCAGTCTGTACCTGGACGAAATCCTGCCGACTCTCGAAGCGGGAATGGACTTCCTCCGCGACAACGGCCAGGCAGTGGGTTGCTACAGCAACAGGTTTGTGCGCAACATCGACATCGACGGCAACTTTCTCGACCTGAGTTACAACATCGGACACTGGGCCTCGCTCGACAATCTCGAACGCTGGTCGGAGTCCCACCCGACCCATCTACGCATTTTCACCACGTTCTTTCGTGTAGCCGAAAATCTGGAGAAACTCCGCCTCTACCACGAGGTCTCGGTATTCGACGCGGACGCACAGCAGTACGAGTACATCAACTGTCATCCACACACCGGAATGCTGCGCGACGCCACACACTGATCAGATCAGGAGCACACTTCTCATGGCAATAATTCGACCAGATGACAACGCAATAGATTCTGCTGCACAGCATTACGGAATCGTCCTAGACGATACAGCCAAGCGGGAGTGGCCGGCCCTGATCGACGGAGCGCTCGGCTCCTACGATGCAGTCGATCAACTGTATGCCGACGAAGCAGCACCAACGCCGATCTCCCGCGAATACCGGACACCCGAATCTGACGAAAATCCTTTGGGCGCTTGGTATGTGACAACCGAGATTCTTCCGACATCGGACGGTGCCCTGGATGATCGTCGGGTAGCGATCAAGGACAACGTCAGTGTGGCGGGCGTGCCGATGATGAACGGGTCACGGTCGGTCGAAGGATTTGTTCCCTCCCGCGACGCCACTGTCGTCACTCGACTACTCGCAGCCGGGGCGACGGTTGCCGGCAAAGCAGTGTGCGAAGACCTGTGCTTCTCCGGTTCCAGTTTCACCCCGGCTAGCGGACCCGTCCGCAATCCATGGGACCCGCACCGTGAAGCCGGTGGATCATCGGGTGGCAGTGCAGCTCTCGTGGCCAACGGTGACGTCGACATTGCCATCGGCGGCGACCAGGGTGGATCGATTCGTATCCCTGCTGCATTTTGTGGCGTCGTCGGGCACAAGCCCACTTTCGGACTTGTCCCCTACACGGGCGCTTTCCCTATCGAGCGCACCATCGACCACCTCGGGCCGATCACTCGCAGCGTCGACGATGCGGCACTGATGCTTTCGGTCATTGCAGGCCGCGACGGCAACGACCCCCGACAGCCCGAGAATCTCGAGGCGGGCGACTATTTGTCCAACCTCGGCTCCGGTGTAGCGGGGATGCGAATCGGTGTTGTGCGAGAAGGATTCGGTCAGACCGTCTCGCAACCAGAGGTCGACGACGCCATCCGTTCAGCGGCGTACAGCTTGACCGAGGCCGGATGCGTTGTGGAGGAAGTGAGCATTCCCTGGCACGTGCACGCCTTCCATATTTGGAATGTCATTGCCACTGACGGTGGCGCCTACCAGATGCTCGACGGCAACGGATACGGACTCAATGTCGAAGGTCTTTACGACCCGGAACTGATGGCACACTTTGCTTCTCGCCGTGTTCAGCATGCGAATGACTTGTCGGAAACTGTCAAACTGGTTGCGTTGACCGGACATCACGGTGTTACCGCGCTTGCAGGTGCCACCTACGGCAAAGCCCGCAACCTGGTGCCCCATGCCCGTGCCGCCTACGATGCCGCGCTGGAACAGTACGACGTGCTGGTGATGCCTACTCTGCCGTATGTCGCATCCGAGTTGCCCGCTGCGAATGTCGACCGCGCCACCTTCATCACCAAGGCCCTCGGCATGGTCGCCAACACCGCACCGTTCGACGTCACCGGCCACCCTTCTCTCTCTGTCCCGGCAAGTCTGGTGAACGGTCTGCCGACCGGAATGATGATCACCGGCAAGCGTTTCGACGACGCAAAGGTACTACATGTCGGTCGCGCATTCGAGAAGATTCGCGGTGCATTTCCGGCGCCAGCCCGCCACACGTCCACAGTCCTTATTCCACCGATTCACACGTGATCAGCCCCCACAGGAAAGGTGAAACACAATGTCAGTAACGGTCGACCACACAACGGAGAATGCGGCACCAGCCCAGGCACCGGTCTCCGATCGCGCGTGGGCGTTGTTCCGCGCACTCGACGGCAAGGGATTGGTCCCCGCCGGTTACGTCGAGGGATGGAAGAAGACCTTCGAAGAGGATTTCAGCCCCAAACGCGGCGCCGAGTTGGTCGCGCGAGCCTGGACCGACCCCGAATTCCGGCAGTTACTCCTCACCGACGGTACTGCGGCAGTGGCTCAGTACGGCTATCTGGGACCTCAGGGTGAGTACATCGTGGCCGTCGAAGACACTCCGACGCTCAAGAACGTGATCGTGTGCTCACTGTGTTCGTGCACCGCCTGGCCGATTCTCGGTCTGCCGCCCACCTGGTACAAGAGTTTCGAATACCGTGCGCGGGTGGTCCGTGAGCCACGGAAGGTTCTCTCCGAGATGGGAACCGAGATCCCGTCGGATACCGAGGTTCGCGTCTACGACACCACCGCCGAAACTCGCTACATGGTCCTCCCACAACGCCCCGCAGGCACCGAGGGTTGGAGCCAGGCGCAGCTGCAGGAAATCGTCACCAAGGACTGCCTGATCGGGGTCGCAATCCCGCAGGTCCCCACCGTCTGATCACACCGACAAGAAAGAAGCACACCATGGATGGAGTACACGATCTTGCCGGAGTTCAAGGCTTCGGCAAAGTCCCGCATACCGTCAACGCCGACATCGGCCCCACCTTCCACGCCGAGTGGGAACACCTGCCGTACAGCCTGATGTTCGCTGGTGTCGCCGAACTCGGCGCATTCAGCGTCGACGAAGTTCGATACGTCGTCGAGCGGATGGAACCCCGGCATTACATGATGACCCCGTACTACGAGAGGTACGTCATCGGCGTCGCTACTCTGATGGTCGAAAAAGGGATCCTGACGCAAGACGAGCTCGAAACTCTTGCAGGCGGACCGTTCCCGCTGTCACGACCCAGCGAATCCGAAGGGCGGCCTGCACCCGTCGAGACGACCACCTTCGAAGTTGGTCAGCGAGTACGCGTGCGCGACGAGTACGTTCCGGGGCATATTCGAATGCCTGCGTACTGCCGTGGACGGGTGGGAACCATCTCTCATCGGACCACCCAGAAGTGGCCGTTCCCCGACGCAATCGGTCACGGGCGCAACGACGCCGGCGAAGAACCCACTTACCACGTGAAGTTCGCCGCGGAGGAACTGTTCGGCCGCGACACCGACGGCGGAAGCGTCGTTGTCGATCTCTTCGAGGGGTACCTCGAGCCGACGGCCTGATTTCCACCAACCCTGATCTTCCCGCAACGCCAGGCGGCGGTCATGCGATCGCACCGTTTTGCACGACCGCCGCCAAACCACAGCGATCCACTCATCCGGAAGGACTCTGGAAATCATGGTCGACACACGACTTCCGGTCACGGTGCTCTCAGGCTTCCTGGGAGCCGGGAAAACGACACTCCTCAACGAGATTCTGCGTAACCGTGAGGGTCGACGAGTGGCGGTGATCGTCAACGACATGAGCGAAATCAACATCGACAGTGCAGAAGTCGAGCGCGAGATATCGCTGAGTCGGTCCGAGGAGAAATTGGTCGAGATGACCAACGGCTGCATCTGCTGCACTCTGCGTGAAGACCTTCTCGCTGAGATTGCGACGCTGGCCGCCGACGGTCGCTTCGACTACCTTCTCATCGAATCTTCGGGCATTTCCGAACCGCTGCCCGTCGCGGAAACGTTCACTTTCATCGACACCGACGGTCACGCTCTGGCGGACATCGCTCGCCTCGACACCATGGTGACCGTCGTCGACGGACACAGTTTTCTCCGTGACTACGCGGCTGGGGGTCGCGTCGAAGCCGAAGCGCCGGAAGACAAACGCGATATCTCGGATCTGCTGGTCGATCAGATCGAATTTGCCGACGTCATCCTGGTGAGCAAAGCCGATCTCGTGACGCCACAACACCTGATCGAACTGACAGCGGTCCTACGATCTTTGAATGCGACTGCCGCGATAGTGCCGATGACTCATGGCCGAATTCCACTCGACACCATTCTCGATACCGGTTTGTTCTCTCTCGAGAGAGCTGCGCAGGCCCCTGGCTGGCTACAAGAACTTCAAGGTGAACACACCCCCGAAACCGAAGAGTACGGAATCAGTTCGGTGGTGTACCGCGAGCGAGCACCCTTCCACCCACAACGGCTACACGACTTCCTCACGAGCGAGTGGACAAACGGAAGGCTACTTCGGGCCAAGGGCTATTTCTGGAATGCCTTCCGGTTCACCGAGATCGGGAGTATTTCTCAGGCAGGACATCTCATCCGGCACGGATACGTCGGACGATGGTGGAAGTTTCTTTCCGACGATCTCTGGCCCGCCGATGACTACCGTCGTTCGGGAATCCTCGACAAGTGGGAAGAACCCGTCGGCGACTGCCGGCAGGAGCTCGTCTTCATCGGCCAGGGCATCGACCCGGTTCGACTACGCAGAGAACTCGATGCCTGCCTACTCACCACAGCGGAGATCGAACTCGGGCCAGACGTGTGGACCACGTGGCAAGACCCACTCGGAGCCGGACACAGCGAGTCAACCGCTGCGGCCCCCTGAGCCGTCACCGAGGGTTGCCGGATCAAGGGCTTGCAGCACTACCCGAATCGCCGGGCTGGAATCCGCGCTTCGGCGCCACGCTGCATGCACCTCACGCTTCGGCGCCCGCGCCAATGGCCGCGACACCAACTCTTCCCCCAACGGCGGACGGGCAAGGCGAGGAATCAAAGCGATCACCTCTCCCGAAGAAACCAGCGACAGCTGCGTGGCAAAATCGTCGACCAGATGTCGCACATCGGCATCCTCGCCCACGTCGGCGAACAACCGTCGGAACCACTGGTGACACACGGTCCCCGGCGGACTTGTCACCCACGCGTGACCCGCTAGGTCGGCACTGGTCAGAGGTCGGTCGAGCTGCGCAAGTGCATGCGTCCGATTCATCACGACATCACCGACATCAGTGTGAATGTGACGCTCGGCCAGCGATGAAGGAAGCGAAGGCGGCAATCCATCGGCATCGTGAACAACCGCAAAGTCCGCGGTACCGGCGTCGACGCTGTGCAGCGCCTGGTCCGGGTCCTGTTCGGTGACGCGCACCTGTAGGTCCGGGCACTCGGTCGACAATCGCACGATCGCCGGCGCAAGCAGCCCCCGGATTCCTGTCGAGAATGCCGCTACGCGGAGTACTCCGCGCGGCGCACCGTCCGAAACCGACTGTGCCGCTTCGACGCAACGCTCCAGTGCGTCGAACACATCTGGCGCCGAATCGACGATGGCCTGCCCGGCGGGAGTGAGCACAACTCCGCGGCCTGCAGTCGCAAGCACCGGTACACCGACTTGACGCTCGAGCCTCTTGATCTGCTGCGAAATCGCCGACGCTGTGAACCCGAGTTCCTCTGCGGCTCGCGCGAGCGTTCCGAGAGCGGCCACCGACCGCAGCGCCCGCAAAGCTCCGACATCGATCATGAAGCCAGGCTACGCAATATTGCGAAAAAACCATCGCTGGACCGAAGGTATCGGCACAGGCACGATCACTTCATGACCATCTCGCAGCACCGCGCCGAACTACTCTTCGGCACCAACCTCGTCGCCATGGTGACTCCGATGCGCCCCGACGGAACGCTCGACGAAACGGGCATCACCAGTCTCGTCGATCACCTGTTGAGCACCGGATGTGACGGCATCGTCGTCGGTGGAACCACCGGCGAGTCGCCCACCTTGACCGAACCCGAAATGACGCGATTGGTCAGAGCAGTGAGCGAACAGTCGAACAATCGGGCTCGGGTGATCGCTGGTGTCGGCACCTACAACACCGCCGACAGCATCCGACGTGCCCGCGACGCCGAGGCAGCGGGCGCGGACGCATTGCTTCTCGTCTGCCCCTATTACTCCAAGCCGACTCAGGCCGGAATCGTGGCCCACTGCGTCGCGGTTGCAGACGCCACCGAACTGCCCGTGATGCTCTACGACGTTCCCGCCAGGACGGGCGTCGCCATGGAAACCTCCACACTGATCGAACTCTCCGACCACCCCCTGATCCGGGCGGTCAAGGATGCCAAGGGGGACCTCTTCGAAGCAATGACGGTCATGTCCCGAACATCGCTGGCCTATTACTGCGGTATTGACGAACTCAACTTGCCCTACCTCGCGTGTGGCGCCGCAGGCGTGGTCAGCGTCGTGGGCAACGTCCTCGCCGACCGCAACGCCGAACTCATCAGCGCCGTCCGGGTCGGCGACCTCAGCTCCGCTAACGCTGTCCAAAGCTCGCTACTCGAGATCGTGGACGCCATCATGCGCACGTCCCAAGGTGCGGTCATGGCCAAGGCCGCCCTGGCAGAACTCGGAATCATCCCGCACGCCGGCGTGCGCCTTCCACTGATCGAGTCGCCGCCCGCTCACCGGCGTCGCCTCACCGAAGCAATGGGTACTCTGTCGATAGCAGTCTGACCATTTCCCGCACCCGCTGATACTTAAAATCACGCTGATTTGAAAGCGTGCGCCCAGTGCAGAAGCCTGATGTCCAAAATCTGCAAGCGTTCTTCCACCCGGAGATCGCTACGGTTAGGACTACGCTGCTCGCATGTTTTCCTCCGTCGCAGCGAAGATCCGCTTGGTGGTGGCACTGCTCCTCACCGCACTCTTGGCGCTAACTCTGTCATCGTGCTCGAGCAGTTCGGAATCATCGGCAGCCCCCACAGACCTGTGTGCGCCTCCCGGAGTGGGAGCTGCAACCGCAGCGCCCACAAACCTGGACGCAGCCGCAGGTGCAGGCGCCGAAGACCGATACACCACGGCCACCGTCACCCCGATCGACCAGATCGACATCTCGAAACTCAACCTGATCAAACCGGGTGTCATCACCGTCGGCACGCTCGGCGACGCGCCGCCGAGCATCTGCGTCAACTCCGAGAATCAGTACACCGGTTACGACAACGAGCTCCTCAAAGCCATCGCAGACAAGCTGGGCCTGAAGGTCGAGTTTGTCGGCACCGAGTTTGCCGGTCTGCTCGCGCAGGTCGCCGGACGCCGCTTCGACGTCGGCTCCTCGTCCATCACCACCACGGATGAGCGTCGTAATACCGTCGGCTTCACGAACGGCTACGACTTCGGCTACTTCTCCCTCGTCGTACCCAACGGCAGCCCCATCACCGGCTTCGGCGATCTGGACGCGTCCAAACGCATCGGCGTCGTACAGGGAACGGTTCAGGACGATTACGTCGTCAACACCTTGAAGCTCGATCCGGTGAAGTTCCCCGACTACGCAACCGCGTACGCGAACCTCAAATCCGGCCAGATCGACGCCTGGGTCGCACCGTCACAGCAGGCCGAAGGCGCCATCGCCCCGGGTGATCCCACGTCGATCATCCAGAACACCTTCTCGGTGAACAACTTTGTCGGCTGGGCAGTGAACAAGGAAAATCAGCCGCTCATCGACGCCCTGAACTCGGGTCTCGACGCCGTCATCGCCGACGGAACCTGGGCCGAGCTTTACTCCGACTGGGTTCCGCGCGAACTTCCCGAGGGTTGGAAACCCGGCTCCAAGGCCGCCGCGACGCCTGAGTTGCCGGACTTCGCCGCCCTCGCAGCCGAGAAGCCTGCCACGACGGACGAGACGACGACCTACCAGCCCAAGTCGACGTTCCAGCAGCTCAAGGACACGTTCTTCGACTGGCAGCTGTACAAGCAAGCGTTCCCGGATCTCCTGAAGACCGGTCTGCCCAACACCATCATTCTGGCGCTCGCGTCCGGCGTTATCGGCACCGTATTAGGCATGCTGCTGGCAGTCGCGGGAATCTCGCGGACGCGTTGGCTGCGCTGGCCGGCGCGCGTCTACACGGACATCTTCCGCGGCCTGCCGGCCGTCGTCATCATCTTGATCGTCGGCCTGGGCGTCGGCCCCATCGTCAAGAACATCACCGGCAGCAACCCGTACTGGCTGGGCGTCGCGGCGCTGTCGCTACTCGCGTCGGCGTATATCGGCGAGATCTTCCGATCGGGTATCCAGAGCGTCGAACCTGGCCAGCTCGAGGCCTCTCGCGCGTTGGGCTTCAGCTACCGCAAATCCATGTCGCTTGTGGTCATTCCTCAGGGTGTACGACGCGTTCTGCCTGCATTGATGAATCAGTTCATCTCGCTGATCAAGGACTCGTCGCTGATCTACTTCCTCGGACTGCTCGTCACACAGCGCGAACTTTTTGCCGTGGGACGCGACCTCAACGCCCAGACCGGAAACCTGTCACCGCTCGTCGCGGCCGGCCTGTTCTACCTCGCGCTGACCATCCCGCTGACCCACCTCGTCAACTACATCGACAATCGCCTCCGGACGGGACGCGCCGACACTTCCGGCACGTTGGATCCGCTCGAGCAGGCCATCGTCGTGGAAAGGGGCTGAGGACATGACCAGCTCTGAACTGAAATCCGTCTCCCTCACCGGCACGGACCTGCACCTGTCCTTCGGTACCAACAAGGTCCTGCGGGGCGTCAACCTCCACGTCGACGCCGGCAATACCGTCACCGTCATCGGGCCGTCCGGATCGGGCAAGTCGACGCTCTTGCGCGTGCTGAACCGCCTGCACGAGCCCGAGCAGGGTGACGTTCTCCTCGACGGGAAGTCCGTCCTGAAGGACAACCCTGACGAGTTGCGACAGCGCATCGGCATGGTGTTCCAGCACTTCAATCTGTTCCCGCACAAGACGGTGGCCGAGAACATCGCGCTAGGACCGAACAAGCTCAAGGGACTGTCCAAGGACGCGGCTCGCGCATTGGCCCTCGAGCAGCTCGAACTGGTGGGACTGCGGGAGAAGGCGGATTCCCGCCCGGGCAACCTGTCCGGTGGCCAGCAGCAACGTGTGGCGATCGCCCGGGCCTTGGCCATGAAGCCCGAGGTCATGTTCTTCGACGAAGCGACATCGGCCCTCGACCCCGAACTGGTCAAGGGCGTGTTGGCCCTCATGGCAGACCTCGCGAAATCCGGCATGACGATGGTGGTCGTGACCCACGAAATGGGCTTCGCCCGTTCCGTTTCCGACAAGGTGCTGTTCATGGATCGTGGCGCCGTTGTCGAAACAGGAACTCCGGAACAGCTATTCGACGATCCGGAAACAGAACGATTGCAGGCGTTCTTGTCGCAGGTGTTGTAGGGGCCTTCGGCCCTAAATCCACCCCTGTCGGCGGGCGATCACCGCAGCCTCATGTCGATTGGCCGCACCGAGTTTGGTGACGGCTGAAGACAAGTAGTTGCGTGTGGTGCCCGCCGACAGGTGTGCGCGGGTCGCGATCTCTTCTATGGATGCACCGTCGGCCGCGTACTCGAGCACATCCGCTTCCCGCGGTGTCAGCGGTGAATCACCGGCGCCGATCGCTTCGGCTGCCAACGACGGGTCGACGTATCGTCCACCGGAGTGAACGCTGCGAACCACTTCCGCGAGGGTCGTTGCCGACGTCGTCTTGGGAAGGAATCCCCGGACACCGGCCGCGAGCGCCTTCTTCAAGTAGCCCGGACGGCCGTGGCTCGTCACAATGATCGACGCACATCCCGGCACGGATTGTGCGATCTCCTGCGCCGTTTCGATCCCGTCGATACCGGCCATCTGAAGATCCAAAACGGCAACGTCCGGCTGAAATTCCACAGCGGCGACAACGGCTGCTTCTCCCGATTCCGCTTCGGCCACAACAACTATGTCGTCCTCGAGCGAGAGCATCATCGCAAGTGCAGATCGGATGAGATTTTCGTCGTCGGCAAGCAATACCTTGATCGGCTCGGTCACCGAGACTCCTTGATCGGGGAAGAAAAATGTGCGGTCAGCGTGAAGGTACCTTCATCGTGGATGACCTCGAGGATGCCACCAACAGCTGTGACGCGTTCCCGTAGCCCATTCACACCGGTACCGTCACCTGCGCGTTGTTGCACTGCACCGTCGTTGGCTATCGACACGGATTCACCTGTTACCTCGATAACTGCCTGCTGCGCGGAAGAATGACGCAGTATGTTCGTCACGCCTTCGCGGACAACCCACGCTGCGGTTTCCGCCAATTCGATGGGCAGGGCATCTGCAGATCCGCGAATGTCGGTGGTAATTCCCGCCGCCTCGAGCAGTGATCGCGCACCCGCCAGCTCCGACGCCAGTGCAATGGATCGGTAGCCGCGCACCAACTCGCGCGCCTCGGCGAGGGATTCCTGTGCGAGATCACGCACTTCGTCCATCTGCTGGGCAGCGCGATCGTCCCCGCGACGCGACAATGTAGCTGCCAGATCACTTTTCACCGCGATTGCCGACAGCGCACGCCCCACCACGTCATGCAGGTCACGCGAAAAGCGCAGGCGCTCTTCGGCTACCGACAGTGCGGCCGCGGCGCCCCGTGCCTCGTCGAGTTCGGTGACCATGCGCAAAAGCCACACCGACAGCTGCACCGTGAAGGTCATGAAACCCGCCACACATGCCACCAGGATGCCGATCTCGGGTCGCCCGGCAAGCGCACACACGCCGGCAGCAACGGCTGCTCCCAGCATCACCCATCGCCACGACACCAAAGCCGCAAACGGCACCGGGACGATCATCGCCAGCCAGAAATACGGACCCTGCCCCGCGTCGTCAGCCGGTAAGGCAATAACCGCAGAGCAGAGCGCCGCCACGGTCATGACCACCACTGGCACCTTCACCGATGCGGTCCTGGTCCCACCCAACTCGGGGATTCGATCCACTGCGACAACGGCTGCGGCCGCGCTGATCACAACGAAGAGCGCCCCGAGGTAGCGATGCATGGCCGCTTCGGTGATACCGCCGAATATCCCGAAGAAAATGCCGAGGACAAAGAACGACTGACGCGTGTACAGGCGAACCTTGTCGACACTGGACGCCGTTCGCCACGTTCGGGTCGGATTCCAGCGTCCGAAGCTCTCCGCAATCATGCCTACTACCTTCTCAGAGTTCTAGGAGCGAGGTTCCCAGCGGAAGTACACATTGGCGATCAGTACCGATCCGACGATCCACGCGACCAGAACCAATAGCGGTTGACCGGCCGATACGAAAGTGTCTGCAAAACTCGCTGCGACGGCGCCGTCGTCAGCCAGTTCGGACGACGTACGCCCTACCCATCCCAGATTCACGAGATCGAGAATCGCAGCCATCGGAGTGAAGTCGAGAACGCGAGCGATGTTGTCCGGCACGACATTTCTGATGCTCGACATCCCCGCAGTTGCAAGAATGAGGATCGGCATGCACGTGATCTGCGCGGCTTCGGCATTGCGAGTTACCGCCGAGGTGATGAGTGCCAACGCGGTGAACACGGCAGCGCCACCGATGAACGCCACCAGCACCAGTACGGGATTGACCGGCACCCGCCCACCCAGAACCACCACGGCAATCCCTACAACCACCGTCAGCAGGCCCGTCAGCACCCATGACGGCACTGCAGGGCCGGCCAGAATCTCGGCGTCACTGCACTCCCCGGTGCGCAGACGCTTGAGCACCAGTTCGTCGCGCCGCGTCGAATACACCGACAGCAGGTTGTAGAACACGACGAACACGAGCAGGAAGAGAGCAAAGATCTCGAGGCCCGACGCTACCGCTGTGTCGGACAGACCATCCTCACGCGAGATGATCAGAATTCCGATCGGGAAGATCAGAGGTAGGACTATAGCGTTGAAGAGCAACAGACGGTTTCGGCCCAGAAGGGTGAACTCCGCACGAGAGAGAGTTGCTATGCGGTTCATACCGGCACCCCTTCGAGTTTGACGTGATGGTCGAATTGATCTGCTATGGACAGAAATACGGTCTCGAGGGATGCTGCCCGCGCATCCAGCCCGGACAAAGCCACGTTGTTGTGCTGAGCCCAGATCAGAAGGTCGGTGAGCGTTTCCTGCACGGTGGCAGTAGTGATGACTACCTCGTCACCTTCGACGCGCATCTCGGCACCAGGCAGGTTCGGAAGCAGGAGATCCGGCCTGCGCACCTTGATCTGCGCGGGATGATCCGCAACTACCTCGGCAACCGTTCCACTGCGCACGACAGTTCCGCGGTGCATGATCGCCAACTGATCACACAACGACTCGGCCTCGTCCAGATAATGCGTCGTCAACATGATGGTGACGCCAGAGGACTTCAACTCCGCGATCAATTGCCAAGTATTACGCCGACTTTCGGGGTCGAGACCCGTCGTCGGCTCATCCAGGAACAGCACGAGCGGTTGGCCGATAATGGCGCAAGCCAAGTCGAGTCGACGTGCTTCGCCGCCGGAGAGGAACTTCACGCGGGTGTCGCTGCGATCGCGCATGTCGACTCGCTCGAGCACCTCGTCGACCGGCAGGGGATTCGAGCAGGTTCCGGCCCACATCGACAGACTCTCGCGAGCTGTGAGATCTTGAGGGAGGCCGCCCTTTTGGAGCATGATGCCCAAGCTCGGACGGAGTTCTCGGCGCTCCCGAACCGGATCCATACCCAGCACGCGCACCGATCCGTCCGTTGCCCGCGAAAGTCCTTGGATTACTTCGAGACTAGATGTCTTTCCGGCGCCGTTAGTTCCGAGCAGTCCGAACAGCTGACCCTCCGCGACAGTCAGTTCGAGATCGCGGACCGCGTAGAACGCGTCTTTTCCGGAACCGTAGCGCCGGGACATGGCCTCAACCTCGATAACCGGATCGCCCTTCATCGCGCAGCCTCCGATCGGTTCCAGTCGCGCAGCCCGATGGCGAATCGGATACCCGCATAGACAGCAAGAGCAGCAACAAGAATCCAGAACACGGGATTGGAGCCGATGATCGCGAACACCACTCCGATGAGCGCGATATTCACAACGATCACAACAAGTTCACGGCCCATCGTGGGCGCTGGTCCGATGTCCATCAGGTCCGTCAGGAGGCTTCCTTCATGTGGTTCTCTCATGCCACCAAGCCTCGCGGAAAGTCTGAGCCAAAAACAGTGCAGAGCATCATCACCTACGGTGACACTGTCACGGATCGGCGATGACAAATGTCATGAGGCGTCCCCGCGGGGACGCCTCATGAATTACAGGTAAGGGTCGCCTCGTTGTTTTGCCGTTCATTATTACGTTCCTTTACCCTCGCTTACGGCTTCTACGGTTCCCGAGACCATTCAACGAATCTCGGGAGTTCACGGTGGCTATCAAGCCTTTGGCACTGTTTGTCAAACACGACGGTGTGTCCTCACGCGCGTCGATCACCTGCCAGTACAAGTGTGGAAACGCCTGCTCGCACGAGGTACCCAACACCTCGGAAGGTGCGTACTTCCGCGATATCGCCCGCGCTGCCCTGAGCCGACGCGGCATGTTGCGCGGCAGTGGCATGGCTGTGCTGGCAGTCGGGGCGGGTAGCGCACTCGCCGGCTGCTCGGACGGAACAGCCGAAGCCGCGCCCGGAACCGGCTCGGCAGGCAGCAGCGACGGTGGCACCGGGAGCACGCCGGCCGGCACCAACTTCACCGCCGTCGCCCCCAACAAAGCCGATGCGGTTACCGTCCCGGAGGGGTACGAACAGGGCGTCGTCATCCGCTGGGGTGACGCCGTTCTCGCCGGAGCACCGGCCTTCGACTTCGAGAACCAGACCGCGGCAGCACAGGCGCTGCAGTTCGGATTCAACAACGACTTCGCCGGCCTCCTGCCCGTCGAGGGGCAGCCGAACACCTATCTGCTCGTAGTCAATCACGAGTACTCCACGGAACCGGCAATGTTCCGCGGCTACGACGCCGAGAACCCCACCGAAGAGCAGGTCAAGATCGGCCTCGCCAGCCACGGACTCTCCGTCGTACAGGTCAAGGGCGACTCCGGGTCCGGCAAGCTGGTTCCCGAAATCGGCGCCAACAACCGTCGCATCACCGGGACAACCGAATTCCTTGTCACCGGGCCCGCCGCGGGCAGCGACTTCCTCAAGACCAGCGCCGATCCGACCGGCACCAAGGTACTGGGCACGCTCAACAACTGCGCCGGCGGCGTAACCCCCTGGGGCACCGTGCTTTCCGGCGAAGAAAACTTCAATCAGTACTTCGCCAATGCGGAGGCCGTCACCGATCCCATTGTCGCGCCACGTTTGAAGCGATACGGCCTGGCCGGCGGTGCGTCTGAACGTAAGTGGGAACGCTTCGACAAGCGCTTCGATCTGGTGGCAGAACCCAACGAGGTGAACCGCTTCGGATACGTCGTCGAGGTCGACCCGTGGGATCCGTCTTCGACTCCCGTCAAGCACACCGCGCTCGGCCGCTTCAAGCACGAAGCCGCCACCATCTACATCACCTCCGACGGCACAGTCGTGGCTTACAGCGGTGACGACGAGCGCTTCGACTACATGTACAAGTTCGTCTCGAGCCGAAAGATGCAGGACGGTAAGAGCCAAGCGGCCATGCGCCACAACATGACCCTGCTCGACGCCGGAACACTGTACGTCGCAAAGCTCAGCGGAAACTCTGCCGGCGAGATCGACGGAACCGGCAAGCTTCCGTCGGACGGTAAGTTCGACGGAACCGGCGAGTGGGTAGCCATCCTGCGGACCGGCGAAGACGGTAAGGGCGAATCGTTGGTCGACGGCTTGAGCGCCGAAGAGGTAGCCGTTTTCACCCGCCAGGCCGGTGACAAGGTCGGGGCAACGAAGATGGATCGCCCCGAAGACTTCGAGGCAAACCCGAAGAGCGGCAAGGTATACGTCGCGCTGACCAACAACACCAAGCGCGGAGTCGACGGCGGCGCAGCGGCCGATGAGGCAAACCCCCGGAACAACAACAAGAACGGTCAGGTCCTCGAAATCGCCGACGATCACGCCGGCACCACCTTCGGCTGGAATCTTCTTCTCGTCTGCGGAGATCCGGCTACAGCTGATACCTACTTCGGTGGATTCGACAAGAGCAAGGTCAGCCCGATCTCGTGCCCGGACAACCTTGCTTTCGACCCACACGGCAACCTGTGGATCTCGACGGACGGTAATGCACTGAAGTCCAACGACGGACTGTTCAGCGTCGTCCTCGAAGGCGAAAATCGGGGTGAGACAAAGCAGTTCCTCACTGTTCCCGTCGGCGCCGAAACCTG
Organism: Rhodococcus sp. ACPA4; assembly: GCF_002300185.1. Classification (NCBI taxonomy): domain Bacteria; kingdom Bacillati; phylum Actinomycetota; class Actinomycetes; order Mycobacteriales; family Nocardiaceae; genus Rhodococcus; species Rhodococcus sp. ACPA4. The sequence goes on from NZ_NSDY01000001.1 coordinate 4,453,240, forward strand.
CGGTCCCATCGTGGACGAGAAGCGCGTCATCGTCTGCGTCCAGCACCCCGGTGAAACCGACGATGCCAGCATCGAAAGCCCCGCTTCCCATTGGCCCGATGGCGGCGCCTCCCAGCCTCGCCCGTCGGTAGTCGCCGCCTGGAAGAAGGACGGCTCTCGGATCGGCTCGTAACACTCCACGAAAACGACTGTGGGGCAGATCGCATACTCTGCGATCTGCCCCACATCGTTTACCTCAGATTCTCACGAGAATCAGTTGTCACCATCCTCGCGACGCCTACGCGTCAGGAGAACAACACCCGTTCCCAGCGCCAGCAGCAGAACCAATCCGCCCGCTGCAAGCAACGTGGTGTTCACGCCACTCTCACCAGCGCCACCACCCGAGTTGATCGTTCCACCCTTAGGAGCAGACGTCGTCGCCTTCGGCTGACCCGGGGTTGCTGTCGGCGGCTTCGGCTGTCCCGGAACCGTGGTCGTAACCGGCTGACCCGGAACCGTCGGCGGGATGACGATCGGAGGAACAACGACGATCGGGGGAATGATGATCGTCGGCGTAACCGGCACCGTCGTGGTCGGCGGCGTCGTGGTCGGCGGGTCCGTCGTGACCGGTGTCGTCGGCGGCGTAGTTGTCGTCACGCCACACGGATCCACAATCTCTTCCGCGACAACTTCTTCTGTCGTGGTTTCGTCCGTGGTGGTCTCCTCCGTAGTGGTGGATTCCTCCGTACCGGTCACATCAGCATCACCGGCAGTGGTCGCGCTAGCCGTCGTCGTCGCAGCCGTGGTGGTCGGAACCACCGTGGTCGTCGTCGGAGGAACACAAGGCTCCGTCGTGACCGGCGGCGTCGTGGTGGTCGTCGGCGGCACCGTAGTGGTGGTCTCCGGCGGGTCTATCGGGTGTTCGGTGCAGAGAGCGTCGCCTGGGACACAGTCCACCGGCGGGTTCTCGCCACCAACCACCAGGTAGTTGTTCAGAACACCCGGAGTGAATCCGGGACCTGACAACGTTCCGATCTCAGGATTGACCTTGACGGTGTACGTCACCGTCGCGCTCTCACCCTTGGCCAGCTTTCCGGTGACCGTGAAGACGTTGTCAACGACACCCGAAACAACCAGCGTGGAAGTGGTAGCCGGATCCTTCGTCATTACTGCATCGTCGAGAACATCGGTCAGATCGTCGTAGAAGCTGATCTCACCATCCGCGGTGCCCACATTCTTGAACGTGAGCGTGTACGTGATCTCCTGGCCGCCAACCACACGGTTTGTGGTGGACGGATCAGAGGACTTCAGTACCTCAATTGCGGGAGTGCCCTCCACCGGATGCTCGGTCGTCACCGGCGGAGGAGTGATCTCCGGACCGGTCGGCGGCTTCGCAGTACCGGTGACCTTGTTGTTGATCAGAACGCCGCCGGCAACACCGTCGTTGATCTTCACCTGGTAGGTCAGAACAACCGACTTACCAGCCTCGAGTGCACCAGTCCAACTCAACGTCGTACCCGACAGGGTCGGAGCAGTCGCGTCGACACCGTCGACCGTTGCCTTGAGCGAACCGTCCACCAACACCGCGTTGTCGAGAACCTTCGACAGATCATCGGTCAACACCACCGGATCAAGGGTCGTGTTACCCGTGTTCGCACCCGTCACCGAGTACGTGATCGTCTGACCAGCAGCAACATTGGTACCCGACACCGGATCCGCAGTCTTCGCGACCGTGAACCCCGGAACCTTCACCGGATGCTCGGTCGTCACCGGCGGAGGAGTGATCTCCGGACCGGTCGGCGGCTTCGCAGTACCCGTGACCTTGTTGTTGATCAGAACGCCGCCGGCAACACCGTCGTTGATCTTCACCTGGTAGGTCAGAACAACCGACTTACCCGCTTCGAGTGCACCCGTCCACGAGAGCGTGGTGCCCTCGAGGGTCGGAGCAGTCGCGTCGACACCGTCGACCGTTGCCTTGAGCGAACCGTCCACCAACACCGCGTTGTCGAGAACCTTCGACAGATCATCGGTCAACACCACCGGATCAAGGGTCGTGTTACCCGTGTTCGCACCCGTCACCGAGTACGTGATCGTCTGACCAGCAGCAACATTGGTACCCGACACCGGATCCGCAGTCTTCGCGACCGTGAACCCCGGAACCTTCACCGGATGCTCGGTGCACAGCGCCGTCGCCGGATCACACACCTCCGGAGGATCAACCGGAGGAGTCGTACCCGGAACAACGAAGTTGAGCACCGTGTTGTCGGCATTCGCCGCAACGCGATCGGCATCAGCCTTGACCGTGACGGTGTACGTCACCGTCTTGCTCTCGCCGGCCGCCAGGGTTCCCGTCACCGAGAAACCATCCGCACCGACCATCGCAGCAGTCAACGGAGCATCAGCAGTCAAGCTGCCCGCAACCAGATCAGCATCGTCGAGCAGACCACGCAGATCATCGAAGTGCGCGACCTCACCCGCACCGTTACCGGTGTTCGTGAACGTGAGCGTGTACTTGATGTCCTGACCGGCAACAACATTCGAACCCGAAGCCGGATCAGAAGACTTCACCACAGCGATCTTCGGAGACACCACAGGATGCTCGGTCGTCACCGGCGGAGGAGTGATCTCCGGACCGGTCGGCGGCTTCGCAGTACCCGTGACCTTGTTGTTGATCAGAACGCCGCCGGCAACACCGTCGTTGATCTTCACCTGGTAGGTCAGAACAACCGACTTACCCGCTTCGAGTGCACCCGTCCACGAGAGCGTGGTGCCCTCGAGGGTCGGAGCAGTCGCGTCGACACCGTCGACCGTTGCCTTGAGCGAACCGTCCACCAACACCGCGTTGTCGAGAACCTTCGACAGATCATCGGTCAACACCACCGGATCAAGGGTCGTGTTACCCGTGTTCGCACCCGTCACCGAGTACGTGATCGTCTGACCAGCAGCAACATTGGTACCCGACACCGGATCCGCAGTCTTCGCGACCGTGAACCCCGGAACCTTCACCGGATGCTCGGTGCACAGCGCCGTCGCCGGATCACACACCTCCGGAGGATCAACCGGAGGAGTCGTACCCGGAACAACGAAGTTGTTCAAGAACACCCCACCGACGACATCGGCATTGACCTTCACCGAATACGTCACCGTCTTGCTCTCGCCGGCCGCCAGGGTTCCCGTCACCGAGAAACCATCCGTGCCGACCATCGTCGCAGCCAACGGAGCATCAGCAGTCAAACCACTGAGAACACCCTTGTCCACAACCTGACGCAGATCGTCGAAGTACGCGACCTCACCCGCACCGTTACCGGTGTTCGTGAACGTGAGCGTGTACTTGATGTCCTGACCGGCAACAACATTCGAACCCGAAGCCGGATCAGAGGACTTCACCACAGCGATCTTCGGAGACACCACCGGATGCGTCGTGCACAGCTGCGTCGCCGGATCACACACCTCCGGAGGATCAACCGGAGGAGTCGTACCCGGAACAACGAAGTTGTTCAAGAACACCCCACCGACGACATCGGCATTGACCTTCACCGAATACGTCACCGTCTTGCTCTCGCCGGCCGCCAGGGTTCCCGTCACCGAGAAACCATCCGTGCCGACCATCGTCGCAGCCAACGGAGCATCAGCAGTCAAACCACTGAGAACACCCTTGTCCACAACCTGACGCAGATCGTCGAAGTACGCGACCTCACCCGCACCGTTACCGGTGTTCGTGAACGTGAGCGTGTACTTGATGTCCTGACCGGCAACAACATTCGAACCCGAAGCCGGATCAGAGGACTTCACCACAGCGATCTTCGGAGACAGGACAGGATGCTCGGTCGTCACCGGCGGAGGAGTGATCTCCGGACCGGTCGGCGGCTTCGCAGTACCCGTGACCTTGTTGTTGATCAGTGTGCCGCCGGCAACACCGTCGTTGACCTTCACCTGGTAGGTCAGAACAACCGACTTACCCGCTTCGAGCGCACCAGTCCACGAGAGCATGGTCCCCGACAGAGTCGGAACAGCGGCAGGAGCACCATCGACCGTCGCCTTGAGCGAACCGGCCACGAGCGTCGCGTTGTCGAGAACCTTCGACAGATCATCGGTCAACACCACCGGATCAAGGGTCGTCTTACCGGTGTTCGCACCCGTCACCGTGTACGTGATCGTCTGACCAGCATTGACGCCGGTACCCGGCGCCGGATCCGCTGTCTTCGCGACCGTGAACCCAGGAACCGAGTGATTCGTCTCCACCGAAGGAGGAGTGATCTCTGGACCGGTCGGCGGCTTCGCAGTACCGGTGACCTTGTTGTTCAAGACTGTGCCCGCGGCAACGCCGTCGTTGACCTTCACCTCATAGGTCAGAACAACGGACTTACCGGCTTCGAGAAGTCCGGTCCAGGAAAGCGTGGTGCCCGACAGCGTCGGGGCGGCGACAGGAGCACCGTCGACGGTCGCCTTCAGCGAACCGGGAACGACAGCAGCATTGTTGAGAACCGCACCCAGATCATCGTTGATCTTTACCGGATCAAGGTTCGTCTTGCCGGTGTTGGTTCCGGTGACGGTGTACTTGATCGACTCGCCGGCCTGAACCGTCGAACCGGAAATCGGATCAGCAGTCTTCTCCAGTTTGAAGCCGGGAACCGAGTGATTCGTCTCCACCGTAGGAGGAGTGATGTCCGGACCGGTCGGCGGCTTCGCAGTACCCGTGACCTTGTTGTTCAGAACCGTGCCCGCGGCAACGCCGGCATTGACCTTCACCTGGTAGCTCAGAACAACAGACTTACCAGCCTGGAGATTGGCGGACCACGACAAAATGCTGCCCGACAGGGTCGGAGCAGCGACAGCAGCACCGTCGACGGTCGCCTTCAGCGAGCCCGGAACGATAGCAGCATTGTTGAGAACCGCACTCAGATCGTCTTTGATCGTCGCGGGAGTTAGGGCCGTCTTGCCGGTGTTAGCACCGGTGACGGTGTACGTAATTGTATCGCCGGCCTGAACCGTCGAACCTGTCGCGGGCACAGCGGTCTTCGCGACTGTGAACCCGGGCATGGGATGCGTCGTGCAGAGATTGGTTGCAGGATCACATGTTGTGGGAGGAGTTGTTGTCCCCGGAACGAGGTAGTTGTTCAGGACTTTGTTACCACCGCCTTTGACCGTGACGGTGTAGGTGACTGTCCCTTTGCCGCCGGCTGGCAATGTGCCGCCGACTTTGATTTTGTCGGCGCCATCCAATGCAGCGGTGAGTCCGCCTGTAGCAGCACCGACCGCAACCGTTCCGTCATCAATGACGTCGGCAAGGAAGTCCGTGTAGTCGATCGTTGCCGGCGCAGTGCCGGGATTCTCGAAATTCAGAGTGTAGGTGATTGTTTGGCCGATATTGACAGTCTCACCGGTAGGTGGTGACGACGACTTCTTCACGAGAACCGGGGTATTGATGATCTTGCAGTACGCGTTGTCACCAGGTGCCAATGCTGTCTGCGCAACTCCACCAGCTTGAAGATTCTTGGCCACACCATTGACCTGGCAGTCCCACTTCGTCGCGTAGTTCGCGGTCTTGGTCGCCGAAGTAGTGGGCTTCTCCCAGAACGTGACGGGGGTAGGCGTCGTGTCAGCGAGGAGCATCCGCCAACCGGTGGACGCGGTGGTATCCGTAGCTCCGGTATCGGTGGTCTTGAGCACCTGTCCGCTCGCAGCATTTGCATCGGCGAAAGTACCGGTGCTTGTTCCGATGGTGAAGTCGTCGCCAGGACTGACTCGCGTAAGTTCCTTGTCGATCTTGACCCTCGGCAACAAGATGCCGAACGCAACACCCTGTCGGGACGTTGAATCCGTGGTGTTTCCGAAAGTGCCCGCGAAGGAAGTCGGCGCTGTCGCAGCCAGTACTACCGCTCCAGGTGAGTAATTCTTGCTGAAATCGTTGTCCCACCACGAGTCGCACCGAACCGAGTTCGTTCCCAACCCGGTCAGTCCATCGGCGCCCCCGACCGTGCCGTTGCAGGCCCGAATCGGCGGCCATCCGGCAGTTCCGGGTATACCCATGGTGCGATCGATCTGACGAAAGTTCTTGTCCGACTGGAAGGACAGGAACTCCTTGTTGTTATCGGCAACAGGGTCCGTCGATTCGGCATCCGCCACAACAAGCCCGTAATTGTTGACGGATCCGTTAGGCCCATTCATCACGATATTGTCGAGCTTGATTGTTCCGCCGGACTGGACCCTCGTCGACCCGTTCATGTCCGGAACCGTTTGGTACAAAGCAGGCTTGACCGTGTTGGGAACACCCGTATACGCGACAGTGCCGAGCGACGAGAATTTCGCCTCGGCAGGCAAGGGACGCGCAGTGACGCCCGTATGCGGCTTTGTCGTGGATCCGTCAATCGAGTTGACCAGCTTGGCATTGAAGCTGATGGAGTAGATATCCGTCAGCTTGACTGTCATCGGCTGTCCAGCTGCTGAGGTTGCGGCAGCCTGGTTGAACGTCGACATATCGATCCAGCAGATGTTCTGCGAGAGATTGCCGGTGTTGGGCGCACTGAACGCACAACCAGTGGGCGGTTGCTCGTCCGGCAGAACAGCGGCGCGAGCCGGCGTCTGAGCCTGAACGGGACCGCCGAGCGTCGCGGCCGGCTGTGCTGATGCAGCTACTGCCGTCGCGCCGGAGAGGCCGAGAATCAACGCGATGGTGGTCCACACCACCGTCCACGCTCGCACCCAGGGCGGTAGCCCTGCGGTGAATAAAGCCGACCTTGTCGGCGGTAAGTCGTTAGGCATTTCTAGCTCCCCAGGATGTGCCTGATCGATATTCGGTGGACGGAGATGCGAGAGCGATTGCGCGAACTCCCGTTTGATCGGTTGGTTCGGGTCGGTGCGCCGGTTTTCGGCTGATCGACCTCGCACCGGACGCTGCTGCCGGTCCTGCCATTCGAGCTCCTCTTCGGGTAACACCTGCGTGTTGGAAGAGCCGTCCTGTGCAGGACTTTGGCCCTCGAAATCCATGCAAATCGAGAGCAATCTTCCAGTTATCTCGATCAAGATAACAGATAACCGGGAGCTTGCCCACCGAAAGATGGACAAAGCAGACTGATAGTCGCTTTCCTTCGTTGATCGAACAAGGTCCGCTGGGTAGCTTTGGCCAACCGGACAATCTGACAAAATTGGCCGTCGCTGGGTCACACACGACTTGAAGCGGCGTTTTGGCTGGATACGCCAGGTTGCTGGAACGATGGAGCAACCCGGCCGATCTAGACAAATGACCAGTATGCATAACCGCTGTTGAATGCACCACAGCGTATGAACTTCGACCCAGAACACTTACAGCCGACGATGGTTCCGTCGGCAGCCCGAACGCGCCGAAATCGAATGAACGATCGCGATCAATTCATTCAGGGCTGTAGGTAACGAAGTGAGGGGAAGCCCCGATAGACGGATGGCAGGGGGATCAAAACGCCACTAGTAGGTGCCAGTAACCATCCAGTAAGACCAAACTTCAAGTCCGTTTTGTGAAAATTTCTACGGGGGATTTCAGCCAATTTCCCACCATAGCTATCATCTGAGCCCACGTAGCTAGCAAAGTGTTCCCCGATTTTGGCTACCGTTCCGCTGAATTTCTCGTAACCACAGAGCTACATGCGGACCAATCGGTCACGCATCACGGGACACAGCAAACAACATTCCAGGTCCTGAATAGGGCCAGAGGGCCCGAAAAGGACACTGCAAGAGCGCAAGCAGTCGCACACGCCTAGCTGCTGCCGAGCCCCACGCTGTTGGAGTAACGGCCGAAGTCACCCTGGGCTCCGCTGTAGACATTGATATCGGTGTTACCGACAATCCCCGGTATGCGTCCTGTGCTCGTGTACTGCCAGAAGGTCCAATTCGACCACCCACCAGGCAAGGGTCCCGGAGCGCTCTGACCGTTGTAATCAGCGATCCAGAGCGGATAGTGGTTGAATTCCGTGGTGTTCGCCATCTGCGTGTACCAGAAGTTGGGATACGTGTAGATGATCGGCTGCCGTCCGGTCAACGCCTGGACGGTGTTCAGATACCGGTGAGTCCAGTCGATCACCTGCGATGCCGGCAAGCCTTTTGCGTCTTCGAGATCGAGGACGGGAGGCAAATCACCAGGACCGTTGATACCGAGGACCATTGCCGCATAGAACGCAGCTTGCGCTTCCGGCGACGCTCGCACGTCTGCGTAGTGATAGGCGCCGCGCGCAACGCCCGCAACGCGCATGCGAAGGCAATCCTGGACGAAATACGGATTCACGTAGTTCAGCGACTCTGTCGCTTTGACCATCGCGAACTCATGCCCCGACGCCCGCACCTGGAACCAGTCGATACCGGTTCCATCCACATGCTGCCAAGACGAAACGTCCGGCCCGCGGGGAGCATCCGCCGCAGCGAGACCCGGGGCCGTCAATGCAACGGCCGCAGCCATCACGATCGGGGTTAGTCTGCCTAAGGTCCTGACGGTGCGTCGCTCGGCCATTCCCCGAGCGTAGGGACTGCTGCCGGATTTGTCTGTTGTTTCACGAACTATTCAGACGCTGGTCATCCCAACCAATCGAGAACCGCTGCCGCCGTCCAGGATTGCTGCATGCTGCCCAACGGCTCACCCGTAAAGGGTTCGTAATACTCGGCAAAACTGCCGTCACTGGCCTGCCTGAGTCCCTCCGCCCGGAGAACATACGATCGTTCAGCCCATCCACGACGCGCAAACGCCCATGAGAACAGCCAGGTGATCACCGGCCAGACAGGTCCACGCCAATACTCACGCGGACGGAAATCGCCGGACACCGGGGAAGTGGACGGCGGGACGGCAAATCTCATGTCCGGATGCCCGCAGAACTTCGGCCCCTCGAACGTTCGTAACAGCGAACGTTCAGCATCGCGACTAAGTCCACCACACAACAATGGCGCAAACATCGCGATGGTCTCGGTATTCACCCAGCGTCCCGTACGGAGATCAAAATCCTTTGCCGCGCCGCTTCTTTCGTCCGTCGTGGCTATGACACCTCGACGGAATCGGTCTGCCCAACCGCGCAGATCTCGCACATCGGAGTTCGGCCGCGAATGTTCCTCACCGATGGTCGCCAGGACATCGCAGGCCATAGAGAAGACGGCTGAGACAAATACGTCCTCGACTGCAAAACTCATTGCGGTAGAAAGCTGTTGGTCGTCGTAGCGCACCGATTTCATTTCTTCGAGCAGCCACAGATAGCGATCGTATTCGTGATCCTTGGGACGTTGCGTCAGGTCCGTTACAACAGCAAGGTCGGCTCGCTGGTACGCAGGAACCTGTCCCGCAACAACATTCCCGTACGCCGCATCCCAACGTGGAGAGTTGTCCATCCCCGATTCCCAGCCGTGATAGAGCGCTATCCGACCATTACCGTCGAGATCTCGTGCCTCGGCAAGCCAACGATGCCACCGAACCAGATCATTCCACCGCCGATCCAAGAACTCCTCGGCAACCGCTCGCGTCGTACGGCCGTGACGACGTGAATGATCGAGGATTCGTTGCACGGCAATCGCATGTACCGGCGGTTGGGTAATCCCGGATGTCGCCGTGCCTATCGGCGCATGCGCAGCCAACGCATTGACGTCCCACCGCGTCGGACCGGGAAAATAGCCGTCGACGCCGTTTGCAAAAACAATGTGCGGGATCATTCCGTTCTTCCACTGCGCGTCGAGCAAGGTATCGAGTTCTACAACGGCTCGTTCCACACTCAACGGAGCCAATCCGACAGCAACAAACGCCGCGTCCCAACTCCACATATGTGGATAAAGCTTGGGAGCAGCGCTAGTCATCGTGCCCAGATCATTACCGCGCAGCAGATAGGCGGCTCGGGCAGCGAGCTGTGTCGGGGTGAATCCACGGTCGGCCATAGAAGTCTATTTTGCGTCGAGTACGGCTTCTGCGCTCATCGGAGTGGCGCGGTGAGTCTTTCTCGGAACCACTTTGCTGGTATTCCTACGGGAAGAAGTTACTAAACCGACAAGGCGGTTGCGGGTCATGGGCATCAAAGAAGAGTCAGCGGAGCGCGAGCGCAAGACCCTGCGGTACTCGCTGATGGTTGCGACAGCCTTGGCAGTCCTGGCCGCGGTGTGGGGGTGGATCTCGCAGTCTCAGGTAATCCTGCTCGACGGTGTGTACGCACTGATCGGCATGGTTCTGACCTGGATGTCGCTGCGCGTCTCCCGGATCGCAGATTCAGGCCCGACGGCGCGCTTCCCGTTCGGCAAGGAAGCTCTGATTCCGGTGGTGATCGCAATTCAGGGCATGGCATTGTTGGCGACTCTCGCGTATGCCGCCGTAGAGGCCGTACGGGTCATCCTGGCCGGCGGAGCCGATGTGACGGCCGGGTCGCTCGCAGCTTACGGCGCGATCAGTGCAGCAGTGTCCGTACTGATCTGGCGCTACGTCGGAAAGGTCGACCGCACATCCGATCTCCTGGTGGCCGAGGCCAGGCAGTGGGGAGCCTCGGCCGCCTTCAGCGCGCTGGTTGCCGTAGGCGCCGTTGTCGCAATGATCCTGGGACGCACCGATTTCTCCGATGCCGATCGATACGTCGACTCCGTGCTCGTCCTGATCGGCTGTGCGATGCTGGTCCCACAACCCTTGGCTCTGTTGCGAACTGCTCTGGTGGAACTGCTCGAAGGCGCTCCCAGTCAACAGGTTCAGGCGCATGTCCACGACGCGATCGCAGCTGTTCGCGATGAATTCGATTTGGATGAACCAGCCCTGACGATGAGCAAGGTCGGCCGCAAGCTGTACGTCGAAGCCATGTTCATGGTCCCTCCCCATACGTGGGAGATCGACGACGAAGATGCGGTACGACGCACATTCGCCAAACACCTCGCCGATCTGCCGTACGAACCATGGCTCAACATCGAACTGACCACAGATCCTGCCTTGATGCTGTAGAACCATCGCACTCAAACGCGGCGTTAGTTGCCAGCCCATTCGAGGAGCGCGTCGGCCGTCCACGTGTTGATCACCCGATCGGCGTCGACGCCGCACTTTTCGGCGCGCTCGCACCCGTAGCCCTGCCATGCCAATTGGCCGGGAGCATGAGCGTCGGTGTCGATGGAGAACATGCAGTCGAGATCGAGGGCCAACTCGATCAACCGCGACGGCGGATCACGACGTTCGGGCCGGGAATTGATCTCCACAGCAGTACCGGATTCGCGGCAGGCCTCGAACACTTTCTCGGCGTCGAACTGCGATTCGGGACGAGTACCGCGACCACCCTCGACAAGCCGGCCGGTGCAGTGGCCGAGAATGTCTACCCGCGGATTACGCACCGCGGCAAGCATTCTGCGAGTCATGGCCTCGCGTCCGGATCGCAGTTTGGAATGCACACTCGCCACCACGATGTCGAGCTCGTCGAGCAGATCCGGGTCCTGATCGAGGGAACCGTCTTCGAGGATGTCGACCTCGATCCCCGTAAGGATCCGGAACGGGGCCAGTTCCGCATTCAATGCGGCAATGACGTCGAGTTGAGCTCGCAGGCGATCCGCGGACAGCCCGTTGGCGACGGTCAGACGCGGTGAGTGGTCGGTGAGCGCGCAGTAGTCATGGCCCAACGCGGCAGCCCGTCGCATCATTTCCTCGATGGGGCTGCCGCCGTCGGACCAATCGGAGTGCGTGTGCAGATCGCCGCGCAAAGACTGCCGCAGCGGGCCGTCGCCGATAGGTTGCGCCTGTCCCCGCAACTCGGCGAGGTACTCGGGAACACCGTCGTACGACTGGGCAATGATCGTCGCTGTTTTGGGTCCGATGCCGGTGAGGGCTTTCCAACTGTCGGCCTTGCGACGCGATTCCTTCTCGTCGTCCGACAGCCCTGCGAAGACCTCAGCGGCACGCCGGTAGGCCTTCACTCGGTGCGTCTCGGCCCGCGATCGTTCGAGCCAGTAGGCGATCTCCCGAAGCGCTTCATCCGGTTCCATGGGTCCACTGTTCCGTCAGCAGGCGCTCGCGGCAACCCCTGATCCACTTACGCTGTGGATATGGACGATCCGAAAGCACGATTCTCCACAGCACGAGTAGCACGACTGGCGACCGCCGATACCAACAGTGTTCCCCACATCGTGCCGCTCGTGTTTGTTGTTGTCGGCAACACCGTCTACTCGTGTGTCGACCACAAACCGAAAACCACAACCGCACTTCGCCGGCTGAAGAACATAGCCGCGACGGGCCACGTCAGCCTGCTGGTCGATCGCTACGACGACGACTGGTCGCAGCTGTGGTGGGTACGGGCGGACGGTGATGCCGAAATTCTGGAGCCGGGAACCGACGAGGCGGAGAGCGCGATCGACGCCCTGGCTTCGAAATATCCTCAATACGTTGACACCCGCCCGAACGGGCAGGTGATCGCGGTACGCAATGTCCGCTGGTCTTCGTGGGAATCGCTGCAAAGCAACAGCTTTGGCACACCTCATCGCATCGTCTCGCTCTCACATGTCAACGACCCCGCATCCACGCCGATCTTTCCCGGCGACCCGGAGTTCGCCCTCGAGACGGCCACCACCGTCGAAGCTGACGGCTATTACCTGCAGTACGTCAAGCAGGGTGAACACACCGGAACCCATTGGGGCGCACCGGCACATTTTGAACTCGGCGGCCTGACCGCGGATCAATTGGATCCTGCCGACCTGTACTTACCCGCAGTGAAAATCGACATCCGGGAGAAGTCTGCCCGGAATTCCGACTACATTCTCAGGGTCGACGATCTGGTCGACTGGGAATCGAGGCACGGGCGGATACCGGACGGCGCTGCGGTGATCTTGTGGACCGGCTGGGAATCCCGTTGGGGCACAGATCTGTACGCGAACATCGACGCCTCCGGTATTCATCAGCCGGGCTTTGGCGTCGACGCAGTTCGGTGGCTCCTCGATTCCGGACGGTTGGGCCGACGAGGCGCCCTGGGTACCGACACCTTCGGACCCGACGCCGGGAGCGACGACAGCTACGCCGTCTCCACCCTGCTGTACGGCGCCCATCGCATCAGTCTGGAGAATCTTGCCAACCTGAGTGCCCTCCCCACCACGGGTGCGCATGTGCTTGTGGGAGGCACTGTCAATCGTGGCGGTTCCGGGTCGCCGGCGACGGTGTATGCGCTGATCTGACGTAGATAACGACACTTACCGACACCCTGTCGACATGTTCCCGACAGGGCGTCGGTATGATTACGACACAGTGTCGTAATAGCTACAGCGTCGTAATTGTCGTACAACCGTCGGCCAGGTCGCCGACACACTTCGGAGGCATCATGTTTCTGGCCGTGCGCGAACTCGTGTTCGCGCGAACTCGATTTTTGCTGATGGGCGCCGTGATCGCCCTCATCTCGATCCTGATGGTGATCATGGCCGGACTGTCTTCCGGCCTCGTCAACGACGGCGTATCGGGCCTGCAACGCACACCGGCACAAGCCTTTGCATTTGCCGAAGGCACCAAATCCGATTCCGCATTCAGCCGTTCGGTGGTCACCGAAGAGCAGGCCCAAGCCTGGCGTGAGCGTCCCGACGTAGCCAATGCAGCCCTGTTCGGAAACATGATCGTGAATGCAAAAACCCAGAACGGCACCCCCGTCGACCTCACACTTTTCGGGATCGAGCCTGGCTCGTTCCTCGAACCTGCGGCCGCAGAAGGTACCGCGCTGAGCGGCGAGAACACCGTCATCGTCAGCAACACCGCCCGCGACGAGGGTGTAAAACTCGGCGATACAGTCACCGTCGACCGCCTCGGCACCGATCTGACAGTTGTCGGATTCACCAGTGACCAAAGAACTTTCGGCCACGTCGACGTTGCGTATGTTCCGCTGAGCACCTGGCAACAGATCCATGCCGGTACCAAGGCCGGTGAGGCGCCGCGCGCCGACGCCTACAACGAGGGCAGTGTTATCGCCATCCAAGGCGTCGACGGTGTACTTCCCGATCTGAGTGCCGGCGACGCTGCTGCGGGAACCGCATCGAAGACGTTGACTGAATCTTTCGAATCCTCACCGGGTTACAGCGCCGAGATGATGACGATGACGATGATCAAGGCCTTCCTGTACGCAATATCAGCCTTGGTGGTCGGTGCGTTCTTCACCATCTGGACGGTGCAGCGCAGCCGCGAAATCGCAGTCATGCGCGCCATGGGAGCGTCCACCGGATTTCTGCTGCGCGACGGTCTGATGCAGGCTGTGATCATCCTCGTTGCATCCGTATTGACCGGTGTGGCCGTAGGTTTGGGTCTCGGTAGCCTGCTCACCGGATCCGGGATGCCGTTCGCTCTCGAGGCGGGCCCCGTCGTCAGCGGTGCAGCACTGCTCACCGTCCTCGGTCTTGCCGGAGCCGTTGTTGCCATCGCCCGCATCTCGTCTGTGGACCCCCTTGCCGCGCTAGGAGAAAACCGATGACCGTTACAACTACCACGCTCGGATTGAATCTTGCTGCGGCGCAGCTCTGTTTCGGCGACGGCGACAACAACGTCACCGCACTCGACAATGTCGACCTGAGTGTGTTGCCCGGCGAGATCGTAGCCGTCGTCGGCCCGTCCGGTGCCGGAAAATCCAGTCTGCTTGCCGTTGCCGGTGGACTGACAACCCCGACGGGCGGCACCGTGACCGTGAACGGCACCGCCATTACCGGCCTGTCCAAGAAGAAACTCGCCGAGTTTCGCCGCGACAACATCGGATTCGTGTTCCAGTCCGGCAATCTCATTCCGGCGTTGAGCGCGACCGATCAGTTGCGTCTGGTCGAGAAGATCACCGGCCGAAAGGGATCGAAAACACCGGCAGAATTGCTCGAGGCCGTCGGGATGACCCACCGCGCCAGCAGACGACCGGGTCAACTGTCCGGTGGTGAGCGTCAACGAGTGGGCATTGCGCGCGCTCTGATCAGCGATCCTTCCGTACTGTTGGTGGACGAGCCCACCGCAGCGCTCGACCGGCAACGCAGCCACGACATCGTCGAACTACTTGCCCGCGAAACTCACTCGAGCGGCGTCGCCACCGTCATGGTCACCCACGATCACGAAGTGCTTCGTCACTGCGATCGAGTTCTGGAGATGATTGACGGGCGCCTGCAGGCGCACTGAGCGATCGTCTGCGCCGCTGCACAATCCACTTGGCCAGAACCCCGTGACTGGGGCTGAACAGATAGACCAGAGTGAAGACGATCCCTTGCGTCATCACCACCATGCCGCCGGACGCAGTGTCGAGGTAGTAACTGATGTAGATGCCGGTGATCGCGCATGCTGCCGATATGGCGGGCGCGATCATCAACATCCGCGAAAACCTGTCGGTCAGAAGGTAAGCCGTTGCACCGGGAATGATCAGCATGGCAACCACCAGCACGACCCCGACGGCCTGCAGCGCGACCACGGCGGTGAGCGCGAGAACTCCCAACAGCAACGCACTGAGCCGCTTGGGGGAGAGCCCGATTGCGTTGGCGTGGACGGGATCGAAGGCAAACAGCGTGAGATCGCGGCGCTTGACCAGTAGTACGCCAAGGGCCACAGCACCGAGCACTGCCACCTGCAGAAGATCCGACGAACTCACGCCGAGCAAGTTACCGAAGATGATGTGATTGAGGTCGGTCTGGCTCGGCGTGACCGAGATCAACACCAACCCGAAGGCAAAGAGGGTGGTGAAGACGATCCCGATCGCGGCGTCCTCCTTGACGCGACTCGTGTTGCGTATCAATCCGATCAACGCGACGGCGATCAGCCCGAAAATCAGAGCGCCGATGGCAAACGGTGCTCCGACGACGTAAGCCAGCACCACTCCCGGCAGGACGGCGTGGGACACGGCATCACCCATGAGCGACCACCCGATGAGCACCAACCAGCAGCTGAGCACGCCGCACACCACCGCGGCGACCACGGCAACAGCCAAGGCGCGCACCATGAATCCGTATTCGAGCGGATCGAGAAGTAGTTCCACGATGTTCATCGATCAGGTCCTGTCCATCACGTCGAGGCCGAAGGCGAGGGCAAGGTTCTCCGGCCGAAGCACGGTATCGGGGTCGGAATGGACCAGTACCTTCCGCATGAGAAGTACCGCTTCGTCACACAGTTTCGGAACCGCGTGGAGGTCATGCGTCGAGACCAGAATCGACCGTCCGTCGGCCGCCAATTCCCGAAGAAGTGTGGAAATAGTTGCCTCGGAACGCTTGTCGACGCCCGCAAAAGGCTCGTCGAGCAACAGGATCGACGCGTCCTGCGCAATGCCGCGCGCAACAAACGCGCGCTTCTTCTGACCACCGGACAGCTGCCCGATCTGGCGGTCCGCGAATTCTGTCAGTTGCACTCGCTCCAGAGCATGGGCAACAGCATCTCGATCAGCGCGTCGTGGACGCCGGGTGAACCCCATGTGCCCGTACCGGCCCATCATCACCACGTCGCGAACACTGATCGGAAAACTCCAGTCGACGTCCTCGCTCTGCGGAACGTATCCGACGTACCCCTTCTTGCGGGCCACCACCGCCTCGATGCCGGCGATACGCACAGACCCGCTGTCCGGCTTGATCATTCCCATGATCACCTTGAACAACGTCGACTTTCCCGAGCCGTTCATCCCGATCAGGCCGCACACGCTGCCCGAGTTCAGCGTCAGGTCGACGTGCTCGAGCGCATGCACGTCGCCGTAGTGGACGCTGACGTTCTCGACGCGGATCGCTTCGCTCATGATGTCCCTCCGGTGAGTCCGCCGAGGATGACGTCGGTGTCGTGACGAATCATGTCCAGGTACGTGGGCACGGGGCCGTCTGCTTCGGACAACGAGTCGACGTACAGAGTGCCGCCGAATTTCGCTCCCGTTGCGCCGACAACCTGCTGCATCGGGGCATCCGAGACCGTCGACTCGCAGAACACCGCGGGAACTGCGTTGGCCCGGACGAAGTCGATGGCCGCAATGATCTGTTGCGGGGTGGCTTGCTGCTCGGCGTTGACGGGCCAGATGTACGCCTCACTGAGCCCGGCATCTCGGGTGAGGTAGGAGAACGCGCCCTCACAGCTCACCAGCGCGCGTTGACCGGCAGGCAGCGTTGCCAGTCCGCTGACCAGCCGATCCTGCACCGATTGGAGTTCCGCCTTGTACTTCGCCCCGTTCTCGGCAAATGCTGCTGCATTATCCGGATCAAGGTCGCTGAACGCGGCCACCATGTTGTCGACGTAGATCTGTGTGTTCAACGGCGACATCCACGCATGCGGATTGGGCTTGCCCGCATAGGCGTCACCAGCGATGGGAATGCCCTCGACGCCCTCACTCACCACGACGTGCGGCACGTCGAGGCCGTCTACGAACTTGGCGAACCACGCTTCGAGATTCATGCCGTTGTCGAGGATCAAATCGGCCTCGTTGGCACGACGAATGTCACCGGGAGTCGGTTCGTATCCGTGGATCTCGGCTCCGGCCTTGGTGATCGACTCGACGCGAAGATTGTCGCCCGCGACGTTCTGCGCGATGTCCGAGAGGACGGTGAACGTCGTCAGTACTACCGGGCGGTCATCGTCGGCGGAGTTCACCGCAGAGCATCCAGCGAGGAACACTGCCGCCAGAGCAACAATCCCCAGGCGGCGGTAGTTTTTCGCGTCGCGAGTCGTCATAGTAAAACTCTAATGTCAGGGCTATCAAATACACAAGTTCGGGTAGCCGAACAATCATGGGTCGTTAAGCTCAGCCCATGCGTCCTACTGCCTTGATCACCGGTTCCAGCCGCGGCCTCGGAGCTGCGATAGCGCGCGAACTCGCACCGACCCACGACCTGGTGCTCGGCGCCCGTTCCGCGGCTTCCCTCGAGGCGATCACCGCCGAACTGCCCGGTTCCACATCGTGGCCCGTCGACCTCACCGATTACGACGCCGTCGCCGCATCCGTTCCCGTCAACAAGCTGAATGTCCTGGTGCACAATGCCGGTATCGCGGATCTCGGGACCATCGAGGAATCCTCGGTCGATCAGTGGCGGCGCACATTCGAGGCCAATGTCATCGCCGTAGCCGAACTGACTCGCATACTCCTTCCCGCTCTCCGTGCCGCCGGCGGTCACGTCGTGCTGATCAACTCCGGCGCCGGACTGCGCGCCAATGCCGGCTGGGGATCGTACGCAGCCAGCAAGTTTGCACTCCGGGCGTTCGGCGACGCATTGCGGCTCGAGGAACCGTCGTTGCGCGTGACGTCCATCCACCCGGGCAGAATCGACACCGATATGCAGCGCGAGATTGTTGCCGGGGAGGGCGGAAACTACGAACCGAGCAGCTTCCTGAAGGCCTCCACTGTGGCACGTGCGGTGCGCACTGCCGTCGAAACTCCCGCCGACGCTCATCCGACGGAGGTAGTTCTCCGACCTACCGGCCGGTAAAACTCCTGTTCGACGGTAACAGAATGGTGACGATCGACCCCTGGATATCGCTTTCTCGCAACGCGCCCCGATACTGACATCAGTTGTAGGACAAGGACGTTGAAAGGTGGAGCGCAATGAATAATCATACGGACAAGTGGGAATTTTCCACTGAACCTTGCCGCGCGCGATACGTCGCCGCCACCCACGGCGCGTTGGCGATCGCCCGCCCCCTGACGCCTGCTGAAATGGGCATCCTGACCGACAGCGGGGGGTGGGGAGGATGAGCACCTACGCAGCCGACACCTGGGGAATTCCCAGCCAGACCTTCCTGCAGTGGTACCTCGTAGCCGCTGCAGTCGCTGTTGGACTGTCTCTCTACAGCCGAACGGCAGCACGCCGGTCACCAACAGTTGTCGACGCGGTTCGACGGCCACTGACGCCCCCCGAAGTCGGTGCCCTGACGAGCGACTACCAGGCCATCCTCGCCTCGATGGCAATACTGCGCAGCGCCGATCTCATCACCACCGCCGGGAAAGCCGCACGAGTCCTGACCAAGGAGGACAAGGGCCGCCTGGACTGGTTCACCCGCACTCTCCACAAGCGGCTCGGCAGCGGCACAGTACCGCTACGTCAAGTGCGCCTGCTCGGGCGGATGAATGTCGCGCTAGCCCAACTCCGTACTGGACTGATCGACGGGGGCTACCTTCAGCGCCCGCAGCAGGGCGTCGACGCACTCTTGCGGACCACCCCTCTGGTCGCAGTCATCGGCCTCGGCGTGGTCCGGTTGATCTTCGGCGTGGCCGGTGGCAAGCCCGTCGGATTTCTGCTTCTGACGATCGTCGTGTTGGCAGCGTTGATTCCGTTGCTACGCATCAATCGTCGACGCACTGCGTTGGGTGAAAGCGAACTGCGTCGACTCAAGCATGAGAACTCGTACCTCTCACCCAAACTGCGGCCGTCGTTCACCAGCTACGGGCCATCTCTCGCCGGGTTGTCGGCAGCCCTGTTCGGTTCCGGCGCACTGGTTCTGGTTGATCCGGCTTTGGCAGGAGCTGTGGCTGCCGGCGCGGCGTACAGCCCCGGCGGTGGAGGCTCGAGTTCCCACAGTTGCGGCTCGTTCTCGGGTTCGGATGGTGGCGGTAGCAGCAGCAGTTGTGGAGGCGGGGGGTGCGGAGGATGAACGCCTACGCCGCCGACACCTGGGGAATCCCCGGCCGAGAATTCCTGTACGGCTACATCATTGTCGCGATCACGCTGGCGATTCTGACCGTCTTGTGGCGCTTGACGCTTCGAGCACGCCAGGTCCCCGTCGAGTTCATCGATCAGCTCACCCCACCCGAAGTCGGCATGCTCACGGGTGAGGCCCGCGCTATCGCAGCATCGTTGGCAATCCTGCGCGGCGCCGGTCTGATCACGATCGACGGCGCGGTTCTCCGGCCGCTGGGACCAGGTGACGCGACACTCGATTGGTACACCCGCACGGTCTACGACAAGTTGGCTGAGCACGCCTCACCCCACCGTCGACGCCAACTGGCCGAACGAATGACGGTGGAATCGGCGCAGCTGCGGGACTCACTGGTAGACAAGGGATATCTGACGGCGCCGAGTACACGGCGGTCGATCTGGTTCGCCACTCTTCCCCTGAAAATCCTGGTGGCAGTCGGAGTCGTGAGAATCGTGTTCGGGGTGGTGGGCGACAAGCCTTTCGAGTTCCTGCTTCTCGCTGTGATCGCCACAGGCTTCATGATCCCCGTCCTCGGATTGACGTTCGATCGCACAGCATCAGGCAACGCGGCGCGGTCTGCGTTGACGAAGTCTCACGACTACCTCGCTCCACGCAACAACCCCGCGTTCTCCGCCTACGGACCACGATTGGCCGGCATGTCCGCGGCTCTCTTCGCCGGATCGGCGTTCCTGATGATCAATCCGGCGCTGGCGTCCGCAGCGGGAATCGGCGCCGACGGAGGGAGCAGTGGAGGCGGCGACGGCAGCGGAAGTAGTTGTGGCGGTGGCGGTGGCGGATGTGGTGGTGGCGGCGGAGGGTGCGGGGGATGACTCTCCGGGGCCTGGGAATCGGATGGCGCCCCGAGATCTCGGGGATCATCGCTCAGCTGGACGGCCTCGCGTTCTGTGAGGTGATTGCGGAATCCCTCGGCAGTTCACTGCCGCCCGAACTGGAACGGCTAGCCGTTCCGGTTATCCCACACGGCATTTCCCTGTCGCTGGGTGGCGCGGACCCGCTAGATCCTCGGCGCGTCGAGCACCTGGCCCAGGTAGCCGGGCTGCGCGGCGTGCCGATGGTCAGCGAACACATCGCGTTTGTCCGCGCCGGCGGCATCGAAGCGGGGCACCTGTTGCCGGTTCCCCGGACGTACGAGGCTCTGGACGTCCTGACGCGCAACATCACCCACGCCCAGGAGAATCTCCCCGTACCACTCGCGGTGGAGAACATCGCGGCTCTCTTCGACTGGCCGGACGACGAACTCACCGAGGCCGAGTTTCTGTCGGAACTGATCGAACGCACCGAGGTTCGGTTGGTACTCGACATCGCGAATGTCTACGCGAATGCGCTCAACCGTGGCCTGGATGCATGGACCGAATTGTGCCGACTACCCCTGGAACACATTGCGTATTGCCATATCGCCGGTGGCAGCGTGCACGACGGCAAGTACCACGACACCCACACCGATCCCGTTCCCCGGCAGGTCGTGGAACTGCTCGAGCAATTCACCGCGACGGGGCACCATCCCGCGATCATGCTCGAGCGGGACGGTAATTACCCACCAGCGCACGAACTTCTGGGCGAACTCGATGCCATAGCCGATGCTGCAGGACTGCGTCGTATCACCGCGAATACCGAGTGGTCACGCACATGAGCAGCCTCGGAGCACGTCAAGAGGCCCTGATACGGGCGTTGGTCGCGGGCGGTGAATTACCGCCGGGATTCAATGCAGCGGACACCACTGTCGCGTCGGTGGCCCTGATTCGCAAGCGCGCCGGAGAAGTGGCGCACCACCTTCCGATGGTGCGCCACACCCTTGGCGATCGATATCTCGAGTTGTTCACGGCCTGGGCCGTCGGGCGACCGAAGACGTCGTCACATGCCGACGCCCAAGCGTTTGTCGCCCACCTGCAGGACAGCGGCGAACTGCCGCGCCGGCCCTGGTATCGACGGTTACCAGTTCAGTATCGACGATTACGTCAGTGAGACAACGGCTTCACTGGTGTACATGAGGAATGTCATCGACTCCTGGAAGTACAGTTCCACCGATTCGGCATCGTGCGACAGATATCCGATCGACAGATCCTGCCCGATGTGCAACTCGTAATCGCCACCGCGCGTGGACATCAGGAACGCACCGTCGATAGCCGGAGCCCAGATGATGTCGCCGTCGAGCACCCGCCTGATGTGCTCGCGAATCGGGTAGCCGTGGTCGGAGGTTTCATTGATCTGAGTGAACGCATCTGCGTTGAGCAGCAACGAATACGGGCCGTTGACACCGGCCAGACGCAACGCCGTGAGAGCCTGGCTGATGGCCTCGGGGTAATCCTTGGCGTCGGCAGGCAGCTTCAGTTCAGGGTTGGAACCACTCGCGCGCACACCCGTGATATTTGCCGCCGGGTATCCCTCGAACACGGCACGATCCTCGGCAAAGGCGATCTTCTGAGCCGCGTCCTTGACCGGCTGCCAATCGGAATCCTTTGCGCCGCGCTCGACGTCGTCGATTGCCTGGCGGCTGACGGTGAACGGCACCCTCAGTTCGATGATCGGCTGCGACTGACGAGCGTGTGCGATCACCCCGTCCGCGAGTGAACTGATCGGAACCTGATGCCCCAACGCAACACAGGCAAGATCGTCGCCCGACGGACCCTCGACGTCGACAACCCGGCGGCCGGCAACGTGACGCTTGAAGGTGCGGCTGGCCTCTTCTTCGATCTCGGCCCACGCTGCTGCCGATATGGGTGCTAGGTCGCGGTGCAGGTTTGTCATTGCTGGGCACTCCTTTTGAGACTGCCGATTCCGAGAGAACCGTCAGAGATGGGCTTTGTGAACGTCGCTTCGGGGACGAGCCTGGCAGGCACGTCCGGGGGATCATCGAGAAAATCCGCCGTCGGAACGAAAAAATTGATACCGGTGACGGCGGTCGAGAAATCGAGAATGCGGTCGTAGTTGCCGACGGGATTCCCGATGAACATGTTGCGGAGCATCTGCTCGGTGACCGTCGGCGATGCCGAGTAACCGATGAAGTAGGTGCCCATCTCCGCCGAGCCGACATGGCCGAACGGCATGTTGTCACGCAGAATCTGGATCTGCTCGCCAGATTCGTCCTCGATGACGGTGAGTGCGGTGTGAGCGTTGGAGGGCTTGGTGTCGTCGTCCATCTCGAGGTCTTCGAGCTTGGAGCGTCCGATGACGTTCTCCTGCTCCTCGACGGGCAGAGCATTCCACTCCGACATGTCGTGGAGATACTTCTGGACGATGACGTAGCTGCTGCCCGCGAACTCCGGATCCTCGTCGCCGACAGTGACCGCGACATATGCCGCTTGCCCGGACGGGTTCTCGGTGCCGTCCACGAACCCCATCAGATCGCGCTGCTCGAAATACTTGAATCCGTGCACCTCGTCGACCACGGAAGCCGCCCCGGCCAACCTCGTCGTCACAACCGAAGCGAACTCGAAGCACAGATCCATCTGACGGGCCCGGATGTGGAACAGCAGGTCACCCGGCGTGCGGGGAGCGTGGTGTTTGTCACCCGTCAGCTCGACAAACGGATGCAGTTCCGCAGGTCGCGGGCCCTCGAACAATCGGTCCCAGGCATCCGAACCGATGCCGACCACGGTGGCCAAGCCACCTGCGGGAACCCGGAATCCGATGGATCGCTGCAGCCCCGAGATATCAGCCAGAACGTCGTGAACTGCCTGCTCACCACCCTCGTCGATGGTGAAAACCAGGAAGATCGCAGCCTCCGTGAGCGGCGTCAGCAGTGGCTGGGGTACCGCGGGCAGGCTTGTCCCAGCTCTCTCGGCCTCGTCGATCGCACTCGTTTCCGCCATGCAGACCAGTATGGCCGATTTGGACACTCCCGGCAGCAGTAGTCGAGAAGTCCGACTTACGGTGTCGCCGCCTGAGCACCCGCGTCGAATCCCGCCGGAATCTCGAAGATCTTTCCGTCGAACCCGGCCCGGTAGAGGTGTCCGGCCGCAAATCCGGAATTGCCGCGCCCGTAGGTCAACACGCTCGATGCCTGAAGTCCGCTGGTGAGCGCGCAGTACTGACCGGGGCCGTCGATACGCCACACCTCACCGCTGATGTCCGTGGGGACGATCGCGCGGTCATGCGAATCCAACGTCAAACCATCTGGGGCTGAGAATATTTCGAGACCACTGAGATCAACCAGCGACTCCGAATAGCCCGGATTGTCGACGGAGATGCGGCTGACCCCCGGATTGGCAAACGTGCGCGACACGTAAAGCCAGCGATTGTCGGCACTCAATGCGGCCCCGTTAGCACTCGGGAGGCTCGCCCACGCCGGGTCTACGGCGCCGTTGGGGCTGACCTTTCCGATCAGCGAACCAAAATCGTTGGTGGCATAGATCATTCCGTCATGTGCCACGGCAAGACCATTTGCAGCGCTCAGACCACCGGCGATCGGCGTCACGACACCCGAGTTCACGTCCACCCGTGCGACCGACGCAGCCCGCGTCAGATCGCCGATCAGCACGCCGGCGTTGGCTCCGGTTCCCACCAGCAGCGAACCGTCCGTATCCCAGGCCAACGCACCCGCCCCGCCCGGAACCGTCGCAATCGGGACTGCTGCCGCACCCGGCGCGTCGACTCGGAAGATTCGCCCACTCACCAGGTCTGTCGCGTACAGGCGACCCTGCCCGTCCACGGTGACACCCTCGAGGGCCGCGCCCGGAATCTGGGCGCTGAGGATTGCGGGGGACGATCCAGGGCAGGGCGGAGCGGCGGCGGCACCGGACACCCCCAGAGCCAGAAGCGAACCGGCAACAAGAGCACCGGTGATACCCACTCGAATACCGTGATCGAAGATCCTGGTGCGCATCTGCGCAACGCTAGACCTTCGGCCCGATTTCGCCTAGAGAGACCGAAGGAAAGAGATCAAAAGTTCATTGACCTCGGCAGCACGTTCTTGTTGTACGAAGTGCCCCGCGCCGCCGAGAAGGTGCACACCTCGCAAGTCGGGGACGGTGTCCTTCATACGGTCCAGCGCCTTCGGCCCACTCATCGTGATCACCGGATCGTCCGCGCCGGCGATGAAGAGCATCGGAACACCGATGTGAGCGCCGTCGAGATCCTCATTGCGTTCCCAGTTTGCGTCGTAGGCTCGGTACCAGCTCAATCCTCCAGTGAATCCTGTTGCAGTAAAAGTCTTTACGTAGACATCGAAGTCCTCTTCCGTGAGCCACGACCACGGCAACGCGGGCGCCTCGGGGAGTACGTCCAGGTAGCCGTTTCCCTCGGAGGGGTGATCCCACACATCGAGGTATCGATAGGCACCGGACAAAGCGTGGAAGAGTCGCTGCAGGAATTCACGCGGCTGGGCGTCGAGTTCCCGCTCCGCCACACCTGGTTCTTGGAAGTAGTGGATGTGCAGAAAGTGCTTGCGCGCCATGGCGGCGTAGATTGTGGACGGCCTGGCCGGAAAGCGGTCCGGCGCATAGGGAACCGCCAAGGAGACCAGCCCCGCAACACGATCCGGGTAGCGCAGAGCGGTGGTCCACGCAGCCGGTGCGCCAAAATCGTGACCGACAAAGACGGCTTTGTCGATTCCGAGAGCGTCGAGAAGCGCGATCATCCGGGCGGCGACCGCGTCGTTGGTGTATTCGTCGATCGCATCGGGGCGTGTAGTGCCGCCGTAACCGGGCATGTCGAGCGCGATCGCCCGAAAACCCGCGTCTGCCAAGGCCGTCGACTGATGTCGATAGCTGTAGCCGAGGCCAGGGAAGCCGTGACACAGAACCACAGCTGTCCCTGAACCGGAATCGTCCATCTGCCAACGGAATCCGTCGACATCGATCGTCTTCACCGTCATGTCAGGCGCTGATCATGTCTTCCTGGTTCCAGAATGCGCGCATCGACAGGATCTTTCCGTCGTCGTCGAAGGTCATGACGTCGATGGGCGCGATGGTCAGCGTCTGCTCGCCGAGCTTGGTGATCAGCGAGAAGTGGAAGGCCGCTTCGTTTCCGGCAATGCGGAGGGTGTGCAGGTGAGCTTCCTGGTCGAAGTTCTCGATCACGGAGTAGAACTCGAGAATGGCCTCGCGGGTGGTGCGCACGTCGGTACCAACCGGGTCTTCAACCGTTGCACCCTCGGCATACAGGGCCACAACCTGGACGGCAGTGCCCGTGGCAACTGTCTCGATGTAGGCGTCGACGGTCTTGCGGATTACCTCTGCGGACGGTGCCATGGTCTACCCCTCGTAGTTAGAACAGGTTCTAATTCTGAGGATAACCTACGTCTCCCGTCCGCGAGTCAGGTTTCGAGCACCTTACGCAAGCGAGCCTTCTTCCGGTTCTCCCGGACGATCCAGACGACATCGGTGTCGTCCGACGCCTCCAGGGAGACGAATGCCGGCAGGGCGTTCTCCGGATCCGCCGCGACCGCGACGCTCCAGCAGTATCCGAGCGCCTGCCGGAGAGTACGTGTGTCGGCGTCACGACGGGAATCAGCTGGTTGCGAGACGATCCACTCGGTAGCGTCTCGGCACACCCGGACGGCCAGCACAGCGTTGGTCTTGTCCTTCAGCAGCCGCGGCTCGCAGATCCCGGCAGCCGCTGCGCGCAGCGTCAATGGATGGGTGGAGCGTGCCCACTGCTCGATGATCGCCCGGAACAATTCCGGATCCGTGTCGCCTATCGCCTGAACGGCCGTCGCGGCAGCTTCACGTGCACGCCACGAAGCACTGGTGGTTGCCTCCGTCAGACTGTCCAGGACAGCCTCGTCGCGCGAACGAACAAGGATGAATCCGAACCCGACGATCCCACAGCAGCGGATGTATTCGTCTTCGGACTCCACCGCCTGCAGGATGTCGTCGCTGTCGGCGCCGCGCGCGAACTCGAGCATGAGCGCGAGGTTCGCGCGCGGGCCGGGCAATCCTGAACGCTCCTGCAGATAACTCCACAGTTCATCGCCGTCCAGATCCGCGAACGTCATGGGAGTCCTTTCGTCGGTACACCCAATCCTGTCAGCCCGGATCTACACGCGCAGCGTGTCCGCTCAGTGAGCAGGTAGGAGGGACGTCTCCTGCGCCGCGCCGTCTTCTGCGCCGATCTGGACGATGTTTCGCGGCAGGAACACAGCTGCGATCGCGCCGAGAACTGCTGCAGCAGCGCCGATCAGGAACGCGATACGCATGCCCTCGTCGGTGTAGAACACAGCGCCCTCCATCGCCATCGCGATGTGCGAGTTCAAGACCGTGAAGGCGATGACGGGAAGCACTGCGGGGAAGATGCTCTGGAAGACCGCGACCATGCTCGCCGTGGTCGCCTGCAACTGCGGCGGCACTGCTTCGATGAGCAGGTTCGGAATCGACGCGTAGCCCATACCCATACCGACGCCGAAGATTCCGGCAAAGATGATGAGCAGCGGCTTGTTGTCGTGGATGGTCGCTGTCAAGGTGAACCCGACCGCCATGAGGGTCATGCCGATGATCATCAGCAGACGAGGTCGGATGTTGCGGCCAACGAGGAAGCCGACGATCAAGCCACCGACCACTACCATGCCGCCCAGAGGCGCCTGGAAGATCGCGAATCCTTCTGCCGTGACGCCGAATCCGTATCCCAACCCGAGGACTGCTGGGGTCATCACCATCATCGGTAGCAGAATCGTGAATACGCCCGAAGCGCCGTAGCAGAACCCTGCGCCGACGGCAGTGAGCATCACCGAACGCTTACCGAAGTAGCGCAGGTCGATCAGCGGCTCACGGATGGCGCGAGCAGAGGCCACCCACGCGATCAGTAGCGCGACGCCGCCGATCAGATAAGCCAGCGTCGAACCACTCGTCCAGCCCCAGGTCGGACCGAAGCTGACGCCGATCAGAATTCCTGCGATACCCGATCCGAGGAGCGCCGCACCGATCAGATCGACCGACGAGCGTAGTCGCACAGCAGATTCCGCCGTCGAAGCGAAGATCATGCCGCCAAGGATTATCAACCCGACGAAGAAGAACCAGAAGATGCTCCGGAAACCGTGGTTGTCGATCAACCAACCCGTGAGGAACGGCGCCGGAATAGCGATCAGACCCATACCGGAAGTTGCGATACTGACAGCCAGCGCAACAGTTTTCGGCGGAAACACATCTCGAATGAGGGAGTAGCTCAAGAACAAGCATGGAACGAGCAGACCCGTCAGCGCCCGGCCCAGAATCAGGACGGCATAGCTCGGCGCGATCGCCGAGATGAAGGATCCGACTGCTGCACCCGCAACCGCCAGAAGCAGGATTTTTCGCTTGCCGTACATATCTGCCAGCTTGCCGAGCAGTGGCGACGCAACCGCACCCAGCAGCAGGAACGACGTCAGCAGCCAGGCTCCCTGCGTCGTTTGATAGTGCACCGAAATTGCGGGCAACGCCGTGGAAATCATCATGTAGCTCACTGCGAGCATTTCCAGGAGTAGAACGATTGACGCCAGCGAGAACACCAGTCGCGGAGTCCACCGCTCCGGTATCGATGTCGGTTCAGACAGACTGGGAGACGAACCGGAGCTGTGGATATCAGACGCCATGGCTGGAGATCCTTTCGGGAAATCTGCGAATTCGATTGACCCCCTGTCGAATACAGCCAACCGGGGGCCTTGCTGGGAAGTGCGGTGAACGACAGCTACCGATCTCGGTAACGTGTTACCTGCATCACAGCCCTCGCGTCGAACGCGCGCTACAGAATGTTCCGCGGAGCGGGACAATCAGGACAACGACTGAACGGCAGCCTCAATCGCGAGCCTGGCAGTGACTGAATTGTGAGCCAAGGCAACGATTTCCAGGTCGAACTGGATGCCGAAGTATTCGGCGGTCTTGGCTAATGGAATACCGACCACCCAGTACTTGACGATGACGCTCAGCGGCCATCCCGATCGTGTCGTCGGATTCAAGACAAAAAAGTGCGCCCTTCTGGTAGCCGGAACTACCAAAAGGGCGCACGGGGCCGAAGGCCCTAGAGGACGATGTTCACCATCTTGCCGGGCACGACGATCACCTTGCGGGGCGCATTGCCCTCGAGCAGGGCAACGATCTTCTCGTCGGCCAGCGCGATCTCCTCGACAGCCTTGCGATCGGCGTCGGCCGGGACGCTGATGCGGCTACGCACCTTGCCGTTGACCTGGATCGGGTACTCGACGGTGTCCTCGACGAGCCACTTCTCCTCGACAGCCGGGAAGGGCCCGTGCGCAAGGGATTCCGTGTGACCGAGGCGTGACCACAGCTCTTCTGCCAGGTGCGGTGCCAGGGGAGCGAGCATCAGCACCAGCGGTTCGACGGCGGAGCGCGGAGCGCCGCCGGGGAAGGCCTTGGTGAGGTGGTTGTTGTACTCGATCAGCTTGGCGGCCGCAGTGTTGTCGCGCAGTGCGGTGTAATCCTCGCTGACACCGGCGATTGCCTTGTTGAGTGCACGAAGCGTCTCTTCGCCCGGGGCGTCGTCGGTGACGCGGGGCTTGCCGGTCTCCTCGTCGATGACAACACGCCACACGCGCTGCAGGAAGCGCGAAGCACCGACGACGTCCTTGGTCGCCCAGGGACGCGAGGTGTCCAGCGGACCCATCGACATCTCGTACACACGGAGAGTGTCCGCACCGAATTCGGCGCAGATCTCGTCCGGCGCAACGGCATTCTTCAGGCTCTTGCCCATCTTGCCGTACTCACGGTTGACCTCGGCGCCGTCGTAGAAGTACTTGCCGTCCTTCTCGACGACCTCTTCGGCGGGCACGTAGACGCCACGGGCATCGGTGTACGCGAAGGCCTGGATGTAGCCCTGGTTGTACAGGCGACGGTACGGCTCGCTCGAGGACACGTAGCCCAGGTCGAAGAGCACCTTGTGCCAGAACCGCGAGTACAGCAGGTGCAGCACCGCGTGCTCGACGCCGCCGACGTAGAGGTCGACTCCACCGGGATCGTTGGGGCCGTGCAGCTCCGGACGCGGGCCCGTCCAGTAGGCCTCGTTCTGCGGATCGCAGAACGTGTCCTGGTTGGTGGGGTCGATGTAGCGCAGCTGGTACCACGAGCTACCGGCCCACTGCGGCATGACGTTGGTGTCGCGGTGGTAGGTCTGCAGGCCGTCGCCGAGGTCGAGTTCGACGTTGACCCAGTCGGTTGCCTTGTTCAGCGGGGGAGAGGGCTCTGAGTTGGCGTCGTCCGGATCGAAGGACACGGGTGCGTAGTCCTCGACCTCCGGAAGAACCACCGGCAGAGCCGAATCCGGCAGAGCATGCGCATTTCCGGCAGCGTCGTACACGATCGGGAAAGGCTCGCCCCAGTAACGCTGACGCGCGAAGAGCCAGTCGCGCAGCTTGTACTGGATGGTGCCCTTGCCGTGACCGGACTCCTCGAGCTTGCTGATGACGGTGGCCTTGGCCTCAGCCACGTCCAGACCGTCGAGGTAGTCGGAATTCACCAGAGCGCCGTCACCGGAGTACGCGGACTCCGAAACATCGCCGCCGGCAATAACTTCGAGAATATCGAGACCGAAAGCGTTGGCGAACTCCCAGTCACGGTGATCGTGTCCCGGAACAGCCATGATCGCGCCAGTGCCGTAGCCGGTCAGAACGTAATCGGCGATGAAGACCGGAACCTTGTGGCCGTTGACGGGGTTGATCGCGTAGGAACCGAGGAAGACGCCGGTCTTCTCCTTGTTTTCCTGACGCTCCAGGTCCGTCTTGGCAGCGATCGACTTACGGTATGCCGCAACAGCTTCCGCAGGAGTGGTGGCGCCACCGGTCCAGCGTGCGTCGACGCCTTCCGGCCATTCGTCGGCAACAAGCTTGTCGACCAGATCGTGCTCGGGAGCCAGCGTCACGTACGTGGCACCGAACAGCGTGTCGGGACGCGTCGTGAACACGTCGATGCCGTATTCACCTGCCGCAAAGGTAACTTCGGCGCCGTACGAGCGGCCGATCCAGTTGCGCTGCATGGCCTTGACCTTGTCCGGCCAATCCAGGTATTCGAGATCGTCGACCAGGCGGTCGGAGTACGCGGTGATGCGCATCATCCACTGCTGGAGGTGCTTGCGGAAGACGGGGAAGTTGCCGCGGTCGCTACGACCGTCGGCAGTGACCTCTTCGTTGGCCAGCACGGTACCCAGACCGGGGCACCAGTTCACCATCGAATCGGACTGGTAGACAAGGCGGTACGAGTCCACAACCTTGGCCTTCTCGGCCACGGTCAGCGAAGCCCAGTCGCGGCCGTCGTCGACAGCGCGTTCACCGGACTCGAACTCGGCTTCCAGCTCCGAGATACGACGGGCCTTGCCGGCCGCCTTGTCGTACCACGCGCCGTGGATCTGCAGGAAGATCCACTGCGTCCAGTGATAGAAGTCGACATCCGTCGTCGCCAGGCTACGACGCTCGTCATGGCCCAGGCCCAGGCGTCGGAGCTGACGCTTCATGTTGGCGATATTCGCCTCGGTGGTCGTGCGCGGGTGGGTACCCGTCTGCACGGCGTACTGCTCGGCCGGCAGACCGAAGGCGTCGTAGCCGAGGGTGTGCAGGACGTTGCGGCCGTGCATGCGATGGAAGCGCGCAAAGACGTCGGTGGCGATGTAGCCGAGCGGGTGGCCGACGTGCAGACCCGAACCCGAGGGGTACGGGAACATGTCCTGAACGAACAGCTTGTCGGCGGGCACGCCGTCGGGGGAGGAGAGCGGACCGACCGGATTGGGCGCGTTGAACGTGCCCTCCTCGCTCCAGCGGTCCTGCCAGCGCTGCTCGATCTGGCCGGCAAGCTCCGCGGTGTAGCGGTGCTGCGGGGTGGCGTCGACTGGTGAATCGGGGGACTGCGGAGACTCGGTCACTGTGGTCGCTATCTACTTGGCTGCCGTTGAATACCGTTAACCAGGGTAGAGCCTGCGCCACCCGGGCATACCATCAACTCCACTCGCGCCTATCCTGTATGGGTGATCGTTGTTGCTGTAGTGCTGTTCGTGCTCGCTCTTGCCGTTGGTGGAGTCGCTGTTGCCGGACTGATCGGCAAGCTTCCGCGTAACCGCTGGGCGGGTATCCGAACCCCGGATACGTTGCGAAGCGAAGAATCGTTTGCGCTCGCCAACAAGGTGGCAGGCCCGACGATGGCCGCTGCGGCAGGCCTCCTCGTTCTCGGTGGCATCGGCGCTTTGACGATGAGCACCGCCATGGGCCTCGGCATCGCTCTTGTCGCCGTGGTGGGCGCAGTGTTCACCGCTGGTTTCGGCGGCAGCATCGGCGCCCGAGCGGCCGCAGCCCTGCCCGAGCAGAGCGGTTGCGGCAACGACTGCAACTGCGGACACACCGAAGAACCCGCGGCCGAAACCCCCGAAGCCAAGGCAAATGCCGCCGACTGCGGCACCGGCTCCTGCGGTGCCTGCTCGCTCAAGGATGCTTGCCAGCCGACTCATTGATTCACGTGAAACATCGTGTAATCGATCCCGCCGGGGCATTCTTCGGTCTCCTTGTCCCCGTGCTGTGCGCGCTCGGCGGCGTTGTACTCACAACACTGTGGGACACCCGGCTCCCCGACAAGATCGCCACGCACTGGTCCATGACGTCGGCCGACGGCTTTGCGACACCCACGACCAGCGCGTGGACGTTTGCTCTGCTGACCATTCTGTTCGGCGCCGGACTCTCGGCAATCGCAGCTCTCGCGCCCGCGATGCTGATGATGCGTCGATTCATGATCGTCCTCGGCCTGATCGTGGTGGGCATCATCACCGGTGGCCAGGCCGCATCGCTCCACGCTCAACTCGACGTGGTCGACCCGTCGTCCGTTCCCGCGCCCATCGGAGCCCTCGCGGCCGGAGCGCTCGGAGGATGCGTCGTCGGCCTGCTCGGAGCGTCGTTGCTACGCGACTATCGCCAGCGCACCGCGGCGACGGAAGCTCCGAACCGCGCTCTGCCCCGTAGCGACGCTGCACTGCCCATCACCGACGACGTCGGGTTCTCTACCAAGGGTTCCGTGATCTTCGGACTGATCATGGCGGCGCCCGGAATCATCCTCGGCTTGGTCAGCTCCGTCTGGTTCTTGGCACTGTTCCTCGTGCTTGCCGTGTTCTGCGTGACCCTCGTTCGCTTCCGCGTTGTTGTCGACACCACCGAGATCAAGGTGTTCAACATGGGCATGCCTGCGATGACTTACGGCGTCGACGAGGTTGTCGGTGCCAAGGTCGCGGAGATCAAACCATTTGCGGATTTCGGCGGCTGGGGACTCAAGAGCAAGGGGCGTCGCAACTACGGCATCGTCACACGCACCGGCCCCGCGGTCGTCATTACTTTTGCGGGCGGCGACAAGCTCACCGTCACCACCCCGAAAGCCGACGACATCGCCGGCGCATTGAACAGCCTCGCCGACGCCCGGAGCAGTTAATCGATCGCGCTCGACCCGATCGCTTCCTTCGTCTTCTCGAGATAGCCACACGCGGCACTGCGCGCTCTGTTGACATCTCGGTCCGCGATGGCTGCCGCGACTCCTCGGTGATGCAGCGACGTCAATGACGGCGGGTGCACACCTTCCGTCACGTTGTAGGTGGCTCGAACGGTTTCGAGGATGCCGGCAAACAATTCCTTCAGAACCGGATTGTGTGCGGCCTCGACAACCGCGATGTGGAAGCCGAGATCGACCTCGACAAAATCGTCCCCGGCGTGGTCTCGCTTCTCCGCCAGCTCACGCAGAATCCGGACGTCCTCGTCCGTGCGCCGCTCGCACGCCAATCGGACCGCCTCGACCTCGAGCGCACGACGCACCTCGAAGACGTACGTCATCTCTTCGACCGCGGCGTGGCGGCCCAGCAGACCGCCGATATCCGTCCGCGCGCGGACGAAGGTGCCCGATCCCCGCCTGATCTCGAGCACCCCGGTAGACGTCAGGGTCTTGATTGCCTCTCGGACAGTGTTCCGCCCGACGCCCAGGACGCTCATCAGCTCCGGCTCCGTCGGGATGCGATTACCGACGGTCCACGAACCATCCGCGATCTGCGCACGCATCCACTCGAGGGATTGTTCGTACGCCGATTCCTTGCGAACCACTGTCATCTGCCCATCCTCACAGCTTTTGCGCCATTCGCGCCATTCGTTCCACTCCCTTACGATACGTAGGACGACCCATGTATTTGAGGAGGGCTTCCCACGTCCACGACAGCACTCGCCGCGCAAACCGCCACCCGCCGGACCAATCGACACTTCTACGGTGTCGGCTACGTCCTCACCGTGATCCTGCTCGGCGCGAACATGCCCACCTCCGTCTACGGGCTCTACCGCAGCGAGTTCGGATTCACGCCCACAATCCAGACGCTCATCTACGGCGTCTACGTCGCTGGGTTGGTGCCGGCGCTGCTGTTCTTCGGCCCACTCTCCGACTTTCTCGGCCGACGCGCCGTGCTCCTGATGTCACTGGCTTTGAGCGTCGTCGGAACGCTTGTCCTCGCTTTTGCCGACGCCACCGTCTGGCTGTTTCTCGGTCGGATCGCACAAGGAATTGCGGTGGGCGCAGTCAGCGCGGCCGGTAGCGCTGCGCTCGTTGAACAGGAGCCGACGTTCGATCACCGTCGCGCAGCTCTCGTCTCCACTGTGACGGGTGCGCTCGGGGGCGCGCTGGGACCGCTCGTCTCGGGCGCAATTGCGCAATACCTGCCCCAGCCGCTGCGCCTGCCGTACCTGATTTTCCTTGTCGCGTTTGTTCCCGCCCTGATCGTTCTGTTGCTGCTACCGCGCGGCACAAGGACCGCTCGCCCGAAGAGCCTGTTCCAGATTCCCCGCGTTCCCGCGGTAATCCAGCAAACGTTCTGGCTCAGTTCACTTGCTGTCGCACTCTCCTGGGGAGCGGTCGGCCTGTTCCAATCCGTAGTCCCGTCCTGGATGACCAGCTTGCTCGGGATCAACAATCTTCTACTTGCCGGCGGCGCTGCCGCACTGGTCATGATCTGCTCCGTGATCGCTCAACTCGGTGGCAGCCGGATGGACCCCCGCACGTCCACGATCGTCGGTCTCGGAATTCTTGCTCTCGGGATGATCGGGTTGCTTGTCGTCGATATCGTTCCGAGCCTCGCACTGCTGAGCGTTGTCACCATTGTGGTCGGCGCCGGGCACGGATTGGTGTTTGCCGGCGGCATGAAACGAGTCAACGCCGCGGCGCGAGCACACGCCCGCGAAAGCCACGGCGCGATCCTCGCGGCGTTCTTTACCGTCAGTTACGCGGGGTTGGCGATACCGTCCATTCTCGCGGGCATCGCCATCACCGTCCAAGGGATGCAGACCGCGATAATCGAACTGTCGATCATCGGAGCACTCTTGTGCCTGGTCATGATGACCTTCAACGCCCGCGCAGCACGTCGTTATCCTTAGCCAGGTGAAGTTTCTCAGCAGGTTCTACATCGACGGGTTCATCCTCGGCATCATCATCGCCGCAGTGCTCGGAAGTGTGTTCCCGGTATCGGGCACCGCTGAGACAGTGCTCGACTGGGCCACCAAGATCGCCATCGGCTTCCTGTTCCTGCTCTACGGCGCCCGCCTCTCGCCGCAGGAAGCCTGGAAGGGCGTCAAACACTGGCGGCTGCACAGCGTCGTGTTGGCGTCGACGTTTATCCTGTTCCCCTTGATCGGCCTGGCACTGCGATTCCTGTCGCCGACGCTGATCAGCGACGAGCTGTACACCGGCATCCTCTACATGTGCCTGGTTCCGTCGACGGTTCAGTCGTCGATCGCCTTCACGTCAATTGCCAAGGGAAACGTTGCGGGCGCGATCGTCAGTGCGTCGTTCTCCAACCTGATCGGCGTCTTCATCACCCCGCTGCTGGTGGTTCTCCTGATGAACACCACAGGCGAGGCAACCGTCGATTTCTCGTCGATCCTCGACATCGTCGTGCAGTTGCTGATCCCGTTCATCATTGGCCAGCTGATCCGGCCACTGGTAATCGGCTGGCTTCAAAAGTACGCAGAGCCAACAAAGTTCGTCGACCGCGGGTCCATCCTTCTGGTTGTCTTTGCCGCCTTCAGCGAGAGCATGAAGGAAGGCATCTGGAGCACGATCACGATCTGGCAGATCCTGATCCTGGTGGCGGTGTGCTGCGTGATCCTCGCGGTGGTGCTTGCCGTGACAACCTTCGCGGGGCGCAGGCTCGGCTTCGATCTAGCCGATCAGATCGTCATCATCTTCTGCGGATCGAAGAAATCCTTGGCGACGGGCCTGCCGATGGCGGCTGTCCTGTTCGCGGGTCAACCTGTCGGCCTGATCGTGTTGCCGCTGATGATCTTCCATCAAATCCAGCTGATCGTGTGTGCCGCGCTGGCGCAACGCTTCGCGAACCGGGATCCCATCAGAGTTGATTAGATCAGTTCCGCTCAACCTCGATGGGATGAGTGGCCAACATGGCCAGCGGCAATGGTTGGCGTCGTAGCACCCGGGCCCACACATCGATACGCGACGGCGTCACAACGTCCGACGGCAAGGAAGCGGTCACCATCCAGTCGTCGCGCTCGAGTTCCGAATCAAGCTGCCCAACAGTCCAACCCGAATACCCGGCGAAGATACGAATTCCCTCGACCAGCGGAGCAATCACGTTGGGATCGGAATCCAGATCCACCATCACCACCTTGCCGTCGACGCGCCGCAAACCCGCGACACCGTCGATGATTGCCCCGTTGCGCGCGGTGCCGAGACACAGTGCGGAATCGCGTTTCACCGGCCCGCCGACGTAGAGGGCCGACGGATTGGCGGCCAGTGGCGCCCACTGCGGAAGGACGTTCTGCACAGTCGTCTCGCTCGGCCGATTGATCACGACCCCAAGACTTCCCGCGTCGTTGTGTTCGATCATGTAGATGACGGTGCGACGGAACGCAGGTTCAACGAGGTCGGTGGACGACACCAACAAGCTGCCTGGCCCAACCTCGGGTTCGATCCAGGCCATACGGTCTTCGGGTTCTTCTGCGTGCGACACACCTACATCATCTCACTCCAAGCCCGCCATTCCCGCGAGCAAGGCGAGGTGCCGCTCGAAAAGCTCGGCCGGTTCGGTGAAGGTGTCCGATCCATACTGCCCGAACACCTCGAAGTTCACAGAACCGAACATCGACACCCACACCAAGGTTCCGCGGGTGATTGCCTCGGGCCGCAATTCGACGCCCATCTCCGCGCGCACACGTTCCAGATCCGCCTTCAAGGGTTCACCGACTGCTGCGTCGGGGAACGATGTGAGGGCACCCGCCCGATGCGCGCTGTCGACTATTGCGATCAGCCTGGTGACCACCCGCGTGCCCGGCCCGGTGGTTTGCTCACCCGGTGCGTTGTAGCCGGGCACCGGACTGCCGAACAGCAGTCCGTATCTAGCGGGTTCGCGTATCGCCCAGGCCCGCACAGCTCGGCCCAACGCCAAAAACTGCCCCCGATAATCTTCTGCCGCAACAGCATCCACTGCAGCATCCACTTCGGCGCCCAGCTCGGTGTAAGCATCCACGACAAGAAGGGTGAGCAGTTCGTCGCGGCTGGCCACATACCGGTAGACCGCCGAGGATACGACGCCCAGATCTCGCGCCACCGCGCGTAGCGACAGAGCCGCAGCGCCGACCGCTGCCAGATGCTCGCGGCCGATCCGGGTGATGTCTTGCAAGGTCTGTTCACGCGCGCGTTCGCGGGGGGTACCGGCCATGGGAACAGCTTGCCTCAATTCCGAGAGCAGAGCCAACAAACGAGAGCAGTGTCGATAAAAGAGAGCAGTGCTCTTGACATAGCCATCCACGTGGCGCATCCTAGAAATCGAGAGCAGTGCTCTCCAACCCACGAACCTCAGGTAGGAGACATCATGTCGAACCTCGAAATCGTCACCGGCGCAGGACCAGTCGGATCCACCGTGGCGCTACAACTCGCCGAGCAGGGGATCAACGTCCGTCTCCTGACCAGATCCGGAAGCGGACCGAAGCACCCACGGATCGAGCGTCGACGCGTCGATGTGTCGGATCGAGACGCACTGCGCGCCGCCGCCGAGGGCGCCACCGCGATCTACCACTGCATTCATGCCGCCTACAACGCCGCGGACTGGGAACGCGAACTCCCCGCGGCAGAAAAAGTCATCCTCGACGTCGCAGCCTCGTTGAATGCCGTTGTGGTGTTCCCCGAAAGCCTCTACGCGTACAACTCCGACACCGTGATGACGGAATCCGACCCCCGCAACGTCACCGGCGGTAAGCGCGGAGTGCGCGCGATGCTACTGCGCGCCCGCGAAGCCTCTGCCACACCCACCGTCAGCGTGGTGGCGTCGGACTTCTTCGGCCCCTACGTGCGCACAGCTCACGCCGGCGAACGCATGGCTCCGAAAGTGATGACAGGAAAGAAGATTCGGGTAATCGGATCCGCAGATCAGCCACACTCTTTCACGTACGTACCCGATCTTGCGGCAGCGATGATCGCCGCGGCACACCACCCGGAACTGTGGAACTCCGTCCTGCACGCACCCACCGGACCCGCGCTCACCCAACGCACCATTGCCGAGGCGTTTGCCGACGCCGCAGGAGCCCCCGCCGCCAAGGTGGGCGTACTCCCGGCCTGGGTTCTCGATACCGTCGGCAAGGTACACGCCGATACCCGCGAACTCGCAGAGATGAACTACCAGTTCACCAAGCCCTTCGTGATGGATTCGACTGCCAGCGAAGCCCTCCTCGGGCTGTCGCCGACGCCACTCGATCAGGCAGCGCGCGAAACTGTCGGCTGGTGGCGAGCAGAACAGGCCCGCACCGCGGCAGCCTGAAGAGCACGCACCTTTCCAATGAATGGGATTTGCGTTCCCACCCGGCCCACGAGCTCCCTAGTGTCCACGTCACACCAAGCGAAGCACTAGAGAGGTACTTATGCCCACGCTTCTACGAACAACCACTCTGCCCGTCGAGCCGGACCAGATCTGGTCTGTGATCAAAGGATTCGACGAACTCGCCTCCTGGCACCCGCGCGTCCCCCCTTCCGAAATGGAAGAAAGCGCAGACCCGACCACGCCAGGTGCCGTACGCCGATTCATCGTCGACGGCAATGTCGTAGCACGTGAAGAGTTGATCGAGCATGACAACAGCGGCCGAACCTACAGCTACGAGGTACTCGACCAACCGCTTCCGGTCAAGAACTACATTGCGCGCATCGAAGTAGTGCCGACGCCTGACGGCTGTGAAGTCAGGTGGACCGCCACTTACGACGGAGGCGACGAGATCATCCCCGTCGTGGAGAACGCCTTCGGCGACAACGTGTACCTGGTTGGCCTCGATGCACTGCGGGACCGGTTCGACGGCCGATAGTTCGGTTCCCGCTAGAGTTTCACTACATGACCCCAGCCTCGAACCGCCGCGAGGCTTGGTCCCGGACGCTCCACACCGTGCGGGAATCCCCGGGCCTCGGACGGTTGGCGCTTGTCCGCTTCTCGAGCCAGTTCGGCGACGGGTTGTTTCAGGCCGCGCTGGGCGGCGCGATCCTGTTCAACCCGGAACGCGAGACGGATCCTGTGGCGATTGCGGCGGGGTTTGCCGTACTGCTGCTGCCCTATTCGATCATCGGACCCTTTGCGGGTGCGCTACTCGATCGCCTCGACCGGCGCCTCGTCCTACTGTGGGCAAGTGTTCTGCGCGGTCTGCTGATCCTCACGACCGCTGTTCTGCTCGCCAGCGGGGGAGGGGACACGCCGCTGCTGTTGTGCGCATTGGCGGCGATCGGGGTCAGCCGATTTGTTGGCGCCGGAGTCTCGGCTGCACTACCGAAAGTGGTTCGGCAATCCTGGTTGGTGGCCACCAATTCCGTTCTCACAACCGCAGGTTCAGTGGTGTCGGCACTGGGCGCAACCGCGGCGGTGAGCATTATCGGGATTGTGGGTGCCGGTGATCGGGCGTCCGCAATCGCCGTTGCGTGCGCTGCCGTCGGATCGGCGGTCGCAGCTGTGGCAGCTGCACGGTTTACCGCCAGATCACTTGGCCCCACCACCTCGGAAAGAACCAACACGGGCGCTCTTCATTCCGTTCTGACGGGCCTGAAAACCGGAGCCACTGCCGTCTGGGAGGCTCCCGGCGTCACTACCACGATGATCGGAATCGGCGCGCA
The DNA here is from genome assembly GCF_002300185.1 of Rhodococcus sp. ACPA4. Taxonomy (NCBI): domain Bacteria; kingdom Bacillati; phylum Actinomycetota; class Actinomycetes; order Mycobacteriales; family Nocardiaceae; genus Rhodococcus; species Rhodococcus sp. ACPA4. Next base: position 4,492,798 of record NZ_NSDY01000001.1, read on the forward strand.
CAGAATCTGTTTCGGCATCAACACACTGATCATGGTGCTGGTGCTTCGGGACACGTCCAACGGCTCGGCGCTCCCTGGTGGGATGGCGGGATTCGGTGTTGCCGTTGGCGCTACGGCCATCGGCATGCTGATCGCCGCACTGATCACACCGTTTGTGATTCCGCGGCTCGGTCGCTCGCGAACCGTCACCTACGCACTGACGGCCGCCGTGATCATCCAACTCGTTTTTGTCACCACGCTGACGCAGGGATCACTCCTGATCGCTGCATTCCTTCTCGGCATTGCCGGCCAAACCGTGAAACTGGCCGGCGACGCGGCGATGCAGATCGACATCGACGACAACCGTCGTGGCCAGGTTTTCTCCTTGCAGGACACCGTGTTCAACGTCGCGTTCATCGGTGCGATCGCCGCCGCGTCGACGGTGATCGCACCCGACGGTAAGAGCGTCGGATTAGCCCTTGCCGGTGCGGGCGTCTACGCCGCCGGATTGTCGGCGGTGTTGATCAACCGCAAAAAGCGAGAAGGCTAGGACTGCTGGGCAGCCCACCACTTCAACAGTTCGGCCTCGGCCTCGTCCCGGTCGAGGGGACCACGATCGAGACGCAATTCCTTGAGGAAGGTCCACGCCTTACCCACCTGGGGACCGGCAGGAATGTTCAACAGTTCCATGATGGCGTTGCCGTCGAGGTCCGGACGCACCCGAGCGAGGTCTTCCTGCTCGGCGATACGGGCGATCCGCTCTTCGATATCGTCGTAGGTGGCCTGCAACTGCGCGGCCCGACGCTTGTTGCGGGTGGTGCAGTCGGCGCGCACCAACTTGTGCAACCGGGGGAGCAGTTCACCGGCATCTGTGACGTACCGGCGCACGGCAGAGTCCGTCCACTGTCCCTTGCCGTAACCGTGAAAACGCAAGTGCAGGAACACGAGCTGCGAGATGTCGTCCACCATCTGCTTGGAGAACTTGAGGGCACGCAAACGCTTGCGCACGAGCTTGGCACCGACAACCTCGTGGTGATGGAAGCTGACGCCGCCGCCGGGCTCGTTACGCTTGGTGTCCGGCTTACCGATGTCGTGAAGCAGTGCGGCCCAACGTAATACGAGGTCCGGGTCGCCATCCTCGAGGTCGATGGCCTGCTGCAGCACCGTCAGAGAATGCTGGTAGACGTCCTTGTGCTGGTGATGCTCGTCGATCTCGAGCTTCATCTGCGGGATCTCGGGCAGCACGTAATCCGCCAAACCGGAATCGACCATGACGTTGATGCCATCCAACGGGTACATGCCGAGCATGAGCTTGTTGAGCTCGGTCTGCACGCGTTCGGCCGTGATCCGCTCGATCTGCGAAGCCATGTCCTTGATGGCGTCGAAAACGCGATTGTTCAACGTGAAACCAAGCTGAGATACGAACCGTGCCGCGCGCAGCATCCGCAGCGGATCGTCGTTGAACGAGTTCTCGGGAGCCGACGGCGTATCGAGTTCCCCGGCGAGCAGAGCGTCCATGCCGTTCAGCGGATCGACAAACGTGAACGAACCGTCGGCGCCTATCGCCATAGCCATCGCGTTGACCGTGAAATCACGACGCACCAGATCGTCGGCAAGATTCTCGCCGTACTGGACTACCGGATTACGCGACACACGATCGTAGGCATCGGCCCGGAACGTCGTGATCTCGATCTCCTGGCCGTCCTTGATGGCGCTGATCGTGCCGAAGTCGATCCCGGTATCCCACTGCTTGTCGACCCAGCCCTTGAGGAGAGCCTGCACCTTCTCGGGGCGCGCGTCCGTCGTGAAATCCAGATCACCGCTGAACCGGCCAAGGATTGTGTCGCGCACGCTGCCACCTACCAGGTACAGCTCGTGGCCGGCCGCTGCGAAGCGCTCACCCAGCGGGGTCAACACATCGGAGAGCGTGCGCAATGTGTCGGAAGCGTCGGCAAGGAGCCGTGCACGGCGATCGGCATCGGAGGTAGGGGCAGTCACGTCGATTGAGCTTACTTAAGGTGCGCAAATAGCAGAACGCGCATATCAACGCGAGCACCCGGTTTGCGCGGGTTACCGGCCAACCAGACGATGCCAACTAGTATCGATGGGGTGTCAGGTGCCGAACGAACGAACAGGAGCCGCCGCAACTCGCGGCGTCGTCCTGCCGTCGGCAATCCTGAACGATCCCCGATGCGTACAGTCCGCGAAACTTCGGCGGGCGGATTGGTCGTCGACGGCTGGGGCGGCCCGCCCGAACGCCTGTGTGCTGCACTGATCGGACGAACCGACCGCCGTGGTCGTCTGTTGTGGTCACTGCCCAAGGGACACATCGAGCAGGGCGAGACCGCCGAGCAGACGGCAATGCGTGAGGTCGAGGAAGAAACGGGCATTCAGGGAACCGTCCTCGCGCCACTCGGCAGCATCGACTACTGGTTTGTCACCGAGGGCCGACGCGTCCATAAAACGGTGCACCACTATCTCTTGAGATTCCTCGGCGGCGAACTGTCCGACGAAGACGTCGAAGTCACCGAAGTGGCCTGGGTACCGCTCGCGGAACTGCACTCACGCCTGGCGTACGCGGACGAACGAAAACTAGCCGAACTTGCCGCACAGATGATCGCCGAGATGCCCCACGCCCCCATGCTTCCGAAGGAACCGGACGCAGGATGAAAATGGCTCTACGGCGAGCGGGCATCGCCGCTCTGGTGATGGCCGCTGTCGGTGTGACGGGATCGCTCGGGGCGGGCCCGGCACACGCGCTCCCCGCCTCGCACGACAAACACGTTCAGGCACCACGCACCAGCACCGACGGCAAGTTCCTCGAGCTGTCCATCGAATCCACGACACCGACCACCGTCACGACAACCAGCACGCCCACCGTCGTGGTGAAGGGCACGGTCAAGAACGTCGGCGACCGCCCAGTCGAAGACGTCGGAGTGCGGTTGCAACGAGCGCCGGCCATCGACAATGCAGCCGACGTACGCGATGCCCTCGAATTCGACCAAGCCATCTTCGACACAGTCGGCGAGTTCGACACCGTCGCCACCAGCCTCGAGCGGGGCGAATCCAGACCGTTCACCCTCTCGCTGCCACTGCGCAGCACTACCGGAACCTCACTCGAGATCTCCGAGCCCGGCGTCTACCCGATGCTTGTCAACGTCAACGGCACCCCCGAATACGGCGGCGCAGCCCGGCTCGACGACGCACGTTTCCTCCTCCCGGTTCTCGGCGTTCCCAGCGCGACCAACACAAGAACGTCAAGCACCTCGGCTACAGCCGTCGTCGCACCCGACACGTCCAACCCCGTCGGCGTGACGATGATGTGGCCGCTCGCTACCGCTCCCAGCCTGGTCGGCGGAATCCCCGGATCCGTCAATGACCCCGTTCGACTGATCAACGACAACCTCGCCACCGAACTCTCGGACGGCGGACGCCTCGACGCGCTTGTCGACGCCGTCGAAAATGCCACGAAACCCGAGATCGACGCCGACAACAAGGTGCGGGATTCGCTGTGCCTCGCCATCGACCCCGACCTCGTGATCACGGTCGACAACATGACCCGCGGTTATCTGGTCGTCGACAACGCGGCAGACCCCACCGGCGCAGCCCACGACGGTCGCGGACAGGATGCGGCGTCCAATTGGTTGTCGCGAATCAAGACGCTGGCAGCATCGATGTGTACGACGTCGGTTCCGTTTGCGCAGGCAGATCTCGCGGCAGTCGGTACCGTCGCCCATCCCGAACTGACGGCGACGGCCATCGACCGGCCGGCCGACATCGTCGACACCATTCTCGGCGTGACTTCGCTCCGCAATTTCGTGTGGCCGGATTCCGGAGTCCTCGATTCCGTCACCGTTGACACTCTGAGCACCAGGCCGACAACCACCCTCGTAGCGGCCTCGTCCGTGGATTCGAGCGAGGCACAACTGTCCTCGCGCATCACCGACACCGTCGACGCACTTGCCTTCGACACAGCGGCGGCCGCAGCTTTTGCCGCGACCGGATCCAACCCGTCGACGCCGTCGTACATCGACGAGGACACCGCGCCGCAACTCGAGACGGAATCGCGGGTTGCCCGGAGACAGGACGCACTCGGCGCGATGGCGTGGTCCGCGTTGACTCCCACCGCCGTGCCGCGCAATCAGATTCTGGCGCCGCCGCAACTGTGGAGCGCCGACGCGGAGGACGCCGGCGCGATGCTGTCGATGCTCGCCACGCTCATCCGCTCCGGCCTGGCGACACCACAGTCCCTTCCGGCGCTGCTCGGCACACAACCCGGCGCTACGGACACGGCAACTCTCGAATATCCGGAGCGGGCAACTCAGGACGGTCCGCAAACAGCGGTCATCGACACGGCGAAGGCTCAACTGCCCCGAATCGATGCTCTCGAACTCTCACTCGTCGACGACCCGCAGGTTCTGCTCACGCCGCGCTCCTTCACCGCCCCGCTGCGTGAGGATCTGCTGCGCGCGATGAGTTCGGCCAACCGGCGCGATACCAGTATCTTGTCCGTCCGGAATGCCGAACGTGCCGCAAGCATCCGCGCAGGCAACGTGACCACCAGCGTCAACGGTCTCTATCAAGCCGTCAGCGTCGTATCGCCGGGCGGCGTGTACACACTGGCGTCCGGTCAAAGCCCGCTGCTCCTCGTGGCCCGCAACGAACTGCCGATCGCCATCAACGTCAACCTGCGGGTGGACGCGCCGCCGGAGATGAAGATCAGTGACATCGGTCCCAAACAATTGCCGCCGCGCGGTAGCCGACAATTGACTGTGCCAGCGGAAATGAACGATTCCCGCAAGGTGGTCGTGAGCTTCTCGCTCACCACCACCGACGGGTTCCAATTGGGCAGCCCGACCAGCGTGACCGTACGGTCGAATGCATACGGTCGTCCGTTGGCCGCTGTGACAGCCACAGCAGGAGGATTGTTGTTGTTCTTGGCCGGACGACGGCTGTGGCATCGATATCGGGGTCAGCCCGACCCAGCTGATGAAGGGTACAAACGTTCATGACCGGGAATCCGCCTGAGGGCAAACGGTCCGCGATCACGCGCCGGAGCACCGCAACCGCGTCACATCCGCGCATGCCACCGTGGGAACGCGGGTACCCGATCCAGCCGGTCAACCCGGACGCACGTTTCGACGACTCACCCACCATGACCATTCCGGTCATCCGCGACTACCCGCGGTACCGGGAAGCGGAAATGGAGTTGGCGAACCGTCCCGTCTCCGAGTCCGGTGACGTCGACCCCGACTCGCATGTCCTGCCAGGAGACCGCAAGGAATCCAACTCGCGACTTCTCGCGGCGACGGGTTCCATCGCCATCGCGACACTGACGAGCCGCATCACGGGATTCGCCAAGCAGCTGATGATCCTGATGGTTCTCGGTCCGGCCATCGCCAGTTCGTTCACGGTCGCCAGCCAGATCCCGAACATGATCGCGGAGCTGGTTCTCGGTGCAGTGTTGACCGCGATCGTCGTGCCGGTCCTTGTCCGCGCCGAACGCGAAGACAAAGACAAAGGCGAAGCCTTCATCCGACGCCTCTTCACGGCGTCCCTTGTCCTTCTCGGCATGGCCGCGCTCCTCGCGACCCTCGCCGCACCTGTGCTCACCAAATACGTCTTCCTGTCCGAAGACGGCAAGGTCAGCACCGATCTGACGACGGCCCTGTCGTACCTGCTACTGCCGGCGATCCTGTTCTACGGACTGTCTGCGCTGTTCACGGCGTTCCTCAATACCCGTCAGGTCTTCAAACCCGGAGCCTGGGCGCCGGTGCTCAACAACATGGTCGTCCTCGTGGTGCTCGTGATCTACCGCCTGACACCAGGTGAGATCTCGCTGAATCCGGTCTCGATGGGTGACGCAAAACTGCTCACCCTCGGCATTGGCATCACCGTCGGCGTCATCGTGCAGGCTGCCAGCCTCATTCCCGCGCTACGACGCGAGAACATCTCCCTCAAGCCGCTGTGGGGTCTCGACGACCGCCTACGTCAGTTCGGCGGCATGGCCGTCGCCATCGTGTTGTACGTCCTGATCAGTCAGATCGGCATGATCTTCGCGACGCGAATCTCCTCGCACGCCGACGAAGCCGGCCCCGCGATCTACAGCCAGGCCTGGCTGCTGCTGCAGTTGCCGTACGGCGTCCTCGGTGTGACGGTTCTGACCGCGATCATGCCGCGCCTGAGCCGCAACGCCGCAGCCGACGACACCCCGGCCGTCGTCGACGATCTGTCGGTCGCCACGCGTCTGACCATGATCACGCTCGTTCCGATCATCATGTTCCTCACCTTCATGGGCCCCCAGGTCGGTGAAGCGCTCTACGGTTACGGCCGCTTCGGACCTGAACAGGCCGAACGTCTCGGCACTGCCGTGAGCTGGTCGGCATTCACGTTGATTCCGTACGCGCTGGTGCTGATCCAACTCCGAGTGTTCTACGCCCGCGAACAAGCCTGGACGCCGACGTGGATCGTTCTCGGAATCACCGCTGTGAAGATCGCCTTCTCCGCTCTCGTCCCACTGGTTGCATCCGATACCGATCAGGTCGTGATCCTGCTCGGTGCAGCCAACGGACTCGGCTACATCACCGGTGCGGTCATCGGCGGATACCTTCTGCACCGCAGCCTCGGAAACCTCCAGATGGCCAATGTCGGTAAGACCGTATGGTCCGTCGTCGTCGCCTCCCTGGCCGGTTCACTGACAATGATTGCCGTCGACCGGGTACTCGGATTCCACAAACTCACCGAGAACCTGGGCGGTCCCGGATCCTTCATTCGCGTAGCCGTCGGCGGCATTCTTATGCTCGCCATCACCTTCACGATCCTGTACTTCAAGAAGATCCCCGAAGTGCGCTCGGTAACGGTTGCGGTCTCCCGCAAGATTCGTTCTGTGTTGGGTCGCCCCGAACCAGCCTCGAAGTCCGCCACCGGTAATTCGGCGCAGCGCGACGACGATGCTGTAACCGAGCTGATCCCCGCCGTGCGAACGGAATCGAACCAGCACGAACGACCAGGTGCGCTGCCGTACCCTGGTCCTGGAACCACAAGGTCGCAACCCGCACAGACACGGGGATGGGCAACCGAAAGTGAAGGAGCGAGGGTGAGCGACGACAAGGTCTCCGACGACAAGAATGCCGGAACTTCTGCCGTGAAAGAGTCCACGTCGGCTGGGGCAGCGCCTACGGGTGCGCCGCGAGCAGAGGCTCCCCGGAAGCAAACACCACAGCAGCAAACACCACAGCAACAGGCGCCGCAGACACAGGCAATCAAGTCCGAGCCGCCCAAGGCTGTGCCGAACAAGGCGGTGCCGCAAAAGGCTGTGCCGAACAAGGCTGCGCCCCCCAACCCTGTGCCGCCCGCCGGATCTGCCAAGACGCCGCCCGCTGCACCCACCTCTACTTCCCGGCCCTCTCCCCGCGGACCGAAGCTCATTCCGGGTGCATCCGTCGCCGGCGGTCGCTACCGCCTGCTCGCCCCGCACGGTGGCACTCGTGGACTGCAGTTCTGGGAAGCACTCGACGTCAAACTCGATCGCGAAGTAGCCCTGACGTTTGTCGACGCGGAACAGCGCGGCGACGACAACGCCCAGTCCGGTCCACAGGCCGTGCTCTCCCGCACCTTGCGCCTTGGCCGGATCAACTCGCCGGGCCTGGCCCGGGTCCTCGACGTCGTCCGCGGCAGCTCGGGCGGCATCGTCGTCGCCGAGTGGACGCCTGGCCGATCACTGCGTGAAATGGCCGAGACGACGCCGTCGCCCATCGGCGCCGCACGCGCGATCCGCAGCCTCGCGGCCGCTGCCGAGGCAGCTCACCGCTCGGGTGGCGCGCTGTCCATCGATCACCCGGATCGGGTGCGCATCAGCATCAACGGCGACGCCGTACTCGCGTTCCCCGCAACGCTTGCCGACGCGGATTCCACCAGCGACGTTCGTGGTCTCGGCGCCATGCTCTACGCCCTCATCACGGCTCGGTGGCCGCTGGCAAAGCCGTCAGCCGGACCCGTCGGCGGGTTGCTCCCGGCCGGCCGCGACGCGTCCGGGAATCCCGTCGAGGTGCGAGGAATTCGTCCCGAGGTGCCGTTCGACATCTCGGCCGTTGCCACGCGCGCACTGCAAGCAGAGAGCGGAATCCGCACTGCCGCAACGGTGCAACACATTCTCGATCAGGCATCCGTCGTCAACGACAAGACGGAACTGATTCCCGCCCTGCGCCTCGGACATCGCGACCCCGGCAACTCCGGACACGCTCTGACGGATCCCGAGGCCATCGAAGCCGAGAAGAAGAAGTCGACGCGCATGCTCGCCGCGTTGACCGCGCTGGGCGTATTCACCGTCATCGTGCTGATCCTGCTCGGCGTGTGGGTTGCCAGCTTCCTCTCCGGGAGCAGTTCCAACACTCCCTTGAGTGAACAGAGCTTCGGCTTGACCTCGGAAGCTGCTGCACCCGAGGAAAGTTCGGCTCCCGCCGCCCCGCCGGTTGCCACGGCCCCTGTCGGTGCGTCGACGGTCGCGGTGTTCTCGCCGCAGGGCACCCCGGATCAGCCGGCTACGGCCAAGAACGCCATCGACGGAAACCCCACAACGGAGTGGTCGACGGACTCGTACTTCCAGCCGTTCCCGGCGCTGAAGAACGGCGTCGGCCTGATGGTCACGCTGGACGACGCCGCGACTCTGAAGAACGTTGCCATCACGTCCGATTCGCCGGGTAGCGTCGTTGAAATCCGTTCTGCCCCTTCTGCCGGAACAACTCTCGATCAGACGAAGCAAATCGGGACCGGAACATTGAAGAACGGTGTCACGGATATTCCGGTCACCACCGACAGCCCGAGTCAGTACGTTCTCATCTGGATTACCGAACTCAGCACGCAATCCGGACAAAACCAAACAGCCATCTCGGACATAACGTTCAACGCCGCTCGATAGCCCGTCCCTGACCCCTCCCGATGGCCCGCTCCTGGGTTAACATCCGCCGGTGCACACTTATCGGGGGGGCACCGGGGGCGAGGTAACGGATGTCGAATTACTGACAGCACATGTGGCGGGCGATCCACATGCTTTCCGTGAATTGCTGACCCGGCATCAGGATCATCTATGGCACGTCGCCCGGCGTACCAGCTATTCGGACGAGGACGCCAGTGACGCCTTGCAGGAAGGCTTGCTGTCTGCGCACCGCAACGCGTCCAAGTTCCGTCGCGATGCCGCTGTGCGAAGTTGGCTCCACGCGATAGTTGTCAACGCGTGCCTGGATCGAATTCGGCGAAACAAGTCACGCCAAGCCTTTTCGCTCTCAGCCGACAATGTGGAGGAACCTCGCGATTCTCACGATCATGTCGAAGCCGTGGACATGAGGATGACCGTCGATCAAGCCTTGGCCCTGCTGCCGCCTGAGCAGCGCGCTGCCGTCGTTGCGGTGGACATGGAGGGTTATCCCGTAGCCGAGGCCGCAATTCGGCTCGGCATCCCTGTGGGAACGGTGAAGAGTCGCTGCGCTCGCGCGCGCAAGCGTCTAGCCGCCGAATTGGCCGAGTTGGGTGGCCGAGGGAACCGATCGTGATATCGACGCGTCTAATCTTTGTGAGCACCAGAACAGGTAGCCGCGCGCAGAAAGGGGAGGCTCGTGAACGATTCGTACGTTCCTGCCCCACCTTTCTCCGAAGACTTGCTGGCCGATCTTCACGGCGGTGTTCTCGACCCCGAAACCAGTGCTGCCTTGTGGGTCCTCGTCGACGACGATCCTGACGCGGTGGCGTTCGTCAGCAAACTCGACAACGTCAGTCATTCACTGCGGACGTGGGACGAGCGCATCGCCCCGCACGAGCCCATGCCGCCCGAGTTGGCAGCGCGCATCCACAGCGCATTGGACAGCGAGTGGAAACAGCAACAGACGCAACATGATTCCGATTCGAATGTAATCTCCATCGCCCGCTCGCGACGCCGGCTACTGATGGGTGGTGCCGCTGCTGCAGCAGCCGTAGCGGTTGTGGCTGTGTTGATTGCGGTACGCCCCACCGAACCGAACGCCGTCATCACTGCGCAACCCACTCCTACCGTAAGCGAAAACCCGACTCCCGAAAGATTCCTCACCTTGATCGGATCCAAAGATCTTGGTCCACTCGAGGATCCACTCAAACTGGCAGGTTGCCTGCAGGCAAACGGATTCTCGCAAGATGAGCCACTTCTCGGATCGGGCGAGGTCACCGTCGACGGCAACCCAGCCGTGGTGCTCCTACTGCGCGGCACGCAGCCACGTCAGATCACCATCCTTGCCGTCGGCCCGGAATGTAGCGCTGACAAACCGAACACGCTGTCCGTCAACACTATCGGCTAGTTCACTTTTCTGCGACCGGCAACAGCAGTGCCAGGATGCGCTCGCGAAGTTCCTCCGTATCATCCTCCACCGCAATAAGACTCGAGAACATCGCAGCTCCTGCCGCCATCACCAGCACAGCTTTTGCGTCCAACAGCGCGGCGTCGCGGTCTTCCGAATCTTCCAGGAACAACTGAGTACTCGGCCCACTGAACCCGCGCCACAGCTCGTTACGTAGATCGTCGTGATCGCGCAATGCTGCCAATAGTCCGGGCGCCGCGGCACGAACCTCGGGGCGGGCGAACAACTGCGCGCTACCGGCCACCACCCAGCGGATCCACCCGTCGCGATCCGTTCCCTCGAAGGGCGTCAGATCCGGGGTGGCGCCGAGGATCGATCCGAGAACCAAGTGCGCTTTGGACGACCATCGACGCGACATCGACGCCCTACTGACTCCGGCTCGGGCGGCGATGGCGCGCACGCTCAATTGCTCCCAGCCGACCTCGAGCAGCATGGTGCGGGTGACTTCGAGGACTGCGTCGTCGATGCGTGGGTCTCGGGGGCGACCAGATCCTGTGGTGTTCATCGTCTCGAATTGTCGAACAGATTTGGCGTCAGCGCTATATCGTCGTAGATACGAGTCCACTGGCATCGTAATGGATCTGCCGAAGCAGGAAGAAGAACATGACCCCCACGATCTTCGAACCGGCCCGTCTCGGGCCGCTGACCTTGAAGAACCGCATCATCAAAGCTGCAACCTTCGAAGGAGTGATGCCGCGAGGAGCGATCTCCGACGACCTGATCAACTTCCACGCCGAGGTCGCTCGCGGTGGGGCCGCCATGACCACCGTCGCGTACTGCGCAGTCTCACCCGGTGGCCGCGTCCACCGCGACACCCTCGTCATGAACGAACAGTCGCTGCCCGGACTGCGCCGTCTGACCGAGACGGTCCACGCCGAAGGAGCGCTCGCCGCAGCACAGATCGGCCACGCCGGACTAGTGGCCAACACCCTCTCCAACAAAACGAAAACCCTGGCCCCGTCGACGCGATTGAGTCCGCCCGCGATGGGTCTCGTCAAGGGAGCGACACTCGCGGAACTCGACGGCGTTGTCGCCGACTACGAGCGCACCGCGCGCATTGCCGTCGACGCCGGATTCGACGCCATCGAGGTGCACCTCGGCCACAACTATCTGCTCAGTTCGTTCATGAGCCCCAATCTGAACAAACGCCACGATCAATACGGCGGAACCGTCGCCAGGCGTGCCGAATATCCGCGTCGGGTGATCGAAGCAATCCGCAGCGCAGCCGGACCGTCGGTTGCCGTCACGGCGAAGTTCAACATGTCCGACGGCGTCCCCAAAGGACTGTGGCTCGATCAGAGCCTGCCCATCGCCAAGATCCTCGAGGCCGACGGCCATCTCGACGCCATGCAATTGACCGGCGGCAGTTCACTTCTCAACGGAATGTACTTCTTCCGCGGCGACGTTCCGATGGCGGAATTTGTTGCGTCCCAGCCCAAACTCGTGGGTTACGGTCTCAAGTTGTACGGCCCGACGCTCTTTCCCAAGTACCCCTTCGAGGAAGGGTTCTTCCTTCCATTCGCCCGCCAGTTCCGCGAGGCGCTGAGTCTGCCGCTGATCCTGCTCGGCGGCATCAATCGCGTCGACACCATCAAGGGCGCACTCGGTGAAGGTTTCGAGTTTGTAGCCATGGCTCGGGCACTGCTTCGAGATCCGCAGTTGGTCAACAAGTTTCAGTCCGAATCGGTTTCCGAAGGGCTGTGCGTCCACTGCAACAAGTGCATGCCCACCATCTACACCGGCACTCGCTGCGTCGTCCGAGAGGCTCTGCGCCCAGCGACCACATAGCGCGCAACTCCCCACTAGGCTGTTCGACGACCGAGCAGCGTACGAAAGGAGTTCACGTGCCACGCATCAACGCCGCTACCGTCGGCGAGCATCGCGCAGCGCAGCGTCGTGCGCTCCTGAACGCTGCCCGCGAGGTTCTTGCCGAAGGAACCGCGGACATCCCGTCGTTCGGTGAGATAGCCAGGCGCGCCGGACTGGCCCGATCGAGCGTCTATCAGTACTTCAACTCCCGGCAGGACCTACTCGACGCACTGGTCGAGGATTCATTCCCGCGGTGGTCGCAGAAGTTGGCTGAGGCCATGGCGGAGGCCGACGGCCCCGCCGGTCGCATCCTCGCGTACGTCGACGCCAATCTGATCCTGGCCGCAGACGGTGAGCACGCGATCGCGGCGTCGCTGAGCCAGATCGCACCCGGCCCGAAGTTCGATGAGAAGAGCCGGGCACTGCACGGCGATCTTGTCACTCCTCTGCTGCACACGCTGCAGGAACTCGGCGCACGCGACCCCGCCGTCACTGCCGAACTGATCAACGCGATAGTTCACACCGGTGTCCGGCAAATCGAACGCGGCACCGATCCGGATCAGGTGCGCCGCAGTGCTGGCGCCCTGGTCGCACCGTATGCACACGATCCCAGCTGAGCGCCTGACCACTTTTGCGCCGGGCCCGGGAACAACACCCCTTATCCTGGTGTTGATCGGTACGGCTCTCCAAGAAGCGGAGGGTCTGCACTCACTATTGGAAGGCTCGCATGACCACCCAGCTGGAAACCACGCCCGCGGTCCATGACGTCATCATTGTCGGTTCCGGACCGGCCGGCTACACCGCTGGTGTCTACACCGCGCGCGCTGAGCTCCAGCCCCTGCTGTTCGAGGGAACCCAGTTCGGTGGCGCCCTCATGACCACCACCGAGGTCGAGAACTTCCCCGGATTCCGCGAAGGAATCATGGGACCGGACCTGATGGAACAGATGCGTGAGCAGGCTCTGCGCTTCGACACCGACATCCGCACCGAGGACGTCGACGAGATCGACCTGAGCGGCCCGATCAAAACCGTCGTCGCGAACGGCGAAACCTACGCCGCGCACGCAATCATCCTCGCGATGGGTGCCGCAGCGCGTTACCTGGGGATTCCCGGTGAAGAGCGTCTCCTCGGCCGCGGCGTCAGCGCCTGCGCCACCTGCGACGGCTTCTTCTTCCGTGACCAGGACATCGTCGTGGTCGGCGGCGGCGACTCCGCCATGGAAGAAGCAACCTTCCTCACCCGCTTCGCCCGCTCGGTCACCCTGGTGCACCGCCGCGAGGAGTTCCGCGCCTCACGCATCATGCTCGAGCGCGCCAAGGCCAACGAGAAGATCCGCTTCCTCACCAACGCCGAACCCCTCGAGGTCCTTGGCGAGAACAGTGTCACCGGCCTCGTGGTCCGCGACACCGTGACCGGCGAGACCTCCACCCTCGAGATCACCGGCATGTTCGTCGCCATCGGCCACGATCCCCGCAGTGAACTCGTCAAGGGCCAGGTAGACCTCGACGACGCCGGCTACGTCCGCGTTGCACCCGGTTCCACCGCAACCTCGGTCGACGGCGTCTTCGCGGCCGGCGACCTGGTCGATCACACGTACCGTCAGGCCATCACCGCTGCCGGCACCGGATGCTCCGCTGCGATCGACGCCGAACGCTGGCTCGCCGACCGCGGCGACATCACCGCAAACACCCTCGACGCCGCCGGTCACACGGTCGACGTCGTCGGCGCCCCCTGATTCACCCAGCTGTCGTACCCAACCCTCGAGGAGTAACAGTGTCGAATACCGTCACCATCACCGACGATTCCTTCAAGCAGGACGTCCTGGGCAGCGACAAGCCCGTTCTCGTCGACTTCTGGGCAACCTGGTGCGGCCCGTGCAAGATGGTCGCCCCGGTTCTCGAGGAAATCGCCGGTGAGAACAGCGACAAGCTGACCATCGCCAAGCTCGACATCGACGCCAACCCGGCCGCAGCCCGCGACTTCCAGGTCATGTCGATCCCGACACTGATCCTGTTCAAGGACGGACAGCCCATCAAGACCATCGTCGGCGCAAAGGGCAAGGCCGCGCTGCTCAAGGAACTCTCGGACGTACTCTGAGTACCCTGTGAACGTAGGGGATTCTCGCAATCCCCAGGTTTTCTGAGATAATCGATCGATGTGCCTGATCAGATCCACTTCCAGGCACATCGATCGAATTCTTTTGCCGATCCGAGAGGTTTTCACGCATGCATCGACTCCGACACGGTGATCACGGCCCGGCCGTCGCCGAGATTCGGGGCACATTGACGAAGCTGGGATATCTGCACCACATCCCGTCCAGCATTCGACGTGAAAGCGGCGACGGTGCCCATTGGGTTGCGCCGGACGTCATCTTCGATCATCACCTCGACAGCGCCGTTCGTGCCTTCCAGCAGCAACGTGGGCTACTTGTCGACGGCATCGTGGGCCCGGCAACGTATCGGTCCATTCGTGAGGCGTCGTACCGCCTAGGCGCCCGCACTCTGATCTACCAGCTGTCCGCTCCGCTGTACGGCGACGACGTGGCAGCACTACAGACCAAACTCCAGGATCTCGGCTTCTACTCGGGGCGCGTCGACGGCTTCTTCGGGCCGATGACGCACGAGTCGTTGTCGTCCTTCCAGCGTGAGATCGGCATCGCCGCCGACGGCATCTGCGGCCCCCAGACTCTGCGCTCGCTCGACCTTCTCGGAACTCGTGTCACTGGCGGTTCACCCCACGCGATCAGCGAGGAAGAACTGGTGCGGCGCAAGGGCCCGCAGCTGGGCGGAAAGCGGATCGTCATCGATCCCGGTCTGGGCGGCCCGTCCACCGGAGCGATTGTGAACGGTATCTCCGAGTCCGATGTGCTGTGGGATCTTGCGATGCGTCTCGAGGGGCGTATGGCTGCAACCGGAATGGAGACGTTCCTCTCGCGGCCGCACAATGTCGATCCGTCAGAGGCTGATCGGGCATCAACTTCCAACGCGTTCGACGCAGACCTGATGATCTCGCTGCGGTGCGACAGCAATCCCAGCCCGTCCGCAAACGGTGTGGCGAGTTTCCATTTCGGAAATTCACACGGTTCGGTCTCGAAGATCGGTCAGATTCTCACGGGGTTTGTCCAGCGCGAGATCGTTGCCCGAACTCCGTTGCAGGACAACAGGACTCATGGTCGCACGTGGGAATTGCTGCGACTGACCAACATGCCGACGGTACAGATCGACCTCGGATACCTCTCGAACGCGAATGATGCTGCGGTGCTTACCAATCCGCGCATGCGTGACACCATCGCCGAGGCCATCCTGATTTCGGTCAAACGCCTGTACCTGCTTGGCCAGGACGATCAGCCCACCGGCACGTTCACGTTTGCCGAGCTTCTTGCAGAAGAACTTTCGGTATCCGACCGCAACTGACACGCGCGTTACTCACACGCGTGTCAGTTCACCGACCTGAATCATCTCGAGGGCCGCGGCCTGCAGGAGTCGATCGAGGGCTTCCTCGACGTCGACTTTCCACTCGTGGTCCCGATCGAGTTCGAGCCGCAAGCGTGGGTACCGATGATGGGGCGCAACAACCTCGAAGCCGTAATCCTCGAGGAAATCTGCGCTGATCATGCATTCCTCCGGTGAACATTCCAATGCTGCAGTTGCCGACGCGATATCCGACGCCGACTCCTGCTCATGTGCGCGGATACCAAAAGCTTCGAGGGCTCGGACACCGCGTCGAACGAGATCGGTCACCACAGCGGAAATGAGGGCCGGCCCGAGGCTTTCCTCGACGCCCGACGGCTCCAGCCGAAGACTGGTCAGCAGAACGGCGTCAGAGCTGACGGGACTGGTGGGGAACATCTGGGCGCGCGGAATGGTGCGGGGAGGGGCGTAGAGAGCGCTGCCGAGTGGTTTGCCGTCCTTGACCGCGACCTGGCCGCAGGATCCCCACTCGAGCATAACCATCGACAGCCACGCTTCTTTTTCGAATTCCTGATCGCAGAATCCCCGCGCATCGTGAAGGGCCGCCGGATCCATCTCCCAGAACACACAGCGGCGAGCGTGTGCCGAAAGTTGATCGAGACCGTCAAGCCGCAGCGATGTGATGACGTGAGTCGACACTGGCTAACTCACTTCCGTAGGTCGCGATCTCAATTTTGGTATCTGCCGAACATTTAGGTCTCCGCCGCACATTTTTGCCCTACCCGACGCGTTTTCCTTCTCCAGAATAAGCCACCACAACTCCGTCTGCGCTGCCGCTGCACCCGCCACATCAAAACTGTTGCGGTTCAAAGTATTTCACTTCCAGGAACCGCTCAGCATCAACATTTTGTCACAGTGACGAAACTAGCTGGTATGGATGGATGTCGATGTTTCGTCACTTGTTCGATTTCTGCGCTTCCATCATGCCCACGATGCGCTGAAGGTCATCCACCGAGCCGAACTCGACCACAATTTTGCCCTTCCGCTTACCCAAACTGACCGTCACGCGGGTGTCGAACGAGTCGGACAACCGCTCCGCCACATCCTGCAGACCCGGCATCACGATCGGCTTCCGCTTCTGTGGGGGAGCGATCTCACTGTCTGCGCGGTTGGCCAAAGTGACAGCTTCTTCTGTCGCTCGGACCGACATTCCTTCCGCCACGATGCGCGCCGCCATCACTTCCTGAGCGTCGGCACCCGCCTCGAGGGAGAGCAATGCACGAGCATGCCCGGCCGACAGGACGCCAGCAGCGACGCGTCGTTGGACAGCCACCGGCAGCTTCAGCAGACGGATCATGTTGGTCACGACGGGGCGCGAGCGACCGATACGGTTCGCCAATTCCTCGTGCGTCACTTCGAATTCTTCGAGCAACTGCTGATACGCGGCAGCCTCCTCGAGGGGATTCAACTGAACACGGTGAATGTTCTCGAGGAGCGCATCACGCAACATCGAGTTGTCGTCGGTCTCACGAATGATCGCCGGAATCTTCTCGAGGCCGGCTTCCTGACTCGCGCGCCAGCGGCGCTCACCCATGACAAGTTGGTACTTGTCACCGTTGCGGCGAACCACGATCGGCTGCATCAAACCGAACTCACGGATGGAATGCACCAACTCCGCAAGTGCTTCTTCGTCGAAAACGTGACGCGGCTGCTTCGGGTTGGTCTCGATCAGACTCGGTTCGATCTCGAGGTAGACAGCGCCAGCGGATGTCAGTTCAGACTCGAGTTCATCCGCGGTCGGCACTGCAGTCTTTGCGGCGCCAGCTTTGGATTTTGCGGTTTTGGGGGCCGCTGTCTTCGGTGGGGGAGGGGAGGGGTTGGCCTTCTCGCCGCCGTTTTCACGGCTTCCGATGTCACCGCTTCCCACTTCGCCGCCGATGATGAGATCCGCTGCTGCCGCCCCCAGTCCGGGTGCAGTGGCCGGACCGGTAGGAATCAGTGCGGCAAGGCCGCGGCCCAATCCGCCTTTACGTGCCTGGCTCATCTCACTGCTCCTGCGTCGTAGTGGTGACAGAGCGTCCGGCCAATTCGCGGCCGGCATCGAGGTAACTCATCGCCCCGCGTGAACCCGGGTCGTAATCGAGAACGGTCATGCCGTAGCCCGGAGCTTCGGAAACCTTGACGCTTCGGGGAATCACAGCCCGGAGAACGGTGTCGCCGAAGTGCTTACGCACCTCTTCTGCCACCTGGTCGGCGAGCTTGGTGCGGCCGTCGTACATCGTCAGGAGAACGGTCGAGACATGCAGATCGGGATTCAGGTGTGCCTGCACCAATTCGATGTTTCGCAGCAACTGGCCGACACCCTCGAGAGCGTAGTACTCGCACTGAATCGGGATCAGAACTTCCTTGGCCGCGACCATCGCGTTGACGGTCAGAAGGCCGAGAGACGGCGGGCAGTCGATGAGGACGAAGTCCACGTCCAGCTCCGCGAGCACCTTGTCGTTCAGCGCGCCCTTGAGACGATTCTCGCGAGCCACCATCGACACCAGTTCGATCTCGGCGCCGGCCAAGTCGATTGTCGCGGGGATGCAGAGAAGCCGTTCACTGTGCGGGCTTGTCTGAACCGCGTCAACGGCCTTCACTTCGCCGATGAGGAGCTCATAGCTCGAAGGGGTACCCGAGGTGTGAACGACGCCCAGAGCGGTGCTGGCGTTGCCCTGAGGGTCCAAATCGACCACGAGGACGGTAAGCCCTTGAAGGGCGAGCGCAGAAGCGAGGTTGACGGTTGTTGTTGTCTTGCCGACGCCACCCTTCTGGTTGGCAATCGTGATTACCCGACGGAAAGCGGGCTTGGGCAGGGTCACCGAGTGCGGGTGCAGCACCTGGCTTGCGCGATGCGCGGCAGCGCCGATCGGAGTCTCTTCCGAGGAGATCTCGGAATAGGGAGCCGTGAAATTCTCGTCGTCATTGATCACCGGATCCGCGTTCACGCTCGGCTGCGGTGTTGCTGTTTCACGTGAAACAGCGGTCTCCGGCGACGGAGCGGTTTCGGACGTAGTAACAATTTCCGGTGAAACCACGGCTTCAGATCGACCCGACATTGACTGCTCCTTCGATTGCGAATCGACCACTGCGTGCTCTCATCATGTGTACTTCCTTCGTCATCGCTGACGCCGTTTGGGGAGACGCTCGGCCTTGACCACGACTGTGGGTGTCCGGAGAAATTTGGATCCACACTCGAGTATTTCGAACTTGCCCGCGCCGAGTTTGGTCAACGCGGTTCGGTCACGCTCGATCTCTTCCGCAGCGCTCGAACCCTTCAGCGCAAGCATCCGACCGTGCTCGTGAATGAGGGGGAGTGACCAACGGGCCAGCTTTTCCAGCGGCGCAACAGCACGCGACGTCACTACGTCGGCGCCGCCCGCTTCCTTCACTACGCCAGATTCTTCGGCGCGCCCGCGGACCACCAGAACATCCAATCCGTTGGATTCGATGAACTCGGCGAGGTACACAGACCGTCGTAGAAGCGGTTCGACCAGAGTGACTTTGAGGTCCGGCCGCGCGATTGCGAGAGGGATACCCGGCAACCCGGCTCCACTTCCTACGTCGACAACAGACTCACCTTCGGCGATCAACTCACCAATGACAGCACAGTTGAGCAAGTGACGTTCCCAGAGTCGCGGCACCTCGCGAGGTCCGATGAGCCCACGCTCAACACCGTCCGTTGCCAGAGATTGGTAGTAGCGTTCTGCAATGTCGTATCGATCGCCGAACACAGCGCGCGCAGTCGCTTGTTCATCCCAGTCAACCGACGCCGCACCATTTTGTTCCACGTGAAACATCCTCCCGCGTATACCGCGAAATCAACAATCAAGACCAAAGTTATTATCCGTGTTATCGCCGACAAGTGTTCACTTCTACGCGTCGACTCGCTGTGAGTCTGCCAACTCATTCGCAGTCGCGCCAGGTTTCACGTGAAACATGCTCATTCAAAGAGAGATCCCTTCGAGCAGTATCATCACAGTGACGAAACTAAGCAGGGTTCCTATATGGGAGAATTTCGTCCCGGAAATTGTCCAATTCATTGAACTTGAGGTGAGGCGTTTCACGTGAAACCATCCGGCGCATTCATCCCGCCCCAGACATTCTGAAAATGACACTTACCGACTCATGGCTCACGTACGTGGGTGCGGGTTCTACTCACTTCATGACGGCCAGGAACAGCCGACTGGGGGAGGGGACTTAATCGGCAGCCTGTTCCCGAACTTCGGATTGCTCGGTCTCGACGAATTCTTCGCCAACCATAAATACTGCCGAGATCCGGAAACACTCCATGACACTGAAGGACTCGGCGACGACTGGATTCAGGTCGCTCGGCAGCAACAAGCCGGGAAGTCGCGCACATGTTCCTCGATACTTATCTTCCGTTCGCAGAGAACGGATCCGGCGACCTGTTATACGTCGACACCCGCGGGGGTCAGCAACAAGGTTTCGTTCGCGAGTTCGGCTGGGAGGTCGCTGATGACTGCAATCCTGTATCGGCGTCGTTGACGGACTATGTCGATTCGGTTCGGATCAGTGTCGAATCGGGCACCGAACATTCCGGCCTGCTTCCGACCTTCGAGGAAGGCGCGCTCATATGGGACGTCGACTACAGCGACAGCCCTCCGCCGGTACCTCCGCCGAAACCAACTGTGATTCGAATACCGTTCGCCCTAACGAGCTTTCTGCCGTCACAGATCGGTCCCGAAGATGACCTGATCGATCTCGACGTCGTCAGGCAAGCAATCATCGACACGGCCTAGGTGTACCCGGCCATCAGGTTGGTGACAGCCGGCTGATCGGCGGCAGGCCTCCGAGTGCGCTGTGACGGCGTCGAGTGTTGTAGTACTCGATCCAGGGCGCAAGCGCGGCGGTGCGCTCGGCGTTGCTGGTGAACACCTGCCGGTAGGCCCACTCGGCCTGCAGGGTGCGGTTCAGTCGTTCGACCTTGCCGTTCTGCCATGGGCAGTGCGGTTTGATGAACTTCTGACGGATGCCGTGCTCGGCGCAGACCGCACGCAATGACCACCGGTAGGCCCAGGCGTTGTCGGTCATCAGCCGTTCGATCCTGGTGATCCCGTTGCCGGCGAAGTAGTCGATCACGCGGATCAGGAAACCCGCACAGGTGGCGCCTTTCTCGTCCGGCAGGACCTCCGAGTAGGCGAGCCTGGAATGGTCGTCGACGAGCGAGTGAACGTAGTCGAATCCAACCTTCGTCGAGTAGTCCCGCTCCCGGTGCTCGCGGCCGCGGGCACGCCATCCGCCGCCGTCGGGGATCCGGCCGAGCTTCTTGACGTCCATGTGCACCAGCTCGCCGGGGCGCTGACGTTCGTAGCGCACCACGGTGGTCTTCGACGAGCGGATGACCTCACCGGTCAACGGGTCGCAGTCGGCCAGATACGGCACCTGGTGTCGTCGCAGGACGCGGGAGACGGCGCGGGCCGGCGCCCCGAGTTCCGCTGCGAGCCAGTCCGGTCCGCGTCGTTCACGCATGCGTAGTTCGACGATCCGCGTCTCGACTGTGGCCGCGGTTCGGGTCGGCATCATGTGCGGACGAGAGGACCGATCGTACAATCCCGCCTCACCCTCGGCCGCGAAGCGGTCCACCCAAGTGGACACACATTTACGGGAAACCCCCATCGCGCTGGCGATATGGGCCTTGGGCCAGCCGTCCCGGTGGCGTTCGACGATGAGCATTCTCCCGAGATACGTGGTGCGGGCATTACCGTGGGACACGAGAACCTCCGGTGGGAAGTGGGCCTTCCACAAGCCACACCCCAACCGGAGGTTCTCTTCACATCAAGCCGACACGCCCGCTACCAACGTCCTGGCCGGGTACACCTAGGCGTCGTATCCGAAAGCAATCATCGACGGTTGTACAGCGATCTACCGCCAAGTGTCCCCCCAACGAGGTGTCTCGGTCAGTTGGCTCGTCGGGATCGACACACGGACTGTAACCTTCGTTGCCGTGGTGACGGGTATCGGCAACGAGGTGATCGTTCACGAGATACCAGAAGAGGGTGCCGTTTTCGCGACCGTTTCACGTGAAACCGATTGCCGGAAAATGCAAAAAGAATGCGAACCCCGGATCGAATCCGGGGCTCGCATTCTCGTACTGCTGGGGGAGTGTCAGTCCTTTAGAACAACCACTCGACGTGACGGCTCAGCGCCCTCACTTTCGCTCGATACGCCCTTCACCTTGGCGACGGCGTCGTGCACGATCTTGCGTTCGAACGGCGTCATCGGCGCCAGTTCTTCACGCTCACCGGTTTCGAGAACACGTGCAGCAGCCTCGGCACCGAGGGCACTGAGTGCTTCACGACGGCCGGCACGCCACCCGGCGATGTCGAGCATCAAGCGGCTACGTTCGCCTGTGGACTGCTGGACGGCAAGGCGGGTCAATTCCTGGAGAGCGTCTAGAACCTCGCCCTTACGGCCAACCAGCTTGGTCAGATCGTCCCCGCCGTCGATGCTGACGATCGCGCGATCGCCCTCGACGTCCAGGTCGATATCACCGTCGAAGTCGAGTACATCGAGCAACTGCTCGAGGTAATCGCCGGCGATTTCGCCTTCTTCGATCAGGTCGTCGTCAGAATCGTCGATGTCTGAATCTTCGACGTCGACGTCGGTAACGGGCGCAGCGATTTCAGTGCTCACGTCTGCGTTTTCTCCATCCAAAGCGGTGTCAGCATCACTGGACATTGGTCGTTCTCTTTCCTCGATCAGCGCCGCTTATTGCGCTTGGGGGAGTTACCGCGATTGCTCTGTGGCCGGTTCTGTTTCGGTTTCGACGAAGCGCCGCCACCCCCCGAGCCGGTGGGCTTGGTCGCTGGCTTGTCGGCCTTGTTGAGAGATACCTCGGGCAACTCGGATTCGTCTGATGATTCCGTCGCACTCAGTGCTGCCGGAGATCCCTTTTTCTTGGCGGGATTCGGGCGAGCACCGGGCTTGGGAGCATTGTCGTTTCGACGTGAGATCGCTTCTTGCTTCTTCTCTTCTTCTTCGGCATCGATCTTGCGGAAGACGAGGTGCTGCTGGCCGTAGGTCCAGATGTTGTTGGCAACCCAGTACAGAAGAATTGCGATAGGCAGGAACGGTCCACCGACCAGAACACCGAGCGGGAAAACGTAGAGCGCGAGCTTGTTCATGATCGCGGACTGTGGATTCGCTGCGGCAGCTTCGGACTGGCGGGCGACGGATGCGCGGGAGTTGAAGTGCGTAGCAATGCTCGCGATGATCATCAGCGGAGCTGCAACCAGGATGATGTTCAGTCGTGACGGCAACTCGGGAACGTTCTCGGTGACGTAAGCCTGAAGCTGTGCGACGGGGGTGGTGATCGCAGCCGAGATCGGTGCACCGAACAGACGTGCGTCCAGGAAGGATTGCACGTCCGCAGCGCTGAACACGTAGTTAGGCGTGCTGGCGTTCGTAGCGGGATCCATACCCAGCTGACCCATACCGGTTCCGGTTCGGTTGAACGAACGTAGAACGTGGAACAGGCCGATGAAGACGGGTGCCTGAGCCAAGACCGGGAGGCAACCCATGATCGGGTTGAATCCGTGCTCTTTCTGGAGCTTCTGCATCTCGACAGCTTGACGCTGACGGTCACCTGAGTACTTCTTCTGCAGAGCCTTGATCTGCGGCTGCAGTTCCTGCATCTGTCTGGTGGTGCGGACCTGCTTCACGAACGGCTTGTACAGAACCGCACGCAGCGTAAACACCAGGAACACCACTGCGAGTGCCCAGGCGAAACCGCTGTCTGCGCCGAACACAAAGCCGAAGACCTTGTGCCAGACCCACAGAATCGCGGAGACCGGATAGTAAATGAAATTGAGCACGGCTCTAAGTACTCCTCTGTTCGTCCATAGGACCGCGGTGGCGGCAACCCGCATCACGGCCACGACGGGGCGGAACGGGGTCCCACCCTCCAGAATGCCAGGGGGCACACTTCGCCAACCGCACCACAGTCAAGAAAAGGCCTTTGATCGCCCCGTGCGTACGGAGGGCATCCACCGCATACTCGCTACACGTGGGGGTGAACCGGCAGGTCGGCATCCGCAGGGGCGACACATACGTCCGGTACAACTCGATACAGAAGATGAGAACAGTGGCGGGAGCGCGACGCACAGCCTTCAAAACCGTCAGAAAACGGGAGGCTTGGGGAGTTTCGATCTGCTCATCGAGCGGAGTACTCATGGCTCTTCACTTACCGACACCAATAGATTCATTTTGCCCAGACCTGCGCGCAACTGCTTGGCCAACTCATCGGAACTGGCGCTCGCGCTACCTGGAAGTGCACGAATAACCACATCGGTTTCCGGTGAAACCTGTTGTGCGAGGTCTGCACATATATGACGAAGCCGGCGCGCGACTCGATGTCGAATCACCGCCGGCCCGACAGCCTTGCTCACGATCAGCCCGAATCGGGGACCGTGATTTGTTACTACCAACGCCTCTACCTGCTCGCGATTAAACGCGTGCACGACAAGGTCGCGTCTTCCCATACGACGACCACGTCGCACCGCCACGGAAAAATCCGAGTGGCGGCGCAACCGGTACGGCTCAGGCAACACCCCGAGCTCCTGATCTCAGAATCAGATCAGGCTGTCAGGGAATCGCGGCCCTTACGGCGACGCGCCGAAACGATTGCACGACCCGCACGGGTACGCATACGAAGACGGAAGCCGTGAACACGCGCGCGGCGGCGATTATTCGGCTGGAACGTCCGCTTGCCCTTGGCCACGGTCAACACTCCTCGAAGTTCATTGGCGCCTCCCGGCGCCCTCTAATTGATCGGCGCCACCTGAGCGCCTTGGATCTAACGGTCTTCTCCACCCGGCAAGCGGCTTGGATAATCCTTCCGACCCGACATATGTAGTCAGCACGAAACGATCACCACCAGCGGGTGACTGTTCGAGGTTACTTACCACCGTTGCCAAGGTCAAACCAGCGCATTCGGCGGGCACTCCTCCGAAGCAGAAGCGACACGCCGAATGTCCTCGAATCCCCGATTTTCGAACCCGGATGTGCATAGGTCGTTGACCTCGAGCGAGGCACCGAGTGTGACCTTGGCAACATTTTCGCAACGGTGCTCAGAGCATACAAAACCCGGTGTACGCAATTCCGGCAGAGAAGCACTCGACAAGGCCTCATCTGCACGTTCGGTCCGGGGGTCAGGTTGCGACGCGGAAACCCAAGTTTTGGCATTCATCCACAGGGCTGTGAGTATCAACGCACGGCTACCGCCGAGTGTCCAACGCCTCGAGTTACATCAAAAGGCCAGGTAGATCGACTTCGGGTCGGATTCTCAGGAAAAATCCCACAAATAAACCGACTCGGTGCACGTTTGTCCACATCTGTGGATAATTGTGTGGAAACACAGTTCAGGTGGCATATTCGTAGGCTGTTACGAGGTTTCTCACCTCAGGTGGCAGACACACCAACAGACATAACAAAAGTGTCACACCAGCGCACATCCCCACCACCGAACATCCATGCCGCAGCAACGTGCTCGGTAGCGCCAGCGAACTCGCTGTCGGTGAAACACGGAAGGAACCACGTGAACGACGATCCCAACGCGCTCGAACGTGCCTGGGTCGACGTGGTTGCAGAACTCACGAGTGATGACCCCGGGAACGATCTTCCGATACTGAGTAGTAAGCAGAAGGCATTCGTCCGCCTGGTGAGACCACTCACACTCGCGCAAGGATTTGCACTCCTCTCGGTTCCGTCGTCCTTCGCTCAGGAGACCATCGAGCGCGATCTGCGCGAACCGATTCTGCAAGCACTCGGACGACATCTCGGTGGACAGGTCGAGGGCCTCGGCGTCCGTATCGCTCCTCCCGACGAAGATTCGGCAGAACCGGAAGAGCGCACAGGAAGCCGGCAGTTCGAATCGGTCAGCAGTTCCGGCGCCTACCGTCGACGCCGATTCACCGAAGGCGACGGAGAACCATCCGACTCCGAGACCGCCGAGAGCGAAGAGGTCGACGACGACCGGGAAGCATTGGCGAGCGTTCACGAATCGTGGCCGTCGTACTTCACGAAACCGCCGTCGACGCCATCCTCGTCGAATTCCGGTGCAAACAGCCTCAACGCGAAGTACACGTTCGACACGTTTGTCATCGGTTCGTCCAACCGATTTGCTCACGCCGCCGCGGTCGCGATCGCGGAGGCGCCCGCCCGGGCCTACAACCCTCTCTTCATCTGGGGCGCGTCCGGGCTCGGCAAGACGCATCTGCTGCACGCGGCCGGCCACTATGCGCAACGGCTCTTTCCCGGTATGCGCGTGAAGTACGTCTCCACGGAAGAATTCACGAACGACTTCATCAACAGTCTTCGCGACGACCGCAAGGTGGCATTCAAGCGCCGCTACCGCGAGACGGACGTCCTCCTCGTCGACGACATCCAGTTCATCGAAGGCAAGGAAGGTATCCAGGAAGAGTTCTTCCACACCTTCAACACCTTGCACAACGCGAACAAACAGATCGTCGTCTCCTCCGACCGGCCGCCCAAGCAGTTGGCAACCCTCGAGGAGCGTCTGCGAACGCGATTCGAATGGGGCCTGATCACCGACGTTCAGCCGCCGGAACTCGAGACGCGTATCGCGATCTTGAGCAAGAAGGCGCGGATGGATCGCCTCGAGGTGCCGCACGACGTCCTCGAGCTGATCGCCAGCCGGATCGAGCGCAACATCCGCGAGCTCGAGGGCGCGTTGATTCGTGTCACCGCGTTTGCCTCGCTCAACCGGCAGCCGTTGGATCTCACGTTGGCGGAAGTTGTCCTTCGGGACCTGATGCCTGATTCGTCGAGCCTCGAGATCAATGCGGCGACGATCATGGCCGTGACGGCCGAATACTTCAATATGTCGATCGACGACCTCTGCGGGCCGGGTAAGGCCCGTCCGCTCGCTCAGGCACGCCAGATCTCTATGTATCTGTGCCGTGAGCTGACGGATTTGTCATTGCCGAAGATCGGTCAGACGTTCGGGCGTGACCACACCACGGTCATGTACGCGGACAAGAAGATCCGTAAGGAAATGACCGAACGTCGCAAGGTGTACGACCAGGTACAAGAGCTGACGGCTCGGATCAAGCAGCGTTCCAAGCGCTGACCTGCATTTTTACCGGTGCCCCCTCGAGGGGGAAAGTCCTTCCCTCGAGGGGGCACCGCTGTGTCGACTGCGTCCCTCGAGGGCGTGTCATTCCTCCAAACCCACGACACGCCAGGGTTCGACACGCCGATTTAGTTAAACCTTTCGTTTCTTCTGGAAAGTATTCACATCTGGGGATAACTGTGTGGATAACTTCGAAAGTCTGTGGAGATCTCGAGGAGTAATCCGAAAACTTCTTGTCTGTGCACAGAGGGGCCTGATCGCTCCTCGAGTCTGTCCTCGAGAAGTCCACAAGCCCTCGAGGGGGCAGACCTGCATCGACAACCGTTACTCCACAGATTGCACAGGACTTATTACTACTACTGAGAAATTTCTAGGAAAAGCTCTTTAAAAGTAGATTTGTGGACAACTCCTGTGAGGAACCTCGGAACGGGCCTCGCTCGTCCCCGTCTCGGCTTTCCTGATCGCCCCTCGAGGGCATACGGTTGGCGTCGCACCCCGTTGTGCCAAACTTGTCATCTGACGTCTGTGCCAGACTTGCTGTCACCAGAACATGCCTACCGAGAGGAATTACCCGGCGATGGAGCTTGGAAGCCTGAAGTTTCGCGTATCCCGGGAAGAGTTCGCAGATTCAGTTGCATGGGTTGCCCGTAGCCTCCCCTCGAGGCCGCCGGTTCCCGTTCTCGGTGGCGTTCTTCTCGATGCAACCGAACAGGGACTCACGGTCTCCGGCTTCGACTACGAGGTATCCGCTCAGGTTCGCGTTTCCGCAGATGTCACCACTGTCGGTCAGGTCCTGGTTTCCGGTCGCCTCCTTGCCGACATCACCAAGTCCTTGCCCAACAAGCCTGTCGATGTCACCCTCGAGGGCACTCGCGTTCTGATCTCGTGCGGAAGCGCAAAGTTCTCCCTGCCGACGATGCCGGTCGAGGACTACCCGCAGCTTCCGACGCTTCCGCAGCAGTCGGGTTCCATCCCGGTAGATCTGTTCTCCGAAGCGATCAGTCAGGTTGCCATCGCAGCCGGTAAAGATGACACCCTGCCGATGTTGACCGGTATTCGCGTCGAGATCGCCCAGAATTCCATTGTTCTGGCTGCGACCGACCGTTTCCGTCTTGCTGTCCGTGAGCTCGAATGGATGCCGGCAAACCCCGATGTCGAGGCTGCGGTTCTCATCCCGGCAAAGACCCTGTCCGAATCCGCGAAAACGCTTGCCGGAAACGCAAGTTCACCGGTCGAGCTGGCTCTCGGTTCCGGCTCGAGCATCGGCAACGACGGCCTCCTCGGTATCGTCAACGACGGCCGTCGCACAACGACTCGCCTCCTCGATGCCGAGTTCCCGAAGTTCCGCCAGCTTCTGCCGGCGCAGCACACGGCTATGGCAACCGTCGAGGTTGTTCCACTGATCGAAGCCATCAAGCGTGTAGCTCTCGTGGCAGAGCGTGGCGCTCAGGTGCGTTTGCAGTTCTCTTCCGAGGGACTGCTGCTCTCCGCTGGTGGCGACGACGCCGGCCGCGCTGAGGAAACTCTCAACGCAACGTTCCAGGGTGAGCCGTTGACCATTGCGTTCAACCCCGGATACCTCACGGATGGACTGAACTCGCTGCACAGCGAGAACGTCCTGTTCGGCTTCACGACGCCCAGCCGTCCCGCAGTTCTGCGTCCGGCTACCGACGAAGATCCGACACCGGACGAGTCGGGTAACTTCGCTGCGCCCTCGAGCGAATACACCTACCTGCTGATGCCGGTTCGACTTCCAGGCTGATAATTGCTGTTGGGCGGCATGAGTGTTCGTTCGTAGATTCTCGTTGCGGGACTTCCGTTCGTGGGATTCCCTGACACTCGATCTGGTACCGGGAACCACTGTGTTCCTCGGTTCCAACGGGCACGGTAAAACCAACATCCTCGAGTCGCTCGGCTACTTGTCGACGCTGTCTTCTCATCGGGTTTCTTCTGATGCCCCGATGATTCGCAACGGTTCCGCTAGCGCTTTTGCCGGTGCAACGGTGGTCAATTCCGGTCGTGAACTCACCATCGACGTCGAGCTGATCGAGGGAAAGTCCAACCGCGCCAGGATAAATCAGTCGCCGGCGCGGCGTCCCCGCGAAGTACTCGGCATCCTTCAGTCCGTGATGTTTGCGCCGGAGGATCTGTCGTTGGTTCGCGGTGATCCTGGTGACCGCCGGCGATATCTCGACGAATTGTTGACGTTCCGCATCCCTCGAATGGCCGCTGTACGTGCGGATTACGACAAGGTGTTACGTCAACGCTCAGCGCTGCTGAAAACGGCGGGCGGGGCACTACGACGCGGTTCCGGTAGCGGCGAGAATGTTCTCTCCACCCTCGAGGTGTGGGACGGGCATTTGGCGGCGCACGGCGCACAATTGTTGGCCGGACGCCTCGAGTTGGTTCACGATCTCGCTCCGCACCTTGCCGAATCGTATCGCTCGATAGCGCCGGAATCGAGGCCAGCGTCGATGCGATACCGCAGCAGCCTCGGAATGTCCTTGGATCCTGAATTCACCGATCCCACAAGGATTCCCGGAATCGACGACGTCGCGTACCTCGAGGAGCGTTTCCATCACGAACTGTCGGTGATGCGAACCAAGGAAATTGATCGGGGTGTATGTCTGGTCGGTCCGCACCGTGACGACCTCGAGTTGATTCTCGGGGACAGCCCCGCAAAGGGTTTTGCCAGTCATGGGGAATCGTGGTCGTTTGCGTTGTCGCTGCGGCTAGCGGGGTTTGCGTTGCTGCGAACAGAAGGCAGTGACCCCGTATTGCTGCTCGACGACGTTTTTGCGGAATTGGATCGGCGCCGTCGCCGTGCGTTGGCTGCGGTCGCCGCCACCGCTGAACAGGTCATTGTCACCGCCGCAGTTCCGGAGGACGTTCCGGACGAACTCGAGGCAGCCAAGTTCGGCGTCGAAGCATCGGAAACACCCGAAGGTCGTATTTCACGGATAGTCTCGAAAGACTGGTCTGCGACGACGGACTTGTCCGAGGGGGTCGAGAATCGTGACTGACGAAAAAGAGCCCGAACTTCGGGGTATCGATTTGGCTCGCCGAGCCCTCGAGGAGGCCCGCGCTGCGGCTAAGGCCAATGGCAAAGCTGTCGGCCAGGGCCGGTCGTCGCCCAAGTTCGGTAGCGGTAGGCCGCGTCGACGCGGAGGGTGGTCCGGCCCCGGCCCCGATGCCCGCGACCCACAACCGTTCGGTGCACTGACCAGCGCGGTATCCAAATCACGCGGCTGGTCCCCGAGAGTGTCCGAAGGGACGGTTCTCGGCCGGTGGCCGCAGGTTGTCGGTGAAGACATCTCGGCGCACGCCGAGCCCATTTCCCTTCGTGAAGGGGTTCTGAGCATCTCGGCGGAGTCGACGGCCTGGGCGACTCAGTTGCGGATGATGCAGTCCCAGATTCTCGCGAAAATCGCAGTGGCTGTGGGTGACGGCGTCGTGAAGACACTACGGATTACCGGGCCGAGCGCGCCCAGTTGGCGTAAGGGCGAAAGGCACGTCAAAGGCCGCGGACCTCGCGATACGTACGGCTGAGCAAGGCCTGGTTGTACCTATTACTTCATGTTACAGTTACCCTAGTTCTGGGTGAACTGTGTCACAGAGCATGAAGGGGTAGTCAGATGCCGAGCAAGGTACATGCCGAGCCTGATCACATCTTGTTGCAGGCACGCAATGTCGAATTCGACTGGTCCGACCTGCCGATGCACTGGATTCCGGGTGACCCGTTCAGTACTCACGTACTCAACGTGCTGCATCTGCTGCTCCCGGCCGGTGAAGAGTGGTTTGTCGAAACGTTCAAGGAAGCACTCCCTCTCATCGAGGACGAGAAACTTCGTGACGACGTTGTCGGCTTCATCGGCCAGGAAGCCATGCACGCCGGTGCTCACACCGGTGTGCTGGTCCATCTGAAAGAAAACGGACTTGATCCGACGCCGTACACGCAGCAGATGGAATGGGCTTTCTCGAAACTGCTCGGACCCCGTCCCCTGACAGGCTTGCGAGCCGAGAATCACCTGGTCGAGCGTCTTGCGATCATCGCAGCCATCGAACACATCACAGCGTTTCTCGGTGATTGGGTTCTCAACGCCGACGGTCTGGATCGGGCCGGTATGCACCCGACGATGCTCGACCTGCTTCGTTGGCACGGAGCCGAGGAAGTCGAACACCGCTCCGTCGCGTACGACGTGATGCGCTACTTCGACAAGCGTGAAACCCGCCGTATCCGCACTCAGATCATGGTCACGCCCGTCATCGTGTGGTTGTGGATCCGCGGAACCCGATTCCTGATGCGCAACGATCCCGAACTTGCCAACCAGGCGCCGAGTCGGCGTCGCCCTCACTTGTCGGATTTTGTGGCAGCCGGCAAGCGCGGCACCGTCCCCACCAGTTTCGAACTGGTCAAGCGGATGTCGACGTACTTCTCCAAGTCGTATCACCCCGGCAAAGAAGGCTCGACGGCTCAGGCAGTGAAGTACCTGGCATCCTCGCCGGCCGCGCAGGCGGCGGCACGGTGATTCCGTCGATCGCCAGGATCAAGGACGTCCTGATCGGGCACGACGGTCTTCCGCGGCATCCGGCGCCGCCAGATCTCGCGGGCCGCGGTCGCCCCGATCGGGCTATGCGGATCACAGAGTTGTTGGCGGACAAGTACCTTCGCGTTCTGACGGCCTATGACTACAACCCGAAGATCGCCGGTCACAACCCGGATACCGCGCTGAACATGGTGGTCAGTACCCGTGAAGTGGTGGCAACAGACGACAATGTTGTCCGCCTGCGCTTCGAGTCTGCAGACGGCTCGCCGCTTCCCCCGTGGCAGCCCGGCTCTCATCTGGATTTCCATTTGCCTTCCGGTTTGCGTCGACAGTATTCGCTCTGCGGTGACCCCGCTGATCGCTGGGGATATACCGTCGCTGTGCGCCGAATTCCCGATGGTGGTGGTGGTTCCGTCGAAATGCATGCACTGCAACCAGGCGAGCGCGTGACAGTTCGTGGTCCGCGGAACGGGTTTCCCTTTGTCGGCGAGGGTGGTGCACTCTTCATTGCCGGTGGTATCGGAATTACTCCGATCATTGCAATGGTGCGGGCTGCAAGGGAATTGGGAATGGACTGGCACTTCGTGTACTCGGGCCGCTCCCGCGAGTCCATGCCGTTCCTCGAGGAGATCGCTACCTGGGAACCGGAACGAGTATTCGTGCGGCCTGACGATGAATTCGGATTACCCACTGCCACAGATCTTCTGGAGAAGGCTCCGGAAGGTGGAGCCGTGTATTGCTGCGGCCCGACGCCCATGCTCGACGCAGTGCGCACGAGTTTTCGTGAAACCTCCTCCACGGCTTTGCATTTCGAAAGATTTGGAGCTCCGCCGGTAGTTGGCGGGGTCCCGTTCGAAGTTCAATTGGTCAGCTCCGGTGAAGTGTTGACCGTGAATGCCGACCAGTCGGCACTCGACGTTGTCCGGAAAACCCTGCCCGGTGTCGGCTACTCGTGCCAGCAAGGCTTCTGCGGGACCTGCCGGGTGAAGGTCCTCGCCGGCACTCCGGATCACCGCGAAAACCGACTGACCGATGCCGAACGCGAAAACGAGATGCTGATTTGTGTGTCGCGTTCCGACGGCGGACGACTGGTACTCGATCTCTAGTTCTACTCACCTACGAAGGGTCTGCAGATGACCAAGCACGCGCCTCTCCACGCCGTAAATGCACGCAGCGTCACCAACGGTGCCGTCAGCCTTGCCGTATTCGAGCAGGGCCCGGTGGACGGTGAGACGATCGTCCTCGTTCACGGGTGGCCGGACACTCACGAACTGTGGAACCGCGTCGCGGCGCTGCTGGCCGACAATTTCCGTGTTGTCACCTACGACAGCCGTGGGGCCGGCGAGAGCACGATCCCGTCGCGAGTGCAGGACTACCAACTCAGTGCGATGGCCGGTGATCTGTTTGCCGTGATCGACGCCGTCAGTCCGAACGAGCCGGTTCACGTCGTTGCTCATGACTGGGGATCCGTCGAAACCTGGGAGGCCGTCTGCGAGCCGGGCGCCGAGGAAAAGATCGCATCCTTCAGTTCCATATCGGGACCGAATCTCGACCATCTCGGTAAATGGATCCGTTCCAGTGCGTCCAAGCGGCGGTTCCGCGGTCCGGCCGCGCAAGCTGTGGCGTCGGCGTACACGGTGCTGTTTCAGATTCCAGGTCTGTGCACGGTGCCGTTGCGGCTGTGGTTTTCCAAGCACTGGCCGGCGTTTCTGGGATTTTTCGACGGTCTCGACCCGAAATCGGTGGTGACCGCGCCGACAATTGCCGACGACATGGTTAACGGTCTCAAGTTGTACCGAGCAAATATTCGGCCTGCTCTGGGCAAACCGCGTGAACGGTACACGGACGTTCCCGTTCAGTTGATCCTGAACAAGTACGACAAGGCAGTTCGCCCGGTGGGCTTCGAAGATACAGAAAAATGGGTCTCCGACCTGCGGCGAACCGAAATTGCGGCCGGTCACTGGTCGCCGATTTCACACGCCGGCGAGGTTGCCGAACATGCGCAGGCCTTTATTGCGAGCCTGAGAGAGCGTCGCCGGGAGAAGCAAACGTCCTAGCGATTCACCCTCCCAGGACCAAAATAATTCGCCTGTGGCGCAGCCAGGGGTGTCATTGGGCGGTTCCTGTCGGTGCTTACCAGTAAGATGGTCTCCGGTAACTAGCGGCAACATTCTCGAACCCGCTCCGACGACACCCGCAAGGGCTTGCTGACGGCTGCGCTCGAGTATTGACGGAGAAGGAGAGCTACCAACCCGTGGCTGCCCAGAAGTCAGATACAAGCACTTCCAGCAAGGACTACAACGCGTCGTCCATCACAGTCCTCGAAGGACTGGAAGCGGTACGTAAGCGCCCAGGCATGTACATCGGTTCCACCGGTGAGCGCGGCCTGCACCACCTGATTTGGGAGGTCGTCGACAACTCTGTCGACGAGGCGATGGCCGGACACGCCACCAAGGTCGAGGTCACCCTCCTCGAAGACGGCGGAATTCGCGTCGTCGACGACGGTCGTGGCATCCCGGTCGGAATGCACGCGTCCGGAGTTCCCACCGTCGAGGTCGTGCTGACTCAGCTGCACGCCGGTGGCAAGTTCGACTCCGATTCCTATGCAGTCTCCGGTGGTCTGCACGGTGTGGGCATCTCGGTGGTCAACGCGCTCTCCACCAGGCTCGACGTCGACATCAAGGTCGACGGCTACGAGTGGCATCAGACGTACACGGATTCCAAGCCCGGCGAGCTGATTCAAGGTCCCGCCACCAAGGAGACCGGAACCACGGTCAGCTTCTGGGCGGATCCCGAGATCTTCGAGACCACGCGCTACAACTTCGAGACCGTTGCGCGTCGCCTGCAGGAAATGGCTTTCCTCAACAAGGGTCTGACGATCACGCTCACCGACGAGCGCGCCGAGGTCATCGATGTCGACGAGGAATCGATCGACGTCGCGGAGGCACCCAAGTCGGCAGCCGAGACGCAGGAAGCGGCTGCTGCCGCTCCGCGCAAGGCCAAGACCCGCGTCTACCACTACCCGGGTGGACTCGAGGACTACGTCCGTCACATCAACAAGTCCAAGAGCCCCATCCACAACTCGGTGGTCGGATTTACGGCCAAGGGCACGGGCCACGAGCTCGAGGTAGCAATGCAGTGGAACTCCGGTTACTCGGAGTCCGTGCACACCTTCGCCAACACCATCAACACGCATGAGGGTGGAACGCACGAAGAGGGCTTCCGCGCGGCGCTCACCACGGTCGTCAACAAGTACGCCCGTGACAAGAAGCTGCTCAAGGAAAAAGAGCAGAACCTCAACGGTGACGACATCCGTGAGGGTCTCGCAGCCATCGTGTCGGTCAAGGTCGGTGAGCCGCAGTTCGAGGGCCAGACCAAGACCAAGCTCGGCAACACCGAGGTCAAGTCCTTTGTACAGAAGGCGTGCAACGAGCATCTTCAGCACTGGCTAGAGGCCAACCCCGCTGACGCCAAGACCATCGTGAACAAGGCGGTCTCGTCGGCGCAGGCCCGTATCGCTGCCCGTAAGGCCCGCGAATTGGTTCGCCGTAAGAGCGCGACCGATCTCGGTGGCCTGCCAGGCAAGCTTGCGGACTGCCGCTCCAACGATCCGGAAAAGTCCGAGATCTACATCGTGGAGGGTGACTCGGCAGGTGGCTCGGCCAAGTCCGGCCGCGACTCGATGTACCAGGCAATTCTGCCGCTGCGCGGCAAGATCCTCAACGTCGAGAAGGCCCGTCTTGACCGCGCGTTGAAGAACACCGAAATCCAGTCGATGATCACCGCCTTCGGCACCGGCATCCACGACGAGTTCGATATCGCGAAGCTGCGTTATCACAAGATCGTGCTCATGGCCGACGCCGACGTCGACGGTCAGCACATCGCGACGCTGCTGCTCACGCTGCTGTTCCGCTTCATGCGCCCGCTGGTCGAGCACGGTCACGTCTACCTGGCCCAGCCGCCGCTGTACAAGCTGAAGTGGCAGCGCAGCGAGCCGGAATTCGCGTACTCCGATCGTGAGCGCGACGTCTTGGTGAAGGCTGGTCTCGAATCCGGCAAGAAGATCAACAAGGACGACGGCATCCAGCGTTACAAAGGCCTTGGCGAGATGAACGCCAAGGAACTGTGGGAAACCACGATGGACCCGACGGTGCGCGTTCTGCGCTTGGTGACGTTGGACGATGCCGCTGCCGCCGACGAACTGTTCAGCGTGTTGATGGGTGAGGACGTCGAGGCCCGGCGCAGCTTCATCATCCGCAATGCCAGGGATGTCCGTTTCCTCGACGTGTAGGGCCTACGGCCCTGTGCGCCTTTCCGGTAGCTCCGACAACCACAAAGGCGCACAAGGGGCTCGCCCCCATCTTCTTCTTAAGAAAGTGAACTCATGACCGACACCACGTTGCCACCGGACGGACCGCAGCACGACCGCATCGAACCGGTCGACATCCAGCAGGAAATGCAGAGCAGCTACATCGACTACGCCATGAGCGTCATCGTCGGTCGCGCTCTGCCGGATGTGCGCGACGGCCTCAAGCCCGTGCACCGCCGCGTGCTGTACGCGATGTACGACACCGGCAATCGCCCCGATCGCGGATATGTGAAGTCTGCCCGTCCGGTCGCCGAGACCATGGGTAATTACCACCCCCACGGCGACTCCTCGATCTACGACACCCTGGTCCGTATGGCCCAGCCGTGGTCGCTGCGGTACCCCCTCGTCGACGGTCAGGGCAACTTCGGTTCCCGTGGCAACGACGGCGCCGCCGCCATGCGTTACACGGAGTGCCGTCTCACGCCGCTCGCCATGGAGATGCTGCGCGAAATCGACCACGACACAGTCGATTTCACACCGAACTACGACGGTAAGACGCAGGAACCGACGGTTCTCCCCAGCCGCGTTCCGAACCTGCTGATCAACGGCTCCAACGGTATTGCCGTCGGTATGGCCACCAACATTCCGCCGCACAACCTGCGTGAAGTTGCCGAAGCCATCTACTGGGCACTCGAGAACTACGAAGCCGACGAGGAATCCACTCTCGCTGCCGTCATGGAGCGGGTCAAGGGACCGGACTTCCCGACGCACGGCCTCATCGTGGGCGGCCAGGGTATTCAGGACGCCTACACCACCGGTCGCGGCTCCGTCCGTATGCGCGGTGTGGTCGAGGTTGAAGAAGATGCCAAGGGCCGCACCACAATTGTCATCACCGAGCTGCCCTACCAGGTCAACCCGGACAACCTGATCACCTCCATCGCGGATCAGGTTCGTGACGCCAAGATCGCCGGCATCTCCGATATTCACGACGAGTCTTCCGACCGCGTCGGCATGCGCATCGTTGTCACCGTCAAACGTGACGCGGTTGCCAAGGTTGTGTTGAACAACCTGTACAAGCACACGCAGCTGCAGACCAGCTTCGGCTGCAACATGCTCTCCATCGTCGACGGTGTGCCGCGCACACTGCGCCTCGACCAGATGATTCGTCTGTACACGACGCATCAGCTCGAGGTCATCGTCCGTCGTACCCAGTACCTGCTCCGTAAGGCCGAAGAGCGCGCTCACATCTTGCGTGGTCTGGTCAAGGCTCTCGACGCTTTGGACGAGGTCATCGCCTTGATCCGTGCGTCGCAGACCGTCGACGTCGCCCGGGCCGGATTGATGAACCTCCTCGACGTCGACGAGATTCAGGCCGACGCGATCCTCGCGATGCAGCTGCGACGTCTGGCCGCCCTCGAGCGTCAGAAGATCGTCGACGAATTGGCCGAAATCGAAATCGAAATCGCCGATTACAAGGACATTCTGGCCAAGCCTGAGCGTCAGCGCGCGATCGTTCGTGACGAGCTCAAGGAAATTGTCGACAAGTACGGCGACGACCGTCGTACTCGCATCATCGCCGCCGACGGCGACGTCAACGACGAAGACCTCATCGCCCGTGAGGACGTTGTTGTCACGATCACCGAGACCGGCTACGCCAAGCGCACCAAGACCGACCTGTACCGCTCGCAGAAGCGCGGCGGCAAGGGCGTTCAGGGTGCCGGCCTCAAGCAGGACGACATCGTCTCGCACTTCTTCGTCAGCTCGACGCACGACTGGCTGCTGTTCTTCACCACGAAGGGCCGCGTCTACCGCGCCAAGGCATACGAACTGCCCGAGGCCAGCCGCACCGCTCGAGGTCAGCATGTCGCCAACCTGCTGGCCTTCCAGCCGGACGAGCGCATCCAGTCCGTCATCCAGATCAAGACGTACGACGACGCGCCTTACCTGGTACTTGCCACCCGCAACGGTCTGGTCAAGAAGTCCAAGCTCACGGACTTCGACTCCAACCGCAGCGGCGGCATCGTTGCCATCAACCTGCGCGGCGACGACGAATTGGTCGGAGCTGTTCTGTGCTCCGCTGACGACGATCTGCTTCTCGTCTCGGCACAGGGCCAGTCGATCCGTTTCTCGGCCACCGACGAAGCACTACGGCCCATGGGTCGCGCAACGTCCGGTGTCCAGGGCATGCGCTTCAACGGCGAGGACGAGCTGCTCTCGCTCAACGTCGTCCGTGAAGGCAAGTTCCTGCTGGTCGCCACTTCCGGTGGTTACTCCAAGCGAACCGGCATGGAGGACTACCCGGTCCAGGGTCGCGGCGGCAAGGGCGTACTCACCATTCAGTACGACAAGAAACGTGGCACTCTGGTCGGAGCGCTCATCGTCGACGACGACGACGAGCTGTACGCGATCACCTCGGGCGGCGGCGTCATCAGGACAGCTGCCAAGCAGGTTCGTAAGGCCGGACGCCAGACCAAGGGCGTGCGTCTGATGAACCTCGGCGAAGGCGACACCTTGCTCGCAATTGCGCGCAACGCCGACGAACCCGAAGAGATCGCTGCCGCAAACACCGACAGTGCAGACAATGCCGATGGAGCTAAGGAGTCCTAGTGAGCACTCCCAACCAGCCGGGCAGTGACCAGAAGAGCACGAGCACTTCCGGTTCGACGCCCCCAAAGCCGGAGCAGCCAGCTGCTCCGGCGGGTGCAGGGGGCTCGCAGTCTCCCGTTGAGGCTTCGAAACCTCCGGCCGCTGGTAAGCCAAGCGGCTCTGCCGCCGATTCCAAGGCTGTGGCCGACAAGTCGGCACAGCCTGCGGCTGGGAAGAGTGCACCGGTTGCTCCCGCTGCCCCGAAGGCACCTGACGCGCCTGCGCCGGCTAATCAGGCACGGGGTAATCAGGCGCCGCCGTGGCAGCGTGGTCAGCAGCAGTCAGGTCCGCAGCAGCCTGTTACGCAGCAGCCTGTTTCTCAGCAGCCTGGGGTGCAGCAGCGCGAACCCCAGACCAACATCACCCGTCCGGCTGCGCCGCGACCCGATGTTCGGAAGGGGCCTGCACCTGCTGCCGGGAAACCGCCGGTCGGTCCGCCGAACCAGCGGCCAACAGGTCCTGGATCTCCGTCGCAGCCGCCGGCTCGGCCGGTGGTCACGGGAACGGCTGCTCCGAAGGTCACGAACAACGCGGCCATGAACAACGCGGTCGACAACAAGACCGTCGCGAACAAGACCGTCGCCGACAAGACTGTGGCGAATAAGACGGTTGCGAATAAGACGGTTGCCCCGCCGAAGGGGCCCAACGCACCGGCCGGAAATGCTCCGGCCGGTCCCCGGGCCAAGGCTGCGGCGATCGACGGTCCGACTCGGCATATCAGCCGTAAGGATCTGCCGAAGGACATGCCGGACCTCTCCGAGGCGAAGCATCCCCTGCCGCAGGCGGCCGTTGGTGACAAAAATCACGTCGCTGCCGTTGCGGCTGCGTCCGGCGGGGGGCCTTTACGGGCGACGGTGCAGATTCGTCGTATCGATCCGTGGTCCACGCTCAAGATCACTTCTGTGATCTCGGTTTCACTTTTCTTCGTGTGGATGGTGGCTGTCGGTCTTCTGTACGTCGTTTTGGACGGTATGGGCGTCTGGGACCGCCTGAACAACGCTTTTACGGACATCGTGTCCGATGGCGGATCCGACGGACTGGTGACAGCGGGGCAAGTCTTCGGCTATTCCGCAGTGATCGGTTTGGCGAACATGGTGTTGTTCACCGCGCTCGTCACGATCGGATCGTTCATCTACAACCTCTGCAGCGACTTGGTTGGCGGCGTCGAGGTAACTCTCGCAGACCGCGACTGACCTGCATAAACGTTGCCCCACCGGACCCGTTTTGGTGTTAGCGGGCCGGTGGGGTAATCTTTGAAACCGGTTCAGGGGCCTATAGCTCAGGTGGTTAGAGCGCTTTACTGATAATGAAGAGGTCGGAGGTTCAAGTCCTCCTAGGCCCACTCCTTGTGCCGAAGAAGGGTTGCTGGAATGAAGGTTTTCCTGCTTGTCGGGGCTAGCATTCTGGTGTCTCTCGTAGTCACCAAGTTGATCAAAAGTCAGCGCGGAGACAAGGTTTGGCACGATTTGGAAACAAGCTAGAACATAGGTACTCTGACTCCGGTCGGAAAACCGAACGGGGCCTTAGCTCAGTTGGTAGAGCGCTGCCTTTGCAAGGCAGATGTCAGGAGTTCGAATCTCCTAGGCTCCACAGTAAGAAAACACCCTCCCGGGAAACTGGGAGGGTGTTTTTGTCTGTGCGCACCCAGATCGTGAGAATTAGCATGCCGACTGGGCGGTACGGTGCCTGAAATGGGACGCTCTGCGCTTACGATTCCCGCATGAGATCTGTGTGGGACCGCATACGCCGCTATTGCGGGACGCTTCATCCTGTCGGCCTTGCCTTTGCGCTGGTGTTTTTCACCTGGTCGATGACCCCGTCGCTGCTGCCTCGAGTGTGGTATTTGCAGGGCGTCGCGACGGGTATTTCTCTGGCAATGGGTTACGCGATCGGAACTCTGGTCGCGTGGACGGTTCGCAAGTGTGGCGTCGAACCGCAGTGGTCGGAGCGCACGAAGAAGATCGCGTGGCGGACGATGGCGGTGGTGGCCGTGATCGCAGTTCCGCTCTTCTTGATTCTGGGGGCGCGGTGGCAGCGGATCGTCCGTGAACTTGTCGGTATGCCGCGTGACAGTGCGGCAAACTACCTTCTGGTTGCGCTTATTTCGCTGTTCATCTGGTTCATCCTGCTCGAGGCATCGCGCGGCATTCGCCATTCCACGAACCGCCTTTCGCAGTTCGCATTGCGGTTCGTCCCGAAGGAAGCGGCGAAGGTCGCCAGCCTTGTTGTGGTTCTCGCTCTTGCTGTCTTTGTCGTGAACGGTGCGCTGTACAACGGGTTGATCGCGTTCGCGAACTGGAGCTTCTCGGGTGCGGATACCGAAACTCCGGACGGTATCGAACAGCCGCTCATTGCCGAACGCAGTGGTTCACCGATGTCTGCGGAAGCCTGGGACTCGCTGGGGCAGGAAGGGCGCACCTTCATGGGTAGTGGCCCCACCGCGGCGGAGATCACGGCGCTGACGGGGCGTGAGGCGAAGCAGCCGATCCGCGTGTATGCCGGGCGTGAGTCCTCGGATTCGATTCGCGGCGTGGCAAACCGGGTTGTGGACGAACTCAAGCGCACCGGTGGGTTCGACCGCGGAACTCTGGCCGTCGTGACAACCACGGGTCGTGGTTGGGTCAACGAGGATGTGGCGTCGGCGTTCGAATATGTCGAGGACGGTGACACCGCCATTGCGTCGATGCAGTACTCGTTCCTGCCGAGTCCGTTGGCCTTCATCGCGGACCGCGAAACTCCGATGGTTGCCGGCCGCGCGTTGTTCAACGCTGTTTTTGCGGAGTGGATCAACCTGCCCGTGGAGACGCGTCCCGAGTTGGTCGTGTTCGGCGAGAGCCTCGGTTCGTACGGCGGCCAGGCCGCTTTTGCCGGGGACCAGGACATGATGACGCGCGTGGACGGAGCTTTGTGGGTGGGCACACCCAACTTCACGGAGCAGTGGCAGGAGATCACGAACAATCGTGACTCAGGTTCGCGGGAGATTCTTCCCGTGATCGACGGCGGCGAGTCGATCCGTTTTGCCGCGGATCCGATCGACCTGGAGCTCGAGGCCGACTGGGCTGACGATCGAATCGTCTACTGGCAGCACGCCAGTGACCCCATCACGTGGTGGTCGTTCGACCTCCTCCTCAACAAGCCGGACTGGTTGAGCGAAAAGCCGGAGGGCCGCGACGTCGATCCGGGGATGACGTGGATTCCTCTTGTGACGTTCTGGCAGGTCACGCTCGACATGGTGTTCTCGGCGGATGTTCCGTCGGGTCATGGGCACAACTACGGCGAAGATGCCGCGGACATGTGGGCCAACATCTTGCATCCGACGACGTGGACGCCGGAGAACACCGAGCAGTTGCGTGCGCTCCTGACCAACAATGTGGAGCCGACGAAATAGGTGAAAGTAGCTGTACAGCAACGACTCTAAGGTTCTTTCCTTACCGGTAAGTTTGTTTTGCGGTATATGTTACCCTGCGTTCACTGTGTGTCAGAGCACAGTGCAAACGACGTGGGGAGAACGTGAACGTGAAGAACCGAATGTGGTGGGCAGCAGGCCTGTCCGTTGCAGCACTGGTGGTCAGTGCTGCAACGGCGCCGTTCGCGGCAGCTGAGCCGGCGGATTTCTACACTCCGCCGACTGAACTGCCCGCCGGGGACAACGGCGACCTCATTCGCAGTGAGCCGACGCCCTTGCTTCTCAGCGTGCCGGGATCGAATGGTCCGTGGCCGGCTACCGCCACCAAGATCATGTACCGCAGCGAAGACGCCACTGGTGCTCCCGTTGCAGTCACCGGCACGTACCTCGAGCCGACAAACCCGTGGACCGGGCAGGGGGCGCGTCCACTGGTTGCCAGCGCAGTAGGTACTCACGGACAAGGTGACCAGTGTGCCCCGTCCAAGCTGTTCAACACCGGACTGGAATACAGGTTTCCGACGGACGTGATGGTCGGCTACGAGTCCATCTGGGTGAATATGTTGTTGCTCAACGGCATTGCCGTTGTGGTCACCGACTACGACGGGCTGGGAACGCCGGGCGACCACACGTACGTGAACCGCGCCGCCGAAGCGCACGCCGTCCTCGATTCGGTGCGGGCTGCGCAGCAACTGCCGAACACCAGCATTCCCGACAACGGGCCCGTCGGCCTGTGGGGTTATTCGCAGGGTGGCGGCGCTGCCGCTGCAGCAACGGAGCTGAAGCCGTCGTACGC
The DNA here is from genome assembly GCF_002300185.1 of Rhodococcus sp. ACPA4. Taxonomy (NCBI): domain Bacteria; kingdom Bacillati; phylum Actinomycetota; class Actinomycetes; order Mycobacteriales; family Nocardiaceae; genus Rhodococcus; species Rhodococcus sp. ACPA4. The sequence continues at coordinate 4,535,237 of NZ_NSDY01000001.1, forward strand.
CCCGGAGCTCGATCTGAAGGGCACGTACGCGGGCGCTCCTCCGGCTGATCTGGAAGCCACCCTCAAGCAGATCGACGGCACATTTCTCACCGGCTTGATCGGATACGCGCTCAACGGAATCGTGGCTCAGTACCCCGACGTGGAGCCGCTACTCGACGCGGAAATCAACGATCGTGGACGCGCGATGCTCGCGGCGACCAAAAATCAGTGCGTCGGCGAGACGGGCCTGCAATTTGCCTTCCAGAAGACGTCGGAGTTCACGAAATCGGGCGAATCCTTGTCGGTTGTGCTCGATCGCTTGCCCGTTGCACAGGGGATCCTGGCAGAACAGAAGATCGGCAACCTGACGCCGACGTCGCCGGTCCTGATCCAGCACGGGCGAGCTGACGACATCGTGCCGTTCGGCCAGGGACAGGAACTCGCGCGGGAATGGTGCAGCAACGGCGCGACGGTGCAGTTCTCCGTCAACGAGCTGCCCTCTGTCGCTCCGGGTGTTGCACTGGGCCATCTAGCCCCGTACATCACGGGAACCCCGGAATCCATCGGCTACATGATCGATCGGTTCAACAACGTTCCGGCGCCGTCGAACTGCTGACTGGCGCTCACCAACGAAGAGAGGCCCGGAACACACTGTGTTCCGGGCCTCTTTGCTTCAAGATCTACGCAGTCTGTTCGTCAACTCGCGGCGGAGCCGACGCCACCGGCGGGTGCTCGCGGTGGCGGCTCTTGTAGAAAACAGCTCCACCGATCACAGCCACACCGGCAATGACGAACAGGCCGACGCGCTTGCGTCCGCGGGGCTTCGGTTCACGCTCTGCGCGCGCCGCTGACTTGGCGGGGAGGGACTTTGCACACTCCACGCCCTTCTTGGCGAGAACAGCGCTCTGACGGCCCAGGAACAGGCCGAGCTGTCCGGCGCCACGGGCAGTTGCCGTGGCGACCACAGCGGCGATGCGACGGGCGTTGTCGGCTGCGTCAGATTCCTTGATGCGGGTTGCTGTTTCCTCGAAAGAGTCTTCGACGCGGGCCACGGCCTGGTCGAACGTGTCGGGAATCTGGCTGCTGAGGGACTCGGTCACTCGTGTCATGACTCCACTTTGTCACAGGATCTGCCCCAGGAACGCCCGGGTGCGAGGATTCCGAGGGTTGTCGAAGAATTGATCCGGAGCAGCGTCTTCGACGATCTTGCCGTCACTCATGAAAACGATGCGATCCGCGGCAGCGCGGGCAAATGCCATTTCATGGGTGACCACCACCATGGTCATACCTTCGTCGCGAAGCCGGACCATCACGTCAAGCACCTCCTTGACCATTTCCGGGTCGAGCGCCGAGGTCGGCTCGTCGAAAAGCATGACGCTCGGCTTCATGGCCAGTGCTCGGGCGATGGCCACGCGTTGTTGTTGTCCGCCGGAGAGCTGGGAGGGGTAGTTCTCGGCTTTGTCGGATAACCCGACCAGGGCGAGGAGTTCGCGCGCCTGCGCCTGGGCTTCGTCCTTGGGTACTCCCTGTACGTGACGTGGGCCGGCTGCGACGTTCTCCACGGCGGTCATCATCGGGAAGAGGTTGAAATTCTGGAACACCATCCCGGTGCCCTGCCGTTGTTTCGCGATCTGTGCTTCGCTGCGCAAGCGCCGTTTGCCGTTGCTGTCGACGTAGCCCATCGATTCGCCACATACTTCGACGATCCCCGAGTCGATGATCTCGAGGCAGTTGAGGGTGCGCAGGAGGGTGCTCTTGCCGCTACCGGACGGTCCGAGCAGCAGTACAACTTCGCCCTCGGCGACGCTGAAATCGATGCCGTCGAGTACCCGGACGTCGTTGAAGGACTTGATCATGTTCTCGACGCGAACAACCGTTGTGGCGGCGGCAATGTCGGTGGTGGTCATCTGTTCACTGCTTCCGCTAGCTGAGCCGACTCGGCGACTTTTGCATCGCCGGAAGTGTTCTTGCGCTTGTAGTTACGGTCGTATCCCCGGCCGGCGCGGGATTCGAGGACACGCTGAATCATTCCCCAGGCAGTGGTCAGGACGAGGAAGTACAGGGCCGCCGCGCACAGGCCTTCGAGTACTCGGAAGTTGACCTGTACCAGAAACTGTGTGCGCCGCAACAACTCTTGGACCGAGATGACCGATACCAAGGTTGTGGTCTTGAGCAATCCGTTGAAGCTGTTGCCCAGCGGAGGAATCATGACGCGAAATGCCTGGGGTAGCACTACAACTCGGAATACCTTGAACGGCGACATGCCCAGCGCCCGGGCCGCCTCGGTCTGACCGGCCGGCACCGACATCAGTCCGGACCGGACGATCTCGGACAGGTAGGCGGCTTCGTTGAGAACAAGCCCGAGGAGGGCGGACTCGATGACTCCGAGCTTGATTCCCACCTGAGGCAAGCCGGTATAGATGATGACCAATTGCACCAGTAGGGGAGTGCCGCGCATCAACCACACGTAGAAGCCGACGATTGCCCGCAGAATCCACCAGCGGGAGGAGCGTGCCGCAGCAACGACGACGGCCAGCATCAGGCCGAGAACCATGCTGACGACAGTGAGCCAGATGGTGACCCATGCGCCCTCGAGCAGCTGCTTACTGGTCAAGATCGAGAAGAATGCATCCCAGGACCACATGGGGTTACCTTTCGGCTAGATGAGCGGAGCTCAGCGTTGAAGATGAGCGGAGCTCAGGGTTGAAGATGAGCGGAGCTCAGGGCTGCAGCGGGCCGGTACTGACGGAGATATCGCCGTCGTAACCGTCGACGCCGTATTCCTCGAACAGAGCGGGGAGGTAGCCGTCGGCACGCATGTCGGTGAGGACGCGCGCCACCTCGACGGCAGTTTTGCTGCCTTGGGAGAATCCGAGGGCCAAGGGTGAGTTGTTGATACCGTCGACGCCCGTCTCGAAGCGGCCGTCCTTCTGATAGAAGGAGGTTACCGAGCTCACGATCGCCGCCCCGTCCGCTTGTCCTGCCGAAAGTGCTTGGTAAGCATCAGCATTCGTCTTGAATGTTTGCACGTTCATGGTCGGCTTGCCGGCGGCGCTGAATGTCTCGTTCAATGCGTTGAGCGTGTCGAACTCGTATCCCGGTGCCTCGACGGCGATGGTCTTACCGGCCAGATCGTCGACGGACGAGATGGACTCGGGGTTTCCTGCCGGCACCGAGACGGATACCGCCTGTACCTCGTAGGGAACGAGCGAGATGGTCTCGGCGCGAGCCGGTGTGTAGAACATCCCGGTGTCGATCATGTCCCAACGGCCGCTCTGCACGCCGGGGATCTGGGCGTCGAACTCGATGTTGACGAAGTCGGCGCGCAGGCACAGGCGGTTCGCGATCTCCTTGCCCAGGTCAACGCGCATTCCGACGACCTTGCCTGACTCGTCCACGTACTGCATCGGTGGGAGCGTGGCGTTGGTGGCGATGGTGAGGGTGCCTTCTTCTGCGAGGTCCGATGATCCCAGCGTGGGGGTGCAGTCGGTGGGAGCGGCAGTGTCGTCGCTTCCCGATCCACAGGCTGTGAGGGTGGCTGCCAAAGCGGTGGCGGCTGCGACTGCGAGGATTCTGCGCATTTTTCGAGTTGCCTTTCGGGAGTGGCTTCCGCGTACATTTTTTTTCGGGCTCCAAAGCACATTTTGGGGAGGCTCTGAATCGTCCGAATCAGTTTCATGGGATCGATTGCACTGAGCTTGGCACGCGATTGATGAAGGGTCAACGCCGTTAACGCGAGAGATACCGACGAAACGAACTGTTAACGAAACAGCGTGTCGTGCGCCACGATCGTTGCTGTTTTCAGTGACCTCCGTCATGTGGCGCGCAGGAATTTCGGTCGATCAGCGTCGAGCCGATCCGGTAGGTACGGCCATGGTCTTCTTTGCCGAGTTTCCCCGAATCTATTTGCTGGAAAAGAAGATCCATTGCGACATTGGCCAGTTGTACTGCACCGTTGTCAATCGTGGTGATCGCGGGTTGCCACATCTCTAGCCACGGCATGTCCTCGTGGCACACCAGGGACAACTCGTTCGGAATGCTCACGCCACGGCCGACGAGGGTGGGAAGGATGCCGAAAACCGCTTCGTGGTTGGCGGCGTACAACGCAGTCATCTTCGGCGCGTGATCGAGCAGGGAACCTATTGCCTCGGCTCCGAAATACGTTGTGAAAGAGCCTTTTCTGACCAGTGATTCATCCACCTCGACGCCGTACTCTGCCAGCGCGCGGCGGTATCCCTCGAACCGTTCACGGCCGGACGTCGCGTCGTCGGTGCCGCCGATATAGCCGATGTTGCGGTGGCCGAGTGCGAGTAGATGACGGGTAGCGAACATGGCACCGTCGATGTCGTCGGCAAGAACGTTGGGTGCTTTGCTGCCTTCCACAGTCCGAATGAGGTTGACGACGGCGCTTCCCGAGAGCAGGTCGTTGGTCGCGGTGGCGTTACGGCCGCTACCGATCACGATCGTCCCGTCCACGCCGTGCTCGGCCAGCATCTCGAGCACGTCACGTTCACGCGACACATCAGCGTCTGTGATGCAGAGGATGACTTGAAAACCCTTGTCCGACGCTCTTTTTTGCACTACTTCGGCGACCGTGTGGAACGACGCGTTGAGCAGGTTGTTCATCACGAGACCGATGAGGTGTGACCGCCGGGAGCGCAGCGCGCTCGCGGCGCGATTGGGGCGGTACTGCAGCTTGCGCGCGGCTTCCTGCACGGCCGCCCTGGTCTGCGGAGAGATCAACGCCGATCCACTCAATGCGCGTGATGCAGTGCTTCGCGAAACACCGGCGGCGTTTGCGACATCGATCAGGGTGACTGTCATCGTGTCCTCTTGGCTTCATTGACTGCGTGGTTGCTTCATTCGACTATGCCCGTGTTACGAGTCTGTTTCCTGGCTTGACGATTTTACCGGTTCGGAGCAATGTATGGAATCGATCCCATTCGCACAGTCTGTGCATCTCCATCGAGAGGTCTACTTCTATGAATCGCGACGATGTCGCTTGGTCGGGCTATTGGCCCGCGTCTCCCACCCCGTTCGACGCTGCTGGAGCGGTGGATGTCGATGCATTTGCCGAGCTCATGGATCTCTACGCACGTATGGGCGTCGACGGAGTTCTGATCAACGGCAGCACCGGTGAGTGGTTTTCCCAGACCCATGCCGAGCGCAAACTTGTCGCCGAGGTGGCAGTGAGCGCCGTGAGTGGTCGCTTCCCCGTGCTGATCGGAGTGAGCGCATACACGGCTGACGAATCACGGCGACTCGCGAAGCACGCGGCCGGCACCGGTGCGGACGGAATTCTTGCGACCCCGCCGCCGTACGTTCACACGTCGGCCGACGAGACGGTTGCGTACTACGAAAGTGTTTCCACAGCAACAGATCTACCGTTCATGGCGTACAACTGGCCGCGCGGGGTCTCGGTGGACATGGGTAAGATTCCCGGATTATTCGCCCGCATCGCGGATCTAGAGAATGTGGTGGCGATCAAGGACAGCACCGGCGATTGGCTGAGCATGCTCGACACCGTCGAGCAGTTCTCTTCGCAGGTAAGGGTTTTCGGTAGTTTCCTGCATCGCCGCGGACTGGCCGCGCTTCTCGAACTCGGTGGTGACGGCAACATCGACGGCGGTGGCGTCGGCGCTCCCTTCGGTGTCCCCTTCTATCGCGCTGTTGCCGCAAAAGATGCTGCGGCAGCGCAGGAATGGGCCGACCGTTACCGCGCACTTTCCGGTGCGCTGATCAACGGTGACTACAGCGGTATTCACGCGTCACCGATTCCCCAGCTCAAAGCGGTCATGAACCTGCTGGGGCAGCCAGGCGGTCACGTGCGGGAACCGCTGCTGCCGGTCACCGACCCGAGCATCATCGAAGCCCTGCAGTCGATCATCGATCGATCCGGCATAGCCGAAGCCAGCGCACATACGTCGAAGGAGTTCACACATGTCCACTGAGTTCATGACCAGCGAGGTCGATGTCGTGATCATCGGTGCCGGAATTGTGGGAGCTGCAGCGGCATTTCGACTGACCGATGCAGGCTTCCGCGTCGTGGTGCTTGATCGGTCGGTACCCAATTGCGCCGGATCGGGAACGACGGCCGGAAATTTGCACATTCAGACGATTCACACGCGTCGACCCGGTCAGGGTGTGGCACTGGATGTGCGTCGTCTGCTGCCACTGCAGCTAGCGGCGAGTCAGTTGTGGGATCAGCTCGAGCACGATGTTCCCGGCGGTGTCGGCCTCGTCCGCTGCGGCGGTTACATGGTTGCCGAGACCGAGGAGCAGTGTGCCGCTCTGGTACAGAAGCACGAATGGGAACGGGAAGTTGGAATTCCGACCCGTCTTCTCACCGGTGACGAAGCACGCCAAGAGCTTCCGTTGCTCGGATCGACCATTGCCGGTGCCAGCTGGTGCGGCTTGGACGGTTACGCGGAACCCGATATCGCGGGCCCGGCTCTCCTGGCGGAAGCGGTCGCTCGTGGTGCGCAGCTGGCTACCGATACCAAGGTCACGGCAATCGAGCGGATCGGTGAATCCTGGAACGTCAGTACCGCGAAGGGGACGTGGCAGGCACCCCACGTGGTCAATGCTGCGGGTCCGTGGATGGCAGAGGTCGCCGCGATGGTCGACGTGCAACTGGAACTGCGGGCTCTGTCGCTGCAAATGCACACCCTTGCCGCCCCGCCCGAAACCTTGAATGTGTTGGTACAGCACGTCGGTGAGGGTATTTCGATCAAGCAGGACAGGCGCAATCGCATAGTGCTCGGCGGTGGATGGCCCGCAGGACAGTTCCGGACTGCAGGTGCGGCACCGATCCGCGAGGAGAGCATCGCGGGCAATCTCGCCCAGACTGGGCGGTTGATGCCGGGCCTCGGTGAGATCGAGCTGTCCGACGTCTGGACCGGACCGGTTGTGACCACACCGGACGAATTGCCGATCATCGGTGAACTCGAGAGTGCACCAGGCGTTTTTGTTGCGGGTGGAACCTATTCGTTCACCTTTGCGTCGCTGTGGGCCGACGTCCTCACAGCTCTGGTCCAGGGCAAGGAACCGGCTGTCGATGTCAGTTCCTTCGGGCCGGCGCGACTGACCGCCTCTCACTGATACCAACGTTATTCGAACTAGAGGAGACAAGAATGGCAACCGTGACGATGTTCGTGAACGGGCAAGCACTGTCCGGCGGAACACTGAACGACGCGCTGGCAGGGGCAACGTTCCTGGGTGCGGCCGATACCGCGCCGAACTACCAGTTCTTCTCCGTGCGAGACGAATTCCCCGGATTGCACCCGGTGGCCGAAGGTGGATTCACCGTGCCCGGTGAGCTGTACGAGGTCGACTACGACCTCCTTCGACTCGAACTGCTGCCCCGTGAGCCGGAGGAGTTGGAACTGGGCGTGATTCTTCTTGCCGACGGACGAGGGTCGTTGTCCATGCGCATACGGGCCGAGTGGCTGGATCGTCCCGAAGTGGTGGACATCAGCGACCGCGGCGGCTGGCGTGCGTACCTTGCGAGTAAGTCGTGACCACCTCCCCACTCACTGTTGTGCGGGGCGGAACGGTGGTGGAGTCGTCGTGGAGCGGGCTTGCCGATCTGGTGATGCGCGACGGCAAAATCATTGCAATAGCCGAGCCGGGCGGGCTGATTCCGGACGGTGCGACGGTGCTCGACGCTACGGGGAAGCTGGTTATGCCGGGTGGGGTGGATCCGCACTGTCATGTCGGATTCACGTCGGGCGAGTTCACGTCGCTCGATTCGTACGCCGAGTGCACCACCGCCGCTGTTTTCGGCGGCACCACCACCATCATCGATTTTGCGATTCCCCGGCCGGGTGAGGATCCGTTGGATGCTGCGGACAAGCTCCGAACCAAAGCCACCGAGGGTCTGTGTGATTCGGCTCTGCATGGATGTGTCGTCGAGTGGGACGATACAACGGCCGATCAACTGGCAACGATGGCTGCCGCCGGAATCCGCACGGTCAAGATGTTCACGACCTATGCCGGCGAGTCGATGGCCGACGAACACACCATTCTGCGCACCATGCAAACCACGCGTGATCTTGGTGGCATGGTGATCATTCACTGCGAATCGGACGCCATTGTCGGTGACGCGCAGAATGCCGCCGCCAGTTGTGGGCACATCGATGCGGCCGGGATGGCGACCACGCGTCCGGAATTAGCTGAAACAGCCTCGGTAGCAGCAGTATTGGCTATTGCGGAATCGCAACGGGCGCCGGTGTACTTTGTGCATCAATCGTCGGCGGCGGCTGTCGAACTGGTTGCCGATGCTCGCAAGCGTGGGTTGGTAGCCTTCACCGAGGTCGTGGCACATCATGTGACACTGGATGATTCGGAGTACCAAGGCTCAGAACCGGAACGATTTGTGTGCTGCCCACCGCTGCGTTCACGCGGTACCGTCGACGGATTGGGTAAGCACCTCTTCACCGGTCACATCACGACCATCGGTTCCGATCACTGCTGCTACGACACCGTTCAGAAGCGTCAACACCGCCACGATGTTCGTCATATGCCGAACGGCTTGCCTGGCGTCGAGACTCGCCTGCCCGTCGTATTCTCGAAGTTTGTTGCGGCCAACGGTCTGTCGCCGAGTCGTTTTGTGCAGTTGACGGCTGCCAATCCGGCTCGCACCAATGGGCTCTATCCGCGCAAGGGTTCGATCATGCCGGGTTCCGATGCCGATGTAGCTATCTGGGACCCGGATCTGGAATGGACCGTCTCGGACGCCGACCTGCACATGGCCACCGACTACACGCCCTACGAAGGTCGGCGGCTGCGCGGAAAGCCGGTGACCGTTGTTGTCGGTGGTCACGTCGTCGTCCATGACGGGATTCTGGTGGACGACACTCCACGGGGACGCCATCTACCCGCCGCGCCGCTGGATTTCACGTCGATGTGTTAGATCTTGTTGCGGTAGTTGAGCTGTGGAGCCACAGTCGGGCGGGAGCGCAGCCCCACAGTTCAACAGCGCGTGGTCAGTGCAGGTGTGGTGTCAGCCGAGCGATCCGCTGAAGAAATCGAGGGCGCTGAAGAGATCGGTGAAGGCGCCGAAAAGATCAGTCAGGTAGCTCAGGTCCATGGTGTGTGCCTTTCGTTGGTGATTGCGCTGATGTGCGCATCTCGAATGATTCCAGCGCTCCCTGGTAACGAGGTTCCGTGAAACTGGCGATCGCCTGGGAAAGCCTGAACGCTGGCTTTTGCCCCGGTTTGGCAGCCTCACATCCATCGGAAGCCAGACAATGGCACGATGGGGTGGTGACTTCAACTCATCAGACCGCAACCGCAACGCTGCACACGAACCGCGGCGACATCAAGATCGCTCTGTTCGGCAACCACGCGCCGAAGACCGTCGAGAACTTCGTCGGCCTGGCCGACGGCTCGAAGGAATACTCCACCGAGAACGCATCCGGCGCCAAGACCGGACCGTTCTACGACGGCGCAGTCTTCCACCGCGTCATCGACGGTTTCATGATCCAGGGTGGCGACCCCACCGGAACCGGCCGTGGCGGCCCGGGTTACCAGTTCGGCGACGAGTTCCACCCGGAACTGCAGTTCGACCGCTCCTACCTGCTCGCCATGGCTAATGCCGGCCCGGGCACCAACGGATCGCAGTTCTTCATCACCACCGGCCCGACGCCGCACCTGAACCGTCGCCACACCATCTTCGGTGAGGTTCTCGACGACGAGTCGCGCAAGGTTGTCGACGCTATCTCCTCCACCGCGGTCGATCGCTCCGATCGCCCGGTCGAGCCGGTCGTCATCAACAGCATCACCATCTCCTGAACAGGTAAACAACGAAGATGACTAACCCCGGTTGGGGCGGCGGTGCGAGTGAGGGCCTCCCGCCCCAACCGCGGTGCGTCCGCCATCCAGATCGATCCACTGCTCTCTCCTGCAATCGTTGCGGCCGCCCAGCGTGCCCCGATTGCCTCCGTGAGGCGGCGGTGGGCTACCAATGTGTTGACTGTGTAGCTGCCGGTCAACGCGATGTTCGACCCGTGCGTGGCGTCGCGGGCAATACCGTGACGCAGGCGCGGCCGGTGCCGGTCGTGACGTACACGCTCATGGGCCTCAACGTCCTGGCGTTCCTGGCGACGCTCGTGCAGTCGCGCAGCATCATGAACAATCAGGTCGATTCGTCGATCTTCGCGAACTGGGCCCTCAACCCCGCACTGGTTGCGGGCGGCGAGTGGTTCCGTCTGATCGGGTCGGGATTCCTGCACTTCGGAATCCTGCATCTGGCCGTCAACATGTATGCGCTCTACATCCTGGGCCGCGACACGGAGATCGTGATGGGCCGCTCCCGGTACATCAGCATCTATCTCGTGTCGCTGGTCGGTGGCAGCGCGTCGGTGATGGCGTTTCAACCGGTCTTTGCGTCGGTGACGTCGCTGTCGTGGACCGCGGGTGCGTCCGGTGCGATTTTCGGCATCATGGGCGCGCAGGCGGTTCTGCTGCTGCGTCTGCGTCGTAGCCCGGTCCCGATCATCTCGGTGATCGCGATCAATGTGATCATCAGCATTTCGCTGCCAGGCATCTCGTTCTGGGGACACGCGGGTGGTCTGCTGGCAGGCGCCGCTGCCGCTGCCGCATTCCTGTACGTGCCGCAGTGGTTGGGTGCGGGTCAAGATCGGCTGAAAGCAGTCCGGATCGGCTGGATCGCTTTTGGTGCCGTCACCGTGGTCACGATCGGAATCATCGTGATGCGTGTCGTGCAACTGCGCGAGCAGGGGCTGTTCCTCACCAGCGGCTAGAGATAGTGCACATAGCGGTACTTCTTCTGTGGAGATAATCCACATAGTGCGACGAAGCAATGAATTCTACTGTGGCTCGAGTCACGTAAGTAGAAGCGATGCTTCCGGCCATTCTTAGGAGTACCACCCGCAATGACCTCCACCGATCGCGCCACCCCTGACGGTGGAGTTGCGCCAAGCGAGATCGAATCTCGTGTGGTGAAGAAGGTAGCCAGGCGGCTCATTCCGTTCTTGATCCTGCTCTATTTCGTGAACTATCTGGATCGTACGAACATCGCGTTTGCCAAGCTCACCATGAGCGCCGACCTCGGCATGACCGAGACGATGTTCGGGCTCGCGTCCGGCCTCTTCTTTGTCGGCTATCTCCTGTTCGAGGTGCCGAGTAACTTGGCCCTCCACCGTTTCGGCGCACGCTTGTGGATCGCGCGCATCATGCTCACCTGGGGCATTCTGGCCGCGGCTCTGGCCTTTGTACCGAATGTGGGAAGTCTCTACTTCCTGCGAATTCTCTTGGGTATCGCCGAGGCCGGCTTCTTCCCCGGCGTGCTGCTCTACCTGACATTCTGGTTCCCCAAGAAGTACCGCGTTCGTTTGATGGGCCTGTTCCTGCTGACACTTCCCCTGTCGTCGGCCCTCGGCGCACCGCTGTCCGCTGCGATCATCCAGTACGGCGACGGCTTGTTCGGCCTGGCCGGGTGGCGCGTGATGTATCTGATCGAGGGCTTACCCGCGGTGATCCTGGCGTTTGTCGTGTGGTTCTATCTCACCGATCGACCCGCCGACGCCAAGTGGTTGACCCTGGAAGAGCGCACGTGGCTCATGCGATCGATGGAAGACGAGGAACGAGAACTCGGCGACGCCGGTCACCAGTCGGCCGCCAAGACACTGCGTGATCCGCGGGTTATCGGATTCGGTTTGGTGTACTTCGGCATCACGTACGGCCTGTACGCCCTGAGTTTCTTCCTGCCCAGCATCGTCGCCGGATTCAAGCAGACATTCGATACCGACTTCTCGCTCATGGAGACCGGCCTGATCGTGGCAGTTCCCTACGCAATCGGCGCCGTGGCGATGGTGCTGTGGAGCCGTCACTCCGACAAGACCGGTGAGCGGATGTGGCACGTGGCTGCGCCGACGCTCCTCGGTGCCGTCTCTATTCCGATTGCGCTGTACCTGGATTCGCCGTTCACCGTCATGATCGCCGTATCGCTCACCGCTGTGGGCGTACTGTGCGCGCTGCCGGTCTTCTGGTACCTGCCCACCACGTTCCTCACGGGCGCGAGTGCGGCCGCCGGTATCGCGATGATCAACTCCATCGGCAACGCGTCGGGCTTCGGCGCTCCGTACATCACGGGATGGCTCACCGATGTGACCGGAAACGCCAAGGCGGGCCTGTGGGTGGTGGGCGGCGTGATGCTCTGTGCTGCAACCCTTGTTGTGATGTTGGCAAAGCGATCGGACAATCCTGCTCAGATTTGACCGAGCTTCCCCGCACCGGCACGCAGTCGGATCAGGAGCGCAAGATCGAGCGCCTGGTCCGGCTGACGCCATTCGGGGCCGATCAATCGGTCGATGGATTCGAGTCGTTGATACAGGGTGTTCGCGTGGATCGCGAGGGCAGTTGCCGTCGCGGAGTGCCGGCAACTGTGAGCCAGGTACGACGCAAGGGTGTCCAGCAACGGAACACCGCGCCGGGTTTCCTCCTCGAGGAGCGGCCCCAGGGAGCGCTGCGTCAGCATTTCCAGTTCGTCTCGGCCGGTGCGGCTTAGCAGGATTCGATAAATGCCGAGCGAACTCGCGGCCTCGACCTGTGATTCTCGGCCCAGAGTCTCGAGAACGTCGACGGTGCGCTGTGCCTCCACGTATGCCCGCGCCAGACCTTCTCCGCCGACGGCTGGATCGGCGATACCGACGGTGGGATTCTCAGGTGGTTGTACCCAGGCGGCAGCGACCTCGGCGGGTGTCATCCCCGGAATCATGGCAATGACGCGGGAACCATGTTCGGCAACAACGGTTCCCGGAGGAAAGGTGATCTCCTCGATGCTCCGACGCGTTCGTTCGACGGCGTCGGCAGGGCGGGCCACCACCACGGTGTACGAGCGGTCCGGATTGAGACCGGCCAGCCGGAACTGCCCCGTCACCTCGGCCGGCGTCGGTGCCGGCCGGGTGATGAGGTCGACCAGGAACGCGTCGCGGGCGCGGCGGGTGGCTTCCCGGGCCGCACGTTCGCCGACCAGCGCCAGCGCTACGGCCGGGGCTGAGCGTTCGAGAACCAATCGCATTGCCGCAGTGGGATCTTGGCGTGAAGTCAGGAACAGCACGCCGAGGCGATCCCCGGCGCTGCGGACCTCGACGGCAAACAGGAACTGATCCCCGTCGATCAGAGTCAGCGCTTGTTCACGTCGATCTGCGGCCAGAATTTCGAAGGCGCGCACCACACTGCCACGCAGGTGCTGCAGTCCTGACGGGATTTCGGCCGGGCCGGTCACGAAGAACACCGGGCATCGCGTCGACGCCGACGCCTCCTGCACCAGTTCGCGAACTCCTCCGCCGCGCAACACAACTTGGGTAAGCGAGCGGTCCCACGTCAGAGTCTGTTCGAGAAGTGCTGTGCGCTTGGCAAGTTCGGTATTGGCGGCGTTGACTTCCGCGACCGTCGCGCGGTACTGCTCGAGGAGGCGAGCATTCTCGATAGCCACCGACGCATGAGCGGCAAGTGCGGACAGTAGTGCAACCTCCTCGTTGCCGAAGCGTCGCTCCTGGCGCTTACAGGCACACAACGCGCCCAGGATCTTGCCGTCCACCTGCAATGGAACGGCCAGCAGTCCGCGCATGTTCTCGGCTCGAGCGGCGTCGTCGGCGGGGCCGATGTGCGCAAACGACGGATCATTGCGGTAGTCCGGTGTCCATGCGGGAGAGGAGTTTTCGACAACGCGTCCGATGAGGCCTTCGCGGAACGGGACGGTGAGTCCGAGTAGCTGTGACGTATACGCGCCGCTGGTCACTTCGATGATCAGGATGTCGCCGTGAATGAGCGCGAGGTACGAGAGATCTACTCCGAGTAGTCGTTTTGCCTGGTCTACGATTTCCTGCAGTAGCGCGTGATGGTCGTGCATCGTGGTCAACAGTGTTGCGATGTCGTTGAGAGCGGACAGTTCGGTGGCGCGCTGGCGGCGCTGGGCGAGGAGGCTGCGCAGTTGGAGAGCGGATCGTGCTGCCTGTTCGATGTCGTGAACCGCGCCAAGAGGTGCGGCCTCGGCGAGTTGATCACGATGAGCAATCAGTTCATCCGTTGATGCCTCGGTCAGGAGCATCTGTAGCCATTGTTCGTGCATTGTCACTCCCGTGCATGGAGAAATAGCCCATGCATTCGCCGATTTCCTGGAGTAAATCTACATGGGCTGGCATTTCGGGTGTCACTATCGTGGAATTATGACTCCGCTTGATCAGGCCACCGTCGATTCCGCCGCGCTCCTCGAGGCGATCGGCTCGCAGATCGATGCGGATCGCTTGATCGTCGATCCGGACATCATGGCGAGCTACGCGCACGATGATGCCGAATGGGCTCCGTACGCCATGCCTGTTGCCGTTGTGCGTCCTCGCACTGCGGAGCAGGTCCAGGCCGTTGTCCGCGCCTGCATCGCGCACGGTGCGCCGGTGGTGACGCGTGGCGCCGGAACGGGGCTGTCCGGTGGAGCCAATGCCGTCTCCGGTGGTGTAGTGATTGCCTTCGACGCGATGAACGCCATCAAGGAGATCAACACTCTCGAGCGGTTGGCTGTCGTTGAACCCGGCGTGGTCAACGATCACCTGCGTGAGGCCTGCGCCGAGCAAGGCCTCTGGTACCCGCCGGACCCGGCCAGCGCCCCGTGGTCGACTATCGGCGGTAACGTCGCGACCAACGCGGGCGGTCTGTGCTGCGTCAAATACGGCGTCACCAAGGACTACGTGTTGGGGATGCAGGTGGTCACCGGCACCGGCGAACTCGTTCGCCTTGGGCGTCGCACAGCCAAAGGTGTTGCAGGATTCGATCTTTCGGCACTTATGGTGGGATCGGAGGGCACTCTCGGCGTGATCACCGAGGTAACCGTGAAACTTCGCCCTCAGCGCGATCCCGAACGCACCATCGTCGGCTACTTCGACTCCATTGTTGCCGCCGGAAAAGCTGTCGAAGCCGTTGCCGCAGAAGGTCTCACACCGTCAGCCCTCGAACTGATCGATCGGCAATGCCTGCTGGCCGTCGACGCGTGGAAGAACATGGGCCTCTCCGCCGATGCCGAGGTGGTGCTCCTCGGACGGATCGACACTCCCGGTGAGATCGGCGACGCCGAAGCCGAACGAATGTTGGCGTGTTTCAACCGTTCCGGCGCTACGTGGAGTGCCCGCTCCACTGACCAGGAAGAAGCCGACGCGCTGTTCTCGGCTCGTCGTCTCGCGTATCCGGCGCTCGAGCGACTGGGCCCAGTGCTGACCGAGGACATCTGCGTCCCGAAGGCCGCGGTTCCGGAAATGTTGGCCCGCATCGAACAGATCTCGGCTCGGCACGACACCCACATCGCGAATATCGCTCACGCCGGTGACGGCAACCTGCACCCCTTGTTGATCACGCCGCACGACGACGAGGCGGCCCGTGCGCGTGCCCAGGCCGCTTTTGCCGAGATCATCGACAACGCCCTCGAGTTGGGTGGAACCGTCACCGGTGAGCACGGCGTCGGCCTCCTCAAGATGGGTGGTCTGGCCCAGGAACTCTCGCCGGCCGTGGTCGCGATGCACCACGCGATCAAGAATGCTCTGGATCCGCACGGAATTATGAACCCCGGCAAGGTGATCTGAGCGCCGCCAGTCGTAACCGAATCGATTTCCGGAGTTACATCGGCGAAATCCCACCTCCCTACTCTGAAGTTGAACCACTTGGTTCAACTCGACGTAGGGAGTCACGAATGTTCTCTTCTCAACTGACCACGGCCAGTGTCGTTCCCCGGCGCGTGGACACCGTGGCGGCAGTTCGGGCAGCCATCGCGCTTGACGGCGCCGCGGTGTTCGGCGGACTGCATACGGAAGCCGACGCCATTGCGTTTGCGTCGAAGCTACTCGGTGACAAGTACATTCGCGTCGGACGCCAGTTCGAGGCAACAGCTCGCAGCCAGGACGCGGAAGCTGCTGTTGTCGACGAGCAGCCGGTGGACAAGCGTGGCCGCAAGCGGTATTTCGACATGTCGCCGGACCGTATGACGGCGCACAACGACGGCTTTGCCTTTGGCGACTACGCGCCCGATTATCTGTTCCTGTGGTGCAAGCAGCCGGCGCTTCCCAGTGGTGGAGATTCGTTCCTGATCGATGCGGTCAAGCTCACCAGACTGCTGGCACTGGATCCGTCCACGGCGGAGCTCGCGGACTTCTGCTGGAGCGTGGACATCGACCATTCCGAACCGAACTTTCAGCAGTCCACGTTCTCGCCCATCGCCAGGACGGTTGCCAGTGGTCGTGAGCAGGCGCGATACCATCCCTTCCTCGCGCCGATCGAGGGTGAATCCGAAGATGCGCAGTGGCCGATGGTCCGTAGATGGAGCGAGACGGTGACTCACGTGCGTGACAGCGGACCGATGTTTCGCGCCGAGGCCGGCGAGATGATCTGCATCGACAACTACCGCGTGCTGCACGGCCGTGACGGATACACCGATCCGAACCGTGAGTTGTACTCGATCTGGGGATGGTCGACCGAAGCCGTCGCGGTTCCGCAGCAGGCCCTCGACATCGTCCAACCGGACCTTGCGGCGCTGGCTATGTAATCGGTTCCGCAGCAGCGATGATCGACTCCGTCAGATGCCGAGCGGCGCGATTGACCAGTGTGCTGTCCCCACCGCCGATCAGCGTCATCTGGAACCCGCGCCACGCGGCCACGATTTCGTGTCCCAAAGTTTCGGCAAGTTCGGCGTCGACGCCGGTTTCGGCTATGGCACGGGCGGTTTCGTCGGCCCACTCGTTTGCGACGCCCTCGAGGAGTGGTCGGTACTGCTCCGAGTCGAATGCGGCCACTCCGAAGAGTTCGAAGAAGAGCCGATGGTAGGCAACAAGTTCGGGGTCGGCGAGGATGTCCCACGCGCCGTGGAGACGGTCCGCGATGGGGATCTCGGAATCGCGGATCAGATCGAGGAGGTGGGCTATTCCGGAAAAGCGAAGCCCGGCGCGGCGTAGTGCCTCGAGGAGCAAACCGGCCTTGCTCCCGAAGTAGTAGAGGAGCATGCGATTGTTGGAGCCGAGTGCGCGACTCAACCCGCGGAGCGTTGCAGAGGAGACGCCGAACTCGAGCACGTAGTCGGCAGCTAGGTCGAGAAGGCGATCGCGCTCTGCGCTCTCCGGACTACTCACCGCTCGACTCTACTTCTCGGGCGGCACCAAGCCGTGGACTGTGAGCACCTCGAGGACATCCTCGGGGTTGGTGCCCAGATCCCAGCGTCCGAAGATCAACAGTTTCTCGGTGTCGGTCGCACGGTCCACGATGTCGATCTCGAGCATGGGGACGCGTCGACCCAGACGCGGGTAGCGCACCAGGCGCACCCGGTCGATCTGTGGCCGGGGAAACACGTGGCGCGCTAGTAGACGCTGCACGGCGATAGCTGGGGTGCCGTTGTCGTCGATCACGGCGAGTCGCGGACGCTGCTTCAGGGCGAGCCCGGCCATCACGAACAATCCGATCACGGCAAGGGCGAGAAGGAACCGTCCGGCAGTCTCCGTCGGCACCACGATCGCGGCGATCGCAAGCGCGATTCCACCCGCGAACATCGCGTAGACAGCACCCATCGGAGTGGCCCACGAGACTACGTCCGAGCCGTTGTCACGAGGCTGTGGATGAAATTCATCCTCGAGCATGTGGATAACTTCCTAGGTTGTCCACAGGAGTTATCCACACTGGGGATGAATGACACCCATGTAATTGAAAGCCGGTCACGATCAGGACTAAATCGAGAACGCGCAGGTCAACGCCATTTCATGGTCATGATGAGTCCGACAACCATGAAACCGAAGCCGATCAGGAAGTTGTACGCTCCCAAGTCGTTCATCCATGTGATCGAATCTGCGGCCAAGTAATACACAATCAACCATGCCAATCCGACAAGCATGAAACCGAGCATCACCGACACGTACAACGTGCTCGACGGACCCATCTTCACCTTGACCGGAGTGCGGTTCGCCGGGTTGATCGTGTAGTCGTTCTTCTTGCGTACCTTCGACTTGGGCATAACGTCCTCGCTCTTACGGTGTGACCTGCATATGTGTACCTACACGCTAACGTAGCTGGGTCCGGCCGGTCACGGGCCGACTGGGCATGACAGCGGAAGAACCAGGACAGGAACTAGGAGAGTGACGTGGGACAAACCGTCAGGTCCACCGGGTCACGCAACACCGGGTCACGCACCTTCTGGCGCGTCGGTGTCCTTGTTGTCTGCCTCGTGGCGGGACTGATGGTCGCCACCGCTTCGCGTTCGGCCGAAGAAAATCAGCTTCAGGTCACCGACAGCACCAGGCTCTCCGATCTTGTGCGCAGCGCACAGGCAAACGCCGACGGTATCTCCTCGACGCGCGACGAACTCTCGGCGCAACTGAATGAACTGCAAGTGGAGGCCGCGCGGTCCGACGACGGCGTTGCCGAGGCGCTTGCGCAACTCGACGCGATGGCCGTCGACGCGGGTCTGACGGCCATGACCGGTCCCGGTGTAGTCGTCACCATGACCGACGCTCCGCGCAATGCGGATGGCAAGTATCCCGTCGACGCCACCCCGGACGACCTCGTGGTCCATCAGCAGGACGTCCAGAGTGTCCTGAACGCTCTGTGGGCGGGCGGAGCCGAAGCGGTCGGGATGCAGGACCAGCGAATCGTGAACACGTCGGCGCCGCGGTGTATCGGCAACACGCTGCTCCTGCATGGTCGGACGTACAGCCCGCCGTACGTGATGCGAGCGATCGGCAACACCGAACAGCTCGAGGCGGCGTTGGCCGGCGAACCGGGAATTCGCGTGTTCAAGCAGTACGCCACCAGGTTCGGTCTCGGCTATACCCAGGCGAGTTCGGGCGAGATCACAGTGCCCGCGTACACCGGCGGTTAGCTCGGGCGTTTACCCTGCTCCTATGAGGATTCTCGTCGTCGACAACTACGACAGCTTTGTGTTCAACCTGGTTCAGTACCTGGGTCAGCTCGGAACCGAAGCCGTGGTGTGGCGTAACGACGATCCGCGACTGACCGCTCCGGGCGGGCTTCATGCGGCTGCAGAGCAGTTCGACGGCATTCTCCTGAGCCCCGGCCCCGGCACTCCGCAGCGTGCGGGAGTGACCATGGACCTGGTGAAGGTATGTGCCGAAACCAAGACGCCGGTACTCGGTGTCTGCCTCGGCCATCAGGCGATCGGCGCGGCTTTCGGTGCCACCGTGGACCGTGCACCGGAGTTGTTGCACGGAAAAACGAGCAAGGTTCTTCACACGAACGTCGGCGTTCTGGCCGGTTTGCCCAATCCGTTCACTGCGACGCGCTACCACTCACTGACGGTTCTCGAGGACACCATTCCCGACGAACTGGAAATCACCGCGCACACCGAGAGTGGCGTCGTGATGGCGATGCGCCACCGCGAACTTCCCATTCACTGCGTGCAGTTCCACCCCGAATCCGTCCTCACACAGGGTGGGCATCGGATGCTGGCCAACTGGTTGACGGTATGCGGCGAGGCTCCACCGGAAGCGCTTGTCGCGGCCCTCGAAGCTGAGGTCGCGTCGGCGCTCGGTGGAGCCCTGCCGGCAATACTCTGATCTACCGACTCTGACCTATCGGTTGGGAATTCCCAACGCTCCCACACTGACCGTGACGACCGCGTCCTTGGAGATCTCGGACCCGGCGGGCTGAGTCTGCGAGAGAATCTTGCCGACCATTTCCGGTATCAGTGTGGTGGTCTGCGTCTGCACCAACTGGCCGGCCGTTCCCGCCCAACCGGCTGCACGCAGCGTGGTCAACGCTTCGGAGACGGTCTTGTTGGTGAGATCGGGAATCGCGATCTTGTTGCCGTTTGACACCCGAAGCGTCACCGTCGAGCCCTTGGTGGCAGACGTTCCACCGACGGGATCAGTGGAGACGACCTGGCCTGCAGGCAGGCCTGAGTCGATCTCGGTTATCTGAACGACAAATCCGGCACCTTCGATGTTGGGTCGCGCCACCTCTTCACGCTGGCCAGTGACATCGGGAACGCGGACCTGTTCGGGACCGGAACCGACGGTGATCGAGACAGCCGAATCGAGAACAACCGAAACCCCGACCGCCGGATCTTGACCGACAACCTTGTCCACCTCGGCGATCGTCGACGCGGCCTGACCGATCGTGGGATCGAGTCGCAGGCCGATGGCGGTGAGTTTGCGTTCGGCGTCGTCCTGGCTCAATCCGGTCAAGCGCGGGATGGCGACCTGTTCCGGTCCGGTGGAGACGTCGAGCGTGACGGTGCTGCCCTTTTCGAGGTTGACTCCGCCGACCGGGCGCGTGGTGATCACATTGCCCGGCGCAACAACCTTGTCGGTCTTGTTCTGCCGCTCGACGTTGAAGCCGGCGTTGCGGAGAGTCGCCTCCGCGGAATCGGCGGGCTGATTGGTCAGGCCAGTCGGCACGGCGACGGTTTCCGTCTTCGGCGAGTTCACCTGCCACAGGAAGGCACCGATCAACGCGATGACGATGACGGCGGCGAAGCCCATCAACGCGTAGCGCAGACCTTTCTTCTTGGCCGGCGGCTCCGGTGCCCGCCTACTCGCGGCAGCGGTGGTGACGGGAGCAACGGGATCAGCTGCGGTGCGGAGATTTCCGGTCTCGCTGCCGACGGCACCGAGAATCGTGGTGCGATCCTCGTCGTTCATCACCATCGGCGCGCTCGGACGCTGGCCGCCAAGCACCCGAACCAGATCGCTTCGCATGTCGCCCGCGCTCTGGTAACGGTTGGCGGGGTTCTTGCTCATCGCCTTGAGGATGATCGAATCCAGCTCGCGCGGAATGTCGGGGTTGATCTCCGACGGCGTCGGCGGATCCTCACGGACATGCTGGTACGCCACGGCAACGGGAGAGTCGCCGGAGAACGGCGGCTGACCGGTCAGGACCTCGTACAGCACACAGCCGAGCGAGTAGACGTCCGAACGTGCGTCGACCTGCTCGCCGCGAGCTTGCTCGGGTGAGAGGTACTGGGCGGTGCCGATCACGGCAGCCGTCTGCGTCATCGGGCTGGACGCGTCGGAGATTGCTCGGGCGATACCGAAGTCCATCACCTTCACGGCGCCGGCGCGGTTGATCATGATGTTGGCCGGCTTGACGTCACGGTGGACGATGCCGTTGCGGTGACTGAAGTCGAGTGCGGCGCAGACGTCCGCGATCACTTCCATCGCATGACGCGGCGCCATCGGGCCGTTGCTGCGCACGATGTCACGCAGGGTATCGCCGTCGACGTACTCCATCACGATGTACGGCAGCGGTCCCGCGTCGGTCTCGGCCTCACCGGTGTCGTAGACGGCCACGATCGCCGGGTGATTCAGTGCGGCAGCATTGTGTGCCTCACGACGGAACCGCAGGTAGAACGTAGGGTCACGCGCGAGGTCGGCCCGCAGGACCTTGATGGCTACATCTCGGCTGAGGCGGAGGTCGCGTGCCAGATGAACCTCGGACATTCCACCGAAGCCGAGAATCTCACCCAGCTCGTATCGGGAGGAGAGATTACGAGGTGTCGTCATTCGTCTTGTCCTAGCGGTTCTTCTGCAGCGTTTGTCGTGGTGGTTGTAGTTGTCGTGGTGGTTGTGGTCGTTGTGGTGGTCGGCTCGGTGGTGGTCGTCGTAGTCGGCACCGTTGTTGTCGTGGTGGTCGGCTCGGTCGTTGTTGTCGTCGGCCGCGTTGTCGTGGTGGTCGGCTCGACGGTTGTGGTGGTGGTGGGACGCGTCGTTGTTGTCGTCGGCCGCGTTGTTGTCGTCGTGGGACGCGTGGTTGTCGACGACGTCACGACGGCCGGCGAGGAATTGTCAGGGCCGTCCGTCGCGATCCACACGCCGCCGATGATCAACGCCAGAGCGATCAATCCACCGCCGGCCCACGCCATCGCCTTCTGGCCACTGGTCAGTCCACCTGCTGCGGCCGCATCGTCAGCGGCCATCGCGGCCGGACCCGCGTAGCCGGCGGTCGGGGGCATTATCTGAGTGGCGCCCGTCGGCGGCAGCGTGCCGCCCTGGCCCAATCCTGGTGGCGGCGGACGCCTTCCAGCGCGGACGGCTGCGACGGCGTCGGCGAATTCGCCACCGTTTGCGTAGCGACCGGCCGGGTCCTTGGTCAACGTGATGTCGATGAGTTCGCGGATGTTGGGCGCCAGGTCGGCCGGCATCGGAGCCGGAATCTCCTGGACATGCTTCATTGCGACGGTCAAAGCGCCGTCGCCGGTGAACGGGCGACGGCCTGAAAGTGCTTCGTAACCAACGATTCCCAGCGAGTACACGTCACTGGCCGACGTGGCGTCCTGCCCGAGGGCCTGCTCGGGAGCGATGTACTGGGCGGTGCCCATCACCATTCCGGTGCGCGTGACAGGCGCGCTCTCGACGGCCTTCGCGATACCGAAATCGGTGATCTTGACCTGACCTGCGGGTGTGATGAGGATGTTGCCCGGCTTGACGTCCCGGTGCACCACACCTGCATCGTGCGCAACCTGCAGCGCCCGACCGGTCTGCTCGAGCATGTCCAGCGCATGCGGAACCGCAAGACGGCCGACGCGCGCCAACACGGCATTGAGCGGTTCGCCGTTGACCAGTTCCATCACCAGGTAGGCAGTGGAATCGCCTGAGCTGTCCCGCGTCTCGCCGTAATCGTAAATACCGGCAATGCCAGGATGATTTAGCTGCGCTGTGGTGCGCGCCTCGAACCGGAAACGTTCCAAGAACTCCGGATCGGACGAGAACTCGGACTTGAGTACCTTGACGGCAACGCGTCGATTGAGCCGGGAATCCGTGGCTTCCCAGACCTGTCCCATACCGCCGGTGGCGATGAGACGGTTCAGTCGGTAACGATCGGCGATCAAAGCGCCATTGTTCAACGCCATGGTTCAGCCCCCTTGTATTCCGGCTGCGATAACTGCTCGACCGATCGGTGCAGCCACCGAGCCACCGGTAGCGGCAAGTCCGCGGTCGCCACCGTTCTCGACGATGACGGCGACTGCAACCGTCGGATTCTGAGCCGGTGCAAACGCGATGTACCAGGCATGCGGCGGTGTTTCGCGCGGATTCACGCCATGCTCGGCGGTGCCTGTCTTGGATGCGATCTGGACGCCGGGGATCTTGCCCTCGCCGCCGGTGAAGTTCTCCGAGCCGATCATCAGATCGGTCAGAGTTGCCGCCACCGTCGGTGAAATCGCCTGGCCCATCGATACCGGGGCCGGTGCACTGAGTTCGGTCAGGTCCGGTGCCTGCAGTTGGGAAATCAGATTGGGAGCCATCCGCACACCACCGTTGGCGACGGTAGCGGCGATCACGGCATTCTCGAGCGGCGTCACAGCGACGTCGCGTTGACCGATACTGGTCTGTCCGAGGGCCGCGTCGTCGGGGATGTCGCCGACGGTGCTGTCTGCGACCGACAACGGGATGGCGGGAGTGTTGGGGCCGATGCCGAATGCCTTGGCTTCGTCCTTGATGGCGTCGGCGCCGTCCTTGATACCCAGCTCGACGAATGCGGTGTTGCAGGAACGCGCAAACGCGTCACGCAGCGACGCCGTCGGATTGGATCCGCAGGTGCTTCCGTTGTAGTTCTCGAGCGTGGTGCTGGTTCCGGGCAGCGTGATCTGCGGCGCTGCGGTCAACTGATCCTCCGGGGTAGCACCGTTCGTGAGCGCAGCCGAGGTGGTGATCACCTTGAACGTCGAGCCGGGCGGGTAGGTCTGGGAAATAGCCCGGTTCACCAACGGATCGGCTGGGTCAGCGTTCAGTTCGTCCCACGCTTTTGTCGTCTCGGCGCCGTCGTGGCCCGCAAGCAGGTTCGGGTCGTAGCTCGGTGTGCTCACCATGCTCAGGATTCGGCCGGTGCTCGGCTCGATCGCAACGACGGAACCGGTGTAGCCCTTGCTGGTCAACTGGTCGTAGGCAACCTGCTGCATTGCCGGATTGAGAGTTGTCACCACGTTTCCGCCGCGCGGATCGCGACCGGACACCAGATCGAAGAATCGCTGGCTGAACAACCGGTTGTCCGAACCGTTGAGGATCGGATCTTCGGTGCGCTCGAGGCCGGTGCTGCCGTACTGCATCGAGTAGAAGCCGGTCACCGGCGCGTACGGGTACGGATTGGGGTATTCGCGCAGGTACTTGTACCGATCCTCGGTGATGCTGGACGAGGCCAGTACCTGACCGGCAGCGGAGATCTGACCGCGCTGGCGTGAGTACTCGTCGAGCAGCACCCGCGAGTTGCGGGGGTCGGCCCGCAGGTCATCGGCTTTGATGACCTGAACGTAAGTCGCGTTGGCGAGGAGTGCGACAACCATCAACATGACGGCCATCGCGACGCGGCGTAGGGGAATGTTCATACGCGCGGCATCATCTCGGTATTGGCGTCGGCGATAGGGGGCGGACCCTTCTTCTTGGCAACTACCGGCGCGCGGGCCGCGTCGGAGATTCGGATGAGGATGGCCATCAGGAGGTAGTTCGCGAGAAGCGACGAACCGCCGTACGACATGAATGGCGTCGTCAAACCTGTGAGCGGAATCAGCTTGGTGACGCCGCCGACGACGACAAAGATCTGGATCGCGATGGTGAACGACAAGCCGGCGGCAAGCAGCTTGCCGAAGCTGTCACGCACAGCCAAAGCGGTACGCAAGCCGCGAACGATCAGGATCAGGAACAACATCAAGACAGCAGCCAGGCCGATGAGCCCCAACTCTTCGCCGATGGTCGCGATGATGAAGTCGGTCTTGGCGAACGGCACCTGATTGGGCCGGCCACTGCCCAAGCCTGTACCGGCGATACCGCCCGTGGCCAGGCCGAACAGCGACTGCGAAATCTGATAACCGGTGTTGGCGTAGTCGCCGAGCGGATCGAGCCACGTGTCGACGCGCACGCGGACGTGGCCGAACATCTTGTAGGCGAAGAAGAATCCGATGGCGAGCAAACCGCCACCGATCACGAGCCACCCCACGCGCTCGGTGGCGATGTACAGCATCACCAGCACCGTGCTGAACAGCAGCAACGACGTACCGAGGTCGGTCTCGAACACGAGCACCCCGACGGACACGATCCAGGCGAGCAGGATCGGACCGAGATCGCGGGCACGCGGAAAGTCCATGCCGAGGAAGTGCTTGCCGGCCGTGGTGAACAGATCGCGCTTGGCAACCAGGACCGACGCAAAGAAGATGATCAGCAGGATCTTGGCGAACTCACCAGGCTGAATACTGAATCCGGGCAGGCGAATCCAGATCTTCGCGCCGTTCACACTCGAGAACTTCGCCGGCAGGATTGCCGGGATCGCCAAAAACACCAGTCCGGCCAGACCCAGCGTGTAGCTGAACCGGGCCATCAACCGGTAGTCCCTCAAGAACACCAGCAGCAGAACAAAACCCGCAATCGCCAAGGCCGTCCACATGACCTGCTGGTTAGCGTCCGGCGATGGTGCTTCGACGCCGTTGTACAGCGCAGTCTGTTGGTCGGCCAGGTCCAGACGGTGAATCAGGACCAGGCCGAGGCCGTTGAGCAATGCCACGATCGGCAACAGCAACGGATCCGCGTACGGCGCATATCGCCTGATCGCCAAGTGTGCAATCAGGAACAGACCCGTGTACGCGAGCGCGTACTTCGCCAGATCCAGAGTGATCTTCTGCTCCTGGCTTGCCTCCACCAGCAGCAGTGACACCGTGGTGATGATGACGGCAAACCCGAGCAGCATCAGTTCCATGTTGCGCCGAGTGGACTGGACCGGCGCCGGAGCAAAACCTCCGGGCGGGCTCGGAAAAGCCGTCCCAGCAGTGGCGTTGGACGACATCAGTTGACCGTCCTGCAAGTCTGACCGGGGATTCCGGTCGGGGTCGGTGTCGGAGTGGTGGTTGATGCCACGGGAGGCACAGGCTCTACCGGTGGCGGCGGCGCTTCGGTAGTCGGAACCACCGCTGTTCCCACCGGCGGCGGCGTCGGAGTCGCCGAAGTCGTGGTGGACGGAATCGATTCACAACGAGGCAGAAGGTCGCCGCCGATGAGACGGATCATCTGGCTCTGCGCGTCCGTACGATTGCCAGACGGCAGCCCGGCCCTGACCTGTTCCTGCGCCGACGGTTGCAGATCGGTCACCTCGAGGACGTTGCAATCGCTCGGGATCTCGTTCGGGGAGACAAGCGTCAGGACGTCGTCGTCGCCGACGCACCCGATCAGGTCAGCTTCCTGCAGCGAGTAACCGAGGACGGAACCGGGAATTCCGCGCAGCACCGTGACGCGGCCCTCGTCGGCGCCGACGTAGTAGTTGTTGCGGATAACGGTGCGTCCGATGACGGCGCCAACTCCGATCACCGCGAGCAGCACAACGGCGATAACCACCCACCACAACCGGTTCCGCTTCTTCTTCGGCTCGGGTTCAGGCTGGGAAACAACACGTTTGGGTGTCGCGCGCGGTGGACGCATAGCGGCAGCGCGTCCGGCAGCGGTATTGGGAGGAGGAGTGAACTCTTCTTCCTCGGTGGACGCGGCGCCCGCGACGATGGGACGTGACTGTCCGTAATCGAGGTCGATGACGTCGGCCACGACGACGGTGACGTTGTCCGGACCGCCGCTGCGCAGGGCCAACTCGATGAGTCGGTCCGCGCACTCTTCCTGCGAGCCCTCGCGCATCGTGTTCTCGATGGTTTCGTCGCTGACCACGTCGGACAATCCGTCGGAGCACAGGAGATAGCGGTCGCCGGCGCGGGCTTCGCGCATGGTGAGCGTCGGCTCGATCTCGTTGCCCGTCAGCGCGCGCATGATCAGCGACCGCTGCGGGTGAGTGTGTGCCTGTTCTGCTGTGATCCGGCCCTCGTCGACCAAGGACTGAACAAAAGTGTCGTCGCGGGTGATCTGCGTCAGATGGTTGTCGCGCAGCAGATACGCGCGCGAGTCACCGATATGCACCAGGCCGAGCTTGCTGCCCGAGAAGAGAATCGCGGTGAGCGTTGTCCCCATGCCGTCGAGTTCAGGTTCTTCCTCGACATGATCGGCAATGGAGTCGTTGCCCTCACGCGTTGCCACCTCTAGCTTGCCGAGCAGATCCTCGCCGGGCTCGTCGTCGTCGAGATGGGCAAGTGCCGCGATCATCAGCTGCGACGCAACTTCACCGGCCGCGTGGCCGCCCATACCGTCGGCCAGAGCCAGGAGGCGAGCGCCCGCGTACACGGAATCTTCGTTGTTGGAGCGCACCAGACCACGGTCGCTGCGCGCCGCGTAGCGGAGAACAAGGGTCACGGGCGTAACTCGATTACCGTCTTGCCGACACGGACCGGGGTACCCAACGGGACCCGCACAGCCGTGGTGACCTTGGCGCGGTCCAGGTAAGTGCCGTTGGTGGAACCAAGATCTTCGACGTACCAGTCGGCCCCGCGTTGGGAGAGCCGCGCATGGCGCGTCGACGCGTAGTCATCGGTCAGGACCAGCGTGGAATCGTCGGCGCGACCGATCATGACGGGTTGCGAACCCAACGTGATGCGAGTGCCGGCGAGAGCGCCCTGTGTGACGACCAGATAGCGAGGCACTTTCGTTTTACCGAGGGAGGGGAGGACTTTCCCGGCGCGTGTGTACCGCTGAGGAACACGCACTCCGGAGCCGGCGTAGATATCCGACCGCAGCGTGCGCAGGACTGCCCAGACGAACAGCCACAAGAGGAGCAGAAAGCCTGCCCGTGTGAGTTGCAGAATCAGGCCCTGCACGGCTGTCCACCTCCTTCTATGGCTCGATCCCCGCCGCAGCAAGGGTTCGAGCGTTGTCGACTGGCAGCATCATATGGGGCACGGGGCCCCGAAAGATCACGATACTGACATGGAGTGCCGGAGGCGCGCCGACGGACCGCCCTATGTTCGATTGTTATCGGAATATTCGCCAGCAACCTTCGTCACACTCAGAGGATACGGACCAAGATCTCGGAGTGACCAGCGCGAATGATGTCGCCGTCGGCGAGTTGCCAGTCCTGAACCGGCGCCCCGTTAACTGTGGTGCCGTTCGTGGAACCGAGATCGGACAGCATTGCCGTCCGGCCGTCCCAGCGGATGTCGATGTGACGACGTGAAACACCGGTGTCGGGAAGACGGAACTGTGCTTCCTGGCCGCGGCCGATGATGTTGCTGCCATCGCGGAGCTGGAAGTGGCGTCCACTGCCGTCCTCGAGCTGGAGGGTTGCCGTCACAGCAGCCTGCGGGGCTGCGGGCGCGTAACCACCCTGGTTGTAACCCTGCTGGGCGTACGACTGTGTCTGGTCGTAGTTGCCGCCCTGATTGTTGTATGCCTGCTGGTCGTAGCTGCCCTGATCGTAAGACTGAGCGTCGTACGGCTGCTGCTGGTAACCCTGCTGGTCGTAGCTGCCCTGATCGTAAGACTGGGCGTCGTACGGCTGCTGCTGGTAACCCTGCTGGTCGTAACCACCCTGGTACGCCTGCTGGTTGTAACCGCCCTGGTCGTAGGACTGCTGATCGTAGGCAGGCTGCTGGTAGCCGCCCTGCTGAGCGTCGTAGGGCTGCTGCTGGTAACCCTGCTGGTCGTAGCTGCCTTGATACGCCTGCTGGTTGTTGTTGTACGGCTGCTGCTGATAGCCCTGCTGGTTGTACCCGCCCTGGTCGTAGGGCGCCTGCTGCGGCTGATCGTCACCGGTGCGGTAACCGTCGCCGCGGTCGTACCCGTTCTGCGGCGGCGCTTCCTGGCCCCGTGGTGCCGGGTAGTTGCCGTCGTCGTGTGAGTATCCGTTGCGCGCCGGCTGCTGATCGGGCTGGCGACCAGCCGGTTCGCGGCTGGACTCGTAGCCTGAGTTCTGCGTCATGGTGCCGGCTCCTGGTTGTGACGGGACTGGATTCGAAACAAGGGGAACAATAGGTGCAGGTGATTGTGGCGGTCGAGACGATACCTGCGGAACATTGGACCGGGGCGATGCTTGGTCGGCATCGTCGTCCGGGTCGACAGTGCCGCGGGTGCGGAACTGACCGGTATGCAATGTAGGCGAGGGCTCGAAAGTCACCGAAATATCGCCATACGTCTGCCAGCCCTGATCTCGGATGAAATCCTGCAGATGCCGGCTGAAAGCCTTGATAGTGAGGTCGCGGTCGGCCGCCAACTCCTCGTGATCCGAATTGTTGATCGTGATCACATAGTGGTTGGGGGCAAGGAGAATTCCGCCGCCGAGGTGCTCGACGCGGTCGCGCGCTTCCTGTTGGAGCGCAGCCTCTACTTCTTGCGGTACGACGCCGCCGCCGAAGACACGTGCGAATGCGTCGCCGACAGCTCCTTGAAGCTTTCGCTCAAAACGCTGAACGATGCCCATCGGGGTCTCCTCTCGCTTCGCATTTCCCGGTGGAAAAATGCTCGGCAACTAGCGCCGGCATCGCCCACTCGCGTGTCGTTCGAACTGCTGTCAGGTTCCACGGTACTGTCAAACGGCTGTTCGGCAGTATCTGCCTCTGGTTCCTGCATGATATCGGTTCCTCCCACTGAAGTACCCTGTGTTCTTCGTTTCATGCCGTGACCAGTACGAATAGAAGTTTCAAATGTTGTCGTGATAATGTTTCGACGTTGCTCGGGCGAGTGGCGGAATGGCAGACGCGCTGGCTTCAGGTGCCAGTGTCCTTAGGGACGTGGGGGTTCAAGTCCCCCTTCGCCCACCACAGACGAGGCCACAAACTCTTTCGAGTTTGTGGCCTCGTTTTTTGTTGGTTGAGGTAGTCCGGAAATTACGCGTTGTTCTGTCGTCGGACCATCTCGTTGATCCAGATGGGTGCAAACGGAGATGTGCAGTTCGGGGGAGTCGGGTAATCCTCGAGTACCCGCAGCCGTTCGCCTATGTCGATTGCCCGGGCGCGGTACTCGGCGTGCTCGATCCCGATCTGAGCCAGGGTGTGGTTCATCGCCCACTGCAAGCGATCGGGGGCGTCCTTCATCTCCGCCTCGATGACGTCGAGCAGACGCGCTAGGTCGAGGCCCTCGGGTTTCTTCGCCACGCGCTCGGTGGTCAGTGCCCAACCGGCGCTCGCGACCACTGGATCCGAATCGCCTGACCAGGCGAGGCGCAGTTCCTCGGAGTGCGGGTTCTTCTTCACTACGTAGTTCACGAGCCAGTCGTGAACCTTGGGAGTGCGGGCCTCCCGCAACATGGCGTCCAACTCGTCGCGGTCGAACGCCTTCGGACGGCAGATCAGAATCGCCAACAAGCGAGCCGCGGTGTCATCCGTCTTCCAAAGCTGTTGTGCGAGTTCCTGCTGCGTCTTCAGCCGCTTCGCGATGGCGCGCAATTTGGTGAGGTTTACGCCGTGGTTGTCGCCGTGCTTCTCGTTCACCGCGCGGACCTTCGGATCCTCGAGCGCGGCCAATTCGGCCATCACCTCGGCCACTGTTGTAGCGGCTACCCCGGTTTTATCGACCACCTCAGCCTCCTCTCTTTCGCGTCTGAGATTTCAGTCTAAGAGGGCAGCGTCGTTGACCACGGCCTCCACCGCCCATCCGCTGGCGGTTGCACCGGTGTGACCCGAAGCTCAGCGGCTCGCTCCCCGGACAGAGGCGTTTTGCCGCTACGCCCCCAGCCATTGCCGTCCCAGGAATGTTCGAGCACTGGCCGAAGATTGCCACTGATGCGTTCGGAGAGCTGCCCGGCGGTCAGAGCTTCTGTGTATTCAGCCAATTCCCGTACGACGTCTTCGGCATCCTCACCGCACGCATCACATCCGCAGGAGGGGAGCGCGATGTGCTGCCACGCGCCTGCGTCGAGGTACAGCCCGGGAAAAGACGTGAAAGTGATCGTGAGCGGTGCTTGGTCCCGGCGAACGGGAGTTATCCGCACCGTCTCCAACATCGCAACAGTCTTCGACTTCGACGGCGCCGCTGGACCGCGGGAAATCGTCACGTCGAACCTGGATACCAGATCGCGGATCAACTCTTCGGCAGCCGATATCAACGGAGCGAATCGCTCCGGATTCGTCACCCGCCCGTATGCCTCTTCCGGTGGGTCGTCCAACGTTGTATCCCTCCGCTTTGTCCGAAAAGACGTCCCCGCGGGGACGTTTCAGCCACAATTTCCGCGAATCAGAGGACGTTGCCTCCAGACATTACTTTCAAGTGACGTATCTGCCCGATCGCCTCGGCTCGTTCTCGCCACCGACGGTCGTGTGTCACGGTGATGACGACGCCGGGGTAGTCGTTCAGTGCGTCCTCCAGTTGCTCGACCAATTCCGGGGCAAGGTGATTGGTGGGCTCGTCGAGTAGCAGGACGTCACTCGGCACGGTTACGGCTACCGCAACCTCGAATCGCCTGCGTTGACCGACGGAAAGAACCGACAGACTGCGACTCAGATCGTCGGGATGGAACAGTCCGAGTCGCAGTAGTGCCTGGGCGGCGTCATCGCGATAATTGCCTGTGGCACTGGCAAAGGCGTCGAGGACGTTCTGTCGAGAACTGGACGCCACATCTTGACGTAACCAGGCCACGCGAAGGCCGGACCGCTGCCACAGCGTGCCAGTGGTGGGCGCAAGTTCTCCGGCGAGCACACGCAGCAGCGTGGTCTTGCCGACGCCGTTCGGCCCGGAAATGAGCCATCGATCGCCCGCATGCACCTCGAGCGAACTGAGTGTGAGGCGAGGCATGGAGTCGTGAGGTTCGAGACGCACTGCAATTGCCTCGATTACGAGTGTGTCTGCGGCATCGTCGATCGGTGGCGATGCGTCACCTGGAAACGCATGCACGAATCGGAGCGGGTCAGCTGGTCGCGCCGCAGGTTGGGAGTGCAGGCGCGCGACACGTTCCTTTGCCATCCTGATCCGCCCCGTCGCACCGTGATCGCGACTGCGTGCGCGGAACGCGCCGTGGCCAAAGCTTGACTGTTCCTGCTTTCGTGGAATCGCTTTAAGGCGAAGCGCATTCGCAGTGACAAGTGCGTCGTGGCGTGCAACTTCATGCTGCCAAGCCTCGTACTCGCTTGCTATTCGTCGCTGTTCGGCAGCACGTGCGGCAAGGTAACCAGCGTAACCATTTCCGTAGCGGCGTAGTGTTCCATCCTCGATGCGAATGATGTTGTCGGCGAATCGGTCGAGGAACGCGCGATCATGGCTTACCACCACAAGAGCGCCGCGGTGCTCCGAGAGGCGATCTTCCAGCCATCTGATGCCGGCGTCGTCAAGATCGTTGGTCGGCTCGTCGAGCAGCAGCATCTCGGCGCGGGAGGACAACGCTGAAGCTAGTGCGAGCCTGGCGCGTTCGCCGCCGGAGAGTTGGCTGACGAAGCGCGTGCGGTCGAGTCCACCAAGACCGAGCTGTTCAAGGGCGGCATCGACCCGTTGTTCGACTCGGTATCCGTCCCGAGACTCGAAACGCTCCATTAGTGCACCGAGCCGGTTCAGGAGTTCGGGTTGTTCGACGATCGCAGCATGGGCGAGATCTTCGGCGGTTGCCTTCAATTCGGACTCGATCTGCCGCAGGTCTGCGAGAAGTGTGTCGATTGCATCAGCGATTGTCGCTTCGGGAGCAAAGGTTGGTCGTTGCTCCGCCATGGCAATGCCACCAGGGAGTTCGATCTGCTTTTCACCTGAAGTCATCGCTACTGTGCCCGCGAGTATGCCGAGGAGCGTGGACTTTCCGGCGCCGTTGTCGCCGATTACTGCGACACGATCAGTCTCACCGATGACAAGATCAATGTCGCGCAGGACAACGCGTTCGGCGAAGCGGACGGTGCCGCCACGAATGACGCAGTTCATGGTTGTACTTCTTCTCTTGTGCGCGCGTAGTCGAGCGCAGGATGTACGGGAGGGCGACGCGCCGGCTACGACCTGGTCGGTCGGCGTGTTCGAGACCCGCTGCGGAGAAGACTCGACGCAGCGTCCCGTACTAGTAGTTGAGTGAACCCATGGCCCGAAGCTAGCAGACGTTAATCAGTCGGCGCGATGTATTTATTCGAAATAACGTCCCCGCGGGGACGTTTCAGTTCCTGGTCTTCAGCGCCGACTGCGCCGCGTTGTAGCCGCACATCCCGTGGACGCCACCGCTCGGGGGAGTTGCGGACGAGCAGAGGAAGACACCAGGAACTCCGGTGGCATAAGGATCCAACCCGAACCTGGGGCGGGCGATGAGCTGCCTCGGTGTGTTTGCTCCGGCAGAAATGTCCCCGCCGACGTAATTGGGGTTGTAGGCCTCCATCTGCGGGACGTTGCGAACATGCACGCCGACGATCCGGTCCCGGAAACCGGGTGCGAAGCGTTCGATCTGCCGAGTGACGGACTCGGTGACATCACCCGAATATCCATGCGGGACATGTGCATACGACCAGAGTGGGTGGATGTCTCCCACTGATCGTGATGGGTCGGCCAGGAACTGCTGACCCACGAGAATGAATGGTGCTGAGGGCATTTCACCCTGGGCGGTCTGACGTTCGACGGCGGCGATTTCCGGCATCGATCCGGCGAGATGCAAGGCGCCGGCTTTTCGGGCGTGTGGATTCGTCCACGGTACGACGCTTCCGTCGGAGTCGCCGCGCACGGCGTAGTCGACTTTGTAGGCGGCGGGTCCGTAGCGGTACTTGCGGTAGGCCCGCGCAATTCGATCGGGCTGATGGCCGTCGAGGAGTCGAGCGGCGGCGTCGGGTGCGAGGTCGAGCATCACGATGTCGTAGCCGGCCAACGAGGAGAAGTCGGTGACCCGGTTTCCGGTTTCGACGGTGCCGCCGAGGCTGCGCAGAATGGAGGTCAGAGCAGCGGCAATAGAGCCGGAGCCGCCGCGGGCGACTGGCCAGCCGTGTGCGTGGGCGCCTGCGGTGAGCATGAGTCCGCCCGCACTGGACAGTGGGGTAGTCAGCGCACCGAACATGTGCGCGGCGCTGCCACCGAACAGCGCCCGGGCCTGTGGGGTCTTCCACATACGTGCGAAACCAGCTGCGGGGAGAATCGCGCCGGCGCCGAACCTGGCCAGTATCAGCGGGTGTTTCGGGATATGGACGATCGGTTGAAAGACGTCCTCGACCAACGCGTCGAAGTGCTCCGACAGATACCCGAATACCGAGCGCCACCGCTTACCGTCGACGCCCATCTCGTCGGCAGTTCGGTCGATATCGCGCCACAGAACCCCGGCGGTCCCGTCGTCGAGTGGATGGACCAGATCGATTTCGGGCCAGAGCCACTCCAATCCGTGATCGGCGAAGCCGAATTCCCGGTCGAGCCCGCGGAAGAACGGTGATGCCAGCGCGGTGGGGTGGAAGCCCGCGCAGTCGTCGTGGATGAGTCCGTCGACAATGTATTCACTGCTGCGGGTGCCGCCGCCGATCTTGTCGGCGCCTTCGATGACGTGGACCGCGATACCGTGTCGGGCGAGTTCGATTGCTGCCGCCAGTCCGTTGGGGCCGCTGCCCACGACCACCGCTGTTGTCATGCGGCTGAGCGTACGGAAATCGCAGGGAGCGTAGGGAAATCACACGAATGAGATTCCGTTAACAATTGATGCCGCAGCAGCCCTTGGTTGATCGATCAACTTTTGCTACAGTTTCAGACACACTGGCCGCAGCTGATCTTTATCGCTGCGGCCAGTTGTTGCATTTATCGCACTTTTAGGCCGGTTGCCTGGGGATTCGGTATCCTGTGAAGCGGAACTTTTCTGCACGAACGCAGCCCTGAATCTTTCCGAGGCGCTCTCGGGCGTCCTGCATCGCCGCAGTTCAGAGCAAATATAGGGCTACCTTAGTTGCGCGCATGCTGGGGTTCTGAATTATCGTTTTCGTTACACGGTTGACTCGCAGAAGTTTCAACCGACTGTGCCGGACACATCGTCGTGCCGGTGCTTACGAACTTGCATTGCAAGTTGATGACCATCAGCGTTGCTGGTCGTCGGTGCATATTTATGGCATACGAAGGCTGGGTATGAAGCAACTTCCAGGCCCCCAGGGCCTCTATCACCCGTCCAATGAGCACGACTCCTGTGGAGTCGCATTTGTTGTCGACATGAAGGGTCGCCGCAGTCGCGACATCGTCGAAAAGGCGATTACCGCTCTGGTGAACCTCGAGCACCGCGGCGCTGCCGGATCCGAACCCAACACGGGTGACGGCGCAGGCATCCTGCTGCAGGTTCCTGACAAGTTCTTCCGAGCTGTCGTGGACTTCTCGCTGCCCGCCGAAGGCGCGTACGCAACGGGTATCGCATTCCTGCCCCAGGGCGACGCCGAAGCTCACGAGGCTGCTGCCGCGGTCGAGAAGATCGTCGTCGAAGAGGGCCTGACGGTTCTCGGTTGGCGTGAGGTCGGAACCGACGACTCGTCGCTCGGCGCATTGGCGCGCGACGCGATGCCGACGTTCCGTCAGATCTTTATCGGTTCCGAGGGTGACAAGTTCACCGGCATGGACCTGGAGCGTCGTGCTTACGTCGTGCGTAAGCGCACCGAGCACGAACTCGGCAGCGCGGGCGCAGGCAAGGGCGGCCCGGGTAGCGAGACGGTGTACTTCCCCAGCCTCTCCGGCCAGACCTTCGTATACAAGGGCATGCTCACCACCCCGCAGCTCAAGGGTTTCTACCTGGATCTGCAGGACGATCGTGTCGAGAGCGCGCTGGGCCTCGTCCACTCGCGCTTCTCCACCAACACGTTCCCGTCGTGGCCGCTGGCGCACCCGTTCCGTCGGGTCGCTCACAACGGTGAGATCAACACGGTCACCGGCAACGAGAACTGGATGCGCGCTCGCGAGTCCCTCATCGACAGCGACGTCTTCGGTGGCCGCGAGAACCTCGAGAAGATCTTCCCGATCTGCACCCAGGGCGCATCCGACACCGCTCGTTTCGACGAGGTGCTCGAGATGCTGCACCTCGCCGGCCGCAGCCTGCCGCACGCAGTTCTCATGATGATCCCGGAAGCCTGGGAGAAGCACGAGAGCATGGACCCCGCTCGTCGGGCGTTCTACGAATACCACTCGGCTCTCATGGAGCCTTGGGACGGACCGGCGTCGGTGTGCTTCACCGACGGCACCGTCATCGGCGCCGTGCTGGACCGCAACGGTCTGCGTCCGTCGCGTCTGTGGATCACCGAAGACGGCCTTGTCGTCATGGCGTCGGAGGTCGGCGTTCTGCCGATCGATCCGTCCACCGTGGTCAAGAAGGTCCGCCTGCAGCCCGGCCGCATGTTCCTCGTGGACACGGCTCAGGGCCGGGTCATCAGCGACGACGAACTCAAGTCCGAACTCGCTGCCGAGCACCCGTACCAGCAGTGGATCGACGAAGGTCTGATCCACATGGACGATCTGCCGGATCGCCCGTACACGTACATGTCGCACGAGCGGGTCGTTCTGCGTCAGCAGCTCTTCGGTTTCACGAGCGAAGAGGTCAACCTGCTCGTCAAGCCGATGGCTCTCTCGGGTGCCGAGGCTCTGGGCTCGATGGGTACCGACACCCCGATCGCCGTGCTCTCCGCACGTCCTCGGATGCTGTTCGACTACTTCTCGCAGCTGTTCGCTCAGGTCACCAACCCGCCGCTCGACGCTATTCGTGAAGAGGTTGTCACCAGCCTCGGTGCCACACTCGGCCCCGAGGGCGACCTGCTGCACCCGAGCGCTGATTCCTGCAAGCAGATCGCGCTCCCGCAGCCGATCCTGCACAACGACGATCTGTCGAAGCTTGTTCACGTCAACGACGACGGCGAGTTCCCCGGCTTCCGCAGCGTTGTCATCCGTGGCCTGTACCCCGTCAAGGAAGGCGGCGACGGTATCCGTCGTGCGCTCGACGGCATCAAGTACCAGGTTTCGCAGGCAATCGCGGGTGGCGCACGCCTCGTCGTGCTCTCGGATCGCGAGTCCACCGAGGATTACGCACCGATCCCGTCGCTGCTCCTGACCTCGGCTGTGCACCACCACCTGGTTCGTGAGAAGTCGCGCACCAAGGTCGGTCTCATCGTCGAGGCCGGCGACGCCCGCGAGGTGCACCACATGGCGCTCCTGATCGGCTTCGGTGCTGCCGCGGTCAACCCGTACATGGCTTTCGAGACCATCGACGAGTTCCTGCAGAACAAGGAACTCGAGGGTCTGACCCTCGAGAAGGGCATCGCCAACTACATCAAGGCAGCCGGCAAGGGTGTCCTGAAGGTGATGTCCAAGATGGGCATCTCGACGCTCGCGTCGTACACCGGTGCTCAGCTGTTCCAGGTCATCGGCCTGTCGCAGGAGCTGACGGACGAGTACTTCACCGGACTGCAGTCGCAGCTCGGCGGTATCGGCCTCGATCAGATCGCGGCCGATGTCGCTGCACGTCACCGCGTCGCGTACCTCGATCGTCCGGAAGAGCGCGCTCACCGCGAGCTCGAGGTCGGCGGCGAGTACCAGTGGCGTCGTGAGGGCGAGTACCACCTGTTCAACCCGGACACGGTCTTCAAGCTCCAGCATGCAACTCGCACCGGTCAGTACGAGGTGTTCAAGGAGTACACGACCATGGTCAACGACCAGTCGGAGCGCCTTGCGGCTCTGCGTGGTCTGTTCGACTTCAACATCGGCAAGCGGCCGTCGATCTCGATCGACGAGGTCGAGCCGGCCAGCGAGATCGTCAAGCGTTTCTCGACGGGTGCGATGAGCTACGGTTCCATCTCCGCCGAGGCTCACGAGACCCTCGCCATCGCGATGAACCGTCTGGGCGCTCGCTCCAATTCCGGTGAGGGCGGCGAACATCCGTCACGCTTCACGCCGGACGAGAACGGTGATTCGCGTCGCAGTGCGATCAAGCAGGTCGCTTCGGGACGCTTCGGTGTCACGTCGCACTACCTGACCAACTGCACCGACATCCAGATCAAGATGGCGCAGGGAGCCAAGCCCGGTGAGGGCGGCCAGCTTCCGGCTCACAAGGTGTACCCGTGGGTGGCCGAGGTTCGGCACTCCACGCCTGGCGTCGGACTCATCTCGCCGCCGCCGCACCACGACATCTACTCGATCGAGGATCTCGCTCAGCTGATCCACGACCTGAAGAACGCCAACCCGCAGGCCCGCATCCACGTGAAGCTGGTCTCCGAGGTCGGCGTCGGAACCGTCGCGGCCGGTGTCTCCAAGGCACATGCCGACGTCGTTCTGATCTCCGGTCACGACGGTGGCACGGGTGCCACCCCGCTGACCTCCGTCAAGCACGCCGGCGCACCGTGGGAACTCGGCCTCGCCGAGACCCAGCAGACGTTGCTGCTCAACGGTCTTCGTGACCGCATCGTCGTGCAGGTCGACGGCCAGCTCAAGACGGGTCGCGACGTTGTTGTTGCTGCTCTGCTCGGCGGCGAGGAGTTCGGTTTCGCCACCGCACCGCTGGTGGTCTCGGGCTGCATCATGATGCGCGTCTGCCATCTCGACACCTGCCCCGTTGGTGTTGCGACGCAGAACCCGGTGCTGCGCAAGCGTTTCAGTGGCAAGCCGGAATTTGTCGAGAACTTCTTCATGTTCATCGCCGAAGAGGTTCGCGAGCTTCTCGCGGAACTCGGTTTCCGCACGCTGCTCGAAGCAGTCGGCCAGGTCGACATGCTGGACACCACACGCGCTCTCGATCACTGGAAGGGAAGCAAGGCAGGCAATCTCGATCTGTCGCCGATCCTCACCCAGGTCGAGTCCGCGTTCATGGATCAGGATGTCCACTGCACCGGAACGCAGGATCACGGCCTCGACAAGGCGCTCGATCAGCAGCTGATCGTCTCGGCTCGCAATGCACTCGACAAGGGTGAGCCGGTCGTATTCGAGTCCGCGATCACCAACGTCAACCGCACGGTCGGCACCATGCTCGGCCACGAGGTCACCAAGGCGTTCGGTGGAGAGGGCTTGCCCGACAACACCATCGACATCACGTTCACCGGTTCCGCCGGTAACAGCTTCGGTGCTTTCGTGCCCCGCGGTATGACCCTGCGCCTGAACGGCGACGCCAACGACTTCGTCGGCAAGGGCCTCTCGGGTGGACGCATCGTCGTACGCCCGCCGCTCAACGCAGCGGAAGGCTTTGTCGCCGAGGACAACATCATCGGTGGCAACGTGATCCTGTTCGGCGCGACCAGCGGCGAGGCTCTGCTGCGTGGGATCGTCGGCGAACGCTTCGCAGTCCGTAACTCCGGCGCCACTGCCGTCGTCGAGGGTGTGGGCGATCATGGTTGCGAGTACATGACCGGCGGCAAGGTGGTCATTCTCGGTAAGACCGGACGTAACTTCGGTGCCGGCATGTCCGGTGGCGTCGCCTTCGTCTTCAATCCGGACCGTGATTTCGAAGCCAACGTCAACAGCGAACTGGTGGATATCGAGGACCTCGAGGGCGACGAGTACGTCTGGCTCAAGAGTGTCATCGAAAGGCACCGCGACGAAACAGGTTCCGAGGTTGCTGCGCGGATCCTCGCGGACTGGTCCCAGCAGGTGACCCACTTCGCCAAGGTGATGCCGCGTGACTACAAGAAGGTACTGATGGCAATCAAGGACGCCGAAATCCGCGGCGCAAACGTCGACGAGGCAATCATGGAGGCAGCTCGTGGGTGATCCAAGCGGTTTCCTGAAGCACGGTTCGCGCGAATTGCCGGTCCGTCGTCCCGTTCCACTGCGCTTGCTCGACTGGAAAGAGGTGTACGAGGAGTTCCCGAAGGAAAACCTCAAGACCCAGGCCAGCCGTTGCATGGACTGTGGAATTCCGTTCTGCCACAATGGTTGCCCTCTCGGAAACTTGATTCCCGAGTGGAACGACCTGGTGTACAAGGACCACTGGCACGACGCTATCGAGCGTCTGCATGCGACCAACAACTTCCCGGAGTTCACCGGTCGCCTGTGCCCCGCGCCGTGTGAGGCGTCCTGTGTCCTGGGCATCAACCAGGATCCGGTCACCATCAAGCAGGTCGAGGTCGAGATCATCGACAAGGCCTTCGACGAGGGATGGGTCAAGCCGGTTCGCGCCGCTCGTTCCACCAACAAGCGCGTCGCAGTTGTCGGCAGTGGTCCGGCCGGTCTGGCTGCAGCGCAGCAGCTGACCCGCGCCGGTCACGCAGTGACGGTCTTCGAGCGGGCTGACCGCATCGGTGGCCTGCTGCGCTACGGCATCCCCGAGTTCAAGATGGAGAAGCGTCACATCGACCGCCGTCTCGAGCAGATGGAAGCCGAAGGCACCGTGTTCAAGACCAACGTCAATGTGGGCGTGGACATCACGGCTGACGAGCTGCGCGAGCAGTTCGACGCAGTGGTTCTGGCCGGCGGCGCTACCGCAGCTCGCGACCTGCCGATCCCCGGCCGCGAACTCGACGGCATCCACCAGGCTATGGAGTACCTTCCGATCGCCAACCGCGTTCAGCTCGGTGATCTCGATGCTCCGACCATCGATGCCAAGGGCAAGAAGGTTGTCATCATCGGTGGCGGCGACACCGGAGCCGACTGCCTCGGTACCTCGCACCGTCAGGGCGCTGCCAGCGTCCATCAGTTCGAGATCATGCCGCGCCCGCCGGAGACTCGCGCCGAGCAGACTCCGTGGCCGACATACCCGTTGATGTACCGCGTGGCTTCGGCTCACGAGGAGGGTGGCGAGCGCCTGTTCTCCGTCAACACCGAGAAGTTTGTCGGTGAAGACGGCAAGGTCACCGGCCTCAAGGCTCACGAGGTGGAGATGAAGTCGGGTCGCTTCGAGAAGGTCGAGGGCTCGGACTTCGAGCTCGAAGCCGACCTCGTGTTCCTGGCGATGGGCTTCGTCGGACCCGAAAAGCCGGGTCTGCTCACCGATCTCGGTGTCGACCTGAACGAGCGCGGCAACGTCGCCCGTACGTCCAAGTGGAACACCAACGTCGACGGTGTCTTCGTGGCCGGCGACATGGGCCGCGGTCAGTCCCTGATCGTCTGGGCCATCGCCGAAGGGCGTTCCGCAGCAGCCGCTGTGGACACCTACCTCGAAGGTGAGACGGCGCTTCCGGCTCCGATCCTCCCGACGGCGGCTCCGCAGCGCTAGTCGCACGAGATAAGACAAAACCGCACCCCACCACGACGGTGGGGTGCGGTTTTTCGTGAAGCCGGTTTATCCGAGTGGCGACTGATCAGAAAGATTGGCGTCGAACATCGATCGCCAGCTCGGTGCGGGACGCGCATCCGGTCGCAGCAAGGATTCGGCTGACGTACTTCTTGACGGTGTCCTGGGTGAGATTCAGTTGCCCGGCGATCGAGGCATTACTGCGGCCGTCGGCGACCAATGTTGCTACCTCTCGTTGGCGTGCCGTGAGCTTTGCAAACAGGTCGAGTCCTGGCAGGGTCTGGAGGCCGCGAGTGAGTATCGAGAGCTGCCGGGCCAAGAGTCGAAGAGCCAGAAGATCTTTCGGCCTTATCGCATCTTTGTCGGGATCGAACAGCCCGATCAGTGCATGCCCGCCCGCCGCGAGATCGAGGTGCATCGCAGTGATCGAATGCATCTGGTGCGGATGAAGATATTCGTGAACGTAAACCGCCGCAGGCTTGGGTAGCCCGCCCAACTCGGAAAGTGACGCGACTCTTGTCGATTGGAGCTGCTGCCGTGCTTGCGGGAGATTGAATACGTCGTGGCGTGCCCAATGTTCTTGGTAATTCGCCTTGATCGTCTCCCAGCTGCCGGAGCCGGAGCCGGCAGCTGTGACCGTGGCGTTCCGGTCGGTGAACTGGCTCTCGAAGGTGTCGCCTACGAAACAGGATGCGTGCCGGATGGGGAATGCTGCGGGTATCGCCTCGACTATGACGTCCCGGAACTCCGTCACCGTTCGCACCGAATCGCAGCGATCGAGGACTGCGAAAACCCGCTCGTATTCGACGGCGGTCAACGCGATGTCACTCACTGATGTCCCCCAAAGTGCACTGGTGCTGAGCTAGAACTAATTCTAGCGTCGTATCGACTGGTTCAATCGATATTGAGGAGTATTTCCATGGGCAGGCTACGTTTCGGTGCTTTCGTAGCACCGCATCATGCGGTTGGACAGAACCCGACGCTCGCGTTGCAACGTGACCTGGAGCTGGTGGAGCACCTCGATCGTCTCGATTTCGACGAGGCGTGGATCGGTGAGCACCACAGCGCGGGCAGTGAGATCATCGGCAGCCCCGAGATCTTCATCGCCGCAGCGGCAGAACGCACCAAACGGATCAAGCTCGGCACCGGTGTGACGTCGCTCAGTTACCACAACCCACTTTGGGTCGCGGACCGGTTGGTGCTTCTCGATCACCTCACTCGTGGCCGCGTAATGCTCGGTGTCGGTCCAGGTTCACTGCCGACCGACTCGTCGATGATCGGACTCGATCCCACGGAGTGCCGCGAACTGCTCGAGGACAACCTCGACATCGTGGTACGACTGTTGAACGGTGAGCGCGTCACCGCTAAGACCAAGACGCACAATCTGGTCGACGCGCAACTGCAGCTTCGTCCGTACTCGCACCCGATGTTCGACATCGTGGTCGCCGGAGTGGCCTCGCCGACCGGACCCCGGTTGGCCGGTAAGCACGGTCTGGGGTTGCTCTCGATCGGTGCGACCCTCACGCCGGAAGGCTTCGACGCGCTCGGTCATCACTTCGGGATCATGGAGGAACGTGCCACCGAGTTCGGTACCGTCGTCGATCGTGACCAGTGGCGACTGGTGTGCCCCATGCACATTGCGGAGACGGAAGAGCAAGCGCAGGAAGATGTGCGGTTCGGGCTCGGAGAGTGGATCGACTACTTCGGCAAGGTCGCGGCGTTCCCGCACTTCGGCTCCGGCGGCGCCGACATGGAACAGATGATCGCGTACATGAACCACTCCGGCATGGGCGTTATCGGAACTCCGGCTCAGGCGCGGGAACTGGTCGGCAAACTCGTCGAGCAGTCAGGTGGGTTCGGATCGATGCTGATCATGGGTACCGACTGGGCGAACCCCGCCGCAACTCGGCGCTCGTTCGAGTTGATCGCGCAGCAAGTGGCGCCGCACTTCCAGGGACAGTCGCAGCCCACATTCGACGCGGCGACCAGGGCGGGCAAGGTACGCGAAAGTCACAACGAGGCACAACATGCCGCGATTGCGCACATGACAAAGAAGTACGAAGACGAATTGGCGGCAAAGGCATGAGGGCGGCTGTCCTGTATGGCGTCGACGACCTTCGCGTCGAGGATATTCCGGAACCGGAGCTTCGCGAGGGCTACGTGATGGTCGAGGTGGCGTTCAACGGCATCTGCGGCAGCGACCTCGGCTTGATTCACGCTTACGGGATTTCCGATCAGCCGCATCCCTTGACTGGCGCGTGTGGACCGCAGGTCCTCGGCCACGAATTCTCCGGAATCATCTGTGAGATCGGTGCCGGTGTCGTGGACGTGGCTGTCGGAGACCGAGTAGTGGTGGCGCCCAACTATTGCTGTGGTCAATGCGCGCGATGCCGTAGCGGTCTCGAGCATCTGTGTGTAATGACGGCCTTCCATGGGATCAACGCGCATGGCGGAGGATTGTCGGAGCGCACCGCAGTTCCGGCAAGTGCCGTGCATGTTCTTCCGGACTCCGTGACTCTCAGGCAGGGCGCGGTGATCGAACCGCTATCCGTCGCACTGCATGCGGTAGACCTCTCCGGCGCGGCGGCAGGTCAGTTTGCGCTCGTCCTGGGAGCGGGGCCCATCGGTATCGCGACTGCCCTCAACCTCCGGGCCGGTGGAGTGGACCGGATTCTGCTGAGTGAGCCGTCGCCGGTACGCCAAGCCGTGGCCACGAAGATGGGGTTCGACGTGATCGATCCCGGCATCGATGATCTGGCTGCGGCCGTCGCCCAGCGAACGGACGGGAACGGCGCCGACGCGGTGTTCGAATGTGCCGGTGTCGCAGCGACAGTCGAGAGTGCACTGGCATCGGTGCGAGCGCGCGGCGCAGTCGTCCTGGTAGCGACGTACAAGGAACCGCTCCAGTTCAACCCGTATGCGCTGATGTTGACCGAGGCACGAGTGATGTCGTCTCTCTCGTGTTCGCGTAAGGAATTCGAGAGCGTCATCGACCGGATGGCGTCGGGCGCTTATCCACTCGACCACTGGGTGGAATGTGTCCCCCTTGCGGACATCGTGGTCGAAGGAGTTGAGGCGGCGTCCGCTGGTCGCCGGATGAAAGTACTGGTTGAGGTCGCCACAGGAGGGCTCTGACCAAGTATGCTGCTCAAATATCTGCGGTGACTACAGGGGTCTGCCCGATCGGATGCGGGGTGTTTGATGGGTGCAAAGCGCTTTGTTGCGATGTTGTCGGTTGTTGCGGCCGCTGGTGTAGTGCAGGCCGTCGGCGCACCGACGGCGTCCGCAGCGCCCTGCCCCGAACTGTATGTCGTAGCGATTCCGGGAACGTGGGAG
Organism: Rhodococcus sp. ACPA4; assembly: GCF_002300185.1. Classification (NCBI taxonomy): domain Bacteria; kingdom Bacillati; phylum Actinomycetota; class Actinomycetes; order Mycobacteriales; family Nocardiaceae; genus Rhodococcus; species Rhodococcus sp. ACPA4. The sequence continues at coordinate 4,579,451 of NZ_NSDY01000001.1, forward strand.
CCCTCAGGCGCTTCGCCCGGTGCAGGCATGCTCGCGCCGGTCACCAGTGGCCTCCCGTCGTCGGTGCGAACCGACTACGTCACGTACTCGGCCACCGCTTTCCCATGGGAATCGAATGTCTACGCCAGGTCGAAAAGGCAGGCGGTCGACAATGCGCGCGGCATGATCGGGGCGATGGCGGCGTCGTGCGGCGACACTCGATTCGCGATAGTCGGGTACAGCCAGGGCGCCGACGCGGCCGGCGACCTCGCAGCCGAAATCGGGACAGGCATCGGCGTCGTTCCGCCCAATCGTGTTGCGGGAGTCGGTCTGCTGTCCGATCCGCGTCGCGCCGAGTCCGATGTGTTGATCGGTCCGTGGGTTGGCGGTAACGGCGCCAGTGGTGCTCGGATCGGCGGATTCGGTTGGCTGTCAGCCGATACCGTCACTCTGTGTGCTGCGGGCGATCTGTACTGCTCGACGCCCGAAGACGATTTTGTGATGCGTCTGGCCGGATTCATGGCGCAAGTTTCCGATCCCACTCCGGCAACGGCTCTCTCGTTGCGCGACGAGGCGGCTGTGATCGTTCGTGACTTGATCACTGCTGGTGGGCTTCCCGCTCTCATGGCACAACTTGATCCCGGTGCCAACGATCGACGTGTCGATCAGTTAGTCGATTTTTACGGATCGCAGGTCCATACCGACTACACCCGCTATGTGGTCGATGGTTCGGGCACAACGGCGACGTCGTGGCTGCACAACTGGCTGGCCGGTAAAGCCTGATCAGCAATACGTGTTTTCTGCTGTCTCCACATAGATTTCGGCGATTCGCTGTGACGGCATCGGAGTGATCTGGGCATACACGTCGCCAACTGCCTTGAACTCTGCGAGCACCTCGGATCGCGGCATGCCCTGGGCGATTGCGTTGCAGGTTCCGTCGGCATAGAGGATCTCGGCGGAATCCATGCCGCTCGGGGGGATGGCCGAGTCGATTCCCGGGGCTGCTGTTTGTCCGGCGACCGCCGAATCCTGTGTGTCCGTTGTGGTCAACAGCGGGACCTTCAACAACAACGGGTTCAACCTGCCCATTGGTGACGGTGACATGATCATCGCGGCAGAGGCCGGTGCGGGCGAGGGTGTGAGTACTGTTCTTCTGCCACGCGATGACGGTCATTTCGGTGTTTACGCCAAGCCGATGACCGTGCCGGGTGGAGTACTCGGTATCGATCTTCCGTTCAACAATCTATTCGGTTTGGCGGGAGTCACGGCTGAGGTGCAGGCGGTGGGCGTGCCCGTCTTCAACGATCTGATCACCAACATGGACATCAGCCTTCCGGTTCGGATGAAGATCAACAACGCGTTCCTCGGCAACAACTGCTACCTGGGATCCGAAACGGCGCCGGTGAACTTCCACCTCACACCTACGGCCGACTCCAGTCCGGCTTTCGAAGTAGCGCCCGTCGGGCTCGTTGAAGGTCAGCCCGGTCAAGAGTGCGACAACCGATTTCGCTATTCCGTCTGCCAGTGGTTGTGGCCCGTTCGGAGTGTTGAATCCGATCGTCAATTGGCGCGCCAAGGCGCCGGCAACTTCGGGTACGTCGCTCAATACGGTGTCCACGGCATACCTGTTCCCGGGCGGTATCGACGGATCTGATCCGCTCGACGACCTCGGTGGTGGAACAGGCTCACTCGGTTCGAGCGGTAGCTCGGGTTCCTGACCGTTCTTGCCGCGCTTCGGCTTCGGTTGCCTCATATTTGCCCGTAGCTCAGTATTGTCAGCGGAAGTCATTGTCTGCTGTTCACTACATACGGGGGAGATTCATCGATGAATCATGTTCGAGTTCTGACTTGGACGGCTGCAGGTGCTGTGGGAGTCGCAATATTCACTGGCGCACCTGTAGTTGCCGAACCTTTGCCTCCGGTGCCATCGGTGGTAGCGGTCAATTCGATCGAGCTCGCTCGCTCGCTGCCAATCGGCGCCGAGGTTACGGTGTCGGGAATTGCGACTACGTCGTCCGGGGATTTCGAATCCAGCTTCTATGACAAGGGATTTGGTCTCCAGAGCGGCAATTCGGGCATTTATGTCAGTGATCCTGACAACTCGGTTGTAACTGTTGGTGACCAGGTCGAGGTCAGTGGTGTTCTCGCGGATCAGGAGGGCCTGCTTGTCATTCGTCCGAGCGCGGTCACGCGTCTTGGTTCCGCCCCGGCGGTACGGCCGGAGCGGTTGCCGCTCAGTGCAATCGGAGAGAGCAGTGAGGGACGGCTTGTCACGGTGTCCGGCATCGTCAGCGCGCCGGTCATCGACGATCTGCCGTACGGACACAAGATCTTGGTGTCGGGAGCGGGAGGAAACACTGTCATCTTCGTGAACACGCAGGCGGGTCTCGACCCGGCGTCCATTCTGGTTGGCCGACCGATCACCGTGACCGGCTTCAGTGGGCAGTACGCGGACACGTATGAAGTGCTTCCCCGATCGAAAGACGACGTCCGACAAGGATTTACGGGAAGTCTTTCATTCGGGAGCTAACAGCCGCCTCATAAAGCATTGATGCGGGCTCCGACGCGCATGGAACTCGGGTAGAACCGGCTGAGCCGGTACCCGAGTTTCGCTTCGGGGGTAACGGGCACAATTGCCTTGTTGGTTCGCACTGCCTTGACGATGGCGCTTGCGACCCGGTCGGGTGTGAAGTTTCGACGACGGTAGAAGTTGTCCGCTTTGGTTTGATTACGAAGTTGTTCCGCTGCAGTGGTTCCGGCAAATTCGGTGGTCTTGACGATGTTGGTGTCGACAATCCCCGGGCAGATGGTGCTGACGCCGATTCCGTGCGGAAGTAGTTCTGCGCGCAGGCAATCGGAAAGCATGAACACTGCGGCTTTGCTGGTCGAGTAAGCGGTCAACGCTTTTTGGGGTGTGTATGCCGCGGCGGACGAGAGGTTGACGATGTGTCCGCCGGAGCCGCGTTTGATCATCATCGGTGAGAAGGCGCGGCAGCCGTACACAACTCCCCAGAAGTTGATGTTCATGACTCGCTCGAACTGGGCCACAGTGGTGTCTGCGAAGGTTCCCGAAAAACCGATACCGGCATTGTTGACCACGATGTCGGGAACTCCGTGGTGTGCGGCTACGGTTTCCGCGAATCGAGTCATCGCTAGCTCGTCGGAAACGTCCACGTGATACGCGTGTGCGCCTCCACCGAAGACGGCTTCGGCTCCGCCGGCACTTGCGGGTGAGTTGACGAGTGCGGCTGTGTCCTGGGCGCTTTCGAGGTTGACGTCGCACACAACGACGATTGCGCCCTCGGCGGCAAAAGCGAGCGCGGTCTCGCGGCCGATGCCACTGCCGGCTCCGGTGACAACCACGAGTGTTCCGGTGAGGTCGCGTAGGCGTCGCTGCAGCTTTGCTCCGCGTCGCCAGCTCCCGATGTCCTTCAGTAGTCCCATGCGGTTCAGTCTCATGTGTTTCCCCCGTCGTTTTGCGCAGCTTAGGCTATTTTGCGAAACACTGTGTCTCAGGTCACAAACTGTGAGAACTTCGCTTCACACCGCAGTTGTACGACCGACCTGGAGGTTTCGATGAGCCGCAATTCCCGATCAGGTAGTCGCCGCGCGGCAGCTGCCGCACTGGCGATCACCGCAAGTTTGTTCCTTGCATCATGTGCTGGAAATGACGACAACGAGGGCGGGGGCGGAGGCGAGTCGGCTGATTCCGGGTCGTCGTTGAAGATCGGAATGGTCAACGAGCAGGCCGATCCCGGATCGCCCACCAAGGGCGGTACTCTCACGTTCAGCGGCTACTCGCCGGTGACGACGCTCGATCCGGCCAAGGCTCAAGTGAGCGGCTCCACCGGTGGCAGCGAGCTCAGTGCAATCTACGACGTGCTGATGCGATACGACCCCATCGAGCAGACGTTTGAACCGCAGCTGGCGGAGTCGCTCGAGCCGAATGCGGAAAGCACAACGTGGACGTTGAAGCTGCGCGACGGTGTGACGTTCAGCGACGGAACACCTTTCGATGCGCAGGCCGTCACGGCGAGTATCAACCGGTACATGACCAACAAGGGACCGCAGTCGGGGTTGTGGATTGCCAAGGTCGCCTCGATGGACACGCCGGATGCAACGACGGTCGTCTTCAACCTGGTTGATCCCTGGACGGGAATCGAGCCGATGCTCTCCACCGGCCCCGGAATGATCGTCGCTCCGGCTGCGCAGCAGGGTGATCAGTTCACGCCGATCGGAGCCGGTGCGTTCACGCTCGAGAAGTTTGCCCCCAACGAGGAAATGCTGCTCGCTTCTCGTCCCGATTACTACGGCGGCGCGCCGAATGTCGACAAGCTCAAGATGGTCAGCATTCTCGGTGCACAGCCCACCTCCGAGGCGTTGAAGTCCGGTGGCATCGACGCCGCGTACATACGAACGTTGGGGCCGATCCTCGATCTGGTGGAGTCCGACTACCCGGGATTCATCGACATTCCCTCGCTCGGCTACATCGCAAACGTCAACATGGCCCCTGGTCGACCCGGAGCGGATCTGCGTGTGCGCCAAGCGATGGCATACGCCGTCGATCCGGCCACCCTTGATGTCCGGGCCAATGACGGCAAGGGGCTTCCGGGTCAGGTGATCTTCCAGGACACGTCTCGCTGGCACAATGATGTCGCTCCGATCGGTGTGGATCCGGCCAAGGCCAAGGAACTGCTCGATCAGGCGAAGGCGGACGGTTACGACGGCAAGATCAGCTACCTCACCATGCAGGAGCCGTCGGCGCAGGCCACGGCACTCGCTGTGCAGGCCATGCTCAACGCCGTCGGGTTCGACGTCCAGATCGAGAACGTCAACAATGTCGGTGACCTGGTCAAGCGGATGTATGCCGATCGCGATTACGACATGGCGACCGCTGCTCTCAACCTCACCGAGGCGGACCCCTCCGAACGTCTCTACACGGGTCTCAAGACCGGTGGGCGTAACAACACCACGGGTTACTCGGACGCCGAAATGGATCAGTTGCTCGACGAGTTGGGTGTTGCAATCAGCGACGACGACAAGAAGGCCGTCCTCGTGAAGATTCAGGAACGCGCCAACGAAACCCTGCCGTGGCAGGTGTGGGGCACCGGACCGGCTTTGGACGTGTGGAACCAGAATGTGCACGGACTTCAGCCGAGTATCGACGGGATTCTGCTCTTCGACGAGGTGTGGAAGAAGTAGGGGGCTACGCCCCCGTGCGCCTTTCTGGTAGCCCCCACTGCCAGAAAGGCGCACAGGCCATTGGCCTCGTACTTTCCACTGAGTGGGACTGAGAATTAATACTTGTGCCTTAGGTCACAAACTGTGACAGCTTCGCATCACATCACAGTTGAAGGTCCGATCTGGAGGTTCGTAAATGAGTCGCAGTTCTAGGCGCGGCAGTCGAAAGGTCGCAGCAGTCGCACTGGCTGTTTCCGCCGGTTTGTTCTTGGCTTCGTGTGCCGACAGTGGAGCGGACGGCGGCAGCGGCGACGCACCCGAGTCCGGCTCAGCTCTGACGATCGGTCCCGTCAACGCATCGACGAACGAGGGCGATCCGGTCAAGGGGGGAACGCTGACATTCAGTGGATACTCCGCGGTGACAAGTCTCGATCCCTCGAAGACACAGATTGCCGGCTCGGTGGCCGGCTCGGAGCTCGGGGCGATCTACGACACCCTGCTTCGTTACGATCCCACGTCGCAGAAGTTCGTTCCGAAGCTCGCCAACTCGATGTCGCCGAGTTCGGATTTCAAGACCTGGACGCTCAAGCTGCGCGATGGTGTGAAGTTCAGTGACGGCACGCAGGTCGACTCTGCGGCAGTGTCGTCGAGCCTGGCTCGATACGTCACCAACAAGGGACCGCAGTCCAGCCTGTACGCGTCGAAGGTCGCGTCGGTCGACACGCCGGACGCGTCGACGGTTGTCTTCAATCTCGTCGACCCGTGGACGGGTATCGAGTCGCTGCTCGCCACCGGCCCCGGAATGATCGTTGCGCCCAGCGCGCAGCAGGGTGATCAGTTCACGCCGATCGGCGCGGGTGCGTTCACACTCGAGAAGTTCGCTCCCAACGAGGAGCTGATTCTCGACGCTCGTGAGGATTACTTCGCGGGTGCCCCGAACGTGGACAAGTTGCGCATGATCAGCATCGTCGGTTCGCAGGCCACGAGCGAGTCGCTCAAGAGTGGCGGCGCAGATGCCGCGTACATGCGATCACTGCCGAACGTGCTCGACCTCATCGACTCCGGCTACCCGGGCTACGTCGACATCCCGTCGCTGTCGTACCTGTCACTGCTCAACACGGCTCCGGGTCGCCCGGGCGCCGACGTGCGCGTGCGTCAGGCACTGGCTCTGGCAACGGATCCCGTTGCACTCGACAACCGACTCAACGAAGGTAAGGGCCTACCGGGGCAGGTCATCTTCCAGGACAGCTCGCGCTGGCACAACGACGAGGCTCCGATCGGTGTCGACCCGGCCAAGGCCAAGCAGCTTCTCGACGAGGCCAAGGCTGACGGTTACGACGGCAAGATCACGTACCTGACAATGCAGGAGAATTCGGCTCAGGCGATGGCTCTCGCGCTGCAGTCGATGGCAAATGCCGTTGGTTTCGACTTCCAGATCGAGTACGTCAACTCGGTTGCCGACGTCGTCAAGCGTTTGTACGTCGACCGCGACTTCGACATGTCGACCGGCTCCGCCAACCTTCCGGAAGCCGATCCGTTCGAGCGTCTGTACTCGAACCTCAAGACCGGTGGACGTAACAACGCAACAAGCTTCTCCGACGCTCAGATGGACACGCTGCTCGACGAGTTGGGTGTCGCGACGTCCGATGACGCGAAGAAAGAGGTCCTGGCCAAGATCCAGGCACGCGCCACTGAGGTTGTGCCGTGGCAGATCCTCGGCAACACGCCGTGGCTTGGCGTGTGGGCCAAGAACGTTCACGGTGTCCAGCAGAGCATCGACGGAATCATGTTCTTCGACGAGGCGTGGAAGACCAACTGACGGAACGTGAATAACTGAGTACGGCAAAGCTGAAGCCGGAGATGCGCACTGCATCTCCGGCTTCGGTGTATTTCGGGGTGTCCAGGTATTTCGCGGTATCTAGTCCATCAGATCGTGGACATAGCACCAGCGCCAGGACTCGCCAGGTTCGTGGGACCGCATCACGGGGTGTCCGGTCTCGCGATAGTGATTGGTGGCGTGTTGGTGCGGGCTGGAGTCGCAACATCCGACGTGGCCGCAGGTGAGGCAGATTCGCAAGTGTGACCAGTTGTCCTCGCCCAGCTTGGCGCATTCTTGACAGACGCCGGGAGTTAAAGCGGCCGGGTCGGTTTCGGGCGTTTCAGCCAATTCTTCGCAACCGCTTGCCACCGGTTCGGGTGCCGGTGTGCGGGCGGCGACGCGCTTCAGGATTTTTTTCATCACCATCCATAGTGCACGGTGGCCGCCGATCCTGCATGCTGCCAGAGTGAACGGCATATTACTGGGGGTTGTAGTAGCGGCTTTGCTGGTCGCAGCGGTTGCGCGTCGATTCGGTTTGTCGTCGCCGTTGATACTGGTGGTCTTCGGGTTGATCGCGTGTCAGGTACCCGGCGTACCGGATCTCGAGCTCGATCCGGATCTTGTTCTGTTCGTGGTGTTACCACCGTTGCTGTACTCGGCGGCGTTGGACAGTTCATATCTGGCATTGCGATCGAATCTGCGTCCCATCGGGTTGCTCGCGGTGGGTCTGCCCCTCGCGACGACCGCAGCGGTCGGCTTGGTCGCGTATCTGATCGTGCCGGAGTTCTCGATTGCCGCGGCGTTGGTTCTCGGTGCGATTGTGGCGCCGCCGGATGCGGTGTCGGCGAGCGCAATCGGACGCAGGCTTGGCCTGCCGCGTCGGATCATGACACTCCTGGGCGGTGAGAGCCTGCTCAACGACGCCACCGCCCTGACGGCGTACAAGGTTGCCTTGGCGGCGGCCGTTGGCACGGGTGCCACATTGGCGAGCGGGTTCGAGACGTTTGTGATCGCCGCTGTCGGCGGAACGGCGATCGGGCTTGCGGTGGGGTTCGTGATCTCCAAAGTGCGTGGCAAACTTCGCGATCCGGTGATGGAGAGCGCAATCGGCTTGGTCGTTCCGTTCTTCACCTACCTGGCTGCGGAGGAGATTCACGCGTCGGGCGTCATTGCCGTAGTGGTGGCCGGCCTTTTCCTGGGTCAGCGTTCCACTCGGGCCAGTTATGCGACACGCCTGCAGGATACGGCCGTGTGGAAGGCCGTCGACCTCATCCTCGAGTCGTTTGTGTTCCTGTTGATCGGACTTCAATTACCCAGTGTCGTGAGTGGATTGCAGGGGTACAGCACCTCGATTGTGGTGTGGGCGTCCATTGCGGTGCTCGCGACCGTTGTGGTTGTGCGGATTGCGTGGGTTTTTCCGGCCACGTACCTGCCGCGGTGGTTGTCGCCGCGGATCCGCGCGCGGGAACCGGACGTGTCGGTGCGGTCGGTATTTGTCGTGTCGTGGGCAGGAATGCGCGGAGTCGTGTCGCTGGCAGCGGCATTTGCCATTCCCTTGACAGTGAACAGTGGTGAGGAGTTCCCCGGGCGTTCGCTGATCTTGTTCCTGACATTTGTCGTCGTGGTCGGAACATTGCTCCTGCACGGTCTTTCGTTGCCGTGGGTTATCCGCACGCTCGGTGTTCAGGGGGAGGAAGCGCAGTCCGACGCGAGAGCGGAGGCGGCGGCGCAGGACAAGGCGGCACGGGCAGCAGCAGCGCGGCTGGACGAGTTGGTTGCCGAGCAGGACGGAGGTGTGCCCGCGGTGCGGGATCGAGCGGCGGACATCTTGCGGACCTGGAACACGCACCGAGCCAATTCGGCGTGGGAGCGGCTGGGGCGTAGCGACGACGATCTGGGGGAGAGTCCGTCGGCCGCATTCCGGGCTCTGCGTCTCGAGATGATCGACGCCGAGCGGACTGTGTTCATTGCCGAACGCGATGGCGGCCGCATCGATGACGAGGTCCTACGGAAGGTACTACGTGAGCTGGATCTGGAGGAAGCGACCTTGGATCGGGACTAGATCGGGACTAGACCGATAGGTCTCTTTGGTTTGGCGGAATGCGCAGGCCAGGACGATTTAGATAACCGTTGAGGACCGCAACTTAACCAATTCCACTGAGCGGGACTCGTTCGAACCATTCTGTGCGTCGCATCACACACTGTTTCTTGTTCAACAAGAAGTCACAGTTTTTCCTGCCTTGGAGGCATCAGAATGAGTCGTAGTTCCCGCCGCGGGCATCGCAGATTAGCTGCGGTCACGCTGGCGATCACCGCAAGTATGTTCCTGGCGTCGTGCGCCGACAACGGGTCGAGCGGCGGCGGTGAATCTGTCGAGTCGGGTTCCGCGCTCAAGATCGGATTGGTCAACGAACAGGCTGATCCCGGCACCCCGACCACGGGTGGGACGCTGACGTTCAGCGGTTATTCCGCAGTGACATCGCTCGATCCGGCGAAGATCCAGGTTGCCGGCGCAACAGGTGGCAGTGAGCTCAGCGCGATCTACGACGTGCTGATGCGCTACGACCCCATCGAGAAGACGTTCGTTCCGCAGTTGGCGCAGTCGCTCGAGCCGAGCTCGGACAGCAAGACGTGGACGCTGAAGCTTCGTGACGGCGTCAAGTTCAGTGACGGAACGTCTCTCGATTCCAAGGCAGTTGTCGACAGCATCAACCGCTACGTCAACAACAAGGCAGCGCAGTCGAGCCTGTGGGCAGCCAAGGTTGCCTCGATGGACGCTCCGGACGCGTCGACGGTTGTCTTCAACCTGGTCGATCCGTGGACGGGTATCGAGTCGATGCTCTCTACCGGTCCCGGCATGATCGTCGCTCCGGCTGCGCAGCAGGGTGATCAGTTCACCCCGATCGGCGCCGGCGCATTCACCCTCGAGCGTTTTGCTCCCAACGAAGAGCTGTTGCTCGCTGCCCGTCCCGATTACTTCGGCGGCGCACCGAAGGTCGACAAGCTCAAGCTCATCAGCATCGTCGGAGCTCAGCCCACCGCCGAGGCTCTCAAGACCGGTGGCATCGACGCGGCGTACATGCGTACGCTCACCCCGATCCTCGATCTGATCGAGAACGGCAACCCGGGCTTCATCGACATCCCGTCGCTCGGCTACATCGCGAACGTCAACATGGCCGAAGGTCGCCCCGGTTCGGATCTCCGTGTGCGCCAGGCAATGGCAATGGCGATCGACCCCGAAACCCTCAACACCCGCGTCAACAACGGCAAGGGCCTTCCCGGACAGGTGATCTTCCAGGACACCTCCCGCTGGCACAACGACGTCGCTCCGACCGGTGTGGATCCGGCCAAGGCCAAGGAATTGCTCGATCAGGCCAAGGCAGACGGCTTCGACGGCAAGGTCACCTTCCTCTCCATCCAGGAGCCGTCCGCACAGTCGACCGCTCTCGGCGTGCAGGCAATGCTCAACGCAGTCGGTTTCGACACGCAGATCGAGTACGTCACCGGCGCAGGCGATCTGGTCAAGCGGATGTACGTCGACCGTGACTACGACATGAGCACCGCAGCCGGTTCACTGTCCGAGGCAGACCCGTTCGAGCGTCTGTACACGGGCATCAAGTCCGGTGGCCGTAACAACGTCACCAACTACGCCGACGCCGAGATGGACGTCCTTCTCGATCAGCTCGGTGTTGCCACCAACGACGAGGACAAGAAGGCTGTTCTCGCAAAGATTCAGGAACGCGCCACCGAGACGGTGCCGTGGATCGTCTGGGGCAACGTCCCGACGCTGGACGTGTGGAACACGAACGTTCACGGCCTGAAGCAGAGCATCGACGGAATCATGCTGTTCGACAGCGTTTGGAAGTCCTGACTCGACCTACACGTGTCCGGCCCTCGCGGGGCCGGACACGTTAACCGAGACGAATGAGATACGAGGAATTGCTGTGAATTGCGAGTTGGCTGCCCGAAGGAGACGAAATCTATGAACATCGGCGCAATCGGTAAGAAGTTGGGCCAGCTCGTCATTGTGCTCCTCATCGTCAGTTTCGGAACCTTCGTGCTGGCGTCGTTGATCCCCGGTGACCCGGCGGTCGCGGTATTGGGTGAGGGTCGTACCCCCGCCGAATACGAGGAAATGCGCCAGCAGCTCGGACTCAACGATCCACTCCTGGTTCGTTATTGGGACTGGTTGACGAGCGCCCTTACCGGTGATCTCGGTACCTCGCTGGTCCCGCCGCAGCAGGAAGTTCTCTCCGCAATCGGCTCGGCTCTCCCGGTCAGCGTTCAGCTTGCAGTGATGGGCCTTGTCATCGCTCTTGTTGTCGCCGTTCCGCTCGCACTGTGGTCGGCACATCACGAGGGTGGCGTCATCGACCGCGTCATCAGCGCCGCAACGTTCGGTGTTCTCTCGATTCCGAGCTTCCTGGCCGGTTTGCTCCTCATCATGGTGACGGTGAACTGGTTGGGTTGGTTCCCGCGCTCGCAGTGGGTGCGAATCGGTGACAGCATCTCCGGAAACCTTTCGCACGCAATACTTCCCGCAATCACCATCAGTCTTCTCGAGATGGCGATGTTCACCCGCGTTCTGCGCAGCGACCTCGTGACCACCTTGCGTGAGGATTACATCCTCGCTTCGAAGGCCAAGGGCATGCCCACGCTGCGCGTCCTGTTCAGTGACGCGCTGCGGCCGTCGTCGTTCTCGCTCATCACCATGATGGGTCTGGCACTCGGCGGCATGATCGGCAGCACCGTCATCGTCGAGACACTGTTCTCGCTGCCCGGCATGGGCACACTCATCGTTCGGGCTGCACAACAAGGCGATTCGCCGATGCTGTTGGGTGCGGTGGTCGTGATTGCCGTCATCTACGTGGTCGTCAACAGTGCGATCGACGTTCTGTACACCTATCTTGACCCGAGGAGTCGTCGTGTCCATGTCTGAAGTGACGCCCGACGGAGCGGCCCCCGCGCCGGCCCCGTCCGAGGTGATGACATATCGGCAGCAGACCGTCCTGCTTGCGCCCGGTCCGATAGAAACGCTGGAGAAGCCGAAGAATCTGGTCCTGATCGGCACGATCCTGACCGTCGTCGGTATCGCTCTGCTCGGCACCGCCCTCTTCGGGTCCGGCATCATGATGATCGTTCGTATCGTCATCGGCCTGGCCTCGCTCGTGTTCCTGTTCAAGGGACTGGGGAAGATCGGTATCGCCAGGTGGGGAAGCCAATTCGACCTGTCGTACTGGCTGGCCTGCATCTGGCTCGTAGCGCTGGTTGTTGCGGCCATCGTCGCGCCGCTCCTGCCGCTCGGTGAATACAAGGACACGGTCAAGACTTTGGCCGAGCCCGGCTTTGCACCTCCGAGCCTGCTCTCGGAGCATCCGCTCGGTACCAACAACTTCGGTCTCGATCTCCTGGCCCGCGCGCTGTACGGAGCGCGTGCCTCGCTCACCGTCGCAATCTGCGCGGTGCTCATCGGCATCGTCATCGGCGGCACGATCGGCGTCATGGCCGGGTACTTCCGCGGCAAGATCGACGCGGTAGTCGGGATCCTCACCAACTCGCTGCTCGCAATTCCGTCCCTGGTTCTGCTGATCGCGCTGGCTGCTGTCCTCACGTCGAACCTGCGCAACATCACGCTCGCACTGTCGATTCTCTGCATTCCCAGCATGGTTCGAATAGCAAGAGCGAATACGATAGTGGTCGCCCAACGTGAGTTCGTGCTCGCTGCCCGGGCAATGGGTGCCACCAAATGGAGAGTCATCTGGCGAGAACTGGTACCCAACGTTCTGGTTCCCGTTGCAGCACTCGGCCTCGTCGCCGTGTCCGGCCTGATCGTCGCCGAAGCATCGCTCAGCTTCCTCGGGCTCGGTATCGCTCAGCCGGATCCGACGTGGGGCAACATGATTGCAGAAGGCCAGGGCGGCATCGTGGAGAAGCACCCGTTCATCGTTTTGGTGCCCGGCGTCTTCCTCTTCCTGACGGTGTTCTCGTTCAACCTCATCGGTGAGAAGTATCGGAGCAAGCTGTGACCACTTCAGTGACAAATGGCGTACCGCTGCTGCAAGCGGACAACATCCGAACCGTATTTGCGACACCCCGAGGCAAACTGCGGGCCGTCGACGGTGTGTCCATCCACGTATCCGAGGGTGAGACTCTTGGCATCGTCGGTGAGTCGGGTTCCGGCAAGTCGGTTCTCGGCCGCACCATCATGGGTCTGCTGGAGAAGGGTCCGGCACTCGACATCACCGGAACGGTCACGTTTGCGGGCCGCGACATGTCGACGATGAAAAAGTCGGAGATGAAGCACTTCTGGGGCCCGGAGATCGCCATGGTCTTCCAGGATCCGATGACGTCGCTCAACCCGTTCAAGCGAATCGGCACGCACATCACCGAATCCTTGAAGTTCCATCTCGGACTCAAGAAGGACGCGGCCCGTGACCGCGCCGCTGAACTCCTGTCGATGGTGGGAATTCCGGAGCCCAAGCGTCGCCTCGACCAGTACCCCCACGAGCTGTCCGGTGGTATGCGCCAGCGAGTTGTCATCGCAATGGCTTTGGCCTGCGAGCCGAAGCTGCTGATCGCCGACGAGCCGACCACGGCTCTCGACGTGACGGTGCAGAAGCAGATCCTGGATCTGCTCGCCTCGCTCAACGACAAGCTCAACATGGCCGTGATTCTCATCAGTCACGACCTGGGCGTGGTGTCGGGACGTTCCGATCGCGTCGCCGTCATGTACGCCGGTTCCGTCGTGGAAACATCGGCGACGGAAGAGCTTTTCTCGCGTCCACGGCATCCGTACACCGAAGCGCTGATGGCCGCGATTCCGCGACTCGAATCGCCGACGCACACGGTGCTGCAAACCATTCCGGGTGGACTGCCGGACATGACAAAGCCGATGACCGGTTGCCGCTTTGCAGCACGCTGCAAGTACGCGCAGGACGACTGCCTGACCGGCGACCCGGCACTCGCGCTCGGCGGACCGGGCGACAACACGTCCGACGGCCACTCGTTTGCGTGCCATTTCCCCGTCGACACCCCTGAGGGCACAGCGGCATTGGTAGCCAACGAGAAGGCCGGCAAGACCGCAGCGGGCCTCTCGCTCGCAGTGAAGGAGATGGTCTGATGACTGCAGCAACCGATACCAAGAAGCCGGTAAAGCTCGACGACGCATTGACGGTCGAAGATCTGGTTGTCGAGTTCAATGTCGGCAAGGGACAGACAGTTCACGCCGTCTCGGGAATCAGCTTCACCGTCGCTGCGGGTGAAACCCTCGGCGTGGTGGGCGAATCCGGTTGCGGTAAATCGACCGCCGGGCGAGCCATCATGCAGTTGCCCTCGCCGACATCGGGGTCCATCCGGCTCGGTGACGTGGAGATGACGGAGCTGGGCTCGGAAGAGTTGCGTCGCAGCCGTACTCAGCTGCAGATGATCTTCCAGGATCCGATTTCCTCGCTCAACCCGCGCCGCAAGGTCAAGGCGCTCGTGACCGAAGGACCGTCGATCTGGGGTGGTGAGGACAAGGCCGCAATCGAGGCCCGCGCCCGCGCCGTCCTCGCCGAGGTCGGCCTCGACCCCGACGTGGTCTGGGATCGCACCCCTCGCGAATTGTCGGGCGGTCAGTGCCAACGTGTCTGCATCGCAAGAGCTTTGATGCTCGATCCCAAGGTGCTGATCTGCGACGAACCCGTCTCCAGTCTCGACGTCTCGGTGCAGGCACAGATCCTCAACCTGCTCGAGGATGCCAAGCGGCGGCACGGGCTGTCACTGCTCTTCATCGCGCACAACATGGCCGTTGTGAAGAACATCAGCGACCGCGTGATGATCATGTACTTGGGCCGCGTCTGCGAAATCGTTCCCGCAGAAGACATGCAGAACCGTGCGCTGCATCCGTACACGCAGTTGCTGCTGTCTTCGATCCCCGATCCCGACGCAACGGTGACCGCGGCGCAGAACGTCGACCAGAAGGTCGTCGAACTTCCGTCGCCGCTGAACCCGCCGAGCGGCTGCCGGTTCCGCACCCGGTGCCCTCTCGCCACGGATCGCTGCGCCGAGGAAGTTCCGGAGCTACGACTCGTCGACGGCGGACACCAGGTGGCGTGCCACAACGTGTGAGTTGAGCTAGACGCGCAACATGTTTCGGACGTGACCTGTTTCGTTGACCGACGCAACCCGTCGATTACCGTTGCGGGACACGAGAATACGAGTGACGGAAACGTACTCGATCGGGAACGTCAGCGGACGCTCCAGGCCGAGTAACTCCTGCAGAACGATATTGACGACGCCGCCGTGGCAGAACACCGCCACGGTGGCGTCGTTGTCCGTTGACGCCACGATGTCGTCGATCGCTCCGAGGACACGAGTGCGGAATGCGTCGGCGTCGATCGATTCGGGTAGCCAACCGGCTTTGATGCGCTCGTAGGTCTGTGGTGCTCGCTCCAAGACCTGGTGCATCGGAATGTAGTGGGATTGCTCGGCGTCGTACTCGGCCAGACCCGCAAGCTCGGTGACCGGGAGTCCGAGAACTTTCGATACGGGAGCCGCGGTTTCCAGAGCGCGCTTTTGTGGGCTGCTGAACAGCCCCGTGATCCGGTACGGGGCCAACGCCGCAGGCAGTCGGTGTGCCTGGGCGTGGCCCTCGTCTGTCAGCGCGGGATCAGCACGACCCTCGGTGACCTCTGCCAGTTCAGGGAGCGCGTGTCGGATCAGGAGTAGTTGCACACGGGACACCTTGCCAGACGGCCGTGTCGGCGGGGATCGTGCCGTTGCCGGGTAGTGGACCACTGGCAAGCAGAACGTCACCGTCGGGAAGCGCGATTGGCTTGGAAGACGTGTTGACGACGCAGCGCAGCGCACTGCCGCGCCGGAAGTCCAGCACCTGATCGTTGTCGTCGCTCATCCACGTCAGCGTCGCGGTAGTCAGCGGCTCGGTGGCCAGCGCCGACAGGCTGCGGCGTAGGGACAGCGCGCTGCGGTAGAGCTCGAGAGTGGAGTCGGCCTTGCCCGTCTGGAACTCGACGGTGCGCTCACCCCAACCCTGCGGCTGTGGCAGCCAGGGCGCCTGGTTGGCGTTCGGGGGGCTGAAGCCGTACGGGGCGGTGTCGCCCGACCACGGCAGCGGAACACGGCAGCCGTCGCGGCCACGCTCGCGGTGTCCGGTCCGCTTCCAGATCGGATCCTGCAACTGATCGTCCGGGATGTCTTCCACCTCGGCCAGGCCGAGTTCTTCGCCCTGATAGATGTAAACCCCGCCGGGGAGTGCAAGCATCAGCATCGCCGCGGCGCGCGCCCGGCGCTCGCCGAGTTCGAAGTCGCCGGGGATGTCGCGGATCTGGCTGAGGAACCAGGTGCGCGAATCTGTCTGCGGCCTCGCATATTTGGAAAGATGACGGACGCCGTCATGGTTGGACAGTACCCAGGTGGGAGATGCATTCACCGCAGCATGCGACGTGATCGTGGTGTCGATGACGCTGCGCAGCGTCGCTCCGTTCCACGGCGCGAGCAGGAAGTTGAAGTTGAAGGCGCTGTGGAGTTCGTCCGGGCGAAGGTAACGGGTGAGGCGTGCGGGGTTGCCCACCCAGGCTTCGGCGACAAATACGCGCGGCGGATCGTAACTGTCGGCCACCGCTCGCCAGGAACGGTAGATGTCGTGGACTTCGTCGCGGTCGAAGTGCGGATGCTCCACCGGTTCGGAACCGTCGGCGGGGACCGGCGTGGGGTAGGTCAGCCCGTTCAGGTCGGGCAGATCCGCGTCTTTGCACAGTGACTGGGCGACGTCGATGCGGAATCCGTCGACACCACGGTCGAACCAGAACCGCAACGTCGTCTCGAAGTCGCCGCGGATATCCGCGTTGCGCCAGTTCACATCCGGCTGTCCGGGTGTGAAGAGGTGCAGGTACCACTCACCTGGATTGCCGTCCGAATCCTTGACGCGCGTCCACGCGGGACCGCCGAAGGAGCTGACCCAGTCATTAGGTGCCTCGTCGCCTGCCGCACCTTTGCCCGGGCGGAAGTGGAACCGGTCGCGCTCGGCCGAACCGGGCTGCGCGAGCAGGGCTTCCTGGAACCACGGATGCGCCTCGGAGACGTGGTTGGGCACCAGGTCGAGGATGACGCGCATCCCGAGATCATGGGCTTCGGCGATCATGGCCTCGGCCTGTTCCATTGTGCCGAATGACGGTTCGATGCTGCGGTAGTCGGAGATGTCGTAGCCCGCATCCTCCATCGGCGACGGGTACCACGGGTTGACCCAGATGGCATCGACGCCCAACTCTGCCAGATAGCTCAAGCGATTTCGGATTCCGGCGATGTCGCCGACGCCGTCACCATTGCCATCGGCAAAGCTGCGGATGTACACCTGGTAGATCGCGGCGCTGCGCCACCATTCGTTGTCGCGGAAGGTGTTATCGGGCAGGGTGAGATTCAGGGATTCGTGGGGCACCCTTCCGTTCTAACAGGCTGAGTGCGGCCAAATTTCGGCAGTCTTGTTGAGTGAGAAGCTCGAGGTTTCGAGGTCGAGACGTCCCCGCGGGGACGTTTTCGGCAAACCTGTCGGTACCCGCGTCTACTGTCGACGCACATTCGTAACGGTGGGGGGACATCATGACGAAAACAGACAGAGGCGTGACCAGGGATAGTGGCGTGACCAGGGATAGTGTTGCGGCAACAGATAGGGATACAGCCGACCGGCTCGGTACCGAAATCTGCGCACTTGCCGGGCACATTGCGGCAGCTACCGCCAGATTTCTGACTTTGGTGGCGCGATTCGACGAGACTCGCGGCTGGACGGGGCCTGGCCTGCATTCGTGCGCCCATTGGCTGTCCTGGAAGTGTGGGCTCAGCCAGCATACCGGGCGCGAATATGTCCGGGTTGCAAAAGCTCTCACCACGCTGCCGAACATGCGTGCTGCGTTTGAAGAAGGTCGCTTGTCCTATTCCAAAGTCCGATCTTTGACTCGTGTCGCCACGCCGCTCAACGACAAACAGATGGTGCGCCTCGGCACGAGTGCTCCGTCCGGCCAGATCGACCGTCTTGTTGCCGGCTTACGTAAGGCAACGAGCGATGATCAGGGCAAGCCGAAACTGGACCGGTTCGAAACCCGGTGGCACTGGGATCCGGATACTGGCGACTTCGTTTTCCGGGGACGCCTCGCAGCGCAAGACGGTGCAAAGGTATTGGCGGCGTTGACAAATGCGGAGCGGGATCGCACGCGCACCACTGAAGAAACTGGGGAATCCGTAGAGCCTGAAGAGCCACCGGCTGCCAATACGGTGCGGCGCCCACTGCGCAACATCGGTCCGGCACTGGTCGCGATGGCTGATATCGCCGCGGTAGCAACGGATGCGGGTAAGCGTAGCCGCTCAGCCGAAGTGGTGTTTCTACGTGAGGAGAAGGTTGTACGCGTGTCCGGTGGGCCCGCGCTCGAGGACGCTGATGCCGACGAAGTGCTGTGTGACGCCAGAGTGCGGGCCGCAACCACCAAGCAGGGGTGCATGCTCAGCCTGGGTCGGCGTACCCGCATTACCAGTGCAAAGCAGATGACTGCGCTCATGTACCGCGACGGGTGTTGCCGCACACCAGGATGCGGACGCACGCGCTTCCTACACGCTCATCACGTTCGATTCTGGCGTGCTGGTGGGAAGACGGATCTCGACAACCTGATCATGTTGTGCGGCACGTGCCATCGAGCGTTGCACCGCGATGAGTTCATGATTACTGCGATTGGAGAGCAACAATTCGAGTTCCGGCTTCGTGGCGGTTCGGTGATGGAACCGGCGCCGCCGTCAGTGGGTTTCGCGGATCGGTTGCTCAGCGGTGAGATCGCTGACGATGCGATAGTGCCCGACTGGGGCGGCGACGCTCTCCGCCTGAATCACGCAGTCAGCGTCATTCTGGACGGTTGGGCTGCGTAAGACGGTTGGGCTGCGTATGCAGCGGCTTGTGGAGAGTCACCGTTGCCAATGCGAGCAGTCGATCGTCAGCACTGGCGTCGACGAGCTGGATGCTCAGTACTGCGTGATCCGCGGCGTCGCGGATCACCGTGCCGTAGGACCGCGCTGGTCCAGTTCGGACTTGCGACAGGTAGTGCATCTGCATATCTGTTGCAACCAGCTCGGGCCGCATGGCCTGGGCCGCCGACTCTACGAGCAGGGCCTGCGCGCCGCCCATGATCGTGCCGATCTGATTGACCACAAACGGAGTGAGTTCGAGTTCGAGCACGCCGGCCGAAGCATCGATGACCCGCATTCCCAATCGGGAGTAGATCGTTCCCTCGACCGCTTGGGTCGGATGCTCCCTGAGTGTGCCGATCCACTGGTCCGGGGTGTACGAATCCGCGTCCCCAGCGGCCGAACGAGGAATGCGGGCAAAGGTGACGAGTCCGCGAGCTGCGAGGGTGGGACCGCTGCCCGAGTCGATTGCGTCGGCCAACTCACGGAGGTCGGTAAGGCCGTGGCCGTCGTAGACATCGGCGGAGACGATGATCGTCTTCTTGCCGATGCGCACGAGGTTACTGTCGACAACGATCGGTCCCTCGGTGAGCGGGCCGGCTGAATGAAGTGAGAGATCTTGGGTTGCAGTCCAATCGGGCCGACAGGCCACTAATGCCGGGTCGGAGGTCACATAATCCGCCACGGTGACCAGGACCCCCAGGGAAGCCTGGCCCCCGTGTGACCGCAGTTTGTCGGTGAGATCGGCGCGCATCAGCGAGCGCTCCGGCGTCGGCTGGAACGAGGCCAGCCCGAAGTCGGAGGTGAAGGTTTTCATGCTTGCAAGCACCTGTGGCGACGAGCCGTTCGCGAGGACCATGAAAATGAGAATATCATTCTCATGCCTCTGGCGTATCGGTTGCCGACGGCCGGATCAGTGCCCGACGTAAACGCCTGAGCGCTTTTCCTTGAACGCCGCCATAGCTTCGATCGAGTCGTTGGTGGACTGGATAATGGCCTGGTGGGACGAGATCATGTCGAGTGATGCGGCAAGTGGCATGGTCTCACCGTGCACCGTTGCGCGCTTGATCATGCGCATTGCAAGTGGGGGTGCGGCCGCAAGCCGAAGTGCAAATTCGTTGAGCTTGGTTTCGAACTCTGCGTCGTCGTAGACGTGGTTCACGAGGCCTAGTTCGAGTGCTGTTGTGGCATCGATGAACTCGCCGGTCCACAGCAATTCCAAAGCTTTGGCCTTGCCGACGATGCGGGGCAGGTAGTGGCAACCGCCGTCGCCTGGCAGGAGTCCGACGCGAATGTAGCCTTCGGACATGCGGGCGCTTGATGCTGCAACGCGGATGTCCGCCATCAGGCTCATGTCCATCCCAGCGCCAACCGCGACTCCGGAAACGCCTGCGATGTAAGGCTTGTCGAAGTTTTCCACTGCTCGCGCCACGATGTGGACTCGATCGGTCAGCATTGCCTTGTCGGAGTACGGCGTTGAGCGATCGTCGGCAAAATCACCCAGGTCGACACCGGCACAGAATGCGCCGCCGGCACCGGTTACCGTCACGACTCGGATGGCGTCGTTGTACTGCGCGTCGGTGATGAAAGCTGCCCATTCCTTGAGCATTTCGAAGGTGAACGCGTTCTTGCGGTGGGGACGGTTCAGCAGGATCTTGCCGACGCCGTCTTCGACGGTGAACTCGATGTCAGACATGTGGACTCCTCATCGGATGAATGTACTCTCTATAATATAGTATTTTACGATAGAACGTCGAACCTCGTAAGAATGCGGGTCGATGCGAGTGATTTGCCGGCCACGGCTCGCGCCGGGATTTCGACGCGAACGTTCCGGAAGATAGTATAGAATATTACTTTGGAGGCGGAAGTAAGCGGCGTGGCGTCGGTGAATGCACACTTCACCTTCGGTCGAGAAGGAGACGTAGCGCAATGACAACAAAAGATGGCCGTCCGGAAACGCTCGTATCTTTCATCGAGCGGCGGATCGAGCGGTCAATTGCGCAGGGTGACTATCAATCCGGTTCCAGGCTCTCTCCGTCTGTACTGGCCAAGGAGTACGAAGTCTCCCATATCCCGGTGCGTGAGGCACTCAGTTCGCTCGCTGCGAAGGGGTACATCGAACACCGGCAGGCCAAGGGCTTCTTCACACGCAACCTGACTTCTGAGGAACTAGCCGATATCTATCATTGGCGGACTGTGCTCGAGACTGAAGCGCTACGTCTTGCGATGCCCAAGATCACCGATGGTGATCTTGCGGAAATGCGCGAGATTCTTGCGGATGAGAGCACCAAGACCGATGCTGCTGACCGCCTCGATTACCTGGAACTCAACCGGAAATTTCACTTTGTCGCGTTCAAGCGAGCCGAGTCGCCGATCCTGCTGAATCTGCTCAACAACTTGTGGGATATATCGCGGCCCTACGTTGCCTCGGACTTGATCGCAAGCACTCAAAGTCACAAGGACCACGTTCGCCAAGTGGAGATCTTCGAGACCGGGGACGTGGACGCGATGCTGGCCGCGATGGAGGATCATCGCAAATTCCGAGTCGACGTCATCCGGGATTGGGAAGCGCGCCAGGCTGGAGCACCCGAGAAGAAGGCGCCGGCCAAGCGAGCGCGAAAATCGGTAGTACGGTAGATATTTCGAACTCAGGACAACGTCGGGTTCGCATCAACGTATAGGGCCGGACGGCGTCACGCCGTCCGGCCCTTGGTCGATCCAGACCTGACTTTTTCAATTCCCCCCGTCGACCAACGCTCGGGGGTGCCGTCCGAGGCGGTGAGCTTGCCCTGATTTCGGAGCAGGTGGAGATGTGCGTGCGTCTCCCCGATAGCTTGGCGTCGGCCCCGCGATGCGAGATTCTCGAAGGGGCGTGACCATCTCAGCGATTTTGTCACTTCCCATACGGTCTGCTCGCCGCCGGTTGCAACAACGGACTCGACCTCTCGTGAGCGGTCGTCCTGATGTTCCTTCAGGAATTCGAGCCGAGTATGCAGAGAATCGAAGGCCCACTCGTGTCCGGGCAGGACAAGCGCGTCCTTGCCGGCCATGCCCATTTTCTCGAGAGAAGCCGCGTAGTTGGTCAGCGGGTCGTCGCCGTACCCGGGTCGACGTGAGACGTTCGGCGTCACTCGGGGCAGGACGTGGTCACCGGTGAAGACGACATTGCGCTGTTCGTCCCGGAAGCAGAGGTGTCCGGGCGTATGGCCGGGTGTGTGCCAGGCGACCAGCGACCCGCCGGAATCGGGAACCGTGTCACCGTCGTCGAGGAGTACATCAGGCATCACGGTCGCAAAACTCGATTGCAGTAGTGCCTCTTCCGCGTTGATTTCCTCGAGAACTTCTGCTGGCACACCACATTCGACGAGCCATGCGGACATGTCGTCGACGCGTTGTCGGCTCTGCTGTGCGTCCGTGACGATGTGGGGGATCTCGGCCGGATGCATGGCGATCCAGGCTCCGGTGTTCTCGCGAACTCGGGCGGCAAGCCCGTAGTGATCCGGATGTACGTGGGAGACAACAACACCGACCAGGTTGTCGAGGCTCGATCCGGAACGCGTGAGCCCGAACTGGAAGGCATCCCAGGACTCGTCCGAGTTCCATCCCAGATCAACGGCGATTACACCGCGGTCGACTGCTACGAGATATCCGAACGAGTAGGCCAACGGACTTGGGAAGGGGAGTGCAGTGCCCCAGATCCCCGAGGTGAAGGCTGTGGCATTGACGCCTACCTTCTGCGCCCGTGCTGGCTGGGTCGATGTCACAGGACACCCGAATCTTGGAGTTTGGCAACCTCTTCGGTGGTCATGCCGATTTCGTCGACCAGAATCGACATTGTGTGCTCGCCCAGCCCGCCGGCACGAGCAGGCACAACCATCGGAGAATCGGAGAGAAGAATCGGGCTTCCCAGGGTCATCCAGGTGCCGGCGTCGTCGGTGATCTCGCGCAGGATTCCCCTCTCACGAATGTGAGGATCCTCCATAAGTTCTGGCAGCGAAATTACCGGTGCGCACGGAATCTTCCTTGTTTTCAACAGTTCCGCAAGATCCGCTTTCAGTTTGTCCTGTGTCCAGCGTTCCACGATTGCATCGACCGCGTCCATGTTCGTGCAGCGGCCACCCATATCGGCAAAGCGCGGATCGTCCGTCTCCGGATCTTCCATGAGTTCGCACAGACGTTGCCAATGCGCTTGTGTGGGACAGAGCAGGGTTATCCACCCGTCCTTCGTTTTGAAGGCGTTGTACGGGGCGACTGCCATCCCACCGTGGCGGTTGCCGGTCCGTTCGGGGATGCTGCCCCCGCTGTTGAGCATGCCGGCGATGTTCGAGGTGAGTGACGGGATAATCGCGTCTTGGAGCGAGACTTCGACATGTTGGCCACGGCCGGTGTTGGTGCGCTGGTAGAGGGCGGTCATGACACCAGCCACGAGATGGGTACCAGCCATCAGGTCGACTACCGACGGACCCGTGCGTGTGGGTGGACCATCTTCCACGCCGGTCGTGCTCATGACAGCGCTGCGAGCTTGGATAGTCAGGTCCATCGCCGGTTCTCCTGCGTACGGACCGAATGAGCCGAAGCCGGTTCCCGACGCCATGATCAAGCGCGGGTTCACCGCGCTCAGTTCGTCGTAACCCAAACCGAAGCGATCCATGGCGCCCGGTGAGAGATTCTGCACGAGGACGTCGGCGTTCCGAACAAGTTCGCGGAAAACTTCTTGTCCCTGAGGATCTTTCAGGTCGATACTGATGGTCCGCTTGCCCGCGTTCATGAACTGGAACTGGACCGACATGCCCTCCGCGTCGACCGTCGGCAGTCGCCGGTACGGGTCGCCGTCGGGGGATTCGATCTTGATGACGTCGGCGCCGAAACGAGCCATCAGCATGGTGGCGTACGGAGCCATGTAGAACTGGCCCAGACAGATCACCTTGACACCTTCGAGAGCTGTCACGACATACTCCTCAGTTGTTCGATCATGATTTACGCAGTGCTTGATTCACACAGTGGCGGGTGCCGGGTCCGCGACGCCGACGGCGCCGACCTCCAAGAGCCGTTCGATCTCCTGGCTGTCCTTGCCGAGAATTTCCGCCAGGATGTCAGCCGAGTGTTCTCCGATGCGCGGGGGAGTTTCGGACTCCGCCAGTGGCCATGACGAGGATCGAACTGGGAACCGCACTGTGGGGCAAGGGTTTTCTTCGGTTCCCACATCTTGGATAACCTGGTTGAACTGAGCTTGCTCGCTCACCACGGCTTCGTGCAGATCGAGCACCGGGCTGGCCGGAACGTCGGCCTTGTTCAAGATGTTCAACCACTCTTCGCGGGTGTGCCCGCGGAAGATCTCTTCCAGCATCGGCACGATGACGGCGCGGTTGCGGAGTCGGTCGGCATTCGTGACGAAACGCTCGTCGTCCGGCCATTCGGAGTGGCCGATGGCGTCGCACAGGCGTCGCCAGAAGCCTTGGGTGAACGCGCCCACCATGACGTACGCGCCGTCGGAGCATTCGAAGGCCTGGTAGGGCACAATTTGTGCGTGGGTGCGGCCACAACGCGGCACGGTTTCACCGAGTGCCACAATGCCCGGAATGTAGTTGGACATCAGCGCGATACTGGCGTCGAGCATCGCTACTTCGATGTGCTGGCCTTCGGGATGCTGCTCGCGAACGTGGAGTGCACTCAAGATGCCTACTGTCCCGAAGAGTCCTGTGCTGAAGTCGCTGATGGGTGCGCCGACGCGGACCGGGCCGCCGCCGACCTCGCCGGTGATTCCCATGAGCCCGGACACGGCCTGCATGATGATGTCATTGGCAGGGCGGTCGCTCAGCGGTCCTTCGGAGCCGAATGCGGACAGGGAGCAGTACACAATTCCGGGGCGGTGCTTGCTGATTGCCTCGAATCCGAGTCCGAGCCGATCCATCACACCCGGGCGGAAATTTTGTACGACGATATCGGATTTTTCGGCCAGCTGGAGTGCGACGTCGCGGCCCTCGGCGGTGCCGAGGTCGAGAGCGATGCCGCGTTTGTTGCGATTGAGGGCAACGTAGTAGTCGCTCTCGAGCGGGCCGAGCATCGGCTTACCCATGTGGCGTGAACCATCGCCGCGCCCAGGCTTTTCCACCTTGATGACGTCGGCGCCGAGGTCGGCCAGCATGACGGTAGCGAAAGGGCCTGCGGCAGCGTGGGTGAAGTCCAAGACTCGGATGCCGGCCAAAGGCCGCGAAGCGGTTGTCATGGTGATTGTCCTCGATTCCGTACGAAAGTTGTTGTGGGAATGCGACTGTCGAAAGTCCGGAACTACGAAAAGCTCGGGCGGCGCCCATCACATCTCGAGAGCGTGACGGGCACCGCCGGCTGGGATCAGGCCCGGCCGTCTTCTTCGACGTTGATCGGGAAGGAGAGTGCTCCCGTTTCCTTGCTGGGCAGTGCGAAGATCACGGTGCCGGGCATGACGTCGAGGCCGCGCTGGTTCACGGACGTGAACTTGCCCTTGACGTAACCGGTTCCGGTCTTGGCGCCGCGCCACTTGTCGACGATCTCGCCCTTGATGTGGTAGACGTCGCCGAGGAAGACCATGCCGCGGTACTGGAAGTCGAGGTCTGCAACCCATCCGTCGTCACCGGGGTAGAGGCTTGCCCAGTACGTTGCGTAGCCACCGCGCTGCGAACCGTAGTCGTACGGCGCCGGCATACCGATCTCGGCAGCCATGAAGTCGTCCCAGTGAACGCGCTCGATCGCCTGCGGGATGCCGCTCTTGGGGTCCGTGACCGCAACCTTCGGAGACTGGCGACGGTAGTCGAGCCAGTACTTGCCGGCGCGGACGTGCGGCGAGCCGATGCCCTGCAGCCACGCAACCATGTCCGGAACCGTCAGCGGTCCCTTGACGACAGGATCGATGGCGTCGCCGATGTTGACGTCTTCCCAGAAGCGGCTCTCGCCGCCGCGGGGCTTCTCGTTGTCGAGTGCCCAGTCGAGCTCGGCGATCTGCTCAGGTGTGTACTTGGCGATCTCGAGTTCGGCGTTCTTGCCTGTGCTCTTGGACTCGCCGCGTTCCATGCGGAAGATGGGCATGAGCTGGATGGCTACGAGCTCGTCACGCTGGTTGTAGAAGCGGATCTCATCGGCCTGAACCAGCATGCGGCTGGCCATGCGGCCTTCCTTGAAATCGCACTTGACCAGTTCCTTGGTGGCGTGAAGAACGTCGCCTTCGCGGACCGGCTGGAAGAACTGCCAGTGGTCTCCGGAGTGCAGGCCGTGAACACCGGGCAGGCCCTGTCCGCGGCGCAAATCCCAACTGCCCCAAGCGACACCGTAGAAGATTCCGGGAGGAGCGATGAGCTCGCCGTGCGGGCCTTCCTTCGCGTACTCGGAGTCCACGTAGAGGGGGTTCTGGTCGCCGACGGCCCGCGCGAAGTGCGTGATGCTGTCCTCGTTGATGTACCGGATGTACGGCTTCTCGATGGGCATGACCTTGCCCATTCGGCTGCGCAGGCGTGCAACCGCTTCTTCAGACATCGTCCCGTATTCCGAGCTGACGTCTGCGGTGATGGTTTCAGTCATTGATCCGCTCCTCACTGAGTGTTTACGTGATCTACAATATATTATATCGAAGTGAAGTCAAGCGTCGTTCTGAAACATTCTCGAATTCGGCTGCGCTACTGCGGTTTTACGACCGCATCCTGGCTTTCGTCACCTTGACGTTTGATGAAAACGGCCATGACGGCTCCGATGCCCAGCGCCATGAACAGTCGCAGAACCTGAGCTGTCATGATCACGCCGATGTCGGTTCCGGACTCCGATGCAAAGGCTGCAACTGCCGGAAGCCCTCCGGGCGTTGTTGCCAGATAACCGCTGAATGCGCTGAGGCCAGTCGTACGCGCCAATAGAACTCCGACCAGCGCGCAGCCAATGATGCTCAACGCCAAGGAAATCAGCGCGAGAGGTAAGACCTTCGTGATCCTGCGTAGCACTGTCCGGGTGAGATCCAGTCCGACCATCAGGCCGATGGCAGCAAAACCGAGAGCGGTGATCGGAACTGGCACCTCATGTGACGGGAACAGATCTGTCACGGCAAATGCGGCGGCCGCCAACATCGGTAGAAGCAGTTTCGACGCTGTGAAGGTCAATACGCGTGCGGCGGCTAACCCCAGGGCTAAGGCGGCGAGAGTGAACCACACACCTGACCAGCCGATGTCGTGTGCCGCCTCGTTTGTTCCGTCGCTCGCGCCGCCCATGAAGGGGGCGATCAGTGGTATCGACAGAACGACGACAAGAACACGAAGGTATTGAACGGAAACGACAAGCGCCTCGTCGGCCTTCATCTCCCGCGCCATTGCGGTCAGACCGGATGCACCTCCGGCGATGGACGCAAAGGTGGCAGTCGAACCGTTGATATGGGGTGAAAGTCGAAGTAGCTGACCACAACCCATCGTGATTGCCAGCGTTGCAACGGCGCCGCCCATCGTGATCGCCGGGTATTTCAGAACGCCGTCGACTACCGAGGAATCGATCATGGATCCGGCCTGCACTCCGATGACACCCAGCGCAAGTCCTCTGCCCTGACTCGGCATCTTCTGCGGCGACGACAGGCTCAGGGTGCAGATCGCACCGGCGACGACTCCCGCAAACAAGTAGGGAGACGGTGCCCCAATCGCGACGAGCAGCAGTGTGATCAGAGCGAACACGCCCGCGAGCGTGAACCAGAACCTGGCGGCTCCAGTGCTGGGACGGGAAGCTCGAGGACCTTGATTCATCACTAAAATATACAATAGATAGCGTTTGGAATCCGGCTCACAACGCAAAAAGTCGGTTCCTGCCCGATAGGGACAGGAACCGACTTTCGTGTGTCAGTCGGAGACTCGACTCCGCTCGAGAGCCTGCTGCCACGCGTCCAGCACCTCTTGTGCCGGCTTTCCGGGTCTTTCCCGCTGAGCGACCCATTGTCGCTGAGCTTCGAGCATTCTCGGCTCCATCTGGGCGAGTTCCTCGGGCGTCAGCTCGTAGAAGTCGACTTCCGAGGAGAGCTTCTCCAGTGCTGCGGCGTTCTCCTTTGCGTATACCGCTGTGAGGTTCGCTGTGGCGACATCCCTGGCTTCGTTCATGGCCTGTTGAACGTCTGCCGGCAACTCCTTCCACAGCTCTTCACGAATAACCAGAACAGTCGGGCCGGCTCCGAAAGGGGCGTTGGTCGATGCTGATCGGGCAACTTCGTTGAGGGCGTAGGACGGCATAGCCTCCAAGGTGTTGATGCCGGCGTCGATCGTCCCACGTTGGAGGGCCTCGTACACCTCGCCGGAATTCATGTGGACCGACGATGCTCCCATGTTCGTGATCGCGAAGTCCGAGACACCGCCGGCACTGCGCACCGAGAGTCCCTTCCAGTCTTCGGGATTGCGCAACGGTTCACCCGCGGAGAGTACTTGGTACTTTCCGGCCAGGATCCCCATGACCGGACGCACGTCCTTCGGTAAGTAATCCTTTTCGCCGAGAATCCCGGACAGGAGTTCCCAGTAGGCGTCCTCCATCGCTTCGAGGGTGTCGTCGGCCCCGAAGCCTGGCACGGCTGCCACATCGCTCAAGGGGAGTTCGGCACCCGCTGCGTTGGCCGGGACGAAGTAGCCGACGTCGATGACGCCTGAGCGGATTGCGGGAAAAATATCGTTGGCTTCGATGAACTGTCCGGCGGGGAAGTACTCGAACTTCACTTTGCCGTTTGTCCGCTTCTCGACCTCCGTCATCCACACCTCCAGCGCGTTCTTGGTGATGACGTGGCGAGAGGAGAACTGGTGCGCGAATCGGATGGTGATGGTTCCGTCGGCGTCGTTGGCCACTTGCCTCGATTGGAAGCTGCAACCGGTCAGCAGAAGCAGCGACGTCAGAAGGACGGCGAGTGCACCGACACCGCGCCGATGTGTGCGGGATCTGGACCTCAGGGAGTTCACGGAATGTGATTCCTCTCGTATGGGTGACGGAGTCAGCCCGGGTTTCATCCGCGCAACGACGGAAGATAGGTGACGATTTCGGGGAATGCGACCATCAGGGCTGCTGTGATAACGGCCGCGACGTAGAACCTGGTTACGCCCTTGAACGCGAGACCGAGGTTGCCGCCGGATGTTCCGGACGCGATGTAGACGTTCAATCCGATGGGCGGTGTGATCAGGCCGAGTTCGATAACGAGGGCAACCATGATGCCGAACCAGATGGGGTCGTAACCGAGCCCGACCACCAGTGGGAAGAAGACCGGCAGAGTCAGCAGCATCATTCCGATGCCGTCCATGAAGCAACCGAGCACCGCGTAGATTGCAAAGATCAACACGATGACCAGCAACGACGGGATGGCGGATTCTCCGATTGCACGGGTCAGGTCCTGGGTGATTCCGGTCAGTGTCAGGAACTGCGTGAACAGTTTTGCACCGATGACGATGATGAAGACGGCCGCGGTGACTTCCACCGTGCGTCGCATTGCCATGAGCATTCCGCTCCACCGCAGGTTTCCGAAGATGTAGGCCACGATCAGGGCACCCAGTGCGCCGACCGCCCCGGCTTCCGTTGCGGTGACGATTCCGGAATACATTCCGCCGAGGACGATCAGTACCAGCAGTAGTGCCGGGCCAGTGTGCTGGAGCGTTGCAAAACGCTCGCGCCAACTGGAAGGGCTTGCGAGAGGAGCGATTCCGGGACGCATCTTCTGCCACACCACGATGGTGAGTGCAAACAGGACTGCCAGGATAATTCCGGGGAGGATTCCGGCGGTGAAGAGATCGACGATAGACGTTTCGGTGGTGATGCCGTACATGAGCAGTGGAACACTCGGGGGGATCATCACAGCCAGCGTTCCTGCTGACGCAACGGATGACATCGAGAGTCGGTCGTCGTAGCCGCTCTTGCGCATTTCGGGAATGCAGATTCGCGAAAGGCTCGCTGTGGAGGCAACACTGGAACCGGAGATGGTTCCCAATCCAGCGCCTGCTCCAACAGTGGCGATCGCGAGACCGCCCGGCAGACGGCCGACCCACGCTCGCGCGGCCTCGAACATCCGGCCGACGATGGTACTGGCGCCCAAGAACTCCGCCATCAGGATGAACATGGGCAGTGCTGTGAGGCTGAACCCCTGCGTTGCGCCGTGTGGTCCGGTGGCGAGAAGGGCTGCAGGGGTGGCAAATCCGTCGATTGCCCAGATTCCCACAATCCCCGCGCCGGCCATGGCAAAGCCGACCGGCGTGCCGATGGCCAGTAAGGCTATGAGGAGGGCGATAGGGATCAGTAGCTCAAACATCGTTGACGCTCCTCTGTTCGCCCAGGATCATCGATCCTTCCTGTTGGCGCTGAAATGAAACTGT
This sequence comes from Rhodococcus sp. ACPA4, assembly GCF_002300185.1. Lineage (NCBI taxonomy): Bacteria > Bacillati > Actinomycetota > Actinomycetes > Mycobacteriales > Nocardiaceae > Rhodococcus > Rhodococcus sp. ACPA4. Next base: position 4,609,703 of record NZ_NSDY01000001.1, read on the forward strand.
GGCGATCTGCCAGATGCCGCGCACGATGGCTCCGGCAAGTCCGATAGGGACGAACAACCACGAAGGTCCAAGTGGCAGTGCAGGATACCCACCCAAAGTTGTGCCCCAGGCTCCGGCGAGCTCATGGAGAGCTCCTTGGAGCATGACACCCATGATCAGCACCATGATGACGGTGACTGCCACCCTGCAGATGCGCTGGCTGCGCTCGCCGAGACGATCCACAACCAGAGTTGCTGCAATGTGAGCGTTTACCGCCTGAACTCTCGGCAACGCGAGAAAGACCAGTGCCGGCATGATGTACAGCAGTGTGATGTTCATGCTGCCGGGGATCGGGCTACTGAATACATACCGCATCATCGCGTTCGCGCAGGTCAGCAACATGAGCGCGATGAGGGCGGTGATTGCCAGCGTTTCGAGCACCCAGTCGATCACCTTCAATACCGTGTCACCGCGCAGCACCAGGTTGGGGGCGGAAGCATTCTGCTCGGCGGTAAGGGCGTCGGTGGATGATCCGGGCGTGACGTCCTCCGCGACGCTGCTCATTCAACACCTCGCGAAATACACCGAGGTGTTGTCGTAAAACCGTGGAATTGGAACATAGTCGTTCCCTTCTCGACTGAGGATCGGGATGCCGTAGATGAATTTTCAGGGCAGATGCACTCTGAACGGCGTCCGGTGCTGTGAGGTCCCTCACGCGCGATAAAGAATATACTGTAGATCACATGCTGGCAAGGGTAGTCGAGCAAGTCTGCGATGGAATCGTTCAAGGCTCACAACATATTTCGAATCTACGCGTGCGGTGAGAGCATCTGGCGAATGGCGCCACCGTCGTGCAACTGGTCGAAGGCACCGTTGAGTTCGGCGAAAGTGACTGTGCCGGATTGAAGTTTTTCCACCGGCAACTGTCCGTCCTGGTAGAGGCCGAGGTAGCGGGGTATGTCGCGCTCGCCGATTCCACTACCCAGGAGGGAGCCGCGGAGCACCTTCTCTTCGGAAACGAGTTGCAGGTGCGGGAATTGATACAGCTCACCGGTTCTTCCGGCGCCGACACAAATGATTTCCCCGCCCTTGCGGGTGATTGCTATGGCCGGTTCGACCGCAGCTTTGCTTCCTGAGATCTCAAAGGCGTAATCGACTCCACCACCTGAAATTTCGCGAATCTTCGCCACCAGGTCGGGATCTGATGCGGACAGCGTGTGTGTGCATCCGACCTCGCGCGCGAGCTGAAATTTGCTGTCCATCAAATCGATTCCGATAATGCGCGAGGCTCCGGCGATACGGGCGGCCATTACAGCGACCAGTCCGACTCCGCCGAGGCCGACGACGGCGACAGTGTCGCCAGGACGCACTGCAGCGGCATTGAATACGGCACCCGCGCCGGTGACTACTGCGCACCCGAAGACGGCAGCCACACTCAGCGGGATCGTGGGGTCGATCTTGACCAGAGAGTTCTGGACTGTCACGGAGTACTGGGCGTAACACGAGACTCCGCTGTAGTGGAAAACCGGCTTTCCGCGCAGGCTGAGCCGCCGGGCGCCGTTCGGTAGAAATCCCTGTGCGCGACTTGCTCCGACGTTGTCGCACAGGGCAGGACGTCCGTTGATGCAGTATCCGCATCGCCCGCATCCTCCCGCGACGGTCATGACCACGTGGTCGCCTGGTTGCAGGTGCGTTACGCCCGCGCCGATCTCGCGGACGATACCTGCACCCTCATGGCCGCCGACGACCGGCAAAGCGCGTTTGCGCAGGCCGCCCACGACAGACAAGTCCGAGTGGCACAGTCCGGCCGAGTGAACCTCGACCAGTACTTCTCCGTCGCCGGGGCCTTCCAGGTCGACCTCCTCGATACTGAAGGGCTTACTTTCGGCGTAGGGCATAGATAGGCCATGCTCATGCAAGACCGCTGCTGTCATCCGCATTCTGAGATACTCCTCTAACTGGCGTTGCAAAGTGATCGACGTCGCACTGATACTTTCTATAATATATAGTTAAAGTGCGAACGGAGATGTCAACTGATGGAAAGTCGAGTTGTCTACATGGAAGCGGTCAACGCCAAGACCCTGGTGGGAGGCTCGTGGCGGGACGGCGCGAGCACGCAGGAAGTCCTCGACCCCTATCGCGGCAATCTGGTGGGCCACATGCATGTCTCGACCGATCGCGACCTGCACGATGCGCTGGCTGCCGCACGCAAGGCGAGCAAGGTCATGGCGAACATGCCGGGATTCGAGCGCGCCTCCATGCTGCGTCGGATCGCCGACAATGTCACTCAGCGAGCCGGTGAGATCGGGGCAATCATGTCCCTCGAGACCGGGAAGGCGATCAATGATGCTGTGACGGAAGTGAAACGGTCGGCAGACACAATTCGCCTGTGCGCTGAGGAAGCGGTGCGCATCGAAGGTGAACATGTGCCGATGGATTCCTCCGCCGTCGGGGCCGGGAAGATCGCGATGGTCATGCGGTTTCCGGTGGGAGTCGTTGCCGCCATCACTCCGTTCAATGCACCGGTGAATCTGGCTGCGCACAAGGTTGGGCCGGCTCTGGCCGCCGGCAACAGCGTCATCGTGAAACCGTCGCCGAAAGCTCCACTCTCCGCGCATAAGTTCGTCGAAGCGATAATCGACGCCGGAGTGCCCGAAGGGGCTGTGGGTGTTCTTTACGGCGACGCTGTTGCTCCCGGACTGGTTTCCGACCCGCGCGTAGATTTTGTGAGCTTCACCGGGTCCATTCCGGTGGGCAAGATCATCCGAGACAATGTGGGTATGAAGCGCGTTGCACTCGAATTAGGCGGCGTGGGAGCCACTTTCGTCAATCATGACGCCGACGTCTCAGCTGCGGCGATTGCGTGCGCGCGGAACGGATTACTGCTGGCCGGGCAGAGCTGCGTCTCGGTCCAGAACGTGTACGTGCACCGGCGAATCTACGACGAGTTCCTCGACGCGCTTGTGAACGAGGTGAAAACCATCCGCTTCGGGGATCCGCAGTCAGGCAGTACCGAGGTCGGCACGCTCATCGACTCGGATGCGGCGATCCGCGTCATGGGAATGGTCGAGCGTGCGGTAGATCGCGGAGCCGAGTTACTTTGTGGTGGAAGCCGAAACGGAGCTCAGATGGAAGCGACAGTCTTGACCGGCGTCGACGCATCGATGGATATCGTCACGGACGAGATCTTCGGACCGGCAATGTCGATACACATGTTCGACGACATCGAACCCATCTTCGAGGCGATCAGCAACAGCCCGTATGGACTGCAGGCCGGCATATTCACCAACTCCCTGGACCTTGCCCTCTCGGCTTTTCGAAACATACGGACCGGCGGAGTAATCGTGAACGGGACCTCTCGCTGGCGCGCCGACCAGATGCCGTACGGCGGAGTGAAAGACAGCGGAATCGGCAGGGAAGGGCCGAAATTCGCCATTCGTGAAATGACGGAAGAGCGTCTCTTCGTCCTTAACGGCTGAAGCGATTCAACTAGAGCGGAGGCTCATGATGTGTACCCACACCCCCACGTGTCCCGGAGTCAACTCCTACCGTTCCTGTAGTGCCCAGTTCGTGTCGCATCATGCTGAGCAGGGTTGGTCATTGCTGTGCAACGGAATTGCTCTGTTCGACGACGGCTACTTTCTCGCACCTGACGGACGGGTTGGCGCGATACCCCAGCGCGGAAGCCTGACGAGGTAGCGAAACCGTAAGTTATTGAAAATCTTTCACGGAACGAGGACGAATACAGTGAATGCGACGTACGAAACCTTTGCCCTCCGGTACGCCACGCTGTCCTCGTGGCCGAGGAGCAAGGCCTTCCATTGCTTCGAGGTGTATGGCGATCCGGACACTCTGATCGATCTCGACTACTACTTCTGGTTGGTTCGCAACGACGAACACACCGTTCTGGTTGATTGTGGCTACGACAAAGAACGTGGTCGCGCTCGCAGCCGGCACCAGGAGACCAGTCCAATCGAACTCCTGGCTCGCATGGGTGTGAAGCCGGAGGACGTCGACCACGTAGTCCTTACGCATATGCATTACGACCACATCGGCAACATCGCGCTCTTCCCGAATGCAACTTTCAGCATTGCTCGAGCCGAACTCGAGTACTGGACCGGGCCTTATGCGGATCGACCGACAATATCGTGGCCAGTGGAGAGCGAGGAGATTCGCCTCGTCCAGCAACTCGCCACCGAAGGACGGCTGCACCTGGTCGAAGACTCGCACGAGCTCTTTCCGGGCCTCCGTCTTACTCGTCTACCCGGCCACACACCCGGCCAGTTGATCACGGAAGTGACGACACGTGCAGGGCAGATCGTGTTGGCATCGGACGCACTGCATTATTACGAGGAAGCTGATCTGGACCGTCCCTTCGGTACTTGTCACGATCTGGTCGACGTGTATCGGTCTTATGACATCCTTCGCGAGATGGCTGCGCGCCCCCACACCGTGGTCGTTCCCGGTCACGACCCCGCTGTGATGCGAAGGTTTACAGTTGTCGACGACGATTGTGTCGACCTCGCGCAGCCGACATATTCCCAAGGGTGAATCGATTTTGTTGTGACACTTACAAATTGGGTGGAATGCGCTTGAAATGAAACTGGCCGCTCGGTGACCCTTGACACAGCCTAAGTTCCAATAGAGAATATATTCATTCCACTCGGAATTCCAGTGTCCAGATACAGACCGGACAAATTCGGTGATCTGGCCCGCCAGAAGGGTTGAGAATGGACGTCACCTCAGCGGTTGCTCAGTCTCGAATGAGTCCGCGTCAATATCTCGTGGTTTTCGGGGCACTGCTCTGCAATATGGCCGACGGTTACGACCTGTCTGTCATCGGGTTTGCTCTCCCGCACCTCCCATCGGATTTTGCGTCGACGGCAGTGAAAGGCTGGCTGATCAGCATCGGGCTGGTCGGTATGGCGGTAGGTGCCATTGTGGTCGCACCTCTTGCCGACCGGCTGGGGCGTCGCAAGCTCTTGATCGGAGGAGTGGCGCTCAACTTGCTGGCTATGGTTGCGACGGCCCTTGCACCCAACGCCGAGGTGATGTTCGCGACGCGATTCTTCACCGGAGTAGCGGTGGGTGTCCTGGCTTCGTTGAGCATTGTGGTGGCCCAGGAGTATGTCCCACTTGCCAAGCGCAATCTTGCCGCGGGTCTGGTGACCATCGGCTTCTCGATCGGCACGATTTTCGGTGGCATCATCGGCCTGTCGATGGTGAAGGCCTTCGACGGAGCGTGGCAGGTCTTCTTCTGGATGGGTGCCGCACTGACTGCAGCGATCTTGCTGTTCATCGTCTGCCTGATGCCGGAGTCGTTGTCCTTCCTCGTTGCTCAGGGAACGCCGGAAGCACGCGCCAAGATCGCCAGGATCGCTACGTCGATCCGGCTGACCGGAGTTGACGTGAACGCGCTTCCTCCCCTCGATCCGGAAAAGCCGGTCAGCGACGAGAAATTGACGTTGTTGTCGAAGGAATACCGGACGCGTTCGTTGTTGCTCTGGTTCGGCTACGCGATCTTGACGGCCGGGTATTACTTCGTTGCAACCTGGACTCCGCAGCTTGTCACCAACAAGAGTGGTGACGCGGACGTCGGTACCACCGTCGGTACGATCATCAGCTTCGGTGCCATGATCGGCGCAATTACGTTTGGTATCATCGGAATTCGCCTGCTTGCCACACATCTCGGATGGATCTTTCTGGCGATCGCGATCGCTGCTCAGTTTGTCTTCGCGATGACGATGCAGGGTACGGTGGCGATGATCGCCGCTGCGGTGCTCGGTTTCGCAGCCTTTGCGGCGATGACGTCGTATGTATCCGCTGCACCTCAGCTGTATCCAGTCCTGTTGCGAGGCAAGGGTCTTGGATACATGTACGGTTTCAGTCGGATCGGTTCGATTGCGGCACCGCTCATTGCGGGTTATGTGATCACGCAGGTCAGTGCGGAGGCTATGTACGTCGGAGCTTCGCTGCTGTTCTTGGTCTCGGGTGTGCTCACCTACATTCTGTGGCGAGTGACGCGTCCGTACCTCATGGCCGAACGTGCGGTCATTGCACAAACTACCGGCGTCGAACACACTGCAAGTACCTCCGCCTGACCGTGGCGACAAATATTCGGTAACAGATGTATTTTCGGACAGAAGGAGTAACGCACATGACAACGTCCGTATATCCAAGGTCGATGCCGGCGCAGCAAGAGCTCGACCTGTGGATTGGGGGGAGTCGCGAGCGCGGTGCCGGGACAGTTTTCCCGGTGTACAACCCGGCGACCGAAGAAGTTCTCGCCGAGGTGGCCGAAGCGAGCTTGGAACAGGTCGAGCGGGCTGTAGCCATCGCCCAGGCAGGCCTGGAACGAGGCGAGATGGGCGACGCTGCAGAGCGTTCGGCAGCGCTCGACCGTTTGGCTGATGTCTTCGAAGCCCATGCGGAAGAAATTCTTGCGGTGTCGGTCAACGAAGTCGGAACTCCGGTATCTACTGCCAAAGGTCTCCACGTGGATACTCCGGTGCGGGCGCTGCGGTGGTTGGCCAAGGGGGCGCTCACCGATCGGACCGAGCATCTGGGCCGGGACGAGGGTCCGCCGGCAAGCGAGTCCAGCGTGATTTACCGACCGGTCGGCGTTGTAGCAGGCATTGCGGCGTACAACTATCCGTTGCTGTTCGCTGCGATCAAAATGGGCGCGGCCTACGCTGCCGGCTGCCCGACCGTGCTGCTGTCGTCTCCCAATGCGCCACTGGGAATTCTGAACTTCGGGCGCTACGCACAGGAGGCGGGTATCCCCGCTTCGGCAGTGAGCGTGCTGGCCGGTGGCGTCGATGTCGCGCAGCATCTGATCGCCTGCCCGAAGGTGGCGAAGGTGAGCTTCACCGGATCTGTTCCGGCCGGAAAAGCGGTTATGGCGACTGCTGCGCAGGGGCTGCGAGATGTGGTGCTCGAACTCGGTGGGAAGTCGGCCGCGATCGTGCTGCCCAGTGCAGACGTCGAATCCGTTGTCGCTCCTATTCATTCGCGCTATCTGCGCAATGCGGGACAGGGTTGTGCGTCGCCGACTCGAATCCTTCTGCATCGGCCACAACTCGATGCATTCCTGGAGGCGAGTAGCCGGTACTTCGAATCGGTTGTAGTCGGTGACCCGTGGGACCCCGAAACTCTGGTCGGCCCGGTCATCAGTGAACGCCACCGGCGCACTGTTACCGGGTACATCGATTCTGCGGTGCGTGACGGCGGTACGGTGCTGGCTCGCGGCCTCGAGCCGCAAGGTAAAGGCTGGTGGGTAGCGCCGACATTGATTGGTGGATTGGATAATTCGGCGAGGATCAACCAGGAGGAAGTCTTCGGTCCCGTCGCAAGCGTTCAAATCTATGACACCGTCGACGAGGCCGTTGCCATTGCCAACGACTCGAACTTCGGACTGCACGCCACGGTGTGGGGCCCGTTCGAAGAAGCAATGGCACTCACTCCACGGTTGGACGTCGGCCAGATTTCCATCAACGGCGGCGGCGCTAAGCGCCCGGACGCACCGAACGGCGGTTGGAAGGACAGCGGTATCGGCCGTGAGTTCGGTGAAGCCGGCATTCGAGAGTTCCTGGAGCCGGTTCACATTCAGTGGCCGGTGAAGTAGATGACTGATTCGATGCCGTATTCCGTTCATGCCCTGCGGTATTCGCAGAGCGTGGGTGAGCGATCGTCGTTTTTCTATCGTTACGATCTGTCGGGCCAGCCGGATGCCGAGCAGTCGGTCGACTGGTTCTTCTGGCTGCTTCGCAGCGGTGACAAAACGGTACTGGTGGACTGCGGCTACGACAACGATCGCGCCGCGCGAAAGGGTCGCATTCAGGGAACCAACCCGCTTGCGTTGCTTTCTCGAATGGGTGTCAGTCCCGCCTCGATCGATCATGTCGTGGTATCCCACGCGCACTACGATCATGTGGGAAATATCGGCCTGTTCCCCAATGCGACATTCACCATCGCGCGGTCGGAGTACGACTGGATCACCGGCCCGACTGCCCAGCGGTTCCCCACCTGCTGGGTTGTGGAGGACGAAGAGCGGGAGATGATCCAGAACTTCGCCAAGGACGATCGTTTCACGTTCGTCGATACTCGCACGGAAGTGCTGCCTGGAATCGAAGTCTGGCCGGTCGGTGGTCACACACCAGGTCAGATGCTCGTAGAGATTGCCGGCACTGCGGGTCAGGTCGTTTTGGCTTCGGATGCGGCGCACTTCGCCGAGGAATACGAAACAGACCGTGCTTTCAACATGTTTCACAATTTCGACGACATGTTCTCGAGTTACGAGCAATTGCGCACACTGAGTCGGCGCCCGGACACGATTGTGGTGCCAGGGCACGACCCGCGAGTCAGTGCGGCCTTCGCTGAGGTCGAGAAAGACTGCTTCGACCTCAACCTGCTCGGTCGGCACCGAGATCCGATTACCGGGAGACGCCAGAAATGACCAGCTCGCCAACATCATTCGATATTCCGAAGACCAGCCGCGCCGCGGTGGTCACGGCCTTCGAGAAGCCGCTGGAAATACGCGAGATTCCGATTCCCGAACTCGAACCAGGCGCCGTCCTGGTCAAGATCGATGCGGCAACGGTATGCGGCAGCGACGTCCACCTGTGGGACGGATCCCTGGCGGCCATTCGGCCACTCGAGCTGCCCATCATTCCCGGACACGAGATGGCGGGCCGAGTTGTCGCACTGGGGTCTGACGGAATCACCGACATCCTCGGTGCGCCGATCGAGCTGGGCGAACGGATTCTGTTCACTCAAGGACGCTGCGGCACTTGCTATCACTGCACGGTCGCCGGCCAGCCCAATCTCTGCGCCAATCGCCAGAACTACGGCGTGAACTGCGAGACGTTTCCGTACCTCGTCGGCGGATTCGCGGAGTACTGCTACGTCTACCCGACGTCGCGCAAGATCAAGATTCCCGACGCGGTGAAATCGGAATGGGCGTCCGCTGCCAGTTGCGCGCTGCGTACGGTGATCAAAGCCTTCGACGAACTCGGTCCACTGCAATCGTGGCAAACGGTAGTCATTCAGGGCGCTGGTCCACTTGGGCTGTTTGCCACTGCCGTGGCGTCGCACCTCGGCGCAACTCGCTGCATCGTTGTCGGCGATCCAGCCGATCGTCTCGAATTGGCACGTGAGTGGGGCGCAACGGATACCGTTTCGGTGGCAGAGAACCCCACTGCAGAGGCTCGGGTGCAGGCGGTCAAGGATCTGACCGGCGGTGTCGGTGCCGAGGTTGTCATGGAGTTCTCCGGTGCGCGTACCGCGTTCGGTGAGGGCCTGGCGATGGTGCGTCGTGGTGGCCGGTTCCTGGTTGGTGGTCAAGTCGGTCCGCACACCGTCGAATTCGAACCAACAGCCATCACCCGCGGACACATCAAGGTGATCGGCTCGTTCTCAGCTTCGGAGGCGGAGTACTGGCGGGCACTGCAATTCATGAACGACACCCGCGATCGCTTTGATTTCGATCGAATGCTGTCGACTCGGTACAGCCTCGATCAAGTGACGGATGCACTGGCTGGAATGCAAGGTTTGCGCGAGATCAAGCCGGTGATCTTGCCTAACGGAGCCGAATTTACCGACGTGTGACGGATCGGATCAGCTCCGCCAGTTTTTCGGGCTGATCGATCATCGCGTGATGGTGGGCGGGACGCAGGACGTGGAAGCGCCCGCCCAGGTATGTTGCGAGCCGCTGTTGTTTGGCCATCCAGGACACCGACCACGGGGTCGAGTGGCCGGTGTGGGCGGCTACGACGCTGATGCCGATGTCCGGCAGTCGGTGGTCCTCGGACTCGCGTAACTTGTTGAGCTCCATCGCCATATCGGTGTAGGCGACGTATTCGATCATGGCGGCTTCGAGGTAGTGCGGTTCGCGGTAGATGTGCTCAACCCATTCGGCCATTGTGTGGGAGGGGCCTGTCGGGGGCACGGATTGGTTGAGAATCTTTCGGGTGGTGGTGCCTAGAAGTCGTTGCAGCCCAGCGGTACTGGCGGTTGCAGCGGCCAGGTGTGAGGCCGTGAGCAGGAGGTTGCGCGGGACGAGCCGCTTCGGATTTTTCTCGGCGCTCGAATCGAGGAGCAGGATGCCCGCTGCTCGCTCGGGAAACAGCCTCGCAAAACCCTCGGCATAGAAACCGGCTATCGAATGACCCACTGCCACAGCTGGTTCAGTGATTCCCACGGCATCGAGAACGTCGGCGATACGCTGCGCTTCGCCGCGAACGCTTGGGATTTGGGCCGAAGGCTCGCTGAGTCCGAAGCCGGGCCGATCGAACCGGACTACGGTGCGGTCGAGACTGAGGTTGCGCGCGCAGTCGTCCCAGTCGAACCAGTTGCCGGCCAGTCCGCCGCAGAGGACGACGGCAGGTCCGTCGCCCTCTACGAGCACATGCAGGCTGTCCCCGCCGACCGTCATCAACTCGCCCGGTGGTTTCACGTGGAACAGTCCCGGCATCAGTGCCTCGATTACTGGCGTGGTTTCGCGAGGGGGAACGCCAAGGTTTCGCGGATGCTGCCGCCGGTGATCAGCATGACAACACGGTCGACGCCCATTCCGAGTCCACCCGTCGGCGGCATTGCGTGCTCGAGCGCTTGGAGGAATTCCTCATCCAACTCCATGGCCTCCGGGTCGCCGCCGGCCGCGAGCATCGACTGCTCGGTGAGGCGATTGCGCTGATCAACCGGGTCCGTCAGCTCGCTGTATGCCGTGCCGAGTTCCACTCCCCACGCCACCAGGTCCCACTTCTCGGCGACACCGGGAATGCTGCGGTGCGGACGGGTGAGTGGCGACATCGAGGTGGGGAAATTGGTGTAGAACGTCGGGAACTCGGTGAAGTCCTCGACCAGGTGCTCGTACATTTCCTGTGCCACGGCGCCCGCGTCCCAGTTGGACTGATACGGGATTTCGTTGTCGTCGCACAGTTTTTGCAGCTTTTCGAGGCTTGTCTCGGGAGAGACATCGACGCCGAGTTTTTCGGCAACTGCCCCGTGCATCGTCTTGACGGGCCACTCGCCGGAGATGTCGACCTCGACCAGTTCGCCGTCGGCTCCTGGCCGCATGATGATCTCGCGCCCGAAAGCCGCCACAGCCGCAGCTTGAATGAGCTCGCGGCACATCCGCATCATGCCCTCGTAGTCGCTGTGCGCCTCGTACGCCTCGAGGATCGTGAATTCGGGGTTGTGTTTGAAGTCGACACCTTCGTTGCGGAACACGCGACCGATCTCGAACACCTTTTCCATGCCGGCGACGCACAACCGCTTCAGGTACAGCTCGGGCGCGATGCGCAGGTACAGATCGAGGTTGTACGCGTTGATGTGCGTCAGGAACGGTGCGGCGTTGGCGCCGCCGTGAACCTGCTGCAGGATCGGCGTCTCCACTTCGAGGAAACCACGGTTGCCGAGTGAATCACGCAGCGACTTGACGACGGCACTTCTGGCTTCGAGTAGGTCGCGGGCCTTCGGGTTGAGGGCGATGTCGAGGTACCGCTGACGAACGCGAGTTTCGGGATCCGACAGGCCCTTCCACTTGTCCGGCAACGGATGCAGGCACTTGCCGTTCATGCGCCATTCGAGCGCGATCAGCGACAGTTCACCCTTACGGCTGCGACCAATGGTTCCACTGACCTCGATCAGGTCGCCGAGATCGAATTCGGCAGCGAACTCCGTCAACTTCTCGCGCCCGACGTGATCCTGGTCCACCAATACCTGAATGTCGCCGGACCAGTCGCGCACGTCGGCGAATGCAACACCGCCGTAGTCGCGGACCCGCAGGATTCGTCCGGCAATGCGTACGCGGGTGCCTTCCGGTGACTGTGCTGCCGCGGCGATCGTGTGAGTCGGAGGGTAGGCGACGGGATATGCGCTGATGCCTTCGCCCTCGAGCGTCGCCAGTTTGTTCATTCGCACGCGAACCTGCTCGGGTCGCCGCGGTCCCGGTGCTGCCATCGCCGGTGCGGAGTCCGGCAGGCTGCCGTCGGCGTGAATGCCTTCGGCGGTGACCAGTGCAGCAGGCAGCGTTTCGTGAATTCCGGTGTGCTTGGTGGCCTTGCTCGATCTGCGACTGAAGGTGGGGAGAACAACAAAACCCTCGGCGATCGCCGACGCGAATCCGACGCGTGGGAGTTCGCGATTGTCCTCGAAGCACAAAAAGCGTGGTTCCCAGTCCGGCTGATACTTCACGTTGGAGCGGTACAGAGCCTCGAGTTGCCACCAACGGGAGAAGAAGACCAACACCGATCGCCAGATACGCAGGATCGGTCCGGCGCCGATACGCGAGCCCTCCTCGAACACGGAGCGGAACACTGCAAAATTGAGTGAGACCCGAACGATGCCGAATTCGTCGGAGCGCGTGGCAAGCTCGGAGACCATCAACTCGACAACACCGTTGGGTGCCGTCGGCTTACGACGCATCAGGTCGAGGGAGACTCCGTTTGCCCCCCACGGGACGAGCGACAGCATGCCGACGACGGACTCGTCGTCGGTACCTTCGTCCATCACGGCTTCGACGAGGAGGCAGTCGCCGTCGAGTGGATCGCCCAGTCGGCCGAGTGCCATGGAGAAGCCGCGTTCGGTTTCGGTGTCGCGCCAGTCGTCGGCGCGAACGATGGCGGCGGACATGTCGACCTGGGGCACGTCGCGGTGGCGTCGCATCCGGACGGTCACGCCGCCGCGTCGTACGCGAGTGACTGCCTGTCGAACGGGGCGCATGTCGCGTCCGTTGAGATTGAATTCGCGGGTACGCAGGATGGCCTCGTCGCCGAGCTGCAGGACGTTGAGTCCGGCCCGCTTGTAGGCGGTTGCACCGGTTTCGCTGGCACCCATGACGGCTGTTGCCCAGCCGTACTTCGAGGCCAGGTCCTGCCACGCTTCGATGGCGTGCGGCCAGGCTTCGGGGTCGCCGATCGGATCGCCGCTGGCCAGGCAGACGCCGATCTCGACGCGATAGGTGACCGCGGCTTTGCCGCTCGGAGCGAAGATCGCGGCTTTGTCGCGTCGGGTGGCGAAGTAGGCGAGGGAATCGTCGGCGCCAAAACCTTGGATGAGCCCGCGGATCGCCGACTCGTCGTTGCCGGTGAGTGCGTTGTTGGAACGTTGGGCGCGGAAGAGCGTGATGACGGCAGCGAGGAGTGCGATAGCACCGAGGAGACCGAGGATCGTGTTCACGAAGGCATGCGGATGACCGTCGAAGACTTCGTTGTCGACCGCCGCTGCAGCGGTGACACGGTTGAGCGCCCACGCAAAACGCTGATCTTCCGGAAGTGTGCCTGGGAAGAGTTCGACCAGTCCCCAGCCCAACAGGGTGGCGATCGCCAAACCGCCGATCAGTACGCCGAGAGCTTTCCAGCCGGCTCCGCGTCGTACGCGGGTGTAGAACTCGGGACGGGCCGCGATCAGAATTCCGATGACGACCAGCAGTACGACAGCAGCTACGGCATTATTCGGATTTTTGTCGGTGAACGTGAACAAGATGTTGCTCAGGGCGATCACGGAGAGATAGACCGTCAACAGCCACCACGCGATGCGCTTGCGGCTGGCTAGTGCGGCAGCAAGAAGACCGACGACGAGCGCCCACGACAAGCTCGTATCCGGTGCGTCGAAGTAGTAGTTGTCGATGTACTCGCGTGGGACCCGGACGATATGACGCAGCGTCGGCGACAGGCTCCACAAGAAGACGAGGACGGAGAAGACTCCGAGGATCAAGCCCGAGATATGCGGGACCTGGCTCAGCCGCCCCGACTGGAAGCGGCGTGCCTTTCGCGGATTCTCCGGCGGAGTTTCAACCAACTCCGCGGTTGTATCCGTTATCTCGCTGATAGGTGCCATCGAGCGTCCTCCCATACCGGTCGATCAGTCTCACTGTTCAGTGTGGCCGTTCGTGTCCGGTTTTGTGCGAGGAGCAGAATGATTGCCATGAGCGCCAACATCCCCGCAGTACCGATCCGCGACGAAATGATCCGTCTCGGCCAGTTCCTCAAGCTCGCCAACCTCATCGAATCCGGCGCAGAAGCCAAGGAAGTCATCGCCGACGGCATGGTGTCGGTCAACGGTGAGGTGGAGGACCGTCGTGGTCGTCAGCTGCGCGACGGTGATGTAGTCGAGATCGGCGGGATGGCCGCCAAGGTGGAAGCTCCCGCCTGATCTCGAGCTCTACTTCTAGCTTTCGCGGACGACTACCCCGTCCTGGTCGCTGTAGACGATCTCACCGGGATTGAAGGTGACGCCGCCGATTTCGACGGGCACGTTTTTCTCGCCGGAACCGGTCTGTGTGCTCTTGCGCGGGTTGGTGCCGAGCGCTTTGACGCCGATGTCGAGGGTTCGCAGGATGGCGGAGTCACGGACGGCGCCGTTGACGATCACTCCGGCCCAGCCGTTGTCGACTCCGCGTCCGGCGATGATGTCGCCGACCAGTGCGGTGTGGATGCTCGCATCACCGTCGACGACGAGGACACCGCCGTTGCCCGGTTCGCTGAGGGTCTGCTTCACCAGCAGGTTGTCCTGGAAGCACTTGATGGTGGTGATGGGGCCGGCAAAAACCTCACGGCCACCGAACTGAGTGAACTGCGTGTCGCAGCTACGGATGTCTGGTCCAATTTCGTCGGCAAGGTCAGCAGTGGCTACAGGCTCGGTCATGCACGACAGAATAGTCGGCAGAGCGACAAAAGCTTCCTTCAACTTCACGCGATCACACCGTCAGCGGAATGTGCTTCCGATAACGTGGCCTTGAATTATTCGATTCACTGCAGTTGACGACTAGGAGTGTTCTGTGACGATTTTCGCGATTTTGGATGTGCGGTTGAAGAAGGAGAGCCTTGATACCGCGCGCGAGGTGTTCGGGCGAGTTTTGGCTGAAACCCGTGCTTTCGAGGGTTGCGAAGGCGTCGACGTGGTGATCGATGCCGAGGACGAAACGCACTGGTTGTGCGTCGAGAAGTGGGCGTCGGCCGAGGCTGATGCCGCTTACCGCGAATGGCGCGCGGGTCCGGGAGCTATCAAGGATTTGGGACCACTTCTTGCCGGTGCGCCCGGTCTGGGTAAGTACGAACTGGAATCCGCGATCTGATTTTTTCGGGGGCGTTTCCTTCGCGAACTGTGCCGAAGGAAGCGCCCCATTCTTGTCTTACCGCCACGTCACGCTTGGGCTTGTTCACTCGGCTTCACGTGCTTGACGGGACACCCCGTGGGAAAGGTTCCCAGTTGGTCGACCTTGTAGCCGGCTCGGTAGCTGCGGATATTCGGAAGATCGCGGGCGAATTTCCGGGCGGTGCGCGGTGGGAAGAATCGCAGCAGGCGGCCGCGTGCTTTGAGTGCGCCCCTGGAGAGCGCACGAACCACCGCAGGTGGGCGCTTGTACCCGAACGCCTCGAGAAGGTGATCGTCCATGAGTGAGTAGGCGAATGCCTTGATCAGGGGCTTCGGCGCTAGGTTGTTGGGCGGGAACGTGCACATGAGTTCCAGTGTGGAGTCGGCAACCGCCCTGGCACCCGGATCGAACGAAAAGTGTTCGCGCTCATACTCGTCCAAGAGCTTCGCGAATCCGTCGTAGGTCGTCGGCATGTCCTTGATGTTCATGTGACGGCCGAGTTCGCGGTAATAGAAGGTGGATCCGGCTATTTCGTTGGGCGTCAACGGGCGCCAACCGTACGATTCGAGCCAGCGCACCGGAGTGACGACAAAAGTAGCCAACACGTATCGCATGTCGTCGTTGGAGATGTCGTACGAGCCGTGCATCTGGTTCATCCGGCGAACACTCGATCGACCTTGGTCGCTGCCCAGGCCGTGTTCGAGGACGGCGTCGAGAATGAGGCTGGTGTCGTCGTACCGTTTCTGGACCCGGTCGGTGAATTCACCCGTGGAGAAGAGCAGTTTGCCGATCGACGGCACCGCGTAGGTGCGGAACAGCGCAAAACTGAGGGCCTGGTTGATGTCCCAGGGAAACTCTTGAGCAGCAAGAATGCGAGACATCTCTTCGTAGTCGGTCTCGGGATCGAGCTGATTTGTGCGCGCGCGAAGGTCGTAGCGCTTCATGTGAACACTCCCATGGCTTCGGTGTGAGCTGTGCCACCGAGAGTAGTTCTGACAACGCATGTTGTCTAGAGGTGTCGAATTGCCACTGTTCGGTCGTTTCGGGTGTTGTACCAGGGGTATCCGATCAGGGAGTTGTCGACCCGAGGAGTTTCAATGAGTATCTCCCGTACTGCCCGAATCCTGGCAGCCGTAGGTTTGCCGATCGTTGCGTCACTCGCATACGTGGGCACCGCTTCGGCGGATCCACCCCATCCGTTCGGTGGTGCTGCAGTGACCATCGGTTGTCCCAACCAGGGGTCACTGGCGTCGATGACCGGTCTCACCGGGCAGTCCGGGCCTGAAGCCAATCCGCCGATCGCCAAGGGCGACATACGCTTCGAGTCCTTCCCGGCAGCAGCACCGATACCGGCCGCCGGGCAGGTCACGGTCGCGTGGGTCAACACCGACACCGGTAAGGCCGGAATCGTCGATCTGATGGGGACGTACCCCTATCTGTCGGCGACTGTGAATACCGGTGTCGGCAACGTTGTTGCGACCGCTTTCGGTTCCATCAACTGGGGCAGTAGCCCTATCTGCCAAAGCAATCCGACAATTGGACGGTTCATAGCCTGACTTGTGCCTGACTCTGTGTCCTGACGCCGCAGCAGTGGCGGTATCGCGTGATTATCTGTCATCTCGGAGATACCGCCACGACCTTGCTGTCCCATATTCTGAAACATGTTCGGTAAAAGTATATTTCAGGTGAGGGAGAAGGCTGCGGCGTGAACGGGTCGAGTGCACGTCAGTTGATGAGCCGGCTGCTCGTCGAGAAGCGTAATAGCCTTGCGCCCGAGAAGGTCGGTATTCGATGCGAGGGTGCTCGTCGCATGCACGGCCTCAGTAGACGTGAGGTCGCGCAGATCGCCGACATCAGTTTCAATCACTATCAAAGGCTGGAACAGGGTACGTCCGTGGGTGTTTCGTCTCGGGTCATGGTTCGTATCTGCGATGCATTGTTGATGGAAGACGACGAGAAAGCGCGCATGCTGGCGTTGCACCAAGCATGGGCGCGTCCGCGTCGTCCGGGGGCCCGGCCTCAAGCTACGGGGGAGATTTCCGGCAGGCAGCGCTCGAGTTCCGCCGGCGTGTAGAAGAAGCTTCCGCTTGCAACCGGCGTGCAGGGCGCTGCAAACGCGGTTTCACGCTCGTTGTAGAGCATGCGAACCAGCTGTGCGTTGTCCGGTCCGGCAAAGACGTCCCACTGGATGTTGGCGCCCATCGGGCTGACCTGCTCGCCCCGCCACGGGTTGTTGTCGTACGTGTACAAGGTGCCCTCAGGCTGTGCGACCGTGCTGCCGGGCAGCTTCAGCAGTGCAGCAAAGGGGATGATCGTCTCGGCGTGCGCAAATCGAAAGTCGGCCCCGGGCAAAGAATCTGCACCTGAATGTTCTTTCAGCCCAGCCAGGAATTCGTCGCGGAGCACCGTCGCCATCCGGTAGGTAACGTCCTCACCGGCAAATCCCGGTCCCTTGGCGTAGAAATCCTCTGCGTCGTTGGTGTACGCCAGCCACTGAGCGTCGTCCTGGTCGATGAAGCGACCGAAATTCCAGTCACCTTCCTCCGACATACCCGGGGTGATGATGTACGTGTTGTAAAGCATGTACGCGGCGTCGACCTCGTTGTTGATCTCTTCCGAGCCCTTGCCCCGGTCGACGAGTGAGAACTCGCCGGCGACAAGACGATCCACAAAGCTCTTCGAGTACAGCTTCTCCATCATGTGACGTGACACGTCGCGAGTGCGAGGCAGGTTCTCGATCTGCTCGTCCACGGCTTCGAGGCGAGGATCGGAATCCTCGTATTCCTTGTAGTCCGCGTTCAGATCGGAATCGTGGAAGTAAAGGACGTCAGGATCAGACGTGACAGCTCCGATATTTCCGGCGATCGCCGGAAATGCGGTGCTCACGCCCTGGGCGAAGTTGGCGGCACTGTCCACTGCGCGGTCCACACCCGAGGACGTCAGGGTGATCGAGCCGTCCTGCTTGGCAATTGCGTCGAACAGCTGCGGAAGGCGTTCCGTCACACGGGCACCCATCTCGCGATGCTCGGTAATGCCGAGGCCGCTCAGATTGCCGTAGCCCAACGTCTGGTTGGCCGCCATGAGTTCACGAAGTACGGGGCCGAACTCCTTGCCGACGGGAGTCAGAGCGTTCTCGGCTTCGGCGATCTCCCAGAGTTGCAGGCTCAGGTCGTCGTACTTCAGGCTCGAGAGCGCGCGGGAACCATGACGTGCAACGTTTTCCGTGTACACGGGCGTGAAACCGGCGGGCACGGCCTGGAGTCCGCCAATGGCCTGGCCGGGTGAATACGGAGTCTTGGACGTGAAGCCCCCGACGGCAGGTGTGCCCGGGGCCCCGAGAGAACCGGTGTCGAGAGAACCGGTGTCGAATGAACTGAATGGTGACGCGTCGGCAATGGCAGAGGTGCCGGTCGTGACAAGCATGAGTCCGACAGCGCCTGCGGCCGCCAGCAATCCGAAGCGGGGGCTTCGCATGGTGATGAGTCCTTTCTGCTCGCGCCGAAATGGCACGACGAACAGGAAGTTAGATCGGCTAAGCGTCCGTAGGTGGCCATAGGACAGACGTCCAGGTGGCCGCAGGGTTAAAACTCGGATTCACATGGCCAGTCCGGCTACGCTTTTGGCTAACAGCACGGTTGCCGCGGCGAGGATGATGTAGGTGGTTGTGCGACTCAAGACCGCCAGGGAGATCCGCCGCGCCAGATACGAGCCGAGCAGGTGTCCACACACCAGCAGTGGAGACAATGCGAGTGCGGCAAGCAATTCGCTTCCGGTAACACCGATCTGGAGATGGAGTGCCATAAGCGTCGCCGCAGCCATGACAAGAAAGATCGTCGACAACGTAGAGCGCAGGGTGGCAGCATCGTCCGGCCGATAGGTCAGCGACAGCGGTGGCCCGGGCATCGCGGCCAATGCGCCCATGAACCCGGCCGCGGCCCCGGCGCCTGCCAGGGTTCGCCGCGATCCGGTCACGGACTTACCTGCGAGCATCGCCGCCCCTGCTGCCAGCGCGAGAACGGCCACCAGGAGTTGAACGGACGCCGTTTCAACGCGCTGTATGACCCACAGGCCTGCGGCGATACCGGGAATCATTGTGGCGGTCGCGATTCCGACCGTGCGTGTGTCGCAATGCCCGCGTTCTCGCGCCGCCACCATCAGCATCATCGGAATGGTGAGAATCAGTAGCGGGGCTGGAACAAGCCACGGGGCAATCAGAATAAGGGCGGGTCCGGCGATCAAGCCGAAACCCGAGCCGGTTGCCGATTGAATCGCCGAGGAGGCAACAAGTACGCAGGCAACCAGGAGAAGAATCACAATCCCATTCTCTGGGCGATCTGGCACTGACGGAAGATCCAGATCGTGGGAGCATTAATGGGGCCAGAATCAGGAGGAGCAGGTTGCGATCACACGAAAATCTCGGAGAGTTCCTCGAGGGCAGGTCGGCGTATCTCGACTCGGCCACCAACACGCCGATGTACCGGCGCGTGCGGGCCATGCTCGAAGACCTGCTTGCACGTGGAGTGTTCGACGGTGGTCGACCCATGCCGTCGACGCGCTACCTGGCGCAGGAACTTGGCGTTTCCCGAAATACGGTGGCAGCGGCCTATGACGAGCTGATCGCGCTCGGAGTAATCGAGAGTCGTCCTCGCAGTGGTCTTTACGCGGCAGCCCCGCTCACTCGAACACCTTCTGCAGAGTCGTCGCCGCCCGCTCCGCCAGTTGACTGGTCGACATTGCTCCAGCCCCGCGAGAGCGTCGAGTTCACCCGAACTCTGGGCCATCCCGACGCCTTCGACTATCCGTACCCGTTCATCAGTTCTCAGCCCGAACTGCGCTCCTTCCCGGTCCGCGGTTGGTTGCGCGCGGCGAGTGAGGCGATGACGGGCCCGCATCTGCGGTACAGCGTGCGTGACGCCGTCGATCAGGACGATCCGCTGCTGGTGGAGGCGCTGCGCAAGGAAATTCTCCCGTCGCGAGGCATCGAAGCAGCGGCTGACGAGATATTGGTGACCAGTGGAACTCAGCAGGGGCTGTCGCTGATTGCCGACGTCCTGTTGCGACCCGACAAGATCATGGGCTTCGAGAACCCCGGATACCTCGACGCGATGCACATTTTCAAGCGCTCCGGTGTGGAACTGTCTCCCATTCCCGTTGACGGGCGCGGGGCGGTGTTCGACAGATCGACTGTCTTCGACGCCATGTATCTCACGCCGAGTCATCACCACCCCACCAACGTCACATTGAGCCTGCCTCGCCGCAAGCTGCTCCTGGAATTGTTGGAGGAGAGAAACGGTTTTGTGATCGAAGACGACTATGACAGCGAATTCCGCTTTCGTGGGAGGCCGACTCCGTCCCTCAAATCCTTGGGGGACAACCGCCGGGTGATCTACCTCGGTTCCTTCTCGAAGTTTCTCTCGGCCGGCCTGCGCATCGGGTACATCGTGGCGGATCCGCCTGTCATTGCGGCACTTCGAGCAGAACGGCACCATCGAACCAAACATCTCCCGGGACATATTCAGCGGTCGCTGGCGTTGTTCGTCATGTCCGGGGATTACCACAAGGTGCTGCGCTCGCATCGTCGCCGACTCAAGCAGAACTGGGAAATCATTACCGAGTCGATCAACAAGTACATGCCTCGAGTTGAGACGCCGTCGTTTCCTCCGGGCGGTGTCAGTGTCTGGTACACCGGCCCGGAGGATCTTGACGCTGCCGAACTCACGGAACGTGCAGCCCTGCAGGGGATCCTGGTGGCCGACGGCTCCCGCTACTTCTTTCCAGGGACAGGCTCCCGAAACTGCCTGCGGCTGGGTTTCGGTTCGATAGACCAGAATTCGATCGAACCGGGTATCGCACTGCTCGGCGGAATTGCTCACCGACTACTGGATGAATCTCGCCGAATCAGTGAGTGAGGCCCCGCGCTCGGTGGGCCCGGGCGACGCGACCGACCGCCAGGGTCATCGCGGCGCGTCGGAGCGTGGTGCCGGTAGCACCAGCCTGATCCAGTACCGCAGCCCAGGCTGCAGTCATCCGATCATCGAGTCCCCGTTCTACTTCGGGGAGAGTCCACCAGTAACCCTGTTGTGCCTGAACCCATTCGAAGTAGGACACGACGACTCCGCCGGCGTTGGCCAGGATGTCCGGGACCACCAACACTCCCGCCCGCTCGAGTACGGCGTCGGCCTCGGCGGTGGTTGGCCCGTTTGCACCCTCCACGACAATACGTGCCTGGATGCGATGTGCGTTGCCGCCGTGGATAACTCCTTCAACCGCAGCGGGAACCAGGAGGTCGACATCCAGTTCGAGAACGGCAGCGGGGTCGATCTGCTCACCTCCGGGGAAGCCTGCGACGGAACCGTGCTCGGTGACGTGGGCTCGCAGAAGGGGCAGGTTCAATCCGTCGGCGTTGTGCACCGCGCCGAATCTGTCGCTGACAGAGATGATCCGGACTCCCGCGTCGGCGAGGTAGTCGGCAGCGTCGGCTCCGACCTTGCCGTATCCCTGGACAACGGTGGTGGCCGAGTTCGGTTCTATGCCTGCCTTTTTCAGAGCCAACAACGCGATGTGCGCAACACCGCGTGAGGTTGACGTCCGGCGGCCGAGCGAACCGCCGAGATCAAGCGGCTTGCCCGTCACCACGCCCGGGACACCACGGCCCCGAGTTGCGGAGTAGGCGTCCATCATCCAGGCCATCGTCTGCTCGTCGGTGCCGACGTCCGGAGCGGGAATATCGTTGTCCGGCCCGATGACGGGTGAGATTCCCTGGGTGTACGTCCGGGTCAGTCGTTCGAGTTCGGCCGGGGAGAGAGTCAGGGGATCGACGTCCACCCCACCTTTTGCCCCGCCGTACGGAATATCGAGGAGCGCGCATTTCCACGTCATCCACATTGCGAGAGCCCGCACTTCGTCAAGATTCACTCCGGCGCTGTACCGGATCCCGCCCTTCGCCGGTCCGCGCGCGATGCTGTGCTGCACGCGGTATCCGGTGAACACTTCAACGTCGCCGTTGTCGCGGACCAGCGGAACGCTGACCGTCGTCTCACGTCTGGCGGACCCGAGGATGCGGTGCAGGCCGTCCGGGTAGCCCAGGGCCGCCACTGCCTCCGCGAGTTGCGTGCGCGCGTCGTCGAGCGCACTGGCGTGGACGGCCGAGGCTGTCACCGGGGACCGTCGTAATAGGAATCGGCCACGTCGAGGGCAGTGTCGAGCATGGCGAGTGCGGCGTCGACCTGCGTCGGCGTCACGGTGCACGGCGGGACGACGTGGATGCGGTGGTAGTTGTTGAAGACGAGCAGTCCGGCGTCGCGGGCGGCGGCCATCGTCTGGCCGATCGCGGCGTTGGTGCCGCCATACGGTGACAGGGGCTCGCGCGTCTCGCGGTTCGTCACGAGATCGAGTGCCCAGAAGACTCCGAGACCGCGGACGTCCCCGATGCTCGGGTGCTTGTCCGCGAGAGCGCGTAGGCCCGGTCCGAGTGACGTGCGACCGATGAACTCTGCGTTCTCGACTATGCGCTCCTCGTGCATCGTGGTGATGGTGGCCACCGCTGCGGCGCAGGCGAGCGGGTGGCCGGAGTACGTCATGCCGCCGGGGTACGGACGCTCGGCAAACGAGTTGTAGATCTTCTCGCCGACGATGACTCCGCCCAGGGGCACGTAACCGGAGTTCACACCCTTGGCAAACGTGATGAGATCGGGGACAACGTCGTAATGGTCGATTGCCAGCCAGGCGCCCGTGCGGCCGAAGCCGGACATGACCTCGTCGCAGATCATGACGATGCCGTATCGGTCGCAGATGTCACGAACACCCTTCAGATATCCGGGCGGCGGCGGCATGATGCCGGAGGTGCCGGGAACGGATTCGACGATGATCGCGGCAAACGCGGCCGGACCTTCGAAGCGGATCAGAGTTTCGAGATGTTCGAGAGCTCGCTCACATTCCTGTTCCTCTGTCTCGGAACGGAATTCGGATCGGTACAGGAAAGGTCCGTGGAAATGAACGGCGCCCGAGTTTCCGTAATCGTTCGGCCACCGGCGGTGATCGCCCGACAGGTTGATCGTCTCGGCAGTAGCGCCGTGGTACGAGCGGTACGCCGAAAGGATCTTGTAGCGACCGGTATGCAAGCGCGCCATGCGAATTGCGTGCTCGTTGGAGTCTGCGCCGCCGCTGGTGAAGAACACCCGGTCCATTCCCTCGGGTGAAATCTCGGCGATCAGACGCGCTGCCTCGGACCGAGCCTCGTTTGCGTGTGCCGGCGCGATGGTGCAGAGCTTCGCAGCCTGCTCCTGTACCGCCGCGACAACCTTGGGATGCTGGTGACCGACGTTCGTGTACACGAGTTGCGACGAGAAATCGAGGTATTCCTTGCCGTCGCCGTCCCACAGGTAGCAGCCGTCTGTGCGCTCGACCACCATGGGCTGCAAGGATTTCTGTGCCGACCATGAGTGAAAGACGTGTGCGCGATCCAACTCGTACGTACGTTGTGAGGTGCTGATTGCGGGAGCTGCCATGGCAGAAACCTCCTGATCGAGGGTTGGAACTTCTTCAGTCCACTCAAGGATGGGGAATGGTTGTGGTCCTGCGCCAGATCCAGATTCGAGGGCATCTCCTGGGGCCAGTTACACGATGGAACCTTCGCGTTAACACGAGACGGCTACGTTACGACTGGCCCGAGAAATTCACCACGCAGGTGGCACTGGAGTGGGGGCCAGATCACGAGCACACTGGTGAGCAGTTCATTCACCGCCGTCGGGATCTCGTGTCTGCGGATCTCTCAGGGCCGAAACATCATTCATCGAGGAGTTCACAACTATGTCCGTCATGAAAGCTCCAGTTGCCGTGGTCACCGGGGCCAGCAGCGGCATCGGTGCCGCTACGGTGCGCCACCTCGTCAAAGAGGGTTTCGACGTGGTGATGGGTGCACGCAGAATGGATCGACTCGAGGAGTTGGCACGTGAAACAGGTGCTCGCGCTCTGTCTCTCGATGTGACGGACGTCGAATCGGTCGACGCCTTCTGCGCGTCGATCGAGCGGTGTGACGTGCTGGTCAACAATGCCGGCGGCGCATTGGGAGCCGACAGTATCGCCGACACCGACGAAGCCGACTGGACCGCGATGTTCGACGTCAACGTACTCGGTGTACTGCGCGTCACACAGCGGCTTCTCCCGCGCCTTCGTGAGAGCGGAAACGCTACTGTCGTCACCATCGGGTCGATTGCCGGACGCGAGCCCTACCTCGGCGGCGCTGGGTACAACGCCGCGAAACATGCTGTGACAGCACTCACTCGGGTTCTTCGCCTCGAACTGCTCGGCGAACCCATCCGTGTCTGCCAGATCGATCCAGGCATGGTGGAGACGGAGTTCAGCATTGTGCGCTTCGGTGGCGACAAGGAGCGTGCCGATGCGGTGTACGCCGGCGCCGATCCGTTGACCGCGGACGACATCGCGGAATGCGTTGCCTGGGTTGTGACCCGCCCGAGCCGAGTCAACGTCGACTCGATGCTTGTACTGGCTCGCGACCAGACCTCAGCTCAGCGAGTGCACAGGAGGACGGCATGACCACCACTGCTTCACCGAGTTCAACTGCTTCACCGAGTTCAACAGAAGCTACGCGTGTACCTACTCCTCCGCCCGCAGTGTCCGCGAAGAAGCGCACACCGATTTTCACACCGGAACGGGTGCGCTCCATCGGAGTCCGGATTGCGGCTTTGGTTGCGTTCCTCGTGGTGTGGTGGGGTATTACCGCGGCCGGTGTTATCGACGAACTATTCCTTCCTTCACCAGGTTCGGTGTGGGATGCGTTCATTCGGGCCAACACCTGGCATCAGGTGGCGCCCGGTGTCGACCGCGAAGTGCTCGGCGAACAGAACTACTTTCTCTGGGAACACTTGATCGCCAGCGGTCAGCGCATAGCGGCAGGCGTCGGCGCGGCCGTGATCGTGGGTCCGCTGATCGGTTTTGCGATGGGAATGTCCGTCCCGATCAGAACCTTCGTGGAGCCGTACCTGAACTTTCTGCGTGCGTTGCCGCCACTCGGCTATATCGGCCTGCTGATCGTCTGGTTCGGTATCGGTGACACCTCCAAGATCTGGCTGCTGTTCCTCGCTGCCTTCCCACCGATCGCGATAGCCACACTCAACGGCGTCACCTCGGTGAAGGTCGATCAGATCAACGCCGCTCGAGCTCTGGGTGCGAGCCGAACTCAGGTACTGACGAATGTGGTCTTTCCGTCGACGCTGCCGGAAGTGATCAACGGTATTCGAATCGCAGTCGGCTTTGCGTGGACCACCGTGGTGGCCGCGGAACTCAACAACGGCATACCCGGTATCGGCGGGTTGGCCTATCTTGCCGGCACGCAGCTCAATACACCACTCACAATCGCATGCATCATCGTCATAGGTTGCGCCGCACTTGTTCTCGACTCCGCGATCAAGGCAATCGGAACACTCGTAGCACCATGGAAGGGTAAGGCATGACCGGTCAGTCGAGGCGAATTGCAATCGCGGTGGTTTCCGCTGCAACTCTGGGCACAACTTTGACCGCGTGTGTGGAAACGGGTCGAGGTGAGATGAGCCGCTCGATGGACAGCTCAGTGAGTTGTCCTGTCACAGTGGATGAATCGGTGACTACGTCGGCACGGATCGGGTATCAGGACATTCCGAACGGTGATCTGATCGTCAAGGATCAGGGGCTGCTCGAGGCGTGCATGGCCAATGCGGATATCACGTGGAGCAAGTTCAGTTCGGGGCAGGATGTAGTGCAGGCCTTCGGTTCCGGAAGCCTGGATCTGGGAACCTTGGGGTCGAGTCCGGCAACAATGGCGTTGTCGGCACCGCTGAATATCCCCATGCAGGTCGTCTGGATCCAGGACGTGATCGGCGAAGCCGAGTCGCTCGTTGTCAAAGACCCATCGATAACCACATTGGAAGGGTTGAAGGGCAAGAAAATCGCGACACCGTTCGGCAGTACGTCGCACTACAGTCTGCTTGCAGCCCTCGGAGCGGCAAACATGACTGCCGATGTCACCCTCATGAGTCTGAAACCGGACGCAATGCTCGGAGCGTGGCAGGGTGGACAGATCGACGCGGCCTGGGTGTGGGATCCGACGCTGTCGAAGCTGACGGCCGACGGTCACATCGTCATGAGTAGCGCTGATGTTGCGGCACAGGGCGCGCCCACGTTCGATCTCTCGGGTGCTACCACTGAATTCGTCTCCGCCAATCCGGAATTCATGCTCATGTGGACCAAGCTGCAGGACTACGCAGCCGGCCGGATCAACGCCGATCCCACTGGTGCCTCAGTATCGATGTCTGCTCAACTCGGTATTGCCCCCGACGTCGTCAAGCCGCAGTTGGCGGGCTACACGTACCTCTCGGCGGCGGAGCAAGCCGGCCCCGCCTTCCTCGGCGGCGAATTCACTCAAAGTCTTTTCGGCACTGCGGAATTCCTGCTGCAGCAGGGAAACATCGACGCAGTAAGCCCCAGCAGCACCTACGCCGAGGGAATCTACACGGACGCAGTGACGAAAGTGGGCCAGTCATGACAAGCACGGCTACAGACCTCAGCACTCGCGTCGTACTCACCGAAGTGCGGAAGGAGTACGTCACCGCAGGTGAATCGGTACTCGCGCTGGCCCCCACCAGCTTGACTTTCGAACCGGAAGAATTTGTCTGCGTAGTCGGACCGTCCGGTTGTGGCAAGACGACGCTCCTCCAAATGCTTGCCGGTTTCCAAGCGCCGACCGAGGGAACCATCATGGTCGGGAACACTCACATCAAGGGGCCGGACCCGGATCGTGGTGTGGTGTTCCAGCAAGCAAATCTGTACCCGTGGTTGTCGGTGCGGAAGAACGTCGAGTTCGGGCTGAAGATGCGGGGAGTTCCTCGCGCCGAGCGTGCCGCCGAGGCCGATCGGATGCTGGAAATGGTCGGCTTGGAGTTGTATGGTGACCGTAAGCCCTACGAGCTGTCCGGTGGCCAGCAGCAACGCTGCCAGATTGCGCGTGTACTTATCACAGACCCGCGAATTATCCTGATGGACGAGCCTTTTGGTGCACTCGATGCCATGACCCGCGAGAAGTTGCAGCTCGAACTGCTCGACTTGTGGCGCGAGCGTCGTAAGACGGTCTTCTTCGTCACTCACAGTGTGGAAGAGGCGATCTTCCTCGGAACCCGAGTGATTGTGATGGGCGCCAGGCCGGGTCGCGTCATCTACGACCGCAAGGTGTGGTTCAAGGGTGACAATCGCGAACCCGTCGACACCGCTGTCCGTTCGACCCCCGAGTTCGTGGCTATGCGAGACGAAGTCGCAGCCAAGATCTACGAGGCACAAGGTTTGATCGGCGCAACGGTTGCGTTGCACTGACTTTCACTGCACTGACTTTCACTGCACTGACTTTCACTCATCTGGAGGAGTTTTCGTGAAGATCGACCGCAAGAAGCGTCTGATCCGAGTGTCCAGTGGAGCTCTGGCACTGTGTGCGGCTGCATCAGTAGCAGCTTTTGCTGCCCCGGCGTCGGCCGAAGGGTCATTGTCCTTCGGAGATCCGCAGGCACCACAACTGTCGCCGGGAACTCTGATCACCGCGCACAATCTCACCGAATCTGCCGCGCTGCCCAGCGCGGCGAAGAACGAACGCATCACCTACATGTCCCAAAGTGCCTCAGGTGAACCGATTCTCGTCTCTGGAGTTGTTGCTATCCCCAAGACGCCTGCCCCGGCAGGTGGTTGGCCGGTGATCAGTTGGGCACACGGCACAACCGGAGTTGCCGACGCCTGTGCGCCGTCGGCGGATACTCCCGCCGGTCCGGTTCACGACTACCTGTCGGTGGTCGATCAAACTCTCGACCAGTGGGTCAGCAGTGGGTACGTTGTGGTCCAAACCGACTACGAGGGTCTCGGTACCCCCGGCGGTCACTCGTACATGAACGGGACCAGCGCTGCCAATACCGTGACCGATATCGTTCGAGCCGCTCGGCAGGTGGACGATCAGGTTGGCAAGGACTGGTTTGCGATGGGCCACAGCCAAGGTGGGCAGGCAGCCGCTTTCACGTCGCAGATCGGCAAGGACCGCGCACCGGAACTGAATCTGAAGGGTGCGGTATCGATAGCTCCCGGAAACGGCACGGCCCAGATTCCCGCAATGGTTGCTACGGGAAATCAGGCTATGGCAGGGGGAGTGCCGTTTGTTCCGGTCATCCTGCTGGGCGTACAGGCAGTTGATCCGTCTGTAGTTCCTGAAGACTTGCTGTCGGATCAGGCCCAGCCGCTCCTCGAGGCTGCCCGGACGGGGTGCCTGGCGGCAGTGCGTGCGGTACCGACTGTCCCCGTTGATCAGATCTTCCGTGAGGGTGCAGATCTGACGGCGTTGACAGCAAACCTGAACGAGCAGGAACTGTCGACCGTAACCCCGAAGGTGCCCACCTTGTTCGCGCAGGGAACCACGGATGTTCTTGTCTCGGTGGCAAGTACGTCCGGCGCAGTCAAGGATTACTGCGCCAAGGGCTCGGACATCGAGTTCAAGACCTACGAGGGTGCCGATCACCGCGGAGCAATCGCGGCGTCCTACAACGACGCGATGGACTTCACGACAAGAATGCTCGCGGGCGGAGAGGTGAACCCCGGGGCTTGTTGACCTCGCTAGGCCGATCGCACTCGTGAGGCTGTCAGCGGCCGTGCCGCTTTTCGTAGTCCTCACGAGTGCGATCGGCGCGGCGCTGGGCTTTCTCGTTCATGAGTTCGGGATCGAGGCCGTGACTCTGAAGGCGGTGACGGCGGTAGATGTTGCCAAGCGCCACGACAAAATAGGCCAGCGGGATGAGCAGTAGCGCCATCATGGCGAGAGGGATCCAAATGGGTCCCGGAATCAGGAGAAACAGCAGGAGGATGAGCGTCGCCGGCACCGTGAAACGAACGATGTAGCGAACCTGGGCGCCCGGTCCGACCAGATCGTTCCGAACCCAATCCTGGTACTTGTCAGGGAGGGTCTTGCCCAGAAGGTATCCGCAGTACTGGAGGAAATTCGGGCGGGTCGATTCAGCCATACCTCCAGGGTAGTTGCCGGGAATGGCAGATTTACCCCGGTGCCTGGAAAGTGCGGCGATAGGCGCTCGGCGAGACGCCGAGCGTGTCACTGAGGTGCTGACGCATCGATGTGGCGGTCCCGAATCCGGTGCGGGCCGCAATCGTGTCGATCGAGAGATCGGTTTCTTCGAGTAGTTCGCGGGCGTGATCGATACGCCGAGCGGTGAGCCAGCGGTTCGGCGTTGTCCCGACCTCGTCGCGGAATCTGCGACTGAAGGTGCGGACGCTCATGTTGGCGCGATTCGCCAGGTCCGTCAGAGTGATCGGTTCCCGGAGATGCTCGAGAGCCCAATGCCGAGCGGCGGCAGTCGATTCGGAAGGTTTGTCGGCCAGCGGGCGTCGAATGTACTGGGCTTGCCCACCGTCGCGCCACGGCGGTACGACGCATCGCCGGGCGACGGTGTTCGCCACTTCCATGCCGTGATCGCGCCGCACGATGTGTAGGCACAGGTCCACTCCTGAGGCCACTCCGGCGGAGGTCAGAATGTGGCCCTCGTCGACGAACAGGACGTCGGGGTCCACCTTCACCTTGGGGTAGATGCGCTGGAAGTGATCCGTGTTGCGCCAGTGAGTAGTGGCCCTCAAGCCGTCGAGCAGGCCGGCCGCAGCCAGAACGTACGAGCCGGTGCAGATCGACACGAGCCGTGTCCCGGGGCGGATGTGTTCGAATGCCGCCGCCAACTCGGGGGAGAGGTAACCGTCCTCGTAGGCGGGACCAAGTTCGTACGACGCCGGAATGACGACGGTGTCCGCTGTGGCGAGTAGTTCACTGCCGTGGTCGACTGTAATGCTGAAATCGGCATCCGTTCGCACGGGCCGGCCATCGACAGTGCAGGTGAGGATCTCGTACAGAGGCTTGTCCTCGGCGTCGACCGCGCGTCCGAAGATACGCGCCGGGATGCCGAGCTCGAAGGGAATGACACCGTCGAGGGCAAGGACAACAACGCGATGCGGTCCGCTCATGGCCTGATTCTTTCATATATTGGCAATCTGGCCACTGTCGCGGTTGGGCGCGGTACAGCAGAATCCTCTTGTGACTTCTGAGATCGCTCTCCCTGAATCGGGCCGACAGCGGGTGCGCCCGCCGCGCTTTCACCGTGCCTGGTCGGTGGCGATCGTGGCCTTCCTGGCGCTGGTCGGTGCTGCCAGTTTCCGAGCGGCACCGTCCATTCTGATCGACCCCCTACATGAGGATTTCGGCTGGTCACGCGCCAGTATCTCGGCTGCCGTATCGGTGAACCTGGTCCTGTACGGACTCACCTCGCCGTTCGCGGCGGCCCTGATGGAGCGCTTCGGTATCCGCGCTGTTGTCACCTCCGCGCTGGCGTTGATCTCGCTCGGCAGTGGTTTGACGATCTTCATGACGTCGAGTTGGCAGTTGATCCTGCTGTGGGGCGTCTTTGTCGGCTTGGGGACCGGATCGATGGCACTGGCCTTTGTCGCCACCGTCGTCGACCGCTGGTTTGTCGAGAAGCGTGGGCTCGTCACCGGCATCCTGACAGCCGGTGGTGCGGCCGGCCAATTGGTGTTCCTGCCCGTCCTGGCAAAGATCGCCGAAACTTACGACTGGAAGAGCGTCGCCTTCACGGTCTCGTTCGCCGCGTTGGCCGTCGTGCCGTTTGTGCTGTTGTTCCTGCGCAACTACCCGTCGGACGTCGGGACGACGCCGTACGGTGCACCCGCCGATTACGTCGCGCCCGCTGCGCCGGTTCATCAGCGTGGCGGCGCCGGGGGTCGTGCAATCTCCGTGCTGATCATGGCCTCGAAGACCAAGGTGTTCTGGCTTCTTGCGGGCACTTTCGCGATCTGCGGCGCGAGCACCAACGGCCTGATCGGCACGCACTTCGTCCCGGCGTCGCACGATCACGGCATGCCGATCACCACGGCCGCGTCTCTGCTGGCGTTGATCGGAATCCTCGACATGGTCGGAACCATCGCGTCGGGGTGGTTCACCGACCGGGTGGACTCGCGGAAACTGCTCGGCATCTACTACCTGTTTCGCGGAATCTCGCTGCTCTTCCTGCCGCTGCTCCTCGCGAACACGGTGAACCCGCCGATGATCGCCTTCGTCATCTTCTACGGACTCGACTGGGTGGCGACGGTTCCGCCGACCGTCGCGCTGTGTCGTCAGCACTTCGGCGCCGACGCTCCCATCGTGTTCGGTTGGGTGCTGGCGTCGCACCAGATCGGTGCCGGCCTGGTGGCGTTCCTGGCGGGCCTGGTCCGTGATCAGATCGGCTCGTACGACGCGGCCTTCTACGTGGCAGGCGCTCTGTGCGCGATCGCCGCTGTGATGTCGCTGACGATTGCAAAACGCCGTACTGTGATCGGCACCACCGACGGGGTAAGTTATACGTAACTCCAAGAACTACTCACCAGTAGGGGTACCGAAATGCCAGCTCCGTCCGCTGCGACCTTCTCGCGGCTCGCCGAACTGATCGCCATCGACAATGCTGCCGATCGCCCGACGAAGTCCATCACCGAGGTGTTCACCGGCAAGGAGCTGGCGACCATCCCCGTGGGCACCGCCGACGACGCACTTGCCGCTATCGCTCGCGCCCGCGTCGCGCAGAAGGAGTGGGCAAAGCGCCCCGTCCTCGAGCGTGCCGCGATTTTCCATCGCTACCGCGACCTCATCCTCGAGAACCGCGACGCACTCATGGACATGGCACAGGCGGAGACCGGCAAGTCCCGCGCGGCTGCGCAAGAAGAAGTTCTCGACATTTCGATGACGGCGCGGCACTACGCGCGCGTCGCCCCGAAGCTGCTGCGTCCGCGCCGAGTATCCGGAATGCTGCCCGGCTTGACCAAGACGGTTGTGCGTTACCAGCCCAAGGGTGTTGTCGGCGTCATCTCGCCGTGGAACTACCCGATGACGCTGGCGGTGTCCGACGCCATTGCCGCGCTTCTCGCCGGTAACGGTGTTGTTCTCAAGCCCGACAGCCAGACTCCGTACTGCGCTCTTGCCTGCGTCGAATTGCTCTACAAGGCAGGGCTTCCCCGCGATCTCTTCGCCGTTGTTCCCGGGCCGGGCGGCGTTGTCGGAACAACGCTGGTCGAGAACACCGACTACCTCATGTTCACTGGTTCCACTGCCACCGGACAGTTACTCGGCGAGCAGGCCGGCCGCCGTCTCATCGGATTCTCCGCAGAACTCGGTGGCAAGAACCCGATGATCGTTCTGGCCGGCGCAGATCTGCGTGAGGTCACCGACGCAGCGGTGCGCGCGTGTTTCTCCAACTCCGGCCAGTTGTGTATTTCCATCGAGCGCATTTACGTCGAAGAGTCCATCGCACCCGAGTTCATCCGGATGTTCGGTGACCGCGTCAAGAAGATGAACATCGGCGCCGGGTACGAATTCGGAATCGAGATGGGCAGCCTCGTCTCCGAAGCCCAGGTCAAGGCTATTTCCTCGCATGTCGACGACGCTGTGGTGAAGGGCGCCACCGTCATTGCCGGTGGAAAGGCGCGCCCGGATATCGGACCGCTGTTCTACGAGCCCACACTCCTCACCGGTGTGCCCGAGGATGCGGAGTGCTACCGCGACGAGACTTTCGGTCCCCTCGTTTCGATCTACCCCGTCAAGGACGCCGAAGAGGCAATCGCCGCTGCAAACGACACCGAGTACGGTCTCAATGCCAGTGTGTGGGCGGGAAGCAAGGCCGTCGGTGAAGCGATTGCCGCACGAGTCCGCGCCGGAACCGTCAACGTCGACGAGGGCTACGCACCTACCTGGGGCAGCACCGCTGCGCCGATGGGCGGCATGGGAGTTTCGGGCGTCGGACGCCGTCACGGTGCCGAAGGTCTGATCAAGTACACCGAGCCGCAGACGGTTGCGACCACTCGGGTCATGAATCTTGGTGGGCCACGCGGAGTTCCGGCCAAGCTGTGGGCCAAGATCATGCCCCATGCCATCAAGATCATGTCCTGGGTTCCGGGTCGGTAGGCGTCCAGGTGGATCGCTCGAGCGCGTACATCGAAGCCACGCCCGACTCCGTCTGGACCTTGGTCAGCGACCTCGAAGGGATGGGTCGTTTCAGTCCCGAAAATACCGGTGGTGCCTGGACTTCCGGAAAGCCGGGTACGGTGGGCGCAACATTCAAGGGCACCAACAAGCATGGTCTGGTGCGGTGGAGTACCCGCTGCACCATTACCGAAGTTGTTGGTGGGCAGAAGTTCGCCTTCGAAGTAGCTGAGTCGAAGGCGCGATGGAGCTTTCTGGTCGAGCCGTCGGGAACGGGGACTCTGCTCACCGAGACTCGTGAAATCTTTGCGGCTGCGCCCCGATATGTGCGGATTCTGTCCGGCAGTGGAGTTCTCGGCCGCGGCCGAGATCAGATCATCGCGGCCGGGATCGACACCACCCTCGCGCGTATCAAGATGCATCTCGAGCAGTAGGGAGAACATGCAGTGGGGCCAGTGCGGCCCCACTGCATGTTCTGATCAGACTGCGGCGTCGGCAATTGCTGTGTAGACGCGCGCTGGTTCCTCGGCAATGCGATTGAGGACGTAGAGCCACCACTCGGTCCCGAAGATCACGTATTCGCGAGTGGTGAAACCGTCGGCATGCAAAGCGTCCAGTTGCTCGGTTCCCAAGCCGAGCAGCATCTCGAACTCGACGTGTTCCGCAGCCAATGCCGAACCATGTTCTGCTCGAAGTGTTTCGAGGATGTCGCGGTCGTGTGTTGCGATCGCTACGAGATGTCCGGCCTTGACGATCTTCGACGCGTACGTCAGGTATGCGTCCTGCAACTCGGCACTTCCGCGTGGGTATGCAATTGAATCCGGTTCCAGGAACGTGCCTTTCACCAGTCTGATGCGCCCGGGCCGATCGAGGAGTGTTGCGATGTCCTGCGCCGTCCGGTGCAGTCTCGCCTGAACGGTGACACCGACGTGAGTGAACCGTTCCGCTAGTCGGCCGTGAATGTCGAGTACAAGATCGGTACGGTCGGAGCCTTCGGCCGAGATCATCAGTTCGGCTCCGGCACGCTCGGTTGCTTCGGCGAGCCGAACGACGTTGCGGTAACACAACTCCGGATCGACGACGAGACCGATGTGCGATAGGTCGAATGACACCGTGCTGTCGACGCCCGTCTTGCCGATGCGCTCCGCCAGTTCGACGAACACGTCGGTTTCGGCGTTCGCGACATCAGCGTCACGAACACTCTCCCCGGTGTATTCGATGCTGCCCTTATGCCCACGGGCAAAGATCGCCGGCAGGCGATCGAAGGCTTCGTCCATCGTTTCGCCACCGATGTAGCGATCGGCGACTCTGCGCGCAATTGCTGCGGATGCCGGATCGGCCATCGTGCGCTCTTTGAGTGTTTCGTCGAGGGCCATCCGTCGGAGTACGTCGGCGGCCTGGGCTGCGGGGTCGGGATTCACGATGTCAGCCTACGTTCCCGGACGTCGCAGGAATTTTTCTTCAAACCCTTGCGTTCGATCTATTGTCGATATATCGTCGATACGTCAAACAAACACAAACAGTCCAGGAGGACAACATGTACGCCCCACACAACAACCCAGAAATGCAAGAACGCCGCGAAGACTGCGGACGTGGACACCAGCGCCGGGATCGCGGTCAACGCCGCGGATTCGGTGAAGGTCGCGGATTCGGCGGTCGCCCCGAAGGCTGGCCTGAAGGTCGTCCCGAAGGCCGACGCGGCGGAAATCCTGAAGGCCGACGCGGCCGAAATCCTGAAGGCCGACGCGGCCGTGGCGGACGCCCGGAGTTCACCGAGGCAAGTGCCGCACTTCGCACTGAGACGGGTCTTCTCCGAGGCGCCGTAGTTGCGGTAGCCACTGGCGGAACACCCGAGCAGGTAGCTCAGGCGCAGGCGATTCTTGCCGAAGCGCGGCGCGCGCTGTTCGAACTGCTGGCCCAGAAGCCGGCTGAAGCGCCCGCTGAAGAATCTGCCGAGACTTCGGCAGAGTGATCACCTCGCTCAGGCGCCGACGGTAACGTCCTCGCTGTTCATGCCGGAGACATGACCGTCGGCGCCCTCTCGCCAATAACCGACAACATTGTGCTTGTCGCGGGCGATTCCACGAACTTCCCTCAGATGCTTACGAATTCGTCGGCTTGTTGCGCTTTCGCACGCCACCCATGCGTAGGTATTCTCAGAAGCGGAGTCAGGGAACTCCACCTTCTCGACAGCATCGAAAAGTGCGCTCGGCGCCTTTCCGAGACCACTCCCCGTAAGCCACGTGTACGTGACTTCGCCGCGAGTGACTAATTCCTGTCGATCGTCTTCCGTTTCCACCTCGATGATCGCGTGTGCGACATCGCCTTCGCGGAGTTCTTCGACAATCCTGCCCAAACCCGGGAGTCCCGTTGCGTCTGCGACAAGCAGTTGCCAGCGTGGGCCGGCCGGGGCTTGGTAATGAGAGCGCGAACTATCGGACCAGAAAACGCCGAGTAGGTGTCCGGGTTCGGCCCGCAAGGCCCAATCCGCAGCAATACCGCCAGGGTGCACGACGAAGTCGATGTCGAGACGTCGCCCACCGTCGTGAACCTTGCGCACTGTGTAGTGCCGCCACGGCGGCTCGGTCCCCAGTTCGGCTTTGCCGTAGTCGGGATTGTTGAAGAACTCGTAATTCGCCTCTGTTTCACCGGGTTTCGGGAAGGCGAGGTCGATCCGCTCGTCACCCTGCCCGCCGGTCGGCCAATGCCAGTCGCCTTCGGCCTCGATGCTGATCCGCCGCATGTGCGGTGTCAGGGACACGACGGATACGACGCGGGCGGGCTCGCAGAAAGACATGCTTCGACCATAGGGTTTCGGCCTGTCGATGTGGGGACAGATGCTGTCGCAAGGAGGACATAGTCCCGCGGCTATAGGGTTCAGTCTCGGTGGACTGGGCCCTGGCGGGCATATATTCGAATCAAGAGGCATTTCGGACAGGTTAGATCGAGCCCAACTCCCGAGCCCGGGCGACCGCGGAGGTTCGTGACTTCACGCCCAGCTTGCCAAAAATGTGGACCAGGTGAGATTTGACCGTAGTCTCGCTGAGGAACAGTTCCTTGCCGATTTCGCGATTCGACTTTCCGGCCGCTACCAGCTTCAGAACCTCGATTTCTCGTGGGCTGAGGCTGGTTTCGGGTTTTCTGACCCGGGTCATCAACTTGGATGCGATTGCGGGAGAAAGAACGCTGTCGCCCGCAGCGGCAGAGCGGACCGCCGCGAGGAGTTCTGGCGGCGGAGTGTCCTTGAGTAGGTATCCGCTGGCTCCGGCTTCGACGGCGCTGAGGATATCTGCATCGGTGTCGTAATTCGTCACCACGAGTACGTGTGGCGGGTCAGGCAGTGCGCAGACGCTTCGGGTGGCGTCGACGCCTGATTTTCCAGGGCCGAACCGTAAATCCATGAGTACCAAGTCGACTGGTGTGGTGGCGCAGAATGCGATGGCTTCTTCGGCTGTTCCCGCTTCGCCGATTACTTCGATGTCGGGTTCACTCTCGAGGAGAGCGCGCAAACCCGCTCGCACGATGGCGTGATCGTCGGCCAGCAGTAAACGGATCATTCGTCGCCGATCTCGAGGGGGAAGGTCACGGTGACTGCAGTGTGCCCTGGCTCCGACTCGATGTCGAAGGTGCCGCCCTGGAGTTGGACGCGTCGCCGAATTGCGTTGAGTCCAAAAGATTCGGCGGGCCCGCGATCCAGGACCGAGATGTCGAAACCGACACCGTTGTCGACGATGTCGAGGCTGACGGTGTCCGTGGAATACGTGAGTGTCACGGCCATTCGAGTGGCGTGGGCGTGGCGAAGAACGTTCGCCACCGCGCCCTGAGCGATCCGGACGAGGGTTGCCTCGAGCGGCATCGGTAGCGCGATCGGCTCGCCTTCGACTACGGCACGGGCCTCGATGTGAGCGCTGGACGCGCGCTCGCAGATTCGGCCAAGGGCGTCGGACAGCGACTGACCATCCAGCGCTGCGGGTGTCAATTCCGCTATCAGTTGCCGGGTTTCGGCAAGGCTGTCTGCTGCAGCTTCGCGGGCGAGGCTGATCTGACGCACGGCAGGACTGTTCGGATCGGCGCGTTCTGCGGCATGCAGCAGCATCTGGATGCTCGAAAGACCTTGTGCAACAGTGTCGTGAATTTCGGCGGCCAGTCGCTCGCGTTCTGCAAGTTTGCCGGCATCTCGTGACGTCGACGCCAATTCCTCACGCGTGTTCATCAACTCGTCGATCAGGCGACCGCGCTCGGCGGCCTCCCGGTACAGCGCTTGATAGCCGAGTCCGATGGCAACCGCGACAGCGGCGCCGATCATCGGACCGATTGCCCCCGCGATGGACCATCCCCGGTGCAGACCTGTTCCGATCACCGCGACCGACGTCGCGGTCACTACCGCTACCAGGCTCCACGGGCGTCGTAGCAGGTGAACGTAGAGGAAGAACAGACCGAAAACGAGGTAGGCCGCCTCGGCGGACAACCCCATCAGAACTATCCACACGAGGGTCAGCATGGCCAGCCACCAGCGCGCGGCATTCCCGCGCAGGCGCTTGACCACCCCGAACAGATAGACCGCGGTGAAGATCACCGTCAAGGCGATGATGTACGGCATCAGTGCGGTTTCGTCGACGATCGCCCTCAGGAAAACAACGCCGGCCAGCGCAACAACCAGTATGTGCAGGCCGAGTTGGAGGCCGGCAAAGACAGGTGTGAGCGGTGATCGGTGCATCTCGCCCAGCTTAACCAGGTTCGGCGCCGCGCCATCCATCAAAAGTTGTAATCGCGGGTCCTACTTCGGTTGGCCGCGATGTCCGTCCGAGGTGCGATGGAAAGAGTGTGGATCAGCGGGAGTGTAGAGGCAAGCACAGGAAAGGAATTCACAGTGTTTGTCGCAATGAAGGACTTACGGGCAGCGCGAGGTCGTTTCGCGCTGATCTCGGCGGTGGTTCTGTTGGTTGCACTGCTGGTCAGCTTTCTCAGCGGTTTGACCGCCGGGCTACGCCATCAGAATGTTTCTGCCATCGAGTCGATGACGGCGGATACCGTCGTGTTCGCCGATACGGGGGCGGGTGCGTCGTTCGACGAATCGGCACTCACCGCTGATCAACTCGCAGCCTGGAGGGCAGGCGCGCAGACTGTGGATCCCGTCGGCATCGGCCGCGGTAAGGCCGGTGTGGTGGGCTCGAACCAGAAGTCGGTGGCGCTGTTCGGCGCTGACGGCGGTTTCGGCAACCGGACGCCCGACGCTCCGGGAACGGTGGTCCTCAGCGAGGGCGCCGCCCGGGACTTGGACGCAGCCGCCGGTGACCGAGTCAGCATCGGCTCCGAGGAGTTCACCGTCACGGCAGTTCGCGGCGATGACTGGTACAGCCACACTCCCGTCGTCTGGACGACACTCGCGGATTGGCAGGACCTGAATCCGCGCGGCGGGGTAGCAACAATTCTGGCTGTATCCGGCGCGTCGGATACTTCGGCAATCGACGATGCGGCATCAACAACGTCGACGACGGTGACCGGCTCGCTCGATGCCATCGGGTCGTACAAGTCCGAGAACGGGTCGTTGACCTTGATGACGGTGATGTTGCTCGCGATCTCGGCTCTCGTGATCGGCGCATTCTTCACGGTGTGGACGATCCAGCGCATGCCGGATATCGCAACGTTGAAAGCGCTCGGCGCGACGTCGGGTTCCTTGGTCCGCGACGCGCTCGGCCAGGCGTTCATCGTGCTTGTTGTCGGCGTTTCGCTCGGAATCGGCTTGACTGCGATCGCCGGTTCGGTGATCGGCGATTCGATGCCTTTCGTATTGGACGCGTCCACAACTCTGGTGCCCGCAGTGGCACTCATCGGGCTCGGCCTGCTCGGCGCCGCGTTTGCTCTTCGATTCCTCTTCACCACTGATCCGCTCACAGCACTAGGGAGTTCGCGATGACCTCTGCAGCCGGAAGCACCGTTCTCGACATCCAAAACGTCAACCTGACATTTCCCGACGGACAATCCCGCGTCACCGCTCTCGACGACGTGTCCCTGCGGCTCGATCGCGGGGAGATTGCCGCGATCACCGGCCCGTCGGGTTCGGGAAAATCCAGCCTGCTCGCGGTGGCGTCGACGCTTATTCGCCCGGACTCAGGCCACGTCTACCTGCGCACCGGCGGCGAAGCCACGGATCTTGCGACACTCGGCCGCCGCGACGCGTCCGAACTACGACGCACGTCCATCGGCATCGTGTTCCAGCAATCCAATCTGGTGTCGTCGTTGACGGCGCTCGAACAGCTCGAGGTGATGGCGCATCTGGGGCAGTCCGTGTTCACGTCGCGGGCGCGTCGCAAAGCTGCGAAAGCGAAAGCGATGGATTTGCTCGATGCGGTTGGATTGGCAGATCACAGCGGGAAGCGTCCAGGGCAACTGTCCGGTGGTCAGCGTCAGCGTGTGAATCTCGCGCGCGCCTTGATGAACGATCCGCAACTGTTGGTGGTGGATGAGCCCACGAGCGCGCTCGATCAGGAACGTGGCGCGGCGGTCATGGATTTGATCATCGGAGTCGTGCGAGAACACAATGCTGCAACTCTTCTCGTGACACACGACCGCGGACACCTGCATCGGATGGATAATGTTTATCGTGTGGTTGATGGATCCCTGACAGTCGATCGGGAGGTATTCGCGGCCTGACTGCGGGGGCGTGGTCTCCAGTGACCGTCGAAATTCCCCAACCGGAAGTCAACCGACAGATAGCTGGGACGCTAGACTGTTGCGACTGGGCAACATGAGAGGACGTGTTATGGAACGCCGCCGCAATGTTGCGCCGCCGACGCAATCACCGATCGCAGATCTCGAGCAGATGCCGCCGTTGATCCTGCTGGACAGATTGCCGGTCCCGGTGGTGGCTGTCCACCGCGACGGCAGCATTGTTTTTGCTAATCCGTCCTTTGCCGACATGCTCGGCTACCCGAAGAAAGCCGTCGCCGCCTTGCGTCTGCAGGACATCATGTACGACAAGGATGCCGACGACGTCAGTGCGGAGCAGGCTCACCGCGAGTTGAGTTCCGAGCCGGGTTCGATCAAGGAGTTTGTCCACGCCGACAGCACTTTGGTTCGCGCGACGGTCAGTCAATCGTTGCTTCGGCGTGACGACGACACAATCACTCTGGCAGTTTTCCACGACCTGACAGAGCGATTGTGGAACAACCCGCGTCATACCTTGGACAAACCAAACGCCTGATCACACGCGGCGCGGCCTGGACTTCTTCGCTTGGTCCAGGCCGAGGGTGGAGGCAAGTGTGCCGACCACCCATTCTTCGTATTGCTCTCCGGTCCACCCCGACTCGACCACGAGATCGGTATAGGTTTCGGCACTCGTCAAAGTGAGGGCGACGTTGATCGCGGTCTCGAGATCGACGGACGGGTCTTTCTCCACGAGCCCGATCATGAGGTGCTGTTGTACGGTTCTCCGCTGAGCGAGATTGGTTTGCCACAGCAGTGCCGCGTCCTCGTCAGCCGATGCGGCGGCGCGCAAGGCCAGCAGGATGTCTGCGGTTCGTTCGAGGATGAGTCGCCCGTGATGAACCTGAATGCGTAGTTGTCCGAGGGGATGTGGCGCACCGAGTGCTGCCGCCACCCACGGCCGATCCAGAGTGCTTATCCGAGCCTCGTCGCCGGCGACCTCGACTTCCAGCAGCGCCGACAATACGCTCGGCTTGTTGCCGAACACGAAGTAGACGCTTTGGACCGAAACGTCGGCCGCGTCGGCCAGTTGTTTGATAGTCGCTGCCGCGTATCCCGGATTGACGAAGACATGCCGCGCCGCCGCGATGATCTTCGATCGTGCGGTCGCCTGTGCCACTGTTTCTACCCCCACCATGCGCTGGAGTTTAGCTCTAGAGTGAAGCTCCAGCTACTCGGAGGGAACAAGAAAATGAAGGTCCTGGTTCTGGGCGGCTATGGCGCAGTGGGTGTCCCGCTGATGGAGGAGTTCCGTACGGACCCCGCCGTGTCAGCGTTTTCTGCCGGGCGCAACGCCGCTCGCGCCGACGTGGCTGTCGATCTGACCGATCAGGACGCCTACTTTCGGGCCGTATCGGGCTACGACGTGGTGGTCAACGCGTCGGGATTCGAAGACGTCCGGTTGGCGCAGCAAGCAGTTCGCGGTGGAGCTACGTTTGTGGACATCACCGCGACGTCGGCGTACTGCGATGCATTGGAAAACGTCGACGGTCCCGTGCTGCTGGGTGTCGGATTAGCGCCGGGATTGACCAGTGTTCTTGCGGCGGAGGCACATCGACTCGGCAGCGGCCCGGTGGACATCATGGTAGGTCTTGGTGGCGGCGAACTTCACGGCCCCGCGGCCACGGCGTGGACGTACGGAATGTTGGGCGCCAGGTTTCGTGATCCGAGCGGTGAACTCGTCCGCAACTACACGGGAATGAAGGTATTCGACGTCCCGGCCGAGGCGCCTGGCTACCGCAAGGGTCCAGCAGTGCGCGCGGACTTCTCCGATCAACATGCTTTGACGCGTGATCTCGGCGTGCCGGTGAGAACCTACTTGCGTCTGGATACCTCGGTGGCGACGCTCGGTTTGGCCGCGATGACGTGGGCACCGCCCTTGCAGAAAGTCGTTCCCAAGAAGATGTGGGGTTCGGATCGCTGGATTG
Source organism: Rhodococcus sp. ACPA4 (assembly GCF_002300185.1). NCBI lineage: Bacteria > Bacillati > Actinomycetota > Actinomycetes > Mycobacteriales > Nocardiaceae > Rhodococcus > Rhodococcus sp. ACPA4. The sequence continues at coordinate 4,651,455 of NZ_NSDY01000001.1, forward strand.
TCATGGCCCGCACCGAAACCGGCCCGACGCTGTGGGCGTTCGGCCGGAGTCAATCGGCTGCGACAGCCATGATCGCTGCGCGCGCCGTGGACGTCATTCGTCAGTCTCCGATTGCGCGACCGACGTGGCTTCATTCGGTGGAGTCGACTGAGTCGCTACAGGCGGGTATTCCAGCATTGGTGGTCAGGCAGGAATCGTAATGGAAATGATTTCCATTACGATGTCGCTGTGCAAACTACGCAATCAACTGCTGCGCCCGGTCAATTCCCTCCGCTTCGCGAGTGGCGTTGTGGAGAACCACCGCTTACAGCTCCGGGTCAAGGTGCTCGGTTCGGAATAGCCAAGTTGCCGTGACACTGCGGAGACCGGGACGTTCGGGTTGGCGAGCAGGCTGAGAGCGAGTTCGCGCCGCGAATCATCGACGAGTGATTCGAAAGTTCTGCCTTCAGAGGCCAGCCGTCTCTGCAGTGTTCGCGGGTGCAGCATCATCAATGTCGCGACTTGCTTCAGTGTAGCCACGCCTGCGGGCAGGGACCGCACGATCAACGCCGACACCGCGTCGTAAAACGCCACATTCGGATCTCGACCCGCCATGAAACGCACAGCAACGCCGTACGCCAACGGATCCACCCGGGGCAGCTGACGATGCATGACTCCGCGCGGAAAGGTCAACAGATTCCGGTCTGAGCCGAACTCGACCGAGCACCCGAAATATTCGATGTACCTGTGCAGTTCGGAGATGCGCGGATGCTGGAATGAGATGTGCGTCGGATGAAAATCCGGGCCCGCCATCATCCTGAACGTCTGGAGCGTCACTCCCATCGCCAGTTCCACGACGTGCGAACGGTACGGCAGTCGATGCAGCACGGTGTCGAGCCCATAGGACACGTCGGTGTCGCCGATCGTCAGATCGACGGCCAACGCTGGGCTGTACACGTGGGCATAGCGGGCGACGTCGTGCAACGCGTCGCCGATCGTCTCGGCACTGCGGGCCGCGATGGCGACCGGACCGAGGATGTCCGGGTCTTGTCTGCTCGCAAGCCTGAGGGCGAAATCCGGAACCCCAAGCTCCTGTGCGCATTGTCCGAGCAAGGTGGACAACGCACTGAACGGAACGAAGCTGTCGTAGGTGCCGATCATGGCCGGATCGATGCCCACACGGTCACAGAACTCGTGGGGATCACCCCCGAGTTCGGAGATCAACTCGGGCAATCGCGTCAACGACGAAGCACTGATGAGATCCGCCATGTGTCGAAATGTAAATAAATTGGCGCGTGAAGTCAATTTAATCCTCGCGTGGGCAGTGATGATCGACACAGATGACTTGTTCAACGTCGAACGCCATCCTCGGAGGAGCCAGAAAATGACATCGCGCACCGACCACACCGCTCTGTTCATCGACGGAGTGTGGAGGACACCGGACAGTTCGGAAACCATCCCGGTTGTCTCACCTCTCACCGAGCAGGAGATAGGTTCGTTCCCCGCATCCACGACGACGGACGTCGACGCGGCGGTGACATCGGCTCGAAACGCGTTGCGGCGGAGCGACTGGGCGGAACTTTCCCCCACCGAACGTGCAGACGCCATTCGCAGATTCGCCGACGAACTCGAGAAACGAGCCGAGGACCGCGCGACGACGGTCACTCACCAGAACGGCATGCCCATCGAACTCGCCCGATTCGCCGAGGGCGCCGCACCCGTCCAACTCTTGCGCTATTACGCAAACCTCGCCGAGTCGACGCCCCCCGAGGAACGACGCGTCAGCCAACCGATGCCGGGCACGACGATCGTGCGACGCGAGCCCATCGGCGTCGTCGCTGCCATCGCGCCCTGGAACTTCCCTGCGGTGCTGTCGATGTTCAAGATCGCTCCGGCTCTAGCGGCGGGTTGCACCGTCGTATTGAAACCGTCGCCCGAAACCACTTTGGACTCTTACGTATTGGCTGAAGCCGCCATTGCGGCCGACCTTCCTGCGGGCGTCATCAACGTCGTGACGGGTGGACCGGAGATCGGCCGGTATCTCGTGGCGCATCCTGGGATCGACAAGGTCGCGTTCACCGGATCCACCGCAGCCGGTCGACACATCGGCGAGGTGTGTGGCGGAATGCTTCGCCCCGTCACCCTGGAGTTGGGCGGTAAGTCGGCAGCCCTGGTTCTGGACGACGCGGATGTCGAGCAGACGGTAACCGGTCTCGCGACGGCATCTTTGCTCAACAGCGGGCAGACCTGCTACATGTCGACTCGAATCTTGGTCCCGCGCAGCCACAGTCGGACCTACATCGATGCCATCACTGCCATGGCGGCGGGTCTGCAGGTCGGCGATCCGATGGACCCGTCGACCTTTGTCGGCCCCATGGTGAGCGCTAGGCAACGCGATCGCGTGCTGTCCTTGATCGAGCAGGGTCGTTCCGAGGGCGGAACCATCACAACCGGTGGTGGACGTCCTACCGACCTCGACACGGGATTCTTTGTGGAGCCCACCGTGTTCGCCGACGTGAACAACGCCAGCACAATCGCCCGGCAGGAGGTATTCGGGCCGGTGCTGTCCGTCATTTCCTATGACGACGTCGATGATGCGCTCGCACTTGCCAACGACTCCGAGTACGGACTCGGTGGGACGGTGTGGACCTCCGACGAGGAACGCGGAATCGAAATTGCCCGGCGCGTCGAGACAGGCTCGTTCGGCGTCAACACCTTCAACCTCGACTGGGGTTCACCGTTCGGTGGAGTCAAAGCCAGCGGTGTGGGCCGCGAACTCGGTCCAGAAGGACTCGCGTCGTACCAGCAGCTCAAATCCATCTTCCTCGCATCCTCTTGAGAATCGAGTCACCATGTCCGAGGCAGGACTCGCCGGCGCCCGCGCGCTGGCAGAAAACACAGTCAAAATCGCCGAGCAGTTCGGGACCGCCGAATGGGAAGCCGACAGTGCGTGCCACGGCTGGCGCGTTCACGACCTCGTTGGCCACATGGCGTTCTTCTTCAACTTCATCGCCGATCCGGACCTCGTGTTCCCGCCGAACCCCAGTGGAATGTCCGAGCGGCTCAACGACGCTGCTGTTCGCGAGCGCGCAGATCTACCGCACGAGCAGATTCTGGACTACTACCGGGAACAGTCCGCAGCAGGTCTCGCGACGCTAACCGCGCTGCAGGGCGAAGAGCTTCGCGACAACACACTCGAGATGCTCGACCTCGGGACCTATCGTCTGCATCAGCTCAGCGACGCGGTGTCGTTCGACCATCTCGTTCATCTGACGTCGGATCTTCTGGCACCGTTCGGACCGATCTCTCACGGGGATGTCGACGTGGCGGCTGCTATCGACCCGGCGATCGACTGGATGGTCTCAGGACTGCCACAGATGTGCGGCGAAGCCGTCGCCGCCGCATTGACATCGCCTGTGGCACTTCGACTCACCGGTGCCACCGAGCGCACTTTCGTCCTGGCCCGTGGCGGCGAAGGAGTCGCCGTCACCGAAACCGGCGACGTGCCCGAGAACATCGCGACGACCCAGGCCACCGATTTCCTGCGATGGGGGACCACCCGATCTGCATGGCGGTCCGCGGTCGAGGTTTCCGGCGATCGGAAGACCGTCGCGGCGGTTCTCGATGCCATCAACATTGTGTGATCCACACAGGCGACATCGTGTGACCCACACAGAACTCAATTTCGAAGAAATGGGAAAAGTAATGTCTCAATACTTGCAGGACAAGGTCATTCTCATCACCGGCGCGGGCGGTGGGTTCGGTCAGCTCATCGCCGAGAAGGTGGCAGCGCAGGGTGCCAAAGTCGTCGGCGTCGACATCAACGAAGCCGGTCTGAAGGCTGTGTTCGACGGTATCGCGGCAGCGGGGTTCACTGGCACCTACAAGGTTGCCGACGTCACCGATATGGACCAGGTCGTTGCTGCAGCACAGCACGGAATTGCGGAATTCGGAGCGCTCGACGTACTCGTCAACAACGCCGGGGTTATGCCTCTCGCCTACTTTGCCGACCACGAGCGTGCATGGCAGAAGTGGCACAAGGCAATTGACATCAACATCAAGGGCGTCGTCAACGGAATCTCCGCCGTCTACGACCAGATGATCGAACAGGGTCGCGGCCAGGTCGTCAACATCTCGTCGATCTTCGGCAACGCAGGCATCGACGGTTCCGGCGTCTACAGCGCGACAAAGGCTGCAGTCACCACGATCTCGGATTCGCTGCGAATCGAGGCCAAGGGCAAGATCAAGGTCACGACGGTCAAGCCAACTGGCGTGACAGGCACCAACCTGGCGAGCTGGATCGTCAACGAGAAAGCGATCCTCGGGCTCACCGGTCAGCGCGCCGGCATCTACATGGAGAACGTCGGTCACCTGACCGAGGGCACCATGCGTCCCGAGCAGAAGGACGTCGACTCGATCGAATACTGGCTCATCAAGCCCGACGATCTAGCCGATGCTGTTGTTCACGTCATCGATCAACCGTGGGGCATCAGCATCAGTGACATTACCGTCCGCGCCAGCGGCGAGGACTACTTGTACTGACGGGCGCTCACAACGCCGACAGACCAAATCGATCTGTCTCACCACTGTCACTGACTCGAAAGACGCAGGAAAGCAATGAAAATCGAAGCAGCCGTCCTCCGTGGCGAAGAAACCCCCTTCAGTATCGAGGACCTCGAGTTGGCCGACCCGACCCCGCATGAGGTCCTTGTCCGGATCGTCGGTGCCGGCCACTGCCACACCGATGTATTACCCAGGGCCGCAGCAGGGTTCGGAACCCCACCGATTGTTCTCGGACACGAAGGCGCCGGAATCGTGGAAGCCGTCGGATCCGCGGTGCAGACCGTCGCAGTCGGTGACCACGTTGTCCTGAGCTTCGACTCCTGCGGCACCTGCGCCAACTGTCTCGACGCTCACCCGGCGTACTGCGACACCTTCCTGGCCCGCAATCTCGTCGGCAACGCCCTCGACGGCTCCACCCCGCTGACCGACACCGCCGGAAAACCCGTCGCCGGAAGATGGTTCGGCCAGTCGTCCTTCGCCACCCACGCGGTCGTCGACGCGCGTAACGCCGTGGTCGTCGACAAAGAACTGCCGCTGGAATTGCTCGGCCCCCTCGGATGCGGAATTCAAACCGGCGCCGGTGCAGTTCTCGAAGTGCTCCAGGTGCGTCCCGGTGAAGGCATCGTCATCGTCGGCGCGGGTGCAGTCGGCCTGTCCGCGGTCATGGCCGCCAAGGTCGCCGGCGCCGGACCGATCATCGCTGTCGACTTGAACAGCGACAGGCTCGAACTGGCCCGCGAACTCGGTGCCACGGACACGATCGTCCCCGGTGCAGGTGATCTGACAGAACAGATCCGGGCGATTGCTCCGGCCGGAGTCCGATACGGCCTCGACACCACCGGGCTACCCACCGTCATCGCGGCTACCCTTGATGCCCTTGCTCTGCGCGGCACTCTGGGACTGGTCGGCGTGCAACAGGGCGATTTGATGATCGCACCACTTGCTCTGACTGCCGGTCGCACCATCACCGGCATCCTCGAAGGTGACGCCAACCCGCACACCTTCATCCCCACCCTGATCGCACTGTGGCGGGCCGGACAATTCCCCTTCGACCGCCTCGTCACTACTTTCCCTCTCTCCGAGATCAATGCCGCCGAAAAGCGCGCTCTCGCGGGGGAAATCGTCAAACCGATACTTCTCCCGGGCATCTAGTTCGCTCGCGCATAAGGTCTCGAAGTAAGGGCTGTGCTCATCCCCGCAATCGGCGGGGATGAGCACGATGACGCTCAGTTCCCGAGAACCCGGGCCTTCTGGGTGTCGAACTCGGCGTCGGTGAGGATGCCGGCGGCTTTGAGCTCGCCGAGCTTGGTGAGTTGTTCGATCTTCGCGTCCATCGATGCTGCCGGCGCAACCTGAGGCGGCAGCGGCGGCAGATCCGGGATCGGTGGAACAGCCTGTGCTGCTGCCTTGGCCTGATCTTCTGCTGCCCAGCGAGTTCGCTGGCGGCGCTGAACATTTCCGTGGATGGAGCTCGCGACAGCTACTCGGCTGGCCCGCCTGAGGAAGCTCATTCGTTGTTCTCCGTTTCATTCAAGGCATCGGCCAGTTCGTCGACTGAAATGTGACCTTCGGTGATCACTCGGGCACCGCTGCGAACCCACGCATCCAGAACGGGGAGCACAGTCAACTCCTCGTAGACGAGAACCGCTGCAACACTTCCGGCGGCGATGTCCTCGCCCACGGCGGCGATGTCGCCGGCGTCGAGCAATCCGGACGCGGCACCGTCGAACTGGGACAGATCAAAGTCTGCGAGGTCGAACGTGGATGCCGGAACCACGCGCAGCGAGTTGTCCGCAGCTTTGACAACAAACTCGAGATCGAGAATGCGGATGGTTCCGTTGTCGACGATCTCGAGCAACTGCTCGAAACCGTCGGCAGTTACTGCGCCGTCGGGAAACTCGACGGCAACATATTCGATAGGACCGAACTGGTCTTGACTGGCCATCAGTTCTCTTGTTCCTTCTTCGAGGTCGGTGTTCCGGCCTGGTGAAATGATCATCTGCAACTTTAGTCCGACTGTCTGGTTTCTACGCTTTCACGGTTTCGGCAGCGTCGCGATAGACGATCATCTCGCGCTGCAACGCACGACGGAACCGCGGCTGCTCGGCCAGCAGCACTGCCAGCACCGTCAGGAGTAACCACGTCGCGGCGGCGCTCGCAACCAGCATGAGCACCGGAATCCACGGCCCACCCATCTGCTCGAGTAGCGTCGTCTTGGCCCAAACACGCCAGTACAGCATGAGATTGACGACCAACCCGACACCGTACGAGATGGCGAAGGAGAGCATGAAGGGTTTCCACGTGCCGTCGTAGCGACGTTCGAGAATCGGTTCGGCGCGCAACGGCAAGCTCACCGACATGACGTTGGCGACTCCGAGCCACAGCAGGGTCATGGTCAGGACCTGCCCACAGGCTTTCAACAATTCGGTGCTGTTTCCGGCGCGCCATGACAGAACGACGCTGAGAACAAAGCCGGCGGCGCCGACGAGGATCAGCATCACGATGTTCTTGGCGACCAGCACATGCCACAGGCGGGTACCACCGGAGAGCGCGGCGCGCACCCGGCCGGCGTCGAAGCTCAGTGCATTGGTGCAGACCACACTGCCGATGACCCCTGACAATGCGTACAGAGCCAGATAGGGCAGTCGGTCTTCCTTGCTGTCCCACTGGAAAAGTCGGATGAACGCCAGATACGCGAACCCTAGCCCGAGGCTCAGGCCCAGACGGAACGCAATGGATCGAGGTTTCCCGTTGAATACGTGTCGGAATTCCTCGCGAATACGGCTGCCGAGGTCCTGCATGTGCCGAACCGCGGGGTTACCGGCCGCGAGCGGGACATAGCCGCGGATCGCAGCGGCAACGTCGTCACTATCGCCGGCATCGAGGGCGGCGACACGAGCTTCGAGAACTGCGAGATGTGCTGCTTCGAGCGCAATCCGGGCGGTGGTGACCGCTGCTACCGCGTCAGCTTCTGCTTGAGCTGCAGCGCCGATGCTGGCGTCGGCCGGCAGGGGTGGCTGAAGGCGGGTGATCAGTTCGAGTTGGCGGGCCATGTGCGGTGACGGCGAGAGGCCGCTGTACGTCGGTTGGTTCAGTGCCGCTCGATCCTTGTCCAACACATCCCGGGCACCGATCGCAGCCTTTTCCACTGCAGTTCGGCTCTGCCATCGGACCGAACGTACTTCGGCTTCGGCCGCGAGGGCCCGCGACGCCACTTCGGCCAGATCTTCGACCGCGGTCAACTGCTCACTCCACTCGGTAGTTGTTATGGGGAAATCAGCTCTCCTGCGCACTATCTCACGCAAGGGCAGGCATCGGTGCAACACTGACAGGCATGACAAGCGTGCAAGACAAGGACGATCTGCAGCGATACCTTCAGTCGGCACGGGACGCCTTGCTCTGGAAGCTCGAAGGGTTGTCCGAGTACGAGATCCGGCGACCGATGACGCATACAGGCACCAACCTGCTGGGATTGGTCAAGCACATGATCGGCGTCGAACTCGGGTACTTCGGCCCGGTGTTCGGACGCCGGGTGCCGGACCTGCCGCAGTGGTTGCGCTCGGACGAGCCCAATGTCGATATGTGGGCCCGCGCAGACGAATCCAGGGATTTCATACTCGACACGTACCGTCGCACGTGGGTCTTTTCGGATGCCACGATCAATGAGCTGGATCTTGATGCACCGGGCGAGGTGAAGACATGGCCGCTGGAACTCCGTGACGTCACCCTGCACCAGGTACTCGTGCACGTTGTCACGGAAATTCATCGTCATGTCGGCCACGCCGATATTGTGCGCGAAATGATCGACGGCGCTGCAGGTCTGCGATCCGACAACGCCAACGTGGCGCCGGGTGATCAGGCGTGGTGGGCCGAATATCGAGACCGCCTCGAACAGGCAGCTCGCAGCGCCGACCACGCCTGACCCATTTCTACTCGAGAACCGCGGCGGCGCCGATCACGACGACCACGATCACGAAGTTGATCAACAGTAGCGGCCAGACGAAGCGCAGGAACTTGTCGTAACCGACCTTGGCCATTGCGAGTCCACCGACAACGACGACGTTGGTGGGTGCAACCATCAGCATCAGGCCGTGGCCCATCTGGAAGGCCGTGATCACCAAAGACCTACTGACTCCGGCAAAATCACCCAGCGGTGCCAGCAGTGGCATTGCGAGGGTGGCGTGTCCCGAGCTGGACGGAATCAGGAAGGCCAGTGGAATGTTCACGAGCATCACGAGGATCGCGAAAACACCCGCGGACGCGCCGGACACCAACTGTTCCATCGCATTGAGGATGGTGTCGAGGGTTTCGGTGTTGGTCATGATTACGGAGACGCCGCGCGCGAGCAGGATGACGATGGCGGGCCCCACCATGTCGCCGGCGCCACGGGTGATCAGTGAGACGGTCTTCTTCTCGCCCATCTTGGCGACGATGCCGACGAGGACGGCTGCGAGGATGAACAGCATCGCCAGTTGCGGGAACCACCAGTTCAATTCGAACCAGTATGGCTCGGTGGCGGTGACGTGGTACGCGTCGTACTCGGCCGGCCCGGTGGTACCGCCGAAGATGCTAGACCACGGGATGACGGAGAAGATCATCAAACCGAAGGTGAGTCCGGTGATGACGAGGACCAGTTTCTGAATTCCGGTCAGCTTGCTGTCGATGTCGACAGGTGGTGCCGCCTCTTCTTCCTCGTCGTCGATGTCGAATCCGACGAGCGAGGTGGCCGGATCCTTCTTCACCTTGGCTGCGTAGCGAAGTACGAATACCACTGCCACTGCGGTCAATACGATCCACAGGATGACACGCAGGACGATGCCGTCGCCGATGGAGACGCCGGCTTCACCGGACGCGACGCCGATCGAGAACGGGTTGACGGTCGACGCCATGTTGCCGACGAGTGCGCCGAGGATGATCATCGTTGCCGCGACCATGCGGTCGTAGCCGAGAGCCGTCATCAGGGGGATGAGGAGCGCGTAGAAGCCGAACGTTTCGACGGAGAACCCCATGGTCGATCCGAGCAGCGAGAACAGCACCATGATGACGGTGATGAGCAGCCAACCCTTGTCGCTGAGCTTGGTAGCTAGTTGCGAGACAGCGGTTTCGAGGCTGCGAGTGGCGAAACTGACGGAGATGAATGCACCGAGGGCCATGATGAACAGAACGACGCCGACAGATCCGAAAAGCCGACCGATGTTGTCGGTGTCGACAAATCCGGTGAGTGGATCCTGGACACCGTAGAGGCCGTTGACGGGGGAGAGAATCAGCTGCTGGATGCGTTCGAAGAAAGTCAGCGGGGACGTGACGGTTTCGAAGCTACCGGGGACGGGTGATCCGTCGACGTCGACACCGAAGCGTCCGGCCGGAATGAACAGGGCGGCAATCCATACCAGTACCGTGACGATGGCCAGCATCGTGACGGCGCCGGGAAACTCGAACTTCTTCTTCGCCGGGGTGTGCGCGGCGCCTTCTTCGGTCTTGGTGCTCATTTCTTTCCTTCGAATGTGCGGGCGTACTCCTGGAAGAACAGAGCTTTCGCGACAACGGCCTTTTCGAATTCGTCGAGAAGCACACGCTCGTTGGGGCCGTGAATATTTGCGTACCCGTCGGTTGCGCCGAAGAGCAGTTTCTCGGCGGTGGGCACGGCAGTGTCGAGAGCCATCACGATCGGGATGGAACCGCCGCCGGCCATCTGTCCGGCTTCGCCGTCCCAGGACTCCGAGAGCGCGAACATGGCCGCGTCGAATGCGGGGCCGCCCTGTTCTGCAGCAAAGCCGTCCCCGGTTTCTCCGGCTTTGACGTCGAGTTCGAGGCCGAACGGGCGTAGTGCCTGTAAGTGCCGGACCAGTGCTGCCTGCGCTTCGGAAGCAGGCTGACGCGGATGCACGCGCAGGTTGATCACTGCGCGTGCGGTGCTCGCGACGGCGTTGACTGCGCCGTCGACGGGCGGTGCGTCGATTCCGGTGACGGTGATCGCCGGACCGGACCAGATCCGTTCACCGATTCCGCCGGTGCCGAGGAGGGGGAGTCCGTCACGTACTTCGGCGAGGGTGCGGAATTCTTCGTCGGTGTAGCTGCTTCCCGTCCATTCCTCGCGCAGCAGACCGTCGACGGCGACATCACCGTTGTCGTCGTGCAGCGATGCCAGTGCGCGGATGAGCGCGAGGCGCGCGTCGGGAGCGGCACCGCCGTAGAGGCCGTTGTGTTTGTCGGCTCCGAGAGTGGTCAGTTCCACGATCACCTGGGCGGATCCGCGCAATGCGACGGTCAGGGTGGGTGATCCGGGGCGAACACTTCCCACATCGGCGATCACCATGGCGTCGGACTGGAAGAGTTCCGGGGCTTCGGGCGGATAATTGTCGAAGGGGCTGCCGAATTCTTCCTGGCCTTCGATGACGAGTTTGACTGTCACAGGCGGTTTTCCGTCGAAGACGCGAAGCGCCCCGATCATGCCGATCACGTTTGCCTTGGAATCCGCCGTCCCGCGGCCGTAGAGCGCGCCGTCGCGTTCGGTGGGCTCGAAGGGTGGTGTGTCCCACAGCTCGAGGTCTTCGGCGGGAACGACGTCGTAATGCGAGTACATGAGAACCGTGGGCGCCCCAACCGGTCCTGGGATGGTCGCAATGATGACAGGTGCCGTCTTACCCGGAATTTCGAGACGATCGATCTGGGTGACCCCGGATTTCTCCAAGAGCGACACGATGAAATCGTGGGCCTCGAAGAGTGGTGCTGCGGGATAGCCATCGGTCGCGATCGACGGTATCCGTACCAGTTCGATCAATTCCGATCGAAGCGCAGGCATCAAATCTGCCGCAGCGTTCTTGATCTGAAGAGGCGTCATCGGCCCAGCGTTTTCGGGCATCGCTTGATCTCCTTCTGGAGCAAAGTGGACAGTGGGTACCTAGCTCTGCGACAAGTCGAGCCGAGCACCCTTCAGACCGGTCAGTCCTTAGTCGGAAAGATTACGGTTGTCTGGTTGATTTCGTGCGGTCGGCGTAGACATTGCGCACGTTGGTACCGGGCGGCAGCACGCGAATGGTGCGGGTCGAATTGCGTGATTCCATTCATTCTCGAGTCGCGTGCGCTATGGGATCGCGACGCGCCGTGAGTCGATCAACAGATAGTCGTTTGGTCGATTTGTCACCATTCAGCTATCGGGAAGCACAGCTATCGTCTTGTAACTGTGTCGATTGTTGAATTTGTGACGATTTTCTTCCGGGTTGGGAAATCGTTTCGGGAACTGTTCGCCCTTGTGGATAAATACGCAGGTTATCGCCGGTTTCTCCGTGTATCTGTGACAAAGTGTCACATAACAAACCTTTTGGCTGTTTTACGACGCTATGGGCGCTTTCCTCCGAATAGTGACGTTTGACAGCAAGCGTGCAGCAAGTTTCAATCGTCGAACTGTGTTGGCAATCACATGGCTAATGCCATGTTGGCCTGCTGGGTGCCCCAACTGTTACTTCGCGAGGAGATCGTCCATGAACACATCGTCATCGTCATCAGCCGTGGTGCGGCGGAAAAAGATCGGGCTGGCATCCGTGTCCGCTGTGTCGACGCTTGCATTGGTCGGTGGAATTGTCGCCGGTTTGGCAGGGCCGGCAACAGCGGCGCCGGCGTCGGCGGCCGCCTTCACTGCGCCGATGTGCGAAGGCACGCAGACGTCCGCTGACTATCCCTACGCGGACGACATGGTTATCGATGGTGTGCGCCTGGATTACTACAACGCCGGAAATGTGGTGCCGCTGTACTACAACAACGACCAGCGGTCACCTGCGCCAATCTGTGGTGTGCGCGACGTCCCCGAGGCCAGTGGTCCACAGTCGGAGTGGATGTACTGCACCGACATGAAGGAAGAGACGTGCGATGAGATCTCGCCTGATGGCGAGCCTGGCTACAGCGATGGCGGGCAGTTCAACGTAGTAGGACCGACGCTTCCGGTCGGCGGCAACGATCGTCTGACTCAGGAACAGGAACTGCTCATCAGCTACCTGATTCAGAATCCCCACCCGTTCACGCCGGGTGGCGTCGCTGATGATTCGACGGCTGCGAACAGGGTAAATCGTCAGCTTCTTATCTGGTGTGTATCGGACAAGGAGTACCTCGAAGGAACCGACGCCGTAGTCGATTGCGACGCGGATCTCGGTCCGGCTGAGCAGGCTCGGATTCTCGGGGTCATGAATGTGACACCCGCCCTGAGTATTTCCCTCACGGACCCGGCAAGCGGCACTCTTGCCAGTGGCGGCAAGGCAACATTCACGGTGTCCACCAACATGTACGGCAAGCCACTCACCGTGAGCGCTCCCGCAGGCGCAACTCTGGAACTGTGTGAGCCGAACGCAAATGTGAAGCTGACCGGAAACACCCTGGTTGTCACCGGTGAGGGCAATGATCCGACTGATGTGGCGCTGTGCGTCACGTCCCCGGGTGCAGGCGCGGTCAAGGTATCCGTCTCCGGCGCACCCAGCTCGTTCGAGAGCATCCACTGGAACAACGCCGGCGCCGAGTGCCAGGTTTTTGCAACGTTCAACACCGTCACCCCGGCCAAGCTCCAGGGTGATGCGACGGTGACCTTCGATGCGGCTCCGACCACAACGCCGTCCACGACTGTTCCGACCACGACGCCAGGAGCTCCGACCACGACGCCGTCGACGACTGTTCCGACGACAACCACCAAGCCCAACGTGATCGTTCCGATCATTCCGATTATCCCGATCATTCCGGTGATCCCCGGAGTGCCGGTTGCTCCCGCTCCGACCACGGCTGCGGTACCCACCCCGCGTGTGGTCACGCAAACGACCCCGAAGGCTCCGACGGGTGAGCGCCCGACCTCCATCGACGGTGGCGCAGCTGACGAGACTGCAGGTCCGCACGTCGGAATTGCGATTGCGGGACTCGGTCTGATCGGGCTGGCTGCCTGCGGAGCAATCGCCGTCCGCCGCCGCCGCTCGTAGCAGCGGAAATCTGAACCAGTTTCGATCGAGCAGCGTCCGGTGCCGACTCTCCCCGTCAGCACCGGACGATGCTCGTTCACGACAAAGGAACATCTTTGATGACGTCGATGAATCCGAATCCTGTACCGGATGAGCCGGGCACCAGTTCCGCGGAACCTGTGCGCAGGCGCAAGTCTCGCGTATTTGCAACTGCGGCAATAATTATCGCGGTAACTGTGGGCTTACTCATGACATACCTCGGCACTCGGTCGGGTGAGAGCGCGGCGATACCGCCGGCGCCGACGGCCGGCCAATCGGCGCCGGCGGTACTCGCTTCTGCTGATGCGCAGATGTCGCCTGCCACTTTGTCCCTCGATCCGCTCGGGGTGCAGGCACCGATCGTCGACGCGAGTGTCATCGATGGAGCCTTGACCCCTCCCGACGACGTCAGCGAGGTCGGGATCTGGTTGGACGGTGCGCCATTGGATTCGCAGACGGGCACAACATTGATCGCCGGGCATGTGAATCTTGCCGGTCAGGGTAACGGTGCGTTGTTCGATCTCGGGACCGTCGAGCCTGGGCAGGAGATCCGTACGTCGGATGCCGCTGGGAACAGCACACGGTGGCGGGTGACGGCGGTGGTGTCGCGAGCCAAGGCGGACGGAATCGAGGAGAGTGTTCTGGCCGGGCCGGACGGTCCGCGCAAGCTTGCCGTGGTGACGTGTGGTGGGGAGCTGGAGTTCTCGGACGGGGTCGGCAACTACCAGGACAACGTGTATCTCTACGCCGACGTGATCTAGTGGCGCGGGCGATCCCCCATGCTTGACATTGACGTCAACGTCAAAACACACTGTGGCGGTGACTGACTGCGAAACCTCGGAATGAGACTGCTGATCGCCAATCGAGGCGAGATTGCTCTGCGCATCATTCGAACAGCCCGTGAACTCGGGATCGACACCGTGTCGGTCTACGCCGAAGATGACGCAACAAGCCCACACGTCGAAGCTGCGACAGAGTCGTTTCCACTGCCAGGCAGCGGCGCGTCTGCGTATCTGGATCAAGACTCGCTGTTGTCGATCGCCCTCGATTCATCGGTCACGCATATCCATCCCGGATACGGATTCCTCAGTGAGAATCCGGATTTCGCACGGGCGTGTGCCAGTGCGGGCCTTGTATTCGTGGGTCCGAGCGCTGAGGTGCTCCGTATCCTCGGGGACAAGTCACGCGCGCGTGGCGCCGCTGTGGAATCCGGCGTTCCGGTGTTGCCGGCCACGGCGGGCGATGCAAGCCTCGACGAGGTGCGGGAGTTCTTTGCGCGGCATTCGCGGGGAATCATGATCAAGGCACTTTCGGGTGGCGGCGGTCGGGGCATGCGTGTCGTGCGCGATCTGCCCTCGCTCGACGACGCTTACCGCGTGTGTGCGGCGGAGGCTCGGGCCGGCTTCGGCAGTGCCGAACTGTTTGCCGAGGTGCTCAGTGAACGTGCTCGCCATATCGAGGTCCAGGTTGTGTCGGCGCCCGGCGCGGCGGGTATCTGTGCGACGGCACTGGGAGATCGCGATTGCAGCGTTCAGCGCAGGCATCAAAAACTTGTCGAAATTGCTCCCGCGCAAGGTCTTTCCGAACCACTGCGCGAGCGTTTGCATGCCGCCGCGGCGAGGTTGTGTGCGGAGGTCGGTTACCGTGGGATCGCAACAGTGGAGTTTCTCGTGGAGGAGCGAGGATTCGTTTTCCTCGAGGTCAATCCGCGTATCCAAGTGGAACACACCGTCACGGAAGAGGTGAGCGGTGTCGACCTGGTTGCCGTGCAGTTGATGATCGCCGACGGCGTGAGTTTCGAATCATTGGATCTTCCTGAGGGGATTACCTGTGCAGCAGGAGTTCCTGGGCATCAGGGAACCGTTGCGGCGGCGTCGGGTATCGCAATCCAGATGCGGGTCAACATGGAAACCATGACGCGCGACGGCGGTGCGCGCGCGGAAACCGGAACGCTTGACGTGTTTGCGCCGCCGAGCGGACCGGGAGTTCGAGTCGACACCTTCGGTGCGGCGGGTTTGTCGCCGAGTGCCCGCTACGACTCCTTGCTGGCGAAGGTGATCACACACACCCGTCGGGCAGATTTTGCTGCGGCGGTGCGCAAGTCGATTGCCGCACTCGACGAGTTTGCGATCGAAGGGGTTGCGACCAACCTTCTTTTCCTGCGGGCGATCCTGTCGGAGAAGGATTTCCGTGACGGTGTCGTCGATATCGACTGGCTCGAGGGACGTATTGCCGATCTCGTCCCGGAAGCCAAGGTTTCGGAGCCTCCCGTTGCAGTGCTGGGTGAGACCGTCCTGCGCGCGCAGATGACCGGAATCGTCGTCGAGATTGCCGCTGTCGGCGATGCCGTTCACCAGGGCAGTCAGGCCGCCGTGCTCGAAGCGATGAAAATGCAGCATGTCCTGGCTGCCGATTCCGATGTCGAGGTGATTCGCGTACTCGGCAGGGTCGGCAAGGCAGTGGTTGCGGGTGAGCCACTCATGGTGGTGCGCGATGCCACAGCGGCCGAGCGAGTGGAGCGTTCCGAGGACCTCGACCTGGATCTGGTGCGTCCTGACCTCGCGGAAATCCTTGCCCGACATGAGGTGACCTTGGATGCGGCGAGGCCCGAAGCGGTAGCCAAACGGCACAAGCTGGGTCGTCGGACGGCACGCGAAAATGTCGAAGACCTGATCGACGACGGCAGCTTTGTCGAATACGGCGCCTTGACTTTGGCGGCTCAGCGTAGCCGTCGCAGTGAAGAAGACCTGATCGCAAATACTCCCGCCGACGGATTGATCGGTGGCGTGGCAGCAATCAACGGCGGTGAGAGCGTCGTCATTTCGTACGATTACTCGGTTCTTGCCGGTACGCAGGGCATGCGCAATCATGCCAAGACGGACCGACTGCTCGAGCTCGCCGCCCGTAAACGTGTTCCCGTGGTGCTGTTCGCGGAGGGCGGTGGTGGTCGCCCCGGTGATACGGATGCCGGAGCAGGGTCGGGGCTTGAACTGGGTACCTTCCGGGCGATGGCGGCATTGCGCGGCCGAGTGCCGTTGGTGGCCGTCGTATCGGGTCGTTGCTTTGCCGGCAATGCCGCGTTGGCGGGTGCGTGCGATGTCCTGATCGCCACGCCGGACGCCAATATCGGAATGGGTGGACCGGCGATGGTCGAGGGCGGTGGACTGGGTACCTACCGCCCGGAGGACATCGGGCCGATCGACATTCAACGGCGAAACGGCGTTGTGCACGTGGTTGCCGAGAACGATGCTCAGGCAGTCGAATTGGCAAAGAAGTATCTCGGCTACTTCCAGGGTGCGGCGCAGCAGTGGACCGCGCCTGATCCTCGGCTGGCTCGGCATGTAGTGCCGGAAAACAGGCTGCGTTCGTACGATGTGCGACGCGCCGTCGAGGCGATTGCCGACGTCGATTCGGTGCTGGAGTTGCGGCGCGATTACGGTCGCGGCGTCGTGACGGCGTTGATCCGGGTGGAAGGCGTACCGGTTGCCGTGCTCGCGAACAGTAGTGAGCATCTGGGCGGGGCAATCGATGCGGAAGCAGCGGACAAGGCGTCGGACTTCCTGGAACTGTGCGAGGCACATCGGATTCCGCTGGTTACGCTCTGCGACACTCCGGGATTCATGGTGGGGCCGGATTCCGAGGAACAGGCGACGGTACGGCGATTCGGTCGCTTTTTCGTGGCCGGTGCGAGGCTCACGGTGCCTTTCGGGGCGGTGATCCTGCGTAAGGGTTACGGTCTCGGTGCCATGGCGATGACCGGCGGGTCATTCCACGCGCCCGAGTTCACTGTGGCCTGGCCGACCGGCGAGATCGGGCCGATGGGGCTTGAAGGCGCTGTCCGACTGGGCTTCCGGAAGGAACTCGAATCAGTCGAAGATCCGGCTGCGCGGGAAACCCTGTTCGGTCAGTTCGTGGAATTGGCCTACGCGCAAGGCAAGGCGCTGATGGCGGCAACAACATTCGAGTTGGACGACGTCATCGATCCGGCGGATACGAGGAAGTGGATCAGGCAGCTTCGCGGGGCCGAAGGCCCTAAGCGGTAGTGGCAAGGGCCGCTGCGAGCCCGAAAGCAACTGCCATGAGCACAACTTCGCCGATTGCGCGGCGAAGCGATCCGTCGGCGCTCATGCGGTGGGCGGCACTCGCGACGACCCAGGTACGACGCCACCACCATCCCAACCCGAGGAGCAGGGCAACGGCAACGAGCTTGGCGAGGACGACGCGGCCGTAGGCAGTGTCGACAAACGCGGTCACAGATCCGAGTCGTACCGCCGCGTTGACAACTCCCGTGATGACCAGCGCAAGAACGCATCGCCACGCGAGAGCAGAGTATTTGGGCAGCCAGAGTGCCCAGGCGCCGCGAGCGGGCATGGCGAGCGCGAGTGCGGCGAGGACGCCGAACCATAAGCCGGCAGCGAGTACGTGGATGGCGTCGAGGATGGATCCGAAGCTCTGCTGCGCCATGTGACCGGTGATGGGTCGGGTGGCGAGAGCGAGTGCGGTGACAACCAATGCCGGTGCGACGGGCGCTGTTTCAGGGTTCTTGAATCCGTAGACGCCGTAGCAGACGACGGCAAAAGCGCACACGATGATGGCTGCTCCGACCCGGCCGACATTGACTTCGCCGACAAAAGTTGCGAAGTGGCCGACGGTCAACGCGGTGATCGGCTGTCCGTCGGCGGCAGCGGCACTCAGTGCGAGCAAGGCGATTTCGGCAACCAGCCACACGGCGGCGATGGCAGTGAGTTGTGTCCACATCGCGCTGTTGGGTGAAGCCGGCCGACGCTCGCCCCGGCCCATCCAGGCGAGTGTGGCGATTCCCAGTGTCACGGAACCACATCCGATGGCGAGGACGCGTACCGTGCTGGACGCTTCAGGGCCGGCGGGACTCGCCAATCCCCACGCGATCAGCACTCCCAGCAGTGCTGTGGGTACGGCAAACAGCAACCACCACCTGTTTGCCGTACCGCTCACGGATCAGCTCGACTTCGGCTTGCGGAGCACGAAGAACAGTGCGCCGCCGAAGACGACAACACCGGCGAGGATGAATCCCCACACCGGGATGCTGCTCGACGACGACTCGGACGACGAACTGTCACCAGCCGACGCGGCCGGCGTGACCGGGGTGCCGGGACCGGCCTCGGTGAGTGTGAAGTTCAACGTTCCCTGAACCGGGTGGCCGTCAGCGGACGTGACGCGATACGCGATCGTGTACACACCGGCGGGTCCCAGATCTCCCAGGTCCACACTCACAGTTGCCCCCTCGACTGAGGGCTCGCCCTTGGACCATTGATCGCGGCTGTCACCGGGGCCCGTGACGGTCAACGCCGCGAACTGCGCTTGCAGTGCTTCGTTGAAAGTGACGGAAACGTTGTCCGGAGGAACCTGGATGGACGCGCCGTTCTCGGGGTTCGACCCGACCACCGCGGAGTGCGCGCTGGCTGTGCTCACCCCGAGCATGGACGCGAGCATGGCAAGTAGGCCGATAGTGACGACCTTCAGTCGTGTGCTCATGAACGCTTGCTCCTCACAAGTGCACCCAGGCCCAGTGCAGCGCCGAGCGCGCCGAGAACCAGTCCGGCTCCTCCGAGCCAGCGGGCGGTGTTGTCGTTCGATGATTCTGTCGCAGTTGTCTCGTTCGTGGCGTGAGTATCGGCGCTGCTTCCGTGCGCGTCGCCCGTCGAAGCTGCCAAGGTCAAGGACGGCGCCGGCTTGTCGGGCTCACTGCCGTCGGCGAGGGCGGCCTGATCCCAGTTGACGACGTTGCCGTCGCTGTACGTCTGCACCGCATTGAACGAGACCTCGTCCTGCGTGGGTAGCGGGCCGGCGGAGAGAACGAACTGTTGGAACTGGCCGGGGCCGACGCCGACACCGGGATCTGCCGTCCAGGTGACGGACTTGGCGACCAACGACGTCGGGTCCTTCTCGACGACGGCAGTCCAACCTGGCATCGGTTCGGTGCGCGCGGACTTGAGGTCGGGCAGTGCCACCGTCACCTTGGTGGTGGACGCGGTGTCGGATTCAGTGGGTACGCGGAAGGTCAAAACGCTGTACCCGCCCTGTGTCGCTCCCGGAGCTACGACGCTGACGTGCGCCGACGCGATTCCGCCGGCGAGCAGGATTGCCCCGCCGGTTGCTGCTGCCGTGATGAGCGCACGCGAAATCAGGGTGTTCTTCATGTGGAATGTGTCCTCTTGGTCTGGTGAAGGGTTTCAGTGCGAGTTCTTCAGACCAGAGCGGGAGGTCCGCGCGGGGAAATGCCGGCGCGAAGGAGTGCGCCATTGGGGCCGAGGTGGTGCGTCGTCGGGAATCGACGGATCAGCGCTGCGACGGGCGTCGCCGGCGCGGACAGCACAACCTGCACGACGCGGGTGACGACTCCGAACAGTCGCTCGGCAGCCAACACGAGGGTCGCGCAGACGAGCACGGCGACTATGTGTGCTCCGAGCATCGCCAGCCCCGGAGAAGGGGAATGAGAATGCACGGAGAGTGTCATGGTGGTGTGCGCTGCCAGTTGGCCGGCGCCGAGAGCTGCAATGAGTGGTAGCGGTCCGCGGGTCGGAACGGGAAGCGTTCCGGTGATCGCGCCCACGGCTGAACACACGGCTATCAGCAGGGTCAGCGCCGACGCCGGCGGTACATCGCCGCCGGCCAGGCCGTGCGCTGCGATGGCAAGAGCGGTCGACACAGCCCCGACAGCACTACCCCGAAGGAGTGCTGTCGTGGGCGCGTCGGTGGACACTCGAGCAGGTCTAGCGGACGCCGAGGCGTGCGAGCAGATCAGCCTCTACGCCGTCGAGTTCGGAGGAAATAGCGTGGTGAGCGGCCTTGCGGCGAGCCTGCGGCATCTGCTCGGCCGCCCGCACCGCGGTGCTCAGGTCGCTCAGACGCTCACGGATGGCTGCGGCAAAACGCTGCGTCTCGGCGTCGTTCGGCTTGTGGCTGAGGATTTCGGTGACCGAGCTTTCCGCTCCCGCAATGCGGGCGCTCAGCTTGGCTCCGTGGCCGGTGTAGTCGCCCAGTTGGTCGACGGCGATGCCCATCTTCTGAGCGCGCGCGGTATCCAACTGACCACGAACCGCGGTTGCCGCTCGATAGATGATCGGCAGCAGAACCGGAGCCAGTAGACGAGCGACACCCAGGTACTTGCGCACCTTGGCAACGGTCAGGCCCTGATTTGCAGCGGCCTTTTCCTGGGCCTTCAGCGTGGCGATCTGCGCCTTTTCGATCTTGTGCGTCGAATCGATCTCAGCCTTTTCCAGCTTCTTGATCGACTTGGTCTCAACCTTGTCGCGCTTGCGTTGGCTCTTGGCGTTGAGTTTCGCCTCGACCTCGGCCTTGTGCTTGAGAGCCTTCGCCTCCGCCTTGCGGGTGGCACGAGACTTTCGCTTCTTGAACAACCCCATCGAAAAGGACCCCGTTTCCAGGTGTTTGTGCGCTGCCAGGTACCTGCGCTTCGGCTTCAGCCTAGGGGAGCACATAATCTTCGTCATCGTGTGTTCCGATAAAAGCCCCGCGCCCTCGCTCCCTCTGATCGATTCAGGGGCGCTCACGCGTTGCCGTCATCGGGTGCGCCTCGACGGATTGTTTCCGGGCAAGTGGGCGTCGGAGCCTCTCGATACGGGCATCAAGCAGCGTCAGGAATCGGCAACGGCCAAGCGTGCGGAGATCGCGGAGCTGGTGATCGGCGCCGCTCCGGATCGTTGGGTGCGGATCAACGCCGATCAGTCGACGGCGGCGCAAGCTCGCGACACGCTGGCCGCATGTGAAGCCGGCGCCGACCGCATCTGGGGCGCCGTGTTGCCTGTCGAACGTGACACCGGCCGCAAGGGTCGATGCGAAATGTTGATCCGCGATACCGACGGCGGCGGCTATATCCCGGTGATCGTTGTCAACCACAAGGTCACCGACCCGGGGCAGGGTGCGATCACATCTGGCCTGTTCGAGTGGGAGCCTGCAGTCGATCCGAAGCGCAAGGTGCGAGGCCAGGTTCGTGATCAGATGCGCGTCGCGCAGGTCTACCGGATGCTCGAGCGCCGGGGACTGGCGAGTCCGTCGTTGCAGGCGGGTGCGATCGGTTACAACGGCGACTGCATCCTCGTTCACGACCTGAGTGCGATTCTCGAGGACTACGACGAGCGCTACGACGACAGGATTGCCGTGGCGCGCGGTGAGGTGCTGACGTCTCCCTCTCAGGTCAGCGAGTGCAAATCGTGCCCGTGGTGGACGGAGTGCAAGGAAGAGTTGGTCCGCAACCGTGATGTCAGTCTGGTTGCGGTCGGTTCCCGGGCCGAGCTTCTGCGTGACGCCGGATGCAACACCATCGATCAGCTCGCGGCCTGGGAGGGCGAGCCGCTCGAGGATTGGCCACACGGAAACTTCGACGACGCCGTCGTCATCGCGAAGGCGTGGCTGGCGGGCGCTCCGTTGGTACGACGGTTCGACAAGATCTCGGTGACGCGCGCCGATATCGAGATCGATGTCGACATGGAGAGTTACCAGGAGCACGGTGCCTATTTGTGGGGAACTTTGCTCAATGTCGGTGGCTTCTCGATGTATCGGGGATTTGCGACGTGGGATCCGTTGCCGACACGGGACGAGGCGCGATCGTTTGCGGAGTTCTGGGGTTGGCTGATGGCAGAGCGTGCGGGCGCAGCGGTGTCCGGTAAAACCTTTGCCGCCTACTGCTATTCACGTTCGGCGGAGGACAAATGGCTTCTGGATTCTGCGCGTCGATTTGCCGGTGAACCGGGCATTCCGACCAAGGAAGAGATCCGGGAGTTTATCGACAGTCCGCAGTGGGTTGACATCTACCAAGCCGTCAGCGATCAGTTCATCTGCCCGGATGGCAAGGGGCTCAAAAAGATTGCGCCCGTTGCCGGATTCCATTGGCGCGACGCCGAAGCCGGTGGTGAAGCGTCGATGGCGTGGTACCGCGAGGCGGTCGGCTACGACGGTGAGCCGGACGAGACGCAACGGACGCGGATCCTGCAGTACAACGAGGATGATGTCATCGCCACCAAGGTCTTACGTGAGTGGATGACGGACCGCGCGGAGAAGGAAATTCCCCTCGCCTCGGACCTGTAATCCGGCTTACTCGACGTATACTTGGCCCGCGTTGCATGAGTCGGGGGGTCTGACTCGTACGTCCGAGGGGGGATCGTGGGTACGTTTGCGGCCGATATTGCTGAATTGAAAAGCTTGGGCGGGGTGCTACACGGGCTCGCGGATGAAGCTGGTCGGCTGAGCGTGGGACCGTCGGCCGGTGCTCCTCCCGCCACTGGTGGCACGTTTGTCCCCATGGCGCCTGGGCCCTTGCTCGGGAATCTCCCTTTTGCGCCTGCGAATACGGTGCTGACCTCTTTTCTTGAAGCATCAGCGATCTCGCACGAGCTTGTCGAGGGTGTGCTGGTTCCCTCATTGCAGGAACGGTTGGGCGAGACCGGCGACATCATGATCAACGTCGCCGAAAAGTTCCGCAGTCGCGACGAGCAGTCTGCGGCCGAACTTGCCACCGCGTACACCGACGCCACAGGCGCCTGGGTCGCCCAGGAACCCACCGCATGACGCCGACGCGTGCACAGATCGAATCGTGGGATCCAGCGTCGCTCACTGCCGTTGCCGACGCGTGGATTACCTTGGGCAGCAAGGCGGAAGATCTGTTCTCCCGGTACCTCAGCAGTGTTACCACCGTCCACGGTGCTTACTGGGAAGGAAAGACCGCGGAAGCGGCTCAGGACAGGGCCGCCGCAGACAGGAAGACTGCCGGCGAGGTTGTCGATGCTCTCGAAGCTCTGGCAAAAACCGCACAGCAAGGCTTTCACGAGATCGACGCTCCCTTGCAGCGGGCCCGAATGGCTGTTCTTGCAGCAGAAGCGGATAGATTTGTGGTCTCGGACGCGCTTCTTCTCACCGACACCGCGGCCGAACCGGACACAGCCCGTGTTGCCCTGATGGTCGAACGGCAACGTGAACTGACCGACGCCGCAAATGCCACCGAGAATGCGGACAACACTGTGCGAAGCTCCCTGGCAGGCGCTCGTGACGGGCTACGTGTGACATTTGTATCCGCAGCTACCTCGGGTGGGGAGCAGGGTAAGAGTGATTCTGACGCTCTAGCAACACATCCGGCGTCGATGACGCCGGAACAATTGCAGCGGATCACGGAAACCGGCCACCTGACACCGGAACAGGTCACGGCATTGGAACGTGGTGACACTGCGATAATCCCGGCGTCGCAGATGGAATACCTCAATCAGCTGGGAAGATCACTGGATGGGAAATCGCCCCAGGAGATCGAAGACCTGCTCTCGAAGTTGCCGCCCGATGCGCAGGCTGCGGTCGCAAACTCGCTGCAGATACTGTCCAACGAGAACGTCAGCGCGACGGTCGAGGGTGATCCGGACGTTCCGACCAAGGGCGGTCTGAACCTTCTACCCGACATGATGCGAGAGTCTCTGACTCGGGATGACTTGGTGGTAAACAGCTTTGAAGTAGTTGGCGGATCCGGCCTTCCCAGCATCGCACTCAACGGGGTTGCCGACAATCAGGCGATCGCCGACATCGTTTCGATGGGCGACGATCAGTACAAGAGCGGAAGCACCCTGGACAGTGCGCTTCTCGACGTGGGGCAGAAATACCTGGATGCGCAGGTCGCTCATGAACAGAACCCGGAACACAAGTTCGAGTACTTCATGGTCGATGGGCGTGGTACCCAGGACATGGCTGTCACCGAGCAGATCTTCGCCGCTGTGGGACATGACAAAATTGCCGTCGATGCCGTTGTCAACAATCCAGAGATCGGCAGCGACTTCGTGAAGGATGTGCTGTCCCACAACTGGACTGACGACGGTAAAGCCGCGTCGACGCTCTTCGACTTCCCGGATGGTGATGCCACTGTGGAGAATCCGAATGATCCCACCGATGTGGCCACGGCAACTCGTACCGGCAGCATCATGTCAGCTGTTGGGGAAGCGGTTAGTACTGACGACGCGTGGAAGTTGCTGTCCAATATCCCTGAAGCCGACGGCCAGTCGACTGGCCAGCTCAATCCCGATCTGTTGCAGACAGTTTCGAATAGTATGAGTCCCTACGTTTCTGATCTGGCTGGTGAAGATCCTGAGAATCATCCAGGTTTCAGCATCGGAGGGTGGACTGATCCCGACGGGTTTCGTCACTACACTGGCTCGGCAAACGTGTTCGCTCTGATGAATACCGACGAAACGGCTGGCACGAACTTTACCCGAGCGGCATACCAGGAGATGCTCGCGAGGCAGGGTGCATATGCGCTGAACCCTATGGGGGAAAGTGCAGCCAACAATTTGGATACTGCGGGAAGGCTGGCGGGGCTGACAGACTACGGATTGATGCGTGGCACTCAGGATGGTTACGACGACAAGGCGGCGCAGGCAGCCGAAATATATGCACGCAAGAACAATGCATATGGTGCCTTGATGAGTCTCGGAACCTTGGGAATCGGAAACCTCCCTGGCGGGGATTACATCAACGCCATGATCGGTGCCGGGGGTGATCCGTTGAAGGAGTCGGTAATCGGTGCCCAGCCTTCAGGGCCTGAAACCGCTAAACTCGCAGGTTTCGATTCAGCTAGACAGGCTTACAATATTCTGAATGCGGCACCGGAATTACCACCTGAATTCAAGGAAGTTTACCGGTGGGCATTCGATGATGGAGAATTGAGATCTTGGGATCAAATTAAGGAGGCGACCAACGAAAAACCTTATAGGCTGGGTGATATTGACACAATGTTTTCGACGTTTGGTTCCTCAACTGATTTCCATGCGACGCGGATGCTGGAAAAATATAATGCGGTGGCGTGGAATGCTCCCTAACAGAGCACTTTCGGTGGCGGTAGCGCTGATATGTGTGGCCTCTATTTCAGCGTGTGGCAGCGACAGATCGCCGACGAATTCTGCCGATGTCGCACCGGCGTCGGAGTTTCCGCACACAACGGTGTGGTCGGCTGATCCTGGTGTCGACTTATTCGGTCGCGGTGCTGAATTGATTCGAGCGACTGCCGAAGCCACTGCGTACACCCATACCGGCGGACCAGAGTTTACTTATCCGGGCTACATCGATGCGATTCGTGACATTTCCAGGGATCGTTCTTCAATTAGTTCGTGGATCGTGAATCAGACTCCCGACTACGATAATAGGTTTACTTGGTTCCGGAATATTGTCGATTTTTCGGAGAGTTCAGATTCGGTGTCGGCAATTGTGTGTGACTATTTGGTTCACGAGAAGCCGTCGAAATTTGACAGCTCGGTTGTTCTCGATGGTTCAGTGCGTATAGTTTTGGAGAATACTGCTGAACTTGCGGGCAGTTCGGGAATCGTAGACACCGATGTGGGAGGTCATGATCGACGTGCCCAACGCCCACCCTCGTGGAATGTTTTCGGGAACTGGAAAATCGTGGAGGAAAAATCGATTCCGGGCAATGCGATCTCGCAAGGGTGCGTCGATTGGTGGAAACAAGAGTTCCCGACGTTCACCGTAGACACCCAAGGGAGTAGAGCGTTGATTTCGCCTCCCGGGTATGTCATGCCGACTATGCCGATGGCTGTGCAGTATCCGGAGTGGATCGGTCCGTCGCTCGGCGTCGCCTAATTGGACCGTCTTCGTGCGACGGGGATCGCAATTGCGTTGGACGACTTCGGAACCGGCTACTCGTCTTTCGAGAGTTTGAAGAAACTGCCCGTGGGCATTCTCAAAATCGACAGATCATTCATCACTGAGCTCAGTGAAGGTGATTCGCCGGCTGTGAGTTGGTTCAGGGCTATTACATCAGCGAGCCGATACCGGCGGCGGACGTCGCCGAATACCTCAAACGGTCATAGCCCTTGTGCGCCTTTGTTAACCGCGGGCGGTTGACAAAGGCGCACAAGGCAACAGAAACCTACCGCGGTGTCATACGGAGAGCGCCGTCCATGCGGATGGTCTCGCCGTTGAGGTAGTCGTGCTCGACGATCATCTGAGCGAGCTGCGCGTACTCGGACGGCTGGCCCAGACGCGACGGGAACGGAACGCCGGCTTCGAGGCCCTTGCGGTACTCGTCGGTGACGCCCGCGAGCATCGGGGTGTCGATGATGCCGGGAGCGATCGTGTTGACGCGGATGCCGAACTGAGCCAGGTCGCGGGCAGCCGGAACCGTCATGCCGTGCACGCCGCCCTTGGATGCGGAGTAGGCGATCTGTCCGATCTGGCCTTCGAATGCGGCAACAGATGCGGTGTTGATGACAACCCCGCGCTGGCCCGAGTCGTCGACGGTATCGGTCTTGGCAATGGCGTCGGCCGCCAGGCGCATGACGTTGAACGTGCCGAGCAGGTTCACGGTGATGACCGTGCGGAAAAGCTCGAGGTCATGCGGGCCGTTCTTGGACAGGATGCGTCCGGCCCAGCCGACGCCGGCGCAGTTGACGACGATTCGCAGCGGAGAGCCGGATTCGACGATCTGGTTGATGGCAGCTTCGACCTCTTCGCCGCTGGTCACATCGGTGGGGATGAGGGTGACACCGGCGGGGACATTGTCGCCGGCGCGTTCGATCGATGCGGGCAGGTCCAGGCCGAAGACGGTAGCGCCGGCGTCGGCGAGGCGCTTGGCCGTAGCTGCTCCCAGTCCGGAAGCTGCTCCGGTGACCAGTGCTGCGGTTCCCTTGATTTCCACTTCGTATGCTCCTCGAGTTAGCGATCGGTAAGGCAGTGGTACGTGTTGAGAACCATAACGCGGCGCTCTATGTGAGGGCGAACGCGCGAGGGCTCCATAGCGCTGGGTACCTTTGATGCGAGGTGAGACGTAAGGTTTCGACCTCATCGGACGAGAGGGGGCCGCGGTGAGCAAAGCACCTGTGCGCCCCGCCGCCTCGGTCGAGAACTTCGAGCGATTGCAGGGCGACCCACTGTTCGAGGATCTCGCCGAGCTGATTGCAGAGGTACTTTCCTACGCATTCGACGCTCCGGCGGCAGTCGAGATCGAGCAGTGGACGATCAGCTGCCTGCCGTCGACAAACCGATCCGCGGATCGCCATCGATTGTTCACCCTCAACATCGGTCCGATGGAAGTGCTGAGCGTCGAGTGTCATCTTGTCGGCGGGCAACCGATCGAACACGTCATGTCGGTCTTCGTGTCGAGTTCGGCGTTGGAATCCCGAACGGGTTGCAGTATCGAGGAACTTGCTGCAAAACACGATTTGCTCGGCATCCGGCGTACTGCGTTAGCTTCAGCCGACGGTGACGGGACCATGATCGACTGCAGCCTCGAGGACTCGGATGCGTTGGAGCAGTTCGCCGAACTGCCCGTCGACGCGTCGACCGTTCGGCCGCTGGCGGAGCATCTCGTAGCCAAGGGCAAAGGGCCTTTCCGGCAGTACCACAATCCCGGATTTGCCAAGTACGTACTCGAAAGGTCAGTCGATCATGGTTGAGCAAATGTCCATCCGCTTGCCGCGTGTGCTGCGAGACGGTGACGATGCCGGCGCCGTCGACGTGTTGCAGGAGTACTTCACGAGGCCGCTCCGAAAGACAGGGTATCTCCGTACCGGTGCGTTGTGGGATTCCTGGGATCCCAGTGGTAATCGTGATCGCGACGCGGACGTCTTCACTGCGGAAGATCTTGTCGCAGTGACACTTCTCGCAGTTCAGGTTCCAGCCCAGGGCGCATTGTTCCTGCTGGGAGAGATCAACGCTTCACTGAATGCGCTCCTGGCTGATGTAGGTCCAGATCGCGATCTGGTGGACGAAGTTGATCCTTTGACGCCGGAATCTCCGGTGTGGCGGCTGGAGACAGCGCTGCGCGAGATCCACGGCGTCGGCCGGACGATGGCGTCCAAGCTGATTGCTCGCAAACGCCCACGGCTCTTCCCGATCTACGACGACGTCGTCGGTCGAGAACTCGGAACGAAGGCCGCCCATCTGGAGCCGGTGCGGGGCGCCTTGCGCGACGGGGAACTCCAATCGCGATTGCAGGGCCTACGCGATCTGGCAGGTCTGGACGAAGTAGTGCCCGCAGTGCGGATCCTCGACGTTCTGGCGTGGATGCAGGGCAAGGGTTACAAGCCCGCTTCGGAGTAGACGGGTTCTTTCGAATCGTTGCATGATTGGGCACGATGGCAGTGCGCAACTGTGGGTCACGATTCATTGAATATTCTTGTATGTCAACAAGTCTCGAGCACAGATTCGCTTAAACGTGTCCGATATGTCCCTAGGAATCGAAATTATGTTCGACTAAAATTAGTTCATGGACAGTCGGGAAGCGTGGCAATACGACGGCGAGGGCCTCAAGACCGAGGTACTCGACCTCGCTCGCGCCCGGCACGAGATGCAGTCCCGCATGGTTGTGATGATCACGGAAATGTTCACCCGAGACACCCTCGGCGGCAAAGGATTCCGCGCTATCGCACAGTGGCTGCACCTGTCCACCAATCTCGAGATCGGTGAATGCAGCCAGTTGGTGGGCCTGGCGCGGTTGTTCATGCTCGAACCTGTTGTCGGACAATCTTTTCACGACGGTGACATCGACGCGTTGAAAGTGCGTCAGGTTGCCCACTTCTGCCAGCACCCGCCCAAGAACATGAGCCTCGCCGACGTCGAGAAAGCCCGCGAGATCCTCCTGACCCTCGCCTCGAAGAAGGTCACCGACTGCGATTCCGTCCGCGCGGCCATTAGACGGATCCAGAAGCAGTACGGCAACCGCGCCGACGGAGTGCCAGCCGGTGAAGATTCCGAGCTCAACGAGTTCTACGCCTCCCGCGGTTTGTACGGGCGAGTCAGCGTGAAAGGTGACCTCGACGCCGTCAACGGTGCCCGTCTCATTGCACTACTGTCCGCCCTCTCGGCGCCCACGCCGGAGAAGGACGGTGTGAAAGACGAACGCACCCCGGCACTTCAACGCGCCGACGGGTTCTGCGAAATGCTGCGCCGCTACGAAGCCGCGGGTCTCGGTCCCGTCGAAGGTGGCGTGAAACCGCACCTGACGATCACCGCCACCGCAAAAGACATGACCGATCTTCAGGCGCTGAAGGATATGTTGCCCTCCACTGAAGAACTCGGGTACGCGATCACCAACTGGGCCGGCCCCATCAGCCTCGACACCGCCCGCATGCTGTCCTGCGACTGCGAGGTCACCCGAATCCTCCTCGATAGCAACGGTGTTCCGCTCAATCACGGTATGAAAGCGCGACTTGCCAGCGTCCCGCAGCGGCGGGCCTTGACGGTGCGAGATGGTGGATGCGCCTTCCCCGGTTGCGGCACCCCACCGGGCTGGTGCGATGCCCACCATCTGATCCACTGGCTCGATGACGGCCCAACGGACCTCGACAACCTGATCTTGCTGTGCGGTCACCATCATCGGATGATGCATCACACCGAGTGGCGTGTCGACATCGGAGACGACCGAAAAACCCGGTTCTATCCACCGATGTCCGTGGATCCGTATCAAGTTCCCGTTCCCGGGAACACACCGCCAACAGCAGCCTGAAAAACCACCATGTGCACCGGGGATCAGACATGCCCCGGTGCACTTTGCTGCCTACAACTCCGATATCGGCGTCTCCAAAGTGATGTCCACACCCATCCGTCGCAGATTTCCGTCGAGAACCTGCCAGATGGAAAGCTCGAGGAACTCGGCCAATTCAGTGCCGGACACGTCGGAACCGGGTTGGCTGAGCCAACGATTGACGCTGACGTCGACCAAGCCGATGACGCCGAAAGCCAAGGGCTCTGCCATCTTCGACGGTTTGCCGCGGCTGGCGAGGATCGCACCCAACAGGTTTCCCAACTGGACGGCGATGGCTGTCTTGGTTCCGGTCACCACTTTCGAACCGGTAGCTCGGGTGCTCGGCGAGCCCTTGCCTAGAAAGTGGTGTAGCCGTGGGTATTTCACAATCCATTGGAGGTAAGTCTCGACTGCCCGCGAGATAGCCTCGCCGACCGTACCCTGCGGCGTGAGGGTGGGTGTCAGGTCGGTCATCATCATCTCGAGGATGCGAACTCGTAGCTGCTCGTCGAGGTCGGCTCGATCCTTGAAGATCCGGTAGACAACGGAACGGGGGACGTCGGCGCGCTCGGCGATCTGCTGGACGCCGACGTCGGCGCCACCTTCGTTGACTGCATCGAGTGCTGCGTCGAGGATCCGCGCTTTGCGCTGCTCCTTGTGATCGTTCCAGCGAGTGCTGCGCCCGTCGGGCTGCGCCGACTCGGCTGTTTTTGTCATAAATCGAACGATACTCACCCGGCCATTGACTGGACAAGATGTCTCACATACTTTGGTGGGACAGCGTGTCACACACAGATACCGTTCTCTTCAGGAGTGGCAATGAGTAACAGGGTTTTTGTCGTCGGCGTCGGCATGACGAAGTTCGAGAAGCCGGGAGCCCGCGAGTGGGACTACCCCGACATGGCACGCGAGTCGGGTACCAAGGCGCTCGAAGACGCGGGTATCGACTACACCGAGGTCGAGCAGGCATACGTCGGCTACGTCTACGGCGAGTCCACCGCAGGTCAGCGCGCTGTCTACGAGCTCGGTCTGACAGGCATCCCCATCGTCAACGTCAACAACAACTGTTCGACGGGATCGACCGCGCTCTATCTCGCCACGCAGGCAGTCAAGAGCGGTCAGGCCGACTGCGCACTGGCGCTGGGCTTCGAGAAGATGCAGTCCGGGTCCCTCGGATCCACCTACGACGACCGTGAACAGCCACTCATGCGGCATCTCCTCGCTCTCGCCGAGCTGCAGGAGTTCGCGATGCCGCCCGCTCCGTACATGTTCGGTGCTGCCGGCGTCGAGCACATGGAACGCTTCGGAACCACTGCCGAGCAGTTCGCGAAGATCGCCGTCAAGAACCACAAGCACTCATTGAACAACCCGTACGCCCAGTTTCAGGACGAGTACACCCTCGAACAGATCCTCGAAGCACGTCAGATCCACGGGCCGCTCACCAAGCTCCAGTGCTCGCCCACGTCCGACGGATCCGGCGCGGCAATCATCGCCAGCGAAGCATTCGTCGAGAAGCACGGGCTCGCTGCTCAGGCGATCGAGATCGTCGGGCAGGCCATGGTCACCGACATGAACAGCACCTTCGAGGACAAGAGCGCGATCAGTCTCGTCGGCGCGGACATGACCCGTAAGGCCGCTGAGAAGGTGTACGCGCAGGCCGGGATCACCGCCGACGACGTCGACGTCATCGAACTCCACGACTGCTTCTCCACCAACGAGTTGCTGACCTACGAGGCGCTCGGACTGTGCGCAGAAGGTGACGGCGGCAAGCTCGTCGACGCCGACGACACCACCTACGGCGGACGCTGGGTGGTCAACCCGTCCGGGGGCCTCATCTCCAAGGGTCACCCCCTCGGTGCAACCGGCCTCGCCCAGTGCGCCGAACTCACCTGGCAGCTCCGCGGAACCGCCGACAAGCGTCAGGTCGACGGCGCGAAGGTCGCTCTCCAGCACAACATCGGACTCGGCGGCGCAGTTGTCGTGACCGCATACAAGCCCTACGCACGCTGAATCACACCCACAACCCGCTAGCTACCCACTAGGAGTTTCATCATGGCTTCCGTTTCCGTCTCCGCTGTACTGCCCGCATCCCCCGAGAAGACCTGGGATGCGCTCTCCGACCTGTCTCGCTGGGAAGAGTGGCTCACCATTCACCAGGGCTGGAAGAGTGAACTCCCCACCCAGGTTGCGTTGGGCGCCAAGTTCACCGAGGTCGTCTCCGTGATGGGTATGGCAAACAAGATCGAGTGGACCGTCGAAGAGGTCGAGGTTCCGAAGATGGTCAAGATTGCCGGTACCGGAATGGCCGGCGTCACCGTCGAATTCGTTCTCTCGGTCGAGGCCGACGGTGCGGGTTCGAAGGCAACCGTCGACGCCAGCTTCAAGGGCACCATGATCGTCGGGCCGATCGGCAAGGCAGTTGCCAAGAACGCCAAGGCAGACCTCGAAGCCTCGCTGGCGAAGTTCGCCGAGCTGGTCGGGTAACGGCTCGATGACAACACCGAAGACCAACGCGGTCGTATTCGATACGTCCGGGCTGGACGTATGGACCGATCCGGAGCACTTCGAGGTGACAGCCGAGCGCATTGCCGAATATGCGGCTGCGACCAACGATCCCATCGAGCGACACCTGAAAGGCGAGATCGCTCCGCCGGTCTTCGCGGTGGTACCCGTCTTCATGTCGATGGCACCCGCTGCGCTGTCGGTGGCGCCGGTCGAACTGCTGATGAAGCTCGTTCACGGTGAGCAGGACTTCCTGTTCCACCGTCCGATCTACCCCGGTGACCATCTGGTCGCTCGCGCCAAGCCCATCGGATTCGAGGGCCGGGACAACGGATCCACCGTCGTCATCTACGTCGAAACCAAAACCGACAAGGGTGAATTGGTCAACGAGCAGTGGATGACGGCCTTCTTCCGCAAGGTCGACGCAGGCCCCGGCCTGGGTGAGAAGGCTCCCGAACACCGATTCGACGACGCTCTTCGCGCGGGTAGTCCCGCAGCGGTGATGAACCAGCATATCGACGAGGACCAGACGTTCCGGTACTCACCGGCTTCCGGCGATCCGATGCCGATCCACCTCGACGAGGAGATCGCTCGGATGTCCGGGCTCCCCGGAATCATCAACCACGGACTGTGCACGATGGCGTTCACGTCGTGGGGAGCCCTGACCGAACTGGCGGGCGGAGAGACCGAGCGGTTGCGCCGTCTCGCAGTGCGATTCGCGAAGCCCGTGCTCCCGACCCAGGACATCGAGACGGTGTTCTACAAGTCGGGTTCGGCAGACGGCGCCACGTCGTACTCGTACGAAACCAGCGCGGTCGGTGACCTCGTCATCAAGGACGGCCTCGCGGTCATCGCCGACAAATGAGTCTTCATGTCCGACAACTGAACTGATGGGAATCTGAACTGATGGGAAGTCTCGACGGTCGCGTAGCGATCATCACCGGAGCAGGACGCGGTATCGGCCGTGAGCATGCGCTGCTCTTCGCTCGTGAGGGTGCGAGCGTCGTGGTCAACGATCTCGGCGGCGCAAACGACGGATCGGGCGCAGATGCCGGCCCGGCGCAGCAGGTAGTCGACGAGATCGTCGCTGCAGGCGGCAAAGCCGTCACCAATACCGACAACATCGCCACCTGGGACGGCGCCGAGGGCCTCGTCAAGCAGGCCGTCAGTGAGTTCGGCCGACTCGACGTACTGGTCAACAACGCCGGCATTCTTCGTGACGCCTTCATTGCCGGTATGGACGAGAGCCAGTGGGATGCAGTCATTGCCGTGCACCTCAAGGGGCACGCGGCGACGCTGCACCATGCTGCCGCGTACTGGAAGGACCAGAGCAAGGCAGGCGAGACCGTCAACGCTTCGGTCATCAACACCGCTTCGGCTTCGGGTACCTTCATGCCCAACGCGGGCCAGGGCAACTACGGCGCCGCCAAGGCGGGCATCGCAGCCCTGACCTTGGTGGCCGCTGACGAGCTCGATCGATACGGCGTGCGTGTCAACGCTATTGCGCCGATCGCGCGTACTCGGCTGACGCTGGCGACACCCGGTATGGGCGCGTTGTTCGCCGCCGAGGTCCCCGAGGGTGAGTTCGACGCGTTTGCGCCGTCCAACATCTCCCCGTTGGTGGCCTATCTTGCAGCAGCGGATTGCAAGCTGACCGGCAAGGTGTATGCCGTTCAGGGTGGGGCCATCACGGAACTCGCCGGCTGGCACGGTGTGAACACCATCGAGAGCGAGGGTCCCTGGACCACCGCCGACCTCGCAGAACGTCTGTAAGCGCATGGCACGCAACGCATACGAACTCGGCCTCGGGCTGAGTGAGGAGCACATCGCACTCGCAGATTCGGTGCGGTCCTTCGCAGAGCGCACCATCACCACCGAGCAGGTGCGCGCGGCGGTGGAGTCACGGACCGAGGACAAGTTCCCCGAGTTCTGGACGACCCTGGTCGGGCAGGACCTTCTCGGGCTCGCGGTTCCGGAAGAACAGGGTGGTCACGGCGCCGGTCTGCTGACCTTGGCGGTGGCACTGGAAGCATTGGGCCGCACTGTCTCTCCCGGCCCGTTTGTTCCGACGGTATTGGCAAGCGCAGTCCTCAGCGCCGCCGATTCCAAGGCGGGACCCGAGTTCCTTCCCGGTCTGATCGACGGAAGTCGTACGGCAGCAGTTGCCTTGGGCGTTCCCTTGGCGGCCGAGCCGTCGGACGGTGGATACAAGATCACGGGCGCACTCGACGGTGTGCTCGGCGGTGAACATGCCGACGTGCTGCTGGTCCCGATCCAGTTGCCCGAGGGTGTTCGCTACGCGGTGCTCGAGAGCAGCGCAGTCGCGATCACCGTGCAGGACAGCGTCGACGTGCTGCGCGGCAGTGCGCGGATCGAAGCTGACAATGTTCAGATCAGCGCCGAACGGATACTCGACGGTCTCACCGAGGCGCGGGTACGGTCCATTGCCGCAGTCGTTCTCGGCGCCGAAGACGTCGGCGTCATGTCCTGGTGTGTTTCCACTGCGT
The DNA here is from genome assembly GCF_002300185.1 of Rhodococcus sp. ACPA4. Taxonomy (NCBI): domain Bacteria; kingdom Bacillati; phylum Actinomycetota; class Actinomycetes; order Mycobacteriales; family Nocardiaceae; genus Rhodococcus; species Rhodococcus sp. ACPA4. The sequence continues at coordinate 4,686,485 of NZ_NSDY01000001.1, forward strand.
CGGAGTACGCCAAGACACGCGTGCAGTTCGGGCGACCCATCGGCCAGTTCCAGGGCGTCAAGCACAAGTGTGCGCAGATGGGCATTGCACTCGAGCAGGCACGCGCCGTTGTGTGGGATGCGGCAAGCGCATTGGACAAGGGCGACGACACGGCAGATTTTGCCGCCGATATCGCCGCAGTCATCGTGCCGGACGCCGCAGTACAGGTAGCTCAGGACTGCGTGCAGGTTCACGGCGGCATCGGCTTTACGTGGGAGCACGACGCCCACCTGTACTACCGGCGCGCGCTCTCGATCCGCGGCATTCTCGGTACCCGCGAGGATCGTGCCAACCGTGTTGCGCAGCAGGCACTTGACGGTGTCAGCCGGGCTTCGGTTCTCGAACTGCCGCCCGAGGCAGAGGAGATCCGCGGCGGCATCGCGGCCGAGCTTGCCAAGTTGGTCGAGCTCGACGAGGACGACCAGCTGATCGCGCTCGGCGACGGCGGCTGGGTTCAGCCGCACCTGCCGAAGCCGTACGGGCGCAGCGCCGCTCCGCTCGAGCAGATCGTCATCTCCCAGGAGATCAAGGCTGCGGGTATCTCGATGCCGCAGCTCCTGATGGGCACCTGGGCCGTGCAAGCCGTCGTAGCGCATGGTTCGGACAAGCAGAAGCAGGAACTGGCAGTACCGACCCTGCAGGGTGAGCTGGTGTGGTGCCAGCTTTTCAGTGAGCCCGGTGCTGGTTCCGACCTCGCATCATTGTCGACGAAGGCCGAAAAGGTTGACGGCGGTTGGAAGATCACCGGTCAGAAGATCTGGACCACGGTTGCGCAGTTCTCCGACTGGGCAATGCTGATCGCCCGTACGGACGCCACCAAGCCGAAGCATCAGGGCATCACGTACTTCGTCCTGGACATGTCGACACCGGGCATCACCGTCCGCCCGCTGCGTGAGATGACGGGTTCGGCGTTGTTCAACGAGGTGTTCCTCGACGACGTTTTCATCCCCGACGAGAACGTGGTCGGCGAGGTCAACGACGGCTGGAACGTCGCGCGTACGACGCTGGCAGGCGAGCGCGTCGCACTGAGCCAGAAGATGGAGGCGTACGCCTCGGACTCCGATCTGCTGAAGTTCGCGAAGTCAGCAGACCTGAGCCCGATCGGACGCTACCGCGTCGGCGAGCTGGTTGCCGAGAGCCAGGCGATCGACCTCATCGGCTCCCGCGTTGTGCTCAAGCAACTTTCGGGAATCGACGTGAGTACTACGTCGAGCGTCGGCAAGCTGTTGGCGATGAAGATCAGCCAGTCGATCGCCGAGTTCGTCGTCGCCGAACTGGGTGCTGCCGGAGCGGTCAGCATCCCAGGTCAGCCAAGCGACAAGGCGATGGAGCAGCTCATTTCGGGCCGTGCCACCACCATCTACGGCGGCACAACCGAGGTGCAACTCAACGTGATCGGTGAGCGCATGCTCGGATTGCCGCGAGACTGAGGGTATTTACCGGTGAGGCTCAGTCCTGGATTCTTCTCCAGGGCTGAGCCTCTTCCAGTTCGAAGGCCAATTCGAGGAGTGTGCGCTCGTCGCCGAGATCGGCGGAGAAATGCGAAGCCAACGGCAAACCGTTGCTGGTCTGGTGCATCGGTAGCGAAATCGCGGGACCACCGGAGATGTTGTTGAGCGGTGTGAACGACGTGTACGCGATCAACTTGTCGAAAAGCTCCTCGAAAGGCTGAGCGGGAGAGAGGTGTCCGAGCTCGGGGGTGGTGTGCCCAAGAGCCGGCGAGAGCACGACGTCGTACTTCAAGAACATGGCGCTGTACTGCTGCTGGAGGCGTCGCAGGCGGTAGAGCACGCGCGGCGTCTTCACCAGGTTCTTCCGGTACAGCGTGTAGAGGCCCTTGGTGAGATTGTCGGTGCCGGACTTGTCGAAGTCGGGCCCGAGCATCTGTTTGCCACCGGTGGAGATGGCAAACGACAAAAATCCCCAGTAGATGCTGAAGTCGTCGATGAATTCCGGTCCGACGGGCAATGCCGCGTCCTCGACGTGATGGCCAAGGCTTGCAAGGAGTTCAGCCGTAGCTTCGACGGACTTGCGTGTCTCGTCGTCGGTCTTGGTGACCGTCACGGAATCGGTGATCACGCCGACGCGCAGGCGGGTTGAGCTGGGTCCTTCGATCAGGCGAACCGGTGCGAGTCGTGGGTTGCGGTAGTAACTTTCGGCCGCTGACATCCATCGTGCGGTGTCGCGAACCGTGCGGGTGACGGCGCCCTGAGAGATCAGCCGGATCGGCATCGACTTGTCGGCCGGATCGGCGATGGTACGGCCGCGAGTGGGTTTGAGTCCGACGAGTCCGCAGGCAGCGGCGGGAATGCGAATCGATCCACCACCGTCGTTGGCGTGCGCGATCGGGAGGACTCCGGCAGCAACCAGTGCGGCAGCGCCACCCGAGGAAGCGCCCGACGAGTAGGCCGGGTTCCACGGGTTGTGCACGGGTTCTTCCGTCATGTACTCGGTGGACGCACTGAATCCGAACTCGGGCAGTCGGGTCTTGCCGATCGAAATGGCCCCGGTGGAGAGGAACTGCTTCGCGAAATCGCTGTCAGCCTTGGCGGGGACTGCGGTGAAGGCGGTGCTGCCCTGCTGGGTGGGAAGGCCGGCGCTGTCGGTGTTGTCCTTGATCGCGGTGGGGACGCCGGCGAAGATGCCCGTGGTCGGCCGGCTGCTTCTGGCGAGTGCGCGATCGAAGTCTGTGCAGGCCAGACCGTTCAATTGCCCCTGCACTGCCTCGGCGCGCGCGATCGACGCCTCCATAACTTCCCGTGCGGTCACCTCGCCTGATTCGATCCGGGCGGCGACGCCGGTAGCGTCGAGATCGCCCAGGGCGTCATCGGTGAATGCGTGGACGGGGGTGTTGGGGCTCATGGGGATCCTTGTCAGGCGGAGGCACTCAGGTCGTCCGTCCAGCATATTGGACGGACGACCCCTGAGTGGCGCTATCTGTGGATTGCGGTATCAGCTACCGAAGATCGTCACAGCCTGCTCTGCTGCCTGCGGCGCTTGCTGGAACAGGCCCTGAGGGATGAACTGCTGAGGGATGAACTGCTGAGGAATGAACTGCTGGGGACCCAACTGCTGGAAGTTCGTGACCATCGGGTGGATGACGTTGTTGAATACATCGTTGAACATGTGTTGTGTCCTTCGGTTACAGCGTTTTTCGAACTTCTGACTCCATCGACACTAAGCACGGTTCGAGTGGGTTTCAACGAAAATCGCTGATACACAGTCAAGTTCAAGTTCATTGCCAGCTGGGGGCCAGGAATCGGCGTTTCTTCACAGCTTCGACGCGGTGCCGTGCAGGTTCTTGGCTGTCGGGGATGTCTCGACGGATTTGGGATCGGGGTACGTGCCCAGTACGCGATCGGCCGTTCCCGCGGTGGTGACGGTGAACCAGTAGTGCTCGTTCTTGAAGTGATGGTTGCGATGGTTGCGCCAAACCGACCGGTAGAGAGCAGTTTTCGGCTTGTAGTCACTGTGGATGAGGAAATGAGTCCACTCGTAACCGAGACCGAGTACGGAAATACAGGTCAGGAAGGTCAGGCCGAGTTCGACGCGGGGAAACGCCAGGAGTGCGACAGCGGTCAGGACGGGAATCACGATCAGGAGTGTCTGCCACGGAATAAAGATGAGTGAGACGGTTCGCGGGGCGAAATGGTGCTCCCGATGGCTGCGCGCCAGGCGTGAGTCGAGTGTGACGCCGGCAATGGTCCGCGGCTTCCAATGGAGAACGAAGACGTGAATGATCCACTCCACGAAGGGGAATGCGGCAAGCATCACGAGTGGAACAAGTGCGTCGGTGATCTGCCAGTTGCCCAGCGCGATGCGCGTCGCCGCTGCAGCCACCAACATAGTGCCGATCATCCACGGCGTCGGTGACTTGTGGAACGTTCGTGCGGCATCGGCGAGAGTGACGGGCTTGCTCATGGTTTCAGTCCTTCCAGGAAGGTGAGAGCGTCGCCGATTGCCGTCGTGCCGGTGTGAAGGAGCTGTGCGGCTGACGCCTCGGCAGTGGACTCGTCGTGTGAAGTGATGGCGGAGGCCAGTTTTCGATACAGGTCGGTCTGGCCGACTTCGGCGACCATGACGGAGGCAAGTGCAGTCATGGCCGGTTCGTAGGCGGCGCGCAGGCTGTTGAAGATCAAGCGGAAGGCAATGGAATCTGCGCTGTCGACGACGACGTCCCAGAACGCCAGAGCCCGCGCTTGCAGCTCTACCGGATCTTCGGTGGCGCCTAGTTGATCCACGGCCATGTCGAGTTCCTGGGCAGATTCCGCGGAGATGCGACGGGAGGCAAGCACCGCGATCTGCGGTCCCATCAACTCACGAGTTTCCAGGACACTGCGCACCACGGCCAGGTCGGGGACACCGTCGCGTATCAGCAATTGGGGGAGAAGCTCGGGTCCGGCCTGGCGTCGAAAATCACGCACTGACGTCGATTCGCCCTGGCGGACCTCGACTAGTCCCGCTTGGGCGAGCTTCTGAATTGCCTCTCGGACCGCGGGCCTCGAGACGCCGAACGCCTCGGCGAGCTTGCGCTCGCTGGGGAGATTTTCGCCCGCCGCAAGCTCTCCGGCCAGCACTTTCACCGAAATCTGGTCGAACACTGCGCCGGAAGCCGAGGTACGTGCAACGGGTTGGAACATGTACTGACGATAGGCCACCTTCTGGCAAGAGGTCAAGTGGTCAGACCAGTTGTCTGTGGCGTGAAAGAGACAACCCTTGACCGATACTCTTCACCGTAACCCCGCAGGTGAGGATATTTTTTAGGTCACCCTAATTTCAGTTACTGTCAGGACACTTAATGACATCACTTCTGCTGCCGACACTCGATACCGATGCCGAATTCGCTCGCATCACCGCCGCACTCACCCGGCGAGGTTTCCTCGGGGCCGGTGCCTTAGCCGGGATCGGATTGCTTACCGCCTGCGGAACCAGTTCGGGCGAAACGGCCGAGGGCGAGATGCGCACGATCACCACCGTCAACGGCCAGGTGGAGGTGCCCGTTAATCCGCAGCGGGTGGTCAGCGCCGATTACTACACGGGCCCCGCGATGTTCGACGCCGGATTCACACCCGTCGGACTGCCGGTGGACTACGAGAACGCGGACGGCGTCCCGGAACCCTATGCGTCCGCGCTGCGGTCTCTCCCGAAGGTGGGACGCTGGTACGAGCCCAACGCCGAGGCGATAGCGGCTTTGTCTCCCGACTTGATCGTGATGACCAACCTCCTTTCGGAGAACAACCCGGATCTTTACGAGCAGATCCGGTCGATCGCACCGACCGCGGTTTTTGCCGAAGACGGCCAGTACGCGTGGAAGGAGCGTGCCCTCGGGGTCGCGGACGCACTCAACCAGAGTGCGAAAGTTCAGGAGTTGGCAGACCGGTACGAGGCGCGGATTGCCAAGTTCCGCAGCGACAACGCGGACGTGCTGAGCAAGGTGAAGGTCGTCTACACCACGTACTTCGAGGAGAGCGGCTTCTCGCTATATTCACCGACCAAGTATCAGACCACGGTCATCAGCGAGGCCGGGTTCCAGTTCAACGACCGCTCACTCGCAATTCCCGCCGGCAGCAACGAGTGGTTTCCGAAGGAGCAGTTGGAGTTACTCGACGAGGCCGACGTCATCATCACCAACAGTGGTAAGGGTCCGATCAACGAGAAGTTGGCGAACGACACCATCTTCCAGCGTCTGCGCGCCGTCAAGAACGATCAGGTGTACTCGTTCGACTACGAGGGCGTCGCCTCATTCGGTTGGGCGCTTACCTTCCTCGAGCAGTTCCAGCCGATCGCGCAGGAGATCAGAGCCAAGCTCTGAAGGAGGCTTCGGGTGGGTGCGCTTCCAGATCATTCGGGCTAGCGCGCCCACCACGGACATTGCCAGGACAACTCCGCCGCCGATGATGCCGGCGGACGAGTCCGGGAAGATGCCTTCGAGCAGCAGCCAGACACCGAAGACGAAGAACAGCACCGCGGCACCGATCTTGATGAATCCCTCCGGGAGGTGCTTGCCCAGTACCGAGCCGACGATGATGGCGAGAGCGTCGGCCGCCACCATGCCGACGGTCGATCCGATCCAGATGCCGATCCAGTTGTTGTCGGTAGCGAGGGTGATGGTGGCGAGCATGGTCTTGTCGCCGAGTTCTGCCAGGAAGAAGGCCGACGCGACGGCGATGAAGGCTGAGCGGGTGACGCGACCGGCCTTGTTCTGCTCGTCCTCGGTGAGATCGTCACCGCGCAGGGTCCAGAGGCCGAAGACCAGGAAGGCGATGCCGCCGACGATGGAAATTGCCGCCGTGGGCAGTGCGACGCCCAGGTAGTGGCCGACAGCCACTGACACCAGGTGAACAAGGGTGGTGGCGACGGTGATTCCGCCGAGAACAACCCACCAGCGATAGCGCAGGGCAAATGTCATTGCCATCAGCTGGGATTTGTCGCCGAGTTCGGCGACGAAGATGACGCCGAAGCTCAAAAGTATTGCGGCTAGCAAGATTAACTCCTCCGGTCCGTATCGGTCGGAGGAAATATGGGGCCTCCGGCCTGGACAGACGCAACGGGTGCGTTTGTCCGGCCGAAGGTCTCGCCCACCGAGGTCAGAAACCTTCGGTTCGCCAGGCCGGGCGCTTCGCGATCCGCACCAGGCGGAACGCGTCGAACCAGTATGTCGACACAGGCGATTGGGGGCTACTCCCCTTCGTTGTTACCGAGGTTAGCCTGCGTTTCGCGAATTGGCAAAGCACACAGCAAGTTTGGGAGACCGAACTTATCGCTTACCGTTACCGTCAGCAGGCGAGGAGCATTGCCAAAACTGCGGTGTCGGGATCGCTGATCGGATCGATGCCGACCCGGCTGATCATCGAGACGACCGTCCCGTCGGCCTCAGCTTCCACCCAGGCCGCGCGATGGTCCAAGCCGAGGTACGGCAGTCCGGGAAGCAGGACACACCCAGAGGCGCTGCCCTCACATTCCGGCAGGCTGGGAGTCGTTTCGGAGGGTGGGTGCAGCATGATCAGTGCCGGCGGTTGATGCTCGGAAAAACGCCCAGGTGGCAGAGCAAAATCTCCGAGAACCGGACCTTCGGCCATCACCAATCCCACAGTGCCCGGTTGTGGATCATCCGGGACGTCCTCGCGCACGCCGAAAACCGTCGAGGTGGGCAACAGACCGGGGAGTGACGCGACCCGCACAGCCAATGCGAGCAGTTGCGCCCATTCTTTGGTGGTGTCGGGCCAACGCCCCGAAATGACAAAACCCTGCAACGCTCCGGCTTGCTGGAACGGTGAGATGCCTATCGCTTCATTTCTATTCATCTCTGTTCCTCCCCGAGGTGATGACAGGTAAATCCGGCACACGTCGTTGGGTAGGTAAAATATGCGCCTAAACACTGCTGGCACACAAGAGTAGGAGAGTGCCAGCGGTGATGTGCGCAGGTGCCGGCGGTGGTTTGCGCAGGTGAGGGCGGTGGTATTCACCGGGCATGACTGCCTCGAAGCGCTCGTCGTTGGATGATTTGGCAACGCAGGCCTGGATATTCGGATATCCACTGTTGATCGCGGCGGTCTCACGGGACGTGATGACGGCAACGGCGACGCCACAGGGCATGAAAGCGCCGCTCAACCAGTTTGCGTACGCGCGGGAAACCCCGGATGCGTCGTTCACGGATGTGGTCTCACCCAACGCGGACACTCTCTACTCGTCGGCGTGGTTGGACTTGCGGACCGAACCGCAGGTCTTGACGTTGCCGGACTTCGGGACGAGGTACTGGCTGGTCCCGATTCTCGACGCGTGGAGCGATGTCTTCACCGTGCCCGGTTCCCGCACAGTAGGCCGCACCGGTGGACCGTACGTCGTGGCGGGTCCGACATGGAAAGGCGAAGTGCCGCGGGGTACGACGCTTCTCCGCTCGCCGACGGCGATGAATTGGATAGTGGCGCGCTACGCCACATCGGGCGGCACCGACCTCGCCGCAGTACACACGTTGCAGGACGGAACCCGGCTGACACCACTGTCGCAGTGGACGGACAACAAGGCGGGATACACGGCGCCCGAAGGCTCGCTCGACCCGACAGTCGATACGTTCACACCCCCGGTCGACCAGGTTGCCGCGATGGACGGACAGGCGTTCTTCACCGCACTCGACGCGCTACTCGACGACAATCCACCGCGTCCCGAGGATTCCGAGATCATGAAGCAGCTCGGCGATATAGGAATCGGGTCGGGACTCGCGTGGGCGTCGCGGCCACCCGAAGTGCGCGACGCATTGGACCGCGCCGCACGCAGCGGCATGGACCTGCTGCACACGATCGCGGCCGACGCCGAAAGTTCCCCGAAGAACGGCTGGACCATGCACCGCGGGTTGGGGCACTACGGAACGCACTATGCGCAGCGGGCTTTGATCGTATGGCTGGGATTCGGCGCGAACCTCGACGCGGACGCCGTGTACCCGCATGCCACCACCGACATCGACGGCAACGCCCTGACCGGGGAGAAGAACTACGTCCTGCACTTCGACGAGGACGAGCTTCCGCCGGTCGAAGGTTTCTGGTCGCTCACAATGATGAACGAGCGACAGTTCTTCGTGGACAATCCGATTGATCGATACGCCATCGGTGACCGAAGTGACCTGGGGTTCGAGGACGACGGCTCCCTGAATATCTACATTCAGCACGAGTCTCCAGGCGGCTCGAAGGAAAAGAACTGGTTACCCAGCCCGGCAGACGGATTCAACGTATTCTTGCGACTGTATTGGCCCAAGGCTTCGGTGCTCTCGGGATCGTGGACGGCACCGGGTATTCGTCCGACGAACTGAAATGCTCGGAGGCTACTGATGGTCGCAACGAACCCGTTTGTGTTGTACGGCAAAGAGATCTGGTGGATGATCCTGGTCCGCGGAATCTTCGGCGTGATTTTCGGAATCATCGCCCTCGTGTGGCCGGGAATAACCGTGGTGGCCTTGGTCTTCGTTTTCGGTATCTACTCCATCGTGGACGGCGTGGTCACCTTGGTGCGGGCAATCCGCGACCGAGCGCATCTCAGTTCATGGGGATGGTTCGTCTTCACGGGCGTGGTCTCGGTGGCAGCCGGTGTTGTCGCATTGGTATGGCCCGGAATCACTGCGGTGGTACTGCTGTACATCATCGCGTTCTACGCCATCCTGTTCGGAATCCTCGGCGTGGTCGGATCTTTCAAGCTCAAGGGCTTGTCGGGCTCCGGGTGGGGATGGCTACTCGCCGCGTCGGTGCTGGCCGTGATCTTCGGAATAATCCTGCTCATCTTCCCTGGTGAAGGCATCATCGGGTTGACCTGGTTGCTTGGTTGGTACGCAATATTCTTCGGCATTCTGATGATCGTCGGTGCGTTCCAGATCAGGAGTCGGGCAAAGGAAGCTGGTGTTCTCTAAGCGGGCTCCCGCTCCTGTTCCCGTCCCCGCCCCGGCACCGACTGTCACAGGCAGCGAACATTGGTCGATTCCGCGCGGGCTGATCGTGCTGCTCGGCGCTGCCGCAACAGTGGTCGCGGTTGCCGGGATGAAGGGCTTCAGTGGAATTCTCGGTCCTGTATTTCTGGCCTTGATGCTGACCGTTGCCGTTCAGCCGATTCAGGATTGGGCGCAGAAGCACGGCTGGCCGAAGTGGCTCGGCATGCTCGGCGCCCTGGTCACGGTGTATTTGATCCTGATCGGCTTGGCCGCGTCGTTGGTTGTCTCGACTGCTCAATTGGCCACGATCCTGCCGGAGTACTCAGACAAGATGGGTGCGCTCCTGGACGAGGCTCGAAGTAGTCTGGCTAGCTTCGGAGTTGATACCGAGCAGATCCAAAACACGGTCAGCAGTATCGATCTCACCAAGGTTTTGGGAGTGGTCGAGACAGCTCTCGAGGGCCTCCTCGGAGTGTTCTCGGACCTCGTGTTCATTTTGGCGCTACTGCTGTTCATGGCCTTCGACGGCATGAGTATCCGGTCGAGACTGCATATCCTGGCCGAAGAGCGCCCTGAAATCTCTTACGCTCTTTCCACTTTTGCCAAGGGAACCCGCAAGTACCTGGTGGTGTCCACCGTCTTCGGTCTGATCGTCGCGGTGCTGGACGGCGGCGCGCTGTGGTTGATGGGGATCCCCTTGCCGATTCTGTGGGCGTTGTTGTCGTTCATCACCAACTACATCCCGAACATCGGATTTGTGATCGGTGTGATCCCGCCGGCACTGCTCGGACTCCTCGAGGGCGGACCATGGTTGATGGTGTGGGTGATCGTCGTGTACTCCGTGATCAACTTCGTCATCCAGTCCATTATCCAACCCAAGTTTGTCGGTGACGCCGTTGGTCTGTCGGTGACGATGACCTTCCTCTCGCTCATCTTCTGGTCGTGGGTGTTGGGCGCGCTCGGTGCGCTGCTGGCTATTCCGCTCTCACTTCTGGTGAAAGCCGTCCTGCTCGACATCGATCCGTCTACCCGGTGGGCCGACATCTTGATCAGTGGTCCGAAAGAGGTTGCAAAGCCACCAGATGCTGTCGAGGAACCGGAAGTGGACGAGGAGCCGCCTGAAGAGCAGTCCCGGGTGAACACCGAGCCAACTTCAGGTTGACGCAACCTTTCTTCGAGATTGACAGCAACTTGGCAGCTTTACTCCAGGATTACCAAAGCCTGATGGAGTGGACTGTTTCCCAGTCGACGAAGAAAGGCCACGTCATTGGGAACGCCCGAACGATCTCTGCGCACGGCTAGTTCGCTCCATGCGTTCAACCGGTATGAGATCAAGTATCTAGCCCACGAACGAGACGTTCCCGCATTGCGCGAGGAACTGAATGCACACATGGACTCCGATGTGAATTCGCCGATCGGTGGATACCCGGTGACCAGCCTGTACTACGACACACAGAGCCTTCGCTTCTACTGGGAAAAGATCGAAGGACTCAAGTTTCGCCGGAAACTCCGAATTCGCCTGTACGGTCGCCCGTCCGACGCAGTTGACGAGACGCCTGTGTACGTCGAGATCAAGCAACGGGTCAATCGTGTGACTCAGAAGCGGCGCGTTCAGGTTTCCTACGATGTTGCGCGGCAATTGTGTGACGGCCGACGCGACATCGACGTGGACAGAACGGCGCAGCCCTTTGTCAACGAAGTGTCCACGCTGATCGGCAATCTCGACCTCCGGCCGTCGGTCACGACCGGATATCTGCGTGAAGCGTTTGTCGGTATCGACGCCGACCTCGGCTTGCGGGTGACCATCGATCACAAAATTCACGGCCGAGATCGCGACTTCCACTTCGCGGCCGAAGCGCAGAATCGCTTCATCATTCCACCGCACCTGTGCATCGTGGAGATCAAAGCCAATGAGCGTGTGCCTTATTGGGTTACGGATATGGCAGCACGGATGGACATGTCCGTCGTGCGAATCTCCAAATACTGCCAGAGCGTCGAAGCCTTCGGGATGGCGCCGCGCTCGCGCCTGCATGCCCGTGAAGAACTGCTCACGCCCTCGATTCCATTCGAGAGCTCCCTCGTCACATCAGGACTGTAAATGAATTTCGATCTACAAGATCTCAGCGGCACCTTTTCGACCTTCGACATCATTGTCTCGCTTGCACTTTCCTTCGTGCTGTCCGCGACCATCGGCTACGTGTACCGATTGACGCACAAGAACGTTTCGTACAGTCAGTCGTACGTGCAGACATTGGTGATGGTGGGCATGGTCATCAGCCTCATCATGCTGGTTGTCGGATCGAACGTCGCACGGGCGTTTGCGCTCGTTGGCGCGCTCTCCGTGGTGCGATTTCGCAACGCGATCAAGGAAACTCGCGACGTGGGCTTCATCTTCCTCGTCATGGCAATCGGAATGACCACGGGTACAAGGTTTTACCTCCTGGCAATTGCCGCAACCATCGCCATCTGCCTGGTCTTGGTCCTGATGAGCAAATTCAACATGTTCAAGCTCGACGTGCAACGTCAGGTAGTGAAGGTCCAGGTTCCCCCGGAGCCCGGATACACCGCACTGGTCGAAGACATTCTGATCGATTACACCAAGGAATTCGAACTGGTTTCCACCGAATCGGTACGTTCGGGCGCTCTCACCGAGCTGTATTACACCGCCCAACTGAAGCCGGGTAAGAAACCGGCAGAACTGATCTCGGCACTCAGTGGCGTGAACTCCGGCCAGCGAGTCACAGTCCTGACCGGTTACGACCAGACTGATATCTGATGGGCGAGAATGCAGCGCCGGTTGCACCCCGTAGGCGGCTGATCCACAGGGTGCCAACGCCTCTGCGTCAGCATTGGAAGTTGGCTGCTGCGTTCGTCGCGTTTGTGGCTGTGCTTGCCGGCGTATTCGGTCAGACTCGGGTGCGTCCGTACATCACCGGGGACGCGACGGTCATCGCATCGCAGGTTGCCGAGAACATCACGGGCTCAGTTGATTTCTTCGACACATCGGTTGAACACACCTTCAGCGTGGAGTTCAGCGAATCCGACTACGACAAGATGATCGATGCTTACGCAACCGACGGTGAGAAGGAGTGGATCGAGGCCGACATCACGATCGACGGCACCCTGGTCACCGATGTCGGCTTGCGACTGAAAGGCAACTCCACGCTTCGTGGCCTGAGTAGTACTGAATCCGGCGGACGCGGGATGCAAATCCCGGACGGCGCGGTGGTAGCTGATGCGACAGTACCGGCGGCCGCACCCGAGTGGGGTGGCGGGGGCGGCGGCATGGTCAGCCTGTCAGCCGATGATCCGGCGTCTCTGCCTTTCCTGATCAGCTTTGACAAGAATGTGTCCGGGCGGGCCTACCAAGGTATGACACAGCTGTCGATCCGGCCGGGAAGCCCAGTGCTGAACGAGGCGATGGCGCTGTCGCTCACCGCTGAATCCGGCCAGCCAACACAGCGATACAGCTATGCGGTGTACTCGGTGAACGGCTCCGAAACCCAGACGCGGTTGATACTCGAGCATCCAGACGAGGGCTATGCGAACTCACTGTTCGACAGTGACGGAGTGCTCTACAAGGCCGATGCCAACTCGAGCTTCACCTATCAAGGTGACGACCAGACGACCTACGTCGACCAGTTCAAGCAGATCAATGCTGAAGGTTCGCAGGACCTTCAGCCGATCATCAGCTTCCTGAAGTGGCTGGATTCGGCGACCGACGAGCAGTTTGACTCAGAACTCGCAAACTGGGTCGACGTCGATTCCTTCGCCAGATACGTTGCGACGCAGAATCTTCTGGTGAACGGTGATGACATGGCGGGGCCGGGCAAGAACTACTATCTGTGGTACGACCTCGAGTCGAAGAAAATCTCTGTCGTTGCGTGGGATCTCAACATGGCGCTGAGCGGTAATTCCGAAGCGGGACCGCATGATTCGATCAGTATGGGAGGTGGCGGTATGCGCGGCGGCGCTCAGCAGGGAGCCGCGACGGACGGCGCCGCACCACAGGGCACAATGACAGCAGGAACAATGCCCCCCGGTCGTGCAGCGCGCGGTGCAGGACAGATGGACGCGGGACAGATGGGCACGGGAGAGTCGGCTGCTGGACAGGAAGGCGCCGAGCAGGCGCCCGGCGGGGCCATGGGCGGGGGCATGGGCGGCGGAATGGGAGGCAACCAACTGAAGGAACGGTTCCTCGCGTCGACGGCCTTCACCGAGACCTATGACACGGCGTACCGCGAACTGTACGAGCAGCTCTTCTCGAGTGGCCGCGCGCTGGGAATTCTGGACGATGTCGCGTCGTCGATTCCGCTCAGTGACGGTTTGACGGAGGAGGCTCTTGCCGCCGAGGTAGAGACGATGAGGACGCGGTTGCAGGCCAGGACGGATGCGCTGGCGGACGATCCGGTGATCGCCGGCTGAGGTAACTCTCAGTATTTCTACAAGATCGCCATCTATCGTCTCGGCCATGAGCACCGCGAACAACACCGAGAACACCCACCGCCAGCCGTCGCTACTTGGTCGACGGCTGGCGGTGGGTGGTTTGGCAGCTGTTGTGGTGGGTGCGGTGGCCGGTACGGGCTGGGTGTGGTTCTCGGGCAGCGAGAACAACTCGCGGGCAGTTGCGATAGTCAACACCGATGCCGGAACCATGCTGGACGGCGAGGAACTACGCGCCGGTGACACGCTGGTCGAGACACTGAGCGCGAGTGAAGACTTCGAATTCCACGTCGTGGACAGCCCCGGCGGTAACTATTTTGCGACCCTCACCGTGCCGGAGAATTTCAGTGAGTCGGTTGCCTCGATGCTGGGCCCGGATCCGCAGCAGGCAAGCATCGACCTCGAGGTTCAGGGCGCTGACGGAGCGCAGGCGGTGGCGCTGACCAGCGCGGTGTCGGCGCAGGTCAGTGCCGACGGTATCAAGGGTTTGATGTCACAGACGTCCGCTGCTCGTCGGGCATTCGATCAGAATCTGGTGACCGCGCAGATGCTGGTAGCGGGAACAGCCGGCGCCGAGAAGTCGATCGACCAGGTGAAGGCCGGGGCAGACACGATCCTGCCGTACCTGGAAACAGCGCGCGCGGGTTCGTTGCAGTTGACGAGTGTCGCGGAGCAGGTTTCCGGCGTCGTGGATCAGGCTGCCGGGTCGGCGGAGGAATTGGCCACGCGCGCAGACTCGCTCGGCTTGACGTTGGGTGAGGCGTCGTCGTCCACCGCAGATCTCAAGTCGCGCATCGATTCGCTGACCGGTGCGTTGAGCGGATTGCCGGTGCCGCAGGATATTACGGCGCAATTGGCGAGCGTGAGTACCGACTTGGGTGCCGTGACTGCGCAATTGAACGCGGTGCCGTCGATGTTGGGTGGGTCGGTGGGCCCCGATACGGCGCTCGGCGATTTGGTGCGTACTGCCGTCGGCCAATTGCAGGGTGCCAGTGCTCAATTGAACAGCGCTGCCGGTCAATTGAGTGACGGTTTGATTCCGATCGCAGACCAGGCTCCGCAGATGCTCGAAGATGTGACCACTCAGATCACCCAGGGGTTCGGGACTCTCAAGTCGGTTGCGACGTCGTTGGTGACCGGGTTGGACACCGCAAAATCCGGGCTGCCGGCGTTGACCACTCCGCAGCAGGTTCAACTGATGTCGGTGCTGTCCGATCCTGTGGCGGTGAATCAAACGCCTGCGCCGGGAAGTGGATCGGATTCGCGCACAATCGCTTTGGTGTTCGGCGTGGCGACGGCCCTTCTTGCGGGCGCTTTGCTGATGCAAACGGCGGCGCCCCTGGTGAAGGAGCGCCGCCGCATAGAGCAAGGAGAACGTGACTAGACGATCAGGCCTGCGGTCTGCGTACGAGCGCGCTCGAAGCGTGCCGTGACGTCGTTCCAGTTCACGATGTTCCAGAATGCCTTGACGTAGTCGCCCTTGACGTTCTGGTAATCGAGGTAGAAAGCGTGCTCCCACATGTCCAGCATCAGCAGCGGCGTGAGGCCGATGGAGATGTTGCCCTGCTGATCGTAGAGCTGGACGATGACGAGGCGTGCGCCGATGGAATCCCACGCGAGGATGGACCAGCCGGAGCCCTGGATGGCGTTGGCGTTCGCGGAGAAGTGTGCGCGGAAGAGATCGAACGAACCGAAGTTGTCGTCGATCGCTGCGGCGAGTTCGCCTTCGGGCTTGTCGCCACCGTCAGCGCTGAGGTTGTTCCAGAAAACGGTGTGGTTGGTGTGGCCACCGAGGTGGAAAGCCAGGTTCTTCTCGAGCAGGTTGGCCTGCGCGGCGATGGTGTCGTTCTCGCGAGCCTCGGCCAGCTTCTCGAGTGCAGCGTTGGCGCCGGCGACGTATGCCGCGTGGTGCTTGTCGTGGTGCAGCTCCATGATCTTGCCCGAGATGTGCGGCTCGAGGGCTGCGTAGTCGTAGGGGAGTTCCGGCAGCGTGTAAACAGACACGAGGGTCCCTTCTTTGCGGGCTCCGTGAGCCCTGCTTCTTCGAGAGTATGGTGCTTGGATTGCGGATCAATCTTGGGTATCCACCCAATAACATTCGTACACGGTCTGCAACAGTTCAGCTCAGGTAGTCATTCCCTGACAATAAAGTTCGGGTAACCGAAAACTGCGTGATCTCGGACATTGGGGCATCCGGAAATTCGTCGTAAAGGTGAACGGAACCTTAAACTTGCTCGATGCCCGCACCAGTTTTTCTCCCGGAGTCATCAGAGGCGGCACCGCCTCGGGTGTACCTTCCGGGCGCTGACCTGCTGCGCGCACTCGCTGTTGCGGCGGTGATCTACTCCCACATCTCGTTCTACGTCATCGACGATCTCGGCTCCGGTTGGTGGCTGATCGACGTCGTGTACGGCGCCTTGATCGAACCGGCCCAGCTAAATCAGCACCTGTCTTTTGTCGGAGTCGCGACGTTCATGATGTTGACCGGCGCCCTGGTGACTCGGTCCGCGATACGTGATCGGCCCGGCAAATTCCTGACCAACAGATTGAGTCGACTGGTACCGGCCTTCTGGGTGGCAATTGCGATAGCCATCTTGTTGGTTCGTCTCGGTATAAACGGCATGTTCAGTGGCCAGGACGGTATTTCGAATACCCAGGCGCTGATGAGTTTTTTCCTCGGCGGGTTCTTTCTCACGCCTGAAGTGGCTGTTCTCGGTGTGACCTGGACGTTGACGGTCCAATTCCTGTTCTACCTTGCCTGCGTGGCGATGCGGCCGATTCTGCGCATGCGGCCGGTAATCATGCCGCTCGGCGGGGCAGCGCTGTGTTCGCTGGTGTTGCTCTACAACATTTACGCACCGATGCCGTACACCGTTCCGATGCTCTCGAAGATCGCGGCGACACTCCCGGCGGTTTTCCTCGGACAGATCATGTACCTCGCGTGGGCGCGGCTGGCCCCGGGACGATGGCTGATCGTCGCCGTTCTGGCACAGATCCACGTGATCCTCGTGGCCACCGAGTTCCGCGTCTACTGGGCCGGTGAGAACTACTTGTGGACCATCACCGTCGTAGCCGCCGCGGTGGTCCTCATCGGCCGCTACGACGGCGGCCCGACGCGCTGGGCGTTCGTGAAGTGGTTGTCGACGCGGAGCTACATCATCTACCTCGTCCACACGCTGATCCTGTATCGCGTCGTCGAGAACACGACCCCCCACGTCGGTCCGACGCTCGCCTTCGGCCTCTTTCTTGTTGTCACGGCGGTCGTCGCGGAATTCGGCTATCGCTGGGTCGAACTGCCCGGTGCCCGAGCTGTCACGGCATGGCGGAACAAGCGCTCACGCGTAGAATCAAAGAATGAGCTGGTACGACGACATTCTGGGGCGAGCGTCCGCACAATCCACCCTGATCAGTCCGCAGGACGCACTGCCAGGACGTGAGACCGCGATGCCAGTGCCTGCCGCGCATTACGTGAACGGGCATCCGCTGACGCCGCCGTTCCCCGAGGGGATGCAGACCGTCGTGGTCGGTATGGGTTGTTTCTGGGGTGCGGAGAAGGAGTTCTGGCAGCTTCCGGGCGTCTACAGCACCGCTGCCGGATATGCGGGCGGATACACCCCCAATCCCACGTACGAGGAAACCTGCTCGGGACGCACCGGGCACACCGAGGTAGTGCTCGTCGTCTTTGATCCGGCCGTCATTTCGTACGAGCAGATCCTGGCTCATTTCTGGGAAAATCACGATCCGACGCAGGGGATGCGTCAAGGAAACGACCAGGGTTCGCAGTATCGATCCGCGATTTTCACGACTTCCGAAGATCAGGAACAGATCGCGCACGCATCTGCACTTGCATTCGGCAAACGATTGACTGACGCCGGTTATGGCGCAATTACGACGGAAATAGGTCCGCTGCGTGATTTCTTCTATGCCGAGGACTATCACCAGCAATATCTTGCAAAAAACCCCGGCGGATATTGCCCAGTGCATGCCACGGGAGTCAGCTGCCCGGTAGGACTATTGCGCCAAGATCAGGTGCCGGCACAGACCGATATTCTTCCGCCTCACGAATAGCTGGTGTTGGAGGACACATGTGATTCCGATCGTTAATACTTGCAACTAGATCGAAATAAAGGGAATCTCGATAGTAAGAGTGTCTTGTCGAGAGAACTGAGCGCATCATGTCCGCTAGTACGCGAGCAACAGCGTCGTTGCTCCGACGCACCATTCACGTCGGCCACGACCCGATGGTCAGGCGTAGTGATCGCATCGAAGGATTCATGTCCTTCGGCTTGATCGTTCTTGCGATCCTGCTGGTGCCGTTTGCCATCTGGGCAGGCGGCGCTACGGCGGCAAGCCAGAATGCCCTGATCGCCGACCAGGCCAGGAGCACCCATTCCATCGCCGCCGTCACGACGGGCGACTCGGTCACGTCCAGTGTCGCGACCGCCGATTACATTCCTACGAACACCGAAACAGCACCGGCTCAGTGGAACTGGAACGGGCAGGTTCATCGCGAAGACATCACCGTCGACGAGACCACGCCTGCCGGCACTTCCGTCGACATCTACGTCGACAACAACGGTGACAAAACCATTGCCCCGATCACGCAGAGCGCAGCAGACGTGGCTGCGGTCGTGACCGGAATCTTCACGTGGTTCAGCATCATGTCGCTGCTGACCATCGGTTTCATGCTGATTCGGGTATGGCTGGACCGTAGCCGCGACGCACAGTGGGACCGGGACCTGCGCGCGTTCCTCGACGCGAACAGTTAGGGGCTTCGCCCCTGTGCGCCTTTTTGGTAGTGGGCGCTACCAAAAAGACGCACAGGCCGAAGGCCTACGCCAACTGCGGCATGACCTCGCTCGCCACCAGTTCGAGATGATCCAGATCACTCAGATCAAGCGTCTGCAGGTACATACGCTCTGAACCGGCCTCGGCAAATGCTCCGAGTTTGTCCACCAGCTCCGACGGCGTTCCAGCCAAGCCGTTTTCACGCAGTTCGGCTACTTCGCGGCCGATGGCAGCAGCTCGCTTGGCTATTTCCGCCTCGTCACGTCCGCAGCACAAGACCAGTGCGTTGGAATACGTCAGCTCGTTCGGGTCCCGGTTGATATCGACACAGGCCTGACGAACGCGCCCGAAGATCTCCTTGGTGTCGCCCGCGGACTGGAACGGGATATTGAACTCACTGGCATACCGCGCCGCCAAGGCCGGTGTCTTCTTCTTACCGACGCCGCCCATCAGAATGGGCGGTCCGCCGGCCTGGTGCGGCTTCGGCAATGCCGGAGAATTCTTGATCTGCACGTGCTTACCGTCGTAGTCGAACTGCTCGCCGACGGGAGTGCGCCACAAGCCCGTCACCACGTCGAGGGTTTCCTCGAGCAGTTCGAAGCGGTCCTTCAGCGCCGGGAACGGAATCCCGTACGCCTCATGCTCCTTTTCGTACCAGCCGGCGCCGATACCGAAGTCGACGCGGCCGCCACTCATCTGGTCCACCTGCGCGACGGAGATGGCAAGCGGGCCGGCATAACGGAACGTTGCCGACGTCACGAGCGTGCCGAGGCGGATCGTCGATGTCTCGCGGGCAATGCCGGCCAGCGTGATCCACGCGTCGGTCGGTCCGGGAAGGCCGTCGGAATTCATGGCCAGATAGTGATCGGAGCGGAAGAACGCTCCGTACCCGAGCTTTTCGGCGGTCTGGGCCACCGCGAGTAGTTGTTCGTAAGTAGCGCCCTGTTGGGGTTCGGTGAAGATACGTAGATCCATGCGCTCAACTCTGCCACTGCGGGTGCGTCAGGGCAGCGCGGGAACAACAACACCCACCTGTCCGGCGGCAAGGCACAGTGACAGTCCTGGGGTCCGCGGCGCTACCTTGACGGTTGTGCCGTCGCCGACAACCTGCACGAATGCCGAGTGCAAGCCCTGCTTCACGGGAACGGAGACCGCGTCACCGGTGGTCAAGGACACGTCGATCGTTCCGTCTGCGCTCGCGAGATAGTTGAGCTGAACTGTCCAATCCCAGACGGCCAACGGTCCGTCCAACGTCAGTTCTGTCGGCCCGTCGACACGTGTTCCGCACTGCGGATCCGTGCCCTCGAGAATCCGTCGCGTGAACGTGACTTCGCCGTCGACGACAGTGCCGTTGTCGTTGATCAGTCGCAGAATCGGTGTACTGGAAGCAAATTCGGGTCGATCGGGCAGTGGGCCGAGTACCTGGGAAGCCATGTTGTTCGGGTTGGTGAAAGGAAGGAGAACCCAGATCGAAACCGGCTGATCGAGCAGCGGCGCATCCGTGTTCTGCGCCAACGACACCCGGGCATTCTGAAGATAGTCACGGGTTGGGCTTTCCCGCCAGACATTCACGAACGAGAATGTCGAGACCAGGGAACTGACGACAAACAGAACCGAAAGACCCACGGCAATAGCGCGGATCGGCACCGTGGTGTGGGAGTCGACGCGGGGTTCGACCCGGGGTGGCGCCGCGAAGTAGAGCGCAATTGCGAGAGCGAACACCGTGGCCGAATCCGTGAAATACCGCAGAGTCTGTGCCAATTCGTACGTCGTGCCCTCGGCGGTGCGGGTGACGGTCATCGCAGCAACCGACGCCAGAAAATACACAGCGGCGCAGATCCAGATCCAGGCAGCGCCTTGTCGGGAGCGCACGGTGACCACGAGTGCCGTGAGAAGCATGATCCAGGCGGCAATGACCAGGAACATCGGGGGATTCGCCCATGCGGGACCCGGAATCCATCGCTCCCACTGCCACGGCCCACCCAACAAAGTCGGGAGCATTCCCAAGGAAGTTCCGTGGTGCAGCAGGGCCGTGGACATGCTGCGACCGTTGCCCGTCACCGGCGACTCGACGGTGAACAGGTACACCGGAATCCAGATCGCGAGCACAACGGCGCACGGAATCCACAGCGCCTTGGCTTTTTTCGCAGCGGTGAGAATCGGCGACGCGTCGGACTGCGTGCGCAGATACAAGACGACGAACACGAGCGCCACAAACGGCACGAGTACCGACTTCTCGAAGAACAGCAACGAGACCACAAAAACAGCGGTCCCCGAGACGGCATAGTGCCGTCGGCCGGTCCGCACGAGTTGTATCGCGTCGCCGCACACCCAGGCGAGAGCAATCTGCAGGGGAAGCGCATTGAGCGCCGCCGACCACCAGGCAAATGCGGGCAGAGTGAGCGGGATGAACAGATAGCCGAGCAACGGAATCAGCAGCGCCGGACGCCATCCGAGCACCAGTCTGAGCGTGCGGAGCAGCGCGAGTGATGCCAACGCCTGACCGAGTACGAGCAGCATCACCGGAAGAGCCCACTGGTACGGGGCAATTCGCGTCACGAGGCCCGTCAGGAAGAAGGCTGCCGGCATGAAGTGACCGTCGTGGTCGTAGAGCAGCAGTTCGCTCGAGAAGAGGGGGAAGCGAGCTCCGCGTCCGATCAGGATGAGATCGTCCCAGTAGAAGTAGTTCTGCGACGCCACCCACGTTCGAATACCGAGTGCGATCGCAATCGACGCGAGTGCGATCGGCAAAACGTACCTGGCAGTGGGCTTGGTCATCGGGAGAGCTTCGGCATCGGAGGAGTCATCGCCTGGCAATGCTGCCAGGTGCCGTCCCACAGTGCTGCCAGGTGCCGCGTGAACGGATTGTCCGGTGGACTCCGGCTGCGAATTCACAGGGAATTCGCCCGCTTGTCAAATTCATCCTCGAGCCTGTGCATCGTTCGCTAACACCTGTCAGTAAACCCACAACCCATGAGCCCTGACCTGTGGATAAAGGTCTGTGGATTCATCCCAAGCTGGGGATGAACCTGTGGATAGTGTGGATAACTCGAGTTTTTCGGTGTCGCAGGTCACATTATCGGCACAAAGTTGTACCTGGAGATGAAGTTCAGGTTACGGAACAGCTCCGAAACCATTTGCTGCCGTTACCGATACGGCGTGACAGAATCGAGCGTGTGAACCAGCTACAGGTCTGCGCACGGTGCGCCGCACGATGGCCCGTCGTCGGTCCCGCGGGTAGATGGTGTCCCCGCTGCGGCGGTGTCCTCCTCATGCCGGTCCGCACCGACGTGTATCTGCCCCCCTCCCGTCGCGGCTTCCGGTGGATCGCCCGCAACCCCGGGGAACCACGTGGCGTCGGAGATCCCAACCCGCCGCGCGCCGACCCGTCGACGCCCCGATACGACGCCGTCCCGACGTGGGGACTCACCGACGTCGTCGACACCAGCCCAGCCGAGGAGTCTCGCGCCGACCGGATGGCCGATCGCGTCGGCTCGTTGCTCACCATTGCGGCAGTTCTGTACGGACTGGCCGTCTTCGCGGAACTCGGCCGCTACACGATCCTGGTGTACAACCAGACCCGTCTGGTCCCACAACTGTTGTTGCGGCTGTCGGACGCCGCCGTCTACTTCACGCAACTCGGTGGGCTGCTTACGGCTGTTCTCGCCGCCGTGGCCGCGGTGTGTTGGCTGCTACGTGCGCGCCGCGACCTGTACGCGCGGGAAAAGCGCACTGATCCACGCTCACGCGGTGAAATCCTGGTCGGCTGCGCCGTGCCGGTCCTCAATCTCGTGATGCCGCCCGTGTATCTACTCGAACTCGTGCGCCGCGACCCGCGCGGGAGCCGGCTCGTCAAGATCTGGTGGGGGTTCTGGGCGTTCAGTGGCTTCCTCCTTGTCGTGAACGCGTATTGGCGCTCGCGACCCGGCCTCCAGGCAATGGCCGACGGAGTGCTCCTCTCGGCCTTCATTGCGTTGATCGCCGCTGCCACCGCTGCGCTCCTGCTGGTGGTGATCCGGCGTATCGAGCACAAGGACTGGCGAGGCGAACCGGACACCGCGACCAGATGGGTGCCGGTTCCACGATCGGTGCTGGAAAATGCCGTGCCGGAAAAAGCAGCCGCTCAGTGAGCCCGGATCGTCGAGGCCCGCTTGTCGTAGCGCATCGAGGCGCGTCGGCCGCGCGGCCGGAACACACGCTTGCCGCTTACGAGCTTGCCCTCGAAGAAGGGGCAGACGGGCTCGAGTGCGATGTCCGGCTCACCCGCGACGGCCACCTGGTCTGTGTCCACGACCGCAAAGTCGACCGCACGTCCAGCGGCACCGGCATCGTCAGCGAGATGACCCTCGATTCCCTGACCGCACTCGACTTCGGATCAACCGGCGAGCCCGCAGATCTGCTGACCCTGACCGAACTCATCACTTTGGCGCTGGATTTCTCGCGTCCGGTGAAACTGTTCATCGAAACCAAACACCCCGTGCGGTACGGCGGACTGGTCGAAGCGAAACTCCTCGCCGAACTGCACCGCTTCGGCATAGCGTCGCCGCCGTCCGCGGATCATTCCCGGGCCGTCGTGATGTCCTTCTCGGCCAGCGCGGTGTGGCGTGTGCGCCGAGCAGCTCCCCTTCTGCCGACGGTCCTTCTCGGGGATGCGTCGCGGTATCTCGGCGGCGGCGCGTCGACGGCTGTTGGTGCGACCGCGATCGGCCCGTCCGTCAAGGCGTTGCGAGAGCATCCCGATCTTGTGGACCGCGCCGCTGCGGCCGGACGCGCTACCTACTGCTGGACCGTCGACGACAAGGCGGATGTGGACCTGTGCCGTGAGCTCGGGGTCAGTTGGGTGGCCACAAACCATCCCGGACGCACGAAGCAATGGCTGGGCAGTGCTTGATCGCGGGTGATCCCGTGTAGTTTTGCCCTCGTGGCTAAGAAGAGCAAGAGAAACAGTGGACCGAAGGTAGACAGTGGGCGTGCAGCGAAGCTCGCAGCCCGCCAAGCAGAGCGTGACGCCGCATCAGGCGCGGTCAACCGCCCGTTCGAAGGCCTCGCGGCAGAGTGCGACCTGGTTGCCATGCGCGAATTCGTTCCTTCGGCCACGGCTCCGCTGCCCGTCATCGGCTCGGATCGTCCCGTCACCGTCGCGACGGTTCTTCCCGGCGCTGTTGCCGCTCTCGTCCGCAACGAGGGTGAGACGGCAACCGGATTTGTCGGTGTTCAGGTTCAGGCTCACTCCGCAGATCTGGGCGCAGACCTCGCCGCATCCGTGACGTGGGTTGCCGACGCAGCCCCCGGCGACGCGCTCCCCGCTGCCGATCCCGCCGAGGACACCCCGGCTGTCACCGCCGTCGTCGATCCCGCCGCACTGCTCGACATCACCGTCTACCAGGACTTCAACTGGTGGATCCCCGAAGATACCGAAACGGATGCCCAGGTCAAGGCCACCGTTGAGCAGGCCAACGCGGCAATCATGCCGTCGGCTCGCCTCGAAGGTGACGGCCTCGTCGCAGCCTGGTGGGTAGACGCCGGAGAGAAGGCGCATCTGCGTTGGGTTCGCCCCGAAAGCGAAGACGATCTGATGCTTGCACTGGCTCGCGTTCACGCTGCCGGCGGACTGAACCTGGGTGAGGGTTCGCGTTACGCGGGATCCTTCCGCACCCACGGACTGCTGGTTCCGGTCTTCGACCTGGACCCCGAGAAGCACGCAAACGAGTGGGTTGCGGCAACCGTCGAGTTCGGAGATCGCCTGGCGCAGGCCCTGGCCGTCGACGCACCTTTGACGTCGGCCGAACTGCGTTCGCGCGACGGACTGCGTGGACGTCAGGTCACGCTGCGCTGATAGCGCTTCTATAGACGTTACGCAGGGTCACGTATAAAGTTCTACGGATGACCTTGGCGCACGACATCTCCGGTAGCGGTCCCACGCTTGTGCTCGTCCATGGCATTGTTCATCGGCGCCAGGCGTGGGATTCGCTTTTGGATCAGTTGACGCCGTATCGGCGCGTCGTCACGGTTGATCTCCCCGGCCACGGGGATTCTGAGCTGCCCGAACTCGGCACTGATGTCATGGGCCAGTTGATCGACGACGTCAGTGAATTCATCACAGAGGTGACGCCGCCGGGCGAGCGCGCCCACGTCGCCGGTAATTCTCTCGGCGGATGGATCTCACTGTGCCTCGCGGCACGCGGCGATGTTGCTTCGGCAACGGCGCTCTCGCCGGCCGGATTTTTTGTCAATCATCTGGATCAGGTGCGCGCGATAGGCACGTTTCAGGCACTCCGAAGCACGGCCAAACTCTTCGGCGACGGATTGCCCCGCGCGTTGCAGTACAAGCTGATTCGCTATCCGGCGCTTGCCGCGTTCTTCGCGCATCCGAGTCACGTCGACTACTCCGCTGCCCTGGCCGACTGCCGTTCACTTATCTCGAATGAGCTTGTCGATCTAGGGATGGAACTCGATTTTGTGCTGCCGCCGATCGTGAATCCGGCTGTGCCCGTGACAGTTGCGTGGGGCCGACGCGACCTGATCCTGCCGGTCTATCAGGCCCAGCGCGTGAAAAAGCCCTTCCCGCAAGCGAAACTCATAGTTTTGCCTGGGGTAGGGCATGTTCCGATGACCGACTCACCCGAGCTGATCAGCTCGATTCTGCTGGCCGGCAGTGAGTTGCGGCGTTAGACGGCTCCACCGGCAACTGCGGGTGCTCCCGAAGAATCGCCAACGACGCTCATTTCACGAGACACAAAATCCTCGATGTCGAACAGGTTGGCGCCCGCACGATCCGCAATGGTGAGAAGTGTTGTCATGCTCGCAACTTCCTCGACCTGCTCCTTGAGGAACCACTGCATGAACTGCTCACCCAAGTAGTCGCCTTCCTCACGAGCGGTGCTCGCGAGCTGAACGATCTGCTCGGTGACGGACTTCTCCTGGGTGAGTGCAAGCGCAATGGCTTCCCGGACATCCTTGAAGTCGGACTTGGCGCCGTCGACACCCGTGAGTTCGACGTTGATGCTGCGATCAAGGAAGTACTGGACGATCATCATCGCGTGATTGCGCTCTTCAACGGCCTGCTTGTAGAAGTGCTTGGCAAGCTGCGGAAGATCGGCGTAGTCGAAATAAACAGCAGTTGCCGTGTACTGGTGCGAGGCGTTGAATTCGTTGCGAATCTGGTCTCGGAGGAGCGCATGGAATTTAGTCATGTGTGTGTCACC
This sequence comes from Rhodococcus sp. ACPA4, assembly GCF_002300185.1. Lineage (NCBI taxonomy): Bacteria > Bacillati > Actinomycetota > Actinomycetes > Mycobacteriales > Nocardiaceae > Rhodococcus > Rhodococcus sp. ACPA4. Next base: position 4,712,372 of record NZ_NSDY01000001.1, read on the forward strand.
AGAAGTCATGAACCCCAAGATAGTGCAGGTCAGGGGCACTGTCATCCCAGTGCAGCCTTATTGTGGTAAGCGTTTCCAAACTAATGGAAACCTAATTATTCAAGCCCCGGCACCCGCAATTTTCGGAGCAGTGGCATCGGCTGCGGGCGGATTGTTCATCTCGCGCGCCACAAAGTTTTCCAAGTGGAAAAGATTGTTTCCTGCCCGATCCACGATCGACAACAACGTGGTCATACTCGCGACTTCCTCAACCTGTTCCTTGAGGAACCACTGCATGAACTGCTCACCCAGATAGTCTCCGGTGTCACGAGCAGTGCGAGCCAGACGCGTGATCTGAGCCGTGACGGTGTGCTCCTGCTCGAGCGCCAATTCCACAGGTCCGCGCACATTTTCGAACTTCGTGACAACCTCGCCGACTCCGGGAATCTCGACGTCGAGATCGTTGTCCAGCAAGTACTGGATCATCATCATGGCGTGGGAGCGTTCTTCGCCCGCCTGGTTGTAGAAACGCGTCGCCATTTGCGGAAGATCATGCGAATCGAAGTACACGGCCACCGCGACGTACTGCTGAGACGCCGTGAACTCGTTCCGGATCTGCTCACGCAGAAGAAGGGTGAATTCGCTCGAGTTCTTCGCCTGTGTCATGTCTCCAGGTTACTGCGTGCAGGCCGCCGTCCGGGATCTACGTTGCTCAGCCGGGTGTGACCAATTCCGCAGGAATCTGCTGATCATTGGCGAGCGCGTCGAAGAATTGTGATGCCTTGGTCTTGTCCCACAGCAGAACGTCACCCGAGCCGTCGACGTAATCGAATCCGCCGACGGGAACCGTTGTAGTTGTCATGCCGCCGCGCAAAGCCCACGCGAGTGACGCCAGATTCCAGATGTGATCACCGTTGTCGACCTGAAGCGACTTTGCCGTGTCGGTGGCGAGGGACCACAACCGGAACGGATTGAGGAACGTCGTAGGACTGGTGGCCTTCGACAGCAGAGCCGACATGAACTTGCGCTGATTGTTCATGCGATCGAGATCGGCCATCGCCGTTGCGCGGGTACGCACAAATCCGAGCGCCTCCGAGCCCGTCAGGTCCTGACACCCGGCAGGCAAGTTGATACCGGCAAGCGGATCGTCGATCGGAGAATCCAGGCACACGTTGACCCCGCCGACAGCATCCACGATTCCCGCAAAACCGCTGAATCCGATTTCCGCGTAGTGGTCGATCCGCAAACCCGTTGCTTCCTCGACGGTCTGCACCAGCAACGGCGCTCCGCCCCACGCGAATGCGGCATTGATCTTGTCGGAACCCTCACCCGGAATCGGAACATACGAGTCACGCGGAATGCTGACCATCGTGGTCTTCCCACTCTTGGGCACATGGACCAGCATGATCGTGTCCGTGCGCTTGGGTCCGGTATCGCCACCGGTCGCGAGCGCCTGCTCCTGCTCCGGAGTCAGACCGTCGCGGCTGTCCGAACCCACGATCAACCAGTTCGTGCCAGGTGTATCCGCGACGCGGCCGGCGTAGTCGGGAAGCGCGTCGATCCGATTCAGTGAATTGTCGACGTAGAAAATCGCGCCGACAAACGCGAGAAGCAGGACCAGCAACGTGATGCCGATGCGCTTGCCCCAATTCTTGCGTCGACGAGGCGCCGACGGCGGCTGCTGACGCGGCGGTGGCTGGCGGGGTGGCTGATTCGGCGGCGTCCTCCGCGGAGGTGGCGGGGGAGCTTGACGGTATTGCTGCGCTTGCCGATCCTGCGGTGGCTGCCGGTTCTGCTGGGGGTCCCGGTACGGCTGTGGTTGCTGCGGCGGGGCCCAGTTGTTGCGGTTTTGGGGCGGTGGGGTCTGCGACCACGCCCGGTTCTGGGGTGGCTGGTTCTGGGGTGGCCGGCCGTCACGGCGAATGACCTGAGTTCCCTCGGGCGGGCGCTGACCCTCGGGCGGGCGCGGCGGCTGACGCCGCGGCGGCGGACCCTGAGGTGGAGGACCCGGTCGCGGCGGGCGCTGAGGATAGGGGGAGTCGCCGGTCACCAGTTCACGGTACCGGTCACGGCAACCAACCCACATGATCGCGAAGCAGGGCGTAACCGATGAACGCCACCATGTCGATGAGCGCGTGGGCGATGATCAACGGCCACAAGCGGCCGGTTCGCTGCCAGTACCGACCGAAGATCAGACCCATGACGACGTTGCCGACACCACCACCGAAACCTTGGTACAGGTGATAGCTGCCCCGCAGCAGCGACGACGCGAGCAATGACGAGTTCTCGCCCCACCCGAGCAGGCGCAGCCTGCTGATCAGATACGCGACAACAAGAACTTCTTCGGCACTCGAGTTCGCGATCGCCGAGAGAATCAGAATCGGGACGCGCCACCAGTGATCGTCGAGGGCACTCGCCTGGACGGTGAGATTGATGTTCAACGCCTGCGCCGTGAGATAGAACAGTAGTCCGGGAAGGCCGATCAAGGCGGCAAGGCCAAAGCCGGGCGCGATGTCGCGTCGTAGCTTCGGTTTGGGAGGAAGGCCGGCCGCGGTCGGGCCGATACCCGCCCGCCAGAGCAGGTACAGGCCGAGTGCAGCCCACGCGAACAGTCTTGTCACACTCAGCAATTGACTAGCGAGGTCGATCCAGTCGATCGCTGCCTGCGACGGATTGAGCGCCACCGTCTGATCGGACAATGCGACGGGCGTCGCGAGGGATTCGAGGAGCGACAAGATGCCGGAAAGGCCACTGAGGCCGAAGGTGACCAGCAGGACGATCGTGATCTCGATCCGCACACCGCGACGTTCGGACGCATCGAGAGCAGGTCCGGCGGGAGCGGGTGGGTTCAACCACGAGCGGACGGTTTGGCGGGCATTCACCCGCGCAACGCTATCCGTTGGCAGCGCCGCCTGTGACATGTGAACCGCCGGGGCGCAGGCCGTTGAGGAACGGGCAGCCGACAAGGATGCGGATCGCGCGGGACAGCGAGATGGCGTCGTCGACGGGGTTGGCAAACGGCATCCAGACGTCCCGGTCGCCTGCGTGGTCCTCGATGCGCAGACGCAGTCCGTACCGGTCGATTCCGAGGGGGCGTACCCGTCCGGTGCGCAGGTATGAGGGCAGTTTGCGTGTGAGCATGTCCACAAGGTCGCTGTGATCTTCGTCGAGGTGCTGCAACCACGCCGTTTCCATTTCGCAGAACGGATCGGGGTGAGCGGCGAGCAGGTCTTCCACGGCGACGGGTTCGGCTCCGGACGAGTCTGCGACAACGGCCGACGCGAGGCTCAACCGGAGTAGTACCGAGGTGTGACCGAGGTCGAGGAGTGCGGGGTGCGGGTGTTCGGCGGCGACGTCGTCGGCCAGTACCCGTGATTCGTAGTCCGGCACCGCGTGCAGTGTGCCGCGCAGCCAGACGAGTGAGCGGACAGGTTCGCGCAGGGCCAGCGGCGCGTGATCGGTGAGCTCCAGCACTGCAGGTAGGCCGCCGTTTCCGGCGCTCCAGGCAAGTGCTGTTGCAGCCGAGCCGGAGGGGACGGCCACAACGATGTCGCCGTTGGATCGCAGGTGGTGCACCGATGTGACGGTCGGTTCGCTGCCTTCGATCGCGAGAACCGCATCCTGGGCTCGGGCGCAGGCGCTACGTACTCGTTCGGCGGTGGATGGACCGGTGCTCGTTTTCGTAGCCATGCTGCCCCCTCGGTGGGTGTTTCCGGTTGCCCCACCGGCTGATGAGGTAACCCTAACCTAAGCTGCTGTGGTGTGAATCGCAAGACTTTTGCGCAACTCGCCTGAAATCCCCGACCACACCCGCCACTACGGTGGAGCGGTGGCCATACCTCTTTCCCTCGGGTTGCCCCCGAAAAGTTCCCGTGGACTGCTCGACGGGCTCCTCCTCGGCACCCCTGGCGAACCCCGCGTTGTTCCCGCATCGGCGCTGCTCGGAGCCGAATCTGCTGGACGCGTCGTAGTTCTCCTCGATATCGACCCCGCGCGGTTGCGAGCGGATGCCGGTGCGTCGTACGAAGCGGTGCGCTTTGATCTGGAGTGCACAACCGAACAGATCGACGACGCCATCGCACTTCGCGTGCCCGCCCCACTCGCGGTGTACGTCGACGGCGGCGACGAGGTTCTGTCTCCGGCCGAATCGGCTGCGTTGCTCTGTGAAGGAGGACGCATTCCCGGCCTCGATTCAGGGCACTCACCTGCCGAAATCGCCGATTTTCTGGCCGTGCTGGCCCACGAATCGGTGGGTTTTGTCGCCCGAGCGGCCGACGCGGACGAGGTGATCGGATTGCTGTGCGGAACCATGGCGGCCCTGCGCGGCGACGACGCCCGCGCTGCCATTCTCGACCCGCAGCCGGCAAAACTGGCTGCGCTCATCCCCGAAGCCCAGTCCGCGTTGCGCGAGGTTCTCCTCACGATCGAAGTATCCGACCCGACTTCGGTGGAAACGGCACTACGTTCGGCAGGTTTGAGCTGATCGTTGCGTAACCTTTGAGGCGTGCCAAAAATCGCGTATTTCGGTCCGTCGGGAACCTTCACGGAGATAGCGCTCGCCCAGTTCGAGGCAGAGGGCGCATTCGACGAGCTGGTCGAACGGGTGCCTGCCGGTAGCCCACCCTCGACGCTCGACCTGGTTCGTGACGGCGTTGTCGACGGCGCCGTGGTGCCGTTCGAGAACTCGGTGGAAGGCGGTGTCGCGCCGACGCTGGACTCGCTCGCCTTGGGTTCGCCGCTGCAGATCGTGGCCGAGACCGAGATCGAGGTGAGCTTTTCCATCCTCGTTCGCGACGGCATCAGTGCGGATCAGGTGCGCACCATCGGTGCCTACCCGCACGCGAGCGCCCAGGTACGGGGATGGATCGCGGCCAATCTCCCGAACGCGGAAGTTGTGATCTCCTCGTCCAATGCCGGTGCCGCGCTGGACGTGCAGGCGGGAACCGTCGACGCCGGTGTGTCCACGGCCTTGGCCGGCCAGATGCTCGGATTGTCAAGCCTTGCAGACAATGTCGCCGACGTCGGCGGCGCTGTGACGCGCTTCGTGCTGGTCACCAAACCTGCGCCGGTACCGGCCAGAACCGGCGCAGACCGCACTGCCTTGGTGCTCCACCTCGACAACGCTCCCGGATCGCTGGTCCAGGCTCTCTCCGAATTCGCCGCTCGTGGAATTGATTTGACGCGAATCGAATCGCGTCCGATGCGCACGGAGCTCGGAACTTACCGATTCTTCGTCGACTGTGTCGGACATGTCGAGGACTCCCTGGTGGCCGAAGCGATGCGCGCGTTGTACCGAAAATCCGGAGTTCGCTTCCTGGGATCGTGGGCGACCGCGAATTCAACAGGGCCACAGCCTCCTTCGGATGAAACAGCGATCGCGTGGATCGAAGACCTCAAGCGCGGAGAGGGAGAACGATGACCGGCAGGCTCATTCTCGTTCGGCACGGCCAGACCGAAGCCAACGTAGCCAAGCGGCTCGACACAGCGTTGCCCGGAGCCAAACTCACCCCGGAAGGGCTGGCGCAGGCCGAAGTTCTGGGCAAGGGTCTGGCCGCCGCGCCGCCACTCGCCTTGGTGTCGTCCTTGGCGTTGCGAGCAAGGCAGACAGCGGGATTCGTCGAACAGGCCGCCGGGGTCTCACTGGACGTGCGAGACGGTTTGCATGAAGTGCAGGCAGGTGACCTGGAAGATCGCACCGACGAAGACGCGCACCGTCTGTTTGTCGAAACCTTCCATCACTGGCACACCGGCAACCTCGGTATGCGTATACCCGGTGGCGAAACCGGTTACGACGTCTTGGAACGGTATATCCCCGTGGTCAACTCACTGCGTGACGAGTTCCTCGAAGGGTCGTCGCGCGCCGGCGATATCGTTGTCGTGAGCCACGGCGCCGCCATCAGGCTGGTCGCAGCTCAGCTCGCGGGCATCCCGGGACTGTTCGCGGCGAACAATCACCTCGCGAACACCGAAAGCGTCGAACTCCTGCCGCGAGCCGACGGCGGTTGGGAGTGCTTGCGCTGGGGAACGGTGAACCCACCGTTCGAGCACCGGCTCATTCCGGGCGCCGACGACGTGATGGGCTGACGCTCCAGCTCACCACCAAGTTGTCGCTGATCCCAACTGACGGCCGAGTTCCGGCGTCAAGGTTCGGACGTAGCTTGCCGTGAGGTGGTGGGAATCGTGGTACACCAACACATTTCCCTCCGTCACGCGGCACAGGTCGGGGCCGCAGACACCATCGCTCAGATCCAGTAGCGCTACGTTGGAGAGTTCCGCAATTGCCTCCCACGCCGGGTTGATGTCGCTGAGCATGTCTGCCCGCGGCAAGGCGCAATGATCCGCTGAGGTAGCGGTTGCCAGGCAGTCGATGGCGCGATACGGAACGCCGTCGTGGTGCAGCCATGGAGTATCGCGGATCGCGAGAACCTGAACGCCGCTCTGCTCCAGCTCGTGCCACACCTCGACGTAGGATTCGGGCGTCACGTCGCCGGGACCGTCCGGGCTGGGCCGGCTGGCGGTCGTGAACACGAAATCGGGTGTGGTGGCGGCAAGTCGGTCGATGACCGCGCTCGACCACGGCGCGCAATCCGGTACGTCGCTGACGGCGGGGCTCTCTCCCGCGACCAGCGGACAACCCATCTTCAGATACGTGTCGACCCGAAATCCATTGCTGCGGCCCAGTTCGTCGAGTGCGGTGATCCAGTGCTCGGAATGGGATCCCCCGGCCAGGGCGATCGTGCGGTCTGCGTTCACGTCGCCGTACGTGCAGGTCACGATGTCGATCTGCTGGAAATCCGAGATACAGCCGTCGAGCGTGGTTATCGGAAGATCCAGTGGTGCGTCGAAAATGGACGGAACCATCGACGCTTCCGGGACCGAGACGCCGTCGGTCAACGTCAAGGCGCCCGGGTGCGTTGGGATGTCGAGAGTATCGGCTGCGCGCTGACCCGTGCTCTGACTTCCCACGTAGGCCTGCCAACCGAACATTCCGGTGACGATGACCGCCGCACCGACGACGGAGGCCAGCAGGATCGGCCTCCGTGCCGGAGCATCGCGCTCGATCGGTACCTCGACCGCCATCCGCAAGCCGTAGGCCACCGCGAGCGATACGGCGATGATCAACGTCCCGCCCACAAATCCGGCTTCCGGGCGCCCGGTGACAACGAGAGCGAACACCAGGATCGGCCAGTGGACCAGGTACAGCGCAAAGGCGAAGGAGCCAAGCTGCGAGAGAACGGGGTGCGCGAGAACCTGTGCGGTCCAAGTCTTGTTTCCCGCGCCGCTGACTATCAGTGCGATGGCCGCGAGAGTGGGGACCAGGGTCCACGGTCCCGGGAATTGCTCGGCGCCGTCGAGGAAGAACCCACACAGCAGAATCGACGCCAGTCCAGCGATGCCGAGAGCTGTTCTGAGCGCAAGCGGCCAGGCCCCGACCCGCGTGATATTCCAGCGTGTCAGCATCAACGCCGCGAGTGCGCCCACAGACGGCTCCCACAACCGGGCTGCGGAATCGTAGTAGTTCCAGGCTTGATCGTGGCCCGACATCACTGCGGCGTAGGTAAACGACGCAACAGCAAACGCGCCGAACACCAGCGTCAGTGTTGGCCGCAGAAGCTCTGGGCGAGTGCGTGATACGCACGACGCGACCACCAGCACGACGGCGATGGCCACGAGATAGAACTGACCCTGCACAGCCATCGACCACAGATGTTGGAGTGGAGACACCGAACCGTCGGCCGCCAGATAATCGCTCGACGTAAGTGCAAGCTGCCAATTCTGGAAGAAACCGAGAACAGCAGTCAGCTCGTCGGCGAGGCCGGCCCATCGGGTGCGAGGCAACAGCACCAAGGCCGCCGCCGCGGTCAGGAGCGTCACCGCCGCAATCGGCGGGAACAGTCTGACGAATACCCGTTTGAACGCCGGCAGGGGATTGAGCGAGCCACCGGCCTCGGCGCGGCGAACCAGCGAACCGACAAAGAAGTAGCCGGACAGAACCAAGAAGACGTCGACCCCGCCGGACACCTTGCCGAACCACACATGGAAGACCACCACCAAGGCGATAGCGAGTCCCCGAAGCCCGTTGAGGTCTTCGCGGTACTGCCGTGTTCTCGGTTTGTGCGGTGACTCGACGGTGGTGGCGGGGGTGGTCAAAGGCATGCTGGGTGAAGGCTCCGGGCGTCTAGGGGATCGCCCTAGGTTACCGGGAGACGGCACCAGGCGATTCGGACAGCAGTTCTACCAGCGAATTCACCGCCTGTCGGAGCCGTTGGGGTGTTCCGGAACTGATCGAGCTCCACTGTGTACCGTCGGCCGACGTGCTTGACGACGCGACAATGCGGCCATGCGCGGTGTTGAAGACCGACACCACTCCGGCGGGGAGCTTCTCGATGCCGACGCCCCGCGGGACGGCAACAATTTCCGTGAAGGACGTGCAGGTGACAATCGCACTGCCGAGCTGGCCGGCCTCGACGGGTGGTACCCCGGCTTGGGTCAGAGCGTCGGCGACGGTGTCTGCGTCGGGTCCGGCGTTCAGTGCGGCGCTCAGCATGTCGGTGGGTGCGTTGATCACGGCAATCGGCATGGGTTCCGACGGGCCGAGTGCGCGCACCACCGCATCTGCCGGATTTACGACTTTGTGAAGTGTGTAGATTTTGGTTTCTTCGTTGAAAGATGCTTCCACGCACAGTGATTCATCGGCGGCAACGCACACTCGGGTCAGTGTTCCCTGGTTGTGGCTGCGCAGCGCAAGTTCCCATGCGGGGCGCGTCAGGGTGCGCAGTGTCGCAGCAACGCCGTGATGGATCTCGCCGCCCAGGAGAAGATCTCGCGCAGCCAAAGATGTTGCTGCACTGCGCATTGTTGCATCGTATTCGGTTACCGAATCCCAGAGTGCTGTGCCGCCGAGTACCACCGGGAGCACGTCGAGGCCGAGGCGCTCGCGGGCATACTCGATCTCCGCCGACGTAAGATCGACGGAGGGGAAAACGTCGGTGTCGGTAGCTATTCCGAGATCAAGGGTGCTCACAGGCGCGATTCCACATCGGGGGCACCGATCACCGAGGTGATGACGGTACGCCCATCGGCAAAATGCTCGAAGTGCTTGAGGTAGTCGGGGGTTTCATGGAATTCGGTGTCGTCGTCATCCGCCGCGGCATGTCGACCACTGGCGACGGGGCCCGTTCCGGAACTCGGCGTAGCGCGGACGGCGTCGGTGCGAACCGCGTCGGAGCGCACACTTTCGGTGCCGACAGCATTGACTACTGTCCCGGATGCCGCGCGGGGCGTGATCTGGTCGGCAGAACTGACCGAAAGCCCTGCGCTGGTCGAATGTGCGCCGACGGGTGTTGTGGCAGACGCTGCGGTGGTGGCTGCCGCATGCCGCCCAGTGCTGTTGCCGCCGGTCAGGGCGGTCAACGGTGAACTCAGGAGTGATGTTGCGCCCGCTCCCAGTCCGCCGGCTAACCCGCCGCCCAACCCGCCGCCCAGGCCGACCGCCGCCGACACGGCACCAGCCGCCGCGGTAGCCGTTGTCGCGGCTGCTGTTGCTGCAGTGGTGGCGGCGTTGGCTCCGCCCAATACGGCGCCGAGCTGGGAAGCGGCCGCAGTGACGGCAGGGTTGGAGAGCACCGACGTGATTGCCGCCGCAGCAGTGCGGACCGGCTCGACAAATGCGTTGACGGTCTGCTCGGCGACGCTGACATTCTGCTGGGGGCCTTGGCCGGCAACATCGGACATGGTGATGGACGGCGGCGTCTCGAACTCGTCCCGCACGGCGAGGGGAGCCGTAGCGGAATCGTAGGTTTCCATGGCCGCCGCTGCCCGGAGCTTGAGCTGCTCTGCAGCCAGTTCGGCCACCGCAGCTGATCCGGTGAGGGCACCGCCGAGCGTGTACGCGGCCAGCTTGGCTGTTTCGACGGCAGCGATTTCCGGTAACGACGGCATGGCGATAGCCGCGACGGTGTACGTCGCCGACTGAACCTGCGCTTTGCCGCCGGTCTTCTGGGCGAGCATGGAAGACCGCGCCGCCCACTCCTCGAACGGTTTGAACTTGGCGAGAGCGGCATCGGCAGCGTCGCCCGTCCAGCCGATTCGTAGATTTGCCATCACTCGGCTGACCGTCGACGCAGTGTCTCCGAGTCCGGCGGATACTGCCGTCCAGGCTCCGCCCGCGACGCTGAGTGGCACCGGGCCCGCGCCGGCGATCAACGCAGCCGAATTGGGCGCTGCGCCGCGTGGATACCAGATGACGCCGGTGATGCCGACCATTGTTCTTCCCCCCAGAAGTGGATATGTGCGAAGTAGTGACGTGTCTGCGGACGAGAATCAGAGTGGAGCCGAAGCCAGATCTACCTGCGTCCGGTTGTCCTCGAATTCATAGGCGGCGGCGTAGCGGCGCAGTGCGGCGGCTGCGTCTTCGAGTTCGGCAACAGCGCGGTCGGCTGACGATGCCAAGCTTTCGGACGTCGCATTGAAACTGTTCGCGGCGCTGGTGGACACTTCGTCGGAGCCGGACGGCAGGACTTGCCGGGCGGGTCTTGTGGACGCGACGACTCCGCGCAGCCGTGCGGCCCCGGCTTCGAGTTCGAGGGCAGCGGTAATCAGTGCGTGAGGATCGACGTGCATGTGCCGAACTCCTAGGTGACCAGTGCGAATGATGGGCGAGGATCATCATCCGTCGCCCTACAGACGCCGAACGTCAAACTCCCCGCACCTACTTTGATGCGCGCCGGGAGCTGTCGGTTCCCTCGAAATCGGACTGGTTTTCTCAACCCCACCCGAGTTCGTGCAAGCGGTCCTCTTCGATTCCGAAGTAGTGGGCGATCTCGTGGATGACCGTGACCGCAACCTCGTGCACGACCTCTTCTTCGGACTCGCAGATGTCGAGGATCGCGTCGCGGTAGATGGTCACCGTGTCCGGCAGGTATCCGCCGTACTGAGAATCGCGCTCGGTGAGGGCAATGCCCTGGTACAGCCCGAGAAGTCCCGGTTCCTCGGGGTCACGAGGTTCGACCAGGACAACAACGTTGTCGATGGCCTTTGCCAATTCCGGCGGAATGAGATCGAGTGCCTCGCCGACCAGGTCTTCGAACCGGTCGTCGTTCATGGTTACCGTCATGGCTTACGACGGCGGGGACGCGCCGGGCAACGGTGTCGGCACTGACCGACCTTCCGGTGCTGAGGGCGGCGGGACCGGAGCCGCGCCGTTGATCAGGATTTCACCTTTGGCGCTGCCGGTGATGGCCGCGAACCCGCCGGTGGCGACTTCCGTGCCGACGGAGCAGTTGACGCGTCGGCTGCCGGCCAGCCAGCTCTCGAGGGCGATGTTGTCCCAGAACAGGGTCAGTGTCTTGTCGCGCAAGGCGTCGGCAGAACCGAGGTATTCGTTGGCAGCCTGCGTGCAGACCCCTTCGAGATAGGCGTCCTGATCCTCGACCGACGGCATGCCTGCGGGAAACTGGGTGCCCAGGTCGATCACCGAGATGACCTCGTACGCGTGGGGGTTCGCGCAATCCACGGGGTCGGTCGGGAGATTCTGGTTGATGCCGATGCAGGTTCCGACGTCCCAGACATTCGACTGATCCTGATCGGCAACCCTGCCGATGAATGGCAGAAGTTCACCGGTTGTGGTCGAGAACTGCAGACCACAGCGCAGCGAACGGTCGCCAGACGTCCAGGACGATTCACTCGGGAACATCAGTCCGACGCTGAACTTGCCCTTCGGGTCGAACCGCGAGCCGAGGTACGAGTTCACGATCGGAGTGCAGTGCTCGTCGCGCAGTTCTGCGAACCGCAGCGCGCCCGGGTATCGCGATCCGGGGCCGAACTCCGCGCCCGGGAACACCGACAAGTCGAGCGGGCCGGCAACTTCGAAGCGGTGCTCGGTGTCGCACGAGACGATGGACATGTCGGTGCGATCACCACCGGATGCCGTCGCAGGCGTCCAGTTCAGGCAATCGCCCGCGCCGGCAGACGTGAAGGCGTTTTCCTCGGCGGACTTGTTGGTGGCCTGAGAGCCGATTCCGCCGACAGTGGCAGCTGGCTTGTCTCCACTGTTCAGGCCGCCGGAAATCGCGATTGTCGCAATGGCGGCAACAACCGCGCCCACCGCAACAGCAGCCAGAACGCGTCTGGTGCGGTGCGCTGAGACGGTTTTCTTCTCCGACGCGCCCGTCGGGCCCGCCGGATCGGACGGCTTCTCGATCTTGTCTTCAGGCATCGATCCCATCATGCCTGTTTTCCATGCCGTACCGAACCTTCACGGCAAAACGTTTACGTCCGAAGCAGGTATTTTATGGACTATGACCGAAGAATCCGGGCTCGAACCCGAAGCCGTCGAACTTGCCGGGCGCCTCTTCGACATGGCGCGGACCGGCGACGCGGCGTCTCTGGCGTCGTACATCGACGCCGGGATTCCGGTGGATCTGACCAACAGCAGCGGCGACACGCTGGTGATGTTGGCCGCATATCACGGCCACGTTGATGCCGTCGTTGCTCTGATCGAGCGCGGCGCAGATGTCAATCGGGCCAACGACAAGAACCAGACACCCCTTGCCGGTGCCGTCTTCAAGGGTGAGGACGCCGTCGTAAAAGCACTGGTGAGCGGGGGAGCCGACCCGCGCGGCGGGCATCCGAGCGCTATCGACGCCGCCCGGATGTTCGGACGCGAGGACTATCTTTCCCTGCTCGAATCCTGAGCGTCGCACAGAGCGGCCGCGGACGTGACCGTTGGCGACCTGGGGTGAGTGGGTAAAGTTCCTAGTCGTGATTGACCTCAAGTTCCTCCGCGAGAATCCCGAAATCGTCCGCGAGTCGCAGCGCACCCGTGGAGAAGATCCCGGACTGGTCGACGCTCTGCTCGAAGCCGACGCGTCCCGACGCGCCGCTGTGCTGACCGGAGACAACCTCCGCGCCGAGCAGAAGGCGTTCGGCAAGAAGGTCGGACAGGCATCTCCGGAGGAGCGTCCCGCACTGCTCGCGGGGTCCAAGGAACTTGCGGCCAAGGTCAAGGAAGCCGAAGCCGCGCAGCACGAGGCTCAGGCCGCGCTCGACGCTGCCCATCGCGCGATCTCCAACGTCGTGCAGGAGGGCGCTCCCGCCGGCGGCGAAGACGACTACATCGTCCTCGAGACTGTCGGCGACATTCCTTCGTTCGACTTCGAGCCGAAGGATCACCTCGAGCTCGGTGAATCGCTCAACCTCATCGACATGGAGCGCGGCGCGAAGGTCTCGGGTTCGCGTTTCTACTTCATGACCGGGTACGGCGCGATGCTCCAGCTCGGACTGCTGCAGCTCGCGGCGCAGAAGGCTATCTCCAACGGCTTCACGATGATGATTCCGCCGGTGCTCGTGCGCCCCGAGATCATGGCCGGTACCGGCTTCCTCGGCGCTCACTCCGACGAGATCTACCACCTCGAGGAAGACGACCTCTACCTCGTCGGCACCTCCGAGGTTCCGATGGCCGGTTACCACTCGGGTGAAATTCTCGAGCTGAACGAAGGCCCGAAGCGCTACGCCGGTTGGTCCTCGTGCTTCCGCCGTGAAGCGGGCAGCTACGGCAAGGACACCCGCGGCATCATCCGCGTCCACCAGTTCGACAAGGTCGAAATGTTCACGTACTGCCGACCGGAGGACGCCGACGCCGAGCATCAGCGTCTCCTGCGTTGGGAGCGGGACATGTTGGACGCCATGGAGATTCCTTACCGCGTCATCGACGTTGCCGGCGGAGACCTCGGTTCTTCCGCTGCCCGTAAGTTCGACTGCGAGGCATGGGTTCCGACGCAGCAGGCGTACCGCGAACTGACCTCGACCTCCAACTGCACGACCTTCCAGGCGCGACGGTTGAGTGTTCGGTACCGCGACGAGAACGGCAAGCCGCAGACAGCTGCCACCCTCAACGGCACCCTGGCTACGACGCGCTGGATCGTGTCGATCCTCGAAAACCACCAGCAGGCCGACGGCACCGTTCGCGTCCCGGCAGCACTGGTTCCGTTTGTCGGCACGGATGTGTTGCGCTGACTTCTTCCTAGCTGAAAAGCCGAGGCCGTGACGATTTTGTCGCGGCCTCGGCTGCTTTTTCTGCCCGACCAGGTGTGTTCGGCTTGGGGGTAGTCGTTTCTCGCAGAGCGGGGCTGAAGGTCTGATGATCTGCAGCTCCGCTCTTGTCTATTTCGGCCTTCTTAGCTCATCCAAGACGTTGGTCAGCAACATTTTGTTCCTTATTGGACGTCCGTCTTACCAAAACTGATACAGGTAGCAGTTTTCTGGCTACTCTGTGATTCAACTTTTGATCAACAGTTCTTAACCAAAATGTCGGCTCGCTGGGTGGGCTTCCCTTCTGCTGCGCAAAGCAGATTTGGATTTAGCTCAACTGCTGCTGTGGCACTGGCTGCGGCGGTTGTTTCGTCCAGTCAGTGCATCGCAGAGAGAGGGCTCGAAGCACATGAAAGACAAGAAGTTACGTCGGTTGTTAGCCGGCGTCAGCACCGCAGCGATGGCGGTGGGCTTCGCCACGACGTTCGGCGTCATGACGGCGTCCGCTGCGCCCGTGAGCACATCGACGGCGTCAGGCAGTTGGACATTCAACCGAACGATCAGCAACGGTACGCCCGTCCCCGGCGAAACAATCACCGTCACGAACAACATCCGGTGGAACGGTGGTATCGCTCCGACCATCAGTGCCTTCAAGGACATTCACCCGGACTGCCTCACCTACGTCGTGGATTCGTCAAAAGTCGCCGGTAAGGGCGTCGGCACGAATACGACCGCCACATCTGTGAGCATGACGGGATCGTGGATCCGAAGCGCCGTCGATCGGAACATCGATTACACGGTCAAGTACACCGTCGGCCAGAACTGTGCCCGCGACGTAGCCCTGATAACGGGCGCCGGCATCAGCGCGAACCAGGGTACGGGCTCTGAAACCGCCAATACGGGTCCGTCGATCACCGTTGCAAAGGCTGCGACGCAGACCACCCTCGCGGTAGCGCCTACGCCGCAGGCTGATCAGGCGTCGACTCTGACGGCCACCGTCACAACAGGTGCCACCGGCAACGTCGACTTCTTGAACAACGGCAACCTCCTCGGTACCGGCACGATCGCCAACGGCACCGCTACCTACGCGTGGACCCCGTCCGGCGCGGACGCGGGCCAGCCGTACTCGATCACCGCGAAGTACCTCAGCGACGCCACCAACGCAGTATCGACCTCGGCCGCGCAGACCGGGACTGTGGCAGCTGCGCCGACCGCCCCTGCGGCGCCGACCGCAGTCACCGTGAACCCGACATCTGTTGTTGTCGGCGGCACTGTGACGGTTTCCGGGACTGCTGAGGCCAATTCGGAGGTCACTGTCATAGCTGGTGAGAAGACGTGCAAGGTCACTGCTGGTGCTGCCGGTGCTTTCAGCTGTGACATCGTCACCAGCGAGGTCGGCACCCTGACCGTGACTGCCGTTGCGGCGAATGCTGTTGGTGTCGGTCCGATCTCAGCTCCGGTCACTGTGACCGTCTTGGCTCCGCCTGATGTTGATACGACGCTGGG
This sequence comes from Rhodococcus sp. ACPA4, assembly GCF_002300185.1. Taxonomy (NCBI): domain Bacteria; kingdom Bacillati; phylum Actinomycetota; class Actinomycetes; order Mycobacteriales; family Nocardiaceae; genus Rhodococcus; species Rhodococcus sp. ACPA4. The sequence continues at coordinate 4,727,888 of NZ_NSDY01000001.1, forward strand.
TTTGTCGGTTCCGTCTGTTGCGACGGCGGGTGTTGCTGTTGATTTGACGGCGACGGTTGCTCCGGCTTCCGCTGTGGGTTCGGTGTCGTTCAAGGTTGGCGGTGTCGAGGTTGGTACTGCTGTGGTGTCGAATGGTGTTGCGACGCTGTCGCACACGTTTGCTGCTGCGGGTGTGCAGTCGGTGACGGCTGATTTCTCGGGTGCTGGTTTTGTGGCGTCGAGTGCGGGTCCGTCGACGGTGACGGTCTCTGATCCGGTTCCGGTGGATGTGGAAACGTCTCTGGTGCTGGGTGTTCCGGCTGCGGCGACGACGGGTGACGCGGTTGATCTGACCGCTACCGTTGCTCCGGTTTCTGCTGTGGGTTCGGTGTCGTTCAAGGTTGGCGGTGTCGAGGTTGGTTCTGCTGTGGTGTCGAATGGTGTTGCGACGCTGTCGCACACGTTTGCTGCTGCGGGTGTGCAGTCGGTGACGGCTGATTTCTCGGGTGCTGGTTTTGTGGCGTCGAGTGCGGGTCCGTCGTCGGTGACGGTGTCTGATCCGGTTCCGGTTGATGTGGATACGACGCTGGGTTTGTCGGTTCCGTCTGTTGCGACGACGGGTGTTGCTGTTGATTTGACGGCGACGGTTGCTCCGGTTTCTGCGGTGGGTTCGGTGTCGTTCAAGGTTGGCGGTGTCGAGGTTGGTTCTGCTGTTGTGTCGAATGGTGTTGCGACGCTGTCGCACACGTTTGCTGCTGCGGGTGTGCAGTCGGTGACGGCTGATTTCTCGGGTGCTGGTTTTGTGGCGTCGAGTGCGGGTCCGTCGTCGGTGACGGTGTCTGATCCGGTTCCGGTTGATGTGGATACGACGCTGGGTTTGTCGGTTCCGTCTGTTGCGACGACGGGTGTTGCTGTTGATTTGACGGCGACGGTTGCTCCGGTTTCTGCGGTGGGTTCGGTGTCGTTCAAGGTTGGCGGTGTCGAGGTTGGTTCTGCTGTTGTGTCGAATGGTGTTGCGACGCTGTCGCACACGTTTGCTGCTGCGGGTGTTCAGTCGGTGACGGCTGATTTCTCGGGTGCTGGTTTTGTGGCGTCGAGTGCGGGTCCGTCGTCGGTGACGGTCTCTGATCCGGTTCCGGTTGATGTGGATACGACGCTGGGTTTGTCGGTTCCGTCTGTTGCGACGACGGGTGTTGCTGTTGATTTGACGGCGACGGTTGCTCCGGCTTCTGCGGTGGGTTCGGTGTCGTTCAAGGTTGGCGGTGTCGAGGTTGGTTCTGCTGTTGTGTCGAATGGTGTTGCGACGCTGTCGCACACGTTTGCTGCTGCGGGTGTTCAGTCGGTGACGGCTGATTTCTCGGGCGTGGGTTTTGTGGCGTCGAGTGCGGGTCCGTCGTCGGTGACGGTCTCTGTTCCGGTTCCGGTTGACGTGGAAACGTCTCTGGTGCTGGGTGTTCCGGCTTCAGCGACGACGGGTGATGCTGTTGATTTGACTGCGACAGTTGCCCCGGCAAGCGCTGTGGGTTCGGTGTCGTTCAAGGTTGGTGGTGTCGAGGTGGGTTCTGCTGTGGTGTCGAATGGTGTTGCGACTGTGTCGTACACGTTTGTTGCGGCTGGTGTGCAGTCGGTGACCGCGGACTTCTCAGGCGCTGGTTTTGTGGCGTCGAGTGCGGGTCCGTCGACGGTGACGGTGTCTGATGCAGTGGTTGTCGACACGACTTCGACAACCGTGCTCAGTGTTGCCGGTGAAGCGAAGGTCGGTGTAGAACTGGATCTTTCCGCTGCAGTTGCCGGTCAGCCTTCAGGTGATCCGGCTCCGTCAGGCGGCACGGTCACATTCAAGGTTGACGGTGTCGGTGTTGGTTCGGTTCCTGTAGTCAACGGTTCTGCGACGCTGGCACACACGTTCAACGCCGTCGGCACGGTTACGGTGACTGCGGTGTACAGCGGTTCCGGTACGTTGGCCGGCTCGACGTCGAACGCGGAGACGGTCAATGTGACCGTTGAAGCGCCGACTGATGTGGACACGACGACAACGCTGAATGTTCCGGCATCAGGTGTTGTGGGTAAGAGTGTTCAGTTGAAGGCCAATGTGTCTCCGCTGGGCAGCGTCGGTACAGTGCAGTTCTTCGAGGGCAATGTGCCGCTGGGCGCAGCGGTGGACGTGGTCAACGGTGTTGCTGTTCTTGATCACACCTTCGCCACTACGGGTAATCATTCGATCACTGCGGTGTTCAGCGGTGGTCCCGGGATGAAGGCGTCGGAATCTGCCGGATCGACGATCAACGTCACCGAAGCGGAGACGGAAACCGGTGGATCGGGTTCGCTGGGTAACATCTTCGGCTCGTAGAGCGGAAGTGATCGTTCTTCACCCATGACATGAAGTGGGGCTGCAGGTCTGACGACCTGCAGCCCCACTTTCGGCTATGTAGCGGTTAGAGCTTGCGGGTGCGCAACTCGTGTCCCTTGGACGTCTTGCAGGCGCCGGTTTCGAGGTCCCACTGCCAGCCGTGCAGGTTGCATGTGAGCTTGTTGCCTTCCACCACGCCGAATTTGGTGAGGTCGGCCTTCAGGTGCGGGCAACGACGCTGAATCTCGTAACCGCCCAGCTCGATTGACGCGGTGTCGTCGTGGGCTTCGGAGAACCAGCCGTCGGCGTAGGCGATACGCTCGTCGGTGAGGCACTTGAAGAATGTGTAGAGGAACTCGTTGTACCCGCCCACTCGCCACGCCTGGAAGCGGGTGGAGAGGAAGATGGTGTTGACCCAGTCGGGTTCGTCGTCGCGCAGGACGGTGCGAACCAACTCGGGTGCGATGCGGAATCCGTAGCGGTACTTGCCTTCACCGTCGATGGGCTCGCGGACGAGTCGCTTCGGGAAGTCGAGGACTACGGTCTCGTCGCCCATGACAAGTCCGACGGGGTAGCCGATGCCGTCGCAGATGACGTTCGACTGGGCCATGATGGGCTCGAACTTCGCCTTGATTGCTTCGAGGAGCGGTTCACCCTCGGCCGGTGCCCACGATGCCTTTTCGGCAGCGAGGACGGGAGCCATCTTCTGGGCCATGTTCTCGATGTACTCGGCTTTGTTCGAGAAGATCTTGTCGACCTCGGCATCCGGAATTGGATGGGACAGAACAGCTTCACTGCCGTGAATATCCACGACGGAGCCGGGAATCATCAGCAGGCCACCATTATTTCCGTGGATGCGCATCTGCTCGAGGAACACGATCTGATCGGGGAAGATGTTGCCCTCGTCGTCGTGGTCGTCGTTGAGGTCACGCAGAGCGTCGTCGAGGAAAACCGGCGGGCCGGCCGACGGGACGACCCAGGTGGCGTCGACCTGCTCGATGTAGCTACGGCAGCGATCCATGCCGCGCTGACGCTTCTGCTTGCCGAAGTTGCGCTTGGTGCCCTTGGGGATGTCGTACACCATCGGGTACCAGATGGCGCCCGAGTACTGCAGAAGGTGGATGTCAATCTTGCCGAACTGCTCGCCCAGGACGTCCATGTCGACGGGACGCGCGTCGTTCATGTTGAAGCAGGTGGTTTCGCCGTCGGAAATCACGATGCCGGAGTCGCCGATCGGGCCGTCAGCCGGAGCGCGCAAGGCAATGATCATGATCTCCAGGTCACCCTTGGGGCCTGAGACGGTGTGCTTGACGGAGTCCTCGGTTTCGAAGAACTTGTGGAAACCGAGCTTCTCGAGCTCACGCTTGAGGTCCGGGACCGGGTAGTCCGGCAGCAGGACCGTGGCGTCCTTGTTGACGTGCTTGCTCAGGTTCTCGGGATCGAAATGATCCTTGTGAAGGTGCGAGACGTACAGGTAATCGCAATTACCGATGGCGTCCCAATCCAACTCCGAGTTATCCGGGAACGGGAACCACGACGCAAAATACGCGGGGTTGACCCACGGATCGCACAGGATCGAGCCTGCGGTCGTCTGAATGTGGAATCCGGCGTGACCGACGCTGGTGACCTGCACTGGTATGCCTCCTGAAAATGTGCTGAGCGACGGTACCAGGGTAGGCCCTCCGCGCGGCGGGTTCGATCAGGCAACCCCTGGGCATCGCGGATAACCCGACGTCACCATGGGAAACACGCGCCCACGCGGTGGGTCAGATCACGGGTTCACCGCTAGGCTGGGAACCTGTGGACCCCGTATACAGAACAGTCATCGGCATCGCCCGTACCGTCTTCGCGTTCGAAGGCCTGAAGTTCTCGGTTCAGGGCGATCGGAATATCCCCGCTACCGGTGGTGCGGTGATCGCGATCAACCACACCGGATACATGGACTTCACCTACGCGGGTCTGCCGGCGCGCACCCCGAAGCGGTACATCCGGTTCATGGCCAAGAAGGAAGTTTTCGACAACAAGATTTCCGGGCCCATCATGCGAGCCCTCAAGCACATCCCCGTCGATCGTGGTGCCGGCGCTGATTCCTACAAGGCGGCCGTCGATTTCCTCAAGCGCGGTGAACTGGTCGGCGTATATCCGGAAGCCACGATCAGTCGGAGCTTCGAGATCAAGGAATTCAAGTCCGGTGCTGCCCGCATGGCCATCGAGGCCGGTGTTCCCATCGTCCCCGTCGCGATCTGGGGTGCACAGCGAGTGTGGACCAAGGGCTACCCGAAGCGGTTGGGCCGCACCAATACTCCGATCTCCATTGCCGTCGGCGAGCCCATCCAGCCTTTCGAACCGGCCAGTGAGCTGACTGCCAAACTGCGCACGACGATGCAGGAACTGCTGCTCGAAGCTCAGAAGGGTTACCAGCACCCCGCAGGTGAGTACTGGGTACCCGCACGATTGGGTGGAAGTGCGCCCACCCTCGAACAGGCAGACAAGATGGATGCCGAAGAAGCTGAGGCCAAGGCAAAAGCACGCGAGGCCCGCAAGTCGGAAGGCTGAGCCCGTGACCGCCGAACCCGTGTACACGGCAGTCGAGACCACCGCGCGTGTTCTCTGCCGTCTGCAGGGTCTGGCGGTCACCCGAACCGGCACCGAGAATGTTCCGCGTACCGGCGGAGCCGTTATTGCGATCAACCACACGAGCTACCTGGACTTCATCCATGCGGCCCTTGCCGTGCGCGAGTCGAAGCGGAAGCTTCGGGTGATGGCCAAAACCGAATTAGCGAACAACAAGGTTCTCGCGTTCCTCATGCGCGGCTGTGGCGTCATCGAAGTGGATCGCTCGGCGGGCGCCGAAGCCTTCCAGGTCGGCGTCGACGCGTTGCGTCGTGGCGAATTGGTGGGCGTGTATCCGGAGGCGACAATCAGCCGGAGCTTCGAGATCAAGGAATTCAAGTCCGGTGCAGCGCGGATGGCAATCGAAGCGAATGTGCCGATCATTCCCGTGATCGTCTGGGGCGCGCAGCGGTTGGTAACAAAAGGTGGCCCGAAGAACCTGGGCCGCAATCACTTTCCCATCTCCGTAGAGGTTGGTGCGCCAATTGATCCGGTAGAACCGGCGGACGCACTTACTGAAATCCTGCGGATCGAGATGGACGCCATCTTGCGTCACGTTCAGGATGGGTTTGCTCATGAACCGGGTGGGTACTGGGTACCGCGCCGGCTCGGTGGAGGAGCGCCCACTCCGGAGGAAGCTGCGGCAATGGATGTGGCAGAACGGGCGAAGCGAGGGAGCTGAGGCTGGGGCTAGCCCCCATCTTTCGTTATTTGAAGGGAAAACTTCGGAAGGCTGCGCGGTGATTGAAGGAGACGGGTCTTCACAAGGAAAGTATGCGTCGTTGTTGCGGAACTTACACGACTGTTTGAATTTCTTGTTAGCGCGGCGTGGCGCTCTACGTGCGACCGCAAACGTTCGTATACGGCCCACAAATCGAGTGGGTCGGTCGCAAACGTTCGTATCTGGTCGACGAATCGACTGATTTTGCGACCAACGCCGGAACCCAGGGAATCGTCGACCGAAACTCATGACCGAAACTAAATGGCCCGAAACCCCGAAAGTAGCCGTTTTCGGCCCATCAATTAGCATCGGCATATCACAGGCGAACGAATTGACTCTCGGAATTATTTGGCATGTTTTTCACAGAACTATTTGGCACGTTGCGCGCCGCTAAGAGGGGGTCGAGGAGCAAATCCGCCCAATCCGGCGCTAAGGAGTTACCGCACATAGTGTCATGCTATGTGCGGCAACATCTGAACCGTCCTGGCTCGATGCGCCTTTCAGGTGGGGCGACTCGGGAAACTATGTGCGGTAGTAGTCGGACGGTGTCCACCGTGGCAGCATGCTCGGCGAGCAACGCTGCCGGATCGCGTTGAACACATTCGATGAAAGCCGCTTTCAAGCTGGTCGAAGAAAATTAGGAAGGCAAGTAGTGGCAAGTTCCGCTGAAGTCGTATTTCGTTCACTCGGCAACACAGAGTTCGAATGCGAGGTTCGCAGCCCGGAAGGGCTGACGATGCGCTGCAACGGTGCGCTCGGCGATCTAGAGCCTCGAGTTCTCGGTGACGACGCGCTGGGCACCAACCCTGCCTTAGTCCACAACGCATGGGCATTCGCCAAGCACGATCATTTAGACCGCACGCTACAGGAGGGCGCCGAGCGGAAAAGTCATCGTGAGCAGGCGAGTGCGCACCGTAAGACTGCGGCTGGCATCGCCGAACTGGTCGACAAGTTAGGTACCGCGTCGAAGAATTCCTGGTGCTCAGCATGTTTCACCCGAAGCGACCACCGCCGCTTGACGCAAGGATTCGGCACGGTGCCGGCGTACCTATGCGAATCGTGCGGATCGCCGACACTGGGTTGCGCAGGTCCCGGGTGCGCGAACATGGCCACGCGAGGTTTCGCAGCAGTGCTGGTGCCGCGGTACTGCGCCGAGCACAGGCATGAGATCCCAGGGTTCGAAAAGGCGTCGGCAAGCTTCGGGGCGCTGGAGGATTACCACGAATTCCTCGATTTCGAACGTCGCAACCTCGCACTAGGCTCACGTGTAGCAGCGATTTCCGTTCTCTCCGCAGGTGCCCTTGCGACCGGCGCATTTTTTGCTGCTCCGGCGATTGGCGGTGCAATCGGCAGTCTGAGCATCGCAGGGGGTGGCTACACGGGGGCCGCGGCGAGCAGTTACGGGTTGGCTTTGCTTGGTGGTGGCTCGATCGCTGCGGGTGGGCTGGGCATGGCTGGCGGGACAGCAGTCGTCGCAGCTGTCGGTGGAGCCCTCGGCGGCGCATTGGGCAGTTCCGTGACAACTGCTTACATCGGTGCTGACAAGTCGTTCTATATCGAACTGATCAAGCCGGGGTCCGGCACAGCCGTGATCGTCGCGAATGGACTGTTCAGCGAGGGAGCGGACACACGCAAGGACTGGAAGGATCTTGTCGCACGACGCTACCCGGATTCGCCGATCTATCGAGTTCACTGGGGGAGCAATGATCTCGGAGACTTAGCGGCAATGGCCAAGGCGCTGGGTGGACAACCTGCAGCCGCGCTCGGAGTCAAGGGGCTGGCTGCAAAGGCGGGAAAGGCGGGCGCGAAGAAGCTGGGACCGTTGGCACCCGCGCTGGTGATAGCAGCCGCTGCCAAAAATCCTTGGCATACTGCAAAAGTCAAGGCAGACCGGACGGGTGTGGCTCTGGCAGGACTATTGGCGAGAACCGATGCAAAACGCTACGTGCTTGTCGGGCATAGCCTTGGTGCCCGCGTTGCAGCCACAGCAGCCGAGACCCTTGCGACGTCGAGGAGCGGACCGAAGATCGACACGGTCCATTTGCTAGGCGCTGCAGTCGGGTCGGGTGGTGACTGGCGACTTCTCAACAAAGCAGTCACCGGTGCCGTGCACAACTACCACTCATCGAACGATGGTGTGCTCAAGTACGCCTATAAGACCGCCCAAGCCGGACAAACGGCGGTCGGATTCGTTGGTTTCCGCACCGACTACCACCGAATCCACGACCACGACGTCTCCGCTATTGTCGCTGGTCATTCAAAGTATCTCGAAAACGTGCAGCTCAGCTGATAGAGCTTCTCTGTCGGAGATGTCCTATCGAACGGAGAAGAATTCGAAACACCATTCCCTGAATCGCGGGGGTCGAGGAGCAGATCCGCCGAATCCGGCGCTAAGAGGCAGCGAGTGCGTGGCCTTGAGCGACCGGGCGATCCAGCCCGGCAGCGTCGATCGCCCGCGTACCGCTCAGCGGACTCGGAAGCGTCCCAACGGGTCTTCGCCGAGCGCCGCACCCTGCGCTACCGCAGATAGTCTCCCGAGTCGACTCGATTGGAAGGTCCTTCGTGACTGGTCGTCTCCGGCGTTATCGCAGATAACGGGCCACTATGTGCGGTAGCTCATTAGCGCCGGATTGGGCGGATTTGCTCCTCGACCCCCTACACGCGACCGAGGATCCGAGATCCGGCGGCACCGACCGCTACAGCGGCGATGATCAGACCCCAAAAAATCAGCTCTGCTACACCCGATACCAGCGGAATCGCCACGTCCGCCGCATCGAGCGCACGACCCCCCGCGATCCAGGCCCCGACAGCGGCGCCGAGCGCCGCCACCACACCGACGACCTGGGCCTGCCCAGACGCTGACCCCGTCATCAGCGCCTGAAAAGAAAATTTCACGAGCACCACCGATGTCGCGACCAGAAAAGCGCTCATCAATGCGAAAAAGAACCACGCGCCCGCGCTACCGCTATCGGCAGATTGTATAATTTTCTCTCCTGCAAAATACATTCCTCGCATGATCTCCCCAATCCAGATTTGTGATAGAGCACCCCCGCTCGGCGAGAGAGGGAATTCGGATCGATTCCATTTGTACCCCGCCCTGAGACGATTGTCCACCGATATGAATCCCGACTTGATGGTCGGCTTCCATGCCTATCTACCAGCAGGGATGTCCCATCCTTGTGGCAGGGCGTCCTTCGCTTGGTCCAAAAAATATCCATGCTTTCAACTGTTAATTGAAAAGAATGACCGCCATTTATCTCGCGTGAAAGTGTGGCGACAAATAAGTCTGAATAGCCAGCTAAAAGGCCGCTGAATCGTCCGCCGAAAACACCGTTAAATGATCGCCTGAATATGCATTCGAAAGTCGCAATCTTTGACACCAGAAAACCGTCGAACGACCATCGTGAAACAGGCTCGACCGCAGTCGAAAATAGACCGGAAGCGCCGCACAACCAACACCGGAAACTCGCCCGACTTCGATGTGCCCTGAAGTGAACTCGTGGCTGCCGCCGAGGCATGGGTGTGCTGCAACGAGGCCCAGTGAGAGACGACCGAAAACAGTCCCACCATCGCGCAGAAATGCGCAACCGATTGAACCCACGCCGCACGAAACAAAACGCGACACCGGGCGGTAGGAGTCCGCCCGGTGTCGCGTCAAAAATGTCTAGCCGAAAGGCGTCTGAACGTGACTCTGCAAATGCTCACTAGATCCGCCTTCACAGAAGCGGAAATCTCGGCGCCGAGGACGTGGAAATCTGCGCAGAATGCCGCCGAATACTCGGTGACATGATCCGACCCGAACCTGGACGACCGCACGACTTCACGATCAAGCGTGCACTGGTCGTGCGGGACCGGCACTGTTGACCCGAGCCACTTTCGCGAGGAACGCCGCGGCGGCACCGGCGTGGCGATCAGCGGGAGTGCGCACCTGCACTCTTCCCACGCGGACGGTTGACGCCTGCCCGGCGGCCGGCCACCTCCGGTGTCCCCGAAATGAGCTCCGCTGCGCTCCGCTCTGAAAAGCCTTGATTTGTTTCACTTCTGGCCTTCCGATTCTCGTCGGCGGTGACCTGCGCGCAACCCCTGGCGGCTGCGCCGGCCGATGGCTCCGACAAATTTTCTCAAAGACACTCGCTGCGCTCCCAGAGAACTTTTCCCGGCCCAGAAGTTGCACTCCGGCCCCCTCATGCCGACGCGATTCTCCTTTGCCAGAAGGCGAAAAAAAATTGGCGGGGCACGAGGCCCAGCCACTTTCACAGCAAGGGGAACCCCATGCAGCACATCCGTTTGACCACCGCGACCGACGTACTGGCAGCGATCCCGACATTGCTCGGATTCGTGCCCACCGATTCGGTCGTCATGGTCGCATTGACCGAACGCGACGGCGAATCCCCCAACAGTCGCTTTCGTCGCCCGCACCGACGTCGTAAGCGCCGCACCGATCGACCGATACCGGCAGGCAACCGCACGGCCGCGGCGAATGTGACTCCAATCGAGAATCGGAGCCGTATCCGGGGTCGATCAGTCGAACAGACCCTTCGTGAGATCAGGGTCGGGGAACGCAAAATCGACTCTCGTCGAGGGTTCCGATTCGACGGACAACCCCTCAACAACGGCTATGAGGTCCGCATCCGTGATCACCCGCGCATGTTTGGTCGCCTGATAGGCAGCAGCTTCCACCACCGATCGTTTGCGCGAAGAGTTCCTGTCGCTCATATGCCCCACCTCTCGATGTATCAATAATGTCGGACACCGAGGGAGACCGTCGTACCTGACAGGCACAATGGCGGGGTGAGCCCAGAGCGTCCGACCAACCCAGCCCGTCCAACACTTGTCGCGACAGATGTCGACGGCACCTTGATCAACGAGGACGAGTTGGTCAGCGCTCGCACCCGCGAGGTGATTCATGCCGTCGTGGAATCAGGAACACCGTTCCTGCTGGCAACGGGCCGTCCGCCGCGCTGGATTTCACCAGTCGTCGAGAGCCTGGGTTACGCACCTTTGGCCGTCTGCGCCAACGGCGCTGTTGTCTACGACAGTTATGCCGACCGCGTGCTCAGCGCCGCGACCTTGTCGGTGGAGGCGCTGATCGAACTCTCCGGACTGGCGCTCAGCGTGCTTCCCGCTGCCGGCCTGGCAGCCGAACGAGTGGGGGAGAGCGCCCACGACGCGGCCACCCCACAATTTGTCAGCTCCCCGGACTACGAACATGCGTGGCTCAATCCCGACAACACGGAAATGTCCGAGGACGATGTACTGGCGGTACCGGCTGTAAAACTGCTGATCCGTCGTCCAGGAATGACAAGCACCGCAATGTACGACGCTCTTGCCCCGCACGTCGGGTCGCTGGCAGACATGACGTACTCCACGGAGAACGGGCTGATCGAACTTTCGGCTCCCGGCATCACAAAGGCGTCGGGTCTTGTGGCTGCGGCGAATCAGTTCGGGTTCGACCTGTCCGGACTGGTGGCGTTCGGCGACATGCCCAACGACATTCCGATGCTCGCGATGGCGAATCTCGGCGTCGCGATGGGTAACGCTCACCCTGAGGCAAAAGCCGCAGCAGACGAGGTTACCGAGACCAATTCACAGCACGGGGTCGCAAAAGTCCTCGAGCGCTGGTGGTCGTAAAACCCACCAGCGCTCGAGGACTTCCCACGGGAGTTATCCCACGGCATTGAGAATCTGTGTGACTACACCGGTGATCTGGTTGAAGATCAGGGCGCCGTTCTCGAAGTCGCTACGGAATCCGTCCGGAATCGAGTACTCGTCCGAGATGGGGAGTCCGAGGGAACCCAGATCCGATCCGTAGCTCTGCCATGCCTTGAAGATCTCGCCGACCACGGTGTATACGCCCCCGTTGGGGGAGGTGTAGATAGCGCCGTTCTGGAACAACGCTCCCAGATTGCCGAACTTTGCCTGCAGTTCTCCGGTGATCGCCTCACCGAGTCGGCCGAGGTCGCCGCCTTCGGCGATCCACTTCTGTGCGAGCGGGGAGTTGTCGGTCAACTTCAGAACCTGGTTGACGAGGTCCGTCACGGAAGACCCGGTGCCACCGGCAACGGTGTCAGCCGGAGTGTTGGGCTTCTGCACGGGAGGCGTGACGGGGTTGGCCGGGGCCGTTACTCCGTTAGCCGCATTGGCTGCGATCTGGCGGATTTCACCCATGCGGGCGTACGCGGCATCGCCCGGGCAGGCGGTGCTTCCGACGTCACGGTGAGCGAAGATGATCGGCAAATCGACTGCAGCACCCTGCGGGTACGGCGTGTACGGCGTGCCTTCGGAGTACATCGTGGTGCGGCCCATCGGATTGAGACCGGCCAACTTGAGCCGCCACCCGAGGAACTGACCTACCGAATTCAGCATCGCCGACGACGGCTGAACGGTGGAGTAATCACCCATCATCGCGATACCGACGGTGTTCTCGTTGAAACCACCGGCATGCGCACCCTGGACGGGCTTGTCCAGACCGCCTGCGCGGCCTTCGAAGATCTGACCGTACTTGTCGACGAGCACGTTGTATCCGACGTCGCACCAGCCGAGCGTCTGTGCGTGGTAGGCGTAGATCGAACGAACGATCCCAGCCGACTCGGCCTTCGTGTAGTTGTTCACTCCCGCGGTGTGGTGCACGGTGGCACCGCCGAGGCCGTCGTCGTACGTCGGGCCGTCGCAACGCAGGCCTTCGTCAGCACCCCACTGCGAGCGAGTGATCACTGCGGGACCACCGGTCGAGAACGGCGCCGCAACTGCCTGCAGATTGTCGTCCGACGGGCTGGTGCCCGGATCGATGAGCACGGCCGTGACCTCGTCAGCGGTGGTCTCGACCTGGCGAAGCGGCTTCGACACCGATGCCGGGGTGTAACCGAGTTCGCCTTCGGGAGCCGGGGCGGCCTCGGTGGTGGGCGCTACCTCTACCGGCGCCGATGAGGCGGGCGCGGGTGCTGCATCGGTTGCCGGTGCGTCGCGCGGCGTCAGAATCTGGATGGCCTTGGTGAGCCCGACGTAGAGGGGCTCGGTGGCGGAGAGAGTATTCGTCGCCTGTTCGGCGTCGATGGCGTCGGGGGAGAACCACGGGCCCCAGATGCCGTCCTCGGACAGCGCGCGGATCTTGGACTGCGCCGAATCGACGGTGTCCGAGGTCAACGCGACCATGCTGAACGGGGCGTCGCGAGTGAGTTGCTTAACCACAGCGCCGGGGAATTCCTCATCCTGAACAGGCGTTTCCGTCGGCGCGGCCGGATCGGCCGGTGCCGGCAGAAGCTCCGTCGGAATCGTGATCCCGGGAGGCAGCGCGATGTCGGTGGGGATCAGTGCCTTGAGATCGCCGAGGTTGATGTCGGGCAGATCGAGCCCCGTCAGTTCCTTGAGCGGAATGACGATGTCGGGAACCGACGCGAGCAGAACCTGCGAGATCTGGGTGGGCACCGCCACGGACGACGTCTCGTTTGCCGAGCGGACGTCAGGCGTGTCGTTAGTGAGGCCGTATACCGCAAAAGGACTTGCGACAGCCAGTGCGGCTACGGCCCCAAGTACGAATGAGGGCTTCGGTCGACGGTGTGGCAAGGGATGACTCCTCGGTTGTAGTTACTTACGAGCGAATTTCAGGGCCGGTAACGGCCTCGAACAGAATCGGCCGGAACCGGATCCGAGCAGGTCGGAGGCCATGTTGCGCGGATCAACTCCATCTTTCGGTCGCATATGTCTGCAACTCGTGATGCGGATGTGACTCGTGTGACTGGTGTTGCTAAGTCCAGGCACTCTTGCCACACTAGTCACAAGAGTCCATAACGCTCAACCTTAGGGTGAGACTTTAGCCAAATCGTTGTGGACTGGACCACGTGCGGAGAACCGACTTCGCAGCCCCGTGAGTCCGGTGGCGATGAGGAGAGCGTTGATGGCGAAGAACGAGCGAAGCGGAACCGCAGGTAAAAAGCCTGTTAGACGCCGTTTCCTGGTGAGTGGACCCGGTCGACGCCGTTCCGTGATGCGTATCTCCGTGCTGGGATTGATTCCCGCTCTGGCGCTCGGAATTGCGGTCGGAGGTATCGGAACTCTGTACCAGGACGAGCCGTCGGTTATGCCCGTCGTGTCCGCCGACACCCAATTCACTCTCTCCGGCCATGGCAACGGCCACGGCCGCGGAATGGGGCAATGGGGCGCTTACGGCTACGCCAAAAACCAGGGTTGGTCCGGCGAGCGAATTCTCAGCCACTACTACGGGGGTACTGTTCTCGACTCCATGCCGCCCGCTCAGATGAGCGTTCGGCTGACAGCCCGCGACGACGAAACTCTCGACGTGTACTCCGCCGCCGGAATGGTCGTGAACGGACAGCGCACCGCGCCCGGTGAAGCCGCCCACCTGACCGCACTTCCCGGAGGTGGCGCCAGCGTTGTCGTCACCAGCGGCTGCGGCGGCGGTGTCGTCTGGGAAGCGGTCACAAACCATCCGTGGGTGGATCCGGTAGATCTGTCCCCGGACCGGCCCGCCGACCAGTTCTTGACGATGTGCGACGACAACGCCCCGTATCGCGGCGCGCTTGGTGTTGTGCTCGACAACGGCGCGGCGCGCACGGTCAACCTGCTCGACATGGAGGACTACCTACTCGGAGTGGTGCCGGTGGAGGCGAAGGCCGATTGGGCCGATTCCGGTGGGGCAGAAGCACTGCGGGCCCAGGCCGTCGCCGCGCGGTCGTATGCCGCAGTCGAGCATCGCAGCTCTTACGCCGACACCTGCGACACGCAGGACTGCCAGGTCTACGGCGGCGCAGGCAAGGAAGATCCACGAACCACCGAGGCCGTGCGCAGTACAACCGGCGCAGTTCTCTCACGCGACGGCGACATCGTGGCAACCGAATTCTCCTCGTCCACAGGCGGTTACAGCTCAGGTGGAGCATTCCCGGCTGTGGCAGACGAAGGTGACACCATCTCGCCCAATCACGACTGGACGCAGATGTTTTCCGCCGGCGAGATCGCGGAGGCCTTCGGGGTCGGCGAATTGACGTCGCTGAAAGTTCTCTCCCGAAACGGCCTCGGCGTCGACGGCGGCCGCGTCACGGCTCTCGAAGTTGTCGGAACAAAGGCAACCGTCGGTGTCACCGGAATGCAGGCGAGGATGAAATTGGGGCTGAAATCCGACTGGTTCACTATCGGTGACGGCGCTGGTGTGGTAGAGAGTCCGGTATCGGAAACTGTAGCGCCAGAACTAAATTCGCAAATTACTGATTCGTCCGGTACGGTTGTCGAGACGCAGATCGAGGCAAAGTATCGAGAGTTCGGTGGCGCCACCGGCACTCTCGGCGCTCCGGTCGGCCCGGAGATGCAATTGCCCTCCGAGGCCGGCACCTTCCGCGTCTTCGAAAATGGAACCATCATCTGGACCGAGATTTTGGGTGCGCAGGTAGTTGATGCCAACGTGCTCCGCGAGTGGATACCGACGGATATGAGCTAGGGGAAGATCGGTCGATATTTACCTCGCACAAAAACGATTCTGTCGGGCCTCGCCGCAATCCGGTGTAGGCCCGACAGGTCGTTTACGGCCCGGAGATCAGATGGTGGGGGCGTCGCCGAGCAGTCGATATTCGAGCCACAGCTCGGCCCGTTCGGTAGGGGAGCTGAGATCGAGTTGGAGCAGGCTCTCGATGCGAGCGAGCCTGCTGCGCAACGTATGTCGGTGAATATTCAGTGCAGTGGCCGCAGCGTCTCCCACTCCGTTGTGGGCCAGCCACATGGCCAAGGTCCGGTAGAGGTCGCTGCCACCCTTTGCTTCGAGTAGCGGTCGAAGATGGGCCGCCGCAAAAGCCGTCGACCGATCGGGATCGAGAAACGCCGACAATCCACTTTCGGAGAGTTCCGCAAAACGCATCGACGGCAGGTTACGGGCACTGGCCTCGGCTGCTGCCTGCGCGGCCTGCCTTCTGGCCCGCGAGAGATCGTCCCACCACAGCATGTCCGACACTCCGACGGTTACGTCGATACCTTTGATACGAGCGAGAATTCGTTCGCTGTCCGTAGCCGACACAACGGCGATGAGCGCGCCGTCGGTGATGCCGAATGCCAAATCGCGGCTGAGGCCGTCGAGCAATGAGACGGACACGCTCTCGAGTAGGCCGACGGGGCCCGCGACGTGGAAAACCTGAAAGGGTTCAATCGGAAATCCGCCCCACAGCTCTCCGGAGATGTTGCGCGCGAGCGTATTCTGGCCCTCGAAGAGCTGATGCATCGCCACCGTGCGTAAGTGATTCATCGTCAGCTGTGCATCTCGCGTGCGGGCCGTCATAAGCGTCAACAGGGAAGCGGCGGTGATCACGATGCCCTGATTCAGTGACCCGACGGCGCCGGGGCAGCCGGCGACGAGGTATCCCATCAGCTTTCCCCGCGACGTTGTCAGGGGATGGGAGATCACGTCCTCGTTCTCGCTCGTGACAAAGCTGACCTCCATCGGGCGGGCGTCACGCTCGGGAGCGGTGCGCTCGATTCCCGCGGCCGCGGCGGTGTGCGAGATCTCGACGGTGTGGCCTGCCGAGTCCAGCAGTGCCGCCCATCCGCCGATCAACTCCGCGACCCGGCGCACAACTGCTCGGGTCCCGTTGACCGTCACAGCGGCTTGGAGGAGCCGTCGCACGCTCTGATAGTTGTTGCGCAGGGCTTTCATATCGTCCTCGGACTGCGCCCGGGACACCGCTTTTGTCAGTGCGATGAACGGCGTTCGCAGGGGGACGTCGAGAAGGGGCACGTTGAAACGTGTGGCCGCATCTACGAGAGCCTGCGGTACTTCCTCGTATCCGAGGCCGGTTCCGAAACCGATTCCGGCAATTCCGACGCCCACCAGGGTCCGCACGAATCGGGTTGTTCCCGCGGCCGTCATGGGTAGCGACACCCCGGTGATGAGGAGTAATTCGCCGCCGTCGAGGAAGGGCGTCGGGTCGGGGAGTTCGGAGACATGTGCCCAGGTCAGGGTGCGGTCGAGCTGATCTTGCCCGGCCAGTACTCGCAGGCCGAACTGTTCGGTCGCGCAGAGCTGGCGCAGGGTGATGGGCATGGGTTCAGTCTGACACCTTGTTCGCGCCACTATGTAGTGCCTGCGGTCACGTTTGTACAAAGTGGAGCCTGTCGCGAGGGGGTTCGAGGTCCGACACTGGCGCTAGCCAAAAAGCGCCACCAAAATCCCACCGGAGAATCCCACAAGGAGTTTCGATGTCCAGTACGGACCAACCCGCGCTTCAGCACACGCTGAAGAAGCGGCACCTGTCGATGATCGCGATCGCAGGCGTCATCGGGGCCGGACTGTTTGTCGGCTCCGGCGTGGCGATCCAGGAAACGGGCCCAGGCGTCCTGATTTCCTACGCACTTGCCGGCGTCGTCGTCATCCTCGTGATGCGCATGCTCGGTGAGATGTCGGCAGCGTCCCCGGAAACCGGGTCGTTCTCCTCGTACGCAGACAAGGCCATCGGCCGCTGGGCCGGCTTCTCCATCGGCTGGCTGTACGCGTGGTTCTGGATCATCGTCCTCGGAATCGAGGCCACCGCAGGCGCTCTCATCATGAACCGATGGGTACCGGGTGTTCCGCAATGGACCTGGGCACTGATTCTGATGATCGTGCTGACCTTGACCAACATCATCTCGGTCAAGTCGTTCGGTGAGTTCGAGTTCTGGTTCGCGTCCATCAAAGTTGTTGCCATCATCGCGTTCCTCGGCATGGGTGTCGTCGCGATCTGTGGATGGATGCCAGGCGTCGAAGCACCAGGCATGACCAACCTGACCGGCCACGGCGGATTCCTGCCCAACGGCACGGGAGCCATGCTCGCCGCAGTCCTTGTGGTGGTGTTCTCGTTCTTCGGAGCTGAAATCGCCACCATTGCCGCTGGTGAATCGGCTAATCCGCTGGAAGCTGTTCGCGCAGCCGTCAAATCCGTCGTGTGGCGAATCCTCATCTTCTACATCGGCTCGATCGCCGTTGTCGTCACCCTGCTGCCGTGGGACAGCGCATCTGTCGCGCTCAGCCCGTACGTCGCCGTCATGGACTCGTACGGCATCCCGGCCGCGGGCAACATCATGGACGTCGTTGTTCTCACCTCAGTCCTGTCCTGCCTGAACTCCGGCCTGTACACCGCAAGCCGCATGATCTTCTCCCTCGCCGGACGCGGCGACGCCCCGAAGTCGCTCTCCCGCATCGAGAAGACCGGTGTCCCGATGCGCGCCGTGCTGGTCTCGACCATCGTCGGATTCCTGACGGTTGGCATGAACTACCTGTCCCCGGACAAGGTGTTCTTGTTCCTCGTGAACTCCTCCGGTGCGATCGCGCTCTTCGTGTGGCTCGTTATCTCCGTGTCCCAGTTGCGAACTCGTCGCAAGCTCGAAGCGTCGGGCCAGGAACTGGAACTGAAGATGTGGCTCTTCCCGTATCTCACCTACGCCACCATTGCCGCGATCATCGCGCTCTGCATCGGCATGGTCGTCCTCGACTCGACCCGTAGCCAGATGTTCGTGTCCCTGGGTCTTGCGGCGATCCTCGTGGGCATCGGGCTCTACCGCTACCGCAACGACGACAAGACGGACGACAACAAGACCGGGGCCGCCCCGGCAGAGGTAACCCCAACGGTGGAAACGACAACAGTGGCAGTCACTACAAAGGCCTGACGCCTACGTCCCCATCTGCGCGATACTTAGATGTCCTAGTATCGGCCACGGACCGAGAATTTCGAGCGCCGTGCGCACAGCAGATGGGGACAATCATGACCACACCCGAACCGATCGTCATCGTCGACGGGGCTCGCACCCCGGTCGGTAGCTTCGGTGGCGTCTTCAAGGACGTCCCCGCACACGAGCTCGGCGCCACGGCTGCCAAGGCCGCGCTGACCCGCGCCGGCGTCGCACCTGAGGACATCGATGAGGTTGTCATGGGCTGCATCGGCCAGGTCGGTCCAGACGCCTACAACGCGCGCCGCGTCGGCATCGCAGCCGGACTGCCCGAGAACGTTCCCGCGTATACCGTCAACCGCCTCTGTGGCAGCGGTCTGCAGGCAATCTGGTCGGCAGCAATGCAGATGCGCTGGGGCGCTGCCGCCATCACGCTCGCCGGCGGCGACGAGAGCATGTCCCGCATGCCGTTCTACGATTTCTCCGCCCGCGCCGGCTTCAAGTTGGGCGATCACGGCCTCGTCGACGGCACCGTCGCGATGCTCACCGATCCCTTCAGCAACGCCCACATGGGCCGCACCGCCGAAGCCGTCGCCCGTAAGTACGGCGTCAGCCGCGAGCAGCAGGACGAGTTTGCCGTCGAATCGCAGCGACGCGCCGCCACCGACGCCGCAAAGGCCGCTTTCGCCGAGGAGATCACCGCGGTCGAAACCGGTGGCCGTCGCTCCGTCACCATCACCGAGGACGAGCACCCCAAGCCGGGCACCACGATGGAAACCCTCGCGAAGCTGCGCCCCGCATTCGAAGAGGGTGGCTCCGTCACCGCCGGTAACGCGTCGGGCATCAACGACGGCGCCGCAGCCCTCGTTCTCGCGACGGGCACCGAGGCAGCCAAGCGCGGCCTGACCGGTCTGGTCACGCTCGAAGCCGTCACGACGGCAGCCATGGAGCCCGGCCTGATGGGCTACGCTCCCGTGCTCGCCCTGGAAAAGCTCTTTGCGCAAACAGGTTTGAAGCCGTCCGATATCGGCACCGCCGAGGTCAACGAGGCGTTTGCCTCGCAGGCCATCGCCGTCATCCGTGACGCCGGCCTCGACCCGGAGAAGACCAACCCGTACGGCGGCGCCATCGCGCTCGGACACCCCGTCGGCGCAACCGGCGCGATCCTTACCCTGCGCGCAGCCCGCGACATGGTCCGTCGCGACCTCGAATTCGGCATCGTCACCATGTGCATCGGTGGCGGGCAGGCCCTCGCCGCCCTGCTCAAGCGAGTCTGATCATGGGAACCAAGCGCAAGCCGTCGTGGTACGACGACGAGATCACTGCAGTCGCCGAGCTGGCCCGCGGATTTTTCGATCGTGAGCTGATCGCGAAGCGTGAGCAGTGGGACGCTCAGCATCGCGTCGACCGTTCCGTGTGGCTCGAAGCCGGCAAGCTGGGCCTGCTGTGCTGCTCCATTCCCGAGGAATACGGCGGGGGCGGCGGAACCTTCGCGCATGACCTCGCTGTCTTCGAGGCACAGGGGTACTGCGGCGACTACGCGCTTGGTAACTCCGTGCACAGTGGCATCGTCGCGCACTACGTGCTCGAGTACGGCAACGAAGAGCAGAAGAAGGCGTGGCTGCCGGGAATGGCGACGGGTGAAATCCTCGGCGCCATCGGAATGACCGAGCCGGGAACAGGTTCCGACCTCAAGGCCATCACGACGTCGGCGATCCGCGACGGCGACCACTACGTGGTGAACGGGTCGAAGACATTCATCACCAACGGTGGCAGCGCCGACATGATCGTGCTCGCCGTCAAGACGGACCCCAAGGCCGGCGCCAAGGGTGTTTCGCTCTTGATCGTCGATCTGCGCGACTGCGAAGGCTTTGCCGTTGGCCGCGTGCTCGACAAGGTCGGCCAGCACGGAGCCGACACGTCCGAGCTCTCGTTCACGGACGTCCGCGTTCCCGTCTCGAATCTCCTGGGCGAGTCCGAAGGCCTCGGCTTCGGTCAGCTGATGGCGCAGCTGGTGCAAGAGCGTCTCATCATCGGCGCCCAGGCCATCGGAACCATCGAGCGGGCCGTCGAGGAGACCGTCGCGTACACCAAGGCGCGTCAAGCGTTCGGGCACAGTCTCTTCGAGTTCCAGAACACAGCATTCGAACTGGCCGAGTGCCAGACCATCGCCCGCACCTGCCGGGTGTTCCTCGACAACTGCATCGAGGATCACCTCAACGGTGAACTCGACGGTGCGGACGCCGCGATGGTCAAGTACTGGCTCACCGAGCAGCAGTGTGCCGTCGTCGACCGTTGTGTTCAGCTCTACGGCGGCTACGGCTACATGCGCGAATACCCGATCGCGCGCATGTACGAAGACTCCCGCGTGCAGAAGATCTACGCCGGCGCCAACGAAGTGATGAAGGGAATCATCGCGAAGAGCCTGTAGACGCCAGCTCTCGAGGACGCCCTGGCCGTCTCACTCCAGGGCGTCTTCGATGGTGGTCGCGGCAGAACGGACGCGAGAACACATGCTGGCGCGACTGATGTAGGTGTCGTCTTCCCTGATGACCACCATGCTGTTGTCCGTCATGTCCAGGACGATCACGCAGCCGGGTTCGAACTCCTCCTCGGATTGGGTGAGAACAAATGCCTGATGTGTGCCGATGGTGATTTCTTTGCTGTCGGCTGAGACTTCCTGCGCAAGACGCGCTGCAAATGGGGCGGCAACAACGTCGTAGCTCGCGATTCGCAACTCGAAATCCGGGCCACGCCACGCGCAGTCGTCCAGCAGCGTGGTAGCCGATTCCATCGACCGCTCAGCGGTGGACTTGTCGACGTTCAACTCCGTCGCGACGTCGTCGGGAATGTCGCACAAACCGTCGTCGGCTGCTGGTTCGGGGGACGGTGTGGTGCTGGTAGGGGACTGTTCGAGCGTGGCCGTTGCCGCCTGAGCCCGCGCAGTCCCTTCGACGCTGCGACCGCATCCGGTCACCACCGAGATCAGAACGGTCGCCAGCATCAGCGCTCCGGCTATGCGTGTCATGTCGGGCCCCACCTCCCGCTGCCCACCCGGGCAGCCCACGTGCTTGGACGCATCGGACCGGGGTATCGGTTCCACAGCGGGTGTGATCACGACTGCTAATACGCCCCCGGTAGATCAGGTCCGATACCCTGGTTCATCGTGACCGCTGCAAATTCAGAGACCGCCCTTGCTCAGTACGACCTCATCGTCGTCGGTTCGGGATTCTTCGGGCTGACCATCGCCGAGCGCGCCGCCACCCAGTTGGGTAAGCGAGTGCTGGTTCTGGATCGCCGTCACCACCTGGGTGGCAATGCCTACTCCGAGCCCGAGCCGGAGACAGGCATCGAGATCCACAAGTACGGAGCGCATCTGTTCCACACTTCCAACAAGAAGGTCTGGGACTACGTCACCCAGTTCACGGAATTCACGAACTACCAGCATCGCGTCTTTGCGCTGCACAAGGGCCAGGCGTACCAGTTCCCCATGGGGCTCGGCCTCGTCTCGCAGTTCTTCGGCCGGTACTTCACGCCGGAAGAGGCACGCGCGCTCATCGCGGAGCAGTCCAGCGAGATCGATGCGAAGGACGCCTCCAACCTCGAGGAGAAGGCGATCTCGCTGATCGGCCGCCCTCTGTACGAAGCCTTTGTGCGTGACTACACCGCCAAGCAGTGGCAGACCGATCCCACGGAGCTGCCCGCGGCCAACATCAGCCGCCTGCCGGTCCGCTACAACTTCGACAACCGCTACTTCAACGACACGTACGAGGGCCTGCCCGTCGGCGGTTACACCGCGTGGCTCGAGAACATGGTCACGGACCCCAAGATCGAGGTCCGCCTCGACACCGACTACTTCGACGTCCGGGACGAGCTGCGCAGCGCCAACCCCGACGCACCCGTCATCTACACCGGCCCGCTCGACCGCTACTTCGACTACTCCGAAGGTGAGCTGGGCTGGCGGACCCTCGACTTCGAGACCGAAGTTCTGCCAGTCGGCGACTTCCAGGGCACCCCGGTCATGAACTACAACGACGCGGACGTCCCGTTCACCCGCATCCACGAGTTCCGCCACTTCCACCCGGAACGCGAGTACCCGGCCGACAAGACCGTCATCATGCGCGAGTTCTCACGCTTCGCCGAGTCGACCGACGAGCCGTACTACCCGATCAACACGCCGGAGGATCGCGCCAAGCTCGCCGCGTACCGCTCACGCGCCAAGGCGGAAACCGCTGACAACAAGGTGCTGTTCGGTGGCCGCCTGGGCACCTACCAGTACCTCGACATGCACATGGCCATCGCCAGTGCGCTGACGATGTTCGAGAACACCCTGCGTCCGCATCTGGAATCGGGTGCGGAATTGGCAGGGGAGAGCGAATGAACGCACGTCATCTACTCGAGGGTGAAAACGCCGACGTGGGGGACGAGGTGAGTTACCTCGGTAAGTCGCTTCTCCAGCGGATCATCCTGCCGCGCGCCGGTGAACCACTCGACGTTCGTACGCTCTACTTGGAAGAGTCCTGGTCCAACAGTCGGCGGGCGCACTCGACGTCGCGCACGTCTGTAGCGCTCGGCGCCGAGACCGAGGTCTCGTTTGCCACCTACTTCAACGCTTTCCCTGCCAGCTACTGGCGACGCTGGTCCATCCTGAAATCGGTGGTCCTGCGTCTGGAACTGTCCGGCCACGGCCGCGTCGACATCTACCGTTCCAAGGCGGATTCCTCGCGAATTCACGTGGAAGGCAAAGAATTTGCCGACGGTGATGCAGCTCTGGAATTCGACGTCGAGCTTGCTCCGTTCGAAGACGGTGGCTGGATCTGGTTCGACATCACCACCGATTCGGCCGTGGTTGTCGAGAGCGGCGGCTGGTACGCCCCCGTCGAGGCTCCCGGCGAAGCGACTGTCGCCGTGGGTATTCCGACGTTCAACCGCCCGACGGATGCCGTGAAGGCACTTGCCGCGCTGGCATCCGATCCGCTGGTGTCCGACGTGATCAAGGCAGTCATCATGCCGGATCAGGGCACCCGCAAGGTGCGCGACGAGCCAGGATTCGCCGAAGCTGCTGCAGCGCTTGGTGATCGGCTCACCATTCACGATCAGGGCAACCTCGGCGGCTCCGGCGGATACAGCCGAATCATGTACGAGGCACTCAAGAACACGTCGTGCCAGCACATCCTGTTCATGGACGACGACATCGAGATCGAACCCGACTCGATCCTGCGCGCCCTGTCCTTCTCTAGGTTCGCGAAATCGCCGATGCTGGTGGGCGGCCAGATGCTCAACCTGCAGGAACGCAGCCACCTCCATGTGATGGGTGAAGTGGTCAACCGCGGCATCTTCATGTGGACCGCAGCGCCGAACGTCGAATACGACCACGACTTCTCGAAGAAGCCGCTGCGCGAATCGAAGCTCCTGCACCGCCGCATCGACGTCGACTTCAACGGCTGGTGGATGTGCATGATCCCGCGCCAGGTCGCCGAAGAAATCAAGCAGCCACTCCCGCTCTTCATCAAGTGGGACGACTGCGAATACGGTTTGCGCGCAAAGAAAGCCGGCTACCCGACCGTCACACTTCCGGGTGCCGCGATCTGGCACATGGCGTGGAGCGACAAGGACGACGCCATCGACTGGCAGGCGTACTTCCACCTCCGCAACCGTCTCGTGGTTGCCGCACTGCACATGCCGGGCAACGGACGCGGCCTCGTGGTCAACACGGTGAAGGCAACGCTCAAGCACCTGCTGTGCCTCGAGTACTCCACCGTCGCAATCCAGAACAAGGCCATCGCCGACTTCCTCGCCGGCCCCGAGCACGTCGCGAACATGCTGCCGACCGCACTCGGCGAGGTACACGCCCAGCGCAAGGAATTCTCCGACGCCGTCGTACTGCCGTCGTCGACGGAACTGCCACTGCCGTCAGGTGCCGACGTCGGAGACGTGAGCTTGCCGCTCACCACCGTCGCGAAGGTGACCCGAGTCCTTCGGGCCGCCGTTCACAACGTGAAGCCGGCCAAGGCCGAACACCTCGAGCGACCCCAGCTCAACGTGCCGACCATCGACGCCCGCTGGTTCCTGCTCTCGCAGGTGGACGGCGTCACCGTCACCACCGCCGACGGCCGCGGAGTCGTCTACCGCAAGCGCAACCCCAAGCAGGCACTCGAACTGCTCAAGGAAGCCACCCGGTTGCGCCGCGAACTTGCTGCCAGGTTCCCCGAACTGAAGAAGCAGTACCAGGATGCCGTTCCTTCACTGACCAGCACGGAAAGGTGGGAACGTGTCTTCGGTATCTCCTGAGGCTGTATCTCCCGAGGCTGTATCTCCCGAGGTCAGGATCCTCGCCGGAATCCAGTCGACCGTCGGGCAGGTGCCTGGAGCCGTCGCCGTTGCTCGCGGAATGTCGCACTTCGGTGAGCACTCACTCGGCTGGATCGCGATCGCTGCCGTCGGCGCTGCCGTCGACAAGCCGCGTCGCCGCGAATGGGCTGGCGCTGCAGTCGGTGCCTTCGGGGCACACGCCGCGTCGGTCGTGATCAAGCGTGTCGTGCGGCGCAAACGCCCGTCCGACCCGTCGTTGCAGGTCAACGTCTCGACGCCGAGCAAGCTGAGCTTCCCGTCCTCGCACGCCACGTCGACGACGGCGGCGGCATTCCTGATCGGTCGACTCACCGGGCTACCCTTACCGGCGTTGCTGGTGCCCCCGATGATGCTTTCGCGCCTGGTTCTGGGAGTTCATTACCCGACCGACGTGCTTGCCGGTGCGGCACTGGGCGCCGCATCCGCGGCGCTGGTGCATAAGGCCGAACAGAAATATGGAGAGAAATGAGCGAGGAAGCGGCCACGGTCAGCGGACCCCCTAAGTCC
Source organism: Rhodococcus sp. ACPA4 (assembly GCF_002300185.1). Lineage (NCBI taxonomy): Bacteria > Bacillati > Actinomycetota > Actinomycetes > Mycobacteriales > Nocardiaceae > Rhodococcus > Rhodococcus sp. ACPA4. The sequence goes on from NZ_NSDY01000001.1 coordinate 4,753,045, forward strand.
CTGCCCGCCGGCATCGTCAAGGCGCTCCGCCCACGCCAGTGGGTCAAGAACGTTCTCGTGCTCGCCGCGCCTATCGCGGCCGGCACAGCCACCGAAGCCGACGTGCTCTTGCCCGTCGCGCTGGCATTTGTCGTGTTCTGCATGGCGGCGTCCGGTATCTACCTCGTCAACGACGCGATGGACGTCGAGGCAGACCGAGCGCATCCCACCAAGCGCTTCCGCCCCATCGCGGCCGGAGTTCTGCCCGTCAACATCGCGTACGGCATGGCCGTGGTGCTGCTGTCCGGTTCGATCGCTCTCTCGTTCATCGCCAACTGGCAACTTGCCGTGGTGATGGCCGTGTACATCGTCATCCAGCTTGCGTACTGCTTCGGTTTGAAGCACCAGGCCGTCATCGACATCTGCATCGTGTCGTCCGGATTCCTGTTGCGCGCCATAGCCGGTGGCGTCGCAGCCGAGATCGAACTGTCGCAGTGGTTCCTGCTGATGATGGCATTCGGTTCGCTCTTCATGGCTGCCGGAAAGCGGTACGCCGAACTGAAGCTGGCCGAACGTACCGGCGCCAAGATCCGCAAGTCGCTCGAGAGCTACACGATGACCTACCTGCGGTTCGTGTGGACGATGGCCGCGACGGCACTCGTGCTCTGCTACGGACTGTGGGCCTTCCAGCAGGACGACATCAAGGGCACCAACTGGTACGCCATTTCGATGGTCCCCTTCACTGTCGCAGTGCTGCGGTACGCCGTGGACGTCGACGGCGGCGAAGCCGGTGAGCCCGAGGAAATCGCGCTCGGTGACCGGGTTCTGCAATTCCTCGCAGTGGCGTGGATCGGAGTAGTGGGTGTCGCTGTCTACATCGTCTGAGCCGGCCACTGAAGCCGACCAGGTCGCCGACACCGCGGCACCGAGCACCACCCCTAACCGAGCAGTTTTCCTCGGCGGGGTGGTGCTTGCTGCCGTCCTCACGTTCTGGGGAGCGTGGGAGCGTCGATGGATCGCCGACGACGGACTGATCGTCCTGCGCACGGTGCGAAATCTGCTGGCCGGCAACGGCCCCGTCTTCAATGCCGGTGAACGCGTCGAGGCGAATACGAGTACCGCGTGGACGTACATCGTCTACGCCTTCGGCTGGCTGACGCAGATCCGGCTCGAATATGTCGTCCTGGCAATCGCTTTGGTGCTCTCGACCGCAGCTGTGGTCTTGGCGATGCTCGGAACGGCCCGCCTGTACCGCGATCTGCGACCAGGCGTCGGCGGGACGGTTTTCCTCGTTCCGGCCGGCGTTCTCGTCTACATTGCTGTTCCGCCCGCCCGAGATTTTGCGACGTCCGGCCTCGAGACGTGCCTGGTGATCTTCTGGATCGCGCTGCTGTGGTTGCTGATGGTTCGGTGGGCACAGGCGTCAGTACCGTCGACGGCGTCGATTCTGATTCTCTCTTTTGTTGCCGGGCTCGGGCCCCTCGTGCGCCCGGAGATGGCGATCCCTGGTGCTCTCGCGCTGATGATGATCGTCGTGTCCGCAGGCTTGACGTGGAAGGTCCGCGCGATGATCGTGGTTGTCGCCGGACTCGTTCCGGTGGCGTACCAGATCTGGCGCATGGGTTATTACGGGCTTCCGTACCCCAATACCGCGGTCTCGAAGGATGCAGGCGGTGCAAAGTGGTCGCAAGGATTTGCCTATCTGTGGAATCTCGTCGGACCGTACTTGCTGTGGTTGCCTTTGCTGTTTCTCCTGGTCGGTGCGCTGCTACTTCTTGCGATCGGCAGGAACGAGCGCACGTCCGCGCCCCAGACCGTTTCAGGGTCGCGCTGGGTGCGGTTGCAGGCGTGGTTGCGCACCCCACGCGCCGTTGTCACGTTCATTCTCGGTAGCGGCCTGATTCTGGGTGTGTACTCGGTTCGAGTCGGTGGCGACTTCATGCACGGCCGCGTCCTGCTTCCGGTGTTGTTCTGCCTTCTGATCCCGGTGGCGGTCATTCCGCTTCGCGTCCCAGCGCGCACGGCATTCGGCCGCAACCGGGACACCGCGATCTTCGGTGTCTCCGCAGTGCTGTGGGTGGGGACCATCGTGTGGGCAGCCGTCGCCGCAAATACCACCGGCATGCCGGAAGGCTCGATCGTCGGACGCTCGGGCATCGTCGACGAGCGTGCGTTCTACGCTCTCAACACCGGTCACGAGCATCCGATCCGAGCCGAGGACTACCTCGACTACCCCTGGATGCGAGCAATGGTCGAGACCATCGCGGACACCCCGGACGGTGGACTACTCATTCCGTCTCCCAGTTACAACGCGTGGTTCGTCGTTCCGCCGCCAGGGCCGATAGACGAATCGGGCGAGCATGTCGTTTTCTTCCTGAACCTCGGTATGACGAGCATGAACGTCGGGCTCGACGTTCGTGTGCTCGATCAGATGGGATTGGCGTACCCGCTCGCCGCGCACACGGAGAGGCTGGAAGACGGCCGGATCGGTCACGACAAGAACCTGTATCCGGATTGGGTGGTTGCGGACACCGGGATGGTCGACGTCCACCCGTGGCTGCCCTTCTTCCTCGACGAGGAATGGGTAGCTGACGCGAAGCTGGCGCTGACCTGTCCGGAAACGCAGGAGTTGCTGACCTCCTACCGCAGTGAATTGACGTGGGCGCGATTCAAGCAGAACTTCCGTCAGGCATTCGACTTGGCAAAATATCGATTCGATCGAGTGCCCGCGTACGAACTACAGCGATGTGGTCTTGTGCCACTTGAAACCCAAAAGTGATGCAGATCACTATGCCGTAGGAGAAAACATGTTGCGATCCCGTAACGCTCCCGTGATCGGCGCCGATGTATCCGAAGACGATTCACCTACCCGAAATGCTCCCGTGAGCACCAGGGGAGAAGCGCCCGGTGGTTGAGATCCATTTGTCACAACCAAACCTGTGACATAGGGTCCACCGAGCGCAGTGTGACTTGGAACGAGGTCCGCTGCCAGTCTGGTTTGTCCAGGCTGGCGCACATACCTGTTCCCCGACGGAATCCGTCGGTACTTCCCCTAGTCGGGGGTAGCTACCGCAGACGAAGAGAGAGAGCAGTATCCATGCGATTTGCCCCGACGAGGCTGACACAGCGCCTCAAGCACCGAGCACTTGCCATCGGTGCGGCAGCACTCGTGCTTCCCCTTGCCGCAGGCGTCGCCGGTAGCGCAGTTGCTACCGCTGCTCCCGCGCACGCTGCACCGGTCCAGACCGCGCCGTGGGGCGGATTCGAAGAGCTGTGGGTGCCCTCCACGATGGGCAACATCAAGGTTCAGGTCCAGTGGGCCGCTCGCGGCGGAAACGCTGCCCTTTACTTGCTCGACGGCCTCCGCGCTCGTGACGACGCCAATGCGTGGAGCTTCGAGACCAACGCTCTCGAGCAGTACCGCAACGACAACATCACCCTCGTGATGCCGGTCGGCGGACAGTCCAGCTTCTACACCGACTGGTACGCACCCTCGAACTTCAACGGTCAGCAGATGACCTACAAGTGGGAAACCTTCCTCACGGAAGAGCTGCCCAACTTCCTCGCGAACTACGGCGTCTCGCCTAACAACAACGCTGTCCTCGGCCTGTCGATGGGTGGCAGTGCCGCACTGACTCTCGCCGCGTACCACCGCGACCAGTTCAAGTTCGCCGGCTCGCTGTCGGGTTACCTGAACATCTCGGCTCCCGGTATGCGTGAAGCAATCCGCGTCGCGATGCTCGATGCCGGCCGCTTCAACGTCGACTCCATGTGGGGACCCCCGTGGAGCCCGGCATGGCTGCGCAACGACCCGTTCGTCTTCGCGCCTCGCCTCAAGGGCCTGTCGATGTACATCTCCGCAGCGAGCGGTCTGACCGGTAAGTACGACAACCCCAAGGGCTTGGTCGGCTACTACAACACGGCAAACGCCATGGGCCTCGAAGCACTTGCGCTGGCCAACACCCGTGCATTCCAGATCCGGATGAACACGCTCGGCATTCCGGCCACCTACAGCTTCCCGTCCAACGGCACCCACTCGTGGGCGTACTGGTCCGAGGAACTGTTCAAGGCCCGCGGCCAGATCCTCGACACCATGAACGCCTGGTGACCATGCTTCACCGCTTTACCGTGCATCACTGCGTGGCGCTGCATCACCGCAAGACCTAGACAGACAAGTGCCGTTCCGGACTTCCGTGAGGAAGACCGGAACGGCACTTCTGTTTTGGAGATGCCGTAAACAGGAACTTCGGTAACAATTGCACCACCAGTAACAGCGCGGCAACCCCTAGTCGGAGTCGTTTCCGTGTAGAAAGAGTTTCGACAGGGCTCTGGTCGCCGAGGTGGTGTGCGAGGCAGAGATGCCTCGCCGCGTAGGCACTGAACACGTGAGATACCGAATACGTGAGACACCGAGTACGTGAAACACCGGGTAGTAAGACACGCGGACCGGAAGTAAGGGAAAGAGAGTGAACTCATGCGAGTAGGCCTTGCCAAGCGGGACCGCAGTCGGTCCTTCGGGACCTATAGAACCAAGGTCGTCGGAGCGCTGGCAGCACTGCTGGTTCTGCCGATCGCAGCAGGTCTGACCACGGCAGGAACCGCTGCCGCTGCGCCGAGTCCGGCCCTCACCGCGCCCGCCGCAACCCAGAACCAGGGCGGCGCCACCGTCGGCAAGGTCGAATGGCTCAGCGAGCGCCGTGTCGCACTGTGGATCAACTCCCCGTCGATGGGAATCCCCATTCAGGTTCAGATCCTTCTGGCCCGCGACTGGAACGTGAACCCGTCGGCAACCTTCCCGTCCGTCTGGATGCTCGACGGCCTTCGCGCCACGGACATCGAGAACGGCTGGACCGCCGAGACCGACGCCGAGTCGTTCTACGCGGACAAGAACGTCAACGTGATTCTCCCCGTCGGTGGACAGTCCAGCTTCTACTCCGACTGGCTCGAGGCCGACAACGGTGTGTTCTACCAGTGGGAGACGTTCCTCACCAAGGAACTTCCGTCCATCCTCGAGAACGATTGGCGCACAACGCAGACCCGCGGCGTGGTCGGTCTCTCCATGGGTGGCACGGCCGCGATGTCTCTTGCCGCGCGCAACCCCGGATTCTTCAAGTTCGCCGCGTCGCTCTCGGGCATCCTCACCACGACGTCGCTCGGAATGCCGCAGGCAATCCAGTTCGCGATGAACGACGCGGGCAAGTTCAACTCCGCAGCGATGTGGGGCCCGCCGTCGAACCCGCAGTGGGCAGCCCACGATCCGTACACCCAGGCCGACAAGCTCAAGGGCGTCAGCCTGTACGTCTCGAGCGGTAGCGGCACCACCGGACCGTACGATCAGCCGTCGGGAATCCCCGGTGTCAGCACCAACTACGCCGGTATGGGCCTCGAGATTCTTGCGCGCCTGACCTCGCAGACATTTGCGACCAAGCTCAACTCGCTCGGCATTCCCGCGCAGATCAATTACCGCCCGTCCGGCACGCACTCGTGGCCGTACTGGCAGTTCGAGCTTCATCAGCTGTGGCCGCAGCTCGCCAACGCGCTCGGCACCGACGTGGAGAAGCCGGCATGTGGCGCTTCGGGTGCCATCGCGGCAACCGCAGCGGCAAACAGCTGGATCGGTGACTGCGTCACAGCCGAGTACAGCGTCGCGGGTGGCCTGGCTCAGGACTTCCGCAACGGCCGCATCTACTGGACCTCCGCCACCGGCGCTAACCCCATCGCGGGCCGTATCGCCGGTGAGTACATGAACACCGGCGCAGCTGCCGGCCCGCTCGGCTTCCCGACCACGCCTGAACTCGGAACCCCCGACGGTCAGGGACGGTTCAACCACTTCCAGAACGGCTCCATCTACTGGACCTGGTGGACCGGCGCACACGCCGTCCGCGGAGCGATCCTCAGCGAATGGGCAGCACAGGGCTACGAGGGTGGCCCGCTCAAGTACCCCACCGCAGCGGAGATCGCGACCCCCGGCAAGGCCGGCGCCGTGCAGGGCTTCGAAATCGGCGCCATGTACAACAGTGCAAACGGCACGTACGCCGTGCTCGGCATGATCATGGGCAAGTACGGCGAACTCGGTTGGGAAAACGGATGGCTCGGGTTCCCGAAGTCCAACGAAGTGGCGATCAAGGACAACGGTCGCTTCACGGAGTTCGACGGCGGCAACATCTACTGGAGCCCTGCAACGGGCGCCTGGTCCGTCGCCAACGGCCCGATCTTCGACGGATGGAAGAGTGTCGGCTACGAAGGCGGCAAGCTCGGATACCCGCTCAGTGACAAGTTCGACATCCCCGGTGGAACTCAGCAGAACTTCCAGTTCGGCTGGATCACGGTGATCGACGGCAAGACCGAGATTCACCCGTAGGACGCAACGTACGACACACAACGCACGGCGGGCGGGCCCGATCACGGATCGGTGCCTGCCCGCTGTGCGTTGCGTAACCTGATGATGGACTTTCGACTGAAGGCAAGGACGGACATTGATGTCGCTTTTCTCGGGTAACCGAAATACTTTTGCGCGCGCGATCGCAGTGGGCTCTCTGACACTGATCGCCGGTGGGATGCTCGTCGCTTGTGGAAGTGACGACTCGACGGTCACCTCCACCCCGACCACGACGTCCGTCGCGGCATCGTCGTCGGCTGCGAGCAGTTCGGCTTCCGCGAGCGCGACCACAACGGCGTCCGCAGCGCCCACCAGTCCCGGAGCGGCCGCTACGGCTCCGCCGGAGCAGCCCCAGAGCATCGAGGGTTTCCCCGGTCCGACAGAAGTAGAGGTCAACCCGCAAGCACAGGCATTCCTCGACGGTTTGAAAGCCAAGGGAGTTACTCCCGAGGGTGACGGCAGCATCGCGATCAACACGGCCAACTACATCTGCGCCGCGAATGTTCAGGGCACCTCGGACGAGGAGATTCTTGCGTTGGTGACGGCCGTCGTGGGTTCCGCGGCGACGGATGGCACTGCGATCACGTCAGAGCAGGCCACCGCCAACGCTCAGATCTACATCGATGTCGCCAACGCCACATTCTGCAAATAGATGATGGCGCGAGGCGGAAAGCGTCGGGGTTGCCTGGTCCCGCTGCTGATCATTCTGGTGGTCGCTGCCGTGGTGATCGGCGGTTGGTACATCCTTGCCGGGCGGGTGCCGACACCCGAGCCGTTGCCACCCGGACCGGAGAAACCGGCGTCGCAGCCGGCTAGTTGTCCCGATGTCCAGGTAGTTGCCATCCCTGGAACCTGGGAGTCCAGCGCTGCCGACGATCCGTATGCTCCGGCGGCAAATCCGGCTTCGTTGATGCTCAACGTCACGGGTCCTTTGCAGAATCAGTTCGACGCTTCACGTGCGGATGTCTACACGGTTCCTTACGTTGCGCAGTTCTCGAATCCGGTGGCGTTTCCGCCGGACGGGCAGCAGTCGTACAACAACAGTCGGGGTGCGGGAACTGCTGCCACCAACGACTTTCTGGTGCAGCGCCATGCCGAGTGCCCACTGACGAGTTACGTACTCACCGGCTTCTCGCAGGGCGCGGTCATCGCCGGTGACGTAGCCGCAAGTATCGGCAACGGGACGGGCGCAGTGCCGGCAGATCTGGTGCTCGGTGTCGGCTTGATCGCGGACGGGCGTCGTGATCCCGCGTACGGAATTACCGTTGGCCCAAGCGTTGCCGGTGTGGGTGCCGAGCTGTCGCTGAACGGTTTGAAGTTGCCGGGTCTGACGATGACGGGTCCCCGTGAGGGTGGGTTCGGCAAGCTGAACGACCGCACCTATCAGATCTGTGCGCCGAGTGACGGAATCTGTGACGCCCCGGCAGGAGCGATGAATCCGGGCAACCTCATGACGTCGCTGCCGCGTTTGGCGGAGTACTACAACAATCCTGTGCATGCCATGTACAACTCCTTCCAAGTTGATTCGGAGGGCACGACGGCGACCCAATGGGTGGCACAGTGGGCAGCGGACATGATCAACGGTGCGCCGACGCCGCCGCACAGTTGATCCTTTTTGTCTGGCTGGGGTGCGTCGGCGAGTAGTCTGCTGGATTGGTCGTGGCAAAGTGCGACCACTGCTCGCCTGGTCCTCTAAAGTGCTGTCACGAACGTGACTGGCGAGTAAGTTCGGATGTTCCAGCCTTGACTACGAAGGAGTGATCCATGGGTTCCACCCACAGCCTTGGTGCGCGTCGCGCGCCCCGGCTCGCAGTTCGCTGCAGGGTGGGGATGATCACAACTCCAGGTCACGGCATCCCGCGGGGTGCAGCGGTGGAGCGCACGCGCGGCGCCCCGGAGCCGCCAGGCTCTGCGTGCCTGGCAGTCGGCACTTTCGAGGAGTGCGAATCGGCTGTGTCGACGCCGCTGGACACGATCGCCACGATCGGTTCTTCGCTCGCCACGATCCCTGAGGCCGAGCACGCGCGGCGATGCGGATGATGCCGATCTGTAACATATCGATGGTTTGGGATCGATGAAGTGATTCAGGTGAGTTGCGCACGTAGTGCGTTTCGATTGATTGACGATATACCCGAGAGAGCGAAGGAAGTCTGGGGCGCAAGCATGACCAAAAATGCTTGTGTGATCGCTTCGGAGGAGATGGAATGAACGCGCTGTTCGATGGTTTTCTCGACGAGAAGGGCCGGATTCGCCTGAAAGAGGGCTTCACTCTGGTCGACTACGTCGAGCAACACTCGCGTGTGAACGCGGACGAGCTCGCGTACCGCTACATCGATTACTCGCGTGAGCGTGACGGTGAAGCACAGGAGCTGACGTGGCACCAGTTCGGTGTACGTCTGCGTGCTGTTGCCGCCCGCCTCCAGCAGGTCACCAAGCCTGGCGACCGCGTGGCGATCCTGGCACCTCAGGGTCTCGACTATGTCATTTCGTTCTTCGCGGCCATCCAGGCCGGTTCCATCGCCGTTCCGCTTTTCGATCCGGACGAGCCCGGCCACTCCGATCGCCTGCACGCCGTTCTCGGGGACTGTAAGCCGTCGGCAATCCTGACTGCCGGATCATCGGCCGCAGGTGTGCGTGCGTTGTTCCGTTCGCTGCCCGCCGCCGAACGCCCGCGCATCATCGCCGTCGACGCCATTCCCGATACCGTCGGCGAAACCTGGGTTCGCCCCGATATCGGCTTCGACGACATCGCCTACCTGCAGTACACGTCGGGTTCGACGCGAGTTCCGGCCGGTGTGGAGATCACCCACCGTGCTGTCGGCACCAATGCACTGCAGATGGTCGACTCCATCGAGCTCACCGAAGATTCGCGCGGCGTCACCTGGCTGCCCCTGTTCCACGACATGGGTCTGCTGACGGTCATCCTGCCTGCGTTCGGTGGAAAGTACATCACCATCATGAGTCCGCGCGCCTTCGTTCAGCGGCCCAACCGCTGGATCAAGGAACTCGCAGCGGCCTCGGACGGCGCAGGCACCTTCGCGGCCGCCCCCAACTTCGCTTTCGAGCATGCTGCTGCCCGTGGCCTGCCCAAGGACGGCGAGCACCTCGACCTGAGCAACGTCATCGGCCTGATCAACGGCAGTGAGCCGGTCACGACGGCGTCGATGCGCAAATTCAACGAGGCGTTTGCGCCTTACGGTCTCCCCAAGACGGCGATCAAGCCGTCGTACGGCATGGCGGAGGCGACGCTTTTCGTGTCGTCGACCAAGCATTCCGACGAGGCCAAGGTCATCTACGTCGACCGCAACGAGCTCAACAACGGCCGCATGGTCATCGTCGATCAGCACGCCGACAACGCCATCGCGCAGGTGTCCTGTGGATACGTCTCACGCAGCCAGTGGGCCGCCATCGTCGACCCCGAAACGCAGACCGAGGTCCCTGACAACCACGTCGGCGAGATCTGGCTGCACGGCGAGAACATCGGCGTCGGTTACTGGGGCCGCCCCGAAGAGACCGCCGAGACGTTCCACAACACGTTGACCAACCGCCTGCCGGAAGACAGCCACACCGACGATCTGCCGCTGGACGCGCACTGGATGCGTACCGGCGACTACGGCGTCTACGTCGACGGCGAGCTGTACATCACCGGTCGCGTCAAGGACCTGGTGATCGTCGACGGCCGTAATCACTACCCGCAGGATCTCGAGTCTTCCGCTCAGGACGCGAGCCCCGCATTGCGTCCGGGCTTCATCGCGGCGTTTGCCGTTCCGGCAAACCAGTTGCCTGCCGTCGTCTTCTCGAATTCCCACTCGGGTCTGACGTTCGACGACGACGATTCCTCCGAGCAGTTGGTCATCGTTGCCGAGCGTGCACCCGGTGCCGGTAAAGCCGACCCGCAGCCGATCGCGGATACGGTCCGCGCCGCGATCTCGACTCGTCACGGTGTGACCGCACGCGACATCCTGCTTGTTCCGGCCGGTTCCATTCCGCGTACGTCCAGCGGCAAGATCGCTCGCCGCGCGTGCAAGGCAAGCTACATCGAGGGGACGCTGCGTGGTGGCTATCAGCAGACGGCATTCCCCGATAGCGTTTGAGGAACATCCCCTTCATGATCGGTAGCTTGGTGAGTTGATGGTTGAACAAGATGGTGCGCAGGACAGTTCCGTAGACGTGAGCGCTACTGCTGACGCGAGCGGTGTCGACATGAGTGTCGCGCAGCTCCGTGAGTGGTTACGCAACTGGATCGCCGACGCGACCGGTCAGCCGGCCACGACGATCACGGACGATCGTCCGATGGAGGAGTTCGGGCTCGCATCACGTGATGCGGTTGCCCTGAGCGGCGACATCGAGGATCTGCTCGGAATCACACTGACTGCCACCGTTGCGTATCAGCACCCGACCATCGCGTCGCTGGCCACTCGGATCATCGAGGGCGAGCCCGAGGTGCCGGAAGAGAGCGTCGACGCGTCGTACTACGCGCCAGGCGCCAGCACGGATGCCCACGACATTGCCATCGTCGGCTTGTCGACTCGTTTCCCCGGCGCCGGACATACGCCGTCGGAGATGTGGGAGATGCTGTCCGCGGGCCGCGACGGCATCAGCGACCTGCCCGAGGATCGTTGGATCGAGTTCAAGTCCGATCCCGCTCTCAAGGCCGCGATCGAGAACGCCAACACCAAGGGCGGCTACCTCGACGACGTCAAGGGATTCGACGCGGAGTTCTTCGCGATGTCCCCGCTCGAGGTCGTCAACGTCGATCCGCAGCAGCGCCTCGCTCTCGAACTGACCTGGGAAGCGCTCGAGCATGCGCACATTCCCGCGAGCGATCTCAAAGGCAAGCAGGTCGGTGTCTTCATCGGCAGTTCCGCCAACGACTACCAGCTGCTCGCGGTCAGCGACCCCACGAACGCACACCCGTACGCACTGACGGGAACGTCGACGGCCGTCGTCGCGAACCGTGTCTCGTACTTCTTCGACTTCCGCGGGCCGTCCATCGCGCTGGACACTGCGTGCTCGTCTTCGCTGGTCGCAGTGCACGAAGCTGTGCGCTCGCTGCGCAGCGGCGACTCCAACATCGCGCTTGCCGGCGGCATCAACATGCTGCTGGCCCCTCCCGGAACTCTTGGGTTCGATCAGATCGGCATGCTCGCTCCCGACGGAAAACTGCGCGCCTTCTCGGCTCAGGCACAGGGAATCGTTCGCAGCGAGGGCGGCGGACTTGTTGTGCTCAAGCGTCTCGAAGATGCCGAGCGTGACGGCGATTCCATCCTTGCGGTCATCGCCGGTTCCGCCGTCAACCAGGACGGCCGCTCCAACGGACTGCTTGCACCCAACCCGGACGCTCAGGCCGACGTGTTGCGTTTTGCGTACCGCGACGCCGGCATTCTGCCGAGCACCGTCGACTACATCGAAGCTCACGGCACCGGCACCGATCTCGGTGATCCCATCGAGGCCGACGCGCTCAGCCGCGTTGTCGGGCGTGGACGTGACGACAACAAGCCGGCACTGCTCGGCAGCGCAAAGACCAACTTCGGGCACCTCGAGGCCGCAGCCGGTGCTGCCGGACTGATCAAGGTTGTCCTGGCGATGCAGGAAAACAAGATTCCCGCGACGCTCAACTACCTGGGCCCGAACCCGCACATCGATTTCGAGAAGGCGCACCTGCAGGTGACGCCCGAGGCCACCGAGTGGCCCCGCTACACCGGCAAGGCCATCGCCGGTGTGTCCGGCTTCGGTTTCGGTGGAACCAACGCGCACGTCGTGGTGACGGAGTACGTGCCGGCAGCCGCTGTTGTTTCGGACTCCGATGCTGATCTGGATGTCGAGACTCTGGATGTCGAGACCGAAGCTGCCGGTGTTCTTGCCGACGCAGCGCAGTCGATGGGGCTCGTCGAAGACCAGACGGTTGTGCTCGCGGTTTCCGGCGCATTGCCGTCGCGTCGTCGCCGCGCGGCCGCTGATCTGGCGGACTGGCTCGAAACCGAAGAGGGCAGCACGACGCCGCTGGTGGATGTCGCGCGCACACTCTCGCGTCGTAATCACGGCCGCTCACGCGCCGCCGTTGTGGTCAAGACTCGTTCCGAAGCCATCAGCGCCCTGCGCGCCGTTGCTGCCGGAAAGCCCGCTGCCGGTGTGTTCTCCGCCGACGCACCGTCGCCCAAGGGGGCGGTGTGGGTGTTCTCGGGCTTCGGTTCGCAGCACCGCAAGATGGCCAAGCAGCTGTATCTGGAGAACTCGGCGTTCAAGGCAGCCGTCGACGAGGTCGACGTGCTGATCCAGGACGAGGCCGGGTACTCGGTGGCGGAGATGTTCCTCGACGACTCGTTCGAGTACAACGTCGAAACCGCTCAGGTCGCGATCTTCACCATTCAGGTCGGCCTGGCCGCGCTGCTGCGTCATCACGGCGCCGACGCCGACGCTGTTGTTCCGCACTCGATGGGTGAGGCTGCGGCGGCCTACGTGTCCGGTGGCCTGAGCCTGGAAGATGCTGTCCGCGTTATCTGTTCGCGTTCGCGTCTGATGGGCGAAGCCGAGGGCGCTCTGGTCGGTGACGACATCCGCCTGATGGCTCTGCTCGAATACAGCGCGACCGAGATCGAAGCGCTACTGCCCACGTATCCCAAGCTCGAGGTCTGCGTGTACGCGGCGCCGACGCACACGGTGATCGGTGGACCGCAGCCCGATATCGAGGCAATCGTCGCCGCCGCTGAGGCCGACGGCAAGATGGCTCGCGTTCTGCAGACCAAGGGTGCAAGCCATACGTCGCAGGTAGATCCGCTGCTCGGCGAACTGGCTGCCGAGTTGGCCGGTATCGAAGCGTCGACGTTGAAGGTGGGCGTCTACTCGTCCGTCGATCAGGACACGTTCTACAAGGCCGGCCACGAGCCGATCCACCAGGAAGCGTACTGGGTCAAGGGACTGCGCCACAGTGTGTACTTCACCAACGCTGTGCGTCTGGCAGTTGCCAACGGCCACACCACGTTTGTGGAACTTGCTCCCAATCCGGTGACCTTGATGTCCGTCGCCGCAACGGCATTCGATGCCGGCCTGCACGACATGCAGCTCATTCAGACGCTCAAGCGTAAGGAAGACGAGTCTGTCGGCGTGCTGTCGGCTTTGGCTCAGCTGTACGTTCACGGTCACGCTGTTAATCTCGAATCTCTGCTTCCTGCAGGTGAATTCGCAGTTCTGCCACGCACTGCTTTTGTGCGCAAGCCGTACTGGCTCGACATTCGGGTCAATGCGGGTGGCTCGGGACGCGCTCCCGGTTCGCACGTTGCCCTGCCCGACGGCCGCCACGTGTGGGAAGCCGACGCATCCGTCGTCTCCGACCTGGCCGCTCTGGTGACAGCCGCTGCAGCTCAGGTTCTTTCGGATGTGACGCTCACTGCGGCCGTCCCGCACGGCGAGCTTTCAGGCGCCACGACGGTCACCACTACGCTCAACCCGCACCCGGGCGGAGCGTCGGTGCAGGTGCATGCCCGCGAGAACGGCTCCTTCCGGTTGCTGTTCGACGCGGTTGTCACGTCGGGTGAGGCTTTGCCCGAGCTTGTCGTCGCCGCACCGGCCCGTCCGACGGGCACTATGGAAGCTCTTGCCGAGGTAGTCGAAGATGCCGGCGACAAGTGGGATCCCCACGGTTCGCAGAGCCTCGACGACCGTCTGAGGATCGTTGTCGCGGAATCCATGGGTTACTCGCCGGAAGATCTGCCGGCCGAGGTTCCGCTCATCGAACTCGGTCTCGATTCGCTCATGGCGATGCGCATCAAGAACCGCGTCGAGTACGAGTTCGACATTCCGCAGTTGCAGCTCCAGGCAGTCAAGGATGCAAGCCTGCTCGAGGTCAACAAGTACCTGCGCTACGCCATCGAGAACCGCGAAGAGGTTCAGGCGATGGCCGATCAGCAGGCTGCCGAAAAGTTGGCGGCGGATGCCGGTGACGACGAGGTGGTTTCAGTTTCGGCTTCGGCTTCGGTAGAGCTCCCGGTGGAGATGCCTGCTGCCGTCGATCCTTCTCGCGCAGGCACCGCAGACGACGCAGGTTCCGACGTCCCGCCGCGAGATGCCGCTGAACGCTTGACGTTTGCGACGTGGGCAGTGGTCACCGGCAAGTCGGCCAAGGGCATTTTCAATGCTCTGCCGACCGTCGACGACGATCTGGCACAGAAGCTGGCTGCCCGGCTGTCCGAGCGGGCCGGCGGCGAAGTCACCGTCGACGACGTACGTGGTTCCGGCACGATCGAAGACCTTGCCGACGTCGTGCGTCAGTACCTCGAAGACGAGGGCAAGATCGACGGTGTGGTGCGTATTCTGCGCGGGCGCCCCGAAGGTTCCACTGCCGTACCGGTATTCGTGTTCCACCCGGCCGGTGGATCCACAGTTGCGTACGAACCGCTGCTCAAGCGTCTGCCTGCCGGCACGCCGATGTACGGGTTCGAGCGCACAGAAGGCCCGATCGAGAAGCGCGCCGAAGAATACGTGCCGTTGCTCCGTGAAATTCAGGGTGACGGACCGTACGTGTTGTGCGGTTGGTCGCTCGGCGGCGTGCTGGCTTATGCCGTCGCAGCCATCCTGCGCAAGCAGGGGGCGGATGTGCGGGTTGTCGGCATGCTCGACACCGTCATGGCCGGCGAGGACGTTCCGGACACCGCGGAGGAGCGACGGAAGCGGTGGGAGCGGTACGGAGCCTTCGCGAAGCGCACCTACAACCTGGATGTCCCACTGCCCGTGGATGTTCTGGCCGAAATCGAATCCGATGAAGATCAGATGCAGTTCCTGATGGACATGATCAAGATGAGCGGCGTCAAGATCCCCGGTGGCATCATCGAGCACCAGCGGACGTCGTTCCTGGACAATCGTGCCATCCAGACTGCGAAGTTCCAGAGTTACGACGGCGACGTCGTGATCTACATGGCAGACAAGTACCACGACGAACTGATGACGCTCGAGCCTGCATTCAAAACCCGTAAGGCAGACGGTGGTTGGGGCAGCTACGTGAAGAACCTCGAGGTCGTCTACATCGGCGGGGATCACCTGCAGATCGTGGACGAGCCGTATATCTCGAAGGTCGCGGCAGACCTCACCACCAAGCTGACCCAGATCGAGACAGCCCAGACCAAAGCAGCGGAAACCGGAGTTCAGAAGTGACGACAACCACCGCGGAGAAGCTTGCTGAACTCCGCGAAAAGTTGGAGAAGGCAAAGGAACCCGGCTCCGCCCGGGCCATTGCCAAGCGCGACGAGGCAGGGCACAGCACGCCCCGCCAGCGCATCGACATGCTTCTCGATCCAGGCAGTTTCATCGAGATCGGCGCATTGGTCAAAATGGCGGGCGAAGGCAATCCGTACAGCGACGGCGTCATGACCGGACACGGAACCGTCGACGGGCGCCCCGTCGCTGTATTTGCGCACGATCAGACGGTGTTCGGCGGCGCAGCCGGCGAGATGTTCGGCCGGAAGGTCGCCGCTGTCAACGACTTTGCCCTCAAAGTGGGCTGCCCGGTCGTCGGCATCAACGATTCCGGTGGAGCCCGAATCCAGGACGCGGTCTCCTCACTGGCGTGGTACGCCAACATGGGTTCGCGTCAGGAACCTTTGTCCGGCGTGTGCCCGCAGATTTCGGTGATTCTCGGAAAGTGTGCCGGTGGAGCGGTATACGCGCCGATCAACACCGACGTCGTGGTTGCCACCGAAGAGTCCTACATGTTTGTCACCGGCCCCGACGTCATCAAGTCGGTGACCGGCGAAGAGGTCAGCCTCGACGACCTCGGTGGAGCGCGCAAGCAGGCAGAGAACGGAAACATCCATCACGTCGCCCCGGACGAGAAGGCTGCGTTCGAGTGGGTGCGTGAGTACCTGAGCTTCATGCCCTCCTCATGGCAGGAGAAGGCGCCGCTCATCAATCCGGGCCTCGAACCCGAGATCACCGAGACGGACCTCGAACTCGATGCCTTCATGCCGGACGCGGACAACGCCGGCTACGACATGCACGACATCATTCTGCGGATCTTCGACGACGGCACCTTCCACGAAATCGGAGCCCAGGTCGCGCACAACGTGATCACCGGGTTCTCCCGCGTCGACGGCTTGCCTGTGGGGGTTGTCGCGAATCAGCCCACGTACCTCAGTGGCGCGCTCGATGCGGCGAGTTCCGACAAGGCTGCGCACTTCGTCCGCCTGTGCGACGCGTTCAACATCCCGCTCGTCTTTGTCGTCGATACACCGGGTTTCCTTCCCGGTGTCGATCAGGAAAAAGTCGGCGTCATCAAGCGCGGCGGGCGTTTCCTGTTCTCGTACATCGAAGCCACGGTGCCGAAGGTGACCGTGGTGGTTCGTAAGGCGTACGGCGGCGGGTACGCCGTCATGGGCTGCAAGCAGCTCGGCGCCGACATCAACCTCGCGTGGCCGACGGCACGTATCGCAGTAATGGGCGCCGAGGGTGCCGTCAACATCATGGGCCGCCGTCAGCTTGCCGAAGCGGGCGACAACGCACCTGCCGTGCGTGCGCAGCTGATCAACTACTACAACGAGTTTGTCGCGACGCCGTACATCGCGGCTGAGCGCGGATACATCGACGCGGTGATCGAGCCCTCACAGACGCGCCTCGAAATCCGTAAGGCTCTGAAGTTGCTCAAGGACAAGACGATTTTCAAGAACCCGCGCAAGCACAACTTGATGCCGCTGTAACCGTTCAGTTGTCGCGGCCCGGTACTTCTTTCGAAGTGCCGGGCCGTTGTCGTTGAATTGTCCTAGTCAACCGTGTCCTGCGCCGTGTCCTGCGCTGTATCCAGGGCATCGAACTGTTCACGCAGCGCCTCGATCGCTGCCCGCACAGCGGGCCGCTCGCTGTCGGTTCGCCAGGCCACGTAGATGTCGCGTCGCAGCGGCGGAAGAGTGTCGCGCATCCGAACACCTACCGGTGGTATCACTCTCGCGAGACGCGGAATCAGCGCTACGGCAAGCCCTTGCGCCACAAATTCCACTTGCGCGGGGAACTCGGCTACCTCGTAATCGATTCGTGGGTCGAATCCTTGTGCGCGCAAGACTCTGACGGTGAAGGTGTGGAAATCCGTGCCGCGCGTCCAACTCGCCCACGCGTGGTCGGACAACTCGCGCAGCGCAACAACCTTGTTCTCCGCCAGCGGATGTGACGCGGGGATGGCGACCACCGCGACGTCGTCGTACACCGGGGTGAACGAGAGTCCGTCAGGGAGTTCGATGGGCAGAGTGCTCCAGCTGTCGACCACAACAACATCCAGGTCGCGGCGGATGAGGGCGGGGAGAAGTTCCTCGGATTCCCCTTCGGTGAAGGTGATTTCGAGCTGGGGATGCGCCCGTTTGATCTCGGCGACAGCTTTCGGCAGCACCGTCCGGCTGGGAGAGACGAGTGCGCCCAGGCGTAGTCGTCCCGTCACTTCGCTGTGCAGCGACGCGATTTCGGCTTCGGCCTGCGCGAGGACCGAGAGAACCTCGGCGGTTCGCCGGGCCAGGACGCGGCCCGCTTCGGTGAGCCGTACCCCGCGGCCTTGGGGAACGAGGAGCGCCACACCAACTTCGCGCTCGAGTTTGTTCAGCTGTTGTGAGATGCCCGACGGCGTGACGTGCAGAGTGCGCGCGGCAGCGGCAACTGATCCGTTTTCTGCGACGGCGTGCAGGGCACGCAGCCTTTCGAGGTTCAACACGGTAGTAATGCTACGCAATATGCGATCCGAATATTTGCTTGTGCTGAATAGTTAGCGGCAGGAACATTGTGGGAGTGACCACCTTGACCTCGCCCACGCGCACGCCCACCCGAATTATTCGGGCTCGCTTCGATCCTCGATTACTGGTCATCGGCGGCGCCGCTGCTATCTCCGTCAGTTCGATTCTGATCAAACTGGCAGATGTGTCGCCGTCGACGGCGGTCTTCTTCCGGTGTTTCCTGGCCTTGCCGCCGCTGGCCCTGCTGGCGTGGCGCGAGTATCGACGGGTGGGAATGCCAACCCGAAGGGCGCTGGTGCTGCAAGCATTGGGCGGCATCCTGCTCGGGCTGGACTTTGCTCTGTGGTCGCAGTCGATTCTCATGATCGGCGCCGGGATAGCAAGCGTCGTCGTGAATGTGCAGGTGATCGTGGTGCCCGCACTGTCCTGGCTGGTGTTCGGCAATCGCGTTCCGCTGCGCTTTCTGTTTGCGTTGCCCTTCATGTTCACCGGAATTGCCTTGGCGGGCGGTGTGTTCGGCGGCGCAGCGGCCGGGACGGATCTGCTGTGGGGAACAGTGCTGTCCCTGATCTCCGGAATCGCCTACGGCGGCTACATCTTCGTTGTCGGCCGGATCGGCGCGGCCGACCGTGCGGCGAGTCAGGTACTGGTGTCGACAGCCTCGGCAGGTATTGCCGGTTCCCTGATCGGATCACTGTGGGGGCAGATCGATTTCACCCCCGGCTGGGAAGCGTTCATCTGGCTGGCCGCTCTTGCTCTGGTCGGCCAGGTGTTCGGCTGGATGCTGATGGGCTATTCGCTACCTCGGCTGCCTGCGGAGGTGGGTGCGACGCTACTGCTCATGCAGCCGGTGCTCGCCGTGCTGCTGGCGGTCGTTCTCCTGGGTGAACGGCCAAGTGCTGCGCAGCTACTCGGGTGCGTCGTAGTTGTCGGAGCGGTCTCGGCCGTCTCCGTACGTCGCACCCGAGTAGGTAGTGCAGGCTAGTGCACCCGCATCTCGCCGGGCATCCACATGCCCGAGCGGGTTGCGGTGCCTGTCTCCACTTCTGCGGGAACGGCATTCGGGAAGTACCGGTCGTAACGTTCGAGAGATCCCCAGTCGCGGGCCCAGTCGTTCTTCAGGTACGTCGGGACTGCCGTGGCCTCGGCCAGGACCTCGGTGAACCCGAGCGGCCCGCCGTTGTCCGCGGACTGCCACGTGTCGGTGGAACTGACAGCCAGTGGCCGGTCCGGGAGGATGCGGAAGTTCGGCATCTCCGCGACGCCGTTCACATGCGAGAACGGACGCTGGCACGGGAACTGAAGGCCGACAGCCCAGTCCAGGAGAATCGGCTGCTCGCTGCCGAGGTACGAGTTGAGCGACTCGAGCTTCGGCACGCGCGGCGGCGTGAACGCCATCCACTGATCGCCGGTGAGGTTGGGATCGAAGGCAACCACGCGGACGGCGTCGGCGTCGGTGGCGAGTTCGTCGATCGGGATACGAACGTTGCGCCACGACGGCGCCGGCCCGATGTCGCGGGGCATGTACGAACCCTGCAGTGCCACTGTCCCGTCCGGCTGCGTCTTGCCGTACTCGACGAGCAGTGACTGACCGTAGGTCACCGCTCCGGTGTTGTCGACGGACCAGACGCGTCCGGCTACCGACATGACAACGAGCGGAGATTGTTCGCTGCGAGCGGGTAATTGATACCAGCTCGAGATCAGTGACGCCGGTTCCTGCACGCCGGCCTGGTAGCTGCCCATGATGGGCGTAGTGGCCGGGTCGAGGCCGTAGGGGAGTTTGGCGGTGGACCCGTTGACGCCGATATTGCCGGTGCCGCCGCTGGTTCCGGAGTCCGAACCGGTTTCGAATGTGGGGCCGACGCTTTGGGTATCGGTGTTTCCCATGCCCTGCTTGACCTCGATGTAGTCCGCGGTCAGATCGGTGGGAACACCGTTGGCGGAGAAGCCCTTCGCCTCTTCGCCCGCCAAGGGGTCTTCGGCATTGAATCCAGGGCCGGGGATGGGCGCCAGGTTGCCGGAGTTGACGTCGGTCTCGGCCAACACGTCTTCGGCCATGCCGCAGGTTTTTCCGGCGAGGGCTTCGATGTTGCTACGGCCCAGTGAGTATGCCGGGTACTGGGAGACGGCGCCCTTGAGGAGAGAGAGGACTTCGAAGAGCACCATGAGGCCGGCGATCACGGTCAGCGGCGCTGCGGCAAATTTGCGAATCCGCTTGCCCTTGACGGTGTTCGGCTTTTCCGGTGCCGCCGCAAATCCCTCACGCAGGTACTGCCAGGCCGCGACGGCCAGAGCGAGCCCGAAGAGTGCGAGGAACAGGGTGTTTGATTCGTGTCCGCTCAAGGAAACAGTCTTGTCGAACCACGGCACACCGTAACTCGAGACATACCAGTAGCCGTTGATGCCGGCAAAGGTCAACGCCAGCATCAGGAGCAGGCCGGCCACGAACACCGAGCGGTTGCGGCGCGATCGCAGTGCCGACGCGGATACAGCAACAGCTGTCAGTGCCGCGAGCGAACCGGCGATGCCGGCGTACGCACCGAAGTGGTGAGTCCACTTGGTGGGGTTGAACATCATGAAGAAGATGGTGCCGAAGACAACTCCGACCAGACGCCACGACGGACCCGTAGCGGCGCCGGGAACCCGGCCGCGTCGGAGCAACACGAAGAGCGTCGTGAAGAGGCACAGGATCATCGTCAGGAAGGCGAATCGGCGGGCTACCGAGCCGTCGACCGTGTCGACAAAGAGGTAGTAGTACCGCAGGAAGTCTTTGTACCACTCGAGATTCGGTCCGATGATGGTCCGGACGCGGGTGGCCTCGAGAACGCCGGCCAGCGTCTGATCAGCAAAGATGACGACAAGCACCAAGGTTCCGGCCGCCGCGATCGGTGCAAGCAGTGGCAGTGTGCCGACCTCACGGTGACGCTTCACGACGATTCGGATGAGCGGCCGGATACCCGCGAGAAGTGCTGCGATACACATCAATCCGGTGGGGGCAGCAGCGAGGGTAAAGGCGCCGATCAGCACTGCAACGGCAGCCGGGAACAGTCGGCCGGTCGCGATGGCGCGCTCGATGGAGCACCACGTCAGCAGGGCGCCGAGCGCGACGATGGGCTCGGGTCGCAGACCGTTGTTGTAGGCGAGCCAGAATGCGAGGAAGACCATCCCGCCGGTCCACAGCGCGACGTTGCTCCGGCGGACCGCACGTCCGAGGCGTGGAACAACTTCACGGCTGATGACCATCCAGCACAGGATTCCGGCAATCAACGCGGGCAGGCGCATGAACGGGCTGGCCGTCGAGATCTTGGCCATCACCGCCAGCACGTCGTAGTACCAACCGAACGGGGCTTCGGGGACGCCGAACCAGCGGAAGTAGTTGGCCATGTATCCGGCGTCGGGAGCAACGCGGGCCATGGTGAGGAGATAACCGTCGTCGGAGGTGTTTGCGCCGATGAAGTGCCACAAGGTCAACGTGCCGACAACAACGCCGTCGAGTCCGGAGAACTTCCACCAGCGTGCGGGGAGGAAGCGGCGGTGAGTGCGGCCGTCGATTCCGTCGAGCTTGGCGAGGGCGATCAGCGACACGATGGTGGACAAGACGGCCACGATCATCGCAACCAGCTTGAGCGTCGTCGGACTGGACGAGAACCGGGAATCGACGGTCATCGAGAATCCGAGACCCTCGGGGGCCGCGCCGTCGGGGAGGTCGCTGAAGACACCGACCACCTGGGGGCGGAAGTCGCCGTCGAGTTGTCCACGAACGGGGTTGCCGTCGGGGTAGGTGAGTCCCTCGAATGCTGCGGCGGTCCGGTCGACGTCGGAGTTGAACGTGATGGCGGTGCAGCGACTGGACTCGACGTCCTCACGCGAAGCCGACGCGACGACGACATTGCGGTCAAGGACGTCGACGTTGCTTTCGGACACACGCACGAACATGGAACTGAGGGCCGCACCGTCGCCCTGAGCGGGGGCCGTGGACATGAGGATGCCGCCGCCCGCGGGAAGGGAGCCGACAGCGGTGCAGGGTATCGACGCGTTGACGTCGATGGGGACCTGAGCCATCAAGGGTGCCTCGACGTCGCCGATCACGCCGTTCTGCGGCCAGTTGACCGCTGCCGTCGTCTGCACCACAGGAAGAAGCGGGGTGGCGAGTGCCAGAACAAATCCGATGAGGCCCGCGATTATCGCGATCAATCGCGTTTGTCGGAAGCGCATCCGTGCATCCGGACGGGATGGCGGCGAACTCGGAGTTAAGGGTGGCACTGTGGCGACGTCTGGCACGGCTACCGATGTTATGCGAGTGTTACCCGTGGACCTACCGTGCCCGGGAGGTTTGGTAGGTCCACCGGTAACAGTTATGACTGGTAACGAATCGGACCTGGTGTCCAGGTGCCCGAACGGGTCTCGGTGGTCACGTCGATCTGAGCGGGTTCCGCCGCCGGATCGAGCGGTGTGTACTGCTCGAGCGAACCCCAGTCGCGATCCCAGTCGTTGTCGAGATACGTCGGCAAGGTGCGGGCTGCGAGCAACTCACTGGTCCAGCCGAGCGGACCGCCGCCGTAGTGGTCCTGCCAGGCATTGGTGGACTCCGCACCGATGCGATCGGGAAGGATGCGCCAGTCCGGAACTTCGGCCACGCCGTAGAGATGATCGACCGGACGTTGGCACGGGAACGCAAGACCCACAGCCCAGTCCATCAGTACCGGATCGGTGGATCCGACGACGCTCTGCAGAGTGCGCATGTCGGAAACCCGCGGCGGGGTGAGTGCAACCCACTTCTCGCCGCCGATGTCGGAGTCACTGGCGATCACACGCACGGTGTCGGCATCGGCGGGGAGTTGATCCATCGGGACACGCAGGTTGCGCCACGACGGAGACGGGCCGATATCGATCGGATCGATCTGGCCGAGCGCTGTCACGCTGCCGTCGGCCTGCGTCTTGCCGTATTCGACGTGGACAACTGCACCTGGTGTGACGATGCCGTCGGTGTCGACGTAGCGGATACGCCCGGCGGCAGCGATGGTCAGCAGCGGCGCCGCGTCACTGCGCTGTGGCAAGGCGTACCAACCGGTGGTCAGGGAAGCGGCTTCCGACGAGCCGAAGCTGCCGAGAACCGGAGTGGTCGCGGGATCGAGGCCGAACGGGAGCGCAACGTTACTTCCGTTGATTCCGGCCGTCGACGCCGATCCGCCTCCGGTACCTGCGCCCGTTCCCGGGGTGGTGGTGCCGTTTGCCGACGTGGTGGTGTCGAGGCTGTTGGCGCTGCCGGCAGCCTTGTCCTCGGCATCTGCGGTCAGGTCGCTCGCCACTCCGTCCGGGGTGAATCCTGTTGATTCGGTTGCCCCGAAAGCGCCTGCGCCTGCCAGGTCGGCGGGGCGGTCGATCAGCTGCAGAACACCGGTATCTGGATCGGATTCGACCAGGACCTCACCGGCGAGGCCACAAGTTCCGCCGAAGACGGATTCGACGTTGGATTTGCCGATCGAGTACGCCGGATACTGCGCGACCGCGCCCTTGACCAGGGACAACACCTCGAACAGCACAACCGCGCCTGCCGCGATCGTCAACGGGGACGCGGCGAGCAGGCGAGCTGTCCGGCCGTTGTTCTTCTTCGGAGTCGACTTCTCGAGGGGTTCACGAACGTGGAACCACGCAGCCAGCAGCAACGCGAGAATCGTCAGGCCGAGGAACGCGGTGGAGAAGCCCTTGCCGGCGATGGACGGCGGCTTGTCCCACCACGGGACGCCGTAACTCGAGACGTACCACCAGCCGTTGGAGCTGGTGAACGCCACGGCCAGGATGAACAGGATGCCTGCGGCAAAGAGCGCGCGGTTCCGTTTGGAACGCATGCTCGACGCGCTGACTCCCACCGCGGCGAGCACGGCCACCGTTGCTGCCAGCCCCGCATACACGCCGAAGTGGTGAGTCCACTTGGTCGGCGTGAACTGCATGAGGAGCAGCGACGCGAACACGATGCCCAGGATCCGGCGCGACGGCCCGATCGCGGTGCCGGGAATCCGGCCCTTCCGCAGGATCAGCATGACGCAGAAGATCAGTCCGACGATCATCACGAACATGCCGAAGCGGCGTGCCAACGAGCCGTCGGGGGAGATGGTCATCAAAGCGTCCCAGCGAACTCGCTCCTCGAACCACGGGACGTTGGGGCCGATAGCTGTTCGCACCCTGGTCGATTCGAGCACCGTCGCCAACGTCTGATCGGCAAACACCGCAACAAGTACGACGGTTCCGGCCGCGAGTACCGGCATGATCTGCGAGAAGAAACCCACTCGTTTGCCGCGGGCGATCAAGATCTGCACGATGGGGCGCGCCCCGGCGAGCAGTGCACCGATCGCGATGAGTCCCGACGGGCCGGCAGCGAGGGAGAACGCGGCAATCAGCACCGCAACCGCCGCAGGCAGCAAACGGCCTGTGGCAACGGCACGTTCGATGGAGCACCACGTCAGAAGAGCGCCGAGCGCGATGATCGGTTCGGGACGCAAACCGTTGTTGTACGGCAACCAGAACGCCAGGAAAACGAGGCCGCCGGTCCAGATGGCAACCTTGTTGCGGCGCACCGCAACACCGAGCCGCGGGATCACCTCGCGGCTGATCACCATCCAGCACAGAATGCCGGCGATCAACGCGGGCAACCGCATCCACATGCTGGCAGTGCTCACCTTGGTGAACGCCGCGAGGACGTCGTAGTACCAACCGAACGGCGCTTCGGGAACACCGAACCAACGGAAGTAGTTGGCCATGTATCCCGAATGTTCCGAAACCCGGGCCATGCCGAGGAGGTATCCGTCGTCGGACGTGTTGGCGCCCACCACATGCCACAGCAGGAGCGTGCCGATGACCAGGCCGTCGACGCCCGTGAATTTCCACCACCGCGCCGGGAGGAACCGTCGTGCGCGTCGGCCGTCGACGCCATCGATCCGGTGTAGCGCGTACAGCGAGACGATCGTGGAGAGTGCCGCGACGATCATCGCAAAGAGTTTGAGAAGTGTTGGGCTGGAAGAGAATCGGGAGTCGATGTCCATGTTGACGGACAGGCCCGCAGGTGGAGCGCCTTGCAGATCGGTGAAGATGCCGACAACCTGCGGACGGTAGTCGCCGGTCAGGGTTGTAGTAAGGCCGTCGATTCCGGTGACGGTGGCGACGGTCTGCTGGTAGTCGCTGGTGATGGTCAGCCCGGTGCATCCGGTGAGTTCGCCCAATGGCGCCGAGATCAGTACCGATTCGCGGGTGATCGCCTCGAGGCGATCCGCGGTGGTCCGAACGGTCAGGCCGCGCGCATCGCGGTCGGGCGCACCGTTCGGCATGGTCGAGACCAGCGTGCCGCCGTCTTCGCCGAGCTGGCCAAGCGCGGGGCACGGGATGGTGATGTCGAGGGAGGTCGGGGAGTAGGAGATTAGCGGCGCCGAGACGCTGTTCAACGACCCGTCCTGCGGCCAGCTGACACTTGCTGCCTTCTGATCGACCGGGAGGAACGGGGTGGCGAGCGCCAGCAGCATGCCGAGCAGACCGGTGACGATCGCGATGATTCGTGCCTTCTGCACCCGTTGGGCATCCGACTCGGGGCGAGCGTCGGGGCCAGTGGGCGGAGACTGTGGGGGCACTACTACGTCAGACGGCACAAGGAACGATGTTAGGCGAGTGTCGCCCGTTACATCCTGAGAGACGACTTAAGGAAGCGCTACTTGTTGGTCGTCTTACCGCTCACGAGGTCACGGACGTCCCACACCCAGACGTCGTCGACCGAGGTGGCGTCGAAGCCCACCAGAGCGTTGACCGTCTGACGCAACGCGTTGTCGTTGCTTGCTTTCGGGAGTACCAGGACGTCGGCACGCCAGAACCGCAGGTCGGTGAGGGCGTCGGCGCGGGTGGTGGCGTCGACAACGGGGATCTGACCGGTCTCGTTGGTCTTGACCAGAAGCGACGACGTGGGGCGGAACTCAGCCCCGTAGATGCCGCCGCGGGTAATCGAATGAGGGCCGACGAAGTAGCCGCCGGCGATCGGGAAGCCGAAATCGGCATCGATCTGCCAGCGCATGGCCCGCGCTTCTTCACCGCTGGACACGGGAACCGACACGAGGCTGCCGTCGCTGACGTAGTTCTCCCACGATCCGCTGGTGATGAACTTCGGGGTGTCCGGGCGCTCGACGGTATCGATGCGCGTCGGAATCAGGACAACCACTGCGAGCGCCAGCACCGCCAACCACGCGCCGGGCAATATCAGGCCAGGGCCGCGAGAATTGCCGCCGCGGGGATTACGAAGCTCCACCAGCGCGCGATACGTACCCAATGTCAGCAGCAACCCGATGGCGGGAATTGCACCCATGGCAAAGCGTGACTCCAGGACCGACTCGAACAGCGGCAAGTGGGCCAGGAACTTCCAGGGCAACGTGATGCCGGTGTGATCGCCCTTGTAGACAAGCTCGGACCCCAGTGACAGCACGCCCATCACGACGATGACGGCCGCAGCGGCGCGAGTGAGCTTCATCTTCCACAGCCATACCGTCGCGAAGAAGATCAGAATGACGATCGGCCAACCGAAGTACGAGTTCTCCTCGGTGGGGTTCATGCGGTACTCGGCGCCGGTCTTGTCGCCGCCCACCGATTCGGTGGGGAGGGTGGTGAAGGCGCCGAAGTCGGCTCCCGCCTGGCCGTGGCCGACGCCGTCGTAGCTTGCGGGACCGAAGAACTGTGAATGGAGCGGTATCGCAGTGATGAGGATGGACACGATTGCGCCGACGGCCAAGCCGGGCAGGCTGCGCTTGATCGCAGCCCGCGCTCTCGGAAGATCCGAGAGTGCGTACACCGCGCCGAACACCATCGCGGACATGGTGAAGATGAGGAGTGGTTCTTCGCCGAGGAAGATCTGCCACGCCATGAGCAGGCCAAGGACGACGCCGTCCCTGACCACATTGGTTCCACGTGAAACGCGGATAACCTGCATGAAGATGAACGGAATGACAAAGAAGGCCACAAAATTCGGGTGACCGTTTGCGTGCGAGATCATGGCAGGGGCAAATCCGCAGAACCCGCCACCAATTGCGGCCGCACACTTCACCCGAACAGAAACGCCCGTCAGCACATGCCGAGAAAATGTCCAGTACCAGGCGATTGCGGTACCGGCCAGGCCTAAGGTCAGCCCGATCGCATAAGTCGGCGTCGGCCCGAAAAGCAAGGTGAGCGGCGCCAGCGGCATGCTGATGCCGAACATCGCGGTATTGGCCATCAGGTTCACACCGAGCGGATAATTCAGCAGGTCGCTGTACAACGGTGTGCGGAACTGAGAGAGCGCGTGCGCGGTGTCGGCGAAGAACCATTCCCACATCGACTGGTCGCGGCCCGCGTTGACCAGATAACCGGACTCCAGGTTGCGCCAGAGATTCGACATCACCCAGAACGCGGCCAGGACAAAGAGCACCATGATCGCGAGATCGACCATCCGGCCTCGGCTGATAACTGAACGGACCCGCCCTGGTGTCGCCTCGACCAGCTGTTGTTGAGGTTCGGGCAGAGTCTCGGTCATGCAGTCGGCGCCTTTCGGATGAAACCAATCTCGGTGGTTGCCTCGGTGGTTGTCTCGGCGGTTCCTCGGTGGTTACGAGGTACCCGCTGAAGGTATCGATTCGATAACTTATCCCGCCAGCGTAACGAACGATGGCCTGGAGACCAGCCTGCAGCTGCGCGAGCAGGCCGTATTCGGGGCAGTTCATGCCCGCTCGTGCCTCATTCGAGATAACCGGTCGGTCGAGTTTGGCGGCTTTGTGACATGGGTACCTCGGAGGTGTCCTGCTCGAATTCGTGTACCCCGAATTCGTTCACACAGCCCCGACGGATCGCGTTCTCGACAAAGCGGGAACCCATCGGGGTCACAACCTGATGGGATGGTGCTTGTGCATGACGAACACACGGGTTTGCGGCGGCGCAGGGGGTAAACGCGCAGCGAGTAGGAACAAGGCTCGTAACGGGGCTCGCATCGGGGCTGTCGGGGCAGTGGCCGCCCTTGCCGTCGCGTTCGGCAGCACCAACGCGTCGGCGGGAGTCGACAACGCGAGTTCGATCACGGACGTCAAGGGAAACCGCATAGAAGTCCTGCAGATGGACACAGCCATCCACACAGTCCCGCCGCTCGACAGTTCGCCACTGAGCGTCGAGTTCTTCCACGACGGCGTTGCGTCGGTGCGCATCGACGGCCCAGACGCGGACAGTTTCACCGGAACCCAACTGACGATCGGCTACCAAATCGGCTACCCGATCGCGTTGACCGGTGCCACGGTTGTCCTCAACAGCCCCGGACTCGACTGGGGCGTGGAGAGCGGAACCAACCTCGGAATCGGGTTCATTCCCGAACCGGCTCTGGGACTCGACATCTCGAATGCATTTGTACTCGGTGGAGACATCATCCCGTCACAGGAACTTGACGTGGATTTGGCGCCGGGTGGAATTACCGACGTGGAGTTGCTCGAAGATCAGACATTCGACGGCCGCGAAGCGACGGTGCGGATGCAAGGAATCCACGGATACGTGCAGGGTGCCATCGGTCCGGTCACCATCCGGCCGTACGCAAAGGCCGTGACATCCAATGGGGACACGGTCGTCACATACGGAGCGCCGCAGAGACTTTGACTTTAAGGGCAGAGGCTTTGATCGTTACGACTCTCACCGTCACGCTGCAACAGTGTGACGGTGAGAGTTGTTGGGAGCCTGCGTATTCGACCGGTATTCGGTAGGGATCGACCGGCGGTGAGTGCGGGAGGCGCGGACGGCCTTCATTGCGAGTGCCACCGCCGCCCACGCCGTGCATGCCGCCGTCACAAGAAGTAACAGCGCCCAGTCGTGGGCAAAGAATCCCACAATCGCAGCGATGGTGAACGCCAGCGACACAAAGACGATGCGACCGGCAAGATCTGTCGAGAGCAGGTAATCGACAGCAGGTTCGTCGGCTGGGTGACTTTCTACCTCGGCGTCGTCGGTGTCGTGCGCGTGCAGTGTTTCCCGGGTGGGGAGATCCAGAAGTGCACCCCACTGCGCCGCAGCGACGGTATGCGGCAGATCCTTCGGAAGGCTCTCAGGTTCACGTGTCTGCGACACGTCGATAAGAGCCCGCGCCAAAGTGAGCACCGCGATCCGATGCTCTGTCGCAACACGGAGCAGCTCGTGAAATGCCTGCTCGGGGCCGTATGGCTTACCTCGCGCAATGACAAGAGTGTGCTCTGCTGCGTCCAGGATCGCGCGATGTGGAACCAATTCGTGACTCTGCGCAACGAGTTCGCTCAATGTCATCACCTGCCCCGCCACGATGGGTGCGCAGTTGTCATGTCAACCGCGTCGTGAAGCAGTCGAATACCCCGGTGGTGGCGAGGACAAACTCGACCCCTGTCTGACTAGGGGTCTAACTGGGGCCGGGTGTGATCAGGGTTGGGGTGCCGGCGCGTTCAACGCACCGAGGCAACTCTCGATCAGATCGGCCACGATGAGCTTGGCTTGTGCAGGGCTGTGAACTCGTCCTTCCCAGGTAGCAAATGTCACGATGGCCAAAACGCTGAGTGTGCCCGCGCGAAGATCCGCGATATCGGTCGGCAACTCCGACGCCGACGCAATGCGCTGCTGAACGTCGCGAAAGGTCGCTGCCTGCAGGTGGTCCCGGATGACCGTCGACATTCCCGGATCGAAGATGGACTGCACCAGAAAGCGCGCGTACAAACTGTGCTCACGTTCGATCGTCTGCTCGGCCAACGGCAGCACCGACGCTTCCACGAGTTGGCGCATGGTCGGCGGTTGCTGTGCGACGTCGATCGCGTTGAGGAGATCGTGTCGGCGCTCCGCAGCCGGCTTCATGCGTGACTCGATCACCGCGGACAGCAAGCCTTCGCGTGAACCGAAGTGGTACTGCGCTGCCGACTTGTTTGCCTGCCCAGCCTCGATCTGGACGTCGCGCAAGGTCAGTGCTGCTAAACCGCGCTCCGCCACCAATCGCTCGGCCGCATCGATCATGGCCGTGCGGGCATCGGTTTTTGTCACGTTATGAAGTTAGGGGTGCGGAGGGGGCGCGTCAACGACCGTCACCGGCAAGCCGACTGTGAAGAATATCCCGTTTGTTTACTGTTATCGGGGGTACCGCGTCAGTTGCGGGTGACAACCACGAACGGTCCCTGCTCGGTGACCGTGAAGCGAGGATCGTCGAACAGCTCCTTGGGGAACGTGACCGTGTACCGGCGGACATTGGGATCGTTGGGGTAGACGTCCTCGGCCAGGCGCAGGGTGTATCCGTCGGCGCCCTGGCGGAAGACAAATGCGTCGGGGCTGCGCCACGGTGCGGCATCCAATGCGGCAATCAACTCGTCGGGTGTCTCGAGTTCCGACCACTTCTCGATCAGCTCCGCGCGGGCCCGGAAGTCTGCCAACGGATTTGCGTAGTGCGACGTCAATCCTTGGAAACCGAAGTACGGGTAGAAGCTCAGGAAGCCGATATCGGCTGTCAGGACCACCAGATCGTGGGGCTCGCGGCCCAATTGTTCGCGGATGATGCGGTCGATGTCCGCGTAATTCGCTTCGGCTCCCGGCGGGCGCTTGTCTCCGCGCTCGCCGTTTCCGTCGGTATCGCTGTATGCCACAGCGATATCCGGGGCCAGCACCTGCGGGATGTTCTGCGCAAAGGAAATCGCGCCGATGACGCCGAGAGCAACGAGTACTGCTTTGACCCGCGGATTCTCGCTGGTGGCCAACACGATCCAGCCGGCGAACTCGAAGAAGCCGAACACACCTGCCGCGGCGAGGAGCCCGATCAGAACCGGCTCGAGCCGGAATCCGAGAAGAGTGCTGCCGGCAACCGTGAACATCATCGACAACAGGGCCCACAGGTACACGGCGATCACGCCGATACCCAGCGCCCGTGCCCTGCGTGAGAACAGGAACCGGGAAATCAGCCAGATCGTGCCCAACATGCACAGCGCGCCGACGAGTGAGAAGTGCAGCATCGGGAAGGGGAGTACCGCGCCGGAATCCGGGAGGTAATGCATAGCGGTGCCCGACTCGGCGGGAGCGCCCGAGAGCGCTTCGAGCAGGTAGGGAGCCCAGACAGTCAGAGCGACCACGCCGGCGATGACGGCGATGGCGATCAGTCGGATCAGTGGTCCGAGTGCGGCTTTCCAGGTGTTCTGGGCGCGGGCTGCGAGAACCGCCGCGACGATACCCATCAGTGTTACCGCAAACGCGGCAAATCCGAGGTACAGCGTGTAGACGGTCGCTGCGTATCCGAGGAACAAGCCGGTGCCGAGAACTGCTCCCGCTCCGGCAAACCGGGACGAACCCGGGCGATCGAGGGCGCCCCAAGCGAGGATGAGCACCGGCGGGATCAGGAGGTTGACGACGGCGCCGTACGCCTCAGGGGAGTTGTACGCCAACACAACCGCGGTAACGGCCAACGCCGCGACTACCGCCCAGTCGCGTCGAATGAGCTTGGTCCACAACACGAGTGCAATCACGGCGACAACGGCGATCGAGCCGATCGCATAGGGCTTGAAGGCTTCCCAGCCGTCCATGCCCAGCAGATTTGCGACGCGTCCACCGACCCAGAACCAGCCGGCCGGGTAGAACGGCGGGAGATCCACATACGTCATGTCTTGCAGCGCAGCGGAATCCGTGAGCCGAGTCAGGTATTCGGTGCGGAATTGTTGATCGACCGAAACCCCGTGCAGATACAGCGTGGTTGCGGCGAGAGGGAGTCCGAGCGTCGTGGTGACGAAGCCCGAAAGCCCCGCCCACGAGAGGAGCTTTGCAGTTCGCTGCGCTTTGCGGGCGCGGAACATCAGCACGGCGACGCCGATCACGGCGATACAGACAACCTGCAAGACCGTCGTGACGGCTTGAGTGACATTCGACGACGTGAACGCCGGCCAGTCGACCTGGCTGAACGCGAACAGTCCGACAGCGGCGACGACGACCGCTACCAGTGCCGCGAGCACCATTTCCACCACCGTCGCCGCGGCATTACGCCACGGCGACGGGGAGGCAGTTGTCAGAGCTGGTTCAGCTGTTGTCTGTGACACGAAAAAGAGCTTAGACGGGCAGCTTCCGGAAGATAGGTCGCGGCACGTGGCGCAGAGCCATCATCACGAAGCGGAACGGGCCCGGTGCCCAGACAATTTCCTTGCCCTTGTCCGACGCTGCAACAGCAAGCCGCGCGACGTCTTCCTTGTTGACGGTCAGGGGTGCTTCCTTGACGTGGGCGCTGAACTTGGTGCGCACCATGCCCGGTCGAACCACCGTTACGCTCGGGCCGAACTCCGCCAAAGCCTCGCCGAGGCCCAGATAGAAGCCATCGAGACCGGCCTTGGTGGAGCCGTAGACGAAGTTGGCGCGCTTCACGCGCTCACCGGCAACCGACGACATCGCAATGATCTTGCCGAAGCCCTGAGCCTTCATCTTCTCGCCGATCAGCACGCCGACGGAGACTGCCGCGGTGTAGTTGACGTTTGCGACCAGGACAGCCTTGCGCTGGTTCTGCCACAGCTCCTCGGCGTCACCGTCCAAACCGAACGCAACGATCGCGACATCTACGTCGCCGCCGGCCCATGCCTTGTCGATGACGTCGGGGTGGCTGTCGAACTTCACAGCGTCGAAGTCGACGACCTCAACCTTGGTGGCGCCCTTGGCTTCGAGGCCCTTGACCGCGGCATCGGTGCCGGGATCGCCGGGCAGCGTCGCCAGAATGATGCGCAGCGGCGACTTCTTCAAGTACTCCTCGCACATCGCGAGGCCGATCTCGGACGTTCCACCGAGAAGCAAAACAGTTTGCGGGTTACCTACAGCGTTGATCACAGTTCCAGCCTTCTGGACATATCGGAGGCGAAAACGCCTGTGGGGTCGTACTTTCGGCGCGTCGCCATCCACTCGTCGATGCGCGGGTACATGGAATGGAAGGTCTCTGCGGACGTCCGCGAATCCTTGGCCGTGTACAGGCGTCCGCCGAATTCGAGGACTCGCTTGTCGAGTTCGGTGACAAATTCGTTGAGGCCCGGCTTGATGCGGAAATCGACGCAGATGTTCCAACCCGGGATCGGGAAGCTCAGAGGAGCCTGATTGCCCTCGCCGAACAGCTTGAACACATTCAGGAACGAGTGATGACCACTGCGCTGAATGTCGACGATGATCTTCTTGAACTCTTCGACAGCCTCCGGCGGAACCACGAACTGGTACTGCAGGAATCCGTTGGATCCGTAGGCGCGGTTCCACTCCCCGAGCATATCGAGGGGGTGGTAGAACTGCGTCAGATTTTGGGCCTTGTCGCGGTACGTCGCGGACTTGCGGAACCATGCCTCGGTCATTGCGCCGAAGATCAGCTTGTTGCCCAGCCCATTGGGGAGTCCGTTGGGAACGGTGAGAAGTTGGGGCGCGTCGAACCGGAGCGGGTCCTTCTGCAGCTTGGTCGGAAGCTGATCGAGCTTTGCCAGACTGCCCCGCGAAATAGCTGCCCGGCCGAGCTTCGGCGGCGCGGACATCGCGTCGAACCATGCGGATGAGTAGGTGTAGTTGCCTTCGCTACCGTCGCTGTGGAAGGCGATGGTCTCGTCAAGGCTGTTGGTGACATCGCCGTCGGCGATGAAATATGCCGTCTCGGTCGGCGTCATCTTGATGGTGGCCCGCAGGATGATGCCCGTCAGGCCCATACCGCCGATCGTGGCCCAGAACAGCGCAGCCTTGGGATCGTTACGCCCGCCCTTGGGGGTGAGGGTGCGAACCTTGCCGTCAGCCGTCAGCAGATCCAACGACACGACGTGGTTGCCGAAGCTTCCCGCGCTGTGGTGGTTCTTGCCGTGAATATCGGAACCGATGGCGCCGCCGATCGTGACCTGGCGCGTACCTGGCAGCACGGGAACCCACAGGCCGAACGGCAGAGCAGCCTTCATCAGCTGATCCAGGTTCACCCCGGCGTCGACGTCCGCCAAAGCGGTGTCACGATCGATGCGATGAATACGGTTGAGCGCATTCATATCGATGACCAAGCCGCCTGCGTTCTGCGCCGGATCACCGTACGAACGGCCGAGGCCGCGCGCGATGACACCGCGTCGCAAATGCGACGGCTTGGACTCGTTCTTCTCCGCAACCTGGGCGACCGCACTTGCGATCACTTCCACGTCGGGGGTGGACAACACCTGTGCGGTGGTGGCGGCGGTGCGTCCCCAACCGGTGAGGGTGCGGGCTTGGGTGTGGAGAGCCTGCTTGGGCGTCTCTTCTGCTGTCGTGGACATCAACGTAGAGGTTACCTGGGAGTACAGCCGGACGGCTTGGGCTGGAGTCGTTACGCTCGTCGTCGTGCCCGAAACGCCTGCGAACCACCAGCACGAACCCCACGTCCCTCTGCCGGTGGAGATTCCCGTCACGACGGACCTCGCCGATGACGCTCTCGACCTGAAAACGCAGATCGTCCGGTTTGTTGCGACGGGCGGGTTGTCGGCGATCGTGGACTACGGGCTGTATGCGCTGCTCCACGCGTTGGGGCTGTCGTACACCGCAGCAAAAGCTCTGAGCTTCGTTGCCGGTACCACCACGGCGTATCTGATCAATCGCCGGTGGACGTTCAAGGCCGAGCCGTCGCGCGCCCGGTTTATCGCTGTTGTCGTGCTGTACGCGGTGACCTTTGCCGTTCAGGTCGGGCTCAACGCAGTGATGTTGCATGTGCTCGCCGACGAATGGTGGCGCATGCCTCTGGCGTTTGTCATCGCGCAGGGCACCGCAACGGTCATCAACTTCATCGTCCAGCGAGCTGTGATCTTCAATATCAAGTAAGAGTTGCAGCAATTAAGGGCTGTGTGAATTAAGGGCCGCGTGAATTGGCGCATTCGTCCCGTTCTTGAGGGAGAATGCAGGTCATGATCATCGTCCTCGACTCCTCCGCCTTGGTCCGCGGCGCACGGTTCGACAATTCCGTCGCCGACGCCAAAGCTCGCGGACTCCGCGTTGTGGTCCCGCGCCTCGTTGCCCTCGACGTCGCAAATCGCTACCGCAAGGAATCCGCGGACATGATCGCCGCTCTCAGCGTGCAAGCGCGGATGTACGACCGACTCGGTCTACGCCGGGACCTCACCCGATTCATCGACGCCGCCCACGACAAAGCGGACGGCTATGTGCAAGATCTGGTCGACGATCTGCAGGGAATCGGCATAGAGGTCATCGACCCTGTCGACGTGCCGCACCTGCTCCTGGCCGAACGCGCGATAGCGATGCAACGGCCGTACGTCGACAAGAAAAAGCGTGACGGCTACCCCGCGACGCTGAACTGGTTGACCCTGCTCGATCTGGCCGATCGGAATCCCGGCACCGAAATACTGTGGGTCAGCGACGACACACGGGCGTTCGGTGACACGCAGGAAGCGTCGTGGCATCCGGATCTACTGCGCGAACTCGACTCACGTTGGTTGGACAGCCGCGTCCGATGGGCGCTGGAATTCCCCGTCTTCGACGGGCCGGCGCAGGTTGAGGCGACGTTTGTTGAGGAGCGGGTTGTCTTGCCGGAGCTTGTTGAAGTGCCCGAGCTTGTCGAAGTGCCCGAGCCTGTCGAGGTGGCTGAGGTTGTGGTGCGCGAGGTTGTCGTTCGCGAGGTTGTGGAAGTCGCTGAGTCGGTTGGATATGCCGCGCCGGCTGCTCCTGTTCCTGCTGCGCCGGTGGCACCCGCTCCTAAACCGGTACAACGTGCAGCCCGCACCCGCGTTGCACCCCAGCGCATTCCGCCCGCACCCAAGCCGACGTCCGGTGGACTACGCAACTTCGGGAAAGTGATCGGTGGGCGGAAGCGAAAAGTCACTATCGTCGAAGATCTTGACGAAGTCGACCTCGCCGGAAACTGACCGCCCTTAATCTAGGCGGATGTCCCCGTCTCCGATAATCACTCGCCGAACCGGCACGCGGTTCGGCAGCCCGAGTACCTCGTCGCGGATTCTGTACAACGTGTGTCGCGCGATGGTGCGTCCGGTTGTCGGAGTGGCGCCGTTGACATACGGCGCAATTCGGCGCGCAGCGGTATTGGACTCGGCGGCACGGATGCGAATTCCGTCGGGAATCGATCGAGAGATGATTCGTTTTCCTGATTTCGGCGGGGGATCGGGCTTCGACGGAGAACTGGTGCGCACAGCCGGTTCTACGGCCGATATTCGCGACGGAGCGGTTTTGTACCTGCACGGGGGCGGCTTCATGTGTTGTGGCCTCAACACACATCGTCCAGTGGTTGCGAGCATTGCCAAGCGGACAGGTTTGCCGGTGTTGCATCTTGCGTACCGGCAGTTGCCGTACACGAGCATCAGTGGATCGGTTGATGATTGCCTGAGCGCGTATCACTGGCTTCTCGCGCAGGGCGGATTACCGGAAAAGACTGTCTTCGCCGGTGATTCGGCGGGCGGATTTCTGGTGTTTGCCACAGCGTTGGCGGCGGCTGCCACTGATCTTGCGCCTGCAGGGTTGGTTGGGTTGTCGCCATTCCTCGACCTGGACTGCACCGCAAAATCTGCACACGCCAATGCTCGACGCGATGTCATCGCCCCGGTTTCTGCTTTGACAGCAATCGGTTCGTTGGGCGGCGTAATGCCGTCGCCGGTCGACGGAGACCTTGCAGGGCTTCCGCCGTCGCTGCTGATAGCAGCGGAATCCGAAGTGCTCAGAGTGGACGCGGAACTGATGGCGCAACGACTTTCGATAGCCGGTGTCGAATGTTCACTGCAAATCTGGGACGGGCAGATTCACGCTTTCCCAGCGGTGTGGCCGAGTCTGCCCGAAAGCCGTGCAGCTCTCCGTGACGTCGCAACGTTTATTCGGGCGCGCATCGCCTGAGTCTTGACGGTGTTCATCTGACGCTCGTCTTGCTGGAGTTTCTTGTCGGACCCTCGGAATAGGGTGTGGTGCAAGTTCGAACCGGGGGGTTCAGTGAGCGATATTGCACCAGATGACGGGGGTCATCGCCAGTTGGTCGATGTGTTGTCGTGCGCTGCCGAAGAATTGGTGCAGTGCTCGTCTGCGGCGTTGACCGACGACGGAATCATCTCTGCATTGCGAGATCTCGAGCGAACAGTTCGGCTGATCGATGCTGTTGGTTATCAACTCGTGGCCGAAGGAATGGAACGTAGCCTGCACGTGGGACAGGGGCTTCGGTCGCCGAATCAACTGCTCGTGCAGGTTCTCCGTATTTCTGCGTCGGACGCGTCACGGCGTGTGCGGGCGGCACGGTCTGTGGTGCAACAAGTTTCGGCCTTCGGGGAGCAGACTCCCGCGGTGCTCCCCGAAACCGCTGATGCAGCACGTGACGGGGATATCGGCCGTGATCACATATCGGCGATCGCGGATGTCATGCACAAAGCGCCTGCGGCACTTGAACTCGAAGACCGACAAAGCCTCGAAATGGTGCTCGCCGAATACGCGCGCACGGGCACTCCGGAAGGAGTGACGGCTGCCGGCATCGAGGCATTGGCTTGGCTCAACCCAGACGGTGAACTAACCGATGACAGGGATCGGCGACGTCGGCGGTACCTCAGTGTGCGCAGACAGGACGCAGATCTGATGGCACGGATCTCCGGTGAGCTCGATCCGGTTGCAAAGGCACAACTTGATGTTGTGCTGGCCAAATGGGCGAGACCAGGGATGAACAACCCGGATGATCCGGAATCACCTGGCGGGGACTGCTTTGAGGTGGGCGAGTCGGCAATTGCGGCAGCCGCGTCACGTGACACACGTACCGCCGGTCAGCGAAACCACGACGCATTTTCAGCGCTGTTGAAATGTGTCCTCGACGGAGGTGTGCTGGGCAACCATCGCGGCCTTCCCGCGACAGTCATCGTCACCATGACATTGGAGCAGTTGGAGGAATCGATCGGTGGCGTGGCAACCACGGCAACCGGCGGTATTCTGCCGATTCGGGACGCGCTCGCGATGTCCGAGAAATCCCATCCGGTGTTGGTTCTCTTCGATCATGACGGCCGCCCGCTGCATTTCGGTCGTGGGAAGCGCCTCGCGACTGTTGATCAGCGCCTGGCACTTATTGCAGCTGACCGGGGATGTACGCGGCCCGATTGCGACGCACCACCCTCGCGGTGCGCTGTCCACCACATGACCGAATGGAATGATGACGGGCTCACCGATATCGAAAACCTCACACTCGTCTGCGACAGCTGCCACGGTCTCGTCAAAAAGGGCTCGCAGGGCTGGATCACCAACGCGCGGAACGAGAACGACGGGTACACCGGAAGAACGGAGTGGACACCGCCGGCGCATATCGATCCGGAACGGCGGCCTCGAGTGAACTCCCGGCACCATCCACGAGAATTGCTGGAACGAGCGCATTCGATCATTGCGTGGCGCAAGAAACTACATCGAGGAGACCCGAATCGGCAGAGACGGTCTTCGAGAGAGGATCAAGATCCTGAGCCGAATTGAAGAGCTTGATACAGGTCAACGTGGCAGTTCAACGCGGCGGTCCCTCGTCGAGGACGAGGGAACCTGACCGCTGTTGGCCTTGCGCGTCGAACCAGATCAGGTCGACCGTATCGCCAGGGTGACGCATGCTCATCGCGATATTCAGGTCGGACGTCGAGGCGATGGGAGCTCCCCCGAAATTCGTGATCACGTCACCTTCGGTCAACCCGGCAAGCTCTGCTGGCGAATCGAAGCTCACTGCAACCACTTCCGCACCAGGCGGGGAGCCCACGTGATCTTTGACTGCTACGCCGAGCACCGGCGTGGGGCCTACACGTACCGTCTCCGAGGAGCGACCACTGAGTATTTGGTCGACAATCGGAAGCGCCGTGTCGATCGGGATCGCGTAAGACTGCGGGGCGGGTGAGACTTCCGTTCGATCTTCGATGGCGATGGCATTGCCGGCGCTACTGACTCCGATCAATTCGGCAGCAGCATTCACAAGTGGTCCGCCGGAATCGCCGGGCCGGATGTCGGCATTGACCTCGATGAGGCCCTTCAGCTGATTTCGTGAGCCATCCGTCGAATTGCGAGTGTTGACTGTGACCCCGAAACCGGTGATGGTGCCGAGCGCAGGAAGTGGAACTCCTTCCCCGTCCGCGTTTCCGATGGCGGTAACCGGATCACCTCGCGCGGCTGTCTGTGAGCTTCCCACGGTGGCAACTGGAAGGTCGGACGCTCCGACGAGCCGGAGTACTGCGAGGTCTTGGCCGCTGTCGTAACCGAGTACTTCTACGTCGTAGATCAGTCCATTGGACATGTTCACGGCCGTGATTTCGGTGCCACCGCTGATCACGTGATGGTTGGTCAAGACCACCCCGTCCGGAGACAGGACAATACCTGTTCCTGCCGTGGTGGTGAACCTGGCGGACGAAGTGATGGTGACAATGCTGGAGACGACCCGCGCGACCAGTTCCTGTGGCGTCAGCGAAATCGCAGGCGGCGGCGGGGTGGTGGTGATGACCGTGACGGGTGACTGGGCGTTCGGTTGCAGTGAGTTCGGTTGCAGTGAGTTCGGTATTAGTGAGCTCGGTGTCAGCGGCGGCGCGGCCAGCGTGAGACCACCGAGTCCCAGGACGAGCAGTACGGCGATCCACAGGCCCCGTTTGGTGCCGCGGCTACCACTGTCTTCGCTCATCCGTGGACCCATGTCGTCGGTGTACCCATGTCGCCTGTGTACCCATGCCCGTCGGTTACCAGTACCGGTGTATCTATTTTGGTGCAGATTACCGATTCGGCGGTGATGCGGTCACAAAACGGGGCACTAGAACCTGGGCGCCTAGAACCTGGGCGCCTAGAACCTGGGCCCCTAGAACCTGGGCAAGAGTCCTTGCGTGCGAAGTGCCTCGAGTGATGGTGCGGCACTATCTTTTGCAGACAGTTCATAGGCCAGGGGGTGACCTGCCCGGTCGGTTGTTGGCCAGGCGATGTTCAGTTCCGGATCGAAAGGGTCGAGGTCGCGGTCGAATTGCGGGGAGTACTCGATGCTGCAGAGATACATGACGGTCGATCCGTCCTCGAGGGACAGAATGGCGTGCCCCAGGCCTTCGGACAGGTAGACCGCTTTGCGGTCGATGTCGTCGATCAGGACGGAATCCCATTCGCCGAATGTCGGGGATCCGACGCGCAGGTCGACGATCACGTCGAGGAACGCCCCTTTGACGCAAGTGACGTACTTGGCTTGCCCGGGAGGTGTGTCGGTGAAGTGGATTCCGCGCAGACTGCCCGCTGCAGAAACCGAGCAATTAGCTTGCGCCAGTTCGAGGTTGCGGCCTGTTGCGGCCGTGAATGCTGAGCTCTTGAACCATTCGAGGAAAACGCCGCGGTTGTCTCCGAACTGTCGGGGAGTGATTTCCCAAGCTCCGGCAATTTTCAGTTCGCGGATGTCCATGTCACCATTCCTTGCCGTGTTCGAGTAAGGCGAGGAGGTAATCGCCGTAGCCAGATTTACCCAATGTTTCTGCTTGGGAGCGCATTTGGTCGGAGGTGATGAATCCCTGCCTCCAGGCAACTTCTTCTGGTGAGCCGATTTTGAGGCCCTGACGATGCTCGATTGTCCGCACGTAGTTTGCGGCTTCGAGAAGGGAGTTCGAGGTGCCGGTGTCGAGCCAGGCGGTTCCACGGGGGAGGATATCGACTTGTAGACGACCCGCGTCGAGGTAGTGGCGATTGACGTCGGATATCTCGAATTCGCCTCGGTCGGAGGGCTTCAGGTCTCGCGCGATGTCCACAACGTCGCTGTCGTAGAAATACAGTCCGGGTATGGCGTAGTTCGATTTCGGGGATTCCGGCTTTTCCTCGATGGAGATCGCGCGTCCGGCGTCGTCGAACTCGATGACCCCGTAGGCGGTGGGATCGGAGACCCAGTAGGCGAAGATCGCCCCTCCGTCGATGTCGGAGAATCGCTTCAACTGGGTGCCCAGACCCGGACCGTAGAAGATGTTGTCGCCCAAGACAAGTGCAACAGATTCGCTCCCGATGTGTTCGGCGCCAAGGACGAATGCTGTTGCGAGTCCGTTCGGTTCGTGCTGGATCGCGTAGGTCAGATTGACCCCGAATTGGGAACCGTCACCGAGTAGGCGCCTGAATTGTTCGGAGTCGTGCGGCGTGGTGATGATGAGAATGTCGCGAATGTTCGCCAACATCAGGGTGGAAAGCGGGTAGTAGATCATCGGCTTGTCGTAGATCGGCAGCATCTGCTTGCTCACTCCGAGAGTGATCGGGTGCAGGCGAGAGCCTGTGCCGCCGGCCAGAATGATTCCACGCATACGTGCAGTGTCCTTCACGTGCGCATATCGAAGCAAACGGATCGGGCACCGATGTGCAAACGGATCGGGCACCGATGGGCAAACGGATCGGGCACCGATGTGCAAACGGATCGGGCACTAATGGGCAAAGCGGTCAGATCCGACGAGCAAACCGGTCAGGCGCCGACGGGCGGTAAGGTTCGAAGGGTTCGGCAAGCTTGAGGAGATGAACGTGCGACTGCTGGTCACCGGGGGTGCCGGGTTTATCGGCGCCAATTTTGTTCACCAGACGGTGACTTCGCGTCCAGGCGTCGAGGTTACGGTTCTCGATGCTCTCACCTATGCCGGTAATCGGAGCTCACTTGCCGAGGTGGAGGATCGTATCCACTTCATTCACGGTGACGTCGCCGATCAGGGCTTGGTGGACGAGTTGGTAGCGCGGTCCGATGCGGTGGTGCATTTTGCGGCGGAGAGCCACAACGACAATTCGTTGAGTGATCCGGAACCGTTTATCCGAACCAACGTGATGGGCACGTTCTCGCTGCTGCAGGCTGTTCGGGCGCATGAGGTTCGGTATCACCACATCTCGACGGACGAGGTGTACGGCGATCTTGAACTGGATGACCCGACGCGATTCACCGAGTCGACGCCGTACAACCCTTCGAGTCCGTATTCGGCGTCAAAGGCGTCGAGCGATCTGATTGTGCGGGCATGGGTGCGTTCGTTCGGGATCGAGGCAACGATCTCCAATTGCTCCAACAATTACGGCCCGTTTCAGCATGTCGAGAAGTTCATCCCGCGCCAGATCACAAATCTGATCGACGGTGTGCGTCCCCGGTTGTACGGGGAAGGTCGCAACGTTCGCGATTGGATTCACGTCGACGATCACAATCGTGCGGTCTGGGACATCCTGGAACGAGGCAAGTCGGGCGAAACGTACCTGATTGGCGCGGATGGTGAAACGGATAATCGGACGGTGATTGCAGCCCTGCTCGAGATTTTCGGGCGCAAACCAGACGAATTCGACTTTGTCACTGACCGTCCAGGCCACGATATGCGTTACGCGATCGATCCGACGCGAATTCAACGGGAACTGGGATGGCAGCCGCGGTATCGCAATTTCCGCAGTGGATTGGAAGCCACCGTGGAGTGGTATCGCGACAACGAACAGTGGTGGCGTCCACAGAAGGCTGTCACCGAGGCAGGCTATTCAGCTTCGGAAGCTGTCGTGGACT
Organism: Rhodococcus sp. ACPA4; assembly: GCF_002300185.1. Taxonomy (NCBI): domain Bacteria; kingdom Bacillati; phylum Actinomycetota; class Actinomycetes; order Mycobacteriales; family Nocardiaceae; genus Rhodococcus; species Rhodococcus sp. ACPA4. The sequence continues at coordinate 4,795,553 of NZ_NSDY01000001.1, forward strand.
GAGCGGCTTACTGGACTTGTCAGCTCAGGCTTTGCTGGGAGCGGGTACCCGGGAACGCTCGTGCACGAGAGCGTTGCGCAGGACCCGCGATCCCGAGAGCGCAGCCACGACGCCGGCAAAGACTTCGCAGAGGGTGAAGAGCAGCCTCGACGCCAGCGCGAGGCCGAGCGCGACGCCCGCATCCATGAACGGCGAAAGCGCCGCGACGATGACGGCTTCGCGGACACCGATTCCGGACGGGACGACAAATACCAGGACGCCCGCGCACATACCGAGGGCGAGAGCCCCGATGCATTGGACGAGCCCACGAATTTCGAATCCCGCCGAGCTGGACGCGAGCAGCCACAGTTGGATGCCGTAGAGCACCCAACTAGCTGCGCACCAACCCAGCGCGAGGGCTATTTTGTGCATTGTGAGCGGTTTGTGCAGGGGTGCGCGGCGGAGCAATTTCAGCGCGAGGTTCACCAAACGGGTGAGGACGGGTGGGTACGCGCAGACCAATGCGATCGGTACCAGGATGATCACGCCGACCGCTGCTACCGTGCTGACCTCGAACAGAGCAGGTAGACCGAAGAGTCCCACGACCAACGCCGAAGTTGTACTCAACCCGACCGTGACCAGCACTGCGACAAAGCCTGCGGCCCGGGACACGCCGGCGCGCCTCACGAGTTCCGTTTGCAGCACAAATGCCCACACACTGCCGGGAAGGTACTTGCCGAGTTGGCCGACCAGATAAGCGCGGGCAGCGTCGAACGCCGGGATCGGTTGTTCCAGGGCACCGAGTGCGTGTTGCCAGGATCGCACTGCGGCGCCCATGCCGAGGAAGATGAACAGCGACGACGCAGCGAGCGTCCACCAGTTCAGTTCGGTGATCGTGCTTTTGACGGCGGCCCATTGGGACTTCACCGCAAAAATGATTGCAATGACGATCGCGACGGTGACCAGAACTTTGAATCCGTTGACGAGCAGTCCGCGCAGAGTGTTCGGCTTCGCGGCTGGCTCGACATCGTCGACCGGCATTTCGGGTTTGGGATGTTCGGATTCGGGGGGTGTACTCACGCGCCTGAAACTTCCCACCCGTTCGTCATTTGCCTGACGATACCAACCAGGGTTCTCCCAGCTACACAACGAGTGGTTTGTCGGCCCGTTCGCGCCACCAGGTGAAGGCGTCGCGCAGAGAATCCGGGAAGGCGGCCAGACCGTCGAAGCTTCCGGCGGCGTAGATCGCCGCAACTGCCTCGACAGCTTCTTCGGAGATGCCCGAACGGCTCATACCGATCCGGTTGACGCCGTGCAGTAACACCGGATTGCCGAAGGCCTTGGCAAACGGAGGAACGTCTTTGACCACCACGGTTCCCATACCGATCATGGATCCGGATCCGATGACGCGTCGTTGATGAGCGACGGTATGCATCCCCAGATTGACGCCGTCTCCGACGCTGACATGCCCGGCGAGCGTAGTCCCGGACGACACGACACACCGGTCACCGACCTGAACGTCGTGTTCGATGCCGACACGGTTCATCACGAAGCAATCGTCACCGATTTCAGTGCGTCGTTCGCTGCCCTGGTGGACGGTGGTCAGTTCACGGATTGTGGTTCGGGCGCCGATGCGGATTCCGAGGCCCGCGCTGTCGGACCACGAGGTGGGATGGTGTGCGCCGAGGATCTCCGGTGGTGCTCCCAGCACGGCTCCCGCCCCGATCCAGCAGTCGTCGCCGATGTCGAGTGGACCGGTCAGGACTGCATTCGGTCCGATCGTCACACCGGTTCCGATCAGTACTTCGGCGCCGACCAGGGCGGTGGGATGGATATGGCAGTCAGGTCGTGAAGACATGCGTGTTCCGGAATCCTCTCGAAGTATCGAATTGCGTTTCGATACGCTTCGTTGGTTGTCGGAGTATTTCGTTCCGACGACAGTCGAATGAATCTATCGGAGGTAACTCAGTGATCGCGATATCCAGTATCTCGTTCGGGGAAGAAGTCGAGCGCGAGGTGCTGGACACTCTGCGATCGGGGATCGTCGCGCAGGGCCCCAAGGTCAAGCGGCTCGAGGACGAGTTCGCGGCTTTGGTCGGTACTCGTCATGCGGTGGCGGTGAACAACGGCACCACGGCGCTGATCGCGGCACTTCAGGTTCAGGATCTGCAGCCCGGTGACGAGGTTCTGACCACGCCGTTCACATTTGTTGCCACGTTGAATGCGATTCTCGAGGCCGGTGCGACGGCCAGGTTCGCCGACATTTCCGAGTCCGATTTCAATCTGGACCCCGCTGCCGCTGCAGCCCGAATCGGCGATCGTACGAAGGTGCTGATGCCAGTCCACCTGTACGGCCAGTCGGCTGACATGGGGGCGTTGATGCCCTTGGCCACGACGCACGGCCTGACCGTCGTCGAGGATGCTGCTCAAGCTCACGGTGCGACCTTCGAGGGACGCGGCGCCGGCAGTTTCGGGTTGGGCTGCTTCTCGTTTTACGCGACGAAGAACCTCACGACCGCCGAAGGCGGAATGATCACCACTGACGACGACGCGACAGCCGACCGACTTCGTGTCCTGCGTAACCAGGGTATGCGGGCTCGCTACCAGTACGAGATGGTCGGCCAGAACTACCGGATGACCGACCTACAGGCAAGCTTGGCGCTGCCGCAGATGGCGACGTACATGCAGCAGGTCGAGGCGCGTCGACGCAATGCGGAAGCCTTACGAGTCGGTTTGAAAGATGTCGACGGGCTGATCCTGCCGGCTGAACTGTCCGGCCGCGGACATGTCTGGCACCAGTTCACCTTGTTGTTGGCCGAGGACGCACCGATTTCTCGCGACGAATTGAGCGAGCGTCTCGCAGCGAAGGACATCGGCAGCGGGATCTACTACCCCAAGGCTGTGTACGACTACGAGTGCTACCGCGAACATCCCCGTGTGGTGATCGAGGACACGCCGGTTGCGACGTCGGTGGCGTCGCGGTGCTTGAGTATTCCGGTCCACGCGGCATTGTCCGCCGGAGATGTCGATCAGATCGTTGCCGCAGTGCGCGGCGCTATGGAGGCCTGAAAATGACCACGAGCAAGCCCCGTATTGCCCTTGTCGGCTCCGGTCAGATGGGTTCGCTGCATGCGCGTGTCATCGCGCAGTCGGCTTTGTGCGAGTTGGAGTTGTTGATCGAGCCGCGCGAGGAACAGGGCAAAGCTGTTGCGGAGCGGTTCGATACGCGCTGGGCTGCGGATTTCGACACACTCGACGGTATCGACGCCGTGGTGATCGCCGCAGCCACACCGGCCCACTACGAGTTGGCCGGACGGGTTCTCGATCTGGGTAAGCCCGTTCTGGTGGAGAAGCCGTTGGCCGCGACATACGAGCAGAGCGTCGACTTGGTCGATCGTTCACGCGCGTCCGGTGTTCCGCTGATGTGCGGTCTCCTCGAACGCTTCAATCCAGCTGTTCGCACTGCACGCGAGTTCTCCGGCGATGTGTGGCAGGTTAACGGTATTCGTCACTCTCCGTTCGTTTCTCGCATTCCGACGGGCGTCGCGACAGACTTGTTGATTCACGACATCGACTTGGCTATCGGATTTGCCGGTTCGGAGCCGAGTTTGGCTAAAGGCGAGTTCGGATACTTCCATCCGACTTCCGTGCAGAACCGGTCGGAAGATTGCGCCGACGCTGTGCTGCGTTTCGATTCGGGTGCGGTGGCGACTATTTCGGCCAGCCGAATCAGCCAGCGCAAGATCCGTCAACTGTCATTGCTCGAGGCTGATCGACTCATCGAGATCGATCTGCTTCGTCGCGACATCACGATCTACCGTCACATCGACGACAACATGCCCACCGATCGGGACGGCTACCAGCAGCAGACGGTCATCGAGATTCCGACGATCCGTTACAGCGAGGAGCCGCTGGCAGCGCAGTTGACGCATTTCCTCGGGTTGGTGCAGGGAACGGGTGATGCGGACGGTGAGCGGGCGTCAATTCTGCCCGCTCACCGTGCGGTTCACGAAGTCACGGAATCTGCGCTCGCTGCGACGCTTTCTTCCTGATTGCGCCGCGTTCGGAACGCCCAGGCGCCTTGAGACAAGGCGACCAGTAGCCCGACGCCGGCGATGCCCCATCCGAATGTGCTTCCAGGCGGGGCGAATTCGATGGTGAGTGTCGATCCGGCGTCGGCGCTCGGCGGTAGATCGACTTGCAACAAGCCGCCGGGGCTGGCCTTCGTTTCCACCGACTGCCCGTCTACGGTTGCGGTCCAGCCGGGCCAGGCGAGCAGGGCGAAGGTGACCGTGCCTGATCCGGTGTACTCGACGGTTTCCCGGGTGTCCGTTGCGGCGGCGTCGCCCTGAACATCGAGTCCCGGTGTGGTTGCGGAGACACGACCGTCCGGCCACTGGTGATCGGTGGTGCGGCGGCCGACCGTGACGACGCGATCGGGCGAGACGGTCCAGTCGCTCTCGGGAAGGGCGTCGAGTGCGTTTTTTCCACCGTACGGTCCGGAATTCTGAACGACGACGGTATCGATGCGCATCGCGTCGAGCCAGGACACGCCGGTGCCCGGTGACTCGGCGAGTAGTCGATCGACTGCGTCGGGGCACTGGACGCCGCCGTAGTAGTTCAGGCACAGGGCTTGAACGAAGTCGTTGTAGCTGATTCCCGCGTAGCTGTTTACGGCGTCGACGCCCGCAGGCTGCCAGGCATTTCCGAACAGCAAATCTCCCCACTGTCCGGTTTGGTTGTCGAGCGGAATGTTGACGGGATCGGCGATGGCGAAAGTTGTTCCTTGGTATCGGTCTTCGAATTTCGACTCCAGGAACGCGATCTGCCGCGGGAACTTCCACGGTGTGACGTTGTAGTTTCCGGTGAACCAGAAGTTTGTCTGGGCACTGAGCACTACGACGATGCCGGCCGCGAGTGCACCTGCCAGGTAGCGGGGTTTCCGGTAGGCCACGATCAGAGCGACGGCCGTCAGAACCACGGTGATGAGCAGCGATGCGAAGTGAATGCCGATGTCTTCGGGGACATTCGACCAGGCGAGATAGAACTGGAGCGCCAACAATCCTGCGGTGATGGTCGATCGCGCGCGGATTCGATCACGCTGCAAGCCTGCGGACAGAGCAACCGCCGTGACAACGATGGCGGGCAGTTGGCCGTATTCGAGAAGTCTTGCCGGCCAACGGAACAGCCACAGATTCGACGGGCCGAGAAGCAGCACCACGTAGATTCCGCCGAAGACGAAGAGCGAAACACTGTGACGCCCCAGCGTCTTGAGCGAACTCCATCGAATCCAGGGAGCAAGCGGGATCAGGAACCAAGCCAGGTAGACCAGGGGAATCGTCATGGCAGGTGATGCAAATGCCGTGACGTACGGCTGGTTGGAAGGTCCTGAAACGTTGATCAGATCACCGAGATCGGGGCGTAGCGAGCCGTCGTTCGCGATGCCGGACTGCGTGCGCACGGATACGCCGGTGGTGAACAGAAGTGGCAGGTACACGATCAGCGACATCATGATGATCGCCGTGGCACTGATGAGAAGTGACCGGATACTGCCTGCCCGTTTGATCGCGATGCATTCCGCGATGACGGCGATATAGACGACAGCGACGCCAACCGCTCCGTACGGGTTTCCGGTGGTCATGGCGAGATAGCCGAATGCGATCGGTACCAGCGGATTCACGCGCCCGAGTGCACTGGCCCGCGTCGACCACCACACGTGCGGGATCCACGCGAAGGCGATCAGTCCGGATGCCCAACTGGAAGCGTCGAAGTAGAGCGTGTAACCGGCGAATGGCATGGCAAAGCCGGCGATGAATGCCATCGACCGGTTTGCGCCGTACTGCCGAGCCACGAGGTAGACACCGACGGCAAGTATGGCCATGAATTGCATTTTGACGAGCGTGATCCCGATGCCGAGGTTCGGAATGAGCGCGATGGCAACCGAATCCAGAAGGATCACGGGATTGTATGTCCCGTAAAGGGCTTCGGCGGTGACGTTTCCACCGGCCCACAATTCGGGAATGAGCGTCGGCCACGAACCGGACAGAATTCGTTCGCCGATCGTGTGCCATCCCGGCGTGAAAGCTGCTGCACTGTCGTCCCAGTAGTAGAACCAGCGATTGGAAATCAGTGGGATTGCCGCGACGATCGAAACCAGAGCGGCGAGCAGAATCGGCGGCACTACGCGTTGAGCAAGCGGCAAGTCAGATTTCACGATGTGCTTTCGTCGTCGAGTCGATGGCTGTACTTCGGAGCCCGGGGCGTGCCCTGTCCCTCAGAGCCCTGTTTCTCGGAGCCCATTTCCTTGGAGCGTAGTATTCCGACGAGTTCGAACTGCAGTCGGGGAAGAAGGAGATCGGCACGTGGCGACATCGCGGACGGAACCCGTTCGTGGGGAATCAGCTACGCCGGAGCTTTCGGTGGTCATCCCCGCATACAACTCAGGTGAGGTACTGGAGTCGACGGTGCGACAGTTCGCCGAGTACTTCAGCGCCAACCCTGCCAAGAGCACCAACCCCGTCGAGATCATCGTCGTGGAGAACGGTTCCACGGATAACACTGCGGACGTGTGTGCCGCGTTGTCGGCTGCCTGGTCCTGGCCGGCCGTGACTTTCCGCCCCATGACCAGTGACAAAGGCATGGGTGCGGCACTGCGCGCGGGAATCATCGCGTCACGGGGAGAGCGGGTGTTGCTCACCGCGGACGATCTGCCGTTCGGTTTCGGCGACATCGAAGGCGCGAACCGTGTGATGGCTGATTTGGGGTCTGTTCCTCCTGTGGTCATCGGTTCGAAGGCCCACGCGGAATCCGAGGTGCAGCGTGGCCTGTTGAGAGCGATCATGACCGGTGGATTTGCCACCCTTCGGCGAGCCATATTGGGTACCCGGACGGGTGATCCGCAGGGAACGTTCATCGTCGACGGCACCTTGGTGCGCCAGATCGCGCCGGCTTTGGCCGAGCGAGGTTTTCTGTTTACGACGGAACTGGACTACGCGCTGGAATTGGCGGGCGTGCGCCCTGTGGAGGTTCCGATTCGTCTCAGTGACGATCACCTCGCGCATGCAAGCCGGATTTCGCCCAAGGACGTCATTCAAATGGCAAACGGATTGTTGTCGCTTCGCCGGAGGAAGAAGGAGCTGGCCGCGGTGGCCGGCCCGGGGTACCGCGGGTAGAACCAGCGTGGCCTGGTGCTTGCCGCGGGGGTGAGCGGGTTCGCGATACCCTGCGAGGTGTGGATACCGTGAAAGTGACCGATGGCCAGTCCGACACCGGGCAGTCCGACAGCGGGGTCGAGTTGATCGAACATCGTGCGAGCTCGGATCGCCTGGTCGCGCAGCGCACGTTGTTCACCGGAACCTCTCCCGTCGCCAGTGACGAGTTGTACGCCGTAACCAAGGTCGGCATGTCGACACGATCTCGGTTCGAACTGCGACTTCAGCCCGGAGCTGTTGCGCACACCAATACTTTCTTCGGTCGATTTCCGGCCAGCTACTGGCAGCGGTGGACGGCTGTCACCGAGGTCACCGTCACCGCGCGCGTCGTAGCCGAGACGGCCTGCCGCGTTCAAATTCAGGCGTCCGACATCGGTGGTCACCGTCGTATCGTGACCAATGTCGTTGTTACCGGAACCGAGCAGATTTCCATGACGGCGCCTCTCGACACTTTTGTCGACGGCGGCGCGCTGTGGTTGCAGTTCGAAGCGCAGGGCGGCGGCGCAGTTGTCGACGACGTCGAATGGTCCGTCGTTTCACCGAAGCTGATCCGGCCGGTAGCGGTAGCGATCTGCACGTTCAACCGCGCCGACGACTGTGCGCGCACCGTCGAGGCTCTTGCGTCCGACGAACGCGTGTTGGGGTTGCTCGACGCGTTGTACGTCGTCGATCAGGGCACCGATCCGGTGGAGAGTCGTGAGCTTTTCCAGGAAGTGTCGAAGAAGTTCGGATCGCGCCTGCAGTACCTGCGGCAGGCGAACCTGGGCGGTGCCGGCGGTTTCACGCGAGGACTGTACGAGGCTTCGGAGGCCGGACCGCACTCCGACGTGATCTTGATGGACGACGACATTCTGTGTGAACCGGAATCGGTCCTTCGACTGAGTGCGTTTGCGAACATGACAACGGAACCGGCCTTGATCGGCGCTCAGATGCTTTTCCTGTTCAATCCCGACTACTTGTTGGCTTCGGGTGAACGCGTCGATCTGGGCACCCTTCAGCGCGGTGTGCCGACCGACGAGCACGGGGTCCGTAACCGGAGCGTGCTCGAGAAGCTGCCGGAACGCCGAGTGGACGCCGAATACAACGGTTGGTGGACGTGCCTGATCCCCGCTGAAGCCATCGAACGCATCGGGCTGCCCCTCCCGGTGTTCTTCCAGTGGGACGACGTCGAGTACAGCCTGCGCGCCGGACGGGCCGGAATCCCCACCATCACGTTGCCGTCGGCCGCGGTCTGGCATGCGGACTTCTACTGGAAGGACGTCGACGGTTTTGCCCACTACTTCAGTACTCGCAACGGTCTGATCACCGCGGCACTCGATCCAGGGTTTGCGCCGAAGACACTGGCCAAGCAACTGGCGCGAGACATTTCGCATTCGATAGTCGGTTTGCAGTACGGCCTTGCGCACACACAGATCCGGGCGATCGAGGGATTCCTGGAAGGCCCGGCGGGCTTGGCCGACGGTGGACAGAAGGCATTGGCGACGATCAACCAGGAACGAAAGCGGTTCCCGGAGACGGTGACTCGTCCGGCGTCTGAGTTGCCGGGAAGACTGCCGATTCGCCGCGTTGCGCCCAGTCCCAAGACCGGCCTGTGGACCGATCTTGTTCTTGCGAAACGCGCTGTGATGCAGGCTCGCAACCAGCTCGAGCGGGGTCCGGTGGCGATCTCCTACGAGGACGCGCAGTGGTGGCACGTCGGACGCTTCGATCATGTCTTCGTGACCGACGCTTCGCAGGGTGGCGTGCGTGAACGCCGCTTCGACAGTGAGACGGCTGCCGAGATGAGTGGTCGCCTTGCCGGCGTGATCAAGCGATTCCTGGCCGAATCGCCAAGTGTCGCTGAGGCATTCGCCCGGGAGTTCCCGCAGCTCACCAGCCGCGAGAACTGGGCTCGCCTGTACGAGAAGTGACTCTCACCTGACTATCTTGGCTATCACCTGTTCGTTGTCGAAGGTGTAACCGACGTACTCGAAGGAGATGCCGGTGCGTGTGACGTATTCCGTCCACGCCCGGTATTCGTGGTTCTGCCACCCGGGGTAGTTGAAGAATTCGTCGAACACGATGATCGATCCCGGGACTAGGCGGTCTCCGAGTAGATCGAGCACCGTTTTGGTCGACGAGTAGAGGTCGGCGTCGACGTGCAGGAACGCCACGGTTTCACGTTCCTGATCGAGGAAGGTCGGTAGTGTTTCCTCGAAGAGTCCTGGAACAAGTTGTGCCCCAGGTACTTCGGGGAGAGATTCCTGGGCGAACTCACCGGCCGGAAATCCGGTTCGCCATGTTTCCGGTAGCCCGGAGAACACGTCGAAGCCGGCAACGATGCCATCACGTTCGTGAAATTCGTCGGCGATGATCTTCAAGGTCGTTCCGGATGCGACGCCGAATTCGAGTGCCATTCCTGGAATCTCGACCAAATTCAATGCGTGTCGCAGTGTGTCGTGAGGATGACCGAACGTCTGCGCCACCCGCATGTGTTCCAGGATGAACGACGCGCTCGACGCGGTTGCTTCCAAATCGACTGCGTAGGCAAGGTCGCGGCGTTGGCGGAATTCCAGTTCGTCGATTCTGCTCCGAAGGCCCGCGATATCTTCGCGGGCCCCGGCCAGTTCGTCGTGCGAGCGCGTTAGTTCGTCGAGAATCTGCCGTGTGCGCTCGGCATTATGGCGGTCGGCGTTCTCGATCACCTCGGATACCGCACGCTGAAGCTTGGTCCTGGCGCTGGAACGGAACTGCTCGAACATGGCAACCTCTCGTCGGGATCACCCCCATGCTGCCAGGGTTCGGCCGTTACTGTCTTCGGCCCCGGTAATGATCCTTGATGCGGCGGGAGAGCACCTTGATCTCTCGCGTGCGTTCCGCCTGCAAACGGGCGTCGCTGCGTGCGGCGTTCCACGCGTTCTCCCGCTGTAGTTTCCGATAACTTCTGAGTCTGCGCTCGTCGATATCACCGCGTTCGAGTGCGCCCACGACCGCGCACCCAGGCTCGGAGTTGTGTGCGCAATCGGAGAACCGGCAGGCCGAGATCAGTTCCTCGATCTCGGGGAACGTCTTGTCGATACCCTCGCCGGCGTTCCACATGCCGACGCCCCGCAGCCCCGGAGTGTCGATGAGCGTCCGGCCGCCGGAAAACGGAATCAGTTCTCTTGTCACGGTGGTGTGGCGTCCTTTGCCGTCGCCGGCCCGCACCCGGCCCGTTTCGAGTACGCAGCTCGCGGCGGTATCACCGAGGAGCGCATTGGCAAGAGTTGATTTGCCGGCGCCGGAAGGACCGAGTATCGCCACGGTGCCGTCCAGAACTGCGTCGAGTATGTCCATTCCCTCGCTGGTTTCGGCACTGACGGCGAGCACTGTTGCGCCGGGTGCGACGGCGGAAACTTCGGCAAGAACGGCGGAAATATCAGGAGCTGCATCGGTTTTGGTGAGCGCGACGACCGGTGTTGCGCCGCTTTCCCATGCGAGTGCGAGTAGTCTCTCGATGCGTCCGAGGTCGACGTCGCCGTCCGACGCTGTGGTGATGACGACGGTGTCGACGTTCGCGGCCAGTATCTGACCTTCGGATTTTCCGGATGCGGCGGATCGAACGATGCTGCTCGATCGTGGGAGTATCGAAGTGACCGAGGGTGTTTCGGTCTCACTCGTGGTGTTGACGGGCGTGGTGTTGGCGGGCGTTGTGTTGGCGCGCGTGACTTTGGAGACTGCAACCCAGTCGCCGGTACACAGCGAATTGCTGCCACTGAGTGCGCGGACGGTACCGGTCGCGACGGCAATGTCACACTGGCCGCGGTCCACGCGTATGACGCGCCCAGGTTCCGTGTCAGGTGAATTGACAAGCAGTGCGTCGAATGTTTCCGAAAGTGTTGCGTTCCAACCGTATTCGGTCAGTAATGTGCTGTTTTCTGGCATGGTGAAGGTGTCCTCGAGTACGAAGAATCGTGAGTATTGACGGTGCGATAGGTGCAGAACACGACAGTCATCAATACTCACTCCTCGAAAATCTCAGGACGCACCATGCGTCGGTGCAGAATCGTCTCAGACGGTGGCAGAGCGGTGCAACCGAATTAAATTAACTCGGGCGCTCGAACTTCTCTTCTCGGCCGAGTTTGCGCAGTCGCATCCATTCTCGTAGACCTGCGGGATCGCGCCGCGTGATCAGGAAGTACCAGCCGAACCGAATCCATTCCTGCGGAAGCAGTTTGCGCATTCCGGGCTGTGCAAGGATGTACCCACGGTTGCGGTAGGTGAAGAAGCGCTTCGTATCGTTGTCCGGGTATTGCGTGTGCATCCGCCCGCCGAGAATCGGCTTGAATTCCTCGGCGCCGTTGGGATGTACGTAGGCGGTCTTCAGGCACGTGCCGAATTTCAGGCCGGATCGTACGAGTCGACGGTGTACTTCCACTTCGTCGCCGCGGACGAACAACCGAAGATCCGGAACACCGACGGCGTCTATGGCGTCGGCGGTGAACAGTGCGCCGTTGAAGAGGGATGCGATCCCCGGCAGGAGGTCCTCGTCGCCGAGTTCGGAGGTGTCGAGTTCGCTACGCAACCGACGCCACGAGGTGCCGCGGCGCAGGGGGAACGCCAGGCGGTCGGGATCGTCGATGTCGCAGACGACGGGAGAGACCTCGGCAAGGTCGTGTCGGAGCGCGCACGCGAGCAGTGTTTCGAGCACTTCGGGTCCCTCGGGGCGACCGTCGTCGTCGGCGAGCCAAACCCGGTCTGCGCCGAGTGACAATGCATACAGAATGCCAAGGGCAAATCCTCCGGCACCGCCGAGGTTGTGCTTCGAACCGATGTAGCTGGTGGGCAGGGAAGCGCCTTCGACCAGTTCGCGCACCGCGTCTTCGTCGGCGTTGTCGACGACAACGAGGTGATCGAGCGGCCGGGTCTGCGTGCTGAGCACCTTCAGCGATTCGGCCAGCAGTTCACGACGCTTGTGTGTGACGACGACCCCGATGATCTTCTCGGGTGTGCTCACGCGGGCGTCTCCCGTTCCATGTCTCTGATCACGTGGCGGACATGTTCGGCGGCGTCGTCGCCCTCGTAGGCACGGACGACGTCTTCGATGTCACCATGCATGCGGATCTGGCCGTGGTCGATCCACATCGCGCTGTTGCACAGTTGGGCGAGGAACTCGTTGGAGTGGCTTGCAAAGACCAGGATGCCGGAGCGTTCGACCAGTTTCTGCAGCCGTACGCGGGCCTTTTTCATGAATTCCGCGTCGACGGCGCCGATGCCTTCGTCGAGGAGCAGAATTTCCGGGTCGATGCTGGTGACAACACCCATGGCGACGCGCACGCGCATGCCGGTGGAGTAGGTGCGCAGTGGCATCGAGAGGTACTCGCCGAGTTCGGTGAATTCGGCGATCTCATCCATTTTCGCGAGCATCTGCTTGCGGGTCTGACCGAGGAAAAGGCCGCGGATGATGATGTTCTCGTAGCCGGAAATCTCGGGGTCCATCCCGACCCCGAGATCGAAGACCGGCGCGACGCGGCCACGGATGGTGGCTGTTCCGCGGGTCGGTTCGTAGATCCCGGAGAGGAGTCGCAGCAGGGTGGACTTGCCTGCGCCGTTATGGCCGACCAGTCCGATGCGGTCGCCTTCTTTGAGGGTCATCGTGATGTCGCGGAGAGCTTCGACGACAACAACATCGGAGTCGTTGCGGCCGATGGATCCGCCGGCCTTACCGAGGAAAGCTTTCTTGAGCGAGCGGGATTTGGCGTCGAAGATCGGGAAGTCGACGCACGCGTTCTGCGTGTGGATGCTGACTGGCTGACTCATGTGTTTTTCCTCTAGACCCAGTAGGGCACGCGTGCCCGGTACTTGCGGAGTGCCAGGAGCGCGACGGCCCAGCCGACAACGGTGAGGGCGATGACGATGTACCAGTGGTATGCCTGCTGATCGGCTCCGATAAGTGGTGCTCGGATGATCTCGAGGTAGTGGTACAGCGGGTTGAGTTCGGCAAGCTTCACTCGGTCTGCGGCTTGCCCGCCCTGATCTTTGAGAGCCTGCGTCGTCCACATGATCGGTGTCAGCACGAACAGCAGCAGGGTGAGGCTGCCGAGGATGGGTGCGATGTCGCGGTACCGCGTGGAGAAGATGCCGAACACGATCGATACCCACAGTGTGTTCGCCACGATCAGCACGAATGCGGGTATTGCCGCGAGCGCCGTCCAGCTCATGTTCTGCCAGATGCTGAACGCGAACAGGAGGACTATGTAGATCGCGAAGTTGTGCGCAAAGAACAGCACTTGACGCCACACCAGGCGATACACGTGCACGCTCAGCGCCGACGGCAGCTGCTTGATCAGGCCCTCGTTGGAAATGAAGACTTCGGAGCCCTCGAGGATGCTGGCGCTGATCAGGTTCCAGACGATCAACCCGACCGTGACGTACGGCAGGAACTCCTTGAGCGGGATGTTCAGCAGAGCGGAGTACAGGAGGCCCATCGCCGCGGCCTGGACACCGGTGGCGATGGTGATCCAGAAGGGGCCGATCACTGACCGGCGGTACCGCTGCTTGATGTCCTGCCAACCGAGGCTCAGCCACAACTCGCGCTGCCGTAGTCCATCGCGCAGGTCTTTGAAAGCGCGATGGAAGGTCTGGGAGTCGGACACGGGCACAGGTTGCTCCGACGTCTCGGATTCGGTTGCGGATGCTGACACGGAGGTCGAGCCTACCGGCCCCGGTGCAGTGCGAACTTTTCCTCGGGTGTTGTGGTGGCCGGAGTTACAGATATTGGCCGGTGCCGGGGGACTGTTGATCGGGGTGCCCGGGGTTCCCCGGTGTGTGCGGGACGCCGATGCTCATGCCCGGAGGTAGTGCACCTTGACGCATTTGTTCGAGCTGGGCACGTGCCGCCATCTGCTGGGCGAACAGTGCTGTCTGAATGCCGTGGAAGAGGCCTTCCAGCCATCCGACCAGCTGTGCCTGTGCGATCCGCAGTTCTGCGTCGGTCGGAACGGAATCGTCGGTGAAGGGCAGTGTCAACCGTTCGAGTTCTTCGCGGAGTTCCGGTGCGAGGCCCTGCTCGAGTTCACGGATCGAGGATCGGTGGATTTCCTTGAGCCGTACTCGGCTGGCGTCGTCGAGCGGTGCGGCGCGCACTTCCTCGAGGAGCTGTTTGATCATCGTGCCGATTCGCATGACCTTGGCCGGCTGCTCGACCATGTCGGCGATCGATTCGCCTTCGGGCTCCCTGGCGTCTTGCCGATCGGTGTTCGTCTCCGCGCCGTTTGTCTCCGCGCCGTCGGGGCCGATGACCAGTATCCGTTCTTCCTCTGGCTTGTTCATAGCTCCATCTTGTCGTGTCAGGGCGGCAAACTGCACTTAACCCCGAAAAGGTAACCGAAAAGTAACTGTACTGACGGGTATTTCGGTGTCTGCCTTCGACTACAGAGCCGCATGCCCCTAGAGTGTCGAGCATGGCTTACGACGTTGCCCGCGTTCGGGGATTGATTCCCTCACTCGGTGACGGCTGGATCCACCTCGACCCGCAGGCGGGTATGCAGATTCCCGACGCAGTCTCTCGGACAGTGTCCACCGCATTCCGGGCAGCCGCGTCGTCGTCGTCCGGTCGGCACGTCTCGAACCGTCGTAGCGCGGCAATCCTGGACAGTGCTCGTTCCGCCGTTGCAGATCTCGTCGGAGGTGATCCGGCGGGTGTTGTCCTGGGCTCGGACCGGGCGGTCCTGCTGGCCTGGCTGGCGGAGTCTCTGAGTTCGCGACTGGGCCTCGGTACCGGCCTGGTGCTCTCCCGGCTCGACGAAGAAGCAAATGTGGCGCCCTGGCTGCGCGTCGCCGGTCGGTACGGCGCACAGGTGCGTTGGGCGGAAGTTGAAATCGAGACGTGCGAACTACCTAGTTGGCAGTTCAACGAGCTTATTACCTCCACGACGCGACTTGTAGCTTTGACTGCGGCTTCGCCGATCGTGGGTTCGGCGCCCAATGTGCGTGCTGCGGCGGATCGGCTGCACGAATTCGGCGGCCTCATGGTCGTCGACGCTGTTGGTGCTGCTCCCTACGCGCATTTGGATATGGCCGAACTCGGCGCAGACATCATCGCGGTCAGTGCGCCGTCCTGGGGTGGTCCGCAGGTTGGTGCCCTGGTGTTCCGCGATCCCGGCCTGCTCGACCGTATCCCCGCCGTCTCGCTCAACCCGTACGCGCGTGGTGCCGAACGTCTCGAAGTGGGTGGGCATCAGTTCGCGCTGCTGTCCGGGCTCACCGCGTCGATCGATTTCCTCGCAGGCCTCGATGAATCGGCCACTGGCAGTCGCCGCGAGCGCCTCGAAACGTCGATCAGTTCACTGCAGAACTATCAAGACGGCCTTTTCGAGCACCTGCTGCGGTCCCTGTCCGCGCTGTCGAATGTCATGGTCATCGGGCATGCCCCGACGCGGGTTCCGACGGTCAGCTTCACGCTCGACGGTACGGCTGCCGACAAGGTGGCAGCGCATCTCGCAGACAAGCGGATTGCGGTCATGAGCGGCACTCACGGCAATTCACGCCTCCTCGACGCGTTGGGTGTCAACGACGAGGGTGGCGCAGTCACGATCGGGTTGGCGCCGTATACGACGCGATACGAGATCAACCAACTTGTTGCCGAACTCGGCACGCTCGGCTGATCTCGTACCTGTTACGTCACTTCACGGTGAGGATGACCTTGCCTACCGTTTCGGGCGAATCCAGCAATTGGTGAGCTAACGGTGCTTCGGCGATCGGAAGCTCAATGGAAACGACCGGTTGGACGGAACCGTCGGCGATCAACGGCCACAGTTTGGCTCGAACGTCGGCCACGATTTCGGCTTTTCCGCCTGGCCCCGTTATCGGACGCCCACGTAGGCCCGTCGCGGTGATGCTTCCGCGTTTCCCCAACAACTTGCCGATGTCGACTTCGCCCTTGCGTCCGCCCTGCATCCCGATGACGACGATGTGCCCGTCCGCCGCGAGGGCGTCCACGTTCCGGCCCAGGTACGACGCTCCCATGTTGTCGAGAATGATGTCCGCGCCGTGTCCGTCGGTGGCTTCGGCGAGAGCGGCGACAAAGTCCTGTTCGCGGTAGTTGATCGTGATGTCCGCACCCAGCTCACGGCAGCGCGCCAGTTTTTCCTCCGAGCCGGCGGTCACGGCAACTCGCGCACCGAGAGCTTTGCCGACCTGGATGGCGTGAGTTCCGATTCCGCCGCCGCCCCCGTGGATCAGCAGAGTGTGTCCGCGGCGCAGTCCGGCGCGCATGACCACGTTGGACCAGACCGTGCAGGCGACTTCCGGCAAGGAAGCAGCGACTCGCAGATCCACTCCCTCGGGTACCGGAAGGAGTTGTGTCGCAGGTACTGCGACCTTCTCGGCATATCCGCCACCGGCAAGCAGTGCGCACACTTCGTCGCCGACGGCCCATCCGGTGACACCTTCGCCGAGCTGGCTGACGACGCCGGAGCATTCGAGTCCGAGGACGTCACTCGTGCCGGCTGGCGGCGGGTAGAAACCTTGGCGTTGCAGGAGGTCGGCTCGGTTGACGGCGGTCGCGGCGACGTCGACCAGAACATGCCCGCGAGGCACTTTCGGATCGGGCTGCTGCGCCCAGGTCATGACCTCGGGGCCGCCGGGCTGGTCGATAGTGATGGCGTACATGGATACGACGCTAGCGAATCGCCCCGCAATAGGAGGGTTTGGCGCTACCGTCGCTGTCGTGACTTACTTCGGGAACATGCAGAACGAGATCTACCTGAGCGGCCTGGGCGGCACCGTTCCGTCGCTGCCCATGACAGCGGCTGGGCTGGAAGCTGCCGCGCGTGAGCAACTCTCACCCGAAGCCTTCGGATATATCGCGGGCAGCGCTTCGACCGAACGCACCGCAGCATCGAACCTCCGGGCGTTCGAGAAGCACGCGATAGTGCCACGCATGTTTCGAGGTGCCGCCGC
Organism: Rhodococcus sp. ACPA4; assembly: GCF_002300185.1. NCBI lineage: Bacteria > Bacillati > Actinomycetota > Actinomycetes > Mycobacteriales > Nocardiaceae > Rhodococcus > Rhodococcus sp. ACPA4. Next base: position 4,812,664 of record NZ_NSDY01000001.1, read on the forward strand.
CCCCGATGCCCGTGATCTGAGCGTCGAGGTGCTCGGTACGCGTTTGGCTGCGCCGATTTTGACCGCGCCGGTCGGAGTACTCGGCTTGGTACACGACGACGCAGAGGTTGCGGTCGGTTCGGTCACGTCGGAATTGGGTATCGGCTCGGTTTTGTCGACTGCGGCCTCGTCGACCATCGAAGATGTCGGCGCGGTGTCGGGAGATAACTGGTGGTACCAGTTGTACTGGCCGGCGGACGACGAGCTTGCCGAATCGCTTGTCCGCCGTGCTGACATCGCGGGAGCGAAGGCCATCGTGGTGACGGCCGATACGCCCGGCATGGGTTGGCGTCCAAGGGATCTGGAACTGGGGCACTTGCCGTTCCTGCGGGCGAAAGGCATCGCGAACTATCTGTCCGATCCGGTCTTCCGTGCAAAGTTGGCGACACCGCCCGAGGAAAGTGCGGAGGCACTGCAGATTGCGGTTCTGACGTGGGTGTCGCTGTTCGGCAATCACGCCGTTCGGATGGCAGATATTGCGAAACTTCGCCAGTGGACGTCACTTCCGATCGCGGTCAAGGGAATTGTCCATCCCGACGACGCTCGCGCCGCGGTTGCGGCCGGTGCCGACGGAATCATCGTGAGCAACCACGGTGGTCGTCAGGTGGACGGGGCGATATCCGCGTTGGACGCGTTGGGGCCCATAGCGTCGGCCGTCGGACACGAAGCTGACATCCTGATGGATTCGGGTATTCGGTGTGGTGCGGACGTGATCATCGCGCTGGCGCTCGGAGCAAAGGCGGTTTTGTACGGGCGGCCGTGGGTATACGGCTTGGGATTGGCCGGAGCGGACGGCGTCCGCCATGCTTTGCGGAGCCTGCTCGCCGATTTCGATCTCACGATGGGACTGGCTGGGGTGTCGTCGGTGGGGGAAATCGACAGGTCCCTATTGGTGGCCACTTCCGGACATTAGCGCCCTTGGCCGCTTCAGGACTTCAGGCCTGTGAAGAAGACTGAATGTGGCGTATGCAGGTCTAAACTGGGGAGCCGTGACAACTGACACTACAACCGACGAGGCACCCGTACTCCGGGAGCCGTCCAGCGTACCGGCGGAAACGTCGCCTTCGCAGCAGGAAATGCTGCCTTCGCAGCAGGAAATGCTGCCCGCGCAGCAAGAGACTCCGTGGCTGACGCCTGCCGAGATGCGTGCCTGGCGCGGCTACATGGACGGCAATCAGCGGCTCATGGAGGTCTTGAACCGGGAGCTGCAGGATTCGCATGATCTCTCGTTGGCGGATTACCGCATCCTCGTGATGTTGTCGGAAGCCCCGGACGGTTCAACTCGGATGAGTGACTTGGCAGACGGTGTCCTGTCCTCTCGTAGCCGCCTCACGCACCAGATCCGTCGCATGGAGTCTCAGGGCATAGTCGAGCGCACTACCTGCGCCGAGGACGGGCGTGGCGTGCTTGCGCAGATCACCGACGAGGGCCGACGACGCCTCGCTGCTGCCGCACCCACCCACGTCGCCGGCGTGCGCAAAAATCTCGTGGATTTGTTGACGCCCAATGAACTGGAAGTGCTGGCAGACGTCTTCTCGAAGGTTGACGCGGCCATCGGCGATCGCTGAGTAACGGGGAGCCGTTTTCACAGTTCGCGAGTGCACCGGATAGTATCGCCCACGGAAGCGTGGCAGAGCGGCCGAATGCACTCGCCTTGAAAGCGAGCGTGGCGTTAAACCCACCGGGGGTTCAAATCCCTCCGCTTCCGCCAACAGTCCCTCACCTGCTTGCGCAGGTGGGGGACTTTTTTGTCGCCAGCTGCAGAGACACGGTTCAATCTATTTGTTGCAGTACGCAACCTTGCGGGGATATTCAAGAATGAATCGCGGATTTGTGGATGTTCAACTGAACAGTTAGGCCACTAATTCGCGTAATTACCTGACCATTCGGATAGGTATTGACGTGGACTTGGGCAACTTTTATTTCCACTTCGATGTTTTGCAATCGAAAGCATGTTAGAGAAGCGCCGCGATGCGGTGTCGCGCCGTAACTGTGCTGACTGACTATTGTTATTGTTCGGTGACCGAAAGAATGAAATAAGTTCTGTCCGTTACTGTTTCGACTCCGAATTCAGGAACTCTCCCTAAGTTGGCAGAGCAGAGCAACCCCACCATTCGGTACGAAATGTGCAACCATGGCACCGGCGCCTTCGGTTGGATATTCGCTGTCGGTGTTAACCGCGCACCGTCGTTCGTACGCGTAACGAGAAAAATCGAGACCTATTACGGTCTTATTACTCGGAGGTGGTTTTACCGATGCTCGCCGAACCCGTTATAAATAGTGGTGACACGGCCTGGGTGCTCATTTCCGCAGGGCTTGTCCTCTTTATGGTTCCAGGTCTCGCGTTCTTCTACGCTGGATTGGTGCGCGGCAGTAACGCGCTGGTGATGTTGCAGCAGAACCTGGTTCCGCTCGGCTTGGTGTCCATCACCTGGGTTGTCTTCGGCTACAGCTTTGCGTTCAGCGGCGACTGGGGATCCGGCTTCCTCGGCGACTTGAAACTCTTCGGCTTGCAGGACATTCACACCGCAGCCGCGCCGGGATTCCACTTGATCGAGGGGGCTGTTGCAGTCCCGACCTTGGCGTTTGTCGCCTATCAGATGATGTTCGCGATCATCACGCCTGCTTTGATCACCGGTGCCACGGCAAACCGTCTCAAGCCGTTGGGGTGGGCTGTTCTCCTTGTTCTGTGGTCGATCATCGTCTATCCCCCGATCGCCCACTGGCTCTTCAATCCTGAAGGCTGGTTGGCGCTCCGTGGGGCGCAGGACTGGGCCGGCGGAATCGTCGTCCACGCGTCGGCGGGCGCCGCAGCACTCGCGATCTTGTTGGTTGTCGGCAAACGCCCGGGCTGGCCGAACGCGGAAGCCGTTCCTCACTCCGTTCCGTTGGCTCTGGTCGGTGCTGGCATCTTGTGGTTCGGCTGGTTCGGTTTCAACGCCGGCGACGGTCTGGCTGCGGATGGTGTTGCGGCGCAAGCCTTGATCAACACTCACATTGCCGCTGCCGGCGGCATGGTCGTCTGGCTGGTCATCGAGCGATACACCGAGGGTAAAGCCACGGCGATCGGTGGAATCACCGGCGCGGTCGGAGGTTTGGCGACCATCACACCCTGCGCGGGCTTCGTGAGTACGTTCTCCGCCTTGGCAATTGGTGTGCTTGCCGGATTGATCTGCCACTTCGGATTGGCGCTCAAGTCCATTTTCAAGTTCGACGACGCACTCGACGTCATCGCCGTCCACTTTGTCGGCGGCATCCTCGGATCGCTGCTTCTCGGTTTGTTTGCAGAGAAGGCGATCAACCCGATCGGCCGCGACGGACTTCTGTTCGGTGGCGGCCTCGGTCTACTCGGTGAGCAGGCTTTGGCTCTGATCACCGTCATCGCCTTCTCGTTTGTCGTGACCTGGTTGATCGCCATGGGAATCGAGAAGACGATCGGGCTCAAGCTGGCTCCGAAAGACCAGGTGAACATCGACCGTCGTCAGCAAGGCATGGACGCCTACCGCTACAACCCGGCGTTTGTCGAAGCAGGTGGAGCACCGCAATCGACCGGGTTCGACGGGGGAGTCGTAGCCGACGGAGAAAAGCTTGCTCCACATCCCGATGCGCCGAAGCATGAACTGATCACTGCGGTCCTCCAGACCATCGAGTCGGAGAAGTTGCGTGAGGCATTGCTGGCTGCGGGAGCGGAGTCGATCGTGGTTTCGGAAGCCCATGTGTCCGCGAGTGATTCGGATTCTCTCAAGTTCCGCGGCCAACGCAACGACGTCGTCTTCACCGACCGATTGCGGGTCGAAGTTCTTGTACCGTCCGAGCGCGCCCAAGCCGTGCTCGACGCAATCAACCGGCACTCCCTGGGAAGGAGGAGCGGATTTGTGCAGCAATCCGCGGAACCGTTGTCGGGGTCGCGCGCACCTGGTACCGGAACCTGACCAGCTTTCCAGCTGACCACACGGAAGTGAAGAGTATGAGCGAGAAGGAGTTGTCGGAATGCATCTGACACCGAGAGAACTCGACAAGCTGACCATCCTCATGTTGGCTGACGTGGCTCTGCGACGAAAAGCAAAGGGGCTCAAGCTTAATCACCCGGAGTCGGTAGCTGTCATCACGGCGGCTGCATTGGAGGGTGCTCGCGAGGGGAAAACTCTCGAGGAAGTCATGGCGGACGCGTCGCACGCATTGACCGTCGACGACGTCATGGACGGTGTCGCGGACATGATTCCGCGCGTGCAGGTCGAGGCGGTCTTCCTCGACGGTAGCCGCCTCGTCACCGTGCATTCGCCCATCCAGTAGCCGTAACGAACTCAGGCTGAAAGACCAACTCAGGAGCACCCGAAGATGGCAACAAAATCATCGAAGAAGAATTCCGGCGACGAGAAGAAGGTTCCGGTCGGGGGATACGTCCTGCGGGATGAACCGATCGAGATCAACGAAGGTCGGCCGCGTCTGAAGCTGCGTGTGCGAAATACGGGTGACCGGCCCATTCAGGTGGGATCGCACTATCACTTCATGGAGGTCAATCGAGCATTGTCCTTCGATCGTGAGAAGGCGTTCGGCTGGCGTCTGGACATCCCGGCCGGTACTGCCGTGCGCTTCGAACCGGGAGACGAGAAGGAAGTGACGTTGGTGCCGTTCGGCGGCAAGCAGCGCGCCCACGGATTCAACAGTTTGGTGGACGGTTGGGCTCCCACGCACGCCGCGTATCGCCCGCGCTTGCCCCGTGCCGTCGCTCTTGCAGATGAGCTCGGCTTCTTGTCCGAACCACAATCCGACTGAGCCTCGTTCACGGTGGCCGAAGGAGAGCAATACTCATGACAAGCATTTCACGGCAAGAGTATTCGGGCCTGTTCGGTGTCACGAAAGGTGACCAGATCAGGCTCGGCAACACGGACCTGTACATCGAGGTCGAGGAAGATCTTCGAACCATCGGTGATGAGTCGATCTACGGCGGTGGCAAGACTCTGCGCGACGGTATGGGCCAGGATCCGGCGTCGTGTAGTCGCGATGGCGCACTCGATCTGGTGATCACCAACGTCGTGATCCTCGACGCCACGATCGGCGTCGTCAAAGCCGATGTCGGTATCAAGGACGGCAAAATCGTCGGGTGGGGCAAGGCCGGCAACTCGAGCACGATGGACGGGGTGACGCCGGGACTCACGACGGGACCGGCAACGGATGCCATCTCCGGTGAGCAGCTGATTCTGACTGCCGCTGGTATTGATCCGCACGTCCACCTCGTTTCTCCTCAGCAGGCGTACCACGCGCTCAGTGGTGGTGTGACGACGCTGATCGGCGGCGGTATCGGGCCGTCGGACGGTACCAACGGCACCACCATCACCTCGGGTATCTGGAACATGGAAATGATGCTCAAGGCCAATGAGGGTCTTCCCGTCAACATCGCCATGTTGGGTAAGGGCAACTCGTCCGGCTATCCGTCATTGATCGAGCAGATCAAGGCAGGTGCCGCGGGACTGAAGGTCCACGAGGACTGGGGCGCAACACCAGCCGCGATCCGGGCGTCGCTGCGTGCGGCCGACGAGATGGACGTTCAGGTTGCCATACACACGGATACGTTGAACGAGGCCGGCTATGTCGAAGACACCATTGCGGCATTCGAGGGCCGCACCATTCACACCTATCACAGTGAGGGCGCCGGCGGCGGCCATGCACCGGATATCCTGAGGGTGACCGGTGAGGACAACGTTCTTCCAGCGTCGACCAACCCGACGTTGCCGTACGGCATCAACACGCAAGCCGAGTTGTTCGACATGATCATGGTTTGTCACAACCTCAATCCCAAAGTGCCGTCCGATGTTTCGTTTGCCGAGTCACGCGTTCGCGCGGAGACGATCGGTGCGGAGAACGTGCTGCAGGACATGGGGGTCATCTCGATGTTCTCGAGCGACTCGCAGGCAATGGGCCGTGTCGGGGAGAACTGGCTCCGGGCGATCCAGACAGCTGACTGCATGAAACGTGCCCGGGGAAAGCTGCCGGAGGACTCCAAGACGCACGACAACTTCCGGGTCCTACGGTACGTCGCGAAGACGACGATCAACCCGGCCCTGACATTCGGGTTGTCCCATGTCATTGGTTCCATCGCGCCGGGAAAAATGGCGGATCTTGTTCTCTGGGAACCCGCTTTCTTCGGCGCGAAGCCTAAAATGATCATCAAGAACGGAATGATCAGTTGGCACGCCATGGGAGATCCGAACGCATCGTTACCGACCCCGCAGCCGGTGATCTACCGGCCGATGTTCGGTGGGTTCGGTAAGGCACTGCCCGAGAGTTCGGTGTCGTTTGTGTCCCAGGCCGCGTTGGATGACGGCATCAAGGATCGACTAGGACTCGAGCGTCAAGTTCTTGCCGTCGAGGGCACTCGCACCGTGACCAAACGCGACCTCGTGCGAAACTCTGCCACTCCGGAGATCAAGGTCGATCCGGAGACCTTCGCGGTGACGGCGGACGGCGTTCACGCGTACGTAGAACCGGCCGAATCCATTCGCCTGAACCAACTTTACTTCTTCAGTTAGGGGACTCCTGTGTCTGAAACAATCGCACACACTCACGGCGAGATGACGGCGCCGACAGGCAAGCCTGCTCGAGTCGACGCGCTGCTCGGGAAGGAGACTGACGAAGAGTGGGCCGGTCGACTCGAGAAGGCAGTAATCGACGTACTTTCACTCGATCAGTGGGAAGCGCAGAAGAGCCGGTTGCGACGCACGACCGTGGGCGGACGTGAGTTGGCGGTGTCACTCGACCGCGGTGTTCAGTTGCAGGACGGCGACATTCTGCTGTGGGACGAGCCGGAGAACACCCTCGTTGTCGCGCGGATCAACCTCAAGGACGTTCTCGAGATCGACCTCAGTGCATTGCTCGACGTGACACCGGAGAAGATGATCCAGACGTGTCTCGAGTTGGGTCACGCTGTGGGTAACCAGCATTGGCCGGCAGTGGTGAAGGGAATGAAGGTCTATGTTCCGCTGACGGTAGACAAGGCGGTCATGGGTTCGGTGATGCGCACCCATGCGTTCGAGGGCATCGAGTACACCTTCATTCCTGGCTCCGAGGTCATTCCCTACATTGCTCCGCACGAGGCACGCCGACTGTTCGGTGCGGCAGCGCGCGAGGGTGAGGGGCATACCCATGACCCCCTCGGGTGAAGGGTCGCAGCTGAGCATCAACCGTGCGATGCGGATGATGCAGTTTTCCGATTCGATGTTCCCGGTCGGTTCCTTCTCGTTCTCGAACGGGTTGGAATCGGCCGTGGCGCAAGGAATTGTCACCGATGCTCCGTCGTTGCGGGAATTTGTTCTCTCGGCCGCGCATCAGGGCGCGACCTGCGATGGTATCGCCGTGCTGGCCGCCCACCGGGGTGCGTCGGACGGTAATTTCTCGGCGATTCTGGCGGCGGATCATGCCGTGATCGAACGCAAACTGAACGAAGAGTCCCGAACGATGACTACCCGGATGGGTAAGAAACTGGCGGAGCTCGGCGGCCGACTCGCCGGTGAGACGTTGTTCGACAAGTGGCTATCGGCGATCGAGGCTGGAGAAACCCCCGGCACGTATCCGGCGGGTCTCGGAATTGCCTTCGCGGAGATGGGTTCTCCGGAGCATGATGCCTTTACCGTTCATCAGTACGGTGTGGCGATGACGTTGCTCGGTGCGGCGCTCCGTATCGTTCGGGTAGATCACCTTGCCACGCAGGAGATTCTGTTCGAGGTGAATCAAACCGCCGACGGCGAGTATGCGGCCGTTCGCGAGTACGGGCTTGATGACATGTCCAACTTTTCCCCGATGATCGACATTCTGGCAGCGGTTCATGTCAAGGCGCATGTCCGAATGTTCATGAACTAGAAGGAGAATCATGAAGAAGACAACGCGCATCGGAATCGGCGGTCCTGTGGGTTCGGGCAAGACTGCCCTCATCGAGGCGATTACGCCTGAATTCGTGAAGCGGGGAACCAGTGTACTGATCATCACCAACGACGTGGTTACCACGGAGGACGCCAAGCATGTGCGCAAGGCACTCAAAGGTGTTCTCGTGGAAGAACGTATCGTGGGAGTCGAGACTGGTGCGTGTCCCCATACCGCCGTTCGCGAGGACCCCAGTATGAACCTCGCGGCGGTCGAGGACATGGAACGCACGTTCCCGGACACGGATATCGTGTTCATCGAAAGTGGTGGTGACAACCTCACTCTGACGTTCAGTCCCGCTCTCGTCGACTATTTCATCTACGTCATCGATGTAGCTGCGGGAGATAAGATTCCGCGTAAGAACGGACCCGGGATCTCGCAGTCGGACATCCTGGTCATCAACAAGACGGATCTGGCACCGTACGTGAAGGCCGATCTGGGTGTCATGGATCGAGACTCGAAGGGAATGCGCGGTGACAAGCCGTTTGTCTTCACCAATTGCATGACCGGAGAGGGAATCAAGGAAGTGGTGGACCTCATCGTGCACGGTGTCCTCTTCGACGAAGAGGAAGTGGGAGCGAGCGCCAAGTGAGCGCTCCAGCTGCCTCGGGGGCCTCGCGGTCGCTCCCGGGGCCGATCCCGACCGTTCCGGAACTCGACCAGTACCAGGATCAGCCGAAGCAAGCCCCGGCCGGCAAGGTGGGCAAGACCGGGGTGCTCGAGATGCGTTTTGTCGATCGCGGCGACAAGACGATTCTCCGGGACATGTATCGGAAGACGCCTTTACTTGTTCAACAGGCGCTGTACTGGGACGAAGCGTTGCCGGCAATGCCGTGCGTCTACATGATCTCGACGTCCGGCAGTGTGTTGCAGGGTGATCGGCTGTTCCTGACCATCGACATGGAACCCGGATCCTTGGCGCACGTCACGACACAGTCGGCAACCAAGGTGCATCAAATGGATGCGAATCATGCGTCGCAGTTGCAGAAGGTGACCTTGGCTGAGAATTCGTATCTCGAACTGATGCCGGGTGTGACTATCCCGCACCGCAATGCGAGGTACTTCGCACGCACCGATGTCACGGTGGATCCGTCTGCAACGCTGCTATTTTCGGAAATTGTGATGCCTGGCCGTAAGTACCACAGGAGCGCCCGGTCCGATACGGAGCTGTTTGTCTACGACCTGTACTCCACCCTGATCAAGGCGCGGCGCCCGGACGGAGCGGATCTCTTCACCGAGAAACTGGTGATCGAACCGCAGCGTGTCCCGGTGCGATACAAGGGAATCATGGGGGAGTACGACGTCTTCGGCAACGTCATTCTGCTCACTCCGAAAGAGAATGCCGACGAGATACTGGAACAGGTTGTTCCGGGGCCCGACGGGAAGGTCTTCTCGGGTGCGAGCCGACTACCGAACGATGCCGGGTTGATCTTCAAGGTCCTGGGGCCCGAGAGTGAACCGGTCAAAGCCAAGGTTCGTGATTTCTGGTCGCTCGTTCGAAAGTCGGTTCTGGATACCACTATTCCGCCCGTCCCGCTCTGGGGATGACGCGGTTCGCCGGGAGAAGAAGTGTGAGGGATGTGCGATGACCACCATCACCAAACCCTGGGACGATATCGCGGACAAGAACGTCGTGCTGCGATTCATCGACACCAACCTCAAGGGCTCCGGGCAGGTGATGTTTCAGGGCAATGCCCTGACCGGACTGCTGTTTCTCATCGGTATTTTCTGGGGTGCGATAGCCGCCGACACGATCACCGTGGCGATCGGCGCGGTAGTGGGTTTGGTGGTGTCCACGGTTACCGGGATGCTGCTGCATTCGGATGACGATTCGATGCGCATCGGTTTGTACGGATACAACGGAATCCTGGTCGGCGCAGCATTTCCCACGTTCCTTGCCGGCGGCGTGATGCTGTGGATTTACCTGGTTGTCGGCGCTGCGGCGTCCACTATCGCATTTCTTGCGGTTGCCAACGTCTTCAAGACCTGGGGTGTGCCGGCGCTGACCTTTCCGTTCAACCTCGTCAACTGGTTCTTCCTTCTGGCCGCCTTCCAGTTCCTGCGGATCGAAACGTCGGACCTCAGTGCCGCACAGTTCCCGCAGCACATCGGGGATTCATCGGTTCACGCCGACATCACGTTCGGCTTCCTCTGGGACACACTGTTTCGCAACGTCTCCCAGATATTTCTGATCAACAACACCATCACCGGAATCATCTTCGTGGTCGCCTTGCTCGTTGCGTCCCGGTGGGCGGCGGTGTTCGCCCTCATCGGTTCCGCCGTAGCGATCGGTTCGGTACTTGCGCTCGGCGCAAACACCGTCGACATCGGTAACGGCCTCTACGGGCTCAGTTCGGTGTTGACGGCTATCGCCTTGGGGTCGGTGTTCTACAACCCGTCGTGGCGTGTGTTTGCCTATACGGTCTTCGGGGTGCTGGTGACGGTAGTCATTCACGGCACCCTGGTCTCGGCCTTCGCGCCGATCAGTCTGCCGGCGGGAACCGGTCCGTTCGTGTTTGCGACGTGGCTGTTCCTGCTACCGAAGAAGAAGTTCGTTCCCGTCCAGCACGACACCATCAAGGGCGGCGCCGCAGAGGGCAAGGACTCGATCGCGAAAGCAAACGGCTAGAGAACGGGAGATACTCTACGGTGATGGGGACATGACTGCCGTCGTCGGATCGCCCCACCGCCACTTCCCTTGAATAGAAAGCGTCTCTCATGACAGGCACCAGCGCCCCTCGCATCCATCTCGGTCCCGTCGAGGATCCGCACCTTGCCGACGGGATTCGCCGAGCCGGTGGAGTGCTCGTTCCACTCGCCGAGGCCGAGGGCGTCGTCTGGGCGCATGGGCCGGACACGTTCCCGTCGTCGCTGCCCGACTCGGTTCGCTGGGTGCAGTTGCCGTTTGCCGGGATCGAGCCCTGGTTCGACGCCGGCGTCATCGACGACAAGCGGGTCTGGACGTCCGCTGCCGGCGCGTATGCGGGCAACGTGGCCGAGCACACGATGATGCTCCTCCTTGCTGGAGTGCGCTCTCTCCCCGAACAATTGGCGGCACAGTCGTGGCGTAAAGAAGAATTCGATCCGCGAGTGGGTACCCTGCAGGGCTCGACGGTGGCGATCGTCGGCTGCGGTGGAATCGGTCGCGCGTTGATCCCGTACCTCGCCGCATCCAAGGTCGAGGTTATCGCGATCACCCGCTCGGGGACCCCCGTCGAAGGAGCCGTCGAAACGCTCTCGGCCGATCGCACCGGTGAAATCTGGTCCAAGGCAGACCACTTCGTGATCGCTGCACCATCGACGTCGGCGACCCGGCATCTGATCGGCAAGGCGGAACTGGACCAGATGTCGGAGTCGAGCTGGATCGTGAACATCGCCCGCGGAAATCTCGTCGACACGGATGCGCTGGTCGACGCCCTCGAAGCCGGATCGATCGGCGGTGCGGCACTGGACGTCACAGATCCCGAGCCGCTGCCGGACGGACACCGGTTGTGGAAGCTGCCCAACGCGATCATCACTCCGCACGTCGCCAACCCGGCTACGACGCTCACGCGCGTCCTGGCAGATCACGTGGCCGCCAACGTTGCTCGATTTGCTGCGGGTGAGGACCTCGCTGCCGTGATCGATCCGTCGGCGGGCTACTGACCTAGATCAGACCGACAGCACACGCAGATCCTCGAGACCGTCGACAACCGGGATCCGCCAGGCCGCAAGTTCTTCCGGTCCCTGCTCGTCCCAGAGCTCGAACAGTTCCGAGTCGGTCGACGCGATGGTGCGTTCCACCATCTCGATCAGCCACGTGAGCCGCTCGCTGGTCAAGGCGTCGGCAAAGGCGTCGAGAGCAAGTTCCTCGACGGCAGGATCCCGTTTGCGATCGGCGCGCACGATGAGCACCAATTCGAGTAAGGCAACGGCGATCTGGCCGCCGTCCACCTCGAGGTAGTCGTCCTCGAACGCCCATTCCACGGACTCGAAGGTGAAATCACCGTGCCCGATGGATGCAATCAAATCCCCCGCACCGTCGTTCTCGAACGGTCCCGATCCCCACGCGCCCACTGTTGTGCTCTTCTCTGATGTGTCGACTCAGCGCGCTTCCAGCGCGATCTTCGCTCCGAATCCTAGAAGAACCGTGCCGGTCACACGTTCAAGTGCCTGCCGCACTTTCGGCTTCTCGAAGGTGCTACGGGCGCGGGAGAGAAGCACGACGTAGGCGCTGAGCCACGCGATGGAGATCGCTGCGTGGATGATCACCAGGAGTGCGAGTGACGGACCCGTCGGCCATCCCGCTGGAACCAGTTGCGGCAGCAGGCTGGTGTAGAAGACCGCGATTTTGGGGTTGAGAAGGTTGGTGGTGAAACCGGTTTTCCAGGTCCCGGCCTTTTGCGAACGCGGTGCGTCGACGCTGCGCAGTTGGGATGAACGGCTGCCCCACAGCGCTCGCGCCCCCAAATAGATCAGATAGGCAGCGCCGGCGAGTTTCACCGCGGTGTACGCCTCCGCGGAAGCGGCCAGCAACGCCGACAAACCGAGCACGGTGAGCAAGCCCCATACGAGCAGTCCGCTGATGATGCCTACCGCTACCCGGAATCCGGACGATCGACCGCCGGTGAGCGCTGCCTGCGTCACGACGGCCATGTCCGGTCCGGGCACGAGTGTGAGGAGTGCCAGAACGGCGGCAGCGGCCAACAGGGCGGAGATCATGGACTCAGTATGGGGAGTTGCCTCCTTGTGAACAAATCATGTCGCGTTGGGTCGGAACTGCATGGACACGCCCGAAACGGCAACGGTTCGGCGAATCTGAGGACAAAGTTATCCACACTGTGTAGAACCCTGTTAGTCGAGGTAGGTGGAATAACCTTGATGTAATTCATGTAGTTGTGCACAGGTTATGCACAGTCGTGGGCTGGATGTGAATGAAGTTATCCACACCTGTGTGTGCATCGGTGGAGAACTTGCCAAGAGTGACGCATACCCGGCTTTTGATCGACTCAATCCTTCGGTCGAATCGGCAGCCACGACCGAACAGTCTGGCAGGGCGTTATGTGAGAAGGGGGCCACTTATGCGGACGTCAGTGGTACTCGGAGTGATTCTCTCGGTAAGTGCATTCGGCCTCGTCGGCGTTGCGCACTCCGATACAGCTGTCGCTCACCCCGAGACAGAGATCGCTCATATCGCACGGATCGAGCAGTTGACGCCCACTCGCAGTGCAGTGTTTGTCGACTCCCTGTCGATGCGCCGTGAAGTTCAGGTTCAGGTTCTGCATCCCGTGAGCGCTCCGGGCACTCGGCCCACGTTCTATCTCCTCGACGGGGTCAGTGCCGGGTCGGAGTCGGGATACACCGAAAGTACGTGGACGCAGAACACCGACATCGAGGCGTTCTTTGCCGACAAGGACGTCAATGTGGTTCTGCCGGTGGGAGGTACCGGCAGTTTTTATACCGACTGGCGCAGCAACGACCCGAACCTCGGTGTGAACAAGTGGGAGTCGTTTCTGACGCGAGAGTTACCGCCCCTCATCGACGAGGCATTCGCGGGGAACGGCACCAATGTTGTCGGCGGCGTATCCATGGGCGCTCTGGCTGCGGGCAACCTGATCACTCGGAATCCGGACTTGTACACGGGATTGGCTTCGTACAGTGGGTGTCTCGACACCACGGCGACGTACTCACAGGACTTCGTGCGCGCCACGGTTGCCAGCAAGAACGGCGACGCCACGAATATGTGGGGGCCGGCCGGGGATCCGGATTGGCGCAATCACAATCCGTCGGGCAATGCGGAGGCGTTGCGTGGCAAAACGATCTACAGCTCTGCGAGCAGCGGATTGCCAGGAGCGCACAACACAGCCCTCACTCTGGAAGGAGCGACGGCGATTGTCCGGGGTGGGCCGCTCGAAGCGCTCGTCCATTCGTGCACCCAGGCCTTCGAGAGCAGGCTCGAAGGTCTGGGCATCGCGGGAGTGTTTGCCTACCGGGACAGCGGAACCCATTCGTGGCCCTATTACGAGGATGCACTGCACGATTCCTGGCCGATACTGGAATCCGCACTCCGTCGCTGAAGAACCACGCTGAGGATCTACTCTGCGAGAGCCAATTCCAGCAGCTTCATCGCATCGTCGCGAGTGTGCGCGGCAGCGATGAATCCGGCCTTGTGGCAGAACACAGACGAGTCGACGCCGGTTTCGGCCGCCAGATCCGAACCGTTGAGGCCGCGCCACTGCTCCGGCAACAGCTTTCGTGAACCGAACTTCGAATCAGCCGGCTTGACGGTCTGAATCGACCAGCCGCCGTTGGTGTTCGGGAAGATCGTGAACAACAGCTCCGGCTGAGCCGACGCCGCGCGGCCGTGCGGAATGAAGCGTTCCAGGACGACAAATCGCGGATCCGACGCTTTGGCGTACGTGTCCGCGAACTCCTTCTCGGCCGCTGCGTCGCCGGCGTACTTGGCGCGCAAGCGAATCAGGATCTGTGTTGCGAGCGCAACCGCGAGTTCGAATTGTGTATCGAACTCCTCGTCGGTGGACGAGATGGGATTGAACAGATCCAGAACCGCGGACAGGTCGAATGGCTTGGTGCCGAACTCGTTGAGGGTGTAGATCTCCTGACCGTTGTCGACGGCGTCGATGCCCTCGACCAGGCGGCCGTCGATACGACGGCACACGGACTCGTCGCCGTTGCAGAACTTCAGGCCGAACTCCTGCCACAGCAACCCGAAGGCTGAGTACAGGATGCCGTTGCTGCGTTCGCCCGCACCGCGCTGGTGGTGGTCGAAACGGCCGGCTGCCGGCTCGTAGCGTCCGCCGACGTCGAGCACGATGTCTGCGCTGTTCAGGACGTCCTCGTCACGGGTGCGTACGACGGTGGCGTCGGGGTACAGCTGCTTCAGGAGCGATACGCCGAAGACGTCGTCTGCGTGGAACTTGCCGTTATGGGTCGCGATGATCACCAGTCGAGACTAGGCAATCGGCTCGCTGATGCCTATTCAGCCGACCGTGCGGATGCGATCGGTGGCCGGCGGCGGAACTGGTGAGCCGGAGGTGAACAGGGCAACCAGGGCGTCGAGGTCGTTGCCCGCGCCGGTTGTTTCGGTGGCGCTGCGCAGGGCTGTGAACCCGTCGCCGCCTTCGGCGAGGAACTTGTTGACCGCAACACGATAAACCGTGTCCGGGTTGATGTTTTCGCCGTTCAGGCGCATTTCCGAGACGCGTGACCCGGCGGGGGCCTTGCGGTCGAGTGTGTAGGTGAAACCAGCAGACGGGGCGAGGATTCGTTCGAACGGCAAGTATTCCGGCGAAAATTGGAACTGCTGTTCCAGCGCATCTTTCAATGCCGCCCCTGTGATGGACAGCACCTCGAGGCTGTTGCCGAACGGTTGCACCGCATGGGCCTGGCGGTAGGTCACTGTTCCAGTGTCGAGGTCTTCGCGGATTCCGCCCGGATTGGTCAGAGCGATTTGGGCTCCCCGCGCGGTGCCAGCCGCCAATTGAGCGTCGGCGATCAGGTTGCCGATGGCGGATTCTCCGCTGGGTGTCTGGTCGCGAGTCAGGTCGGCGGTGATTGTCCCGACGGGACGTTGTGCCACTTCGGCAGCCGCATTCCATGCTTGATCGGCAAGCGCTGCCGTGTCGGGGTCCGGCGAAATATCGTGTGTCACTATCTGATTGAACGACGATGTCTGATCGCGCAGGACGTCCCGAGTGGTGCGGTCGATCACGACATCCGCGACGGAGACGATGCGACCGTGCGACGCACCCTGCATCACCACGCGGGGATTTCCGGCGGGATCGGGGTATTCGCAGTTGTACTGCTGATGACTGTCCGCGGTAAAGATGACGTCGACTTTCGGCGATGCTCGCAACGCGATGTCGCGAGCGGGACCGGATGTGACGTTGCAGTCGTTTGGCCCACCCGCAATGTCCGGTTCGTCGCCGCGGTGCAACAGCACGGTGATGGCTTTGACGCCGAAGAAGTCGAGAACGTCCGCGGTGCGATCGATTGCTTCGACCTCGTCGCCGAATTTCAGGGTCGAAACGCCGTCCGGTGCCACGATCTGAGCTGTGTTACTTGCCGCAATCGCAATCACGCCGAGGGGAACGCCGTCCACGATGTCGACCGTGAAGGGCAGCGTCGCCGGTGTGCCGTCGGTATACGTCATGTTGGCCGCCATCAGCGGAAAATTGGCTCCGCCGAACGTGGGACTGAAGGTGCAGGCGTTCTCCGCGGAGCACCCACCCGATTCCATCCGACGAAATTCCGCGAGG
Source organism: Rhodococcus sp. ACPA4 (assembly GCF_002300185.1). Lineage (NCBI taxonomy): Bacteria > Bacillati > Actinomycetota > Actinomycetes > Mycobacteriales > Nocardiaceae > Rhodococcus > Rhodococcus sp. ACPA4. The sequence goes on from NZ_NSDY01000001.1 coordinate 4,828,878, forward strand.
CCGTCGTCGAGTTCGTGATTGCCGATCGCCGACGCATTGATCTGCATGCGGTTGAGCAATTCGACTGTTGGTTCGTCGTTGAACATCGACGATTCCAGTGCGGACGATCCCCAGTTGTCACCCACGGAGTAGAGCAACGAATTCGACGCTTGGTTTCGCAGCTGGGACACGTACGCGGCGAGGTATGCGGCGCCGCCCGCGGGGGTGTACGAACCGTCGGCCTGCATGATTTGGCTGCGTTCGCCTTCTGGTGGCAGCAGACTGCCGTGGAGATCGTTGAACGCGAGCAACCGGACCGAGACGGTATCGGGGCTCTGGGCGCTAGCCACGCCAGTCACACTCAGGGAGGTTGCGAGGAGAGAAGTCGCGAGCACAGCACAAGCGCGTGTGATGCCTCGCGTCATACTTCGTGCTCCTTCCTCCGGACCGGTTTCGAACCTTCCTGAGTGTGCCTGGCCGCGAGAACGAATTCTAGGGCTGGGCGTAACAGTTATGTATCAAGTGTCACGCGCTGACGCCGATTCCCGCCAAGCGCTTGGCTTCGTCGGTCAAGGCAAATGCGAGGAAGGCATCGTTCTCGTCCGGATCGCCGATGGTCATGCGGACGCCCTCGGTGCCGTACTGGCGGATCAGGATGCCGGATTCGGTACTTGCATCGGCGTAGCCGGGAGAGAGTTCGCGGAGCGGCAGGTAGACAAAATTCGCCGACGATTCGGGGACGGTGTAGCCGGCCTCGATCAGTGCGGTGCGAACGCGAGTCCGCTCCGCGATGACGGCGTCGGTGCGGGCGAGGAGTTCGTCGGCTGCGGCCAGCGATGCGATGGCGGCGGTCTGCGCGAGCGCGCTCACCGAGAACGGTGTGTGGACCTTGCCGAGCGCGACGATGATCTCGGGATGGGCCACCGCGTAACCCACCCGGATACCGGCCAAGCCGTACGCCTTCGAGAACGTGCGCAGTACAACCACATTCGGGCGATTGCGGAACAGTTCGATGCCGTCCGCATCGGATCGGGAGTACTCGTAGTACGCCTCGTCGAGAGCGACGACGACGCGGGGCGGGACGGCGTTCAGGAAGCTTTCGAGTTCCGCTTTCGACAGTGCATTGCCGGTCGGGTTGTTGGGGTTGCAGATGAAGATCAGGCGCGTGCGGTCCGTGATCGCGGCGAGCATCGCGCCGAGGTCGTGCCCGAAATCCTCGGCCAGCGGGACCTTCACCGACACCGCGTGGCCAACCTGAGTCACCACCGGGTAGGCCTCGAAGGAGCGCCACGCGTAGATTACCTCGTCGCCCGGATCGCATGTGACCTGTACCAACTCTTGGCACAGCGTCACAGAGCCGCAACCAGCAGCGACGTTTGCCGGTTCGACATTCAAGAATGACGCAAGCGTCTCGATCAATGCCACCGCGCCGTTGTCGGGGTAACGATTCGCGTGTCCGACAGCTTCGGCCACGGCATCACGGACGCTGGGCAGCGGGCCAAGTGTCGTTTCGTTGCTCGCGAGTTTGATCGCACCCGGAAAATTGCGTCCGGGAACGTAGGCGGGGATCGAAGCGAGGTCGGGGCGAATGTGTGGGGTCACAGTCCGATTATGCGCGCTCTGATTCGGTGCGCTCGAGCCGTCCACGTGTCAGAGTAGGAAGCATGTCGGGAATGTTCCGAGATGCCGCGAATCTGCGGGTGGCCGACGGCGGCGTCGCCACTGTGCCACTGACCGTGGTGGAACCCGACGGCCCGACCCGTGGCGCGATCGTCGTATTGCACGAGGCGAGGCAATTCAGCAAAGCGCTCCTCGAGTTGATGGCTGCCCTTGCCGTCGACGGCTGGCTGACCGTCGCCCCGCATCTTTTTCACCGTGAACCCGAGGTAATCCAGGGCGATGTTTTTGGTGACAACCTCTTTGCCGACGTCGACGCGACCCTCGATTGGCTCACGGGCCGCGACGTCCCGGCCGACACCATCGGCGTCCTCGGTTTCGACGCGGCAGGCACCGCGGCGATGCTCGTCGCAACCAGTCGTCCCGTCGGTGCGGCTGTGAGTGTCGCCGCTCGTGGGATCGTCGAAGCGCTGTCCGTCGACGCGCAGGCATTGCTCGACGCAGCGGTGTCCCTGCAAGCCCCGTGGCTCGCCCTCTACGGGGAGGACGATCCCGACACTCCACCCGAGCACGTCAACAGACTGAGGGAGGCGACGGCAAAAGCCGACGTGGCGACCCTGGTGGTGAGCTACGCAGGATTGCAGCATCGAGCCGACGAACCACCACAAGTCCCCGAAGGCCGGGACGACGACGATCCCTGTGCAGCCGCGATCATCGACGCCCGCACCCGGATCTTCGACTGGTTCGACGGCAACCTGCGATAACGCCATGAATCAGGGCTCTGACCACTCGTTTTGCCTTTGGTGGTGAGAAGTGTGTAATCTTTCGTCCCGGCGGTCCGAAAGGATCGGAACCCCCAGGGAGGCGTGCCAGAGCGGCCGAATGGGACTCACTGCTAATGAGTTGTCCCTTTTACGAGGGACCGGAGGTTCAAATCCTCTCGCCTCCGCCACGCCGGTGATTTTGACCGGCGGGTAAGAAATGATAGAAAGTACGACGGCAAGACACGCAAGACCAGCAACACAACAGAACATGCGCCCGTAGCTCAACGGATAGAGCACTTGACTACGGATCAAGAGGTTAGGGGTTCGAATCCCTTCGGGCGCACAACAGAAAGCCCCTCACCAGCAGAGATGCCGGTGAGGGGCTTTCTTGTATTTCTGCACATGCACACGGATGCATCCGATTGGCCTGATGTCTATTGGCGACGTAGGCCTCCGCATCCCGCTGTTATGTCCATCACCTAGCGATGTCGGTGACGCCGCTGCCGTGGATCACGTGACGCAAGTACCGCTCCGGCGTGGTGAGGACAGTGAGATCCTGCTCCGGGTCCCCGTCCAACACGAGGAGGTCCGCGTGAGCGCCCGGCGCGAGGGTGCCGATTTCTCCTTCCATTCCGAGCAAGCGCGCAGCAGTGCTGGTGGCGCTGCGTATCACGTCGAGGATCGGCTGAACGCGCGCACGGATCGTGAGCTCTTCGAGTTGACGCGTTTGCAGATGCCCGAGCAAGTCGGTGCCGTAGACCAGATTCACTCCTGCCCGGTGGGCCTGTTCAAGCGCGCCGACGGCCGCTGTCCGAACCTCGTCGAGCTTCTTCAATGATCCTGCGGACAGGCCGGAAGCAGCACCGGCCTCGTACATCGCCTCGTACGTGATGATTGTCGGTACCAAGAAGGCGTCGTTCTCGATGAGCAGGCGGATCGACTCGTCGTCGATGAGGTTGCCGTGCTCGACGCATCGCACGCCAGCCCTCAGCGCCTGATTCACCGAGCGCGGGTGGTAGGCATGCACCGTGACGTACCGATTGTGGTTCTCAGCCTCGATGACAGCCGCACGTATCTCTTCCTGTGTGTACTGGACCGCTGAGATCTCGTCAGTCGGGGATGCGACCCCACCGGAGACGACAAGCTTCAGGTGATGCGCGCCCTTGCGGAACTCGTCGCGGGCCGCGTGGCGAACGGCATCAACGCCGTCCGCGATCCGTCCGAAGTCGGGTTTCAGCTGACAGCAGGGCACAGAGGTGTCATTGAGAGAGCGGAAGTCTCCGTGGCCACCGGTCTGCGATAGTGCTTTACCGCCGAAGATCAGTCGCGGCCCTGGGACCAAGCCCTCTTGCAAAGCGCGGGCCATTCCATGGTCGGCGCCACCGACATCACGCACGGTGGTGAAACCACGTCGGAGCATGTCGCCCGCCGAGCGCAGCGCTCTCACAGTCGCATAACCCGGCGTCCATCCAGCAATTTCGGCGGTATTTGTCGTCGTCACCAGGATATGGACGTGGGCGTCGACCAAGCCGGGCATGACGGTGCCCCCACCTGCATCGATGATTCGAATGTCGCCGGGCGAAGCGGGGGGGCCGCCCCACCCCGCTGTCGACGATCCGCCCGTCGGCGATGTCGATCCAGGCATTCTTCTGGCGCTCGCCAGTCGAGGGTTCGAGCGTGTGGGCGTTAATTACCCGAGTGTGCATGGTCTCTCCTTGAAAGCGACTGATTGTTGTCCGTGGGCTGCGTGAATGCTCGCGTCGAGGCTGGGATGCGCGCAACATTAGATGCATAGTCGTGATTCATGCAACACTTTGTTCATGCGAAGTTTCCCCAAGGAGGCCTGAGATTGCGGTGATAGCGTGACTGCGACCAGTGACGTGTTTCAGGTCGTCAGCGACGCTTGATGCCATGTATTAGATCCAGTGAAAAGAGGCGCTCCGAGGTGACGGTTGGGACGATGCTCGCGCAACGAGCAGAGCGCGCGAACCTCGGAGCTCAGGCCGATCGGGTCATACAAGTTCTTGCACAGATGCCGCAGTTCGCCTCGTATGCATCTGGCCGCGAAGTCGCCGAGCGCGCTGGAGTGAATGTCTCCACTGTTGTGCGGACCGCCCAGCAACTCCAGTTCGAGGGGTGGAGCGATCTTCGTCAAGCGCTCAGAGCCGAATATCTCGACTCACTCGTGACAACAAATCCCGAGCGCCCCGAATCGACGGAGGCGGCGGCGCAAATGCTGAGGCAGGATGTGGCAAACCTCGCCGCCGTCTCGTCCGCGGCCAACATCACTGCCATCAAGAGCGTTTCCGACGCGATGAAAGCGGCCCGTCGAATCGTGTTGATCACCAGTGGATCCGGGGCAGGACCCGCACAGGTACTCAGTTACCTGGCGTCCGTCTACGGATACGACATCCGCCTCTCGGCCGGCTCCGCAACGTCGCAGGCGATACACGTGTCACACCTGGACGAACGCGACTGTGTCATCGTCATCAATGTTTGGCGCCTCACCAGTACATTGCGTGGATTAACCCGTCTTGCACGCGAAAGGGGCGCGACTATCGCCGTTCTCACCGACCTGCACTCGTCACCCCTGAACACATACGCCGATCACGTCGTGATCACCCCGATCGAGGGTATCTACGTGACTCCGTCGCTGACAGCCATGGTCGCTGTCGTCCAGGCCATCCTCGCCGAGCTCGAAAGCTCCGATGCTCGTTTTTCGGCCGGACGCATCGAGCAGGCTTGGGACACGCTCGGTCTCATGGACGATCAGGCTTAATGCATAGTCCCGCCGCCGATGAGTTTCACCTCTCCTCCGAGTCTTAACTCCCGTATGACCATCATCGAGAGTGTGGGAGCGCACAGTGAATCAGCTACTACGGGTCCAGAACTTCACCATCTCCAGTGACGGAGTCGCCGCGGGTGAGAACCAGAGTTTCGAGAGCCCGTTCGGGTTCGACCATCGCGATATGTTTGCGTGGGCCGGAGCCACGGCCAGCTGGCCGAATCGAACCGACCCCGGTGGAAGTCGAGGGCTCGACGATTACTTCTCTCGCGACTTCGCCCAGAATATCGGTGCCGAAATCATGGGCCGCAACAAATTCGGATTCCAGCGTGGACCCTGGAAAGACCTCGAGTGGCAGGGATGGTGGGGCGACGAGCCGCCCTTCCACACGCCCGTGTTTGTCATGACCCACCACCCAAGACCGTCGTTCACCCTTTCCGACACGACTTTTCATTTTGTCGACGCAGACCCGACGACCGCGCTCGAGCAGGCCCGCGAGGCCGCACAGGGTAAGGACGTCCGGCTCGGCGGTGGGGTGACCACAATCAAGGAGTTTCTCGACGCGGATCTCGTCGACACCATGCACGTCGCGGTTTCTCCGGTCGAGCTCGGTTCCGGGCTCCGTCTCTGGGAGTCGCCGGACGAGCTGCGTGACCGTTTCAATCTCGAGATCGTGCCAAGCCCGAGTGGGATGACCCACCACCTGTTCTGGCGAAAATAACTCAGAGCGGTAACGCGCCGCTGATGTAATCGCAGGCACATCTGTCGTAAATGCCCGATAATGATCCGTGCCCTCAATTGCCTCGTCGCTGTTCTGGATTGCGCTGATCGCTGCGCTCGCGCCCTTTGTCGCGGGCCTGTTCCCGCGGCGCCTGGTACCGGAAGTTGTGCTGCTGTTGGTCGCCGGCGCGGTTGTCGGGCCATTTGCGCTCAACCTGGCGGCAGAGAGTGAGGCCATCGGGATACTTCGGGAACTTGGCCTCGGCATGCTGTTTCTGCTCGCCGGCTACGAGATCGACCGCAAGGAACTGAGTGGCGCTGGTGGCCGGCGAGCCCTGTACACGTGGCTGTTCTGCCTCGCCTTGGCGTTTGCGATTGTCGCGCTCTTGGGGGCGCAGGGTGTGATCTCCGCAGAAGCGGCCGTTGCGATTGCGATGACGTCAACGGCGTTGGGCACCCTGCTGCCGATTCTCAAGGACAACAAAATCCTCGACACCCGGCTTGGCCGGACGGTCCTCAATCACGGCGCTGTCGGCGAACTCGGCCCTGTCGTTGCGATGGCCGTATTGCTCGGTGCGCGTGGCGCTGTCCTGTCGCTGGTGGTCCTCGCGGCATTCGCGCTGATCGCGGTCATTCTTGCGGTGCTGCCGACCAAGCTGATTTCGCACGGATCGTGGACGCACACACTTGTCCGTTCCGGAGCGGACACCACAGCACAGACCACGGTTCGCCTGACGATCTTGTTGCTGGTCGGGCTGGGTGCACTCTCGGCCGTATTCTCGCTGGACGTTGTTCTCGGCGCCTTTGCGGCCGGTTTCATCCTGCGACGCCTGATGGCCGACGGCAACGAGCGGTTGGAGATCAAGCTCGACGGTATTGCTTTCGGATTCCTCATTCCGATCTTCTTCATCACTTCCGGAATGGCAATCGACGTGTCGGCGGTCGCGGAGAATCCCACCGTCCTGCTGGCGTTCCTTGTTCTCATCATCGTGGTTCGCGGTGTGCCGGTGTTTTTCACGACCAAGTTCGAGAGGGTCGAACCGCCTTTCAGTACCCGGGAGAGTGCACAGGTCGCGCTGTACGGCGCTACTGGGTTGCCGATGATCGTGGCCGTCACCGGTGCTGCTGTCAGTGCCGGTCAGATGTCGTCGGACAATGCGTCGATTCTGGTGGCGGCGGGCGCAATTACCGTTCTGCTGCTCCCGATGTGTGCAACGTTGCTGAACCGCCCGGCGAAGGTCGCTTCGGTCGTCTAGAGCCCCAACTGCTCGTCGAGCCAGTCGAACATGCGTTGGTCGGTGAGGCGCCTTGCCATCGGTTGGCAGTGGAAACTCGCGCCTTCTGCTGCCGTGAACGGAACCACCGTGGTGGGCCCGCCGGACAATGAGGCGAGGCGTTGCGATTGTCCCGGCCAGAACTGTTCGTGTTCGGGATCGGTGATCAGCAGGGGAGTGGTGATCGAGCCCGCAACGTGTTCGAGGCGGTATTTCCGTACCTCGGCCAGAGTGTTGTAGTAGCCGTCAGTTAAGTATGGCCGCGCTCGGAAACGCCAGATGCGGGCCGTTTCCTTCGACGCTCGCAACCCCATCGCCATGTCCCGGTCGAAGGCCTCCGACTTGCCTTCTTCCAGCAAGTTCTGCATGCCGCGCGGGATGTGAACGAGCCACGACGCGGATACGTCGACCACGCCGGGATCGGCGATTGCCGCGGCGATCCGATGCTCGAATGCCAGTGACTGTGGCACCCAATAGCCGCCCTGACTGATGCCGCACATCGCCAACTTCGACGCGTCGACGTCGGGTCGGTCGATCAGGAAGTCGACGACAGGGGTGATGACAGCTTCCCAGTCATGGCGGAACGGAATATTGTTCTCGAACAACATGGACTGCTGACCCGGTCCGTCGAACATCAGCACGTTGTAGCCGCGTTCGAGCGCTCCGGCGCCGCCGTTGACCCACATCGAACTGATGGGGCCGTCGCTGCCGTTCACCATGATGAGCGTCGGGCGTCGTACATCTCCGGGTGGACGGAAGAAGTACCCGGGCATCGTGGTGTCCTCGTACGGAATCCGCACGCGCTCCACGGAGTGCGAGGTGGTGTCGACAAAACCGTCCCACGCGCTGCGGTGATGCCGGAAAGTGGGAACCAGAACAGAGTCGTCGGTCAGTCCGTCGACGGCATTGACGGCAACAGCGAAGTACGACGCTGCCCGCAGGTACGCACTCGACGCGCTGCGCGGATGTCCGGCGCGCGCGGATTCCTCGGCTTCCTCGAAGATCCGTGATCCGAGGTCGAACCACGCGACGTACCAACCTTCGTGGTCTTTGTCGCCGACTTCGGCAATGGCAGCAAGAACTTCTCCGGTATCGGAGGCGCCGTACGTTGCCTGGCCGAGGAGAACTCGCAGTTCGTAGTCGAACGACTCGTTGCGATAAAACCCCGTGGTGAACGCCTGATGTGGGTGGGAGAAGAACGTCGACGCGAGTGACATGGGCACACCCTTCGGTAGGTCCGTGTATGTCAGGATCGCCCGAAATCGCTGTTCAAAAACCTTTCCTGTCGCCGCAATACCGCACAACCCAGGGTGCACAGCCACAAAGACATTCCCAAAACCTGTGCACGTTGGGCGATTCCCAAGCCCAGATTACCGCCGCCGGCCAGTTCTATGCCGTTAGTTGTCAACATCCACACCGTCGCAAGGGAAGTCACGATCAAAAGGCCCAATCCGACGGTGCGCAACAGCGGATGCTCGCGATAACGGAAGGCCCCGACGGTGAACGTGATCATCGCGGTGAAGATCGCAAAGACCGCTACGCTGCTGGTCAAAGCATGAACGTGATGTAGTTGCGGCAGTAGTCCGCCGGGCTCGCTCGCCGCGCAATCCGGGCCGGAGCAGTCCAGCGGAAACGACGCGTCCGCAATCGTGGCCACGCCGAACACAGCCAGTGCAATCCAGCCCGCCACATAGAATTTGCGTCGCTCCGTAACCAGTAGCCCGAGCGTCGCTGACACCAACATCAAAACGGCGGAGATAACGTCGGCGTTACCGAACACGTCGCGGTACTTCTGATTTGCCGCGTCGAGTTCACTGAGGAACGACGTCACGGGATCAAGTCCGGTGTCGAGGAAGAACTCCAGAACCCACGACGAGTACACGATTCCACCGAGAATCAACGCACCCGCCAGAACTACTCGCGCTCCACCAAGTCCGCTCACCTCACGAAGCTTACGGAGACAGAAGAGTGTTCCGGACGCGTTCGGCTGCCGTCGACGGATCTTCGTGCTCCCAGATGCGGATGACGGTCCAGCCCTGTTCGGCGAGGCGTGCATCGGTGTCCCGGTCTCGCAGCACGTTGGCGGCCAACTTGTCCGCCCACCACTGCGCATTGTTCTTGGGGTATGTCGCGTGGAGCGGGCAACAGTGCCAGAAACAGCCGTCGACGAACACCGCCACCTTCCGCCGCGGAAACACCAAATCGGCCCGTCTACGAACACCTTTGACAGGAGCCCGATCGACGAAGTACCGCAGTCCACTCCGATGAAGTTCGCGCCGGATCGCGATCTCGGGTTTGGTGTCGCGTCGACGCTGTGCGCTCATTCGAGCGCTGGTTGTCGGATCCGTCGCGGGCACTGTCTTCACTTTCGTGGGGTTCAGCTGTCGGAGTCGTCGCCGTCGTCCGGGTCTGACCAGGTGGGGGCAAACCTGTTGCGACGCTCCACTTCACCGTGCACGATGGTGACAAAATCGTCAAACGAGAGTGTTTGACTCTCGGTGGGACGGCCGTTGCGGGGAGGCGGCTCGTCGACGTCGAAAAAGCGTACGCCGCCATCGGTTTCGTACAGTCCGATGAACACTTTTTCGAAGAGGTCGTAGCGCGTGTCCTCGGCGCCCAGATCAACCCACGCCTTACCCGGAACGCCGACAACCGCACGTTTGCCGCGGCCGGAACGCTTCGACAGCGTCGTGACGTGGTGGGCGAACGAGGATTTGCCGGTGTCGCTGGTCTTGGTGGGGTCGCCGTCGTCGCACGTGGCGTACGGCTCGAACATGACGGCTACCAGAACGCTGTAGGGCTGTCGCTGATGCAGAACCATTGCCTCGCCACGCAATTCGTGATCATTGCGGACGATGTTCTTGGTCCAGCGGCCGAGCTTTCCGCTGCGGGGACTGTAGTCCTGGAAGTTGTACGTCTTGATCGATACGCACAGGATCAAGCCGAGTGTGGGGTCGAGTGCCTTGACATCCAAGCGCTTTCGGCCCTTCGCGACATCGACCGTCGCTTCCTGACCTTCGCCCGTAGCGGTGGGGGTGATGTTGGGGTACAGCGGGCGCAAGGCGTCGGCAACCGTTTGGGCGAGTTGATTGGAAAGCCGCTGCGCGTAGTTCTTCTTCTCGCCGCGATCGGCGTCTGCCGCAGGTTTGTCGCCCGCGAGTCGCAATGCGTCCCACAGTGGTTCGTGCTGGGGTTCCGGAAACAGCGTTTCGGGAAACAGGGTCTCCGGCTCGGGAAACAGTGAACCCTCGCTCATGTCACTGCCCCGCTCATGCCACTGCCTCGGGATATCCGCCCATCCGCTCGAGATGGCTTTCGACGTCCTCGATGAATCCGGGGATGAAGCGAAGGTTGCCCATGCGTGCGCGTTTGAGGAAGCCCGCAGTGGCCCGAGCGGACAGCAACCGAGTGTCTTCGAGGAATCCGCTCAGATCCTCGTAGTCGTGTTGAACGGGCCACGTCGAGGTGTGGACGCGGAACGCTTGGCGGTTACGGCCCCACGCGGCGCTCGGCCAGGCGTCGCCAGGTTCGAGGGGTGTCTCGTACTCCGCGTCGTATTCGATGGGGTCGACCAGACGGCTACCCACCCACGACGCCATTCGCACGCTCACGGCATTGCCGACGAGCTTCCAGCGATGGCTGTGGCGTAGGCCGGGAACGTCGACGGCCGGCAGTGTCCAGTCGGGATCAAAACCCTGTAGACGTTCGGCGTCGACCAGTCCTGGCGTGACGATCTCACCCGAAGGTAAGCGGACGGCCGGCTGGCTGGGGATTCCGACGGACGAACCGCCCTTGAGTGTCGGTACGGCGTTGACGGCCCAACCGAGTCCGCGGGTGCCCTCGGTCCAGTAGAAGCCGCACGGGAAATCGGCAGGGTCGCCGCCGAGTCGCTCACCGGCATCTTGTCCGAAGAGGATTTCGCGGGGATCTTCGGTGCGCGATGCCAGCATGATGACGCGCTGGCGGCGCTGAGGGAGACCGAATGCCCGGGCGTCGACAACGCGGTACGCCCACGTGTAACCGAGGTCTTCGAGAGCGTCGGTGATGTGCCGCATGGCTGCGCCCTTGCCTAGCTGCAGCATGAATGGCACGTTTTCGATGACCAGCCACCGTGGACCCTTTTTGCGCTTGACCAGTCGAAATACTTCGTCGACGAGGCCCGAGCGGGCGCCGGTAATGCCCGCAGTCTTACCGGCCTGCGAGAGGTCCTGGCACGGGAAACCGGCAGCAACCAAGTCGATATCGGCCGGGAGCGCACGCAGTTTCGTGACATCGCCATGCAAGGGGACGTCCGAGAAACGGGAACGGAGAACTGCCTGGGCGCCCGGGTCGATTTCACACAGCAGTTCGGTGTTCCACCCGTGCTCCGACAGACCCAACTCGAGCCCACCGATACCGGCAAACAACCCCACCATGCTTTGCGACGACGTCACAGCACCCTTCCTCACGAACCGACTTGTAAGCACGTTACTCGAGAAGTCCGACAGCTTTTGCCACAACTTTTCGCGCACCGGCATTCCGCACGTATCGGCGGCCGTATCGGGCTGTGAATCGCCTTACACACACAGTCCCAGGTCACCGACGCCGCGGAAAAGGTCCCTGATCGCAGTAATAATCACCAGCCAGCAGTGCTCTCGAGGGCATCGTCCATTACCGTGGTCGGGTGAGCATCCAACCTTCCGATAGCGCATCCTGGCCTGCGGTATTGACCTGGCAGGCGCACAACGCTCCTCGCATGGAGTCGGTACGCGTGCAGTTGAGCGGAAATCGCATCAAGGCGTCAGGCCGGATCATCGGTGGCGCGTGTAGCGAACATCCCGCATTCAGCGCCTCATATGACCTGGTCACAGACGAGGCCGGTATCACGCGCAGGTTGTCGGTGCGTACCGCCCTCGCTGCGGGTGAGCGTCAGATGTCGATCAGCCGAGACGAAGAGGGAACCTGGATGGTGGAGAACGGCGCCAACCACCAGCGCTCGTCCTTCTCCGGCGCGCTCGACGTCGACGTGATCCTCAGCCCGTTCTTCAACACCCTTCCCATCAGGCGTTTCGGGCTGCAGAACGACACCCAAGATGTCGAGGTTCCGGTTGTGTACGTCAACCTGCTGGATCTGCGGGTCGAAGCCGCAACCATCACGTACAGCAGCGGTACCGACGGCATCAGCGTGATGTCACCCGTATCGAGTGCAACGGTGACCGTCGACCACGAAGGATTCATCCTCGATTACCCAGGACTGGCCGGCCGGATCTGACAGTCGGGATCTGACAGCGGGGATCTACCTGCGTTGCCGGATCACGCCGCCGCGGCGGCCGGCGTCGCGCATCCGGTCGATCCAGCCGGATTCTCCGACGCTCACCTCGGTGATGTCCCAACGCTCATGCGATTCGTAGGCTCCTCGCGCGGCAAACCCGGCATCGACGAGTTCCGCTGTCGAACCGTGCGCGTGCAGTTCGCTTCGCGCCCTCTGCAGTAGAGCGAGAGCCTCGTCCAATGCGACCAGCAGTGCATCGCGGTTGCCCTCGCACATTGCCCGCACCAGTCCCGGCGCACTGCCGGCCACGCGGGTGCCGTCGCGGAACGATCCGGCGGCCAACCCGAGCGCGAGTTCACCACCGGCGGCGCCGGTGATCGCCAACGATTCGGCGAGCAGGTGCGGCAGATGCGAAATCCGGGCCACAGCCCGGTCATGTTCGAGAGATTCGGCCGGAACCACGACGGAACCGCAGTCCAGAGCGAGGTCCGCGACCTGCGTCCACACATCTGCGTCGACGCCGTCGTCGGTGGCCACGACCCACACGGCGTCGATGAACAGGTCTGCGTCGCCAACCGCCCAGCCAGACGCCGAGGTTCCGGTCATGGGATGGCCGCCGACAAAGCGGGCACTCAGGCCACGACGCTCGACGGCTGCCTTCACCTCGCCCTTCACACTTACGACGTCGGTGATCGGATTGTTCGGGGCATGTGCGGCAATGGCTTCGAGGGTGGCGTCGACGGCCGGCATGGGCACGGCGATCACGATGATTGCGCCGGTCTCCTGCGCTTTTCGAAGAGTGGCAGCAAGATCGGTGTTGGCTTCGAAACCGTCGGCGCGCGCTGCGTCGGCCGACTCGCTCGAACGGTTGTAACCCCACACCTCGCGACCGGCGCGGGCAGCGGCGCGCAACAGCGAACCGCCGATCAAACCGAGGCCGAGGACGCAGACGGGAGGGGCAGAATCGGTCGCAGACACCCGTTCAGGTTGGCATATCCGGGCGCGGACTTCACTCACGGGCACTAGCCGGGCTACCGTTGCGCCATGGGTGCACAGCGCGCGAGTAACAAGAGCGCCTCCTCGAACCAGTCGGAGGAGTTCGAAGGCTTCGGCGTGGCAGTGGTACGTGACGAAGGCAAGTGGACGGTCAAGGCTTTGACCTCTGCGGCTTTGACGTCGTTGTCGAGCGCCGAAACCGAACTCCGCGAGCTTCGTAGCTCGGGTGCCGTTTTCGGCCTAATCGACGTCGACGAAGAGTTCTTCATCATCTTGCGGCCTGCGCCGACGGGAACGCATCTGCTGATTTCCGACGCGACCGCCGCGATCGACTACGACATCGCAGCGGACGTCCTCGACGCGCTGAACGTTGAAATCCCCGACATCGATCCAGATGACCTCGACAATGTCGAGCCCTGGGAAGAGGGAGATCTGTCGGTCCTGGCTGATCTGGGGCTACCGGAACCCGTTCTCTCGGTGATCACTGCCGACACCGATCTGTACCCCGACGAGCAGTTGGCGATGATCGCGCAGCGACTCGGATTCGAATCCGAATTCTCTGCCGTGCTCGACAAGCTCCCACGGTAGATGTCACTCGCTGACGATCAGCGCATGATCCGTGCGGCCATCAGTGCCGCGCGCAGTGCATCGGTCTCCGACGTTCCCGTTGGTGCGGTTGTCTTCGACGCGGACGGCGTCGAGGTTGCCCGTGCGGCCAATGCGCGGGAAGCGTCGTCCGATCCCACGGCTCACGCCGAGATTCTTGCGTTGCGTGCAGCGGCGAAAATCTACGGCGACGGTTGGCGTCTGGAAGGTGCGACGCTCGCCGTCACTCTCGAGCCGTGCACGATGTGCGCCGGAGCGTTGGTTCTCGCCCGCGTCTCGAGGGTCGTTTTCGGGGCCTGGGAGCCCAAGACCGGTGCCGTCGGATCGCTGTGGGATGTCGTTCGGGACAGAAGATTGACCTACCGTCCGCAGGTGCGCGGTGGGGTGCTCGAAGACGAATGTGCTGGGCTTTTGGAGGATTTCTTCCGCGATCAGCGGGGCTGATTCCGCTATTCCCGAGCGAGACGGATTCCACATCGGGGTGGCAGTAACCGGCAGACGCAGGCATGGTGGAGGACAGATGCCGTCACGGTATCTGCGAATTGCCGGAAGGTGATTTGTTTCGCGTTCACTCAAGGGAGTACTCGTGGGAATCGCAGACAAAGCTCAGAACAAGGCAGAAGATCTCGGCGGCAAGGCCAAGGAAGCTACTGGCAGTGTCACCGGCAACAAAGACCTCGAAAACGAAGGCAAAGGCGACCAGGTGAAATCGGCGGTCAAAGACGCTGGTGAGAAGGTCAAGGATGCTGCTTCCAGCGTCAAGGACAAGCTGACCTAACGATCCGCCACCAGGCGATTTCGGTCTCGGGCACACCATCCGGTAAAGTCACCAACGGTGGCGTGTCCGAGCGGCCTAAGGAGCACGCCTCGAAAGCGTGTGACGGGTAACCCCCGTCCGAGGGTTCAAATCCCTCCGCCACCGCCAAAAGCTCCCCACCTGTTCACGCAGGTGGGGAGCTTTTTTGTGTTTCTTGCCGGTGCTGCAGCTGCGTTGAGAGTCGCTCGACACAACGAGTAGGACACAACGAGTAGGACGATCGAGACCCGCCTGCGGACAGTGGTGGGCAGTCAGAACCGCACGGTGAACACCACGTGCCGATCGTCGCGGGCCGCGCGCTGGAAAAAGTCCACCACTTCCTGCAGCCAACCCCAGGCGTACGTGCGCTCGTCCACGCCGTACTCCGGGTTGCGGTCGTCGAGCGGCATCGCGTCATAGCCTGCGCCGAACTCGAATTCGGTGATTTCCGCCAGGTACGAGGCGACTTCGGCGACCCGATTGGGCGTCATATAGGTAATCAGTTGGTCGTCGGTGTTCGTGTTGAGGTCCTCGTCCCCCAAGATCACGCCACATGCCGGCCAGTTCTCGGGCGCGCGCTGGTACCCGCCATTGGAGAGGGAGCACAGGATCGGGTCCCACGCCTTGTCCGTGTCGCATGAGAACTCGGAGCGCCCTGTCTCCTCGATGTCCTCGACCAACGCATCGAGTCTGTCGTCGTCGCCACGTGCGTCGAGAAGTTCCGCTGCCACGTGGTCTGAAAGCGCGAAATGTACCCCAAGTTCCATGGCGTGATGCTAACGGCTGCCCCTGGTGGTCAACTCGGGTTCAAATCCCTCCGCCACCGCCAAAAGCTCCCCTGAGGCGCCTGAGCAGCCAGCGCCCGTGATTCTCGCTTCGGGAGAGGCGGATTACGGTGCTGCGGCGTAGAACGACTCATGGGCTCCTGGTTGGTCAGTGATTACCGAGGTCACTGACCAACCAGGAGCCCGCGAATGCGATCACCACAGGCGATCCTGGGAGCCGTGGCAGGAAGCAGGATCTTCCGTGGATTCTGCAAGGTCCACGAGGCGGCGCAGATTGCGTCGACGTGCCAACGTGAGGGGACTATTAGCTATGTCGGGCGGATGGGTCGCCCCGACGCATGGGGTGTCACTACTGACCGTTGGCAAGTTCCCGCAGTTTTTGGCGCGACACCTTGCCCGCGGCCGATCGCGGAAAGTCCACGACAAAGATGTACTCGCGCGGTCGCTTGAAGCCGGCGATCTGCTCACGTACGTGTTGGTCCAGCTTTGCGCGGAGGTCTTCGTCGTCGTTGAATCCGGACGCCAATTGGACGATCGCCACCACTCGTTGGCCCCACTCCGGGTCGGAGACGCCGATGACTCCGACGTCGGCAACGTCTGGATGTTCGAGCAGTGCGCCCTCGACTTCCGCTGGATACACGTTCACGCCGCCGGAGAGAATCAGGTCTGCGCGCCGATCCAATATGTACAGGTAGCCGTCGTCGTCGAAGCGTCCGACATCTCCCGACGTAGTGAATTCGCCCCACTGCGCAGCAGCGGTCTTCTCCGGATCTCCCAAGTATTCGAATGGGCTGGTCTTGAAATAGATAGTGCCCTCTTCACCGGGGGGAGCCTGCTCTCCGTCCAGCCCTCGGAGCACTACGGCGCTCGGGTCCGGTCGCCCGACGGTGCCCGGATGTTCGAGCCACTCGGCGGTGGAGCACACGCACACGAGCCCCTCGGTGGAGCCGAGATATTCAACCAGAACCGGACCGAACCAATCGATCATGGCGCGCTTGGTTGCCGGAGGACACGGAGCCCCGGCATGAAAAAGAACATCGACACTCGAGATATCACAGCTGTTACGAACGCCTGCCGGTAAATCGAGAAGCCGCTGAAAATGCGTGGGAACCATATGGGAGGAAGTAATGGCTTTGTCGCTGATCGTTCGAAGCACCGTTTCTGCATCGAAGCCAGGCAAGACGTACAGCGTGTGCCCAGCATGCAACAGAGAAAGTGAAACACCGCCCGGCGCAGCGTGATACACGGGCGAGCACACCAAATGCCGTCCAGGCCCATGGGGTATTCCCACGTGCTCGAAGAACGGACCGGTCGCCTGGAGCGGGCTCTCGGGCGTTGCATCGATCATCGGGCGGCGGACGCCCTTCGGTCGGCCAGTTGTGCCGGAGGTGTACATCATCGCCGAGCCCAGCGAGCGGGTGGCGGGAGTTTCGTCGGCGAAGAGGGTAAAGGCTTCGTAGCTGGACCAGTCGGCCGGCGCGCCACCGATAACCACGCGGTGCGGAACTGCGTCCTCTATCCGGCCGACAACCTTGTCGGCGAGCTCTGCGTGAACGATAAGGACGGACGCGTCGCAATCGCGCACGATGTACTCGACTTCAGGTCCCGCCAGATGAGTATTGATCGGAACGAAATACAAACCACTTTGCGTGCATGCCAGAGTAATTTCGTAGAACTCGGTACCGTTCAACAGTAGACCCGCGACGACATCGCCTCTGGTCAACCCCAGATCGGCGAACTTGTTGCTGAGCTGGTTGGCCTTACTGACAAGCTCACCGAAAGTTGTTGTCTTGCCTTCCATAACGATCGCGGGCCGACTGGGATCACGTTGGCCCAGAAGCCAGGCGCCGGGCATTGCTATGCCCGTCGGCTGTTGGCGATCCTCGCGCTCGCTGTTGACCACGGTAGACATGAATGTCCTCTTTCCTGGAGGGATATCGGTGACTATTGCGAAAGTGTTCGTAATTTTTTCGGACGTGTGCGTTCGCCCACGCATTCCAAGTACCACTGGAAATCCGATGGCAACCAATGTCCAGCACTCTGTGGACATTGGTTGCCAAAGGTCGACCGCATAGCGGCTAGTGGCGCGAAGGTCCCGTGATCACCTGCAGTTCGGTGAAACTGTGTAGACCCCAAGGGCCATTTTCGACTCCGATGCCACTGGACTTGTGACCGCCGAACGGGAGATGCGGTAGAACACCGCTGCCATGCCCGTTGATCGAGACCTGACCGGCGTCGATCTGCGGAGCGAGCCTTGCGGCATGTTCGGCGTCGCCCGACCACACGGACGCGGTAAGTCCGTACTCTCCGCGGTTGGCGCGGACGATGACGTCGGCCTCGTCTCGGAACGAGACGATGGGAAGCGCCGGACCGAACTGCTCTTCGTCGACGATGCGCATACCGTCGTCGACCTGGTCGAGGATGGTCGGCTGATGAAAGTAACCCTTGCGGTCGATTGGTCCACCGCCGGCGGCGGCCCTCGCACCGTTGTTCAACGCATCCGCAACCAAGGTCTTGACCAGATCGAATTGCGGCTTGTTGTTGATGGGCCCGAGCACCGTTCCGTCGACAGTGCCCTCGTCGACCTTGACGGATTTGGCAATTTCACTGAGGGCCTCGACCAGTTGAGGCTGAATACTTTCGTGTGCGTACACGCGCTTGACGGCCAGACAGATCTGCCCGTTGTTGTTGAATGCGCTTTGGAACAGGCTGGGTGCGATCTTCTCGACGTCCACGTCTCCGAGAATGACGGCGGGATCGTTTCCGCCGAGTTCCAGAGTGATGCGCTTGAGGCCGTCTGCAGCCCCGAGAGCGACCTTTCGCCCGACCGAGGTCGAACCGGTGAAACTGACTTTGCGCGGAACTGGGTGCGAAACCATAGTTGCGCCAAGCGGATCCGGCCCGGTGACCACGTTGAGTACACCGTCAGGGAAGGTGCCACGAAGGACGTTGGCGAGCGCAAGCGTTGCCAGCGGTGTGTACGGAGAGGGCTTGACGACGATAGTGTTGCCCGCGCGCAGTGCCGGCGCGATCTTCCACATCGCAAGCGCGATCGGAAAGTTCCACGGGGTTATGGCACTGACGACCCCCATCGGTCGACGGGTGACCTCCTCGAAGCCCTCGGCATCGTCTCGGATGATTTCCCGAGGGATGTCGAGATCGGCGTAGTAGCGCAGCCACATCGCCGCGACGCCGAATTCCATTGCGGCATCGGTGAGGGGCTTGCCCTGCTCCATCGTCAGGATCGGGGCCAGTTCGCCGATCCGGCTCTCGATGACGTCTGCGGCTCGGCGCAATGAGTCACGCCGAAATTCGTCGTCGAACCGCCAAGATTCGTACGCGGTCAGAGCCGCGGCGAACACACCGTCGAGCTGATCCGGCGTGACGGACGGTGCCTGTGCGAATACCTCACCCGTCGCGGGATTGATCACCCCGAAGCTACCCGTGGTAGGGAGATCGCGTCCGTTCGATGTTGCTGCGGCAGACAAGAATAGCGAATCCGTTGAGGTCATTCTCGATCCATTTCGTGGTCAGTGGTGCGCCGGCGTCAGCACCGGCTTGATTGCCTTGCCGGAGAGCGAATCCTCCACGGCCTGGTTGATCTGATCGAGCGTGTAGGTCTGGACGAGCTTGTCGAAGGGGAACCAACCGCGTTGCCACAGATCCACCAGCTGCGGGAGAAAGACCTGCGGGACCGAACTCCCTTCCAGCACATACGTCACTGACTTGCCTGCCAACAGAACTGGGTCGATGTCGAGCTTTCCGGAACCGCCGCCCACCAACACCGCCTTACCCGGGGTGTCGAGGATGCTGACAGCCGTTGTGATGACAGAGGTCACTGCGGTCGTTTCGAAGGAGAAGTCAAGTCCACGCCCGCCGTTCTTGATTGCCTCGACGAGATCCGGTGCATCGCCGCGCACCGTTCGGGTAGCACCAACTTCTACAGCCGTTTCGAGCCGAGAGTCGACCAGGTCGACCACGACGATGTCACGGGCACCTGCAGCCTTGGCTGCCATCACTGCCGCAAGTCCGACACCACCGGCTCCGAACACTGCAATACTTTGTCCAGCAGCCAGTTTCATTTCGTTGAGAACCGAACCAGCGCCCGTCTGCAAGCCGCAGCCGAGAGGACCGAGAAGCTCGAGCGGCAGCGCTTTGTCGACCACGACCACATTGCGTTCGGTTGCAATGGCGTGCGTGGCAAAGGACGACTGCCCGAACCACCGGTTCGCCACCGGGTTGCCATTCCGATCGAGCGCACCGGTACTGAGATCCGCGCGGCGCCCCGTGAGGTTTCGAGACATGAATTCGTCGCAGTAGGAAGGGCTTCCAGCAAGGCAGTTGCGGCAGCGACCGCAGGATTCGAAACTCATCAGCACGTGGTCGCCGACTTCGACGCCTCTGACCGCGCTGCCGACCGCTTCGACGATGCCGGAACCTTCGTGGCCGAGAATGATCGGCCCGGTCTGCGCCAGGAAATTGGGATCCCGTAGCAGAAGGTCGGTGTGGCACAACCCGGCGCCGACCACCTTGACGAGAAGTTCGTCCGACTCCAGCGGCCCGAGCTCCACTTCCTCGAGTTCGAACTTGCCGTCGCTGTCACGCAGAACGGCGGCTATTGCGGTAGTGGTCATGATTTCTTCTCCGTGGGATTAACGAGCTCGAGCGCATCTGCCCAGACGCCTTTACCTGCGATAATGCGACGCAGCTTCATGATCTTGCGTTGTTCGTTCAAGGTGGCAGCGCCGACCAGTCGATCGCCCGAGCGGTACAGCGCCACAAATTTGTCAGTGTCAGGATCACCGGAGGCAAAGACCACTTCATCGGCGACTGCCGTGCCGACGAACTGGATGCGGCTCTGATACCAGTCGCTCCAGAAATAGGGGACGGTCTCGTACGGCTTGGCATCTTCCGGCGCAACGGCATTGATGGCAGCCTGGTGCGCCTGATCGGCAGCATTGGTCCAGTTCTCGAGCCGCACCGACAGTCCGTCGAATGCAGGGTTGGGCCAGTGGACGACATCGCCCGCCGCATAGACGTCTTCAAGCGAGGTCTGAAGGAACTCGTTTGCCATCACTCCACCATCCGCCGGGTGCAATTCGATACCCGAATCTGCCAGCCACCCCGTCGCGGGAGACGCTCCCACACCGACGACAACAAGCTCAGCCGGCAACGAAGTGCCGGTACTCAGCCGGACCGCCTCGACGTGAGTGGTGCCGATCAGCCCCTCGACCTGAACATTGCACAGGAGTGGAATTCCGTTGCGTTCGTGAAGCTTTGCGAGCGCCTGGCCAACGGTCTCGCCGACTGCACGGACGAGTGGAATGGGGGCGGCCTCGACGATCGTCACGTCTGCGCCGCGATCTCGGGCGGACGAGGCGAGCTCGGATCCGATGAATCCGGCGCCAACTATCACGAGTTTGATTCCAGGGCGGAGTCTTTCACGAAGGGCGAGTGCGTCATCGAGAGTGCGAAGCCCGACAACGCCCTCCAGATCCGGCATGTCAGGAAGAGAGCGTGGTGACGCACCTGTCGCAATGATCAACTTCTGGTACGGAAGCCAGTCGTTGTCACCAACACGCACGCGGTGCGATGCGGGGTCCAGTCCCGTCGCCGGCGCCCCGAGGCGAAGCTTCACATCGAGGGCGGCGAGCTCCTCGGCCGAAGTGTGATAGTCGGGCGCGGCGCCGTCTTTCAGGAACTGCTTGCTCAGGGGAGGCCGGTCGTAGGGAAGATGGAACTCGTCGCCGACCAGCGTGATCGGTCCCGCGAACCCCGCTTGACGGGCGGACTCCGCAGCCCGCAGACCGGCCAGTGACGCCCCGACGACAACCAGTCCGGCTCCATGATCGATATCTGTTGCGTTCACGATCATGTCTCGTCGAGTGTCAGGGCTTTGGCCGGACATGCACGAACAGCCTCCCGGGCGAGGTTCTCGTCACCGGCATCGACCAACTCCTTGTGGAGAATCAGTGAACCGTCGTCCGCCACCTCGAAGTAGTCCTCGGCTACCGATTCGCAGATTCCGATTCCTGTGCACCGCCCGCGATCAACATTGATTTTCATAGCGTCGTTCCTGTTCTTTGCTGGAGTTTGTTATACGCGTACCGGGAGGTGCTTGATCCCGTTGATGAAGTCGCTGAAGAGGTACACCGGCTCGCCGACCTCCATAGCAGGAAGTTTGGTGAGGATTTGTGAGTACAGTGCCCGCAGTTGGGCTTTGGCGACCATGTGGCCGAGGCAGTAGTGGACCCCGCCGCCGCCGAAGGAAACATGGTTGTTAGTGAAACTGCGCTGCAAATCGAATCGATGGGGATCCTCGAAGACGTCCTCATCCCGGTTTCCCGAGCCGTAGAACATGACGACCTTGTCGCCCCTTTTGAGCTGAGTTCCACCCAGTTCGAAGTCCTGAGTGGCCGTGCGCGCGAAGTTCTGGACGGGTGAAGCGTGGCGAATGAACTCCTCGATCGACTGCGCGATGCGGCCGTCGAAGTCTTCCGTCAGCCATCGCTTCTGGTCCGGATTCTTGTGCAGTGACAAGGCGGTGTGGCTGGTGGTCTGTTTGGTGGTGTCATTGCCGGCGACGCTGAGCAGGACCATCGTTGAGGCGATTTCGAGCTCGGAGAGAGGTTTGCCGTCGAACTCGGCGTTTGCCAGCGCAGTTGCGATGTCGTCGGCCGGATTCTCACGACGGAAATTGACCAAGTCATTGCCGATCTCCGACAGTCTTTCCATCTGCTGCATGGCGTACTCGGCCGGTGTCAGATCCGCTGGGCATTCGTCCGGGTCACCTGCGTTGACGAAGTTGTCGCCCGCTTTGGCGAACTCTTCGACCAGACTCTCGGGGACGCCGACAAGATCGGCGACAGTGAGCATCGGCAACTTCGACGCGACTTCTTCGACAAAGTCGAACTCGCCCGCACCGACGACTCGGCCGACGATCTGCTCGGCGCGTTCTTCGATCTTCTCGCGTAGACGCTTGACGGCCTTCGGAGTGAACGCCGAGCTGATTACCTGGCGGTATCGGGTGTGGTAGGGCGGATCCATCACGAGGAAGGTTGGGGCACCGACTGTTTCGCGGTCAATTGGCGGGAACATTACACCCCGCGCCGAGTCCTGATCGGAGCTGAAGATTTCGTGATTCTGGCTCACGAAGGCGATATCGGCACTTTTGACGAGTGCCCAGAACCCTTTCTCGCTGTCGTCGGGTTTGAAATGCGGGCGTTCCATCGGCTTGTGCCAGCTCACCGGAGCATTCTCGCGCAGCCAGGCGAATGTCTTGTCCCGCTCGGCAAATGTCCGACCCCAGAACTCGACACTTGTGACATCGATGTTCGGGGCAGTCACCGGGTGATCGGTGAATGGAAGTGAGGTGGTCATGCAGGTACCTTTCCGTGGCTCCTGGCGGTCATTTGTTCGGTCGACGAGGTTCCTGATCGTCGCAGGTGTTGCGTTCTGGGACAGAAGATTTCCCTCACGGACGCCGATTCGAGAGAACCAAACTGCCGGCGGCGCCGAAGAAGTATCCAACTCCCTGGACGAAGCTGATTTCGACTTCGGGAACCTGCTCGCAGGCCTCCCCGCGTAGCTGACGGACCGCCTCCTGGATGGCGAACATTCCGTACATCCCGCTGTGTGTGTACGACATTCCACCGCCGTTGGTGTTCATCGGAAGTCGGCCTCCCTTGGACGTATGTCCTTCGGCGACAAAGTCTCCCGATTCACCGTGACCGACAAACCCGAGATCCTCGAGCATGTAGAGCGGAACGTGGGCGAAGGCGTCGTATGCCATCAGGTGGTCGACATCGTCGCGGGTGATTCCCGCGGTGGCGAAGGCATCGGCGCCGGCATCACGGAATGCACGGAACGATCCGGGCTCGTGCATCTGCGAAACCAGTGGGCCTTCGGCAGATTCGCCGGAACCGAGCAGGTACACATGCCGATCGGATCCCGGCATGTCTGCCGCCCGTTCGGCACTGGTCAGGATCACGGCGCCGCCACCGTCGGTGAGCACACAGCACATGTCACGGGTAAACGGGTAGGCCACCGGTGGACCGGACAGCACTTCATCCACAGACGTCGGCTTGCGACGGAAAGCTCGCGGATTGTCGAGGGCCCAGTTGCGCTGTGCAACAACAACCTCAGCCAGGTGCTCAAGCGTCATTCCGCGGTCATGCAGAAAGCGCAGCGCCGGGACTGTAAAGGTCGAGTACGGCATATTTGCGCCGTAGACGGCCTCGAACTGACCGGTCATGGAATCCAAAGGCGTCAAGTATGGTGGAGCGCCAACGCGGGACCGTCCGGACTCGCCATGCGTCACGAGCACGACGTCAGCGGCACCGGAAGCAATGGCGGCCGCGGCGTGACGGACATGAAGCATAAAACTGCATCCACCAACGCCTGTTCCGTCCAGCCAATGAGGCGTGATACCCAGGTGGTGACTGACTTCCATCGGAAGCAGGCCGGTGGTAGCGACGCCGTCGATGTCCGCTGGCGTGAGGCCTGCGTCGGCCATTGCGTTGCGGGCGGCATTGGCATGGAGATCGAGGATGGACATGCCTGGCAATACACCGATTTCCGTCGTCTCCGACGCACCGACGATCACGATGTTTCCGTTGTGCATAGATGTCACATGGCTTGTTGTCATCTGGCGGACTCCTGCAGCGGCGTGAACATGGGGAGCTTCGTGTCTCCACGTTCGACGAACGTGACTTCGAGCGCGAGGTCGAGCGGGAGGTTCCCGGGGTCGGCATCCACCCCGATCACGTTGCTCATCAATTGTGGTCCCTCGTCGAGTTCGACCAGTGCGACGACGATGGGGGTCTCGGAATCGAACGGGGGAATCGGTCGGTAGTTGATTACGTAGGACACCAGTCGGCCTCGGCCGCTGACAGGGGTCCACACCACGTCGTCGGAGTTGCAATGCGGGCAGAAAGGTCGTGGATAAAAGTAGTGCTGTGTGCACGACTGGCAGCGTTGAATCGTGAGTTCCTCCCGCTGCGCACCCTCCCAATAGGGAGCGGTGGCCGGGGTCGGAACCGGTACAGGCCCTGTCATCGACAGTCCTTTCGTCGTATGGGTCTGGGATCAACTCATGAAGGTATTCAACGGAATTCAGTCCTTTAGCGTTGCAAAAAGAACATGTGCCGTTACTGTTCGCGTAAAGAAATACGTACCGTTACGTTTCATTTAAAGGAACACGTTCCGCTAGTTTTGCCTAAACGGAACGCGTTCTGTCACGACCAGAGTGATCCAGTTCATCCTTTATGTCAAGGCCTGGTCGAAAATCCGAAAAATCGAACTGTCCTCCTTGGACGAGAGACTTGCCAATCACATACGTAACGTGTTCTCTTTAGTTGGAGAGCGTTGTAAGGCAACGTTTTCGGCGTTCTCGTCGATCCGAATCACACTTACCGTCCGGTAACCCCGGTCCGCTCCTGCGGAATATCACTTGGATGAAATCGAGGTTCTACATGCCGATCGACAGCTCACTCGTCGGACGCACCGGCAAACCTGTCTGGAAGAGTTGGACGTCGAAAGACGCACTGCTGTATGCCCTGGGTGTCGGCGCCGGTCAGCCTGACCCGCTGGACGAGCTGGAGTTCACCACAGAGAACAGTGAGGGCATAAAGCAGATGGTGCTCCCGACCTTTGCCAATGTGGCTTTGTCGGGCGACGACTCCTTGCTACCCGACGATGTGGACTTCACCAAGGTGTTGCATGCATCGCAAGCGCTCAGCCTGACGGGCCCGCTTCCGACCGACGGCCGCGTTGAAACCACTGGCACGATCACCGGCGTCTACGACAAGGGTTCCGGTGCCTTGATCATGACGGAGACCGTTGCCCGCGACTCTGTCGGCCAGATCGTGGGAACTCTCGAGTCCGGGTTGTTCTTGCGAGGCTACGGGGGGTTCGGCGGTGAGCGAGGGCCGTCGACCGCATGGGAATTGCCAACGGGCAAACCGGATCACGTTGTCACATACACGACTCGACCGGACCAGGCGCTGCTCTACCGACTCAGTGGCGACCGGAATCCCTTGCATTCGGACCCGGCATTCAGTGCCCGCGGTGGGTTCAATATTCCCATCTTGCACGGAATGTGCACCTATGGCTACGCCGGCCGGGCCCTCCTGCATGTTGTGGCCGATTCGGACCCGAAACGCTTCACTGGGATGTCCGGGCGGTTCACCAAATCCGTGTTGCCCGGACAGTCGATTACCACCTCGATCTGGAACGACGGCAAAGGCGTTCGGTTCCGGACGGTCGACGATCTCGGTGACGTCGTCATCGACATGGGCACCGCCACAATCCGCTGACTCTCCACTCCATAACGATTCGCCGCGATGTTCGTCGAGGCACTAACAAAGGAAAGATTCATGGGTTCACTCGAAGGTCGCGTAGCGATCATTACCGGCGGCGGACGAGGCATCGGCGCGTCGATCAGCAAGTTGTTCGCCGCACAGGGCGCAAAGCTTGTCATCAACGACCTCGGCTCGTCACCGGACGGCCAGGGCGGGGACCAGGGACCGGCGCGTGACGTCGCTGCTGAAATTGTTGCCGGTGGCGGTGCCGCTGTCGCAGACGGCGGAGACATCGCCGACGTCGCGACCGGTCAGCGGCTGGTCGATCTCGCACTGGAGAACTACGGCAAGCTGGACATTCTTGTCAACGTTGCGGGAATCCTGCGTGACAAGATGATCTTCAACCTCCCGGAAGAAGACTGGGATGCGGTCATCCGCGTGCATCTGCGTGGCCACTTCAGCACCATCAAGCCGGCGGCAGCTTACTGGCGTTCGCTGCGGAATCCCGACGGCCACTTCCGCATCATCAACTTCACTTCCGATTCCGCACTGCAGGGTTCGCCGGGTCAGCCGAACTATGCCGCAGCAAAGATGGGCATTGTCGGCTTGACTGCCTCCACTGCAAATGCCCTGGCGCGATACGGCGTGACGGCCAACGCTATCGCTCCGGGTGCCGCCACCCGACTGACACAAACCATCCCCGACGAGAAGCAACTGGGATTCGATGCAGTCCCCGGCAACGACTCGCCGGACAATATTGCGCCCATCGTCACGTACCTCGCCGGTACGGGTTCCGATTGGCTGTCGGGCCGCACCCTCGGCGCCTCCGGCCTCGAGGTGAAGTTGTGGAACAACCCCGACGTCATTGCCTCGGTGTCGTCAGACGGGCCATGGGACCTCGACGACTTGGCCGCTAAGGTCGAAGGGGAGTTCCGACCGTTGGCAGACGGCCTGCACCCGTCCTTGTTCATGAGCCAGGTTCCTAGCTGACCAACGCATACTCGGCGAGAACGAGTACCGGACGCTGAGCGTGTGAACTGGGGTTGGGGCCGGGACGATATCGTGGTGGCTGATGCGACAGTGTCAGATTTCGGTACACGATTGGGGACAGCACGGATGGCCGCAGTGAAGGTTAATGGCCGCACACCTGAGGCGAAGGCATTCCGTGTCGAGCGAGTCGTGAAAGCGGCCCGTGAGTTGGCATCCGCCGGTGGCTACGAAGCCGTGCAGATGCGGGAGGTCGCTCGTCGTGCCCAAACCGCCCTTTCGACGCTGTACAAGTACTATGCGTCCAAAGACGAGCTGATCACGGCCGCCGTCAGTTCAGAACTGGACTCTCTGGCCGAGGACGTGCTCCGTCGTCCGCCAAGACAGCGGACGGCGGAGGGTCGTGCCGGAGAAGTGTTTGTCCGGGCCTTCGTGGCGATGGTCAAGGATCCGGGGTTCGCACACTCCGTGCTGGCCGCGGGCAATACAGTGCTCGAGTTCGACCCCGATCGAGTCCGACATTCTGCAGAAGTCACCGATATAACACCCTGGTCCACCCCCTTCACCTCTATTGCCGCAGTTCAAGCGTGGGGCCCCGACCATCGCTGCAGCCCAATGCAGTTACGCGCGCTGTGCATGGTGGAAACCCTGTGGGTCGCCAGTGTCGGCAGTTGGCTGAACGGGGAAACGTCAGCCCACGAGGTGAAACGGCGCCTGCGCTTGGCGGCGAAGCGCTTGCTTGCCGCGGATTCCGCTGACCCGAAAGATAATTCAGCAGACAACGGCTGACCGGAACAAACCAGTCTGTACAACTGAATAAGGCGCGATTGCGGCCCCGACTTTCCGAAGTCGGGGCCGCAATCTTGCCATGCCTGTGCCTTCCGCGAGGCCTGGATCGTCTCTGCGAGAGAACTTTCAAACCCGGAAACAATTCCCCAAATGTGTCTTGTGTCACGCCAGTGTGTGGAATACCCTCCACAAGAACATATTTCGACGCTGAGTCGGTTTTCAATTGACAGCGTCCGATCCGCGGGTGGATTCAGTGCCTGCGATGAGCTGTTCACCAACCGTCGTCGAGTGACCGGACAACCGACCGCTCACGGCTGAGCAATTCGCTCGCTTTCCGAGGAGAAACCATATGGCCCTGCGCCGTTCGTCCATTGCACTCTTTATCGTCGGCTTGATGCTGATCACTGCTGCGGCGGTGATCAGGTACGTTGTTGTGCCGCATATGTCCAAGCTGCCCGCAGATACCAAAGAGGGCGCACTGTTCGAGGGCGCACTCCGCCAGATCGACCCCACGACCTTCGGGCTTGACGCGGGCACGCCGATCACCATTGACCGCTCGTTGAAAGTTGATCGGGTAGTAGGAGATACCGCGCTCGTCACGTGCACAGTGGTCACCCATCTTCCGAGCGGTGACATCACCGATGTCCGCTCTTTTGCCGTTAATCGCGTGGATTTCACCCAAGCCGCCCCGCCGGACGGAGTGTCGGTCGAGGACCAACGCGGCGGAATCACGCTGTCCTTCCCGATGAACCCCACCACCGACGACGCGCTCGTCTACGACCAGGTGACACGCACTGCTCAACCTGTCACCTACACCGGAACAACGACGCTTGCGGGGCGCGAGGTGTACGAATTCACCGGCACGGCAACCGCTCCCATCGTGGACCCCGTGGTTCTGGGTCCGGTCATGGCTGGAATCGCAGCTCTCGTCCCGGGCGGGGATGGCTCCACACTGCCGCGTGAGATAGTGCGGACCTTGATTCCCGCATTGTCGCCTGACCGGGCGGCTGCAGTGGAACAAGCACTAGCGGCTGCGCCCGACCCGGTGCCCCTCACGTACACCTCGGTGAACATGCTCGACGCCGCTGTCGACACTCATTTCGGTACGCCCATCCGCATCGCCCAGAACCAAACCGCAGTGCTCAATATCGCGTCGGGAGGCGCGTTGGTGCCACTTCTCGATCTCTCCCAGGTCCGGGCCCAGACCTCCGACGCGTCGATCCAGAAGGTTGCCGACAAGGTTGCACGGGGAGAACGGCAGCTGAAGATAGCGGAATTCTGGGTTCCGCTCGTGTCTGCGCTGGTGGGGGTGCTCCTTCTCGTCGTCGCGATCGTTCGGCGCAAGCCCGGTCGCGGTGGTGGCAACCACCTCGAGGTCTCCGGTTCGGGCACCGGCAATCCGGACGCGGAGTTTGTCCGCGCCCGCGGCTGACCGTCCTCAGGAGCGTCGCGCATTCCACTCTGCCGCGGCGTCGTCGATATCCTGCTTCAATTTCTCGAAGAACGACGGCGCCGGGGTAGGTATCAAATAGGCTGCGGCAGTGAGTGATTGACTGAGGGCGATTCGACGCTCGTCCAACTCGTCGTCGCTCAGGAGGGCCAGGTCCGACATTGTGAACACCTCCTTCGAAGCGTGGTGCTACTTTACCAAATCATTACCAAGTGCCGCAGATGACCTCTCGTGCCCAGTCGTCACGGAGCACATTCACAGAGTTCCCACAGTTGGCAACCCCTGACATCCGTTGAAGCTGCAACTATCGTCGAACGCATGAAAAAGATGTGGTGG
The DNA here is from genome assembly GCF_002300185.1 of Rhodococcus sp. ACPA4. Lineage (NCBI taxonomy): Bacteria > Bacillati > Actinomycetota > Actinomycetes > Mycobacteriales > Nocardiaceae > Rhodococcus > Rhodococcus sp. ACPA4. The sequence goes on from NZ_NSDY01000001.1 coordinate 4,858,314, forward strand.
ATCGGCGGAGCAGTAGTCGTGGTCGTGCTCGCCCTACTCGTGGGGCCGTGGGCGTACGGGAAGTTCATCGCAGAAGATGACGCTCCCGCAGCCGTGGTGTCTACGGAAGGTGCCGAGGCGGCGTCCGGGTCGATTGACGGTGCGTGGACCGTCGTCGCGGGACAAGGGGACAACCAGACGGCAGCCGGGTACACCGTGCACGAGATTCTCAACGGATCGAGTGTGACTGTCGTAGGCACCACAGGAGAGGTGAGTGGCAATGCGACGGTCGACGGTGAAAAGCTCACGGCCGGCGAAGTGACCGTGCAGGTGGCGAGTATCAAGACCGACTCCGACCGGCGTGACAGCCAGTTCACGGGCAACGTGATGGACACCAGCACCTATCCGACGGCGACGTTCACGATGGACTCGCCGGTGGATCTGTCGTCGGTGCCGACGGATGGGACAACTGCGACGGTGACGGTGCCTGGCACGTTGACGCTCAAGGGCCAGTCCAAGCCGGTGTCCGTGGACATGACGGTTCTGCACTCCGGTGACACGCTGATCGCGTCCGGCTCCATTCCGGTGACGTGGACCGACTTCGGTGTGCAGCCTCCGTCCCTCGGGTTCGTAACTGTCGACGGCAGTGGCAGCGTGGACTTTCTGGTATCGCTCGACCAGTCCTGATCAAGCCCGGATGGCGGTGCGTTTCCGCCGCCAGGGAAGATTAAGGACATGAACTTGAATTCGCGGCGCGTCCTCAGGTACGAGTGTTGTCTCGGCGGACGGTCCCACTAATGCGATTGTGGAAGCCGTTCCGCTCAGGCGAAGACCCGGATCCGCGGTTCACTCTCGCAAACGAGCGGACATATTTGGCCTGGGTGCGCACCGCGACTGCGTTCATCGCGTCGGGCGTCGGCCTGGAGGCTTTTGGCGGCGACATTCTGAACGAGAGCGTTCGCTCCGGTCTGGCGGCGCTCCTCCTTGTTGGCGGAGCGCTGATCGCCATCACATCTTTTGTCCACTGGATCAGTGCGGAGCGGGCATTGCGAGCTGAACGCTCACTGCCGGTGCCTCTCATGGCGCCGGTAGTGGGAATCGTTCTGGTCATCTGTGCGACTGTCCTCGTGGTCGAGGTTGTGAACTAGCTTGACTACCGTAGAGCCGTCCGACGCAATCAGTCCTTCGGGCAGGAGCGCGATCAGCCCTCCTGACAAGGGATTACAGTCCGAACGCACGTCGCTCTCATTCGTGCGTACGAGTCTGTCCATCCTCGGTTTGGCCGTGGCGTGCCTGCGCTGGTTGCCGCCGTTCGGTTCGGTGGCGATGATCGGTCCGGCAATCGCGGCTGTCCTGATTGTTGCCGTCACGATCTACGAGCGTCGGTCGAGATCTGCGCGGCTCGAGCTCTTTGCCAGGGAAAAGGCAACGCCCGCTTTGGGCATGGGCGCTGTACTGGCGGTGAGCCTGCTGGTTCTCGCGGCTAGTGGGTTGTGGATTCTGGTGACGTGAGTTCGGCTTTCGGTGACCATCCGGGAGGCCCGAACACATAGCCGGCGCGATTGCGCCATGACGTCGACGCTTTCCAATCGCGGGCAATGGCAGCGTATTCGCGCGTTTGCAGTTTCCAGATGTTGTACGTTCCGACCGGCGTCGTGAGTCCGTATGTCGGCCGGTGTGTTTCAGCGGCAAAGCTGCCGAAGATCCGATCCCAGACGATGAGGATTCCGCCGTAGTTGCGGTCCAGATATTCGGCGTCCGACCCGTGGTGAACGCGGTGGTGTGATGGCGTATTGAAGATGAATTCGATGGGACGCCAGAGCTTTCCGACCCGCTCGGTGTGTACGAAGAACTGGTAGACCAGGCTGACGGAGAAGCCGACGAAGATCATCCACGGCGGAATTCCGAGGAACGGCAACGGTAGCCACATGATTATTTCGCCGCTGTTGTTCCACTTCTGACGCAGGGCGGTGCTGAAGTTGAAGTATTCGCTCGAATGGTGCGCTTGATGTGTTGCCCAGATAACTCGAACGCGGTGTGCGATGCGGTGATACGCGTAGTAGAGGGCATCGATTCCGAGTAGCAGGATCACCCAGGTGTACCAGGCGCTCGGTGAGAGATGCCATGGCGCGAGATATACCCAGATGGCGGAATATCCGATCAGGGCAAGAACTTTCCAGAAGGCGCTGGTCGCGATGGAGACCACTCCGAGTAGGACGCTCGTGCGGGCGTCGACGCCACGGTAACCGCCCGTCGCGGGGTGTGCTCGGCCGTCGGCGTGGTCGGGATGATCCTCGAGTTTGCGCGCTGCTGCCCATTCGATCACCAGGAAGAGGGCAAACGCGGGGATGGCCAGCGCTACCGGGTCATGGAGTGGTTCCAGGAGAGACTTCCAAGATTCGAGGAGGGTGTCCCACACGCTAGTTGTCCTGTCCGTTCACGGGTTTATCGTTACATTATGCATTAATGTGTAACGACATGGAAGATGCATTCCCTTGCGCCTTTCCATAGGGGAATGGTAGGAATTGCCGGTGCACATCACCGCAAAGGTGGACTACGCCGTGCGAACGTTGGCGGAACTCGCAGCAGCTGGTCCAGGCCCGGCCAAAGCCGAGTTTCTCGCAACGTCGCAGGTGATCCCCCATAAGTTTCTCGAGGCAGTTCTGTCGGATCTACGACGCGGCGGCCTTGTGACGAGTAAGCGCGGACCCGAGGGTGGTTACTGGCTTGCCCGTCCCGCGCCGGAAATCACGATTGCCGACGTCATCCGTGCAGTGGAAGGTCCGTTGGCGTCGATCCGTGGGGAGCGCCCCGAGGATGTCGATTACACGGGTCCGGCGACGCAGCTCAAGGATGTGTGGATAGCGGTCCGCGTCAATCTTCGCGCGGTGCTCGAGAACGTCACGATGGCGGATGTGGCCGACGGCCACCTACCTGACTTTGTGAATCAGTTGACGGCGGATCCGGGGGCCTGGAAGCGGCGCTGACGTTAAGTGCTGTAGCGGCGCTGACGTTGGGGGCTGTAGCGGCGCTGACGTCAGTTCCCGGATCGGTCGAAGCGCGTCATGTCGAGTGGCGCGGTATTCGCGGAGTTCCCGCCGGATGATTTCGCTTCGTACATCAGATGATCGGCATGGACTATCGCGCGGGAGAACGCGGTGTAGTCGAATTGCTCCATGTCTGGGGTGAACGGCATCGTGGAGGCGCCGATACTGACTGTCGCCAGGGGTGCGTCCGTGGCTTCGACAACTGCGCGGGGCAGAGTCGCTATGCGTTTGCGTAGTCCGTATGGCGTTCCGATCATGACGAGCGTGAATTCTTCGCCGCCGGTGCGCGCTGCGTATCCGAATCCGTTGACGTGTTGTTGAAGTCGGTTGCCGGTTCTGATGATGACGGTGTCGCCGACTTCGTGCCCGTAGGCGTCGTTGACGGCTTTGAATTTGTCGATGTCGACGACGGCGACCGCAACGTCGACGCGGTTGGCGTGTGAGGTCGACCAGACCCGTTCGGCCATGTCCCAGAGTCCGCGCCTGTTGAGGAGGCCGGTCAGTGCGTCGACTTTCGATCCGTTGGCGCGTGCGAGTAGTTGCCGCCAGGCGAGTTGGATGGTGGCCGGGATGAAGATGACGGCGCACAGGATTACGTCGGTGCGCGCGATGACGCCGGCAGTGGGCAGCGTCCCGCGGGTGATGGCGAGGATCGCCAGGGAAATGATGAACGTACAGGAGAAGGCAAGGTGGAAGGCGAGCCATCGAAAGTTGAGAAAGTACGTGAAGTAGGCGCCGGAGGCTACGAAGAGCACCGCGCCGAAGAGTGCTGCATCGTGGCTGGTGAACGTGATGATGACGGAGGCTGTTCCCAGATCTGCCCAGATCCCGAACAGTTTCAGAGCGCGCGACCCGCGAACTTTTCCGAGGAACCAAAGGGCAGTGGGGATGAGGTTTACGGTCGCGAATGCGATGAGCCAGGTGCGCGCGAACTGTCGGTCGGGGCCTTCGCCGCTGATCAGGAACAGATAGGCAACCAGGGAAAAGTTGAGCGAGCAGAACCCGATGGTGAAGTTGACGAGCCGCAGCATTGAGCCGGGGCCGTTCTTCGATCCCCACAGCATGACCGAAGGCGGCACCGGCCAGCTTTGTAGGAGTGGGTCCATGAAATTCCTCAGTTGTTCAAGATCGGGTGGTTGATCCGCAGCGGTTAATCCACGCGGTTGGTTAATCAATGGCAACCGTTTTGACCATTGTCTGGTGTAGGCGTGGCTTTTGTCGAGGCGGTGCCGATCCGCGAGCCTGGCGAGTGTGACCTACCCGACAATTGCCGCGAAGCTGTGCCGGAATCCACAATTTTGCATGACTCTGCAAACTTGCAGATGTCTGCAAGTTCCGTAACGTGGAGAGAGTGATAACCGAGCCAGGTCTCCGAGACCGCAAGAAGGCGGCAACCCGCGCTGCACTCAGCAGTGCGGCAGAACGGCTCGCTCGGGCTCTCGGAATCGAGTGCGTCACCGCCGACGCGATTGCGTCCGAGGCTGGAGTGTCGACGAGGACATTCCACAACTACTTCTCCAGCAAGGAGGAGGCGGTACTCGCCAGCTTCGAGGAATCGGTAACTCTCTGGATCGAGGCGCTTGCATCTCGGCCCGCGGGCGAACCGATTCTCGACGTCCTCGAGGATCTTGTGGTCGAAATCGTGACTGGCTCCGGTCCGACAGCGAGTAAGACAACAAGTATCTGGATGCTGTCGGACGCGAGTCCCGCTCTCTATCGGGACGCTGCGGACATGCATCAGCGGATCAACCGTGCAGTCACTCAGGCATTGGCCGAACGTACCGGCACGGATGTCGAGCGTGACCTGTACCCGACACTCCTCCTCGGAGCGGTGGCCGGAGCCGCTAAATCGGTGATCGCCATCTGGTCCGGCGGAAAGTCGGATGCTTCCGGACCGGAAGAACTGGTCCATGACGCTTTTCGGCAAATTCGTGCAGGGTTGCCTGCGCCGCCACCGCGTCTCTGAGACACCGCGTCTCTGAGACACCGCGTCTTCAGCACGCACACCTAATACCTGTCCACGTACACGCACCGAAACAGCAAGGAGCCCGTCGTGGCCACCTATCTCTATCGGATCGGCAAGTTCGCCTACCGGCGAAAAGGCGCGGTCCTCAGCGTTTGGTTGATAATCCTGGTTCTGATGGGCGTCGGGGCTGCGACCCTGTCCGGTCCCACCAAGGACTCCTTCAACATTCCGGGTACTCCCGCGCAGCAGGCCCAAGACCTGATGGCGGAGCGTTTCCCGGACGCTCCCAACGCTATGGATTCGTTGAGTGCCCGATATGTTCTCCAAGCGCCTGCAGGTACGACGTTGGCTGATCCGGCAAACGTCAAGGCCATGGACGACATGCTCGCGCAGATCCGCGCGATCGACACGGTCGAGGACGCTGCCAAGGTCGATCCGGCTACGGCGACGCCGGAACAGGCCGCGAAGGCGTTGGTCAACCCGGTTGCCGCCAATGATTCGATGACGGCGATGTTCCAGGAGCAGGCCGCTGCTGCCGGAACTTCCGAGGCAAAAGCAAGCTCAGACGCTGCGGCATTGTCGCCGCTCAGCGCGGACGGCACGGTCGGATACATCGAGGTTCCCTTTGTCGGCGCTGTCACCGATGCCGATGAGGCGATGCGTGAGTCGATCAATGCTGCTGCCGATGTGGCACGGGCCGAAGGACTCAACGTCCAGGTCAGTGGTACTGCGGCGCAGGAAGCCGAGATGCCCGGTGGGCTCACCGAGTTGATCGGTATTGCCGTCGCTGCCGTCGTTCTGGCAATCACGTTCGGTTCGCTTGTGGCCGCCGGACTTCCGCTGATCACCGCGATCATCGGTATCGCAATCGGCAGCCTCGGTATTACCGTCGCGACGGGCTTCATGGACCTCGGATCGATGACGCCGACGTTGGCGATCATGATCGGTCTGGCAGTGGCGATCGACTACTCGCTCTTCATCATGTCCAGGTTCCGGCATGAGCTGACCTTGACCGACGACCGATCGGAAGCCGCCGGACGCGCAGTCGGAACTGCCGGTTCCGCAGTCGTATTCGCTGGTCTGACGGTCATCATCGCCCTCGTGGCATTGCGTGTCGTCGGCATCCCGTTCCTCTCGGATATGGGTGCGGCAGCGGCATTTACAGTGCTCATCGCAGTGCTCATCGCCTTGACGTTGTTGCCCGCGATCCTGGGTATCTTCGGCCGGAAGGCTTTTGCCGGCAAGATTCCGTTCCTCGGCAAGAAGGCTCAGGAGTCCGAGGATTCGGGTAAGCCAACGCTGGCTCTGCGCTACATCAGCGCCATCGTGCGACGCCCGCTCGTTCCTTTGATCGGCGGCGTTGTACTTCTGGGCGCTTTGGCTTTGCCGGCAACGGGATTGAGCCTGTCATTGCCGTCGGAGGCAACGGGTGATCCGGCAACAAGTTCGCGTCAGGCGTACGACTTGATCGACGAGGGCTTCGGTGGCGGTAAGAACGGTCCGCTGCTCGGTGTCATCGACGCACAGGGTGCAGACGTTCCGGCCGGCGAGGCATTCGAGAAGGTCGTCTCGACGATCTCGGGGCTGAACGGCGTCCAGAATGCACAGATCGTCAAAGTCAACCAGGCCGGCGATACCGCGCAGATGTTGATCACTCCGACAACCGGTCCCACGGATCCGGCAACCATGGAGTTGGTGAGCAGTCTCCGCAGTGCCGAAGCAGGACTGGCTGATTCGATCGGTGTGAGCTACGGAATCACAGGTCAGACTGCACTCGAGGGTGATATCTCGGATACCTTGCAGGACGCGTTGGTTCCCTATCTTGCGGTAGTGGTCGGCCTGGCATTCATCCTGTTGCTCTTGGTGTTCCGCTCGATCCTGGTTCCGCTGACCGCGACGTTGGGCTTCCTGCTCAGCGTGCTCGCGACATTCGGCGCCACGGTTGCGATCTTCCAGCACGGCTGGTTGGGAATTATCTCGAACCCGCAACCTTTGGTGAGTTTCATGCCGATCTTCCTGATCGGTGTGGTGTTCGGACTCGCGATGGACTACCAGGTGTTCCTCGTGACGCGCATGCGTGAGGAGTACGTCCACGGAGCTAACGCCAAGCAGGCTGTCACCATCGGCTTCAATCACGGTGCCCGGGTTGTCAGCGCTGCCGCGATCATCATGATCTCCGTGTTCGGTGCCTTCATCGCGGAGCCGAATTCGTTCATCAAGTCGATCGGGTTTGCGCTCGCTGCCGCAGTCTTCTTCGACGCCTTCATCGTTCGTATGGTGATCATTCCGTCGGTCATGGCGTTGCTCGGCGACAAGGCGTGGTGGCTGCCCAAGTGGCTCGACAAGATTCTGCCCAACGTCGACATCGAGGGTGAGAAGCTGAGCCAGCAACTCCGCGCCGACAAGGAAGCGGAATTGGCTGCAACATCTGCCTAACTGCACAGCAGGGTCCTACACACGTGCCGCAATCGACTCCAAGTCGGTTGCGGCACGTGTGTTTTTGTCGGAGTTCCCGGTGGCCGAAAAAACCTTGCGGCACTTGTCGGCAGAGATTGGTAACCTTCGCTCACTATGCTGATCAGGCTGCTGCGCACTTACCTAGAGCCCTATCGTGGCGAACTCACGGGCGTTGTCGTCCTGCAGTTTATTTCGACTATGGCTGCCCTTTACCTTCCCAGTCTCAATGCCGACATCATCGACAACGGTGTGACAAAGGGGGATACGGGCTACATCCTGTCAACGGGTGGGGTGATGCTCCTTGTGACGTTGACGCAGATCCTGTGCTCCGTGGGTGCGGTGTACTTCGGTGCTCGTGTTGCCATGGGCATCGGACGCGATCTGCGGGCGTCGGTGTTGCATCAGGTCGGTACTTTCTCGGCCCGCGAGGTCGGCTATTTCGGTGCGCCGTCCCTGATCACCAGAAATACCAACGACGTCCAGCAAGTGCAGATGATGGTCGTGATGAGTTGCACCATCCTCGTGATGGCTCCGATCATGTGCGTCGGCGGCATCATCATGGCGCTGCGTCAGGATCTGAATCTGTCCTGGATTCTGGGTATCAGCGTGCCGTTGCTGGCGATTTCGATGGGTTTTTTGATCGCGCGGATGGTTCCCGGCTTCCGGCTCATGCAGGGTCGTCTCGACGCGGTCAACCGTGTTCTACGCGAACAGATCACCGGTATCCGGGTTGTCCGCGCGTTTGTTCGCGAGCCTTCCGAGGTGAAGCGCTTTGGTGTAGCCAATGACGAACTGACCGAAACGGCGCTCGGTGTCGGAAAACTGATGGCGGTGATGTTCCCGCTGGTGATGCTGATCAGCAACGTCACCAGTGTCGCGGTCATCTGGTTCGGTGGGCATCAGATCGACAGTGGGGCCATGGAGATCGGCTCGCTCACCGCGATGCTCAGCTACATCATGCAGATCCTGATGGCCGTCATGATGGCTACTTTCATGGCCGTCATGCTGCCGCGTGCATCGGTCTGCGCGGAACGTATCTCCGAGGTGCTCGATACAGCGTCGTCGGTCATTCCGCCCGAGAACCCGATTCGAGAACTGAAGAACCCGGGCGTCGTCGAACTTCGCGGCGCTCAGTTCCAGTTCCCCGGCGCCGAGGAACCGGTGTTGCGCGACATCACTTTCCGGGCCGAACCAGGCAAGACCACCGCGATCATCGGCGGCACCGGATCCGGTAAGACGACGCTGCTCAACCTGATTCCGCGACTCATCGACGCCACATCCGGGTCGGTATCCGTCGGTGGTGTCGACGTGCGCGACATCGACACCGACCTGCTGTGTTCCGTTATCGGACTTGTTCCGCAGAAGCCGTACCTGTTCTCGGGAACCGTCGCAACCAACCTTCGCTACGGCAACCCCGACGCCACCGACGAGTGGCTGTGGGAATGCCTCGAGGTCGCTCAGGCCGCAGACTTCGTCCGCGCGATGCCGGAAGGCCTGGACACCCCGGTGTCGCAAGGCGGTACGACGGTTTCCGGTGGTCAGCGTCAGCGTCTGGCCATTGCGCGGGCACTGGTGCGCAGGCCGCAGATCTATTTGTTCGACGATTCGTTCTCGGCCCTGGACCTCACGACAGACGCGAGACTGAGAGCGGCGCTGCAGCCCGTTACCCGGGACGCCTGCATCATCGTTGTCGCGCAACGTATTTCCACCATCGTCGAAGCCGATCAGATCATCGTGCTCGACGACGGTGCGATTGTCGGTGTCGGTACCCATGACGAACTGCAAGTCAGTTGTCCCACTTACGGCGAAATTGTCGCCTCTCAGCTAGCCGTACAGGACGCATCATGAGCAATCGGCCGAGTTCCTCACCTCCGATCGGACCTCCCGGCGGTGGTGATCCCACCAAGAAGGCCATGAATTTCGGCCCTTCGCTGAAGCGTCTTCTTTCTCGGCTCAGCCCCGACAAGCCCGCTGTCATCCTGATTTTTGTTCTGGTCACGGTCAGTGTGGTGCTGTCTTCGATCGCCCCGAAGATCCTGGGTAATGCAACCAACCTCATCTTCGACGGCATTGTCGGTAAACAGCTTCCCGCCGGAATTACCAAGGACCAAGCAGTGGCGGGTCTGCGCGAGCAGGGCCAGAATCAGTTCGCGGACATGGTGTCCGGCATGAACGTGGTCCCCGGTACCGGGATCGATTTTGCCGAGGTCGGCCGAGTGCTGATGATCGTGCTGCTGCTGTTCGTCTGCGCGTCGCTGTTCAGTTGGTTGCAGGCGTACCTGCTCAATATTGTCGTGCAACGCACGGTTCGACGCCTACGCGAGGACGTCGAGCAGAAGATTCATCGACTTCCGCTGCGGTACTTCGACACTCATGCGCGCGGCGATGTTCTCTCGCGCGTCACCAATGACATCGACAATGTTGCGCAGAGCCTGCAGCAGACGCTAAGTCAGCTGGTGACGTCGGTGATGACGGTGATCGCGATCCTCGTGATGATGCTGGTCATCTCGCCGATTCTGGCTTTGATCGCCATCGCGACGGTTCCGCTGTCGATCATCGTCACGGCTGTCATCGCCAAGCGCTCGCAGAAACACTTTGTCGCACAGTGGAAGAGCACCGGCGGCATCAACGCGCAGGTTGAAGAAGCATTCACCGGACACGAGTTGGTCAAGGTGTTCGGCCGGCAGAACGAGGTCGAGGAGCGTTTCCGCACGCAGAACGAGAAGCTCTACCAATCGAGCTTCAAAGCGCAGTTCATTTCCGGTCTGGTTATGCCTGCTGTCATGTTCCTCGGCAATCTGAATTACGTCGCCATCGCAGTTGTCGGCGGTATGCGGGTGGCCTCCGGCACGATGACGCTCGGTGATGTGCAGGCGTTCATCCAGTACTCACGCCAGTTCACGCAACCGCTCACGCAGATCGCGTCGATGACCAATCTGCTGCAGTCCGGTGTTGCCTCCGCTGAGCGGGTGTTTGCGCTCCTCGACCAGGAAGAGCAGTCCGTCGATCCCGCCGACGCGCAGTCCCCGGCCGTGTCCAAGGGACGGGTGGCATTCGAGGACGTCACGTTCAGTTACAAGCCGGAGCAGCCCCTCATCGAGGATCTGTCGTTGGTGGCCGAGCCCGGTCAGATGGTTGCCATCGTCGGCCCCACCGGTGCCGGCAAGACCACCCTGGTCAACCTGATTCTGCGGTTCTACGAGCTCAATTCGGGTCGCATCACTCTCGACGGTATCGATATCGCGAAGATGACGCGTGACGATCTGCGGTCGCGCATCGGCATGGTTCTGCAGGATGCCTGGCTGTTCGGCGGCACGATCCGGGAGAACATCGCGTACGGCAAGCCGGGCGCCACCGAAGAGGAGATTCAGCGCGCTGCCAAGATGAGCTACGTCGACAAGTTCGTGCACTCCCTGCCCGAGGGATACGACACCGTCATCGACGAAGAGGGCAACAACATCAGTGCCGGTGAGAAGCAGCTGATCACCATTGCTCGAGCGTTCATCGCGCAGCCGTCCATTCTGATTCTCGACGAGGCCACCAGTTCTGTCGACACGCGCACTGAGCTGCTGGTTCAGAGTGCCACCGCGGTTCTGCGCAGCGACCGTACAAGCTTTGTCATCGCTCACCGGCTTTCGACGATTCGTGATGCGAACTTGATTGTGGTGATGGAGGCCGGCCGCATCGTGGAACAGGGAAGCCACGAGGAGCTGCTGCTCTCGCGGGGTGCGTACTACCGGCTCTACAACAGTCAGTTCGTGGGCGCGGAGATCTAAGGCCTAAGTACACTGAAGCAGACTTGGTCCGCTGGGTGGACCACAATCTGTGTACTGGAGGCGCTCGGCGGTGCATTCGTTGCTGGGGAAGGCGCGCCTGATACTCGATTCCTTCGACGCGGATTCGGGCGCGCTTTCGCTGACCGAGCTTGCGAACCGAAGCGGCGTTGCGAAGGCGACGGTGCATCGAATAGCCGGTGAACTGGTGTCACTGGGCCTGCTGGAACGAGTCGGGACCAAGTACGGATTGGGGTTACGGCTTTTCGAACTTGGCCAGTTGGTGCCTCGTCAACGGATTCTGCGTGAGGCGTCGCTTACGTATGTGCAGGATCTTCATGCGGCAACCAGGGAGACGGTTCACCTCGTGATTCGTGACGGTCTCGAGGTTCTGTACATCGACAAGATCTCCGGTCATCACGGTGTGGACCTGCCGTCGCGGGTGGCCGGCCGGCTGCCGATGTATGCGACGGCCACCGGCAAGGCGATACTCGCGTACTCGCCGGATTCCGTATTTCGAGCGGTGGTAACCAACGGATTTGTCGAGTTCACCGACCGGACGGTGAACTCGGAGGACGGGTTACGTAGGCAACTCGATGCCGTTCGCTCGGAGCAATTGGCGGTGGAGAGCGAAGAGGTTCGGCTGGGGACGTCGAGTATCGCCGCACCGATCTTCGGAGGACACGGGGAAGCGGTTGCCGCGATCGGCGTCTCGAGTCCGCGGTATCGAATGGATACCGAGCGCTTTGCCGAGCCGTTGCGCGCGGCAGCTGCCGGAATCAGCCGGAAGGTGTCGGTTCTCGAACGCTCTGCGTAAGCGTTCCTATCGACGCACCCACAGCAGTGCTATCACTCCGAGAACCGAAGCCCCGGTCATGGAGATGGCCACTGCAAGACTGGTATTACCCAGCAGGCCGACGATCGGTGCGACCACTGCGGCAGCGCCGAACTGCGCAAATCCGATCAGCGCGGCCGCTGAGCCCGCGGCTTCTCCGTGACGCGACAGGGCAACCGCCGGTGCGTTGGGCATGACAAAACCCGTTGCGCACAGCATCAGCAGGATGGGGACGGCAAACCCGACGAAGCCCAACGAGTCGGTGGCAGCAACGGCAACAAATGCAGCGCCGACGACGCTACTGCCCCACATTGCCCAGATCGTGATGGAATTCGGCGACCACCGTCCGAGCAGCACGACGTTGAGTTGAGACGAGCCGATCAGCACTACGGCCCCGCCGGCGAAGGCAAACCCGTACGCTGTGGCGCTCAGACCGAACTGTTCCTGCATTACGTAGGACGACGCCGCGATGTACGACCACAGCACACCACGGCCGAGACCGCACACGAGAACCAACACCATGAAGTGAGCATCACGACCGAGTGCAATGTAGCTTCGCGCTATCGCGCCGATGCCCTTGCCTGACCGATTCTCGGGTGGAAGTGTTTCCGGGAGTGACGCTGCGGCGAGTGCAATCATGGCGATACCCAGGAGGAAGAGAGCGAGAAAGACTCCGCGCCATTGTGTTACGGACATCAGTGCCCCGCCGATGGACGGAGCCAGGATGGGCGCTACGCCCATGACCAACATCAGTCGCGAAAGTACCACCGCCGCATCGTGTCCGGTGAAGAGATCACGAACGATCGCCATCGCGATCACACCGGTGGCCGCGGCGCCAAAACCTTGAAGGGTTCGCAGCGTCGTGAGGACTTCGATGGACGGCGCAAAGAAGCACGCCAACGATGCGCCGACGTGAATCACTGTGCCCACGAGCAAGGGGCGTCGACGCCCGTAGATGTCGGAAAGTGGGCCGATGATCAACTGACCGAACGCAAGACCGAGAAGCGTCCCGGTCAGGGTCAGCTGAACCATTGTCTCCGACGTGCCGAATTCCTGCGTGATCTGCGGCAGCGCAGGAAGATACATGTCGACGGTGAACGGCCCGAGGGCGGTGAGGATTCCGAGAAGCAGTACCAATCGGATCCGTGCACCGCCCGTCGGGGCGATTACCGTTCGTTCAGTTGTGCTGTTGGTCAAGGAAACCCGAAACAACACTGTAGTAGTCGTATGGCCGCTCTTCCTGAAGATGATGCGACGCCTGGTCCATGATGTAGAGGTGGCCATGCGGGATCATCCGCGCCAGCATGAGCGGGTAGTCCGGGGTGAGGAACGCGTCGTGCATTCCCCAGGCGAAGAGCGTCGGTGCCTGGATCTGGCCGAGTTCGGCTGTGAGGTCCTGCCAATCGCCACGAGGGGAGTCTGCCGAGGCAGCCAAGGCCATTTCCTCGGGGTCGAGGCTTTGCTCGTATCGCATCTGGAGGGTTTCGGCGGGCAACTTCGATCCGTCGAACCATTCTAGGCTGGTGATCAAGGTGCGGAGTTTTTCGAGGGTGGGGCCGGTGCCGCCGTAGTAGACGTCGCGGGCGTTGCGGCCGCGACGGCCATCTTCGGGGAGGGGCGCGAGCGGGCCGTAGAAGACGGGCATACTGCCCGTGATCACCAGGGAGCGAACGCGTTCCGGGAACTTTGCCGCGAGATTGAGCGCTATGGTGCCGCCCCACGAGTTGCAGACGAAGTCGGCGCGTTCGATGCCGAGTTCGTCGAGCAGAGCAACCATCTTGGCGGCGTGGAAGTCCCACATGGGGCCGGTGATGGTGCACTTGTCGGACCGACCGTATTGCAGGAGATCAACGAGAATCGCCCGTCGATCCGAGGCGAAGAGAGGGGCCACCGGCCCGAAGTCGGACCACGCGGTGCAGCCAGGTCCACCTCCGTGCAGGAAAATCGTGGGGTCGCCCTCGCCGAGGTCGTAGTAGTGGAATGTGACGCCATCAGCTTTGGCGTACAAGCTCTTCGGTTGATCAGCCATGGCTATACCTGACCTCGAGGTGACAGCAATGGGAAGTATTGCGGTCCGGCAGGCGAACCCGGTTCGTGGCTGCGACACTTCCGAATGCCTAGCGTGCTGGCATGAGAACAGAACTCGAGCACGCGCGTGATCGCGCAGAGGCGATGATCGGAACGCGGGAAACACGAGAGCTGGGAACGGTGCGCCCGGCGGAGTCGATTGCCTTTGCGGTTGCCGCCGCCGAGACCGACCCCCGGTTTCTGGACCCGGAGCACCCGGCATTTGCGCTCCACCCGATGTATCTGCCTTCGCTTTTGCGTGGTCCGCAGGGCGGATCCGATCGAGAGTACCGATCAGACGGCATGTTTCGTGACGAAGTCCCGGGCACAGACGGCATCGATGTTCGCTTGATGGCAGGCGGGCAGAGTGTGACGTTCCTGCAACCAGCCCCGTTCGGCGAGCCGGTCACCGTAGCGCGGGTACTCGATACCGTGGCGATCAAAGGTCGGGCTCCTGACGAGTTTCTGCTGCTTTCGGTCACCAAGACCTATCGGGGTGCGCAGTCCGGCGCATTTGCCGAGGTCGTCGAGAAGTTCATCGTCCGATGACCGAACCCGTAGTCGTCGGCACACCGATCGAGTCGGTCGCTTTGGTATGCGATCCGGTCCGAGTCCTTCGATTCGGGGCGTCGACGCACAATTCGCACCGTATTCACTACGACGCCTCCTATGCTGCGACGGAAAAGCTGTCCGCGCCGGTTGTCATGGCTCAGTTGCAGGGCACGCTCTTCCACCGTGCTGCCGCACAGTTTGCCGGTGGATATGAAGGCGTTGTCTCCGTGTCGTGGCAGAACCGTGCGCCTGCTCCTGTCGGAACCACACTGGAAGTCTCGGGTGAAGTCACTGAGATACATGGTGAGAAAAAAACTTTGACTCTACTAGAGCACTCCGATGACGGTGTCCTGTGTGCTGTCGGAACCGCTGTGGTGGTCCGGGTCTGCTGAGCGAACCGAATCCGTTGGCGTAGAACGCGATGTCGCCCAAGATCTGTTTCATTCAAACGTTCAGTGTCGAGAGGACTTCACATGACTGGTGTCGAGGCGTCGGAAGCCACGTTCGCGCTGCCCGAGCGGCCGCGAGCGGCCGGTCGGCAGGATTGGACGGCATGGCCGGGTTACAACGCAGCCGGCAGCGGATACCGCGGTTACTGGTACCCGGTCACGTGGTCGAACCACATCACCAAAAATCCCAAGAGCTACACGATTTGTGGTGAAAAGCTGGCGATCATCCGCGACGCCGGTAAGGCGTACGCCCTGCATGATCGGTGCCCGCACCGCGGCGTTCCACTGTCCGAGGGTGATCAGCAGTTCCCGGGCACCGTCAGTTGCCCGTACCACGGCTGGACGTACCGTCTCACCGACGGAAAACTGGCTGCGGTCATCACCGACGGTCCGGATTCCAAGATCTGCGGCAAGCTGAACGTCCAGACCTATGCGGTCGAGGAGCGACTCGGTCTGGTGTGGGTGTACATACCGATCGCCAACGAGCCGGCGCCGTCCATCGACGACCAGTTGCCGCGTGAACTCGTGGAGAACAAGGGCATCGTCGGCGGTCGCATTCAGCCGCGAGAAGGTAACTGGCGCTTCGCATGTGAGAACGGTTTCGACGAGGGACATGCGAAGTACCTGCACCGCACCGCATTGTGGCGCTTGTTCAAGCCGATGCCTACGTGGAACATCACGAGCATCATCCCGGAGGGTCGCTGGATTTACCGGGTACAGGAAGAGGTGTACTGGGAGGCCGACTTCCCGGGCGTGGGAACCTGGACCAATAAGCGGTGGTGGAAGAAGAAGCCCGACGAGACCCAGATTTCGCAGATCGGAAACGTCGGTGCCGGTCTGGATGTCAATCCTGTGATCGCAGCACAGAACTTTCCCGGTTTTGCTTCGCTGTCGATGCCCGGCGTCCTGCGCATCGCGTACCCCAAGTTCATTCACTACGAGTTCTACGTGCCGGTGGACGAGGACAACCACAAATATGTCGGCCTCATGGTCAACTTCGTCTCCGGTGCAGCAAAATTGGGGTTCTACGCCAAGTACCTCGGCGCGATCCGCTGGCTGTTCCACGGTCAGTTTTCCGGGCAGGATGCGTGGATGGTCGAGGTCACCGACGCGCCGCCGGAGAAGCTGTACCGACCCGACGTATCGCTGACAACGTGGCGAAATCTGGCAGAGGAAGAGTACGCCGAGAAGATCGCCGCCGCGGCCGAACACACCCCCAAGGCGCCGGTTCGGCCCACCCGCGAGCGTCGGACGGCTGCCCCGCGCCCGGCTCCGGTCACCGACGCCCAGATCCCCACCGGCACCAGCGAATAGGAGAAACGCATGTTCAAGATTCTGACAGCAGTCGCTATCGGTGCCGCTGTTGCCGTGGCAGTTCCCAAACTATGGCAGTTGGCGGGCGAACGCAGCAATACCCAGGTACATCAGGTCAATCCATGACCACTGCGAGGGCCGACGCTCTCGCAGGCCTCGACGACACGCGCCGGGAATGGGTCGAGCAGGCCTGGGCCAACGTCGATCGCGCGAGATTGCGAGATCTCACCACCGGGGTTGTGGACATCCCCAGCCCCACCGGCGACGAAGCACCGCTGGCCCGCCACATCACGGCGGTCTTGACGGCGTCGGGCATCGAGGCCCATACGATGGATCTCGATGACCGGCAGGCGAACTCGTGGGGACGGTTGCGCGGTGACGGGTCCGGGCCGGATCTGTTGCTGTATGCGCCGATCGACACCGTCACGACAGGTGATCCGGCAGAAGATCTACCGTGGGTGGGAAACGAGTTGCGAGCCGACCTGACGCCGCACGCCCAGGTCGACGAGAACTACGTCATCGGGTTAGGTGCGTCGAATCCGAAAGGCCATGCCGCCTGCATCATCGCAGCGGCCGAAGCAATTGCCGCAGCCGGTATTCCACTCCGCGGTGACCTGGTGCTCGGATTCGGTGCCGGTGGTATGCCGACCAATGCCCGCCCCGGTGTCGGAAACCCCCGGCGCAATACCGGTCAGGGCGCCGGCTGCTCGTTCCTCCTGGAACAGGGAGTGTGGGCGGACTGTGCGCTGATCGCCAAGCCGGGCTGGACGGTCTCCTGGGAAGAAGTGGGGCTGGCTTGGTTCGAGATCACGGTGCACGGGCTGCACACCTACGTCGGTTCTCGCCACCGGCTGCCGTATCGCAACGCGATTACCGCGGCCGGTGAGGTTGTCGCGAAACTGGAGGAATGGTTCCCGAAGTACTCAGCGGCGCATCAGGACGGATTGGTTGCGCCGCAAGGAATTGTGGCCAATATTCGTGGCGGGTGGGAGAGAACAGCGTCGTTCACCCCTGAGCAGGTGCGCCTGACCGTTGATCTACGGCTGAGTCCACGGACGACGCCCACCGCCGCCAAACGTGAACTCACTGCCGTGGCGGCGGACATCGCACAATCGCTGGATCTACAGATCGAGGTCGAACAGGTGCTGGCAATACCGGGGGAGGGTTCGGATCCGCGGATGTGGTTGCGGCACTCGGCCGTCGACGCGTGGGAAGCCGCTGAGGGGAAGCCTCATCAGGACTTCTTCGACGCCAGTGGTGCAACCGACGCAAACATCTTGCGCAGCCGCGGCATCCCGACGATCCGGGTGGGTATGCCGAAGGTGGTCGACGCTCCGTTCGAGGTGGACTTCGCGATGGGGATGAACACAGTCGATCTGGCTGCAGCAGAAAGATTTACGAAGTATCTGATCCGAGTGGCCCTCGATACCGTCACCCGCTCGCTCGAGGAAGTAGGAATCGACTGATGGCGAAGATAGTTCTGGGTGTCGGTGCTTCCCACAGCACATTGATGAACACCCATTGGGAAGAGACGACGCACAAGGCGGAGGCCGAACGCTTCCGGGACGCGCTGCATCTGACCCGGGAGAAAATCGCGGAAGCGAATCCCGATGTTGTATTGATACTCGGCTCCAACCACTTTCGTGGTTTCTGGCTGGATCTGATTCCGGCTTTCACGCTCGGCGTCGGCGAGTGTATTTCCAGTGGCGAGTCCGGTACACCCAAGGGCCCGCAGCAGGTGGACGTGGACTTCGCGAGGCACCTTGCAAACGAGCTGATCGAAGGTGGCCGGTTCGATCTTGCCTACTCGGCTCGATTGCAGATCGATCACGGTCAGTCCCACGCGATTCAGTATCTTCTCGACGGAATCGATGTTCCGATAGTTCCGTTGGTGGTCAACGTATTCGCGCCGCCGCTGCCGACTTTCAAGCGATGCGAGGAAGTGGCGAAGGCTCTGCGGGACGCCATTGCGTCGTACCCTGCGGATACCCGCGTGGTGGTGATCGCCTCCGGCGGTTTATCCCATCGGCTGCCCTGGCCTGACTGGCGTGACCCGCACGGTGAGGACGAGGATTTCATGGTTCAAGCCTGGCTGGACGGTCGGGAGAATTGGTCCGACTACGACGTCCGACGGCGTCAGATCATCCGTGCCGCCGATGCCGCGATCACCCCGGAGTTCGATGACCGAATTCTTGATCTGTTTGCCAGTGGCAAGGCAAGTGAGCTTGCCGAGTTCACGACGGAGCGGATCGAGGACGAGGCGGGCAATGGTGCGCAGGAGCTACGGACATGGCTCATGATGGCGGCCATGCTCGACTACATTCCGGGAGAACGCCTTGCCTACGAAGCGATTCCCGAGTGGCTCACCGGTATGGGCGTCGCGGTTCTCGATCCAGCTGGAACAGCCAGCGTAACAACATAATCTGCCACCTTCAGCAAAGGAAGTTTCTCTCATGACAATCTGGAACGAACTTGCCGGACTCGATTTCGAGTTGACGACCGTCGACGCGGGCGGTGTCCCCACGCGCTCTCTGCAGGCCGGATCCGGCGACGAGGCCGTGATCTTCCTGCACGGCACCAGTGGACACCTCGAGGCATTTGCACGCAATATCGCGCCGCACGCCGAGTCCTACCGGGTTCATGCGATCGACATGCTGGGTCACGGCTACACCGGTAAGCCTGATTACCCGTACGAGATTCCGCGTTACGTAGAGCATTTGGTGAATTACCTCGACGCGGTCGGGCTGGATCGTGTGCACCTGGTGGGCGAGAGCCTCGGTGGTTGGGTCGCCGCCTACCTGGCCAGCGAGCAGCCCGAACGTGTCCTCTCGTTGCAGTTGCTCGCGGCTGGCGGTACCGTCGCGAATCCGACGGTGATGGAGCGTATCAAGACCTCGACAGCGAAGGCCGTTCAGAGCGACGACATCGAATTGACCCGCGCCCGCATGCAGTTGCTCATGCACGATCCGGCCAATGCAACGGAGGAATTGGTTCAGGCGCGTCACCGGATCTACCACCAGCCCGACTTCGTGGCCAACATCCACAACCTTCTTTCCTTGCAGGAGATGGAGGTTCGCCAGCGGAATCTGTTGCGCCCGGATCGGATGGCACTCATCAAGGCGCCTACCCTGGTGGTCTGGGGACAGGAAAATCCGTTCGGCGACGTTCCTGAGGCGAAGAAGATGGCCGAGGATATCCCGGGTGCTCAGCTCGAGCTCTACGCGGAGTGCGGTCACTGGCCGCAGCACGAGCAGGCAGCGAAGTACAACCCGCTGAGCCTCGAGTTTCTGGCCAAGGCGTCAGCAAGCGCGAAGGCAGCCATCTGAGAACCAAACAGACTGCTGCGTAACAGAGCCGGCCTCTCGATCAGGAGGCCGGCTCTGGCGTTTTCCGAAGGTACAGTCATCGTCTCACCCTGAGGAGTTCTCGTGAAGAAAGTACTTCTACTGACGGCAGACGCCGACAACGGACTTGGCAGCGCGATCCGTGACGCCGTGGGAAGTGAGGCCGAGGTAGTTCGCTTGCCCGAGCGCACTACGGAAGCACTACATGCACTGTTGCCGATGTGTGATGTCGTGGTGGGTGACTGGAGTGGTGATCTGCCGCTCGGCAAGCAGGAAGCCGAACTCGGACGGCAACTACTCCTTGTCCAACAGCCAGGTGCCGGAACCAATTTCATCGACGTGGATGCGTGGCGCGCCTTCGGGGTTCCGGTCGCGAATACACCCGGCGCCAACGCGGAATCGGTTGCGGAATGGGCAGTGCTGGCGGCAGGTGCGTTGTGCCGCTCCATGTTCTGGGCGCACAACGAGGTCACCGGCGGGTCCTGGCCACAGGAATCCATCTTGACGCGAGATTGTCGCGACTTGGCGCAGCGCCGGGTCGGCGTAGTAGGGGTCGGGTCGATCGGCCGTCGGTGTGCAGAGTTGTTCGGGGCCTTTGGTTGTGATGTCTACGTCACCGCGCGTTCGAGACCGCGCGAGCCTATGAATGCGACCTTTGTATCGCTCGAGGAACTGTTGCCTCTCTCCGACGTCCTGGTGCTCGCCGTCCCGCTCACGGAATCAACTCGGGGACTGATCAATTCCGATCGAATTTCGCAGTTGCCCAACGGCGCGATCGTCGTCAATGTGGCACGCGGCGCTGTTGTCGAGGACGTTGCATTGGCACGAGCTCTGCGTTCGAAGCATATCGGCGGCGCGGCCCTCGATGTGTTCGACGTTGAACCACTGCCGATTTCGAGCCCCCTTCGCGGATTCGATTCGACGCTCTTGAGTCCTCACGTCGCAGGGGGCAGCGCCGGAGCGCGTGCGTCGATCTACTCGATGACGGCGCAGAATGTCGCAGGCGCGCTGCGCAAGCAGACAATTCGGTGGACATTGTGACCGAAGGCCGTGTTACCGCAGTATTTCGGTTCGCACGTTCCTCCAGGTGCGGTGTTTCGCCCAGGTAAGTTCCTGTCCCCGGTCCGCACGGTGGACCCGGTTGGTTCTCGGTCATAGGTAGGCACGGCTAGGTTTGCTCTCCACAACCCGCAACTGCGGCACAGATCACAAACAAAGGTGTGAGTAGATGGCCTCGCTGTCAAAGTTTGGAAGGACTGCTCTTGTTTCGGCTGCGCTGCTGCTGACCGTTGCAACCGGCGCATGCAGCCGCCCGGCGACGCAAAGCACAGCTGATTCCGCCGGAAGTGGACCACTGCGTATCGCAGTCGGAATCGACGCTTCCTATGCTCCGTTCTTCGTGGCGGATCAGGAAGGTATGTTCGACGCCGCAGGTCTGGACGTCGAACTTGTCCAATTCGGTCGTGGTGGCGAGGCCGTCGACGCACTCTCGACCGGGCAGGTCCAGATCGCCGGTAGCTCCGATACGACAACCATCGCCCAGTTGCGTCAGAATCCGTCGTTGCGCGCGATGTATTCGTACGAGGCGTCGGGCGACTACATCAAGGTTGTGCTGCGCAACGGCGTCGACTCACCGGCTGCGATCAAGAAGATGGGCATCGTCCCGGGTCTGAGCCAGATTTCGACGGACAAGTATCTCGCGGCCAATTCGATTGCCCCCGGCTCGGTGGAAATGATCTCGGCAACCCCGACGGACATGCCCGCGCTGCTCAGCCGCGGCGACATCGACGGGTTTGTTCTGTGGGAGCCGTGGCCGGCAACAGCCCTGGATCAGGGCACCGGCCACGTAGTGGCAGTCACCGGAGACTACGGCTGGTTCTACCATCACTGGGCGATCACGACGGCTCCCTGGCTGTCGGCCAACGAAGAGACCGCGCGGACCGTTGCGAAGGTGCTCGACGAAGCAACGCGCAAGGTCGAGTCGGATCCTGCAGCTGCAGCGTCCGCGACCAAGACCGCTGTGAACGTCAGTGAGGATCAGACTATTGCCGCGGTCGACGAGATCGACTTCTCCGTCGTGAATCTCGAAGCTGCGGATATCGAGTCGGCACAGTCGATCGTCGACTTCTACAAGTCGATCGGTGTTCTCAGTGACCAGCCGGATCTCGAATCGGCAATGCTTCTGGATTGGTACAAGGATGGTGCACAGTGAGTATCGCAACAAGTAGTACGGGCACGACCGGCCCCGGTAAAAAGAACACGGGTGTGGCCATCGACGTGGTCGACCTCGGGATCAGTTTCGGCGCGGCGGAGATCGTCGCCGGAATCGATATGCACGTGCAGCCCGGTGAATTCGTATGTCTGCTCGGGCCGAGTGGCTGCGGTAAGTCGACGCTGCTGTCGTCCATGGCCGGTTTCGTGGAACCCAGTGCCGGGGAGATTGTGTGCGACGGAGACGTCGTCGACGGCAGTAACCGCCACGCAGGCATGGTGTTTCAGAGTTCCGAAGCGCTATTCGAATGGATGACCGTAAGCCAGAACGTGGCGTACGGACCCCGGATGCGCGGAGCGAACCGCAGCGAGCAGGCCAGTATCGCCGCCGAGTACCTTGCGATGGTCGGCTTGCCCCACGCCGGGGCAAAGTTCCCCTCGCAGCTCTCCGGCGGTATGCGGCAACGTGTTCAGATCGCACGAGTTCTGGCCAACCAACCGTCGCTGGTTCTCATGGACGAGCCGTTCGGTGCGTTGGACGCTCAGACTCGTCAGGTTCTGCAGACCGAACTCGACCGTATCTGGCGGCACACTCGATGCACCGTGGTGTTCGTGACTCACGATATCGACGAGGCGCTGACATTGGCTGACCGTGTGGTTGTGATGTCGGCCGGCCCGCGGGCTCGGATCAAGAGCGTCTACGAGGTCAATGCGGCTCGTCCCAGGGACCGTAACGATCCCGAGGTGATCGAACTCTACGAGAAGCTGCGCGACGACATTCGGGCAGAAGTGGTTGCGTCGCTGCGGAACCAAGGCATTGAGGAGGACGAGCTGTGACGGCTGTAGTGACCGGTGGTTCAGCCGGTGTGAGAACAGTAAAGGTGACACAGACGCAAAAGCGTTCGTCGGCGCGGCGATCCAAGATTGTCAAGGCGACACTGATGTATGCCGCTTCAGCGGCAATCGGTCTGGGTATCTGGTCGTTCCTGGCGTGGTGGTACGGACCGACCACGATTGCATCACCGGCCGAGGTCTGGTCTGCGGCACAGGAACTGTGGGAAAGCGGCGTTCTGTGGTCGTCGATCACTGCGTCAGGTCAGCGAATTCTGATCGGTTGGTTTCTGGGCGTCGTGATCGGCGCTCCCGTCGGAATTCTGATGGGCCGCATCGCCATCGTACGACAGCTCCTCGATCCGTACATCGAGTTCTTCCGGTTCATTCCGCCGATCGCATTTGTCACTCTTGCCGTCGTCTGGTTCGGCATCGGTGAGACGTCGAAGGTTGTTCTGATCTTCTACACCTCGGTGTTCATCGTCACGGTCAGCACGATCGCCGCGACTGTTGCGATCAGCGAGAACAAATTGCAGGCCGCAGCCAATCTTGGTGCGGGCAAGCTGCAGATCATGAAAACGGTGGTCCTGCCGTCTTCGATCCCGGGTATCGTCACCGGTGCTCGCCTGGCCATGGGTAACAGCTTTCTCACCATCGTGTCGGCGGAGATCGTCGCCGCCGACCAGGGTATCGGCTCGATGATCTGGCAGGCCCGAAACTACGGTCGAATCGACTGGACGTTTGTCGGCATCATCGTCCTCGGCATCATGGGCTTCATCTTCGACCGGATTCTCCGAATTCTGTCCTCGCGGTACCTCGCCCGCTACGGCGTCAAATAGTCAGGAGCGCAGCATGAGTAAACCGCTGAGCATTGCAGAGCAGGCCGGAATTCCTGGCCCGCCCGAGTTCTCCGACGTCGAGAGCGAACGACGTCGACGTAAGACCGCCGTCATCGGCGGATATCGGATACTGTCGAAATTCGGTTTGGACGAAGGAATCTCGGGACACATCACGGCCCGAGATCCCGAAGAATCTGAAACGTTCTGGACGGCGCCGTTCGGTCGGCACTTCTCCCAGGTCCAGCCCGAAGAACTACTGCACGTGGCATCGGACGGCACGGTGATTTCCGGCGACGGACCGCTGAACCGCGCAGCATTTGTCATCCACAGCAAGGTTCACGAGGCCCGTCCCGATGTGATCGGAGCTGTTCATGCACATGGTCTGAACGGCAAGGCGTTCTCTTCGCTGCACTGCCGCCTCGCTCCGATCACTCAGGACGCGTGCGCCTTTCACGAGGACCACTCGATCTACGAGGAGTATCACGGGGTGGCGCTCGATGAAGAGGAGGGGATTCGCATTGCGACGGCCCTCGGATCGAACAAAGCGGTGATCCTGACCAATCACGGCCATTTGACTGTCGGAACCTCTGTCGAGAGCGCAGTGTGGTGGTACGTGTCGATGGAGCGTTCGATGCAGGCAGAATTGGCGGCGCGAGCCGCCGGTGATCCGGTTGTCCTGCACGAGAAGATCGCTGCGCAGACCTACGAGGCTGTGGGCACCGAGAAGGTGGGGTGGTTTGCCTACTCGACCATCATCCAGAAGATTGCGGCAGACGAACCCGAGGTGTTCGCGCGCTGAATTTCGTGAGTACGGGCCCGTCGACCGAAAGGTCGGCGGGCTCTTTTCATGTTGTCCCGCAAACGTTACCGAGGTCTGTTGAGCGGACCGGTTTCATTTGCGAGGGTCCGTCGGCGCAATACCGTATCGGGTGTGAACACAACGTCTTCCACGGCGGCCGACAACGAGATCGGCGTCGATATTCTGATCATTGGTGCCGGCCCCGCCGGGCTGTACGGCGCGTACTACGCAGGCTTCCGCGGCCTCTCCGTTGCCGTGATCGATGCCCTTGCGGAACCGGGGGGACAGGTCAGTGCGATGTACCCGGAGAAGGCAATCCTCGACATTGCGGGATTCCCTTCGGTCAAGGGACGCAATCTCATCGAGGGCTTGATTGCCCAGGCTGCCCCATTCGATCCGGTGTACTTGCTGGGTATGCAGGCTCGTGAGTTGTCGCATGATGACGCCGGCCGGGTGCGAATCACCACCAGTACAGGCCAGGTGGTGGTCGCCGGCGCGGTTGTCATCACCGGCGGCATCGGAACTTTCACGCCCCGTCCGTTGACGAAGGGTTCGGAGTTCATGAATCGGGGATTGAGCTACTTCGTCCCGGATCTGTCGGCGCACACGGGGAAAGACGTTGTCATCGTCGGCGGCGGCGACAGCGCATTCGACTGGGCTGTCCACCTCGAACCGATTGCCAAGTCCGTCACTCTGGTTCACCGACGAGATCGATTCCGCGCGCACAAATCCACAGTTGCCAAAGTTCAGGACAGCAGTGTCCAGGTTCTTGTGAACGCGGATGTCTCGGAGGTACGTGGAAACGGGTGGATCGGCGAGGTCGACATCACCCACAAACTGGACAAGAGCACGTCCACGTTGCCGGCTCAATCTGTCATCGCAGCACTGGGATTCACCGCTGACCTGGGCCCGATGATGGACTGGGGGATGGAGATCGACAATCGCCATATCGCCGTCAACACGCGGATGGAAACCAATGTTCCGCGCGTGTACGCAGCCGGGGACATCACGGATTATCCCGGGAAGGTCCGATTGATTGCCGTCGGCTTCGGCGAAGCCGCGACTGCTGTGAACAACGCTGCGGCCGTGCTGGATCCGGAAGCGGAGATCTTTCCCGGACACTCTACGGAACAGGAGGGTTAGGCAATGGCATTTGTCATCGGTGAAGCATGCATCGACTACACGGACCGATCATGCATGGAAGAATGCCCCGTGGATTGCATCTACGAAGGTGATCGCAAGCTCTACATCAACCCGAATGAATGCATCGACTGTGGCGCTTGTGAATTGGCGTGCCCGGTAGAGGCGATCACCGTCGACCGCAAGGCAGACCCGGACTTCAAGGAAGACAACAAGCGCTTCTTCCTCGACATCTTGCCCACCCGCGGTGAACCCGTCGGAAATCCGGGTGGTTCGGCAAAGATCGATATTGTCGGCGTCGACACTCCGATGGTTGCGGCGTTCTGATGGGAAGCGGCACGCGATTCGGATACGTGGATTCGTCCTTCGGGCAATTGCATTACGCGCAGCAAGGTTCGGGTGAGACGATTCTCCTGCTTCATCAGGCACCCCGTTCGTCGGACGAGTTCCGCGAGCTCATCCCACTTCTTGCCGCCGACTTCCACGTGGTCGCGATGGACATGCCGGGGTACGGCAACAGTGCTCCGGTGCCCGGGCCGCAGACCATCGAGACCTATGCGCGAGGTGCGTGGGAATTGCTCGACGGGCTTGGCGTCGACCGAGTCACGGTTCTCGGCCACCACACCGGAGCGGCAGTGGCGCTCGAGATGGCGGCATCGCGCCCCGAGCGGGTAGCCGCCGCCGTGCTCTCGTCGTGCCCGTGGGCCGACCGCAACTACCGCGAGGGGCACTCGGGACCCGGTGGGATCGACTGCGTTGACCGAGCTGCAGACGGCAGCCATCTCACCAGTCTGTGGGAGATGCGACGGCCGTACTACCCGGAACCCGGCACCGCGCTGCTCGACAGGTTCATCCGGGACGCGCTTGCCTACCGGGTTGATCCGGCGGAGGGCCACAAAGCCTGTGCTCGCTACGTCATGGAGGAAAGAATCGGTTCGGTGACCGCGCCGGTTTTGCTGATCGGCGCGCGGAGAGATCCCTTTTCGATGCCTAATGTCGCCCCGCTGCGTGCACATCTGACGAGTGCGGCAGTGGTGGAAACAGAGATCGTCGAATCCGGGACCGTAGCGCTCATCGAAGAGCACGCCCCGCAGATTTCATCCGCCGTCCGCATGTTTCTGGAGAATTACGCAGGTAGGCGCCCCGTGTAAACTCTGCGGGACGGGTTCACTGAGCGGACCGTGTGGCGTGCGTCTCATCGTATGGTCACCATAGTGTCGGTTCCGAAAGCACCTGCACCCAACGAGCACCCCGACTGATTCGGTCCCGTGGCAATCGGGCTCGGCAGGCTGTCACAGATCGTTCAGGAGGACACTCATGGCCGCTCCACAACAATCCGTCGGGTTCGGATCAGTACTGCCCATCGCGCCAAGTGCTGCTGCGCCGTTGCAGCCCGCAGGAGAGCTGTCCTCGGTCCTGGGCAAGGCTCGAATGATCTTGGACGCTTTCGACACCGACCACAGTGACTTGTCTCTGACGGAACTCACTCGGCGCAGTGGGGTCGCGAAAGCCACGGTTCACAGGTTGGCCGGCGAGCTGGTCGAGTGGGGACTGCTCGAGCGCGCGGGCACAAAGTATCGGCTCGGCCTGCGATTGTTCGAGCTTGGCCAGTTGGTGCCCCGTCAGCGGATTCTGCGGGACGCCGCTTTGCCCTACATGGAGGACCTGCTGCTGGCGACACAGGAGACGGTTCACTTTGCGGTGCGGGACGGCATCGACGTCCTGTACATCGAGAAGATCATCGGACACCGCGGCCTCAATCAGCAGTCGCGGGTGGCCGGCCGGCTCCCGCTGTACTGCACCGCCACCGGCAAGATCATCCTTGCCTTCTCGCCGCAATCGGTCTTCGACGAGGTGGTCGAGCAGGGTTTCACCGCCTTGACCAGTCGGACGACGATGTCAGTCGGTGTGCTGCGACAGCAACTCGAGCGGATGCGTAAGGAACAGCTCGCGGTGGAGGTCGAGGAGACGCGGCTCGGTTACATGAGCGTCGCGGTACCGGTGTTCAGCGGCCCGCGCACTCTTGCCGGTGCGTTGTCCGTGACAGCGCCGACGGCTCGGCTCAACGTCAGTCGCATCACCGGGGCCCTGCGCACAGCAGGCGTCGGGATCACCCGCAAACTTCATGCCATGAAGTGCACGCATTCACCGAGTGACCCGCTCGCACTGCGTACGATTTGCAGTCCGGTGATGTGTTCGTTCAACGGCTGTGGCAAGTAGGCTCTACCGCCGTGCGCTGAACTTGCTCTTCTCGCTGTCCCAGGTGTGTTGGCCAACGCCCCGCTCGCGCAGCGGTGCTTTCTGCACCTTCCCGGTTTCGGTGAGTGGCAACGAATCCACGATGTCGATGTACCGCGGGAGGGCAAAGTACGGCAACTGTTGCTGGGCAGAATCCAGAATCGAGATGGGATCGAAATCGGCACCGGGACGGAGTATTACAGTCGCCATGACGTCGTCCTCGGCCAGCTCCGACGGCACCGGGAAGACGGCAACCTGACTGATCGACGGATGCAGCGCGAGAACTGTTTCCACCTCGGCTCCGGAAATATTCTCACCTCGCCTTCGAATCACGTCTTTGATGCGATCGACAAATCGGAACCAGCCGTCTGCATCACGAATCACCCTGTCGCCGGTGTGGATCCAACTGCCTGGCTCCGGAATCGGGTCGCCCAGATAGCCCTGTGAGCACGAGCCGGCAACCGTGGTGCGGACAACCAGTTCGCCAGGCACTCCGTCGGGTACGGCGCTACCGTCGTTGATCACCGCAGCGTCGTAGCCGCTCATCACGGTGCCCATGTATCCGGCCCGTCGATTTCCGGGAAGCGTGCCGATCACAAGATTGGTTTCGGTACTTCCGAATCCGTCCACGAGTTCCACACCGAATCTCTTGGCAAACGGTTCGATCAGATGCGCAGGGGTTGCGGGCGCCAAGGCAATCCGGATGTTGTGCTGCCGGTCGTGTAGTGCGGGGTCCGCGTTGATCAGCATCGCAACCATCGCACCTAGCAGATAGTCGACAGTCGCCCCGATCTCACGAACCTCACTCCAATGATTACGGACCGAAAACCGTTGTCCCAAGACAAAAGTAGACCCGGCCCAGACGGACTGAACAAAGGCATTGAGAGCATTGGTGTGAAACAGGGGCAGACAGTTGTACAGCACATCATCGCGAGTGAGTCCCAACGAGGCGCCAACGCTTTTGCCCCACTGCAGGAACTGCGCATGCGGGCATCGCACACCCCGGGGTATACCGGTGGTGCCGGAAGTGAAGAGTATCGCGGCCATGTCGAGGGGATCCACTGCTTCGGGTTCACAACCCGGATTCAAACCGGCCGTGGGGACGTGTGGTTCGCCCATGACCCACACGGTGCCATCGAATCCGGATACAACGTTTGCGCATTCGGGTGAAACCAGGATGCGTTGCACTTCAGCTTGTTCGAGTGCGCTGACAATACTGTCGGCGCGAAGAGCAGTATTGAGCGGAACGGCCACCGCGCCGATCCACGCGCATCCGAGAACAAGGTCTGCCAGTTCGATCCTGTTGCCGGACAGTGCCGCCACACGTTCCCCGCGGCCGACACCCGCGCTGCGGAGAGCAGACCCCATCGACGCAGCGCGTTCGAGCAGTTTGCGGTAGGTGACCGTGATCCCGCCGACGACAAGGGCCGGGTGCTCCGGACGCTCTAAAGCTCGCCTCCGGATCAAATCCGGAAGCGAGCGCGGAATGGCATGTGTGTCGCAGGGCATGAACGACTCCTTGCCGATGGCTCGTAGGGTGCGTAATTGTATCCCTCTCAGGGTACGACGACCGCCCGACCGGCAACCTTGCCCTCACCCATCAACTGCAGTGCACTTGCGATGTCATCCAACGGAAATTCCTGCACTGCAACGGAAATCTTGCCTTCGATGAGCAGTCGGATCATCTCGGGTGCCAGTTCAGCTTGGCGGGCAGTCTTGCGAATCATGTTGACGGGCAGGATCCGGACGTCGCTGAGCAACCAGTTCGGCAAGTCCAGCGTGAGACTCTTACCCAACGTGTATCCGATCAGGGCCGCCCGGCCGCCGGGGACAACACTTGCCAGCAGATGGGGCAAGCCGTCACCGCCCAGCGTGTCGATCAATGCGTCGACGGTAGGCTCGGATCCCAGCACACCGGCCAGTTCGTCACCTTGCCCGACGACGGGACGCACACCTTCCGGGATCAGGGCAGCTTGATCTTCGCGCGGTACAACACCGATCACCTCGGACGCTCCTGCGAGCAAAGCGAACTGCGCTGCCATCGATCCGACAGCACCCGACGCTCCGGCGACGACCACACGTTCGCCGGCTGCAACGGCCGCAACGTCATTCACGGCCACGTAGCCAGTTGTGCTTGGCAGAAAGAACGTTGCGGCAACGGCCGGCGACAGTGCGGGATCAAACGGTGTGAAGGCCTTGTCTGCTGCCACCAGATACTCGGCCCAGCAACCGTTCTTGAACAGGCCGACGCCACCGCCTCGGACCAGAAGGCGAGTGCCCGGCTCGTACGTGTCGGATTCGACTACCGTCGCGGCTCCGTCGGTTCCACCGATGTGCGGGAGATTCGGCTTGACTCCGAAGTTTCCGCTCGCGACGGTGATGTCGAGATGGCCGAGCGCAGCAGCGTCGATCCGCACCAGGGTCTGGCCGGATTCACGCGTGGGAATGTCGATGTCGTCGATTACCGGTGAGGTGCCGAACTGATGGAGTCGGGCCGCGCGCATTGTGTCTCCTTGTAGCGATCTGTGAATGGTTGTACGAATATGAGTGCGGTCAGGACAGGATCGACTGGTCGCGAAGTCCGGTGATCCGTTTGTCGCTGTAGCCGAGGACCGACTTCAGGACGTCGTCGGTGTCCGCGCCCAGCACCGGTGCAGCGCGCCGAATCGAACCGGGTTCGGAGTTGCGGCGAACAGGGATGCCCTCGTGGAGGAATGTTCCCGCGAGGGGGTGTTCCTGTACGGAATAGAAATTGCGTGCCCGCAGATGCGGATCACCGTCGACCAGGTCACGTCCGTCCTGGATGGCGCCTGCCGCGATTCCCGCCGATTGCAGGCGCTCCATGACGGTTTCGGGTGGCAGAGTCCGGGTCCAGTCGGCGATCGCGTCGTCGATTCGTTCGAGGTTGGCTCGGCGACCCTCCACGCTCCTGAAATCGGGATTGTCGATCCAGTGCTCCGCTCCGATGATGCGGCACAACGTATTCCATTCCGTCATGCCGCGGATGGCAATCGAGCACCACCGGTCTGCGCCGTGGCACGGGTACACGCCGTGCGGCGCCAGTTCGCAGTGGCTGTTGCCGATCGGATCGGGGGACTGTGAGCGAGCCGCTCGGAGAACACTGGTGCCCATGTGCGCTGCCATGGCTTCGAGTTGTGACAGGTCTACGTGCTGGCCTCGCCCTGTCCGGTCGCGGTAGTCGAGAGCTGCCAGCGCCGCGACTGCTGCTTGCAGTCCGGCAACTATGTCACCGTGGCCGTAGATGACTCCGACAACATCGTCGGCGTTCCAACCGGTCAGCGAGGTCAATCCGGTACTTGCAGATACGATGTCGGCGTACGATACCCAGTCCTTGCGAGGGCCGGTGTGACCCATCCCGGACATAGACACGTAGATGATGTCCGGGTTGAGTTCCCGCAGTTGTTCGTAGCCGAGCCCCATCTTGTCCATGACCGACGAGCTGAAATTCTCGACCACGACGTCGGATTTCCTGATCAGGTCGCGTAGGACCGAAAGACCCTCGGCGGATCGGGTATCGAGCGTGATGCTGCGCTTGTTTCGGTTGACGTCGTTGAAGTACCCGCTGGTGTTCGGATTGTCATGAGGCCCGCGCGACAGATGCATGAACGGTGCGAAGCGAGTTGGGTCCGGGCGTCCGATCGATTCGACCTTGATGACTTCGGCTCCATGGTCGGCGAGGATTCGGGTGCCGTACGGGCCGGCCAGCACCCAGGTGAGATCCAGCACGCGGACACCGTCGAGGCTGAGCGCGCCCGTGTCACTGAACTCCTGAGTTTCATGCACTGCCACAGTCGTGTTGGTGGACAAGAGTTCCTGATGCTGACCCAACCGGGCGGCCTCGAGCGTTCCGATGCGGTGGCCTTCGGGGAAAGCGAAGCCGAACCCGAGATCGCGGTAGGTGCCGTGATCCCCGGTCACGTCAGTGAAGAAGTCACGGTCGTTGAGTTGTGGGTTGCGCAGGAGTTCTTCGGGCCGGTCGACCGCTGCCCACGGCAACTTGCGAGACTGGGCGCTGACTGCAAATTCTTCCTTCGGCCACTTTGAGATGAAGGCTGACAGAACGTCGAAGATGTGTTCCTGGTGTGTCTTTCGGTAGACCGCGTCGGACCACTCGGGTTGGTCGAGATCGTCCTGGGCGTCGTTGTCGATCAGCCAGGCCAGCATGCCGTCCCACATACGGGGGCTACCGCCGAGGCCGCCACCGACATAACCGTCGGCGGCCTGGAACAGTCCGTGCGGAACGAGTGGATGTACGCGGCCAGGACGTGGCGGGACACGGTCCTCGTGAATGTAGGCAAGAGTGCCCGCTTCCAGCGCGGCGGCAACACATTCCTGAGCACTGATCTCCAGCAACGGGTTCTGGCCCGTGGACCGCGAACGCAGTCCGAGCAGCACGCCGATTGCGGCGTTGATTCCGGCGAGCTGCTCAGCCTGGAGTTCGGGGAGCAGGAGTGGAGGGTGTTCGGGATCACCGACCTGAGCCATCATTCCGCCGAGCGCTGCTACGGTCAGGTTGGTTGCCTGCCACTCACTTCGGGGACCCGATGTGCCGAATGGCGTCACCCGGACATGCACGAGGGAGCCTCGGCGCTCTAGCGGAACGCCGGTCGCGCTGCCGTCGAGCAGGACATCCGCGCTGCGAAGTAGTGTGTCGAATTCGGCGCGGTCGTTGCTGTCGCCCAGATCGAGAACCACCGACTTCTTTCCCGCATGCCAATGCAGGTACGAATCACCCTGGGACTCGGCGCGACTCGGGTCACCGGTGGGTGGTTCTACCAGAATGACCTCGAAACCCAGCCCGACCAGGATGCGCCCGGCGAATCGCGCAAACGGACTGGAAATCTCTACGACCCGTACCGGGGGATGCACCACAACTACTCCGTTTCAATCGAAAGATATCGCCGAACCGACTGGTGTCGAACGTAGTTCTCGGGTCCGGTGGGCGACATGATTCCGGTCTGCCCACCGGACCCGTTCTCACACGCCGCTCAGGCTGCGTTCTGCTCGACCCATCCCGAGAGAAGTACAGCCGACGGATCGATGTCTGCGGAGATCTTGCCCTGCTCGCGGAAGAACGCAACCAGTTCGTTTGCCCGCTCCACATCGTCATCGGTGAATCCGCGCCCGCCGAAATCGATTTGGGCCACCCGGTCGGCAGCCTCGGCCGGGTCCATCTGGATAGCCGAGGCAATTGCGGTTGCCGCCCGATCTGGATCCGAGTTCACGATTGCCGACGCTTCCGAGATCACCTTGAACACCTTGCCTGCGGTTTCTTCGTTCGCGGACAACCAGTTATCCGACGCGATGATCCACTGCGCGTACTTGGCGCCGAAATCACCGGTCGTGGCAACTACGCGTCCACCGGTATTCAAACTCTGTGTCACCCACGGGTCGAAGGACAGGAAGCCGTCGATATCGCCACGCGCCAGTAACGCGGGCTGCTCGGGCGGACTGGTGCTCACGAGTGTGACGGTCGCGGGGTCGATGCCGAGGCTGGCGAGGTACTGGTTCGTGAAGTAGAGACCGATACCGGGGAAGACGCCCATGGTCTTGATCGACTTCGGTTCGAGGCCATTGCGCAGCACAACCTGGAAGTACCGGTCGGATTCCTGGAAGACACCAAGAGCCCGCAGGCTCGGGTTGGCAGCCATGACGGACAGCGCTGTCGAGTCGGCATTGCCGGATAGCTCCGAAGTTCCGGCTACAACGTTCTGAGCACCCGCTGCTCCGCCTTCCGTCTGGATGACCTGGACGTCGAGACCAGCGGCCTCGAACATGCCCTCGTGGTCAGCTAAGAAGATCGGAGCGTACGACGGGTCCACACCAACAGCGATGCGTACCAGGCCACCACTTTCCGCGGAGTTGTCGGTAGCGGGACGGGTGCATCCGCTGACGGCGATCGACAGGGCGGCGAGAGTAGCGATCGCGCCCACCCATTTCTTTTGAAATCTGTTGAGCATGATGGCCTCTCGGTAAAGGGGGAGCTTTCAGCGTCCGGTGAAGATGGGGGAGCGCTTGTCGAGGAATGACTGAAGTCCCTCGGCAGCGTCGTTCGTCTTGATCAGTTCGAGCACTGCGTCGAATTCGAGGTCCAGCGCTTGATCGAGCGGCAACGACATTCCCTCGTCAACAATGCGTTTGATCATCCCGATGGTGGCAGTGGGTTCCGATGCGAGCTCACGCGCAAGGTCAGCGCAGTGTGCATCTAGGTCGTCGTCTGCAACGACAGCATCGACCAGGCCGATGTCGTGTGCGCGCTCGGCGCTCAGTCGATTGCCTTCGATCATGAGCACTTTGGCTCGGTGTGCGCCGATGAGGCGCGGAAGCCGTTGGCTGCCACCCGCACCCGGAAACAGTCCGAGGCCTATCTCGGGAAAACCGATGGTCGCCGACTGTGCCATAACGCGGAAGTCGCAGGCCAACGTCAGTTCGGCGCCGCCACCGAGTGCGTGCCCGTTGATCTTCGCGATAACGGGTTTGGGAGCCGTCTCCAGGATCCGCTGTACCTCGACCCACGGGCGCATCGCCCGCTGAGTCTCTTCGGTCAGCTCGCGCATCACGGT
The DNA here is from genome assembly GCF_002300185.1 of Rhodococcus sp. ACPA4. Classification (NCBI taxonomy): domain Bacteria; kingdom Bacillati; phylum Actinomycetota; class Actinomycetes; order Mycobacteriales; family Nocardiaceae; genus Rhodococcus; species Rhodococcus sp. ACPA4. Next base: position 4,892,739 of record NZ_NSDY01000001.1, read on the forward strand.
GATGTCGGCGCCGGCGACGAAGAACCGGCCAGTGCCCGTCATGACGATGGCGCGGATGCTCTGGTCCGACGCTAGTACCGGCAGTAGCTCCAGAAGTTCGGCGATCAGGCTGGGATTGAACGCGTTGGCGGGAGGTTTGTCGATGGTCACGGTGGCGATCGACTCTGTGACGTCGACGGTGACGAAGTTGTAGGTCTGTCTCGTCAATTGAGCTCCTGTCAGCGGGTTGGAGGTGTACACCGGTCGAGCCGGAGGATGCCTGGAGGAAGTATGGAGTGGGACTCTCGCGCGGCGATACAGCTCGGGTTCGGTCAGTAGACCAGGGCCGGATCGAAGATCGATGCTGTTGCTGCGCGTTCTGCCGTGATCACGGCGATTTTTAGTCCTGTGACAGGATTGAGTCCGTGACTTCTGTAGTTCCGACCCAGCCCGAGCCCGCTGTCGACAAGCGTCCCGAGTCGATTTTTACGATGGGGACGCGAATCGAGGACCGGCTCGGACGAACCGGCACCATCCACACACCGCACGGCGATATCGCGACGCCGTCGTTCGTGGTGGTCGGGACCAAGGCGACGGTCAAGGCTGTGCTCCCCGAGTCGATCAAGGAATTGGGCACGCAATCGGTTCTCGCAAATGCGTACCACCTGTATTTGCAGCCGGGTGCCGACATCGTCGACGAGGCCGGTGGCCTGGGCAAATTCATGAACTGGGACGGACCCACCTTCACGGACAGCGGCGGCTTCCAGGTGATGTCACTTGGCGTCGGGTTCAAGAAAGTACTCGCGATGGAAGCCGTCGGCGTGCAGTCCGACGACGTGATCGCGAAGGGCAAAGAGCGTCTTGCGACGGTCGATGACGAGGGCGTCACGTTCAAATCGCACCTCGACGGCAGCAAGCATCGGTTCACCCCCGAGGTGTCGATGCAGATACAGCATCAACTCGGCGCCGACATCATGTTCGCGTTCGACGAACTCACCACGCTGCTCAATACGCGCGGTTACCAGGAGCGATCGGTCGAGCGCACGCAGGCGTGGGCGATTCGCTGCATCAACGAGCACGAGAAGCTCACCGCCGAACGCGCCGACAAGCCCTATCAGGCTCTCTTCGGCGTGATCCAAGGCGCGCAGTACGAGGATCTGCGTCGGCAAGCGTGCCGTGGCCTCGAGTCGATCGAAGGCGAGAACGGGTACGGGTTCGACGGCTACGGCATCGGCGGCGCCCTCGAGAAGCAGAACCTCGGCACAATTGTGCGTTGGTGCAACGAGGAACTGCCTGAGCACAAGCCGCGGCACATGCTCGGAATCAGCGAACCGGACGATTTTTTCGTCGCAATCGAGAACGGCGCAGACACCTTCGACTGCGTCAATCCGTCCCGTGTTGCGCGCAATGCCGCGATCTACGTGCGCTCCGGCCGGTTCAACATCAACACCAGCCGATTCCGCCGTGATTTCACACCTATCGACGACGAGTGTGACTGCTATACCTGCGCCAACTACACCCGCGCGTACATCCATCACCTCTTCAAAGCGAAAGAAATGCTCGCGTCGACGCTCTGCACCATCCACAACGAGCGATTCACCGTGAAGCTGGTCGACGACATCCGAGCCAGCATCGAAGGCGGGTACTTCCACGACTTCAAGGCGGACATGCTCGGAAAGTTCTACGGCCCGAAGGCCCCGCAGACTCAGGCGTAAGTCGGTTCGCGCTTCTTCACGTAGGCGATGACGCGGTAGGTGATCGGCATGACCAGAATCTCGACAAGGGTTTTCCACAGGAAGCCGACCAACACGTAGTTGATGAAGTCTTCCCATGTGCTGATGCCGATGACGCCGGCCGCGATGGAGCAGAAGATGAGGGTGTCGGCGAATTCACCGACGACGGTCGAGCCGATGAGACGTGCCCACAGGTGCTTCTCCTGCATGCGCTTCTTCATCATGACCAGGACCAGGGAGTTCAGAAGCTGTCCGACGAGGTAGGCGGCCAAGCCGGCGACCAGGAGTCGGGGAATGACACCGACGACGGTTTCGAGGGCGGCCTGGTTCTCGTAGAAGGCCGCCGACGGCAGTTGCACAGCGATCCAGAAACATGCGGCAGCAAGAATCAGCGCGCCGAATCCGAGGTAGATCGCGCGCCGGGTGGCTTTGAAGCCGTAGACCTCACTGAGAACGTCACCGAGGACGTACGCGAGTGGGAAGAGGAAGAAGCCACCGTCGGTGATGACGGGCAGGATCTGCAAGGGCCCGAGGGACAACTCGGAATCCGCGAAGAAGGCGACCCCCTTGGTCGCCGCCACATTCGAGATCAGCAGCGTTGCGGTGAACAGCGCGACGATCGTCGGATAATAACCGAGGCTGACGTGCGCAAATTTGGTCTCTTGAGTCGATGAGTCTTGCTGATCCTGAGCTGTCACGTCCGCAATCCAAGCACCTCAGGGTGTCTCCAAGCGAGTTGGCGACCGTCCAGTTGCCCAGAACACAGCAGAAAGCCCGGCAATTCCTCGAGGAACTGCCGGGCTTTCGCGAGGGCTCTGGGTTATCCCTTGACTACCTGGGTGCCACCGGCCAGTTGGTCGTGCTTGCCCTGTTTGGTGGGGCTGTTGTTGATGGTCACCGCGATGACGATGTACGCGATAAACGCGAGGAGACCGCCGATGATCGGAATGATCGACAGCAGTGTGAACGCATTTCGGATCGCGGACTGCTGCGGTGTGGGCTTGGGAGCGCCGGCAGGTCCATGCACCGAAAGGCCGAGCATCTTCTTGCCCAGCGTCCAACCCTGGGTTACTTCCATCCCCACGAAGTACGCGAAGGTCAGGATCCCCGAGAACAGTCCGGAGATCAGAATCAAGCTGTCCGCGTCACTGACCAGGACTGCGAGAATTGCCGCGACGATGCCGACGATGATGCCGTCGATGATTCGCGCAGCGAGGCGCAACCACAGGTCACCCGGCTGAGCGCCGGAAGGCAGTCGCGTCGATCCGCCGTAAGCGCCCTGATCATTGAACTGCGGCGGCGGGGGAAAGTTCCCGCCCTGAGGCGGCGGCGGGTATCCACCGGGCGGCGGGTAGTTCCCCTGCGGTGGGGGGTAGTTGCCCTGCGGGGGCGGGTATCCACCGGGAGGCGGGTAATTCCCCGGGGGCGGCCCGGCAGGAGAGCCTCCCGTCGGCTGGTAGCCGCCACCGGGAGGTGTGACGGGAGGTGGGTAGCTACCGGGCGGCGGTGATTGCGGCTGGCTGTACGGATCTTGTGGTGATTGGTTTCCGTCGTTCGGATTCTTGTTGGGGTCGTAACCGCCGGTTGTCATTGTTTCCCCTCAGTCGTGAATGCGCGTCGAAGCGTTCAAGCCGGACACAGCATTCGAGTGTGACAGTGATTACGACCTTAACCGCCATAAGCGATAGATGTTGGTGTCACTTACGCCCTCGTGTGTTGATGTCACCTGTGGTTTAGGCTGCGTTTCATGACGAGTTCCGGGGAGAACGGCGAGATATCTCCCGATAAATACGTGCCTGAACCCGGATATGGCGAGGTTCCCAGCCTCCCGCAGGAAGGTTACGGAGAATCTGCGGGACAACAGGAGTCGTATTGGGAGATTCCGGCGACACCATCGCCAATCGAGCAGTACCCGGGTTATCCACCGCCGTCGTACACCCCGACCCCAGAGCCACAAGCGCAGTATCAACAACCGCAATACCAACAACCACCGCAGTACCAGCAGTACCAACAGCCGCCGCAGTACCAGCAGCCACCGCAGTACGGACCTCCCAGCCAGTTCGGTGGGTACGTGCAACCGGTGGGAACGAACGGCCTTGCGATCGCGTCATTGGTGACGGCGATAGTCGGCGGTTGCTTTTACGGACTCGGCGCGATTGTCGCGATAATTCTGGGCGTCGTCGCGCTCAATCAGATTAAACAAACAGGCCAGCAGGGGCGTGGGCTCGCGATTGCGGGTATTGCCGTCGGTGCCTCGGTTATCGCCATGTGGGTGATATTCGTGATTTTTATAGTGGCGGTGGGTTCCGTCTAACGCCAGCGTCGATGCTGCGCAGGTGATGCGACTGCGAGCGGCGGTTCCTGAATTGCCGTGGTGTGAGCATCGGCGGGGAGGGGTTTGCCGAAATAGTAACCCTGGCCTGTGGTGCATCCTGCGCGAGTGACGGCTGCTGCTTGTTCGGCAGTCTCGACGCCTTCGGCGATGGACTCCATTCCCAGTTTGTCGGCGATCGCGGCGATGGACTCCATCACGATGAATGCCCGCTCGGACGAGTGCTGCGCGTCGCTGAGAGCCCAGGTGAGGCTCTGGTCGATCTTCAGGATATCGAGTGGCAGTTCCGACAGAGCCGCAAAGGACGCAAAGCCGGCTCCGAAATCGTCGAGCGCTATCCGGATGCCTTCTTTGTGCAGCGTCGCCAGCGTAGCGGCGGCATTCTGGCCGACGACGCCCAGTTCGGTGACTTCTACGATGACTTTGTTGTGCGGGGTGCCGGAGCGGTCAAGGGTGTCGATTATTTCTCGGGCAGCATTGTCGGTCGACAGCTGGCGTGGCGAGAAATTCACCGCGATATTCAACTGATCATCCCAGTGGGAGATGTGTGCGCAGATCAAGTCGAGGGTTTGCAATCCGATGGGAATGATCAAGCCGGACAATTCAGCAGATCGCATGAAATCTTGTGGTTCGATGACTCCACGAAGGGGATGGCGCCAGCGTAGGAGTGCTTCGTAGCCGGTAACAGTCGAGGTTTCCAGGTGTACCTGGGGTTGGTACAGCACTTCGAATTGATGGTCGTCGAGTGCCTCGCGAAGCTCGCGAACCATGCGGATTCCTTTTCGTTCTGTTCCCGCCCTAACGCACTGCCGTGCGGTTGCCCTCCAGCGGGTGCTTTGGTCATGTCGAGGGCAAGCCCCGCTTGTAACCTGCCCAGGGCTCCTCGTCCTGGTTCCCTTCACCTATGCCGAAACGGTACTTCACTCCGCGGCAATTGCCAATGATTAACTATTGTCTAAGATCCCTTGACGGGATCCAGGGGATCGACAGCTGTGAAGATCCAGGGGTCGCCCGGAACCTTCTGTGGATCGAAGCGATCAGCCAATTCCGTCGGCGAAACTACTTCACCAGGTTCGGCCAATCCGACGCTCGACGCAATCAGAGTCAGAACTTCGGCTGGGGTGCGGCCGAGGTCGCGTTGATCGGAGAGCGTGACCGCCCCGTCCCGTTTGGCCAGACGCTTGCCTTCGGAATTGAGTGCGAGGGGGACATGGGCGTAGATCGGCGGTGTAATGGCCAGGAGTGTTGCCAGGTAGGCCTGGCGCGGTGCTGATGTCAGGAGGTCGTCGCCGCGGACAACCTGATCGACGTTCTGGGCGCCGTCGTCGACCACAACTGCCAAATTGTATGCGGGAACCCCGTCTCCGCGGAGTAGCACCACATCGTCGACCATTCCGGATATGTTGCCGTGCAACATATCTCGCACGGTGAATGACGTCGTCTCGGCACGCAGGCGCAGTGCGGGTTTACGGCCGGAGGCCAGCTTGACGGCTTGCTCGGAAGGAGTGAGATTCCGGCACGTTCCGGGGTAGGCGCCGTCCGGGGCGTGTGGCGCGGAGGGTGCCTGCTGAATTTCCTTGCGGGTGCAGAAGCACGGGTACGTCAGCCCGCGATCGGTCAGCGACGTGATCGCGTCCGCGTACCGCGGCAGTCGGTCGGACTGTTTGACGACGTCGCCGTCCCAGTCGAGGCCCAGCGCTCGCAGGTCACTCAGTTGGCGTTCCATGGCGCCTGGCCGCACACGATCCAGATCTTCGACGCGAATGAGAAAGTCGCGACCGGAGGTCCGGGCAAACAGCCAGGCAAGGAGGGCAGTGCGAAGGTTTCCCAGATGTAGATCGCCGGATGGGCTCGGTGCAAATCGTCCTGATCCCGGCACGTCAGCCCCTGGATACAAGAGCATCGGGAATTTCCATGTCGTGGAGGGTGAGCTTTATCTGACTCTCCAGGGCGTACTCGAGATAGTGCGGCGGATACATGCCGGGATTGCCTATCGCGTCGAGTGCGAGTCCGTCGACGGTTGCGAGGAGCAGCGCTGCGCGGGTTTCAGCTTCAGGCAATCTGATTCCGATCAGAACTGCGCAGATGCCGGTGCGAATAGTGAACAGCATCGTCCGCCGAATTTCCGCCAACGATTCGCTGGTGACAGCCCGGATGGCAAATGCGGCAAGGACGTGTGCTTCGCGCGTGCGCTGCTCGTCGAGGGGAAGCAGTTGTGACAAAGCCTGGAACAGCGCAACGTGCGGGTCGGTTCCGGCTGGGGATTGGGTGAGACGGCTCAGCATTCGCTCTGCCAGAGTGCGCAGAGCAAATGTGAGCATCTCGTCCTTGGTCGAGAAGTGGTGCTGCACGGCGCCGATCGAGACGTCGGCGCGCTTTGCCACCTCGCGCACACTCGCATTGTCGAGTCCTGATTCGGCGGCAACATCGAAAAGCGCCGTGGCCAGCAAGTCCGGGTTGGTGGCTGATTTCCGACGTTCAGGCATGCGACGGACATTACCCGCGTATCGAAGCAATCCGCACGTCAGGGGTGGTTTTTCAGACGGCCCTGCCGAGATATGCGAGGAGTTTGGTTGCTTTGTCGGCATCATCGGCAACCGGGATCTCGGGGCCGCACACCCCTGCCATACGAATGGAATCACCGAGGCCGGCAGCAATCTGTGACACCCAATCGACGTCCTTTTCCGGAATCGAGGTGTCGGTGCCCGTAGCGGCTGCAAGGTCCCAGCCGTGAATGACCAGATCGAAGCACAGAAAACCGTCGACGGTGGCTCCCAGGTTGGTGCGGCCGAAATGTCCGTCGTATTCGAGGGTCGATTTTTCCGGATCGTCGAGAATCGCCTGCATCGAATCGCGCACTGCTGCCCAGGCGGCGGACGGGTTGTCGTCGACGGACGGTCCCGGCGCCAATTCGAGGCCGACGACCTTGACCATGTCGCGTTCGCTGTCGATCACGTGCCGGACCACATCGCGAGCCGTCCACCCTTCGCACGGAGAGTTGTTGTCCCACCGGTCCTCAGGTACTGCGTCGATCCGCTGGGTGAAGCTGGCGCCGAGGTCACGGTAGCGATCTGCGGGGGAGATATCGGCTGTAGTCATGCCACTGATTCTTCAGGATGGGGCAGGGGCGGCGATTGGTTATTTCGGACATTTGCCGAGAACGTGACCACTGTCCCCGGGGCCGTGCCAGTCGGGAGCTTCACTACGCAGTAGTTCTCGCAGATACCAGCTCATTTCGCGAGCCTAGCCAGAGCTACCGACACCGTGGTTTTCCGATGATTCTTGTCAGTCGATCGGACCGAACCTGTATCCGAATCCGCGCACGGTCTTGATGTACTTGGGATTGGCCGGGTCGGATTCGATTTTCGACCGCAAGCTCTGAATATTGGCGTCGACGGCGCGAGTCTTGGTTGAATTCGTTTCACCCCACACCTTTGCGAGGAGCTGAGTTCGGGAGTAGACGTGGCCGGGGTGCATCGACATTTCGAGGAGCAGGCGCAATTCGGTTCGAGTGAGGTCGAGGCGTCGACGGCGGATGGTGGCGGTCATGGATCGGCGGTCGATCGTCAACTCGCCGTGGCGCTCTCGCTTGTCCGTCTGTGGGGTGGGCGTACTGCGGAGGAGGCTCGTTATCCGAGAATCGAGGCTGCGAGCGTCGAGTGGGTTGATGGCGAAATCCGACGCGACTTGTGGTGGTGCATCGTCGATGTCTTCGGGGGACTCGACGATCATGATGATCGGAATCTCGCTGCGGAGACGGATTTGGCGGGCGACCTCGAAGCCGTCGATGTCCGGGAGTGAAAGATCGAGAACGGCAACGTCGAAGCTGTCGGTGCCGAGTGCGTCGAGGCTGTTTCGTCCGGACGCGAACAGATGAACGGTGTGGCCGACGCGCTCGAGTTCGACGCCGAAGGTCTCCGCTAGCGCAGGCTGATCCGTCGCCGCGAGAATCACGCTCATGTAGTGCCGCCCTGTTGCTGCTCGTCTCGGTAACCCGTCAATACCGACTTCAGCCAGTGTCGCAGATCACTATCGGCCCGGCCACTTCGGGCACGAGGAGCGGGAACTGGCAGACAAGAACGACCAGGGTTCAGGCAATGCGCTGCTACGCTGCTTTTCGCACGTCGATACGTAGCCGGGGGGCTCAGGTGGGGAACGAAGTACTACAAGCAGACGCCGAGTCGCTACGGGCGTTGGCCGACGCGGTGAGAAACCAAGGAGCCGTGATTGCCGGCATCGACGTGTCGGGAATTCTCGCTGACGCGGCAGCGGCGATGCCCGATTCGGCGAGCGGCCCGGCCGCCGCGAGGGCCGGTGACCCGATTACCACCGGATACCGCGCTACCTCGGAGATGTTGACGTCGATGGCTGACGCTGCCCAATCCAGTGCGAGCAGCTACGACGCTGTCGAGGTCGCATTCCGGAACCGGCTGGCCACCTACCAAGCGGCCGTGTAGATGGCGACGATCTCCCAGGTCCGCGCCTGGGATCCGACTGGTTTAGCCGCCGCTGCAACGGCATTGGAGCAGAAGAACCGGGACTTCATGCACGCTGTGGGATCAGCGCATCGCGCGGTCGACTTCGCGCTCGATCAGTGGAAAGGCGAAGCCTCGGCTGCAGCGTCGGCGCGAGCCTTGGCTGACAGTATTGCCGCGACACATCTGACCACAGGAGTATTCGCCGAAGCCGACGCGTTGAGTGAAGCTGCTGCCGCGTTGGGGCCGGCGCGGGCGGCGGTGATCGACATTGCGGACAGTGCGATCGCCGAGGGCATGGCTGTCGCCGATGACGGTCGAGTGAGCGCACCTCGGTACGGAAGCGGTAACACTGCACTCGACATCTTGGGGCAGGCTGCGTTCGACGAGAAGGCGCACAGCTTCGAGGCGAGACTGGTTCCGGCCTTGCACATGGCGGGAAGCCTCGACGAGGGTGCTGCCGCGGCCTTGTCGAAGGCAGCAGGAGACCTCGCTGATCTCGCACAGTCCCCAAGCGCCCAGCAGACGATGAGCGCGGTGGTGGCCGCGATCCTCGACGGCAACGCCTTCCCCCCGGTCGGTGCGAGGGAGTTCAACGAATTCTGGGAATCGCTGTCCCCCAACGACAAAGATGCTCTCGCGGCGTTCGATCCGGGAATCGGGAACAGAGACGGGATGCCAGCCGTAGATCGCGATCATTTCAACCGGATCAACCTCGGCAACCTGCAGTCGTCGACGTCGACCGAACTCGCCGACCTCGACGGCAGGCACCCCGATTGGGCCAAGGGTCGCAACATTCCGTCGGATGCGGGCAGCGTGGACGAGGCGGACCAGCAGGCGCGCCGCGACTACGAGCGGTGGCAGCAGCAACGCGCGGACCTGCAGCAGCGTCTCGACGGTTACGGCGTCCTCGCCGACCAGATCGACCCCACTCTCGCCGAGGAGGGTGATTCGGAGAAGTATCTGCTCGGTGTCGACGACAAAGGTCGGGCCATCGTGGCACTGAATAATCCCGACACCGCGACGAACGTCGCAACGTTCGTACCTGGCACCGGCAGCCACCTGGGAACCATCGGCGGCGACATCGACCGCTCCCAAATGATGTTGGACTCGACGGAATACCAGCGACGGTTCGCGGGGCTCGAGGGATCGACCTCCGTGGTGACCTGGTACGGATACGATGCGCCGCAAACGATCCCGCAAGCAGGGCTCGACGGGTATGCCGATGGTGGGGCCGGATCGCTGGACCGGTTCCAAGATGGTCTCCGTGCATCCCACGACGGCACGCCTTCGCACAACACGGTTATCGGACACAGTTACGGATCGACCGTGATCGGCGCTGCGGCCTCGGGCGGACGATCGATCGACGCGAACGATCTGTTTTTCGTGGGTAGCCCCGGAGTGGGGATGGACCGGGTCGAGGGACTCTCCCTCGAGGGCATCGATCCCGGACATGTCGGCGGCCACGTATACGCCACCGCCGCGGCCAATGATCCGGTTCCGATGATTGGGGACGTGTTCGGCAGTCTCTCGCATGGCGCGAATCCCGCGAACGATCTTCCATTGATCGGATTCGGTGCCACCGTTGTCGAATCCGCACCCGGGACGGGGATCGACGCCGGTCTGCTGGGTGAGCTCCCCAGCCCGGCCGCGCACAGTGAGTACTGGGAAAACAACAATCCGGCTCTTGCCGGTATGGGCCATGTGATCGCCGGACTAGGAGCGCCATGACCAACGCAACTCGACGCCGTAAAGCATTCGGCTCGAGCAGTATCGCGGTGGCAGTGCTGCTGTCGGCGTGTACGACGACGGAGAACGGAAAAGTGACGGAAGCCGACATGAATCTGACCCGCCCGCAGGCCCAGGCCAAGGTGATCGAGTACCTGACCGAAACGATCGCGGCACTGCCGCCGGGTGCCTACCTGACGCGGTATTCCGAGCTGAACAAAAAAGTCACCCTCAGCCCGGGTGGCACCGTCCCGTGCAACGACAGCAATCTGTCGAAGGACACATCCGTGGACTACGGCGTGACGTATTTCCTCGAGTCTTCTGACGCTGCGAGCGTTCCAGGTTTCGGCGATACGATCCGCAATCTGTGGACTGAGCGGGGCTGGAAGTTTCGAACGTACGACTCCGCCGGGGACACGACGAGCACCGAAACCATTTTGCCGGATGGATATCGGATGGTCTTCGACGAGCATCCACGAGGAGCGGGCCTGAGCGGGTCGTCGCCGTGTTTCCCTCGACCCGAAGCGTCGGATCATCCGAACGCGCCCGTGCAGATCGATCAGCCATGACCGGGCCCGCATCCTCGTTTCCGGAGTTGACTGTCCTTGCCCGCCAAGTCGACATCGAGGTCGGGAAAGTTCGCGCCCGCGCAGATGCCGGAGGTGGTGCCGTCAGCGTCGAGGTCGACGCGTTCGGTGCGATTACCGACCTGCAACTGACTGAAAGTTGCCTCGGGGCCGGCGCCGCTGCACTCTCCGCCGCGATCACAGCGTCCCACCGAACCGCCTGCGCGGCAGCAGCGGCGGCCGCGCAGGAACTACGCGCGCCTCTCCTTCGCGACTCTCGCGTCGCCAGGGCAATGGAGGCGTTCAATCAGGTGCCGGCCGTACCCGAGACTCATCTGCTGCGACGAGCTGGCCGGGCACCGGTCGACGACGACCCGCCCTTCGGCGGCGGTTCGTTCATGCGACGTGCCTGAAACCCGGCAAAAAACGCTCGCAAAAAAGAACCCCCTGTGAACCGCTTCTCAGCAGTTCACAGGGGGTTCCTTTGGCGGAGGATAGGGGATTTGAACCCCTGAGGGCGTTAACCCAACCCGCGTTCCAGGCGAGCGCCATAGGCCACTAGGCGAATCCTCCGTGGAGAAGCATACCCAAGAGAACGACTGAAGCGTTAAACGGGTATCTGACCTGCGGCTATGTGGCGGCAATTCGGCTGCCGGCCGAAACGCGGCGGGTGGTGTCCCAAGGTTCCGGAAGGCCGTCTACACTGTTCATTGGATCCCGCGCGGCGCGCATCCTGTGAACTCCCCCAGGGCCGGAAGGCAGCAAGGGTCAACGGGCTCTGCCGGGTGCGCGGGGTCCTCTATTTTTTCACATATCCCGACCCCGCCTCGTCGGTGAAAGGCCGCTCCGGATGCCTATCCAAACCCAGATCGGGTTGATGAGCCATGAAGAACTCACCTCCGAGCATGAGAGTCAGAGCGCGAAGTACTCGCAGCTGCAGGCCCAGAAGCTCGTCCTCGATCTGACTCGCGGTAAGCCTTCGCCTGAGCAACTCGACCTTTCCGCAGCGTTGCTTGCGCTGCCGGGCGACGGTGATTTCCGTGACGGCAGTGGCACCGACTGCCGCAACTACGGTGGCTTGACGGGGCTGCCGGAACTGCGTGCGATTTTCGGTGAACTGCTGGGCATTCCTGTTGCCAACCTTCTTGCCGGCAACAACGCGAGCCTCGAGATCATGCACGACAACGTGGTGTTCTCACTTCTTCACGGCACTCCTGATTCGGCGCAGCCGTGGGCGCGCGAAGAGAAGATCAAGTTCCTCTGCCCGGCTCCGGGTTACGACCGCCACTTTGCGATCACCGAGTCGTTGGGCATCGAGATGATCGCGATCCCGATGAACCACGACGGTCCTGACGTCGCGAAGATCGCGGAACTGGTTGCCGCGGATCCGCAGATCAAGGGGATGTGGGTTGTTCCGGTGTACGCCAACCCGACCGGTGCGGTGTATTCGAAAGAAATCGTCTCCGAGCTGGCGTCGATGCCGGCCGCAGCGCCTGATTTCCGTTTGTACTGGGACAACGCGTACGCGGTTCACCCACTGTTCGGTGAGATCGCACCGTCGTACGACGTTCTGACGATGGCTGCAGAAGCCGGACATCCCAACCGTCCGCTGGTGTTCGCGTCGACGTCCAAGATCACCTTTGCCGGTGCCGGCGTCAGTTTCTTCGGTGCCTCTGCCGAGAACCTTGCGTGGTACCAGAAGTACCTCGGTAAGAAGAGTATCGGCCCGGACAAGATCAACCAGCTCCGCCACTTGCGATTCTTCGGTGATGCGGATGGCGTTCGCGCACACATGGAGAAGCATCGCGAATTGCTCGCGCCCAAGTTCGAGTTGGTTCTGAAGATCCTCGAGGATCGGTTGGGTGCGTCGAAGGTCGCGTCGTGGACCGAGCCGAAGGGCGGCTACTTCATCAGCCTCGACGTTGTCGACGGCACGGCAAAGCGCGTCATCGAACTCGCGAAGAATGCCGGTATTGCGCTCACTGCGGCCGGTTCTGCCTTCCCGTACAGCACGGATCCGGATGATCGGAACATTCGTCTGGCCCCGAGTTTCCCTTCACTCGGGGATCTCGAGGTAGCCATGGACGGTGTCGCGACGTGTGTCCTGTTGGCGGCAACAGAATCGCGTCTCACCGAAAGCTGAGTCGCCTGTGACGGCGCGCCCAAGTCGTGAGCGTCGGTCATCTCTTGTAGCGTTCGGTGCACCAGTTCCTGACATTGGCGCATATCCGGAGGTTGTACGTGGCGGGTGCAGTCAATGCTTCGGAAAGTGCTGTGGTGGAGATGAGTTCAGGGGCATCTGAATTACGACAGGCGACTCCGCAGCGAATAATGCGGGTCGGTGTGATCGGCTTTGTCGTTCTCGTGGTGCTTGCTGTTGCTTCAGTCCTGATGGTTCTGTTCGGTGTTCCGATGGATGTGATCTATTGGGGCATTTTCCACAATTTCCTCGATCTTGACGTCTACCGCCACGGCGGCAGTTTTGTGGTGCAGGGACTGCCGTTGTACGACGGTCCGGTTCTGCAGGGAATGATGTTCACGTACACCCCGTTCGCGGGGATCCTGTTCACGGTGTGGGCGGTGCTCACGTTTCAACAGGCGATCGTCGTGTGGACGGTTCTCAACGTTCTCGCGCTTTTTGCGGTGGTCGTGCTGTGCTGGAAATATCTCGGCTACCGCCTCGGCGTCAAGACGTATGCGGTGAGCGCGTTGGCCACGGTCATTTTCCTGTTCATGGAACCGGTACGCACGACGCTGTGGCTCGGGCAGATCAACATTTTCCTGCTGCTGTTGATCGTGTGGGATTTGGGCCGGGACGAAAAAAGTCGCCTTCGGGGTATCGGCGCCGGGATCGCGGCGGGGGTCAAACTGACTCCGGCGTTCTTCTGGGCGTACCTGTTCATCACGAAGCAGTGGCGCGCCTTGGTGACTGCGGTGATCACGTTCGCCGCGACGGTGGCTTTGGGTTTCATCGTGATGTACAACGACGCGTTGACCTACTGGACCGGCACGCTCTTCGACAGCGATCGGGTGGGACGTACCGACTCACCGAGTAATCAGTCGGTGTCGGGTTTGATCGCTCAGTTGACGCATACGCCGACGCCGTCGAAAGTGCTCGTTCTCGGGTGCAGCGTGGTGGCCGTGTGTCTCGGACTGGGAGCTGCGTGGATGGCTCACCGCAGGGGGCAGAAGTTGCTCGGGCTGACCATGACCGGGCTCACCGCCACAACCGTGTCCCCCTTCTCGTGGGGTCACCACTGGGTGTGGTTTGTTCCGCTGGTGATCCTGGCTTCTCACTACGCGATGGCGTCGAAGAAGATCTGGGCTTGGGTCGTGCCGATCGTGTTCCTCCTACCCGTCCTGAACTGGTCGCACACGTGGCCGATACCCGCGGCGGATATGCAGGGCACCGACCGCTTTATCGGCATGGGAATGTTTATGTTGCCCTCGCCCGACTACCTGCGAATCGCCATGGTGGCTGTCTATCTGTGGGTGTTTGTCGTGGCCGCTGCCATGACGCTGATCGTGTTCGGTTGGAAGAAATGGACAGTGCCGAATCTGGAAGCTGCAGACACACCGGCCTGACATGGCAGGATCGGATGTATGGCACTTCATCTGAATCTCGTCGGCGACCCCGAAGCGGATGCTCTCCTCTCGGAGGACCCGTTGGCCTTGTTGCTCGGAATGTTGCTCGACCAGCAGGTTCCGATGGAGACGGCATTTCTGGGGCCGAAGAAGCTCGCGGATCGCATGGACGGTCTCGACGTCCGTCGCATCGCGGAGATGGACACGGACGCGTTCATCGAGATTTGCGCGCAGACGCCGGCAGTCCATCGTTTCCCGAAGTCGATGGGCGAACGCATCCAATCCGTGTGCCAGTTCATCGTCGAAAAGTACGACGGTGACACCGCTGCGATCTGGACGTCGGGTGATCCGAACGGCAAGGAAGTGCTCAAACGACTCAAGGCGCTGCCCGGCTACGGCGATCAGAAGGCCCGAATCTTCTTGGCGCTGCTGGGCAAACAAATCGGGGTCCAGCCTGACGGTTGGCGCGAAGCAGCTGGGGATTACGGACTCGACGGGTCACGGCGGTCCATAGCCGACGTGGTCGACGAGCAGACGCTCCTCGAGGTCCGCGAGTTCAAGAAAGCCGCCAAGGCTGCAGCAAAGGCAAAATAGTCAGCCGAACTGCGTACTACTCGCCCGCACCAGCTTCACCAAGTCGCCTGCCGGCCCTTCGAGTTGTCGCGGCGGCCGCCAGACGGCTCGCAAGGTGCGTGCGAGGTCGAGGCCGTCCACCTGGACAACCCGAAGGTCACCCGATTTCACCTGTTCACTGACTGCAAGAGTGCTCAGCACTGCCGGTCCGACACCGCCGAGGACGCTGGTGCGGATGGCGGCCGAGCTACCGAGCTCGAGCAGGGGCGTCGCGCGCTCGTACTCCGAAAGCGCAACATCGAGAGTGGTCCGAGTACCAGATCCTGGCTCGCGGACCAGCAACGGCGTCATGGCCAGTTCGCCGATGGTGAGAGGTTTACGCCGACGCGCCCACGCGTGATCGGGATCGACAACGACCACGAGTGAATCGCGGGCGACGGTGATGCTGTGTAGGTGCCTCGGCACAGTCGGGGATTCGACAAATCCGAGATCGCACATTCCCACGTCGATCGCTTCGATGACACGCGTCGAGTTGTAGACCTGCAGATGCACTGTGACGTCGGGGTGTAACCCACGAAAAGTGCCCAGCCACGCCGGAATCAGATGTTCGGCAACAGTCATGCTGGCGCAGACCGTCAACTCCGCCGATCGCTCGGTCCGCATTCCTTCGGCCACGTCGAGTAGCTGTGTCGAATTGGCCAGGACACGCCGGGCCCAATGGACGATGACGGTGCCTTGCGGAGTTAACGTCGCCCCGGTCGATTTTCGGTGGATCAGGGGCATACCGAGTTGGCGTTCCAGCGCTTTGATCGCACGGCTGGCGTTGGGTTGCGCGATATGCGCGAGACGGCTTGCAGCGCTGAGGCTTCCGTGATCATCGACGCCGACCAGTAGCTCGAGTGTGGTGAGGTCCGGCCAGCGTCGGGTCATGCGTTCAGGCTATACCCAATTACCCGGACATATCGTATTGATATGCCGTGATAGCAGAAATCGAGCTACCGCACCAATGATTTCTGACGGACTCTGGACGAGTGAACAGCGATGTGAAGTCCGTGGTCGACAAACCGGCCGTTGCCTCGCCGGCGCCTGTGCGGCGGTGGGCGAGTATCACTGCGCTCGTGCCCGGAGTGGCCCTGTGCGCCGTCGGTGCGGCAATCGCGCTGGGGGTCGGGCGGCTCTTTTCCGCTGTCAGCCCGCTGCTGATTGCCATCGTCGCCGGTGCGATCGTGGCGAATCTTGTCACCCTGCCTGCGAAATTCCATCCGGGACTGACATTTTCGTCTAAACGGCTGCTGCGAATCGGAATCGCATTGCTCGGTCTGCAGTTGATGTTCAGCGACATCGTCGGTCTCGGCTGGGGTGTGATCGCCGTCGTCGTGGCGATCGTTGTTCTTGGCATCGCCGGAACAATGTATGCCGGAAAGCTTTTGGGTCTGTCGTGGACACAGCGAATTCTGATTGCGTGCGGCTTCTCGATCTGCGGCGCCGCGGCTGTGGCCGCCGCGGATGGCGTGGTGAATGCAAAAGAAGAAGAGTTACTTACTGCGGTAGCGCTGGTGGTGATCTTCGGAACGTTGATGATTCCGGCAATTCCGTTGTTGGCGAGGAGTTTCGGACTCGATGACGTCAGCGCGGGCATGTGGGCCGGTGGGTCGATTCACGAGGTTGCGCAGGTTGTTGCCGCCGGCAGTGCTCTCGGTGCCACCGCATTGGGTGTTGCCACCATCGTAAAACTCGCGCGTGTACTGATGCTGGCGCCCGTCATGGCGTTCCTGAGTATCCGTCAACGTGCGATGTCCGACAATTCGAATCTCCAGGTGAAGCGGCCACCGCTGGTGCCCCTGTTCACGTTGGCCTTCATCGCATTCATGGGGCTGCGCTCAACGGGGATTCTCCCGGAAGAGGTTCTCGGCGTGGCGAAGACGGTGCAAACCGCATTGTTGGCGGCAGCGATGTTTGCCCTCGGGCTCGGTGTGCGATTGAGTGTGATCCGCGGCGTCGGAGTGCGCCCATTCGTGTTGGCTGCATTGTCGACGGTCTGGGTGGCCCTGATCGCCTTGGTCGGTGTTGTGCTGGTCAGCTGATCGTTCTCACCCTTGGCGCTGGGCTTTCCAGTCGCTGGGGCTCATCGAAAACTGCGTGCGAAACCACCGCGAGAAACTGCCTTGAGTAGAAAATCCGAGGTGCACGGCAACGTCGGTCAACGAATAGCGTGGGTTCGACACCAAGCGTTGCGCGAGGCTACTGCGTACCGAATTGAGAACAGCCGTGAAGGTATCACCCGATTCTGCTAGATGGCGGTGCAGGGTTCGCCGATCGAAGCCGAGGCTCCGAGCCACATGTTCGACGGAGCATCGTCCGGTGGGGAGCAGCACTTCGATCAATTCCCTTGTGCGGCTGAGGGTATCGGAGGAATCTGCGGCGGGAAGCGAGTCGAGGAATGCTCGTGCATATGGGCGAAGTAACTCATCAGCCAGTTCGTTGCGGGCATCTAGATCGCTCGCATAGAACACGATTCCGGTGAACTCGTGATCGAAGTCCACCGCGTTGCCGAGAATTCGTCGATGTGTACTGGTGTCTTGCGGAGCGCTGTGTGTGAATCCGACGCTCACCGGATGCCAGGCAGGCCCGAGAAAGCTCCGCAGGATCTGCACGGTTGCGCCGACGGCGAGTTCGACGGTCTGCCTGGTGTCGACCGAGTCTGCGGTTGGCCTCGAATTGGCAGGATCGCCGACTTCCAGGCCGATGCGCAGGGTGGCCAATCCGCTGACTTCGGTGAGACGGATGCGCAGTGCCTCGTTGTAGGTGTGCTCGTACCGGATCAGGACGTCCAGTGCGCTCCTGACGTCGGGTTCTTCCCTGATGACCAGGCTGAGCGGCCCGAGATTGGACAGCCTGCGGAGTTCGGCAAGGAGGAGGCCGAAATCTTCGCGCCCGGATTCCGTTGCGGACAGTTCGAGGAGCGCGGCAATCGAGGCTGCTGGCACCCACTGATCGGGGTTGGCCAGGCTTGCCGGAGCGAGGCCGACGCTCCTCATCAGGTCGACGGCATCGATGTGGACCGAGCGACACAGGTCGACGTAGCGGTTGAGCGACGCATAGCGGGCGAGTGGCTTCACGAGGTTCCTTAGTTCTTGACTTAATGTCCCGAAATGTTGTGCTGCGTGTCTCGTACAGTTAAGCATGTGAGCCGGATCTCACCTAGTGTTGTTCACATCAGATCGCGACCCCGGAGTCGAAAGTAACTTCTGGAAGTTGTTGCGTACGAACATAGCTCGACCGAATTTGTCGAGTATGCCCACAGAATTGGAGAGCATCGTGGCACACGCCATTCGATTCCATGAGATCGGTACCCCGTCTGTCATGCGTTGGGAAGAGGTCGAGGTAGGTCAGCCAGGTGCTGGCGAGGTCCGGATTCGCCACGGCGCCGTCGGACTCAACTTCGCCGACACGTACTTCAGAAGTGGCCTCTACCCTGCGCAATTGCCCGCCGGTATGGGCGTCGAGGGTGCCGGAACTATCGAGGCGGTCGGTGCGGGAGTTGCCGATTTCAGTGTGGGGGATCGGGTGACCTACACCGGCAGTCCGCTCGGGGCGTACAGCACCGAGCGCATCATGCCGGCTGCCGACCTGATCGCGTTGCCCGACGGTATCGATTTCGAGACGGCAGCAGCGATGACCATGCGCGGCCTCACGGCGGCTTACCTTCTGCGCCGCATCTACCCGCTGAAGGCAGGGGATACCGTTCTGCTGCACGCTGCTGCAGGTGGAGTTGGTTTGATCTTCACTCAGTGGGCGAAGCTGCTGGGCATCAAGGTGATCGGGACTGTTTCCACAGACGAGAAGGCAGCTGTTGCCCTGGCGCACGGGTGCGACGAGGTCATCATCTACACCCGCGAGGATGTTGTTGCGCGGGTCAGGGAGATCACCGGTGGTGTCGGTGTACCGGTTGTCTACGACAGCATCGGGCAGTCCACGTTCGAGGTCTCACTCGACTCCTTGGCACGCCGAGGGCTGATGGTGTGCTTCGGAACCGCGTCAGGGCCGACGCCGCCGATCAACGCAATGCAGTTGGCGGTCAAGGGATCTCTTTTTGTCACTCGACCGGCCTTGGCCGACTACATCGCCGATCCGGCGGAGCGCGCCGAATTGGCCGCCGAACTCTTCTCACACGTCGAAGAGGGGCGGATCAAGATCGGAATCAATCAGCGGTATGAACTCGAAGATGCGGTGCGTGCGCACCACGATCTGGAATCCGGCCGCAGTATCGGTTCCTCCGTCTTTACCGTCTGACGCCATCCGTCGAAAGGGGAATCGTCATGAATAACACTGCAACGCTGGTTGATACGGCTACCAGGTCGATCACCGTCGAGAAGCTGACCTGCTCCATCGGTGCCGAACTGTCCGGAGTGGACCTCGGCGTTGTCGCTCGCGACGACGCTTTGTTCGCCGAAATCAAATCGCTCCTGCTCGAGCACAAGGTTCTGTTCTTCCGTGACCAGGACTTCAGCCGGGCGCAGCACGTAGAACTGGCACAACGCTTCGGCGACCTCGAGGATCATCCCGCGCTGGGTAGCGATCCCGACCATCCCGGGCTGGTCCGCATCTACAAAGACCTCGACAGTCCGCCGGAGCATTTCGAGAATGCCTATCACTGCGACGCGACGTGGCGCGTGAATCCACCGATGGGATGCGTACTCCGTTGTGTGGAAACACCACCCGTCGGAGGTGACACCATCTGGGTGAACATGGCACTGGCATACGACAATCTGCCTGCCGGCATCAAGGACCAGATCAAGGACCTCAAAGCCCGGCACAGTATCGAGTCGAGCTTCGGTGCCAGGATGCCGATCGAACAGCGCCATCAGCTCAAGGAGCGCTTTCCGGACGCCGAACATCCCGTTGTGCGAACGCATCCCGAGACCGGCGAGAAGATTCTTTTTGTCAATTCGTTTGCGACGCACCTCGTCAATTACCACACACCGGAGAACATTCGATACGGCATCGACTTCGCTCCTGGCTCGAGTAACTTGCTCAACTACCTCGCAAGCCAGGCCCAGATTCCCGAGTATCAGGTTCGGTGGCGCTGGACCGAGAACAGCGTCGCAATCTGGGACAACCGTTCAACGCAACACTATGCAGTGCAGGACTATTGGCCTGCAGTTCGAAAGATGGAACGCGCCGGAATAGTCGGCGACGCACCGTTCTGATCGTCCCCCCCTTCTTTCTCAGCTCTCATCTGATTGGAGTTTTGTTATGCATTTTCACGATGATGCCTTGTTCCCGGAGGTTCAGGAGAAGCTTGTGATTACGGTTGCGCCGTATGGTCCGGAGTGGGAGCCGGACGATTTTGCGGAGGATCTGCCGTTGACGATGGACGAGCATGTTCAGACTGCGGTGGATTGCTACAACGCGGGTGCGACGGTGTTGCATATTCATGTTCGTGAGCTTGACGGTAAGGGTTCGAAGCGGCTTTCGAAGTTCAACGAGTTGTTGGGCCGTTTGCGTGAGGCTGTGCCGGAGATGATTTTGCAGGTGGGTGGGTCGATTTCGTTTGCGCCGGAAGGTGAAGGTGCGGATGCGAAGTGGCTTTCCGATGATGTGCGGCATATGTTGGCGACGTTGGATCCGGCTCCGGATCAGGTGACGATTGCGATCAATACGTCGCAGATGAACATCATGGAGTTGATGACCCCGGATGATATTGCGGGGACGTCGATGGAGCGTCCGGAGTTGGCGAATACGTATCGGGAGATGACGGTTCCGGCGGGTCCGGAGTGGGTGGCGGAGCATTTGCGTCGGTTGCAGGAGGCGGGTATTCAGCCGCATTTCCAGCTCTCGAGTATTCCGCAGCTCGAGACGGTGGAGCGGTTGATCCGTCGGGGGATCTACACGGGTCCGGTGAATTTGACGTGGGTGGCGATCGGTGGTGGGTTCGACGGTCCGAATCCGTACAACATGATGAATTTCGTTTCGCGGGTTCCTGATGGTGCGTGTCTGACGCTCGAGACGTTGATGCGCAGTGTGTTGCCGGTGAACACGATGGCGATCGCGATGGGGTTGCATGCGCGGTGCGGTAACGAGGACACGATTTGGGGCCGTAAGGGCGAGAAGATGACGTCGGTGCAGCAGATCGAGCAGTTGGTGCGTATTGCGGGTGAGTTGGGCCGTGAGGTGGCTACGGGTAAGGAAGCTCGCGATATTTATCGGATCGGTCAGAGGTATGCCGATACCGATGAGACGTTGGCGAAGTTGGGTTATGCGCCGAATCGTCGGCCGGGTCAGTTGGGTTTCACCCACCACGCCTGACAATAATTCTCAGGGGGCATGAGCTGAGACAGTTCATGCCCCCGAGTCATCCCCAGAATTTGTTGATACATAATTTCCGAACCTTTTGTCCATCAGGCGATTTCCGGAAACTTATACCTCGACCAGGGTTCCGCCGTCGTCTTCCTTCCTCGAATGCTCCAAGGAGAATCATGGGATTACAGGCTACTTCCACGCTCAGCGTGGACACCGCACGCAGCAGCGGTGGACGGCGAAAGATATACCCCTGGATCGTTTTTGCGCTGGCCTTCGGCCTCCTGCTCTCGGACTACATGTCCAGACAGGTCCTCAGCGCGGTTTTCCCGATCCTGAAAGCGGATTGGGATCTCTCCGATTCGCACTTGGCGTCGTTGAGCAGTGTTGTCGCGCTGATGGTCGGGTTGCTGACGTTCCCGCTCTCACTTCTGGCCGATCGTTGGGGCCGCGTCAAGAGCCTGATCCTGATGGCCGTGTTGTGGAGTGTCGCTACTCTGCTGTGCGCGATTGCCCAGTCCTATGAACAGATGCTCGGTGCGCGATTCCTCGTCGGTGTCGGTGAAGCCGCATACGGCAGTGTCGGTATTGCCGTGGTGCTCAGCGTGTTTGCGCCGCGAGTGCATGCAATGCTGGCCGGTGCCTTCATGGCCGGTGGTTCGTTCGGTTCGGTGATCGGTGTTGCGATCGGCGGGTTCATCGCCGTTCAGTTCAGTTGGCGTTGGTCCTTTGCCGCGATGGCGATCTTCGGTCTCATCCTCGTTGCGCTGTTCCGCGCTCTGGTTACCGAGAAGAAGTTGGCCGCTCACGCCGTCGAGGGTTCCGCCGGCGCCGCAGTGGAACCGGATGGGTACCGGGCGCCGGTATCGACATTGTTCACCAATCCGGCGGTGCTGTTCGCCTATATCGGTGGCGGGCTGCAGATGTTCACTGCCGCTGTACTTCTGGCGTGGTTGCCGAGTTTCTTCAACCGCTACTACGATCTTGCGCCGGACAAGGCCGGAGTCATGGCTTCGGTGTTCGTTCTCCTGGTCGGCAGCGGCATGGTGGTCTGCGGATTCATCACCGACCGGTTCAGCCATGACAACTCGGCAAAGAAGTGGACTACGGCGATCGTCTACTGTGTGATCTCCCTGGTGTCCTTGGGTATCGGTCTCCGGTTAGGCACGGGCACAGCGCAACTCGTACTTCTGGGAATCGGCGCATTCTTCTCTGCCGGCTGTTCGGGTCCGACAGCGGCGATGGTCGCCAACCTCACGCATCATTCGATCCGCGCATCGGCCATGGGAACGCTGACGGTCGCCAACAACCTGCTCGGACTGGCGCTCGGTCCCTTTGTCATCGGCATTCTTGCCGATCATCTCGGACTCCTGAGAGCGCTGCAGCTTTCACCCTTGGTCTACATTGCCGCCGTGGTTGCCTTTATTGCGGGCAAGCGTGCGTACCCGGCCGGTATTCGTCGTCTGGAGAATCTTCAGAAAGCGCCTGCAATGAACGCCTGATCCGCCATTGCAACTCGAATGGGCACCTACCCGCTATTTGCGAGTAGGTGCCCATTCGTCTGTCAGCTGATGTTGTGGCACAGAAGAACTGCCGAATTCAGTTATCCGACTGACGCTGCTTGTGTGCTTCCATCTCCTCGACGAGGATCGGAACGCCGACGTTGCACGAGTGGATACCCACCACGGTCGCCAGCTTGAGGACCTCGAGAATCTCCTGCGGAGTCACCCCCATGTCCAAGGCTGCCTGGATATGGCGCCTGGTACCCGGTGCATACATGTGGGTGGCGGAGGCGTCGACGGCGATACACAGCAGCTGAACAACTTTCGGTGAGAGGACACCGCTCTGATACGGCTCCATCGCCATTTTCATATACAGTTCGGTCCAGTTCGGGTCCATGTCGTACAACCCGTCCCAGAGCGTGTTCCAGCCGCCGCCGGCCTTCATCGCCTCGACTACTGGATAGCTGTTGGTGTCCTCGGTCATCATTCCTCCGTTTGTTGTTCGATTCGAGCAGGTCTAGCGGGCGGTTGAGGTGGCCGCGAGTTCGCGCTTGAGAATTTTCCCGGTTGCGGTCATCGGCAGTTCGGTGACGAACTCGACGTGGCGGGGGTACTTGTAACTGGCCATCTGTTCTTTCGACCACGCGATCAGGTCGTCAGCCGTGATCTGCGCTGCCGGGTGGAGGATGACAAACGCCTTGATCTCCTCGCCATGTCTCTCGTCGGGCAACCCGACGACTGCGGCGAGCGAAACGGCGTCGTGGGTCACGAGGACTTCTTCGATTTCGCGAGGGTAGACGTTGAATCCACCTCGAACGATCAGGTCCTTCGCGCGATCCACTATGTAGTAGAAGCCGTCGTCGTCGACGCGAGCCAAGTCGCCGGTGCGGAACCAGCCGTCATGCATGACTTCGGCAGTGGCGTCGGGGCGGTTGTAGTAGCCCTTCATGACGTTGTGGCCGCGCAGAGCGATCTCACCGACTTGATCCTGGCCGGTGACGGTGTTCCAGTGCTTGTCCACCAGTCGCGCCTCGATGCCCCAGATCGGGACTCCGATCGATCCCGGCCGAGGATCACGCTCCGGGTCGCTGAACAGTGCCAACGGCGAAGACTCGGACAGCCCGTAGCCTTCGAGGATCTGGACGCCGAACTGCCTCTTGAACTGGGTGAGAATCTCCACGGGCAACGCTGCGCCGCCGGAGATCGCCTTGCGCATGTTCCGCGCAATCTTCTCGACATCCACATTTCCTCCGTCGAGCGCGCCGAGCAGACCCCAGTACATAGTGGGCACGCCGGCAAAGACCGTGATGTTTTCCTGCTCCATCAACGCGAGCGCAGCGGCGGCCTCGAACCGGGGCATCAGGACCAGCGTCGAGCCGACGGAAAGTGCGGAGTTCATGGCGACGGTTTGGCCGAAGGAGTGGAACAGTGGGAGCGTGATCAGGCACGTATCGAGTTGTGTTGGGGTGCTGTCGAAGAGGCGATTGGCGCAGAGCGCGTTGAGAACCATGTTGGAGTGGGTGAGCTCTGCGCCTTTCGGAGTTCCCGTGGTTCCGCTGGTGTAGAGAATCACTGCCGTATCCGCCGGTTCTCGCACCACGGTTTCGAACTCGTTTGGCGTCGCAGCGATCGCCTGGGCAACCGTGTGGACGTCCGCGAGTTGCGACGGCCCCTGCGGATCGGCAGTGATCAGGAACATGTGACTGCACGCGGGAGCACCCTGGAACCCGTCGAGGCCGTACTCGCCGGTCGGCAGGTCGGGGCCACCTTCGAAACAGAAGTATGCTTTCGCATCTGAGTCGTTGAGGTGGTACGCAATCTCCCGGCCCTTCAGCAAGATGTTGAGCGGTACCACCACTGCACCAGCCTTGAGGATCCCGTAGTACACCGCGAGGAACTCGGGGATGTTCGGGCAGGAGAGCGCAACCTTGTCACCGGGTTGCACGCCTCGGGCCACGAGCAGGCTTGCGATCTTGTTCGCATGGCGGTTCAGTTCCGCGTAGGACTGGCGCTCGTCGCCGAGCACGACGGCGTCTCGATCCGGGTATCGCCGAGCCGAATCTTCCAGTAATGCAGATAAATTGAGCATCGCTGCGTGTCCTTCGAAGTGTAGGTAGGGGGGCTCAGGTCAGCGTTTGCGAGACCACGTCTTCGCGCACCTGGGTCAGCTCGCCGATGAATTCCTCGGCCTGCGACCATTCCCCGTACCCGGAGGCAGGATTCAGGTGTCCGACGTCGCCGAGGTCGACCAGACGGCTGCCCCAGACCTCGGCCATGTTGGCCACCCGGAGCCGATCGGCCAGCGGGTCGTTCGAACTCACTGCGACGATGCTCGGGAACGGCAGTTGGCGGCGCGGAATGGGCAACCATCCGTTGGTGCTGAGATCCTCCAGCATCGGATAACCCTCGGGTAGTTGGCGTTCCAGGTCCGCGGGAGTTGCCAGTAGCGCGCCCACGATCGGGCGATTCGCCTGTAGAGCCCAGTGGACGGTGATCATGACACCGGCGCTGTGGGCAACAAGCACGATCGGTCCGTCGATGTCGCTGATCACCGCGTCGAGGGCTGCGATCCGGGCAGCCAGGCTGAGTTTGTTCTCCGAGAGGGGAGGCACGCTACGTACCCGGTCCAGCTTGTTTTCCAGCAAAGTCTGCCAGTGTTCGTCGACGTGGTCGCGTAGGCCGGGCACGATCACGACGGTGGGTACTGAGGGGGCGTTCGCGGAAGGGTTGGTCATTGCCGTCTCCGGGGTTGTTTGGTGATGTTCGGGGCGTAGCGCCGGCGCGGGTCTGCCACTGTGGTTGATCGCCGGGGGCGGAACCCGATTTACGTTGTGACGGCGCGATCTACGAGGCGCTCGACACTCTTGTATCGGGGTCACGATAGCCGGATCGGTCCATCGATATTTGACATTATGAGACAAGCCTATTGACGTTTCGGGACTCGTAATCTCAGTGGGTCATGCGGGCCTTGGCTGCCCCAAGGGTCAAGAATCCTGTCTCAATGCGTCAAGTTCTATTGCTTCGACACGGCTATCGTGATCTCCATCACCAGGAAGGTCGAGTGCGCGGCAAATCACAGGCATTCGAGTGGAACGGGACGATACATGTTGTGATGCAACGACCTTCGGGTGCGAGCTGACACTGACGTCGTCTCGGGAAGCGCCCCTTCTTTCTCAGCTCTCATCTGATTGGAGTTTTGTTATGCATTTTCACGATGATGCCCTGTTCCCGGAGGTTCAGGAGAAGCTTGTGATTACGGTTGCGCCGTATGGTCCGGAGTGGGAGCCGGACGATTTTGCGGAGGATCTGCCGTTGACGATGGACGAGCATGTTCAGACTGCGGTGGATTGCTACAACGCGGGTGCGACGGTGTTGCATATTCATGTTCGTGAGCTTGACGGTAAGGGTTCGAAGCGGCTTTCGAAGTTCAACGAGTTGTTGGGCCGTTTGCGTGAGGCTGTGCCGGAGATGATTTTGCAGGTGGGTGGGTCGATTTCGTTTGCGCCGGAAGGTGAAGGTGCGGATGCGAAGTGGCTTTCCGATGATGTGCGGCATATGTTGGCGACGTTGGATCCGGCTCCGGATCAGGTGACGATTGCGATCAATACGTCGCAGATGAACATCATGGAGTTGATGACCCCGGATGATATTGCGGGGACGTCGATGGAGCGTCCGGAGTTGGCGAACACCTACCGTGAGATGACGGTTCCGGCGGGTCCGGAGTGGGTGGCGGAGCATTTGCGTCGGTTGCAGGAGGCGGGTATTCAGCCGCATTTCCAGCTCTCGAGTATTCCGCAGCTCGAGACGGTGGAGCGGTTGATCCGCCGGGGGATCTATACGGGTCCGGTGAATTTGACGTGGGTGGCGATCGGTGGTGGGTTCGACGGTCCGAATCCGTACAACATGATGAATTTCGTTTCGCGGGTTCCTGATGGTGCGTGTCTGACGCTCGAGACGTTGATGCGCAGTGTGTTGCCGGTGAACACGATGGCGATCGCGATGGGGTTGCATGCGCGGTGCGGTAACGAGGACACGATTTGGGGCCGTAAGGGCGAGAAGATGACGTCGGTGCAGCAGATCGAGCAGTTGGTGCGTATTGCGGGTGAGTTGGGCCGTGAGGTGGCTACGGGTAAGGAAGCTCGCGATATTTATCGGATCGGTCAGAGGTATGCCGATACCGATGAGACGTTGGCGAAGTTGGGTTATGCGCCGAATCGTCGGCCGGGTCAGTTGGGTTTCACCCACCACGCCTGATTTTTCGTCAACCTGCATGTTTTGTCCGGGGCGCGCCAGTACTGCCGTGCCCCGGACACGCTCAGTACAGCCGCCGGCGCATTTTGCGCACACCAATTGTGTTGGCTCGCATCCCGGTTCGTAGCGACTACCTTCACAAGACACTAAAGGGTATGAGAAAAGTCAGATGAGTTCACAACGTTCTTGGGCACGGAAGGCGGCGGTCATCGCCGCCACTACAGCGACCGCATTCAGTTTGGGTGCCTGCGGCAGTGATTCTGCCTCTGCCGACGGCTCTGTCATGAAGATCGGAATCACTCAGGGAGTGCCAGGCGATCTGCTCACCGTCGTTGCTGAAAACGAGGGCTTCTTCGACAAGCGTGGGGTCAACGTCGAACTGATGCCTCCCTCCTTGACCACCGCCCTCTCCGCCGCCGTCATTTCGAACGACATCACTGTCGGGACCATGGTGCCCGGGACCTTGTGGCCGGCAATCGACAAGGGCGCTTGTGCAAAGGCTTTGGGCTCCACGCTGGGAAACACGATGGATGTGATTGCGCAGCCGGGCACCGAGATCGCCGGTGACCCCACCGATCCCAACACCACTATGGCGAGCATCAAAGGAAAGACCATCGGTGTCACTTCCCGTGGATCCGGCATGGAACTGTGGATTACGCAGCTGCTCAACGATGCCGGTCTGGACCCGGCCAAGGACGTCACGTTCGTGGGAGTCGGAGCGCCGGCCACAGCAATCCAGGCGTTCAAGGCCAAGCAGGTTGACGTTCTCTACTACGGCCCCACTATGGCCGAGCAGTTGCCCGAATCCGAAGTAGTGCGCGTGACGGACATTATCGGCAAGCCCGGGAATGCGCTTTCCTCGCTTGTTCAGGGGTATCCCTCGGCGTCCTGCAACACGATCGAGCAACGCCCGAACGACTTGTTGAACTACTGCAAGGCGATGTGGGACACCTACGATTTTGCGCAGGATCCCAAAAACGCTGCGGCGATGGGCAAATGGATGTCCGAGCTGATCGGTGTCTCGCCTGCCGGGGGACCGGCAGCCTGGGACGCACTGAAATCGACGTATCTGCCGATGACCATCACGCAGGAATCGTGGGAAGCGCAAGCCGAGTTGGCTGGTTCGCCGGCTCCCGTCGCCCCGGATTTCGCCAGCTCGGTGTACGAACCGTGCACGGGTGGTGATCCGCGATGACCCCTCCCGCTGCCGTCGCGACGACGCGCGTCGACCCGGTACTTCAACCTGTCCCACCAG
This sequence comes from Rhodococcus sp. ACPA4, assembly GCF_002300185.1. Classification (NCBI taxonomy): domain Bacteria; kingdom Bacillati; phylum Actinomycetota; class Actinomycetes; order Mycobacteriales; family Nocardiaceae; genus Rhodococcus; species Rhodococcus sp. ACPA4. The sequence continues at coordinate 4,921,018 of NZ_NSDY01000001.1, forward strand.
AGGAAAAGAAGCCGAAGGGTAAGAAAGTTGTTGTCGGCGCTACCGGCGCCAAGGCCAAACTTTCCGGCGGATCATTACTCGCGGTGCAGATAGCGCTGCTGATCGCGATACTGGCTGCCTGGCAGATCAGCTACAACTACGCCGGTGAGAACAAGCTGGTGGTGTCGAACCCGAAGCTCGTGTGGGAGGCCTTTCTAGCTTGGCAGGAGAAAGGCACTTTCTGGCCTGACCTGTGGTCGACGGTGTCTGCGGCCTTCATCGCATTGATTCTGAGCGCGGTGATCGGTATTGCCGCGGGCATCGGGCTCGCGCTGGCGCCGAGCGTCGAGGCCGTGGTTTCTCCGTTCCTGGACGCGATCAATGCGATGCCGCGCATTGCTCTTGCCCCGGTGTTCGTCATCTACTTCGGTATCGGTTCGACCTCGAAAATCGTCCTGGCATTCACGCTGGTTGTCTTCATCATCACCATCAATACCAGGGCCGGTGTTTCGAGTGCCGACTCGGAATTGCTTCGGCTGTCCGTGGTCATGGGAGCGAGTAAGTGGCAGCGCTTCTACAAGGTGCTCTTGCCGGTGGCCGTGCCGTCCATCTTCGCCGGTCTTCGGCTAGGCCTGATCTACTCGCTCCTCGGCGTAGTCGGCGCGGAACTCATCGCCTCGACAAGTGGCTTGGGGCAGCAGATCTCGGCATCCTCGGCTGCGTTCGACCTCGGGACGGTGTACGCCGCGCTGATCGTTCTTGCAGTGATCGCCGCAGTGTTCAACGCTGCCGCCGGGCGTATCGAGAAGTCGATTCTTCGTTGGCAACCCCCGCAGGACGCATGATGACGTATACAGGAGTGAAAGCTGTGGGAACCGACAACGCCGTTGCAGTCGAAGACCCCGCGTTCGAGATTCGTTCTGCAACATTGGATTACACGCCAGCTGGCGCGAGCACCTTCTCCGGAGTTCGAGATCTCTCGCTCACGGGTAAGCGGGGTGAGCTGTTGGTACTGGTAGGACACAGTGGCTGCGGAAAGACAACAGCGCTGAATCTGATGGGGGGATTGATTCATCCGACCACCGGCTCCGTCTCGGTGCTGGGCACCAGTCCGGCGCAGGCGCGTTCGGAGATGGGATACATGTTCGCCCGTGACGCGCTGTATCCGTGGCGTACGGCCAGGCAGAATGTGGAGCTCGGTATGGAGCTTGCTCATGTCGGAAAGGCCGAGCGGCGTGAGCGGTCGATGGAGATGCTGCGCAGAGTCGGACTCGAGGCTGCAGCGGACCGGTACCCGTGGCAACTGTCGCAGGGCATGCGTCAGCGTGCGGCTCTCGCCCGGACGTGGGTGATGAAGCCGGCATTGATCCTCATGGATGAGCCGTTCTCGGCGCTGGATGCGCAGACCCGCGACGTGGTTCGCGACGAATTCCTTGATGTGTGGAGCCAGGAACGGCAGACCGTGGTTTTCGTGACACACGATCTGAACGAGGCATTGCTCATCGCGGATCGGGTAGTTGCCATGCGCGCCGGTGAGGTTGTGGTGGATATGAAAATCGAGATGGATCGACCTCGAGATGAGGCCGGCCTGGAAAGCAGCAAGGAGTTCCGTGACATGTTGGGGGAGTTGCGCGCAACGCTGAACTCGCACTGATTCTCGCGCAGCGAGCACGCGCGGCGGTTGGCCCGTAAGGCAGCCGTGATTGATTAGTTGACCCCGCCAGTGAGAAGGCCCTGTCGCGAACACACGTGACAGGGCAGAGGTGTGGCGGTCGATCATGCACATCGTCGCGATCGGATGGGCGAGGGATCGCCAGAGTGCGCTGAACCGTCCACAGCGAAGGCGTCGGTCACGCCCTGACGCGAAAGGGTTCTCCAGGGATGCGGGCTCGATCTAACTCGGCCGATGATGCAGGGCGGGCAGATATCGCAGCCAGTGAATTCACCCGCGGCGGGCGAAGGCAGCGGTTCCACGGGCGATTAGCGTCGTCGTTGATCTGTTGATTCGAGAAGGGACGCCCCGTGGCCGAGATCGTAACCCGAGACAACTTCGTCGAGGCTGAAACCGCGCACTACTTCCGGGAGCAGCTCACCAAGGCCCCCGTCAACAGGTACTTTCACTCCAGGGTGCCGGTGAACGTCGAAACCCAGGTCGTGATCCGGTCGAACGTGGACCTGATCTACTCCTTCGCCGTCGTCGACGTGACCGAGGAAGCCACCTTCTCGCTCGCGCCGTCCAGCGAATACCAGGTGGCCGAGATCATCGACGAGAACCATTACGTCGTCGGTGTCATCTACCCCGGTGAGATTTTGACAGTGCGCAACGCCGACCTGTCCACCGGCACTCATGTGTATGTGGCGGGCCGCACCGCGACCGGGGGCGGGCTCGCCCGCGCCCACGAGTTGCAGGATGCACGCCGGATCACCGCCGCGACGTCCAATCCGTACCGAGGCCGGGAGTTCGACGAGGACACCCGCAAGTCGGTCGGCGCCGAGCTGGAAACTCATGCCGCCGAGGCGGACTTCTCCAAGGGCTTCGGTACCCCCGTCAGTACGGATTCTTACCAGCACCTGTTGGGCGCCCGCCTGGGCTGGGGTGGTCTGCCGCCCGAGGATGCCCAATACTTCCAGGCGGTGGCCACATCCACCGGTGTGGATGTGTGGACCTTTGCTGTTCCGCCGCTGGACTACGAGCGCAACGGATACTTCTCGGTGATCAAGTACGACGGGATGGGCTGGCTCGACGTCGACCGACCTGGCCTGTCCGACAGCGAACTGGTTCGCAACGACGACGGCACCATCAGCATCTGGTTCGGTGACGACCGCGTAGCGAACAAGCCGAACGTCATCCGCGCGACGGAGGGGCAGAAGTTCTATTACGGCATGCGCCTCTACCGTCCGCGTGATGCCGAGGAAACCCGCGAGTTCATCGAGAAGGTTCGGTCGACACCGATTGCTCCAGTTGGCTGACGGCTGTACCGCCAGTCGGTCCACTATTGCCTACCTCGGACATCATCGAAGCAGTCGGTGAACGGCCCGGAGTTACTGTTGCGGCCAGGCCTTCGGACTGCACCCGAACTGTTGGCGGAACCACCTCGAGAACGCGCTCAATTCGGAAAACCCGAGTTCCACCGAGATTTCGGTGAGGGAGCGATCCCCGCGCTCGATCGACAAGGTGGCGTGATCGCGTCGCACCGCATCCAGGATCGACGAGTACGTCTCACCCGACTGCGCTAATCTCCGATGCAGTGTCCGCCTGTCCATCCCCAGACTGCGCGCGATACGCGTCACCGAGCAATGCTCTGTCGGTAGCAGTGTGGCGATCAGGTCTCGGACCTGTCCGGCCAGGGACGGGTTCTCCGGCGGTGCGAGTAGTCCGAGATACTCTTGGGCGAACGGACGAAGTACGGGGTTGGACAGTCGATTTGGTGCATCCAAATCGCTTGTTGCAATGATGATTCCGTCGATCTCGTGATCGAAGTGGATGGACGGGCCGAAGATGCGAATGTGCATCTCGTCGTCGGCGGGCGCAGCGTGTGTGAAACAGGTGGATATCGGTAGCCATTCGTCGGGCAGGAAATCGCACAGGACTCGTAGGGTCGACGCGACAACCAGATCCACCGATTGCTGTCCCAGGATCATCCCGTCCATCGGCGTCACTCGAATCGTGGCCAGGCCGCGAGATTCTGTCAAATCGAGACGGATTGCTTCGTTGTGTAATTTCATGTGGCGCAATACGATTCCGAGTGCGCTCCGTACGTCGGGCTCCTCGCGTGCGATCAGGCCCACCGGACCGAGGTTCGACACACCGCGATCAAGGGACATTCTGAGGCCGAAATCGTCACGGCCCGATTGTGATGCGGAGAGTTCGAGCAACTCGCTCACGGACTTCGCTGCGATCCATCCCTGCGTCGCGGCAAACGAGGCGGGGTCGATCCCGGCAACCCGCATCAGGGGGTGAGGATTCAGTCCAACCGACTGTGCCACTTCGACATATCCGTTCAAGACAGCACTACGTAGCCTCAGCATCGACGGCCCGAACTCTCGACGTGTTGTCCCATGTCGTCAAGGATATCGACCCAATCTGTCAACGCGGTCGCCGGGACCGACTGTAGCGTGATGGTCGTCACATCGATTGGGCCGAGCATTGCCCCGCGACATGCTCGGTGCCCGAAAACCCTGTTGTCCACACCTTTTTGTCGGCACACGTATTTCTTCGAGAAAGGGATTGTGCATGAAACTTCTCAACCGGGTTGCGGTTGTCACGGGCGCCGGACAAGGTCTTGGCCGGGCTATCGCACTCGCGATGGCCGAGGAAGGCGCGAACCTTGTCCTGTGTGATGTTCAGGGTGACAAACTCGCAGAGGTATCAGCCGAGATCGAGGGCTTGGGGCGCGAGAGTCTTCCGGTTCGTTGTGATGTCTCGTCGAAAAGTGAAGTGGCCGAAATGTTCACGGCTGCAGCAGAGAGATTCGGTACCGTCCACATTCTCGTGAACAATGCGGCAATTGTGCCGACCTCGCCGGCCGACGAGATTCGACGTAACAAGCACTACGAGTACGTCACGACACCTGTTCCTCGGCGCGCAGTCGGAATTACCAGCAGCCTCGATGATGACGACTGGCTCCGGTGGTGGGATGTCAACGTGCACGGCCTGTTCTACTGCACCCGCGAGGCACTGAAGTACATGGAACCTCAGCAGTACGGCCGGATCGTCAACATTTCCTCTGTCGCCGGTATATCCACCGCAAGCATGCACAGTCCTGGTTACTCCGCGAGCAAGGCCGCCGTAGCGAACCTGACCAAGACTGTCGCCCTGGATGTAGCCGGCGCCAACATCTTTGTGAACGCAATCGCGTGCGGAGGTGTGCTCACTCCGCCGTTCGAGGCCTATCTCGAACATGCCACCGACGAGGAAAAGCAGAATCTCTATCAAATGATCCCGGTCGGACGGCTCGGAAAGCCTGAGGAATATGCGTCCCTGGCGCTCTACCTAGCCGGTGAAAATCACTATCTCGTCGGCCAGGTGATCAGCGTCAACGGCGGCGTCGTCATCTAGTCCAGGCTCCACATTCCGTCACCCACTTGAGTATTCGAGGACATCAGTTGAACACGCAAAGTTTCCGGACATCGAAGACGATGTTCATCGCCGCTACGACAGTTGCCGCATTCACTTTGGGGGCATGCGGGAGTGATGCCGCTTCGGCAGAGGGTTCCGTCATGAGGATCGGAGTCACCCAAGGGGTGCCCACCGATCTGCTTACCGTCGTCGCCGAGAACGAGGGGTTCTTCGACAAGCGTGGAGTCAACGTCGAATTGAATCCACCTGCCTTGACCAATGCTGTTGCCGCCGCGGTCATCTCCAACGACCTCACGGTCGGTTCGATGGTGCCGGCGATGCTGTGGCCGGCGATCGAGAAGGGCGCATGCGTGAAAGCTCTTGGCTCCCTGGTGGGCAACACGATGGATGTGATCGCGCAACCGGGAACCGAGATTGCCGGTGACCCAGCCGATCCCGACACCACGATGGCAAGCATCAAAGGCAAAACGATCGGCGTGACAGCCCGTGGTGCGGGAATGGAATTGTGGATCAGCCAGATGGCACAAGAGGCGGGTATGGATCCGGCCAAGGACATAACTTTTGTCGGAGTCGGAGCGCCTGCCACCGCAATCGCGGCGTTCAAGGCCAAACAGGTCGACGTCCTCTATTACGGTCCCACCATGGCGTCGCAGCTCTCCGAATCCGAGTTCGTGCGTGTCACGGACATCATCGGTAAGCCCGGCAATGCGCTGTCGGGTCTCAATCACGGTTATCCCACCGCGTCCTGCAGCACGATCGCAGAGCGTCCGAATGACGTCATGAATTACTGCAAGGCGATGTGGGACACCTACGATTTCTCGCAGGATCCGCAAAACGCCGCCGTAATGGGGAAGTGGATGGCAGAGCTGACCGGCGTGGCTCCGGAGGCGGGAACTGCGGCCTGGGAAGCGTTGAAGGACGCCTACCTGCCGATGACCATCACCAAGGAATCATGGGAAGAGCAGGCGCCCCTCGCTGGTTCGCCGGCACCTACCGTCCCGGATTTCGCGAGTTCGGTCTACGAGCCTTGTGCAGGCGGTGATCCCCGCTGACCCCTGCCTTCAGTCCCGGTCGCGTTCTCGTTCCCCACGTTCCTCTCGCTGACGCTGAAGGAACGGACTGGGGTTCTGGCCGCCGATCGGACCGTGTCCGAGGACGCCGTGCTCGTAGGCGGACTCGGCGTGCAGTGCGACGTCGATTCCGCGGGCCTCGTCTTCGCGCGAGATGCGGAAGCCGAAGGTTCGATCGATCAGCTTGCCGAGGCCGTAGGTGACACCGAAGGCATAGAGCGCGACGACGACAACACCGACAAACTGCTTACCGAGCTGTGCAAGACCGCCACCGTAGAAGAGTCCTTCAGGGCCGCCGGTCATGACGGCCGTCGCGAGGAGTCCGATCAACAGGGATCCGATGATGCCGCCGACGAGGTGCACGCCGACCACGTCGAGGGAGTCGTCGTAGCCGAGCTTGTGCTTCCAGCCAACGGCATAGGAGCAGACGATGCCGGCGATCAGTCCGATGATCACGGCCCCGAACATATTGACGGTTCCGCAGGACGGCGTGATTGCCACAAGGCCGGCAACGACGCCGGACGCGGCGCCGAAGGTCGTGGGATGGCCGTCGCGGTTCTGCTCGACGAACAGCCAGCCCAACAGGCCGGTGCAACCGGCGACGAGGGTGTTGAGGAAGATCTGCGCGGCCATACCGTCGGCGGCAAGAGCGGAACCGGCGTTGAAACCGAACCACCCGAACCACAGCAGGCCGACGCCGAGCAGGACGAAGGGAAGGTTGTGCGGACGCATCGACTCGGCTTTGAATCCCATGCGCTGACCGAGGACCAGAGCCAGAGCGAGGCCAGACGCGCCGGAGACGATCTCGACGACCAAGCCGCCCGCGTAGTCGAGGGCTCCCATTCGAGCCAGCCAACCGTCCGGATTCCACACCCAGTGAGCGACCGGTGCGTAGACGAGGAGGGACCAGATCGGGACGAAGATCATCCAGGCGGAAAACTTTGCCCGGTCTGCGATGGCGCCACTGATCAGTGCTGCGGTCAGGATGGCGAACGTCAGTTGGAAGGTCGCGAACAGCACTTCCGGAACGTTCCCGTGCACGGTCGACGGGTCGATACCTGCCATCCCGAGGTGTTCGAGTCCGCCGATGATGCCGCCGTGATCGTCACCGAATACGAGGCTGTAACCCACGAACAGCCAGGCCACGGTGACAAGCGCGATGGAGACGAAGCTCATCATGATCATGTTCAGTACGCCGGTCGAGCGGACCATGCCGCCGTAGAACAAGGCAAGGCCCGGAGTCATCAGTAGAACGAGTGCGGTGCTGATGAGCAACCAGGCGGTTGCTCCGGCGTCGATGGTGGCGGGCACAGTTTTCTCCTCCCACATGCGGACCTGTCCGCATGCTCGGCATCCACGATGGGTGCGTGTGGTTTCCACTGCGCTGCGACCATGTTGCGAACATGTTTCGTATCCGTCTGGGCGTTGCACCCGCACCGGGCGAGCTGTCGTACCTCGCCGGTAGTCTTTGCGCGTGGCCCTGTACCGGAAGTATCGACCGGCGTCCTTCGCCGAGGTGGTGGGGCAGGAACATGTCACCGCACCACTGAGCACCGCCCTCGACGCAGGGCGTATCAACCATGCCTATCTGTTCTCCGGCCCTCGTGGCTGCGGAAAGACGTCGTCAGCTCGTATTCTGGCGCGTTCACTGAACTGCAAGGAAGGCCCGACGTCGACGCCGTGTGGAGTGTGCAACTCCTGTATCGCGCTCGGTCCTGGCGGTTCCGGCAACGTCGATGTCACCGAACTCGACGCCGCGAGTCACGGTGGTGTCGACGACACCCGTGAGCTTCGCGACAAAGCCTTCTACGCGCCGGCCGAGTCGAACTACCGCATCTTCATCATCGACGAGGCCCACATGGTCACGGCGGCGGGTTTCAACGCACTCCTCAAGATCGTGGAAGAGCCGCCCGAGCATCTCATCTTCGTCTTCGCGACCACGGAACCCGAAAAGGTCCTTCCGACCATTCGGTCGCGTACGCACCACTATCCGTTCCGGCTTCTCGCGCCGTCCACGATGCGCGGGCTCCTCGAGAACGTGTGTGCGCAAGAGAACGTCGCTGTCGAGCCGGCGGTGTACCCATTGGTCATCAAGGCCGGTGGCGGATCGCCGCGTGACTCTCTCAGCGTTCTCGATCAGCTCCTGGCCGGAGCCGGCGACGAAGGCGTCACCTACCCGCGGGCTCTCTCACTTCTCGGCGTTACCGACGTGGCCCTCATCGACGAGGCCGTGGACGCACTGTCCGCCGGTAACGGTGCCGCGCTGTTCGGAACCGTCGAACGTGTCATGGACGCCGGGCACGATCCCCGTAGATTTGCACTCGACCTCCTCGAACGCCTCCGCGATCTCATCCTGATGCAAGCAGTTCCCGACGCTGCCGAAACAGGATTGGTCGACGCACCCGAAGCTGAACTGGTCACCATGCGTGAACAGATTCAGAACGTCGGACCGGCCACCCTGACGCGTTTTGCCGAGACCGTCCACGCCGGGCTGGGTGAGATGCGCGGCGCCACCGCCCCTCGTCTGTTGCTCGAAGTGATGTGCGCGAGGATGCTGCTGCCATCGGCGTCGGATTCCGAATCGGCTCTGCTTCAGCGGTTGGAAAAGGTCGAAAGAGGTATCCCGGCAGCAGGTTTCGCGCCGGTAGGGTCCGTTGTTGCTGCTTCGAGTACGGCTCCGCCGGCAGTGCATGCTGCGCCGGCGCCGTCCCCAGAGCCTCCAGTGGAGTCCAAGTTCCAGCGTCCGTCGCAGCGCAAAGCAGAGCCGGAGGTTGTGCCGCCCGCACCTGTAGTCGAGGCCGCGCCTGAACCTGCGCCCGCGCCGGTGGTTGAGGTTGTACCTGCGCCTGAGTCGATTGTTGAGCCCGAACCTGCTCCGGTGGTTGAGGCTGCACCCGAACCTGCGCCTGAGCCCGTTGTCGAGCCCGCGCCGGTTGCCGAACCGGAACCCGAGCCCACTCCGGTTGAGGAAGAGGTACCGGTCGCGGCCCCAGCTTCGGCAGGCCCGACCGTCGAAACACTCCGCGAGTCGTGGAATACGTTGCGCAACAAGGTGGGTGAGCGAAACAAGGTCCTACCGGCCATGCTGTCGGCCGCGACGGTTCACGATGTGCGTGGCCATGTGTTGGTGATTGCGCATGTCACTCCGGTGCTCGGTGCGCGTGTCACCTCGCCGCACAATGCGGCGGTCATCTGTGAAGTGCTTTCCGAAATGTTCGGTGGCACTTGGCAAGTGGAATACCAGGAGGGTGCACCGGTTGTCCCGGCCGGTTCGGGTCCGGCAGCCAAGGCGGCCGAGGCTCCGGCGCGCCCGGCGGCAGCGCCACGGTTCTCGCGGCCAAGTCAGGAGCGGGCGGCCAAGGCTCCTGCGTCGACATCGCGGCCGCAGGGCGCAGATCGCGGTTCCGACGACATTCCGCCGCCCGAGGCTCCGGATTACCCGGACGACCCTGGACCGGCCCCCGAGGTCGACTACGAAGCGACACCTGCCGCGGCAACGCCGGAAGAAGAAAAGCAGATGTTCGCGGAGGCTGCGCAACCTGCCGATCCGACAACCCGTCGCGACCCGGAGGAAGTGGCAAAGGAACTGCTCAAGGACGTCCTGGGAGCACGCAAGCTCGAGTAGGTGCGGCCCGTCTGATCCTCTCGGTCATCAAGCACGATCGCTTTGGTCCTTCCCAATAATTTGGAACACGTTCTACAGTGGGTGGACCGGAGGTCTGACTGCAGGCCGGTTCGACGAATTAGACGGAAGGAACACCTCACAGTGACCACAGAGGCATTCATTTATGAAGCCATCCGTACCCCGCGAGGCCGCGGCAAGAAGACAGGGTCTTTGCACTCGGTCAAGCCGATTTCGCTGGTCACGGGTCTGATCCAGGAACTGCGCGTGCGCTTCCCCGATCTCGACGAAGACCGGATCTCCGATCTCATCCTCGGGATCGTCGGGCCGGTGGGCGATCAGGGTGCCGACATGGCGCGCATCGCTGTCAACGACGCGAAGCTTCCTGACACCGTCGGTGGCGTGCAGATCAACCGCTTCTGTGCGTCCGGTTTGGAAGCCGTGAACATGGCAGCCCAGAAGGTTCGCTCCGGTTGGGACGAGCTCGTGATCGCCGGTGGCGTCGAGTCCATGTCGAGGGTCCCGATGGGCTCGGACGGCGGACCGTGGGCACTGGACCCGGCCACCAACTACGACAACTACTTCGTTCCGCAGGGCGTCGGCGCAGACCTCATCGCCACCATCGAGGGTTTCTCGCGTGACGATGTCGACGCGTACGCCGTCCGGTCGCAGGATCTGGCCGCGAAGGCTTGGACCGGCGGATACTTTGCCAAGTCCGTTGTCCCGGTCAAGGACATCAACGGCATCACCGTTCTCGACAACGACGAGCACATGCGTCCGGGCACCACGGCGGCAAACCTTGCCGGACTTGCACCCGCGTTCAGTGTCGTCGGTGAGGTCGGCGGCTTCGACGCGGTAGCGCTGCAGAAGTACCACTGGGTCGAGAAGATCAACCACGTTCACCACGGTGGTAACAGCTCGGGAATCGTCGACGGCGCCGCACTGGTGCTCGTGGGCTCCGAGAGTGCCGGTCAGGCAATGAATTTGACCCCGCGTGCCCGCGTCGTCGCGACGGCGACCAGCGGTGCCGATTCCACGATCATGCTCACCGGCCCGACGCCGGCAACCAAGAAGGTTCTGGCTGCGGCCGGCCTGACGGTTGACGACATCGACCTGTTCGAGATCAACGAGGCTTTTGCCTCCGTCGTCCTGAAGTTCCAGAAGGACCTCAACATTCCGGACGAGAAGCTCAACGTCAACGGTGGCGCAATCGCCATGGGACACCCGCTCGGCGCCACTGGCGCAATGATTCTCGGCACGATGGTCGACGAACTCGAGCGTCGCGGTGGCAAGCGTGCTCTCGTCACGCTGTGCATCGGCGGCGGTATGGGCGTTGCCACCATCATCGAGCGCGTCTGACGCGACCGGACTACAGGAGACGAATCAGCGTGACCGAGAACAACATGATCAACTGGGAGCAGGACTCCGACGGCATCGTCCTGCTCACCATGGACGACCCCAACCAGGGCGCCAACACCATGAACGACCTGTACAAGGCGTCGATGCAGGCCACTGTCGACCGCTTGTACGAGGAGAAGGACTCCATCACCGGAGTTGTCCTCACTTCGGCCAAGAAGACGTTCTTCGCGGGCGGTGACCTCAAGAACATGATCAAGGTCGGGCCCGAGCAGGCTCCCGACATCTTCGCCGAGGTCGGAACCATCAAGGCCGCGTTGCGTCGACTCGAGACCCTCGGCAAGCCCGTAGTCTCCGCGATCAACGGTGCAGCGCTCGGCGGCGGCCTCGAAATTGCCCTCGCGACGCACTACCGCATTGCCGCAGATGTCAAGGGCGTCAAGATCGGTCTGCCCGAGGTCACTCTCGGACTGCTCCCAGGCGGCGGCGGCATCGTGCGCACCGTCCGTCTGCTCGGCCTGCAGAACGCCCTCCTGAACCTGCTCCTGCAGGGTCAGCAGCGCGGACCGGTAGAGGCCAAGGAAGTTGGCATCGTCGACGAGGTCGTCGGTTCCGTCGAGGAACTGGTTCCGGCCGCGAAGGCATGGATCAAGGCCAATCCCGAAGGCGGCGTTCAGCCTTGGGACAAGAAGGGCTACAAGATCCCCGGTGGAACTCCGTCCACCCCGGCATTTGCCGCCAACCTTCCGGCGTTCCCGGCGAACCTGCGTAAGCAGCTCAAGGGTGCTCCCATGCCCGCTCCGCGTGCCATCATGGCCGCAGCGGTCGAGGGCTCGCAGGTCGACATCGACAACGCGATGCTCATCGAGGCTCGTTACTTCACGTCCCTCGTGACGGGTCGTGTTGCGAAGAACATGATCCAGGCGTTCTTCTTCGACCTGCAGGCCATCAACGGCGGCGGCTCACGTCCCGCCGGTATCGGGAAGACCCCGATCACCAAGGTTGGCGTTCTCGGTGCAGGCATGATGGGTGCAGGCATTGCCTACGTGTCCGCGAAGGCGGGCTTCGAGGTGGTCCTCAAGGACGTCACCATCGAGGCTGCCAACAAGGGCAAGGCTTACTCCGAAGGTATTGAAGCCAAGGCACTTTCGCGTGGCAAGACCACGCAGGAGAAGTCCGACGCACTTCTTGCCAAGATCACCCCGACGGCTGACCCGGCCGATTTTGCGGGCGTCGACTTCGTCATCGAGGCAGTTTTCGAGAGTCAGGAACTCAAGCACAAGGTGTTCCAGGAGATCGAGGACATCGTTGCACCCAACGCACTGCTGGGTTCCAACACCTCGACGCTTCCCATCACGGGTCTGGCGACCGGTGTGAAGCGCCAGGAAGATTTCATCGGCATCCACTTCTTCTCGCCCGTCGACAAGATGCCGCTGGTGGAGATCATCCGCGGTGAGAAGACGTCCGACGAGGCATTGGCTCGCGTATTCGACTACGTCCAGGCCATCCGCAAGACGCCGATCGTGGTCAACGACTCGCGCGGCTTCTTCACCTCGCGCGTCATCGGCACCTTCATCAACGAAGCCATCGGCATGCTGGCCGAGGGTATCGAACCGGCCACCATCGAACAGGCCGGTATGCAGGCAGGTTACCCGGCTGCGCCGCTGCAGCTTTCGGATGAGCTCAACCTCACTCTGATGCAGAAGATCCGCAAGGAAAGCGCGGATGCCGCCAAGGCCGAAGGCAAGGAATTGCCCGCAGATCCGGCAGGCGACGTCATCAACACCCTCGTCGACGGTGGTCGCACCGGTCGTCTCGGCGGCGGCGGATTCTACGAGTACGCAGACGGCAAGCGCACCGGCCTGTGGCCGGGTCTGCGTGATGCCTTCAAGTCAGGATCGACGGAAGCGCCGCTCCAGGATCTCATCGACCGCATGCTCTTCATCGAAGCCATCGAGACCGTCAAGTGCTTCGACGAAGGTGTCCTCATGACGACGGCCGACGCCAACATCGGCTCCATCATGGGTATCGGCTACCCGGCCTGGACGGGTGGCGTCAGCCAGTTCGTCACCGGTTACGAGGGCGGCAAGGCTGGATTTGTCGCTCGCGCCGAGGAATTGGCAGCCAAGTACGGTGAGCGGTTCACGCCGCCGGCGTCGCTGAAGGGCTGATTCAGACCCACCTGAAAAGAGCGAACGTACCTTTCGGCGCATCTAACGCGCTGAAAGGTACGTTCGCTCAGTTCTGGGGAGAGAAAAGCACACAGGAGCCGAAGGCCCCTACCCCTTCCACCACGGGCGCAACGGCACATGTGCCTCGCCCTTGGCGCCGAGTTTGACAGCCAGAACCTGGTGCAGCTGAACGACATTGCGCTCGAAGCCCAGGCGTGAGCCGGCCATGTAGAGGCCCCACACGCGAGCGGTACCTTCACCGACCTCCGCGACGCAGACCTCCCAGTTGTCGACCAGATTCTGGCACCACGCCGCAAGGGTCAGGGCGTAGTGCTCGCGGATGTTCTCCTCGTGCCGCACTTCGAGTCCCACGTTCTGGATCTCGGAGATGATGCGGCCGGAACCGGTGAGCTCCCCGTCTGGGAAGACGTACCGGTCGATGAACCCGCCGGCCTTGGCACTGCTGCGATTGTCCGGTCGGGTGATGCAGTGGTTGAGCAGACGCCCACCTTCGCGAAGTTTGCCCTTGAGGAATTCGAAGTACGCCGGGTAGTTCCCGACGCCGATGTGTTCGGTCAGTCCGATGGAAGAGATTGCGTCGAAACCCGATTCGGCAACGTCGCGGTAGTCGGAGAAACGAACCTGGGCGAGGTCGGCGAGCCCCTCGCCCTCGATGGCTTTCTGTGCCCAGTCGGCTTGTTCGCGGGAGAGGGTCACGCCGATCACCTTGACGCCGCGGCGGGCGGCGTAGCGGACCATCGAACCCCAACCGCAGCCGATGTCGAGGAGGCGGTCGCCTTCTTGGAGTCCGAGCTTCTCGAACACCAAGCGGTACTTGTTCTCCTGTGCCTGCTCGAGAGTCTGTTCGGCGTTCTCGTAGGTCGCGCAGGTGTAGGTCATCGAGGGGCCGAGGACGTACTCGTAGAATGTGTTGGAGACGTCGTAGTGGTGATGGATGACTTCGGCGTCACGAGATTTGGAGTGCCGCAGTCCTTCTGCGACGCGGCGCCAGCGGGGAAGGTGTTCCTGCGGCGGCGGCGCGATGGGACGCAACAAATCCCAGCCGAGGGAGCGGGTGATGCTGGCAAGCGTCAGTGCGGAGGGGCGCTTGAGGTGTAGTTCGTCGCCCATGACGCGAAGGATCTCGTACGGGTCGCCGGGATGAACACCCTCGGCTTCGAGGTCGCCGGAGACGTAGGCGCGTGCCATGCCGAGATCGCCGGGAGCTGTTGCAAGATAGGTGGTTCCGCGGGTCGACTTGAGGTGGAGGCCGTAGTCGGCATCCTCAGGTCCGGCGACACTACCGTCGTAGGCGGTGAATCGAAGCGGCAGCATGCCGTCGGAAAGCGTCTCGAGAATCTCTGCGATGGAGAGCTTTTCTTGGTTCTTGGAATCCTTGAACGTGGTCATTTACGTTGCACCGCCTTAGAAAATAGGTCCAATAAACGCGAATGGGGGTCGTAGCGATCCTTGAGGTGCAGGTATCGGTCGCCGCCGTAGTACTGCGCCTCGAAATCTTCTTTCGAGTAATAGGAGTCGGAGTAGAGGGACTTGTGTCCGTCGAAGTCGCCGACCTTGTCCTCGATCAATCTGTTTGCTGCTCCCTCGCGCTCACCGGGAACGATCGGCACCGAAGACCAGAAGCCGATGTTGACGTAGGTGCGCTTGGGTTCGAGAGGGTACAACGGCCAAGGCCGCGCTGCGGAGGTTCCGGCGGGACTGGGCTCGCGAAGACGCAACGGGCACAACCACAGCGGTTCGATCGGGATTTCCTCGAGGAACCAGGAGACAAAATCCGCGGTTCGTTCGATGGGCACCTCGACGTCCTGGACGACGCGTTCACGTGGGGGCTTTCCCTTGCGCTTTTCGAGGCGATCGCCGATGTCGTACTTGTGGTCGAGGGCGATCAGTTTCCAGTAGAAGCTGCTGCGGAGGTACTGCTTGGGCCACAAGCGCCGGATCTTGGGGTTCTGGGCTCCGAAGGCCCGCGAGCACCAGAACCAGTCGGTGTCCCAGCGCCACAGGTAGTCCCGGATGGTGAGGCGATCGGTTTTGGGATGCACCAGCGACGGATGCTGGATCGAACGGTAGAAGATGTTCTGTCCCGTGTAGTCGCTGACCGGCCCATCGTCGTCGGTCTGAACTCCGAGCGTGAGGTAGCTCTCGGCATCGGTAAAGACGACACCGTCGAGGTAGTCGACCGCGACGCCGTCGTACTCCCGGTCGGTGACGATGCGGTCCATCGTGGTTTCGAGTGCTTTCAATGAATCGAAACGCAGATGGCGCAGGGCTACATACTTTTTCACCGGTTCGAGGGTGATCTTGAGCCGCGTGGAATAGCCGAGGGTGCCGTAGGAATTGGGGAAACCGAAGAACAGTTCGGCGTGTTCACCGTCAGGTGTGGCGGTGACGATCTCGCCGTTTCCGGTGAGGATGTCGATCTCCAGAACGGATTCGTGCGGCAATCCGTTTCGGAAGGACGTGGATTCGATTCCCAACCCGGTGACGGCGCCACCGAGCGTGATGGTCTTGAGTTGGGGCACGACGAGTGGCGCCAGCCCGTACGCAAGCGTTGCGTCGACAAGGTCCTCGTACGTGCACATGCCGGCGACGTCTGCCGTCCGTGCCACCGGGTCGACGGCGATCACACCGGTGAGCCCGCTGACGTCGAGGCCGGGAGTCGACGACTTGGCACGGGCCCGGAACAGGTTGGAGGTCTTCTTGGCCAGTCGGACCGAACCATCGGGGGGTATCGCGTGATACGACGCGAGAAGTCGCGCAACACCTTCCCGGTGCCGCGCAAAACCGGTTTCGCGCGCGCCGTCGGAACCCGGACGCTTACCTGCCCGGATCCTGGAAAACTTCGGAACTACCCCATTGAACGAGAGAGTCACAACCTCGACGCTATCCCTAGCGGTTGCTGGGGGCCATCGGTAGGGGTCGATTTGCGGGAATTTGATCGAGTTGTTGCAAACGGTCGCGGATTTGCGGCACCGATAGTGAACCAGCTCACATGATCTGGTCGATAGTCGAGATACCGGGCCGGAACAGGCAGTATGGAAACAAGGGTCTGTGCAGCATGCAGGTAGTCAACTGAGGAGTAGTACGGGTAATGGGTCAGGTCAACGCAATGAGTTCGACGGTCGTTCCACATACACCGGAGCAGGTGCTCGCGGCACTCTCCGATTACGAGACGGTGCGCCCGCGCATTCTGTCGGAGCAGTACCTCGACTACAAGGTGCTCAGTGGTGGCCAGGGCAACGGAACAGTTGCGGAGTGGACCCTCAAGGCGACGGAAAAGCGTTCGCGCAACGTCAAGGCGACGGTCACGGTCGAGGGCAACGTCATCACGGAGAAGGATGCCAATTCCAGCATGGTGACCACGTGGACCGTGGCCCCCAACGGTACGGGTACCACCGTGACAACGCTGACTCAGTGGCAGGGCGCTACGGGTATCGGCGGATTCTTCGAGCGGACGTTTGCGCCCAAGGGCTTGCAGCGCATTCAGGCTACGGTGCTGGACAACCTCAAGCGTGAACTCGGATAGTTCCTGCTCACTTCCCGCTGATGATCCGGCCCAGAGTTTTCAGGGCCGGATTTTCTGCATTCCAGTAGTCGCTGTGCACTGCCAATCCCGGTGAGCCTGGTGCGCTCGTGAATACCTGGGCGCCGAACGTGGGGTCGGCCGGATCGAAACCGTGTATCCCGAGCGCTCTCGGTATCAGCTGCACGGGGTCCCAGAATGCTGTTGTTGCGTAGACGTGTTCACCCATATCGGCTTCCGCCGTCGTATCGAGTCGCAATTCGTCGACGCGCTCCGCGTCGACACCTGGGCTCGCGACGAAGACCAGATCGTCGACGTTCAGTGAGCCTCCGTCGGTGGTGGCGGCGCCGATGACGGTGCTGCCGTAGGAATGCCCGATGACCACGTTGTGCGAGGCAGGACCGTCGTGGGACGCGCGTAAGCCGTCCTGGAATGCGTCCAGCGCGGGTGCGGCAGTATCGGCGTAGCGGTCGAGCCCCGCATCGGGAATGGTTGGCGGCGAATCGTATCCGGACCAGAGAATGACCGAGTTGACGGATCCGGGCGATGCCACGCGGGCCGCGTCGTACATCGCCCTGGTTCTCTGAAGGTCTCCGCCGATTCCGGCGACGGTGGTCCCCGTTCCGGGAACCAGGGTTGCGACATTGTCTGCGGTATCGGGATTTCCGAGTGCGATGGCGGTGTGTCCGTCGGGGCTCACCGACAGGAGGAACATGTCCGGCCGCAGCTCTGCGGCGACGGCGGCGTAGGTACTTGCCGAAGATTCGCGCATCGATTCCAAGTAGCGCCGGTTGTAGTAGTCGCGGTCAAGCGCGGGGAGTCCGTCTCGATTCCCGATTGCCGGATAGCGCAGCGCCAGTGCGTCTTTTTCACTGGGGGAGAGGGTGTTCCAGTAGTTGCTCAGTTCGGCGGGGTTGTCGGGCAGGCCGACTGGATCAAGTGCAACCGCGGCGAGAGGTCCCAGAAGCTCGGCGAGTTGGCCCAATGCCGTTGTCAATGCGACGGCGGCCGTGTGGTCGACGTGCTCCACTGCATCGAGGGCTTCGGAGAGCCTGATGCCAAAAGTTGCTGCAGCCCCGGCATAGTGGTCTGCCTGCAGAATGTCTGCCAGACTCCCCGGTGTTGCAGGTGCCGGCGGAAAGACCTCGCCGTTGTCGGTGACGATCAGACCGTGTGTGAGAGTCGCGTCGTCGACGATCATGTTGACTGCGCGGTACGCATGACCGAGCGTATTTGCCGCTCCGGCATAACAGTCCGCCACATTTCGCACGGCAATGGATATACGACCCGACGTGCGGAGCGTGGCCGAGAGTTCGGTGGAGGCTGCTGTCGCGGCTTCGCCTTTCCAGACGTCGAATTCGCGCTCTACCGTGCGTCGTGCCACGTCGAGTATGTCTTCGACCCGCCGATCTGCCTCGATCAGTTGGTAACTCGCGGTTCGCAGTGGCTCAGGTGAGAAGGCGCGAACGTCGGAGATAGTCGGACGCATCGAATTCAGATCCTGTGAAGCGCGGCAGCGAAGTCACGGTCTGCCGCTCCGAGCAGGCGCGCGGTGTGGGCGGTGGCGTCTGCTAATGCCGAGATTCGCCCGGCAAGGAACAGATAGGCGTCGGCGACCGGTGCGACGGCGTCGACTCCGGCAACCTCGTCGGCTCGAGCTTGGAGATCCGTCGAAAGTTGCTGTAGTGCATCAAGATCTGCTTGAAGGAACGTGCCCATGCCGGAACGGTAGCTGGCGCGGCGCCGCTGTGGCGCTTGCGAAATCAGCCTGTGGATAAGCCGTGGTTATCCACAGGAAGGTTGTCCCCAGAAAGGTTGTCCACAGAAAGATGACTACTGGCTTGTCAGAAACGCCTGCACGCCATCCGAGATCGCCGAGGCGTATTCGGCTTGGCCTGAGGGGCTGCTCATCCGGGCGGCTTCGTCGGCGTTACGCATGTTTCCCAGTTCCACGAGAATCGACGGCCGCTGCGCCAGATTGAGTCCGGTGAGGTCTGCGCGTGGCGACAGGCCGTTCTCGCCGATGTACGTCGACGGTGTGAGTCCGGCGCCGGTCAGGGAGTCACGCATGGTTTCGGCCAGTGTCACGGAAGGTCCGGCCTGAACGGGGTTGAGGGGCGGCGCGGAGTAGCAGACGTGAAAGCCTTCTGCACTGGCGTCGGCGCCGTCGGCGTGAATGCTGACCACGATGTCGGCGCCGGACGCATTGGCTGCCTCGGCTCGGGCGTCGACGCATGATCCGACGCTCGTGTCGTCTGGCCGACTCAGGAGGACAGTGGCGCCTTCGGCTTCGAGTTCACTCTTGACCAGGCTTGTGACTTCCCAGTTGAAGGTGTGTTCGGCAAATCCGGCGTCGGTGTTGGTGCCGGTGGTCTGGCAGTTCTTGGTGCCGCCGCGGCCGGTGGGGACCTGGGTGTCGATGGTGTCGTCGTTCGCGCCGTTGTGCCCGGGATCGAGGAAGACGACTTTGCCGATAAGTGGTTCGGTAGCGGGCGCAGCCGCCGGTGTGACCGCAGCGGCGCTCTCGGCTGTGCCCGTCGGGATAGTGCATCCAGCGGTGATCAAGGTAGCTGCGAGAGCCACACCAAGCGTGAGGCTACGACGATTAGGCAGTTTTGTGATCTCTGACGGGTTTCGGCGCACCCGCTCACGGTAGCGCGCACCGACTACGCTGGTGGGGATAACTCTGGAGAAAGGACCGCACGTGCAACCAGGTGGAGCACCCGATATGTCCGCATTGCTGGCTCAGGCTCAGCAGATGCAGCAGCAGTTGATGGCTGCGCAGCAGGAAATGGCTCAGGCGGAGGTGACCGGCCAGGCCGGTGGCGGACTGGTTATTGCCACGGTCAAGGGCACCGGTGAGGTGGTCGGTCTGCAGATCGATCCCAAGGTCGTCGACCCTGACGATGTCGAAACCCTGCAGGATCTTGTGATCGGCGCCATCGAAGACGCATCGCGCAAGGCTCAGGATGTTGCAGCAGAGAAGCTCGGCCCCTTGGCCGGCGGACTCGGCGGAGGCCTTCCCGGTCTCCCCGGTTTCTAGAGACGAGTCCGCGTGTACGAAGGTCCCGTTCAGGATCTGATCGACGAACTCGGGAAACTTCCCGGGGTCGGTCCCAAGAGCGCCCAGCGCATCGCCTTTCATCTTCTGTCGGTTGAACCGCCGGAGATCGACAGGTTGAAGAATGCACTGCAGCGCATCCGCGACGGCGTTCAGTTCTGCACGGTGTGCGGAACTGTGTCCGATCAGGAGAAGTGCAGGATCTGCGCGGATTCTCGTCGCGACCGAACGGTGATCTGCGTCGTAGAAGAACCGAAAGACGTTCAGGCGGTGGAGCGGACAAGGGAGTTCAAGGGGCGCTATCACGTTCTCGGTGGAGCACTCAATCCGTTGTCCGGCGTCGGGCCGGATCAGCTCCGCATTCGGGAGTTGTTGGCCCGCATCGCAAACCAAGAGGATGGCGTGGACGTGTCCGAGGTGATCATCGCGACCGACCCCAACACCGAGGGGGAGGCAACGGCGACGTATCTGGTTCGGATGATGCGCGACATTCCGGGTTTGACGGTCTCGCGCTTGGCTTCCGGTCTGCCGATGGGTGGCGATCTCGAATTCGCGGACGAGCTGACCTTGGGCAGGGCATTGTCCGGACGCCGCGAATTGTCCAGGAACGCCTGATGACGAGTACGCGGTCGGGGCGTCGTAGTTCGGAGGAGACGCGCGCGCAGATCATGGAATCTGCCGGCAAGGCCTTCGCTACGCGGCCCTATCGAGAAATCACGCTCAAGGACATCGCGGAAGACGTCGGGGTCAGCGCACCGCTCATCATCAAGTACTTCGGTTCGAAAGAGCAGTTGTACGACGAGTTGGTCGACTTCCGGGCGGCGGCGAATACCGTTTTCGACGCTCCGAACGATTCTCTCGGTGAGCGGATGGTGTCGCTGTTCACCAAACCGCAGGAACCGTACAAGCCGTTGTCGGTGAGCCTGCTCTTCATGAGTGGGGTGAGTGAGGAAAGCAACCGCAAACTGCGTGAGAACTATTCGACGCAGATGATCGACGCGCTGGCCGCTCGGTTGTCGGGGCCGGACGCGCGACTACGCGCCGAACTGGCGATGTCGATGGTGGCGGGAGTGGCCGTCATGCGTCGACGGATGTTGGCCGGTCACGCGACGGGCACTCAGGCCGAGGTTGTCGCGATTTATGCGCCGTTGGTGCAGAAACTTCTCGACGGGTGATCGTAGTCACTGTACTTGCGGGGTAAATATCCGTTCACCTACTGTAGGTGAACGGATATTTACTATTAGAGAACAGGTGGCGGTAGGTTGACGACGCTGGACCGTGCACCAGCAGTCCCACCGGTTGTAGCGCGCTCCCGTTTCCTGTTCCCCATCGTTTCCGCAGGCGCTGTTTTTCAGGCCGTCTTGCAAACCGTCATAGTTCCGCTGCTTCCCGAACTTCCGCACTTCACCGGCGCCAGTCGCACCGCGGTGTCTTGGCTTGTGACGGTGACACTTCTGGTCGGCGCCGTCGTCACGCCCATCTTCGGGCGTCTAGCCGACATGTTCGGCAAGAAGAAAATGTTGTTGGTCGCGTTCTTCTTGATGACGCTCGGATCGATGCTGTGCGCGGTGTCCTCGAATATCTCCGTGCTCATCTTCGCGCGAGCTCTCCAAGGTGCAGGCGCCGCTGTCATCCCCATCGGAATTTCCCTGCTGCGCGACGAACTGCCCCGGAACAAGGTGAACGGCGCCGTCGCCATGATGAGTTCGACGCTCGGAGTTGGTACTGCCCTTGGTATTCCGTTCTCGGCGATGATCGCTCAATACTCGAACTGGCATGTGCTGTTCTGGATCACCACGGCAATCGGGTTGTCGGTGACTCTTGCCGCCGGGTTGTTCATCCGTGAGTCGGAAGTCAGTCCGTCCGGCCGCTTCGACGGGGTCGGCGCGGTGGGCCTGAGCGCCGCGCTCGTCTTGCTGCTTGTCCCGATGACACAGGGCAGCAGTTGGGGATGGGCGAGCGGTTCGGTGATCTCGATGCTGTTGTCGTCGGCGCTTCTCTTCACGCTCTGGGTGTTTCAGCAACGACGCAATGTCAATCCTCTGGTGGACGTTCGCGCCCTGGTCAAGCGTGCGGTGCTGATCCCGCATATCGCCGCGCTTCTGGTCGGCTTTGCGTTCTTCGGCAACACGCTGATCACCACGCAGTTATTGCAAGGCGCACAGGGTCCTGGGGCCGGATACGGTTTGACCATCATCGCTGCGGCGCTGTGCCAGATTCCCGCCAGCATTGCGATGGTTCTGTTCTCGCCGGTCGCCGTGCGCATCACCGACCGATTCGGTTCGCGGACAGCGATGTTGGCCGGCGCTGCATTTCTTGCCGGCGGCTACGGAATTCACGCTGTTGCGGGTAAGCCCCTGTGGGGAGTGGTTGTCGCGTTGTTCATTACGGCTATCGGAACCGCGATCGTCTACAGCACGCTGTCGCTGCTCATTCTCGTAGCGGTGCCGCGTCAGCGCCTTGCAGCGGCAAACGGGGTCAACTCGTTGTTGCGTACCTCCGGCAGCACTCTCTGCAGTGCGACAGTGGCAACGATCTTGGCGGCGTATGTCGTCGCCGGCAGTGAACATTCGACGTCGTGGGCAGGTTTTGCCGTCGCCTATCTGGTGTGTGCTGCGTGCGCGGTGGTTGTCTTCGGAGTGTCGTTCCTGCTCCCGCAAGGCCGCACCTCGATCGATATCGAGCTGCCGGAACTCAGGATTTAGGCGGGATTCGGAAGCCTGAGAGGAAGAGCGTGATCATCAGATCGGCAAACTCTTCGGTGGTGTACTTCTGGCGGTCCGGCCAATGGTTTGTCGACCACAAGGTGTCGCGCACCGACCGATAGAAGATCTCGGGGGCGATGTCCTTGCGGAAAATTCCCTGTTCGACGCCTTCCGCAATTGCCTTGAGCCAATGCTCGCGAACCTCGCGAGAGGGGCCGTCGACGGACTGCAGCAGATCGTTGTCGCGAAGGTATGTCCGTTCGTTCTGGTAGATCGCGGTGGGGTGCGGGTGAAGTTCGATCACGATCAAGGTCTCCCGGATGAGGCCCCGCAACACCGCCTCCGGCCCGTCGGCCGAGCGCTCGACCTGGTTGAACCGTTCCTGAATATCCGCCATGAAGACCCGGAGCAGTTCGGCGACAATCGCGTTCTTGGATTTGAAGTAGTGGTACAGGCTGCCGGAGAACACGCCTGCTGATTCGCCGATGTCGCGGACCGTCGTGGATGCGACGCCCTTCTTCGCGAACAGTTCGGCCGAGCTTTCCAAGATTGTGTCTCGACGATCGGGTGTGGCTGCCACATGCTCTCCGCTGCTGATCTGTCCCGTTTCGGGCAGGTGTTCTCTTTCGAGCAATCCTGCCTGACGGCCTGAGTTCGTACCCGATCAGGTGTGATCCGGCGCCGTATTTCAACTTTCCGGCTCCTATGCTAACTTCAGGATCAAGCGCTTGATCAACTCTAACCCTACTGGAGGTTTCAGTGCAGAGCTTGGAGGCACAGTTCCCGCAATTCATCGGGACGGAGGCCGAACCGCCACGAGTTGCGCGTTACGCCGTCAACGAGGCGATGATTCGCAACTGGGTGGAAGCACACGAGGACAACAACCCGGTCTACGTGGACGCCGACGCGGCCAGGGCGACCGGTAGGCGCGACGTCGTCTGCCCGCCCGCGATGATCTCGACCTGGGTGATGTCCGGGTACCGGCGCTATCGCGAGGTTCAGCAGCTCCGCGCCGACGGCGTCACCGAGGACTTTTCCTACTCACGCCTACTCGCACTGCTCGACGAAGCCGGCTACACCTCGGTTGTCGCCACCAATGTGGAGCAGGAGTACTTCGCGGAACTGAATCCGGGCGACCACGTCACCGCTCACTTCACGATCGAGTCCATATCGCCTTTCAAGCAGACCGGCCTCGGGCACGGCTGTTTCATCACGTTGTTCAAGAACTACGTAGACGGCAACGGCAAGACCTTGGTGGAAGAGCGATTTCGGATCTTGAGGTTCAACCCCGACACGCAGGAGGTGCCCGCATGAGCGCGGCCGAAACATCGACAAACGCAGTACCTGTTCCCCGGACCTCGGTGCCGGGGCTGACCGTCACCGGAGACAACGACTTCTTCTTCGAGGCAGCCAAGGAAGGCCGTCTCGAGATTCAGCGTTGTGCCGACTGCAAGACGCTTCGCCACCCACCTGCGCCCGCCTGCCCGTCGTGCCGTTCGTTCAGTTGGGACACAGTCGAATCCACGCGTCGCTGCACACTGCACAGTTTCACGGTGATTCACCACCCCAAGGATCCCGCCTTCGAGTACCCGCTTGCCGTCGGCTTGGTCGACCTGGAAGAAGGGACCCGTCTGGTTGCCGACATCGCCGGAATCGACCACGACGACTTGGCATTCGGCATGGAACTCGAAGTCGGCTTCTCCGAGCACGCTCACGGTGAGATCCTGCCGCAGCTTCGGCGCCGCGGGGAGGCCTGAGAGATGACCTTTCCCCAGTGTGATGTGGGCTCGAACCTTCCCACACTCGAACTGCCGCTGGACCGGACGCTCATTGTCGCGGCGGCCATCTCGTCGCAGGATTTCGAGGACGTGCACCACGATCCTGGCAAGGCCCAGGAACGTGGCACCCCGGACATTTTCATGAGCATCAACTCCACGAACGGGTTCATCGACCGGTACATCACCGATTGGTCCGGACCGAATTCTCGAATCGTCAAAACTTCACTGCGGCTGGGAGTTCCGAACTTTCCCGGTGACACGATGACCTTCACCGGCGAGGTAGTGGAGAAGGTCGGCCCGGCCGTCACGATCGCCGTGGTCGGACGCAACGAACGAGGAACACACGTCAGTGCCAAGGTGACCGTGGCACCGGTAGAAGGAGTGTCGGCATGAGTCGAGGATTTTCCGGAGCAGCGGCAATCGCCGGCATCGGAGCGACGGAGTTCTCCAAGAATTCCGGGCGCAGCGAATGGCAGTTGGCGTGCGAATCGGTGATCGCCGCGCTCGACGACGCTCAGATCGAGGCAGAAGAGGTGAACGGATTTTCGCTGTTCACCATGGAGAACAACCCCGAGATCGCCGTCGCGCGCGCCCTCGGTATCCCGGAACTGAGCTTCTTCAGCCGGATCCCGCACGGCGGTGGCGGCGCGTGTGCGCCCGTTCAGCAGGCCGCACTGGCCGTTTCGAGCGGTGTTGCCGACGTCGTGGTCGTCTACCGCGCCATGAACGAGCGTTCCGGGCATCGCTTCGGGGCCGGTCCGCCCGCCTTTGCGTACAACCAGACCACCGACCAGGAATACCGGAACTGGATCAACCCGTACGGATTACTCACTCCCGCTCAGCAGGAAGCGTTCCTGGCCAAGCTCTACATGCACAAGTACGGTGCAACCAGTGCGGATTTCGGGCAGATCTCGGTCCTCTCACGCAAGCACGCTGCCAACAACCCCAAAGCCTGGTTCTACGAGCGGCCGATCACGATCGAGGATCATCAGAACTCGCGCATGATCGCCGATCCGATCCGTCTGCTGGACTGCTGCCAGGAGAGCGACGGCGGGCAGGCGTTGGTCATCGTGAGTGCCGAGCGCGCACGGGATCTGCCGCACAAGCCGGCCATCATCACCGGAGCAGCACAAGGTGTTGGTCCACAACAGATTTCGATGAGCAGCTACTACCGTGACGACATCGACAGCATGCCGGAGGTCGAACTGGTTGCTCGTCAGTTGTGGAACCAGGCGGGTATCGGCCCGGACGACATCGACGCCGCGATTCTCTACGACGCTTTCACTCCGATGGTGCTGCTGCAGCTCGAGGAGTACGGCTTCTGTGGACGCGGCGAGGCCAAGGACTTCATTGCCGACGGCAATCTGGAACTGAACGGCCGTCTGCCGATCAACACACACGGCGGTCAACTCGGTGAGGGATACATCCACGGCGTCAACGGAATTGCCGAAGGTGTTCGGCTGATCCGGGGAACCTCCACCAACCAACCCACCAAAACTCTGGACAACGTGCTCGTGACCGGCGGTTCTCCCGTCCCGCACAGTGCGCTCGTCCTCTCGGCAGATCGCTGAATCTGCCGCACATATTCGAGAAAGCAGGAACAAAGATGAGCGAGCGGATCACCTACGCCAGGGCCACCCACGGCGAGGAAGAAATACAGGCGGTTGTCGACGTACTGCGCAGCGGGCACCAGGGCCTGCGCATCGGCAAGAACGTCTTCGAGATGGAAGAACGCATCGCGGCCTTGGCGGGCAAGAAGTTCGGCGTCATGTGCAACTCGGGATCCTCGGGTTTGTACTTGGCAGTCGAGCTGCTCGGACTCCCCGCCGGTAGTGAGGTCATCACATCGCCGTTGACGTTCTCCACCGACATCGCGCCGATCGTGCGTGCCGGCCTGGTGCCGGTGTTCGTGGACGTAGAACCCAACACGTTCAACGTCGACGTCACCAAGATCGAGGCCATGGTCACCGAGAAGACCGGTGCCATCCTGATGCCGAACCTGGCCGGCAACTGCCCGGACTGGGACGTCATTCGCGATATCGCAGATCGCCACGGACTCAAGGTGATCGAAGATTCGTGTGATGCGATCGGAGCCACGCTCCGCGGCACTCCGACCGGCTCCCGGGCAGACATCGTCGTCACCAGCTTCTCCATGGCACACATCATCACGTGCGCGGGAACCGGCGGAATGGTGTGTGTCGACGACGAAGCCAGCCGCGACAAGGCTCTGCTGCTTCGCCGCTGGGGCCGTCGTAGCGAGCCGAACCTGTTCGGCAGCACCAAGTCCGGCCGAGTCTTCCGTGAAACACTCGACGGCGTCGACTACGACAACGACTTCATCTTCGAGCTCATGTCGTGGAACTTCGAGCCCTCCGAGCTCGGCGCAGCCTATGGCGTCGTGCAGCTCGACAAGCTGGAAGAGAACTACAAGACGCGTAAGGCCACGTTTGCTGCTTTCACGGCGGCGTACGGTGCTCACCCCGAATTCTTCACGACGCCGGTAGAACTCGACGGTCTCGATACGGCGTGGCTGTGCTACCCCGTGATGATCAACGAGAACGCACCATTCACGCGTAGCGACCTGCAGGAAGCCATCGAGGCCGACGGCATCGACACCCGAACTGTGTGGAGCGGCAACGTCACTCGTCACCCGATGATGAACAACATCGAGTTCCGTCAGCCGGCCGAAGGATTGCCGGAAGCCGACGCGGTCTTTGCCCGAGGAATGACACTCGGCATGAGTCACGGCCTACGTGACGACGAAGTTGCCCGGATTGCGGAGAGCATCAATCGCTTCGCCTCGAAGTTCAAATAGCATGACGAGGCGCTTTGACGGCCGCCGGGCGCTTGTCACCGGTTCCAGTCGTGGAATCGGTGCGGGCGTCGCAGAAAGACTGGCAGCGGAGGGTGCCGACGTGGCCCTCGTGGCTCGGACGCTCGGTGCCCACGCCACCCTGCCTGGCAGTCTCGAGGAGACTGCCGCTCGAATTGCGAAGTACGGAACCAAGGTCGAGATAGTGGTCGCGGATCTGACCGACGAGCAGCAGCGCGACACCGTCGTGGCTCAGGCAATCGAGAAGCTCGGCGGGACTATCGACATTTTGGTGAACAACGCGGCAGCAGCGATATACGCGCCGCTGTCCGAGTACCCGCTCCGTCGGCGGCGTGTGGTCTTCGAGGCAAACGTCCACGCGCCACTCGACCTGATGCAAGCCGTGATACCCGGCATGGTGGCAAACGGATACGGCTGGATCGTCAATGTGTCCAGTGGAACCACGAAACAGTGGCAAGGTCCGCCGTTCACCTTGATCGAACCGGGAACCGCGATGACTGTGTACGGCGCCTCCAAGTCCGCGCTGAACCGTATCAGCAACGGAATGGGTGTCGAACTCTACGGCGAGGGCGTGCGCGTCAACACGATCGAACCGCGGGCAGCGGTGCTCAGTGAGGGCGCAAGAGTCCTGGTCGGTGAGACTATTCGGCCGGATCAGGTCGAATCTATGGAACAAATGGTGGAAGCGGTCACGGCGCTGTGTGATTGCGACACCGAGTTCACCGCGCGTTCGTGCGTCAGCTTGGACCTGATCGACGAGTGGGCGTTGACCGTGCGCGGTCTGGACGGAACTGCATTACCGGACACAACAGCACTACCGGACACAACAGCACTACCGGACTTGACAGCATTACGAACCGAGGAGTTGGCATGAAGCCCGTCATCGTGGACGCAGCACGAACACCGTTCGGCAAGCGTGAGGGATGGCTGTCCGGTGTTCACGCGGCGGAACTGTTGGGTTATGCGCAGTCCGGTGTGCTGGATCGGGTGGGAGTGGATCCGAAGGCCGTCGATCAGGTCATCGGTGGCTGCGTCACGCCGCTCGGCGAACAGTTCGGCAATATCGTGCGGACATCCTGGATGCATGCCGGGCTTCCGCTGAAGGCGGGCTGCACCACGATCGACGCTCAGTGCGGAACCGCGCAGCAGTCGGTGCAGTTGCTGGCGGGCCAGATTGCCATCGGAGCCGTCGACGTGGGTGTGGCCTGCGGGGTGGAACTGATGTCGCGGGCTCCGCTCACCTACAAGGTGGGCACCGGTCTCGGAACGCCGCGGCCCGAGTCGTGGTCACTCGATACCGTCGATCAGTACACCGCAGCAGACCGTATTGCCGTCAAACGTGGTTTCAGCCGCGAGGATCTCGACGCCTTCGGGCTGCGCTCGCAACAGCGGGCCGCTGCAGCGTGGGACGCCGGCCGATTCGACTCGCACATCATCGACGTGGTGGTTCCAGGGTCGGACACTCCGGTTCACCGTGATCAGGGACTGCGCGAGTCGAGCCTGGAAGGGCTCGCCAAGCTGCGCACCGTTCAAGAGGGTGGATTGCACACCGCTGGAACGTCTTCGCAGGTCTCGGACGGTGCGAGTGCTGCTCTGCTGATGTCGGCAACTCGCGCTTCGGCACTGGGCGTGCGGCCGCGGGCCCGGATACTGGCGCAATGCGTCATCGGCGGCGACACCGAGTTCATGCTCGACGGTCCCGTGGACGCCGCGTCCATCGTGTTGGAACGCACGGGCCTGACGATCGCCGACATTGATCTTTTCGAGGTCAACGAAGCGTTTGCCTCGGTGCCCATGTCCTTTGCGCAAGCACACGGCGTCGACCACGACCTGCTGAACGTCAACGGTGGCGCCATTGCGCTCGGTCACCCGGCCGGGGCAACCGGTATTCGTCTGCTGGCCAATGCGATCGACGAATTGGAACGACGCGACAAGTCCATCGCCCTCATCGCGATCTGCGCGTCGGCCGCAACCACCTGTCTGATTCTCGAACGTATCTGACGCCGAAGTAGAAACCGAAGATTGAGGAACCCACCATGGCACTGTCCCTGCTCGAAGACCACCGTGATCTCGCCGAAGCGGTAGCCGCGTTTGCGGCCCGCAACAGCGCAGTTGCCGATACCCGAGCCAATTTCACGCGCTACGCAGCCGGCGAGCAACCGGATTCCTGGAAGGCGTTGGTCAGCCAGGGTCTGCATGCGGTGCATCTGCCGGAGGAATACGGCGGGGACGGTGCCGGTCTTGCAGAACTTGCAGTGGTCGTCGAGCAGTTGGGAATGACGCTCTACCCCGGATCGTATGTTCCGACTGTCATCACCGGTGGAGTCCTTGCGACCGGTTCCGGTAGCGCGGCGGCAACCATGCTGGGCGAGTTGGGAAATGGTGCCACGGGTGCGGTCTGCAGCGGTTCTCTGGTTGCGGAGCGCTCGGCCGCCGGGTGGACTGTCAGTGGTACTGCCGACCCCGCCCTTGGCCTGCCCGGCGCGGATGTCGTTCTGGTACAGGCTCGTAGCAGCGAAGGTGCGCTGTGGTTCCGGCTTACGCCGGCAGCCACCGCGGTAGTGGAGGTCGAGGACGGAATCGACCTGACACGCTCCATCGGCACGTTGACTCTGACCGAGCATCAGGTGTCGGCCGCGGAGATTGTCGACGGATTATCGCCGCATCGCGTCGAGTTGATCGTCAATACCGTGTACGCCGCCGAGGCCAGCGGGCTTGCTGGTTGGGCGCTGCGCACAGCAGTCGAGTACGTCAAGACTCGGGTTCAGTTCGGCAGCCCGGTAGGCAGCTTCCAGGCCGTGCAGCACAAAGCGGCCATGATGCTCGTGCGTTCCGAAATTGCCTGTGCAGCAGCCTGGGA
This sequence comes from Rhodococcus sp. ACPA4, assembly GCF_002300185.1. Taxonomy (NCBI): domain Bacteria; kingdom Bacillati; phylum Actinomycetota; class Actinomycetes; order Mycobacteriales; family Nocardiaceae; genus Rhodococcus; species Rhodococcus sp. ACPA4. The sequence continues at coordinate 4,951,077 of NZ_NSDY01000001.1, forward strand.
CGCAGCACGGTCGGAAGAACACGACGTGGACCAGCAGAAGCTCGTTTCCGCTCAGGCTGCTCTTGCGGCGTTGCCGATCGGGATCGAGAACGCACTCGAATGTGTCACGTTGCTCGGCGGCGTCGGCTTCACCTGGGAGCACGACGCGCATCTGTACTGGCGTCGCGCGCTCAGCATCGCGGCTGTTGTCGGCGCGGAGGAGCGGTGGGCGCACACACTGGGTGAGCGCTCGGCTGACGCGGTTCGTGACTTCTCGTTTGTCGATCCCGACATGTTGCCGGAATTGCGGGCTGAAATACGTCGGGTGTTTGCCGACGTGGAACTGCTGCCAGACGACGGAACCACCGACGCGAGTTGGGCTCCGGCCAAGGGAAGCGCCAGGCGTGCTCGTTTTGCCGAGGCCAAACTTGTTGCCCCGCATTACCGCGAGCCCTACGGTTTGGGGGCAGGTCCCCAGGAACAGGCAGTGATCGCTCACGAGTTCGCCATACGTGGATGGGCGCAACCGTCCACCGTGATCGGTGAATGGGTGCTGCCGACGATCCTCGAACACGGTAATGCCGAGCAGCAGGACAGGTTCGTCGACCCGACTCTGCGCGCAGACATCATCTGGTGCCAACTCTTCAGCGAGCCGGGAGCAGGCTCCGACCTGGCCGGATTGAGCACCAAGGCGCGCAAGGTGGACGGCGGCTGGGTCATCTCGGGGCAGAAGGTCTGGAACTCGGGTGCGCACGAAGCGGACTGGGGCGTCTGCCTCGCCCGCACCGACGCGGATGCTCCGAAACATCGTGGGCTGTCGTACTTCTTGGTCGACATGACGTCGGCGGGCATCGACGTCCGGCCGCTCAAGCAGTCCACCGGCAAGTCGGAGTTCAACGAGGTGTTCCTGGACGACGTGTTCGTCCCGGACGAGTGCCTGGTTGCCGAACCGGGACAGGGCTGGAAGCTTGCAGCGACCACACTGTCCAACGAACGTCTGAGCATGGGTTCGCGTCTGCATCACGGTTCGAGTGAGCAGTTCCGTCAGGTTATCGCCGACGGTAGTCACGACTGCTCGCGCGAGGATGCAGTGGAAGGTCTGGGGCGCAGTATTTCTCGCGAACTGGCACTATCCGCCATGAACCTGCGCGGCGTTTCGGCTCGACTGGCCGGTCAAGAACCCGGCGCCGAGATCAGCGTCTCCAAGGTATACAACGCACTGGCCCAGCGTGAGGGATCACGAGACCTGCTCCGCTTGCTGGGACCACGTGCGGCAGTGGTCGATCCCCGTGCCAACTACGGCATCGATCACATCGGTTTGCCATCGATTCTCTTCGGCGGCGGAACCGTCGAAATTCAACTCAATGTCATCGCGCAGCGCGTTCTCGGCCTGCCGCGCTCCTAGCCATATTCTCGAGGAGTCTTACCCATGTACCTGGATTTGTCAGAGGAGTCGAAGACTCTGCGCAAGGAACTGCGCGCGTACTTCGCCGAAATCATCAACGACGAGGATCGCCGCGCGTTGGTCGATCAGACCGAAGGCGGACCCGTCTTCGATCGCATCCTGCGCCAGATGGGCAAGGACGGCTGGTTGGGCTTGGGGTGGCCGGAGGAATTCGGTGGCCGCGGGGAGAACCCCGAAGCTCTGTACGTGTTCTACGACGAGGTGATTCGCGCCAATGCACCGCTGTCGCTTGTCACGCTGAACACGGTTGGCCCCGCGTTGATCAAGCATGGAACCCAGGCGCAGAAGGACTTCTTCCTGCGCCCGATCCTGGCCGGCGAGTTGATCTTTGCCATCGGCTACACCGAGCCCAACGCCGGTACCGACCTCGCTGCTCTCGAAACGCGAGCTCGCATCGAGGGTGACGAGCTTGTCATCAACGGCAACAAGATCTTCACCAGCGCCGGCGTCTTTGCCGACTGGGTGTGGCTGGCCGTGCGCACCGATCCGGATGCCCCGACGCATGAGGGCATTTCGGTGGTACTGGTACCGACAAGCGCTCCCGGATTCTCCGTAACCGAAATTCACACCGTTGGCGGAATCAGCACCTCGGCAACCTATTACGAAGATGTGCGGGTACCGCTCACCAACGTTGTCGGCGAGCTCAATCAGGGTTGGAAGCTCATCACCAACCAGCTCAACCACGAGCGGGTTGCCTTGGCCGCCCGCGGTGGTATCGCCAACGAGCTTTTTGCCGAGGTAGTCGAGTGGGCGAAGACGGAACCGGCCGGTGACGGCCACGTCTACGACATCCCATGGGTTCGGGAAAAGCTGGCAGAGGTCTACGCGCTGCTCAGTGCAGCCGATCTGATGAACTTGCGACTCGTTGCCGATGTTGCCGCAAACACCTTGGGCGGTGGTGATTCTGCTGCCGCCAAGATCTTCGGCACCGAAGCCGTCGTGACTACGTACGGAATGCTGCAGGAAGTGCTGGGAGCCAAGGGATTGCTGCGTCCGGGAACTCCGGGTGCAGTGCTCGAAGGCCGCGTCGAGAACCTCGGCCGACGCGCTCAGAACAACACCTTCGGCGGTGGCACCAACGAAGTCATGCGTGAAATTGTCGCGGCCAAGTGCCTGGGTATGACGCTTGCTGCGCGTCGTCGCCCCGCTGCAACACCGAACGAAAAGAGCTGACATGGAATTCGAATTCGACGACAATCTGTCCGCGGTGCGGGATCTGAGTGAATCGATCTTTGCTGCGAAGTCCGGAGTCGACCGACTACGTACGGTGGAGAGTGCAGGCGGCTTCGACGCCGACCTGTGGAAGGTGCTGGCCGATTCCGACGTTCTGGGAATCGCCCTGCCCGAAGAGGTGGGCGGCGCGGGGCTCGGAATGCTTGGGCTCGCTGCAGTTCTCGAGCAGCAGGGTCGACGCGTTGCCCAGGTACCGCTGTGGTCGGTCGTCGCAACGGCGGCGCTGCCGATTGCAGAGTTCGGCAGCGAAGAGCAGAAAGCGTCGTGGCTTCCAGGACTGCTCGACGGTTCCGTGATTGTCACCGGCGCGTTCGACATCGGACACGGTGCCAACCTGCGGGTGCGGGCAGAGGCAACGGGTGACGGATGGACGCTGCGCGGAACCGTCGATTCAGTGTCCGCTGCTGACGTTGCCGACGCTGTGGTTGTTCCGGTGGCGATGCCCGACGGCGGAACCAGCGTGATGATCGTGCGCACCGATCGTCTTTCGCGCACCACGTTGAACGTGACAAACCGTGAAAGCAACAGCACTGTGCAGTTCGACGGGGCCACCGTCAGCGCCGCTGACGTTCTGCCTGGCGACGGCACTGCCACTTACGAATGGACGCTGCGCCGAGCACGGGTTGCTCTGGCAGCCTTGGCTGTTGGTGTGTGCGAAGAAGCGCTGGCCATGGCAGCAAAGTACACCTCGGAGCGTATCCAGTTCGGTCGACCCATCTCCACCAACCAGGCTGTGTCCGTCCGGGCCGCCGACGCGTATCTCGATACCGAGAGCATCCGACTGACCGCGCAACGCGCGGCCTGGCTGATGGACACCGGAGTGGAGAGTGAAGCGGAAGCTGCTGCACTGGTAGCCAAGTGGTGGGCATCGCGCGGTGGACTCCGAGTTGTTCACGCAACGCAGCATCTGCACGGCGGTATCGGCGCTGATGTCGACTACCCGATCCATCGCTACTTCCTGTGGGGGCGTCAGATCGCCTTCTCCCTGGGAAGCGCGGGCGCGATCGGCATGGAACTGGGCAATGTTCTGGAGAAGGGTGCTTCGATCGGCGCACCTGTATGACCACGGGGGAGAACCTGGCGGTGCGCGTCCTGCGCGCACCACAGGGTCTTCCACAGGCGGAAGACTTTTCGGTCGAGAAGGCTTCAATTCAGCAGCCGCAAGACGGTGAGGTGTTGTTCCGGGCTTGCTATCTGGCGATCGATCCCAGCGCCAGGCGGCGCCTACCGTCCGCTGACGGACGCCCAGGACCGCTCGGAGCGGTGGCCGGGATCGGCGACATCGTGCTGGCAGGGGTGAGCCCACCACAGGCAGGCCTCGACGGTGCGTTGGTTGGTGAGGTTGTCACGTCACGCCACCCGGATTTTGTGCCAGGGGACCTGGTTCGTGGCGGAAATACGTGGCAGGTCTTTCACACGGTCCGAGGCGAGCACCTGGACTTGTTGGAGCCACGTCCGGGATTTCGACTGGAAGCGGAACTGGGAGTACTCGGTAGGCCGGGATTTGTGGCGTACTGCGGACTGCACTTCGCGTCGACGCTCGAAGCCGGTATGACGGTGGTGATCTCGGCTGCGGGTGGCGCCGTCGGGATGGTGGCCGGACAATTGGCTGCGCTGGCCGGCGCCCGCGTCGTCGGCATCGCAAGTGGTGACAAGGTCGCCTACGTCGTGAACGAACTCGGTTTTGCAGACTGCATCGATCGGACCGACGAGACGATCGCTGCGGGACTGGCGAGGACCTGCCCGGATGGCGTCGACCTGTATTTCGACAATGTCGGCGGTGAGACGCTGGCAGCGGTGTTCGAGCAGCTCAACGACTTCGGTCAGGTTGTGGTGTGCGGCATGGCAAGTGAGTACAACGGCGCCGAAGCCGACTTCGGGCCACCACTGCGCCCGGTTCTTCGCAAGCGACTGAAAATTCAAGGCTTTGTGGTGTACGACCATTACGAGCACTATCCGCGCTACCGCGAGTGGGCAATCGAACAACTCGACGCAAGGCGGTTGCATTATCGCGAGGACGTCGTAGACGGGTTGGAGAATGCCCCGCAGGCGTTGGAAAACGTACTGACCGGCCGGAACCGCGGCCGTCAGCTTGTACAACTTGGTCCTCTGCCACAAATTCTGCGGTAGTGGACGCGTCAAGGAAACCAGCCCGACACGGTGGTCGGGGAAATGGAAGGTGTAACGCATGACGAATGACAGCACCACATTCACAGGCCTCGCGGTCGTCACGGGAGCCAGCCGGGGAATCGGCCGGGCGATTGCGAGACGCATTGCAGCAGAGGGAATACCCGTCGCGGCGGTATCGCGCACATTGCGGGCGGGCGACGGAAGCCTGCAAGGCTCGCTCGAGGAAACCGTCGGATTGATCAATGCGGCAGGAGGAACCGCGAAAAGCTTTGCCGTCGATCTGGGGACTCCTGAACTCGATCGCGCCGCACTGATCGCGCGGATCGAGGACAGCTTCGGACGACCGGTGAGCATCCTCGTCAACAACGTGGCTGCGTCGCGGCGCTACGAGACACTGTTTGCGGACATGCCGCGAGAGTGGTTCTACGACTCCGTCGAAACGAACGTGTGGAACACCTGGGACCTGATGAAGGCGGTTATCCCGAGCATGCGCGCGAACGGCGCAGGGTGGATCGTCAACATCTCGTCCCGGCAGGCCGGGCCACGCGTCGGGCCGCCTTTTGCGCCGCATCCGCTGGCCGGATCAGTGCTGTACGGCGGAACGAAGGCGATGATGGACCGGATCAGCACGGGATCCGCGATGGAGCTGTACAGCGACAACATTGCGGTGAATTCGCTTGCGCCCAACCGTGGCGTCGCAACCGAGCACGCTGCCGCAGCGGTTCCGGGATGGCCGTCCGAACCCGAGGACACGATGGCCGAAGCGGCACTCCTGCTCTGCACTGCTGAACCGTCCGAGGTAACCGGCCGTGTCGCATACAGTCTGCCCCTGCTCAAAGAGTTCGGTCGTTCCGTACATGCGCTCGACGGCAGTGGTCTGCTCGCCGGCTGGCAGCCAGACGACCTCGACGAGGACGGCTTCCCCGGGGACTATCTCACCTTCAACCCGCCCGCCCCGGTGCCGGCTGAACTACTGAAGTAAGGAGCGACGTGGATACGTACGCAGAAATCATTCGAAGCCGCGCCGAGGACGACAAAGTTGGACTTCGATACGAGGACAACTCGTGGTCGTGGCGTGAGGTGGTGCAGGAAAGTGCCGATCGTGCAGCGGCATTGACGTCGTTGGTGCCGCAACCAGGCGACCGTCAGATCCACGTGGGCATCCTGCTCGAGAATGTTCCGGACTTCGTATTCTGGCTGGGCGCCGGACCTTTGGCCGGCGCGGCCGTTGTCGGTATCAACGCCAGTCGCAGTGGCGCGGAGCTGGCACATGACATCAGCCACGGAGACGTGGACGTCGTCATCACCGAGAATGCCTTGGCGCATCTCGTCGACGGCACGGGCCACGGTCTGCCACCCGAGCGCATCCTGAACATCGACAGCCCCGAGTACGCCGAGTTCCTGGCGCCGTTCCGCGGAGCAGCACTACCCGAGACTGTGCCGACACCGGAAGAAAAAGCGCTGCTGCTCTTCAGTTCCGGCTCGACGGGTGCACCGAAGGCCGTGATCGTCGGACAGGGACGGCTGGCACGCTTGACAGCTGCCATGGTCGATCGGGTATCGCTGCGCCGCGATTCCGTGACCTACCTGTGCATGCCGCTCTTCCACGGCAACGCGGTGATGTTGAACCTGGCGCCGGCGATGTGCGTCGGCGCGACGGTTGCGATGACAAGGAAGTTCTCGGCCAGCAAGTTCGGTCCGGACATCCACCGCTACGGCGTCACGTACGTCAACTATGTCGGCCGGGCACTGTCGTACACGTTGAGCAGGCCCGAGGATCCCCGGGATGCGCAGAGCACCCTGGAGTTGGCCTTCGGCACCGAGGCGTCGGAAACCGACGTCCGACGATTCTCCGAGCGGTACGGATGCACCGTGATGGAGGGCTACGGGCTCAGCGAAGGGGTGTTCCGGATCGGGCGCACACCGCAGACGCCCCGGGACTCTCTGGGTATTCCGCAGAACGGTCTCGACATCCGGGTTCTCGACGAAGCGACAGGTATCGAATGCCCGCCTGCGGAATTCGACAGCGACGGTCGTCTGGTCAACGCCGAGGCGATCGGTGAGATGGTGGCAATCGGCCTGGCTCACACGTTCGAGGGGTACTACAAGAACCCCGGGGCGATGGCGGATCGAGTCAAGGGCGCCGATTTCTGGTCCGGCGACCTGGCCTACCGCGACAGCGACGGCTACTTCTACTTTGCCGGACGGTCCTCCGACTGGTTGCGCGTGGACAGCGAGAACTTCTCTGCCGCGCCGGTTGAGCGTGTCTTGCAACGGGTTCCGGGAGTGGCTGCCGCTCCGATCTTCGCCGTTCCGGACCCGCGGACCGGTGACCAGGTCATGGTTGTGGTCGAGATGGAAGACGGCGTGAGCTTCGACCCCAAGAGCTTCGGTGATTTCCTCGACGAGCAGCCGGACATGGGCGCAAAGTGGTGGCCACGATTCGTTCGGGTCATCGATCGGTTGCCCCTGACCGGAAGCAACAAGGTCAACAAGACGCCGCTACGGCGCGCAGCTTGGGCCACAGACGATTCCGTGTACACCAGGGTGGGGCGAACGCGTGAGTACGTCTTACTCGACGACGGTGGCCGAGACGCCATAGAAGCGGAATTTCGCGCACATGGCCGATTGGCGATGTTGCCGAGCTAGCGTGCTGTGCGCCTTTGTTAACCGCGGGCGGTTAACAAAGGCGCACAGTGGTTAGGTGCCAGTTGTATCCAGTTCGATGATGCTGCTCGCGGAATAGGTTTGTCCCGCAGGTAGTTCAGCGACATAGGGCACCAGCTGATCTGCGAACTCTTCTACTGTGAAGACCCCGTCCGCGGCAACAAACTTCTGTTGCACCGTGGGCGGGGCCATCAACGCCACCATGTCGCCGTAGACGACAAACACCTGGCCGTTGATCGTCTGTGCTGCCGGAGTTGCCAGGAAAGAGACGAAGGTAGCAACACGTTCGGGTGCCATGATGTCGAGTCCCGTATCCGGTTCACCGTCGGCAAAGACGCCTGCCGTCATCTCGGTGCGGGCACGTGGGCAGATCGCGTTGGCGGTGACGCCGTACTTCGCCAGTCCACGTGAGGTGGACAGCGTCAGTGCCACGATGCCCGCTTTGGCGGCAGCGTAATTGGCTTGACCAGCACCGCCGAGCAGAAACGCTTCGGACGCCGTGTTGATGACGCGTCCGTACACCGGGCCACCAGCAGCCTTGCCCGCGGCGCGCCAATGCACCGCAGCCGAGCGGGAGAGCGCCGCATGGCCTTTGAGGTGAATCGCGATGACGTCGTCCCACTGCTTCTCGGTCATGTTGAAGAGCATCGCGTCGCGGGTGATTCCGGCATTGTTGACCACGATGTCCAAGCTGCCGAAGGTATCGACCGCGGCTTCCACCAGGTGATCTCCCAGCGACCAGTCGCTGACGTCGCCGGTCACCGCAATAGCACGGGATCCGAGAGCTTCGATTTCGCGCACGACATCGTCTGCAGCAGAACCGATGTCGTTGACCACGACACTGGCACCGCGAGCGGCCAATGCGAGTGCTTCGGTGCGGCCCAAGCCGGCTCCGGCGCCGGTGACGACAGCGGTGCGGCCGGTGAGCGAGGTATCAACTGAGTTAGGCAAGAGCTGGCTCCCTGGGTAGTCCGAGAATGAGTTCGCCGATCTGGTTGCGGAGGATTTCCGACGTACCACCGGCGATGGTCTGGAAGCGCACTTCCAGAAAACTGTGATGGACAGGCATTTTCAGTTCGCTGCCTGCGGGCAGGAAGCCGGAGAGCAGCAGTCCGGCGTCGGCGAGTCGCTGACCGTGTTCGCTGCCGACGAGTTTCAGGACCGCGCCCTCGGGCCCCGGTCCTGCGCCGAGCACCGCGAGTTCCGCGATTCGGGTGGTCAATGCCCGCAGCGCCAGATCCTCGGCAACCAGGTCGGCCACCGTGTCATCCATGCCCGAGTTCTGTTCGCGCACCACGGTGAACAGATCGTGGATGCTGTAGGTGACGCCAAGACCGAGTCGTTCCCGGCCGATGGTGACACGCTCGTTTCCGAGTGCGGACCGCGCAACTCCCCAGCCGCCGTTGACTTCACCGAGCACATCGGCATCGGGAACAAACACGTCGTCGAGGAAAACCTCGGAGAAATGCGAATCGCCGGTGATCTGCTTGATCGGACGTACCTGCACGCCGGGCGCAGACATGTCGATCAGCATCATGGTGATGCCCTTGTGCTTTCGTGCCTCCGGGTCGGTGCGAACAGTTGCCATGCCGTGCGTGGAGGTCACGCCGCCGCTGGTCCAGGTCTTCTGGCCGTTGACAATCCAGCCGCCGTCGACGCGCCGCGCCCTGGTAGTGATGCCTGCTGCGTCGGAACCGGCGCCGGGTTCGCTGAACAGCTGGCACCATTTCACGGTGCCCATGAGGCTGGCGTCGACAAAGCGTTCGTGTTGCTCCGCGGTGCCGTGTCCGACAACGGTGAGGAGCACCCATTCGCCGATTCCGTACTGCGGCAACTCGAGTGCCGACAGTTCCTCCTCCAGAACCAACTGCTCAACGGCGCCCGCGCCGCGGCCCCACGGCTTCGGCCAATGGGGAACGGCATAACCCGAGTCGACGAGTAGGCGTCGAAGCTGATCCGCGGGTGCGGCGACGGCTTCTTTGACGAAAGCCCGAGCCTGCGTGCGGTACTCGTCGGCCTCGGCGGGCAGTTCGATGCTCGATTCGCGTCGGATGCCGGCGGCGGTGGCGTCGGCGATATCGGCTCGCGCGACAACGGGGGAGAAGGAGGCGTTCAATGCGCCCGCACGACGCAGATACAGGTGCGCGTCGTGCTCCCACGTGTAGCCGATGCCGCCGTGCACCTGGATGCACTTCTGGGCTACCCGCATGGCTGCGGGGAGCGCGGTCACCACGGCAACTGCCGCTGTGAGGGTGCTCTGATCCTCGTTGTCGTAGGCTGCCTGGGCCGCATCCCACGCAGCGGCGGTGGACATCTCGCGGTCCACGAGCATGTTGGCAAGGATGTGCTTGACCGACTGAAACGAGCCGATTGCGCGGCCGAAAGCAAAGCGGGCCTTGGCATATTCGACGGCAAGGTTCGTGGCCGCGGTGATCACGCCCGCGGCTTCGGCAGCCGCCAGGGTGCGCCCGATCGACACTGCGTTGGCACTCGCGCCGGGCAGAACCGCTACGGCGTCGACGCTACCGTTTGTGGTCACCGCAGAGAGCGGGCGCGTCGGATCGAGCGTCGGGGCGCCGGTGATCTGTACCTGTTCGCGCCGTAGTACAACAACGTCCTCACCGATCGCGACCAGAAGAATGTCGGCCATCGCAGCGCACAGAACCTCGACAGGTTCGGCAATCTCGACACTGACGCCCGATAGGGTGGCCGTCGCGGCGATTCCGACTGCTGCGACGGCGGTTCCGTCGATCAGACCCGGAAGCAGTTCGGCCTGTTGTTCGATAGCTCCTGCCGCGGCAATCACCGCCGATGCCCACACCGTCGGAAGCAGTGGCCCGGGAGTCACCGCGGATCCCAATTCTTCTACCACCACGGACAATTCAGGCAAGCCGAACCCGGCGCCACCGTATTCCTCCGGCAGGTGGACGCCCAACCAGCCAAGCTCGGCGAAAGTCGACCACCCCGACGGCAATTCGTGCGTCGGATTGTCGAGACTCTCGCGAGCCTCGGCGAGTGGGTCCGCTCGCGAGATGTAACTGCGAACCGACTGCGCAAGAGCGCGCTGGTCTTCGGAAAGTGCAATAGACATGGAGAACTACCTCGTTACGCGACTGAGCCCGCAGGCTGATTGTCACTGCCGCAGGACTACCGCAGACAGGAGTTGTTCCCTCTACACGTATCACGACAAACCCGGCTGTAGTGGACAATCTCGCTGAGTGGGTCCAGCGCATCCGCTATCGGAGCGCTACTCTGCGAACCGTGAGTCGTATCAATTCATTCATCCGGCCGTTGGTTCCCCGTGATCCGCATGAGGCACATCGAGTAGCCACACCACTCGAACTGCTGACGGACCTGTGCTTTGTCGTGGCAGTTGCCCAGGCAGCCACGGGCCTTCACCACGCGATCAGTGAAGGGCACGCGGCCACAGGTGTCGGGCACTTCGCGATGGCGTTCTTCGCAATCTGGTGGACCTGGCTCAACTTCACGTGGTTTGCCTCCGCCTACGACAACGACGACGGCATTGCGCGACTTCTGACGATCTTCCAGATTCTGGGCGCGCTGGTACTGGCAGCCGGGATTCCGCGCTTCTTCGACAACGATCCTCTGCTGATCATTCTCGGCTACGTCATCATGCGAATAGCCCTGGTGATTCAATGGGTTCGAGTGTCGAGGAACGATCCCGAACACGCACTCACCGCCCGCAGATACGCCCTCGGTATCGTGCTCGTTCAACTCGGGTGGATCGGCTTCTACTTTGTACCGGCCGCGATCTACGTCCCGACGTTCCTGTTCCTGGTGCTGTGCGAATTTGCCGTGCCGGTGTGGTCGGAGAAGCCGGGAATGACGCCCTGGCATCCACACCACATCGCCGAGCGGTACTCACTGTTCTTCATCATCGTTCTCGGCGAAACGATTCTGTCCACCACCGTCGCGATTCAGGACGCGGTGTCCGGTGAACATCCGGCGGCCAAAGTGGCGTACGTCGTGGTCGGCGGAATCCTGATCGTCTTCAGCCTGTGGTGGCTGTACTTCCAGCGAAACGCCGGCGACGCTCTCGGCGGCGACAACGTCTCGCCCTTCGTCTGGGGTTTCGGGCACTACTTCATCTTTGCGTCCGCCGCTGCCATCGGTGCCGGCCTGGCTTCCCGCGTCGACTACTGGACCGGCCACGCCGAAGGCAGCGCGTTGGTGACCGGTGCGGCCGTCACGGTGCCGGTGGCCATCATCTTGGCAGCGCTGTGGTTCATTCACATCCGCTTGCACGATTCGTCGACGCGAACCCTCGTGCCATTCGGCGTCGCTATTGCGGTGATCCTGGGCGGTACTTTCACCGCCGTCCCGGAATTGGTGGCCGGTCTGGCCTGCGCGGCACTGCTGGCAGTGGAGTTGGTTCTCACCGAGGGAACGAAGGACTCTGCCGCGCACTGATCGCGAGGCGTGTTCTCGAAATGACGACCAGAGTAAGGCCGTCGGTTCAGTCTCGCATCGTCGAAAATCCAGATCCCAGGCGCAGATCCAGATTTCCGACGATGCGTTGCAAACCGAGTCTCGACAGACACCACACGGGAGTCGGAGAAGGTCCGCCCAATGACCTCGTTGCCGTTCTCGACGTCCTCGGGGCTGCAGTGACTACTCGACCTTGTCGAGGTCGACTCCCTTGGTCTCGCGGCTTGCCAACAGGGCGATCACAGTGATCGACATCGTGATAACCAGGTAACCCACGACCATGCCGACGCCGTGGTTCTCGATGAGCCAGATGGCGATGAACGGGGCGGGTGCACCGGCGAGGATCGACGAGCCTTGGAACACCAGCGAGGAGCCGGCATAACGGTAGCGGGTCGGGAACAACTCGGTGATCCAGGCTGCTTCCGGGCCGGCGAGCATGCCGTGGAACAGTGCGCCGACGCACACACCGAGCCACAGCATCGGAAGACTCTCGAGCTGCACGAGCCAGAAGAAGACCGGCGCCCAGATCATGAGGACGACAGCGGGCACGAGCATTGCGATGCGGCGGCCGACACGGTCGGACCACGCTCCGCCACCGATCATGCCGACGAACTGGAACACCGAGGCGAAGGTAACGGCCATGATGACATCGCCGCGCGCAAAGTCGAAATATGTGGTGGCGTAAGCGATAACGAAGATCGTATAGATGTAGAAAGCGATGTTTTCGCCGATGCGCATACCGAGACCGATGAGCACCACACTCGGTCGCGACAAGGCTTCGAAAATGCTCGAGCGTTCTTCCTGCGGAGCCTGTGCGGCTTGCTCCTGTGCGGCCTTGAACACAGGCGATTCCTCGACGCCGCGACGCACCCAGAAGCCGATGGCGAGCAGCGGGATCGCGAACAGGAAGGCGATGCGCCAACCCCACTGGTCGAACGCCTCGTCCGGGACTGCGAATACGAGAATCGAGACCACGACAGTGGCCAGAACCGTACCCATCGGAGCACCGGCCTGCGGCCACGAGGCCCAGAAACCGCGACGCTTGGGTTCGCCGTACTCACTGACCAGCAGCACTGCGGCACCGAACTCGCCGCCGAGCGCGAAGCCCTGGATCATGCGCAGTACCACCAACCCGACAGTGGCCCAGATGCCCACCTGTTCGTAGGTGGGTAGCAATCCGATCGCGGCAGTCGCCGTACCCAGCAGAATGAAGGTGGTCACCAGCATCGGCTTGCGGCCGTACTTGTCGCCAAGGTGCCCGAATACGATGCCGCCGAGCGGCCGGGCGACGAAGCCCAGGCCCTGGGTGGCGAGTGCGAGCAGCAGCTTCGCAACGCCGCTGTCGCCCGGGAAGAAAAGCGGCCCCAGTACGGTTGCGGCGAGGATGCCGTAGATCGCGAAGTCATACCACTCGAGAACGGCACCAGCCATGCTGCCGGTCAGTACGCGCTTGAAACTACTGCGGGGAACGGCGTCGCTGACGGGAGGTTCCTCCAGGTCGGAGACCTGGGTTGTCTGTGATCCCATGAGGATCCTTTCGGGTCGGGAAGAAACGGGGAAATGTGGGTCAGAGCGCGAGTGTGATCTTCTGTCCGCAGGCGCGCGAGCAGCAGGTCATCATCGATTTATTCTGAGCGCGTTCGGTTTTCGTGAGCACCATGTCTCGGTGATCCACCTCGCCGTCGAGTACGGGGGCCTCACACGAACCGCACAGGCCTTCCTCGCAATCGCTGGGGATGTCGATATTGGAGGCACGCAACGCGTCGAGGACGGTCTGATCGGCAGCGACCTGGATTGTCAGACCTGAGTCGCGGAGTTCGACCTCGAACGCGTGCTCGTTGGACGGGTCGAGTGTCGCGACCGTCGAGGTGAAATGCTCGACGTGCAGCGAGTCTTCCGGCCAGTGCGCAGTAGCCTCTTCGAGCGCGGAGAGCAGTCGTTCAGGACCACAGGAGTAGATCTGAGTGTGTGCCGTCGCAGTGGAGAACACTGTCGCGATGTCGAGACGGTTGCCAGCGGCGCTGGAATGCACGACAAGGTGGTCGCTGTGATCTGCATTCAGCCTGTCGAGCATCGCCATCGTGGCGACATCGCGTCCGCAGTAATGGATCTCGTAGTCCTTGCCGGCGGCCTTGGCGTGATCGGCCATTGCCACGATCGGCGTGATACCGATGCCGCCTGCCACGAAGACGTAGCGCTCGGCAGCCGGATCGAGCTTGAAATGGTTGCGGGGCCCACGCATCTTGAGGGTGTTTCCGGCTTCGAGAGTGTGATGCACGTAGCGCGAGCCGCCCCGGCTCTCGGACTCTTCGCGCACGGCGATCTCGTAGCGGGACAGATCGTGAGGGTTGCCGCACAGCGAGTACTGCCGCGTCAGATCGCCGAGATCGATGTCGATGTGCGCGCCCGGCGTCCACTTCGGAAGTGCTTTGCCTGAAGGATCGGAAAGGGTCACCGTGACCACGCCGTCGGCGGCGGGAGTGATCGCCTCCACTCGCACCGTGCGCGAGATATTGGTCTTGGACGGCTCGCCGACCTTCACGGGCTGTCGTCGCAGGAGAATCGAAGCATCGCGGAGTTCAGGGTTTGCGTCCGGATTCCACTGCACCCAAACATGATCCGGACCTCTGAATGAGGTGTTCGGTAGGTAGGTGAACTCCTGATCGGGGACGAGTTCCAGGTGTGGGAGTCGTGTGGTGATCTCCTCGAGGAAGATCTGCATCTCCATACGAGCCAGATTCTTGCCCATGCACTGATGGCTGCCGTAGCCGAAAGTGAGGTGATCGCTGGAGTTCTCGCGACGGATGTCGAACTCGTCCCCGCTCTCGAAATGGCGGTCGTCGCGGTTCGCGGACGATGTGACGATCAGGAGCTTGGAGCCCTTCGGGATGTCGATGTCGCCGATTCGGGTGTCGGCAGTGGCCAGTCGGCGCCACGCGGCAACTGAGCCAGAGTGTCGCAGGCACTCCTCGACGGCGTTCGGGATCAGACCGGGATCCTCGCAGATTTCCTGCCACACGCTCCGATTTTCGAGCAGCAAGCGGAATGCGTTGGCTGATGCGTTGGCGGTGGTCTCATGAGCGGCAACGATTCCCGCCATCATCATCGAGTGCAGATAGGAGTCGGTGACGACCTCCGGTTGTTCCTTCTGAACGCGGAGACCGTAGGGCATCCAGCCGTGGCCGGAGGGATCCTTGCGCATCTTTTCGAGCACCGTGCCTGCGTACTGCCAGAACTTGCCTACGGCTTCGGCGACCGCGACCTGTTCCTCGGGTGCAGGTCGGCCCCAGGTGTTGACGGTGTGCGCGATCGAGTACTTGCGTAGGTCGTCCATGTCCTCCTCCGGCACGCCGAGGAAGTGCAGCGCCACGGTGAGCGGGACCTCCCACAGCATTTCGTCGACGAGGTCGACCTTGCCTGAGTTCACGAAGCGGTCGACGTACTCGCGGACGAGGCGCCGAACCATCGGCTCGTGGTGCACGAGTTCCGCCGGCGTGAACGGATCCATCAACGCGCGGCGACGCGGCATGTGCGCCGGCTCGTCTTCGTTCACCAGGGTGCGCGACATCGCGTAGTCGTATTTGGCGAGGGTGGCGGTGGCTTCCTCCGAGACAGGGGTGATCTTCTCCAGTGCGATGGACGGCGAGAACAGGATGTTGTCGCGGAAGACGGCCTTGACGTCCGAATAACGAGTGACGACCCAGTAGCCGATTTCGGGACTGAAGAACACGGGCTCCTCGTCACGGGACCAGCGCAGCGACGCAGCGGGGTCCACCTGGTAGTCGCCGCCGAAGGGATTGAAGCTGGCTGCCTTTCCGGATACCGGACATCCCGAGTTAAGAGCCGCATGATCGATCGGGCATCCGTTCATGACTTCTGACATCTCTATAAACCGTCCTGAACTGTGAAGTTACTAATAACGCACATAGTGTGCTTTGAGCGCACTTCGCTCAGGGTAAGTGAGGTCACATTCAAAGGTCAAGATGGCTGAAAAACACAGTCGGGCGAAGATTTCCCCGACGGAACGATCAGGCAGAGATGAGGCGTTCGAGTTCTCGCGCTGTGGTCATCACGGCTTGGGCAGCGAGTTCGGTGTCGAGACCGTCGATCGCCACAACGCCGACGCTGCGCTCGAGGTTCGTAGCCGATCCGAGGTTCTCCGGCAGTGCAATCCCGGAGGCAATGCCGATGGCACCGTGCTCGAGTTGCCCCACAGTCAGGCTGTATCCGTCCCTGCGTGCCCGTTTGATCTCTTCGGAATCAGACGCAGCGTCGGGCCGCATGGCCAATATCGCGATACCGGCAGCACCCTTGTCGAGGGGGTGTCGCGTGCCGGTTCTGTATCCCACTCGGATGAGAGTGTCTTCGGGTTCGGCGACCATCAGTACAACGCAATCCTGGCCTTGCGCAACGGATATGAAGGCGGTTGCACGCGTGGTGTTTGCCAGTGAGTGGAGTAGGGACTGCCCGTCCCGGTTGAGCTGTGGCTCGAAGCAAGAACCGAGAACCGCGGCTCCGACACCAAGACGAATCCGTCCATCCTCGATGCGAGCGATCAGCGAATGTGCTTCGAGTGTCGAAACGATGCGATAGCAGATGGCTCGGTGCACGTCGAGCTCACGAGCAAGGTCCGCAACCGAAATCCCGGTCGGGAACTGGGCAATGATGTCGAGCGCACGCAGCCCACGATCCAGAGTTTGCAGGGTACTCATTGGCGTCCTGTTCGTGGTCGGGCGGTCCGTGTCGACTTTACGTTTCCAGGCGCCCTGGTGCGGTAAGCAGAAGTGCCGGGATGCAGAAGCGCTCCAACTCTACAGATCAGCGAACCGAGAGTCGTTCCTTGCGAAGCTGATCGACCTCGGGCAGGTGCAGGGGCTCGAGTGAGTCCACGCCCAGAGCGCGCATCAGTAACAGGTCCGCCAACTCGGGATTGCGGGCCAGGACCGGTCCGTGCATGTACGTGCCGATGACGGAACCCTGGGTGACGCCCTCCAGGCCGTCGCCGACACCGTTGCCGACACCGTGCGTGACGCGTGCGAAGCCGGACGCGTCGGCGCCGAGAGTGGTTCCACCACGATGGTTTTCGAAACCCGAGAGCGGTGCGGTGAGCCCCTTGATCAAAGGCTTCGTGATGACTTCACCGATCGAGCGCTTTTCCTGCGGTGCGGTCGTGACGTCGAGCATCGACACGCCGTCGACGCGCTCGCCGCTCGAGGTTTCGTACCAGTTTCCCAGAACCTGGATGGCAGCGCAGATAGCGAGGACGGGTGCGCCGCGTTCGGCTGCGCGCTGCAGTCCGGGGTATTTCGCGAGATGCCGGGTAGCGAGGCGCTGCGCAGAATCCTCAGCACCGCCGAGGGCGTAGACGTCGAGTGAATCCGGCACCGGGTCGTTGAGCGTGATGTCGACGATCTCGGCGTCGTAGCCGCGCATGCGCAGGCGCTGACGCAGGATCAGGGCGTTACCGCCGTCGCCGTAGGTGCCCATGACGTCGGGGAGGACAAGCCCGATGCGCACTGTCGAATCAGACATCGCGAGTCTCCTTGGCGATTGCGGTGTTCAGATCGCGGAATGCCGTGTAGTTGGCAAGAACTTCGACGCGACCGGGCGGGCAGGACGCGATGGCGCGCAAGGGATCCGGCTCCAAGGTGTGCTCGACGCCGGCGTAGGTGAGGCGCACCGCGAGGTCGGTACCGCGCTCACCCGCCGCGACTACCTTGACGCCTTCGAAGTGTTCGAACTTCACGTCCCACAGCCAGGAGAGATCCTCGCCGTCGGGGACCTGCCCGTTCACGGCGATGACCAAGCCGTCGACGGAAGGGTCGATCATCGACAGTGCTTCCTGCCAGCCGGCGGGATTCTTCGCGAGGAGCATGTGGACGGAATGGGAGCCCACCTGGACGGTGCTGTATCGCCCGGCAACTTCCTGGACCGTCGACGCGGCGGCAACTGCGCCGACCGGATCCGCGCCCAAGGCCACTGCAGCAGCGACGGCCTGAGCTGCGTTGCCGCGGTTGGCTTTTCCGGGAAGCGTCAGCGTCATCGGAATCTTCAAGCCATCAGGGCCGTAGAGATTGTCGTCGTCGAGCCACCACGCCGGCTCGGGCCGCGCGAAGTCCGAACCGGTACTGCGCCAGTGCTTTCCCTCCCACACGATGGGTTCGCCGGTGCGCGGGCAGCTGACGGAATCGCTTGCCCAGCCGCCGCCGGCCGCAACCCACACGACGTTGGGGGCGTCGTATGCCACGGAGGTGACCAGCACGTCGTCACAGTTGGCGACGATGACCGCATTCGGGTGCGCGTTGACGCATGCCCGCAGTTTGCGTTCGATCATGTTGATCTCGCCGACGCGGTCCAGCTGATCGCGGCTCAGATTCAGGAGCACGATCACTTCGGGGTTCACGGCGTCGGCGACATGGGGAACGTGAAGTTCGTCGACTTCGAGTGCCGCGACCGGCGCGTTCATCCGGTTTGCCAGTGCCGCGACGATTCCGGCGTCCATGTTGGCGCCGTCGGCCTGTGTTGCCACGTCACCAAGCGTCGCGAGTGCCGCTGCCGTCATGCGCGTTGTTGTCGACTTGCCGTTGGTGCCGGTGACGACAACGGTTCGCTTCCCGCGTCCGAGTTGGGTCATCAGCGTCGGGTCGATCTTGAGGGCGATGAGCCC
This sequence comes from Rhodococcus sp. ACPA4, assembly GCF_002300185.1. NCBI lineage: Bacteria > Bacillati > Actinomycetota > Actinomycetes > Mycobacteriales > Nocardiaceae > Rhodococcus > Rhodococcus sp. ACPA4. Next base: position 4,969,667 of record NZ_NSDY01000001.1, read on the forward strand.
ACCGATCATGGAGCCCTTGCCGCGGCCGGCTTTCTGCGATGCCCAGGAGGCTGTGGCGGCAGCGCGCAGGGCGAGCTTTCCGCGTGTCGTGATCGATAGTCCAGTTCCCACGGCCCGAGTTTGGCACAGCGCGCCGTCAGACTTCGAGTCGTGCAGGTGCTTGTCGTACGGGTGTGTTCGACGGAACAGCGGCCTTGGGGGTGCGTCGGATCTGGGCGGCGCTTGCCCCGGCGATCACGACTACGGCTCCCACCAGTGACAATGCGCTGGGATTTTCGTGCAGGAACAGCCAGGATGCGCCGATTCCCACTACCGGCACGAGCAGCGAGAGTGGTGCGACCGTGCCTGCGGGATAGCGTCCCATCAGGATGGTCCAGATGCCCGACCCGGCGATGGTGCCGATCAACACGATGTACGCGAGTCCGATCAGCGCCGGCCACCCGTCGGCACTGAACGCGGTTCCGAGGGCATCCCAGCCCGTGCTCGGACCTTCGACGGCAGCGGACAGGGCAAGCATCGGCAGCGGAGGAATGACGCACATCCACAACATCAGGCGCATGGGCGCTGGGTCCCCGGTGGTACCCGCAGCTGCGAGGCGGCTACCGAGGTTGCCGAAAGCCCAGGACAAGCCGGCCAGCAGGGTCAGGATCACTGGTAACAACGCGGCCTGGTGCGAGCGATCCCATCCGATCAGGGCCATACCCGCCACGGCAACACCGATGCCGGACACCTGCCACGCGCTGAGCTTCTCCCGCAACAGAACTGCGCCCAGTAGAACAGTGAAGGGAGCGGACGACTGCAGGACCAACGAGGCGAGACCGGTTGGCATACCCGTGTGCATCGCCCAGTACAGGAAGACGAATTGGCCGAAACCGAAACCGAAGCCGTAGAGCAACAGCCATCGCGCCGGAACCTGAGGGCGCGGCACGAAGATCATCACGGGAATCGCGATGAGCAAAAAGCGCAGCGCGGCGAAGAAGTACGGCGGGAAGTGGTCGAGTCCGACCCGGATCGCCAGGAAGTTCAATCCCCACATGATCGCGACGGTCAATCCGAGAAGGCGGTCGCGAGGAGTCATGTCGTTAATCGTGAGCTGTGTAAAGCATCAGGACAAGCGAATAAAGATGGACCATTAATGTAGTTTTTCTACATGGATGCAACCCGGTTGAGAGTGCTGCGTGAGCTGGCGGACAGAGGAACGGTCGGAAGCACCGCCGACGCCCTCTCCATGACGCCGTCCGCAGTCTCCCAGCAGCTCAAGATCCTCGCCCGCGAGGCCGGTGTGCCGCTCCTGGAACCGGACGGGCGCAAACTCAGGCTCACCGACGCCGGCCGTGCGTTGGTGCTGCGCGCCGACGACGTGGTGGCCGCTCTCGAACGTGCGGACGCGGAGATGGCGTCGTACCGGGGTTCGCCGCGAGGCAAGGTGCGGGTGGCGTTCTTTCCGTCCGGGGCGGCGCTGCTGCTGCCCAGGGTGTTGACGGCACTCGAAGGGTCCGGCGTCGACATCGATGCGTGCGACGTGGATCAGCCGGCGTCTGCGGTGCCGCGGCTTCTGGCCGATCACGACGTGATCCTCACCCATCGCGACGAACGCGCTGCGGAGACGTCGTTTCCGCGGGTGAGCGTGCAGCCTCTGATGCGTGAGCCCATCGACTTGGTGCTGCGTCCGGATCATCCTCTGGCAAAGCAGAATTCGGTTCGTTTGGATCAGTTGGTGGACGAGAACTGGATCAGTGTGCGCGGCGGATTTCCGGTCGACGACGTACTGATGTCAGTTGCGGCTGTTACCGGTGTGCAACCTCGCGTCGGACATCGGATAAACGATTTCCGGGTTATCGAGGAGTTGGTCGCCGCCGGACACGGTGTGGCGTTGATGCCGCGGCACGCGATCACACATCCTGCAGTGTCGAGGAAACCGATCGCCGGTGTGCGTGCTGCCCGGGTCTATGAATTGGCCACGCGATTGCACGCCGATCGAAGTCCCGCGATCGCAGTGGTGCTCGCGGCGTTCCGCGACGTTGCACGGGCCGTCGGAGAATAAACAAAACGGGAGCGACACGATTAGTGCCGCTCCCGCTTTGGTGGTGCAACCTGCAATTGAACTGAAGATGAATCAGGCTGCCAGAGCCTTGGCCTTCAGGGAGGCGAATTCGTCTTCGGTAATGGTGCCGGCGTCGAGAAGTGCCTTCGCGTCTGCGATTGCCTCGGCGGGAGACTTACCCGCTACCTCACGAATGTAGCTGTCCTGTGCCTGCTTGACCTGGTGCGCTGCCTCCATGGAGCGCTGAGCCATACCGTCGCTCTTGACGATCAGATAGATGAGCGCCGTGAGCCAGGGAATGACGAAGAGGAAGAATACCCAGATAGCCTTCTTCCAGCCTGAAGTCTTGTGGTCGCGGAACAGGTCCGTAATGATTGAGAACAGCAGAATCAGGTATGCGACGAACGCAAAACTGACGAGTATCACCCAGAGGAAATCCCAGAAGGAATCCATGTCGAGCCCCATTTCGCAGGTCGGAATTGTCTGAGATGAACTATCTCACGCGGTGACCACATCCGCATCATCCTCAAAGGATGAAATAACGGTAATGAATTCTTTGATATCCGATTCAGGACGTACGTCGTTCATCGAAAATCGATGTGAAGTTCAGACAAGTGTGGCTCCTATCCGAATGGATAGGAGCCACACTCGACAGTTGTCCTAGCTAGCGCGGTTAACTGCCGAAACCACTGCTCGCAGCGACGCCGTCGTAATCGAGGTAGCGATACCGACGCCCCAGACGACGGTGCTCTGACCGTCGGGGCCGGTCACGGCGCACTCGACGTATGCGGCAGCCTGAGCGTCGTCACCAGCGGACATGGCGTGCTCGGAGTAATCGAGAACGCGAACGTCGAAGTTGATGCTTCCCAGAGCGTCGACAAAGGCAGCGAGCGGGCCGTTACCGGTACCCGAGATCTCCTGCTCCTTGCCGTTCACCTTTACGATCGCGGTGATCGCATCAGTGCCACCGTCCTCCTCGGACGCGGTGACCTTCTGCTTCATGCGCTCGAGCGGGCGGACGGGAGCCAGGTACTCCTCGTGGAAGACGTCCCACATTTCCTTCGGCGAAACCTCGCCGCCCTCGCCGTCGGTGATCTTCTGGACGGACTGCGAGAACTCGATCTGCAGACGACGCGGCAGCACGAGACCGTGATCGGCCTTCATGATGTACGCGACGCCACCCTTGCCGGACTGCGAGTTCACGCGGATGACGGCCTCGTAGCTGCGGCCGACGTCCTTGGGGTCGATGGGCAGGTACGGAACCTGCCACACGATGTCGTCGACGTCGGCGTTCTGGCCGTCGGCGTCGATCTTCATGGCGTCGAGGCCCTTGTTGATGGCGTCCTGGTGACTGCCGGAGAACGCGGTGTAGACCAGGTCGCCGCCGTACGGATGACGCTCGTGGACGGGCAGTTGGTTGCAGTACTCGACCGTGCGACGGATCTCGTCGATGTTGGAGAAGTCGATCTGCGGGTCGACGCCACGCGTGAACATGTTCAGGGCGAGGGTGACCAGGCAGACGTTGCCGGTGCGCTCGCCGTTGCCGAACAGGCAGCCTTCGATGCGGTCGGCGCCGGCCTGGTAGCCCAGCTCGGCTGCAGCGACGCCGGTGCCGCGGTCGTTGTGGGGGTGCAGCGACAGGATGACCGAGTCGCGGCGAGCCAGGTTGCGGTGCATCCACTCGATGGAGTCGGCGTACACGTTGGGCGTGGCCATCTCGACCGTCGCGGGCAGGTTCAGGATCACCGGGTTTGCCGGCGTGGCACCCAGGGTTTCGGTGACGGCGTCACATACTTCCTTGGCGTACTCCAGCTCGGTGCCTGTGTAGGACTCGGGGGAGTACTCCCAGCGCCAGTTGGTGTCCGGGTACTTCTTCGACTCGGCGAGCACCAGTTCGGCGGCGTCGGTGGCGATCTTCTTGATCGTGGCCTTGTCGGCGCGGAAGACGACACGACGCTGCAGGATCGAGGTGGAGTTGTAGAAGTGCACGATCGCGTTCTCAGCGCCTTCACACGCCTCGAACGTGCGCTTGATCAGCTCGGGACGCGACTGCGTCAGCACCTGGATGGTGACATCGGACGGGATTGCGCCGTCTTCGATGATTTCGCGGACGAAGTCGAAGTCCGTCTGGCTTGCCGACGGGAAGCCGACCTCGATCTCCTTGTAACCCATCCGGACCAGCAGATCGAACATACGACGCTTACGCGCCGGGCTCATCGGGTCGATCAGGGCCTGGTTGCCGTCACGCAGGTCCACCGCGCACCACTGCGGGGCGCGGTCGATGACTTTGTCCGGCCAAGTGCGGTCCGGCAGCGTGACCGTTTCGACTTCTTCGGAGAATGGCCGGTAACGGAACGTGGGCATCGACGAGTTCTTCTGCGTGTTCCACGCAGGCTGATCGGCCGGTGCCGGCTTGGTGGGAGGCGTGATGATGCGAGTGCCGGTGGTGAATGCGTCAGCGGGGGACATGGGGTGATCTCCAACGATTGTGGACCCGGCCTGATGACCTGTTGGTCATGACCGAAAGTCCGGAAGGCTTGGTCGACCGGCGCACACAAAACCCCGCGACGGGAGGCCAGTCTGGATCAGACCCCGTCGCGGCAACCAAGAAGGAGTGCGCGCTGCATGCACTGCACTCTACTCCTGGAATGTCGGCGAATGAGGTGGGGTCTCGGCGACATGCCGAAATTGTCGTTGAACGGTGCTGTTGTTTCGTGCTCCGAAATGATCGACTGATCGCATGGATGATCCTCGAATTGCTGTGGCGCGCGCATACCTCGATGCGCTTCTCTCCCACGACGGTAATTCAGTGCCGCTGGCTCCGGATGCCGTGCGACACGAGGCGGGGATCAAAACCGGGTTTTCGGGAAATCACTTGCGGCGCAGCCTGTCCGGCGGTCCACAGTTTCGTCTGGTGCGTGCGATCCGAGATGTGGAATGGAGCGTCGACGGCGATAATGTCGTAGCCGAGTACCTCCTCGACGCAGGGTTGTTCGGCAAGAATCTGATGACGGTCGACGTGCACGAGACCTTCCGAATACCTCCCGACGACCTCCGTATCCACCGCATCACGGCCAAGATCAAGCCCACTCGCGGCAATCGCCTGTGACCCGAGCGTCGCGATGGATACTCTGCTGTGTCCTGATCGTGACCGGTGCGTTGAGCACCGCGGCCTGGCGCTGGCTGTCGTGCGCCGGGATTATTTACACAATCAAGACATCGTGTCCCCGGATGCGGCTGTTGCAGTGTTCGACACCGTCGCGAGTTCACTGGTCAGCAGCATCCGCATCCTCCTCGCCTGCGGAGTTGCCGTCGCCGTTGTCGGTTACGTTGCCGGTGGTTCACGTTCCGCGACGTCAATGCGAAACGGGATCTCGCAACTGATCCGGCGTGAATCCGAACCCGAGGTAAGGGCCGAGGTCAGTACGCGTCGGGAAGTCCCAGGACCACGTCGGTAAGCTCGACCTCTGGTATCTGTAAACAATTTCGACCTGGAGGTAGAAACGCGTGGCTCTCGTCGTCCAGAAGTACGGCGGATCCTCGGTGGCAACCGCCGAGCGCATCCGACGAGTCGCTGAACGGATCGTCGAGACCAAGAAGGCCGGCAATGATGTCGTCGTCGTGGTGTCTGCGATGGGCGATACCACCGATGAGCTGCTCGACCTGGCTCAGCAGGTGTGCCCTTCCCCGCCGGCCCGTGAAATGGACATGCTGCTGACCTCGGGTGAGCGCATCTCCAACTCCTTGGTTGCGATGGCAATTCATTCTCTCGGCGCTGAGGCTCGTTCGTTCTCGGGCTCACAAGCCGGAGTCATCACGACCGGCAGCCACGGAAACGCCAAGATCATCGACGTCACGCCCGGCCGTGTTCGCACGGCGCTCGACGAAGGCTCGATCGTTCTGGTCGCCGGATTCCAAGGCGTCAGCCAGGACAGTAAAGACATCACGACGCTCGGACGCGGTGGATCGGACACCACCGCCGTAGCGTTGGCAGCTGCGCTCAACGCCGACGTGTGCGAGATCTACACCGACGTCGACGGCGTTTTCTCCGCCGACCCGCGCATCGTCCCCGACGCTCACCGCCTCGAGACGGTTTCCTTCGAGGAAATGCTCGAACTCGCAGCGTGTGGTGCCAAGGTGCTCATGCTCCGGTGCGTCGAGTACGCCCGTCGTTACAACGTGCCCGTGCACGTCCGTTCGTCATACACCACCAAGCCCGGAACAATCGTGTCCGGATCGATGGAGGACATTCCTGTGGAAGAGGCCCTGATCACCGGAGTCGCGCACGATCGCGGCGAAGCCAAGATCACCGTTGTCGGATTGCCGGACACACCGGGACATGCTGCCAAGGTGTTCCGCGCTGTCTCCGATGCCGAGATCAACATCGACATGGTGCTGCAGAACATCTCCAAGGTGGAGACCAACAAGACGGACATCACCTTCACGCTGCCGACCGCCGACGGCCCCCGCGCCGTCGAGATCCTGACCAAGCGTCAGGAAGACATCGGCTTCACACAGATCTTGTTCGACGACCACATCGGCAAGGTCTCCCTGGTCGGTGCCGGAATGCGGAGCCACCCGGGCGTCACGGCCACGTTCTGTGAGGCACTGGCCAAGGCCGACATCAACATCGACCTCATCTCGACCTCCGAGATCCGCATCTCCGTGCTGGTCAAGGACACCGAACTCGACGACGCCGTGCGCGTTATCCACGCCGCTTTCGGTCTCGGCGGCGACGAAGAAGCTGTAGTACACGCAGGAACAGGACGGTAATTTCTGATGACAACAATCGCTGTTGTCGGTGCGACCGGTCAGGTCGGCATCGTCATGCGCACTCTGCTCGAAGAACGTAACTTCCCCGCGGACAAGGTGCGGTTCTTTGCGTCGGCACGCTCCGCCGGTAAGAAGCTGACGTTCCGCGGCGAAGAGATCGTTGTCGAGGATGCCGCAGCAACGTCCGACGAGGATCTGAAGGGCATCGACATCGCCCTCTTCTCCGCCGGTGCGACGCTGTCCCGTGCGCAGGCTCCGCGCTTTGCCGCGGCCGGTGCGACGGTTGTCGACAACTCTTCCGCATGGCGCAAGGATCCCGAGGTTCCCCTCGTGGTCAGCGAAGTCAATCCGCAGGACACGAAGAACCTGGTCAAGGGCATCATCGCGAACCCCAACTGCACCACCATGGCAGCGATGCCGGTGCTGAAGGTTCTGCACGACGAAGCCGGTCTGCAGCGATTGATCGTCTCCAGCTACCAGGCTGTGTCCGGTAGCGGCATCGCCGGCGTCGAGGAACTCCTCGGCCAGGTGCGCGCCGTTGTCGGCGACGCCGAGAAGCTGGTTCACGACGGCAGCGCTGTCGACTTCCCGGCCCCGAACAACTACGTCGCCCCCATCGCGTTCAACGTCCTGCCGCTGGCAGGTTCGCTGGTCGACGACGGAAGCGGCGAGACCGACGAGGATCAGAAGCTCCGCAACGAGAGCCGCAAGATCCTCGGGCTTCCCGATCTGTTGGTTTCGGGCACCTGCGTGCGCGTACCCGTCGTGACCGGGCACTCGCTCGCGATCAACGCGGAGTTCGCCAACCCGCTCTCGGTTGCTCGCGCCAAGGAACTGCTGGCCGACGCTCCGGGCGTCGAGCTGGTCGAGGTTCCGACGCCGCTCGCCGCCGCCGGTGGCAACGCGTCGCTGGTCGGTCGCATCCGTCAGGACGAGGGTGTCCCCGAAGGCCGCGGACTCGCGCTCTTCGTCTCGGGCGACAACCTGCGTAAGGGTGCCGCGCTCAACACGATTCAGATTGCCGAGCTGCTGGTCGGCTAGTCCTTTGTTCGGTATCGGCCCCGCACCTAGGTGTGGGGCCGATGTCGTTTCGATAGGGAGTTCTAGTCGAGTTCGGAAATGGCGACGAGTCCGCCGAGGTACTCGGCATCCGAATACGCCTTGGCGAGAAGCACACCGAGTTCACCAAGAGCTTCGTGGTCGCCGCCGTACGCAACAAACATGCCCGCTTCGGGATCGGTGCCGAATCGGCCCTCAAGATGTGGTGCGTCGCGACCCACCACTGCATGGGCCACCGAAGCCCAGTCGTAGCCGGAACCTTCGAAGCCCTCTACCTGCTCGAATACCGCTGCCACCTTGCCGAAGTGCTGGTCGGTGAGCATCAGTGACCAGTTTCCGGGAGATGTTTCGAAGAGCTGCAGCGGTTCGATCGATGGTGATGTCATGCGTGTATTGAAGCAGATCCGACCGACAGGTTTCAGTGGTCTGCTAACGCCCGACCGACTGAGCGAGCGCAACGGCAAAGGCGGAAAGTCGTTCTCGGGTATACGTTTCGGGGTCGCTGACGGCCAACCGTCCGAGCATTTCGGCAAACGACATCATGGTATGCGCGAGTAGAACCGGATCAAGGCCCTCGAGCTTCGGTTCGAGGGCAATCCCGGCGCGGGCCAGTTCTTCGGCGCGGGCGAAGACGGCTCCGCGAGAGAGCTTCAGCAAGCCGTGATACTCGCTGGGGGCGTTTTCGACAGACGTCAGAATCAGGCGCCAGCGCGTCGGGTTCTCGAGTACGGCGTCGACGAAGGCGCCAACGGTTCCGGTGTATGACGCCGCTGGGCCGAGTTCGCTCAGATCCGTCGGCATGGTTTCGAGCACCTGAGCGATGGCTCGCTCGTGCTCGCGGCGCAGGAGTGCGGCGACGAGATCGGTCCTGGTATCGAAAATCGTGTAAAGGACGGGCTTGCCGACGCCGGCTTCGGCAGCGACGGATTCCATGCTGAGGTTGTGCAGGCCTACGCGGCCGGTGACCTCGAATGCTGCGTCGAGCAACTGTTCGCGTCGTTGCTCGGGCGCCATGCGAGGGGCGTATTTGCGTCGCGGTGTGTCCGTTGTGTCTGCCTGTGACCTGGTCATCGTGTGCCTCACCTCCGATCCCACCCTAATCTGCCTGCCACTTCTTCGTGAATAATACGCAACCGTTGTATTCGGCGTCCGCAATTGTTACGGTGGCGTTGTATTCAATGGTGGTTGGTGGGGCGGCAGAGATGAAGGGGACCTCGAATGTCTGGACTGGCTATGGATCGACCGCGCGAGGATTACGGCTTCTTCGGCCCAGGATCACCCAGTTGGAAGATCTGGGCCGCGCCGACAGCATTGATCGGCTTCCAGCGGTCGGTGGTGCTCGAGCACTTCGACCCCTTCCTTGCCGCGGCGGTGGCAGATATGAGTGGTATCTACAGTGATCCAGCGGGGCGACTCGACCGAACACTGGCATACTTCCTGACTGTCGCGACCGCCGACGGGCGGACGGCGATGGCCTTGTCCGACCATCTCATGACGGTTCATGCTCAGGCCACGGGCATCGAACCGATCACCGGAACTCGTTACAGTGCAAACAATCCGGCCTCGCAACTCTGGATCCATGTGACCGGTTGGCATTCGGTGCTCAAGTGCTACGAAATGTACGGTCCGGGTCCACTTTCTGCCGTCGAAGAGCAGCGGTACTGGGAGGAATGTGTAGTTGCCGCGCAGTTGCAGACATGCAAGGCATCCGACGTTCCACGCTCCCGCGAAGAGGTACGTGAGTACTTTGCAGAGATCAGGCCGAGGCTGTGTACGTCCGAGCGCGCCGACCGAGCGATGCACTATCTGCTGAGAACGCCCAGGGCGCAGGGAAAGACGAAGTTCGCGACTTTCAGTCGATTGGTCGCGCCGGCAACAATCGCGACATTGCCGGGCTGGATGCGAACCATGGGTGGATTTGATCAACCGGCGTTGCTGGACAAGGCAATTGCACCGGCAGTGCGAACTGCGGTGCGTGTGGGTAGTTCGCCGAAGAATATGACCGCTGCTCTGAAAGTCATTGCGCCGATGACCGGCAAGGTGTTGGAGCGCCATCTGCGTGACGAGCAACCTCTCGACCCGAGGGTTGTCACGCCGGCGGAAATTCGGGAGCGATTCCCGCGCATCACCAGAGTTCCGCAGGCAGTCTGACTGAACCCACGGCTTTTGGCACCGCATCGAGGTCTCCTTCGATGCGGTGCTCGGCCGTGTTCTGTTGTGCCTGAGACGTTTTCTCAGGTTCGATAGGTGTTGTTTGCCGGTCTTGGGTGTTGCTGCGGGTCGATCGCCGGCGGCGGAATGAACCAGGGTTTGTTGTCGGCGCCCATCCGGATCTCCCATTTGCCAACAAATCCGGTTTTGCGGTGCATGAGCCGATGATGTGAACGACACAGCAGGACAAGGTTGTTCATCACCGTCGGCCCGCCGTTCGACCAGTGACGGATATGGTGGGCGTCGGTCCACGCCGGCACGCACTCACACCCTGGGAAGGCGCAGCCTTTGTCCCGGGCGATCAATGCGACCCGTTGTTCGGCTGTGACCAATCGTTTTCCGGGTCTCGCATCGAGTGGCGCTCCGTGGTCGTCGAGTAGGACTGTCGACAGGAAGCAGTCGCAGCCGAGCAGTCTGGTCTGCGAGACCGACAGTGGTCCCATCCACGGCATGTGGCCCACGTCGAGATCGGAGAGGTCCGGATCGAGTGAAGCTTCTTCCTCTGCAACGGCTTCTTGCGCCGCGCAGTCTCGATGCTCGGCGAGATCTCGGGCATTGATGTGCACGTTCAGATGCGGCCGCTGGCCGCCGTCGATACCGGTTTTTGCGCAATCGAGATAGCGGCGGATCAGTTCGGTGAATCCGTCGGCTGTTCGCTTGGCTGCCGAACGGGCATCAGGAGTTCCGTCCGGTGCTGGGGTGGGCATGGTCAGATTCGACAGGGCAGAGAGAAGCATTTCGCCGGTGACGGCGTCGAAATCGCCTCGAACGACAACCCGACCGTTCAACGTCGACGCGATCCGGAGCTCGTTCCGGTCGATATCTTCGGCCGGTGGAATGTTGTCGGACTCGAACATTCGCTCCAACGTGGCGATGACGTACCGCAGCTTGGTTGTTGTCGCGTCGACTCCTGATGCCGCAGCCAGGAGAACGTCGATGCACTGGGGAAGTGCCTCGGCCGGCATTCCTTTTGGTGGGGACTCGCAGAACGAAATAATCAGTGCCGCATGATCGAACGAGCAATCTCCGGCGTCGAAGCGTTGTGCGACTGCGGGAAACGCCCGCAGTGCGACGCCAAGGGCGGCGATCTTGTTTCCGGCAGGGATCTGCAGCATCGTATTTGCTGCCAGCCATCGGCCGACGCCGCGGTAGCAGAGCACATGGTCGTCCGGGCGCAGCGAGAGTTCGTCGACCACGGCCACGCGGATCGCTTCGAGTCGCAAAATCTCCGCGCTCGCCTCGATTGCGGCCGAACGAAGGTCAGCTACCGGCGCTTGCCACAGCCTTGACCGTAATCCCACGGCAGAACCGGAAACCACATCTGACGTATCGATTCTCATTGAATTCCCCCGATCCGGATCCCCCGATCCGCATAACTCCATCCTAATCGAACACAGTTTCGAGTTCAAGGGTTTTCTCGAACTCTCGACTCGGTCTCGTCGATCAGGATGTCGAGTCCTCGGCGGAAGGCAGTCGGTGTTTGACCTCGAAGCCGCAGGGGTAATCCGGTCCGGATGCCGTCAGCGATAGGGGCCTGTAGTGGATGAACCTGTGGTGGGCAAGCCGCACAAGATCCGTCGACGCGCGGTGCTGCAGGGCTTGGGATTGATGGCAGGACTTGGCGCGCTGTCGGTGGGGTCCGCTTCAGCTCGGGAATCTGCGCACGCAGCTTTGCCCGACATCGACCCGCTGCGGCCGCTCCAATTGCCTTCGCCACGGTTGGAACCCTTTCGTGAGGCGCTGGTATTTCCGCCGAAATTGGCCGGTAGCGACCTGGAGCTTCGTGCCGCGTCGTCGATGCACCGGTTCCATCCTGACCTGGCGCCTTCGCCTTCGCTGGGGTACGGCGGGATGGACTACCTCGGGCCGACGATCGAGGCTCATGTCGAGCAGTCGTTAACGCTGCGGTACGCCAACGACATCACCACGCATCCTCTTGCCGCTGACGTGGATTCGCGTCTGCACGGTCTCAGCGACAACGATCGGACACAGGTTCCCACGTCGCTGCACCTGCATGGCGGTGTCACCGCGCCGCAGTACGACGGGAATCCCGAGTTGATTCAGCGTCCGGGCGAAGGATTGGTGCACGAGTTCGGCAATGCCCCCGGTAACGGGAATCCCAGCGGTAGCGGTAATCACTGGTATCACGACCACGCCATGGGGATGACTCGGCTGAACGTCTACGCGGGCTTGGCCGGTATGTATCTGCTTCGCGACAACTACGACACCGGTACGGCCGGCAATCCGCTCGGCTTACCGTCGGGGGAGTTCGAACTGCCACTGATATTGCAGGACAAGGTATTCACCTCCGACGGACGGCAAAGCGTCAGGTCGACGTGGACAACACCACAGGGTGCCTGGGATCCAGCGACGCCCGGAGACGTTGGCGTGGTGAACGGCGTTGTGTGGCCCAGAATCGAAGTGGCGCGGGGGTTGTACCGCCTGCGTGTCCTCAATGCCGCGTCGTACTCGGTGTGGAATCTGTACTTCGGAAATCGTATGCGATTCTGGGTGATCGGCTCCGAATCCGGATTGCTCGCAGCGTCGGCGCCGACGGATCATGTGCGTCTGAGCCCGGGCGAGCGGGTTGATCTCCTGGTCGACTTCGGCTTGCTCGAACCGGGTACCAGTGTGGAACTGCGCAACGATGAACCGGTGCCTTTGGCTGTGGCGCAACGCGGTACGCAGGTGATGCCCCTGTTCGCGCGGTTCGACGTGAGTAGCGCGAAGGGTTTCACCGGGTCGGTGCCGCAGCAATTGAGTTCCGCTGCCCCACCGCCCCCGGCCGTGCCCGACGTAGTCCGCAATCTGACGATCATGCAACTGTCCCGGCCGTCGAGCTATCCGTCGATCACCATGTCGCTCAACAACTTGCGGTATACCGACTCGGATATCGAATTGCCGCGTCAGGGAACCGTCGAGCAGTGGAATCTGATCAACGTCACAACAGAGCCGCATCCGATTCACCTACACCTGGTGACTTTTCGGGTCTTGGGTAGGCAGAGCATCAACACACCTGCGTACACGGCTGCGTACCCGTTGCCGGATCTCGGGACGCGCTGGACGCCGTCGGCGGACGATTTCGTGACCTCGCCGATGCGGGCGCCGGAAGTGTGGGAGACGGGCGCCAAGGATACCGTCATCGTGGATGCCAACTCCATCACGCGCATCATCGTGCGCTTCCCGACGGCCGACGAACTGGGCTTCGATCCCGACGCCACGTTCCCCCGAGCTGCGGTGGTAGATCCTGCGATGAAGGAACCTGCGATGGAACACAGTGGACACGGTGGTGGATCAGGCGATCTGCAAGGGTACGTCTGGCACTGCCACATGCTGGATCACGAGGATCACGACATGATGTTGAGGTATCGGCTGGTGACGTAACCTTTCGTAGGGAGAGACGTTCCCACGAGGAGGCTGCTGTGTCGGAAGGTGCGCCCACCGGGCCCCTGGACGGATACCGGGTAATCGAGCTCGGCACGTTGATTGCCGGACCCTTCGCCGGGAAACTGCTCGGCGACATGGGTGCCGACGTGATCAAGATCGAGTCGCCGGATCGCCCAGACCCGCTTCGCACCTGGGGGCAGGCGGAGCAGGACGGTCACCGATTCTTCTGGACGGTCCACGCCCGCAACAAGCGCTGTGTCACGCTGGATCTGCGGGTCGAGAAAGGTCGGGAACTGTTTCTGGATCTGGTCGAACACGCGGATGTCGTGGTCGAGAACTTTCGCCCGGGCACTCTCGAGAAGTGGGGTCTGGGGTTCGACGTGCTCAGTGAGCGCAATCCGAAACTGGTGCTGGCCAGAGTATCCGGGTATGGGCAGACCGGGCCGAAGGCCAAGAGCGCTGGGTATGCCTCGGTGGCCGAAGCTGTCAGCGGTTTCCGGCACCTGAACGGTTATCCCGGCCAGGCACCGCCGCGTATCGCACTCTCACTCGGGGATTCGCTCGGCGGGATGTTCGCGGTACAAGGTGTGCTGGCGGCGCTTCTGTCCCGTGAGCGAACCGGCCGCGGCCAGGTTGTGGACGTTGCACTCACAGAATCGTGTCTGGCAGTGCAGGAATCGACGATTCCCGACTACGATCGCGGCGGCATCATCCGTCAACCCTCGGGAACCAGGCTCGAAGGAATCGCGCCCTCCAACATTTATCAGACCTCCGAGGGAAACTGGGTGGTCATCGCGGCCAATCAGGACACGCTCTTCGTGCGGCTGTGCACGATAATGGGTCGACCGGAACTGGCGCAGGACGACCGATTCTCCAATCATGTTGCGCGCGGTAAACATCAGGACGAGCTCGACGAGTTGATCGGCGCGTGGGTCGCGCTGCAGGACCCCGACAGTCTGGTGGAGCGTCTGACGGAGGTGGGAGTTGTTGCCGGACCGATCAATACCGTCGAAGACGTGGTCAAGGATCCACAGTTGATCGAGCGCGGAATGCTGGTCGGTCACTACGACGACCGGATCGGTGAGGACGTCCTGGGCTTGGGCGTTGTGCCGACCTTCAGTGAGACACCAGGTTCTGTGCGGAATGCGGGAGCGTCGTCGCCGGGCCAGGACAACGCCTCCGTCTGGGGTGGACTCCTCGGGCTTTCGGACGACGAGCAGGCAACGTTGCTCGAGAAGGGAGTGATCTGACATGACGGTTACCGAAGTCAGCATTCGTGAAGTGGGTCCGCGCGACGGGCTCCAGATCGAGGCCCCGGTGCCATTGTCGGAGAAACTTCGACTCGTAGAAGCTCTTGTTGCAACCGGTGTTCCGCGCATCGAGGCCACGTCATTCGTGTCACCGCGCGCCGTTCCGGCTCTAGCCGACGCAGAAGCGCTGGCAGCAGAACTGCACCGGTGGCCAGGTGTCGAGTTCTCCGCGTTGGTGGCCGGAATCGGCGGCGCAAAACGGGCGGTAGCGGCCGGTATGGGAACCGTCGAATATGTCGTCTCGGCCTCGAACGGTCACAGTGAAGCCAATACTCGGTCCACCACCGAGCAGGCTACCGAGCGTATCGGGGACGTGGTCAAGATTGTTCACGACGCCGGAGGTCGAGTCGAAGTCATCGTTTCGACGGCGTGGGACTGCCCGTTCGACGGACCTACCCATCCTGATCGAGTGTTGCGGATTGCGGAGCAGGCCAGGGAATTCGGCGCCGATCAGTTCTCGATCGCGGATACTATCGGCACGGCAACTCCGGGACGCGTCGCGCAGTTGATCGATGCGGTTGACGCCCATGTCGGCGACTACAACCTGGGCGTTCATTTTCACAACACACGCGGCAGTGGTCTTGCTTGCGCGCTGACAGCGGTGCAGCACGGAGTTCGGAACCTCGACGCCTCCACGGGTGGGCTGGGTGGTTGCCCGTTTGCTCCCGGCGCCAGTGGAAACATCGCCACCGAAGAACTGGTCTACATGCTGGGAGACATGGGCATTGCGACGGGGATCGATCTGGACGCGTCCATCCGCGCGGCAGGTGTCGCGGAAGAGATTGTGGGTCATGCCGTTCCCAGCAACCTCCTGCGAGCGGGTGACCGGATCAGGTAGCGGGAGAGTCGAGGTCATCGGACCGTACGATATTTCAGCATCATGTCGTGGTCCTCGTGGTCGAGAATATGACAGTGCCACACATAGCCCTGGATCTGTTGTGCCGCAGTGTGATGGCCAGTGTGAGCTGAGTCGTCCGGGCTGAATAATGCGTCCGGATCGAATCCGAGTTCCTCGGCGGTGGGGAACCTTACGACGATTCGGGTGACGGTGCCGCCGTCGATCCGCACGGTGTCCTTCCATCCGGACTCCCACTGCGCCGGCCCGATCATGGGGCCCCCGAGAAATCCGTCGGCAGCAGGCGTCCACTTGTAACCGATGGGCGGTTGAGGATGTGCCGCTTGATATTCGAGGGTCTTCAAGGGTGCGCGTCCGAGAATGCGGAACATCACAAGGTGAAGGTGGATGGGATGCGGATCGGGCGTGATGTTGACGATGTCCCATTGTTCTACGGTGCCCTGCCGGGGCATTTCGATGTCGGTGCTGTCGAAGCGCAGATTGTTGAGAGACATGATGGCCGGAGGCAGGCGGAGTGCGTACGGCTGAGAGACGGTCACCGTTCGGATCACCGTGGGAACCTCGAGCGGCGCAAGCGCCGACGGTTGCCGTGCAACGCCGCGAAGCGAGTTCGGCACAGTGCCGGTGAACCCGCGACGGGAATCGGCGACAAAACGGCAGAACACCGGCATCGCTACCTCGCCGAGCATTGCAGCCTGGAAGGGTGGTTGCTCGTCGTTGATCAATTCGACGGCATCACCTTCGCGGAAGCCGGTGAAATCCACGAGCACGTCGATGCGTTCACCGGGTGAAAGCCGAAAGCTTGTCGTGCGTACCGGAGCGTCGAGTAGGCCATGTTCGTTGCCGATGACCGCGAAGTGCATCCCGTTGCTGAAGTGCAGGTTCCACACGCTGTACGACCCGGCATTGATGATGCGGAAACGGTACAAACCGCGTGCCACATTCATCCGCGGCCACACCTTGCCGTTAACCACACCGACGTCTCCGACGGCACCGCCCTCCCAGGAACCCTGCGGGACGATCGGGGTGGAACGCACGGATTGATACCCGTCGGCCGTGAAGATCTTCTCCTGGAGAATCAGGGGCATCTCGTACTCTTCGGCGGGTAGTCCCAGTGGGTTTCCCTCTCGGCCGGTGTCGAATTCGTCACGCAGGAAATACTGACCGGCCAACCCGGCGTAGACATTCAAGCGGGTGATGCCCATGGCGTGATCGTGGTACCACAAATGGCCCGCGTGCTGTTCGTTCGGAAAATGGTGAGTGATGCTGCGTCCGGGAGCTATGGCTAGAAGCGGATGCCCATCGCTGCCGGGTGGTGTGACACCGCCGTGAAGGTGCAGCGACGACGGGGGAGCCAGCCGGTGATCTTCGGTGACTCCGTGGATGCTGGTGTCCATGTCGTCTGCCAGTGGATGGCGTTCGAGCCGGTTGGTGAAGTTCAGTGTGAGTGCCTCTCCGACATGGCATTCGATGGTGGGGCCCAGGTAGTGGTCACCGCCGAACCCCAGCGACGGCACAGCATCGAAATCCCGGTGGAATTGGTGGCGGTGTACAGCGGCGTCGAGTGAGAGAGTGGTTCCGGTTCCGGAAATAACACGCGGCCGGGGGAGTTCATCGACGAAGGGCGTCATGGGAGGTGAGTGAAAGATCAGTGGACTGCGCAGTTCGCTCCGGGTCGGAGTATGCGTAGCCGACACCAAAGCCGCGCTGGTTCCAGCGAGGCCGATCGCACGAAACAAAGCACGCCTCGTGAACCTTTGGCTCACCGGTTGCACCTCCTCCGAGATTCAGTCTTCCATACCGCACCGTATGGTATGGACGTCAGCTATGTCCACAACTCGGTGAAATACAGCTCGGTGCAGAAGAATTCGAAACATCCGCGGCGTAGGTCAGGCAACGAACTGGCGCTGTAAAGGTTGACGTGGTGTCGTGCAGTGATGCGATGGACCAGCCGTGGGCATCTATGATCGAGGAGTGAGAGTGAGAACTGAACGCGCCCGCGAGAACGGCCTGCGCTGATGGCGCGGGCCAACCGTCTGAGCGTCGAGAGTTGGCTCGACGCGGCCTTTGATCTTCTCGTGCGAGAGGGGGTTTCCGGGGTCAAGATTTCCACGTTGTGCGACGAACTCGGAGTCACGAAAGGCAGCTTCTACTGGCATTTCGACGATCTCGGCGCGCTGATGGAAGCGATGGCCGACTATTGGTGCGGCACACAGAACGACGCTGTGCGAGGGCTCGCGTCCGTCGAATCAATTCCGGTGGAGCAGCGATTCGAGATGATGGCCCAACTGCTGATCGACGAGCGCAATTGGTCCGTCGAAATCGCGGTGCGAGAATGGGCACGAAGTGACGAGAAAGTAGCCGAGGCCGTACGTCAGCTCGATCAACGAATCTTCGATATCATCCAGGAAGCACTGTTGGAGTTGAATTTTGACGCCGAAGGTGCGCGCCTGCGGGCAGGTGCTCTGGTGTATGCCGGAATCGGATTCGTTCACGGCCGAGGCAGTCTCCCGACGCCCACCAGCGCCGAGCTCCGAAAAATCTTCACGCTGCTGACGCAGGAAAGCTGATGGCGCAACGTCCACACTCGAATGCCTCATCGCTCATTTGAGCGCAACCATCTCGTGCAGAGTTGATCCTGTCCGCTCGATCATTTCTCCGTCGATCGTCACCTTCAGAACGAAGTCGGAACGGAAACGAAAATATCCGGGGCGGCCGAGAAGTCGATTCAGTACGGGCTTGACCAGTCGGGTTCGGGCTACCGGAACGTCAGCCAGGAAATCGTGCGCATGAACTACCTCGCGCACCGTCAGCGTGAGATCCACCGACCCCGGAATGTGCAGACGCAGCGTCGACGGAAACGAGCGATTCGCGACGTCGTGGAAGACCGTCGGCCCTTCGGTCATTTCCAGTTCACCGTTGCTCAGAACGACACTGTCACCGCGGGCCAGCATCAGCGGCAGCGACCAGTGCTCGCCGTATTTCTTCTGGGTGTGCACGGTGGCGTAGACCAGTGAGAAGTCGTCGACATACAACCGCCCCCAGTACCAGCGATCGATGATCCGCTTCATGTCCCCGACGCCCCAGTTGTGGTCGTGATAGCCGCGACCACGGGCATCGAGTGTGGCGCCGCCGATAGTGACGGTGCCCGTCACCGAGGCGCGCGGTGCGCCGACAACCCAGGCGAAGAACTCGGTGTCCCCGTACGTGGTCTGTCCGCGTCCGGGCATCCAACTCGGTACCTCGTTGCGAAATTCGAGATCGAACACAATGTCTTCTTCTTCGAGATGCACTCTGTGTACCGGCAGGTCTCCCGAATCGAATTCGGCTACAGCGCTGTTCGGGCCTATCCGAACATCGCACTTGTCCGTTGATGCACTGACGTCGGCGGAGGAATACGGCTTGACGACTTCCCGGCGCGTACCGTCCGGGGAATAGATATGGATTTCGATTCCGGGTTTGCGATTGACGAGTTCGCGCAGTTGTAGCATCGCAACCACGATGTGCCCACTGTCGAGGTGAGCGTCGAAGTACCAGTGTTCGAAAGCAAACTTGTTGTCTGATGGATGCGCGCCGTTGTCGCTCGGGTGCGTTCGAGTGATCTCACCGTCTTTGCGTCCCGGTCCGTTCCACGCTTCCACGATATTCATTGTCGTCATCGAGCGACTCCTATCGTCGTAGTGCGCCACTTGCATCGAATTCGGCCTCGCGGCCCTTCATTTGAGCCTGGTACCAGTTCTCGCGGTGCTTGACCATCACCTTTTCCACGATCGCGCCGGTTCCGGGGACGCAGCGCCTGATCAATTCCATCGCGGTGATGAGTGGCAATCTCAGGACGGGTATGAATAGCCAGGGAATGACACCGGGCATCCGGTACTTGCGCCGTGTACCAGGGGCCATGAACATCGCGGCGTACACCGAATTGATGCGAAAGTTGTACGCCTCTCGTAGCCGGGTGAGTCCGCGGTGGCCGTCGCGTGGCGCAAAAGCCTTCGGGTAACTCTCGATCAACTCACTGCCGTGCTTGCCGGAGTCGTAGGACCGCGACACGATCGTCATGGCCAGTGCGCGTAGGGAATCCGTGGCAGTTTCCGGGTACCACGTGGTGCGCACCCCCAAAAGGTGTCCCATGTACTTCTGGAAGTGGATCAGAGCCCGGATCTCGGACGGCGTCGTGTGGTAGCCGAGTGTCCACAGTGCGAGGCCAGGGGTGACGCTGCCGGCGATCAAAGTCAGGAGCATGTAGCTCTGACTGATAGGAAGCCCCCACTTCGAGGTATCCCATTCCGGGTGATTGGCTACTCGCGACCGCACGGACACGTGCATCACGCGAACCTTGAGAGCTGTTGCGCGACCGGCAGATCCAGGTTGGAGAAGTGCTCCCGGTTGGGATACGTCGATCCAGAATCGGCAGGTTTCGAGGAACCGGCGTAATGCGTTGTCGCCCGCATACCCGCCGGCGAGGGAGAGCGGCGTGGCAACTGCGGATTCGGTGTAGATTTCCAGTGTTTCCGCTCCTGCGAAACTGAACAGCATTGTGCCCCAGCGCCGCCAGATTGCAGCGCCCTGCTCGACCAGCGCCGGATCAACCCAGTCCGGTACCGTTTCGAATTCCTCGAACAGTGCGCGCATGGATTCCGGAGCGTCCGGCACGGCGTCGATGCCATGGGTAAGGGCGGTTTCGAGCATGGCGCGGCCGGTTTTCGCCCCGGTCTCGCCGCGATAGACCTCGTCGACAAATCGTTCGGCGACGGGATCTCCAGTGAAGAGATCATTACAGAACTGTTGTGCCTGTTCGGTAGTGGGGAAGATGTCGGCACCGGTCAGCTTTTTGACGATTGTGCGTGCGCGAGCAATTCCGGGTTTTTGTATGCCTTCCCAATAGGGGAATGCCGTAGGGGTTCGATCGCTTGCTGTCATGTCACCGCCTGATAGCAGAGTCGCGAGATTAACCATACTATACCGTATGGTACTGATTGAGAAAGTTTATTTGAAGTCAGCCTGGACTGTTTTATGTTTTCGATCTACAGTCATCATGTGACCGAGACCACTTCCGATGTGAAAGTAAGCCGTACGCAGGCAGAACGTACAGCCACGATGCGTGGGCGACTACTCGACGCAGCCATTGAATCGCTGGTCGAACTGGGTTACGCGCGGACAAGCACCCAGGAGATCGCTCGGCGAGCGGGTGTATCCCGCGGTACTCAGCTCCATCATTTCCCGACCAAGGAATCTCTGGTCGTCGCCGCTGTCGAATACCTGGTGGACAAACGGCTGGCGGAAATCCTTTCGGCAGAGGTGGACAGTGGCCGCGGACTGGAGATACTGGCCGACGCGTTTTCCGGTCCACTGTTCTATGCAGCCCTCGAACTGTGGGTGGCGGCGCGCACCGACCCCGCACTGCATGCGGCGACTGTGCCACTCGAGCGCAAGGTGAGTGAGGCGCTCGAGTTCGGTAGCGCCGAAGTCTTCGGTGATCGCTTCGACTCCGAGGCAGTCGAATTGACTGTCGAACTTGTCCGAGGGCTTGCGGTGTCAGCCCTGTTCCGTACCCCGGAAGCCGACGAAGCGCTGCGCGCGCGGCTGCTACCGGCCTGGCAATCCCGAGTGGAGAACAAGTGAAACTTCCCGAACATGTCGAAACACTGATCGTCGGTGCCGGATTCGCCGGTATGGGTCTGGCGGCCAGAGTTCTTCGCGATGACCCGGCAGCGGATGTGGTGTTGATCGAGCGAGCCGCCGACGTCGGTGGCACGTGGCGAGACAACACCTACCCCGGTTGTGCGTGTGATGTGCCGACGGCGTTGTACTCGTATTCCTTTGCCCCGAGCGCAGACTGGAGTCATACCTTTGCACGTCAGCCCGAGATCTATGCCTACCTGAAGAAGGTGGCCGCCGATACCGGCGTCGGAGATCGAGTGGTTCTGAACTGCGAACTCGAGGCCGCGATCTGGGACGAGGGAATGTCACTGTGGCACATACAGACGTCCCAAGGAGCGTTGACGGCGAAGGCTCTGGTCGCTGCGACCGGAGCGCTGTCCACGCCCAAGGTTCCCGACTTTCCCGGTCTTGACCAATTCTCCGGTACCACTTTCCATTCCGCGACGTGGAACCACGAGCACGACCTGCGCGGCGAGCGCATCGCGGTGATCGGTACCGGCGCCTCGGCGGTGCAATTCGTTCCCGAAATTGTGGAGGAGGCAACTCATGTCACCGTGTTCCAGCGAACTCCTGCCTGGGTGATTCCGCGTGCGGATAGATCACTCCCCCCAATTCAAAAGGCTCTGTACACCAAGGTCCCCGCTGCGCAGAAGGCTGTTCGCGGTACCGTCTACGGCTTTCGGGAAGCGTTGGGTGCGGCGATGTCGCATGCCACCTGGGTTTTACCGGCTTTCGAGATGGTGGCAAAGGCGCACCTGCGTCGGCAGGTGAAAGACCCCGGGTTGCGCCGGAAACTGACCCCCGATTTCACCATCGGCTGCAAGCGAATGCTCCTGTCCAACGACTGGTTGCGAACTCTCGATCGGGCGGACGTGAGCCTAGTCGACAGTGGGCTCGTCTCGGTCACCGAAGACGGAGTGGTCGACGGGCACGGAATCGAGCACAAAGTCGACACCATCATTTTTGCGACGGGATTCACGCCGACGGAACCACCTGTCGCACAACTGATAACGGGGAGGAGCGGTGCAACGCTGGCCGAACAGTGGAACGGTAGCCCCAGCGCGTACAAGGGAACGACGGTCAGCGGCTTCCCGAATCTGTTCCTGATGTACGGTCCCAACACCAACCTCGGCCACAGCTCGATCGTGTACATGCTCGAGTCTCAGGCCGAGTACGTCAACGACGCGTTGAACACCATGAAGCGGGAGGGGCTCGACACCCTCGACGTCAATGAGTCGGTACAGGTGCAGTACAACAAGGGAATTCAGCACGAATTGAAGCGCACGGTGTGGAACAAGGGCGGCTGCTCGAGTTGGTACATCGATGCGGAGGGACGTAACTCGGTGCAGTGGCCGACGTTCACTTTCACATTCCGTTCTCTGCTGGGGAATTTCGATCGGGAGAACTACTCGGCCCGGAAGATCGAAAGCGTCGAGGCATGACGGCAACGCACTACGACGTCGTAGTCATCGGGTCGGGGTTCGGCGGTAGCGTTGCCGCTCTTCGTCTGACGGAGAAGGGCTATCGCGTCGGAGTGCTCGAGTCTGGTCGCAGATTCGCCGACGACGAGCTCCCCGAAACCAGCTGGCGTCTGCGAAAGTACTTGTGGGCACCGTGGATCGGGTGCTACGGGGTTCAACGTATTCACCTGCTCCCGGATGTGCTGGTCATGGCGGGTTCCGGAGTTGGTGGCGGATCACTCAACTACGCCAACACCTTGTATCAGCCGCCCAAGCGGTTCTTCGAGGATCGTCAATGGGCGCACATCACCGACTGGCATGACGAGTTGGCGCCGTACTACGACCAGGCGAAACGAATGCTCGGGGTGCGAACCAACCCTTCGTTCACGCCCGCCGACGCCGTAATGAAGGAAGTCGCGGAAGAAATGGGTGTGGGCGAGACATTCACGTCTACCCCTGTTGGCGTCTTCTTCGGGGACGCCGGAGTGTCGGTGCCCGATCCGTTCTTCGGAGGCAAAGGACCGGAGAGAACCGGGTGTACCGAATGCGGTGGCTGCATGACGGGGTGCCGTGTCGGTGCGAAGAACACATTGGTCAAGAATTATCTGCACTTGGCCGAACATGCCGGGGCGCGAGTTCATCCGCTGACCACTGTGCGGGAACTTCGGCCACGCAAGGGCGGTGGGTATCAACTTCTCGCGCGCCGGACCGACGGTATTCGAAAGCGCGAACAGATTTTCACCGCCGACCAGGTGGTAGTGGCTGCTGGTACCTACGGGACAGCGCGATTGTTGCTCGGGATGAAGGAATCCGGAGCGCTGCCGCATCTGTCGAATGCACTGGGCACTGTGGTTCGCACCAATTCCGAAGCGGTGCTTGCGGCAACATCGAAGTCCCGTCGACGCGATTTCACGCAGGGCGTTGCGATCACGTCGTCGTTCCATCCGGACGATCACACGCACATCGAACCCGTGCGATACGGCAAGGGCAGCAATGCAATAGGTCTCCTGCAGACTGTTCTCAGCGACGGCGGCGGCAAGGTGCCGCGAGTCCTGAAGACGCTGGCAGTTGCCGCACGTCACCCGAGCGCATTTGCCCGGTCTTTATCTGTGCGGAACTGGTCCGAGCGGACTGTCATCGCGCTGGTCATGCAGACGGACGACAATTCGCTCGAACTGTCCAAGAACACAAGAAGGTTCGGGCGTTCTCTGACCAGTCGCCCCGGCCCCGGTGATCCGCTACCGACGTGGATTCCACAAGGTCACACTGCTATTCGTAAAGTTGCGCAGAAGATTGACGGTGATCCAGGTGGTTCCATCGCCGAAATCGTGAATATTCCGATGACGGCACACTTCCTCGGTGGGTGCGCGATAGGTGATTCGCCGTCGACCGGCGTGGTAGATCCTTATCTGCGCGCCTACGGGCACAACGGGTTACACGTGATGGACGGCTCGGTGGTGAGTGCCAATCTCGGTGTGAACCCCTCGCTGACCATCACCGCTCAAGCTGAGCGGGCGTGCGCGCTGTGGCCGAACGCCGGCGGAGATGACGCCCGGCCGGCTGTAGGTGATCCGTACGTTCGGCTCGTCCCGACGCCGCCGTCCAATCCGGTAGTGCCCGAGCATGCTTCGGGCGCCCTGAGACTTCCCCTGATTTTTCCAACCGAGAAGGTGCCCGATGTGGAGCGTCCCTGAATCTGCAAGCGAACGCACGGACTGGCCGGCGAGTGATCCGCCGCCGTGGCCGGCGCGGGTGCGGGCCACGTTGTGGTGGCATCGGAGCACGTCGGCGGCACGTGAACTCGGGCCGGAGGGCGGAACTATCCCGATGACCTTGGCGATGATGGTCGATTATCTGGACTCTCCGGTGGGGCCGTATCGAGAAATCTTGGCGAGTCCGGTCCTGCGGGCGCCGGGTAGGCGGATCGGGCCGATGCCTCGGATGGCGGTGCCCTTCATCGCGGTGGATTCGGAATCTTCGGTGCACGGTGGCCGCACCCATTGGGAACTACCGAAGGTTCTCGCGCAGTTCGACGGGGATGTCCTGGGCCGTGTGGCTGCGAAGGGGGACGGTTGGCAGGTGAACACCACTGCGCGGGCAAAGGGGCCGCGCCTGCCCATCGTAGGAGCTCTGGGCTTTGCGCAACCCACCGAGGGTGGTCGGTTGGCTCTCGCGTCGGCGCGGCTCACGGGCAGATTCCGTTACGCGCGCGTCGACGTCGAATCCGAGGGATCGACCTTGCCGAACTGGCTGTTAGCAGGCTCGCACCACGGAATTGTCATC
Source organism: Rhodococcus sp. ACPA4 (assembly GCF_002300185.1). Taxonomy (NCBI): domain Bacteria; kingdom Bacillati; phylum Actinomycetota; class Actinomycetes; order Mycobacteriales; family Nocardiaceae; genus Rhodococcus; species Rhodococcus sp. ACPA4. Next base: position 4,994,711 of record NZ_NSDY01000001.1, read on the forward strand.
ACGGACGGAAAGATGAGGACGGGCCCCGCCAAGCGCGTCTAGACCGAGAAACAGGTGAAGGCCGTACAGCAAAACGCTGTACGGCCTTCGGCGTCGACGCCCCACAGGCGCCTCTCGGCGGTAGGTCGCTCGCAGCGACAATGGGGTGGGGCCCGGGGCTTGTTCGGGCGCCGACGGAGTGATCAACGGACGCCCGAGCTGTTTTGTTCCCTGGCCAAGGTTATGAGCCGCGTCACTTATTTGGTTAGGGAACCCTTTTCTTGACTAATTCCAGAAAAGGCGCATACTGGAACCATGCAAGATGACGGGCAGGATCTCGACCTCCGGGCGCAACTGCGTGCGGCCGGGTTGCGAGTCACTGCGCCTCGTCTTGCAGTTCTGAATGCGGTTACAGCCCAACCGCATTCGGACGCAGATTCTGTTGCAGCGCAGGTGCGGCAACAGTTGGGATCCGTATCCACCCAGGCCGTTTACGACGTGCTGAAGGCATGCGTAAGCGCAGGGTTGCTACGACGCATCGAGCCTGCGGGTTCACCCGCACGATTCGAGACGAGAACTGGGGACAACCATCACCACCTCGTCTGTCGTAGCTGCGGCAAGGTCGTCGACGTCGATTGTGTTGTCGGCCAAGCTCCCTGCCTTGAACCGTCCGACCATCACGGCTTCGAGATCGATGAAGCCGAGGTCGTGTTCTGGGGCCGTTGCAACGATTGCCTGAAGAGTTCTGCCGAGTCGGGCATTGTTTCCGACGCGGTTTCACAGAATCACGATGCAGCCCGCTAGCAGTACGGCCCATATTGCCGCACAGCCCATTTGACTTTTAGGAGGCTTCGCCATGACCAAGCCCACCACGAACAACTTCGGTATTGCCGTAGCCAGCGACGACGAGTCGTTGACTGCAGGTACTCAGGGACCGGTCCTGCTTCACGACCACTACCTGATCGAGAAGCTGGCCCAGTTCAACCGTGAGCGCGTCCCGGAGCGCGTCGTTCATGCCAAGGGCGGCGGCGCTTTTGGTGAACTGGTCATCACGAACGACGTCAGCAAGTACACCAAGGCCAAGTTCCTGCAGCCCGGGAAGAAGACCGAGTCGCTGGTGCGTTTCTCGACCGTTGCAGGTGAGCAGGGTTCTCCGGACACATGGCGCGACCCGCGCGGTTTTGCCATGAAGTTCTACACCGAAGAGGGCAACTACGACCTCGTCGGCAACAACACTCCCGTGTTCTTCATCAAGGACGCAATCAAGTTCCCCGACTTCATCCGTTCGCAGAAGCGTCTGCCGGGTTCGGGTCTGCGCGATCACGACATGCAGTGGGATTTCTGGACTTTGCGTCCCGAATCCGCGCACCAGGTGACGTGGCTGATGGGTGACCGCGGAATTCCGAAGACGTGGCGCAACATGGACGGCTTCGGCTCGCACACGTACCAGTGGGTCAACGCCGCCGGTGAGCGGTTCTGGGTGAAGTACCACTTCAAGACCGATCAGGGCATCGAGTTCCTGACGCAGGCCGAGGCAGACAGCCTCGCCGGCAGCGATCCCGATTACCACCGCGCGGATCTGTACAACGCAATCGAAGCCGGCAACTTCCCGAGCTGGACCATGAACGTTCAGATCATGCCGGTCGACGAGGCCGAGGGCTACCGCTTCAACCCGTTCGACCTCACAAAGGTGTGGTCTCAGAAGGACTACCCCCTCATCGAGGTCGGCAAGTGGACTCTCAATCGCAACCCGGAGAACTTCTTCGCGCAGATCGAGCAGGCGTCGTTCGAGCCGTCGAACGTGGTGCCGGGCATCGGTTTCAGCCCGGACAAGATGCTCCTCGGCCGTGTGTTCTCCTACGCCGACGCTCATCGTTACCGCATCGGCACCAACTACGCCGATCTGCCGGTCAACGCACCGAAGAACGAGGTGAACTCCTACTCCAAGGAGGGCGCCATGCGTTACAGCTTCAACTCGCCGTCGACGCCGGTGTACGCGCCGAACTCATATGGCGGACCGCACGCCGATCCGTCGGTTGCCGGTGACGAAGGCCTGTGGTCGTTCGACGGTGAAGCAGTTCGCGCCGGATACATCGAGCACGCTGAGGACGGCGACTTCACTCAGGCCGGAACCTTGGTCCGTGAGGTCCTCGACGACGCAGCGCGTGAGCGCCTCGTGAGCAACATCGTCGGTCACGCAAGTGCCGGAGTAAGCGAAGCAGTTCTGCTGCGCGTCTTCGAGTACTGGAAGAACGTGGACGCCGATCTGGGCAAGCGCGTCGAAGAAGGCGTGCGCGCCGGTCAGTAAGAGGCAACCTCGTACGTAAGAATGCGGGCCGCTGCAAGGGAATCCAACTCCTTGCAGCGGCCCGCATTTTCTCGTTTCAGAGCAGCCCCCACCAGTAGAACAGCGTTGCAAGAATGAATTCGACGACAAAATCCACGACGATTCTCCTTCACTTTTCACGTACATTCCATGATCCGCGCCAGCCGAGACTGTTTCGACTGAGGCTTCGGCGGGCAGTCGAGTCGTAGGACTGTCAGTGCGGCCAATTCGGCACTGCGCAGCCCTTTCGGCACTCGGGTTGAGGAGATGATCGGCCATGATGCGTATCGGCTACACGTTGATGACGGAGCAGGCTGGGCCAAAGGACCTGGTCCGACATGCGGTTCGGGCCGAGCAGGCCGGGTTCGACTTCGAGGTGATGAGTGATCACTACTCGCCGTGGCTGACCGAACAGGGGCACGCCCCGTACGCCTGGTCCGTTCTCGGAGCGATTGCGCACGCCACCGGATCGGTTGATCTGATGACGTATGTGACGTGTCCGAGTATTCGCTATCACCCGGTGGTGATCGCTCAGAAGGCCGCGACGGTGCAGATACTCGCGGACGGGCGGTTCACGCTCGGATTAGGGACCGGGGAGTGTCTCAACGAGCATGTGGTCGGTGACGGATGGCCGTCGATCGATGCCAGGATGGACATGCTGGAGGAAGCGGTTGCCATCATTCGGGCGCTGCATTCCGGAGATCTGGTGACCTGGAAGGGTGAGTACTTCGACGTTCAGTCGGCACGTATCTGGGACTTGCCCGAAATTCCTGTCCCACTCGCGATTGCGATGTCCGGTGACAAGTCCGTCGAGCGATTCGGGCCGATGGCGGACGATCTGATCGGTGTGGAACCTGATTCGCGGCTCGTTCATCAATGGAAGCATGTTCATGGTCGCGCGTTCGGACTTCCTCCGGCGCGCACGGCAATCGGTCAGATTCCGATTTCCTGGGATGACGATCGAGACGTCGCCATCGCCAGGGCGCATCAGCAATTCCGATGGTTCGGCCTCGGCTGGCCCGTCAACTCCGAGCTGCCGACCCCGGCCGGGTTTGCTGCCGCGTCGCAGTTCGTCCGCAAAGAAGATGTGGCAGAAAACATCCCGTGCGGTCCAGATCTGGACGCGATCGTCGAAGCGGTCAAAGCCTACAAGGATGCGGGCTTCACCGATGTGGCGCTGGTGCAGATCGGTGGCGATACGCAAGACCGCTTTTTCGACGAGGCTGCAAAACCGCTGTTGGAGGCCCTGCACGTCGAATTGGGTTGATGGAGAAGGTCAATCGGGTTCCGCCGAGAGGGCTTGCGTCGAGTCGTGCGCTGCCACCGTGCAATTGAGCCTGTTGAGCGACAAGGGCAAGTCCGAGGCCGCTCCCGGATTCGCCTGCGCCGGTTCCGCGAACAAAGCGTTCGAACATCGCTTCCCTCTCGGCCGGGGCTATGACGGCACCGTTGTCGTCGACGAATATCGTGGCGGATCCCGTGCTTACCCCGGCTCGGACGGTGATCTCGACCGCGTCGGCGTGGCCGTGCCGGACGGAGTTGGTGACGGCGTTGGTCAGCACCAGACGAATGCCTGCGGGAAATGCCTGGACCGAAAGCTCGTCCGGCGCTTTCAAACGGACGGCGACCTGGGGGTGCAGTCGAGCGACATCTGCGACGGCGCGATCGGCTACCTCCACGAGATCGACGTCGGCGCAGTCCTTCGGATCGGCCACGTCACCCAGGGCGAGTGTTTCCAGATCGGTGAGGGTGCGCTCGATCTGGCGCTGCGCCTCCAACAACTCGCCGGCCAGTTCGCGGCGTTGACTTTCCGTGAGGTCCAGCGTCGCGAGAACTTCCAGATCGGTGCGCATCGACGTCAGCGGGGTACGCAGCTCGTGAGCGGAGACGCGAGCGAAATCGCGTGCCGACTCCAGCGCTTCCTCGGTGCGGCTTCGATCGCTTTCGATCCGGCTGAGCATGCTGTGGATTGCTTCGGACAGTTCCTCGGCTTCGCGCGTCCCACGGACTGACGGTGCCCGGAGGGAGAGTCCTTCGACGTCGAGGTTGCTGCCGATCGAACTGGTGGTCTCGGTTAATTGCTGCAGGGGGCGGACAGCTCGGCCGGTGAGGAACCAACCGAGCCCGGCCGCGGCGAGAATCGCGACCACTGCCGCAGCCGCCACCTGGAACTGCTGCTCGCGGATTGCCTGCGCGAGTGGATCTTCGGGGATGGTGACGGCGAGTGCAGCTCCGCTGTCGCCCGGGAGGAGCACATCTCGACTGCGGACCTCGGTAGTAGCCAACGCGCTGATGCCCGTGGCATTGAAGCCGGGGTCGACTACGAGCGGTTGTGTTGTTGCGGTGGGTGACTCGAACAGAATTGCAGCCGGAGAACTCGACGCAATGCCGAGAGTGACCGAATCGAGAGTGCGTTCCAGTTGTTCGGAGCCGCCCACGCGCAGGAAGACCGCAAACGCAATTCCGATCGCGGCAATGACGATGCCGGCGGCCAGGCCCGACGCGATGGCTACTCGGGTCTGCAGTGACAGCGGCCGCTTCACCGTTCGGCCCTCAAGACGAAGCCGACCCCGCGGACTGTGTGGATTACCCGAGGTGCACCGTCGATCTCGAGTTTCTTGCGTAGGTAGGTGACAAACACATCGACGACATTGGTGTCGGCGGCAAAATCGTAGCCCCAGACGAGTCGCAGGAGTTGTGCGCGGTTCAGCACCACGCCGGCATGCTCGGCGAGGACGGACAACAGGTCGAATTCTCGTTTGGTGAGTTCGATTCGCCGGCCGCCGATATGGGCGCGATGACCGCGGAGATCCACCGTCAGAGGTCCCACCGTGATCGGGTGATCGAGAGTCGGGGCGCTTCGCGTCGTTCGTCGTAGCAAGGCGCGCAGTCTGGCAACAAGCTCCGCCAACTCGAAAGGCTTGGTGAGGTAGTCGTCGGCGCCCGCCTCCAACCCGGCAATGCGATCACCCACCGAACTTCGGGCGCTGAGTACACAAATCGGAACGTCGTTGCCGATCGCCCGCAAGGCTGTCACTACCCCGACACCGTCAAGGCCGGGCATGTTGACATCGAGAACGAGGGCAGACGGGCACTGCTTGCTCACCGAGGCCAAGGCAGAACGGCCGTCTACCGCTGTTGCCGTGTCGAAGCCGGACAGTCGCAGTCCACGTTCAAGCGAATTCAGTACCTTTGCGTCGTCGTCAACGATCAGGATGCGCTCGCGTGTACTCACCCCAGCCATAGTGCCACCGGATTTCTGTCGACGGTCTCGCGCCGAGCGAGGGCCACCGCTTTCTCATCAACTCCTAAGAAACCGACAACAGATCTGCAGGGTTGGCTTCATAGCCTCGGGTTTCTCGGATGCGACCGCGCCGAGAATTCGAGAACGTTCGATCAAGGAGAACAACGATGACGCGATTGACAGTGAACGGCAAGCGAGCCAGGCGAACCGGCGTGGTGGTGGCGTCCATGGCGGTACTCGGGCTGGCCGTGACTCCGGGAATCGCCTGGGCTTCCAACCCCATTGCCGATGGATCGCCGGTGGCCGTGCGATCCATCGCGACTGCTCCGTCCGAAGCCGGTGTGGCAGCGGAAGTAGCGTGCGGTGCCGCGACGCCGATTTCCGACGAGGAGCTGCAGAAGCTCATCGACGAGGGCAAGGTTGTGCGCGCGGAGGAGGCCGGTACAGCGGCGCTCACGATTGAAGTACCGAGCGAAGCTGCGATCTTCATTGCACGTGAGGGAATGCCGGCGCTGCCGACCGTCGAGTGGGCCCCGACGATCGAGGGTGTTCCGGCAGAGGTACTCGACGTGGCGGGCGTCGCTCCGCTGGTTGAAGGGGTTGCTCTGTCTTGCGCTGTCGCCGCGGGGTGACACGCGAAAGGACTCAGCGGGGTGACACGCGAAAGGTCTCAGCGGGGTGACACGCGAAAGGACTCAGCGGGGTAACACGTGAAAGGAACTACGCATGAACCGTTTTGACCGGGAACGGTACGACCGTACTGAACTCGAGAACGACGACGGTGAAGTCTGTCGGTAGCACTTGCTACGTTCGTGGCGGTCTCGGCGAGCATGCCGAGGCCGTCGCCGTCGGCGTCATGTGTGTGGTGTCTTGGGTCGAGTCCGATGGACTCGACGCAGGGCGCGTTTCGAAAGGTGTTGTGTTTCATGGTCATGGGCCCCACCCACGCGATGTCCGGTGCTGCTGTGGGTCTGGTGGTTGCCGAACTCTTGCCCCTCGACTGGGGTGGGCCTACCTCCACTGCCGAAACCCTGACGTTTGCCGGGGTGTGTGCGGGTGCTGCGTTGCTGCCGGATCTCGACACGAGCCAGTCGACGGTTTCCCGGTCGTTCGGGCCACTGAGCAAGGCACTGGCGCAGGGTGTGGACGCGATATCGGTTGCCTTCTATCGGATCACCAAAGGCAAGAAGGACGGTAAGCGTCGTGGTGGTCACCGGACACTCACCCACACGGCTTTGTTTGCGGCCGGGTTGGGCGCCGGCGTTTCCGCGCTGGTTGTCCAGTTCGGAAAGCCCGCAATCATCATCACGTTGTTCTTCTGTCTGGGGCTGGCGATTCGCGGTCTCGCGGGGGACTTTGCGAAGGACAAGGGCTGGCTGGTCGTCTCCGCGTTGGCGCTGGTCCTGTCTGCGGTGACGTGGCAGCAGTATCCGAGCGAGGCTGGGTCCACCGGATTGGGCGTCGCAGTTGCGCTCGGATGTGCGACGCATTGTCTGGGTGATGCCATCACCAAGGAAGGCGTGCCGTTTCTTGCGCCGCTCATTCCGCTGGGTGGCAAACGATGGTGGGAACAGCGACTTCCGTCGTTCCTGTCGATCCGCGCGGGTGGCAACCTCGAAAAGGTGTTGATCGGCCCGGCGCTCACGCTCCTCACTGTCTGGCTGATCGTCGGTGCGTTCGACGGTGCGTCCGAAGCCATCTATGCGGTGTTCTCACCGACTCCGTAACCTTTTATTACGGAACCACTGGCATCGTAATGGAACTTGTTCTAGGTTCATCTCTAACGTAAGTCCGATTCGGCAGAGACGAGTAGTCCGTGGAACGCAGCGGTTCAGCAGATCAAAGCGCAGTGGATCGACCATCCAACGCCGGATCCGTCAGCAGGCGGGGATTCCTGGCGGCCGGGGTCGGCGCCGCTGCGCTCGCAGGCCTGACCTGGTCGCCGGCCGGAGCGGTGCCATGGGGCCCACAATCCACCCTCGCCCCGCCGCCCGACTTCCCGGCCGGTATCCCGCTTTCCCAACAGGCCTACGCCAACTGGTCCAAGGAGATCGTTCTCGATCGTGTGTGGACGGCAACGGCTCGCAGCTCCGATGACGTGGTGACCCTTGCCAACTGGGCGCACCGCAACGGGTACACCGTCCGCGCTCGCGGCACGATGCACGGGTGGAGCCCGCTGACAGTGGTCCCGGGTGCACCAGTGGATCGAGTGCTGTTGGTGGACACAATGGTTCACCTGAATTCCGTCGAGGTGCACAGCGACGGAGAGCAATCCGTCGTAACCGCCGGTGCCGGTGCCAGCATCGAGTCGATCCTCACGGCGCTGCAGGACCATGGCTTGGGTTGGGCCAACTCTCCGGCCATCGGGGATCTGTCCATTGCCGGCGCGCTCGCAATCGGAGCCCACGGCGCAACCTATCCTGCAGCGGGAGAAACCATTACCCCCGGACAGTCGTTCGGATCACTGAGCAACCTGATCACGGCCATGACCGTCGTGGTGTGGGACAGCAGTTCGGGTAGCTACACGCTTCGCGAATTCGCCCGCTCCGATGTCGAGAGCACGGCATTTCTGACCCATCTCGGGCGCACATTCGTCACCTCCGTCACCCTGCAAGCCGGCGAGAACTACCGGCTGCGCTGCCAGAGTTTCACCGATATCCCGTGGCAGGAACTCTTTGCACCGCCAGGATCGCCGGGTCGCACCTACGAGAGCTTTGTCGAAGCGTCCGGACGCGTCGAAGCTATCTGGTTCCCCTTCACGTCCACGCCGTGGCTGAAAATCTGGACACCGACGCCGGTCAAACCGCCCGAGTCGAGGGAAGTGCACGGCCCGTACAACTACTTCTTCTCCGATGCACTCCCCGAAGCAGTCACCACCCCACTCGGGATGGTGGCCAAGGGATTGCAAGCGGCTACGCCGCTGTTCGGCGCTTCCCAGTTCGGCGCCGTTGCAGCCGGATTGGTGCTCACGGACACCGACGACCTGTGGGGCTGGTCCAAGGACGTGCTGTTCTATCTGCGACACACCACGGTGCGAGTTGTCGCGGGCGGCGGTGCGGTCATCACGAAGCGTTCCAACATCGCCCGTGTCATCCACGAGATGACAACGTGGTTGAACGAGCGGATGACGCACCTCGCATCGATGGGGCAGTATCCCGTGAACATGCCCTTCGAAGTGCGCCTGTGCGGCGTCGACGACAACGGCGAAGTCCTGGTGGACAGTGCCGGCGTGCCGGATCTATCGGCGGTGCGGCCGCGGTCGGATCGCGACGACTGGGACACCGCCATCTGGATGAATGTGGTGTCCATTCCCGGAACTCCGGGTTTGCCGGCGTTCCTTCGGGATATGGAACGGTGGATGGTCGCGAACTACTCCGGTGATTACGCCACCTTCCGGCCCGAATGGTCGAAGGGTTGGGCATTCACCAACGACGCCGCCTATCAGGACGACGAATTCCTCACGCGCACAATCCCTGCCACCTTCCGGGCGGGCGGTGACGGAAATTGGGACGCCGCCCTCGCGACCTTCGACAAATTCGATCCGCACCGAGTCTTCAGCAACACCTTCATCGACCGGTTCATGCCGTCTGTCTGAGTCTCACCGTGCAAGTTTTTCTGCGTCAGCCGACGTCCGCTGCTGCCTTCGTTTCCTGCTCGGGTGACGAGAACGGCTTGTTCGGGATGAGTGCCGTGGCGATCAGGCCAACTACAACAAATCCGGCCGCAAGGTATCCGCCGAGTGTGATGCCATGTGTCATTGCGGATTGGGCTGCGTCGGCAACGAAGGCAGTGCTCGGCGAGCCGGCCAGCGAGTCGATGGCCGCGCCGGCGCTGTCGGTGACCGCCCGCGTCAACTGATCGGCCTGAGCTTGGTCGACACCGGATTCGGTGAGGTCGTTGTTCAGAGTGGAATTGAGAGTGCTGAAGAAGACCGTGGTGAGGATGGCGATACCCAGTGCGGATCCGAGTTGGCGGAACGCACTCTGAATGCCGGAGCCTTGACCGGCGCTCTGTTCGGGAATTTCCTCGAGCACGACGTTGGTTACCTGCGCCGTCGCGAATCCGACGCCGATGCCGTAGAAGAACAGCACTGCGGCAATGGTCCACCAGGGGCTGTCTGTCGCAGCGATGAATCCGAGACCAGCGAGGCCGAGCGCTTCGAGAGCCAGGCCGATACGGACCAAGCCCAACGGCGAGACCTTCGATGCCAGTCCGAAACTGGCGCCACTGGCGACAAAGCTGCCGATGGCAATGGGGACCAGGGCGAGTCCGGCTTGGAGTGCGCTGTATCCAAGCGTGAACTGAAGCCAGAGTGGAAGCACCGCAACGATTCCGAACTCACCGAGTCCGATGATCAGCGTCGCGATGTTGCCGTTGCGGAACGACGAGATGGAGAACAACCGCACGTCCATCAGTGCCCGCGACGGATCGTCACTACGGGTGAGCATGGTTTGCCGGTAGGCGAATGCGCCGAGCGAGATGACGGCGAGAACTAGCGCGATCAGAACCGGGGACGGTCCGCTGGACCATGACAGGCCGAACAGTTCGAAGGGCTGCTTCGTGGTCAGCCACCCGTACGTACGTCCCTCGACGAGGCCGAAGGCCAGCATGCCCAGGCCGGCGATGGACAGTGCCGCTCCGGTGGCGTCGATGCGCCCAGTGGTGCGCGGCGAGGGAGCGATGAACAGCACTGCGCCGACGAGAATGAGCGCAGCAAGCGGAATGTTGATCCCGAATGCCCAACGCCACGAAGCGTGTTCGGCAAGCCAGCCGCCGAGCAATGGGCCGAGGGCGGAAGCTGCACCGATGGTGGAACCCCACACTGCGAATGCCTGGCCGCGGGCTTTGCCGGTGAACATCGCGTTCAGAAGCGACAGTGAGGTGGGCAGGATCATGGCCGCGCCGGCGCCCTGCAGGAATCGCGCCAGGATGAGCAGGCCGCCGTTCGGTGCCAGTCCGGCCAGCAGGCTCGTTGCGCCGAACACGACGACACCGGCGATGAAGACGCGACGGGCGCCGACCAGGTCGGCAACTCTGCCGACCAGAAGCAGGAGTGCCGCGAACACGATTGCATAGGACTCTTGGATCCATTGAGCCTGAACGGAATTGATTCCGAGATCTTCGATGATCGAGGGGACTATGACGTTGACGATGGTGGTGTCGACGACGATCAGTGCCACGCCGAGTGCAATGGCGATCAGGCCCAACCACTTGCGGGTGGTGGGTGAGATGTTCATGAATAAACCTCCATTGTGAAGTAACTTCACGATGAAGGTATATTTGGGACGGTAAGTTGTCAATGTGCGCGCTGGGCTCGACCGGCCGCCGTCTGGCACAGGAAAGGTGGGATCACCGAGGTGGAAGCACCGCGCGACATCTCCGTGGAGCGGGAGCGGCTGATGGATGAATTCCGCGCGTACGGTGCGACGTTCACCGAATTCAGCCATCGATTCGCGTCGTGGCTTGGTCTGCATTCCACCGACGCAACTGCTCTGATGGAAATCACCGCGGCTGAGGAGAAAGGTGCGCCGCTCTCACCCGCACGTCTTGGAGAGCGGATCTCACTGACGTCGGGCGCCACTACCGCGTTGCTCAACCGCCTGGAAAAGGCGGGACATATCGTCCGGACCCGCGAGAATGCAGACCGTCGAGTGGTCACGCTGCACAGCAGTGCGCATGTGCAGGACCTGGCTGACGAGTTCTTCGGACCACTCGCCGTACGACTCGACGCCATGATGGAGAAATACCCGCCTGAACTGCTCAGTCGATTCGAGGAATTTCTCGTCGACCTGCACTCGACGATGAACGAACACCTCGAGCAAGACAATCGCTGAACAAAAATGCCGCTCGACTCCGGAGAGTCGACCGGTTCACGCCCTAGTTTGCAGCGGTCCCGCGATCCACCGTTCGATGTCGGCATGGGTCCGTAGGCAGACAATCGTGAGGTCCGGTCGCCGATCTCGCAGTGCCGCGATCCGGAGTGCACTCGTACGGTGCGTGTTCCAGGCCCAGCGAACGATGTGATCTCGGTCGGAGAAGAACGTGTGTAGTGGTGGCTCGATATTGCCGTTCCACAAGACTTTTCGCCCCAGCCGCCTCTGTACCGTCCGAACGATAACCTGGCGCATCACGGTGCAGCGCGACAGGTCCAGCCACACAAGAAGATCCGCTTCATCGGCGAGTAGATCGCGAACGGACCGGTACTGCCATTCCGTCACCCACCGCGGCGCCGAACTGAATGTTGTGACGTCGAACAGGAATTGCTCTCGCGGTGTCCAGTTCGGGCCGTGATAGAGACCGTCGATCTCGACGTGTTCGATGCCGAGAAGCGTTCCAATTCGGGAGGCCAAGGTCGTTTTTCCGGAACCGGATGTTCCCGCTACGAGAATGCGCTTTGGGCATCCGGGCAAGCGATCTTCTGGACCGAGAAGAGGCACGAGAACACTGTAGCCATCGGCCGAATCAAAAAAAACGGCGAGGGAAATAGCAATTCCCCTCGCCGTCTTCTGTCGTAACTACTTTCCGAGCTTGGCCTGCAGGTCCTCGAGAACCAAGTTGGCGCCTGTCGGGCCGAGACCCAGGAACCAGGTTTCGTCGCTGACTTCGCTGGCGCGACCGTCCTTGACGGCGTCCATCGTTGCCCACAAGGGGCCGGCGGTGACGGTGGTTTGACCGGTGTCAGCGGGACTTCCGTAGCTGGAGTAGAAGATCTGATCGCCCTCGGCTTGGGTGATCGTTTCCGGGCTGACCTCGACGGCCAGTTCGTCGATGTCCTGGATTGCCGGGCGGGGGAGTCCGACGTCCTTCAGAATGACGCCGATGAAGGACAGGTTTCCGTACAGACGCAGCTTGCCGGACATGAAGCGGACCAGCGAGATGGTCGGGGAACCGTCGATCGATGCGCGGACCTCGTCGGCATGGGTCTGGTAGTCGTTGAGGATCTGCTCGGCCTTCGTCTCTTCGCCCAGCGCGTCACCGGCAAGGAGGAAGTTCTCCTTCCACGGGAATCCGGGACGGATGCTGAAGACCGTCGGCGCGATCGCGGACAGCTGCGGGTACAGCTTGTCCTGGCGCAGTTTGCTGCCCAGGATCAGATCGGGCTTCAGTGCGGTGATGGCTTCGAGGTTGAGATTGTTGGTGGTGCCGACATCGGGGACGCCCACCAACTTGTCGGCGAGGTACGACGGCTGGCCGGCTGCGCTTTCCGGGCTGGCGATACCGACCGGGGTGATGCCGAGTGAGAGGACTTCGTCCAACTCTCCGCTGTCCAGGACGACGACGCGGGTCGGCTTCGTCTCGAGTGTGACCTCGCCCAGTGCATGTGTGACGGTGCGCGGGAACTCGCCGGGAGCGGAGTCACTACCGAGCTTCGCGGTTTCCGTGTCGGCGGTGCTGAACAGCTTGCCGCCGGTCGCGACGTCGGTGTTTCCGTTGGCGTTACTTCCGGCGTCGGAAGTTCCACAGGCTGTTGCTGCAAATACTGTCGCCAGCGCAACCATGGCGATCCGGACCGATGTGCGGGTCCGGAATGAAGTACGAGTGAGCATTAGGCAAGGCTACGCTTGTGGCATTGGGCACTTTTAGCTGGTCTCGGGGCGAACATTGCTGATTCCGACTAACGGAACCTACTCCGCATTTTGCATTCGGCGACTCGGTAAAAGTGTTAGCTTCGCGAAAGACCTGCCAATTGTGAGCGAAGACACGTGAGGAACCCGATGACCCTGAACGTTGCCGATCTGTTCGAGGCCGTTGCCGATGCGATTCCCGATCGAACACCGCTGATTCTCGAGGAAAGGCGCCTCACTTATCGGGAACTCGAACTACGGTCCAACCGATTGGCGCACCACCTTCAGTCCGTCGGCGTCAAACCGGGGCAGCACGTCGGAATCCACATGAGGAACTGCGTTGAATATGTGGAAGCGCTACTGGCCTGCATGAAGATCAGGGCCGTTCCGATCAACGTCAACTTCCGCTACACCGACGTCGAACTTGCGTACGTCTATACCAACTCGAAGATGGTGGCATTACTGGTCGAGGACGAATTCGCGGAGATTGCATTGGGCGTTGTACCGCAGTGCCCCGAGATCGACCACGTTCTCATCGTCGGCGACGAGTACGAAACTGCACTGGCCGCAGCGTCCGACGTCCGGGATTTCGAGACTCGCTCAGACGATGATCATTTCATCATCTACACCGGCGGAACTACGGGGATGCCCAAGGGGGTTGTCTGGCGGCACGAAGACTTCTTCTTCGCTGCTCTGTCCGGAGCCAACCTCAGCGGACCGCCGCGTCGTAGTCTCGAAGAAGTGGTCGATGCGGCGATTGCGAATACCAATCCCACTGTGCTGCTGCTTATTCCACCGCTCATGCATGGTGCTGCCATCTACTCGCTGCTCACTGCCTTTCTGATGGGAGCGCCGCGAGTCCTGACCCGGAGCTTCGACCCCCTCGACGTGCTCAGGCTCGTCGAGGCCGAGAAGATCACCGGCATCACTGTTGTAGGCGACGCGATCGCTCGTCCGATCGCCGATGCGATCGCCGCGGCTGACGGTAAGTACGACATCTCTTCGTTGAAACTGATCGGATCCGGCGGCGCGCTGTTCTCGCCGAACCTCAAGGAAGAGTTGAAGTCTCGAATTCCCGGGCTGGTGATCAAAGATGCGTTCGGTGCCTCCGAATCCGGTAACGACGGCGTCGTCGAATTCGGCGAGGACGGAACGAAGCGAATTCGGTCCAACCCCAACATGATTCTGGTCGACGAGGAATTCCGTCGGATCGAACCGGGATCGGATACCGTCGGCTACATCGCACGAGCGGGGCATGTGCCACTGGCCTACTTCGACGATCCGGAGAAATCAGCCGCGACGTTCCCCGTTGTCGACGGTGTACGGATGGCAGTCCTGGGCGATATGGGAACGATGGAAGTGGACGGCACGATCGTGCTGCTCGGACGCGGTTCCATGTGCATCAACTCGGGCGGAGAGAAGGTGTATCCCGAAGAGGTGGAACAGGCACTCAAGACTCACCCAGCGGTTTTCGACGCCCTCGTGGCGGGTGCACCCGACGCGCGCTTCGGTGAAAAAGTGGCTGCGGTTGTCCAGATCAGGCCTGGGTTCGAAGATGTGGAACCAGACGCCCTGACTGAGCACTGCCGGATTCATGTGGCGGGGTACAAGATTCCCCGTTCGATCGTTCTTGTTCCGGCGATCCTTCGCTCACCGAGCGGAAAAGCGGATTACCGTTGGGCAAAGGAAACCGTCGCCGGGGTGTAAACGATCGGGCGAGCATTTCGCGAAGCGGGTAGTGGTTGTTTACCCTTTGCATGCCCGCTTTGTTTCGATAATGCTGGATCGGAGATTAGTCGTGCCTGCCAAACAGCTGACTTCAGTGGATTTCGAATTGATTCCGGCAAATATGGAAACTCGCTCTACGGATGTCCTGACGATTTTCCTGTTCGATTCGGGTAGCTCGACTCCGCTCGACAAGAAGGAACTACTCGAGTTTCTCGGTGCACGCGCGTCGAGGATCCCACAATTGCGGTGGACCGTGACCACAGTTCCCGGCGGGTTCGGGTTTCCCTATTGGATCGACACCGAACCTTTCGATATCACCAAGCATGTCGAAGACAATGTCGAAATATCCTCGTGGAAAGGTGTTTTCGAATACTTCGCCGACATTGCCGCACGGATCGTCGATCCCTACGAATGTCTGTGGCGATTGCACGTTGTTCGAGGTGTTCGTGATGCCCCAGGGGTGCAGGGTGAAGCAACGGTGGTGATCCTCAAGGGCTCGCACGCATTAGGTGACGGGCATGTGTACAACGCGATTGTTCACGACCTGTTCTCGTCGAAGCATTTACCCGACTTCATTCCGGAACTCACGGCGCCGAACCCGTGGTGGTCGTCCGTCAAAGGACTCCTCGGAACTCCGCGCCGGTATGTCCGCGCATTTCGTGCTCTGCCGGAAACCCGGAAATACGACGCACCGGATTCCGGTGGTGGTGCCGTGACCTTTACGGGTAAGCGTTCGGCTTCCGCGATCATGCTCGATCTGGTGGCGATTCGAGAAGCCAAGAAAAAGTGGCCAGGCGTGACAGTGACGGCTATCGCACAGACGATCATCTCGTTGTCACTGGAAGAATATTTTGGTGACAAGAGTCCACGCTCGATGCAGGTGATGTCCGGCGCCCCCGCAGGGGCAGAGGTGCGCGGACAAAATCACATGGGTTGCTATCACGTCGATTTGGCGATGGACAAACAAGATATTGCGGAACGTCTTGCCGTGATCACCACAAACAACAACCACGGCAAAGCGGAATATCCTGACGCATATCGGGCCGTACGTGCACTGCAATACGAACTTCCGGCTATTGCGGTCAAACCTGAATTGTCGGCGGATCCGAAACTGGGAACTGTAGCGAGCAGCGTCAATCGTGGACCGGCCGTCATGACTCTCGGCACGTCGAAGATCGTGTCGACTGCGTCATTTCCGTACGTGTCGCCGCGGAGTCCGTTCAATCACGGGATCTACTCGGTGGGTGACGTTCTTGCGATCTCGGTACTCAGCGGAACCCCGGACAGCGGTGACATCGATATCTACGCGGCTGTCCTGGAGAAGAACGCGGCCCGCGTCCTGGCGTGCCTCGAGGAACGAAGTGCTAAAGCCACGGCTCGATAGGCTTCTTCACCCACATGATCTTCTCGTCGGCGTGCGTGCGCTGCGCCTCGGCGCGATCAGGATGCGCCGCTGCCCACTGATCCTTCTCGTCGATGAGACCGGCTGCGAGGGTCCAGGTCTCCCGCGTGCTCGGAGGATTCGCGTCGGCCGCACGCGCGAGTTTGCGCAGTCGATCGTCGGGCATGTCGAGTAGCTCGGCGCTGCTGATTCCGCGATCCCAGGCGAACTTGGCGAGACCGACTGCCTTCTCGCGTCGGCTACGGCTCGCCATGTCGTTGTGCGCGAAGTCTGGTTCGGAAGCCATGAAATCACCTTATCTTCATCGCCTATCGCACCGGATTCGCCATCGCGCTGTTCTCGGTAGAGGGAATGTCTCGATCACACTGCTCCGCTGGGAGTGTCGACGCCGACGTTCATGGTTGCCAGTTTGGCCCGCAACCGGGCGCCGTCTTCATCAGCGAGAGCGGCCGACCGTAGTTCCGCCACTAGAGGAGCCGCGTTGGCCGAACCGACTAACGCGTTCGAAGCGGACATCAATGCGGCGAAACTCTCGCCCCCGTGCTCATAGGTTGCGCCGTAGCCCTTCAGAACCCGCTGACACTCGACAATCTCGCGAGCCAAATCGGGGTCGATAGCCGCCGTAGCCAGGGCTTGCTCGATCCATATGTCGATCGCTGCCTGTTCGCGGACAAACCGCAACGAACGCGGGCGCAGCGGTCGCAACCGCGCCAGGGTGCTCAGCATTGTGTAACCGTGCACAGAACTGGTGTTCAGGACTATTCCCTTGTGGGTGACCGCACCCACCAAACGCTGAAAAGGCTTTGATCGATGCATGCGGGCACCGAGTCGTGACGGCATGGTGTCGGTGATCTCGTCCACCTGTGGATGGAGATATTCACGAACCTGAACCAGCTGCTTCGGCTCGACCCGCGCCTCCGCCCGGATACGTTCCATTCGCGACTGCCGAGTCTTCTGCATAGCGACGTGAATGGTGTCTTGATAACACATCCACAACGCGATATGCCGAGCTGCCTCAGTGGTCAGACGAGCCGCCCCCGTTTTGTCGGGTTCAATCTTTGCGAACTGTGTGACCCGCGACAGGTAGTGCTCGGCGTACGCCTGGTCCTGATAGACCGCTGTCCGGACCAGGCCGTGCAGGATCATCGAGCGAGCGGCGGGTGGTAGGTCACGGGTGCGCTCAGCGAGTGATCGTAGTGCGGGCCCAACGAGAGCGGCGGGATCGTCAGCAGCGATCGTGTTGCGCTGGGCTTCTTCCTTCTCCTTTCGTTCCTCTACCGACACCGGACGCAGTCCGATAGAAATTGGGACCGTTTTGGACTTGCGGGCGCTTGGAACTTTCTGTGTGGCAGCGTCATAGCCCGCGGAGAATGCCGCGAGAGATGATTCGACGCCCTTCCCGAAAGCATGAATCGGCGCCTCGAACTGATCCCTGGTGAACGGGAGGGTTCCGGATCCGGCGAGTGCGCCGAACAACGCAGCACTGATCACGCTGCGGCTTTGTTCCGCCATCGCCATGAAGTCGGCTGCAATCAGTCGTTTCGAGGCTCGCTGTGCTGCAGCCACGAGTTCGGAACTGTCCGCGCGCCCATCACCCAAAGCCATCTTTTCGTCGATGGAATACACGCGATTGGTGGAGGTGATCAGTGTCGTCCGATCGGGGGTGACGAATCCACGTTGGACGGCTCGCCCGCATTCCATCAGTTCGGATGCTATGAGCACATCGACCTCGCCGGGGGTCGGAAACAGACTCAGCACGGGCTCTAGTCGTGCTTCTCCTGACAACGACGGATCCGGCTCGTCGCCGGGCGGGTAGATCTCGACGTAGTAGACCGTGGCCCCGGTACGCTGAGCAACCCCGGCCACGGAAGTGCTCTGTGCGTAGTGGCCGGCTTGCTCGGCGACTGCGACGATCCAGTCGGCGAGCACGCCACCACCTTCACCGCCGAGCGCAACGATGGCCAGGGTGAGCGCTCGTTGACCGGTGTACCAGTTGGACATTATGCGACCTCGAATGTTGTTGCGCGGCGCTCGATGCCGCGAGATGCGATCTTGATCCACCACGCGCGGACGGACACGAGAAGTCGTTCCTGCCGAGTGGGGTTGTCGATGACGTCAGTCCTGTAAAAAGACGGGCACAACACCGCAGCGTGCGCATTGGCCCCGCACACTCCGCAACCGACACAGCTGTCGAGAACCTCGGCGATCGGATCTGTACGCATCGGGTCCGGGTTAGGTGCGATGGTGAGCGATGGGCAGCCGGAGATCCGGATGCAGGCATGGTCGCCGGTACAGGTTTCGGGGTCGACCCCGAAACGTTCCCGTACCACTCTTTTACCGTCGGCAAGTGCCTTGGTTCGGTCGCGCTTGACGCGGCGTTGCGCATTGAGTTGGCACTCGCTCTGCATGACGAGCACCTTGGGTCCGGCTTCTTCCGTGGTGAGGGCCTCGATGAACGTGTCGCGCACTTTGCTGACGTCATATGTGTTCTTGATCGTGCGCGCCCACTTGACGCCGATACCGCGGACAGCCTTCTCGATGGCGTGCTGAGTGGATCGAGTAGGGAGTTCGGCTTGCGAGGACAGCACGTCCTGCCCACCGGTCGCAGCAGCGTAGGCATTGTCGACGATGAGGTGGACCTGATCAGTTTTGTTGAACACTGCGTTCCCGACACCGCTGGTCAGCCCGTTGTGCCAGAATCCGCCGTCACCCATTATGGAAATGCTGCGCCGATCGGTGTGTTTGGAGTTCAATGCGGAGGCCCCCGCAGCACCGAGGCCGTACCCCATTGTGGTTGCTCCGAGGTCGAACGGCGCGTTGACCGCGAACAGATGGCAGCCGATATCGGCGCTGATGTGATGCTTCCCGGTTTCCTGTTCTGCGAGCTTCAATCCACTGAAGATAGGGCGCTCGGGGCAGCCCGTGCACAAGCCAGGCGGTCGAGGCTGGATGACGTCGGGCGATACTCGCGGAGCTGATGGGCTAGTCGGATCATCGGAGTCGCGCAGCAGGGATGGCTGGTGTTCGACGACCTCAGGCAGATATTTCTGAAGGAACTCATTGACACCGGTGGTCACGACTGCGGAAGTGTATTCGCCTGCGAGCGTGAGCATGTCCTTTCCGTGAAGCGCGGTAGGAATGTCTGCGCGGCGCAGGATTGCGCTCAGATTCTGTTCGATGTAATCCGGCTGGCCCTCCTCGAGCAGGAGAACGGCACGTTTGCCCCGACAGAAGTCGATGATCTCGTCATCGACGACCGGGTACGTGACATTCATGACGTATGTCGGTACCTGAGTGCGCCCGAACGCGTCGGAGCAGCCGAGTAGCTCCATCGACCGGTTCAGCGTGTTGTACAGACCCCCTTGCACGATGATGCCGATGTCTGCGAGGTCGTTTCCGAAGACTTCGTTGAGTCCGCGATCCTTGATGAACTTGATCGCAGCGGGCCATCGTTCGGCTATCTTTTCCTTCTCATGCAGGAAGCTGGCAGGCGGCAACACGACCCGGTTGACATCTCGCAGTGGATTCTCGAGCGCGTCGGTAACCGTCATCGGAGGGCGCTTGTTGTCCTTTGCTTTGAATGCCCCGTGCAGGTGGCATGAGCGGAGGCGCAGATCGAGCATCACGGGAGTGTTGCTTGCTTCGGACAGTTCGAAACCGGTCTCGACGGCATCGACAATCGCCGAGACGTTGGGCCGAGGATCGAGCAACCACATCTGCGACTTCATGGCGAATGCGTGCGAGCGTTCCTGCATGATGCTCGAGCCTTCGCCGTAATCCTCGCCGAGGATGACCAGCGCGCCACCGAGGACTCCGCCGCTGGCGAGGTTCGCCAGCGCGTCCGAGGCAACGTTCAAACCGACCGTGGACTTGAATGTCACAGCACCACGGAGGGGATAGTGGACGGATGCTGCCAACATCGCGGCCGCGGTTGCTTCCGAAGCACTGTTCTCGAAATAGACGTCGAGTTCATCGAGGATCTCGTGAGCGTCGCCGAGGACATCCATCAGATGCGAGATCGGTGCGCCCTGGTAGCCGCCGACATAGGCCACCCCCGATTGAAGCAACGCCTTGGTCACTGCGAGGATGCCTTCGACGTGCAAAGTGGAGCCGGCGCCGTTGCGCAGTTGTTGGACTTCGCTGGCGAAAGAGCGTTCAGCCACGGCAGCTTCCTTACTTCTCGACTAGGGCGACAACGCGAGCTGGACTTCCAGATCCGCCTACGATGGGCAACGGCAGCACGGCTAGAGCAAAACCTTTTGCGGGCAGCCGATTCAGGTTCTGCAGTTGTGTCAGGCCCAGCTTGCCCGCCCCGAGTAGGTGATGATGGCAAGGAAACGCCGGATCCAGTGCGGTCGCCTGGCCTGCGTCGGTACCTACCGTCTCCACGCCCACACCTACGAGGTCGGTCTCTTCGGCAAGCCAACGTGCACAATCGGCGGTGAATCCCGGCGAGTGCATTCCGGACTCATCCGCATTGAGGAACTCGCCGCTGCTCTCGGACCGGCTCGACCATCCGGTGCGATACAACAACCAACCACCCTCTGGCAGGGGGCCATTCGTGCGCTGCCATTCTTCGACATCAGCGATATCGAGCAAGAAGTCCGGGTCGTCGACAACCCGGTCCGTGACGTCGAGGACGACCGCCGGAGCGATCAAGGATCGTAATGGAACTTGCGAAATGTCCAGTCCGTCTTTACCTGTGATCCAATGGTTGGGTGCGTCGACATGGGTGCCGGTGTGCTCCCCGGTGTGGATGTCGTTCCAGTACCACCCGGGACCGTTCTCGTCGTAGCGGCTGATCAATTCGAGTCGAAAACTCTGGGTGTTCTTGAACGGCTCCGGTAAGGCCAACACGGGGGTCGTCTCGGTCAGCGGAGCGGTCAGGTCGATCAGTTCGATGCGCTCGTTGGCGATTGCGGTCAGAAAGTCCGTGATTAAAGGCATGTCACTCCTCGAGAAAATTCGGCTGACGCCGCACGCAATTCTGCAAGCGGCGAGATGACTGGAACCAGCACCGCGGCCGGCTCAAAAAGGTGAATCCTCGCTTCCTGGTGTGTCAGTTCGAGGGCAACCTGACGAGATTGCGATCGAGCAAGGCGGCGTGTGCGATCTGCGGGATCGTTGTCGAGGTAGGTGAAGCTTGACGTGCCGGCTCTGTTTCGGACCTTGTGCACTCCGAACTTTGCGATCCCAGTTCCCCGTTGCGGGAATATCAACCCCGTTCATCTGCCGAATTGAGCGCGACATTCTTAACTTGTTGCAAGGAAACAACTTTAGGATCGCGCCGAGGCCGATCGCCGAACTCACCGGAATTTCCAGCAGATCCGCGAGTTCCTGCACATCCGTGGAATCGAGCGTCTCCAGTTATTGCAGGCACTGTATATCGCTTCTATTATCATCGTCAAGAGTAAGCTATATCGGGAGGTGGATCGAGGTGGTGTGCTCACCAAAGATTCTCTCCATCAACTATTTTCGCGCAGCAACCATCCCACGACGGCACTTCTCGTGCTGCCCTCGCCCCCGCATTGCCGGTTTCGTGCGTATTGCCCGAAACTAAAATCGGATCATGCAATTTTAATGCACATTGTGCATCGGTAGTGCACAATGAGTGTTCTGGGGCAGGGGGCGTTCACAGCTGCCGAACAACAAAATGAGCGAGCTTCTGGTATCCCGCTCATCCACGACATAAGTAGCAGGAGTGGTCAATTGTCAGACGTCGATGTCATTGTGATCGGGTCGGGACCGCAAGGTCTTGCAGCGGCCACCTCGCTCGCGTGTGAGGGACTGACCGTCTTGGTGCTGGAGAAAGCCGACCACGTCGGTGGCGCGGTTGTCAGCGCCGAGGCAACATTGCCCGGTTTCGTTCACGATTTGTACGCAATGAGTATGAATCTTTTTGTCGGGTCAGCTTTTTACGAGAAACACCGTGTCGAGTTGCAGGAGAACGGGCTCGAGTTCGTCGTGTCTGCGCACCCGTATGCGTCCGCTTTCCCTGATGGAACGAGTCTAAAGGTGAGCACTGACGAAGGTGACACTCTGAAGATGTGGCGTGCCCATTCGTCGGCGGACGCCGAGGGTTGGCAACGACTCGGTCAGCTGTACGACGACTTCACGCAGGTTTACTTTCCGGTCTACTCCAATCCGCTGCCTTCCAAATCGATCACGTCCGCATTGAGAGGATTGTGGAAGGTCAGGGCCACAACCCCACCCACCCAACTCCTGCAGTTGGTTCTGTCTTCGACGCGTAGCTTCGGTGATCGATATTTCACCACGCCGGAAGCGAAATCACTTGCGGCCGCGTGGGGTATGCACTTGGACTTCGCGCCGGATATTGCTTCGGGAGCGCTGTTTCCGTTGCTCGAGCTGTACGGAAACATGCGTAGTGGCATGTCCATTGTCAAGGGGGGTGCAGGCAAACTTCCCGCCGCGATGGCAAGGATGATCGAAGTGCGCGGTGGCGAAGTTCGCGTTGGCGCCGAGGTCGTTCAGATCCTGACGGACGGTCGCAAAGCAACCGGTGTTCAGTTGTCGAACGGGGAGGTCATTCGAGCGCAACGCGGGATTCTCACCACGACGCCGCTCCCCAATTTGGTCAACTCGTTGCTGAGCAAGCAATCCGTGCCGTCGAAGATGGCGGAGGCTGCTCGGACCTATGGTTTCGGGCCTGGCACGTTCATGATCCATCTCGCGTTGAAAGGACCGATTCCGTGGCTGGACCAGGAGCTTTCCGACGTGTGTTACGTCCACCTGGCGCCATACGTCGATGATCTCGCAAGGACGTACCAGCAGGCTGTTGCCGGGATACTTCCCGACGAACCCCTGGTAGTCGTCGGTCAGCCCAGTGTGATCGACCCGAGTCGCGTCCCAAATCCCAATCAGCACACCGCATGGCTGGAGGTGCGTGCCGTTCCCAGTGAAATTCTCGGGGACGCGGGAGGCGATCTGAGTGAGATATCTTGGGATGAGGCGCGAGATATCTTTGCGGAGAGAATAATTGACAAGATCGAGCGATATGCGCCAGGTTTCCGGGAACAAATACTCGCGCAAGTGGCCTTCAGTCCGGTCGATCTCGAACGCGTCAATCCGAATCTGGTCGGTGGCGATTCCGTCAGTGGGAGCCATCACCAGCAGCAACTATTCGGATTCCGCCCGTCCTGGAGTCTGAACCGCTATGCGACGCCCGTCAACGGTCTGTTCATTGCCGGTGCAGGCACCTGGCCCGGTGCGGGCGTCAATTGCGTATCAGGCCCGCTCGCCGCAGAAAGGCTGCTGCGAGACACTCACCCTTCAAAACGAGCGTTCCGACGCTCACGATGATTGGAAATCCAAACAATGTCGACACAGGTTCGTTTGATCAACCCGCCCGAACTGCATCCCGCACCGGGGTTCAGTCACATTGCAATCGCACCGGTCGGTGAAATCGCCTACATCGCTGGACAAACCGCGCTTGCGCCGGATTTCAGTGTCATCGGACCGGGAGACCTCGCGGAACAGACGCGAGCGAGTATGAGGAATGTCGAAACAGCATTGCTCTCAATAGGCGCCTCCTGGGACGATGTCGTCCGGCGCACCGTCTACACCTCGCGTCCGACAGAATTCGCGATCATCACCGCAGCGATCGAAGAGATCCAGGGTTCGACGCGTCATCCAGCCCAAACCATTTTGGGTGTAACAGGATTGGCGATCGAAGGTTTGCTTGTCGAGATCGAAGTTACCGTTCATCTTCCTGTGTCCCGATGATCTTTTGAGATACAACCCAGCCGTCAACTAGATTCTCGGTCAAGTCGGCTGGGTTGTATCTCGCTGCCCGGGTGTCACAGCTTGTGTTCCAAGCATCACGTGCTCGCCGAAGCATTCCGGAGTTCGGGCGGTTCGTTGCCTCGGCAACTATGACCTCGACAACTATGGGTAAGACGCAATCGAGGCCCTCCCGCATGAGCGGAAGGGCCTCGATTGCTGTTCTTCACTGTCGGGGTGGCGGGATTTGAACCCACGACCTCTTCGTCCCGAACGAAGCGCGCTACCAAGCTGCGCCACACCCCGTGTCGAACCTCGGTTAGCTTACAGCACGAAGTCGGCAGGCATTAAATCCGCAGGTCAGTTGCGTAAAACCGGCGCAGCTGAGTGAGCGGAACCGCGCTCGGTGGAGTGCTCCGGTTCGCGGCCGGTAGACGGCACCAACGTCAACAGGGTTGCCTCGGGGCGGCAGCAGAAACGTACCGGAGCCCACGGCGAGGTTCCGATGCCGGCAGACACGTGAAGCTGTGTGTGAGCACCCCACTTGGACGGGCCCTTCACGCGGGAGCGGTCCAACTCGCAGTTGGTGACAAGCGCGCCGTAGAACGGCAGGCACAGCTGCCCGCCGTGTGTATGGCCGGCGAGAACAAGGTCGTAGCCGTCCTCGGCGAACCGATCCAACACCCGGGGTTCGGGGGAGTGCGTCAAACCGAGCTTGAGCTGAGCCAGGGGATTGGGCGGGCCCGCGATGGTGTCGTAACGATCGCGCTTGAGATGCGGATCGTCGACGCCGGCCGTCGCGATCTTGATGCCAGACACCTCGAGTTCGCGTCGTACATGCGTCACGTCGAGCCAACCACGTTCGGTAAATGCAGCCCGCAGGTCTCCCCACGGCAGCGGATCGCCCGTGATGCGCTTCTTCTTGTCGAAGAGGTAGCTCAACGGGTTCTTCGGCTTCGGAGCGAAGTAGTCGTTGCTGCCGAACACGAATAGACCGGGGCGTGCGAGCAGGTCGCCCAGTGCCTGGACAACTGCGGGGACACTGCGCTGGTGCGACAGGTTGTCGCCGGTGTTCACCACGAGATCCGGGTCGAGGCTTTCGAGCTCACGCAACCAGTTCTGCTTCAATCGCTGGTTAGGCATCATATGCAGATCGCTGAGGTGGAGAACCCGCAACGACGACGACCCCGGCTCGAGTACGGGCATCGTCACCTCGCGCAACGTAAAAGCATTGCGTTCGATGCCGGATGCGTACCCGATTCCGAGTGCAGCGACGCCCGCGGCACCAAGTGCGGTGCGGGTCAGGTTGGTGCGGAACTGGTCAGACACCAGTCAAGGATATAACTAAGGGGACGGGAGGCGGGGCGTGCGCGTAGCGTTTCCCCCATGTCCGACACGACAGCAACGCTCAAAGACAAACTCCGTTCCGACATGGTCGCATCCATGAAGGCCAAGGATCCGCTTCGCACCGGCACCCTCCGGATGCTCATCGCAGCAGTTCAGACCGAAGAGGTTGCCGGTAAGGAAGCGCGAGTCCTCACCGACGAAGAAATCATCAAGGTTCTTGCCAAGGAATCGAAGAAGCGCGGGGAATCCGCCGAAATCTACACCGAGAACGGCCGTGGTGAACTTGCCGCGAAAGAGCGCGCCGAAGCGCAGATCATCGACGAGTACCTGCCGACGCCGTTGACCGACGCAGAACTTGTCGACGTCGTCGACACTGCGATGGCGCAGGTAGCCGAGGAGCTCGGCGAGCGTCCGGGTATGCGTCAGATGGGTCAGGTCATCAAGGCCGCCAGTGCTTTGGCCAAGGGTAAGGCTGATGGCGCGCGTATCTCCGCTGCCGTGAAGTCTCGCCTGTAGGCGTCACCGACAGCGCTTGTCAGCTCCACCGACAAAAGAGAACGGCCGCAACCTCGTGTGAGGGTGCGGCCGTTCTTTCGTGTGGATGCTAGCGCGGTTGTGGCGCTCCGGGTGCCGGGGAATCGGGTGCCGGTGAGGCCGGAGCAGGTGAGCCGTCCGGTGCCGCCGGTGCCGCCGGTGCGCGTACCGACCCGTCACTGATGTAGATCGTGATGGTGGAACCCGGTATCGCCGAGCCCGACGGAGACGCGCCGGTGACAGTTCCGGCACGCGCGCCCGATGCGGACGTCACCGCGTTGACGGTGAATCCCGACTCCTGCAGGCGGGACGTGGCAGCGGACTGGCTCAATCCGACAACCTCGGGAACCTGTCCGTTCTGCGAGCCACGTGCGTACTTCTGGTCGATCGGCGGAAGCGCCGTCGGACCGAAATTGTTGGCAACGGGCATCATCGCGGCGAACCAGCTCCGAGCCGGTTCGGTACCGCCGTACAGGTTTCCGCTGTAGCACGGGCGAAGCGGAGTCGAGCAGATCTCACCCGGAGTCGGGGAGTCGCCGAAGATGTAGACGGCCGCGGCCAGATTGTTCGTGAAGCCGAGGAACGCCGAAGACTTGTGGGTCTCCGTGGTACCGGTCTTACCGGACATCGGCAGAGACCATCCAGCGCTGCCTGCGGCACCCGCAGATGTACCTGCACCCACGTCGTCGCGGCTGAGCGCATTGGCGAGGGTATCGGCCAATCCGGGCTCGACTACCTGCTCGCAGCCCTGTTCCGTGACCGTCACCGGCTTGCCGTTGCGGTCGACGACGGAATCGATCGGACTGGGCGGGCACCACTTGCCGTGCGACGCCAATGTTGCCGCGACGTTCGACAGTTCGAGCGGATTGATCCAGGTCGGGCCGAGCGTGAACGAGCCGAGATTCTGTTCCTTCTGGAAGTCGGCCATGCTGCGATCGTCGAAGCCCGATGTATTGGGCTCGGCATACGAACGCAGGCCGAGACGCACGGCCATATCGACTGTCGGCGTCACACCGGTTGCTGCGATGAGCTTCACGAACGCGGTGTTGGGCGACTGCGCGAGAGCATCCGTCACCGACATCGTCGCCGGATAGTTACCGACGTTCTCGACGCAGTACGTGGACACCGGACATCCCGCGGCGCCGCCACTACCGAAGCCCTTGGCGTCGAAGCGGCGGGGAACCTCGAGCATCGCGTCGATGCCGAGGCCCTTCTCCATGGCGGCGGCGGTCGTGAAGACCTTGAACACCGAGCCTGCACCGTCACCGGACAGTGAATACGGCTGAGCCAGGACGGTTTCGCTGGCGTCGGCGTCGAGACCGTACGTGCGGCTGCTGGCCATCGCCACGACCTTGTGCGAGTCCTGGCCGGGCCGAATCACGCTCATGACGTTGGCGATGCCGTCGAGGTCCGCCTTGGCGTTTGCATTGAGACCAGCCTTGGTGGATGCCTGCACCGCCGGGTCGAGCGTGGTTTTGATGAGGTAGCCGCCCTCATTGATCTGCTCGCGACTGATCCCGGCGTCCGAGAGGTATTTGAGTGCGTAGTCGCAGAAGAATCCGCGGTCACCGGCCGCGATGCATCCGCGCGGGAGCGTATTTGGGGTGGGTAGAACACCCAACGGTTCGTCTTTGGCCGCCCGGAACTCGTTGGCCCGGTCGGAAATGTTGGTGATCATGGTGTCGAGCACGGTGTTGCGGCGCTCGGTGACACCTTCGACGTTGGTGTACGGGTTCAAGGCCGAACTCGACTGAACCATGCCGGCGAGCATCGCGGACTGCGGAACGCTCAAGTCTTTGGCGTCGATGCCGAAGTACGTCTGAGCGGCATCCTGGATTCCGAAGGAACCGTTACCGAACGGCACCAGGTTCAGGTAGCGGGTGAGGATCTCGTCCTTCGTGAGTTCCTTGTCCAGGGTGAGCGCCATCCGGATTTCGCGGATCTTGCGAGCCGGAGTGGTCTCGATCGCGGCGCGGCGCTCGGCATCGGTTTTTGCGACGACCAACAGTTGGTAGTTCTTCACGTACTGCTGATCGAGCGTCGACGCACCTTGCTGGACCTCACCGGAGGTGGTGTTGGTCAGGAAGGCGCGCAGCGTTCCCTGCCAGTCCACTCCCTTGTGATCGGGGAATCGACGGTCCTCGATGGAGACGATCGCCAACTTCATGTTGTTCGAGATCTGGTCGCTCGGGACTTCGAACCGGCGCTGCTCGTACAGCCAGGCGATGGGATTGCCCGCCGAATCGACCATCGTCGATACCGCGGGGACCGTGCCGTCGACCAACTCCGCTGAAACGTTGTCGACCGTGTCCGCGGCTCGATTGGATGCGAATCCGAGTCCGCCTGCCAGCGGAAACATCACTCCGGCAACGAGGACACCGGCCAAGGCAGAGCTTCCGGCGAGCTTCGCCACTGTTTTTGCAATCGACACGATCTACAGAGTACGTGTGCGCACCCCATGGACGTGGCACGCGAAGAATTCGTGCCGAATAAAACGTCCTGAACACCCGGTTTGTACTGCCGTACCAAAAAAGGTGGACGCCCGTCTTGCGTCTGGGCGTTTCTTTACCTAAATTGTGTGAACGGTGTGATTGACATAACACTCGATCACGAATGTGTCTCAGCTTTCGTCGTGATATCCCGCGACGGAAGCAGAGATGTTGTGCTGCTCGCCCTCGAGGCGACGGACATACTTTGTAGAGGGGACCAGAGAATGTACACAGCCACCCCGAGTAGCCGTTTGGATGTCGAACAAGCAGAGGCTCGCATCGCCTGGGTAACACAGGCGCGGTGCCGCGAAGTAGATCCGGATCAGCTTTTCGTTCGAGGTGCCGCGCAACGTAAGGCAGCAACAATCTGCCGACACTGCCCGGTCCTGATGCAGTGCGGCGCCGACGCTCTCGACAACCGCGTCGAATTCGGAGTGTGGGGCGGGATGACCGAACGCCAGCGACGCGCTCTCCTCAAGCAGCACCCCGACGTCGACTCGTGGTCCGAATTCTTCGAGGATCGACGCCACCAGCAGTCAACTGCTGTCTGACCTAGCTTTTTCTGGTCTAGCCTTTCCTGATCTAGCCCTTCCGAGTGAGCTGATCGCCCACGGCGCGCAGTGCCTCGAGGTCTGACACCTCGAACGGCAGTGACGGAACGCCGATCAGCGGCACCCTCGGATGAGCTGCGGTAAACCGGCTCAGCAGCGCCACCTCACGTTTGGCGATTGCTGCGCGGTGAGCATGAATGCGAAGCACCGCCTCCGTCAGTGCCTCTGCGTCGGTCGGATTCTCCTTGGCTGCGAGTTTGTCCGCGGCCGTTGCCGCGTGATCAGCCGGCAGTGCGGTCAGAGTCGGATGTGTTCGGTTCAACACCAACCCGGCTAGCGGCATCGAATCTCCGGCCAGGCGGTCCACGAAAAACGCCGCTTCCCGCAACGCGTCAGGTTCCGCAGCAGCGATCACCAGAAAATGGGTGCCTGGCTGACGCAGGAGTTCGTACGTCTTGGTTGCGCGCTCACGGAAGCCGCCGAACATCGAATCGAGCGACTGAACAAACGCCGACGCGTCAGCGAGCATCGCGCTTCCGACGATCGTCGACACACCCTTGAGTGCCAATCCCATGGCGCCGGCAACAAGCTTGGTCAAACCCCGCCCCGGAGCTGAGAGCAACCGGATCATCCGGCCGTCGAGGAAGGTTCCCAGTCGCTGCGGAGCGTCCAGGAAATCGAGTGCGTTCCGGGACGGCGGCGTATCCACGATCACCAGGTCCCACTTGTCGTTCGACGCGAGCTGTCCCAGCTTCTCCATCGCCATGTATTCCTGAGTGCCGGAGAACGATGTGGCAACGGTTTGATAGAAGGGGTTCGCGAGGATCTGCTGAGCCTTCTCGGGGCTGGAGTGCTCGAGTACCATCTCGTCGAACGTGCGACGCATGTTGAGCATCATCGCGTGCAACTCGCCCGTTGCTTCCGGACCGAGTTTCACTGGTTGCGGTGTGTTGTCGAGTTCCGCGACGCCCAGAGCCTGAGCCAGCCGTCTCGCCGGATCGATCGTGAGAACGACGACGCGTCGGCCCTGCTCGGCCGCGCGCAACGCCAGCGATGCCGCCGTGGTGGTCTTGCCGACGCCGCCCGCGCCGCAACACACCACAATTCGTGCGGTCGGATCGTTGATGATCGCCGAGATGTCGAGCACCGGAGCACTGCGGCGTCCGGTTCTGGAACTGCCGACCATGACATTGTCAGGGACCGCGTTTTCGGTGGTTTCGGTCATCGGACACCCTGTTCCATGAGGTATTCGGCCAGTTCGTAGAGGCCACCCAGATCGACGCCGTCGGCCAGAGTAGGCAAGTGCAGTCGGGCGCCGTCGATCTCCTGCAGTTTCTCCGCACTGGATTCCTGCGCTTCGAGAACAGACGCGTGCTCGATGGTTTCCGTCAGCAATCCGGCGAAGTCGTCGTCCGACAGTTCGAGGCCGACATCCGTGAGCGTGGACCGAATGGACGCGGCATCGATCTTTCCGGCCGCAGCACCCGCCAGAGTGCCCTCCGGCAGGAACTTCGGGCTGGTGCGGTTGACGATGATCGCGCCGAGATTGAGCTCGTCGCGCGCCAATTCCAAGGCGGCATCCGCGGTTTCCTGCACGGGCAGTGCCTCGAGTAGCGCCACCAGATGCACCACTGTTTCCGGCGAGTGCAGCAGTCGCACGACGCCCTCACTCTGCGAATGCACCGGCCCACCTTTGGCGAGATCGGCCATAGCCTTCGTGACGTCGAGGAAACTGCCGATCCGGCCCGTCGGCGGGGCGTCGACGACAACGGCGTCGTACACCCGCTTCCCGGTCCGATCGGTGCGGATGACGCACTCCTTGATCTTGCCGGTGAGCAGTACGTCACGCAGGCCAGGTGCAATGGTCGTGGCGAACTCGATGGCGCCGAACTTGCGCATCGCGCGGCCGGCGAAGCCCAGGTTGTAGAACATCTCCAAGTACTCGAGGAAAGCCGTCTCGATATCGACGGCCAACGCCATCACCTCACCGCCACCTTCGGCAGCTGCGACTTTCGTCTCCTGCGGGGGCAGCGGTGGCACGTCGAAGAGCTGCGCAATTCCCTGGCGGCCCTCCACTTCCACCAGCAGAACGCGTCGGCCGCCTTCGGCTAACGCGAGCGCCAAGGCGGCGGCTACCGTCGACTTACCGGTCCCGCCTTTTCCCGACACAAAATGCAGGCGGGCCTTCGATGCGGACTCCGGCCAGCTCTTGCTCAGCTCATCTTGGGATGCAACCACACCGCGAGCCTATAAGTCTGGGGCCGAAGATGTGCGCGGGATAGGCTCACCGCATGAGTGAATTGACTTCCTGGGAATACACCGTTACTCCGTTGCTGGTCCACAACCCGAAGGCCATCCTCGATAATTGGGGCGTCGACGGTTGGGAGCTGGTGACGGTTCTTCCGAGCGCGTCGGGCGAACAGCACGTCGCATACCTCAAGCGTCCGAAGGTTGCAGGCGCGTGACCGAAACAACACAGACCTGGTCAGCGCGTCTCGCGGAACTCGGCATCGAACTGCCCGCGGTTGCGGCGCCGGTCGCTGCCTATGTCCCTGCGGTTCGTAGTGGCGATCACGTCTACACCTCGGGCCAGTTGCCTTTTGTCGACGGAAAGCTGTCGCTGACGGGCAAGCTAGGCGCGGACGCGTCGGATGCTGACGCAAAGGCTGCCGCGCGTGTCTGCGCGCTCAACGCTCTTGCCGCGATCAACGCTCTGGTTGGCATCGACAACCTGGTTCGTGTGGTCAAGGTCGTCGGATTTGTCGCCTCCGCGCAAGGCTTCACCGGTCAGCCCGGCGTGATCAACGGCGCGTCCGAATTCCTCGTCGAGGTCTTCGGCGACGCAGGCATTCACGCTCGCTCCGCTGTCGGTGTTGCAGAACTTCCCCTCGGCTCCGCTGTCGAGGTGGAACTGATCGTAGAAGTTCGCTGATGACAACGGTTCATCCCGCATACGCGCAGCTTCGCCGCGTCACCGACATCGCGTCGGTCATGCTCGAGAACAACCCGGGCATGATGACGCTCGACGGTACCAACACCTGGATTCTGCGAGCGCCGGGCAGTGACCAGTATGTAGTCGTCGATCCCGGTGACAACGACGAAGAACATCTGCAGCGAGTGGCCGGAGTCGGCGCGGTGGCGTTGGTCCTGATCACGCATCGGCACTTCGATCACACGGGCGGAGTGAGCCGTTTTCACGAATTGACTTCGGCGCCAGTGCGTTCCGTTTCTCCCGAGTTTCTGCGCGGCAGCGGTACGACGCTTGTCGACGGTGAACTCATCGAGGTTGCCGGGCTGCGCCTGCGTATCGTGGCAACTCCTGGTCATACCGCGGACTCCGTCTCGATCGTCATCGAGAACGAGGGCAGTGTGCTGACGGGTGACACGATACTCGGCCGTGGCACAACGGTTCTCGATGATTCGGACGGTGATCTGGGGGACTACCTCGCATCGCTGCGTGCGCTCATCGAACTCGGTGACGGGCGAACCGTTCTGCCTGGGCATGGCCCGGAATTGCCTGACCTGCAGGAGATTTCGAAGCACTACCTCGCGCATCGCGAAGAACGGCTCGATCAGGTGCGAGCGGCATTGGTCTCGCTCGGCGATTCCGCGTCGGTACGCGACGTGGTCGAGCACGTCTATTCGGATGTCGATCCGAAACTCTGGCCGGTGGCAGAAAAATCGGTCAACGTGCAGTTGGCATATCTGCGTCGTTGAACCGTGCAGTGGACTGCCGCCTGTTATGCCAATTGAGGTATAGCTGGCGGCAGTTTTTGCATTTGTTTGATATGGGTTCGGGGCCAATAGTTAGTCCATGACCTCACAATGCGACGGATGGATCCGCAACTACGTGGATGGCTCCTATGTCGAACCCGACGCGTCGTCGAGCTTCGACCAGGTAGACCCCGCAACCGGCCGTGTTCTTGCCAAGGTCCATGAGGCCGACAAGGCCCTGGTCGATCGGGCTGTGACCTCTGCCAGACGTGCTCTGGACAACGGTTGGGCCGATACGCCGGTCCGAGAGCGGACGGCGCTGCTGCGACGCGCCGCCGACCGGATCGAGGAGCGATTCGAGGAATTTGTCGCCGCGGAAATGGCGGATACGGGCAAGCCGATCACGCAGGCGCGCGAACTCGACGTTGCTCGCGCCCTCACGAACTTCCGTACGTTTGCCGACATCGTCGCCGCAGCGGGGCAGGAATCGTTTGTCACGGATCTGGCCGGCGGAAAGCAGGCGCTGAACTACGCGATCCGCAAGCCGCTCGGTGTGGTCGCCGTCATCGTGCCGTGGAACCTGCCACTGCTTCTCCTGACCTGGAAGGTGGCGCCCGCGCTGGCGTGCGGAAACTCCGTGGTGGTCAAGCCTTCCGAAGAGACGCCGGCGACGGCGTCGTTGCTGGCCGAGGTGCTCGAAGAAGTCGGCCTGCCTGCCGGCGTCTACAACGTCGTGCACGGATTCGGTGCGAATTCTGCGGGCGAGTTCCTCACCACCCACCCCGGTATTGACGGTGTCACCTTCACCGGATCTTCGGCAACCGGCTCGCACGTCATGAAAACCGTTGCACCACGGGTGCGTCCGGTCTCGTTCGAGCTCGGCGGAAAGAACGCCGCGATCGTGTTCGACGACGTCGACATCGACGAAGCGCTGACGGGTCTGACCAAATCGGTGTTCACCAACACAGGCCAGGTCTGCCTGTGCACCGAACGGGTGTACGTGCACCGCAGCATTTTCGACGACATCGCCGGTGGACTTGTCGAGCGGGCAGCAGGATTGCGTCTGGGTGACCCGACGCTCACTGCGACGACGACAGGCCCGCTCATCTCGCAGGCACACCGGAAGAAGGTTGTCGACTACTTCGAGATCGCCGAGCAGGAGGGCGCGAAAGTGCTTACCGGTGGCGGAATTCCGGATCTCGGACAGGATCTGTCCGGTGGATCGTGGATCGAACCCACCCTGTGGACTGGCTTGACCAACAAGAATCGCGTAGTGCGCGAGGAGATCTTCGGACCCGTCGCAGCACTCATCCCGTTCGATACCGAGGCAGAAGCGATCGCCTTGGCAAACGACACCGAGTACGGCTTGGCGGCCTCCGTGTGGACCAACGACCTGCGTCGCGGACACCGCGTCGCCCAGAAGATGAACGTCGGAATCTCCTGGGTCAACACGTGGTTCACCCGTGAACTGCGGTCTCCCTTCGGCGGCATGGGCCTGTCCGGTATCGGACGTGAGGGTGGCGAGTCCTCGCTGCACTTCTACACCGAACCGACAAATGTGTGTGTGCAACTGTGAACATCGAAACCGCAGGAAGTTCCAGAGAAATGAGCGAGGCGTGATGACAGCCCCAGAAGACACCGTATCCGCGCTCGCGCGTCGGCTCGACGACGCTGCGCAGAGCCGTACCGACACTCCGAGCCTCGCCGACGATCACACTATCGACATCGACGACGCCTACCGGATTCAGAACGAACTCATCGAACGACGCACTGCCCGTGGCGAATCGGTGGTGGGCATCAAGCTCGGCTTCACCAGCCAAGCGAAGATGGTGCAGATGGGTGTCTCCGAAGTGATCGTCGGGCAGTTGACCGACGCGATGGCGGTGACGGACGGCGGTGACCTGGAACTATCGACGTTCATCCACCCCAAGATCGAACCCGAAGTTGCGTACCGGCTGTCGAAGGACGTCGATCTCGACGACCCGAGCATGGACATAGAATCCTGCGTCGACTCGGTTGCTCCGGCGATGGAGATCATCGATTCGCGCTACCGCGACTTCCGCTTCACCTACACCGACGTTGTCGCCGACAACACCAGTGCCGCTGGATATGTCATCGGCCCGTGGCAGTCGATGCGCAGTGCCGCGAACTTGGTGGTGCGCATGGAGGTAGGCGGCGAAACGGTTACCGGTTCGACGGCAGCAATCCTCGGAGATCCCGTGCGCGCGTTGCATGCCTTGGTGGA
The DNA here is from genome assembly GCF_002300185.1 of Rhodococcus sp. ACPA4. Classification (NCBI taxonomy): domain Bacteria; kingdom Bacillati; phylum Actinomycetota; class Actinomycetes; order Mycobacteriales; family Nocardiaceae; genus Rhodococcus; species Rhodococcus sp. ACPA4. Next base: position 5,029,575 of record NZ_NSDY01000001.1, read on the forward strand.
TATCGCCCGCCGTCGGCACATTCCGCTCCGGGCCGGCTACGTGATTCTGGCCGGCGCAGCGACTGCTGCCGTGCGACTCGACGAGGGAGTCGCACAGTGCAGCATCGACGGACTGGGTACCGTCTCGGTGAAGGGTGTGCGGCGATGAGTGGGGCGCAGGTCATCGAGAAGATGGCAAAGCCGCGCGGAAAGTTCCCGCACGTCAAGGTGGTAGGTGACTTCGTCTACGTCTCCGGTACCAGTTCACGTCGACCCGACAATACGTTTGTGGGCGTCGAAGTCGACGAGATGGGCACCACGGCGCTCGACATTCGGGCGCAGACACGCGCAGTCATCGAGAACATCGCGGCGATCCTCGCCGAGGTGGGTGGTGAACTGCGTGATCTGGTTCAGGTCACGTCATACCTGGTGTCGATGAACGACTTCGGCGGATACAACGAGGTCTACGCCGAACTATTCGACGAAAACGGACCGACGAGAACCACAGTGGCAGTTCATCAATTGCCGCATCCGCACTTGCTTATCGAGATATCCGGTGTGGCCTACGTGCCCGCCTCCAGACGGCTGTCAATCGAGAACACGGAGAACGCATCATGACCACCATTCCTCCCGTCATCGACTTCAAGAAATGGATCGACGACAACCGTCACCTGCTGCAACCACCCGTCAACAACCAGACGATGGCACTCGGAGACGACTTCATCGTGCAGGTTGTCGGTGGGCCCAACCAACGGACCGACTACCACCTCGACCCGTACGAGGAGTGGTTCTACCAGGTCGAGGGCGATATCCACGTCAACGTCATGACCGAAGACGGACCGGTGCGGGTCGACATCCGCGAGGGCGAGAGCTGGTTGCTGCCGGGAAACCTGCCGCATTCACCGCAGCGCCCCACCGCAGGATCGATCGGCCTGGTGATCGAAAGAGTGAGACAGGAAGGAACATTGGAGCACTTCCAGTGGTACTGCCTGGAGTGCAATCACAAGATCTACGAAGTCGAACTTCAGGTACGCGACATCGTGGCCGACCTTCCGCCCGTCTTCGTCACCTTCTACGAGAGTGAAGACGCCCGCACATGTGACAACTGCGGCACGCTCCATCCCGGCAAGGGTTGAGCGATGAACAACATGATCGACATTCACACCCACTACGTACCCAACGGGTGGCCTGATCTCACGGCTGATGCCGGCCCGGACGCGCCGTGGCTGAAAGTGGAGTCGGAAACCGAAGCCATGATCATGATGGGCACCAAGGAGTTCCGACGGATCCAGTCCGACGCCTGGGACGCCGAGGTGCGCCTGCGTGACATGGATGCCGACGGTATCCATACCCAGGTCGTCTCGCCGACTCCGGCATTCTTCAACTACGGCCGAACAGGCGAGCAGGCCAGTCGTATCTCTCGGATTTTCAACGACCTGGCGCTCGAGATCGTCGAACCGGCAAAAGATCGTCTCATCCCGTTCTGTCAGGTTCCGTTGCAGGACACCGATGCTGCGTGCCGCGAACTCGAACGATGCATCGCCAACGGGCACCGAGGCGTCGAGATCGGCAATCACGTCGGCGACCTCGATCTCGACAGCGAAGGAGTCGTGACATTCCTGCAGCACTGCGCGTCACTGGATGTTCCGGTCTTCGTGCACCCGTGGGACATGGCGTCCTCGCCGCGCCTGGATCGGTGGATGGCGCAGTGGCTCACCGCAATGCCCGCAGAAACGCATCTGTCGATACTCGCGCTGATTCTCGGCGGCGTGTTCGACAAGATCGACGACCGACTCAAGATCGGATTTGCCCACGGCGGCGGATCTTTTGCATTCTGGCTCGGCCGGATGGAAAACGCCTGGCACGGTCGCAACGACATCATCGGTACATCGGAATTCCCGCCGTCGCACTATCTGGGCCGGTTCTACGTGGATTCTGTCGTCTTCGACGAACGTGCACTGCGACTACTGGTGGACACCGTGGGCGTTGACCGGGTGATGGTGGGAAGCGATTACCCGTATCCCCTCGGCGAGCGACCGGTAGGTGAGGTGGTGCGCAAGAGTGAGTTCTTGGACGAGACTGCACGCCAACTGATCTCGCGGGGAAATGCGGAACGCTTCTTGGGGATCGGCTGATCCTTCAGCTATACCATTTCCGGTATGCCGCACGGTGATTTCGGCATTTGTGAGTCATGTCTCTAATGAGCATAATTCAGACAACCTTTGAAACATGCTCGGCAAAAACAGATTTCACCGTACCGTACTGCCACTCATCCAATCGATAGGTATCCGCGATGACCACAAGCGTAACCAGTGACGGAAAGCCGTTGCCGGAGAAAGCTGCCCGCAGCCGGGTTGCCATGGCAACCCTCGCCGGCACAACCCTCGAATGGTACGACTTCTTTCTTTACGGAACAGCCGCAGCGCTGATCTTCAACAAGCAGTTCTTCCCGAGTCTGAGTCCGACCGCCGGCACCCTCGCAGCCTTCAGCACCTTTGCGGTCGGGTTCATCGCCAGGCCCGTCGGCGGCTTGGTGTTCGGGCACTTCGGTGACCGGATCGGTCGCAAGGCGACGCTTGTGGTGTCTCTGGTGATGATGGGAGTCGGGTCCACACTGATCGGACTCATTCCGAATTACGATTCCATCGGTTTCTGGGCGCCGGTACTTCTGGTGGCGATGAGAGTTGTCCAGGGCATCGGCCTCGGCGGTGAGGGCGCCGGTGCCACGCTGATGTCGATGGAGCACGCGCCAGCCGGGCAGAAGAACCTGTATGCGGGTTTCCCGCAGATGGGCACCCCAGCCGGACTTGTTCTGGCCAATGGCATCTTCCTGACCACCAGTGCATTGATGTCGGACTCGGCCTTCCAATCGTGGGGTTGGCGCATACCGTTCCTGCTCAGCTTCGTTCTGGTGGCGATCGGTCTGGTGATCCGGTTGCGGGTTACCGAATCGCCCTCGTTTGCCGGGATCATGGAGAAGGGCGAGATAGTCCGGTTCCCGCTGCGTGAGTCGCTCAAGGTCGGGTTCCCCCGGTTGTCACTGACGCTGGCCGCGTGTTTGGCGAACTCCGCCGTGGCATATGCCTTCATGGTGTTCACTCTGTCGTACGGAACTCAACATCTGGGCTACGACAAACAATTCCTGGTGCTCAGTGTCACCGCGGCAGCGGTCCTGTGGTTCCTTTCCATCCCGATCTGGACCAAGGTGGCCGACAAGTACGGTCGACGGCACATGTTCATCGGAGGATCCGCCGCAATCCTGTTGTGGTGCATCGCGTTCTTCCCGCTGCTGAACACCGAGAACAAGGTCGTTGCAGTTGTGGCGTTCCTGGGAATGGGACTGATCATTCCGGTGACTCATTGTGTCCAGGGAAGCATCATTGCCGACACGTTCCCGGCCAAGGTTCGATACTCGGGTTCGTCGTTGATTCTGCAGAGTGGTGCAATTCTGGGCGGCGGATTGGCTCCGATGATTGCGACGGCTCTGCTGGACGCCACGGGATCATCTGTGGGCGTGACGTGGTACCTGGCGTCGATCTGCTCGATCAGTCTGGTTGGCGCGATAGCGCTGTTCAAGGTGGTGCCCGACTCATCGCGGGGATTGCAGCACGAAGAGCAGCGGGTGGCAGAAAACGCCTGACGTGTAACGATATTCGAAAGCCCGCTCCCGCTCCGGGAGCGGGCTTTCGAACGTTTACTGGTTCATGAGTTCTTCCGCGAAACTGCGCAACGACGCGATAAGTGCCTGTGCCGACGGACTGGACGTCCTCGTCGCCGACGACGTGAGACCGACGCTGTGACCGATGGGATCCAGGGTGATCGGGAGTGTGGTCAAGCGGGTGTCGTCGCGATGAATCAGACTCGGAAGGACAGCGATCATGTCGGTTTCCAGCAAGAGCTGTCGCACCGTGAGGAAAGACGTTGCCTCTACCCGGTTCTCGGGTAAGGGGAGACCGTTCCTGGCGAAGAACTCCTCGAGTTCGCGTCGGAGCACCGTTTCGACACCGGGCAGGATCCAGGGGAACTCGCGGAGTTCATCGAGCTGCACCTCGTCACGGTTGGTCAGTGGATGATCCACGCGGGTAACAAGTTCAACTGACTCGGCGTAGAGATTGCGTCTGACGGCGCGGTCGTCTGTCGGTGCTGTGAGTCGGCCGACGATGAGGTCGATACGACCCGCCTCCAAGTCGGTGAGTAACTGCTCCGGAGTGCCTTCGCGGACGATCACGGTCAGTAGCGGATGCTGAACCTTCAGCCGCGCAATGGCGCCGGGCAGCAAGACGTTGGAACCGGCGAGATGTGTTCCCACGATGACGGTTCCGCGGTGTGCGTCGGCCAATTCGACGACGTGTCGGCCCGCTTCGGTGAGCTGAGCGATGACCGCCCGAGCGTGGGTGGTGAAGGCCTCGCCGAATATTGTCGGGGTGATGCCGCGTGGGCCGCGATCGAACAGGGAGACGCCGAGGATGGACTCGATGTCGTGGAGGCTGCGGGTTGCCACAGGTTGTGTGATGTGCAGTGCGGCAGCGGCGCCGACCACGCTGCCCTGACGGCTCAGGGCGTCGACCAGGAGCAGGTGGCGAAGTTTGAGTCGCCCGTCGAGGAGCTTGGGCATGTCCATATCTGCAATCCTAGCGGGGATTGCCGCCCGAAGTTGCTCAGGTGAAGGTGATTCCGATCGGTTCGTCGGGCGAGAACTTCTTCCAGGTGTTCTCGTTGTCCGGACTTCCGTTATGTGCAAACGAAGTCCAGAGCGTGCGGATGCGTCTACCCATTTCGTCGACGGTGGTCCAGTCGGCTATGCCCAGCATGGGTGAACCGTGCCAAGACTTTTCGGTGCCGAGGATGAACGGAAGTTCGATGCAATGCGTAGCACCGAAGATGTTCTCGGGAGGTGTCCAGTCGAATCGGTAGGTGTAGACCGAGGTACCCGCCTGAGTGAAGGTATCGGCCAGTTCTGCGACCGTCTCGGCAAACATGTTCTGCGTCAACGTGGTTTCGTCGGCCATGGAGCCGCCGGGGAGCCCGCGAACGAAGGCAGATCCCTCGTCGTGGGTATATCCGATGACAACCTCTGTCACGCCACTGTCGGCGCTTCGGGTAAGTGGTGCAACGTCGGATATCGGGGCAAAGGGTGGCTGAACAACATTTTCAGACCGTCTGCCGAACTCGACGGCTGTGGCGCGGAAGGCGTCCAGGATTAGGGGGAGGGGAGCGGTATTCGGATCGCCGTCGAGCAGTCGGGCAAAGGTCTCGCCGTTCTCGATCGCAGCGGTCCTGGTTAAGTTGAGGTCCAGCCGCGGGGTGCTTTGCAGAATTGCCCGGTGGAACAAAGGCCGAGAGTTATTACTGTTCAACAGGTTCACGATGGAATGAGCGCCGGCGGACTGGCCGAACACGGTGATCGAATTGGGATCACCACCGAATCCCGCGATGTTCTCGCGTACCCACTCGAGGGCCGCGATCTGATCGTGGACGCCGAGGTTGCCCTCGCTGACGCCCTCGAGGAGGAGATAGCCGAGTACGCCTATGCGATAGTTGACCGATACGACCACGACATCGCCTTCGGCCGACAACGCGCCGCCGTCGTACCACGCCAGTGAACCTCCGCCGCTGGAGTATCCACCGCCGTGCAGCCACACCATGACGGGCCGGCTACCGGACAACGAGGGCGTCGTGACTGTGACGGTGAAACTGTCCTCACTCTGCTCAGGCTCGGGGTGCGGCGCCCCCATGACACGCTCGAGTCGCGACGGTGGTTGAGGAAACACGGTGCCTGGCATGGTGGCGTCGAGAATGCCGGTATGAGACGCGGCAGGTTCGGGCCGTTGGAATCTGGCCGCGGTTGCGTAGCGGATCGCGCCGAAATACAACGAACCGTCGCGTCGGATGCCGCGGAACTTCCCCGCAGCAGCGGAAGCGATTATCTCGGACATGCATCCCCTTGGAGTCGTGGCTGTTCCAACGAGCATGCCAGCGCTCGCACGTGACACAAATGCCTATGTGGTTGCGCGCTATACCCGTCGCGCCGAGCGTCGGAAACGACTTCGGCCGCCCCCACCGATGTGGGAGCGGCCGAAAGAGTCGAGACGGTAGAACTAGCGTGCGCGACGCGCGAGACGCTCGGAATCCGAAATCAGGACGCTCTTGCCTTCGAGGCGCAGCCATCCGCGATGAGCGAAGTCGGCCAGAGCCTTGTTGACGGTCTCACGGGAAGCGCCGACCAGCTGGGCGATCTCTTCCTGGGTGAGGTCGTGAGTGACGCGCAGCGCGCCACCTTCCTGGGTGCCGAAGCGCTGTGCGAGCTGCAGCAGTGCCTTGGCGACACGGCCGGGAACGTCCGTGAAGATCAGGTCGGCGAGCGTGTTGTTGGTACGACGCAGGCGACGTGCGAGAACGCGGAGCAGCTGCTCGGCGATTTCGGGGCGCTGCTGGATCCAAGCCTTGAGAGCGTCGCGGTCCATGCTCACGGCACGAACCTCGGTGACGGTGGTGGCCGTCGAGGTGCGGGGACCCGGGTCGAAGATGGACAGTTCGCCGAACATGTCGGACGGACCCATGATCGTCAGCAGGTTCTCGCGACCGTCAGGTGAGCGTCGACCGATCTTCACCTTGCCGGACACGATGATGTACAGGCGGTCACCGGGTTCACCCTCGTTGAAGATGACATGTCCACGGGGGAAGTCGACGGGTTGCAGCTGCTTGGTCAGCGCCGCTACCGCTGAGGGCTCGACTCCTTGGAAGATGCCGGCTCTTGCCAGGACGTCGTCCACGTGCGCTCCTTGTTGGGATTTGTTCGTTTGTGGTGTCATTTTTTGCGCTATCTAACTTTGTACCCGGTTGTGCTTGGTTTGTACGCACGAACCGCCCAGACGCAGGCCTTCACTCGTGCGAGCGAGACGCTGCGTCAGACACAGTCCGTGTTGAATACAACAGGTACGGCATCGAAGTCTACGTCCCACGCGCTCGGCACGAGTGATTGATGCCACGAAAGCGTCGAAATTATCCTGATGGCGAATAAAATTGACTACCTTGTATGCCTCTTCGATCGCCTTAGCGAGTGGGCAGTTCTTCTGCGCCCGATTGCCGCGGAGCGATGGCCGGTCGACCCTTCCGGCGCAGGTGGAAGCGGGCAAACGCATGCGGGAACCCATCGGTCGCCAGCGACGCGACGTCGTCGGGACCAGCCTGGTCGAGGAACTCCGCCACCTCGTTCTCCCTGACCGAGAGTCGACGCAGTCTCCGTTCGACCCGTTCCATGGCCAGCGCGAAAAGCATCAACAGCACTGGGAAGAGAATCACGGCGAGTCCTTGCATAGAGGAGAGTAAACACGGCCAACATCTCGGAATCGACACGACCAAATGTCATGTCGGGGAGTATCCGTACAGTTGTCTGAGTGCAGACCACCCCGACCGAGCGCTCAGCGACCCGCCGGTCTGCCGGCGCTCGCGACGAGGAATCCCATCTCGCGCTGGTCCGTCGCGCGCGTCGGATGAACCGGAAACTAGCCGTTGCCTTCCCACATGTGTACTGCGAACTGGACTTCACGACGCCCCTCGAGCTGACGGTGGCGACCATTCTGTCGGCACAGTGCACCGACGTCCGCGTCAATATGGTCACCCCGGCGTTGTTCGCCCGTTATCCCGACGCCAAGGCTTACGCCGAAGCCGACCGGACCGAGCTCGAGGAGTACATCCGGTCAACGGGCTTCTACCGGAACAAGGCCAACTCGCTGATCGGATTGGGTCAGGCGCTGCTCGAGCGTTACGACGGCGAAGTGCCGAACAAACTTGCAGACCTCGTGACGTTGCCGGGAGTCGGTCGCAAGACAGCCAACGTGGTTCTGGGAAATGCGTTCGACGTCCCGGGAATCACCGTCGACACCCACTTCGGGCGTTTGGTGCGTCGGTGGAAGTGGACGGAGGAAGAAGATGCCGTCAAGGTCGAACATGCTGTCGGGGCTTTGATCGAACGTAAGGAATGGACCCTGCTGTCACATCGTGTGATCTTCCACGGACGACGCGTCTGTCACGCGCGTAAGCCGGCGTGCGGAGTGTGCGTTCTGGCCAAGGACTGCCCGTCCTACGGCCTTGGTCCTACCGACAAAATTGAAGCTGCTGCGCTGGTGAAGGGCCCGGAGACGGAGCATCTGCTCGCTCTGGCCGGGTTGTGACCCAGATGTCCAATGCTGCTCGGTGGTCCCTTGTTGTGCTTGCGGTTGTTGTTGCGCTCGCTGTTGCGATCTGGCCGCGAGGGGGAGATGACACCCCGGTTTCGGCTGGCGGTTCCTCGACGTCCGCCTATCGGCCGCCGACGTTCACCCCGTCGTCCGAATCGCTCGATCAGCTTCGTGGGCAAGCGGGACTGACAGCGTGCCCGACGCCTACCGCCGAAGCTCCGGCCGGCGCCGCACTCGCTGGGATCACGCTCGACTGTGTTGCAGACGGAAGCTCGGTCGATCTTGCTGCCGCGCTGGGAGGTAAGCCCGCGCTGCTGAATTTGTGGGCGTACTGGTGCGCGCCATGCGCCGAAGAACTGCCGCATTTGCAGGAATTTGCGGATCGCGCGGGGGACAGTATCACTGTGCTGACCGTGCATTCCGATCCGAACCAGGAAAACGCTTTGACCCGACTGATCGACTATTCCGTTCGACTACCCGGAGTTCAGGACGGTTCGAGCAAGGTGCAGATTGCCGTCGGCGCGCCACCTGTGCTGCCGGTCTCTGTGCTCATTCGTCCCGATGGAACCGTCGCGAAGGTGTTGCCTCAACCGTTCCGCAGTGCGGATGAGATAGCTGCCGCCACGGCGCAGTATTTGGGAGTTGTCGTATGAGCTCATCCGTTCCCGAATGGTTACGTGCTGTAGCCAGCACCCAACCCACTGATCCACATCGACTCAACCCCGTGCTCGACCGTCGCCCGCCGCGCGGGACGACCACCAGGCCCGCCGCGGTGCTCGTCCTCTTCGGAGGATCCCGAGAGGCTGATCCCATGTGCCTCGGTGGGATGCCGGACGACGCTGACGTACTACTGACACAACGCGCGTCGACTATGCGCCAGCACAGTGGACAGGTCGCTTTTCCCGGCGGTGCCGCCGACGACGGTGACGACGGTCCGATCGGCACAGCGCTGCGCGAGGCGCAGGAAGAAACAGGTCTCGACCCGCGCGGGGTGCTCCCGCTGGCGACGTTGCCCGAAATATTCATTCCGCCGTCCGGATTCGACGTGACCCCGGTGATCGCTTATTGGGAAGACCCTGTCTCGGTGGGCATCCAGGATTCCGGCGAGGTCGGCCGTGTCGCGCGGGTTCCGCTGCGCACTCTGCTCGACCCCGACAACCGCTTCCAGGTGCGTCACCAGGCCGGATACCAAGGTCCGGCGTTTTTGGCCGACGGCATGCTCGTGTGGGGCTTCACCGCCGGAATACTGGCGGGACTCTTCGAGGTGTCCGGTTGGGAAATCCCCTGGGATCATCACGACGTGCGTGATCTGGACACAGCGCTCGCAGAACTGGGCGAAGACATCGAAGATTCGGCGGTTCCCCGATGACAGGTTCGCGGTGGGTCGATCTTGCGATCGTGGTGGTGGCTCTCATCGCCGCGACATCGGGATGGCGTCAGGGCGCGGTGGCGTCGGCGTTGGCCTTTGTCGGTGTGATTCTGGGTGCTGTCGCCGGAATTCTGCTGGCACCGCATGTTCTGGTGCATGTGACCGAGGGCAAGCTGCGCATCCTCGCCGGTATCTCACTGATCGTCGTGTTGGTGATCATCGGCGAAGTTGCCGGCATGGTTCTGGGCCGAGCCGCGCGCAGCGGTATGCATTCTCCGGCCGCAAGATCAGTGGACAGCGTGATCGGTGCAGGGCTTCAAGCAGTTGCCGTGGTGGTTGCCGCGTGGCTTTTGGCAATTCCGCTGACGTCGTCGTCTCAGCCCAACGTCGCAGCAGCAGTCCGAGGGTCGAACGTGTTGGCCGGTGTCGACGACCTCGCGCCGCAATGGTTGCGGCAGATTCCGACGGAATTCTCGGCGCTGCTCGACACCTCGGGATTGCCCGATGTCATCGGTCCGTTCGGCCGCACACCCATCACGGAAGTGGAAGCGCCGGACGCGAGTGTTCTGGCGAGCCCGCTGGCCGCGCAGTTGCGTCCGAGCGTTCTGCGCATCAACGGCGTCGCGCCGAGTTGCCAGCGCGCGCTCGAAGGTTCCGGGTTCATCGTCGCGCCTGAGCGTGTCATGACCAACGCACACGTCGTGGCGGGTACCGAGAGCATCACCGTCGACACGATGCAAGGTGCACTACCCGCCCAGGTTGTGCTCTTCGACTCGGCCGTCGACATCGCGATCCTCGCGGTGCCCGGACTCGAGGCGCCGGTTCTGCCGTTTGCCGCTCAGCCCGCTCAAACGGGGGACAACGCACTGGTGCTCGGATATCCGGGTGGAGGTCCGTACACGGCCAGCGCGGCTCGTGTTCGCGAAATCCTGAACCTCAACGGTCCTGACATCTACAAAGCCGGCACCACACAGCGTGAGGTGTACACCGTTCGTGGATCGATTCGACAGGGCAATTCCGGTGGGCCCATGGTCAACGATCAGGGTGAGGTGCTCGGTGTCGTGTTCGGTGCCGCCATCGACGACACCGACACCGGGTTCGTCCTCACTGCCAATGAGGTGTCGCGCCAACTCGCCATGGCGGAAAGCGCGTCGACGCCGGTCTCCACCGGCGTCTGCATCCTCTGAGTAGCTAGTCGGCTGCCAGGAAGTCCCGGAGCGCGTCGTTGACGCGCTGTGGGGCTTCCCAATGGGCGTAATGACCGACTCCGGAGACGGGGTGCAACTGTTCGCCGGGCGCCCAACGCCGACCGCGTCGTATTGTCCGCGTGAGAATGTACGGGTCGAGTTCGCCGTGTATCTGCAGGATCGGAATGTGCAGTGTCTGATCCATCAGACGCATGAACCGGCGCCCCTCGGTGCGAAGCTGACTTCGGAACGCCCACCGCTGGTACTCCAGCGTCGAATGAGCGACCCCCGGAATGCGGATCGCTGAACGTAACTTGGAGACAACGTCACCGAACTCGGCCTGCTCGGGCCACGCAGGACCCGAGCGGGAGCGCACCAGACGCTCCACCTCGGCGCCGTTGTCGGCAATCAGCTTCCGTTCCGGGCGGAACGGAAGCTGATTCGCCAGGAACGACGGGAAGAGTGCCTTGCGCTGATAGCGGTCGCGGAGGACTGATTGTTTGAGTGCGTGCGGATGCGGCGACGACACCAGAGCGATCGACCGCACCAGTCGCGGGTGCAGGATCGCGGTTGCCCAGCACACCAGGCCGCCGTCGGCGTGACCGATCAGCGTGGCCTTGCCGTATCCCATCGCCCGGATCAGTCCGGCCACGTCGCCGGCCAGCGTCCAACCGTCGTATCCGCGGGGCGGTTTGTCGGAGTCACCGTAGCCGCGTAGATCAATGGCAACCACTCGGAAACCCTGCGTGGACAGTGCCGTCAACTGGTGGCGCCATGACCACCAGATGTCGGCAAAACCGTGCAGGAGAACCACCAACGGAGCATCCGGATCAGCGTCGCCGACCTCGACGACGTGAAACCGGATGCCGTTGGCATGAATGTCCCGGTGAATCCAGGGGCCGTCGAATCTGACGGTGGATGGATCTGGGGCTGACACAGCTGCTTCGTTACCTGCGCGCGTTGAAGTCGACCGACGGCTTTGTGTCGTCGTGGCTGCCGGGAATGACGCTCTTCGCGGCTCTGAGCGATTCGATTGTCTTCTCGGGAGCCCGCAACTTGCGTACCCGCAGATAACCGAGAAGTGCGAGTACTGCGGTGGTCAGCACCATGATCAGGAACACGATCAGGAAAGCGGCCCAACGCTCGAGCCACACGCTGAGCAATTCCGCCAGGAAAAAGAAGAAGAAGAATGAACTGAACAGCAGAACAGTGAAGGCCAGAATGAAGAAGACGCTGCCCTGCAGCCCCTTCTTGACCTCACCGGTGACTTCGGCCTTGGCAAGCTCGACTTCGGCACGCACCAGTGTCGAAACCTGAGCCGTCGCATCCCTGACCAGTGCGCCGATCGAGGCTTCAGCCGGTGTTCGGGCGTCTACGTCGGTGAGAGGAATGGACGACACCGTGTTCGGCACCCCATCTCCGGTGAAGCGTTGGCTCTCTCCGTTGGTCACGCTCACTTGTCGACCTCTCCAGGTAGTTCTCTCGCGTCTGTGGCTATGGCATTGGCTTCAGCTCGCGCCGCATGAACCCGTCCACGTCGCCACAGCAGCGCTGATCCGATCAGCGACGCTATCAACGATGTCACGAGAACTGCGGCCTTCGCTATTTCGGCCTCGCTGCCATCGCCGACCCCGTCCAGTGCGAGGTCTGCTACAAGCAGGCTAACGGTGAACCCGATGCCGCCGAGCACTGAGAGGGCAAACATGTCTCTGCGTTCGAGTGTCTTGGGCTTCGTGGCTATGCCCAATTTGATCGCGAGCAGGGAAATTCCGAAGATTCCCACAGTTTTTCCGACGAGGAGGCCGACAAAGACGGATTGCCCGACGGGGTCGGTGAAGATGTCGCCGAGTACCTCGGCGTTGATGGGAACGCCGGACGCGAACAGTGCGAACACCGGAACGCAGAAGCCGGCGGAGTACGGCTGGATGCGATGTTCGAGTCGGGTGCCGGGGGCGTATTCCTCGTCCTTGTCGCGGACAACTCGGGTGAGCAGGCCGAGCGCGACGCCGGCGAGAGTGGCGTGGATACCGGCCTCGTGCATCGAGTACCAGGTGAGCAGGGCAAGTGGCACGTAGAGGAACGGCGTCGTGATGCGTTTGTGTTGGGCGTAGGCGTACACCGCAAGCGCCGCAGCGGCGGTGAGCAGCCACAACATCGCGATCGACGCGGTAAAGAGCACCGCGATCAAGATGATGGCCAGGAGGTCGTCGACTACCGCAAGACTGAGTAGGAACACGCGGGCGCTGGCCGGTATCCGGGAACCGGTCAGGGCGAGGATGCCGAGGGCAAACGCGATGTCGGTGGCAACGGGGATCGCCCAACCCTTGTCCATCCCCGGAGTGCCGAAGCCGATCGACGCCGCGATGAGCGCGGGAACGAGAACTCCGCCACATGCTGCGATGATCGGAAGCGCTGCAGCTTTGCGATCGGAGAGCTCTCCGACAACCAGTTCGCGCTTGAGCTCGAGGCCGGCCACGAAGAAGAAAATGGCCAGCAGACCGTCCTGCGCCCACGTGCCGAGACTGAGGTTCAGGTGCAGCGCAGACGGTCCGATCTGGAAGTCGCGCAGCGCGATGTAACTGTCGCCGAGTGGTGAGTTCACCCAGATCAGAGCAATGGCAGCGGCGATCAGCAGGATAGAGCCGCCAACGGTTTCGGTGCGTAGGTATCGGGACAGTTCGGAACGCATTGTGGAGATCACGCGGGAGCAACGCCTTTGTTCGGTTTGCAGACATGTGGACGCGACGAATCACGTGCCGACCAGACTTCCCGGCTCACCTTTACGGAATTTTATCGCGGATTCGGTCCAGAACCCGAATTTGCGCGAGAAAACGCGCAGGGTGTTCAATTCCTACTGACTGAGATTCATCCCACCAATTGGGCAATGTTCGTATACCGCAATGTTCGTACAGCTGCAGGAGCATCACGAGTGAGCACGTCACTGAGTAAGAACCCGCCGACGCCGGCGGGCGGCGAAACCGTCGGCGGCGTACCTCGCCGTCGAATCGTTGTCGCGAGCATGATCGGCACGTCGATCGAGTTCTACGATTTCTACATTTACGCAACGGCCGCGGTGTCGGTCTTCCCGCTTCTGTTCTTCCCCAAAGGCAACGACACCACCGCGCTCCTCGCGTCTCTGGCGACATTCGGTCTGGCATTCGTGGCGCGTCCGCTCGGCTCGATTCTGTTCGGTCACTTCGGCGACCGGGTCGGACGTAAAGCGACCCTCGTCGGCTCGCTCCTGACAATGGGCGTCGCAACCTTCCTCATCGGCCTGCTGCCGACCTATTCACAGGTCGGGTTGCTCGCCCCTGCGCTGCTCGCGCTGATGCGCTTCTGTCAGGGCCTCGGCCTCGGTGGTGAATGGTCCGGAGCAGCGCTGCTCGCCACCGAAACCGCGAAGGAAGGCAAACGGGCCTGGGCGGCCATGTGGCCACAGTTGGGCGCACCCATCGGCTTCTTCCTTGCCAATGGACTGTTCCTGACGATCTCGTTGATGATGGACCATGACAGCGCCAACCCGGACCTCGATGGCGCGTTCCTCTCGTGGGGCTGGCGAATTCCGTTCCTGCTCAGCGCAATCATGGTGATGATCGGCCTGTACGTGCGTCTGCGGCTCGAAGAAACGCCGGTGTTCGCGCGCGCCGTCGAGCGCGGCGAGAAGGTCAAGACACCCCTCGCCGAGGTATTCAAGACAAGCTGGCGTCAGCTGATCATCGGCACATTCGTCATGCTCGCCACCTACACGCTGTTCTACCTCATGACCACGTGGGTCCTGAGCTACGGAATCGGCAAAACCGCTGCGGACGGCGGTACGGGAGCGGGCTTCAAGTACACCGATTTCCTTGTCCTGCAGCTCATTGCGGTCGTGTTCTTCGCAGCTGCGGTCCCGGTGTCCGGGTGGCTGGCCGACCGCTACGGTCGACGGATCACGCTGCTCGTCATCACCGCGACAATGATGCTGTTCGGCCTCACATTCGGACTCTTCCTGCACACCGACGGTATGAGTGACGGTCGCATGCTGGCCTTCCTGGTTGTGGGCATGATCCTCATGGGCCTGACCTTCGGACCGATGAGTGCTGTTCTCCCGGAACTGTTCCCGACCAACGTCCGGTACACGGGTTCCGGTATCGCCTACAACACCGCAAGCATCCTCGGTGCGGCAGTAGCGCCGTTCATCGCGGTCTACCTGGTCGACCACTACGGCGTCGGCTGGGTCGGGATCTACCTACTCGTCGCGTCGGCTCTGACGTTTGTTGCATTGCTCGTCATGCGTGAGACGAAGGACGAATCGCTCGATGATGTAGGGGCGTAGGGGGCTCCGCCCCTGTGCGCCTTCCTGGTAGCGGGGACCACCAGAAAGGCTCACAGGGGCCGCAGGCCCTACTTACCGCGTATTGCGTCGAATACCTTGGGGTCGACCAGGGTTGAGGTGTCTCCGAGGTCGCGGCCTTCGGCGACGTCGCGCAGGAGGCGGCGCATGATCTTGCCGGATCGGGTTTTCGGCAGTTCCGGCACGATCGTGATCTGACGGGGCTTGGCGATGGGGCTGATGTCGGTGGAGACCTGAGCCTTCAACTCGGCGATGAGGATGTCGCCCGTGTTTTCGACGCCTTCGCGCAGGATGACGAACGCGACGATGCCCTGTCCGGTGGTCTCGTCCGCGGCTCCGACGACGGCGGCTTCGGCGACGCCGTGATGGTTCACCAGTGCCGATTCCACCTCGGAGGTGGAGATGCGGTGACCGGAGACGTTCATGACGTCGTCGACGCGGCCGAGGACCCAGAGGGCGCCGTCGTCGTCGTACTTGGCGCCGTCACCGGCGAAGTACCAGCCTTCTTCGGCGTAGCGGGACCAGTAGGTGTCGCGGTAACGCTCCATGTCGCCCCAGATGCCGCGGAGCATCGCCGGCCACGGCTCGTCGAGGACGAGGTATCCGTTGCCGCCGGGGCCGAGGGGCTTGGCGTCGTCGTCGACGATCTTCGCGGAGATACCCGGTAGCGGCGCCATCGCGGATCCGGGCTTGGTGGCGGTGATACCGGGCAGCGGGGAGATCATGATCGCGCCGGTCTCGGTCTGCCACCAGGTGTCGACGATGGGAGCCTTGTTGCTGCCGATGACGTCGCGGAACCAGCGCCACGCTTCGGGGTTGATGGGCTCGCCCACAGATCCGAGCAAACGGATCGAAGACAAGTCGTGGGCGTCGGGGATCTCGCGCCCCCACTTCATGAAGGTGCGCACGAGGGTGGGGGCGGTGTAGTAGATGGAGACGCCGTACTTTTCGATGATGTCGAAGTGGCGGTGCTCGTTCGGGGAGTTGGGGGTGCCTTCGTAGACGACCTGGGTGACACCGTTGGAGAGGGGTCCGTAGACGATGTAGGAGTGTCCGGTGACCCAGCCGATGTCGGCGGTGCACCAGTACACGTCCTTGCCTGGCTTGTGATCGAAGACGTTGTGATGGGTGTAGGAGGCTTGGGTGAGGTAGCCGCCGGAAGTGTGGATGATGCCCTTGGGCTTACCGGTGGTGCCGGAGGTGTAGAGGATGAACAGGGGATGTTCGGCGTCGAACGGCTGTGCCTCGTGCTCGGGTGAAGCCTGGGCGACGGTCTCGTGCCACCACAGGTCGCGACCGGGCGTCCACTCGACGTCGATGCCGGTTCGGTTGACTACCAACACGTTCTGTACGGAGTCGGCTCCGGCGACGGATTCGTCGACCGCTGTTTTGATGGGTGCTGCGGCGCCGCGTCGCCACTGACCGTCCACGGTGACAACAAGTTTGGCTTGCGCGTCGTCGATGCGTGAGCGCAGCGCGGTGGCGGAGAATCCGGCGAAGACGACCGAATGGGTCAGGCCGAGGCGGGCGCAGGCGAGCATGGTGACGATCGCTTCGGGGATCATCGGCATGTAGATGGCGACGCGGTCGCCGGCGACGAGGCCGAGGTCGGTGAAAGTGTTTGCGGCGCGGCTGACTTCGGCGAGAAGGTCGTTGTAGGTCAGATCGCGGGAATCGCCCGGTTCGCCTTCGAAGTGAATGGCGACGCGGTCACCGTTGCCGGCGAGGACGTGGCGGTCGACGCAGTTGTAGGCGACATTCAACTGTCCGCCGACGAACCACTTGGCGACGGGGGCGTCGGTCCAGTCGAGGACGTCGGTCCATTTCTGGTGCCAGTGAAGGCGCTCAGCCTGGTTCGCCCAAAAAGCAAGGCGGTCGGTATCTGCGGCAGCCTGCAGTTCCGGTCCCGCGTTGGCGGCCGCAGCGAACTCTGCGCTCGGCGGATATGCCTGGGGGACGTCCGTTTCGGCTGCGCTTGTCATGGCTGACGGCCTTCTTTCCACATTGATCGACACTTTTCTGACTCCGTGTGAGGGTAGTCACAAGCTCGCGCAAACGCACCGTTGCATCACGTTGCAACTCGTTGTCCTGCGACGATCGGTCGAATCGATGCGACGGGTGGTCGCTTCCGACGACGAATGAATGTGTCCGAATTGAATTACCCCCAAATTTTCAACAATGGGTGCGGTGCGCACTTCGAGGTTGATGTGTCTATTGTCAAACCATTATTCGACCGCAACTCGAAGTTACGTTCATCTTCAGTTGTAGGCGACACGACGCCGGCAGTTACGGCTGTCGGCAGGCCACGAGCATGCTCGGGGTCTATTAGATGTGGAAGGAACTCCTTTGCGTATCTCACGCATAGCGACCGGTGCGGTCGCGCTCGGAATGACGGCAGTGCTGATCACGGCATGTTCGTCCGACGATTCGTCGGGCGGATCGTCCAGCGGGGTCGTCAACGCCTGGGCGGGCGAGCCCCAGAACCCGTTGATCCCTACGAACACGGGCGAGAACATGGGCGGCCGCGTCGTCGACGCCGTATTTGCCGGCCTCGTTTCGTACACCGCCGCTGGTGGTACGGAGAACGAGGTGGCCGAGTCCATCGACAGTACGGATGGTCAGAACTTCACCGTCAAGCTCAAGGAGGGCTGGACCTTCACCGACGGCACCCCGGTCACCGCGAAGTCGTTCGTCGACGCGTGGAACTACGGCGCTCTCTCCACCAATGCTCAGATTCAGGCTTCGTTCTTCGATCCGATCAAGGGCTTCGACGAAGTTGCAGCCGAGGTCCCGACGGCGCAGACGATGTCGGGTCTGAAGGTAGTGGACGACTCCACCTTCACGATCGAACTCAAGCAGCCCGAATCGGCGTTCCCCGACCGCCTCGGCCACTCGGCGTACTACCCGCTGCCTGAGGTCGCTTACCAGGACATGACCGCGTTCGGTGAGAATCCGATCGGTAACGGTCCGTACAAGCTCGACGGAACGGGTGCGTGGCAGCACAACGTCCGTATCGACACGGTCGTGAACCCGGATTACAACGGCAACCGCAAGCCGAAGAACGCCGGCGTCGACTTCATCATGTACAACAGCCTCGACACGGCGTACACCGATCTCCTGGCCAACAATGTCGATGTTCTCGACCAGGTTCCGCCGAGCGCGGTCACGACCTTCGAGTCGGACCTGCCCGGACGCACGGTCAACCAGCCGTCGGCAACCATCGAATTGGTCACGATCCCGGGGCGCCTGCCGCACTTCAGCGGCGAAGAGGGCATGCTCCGCCGTCAGGCGATCTCGATGGCGATCAACCGCGATCAGATCACGCAGCAGATCTACAACAAGACCAGGACGCCTGCGCTCGACTTCACCAGTCCCGCAATCGAGGGTTGGAACGACTCGCTGACCGGAAACGGCAACGTGAAGTTCGATCCCGAGGCAGCCAAGGCTGCTTGGGCGAAGGCCGATGCAATTGCTCCGTGGTCGGGCAGCTTCGAGATCGCGTACAACTCCGATGGTGGACACCAGGAATGGGTCGACGCCACGTCGAACAGCATCCGCAACACCCTCGGCATCGACGCAAAGGGCAAGCAGTACCCCACCTTTGCTCAGATCCGTACCGAAGCCACCAACCGCACCATCCAGAGTGCATTCCGTGCCGGCTGGCAGGGTGACTACCCGCAGCAGTACGGCTTCCTGGCGCAGAACTACCAGACCGGTGGCAGCTCCAACGACGGTGACTACTCCAACCCCGAGTTCGACCGCCTCCTGCGCGAATCGGCCGGTCAGACCGATCAGGCGAAGGCTCAGGAACTGCTCGATCAGGCTCAGGAAGTCCTGCTCAAGGACCTGCCTGCAGTTCCGACGTGGTACCGCAACGCAGCGAGTGGATGGTCGGAGAACGTCTCCAACGTCACCATCAGCTGGAATGGTATTCCGGTCTACGAAGACATCGAAAAGAACTGACGCGTAGAACGATCCGCATCTGAAACGTGAGTTCGGGGCGGCAGGCGCTCTGCCTGCTGCCCCGAACTCGTGTTCACGTCGGATTGTCCGCTGACGTACACGATCATCGACAAGGAGGTGATCCGATGCTCTGGTACATCGGTCGCCGAGTGCTTCAAATGATCCCGGTTTTTCTCGGGGCCACTCTTCTGATCTACGCCATGGTCTTCTTGCTTCCCGGTGATCCGATTGCCGCGTTGGCGGGCGACAAGGCGCTCAGTCCGGCTGTTGCACAGCAGCTTCGGGAGCGCTACCACCTCGATCTCCCCTTCTATCAGCAGTACCTGCTGTACTTGAAGGGCATCTTCACGCTGGACTTCGGCACGTCGTTCTCCGGACGGCCTGTCAGTGAAGTTCTGGCACAGGCATTTCCGATCACGATGAAACTTGCCTTCATGGCACTGATCGTCGAGACGGTCTTCGGTGTCGGCTTCGGCCTCATCGCCGGCCTGCGTAAGGGCGGATTCTTCGACAGCACCGTCCTGCTGTTCAGCCTCGTTCTCATCGCCATCCCGATCTTCGTGATCGGCTTCCTGGCTCAGTTCTTCATCGGCGTCAAATGGGGCATCGTCCCGCCGACGGTCGGTGGCAACACCAGCTTCAAGAATCTCCTGCTCCCCGCCCTGGTTCTGGGTTCGGTCTCGTTTGCCTACGTACTGCGACTTACCCGAACGTCCGTGGCGGAGAACCTGAGTGCCGACTACGTGCGAACAGCCACCGCCAAGGGACTTTCCCGCGGACGAGTGGTTCGCGTGCACGTGTTGCGCAACTCGCTGATCCCCGTGGTCACCTTCCTGGGTGCCGACCTCGCGACGTTGATGGGCGGCGCCATCGTCACCGAGGGCATCTTCAACATCAACGGCGTCGGCGGCACGATCTACCAGGCGGTGACCAGAGGTGAAGCGCCGACGGTGGTTTCGTTTGTCACCATCCTGATCGTGATCTACCTGATCGCGAATCTGCTCGTCGACCTCTTGTACGCCGCGCTCGATCCGAGGATCCGCTATGTCTGAGACCGTGAAGACCGGACGTGCAGTCCGGCAAAGTCATTTCGTGGCACCGCCCGAAGTTGCGGCACCGGGGGAGACGGACGCCGTCAAGCTCGATCAGGCGCCGACGAGCATGTGGACCGACGCGTGGCGCGATCTGCGCAAGCGTCCCCTGTTCATCATCTCGACGATCATCATCCTCGCGGTCATCGTCATCGCAGCGTTTCCGAGCTTGTTCACGAGCACCGATCCGCGGTTCTGCGATCTGACCTACAGCATGCAGGGGCCGACCTCAGGGCACTGGTTCGGTTTCGATCGTCAGGGCTGTGACGTCTACTCGCGCACCATCTACGGTGCTCGCGCATCCGTACTCGTGGGCGTCGGCGTCACGGCGTCGGTGCTGGTGATCGGAGTGATCTTCGGTGCACTGTCCGGGTTCTACGGAGGCTGGACCGATTCGATTCTCTCCCGTGTCGCCGACATCTTCTTCGGTATCCCGCTGATCCTCGCTGCCATCGTTCTGATGCAGCTGTTCACCGATCGCACCATCTGGACCGTCGTCGGCGTCCTGGCGCTCTTCGGCTGGCCGCAGATGGCAAGAATTGCTCGTGGTGCGGTGATTTCGGCGAAGAACAACGATTACGTCATGGCTTCGGAAGCGTTGGGTGTCTCGAAGCTCAAGACCCTGATTCGCCACGTCATCCCGAACTCGTTGGCTCCCATCATCGTGGTGGCCACCATCTCGCTCGGCACGTACATCGTTGCCGAGGCGACGCTGTCCTTCCTCGGTATCGGGCTCCCGTCCACCGAGGTTTCGTGGGGCGGTGACATCAGCAACGCTCAGGTGACGCTGCGTCAGGGATCGACCATTCTGTTCTACCCGGCAACGGCTTTGGCGATCACCGTCCTCGGATTCATCATGATGGGTGACGCGCTGCGCGACGCCCTTGATCCCAAGTCGCGGAAGCGGTGAGCACGATGACCACCAAGGAAACTCTCACCTCGGAGGAAACTCCGCTGCTCGAGATTCGTGATCTCGAGGTGTCGTTCCAGTCCAATTCCGGTCCGGTTCCGGCAGTTCGAGGTGTCAGCCTGACTGTCTATCCGGGTCAGACGGTCGCCATCGTCGGCGAATCGGGTTCGGGTAAGTCCACTACCGCGCACTCGATCATCAATCTGCTTCCCGGCACCGGCAAGGTGACGGCAGGCGAGATCATCTTCGACGGCAAGGACATCTCGAAGGCTTCGGAGAAGGACTTCGTCCACATCCGGGGCAGCCAGATCGGTTTGGTTCCGCAGGACCCGATGTCGAATCTGAACCCGGTGTGGAAAGTGGGCTTCCAGATCGAGGAAGCACTGGCCGCCAACGGGATCGCCAAGGGCAAGGCAGCCAAGGTTCGGGCCGCCGAACTGCTCGAGGAGGCAGGCCTCGCTGACGCCGAGAGCCGGCTGGGGCAGTACCCCCACGAGTTCTCGGGCGGTATGCGTCAGCGCGCCCTCATCGCGATCGGGTTGTCCGCTCGTCCGAAGCTCCTGATCGCGGACGAGCCGACGTCGGCGCTCGACGTCACGGTTCAGCGTCAGATTCTCGACCACCTCGATGGTCTGACAACGGAACTCGGCACCGCTGTTCTGCTCATCACCCACGATCTGGGCTTGGCCGCCGAGCGCGCCGAGCACCTGATCGTGATGAGCAAGGGGCGGATCGTCGAATCCGGTCCGGCACTGGAGATTCTGAAGCGTCCGCAACATCCGTACACGCAGAAGCTGGTCGCTGCTGCGCCGTCGTTGGCGTCGAAGCGACTCAGCTCGTCGGTGGCCCGCGCCGAGATTCGGGAACAGGCGGAAGAGGTCGCCGAAGCGGTCAAGGCCGAGGAAAGTACGGCAGAGTCCTTCGGCAAGGCGACCGACGACGTTCTTGTTGTCGATCATCTGACCAAGGTGTTCAAGCTGCGCAAGGGTTTCCGCAAGACCACCGACTTCACAGCTGTGAACGACGTGTCCTTCAAGGTCCGCCGCGGAACCACAACGGCAATCGTCGGCGAATCGGGTTCCGGTAAGTCGACGGTCGCGCAGATGGTTCTCGGTTTGCTCGAGCCCACTGCAGGCAACGTGGTCTTCGACGGTCAGGACGTGTCCGAACTCGGTGCGAAGGAAACTTTTGCGTTCCGTCGCCGAGTGCAGCCGATCTTCCAGAACCCTTACGGCACGCTCGACCCGATGTACTCGATCTACCGCACGATCGAAGAGCCGCTGCGTACCCACAAGGTCGGGACCAAAGCCGAGCGTGAGGCTCGCGTCCGCGAACTTCTCGACAAGGTCGGTCTGCCCCAGTCGGTGATGCGACGGTTCCCGAACGAGTTGTCCGGTGGACAGCGTCAGCGCGTCGCAATTGCGCGAGCGTTGGCCTTGCAGCCGGAGGTCGTGATCTGCGACGAGGCGGTGTCCGCTCTCGACGTGCTCGTACAGGATCAGATCTTGACCCTGCTCAACGACCTGCAGGCAGAGTTCGGGTTGACGTACCTCTTCATCACGCACGACCTGGCCGTGGTTCGTCAGATCGCGGACAACGTGTTGGTGATGTCGCGTGGCTCGATCGTCGAATCGGCGCCGATCGACGACGTGTTCGGCAATCCGCAGCAGGACTACACACGCAAGTTGCTCGACGCGATTCCCGGTGGGTCCATCAAGCTGGGAAGCTGACGCAACAGGTAGGTAGGCAAGTCCACAGAGGGGCTGCAAGGGTACCGTCGTTGATCGTGACGGACCCCTTGCAGCCCCTCGTCGATCTTCCAGGCGTACGCGCAGCCGCTGATCACGCGCGCGACGCACTCGGTGAGGTGCATCGGCACAAAACCAACCGACGCGGATGGCCGACGACGGCTGCCGAAGCTGCAGTCCGCGCCGCTCGGGCATCGGCGTCTCTGGCGGGCGGGTCGACGGAGCTGCCGGCAGAGGGGATGGCCGGTGATCCGATTCTTGCCGGCGCACTGCGGGTTGCGCAGGCGCTGGACGGTGACGGTCTGCCACTGATGGAGTCCACATGGAAACGGGCGCCGCTGCAGGCTTTGGCCAGGTTGCACCTACTGGCGGCGGCAGATCTGGTCGAGGATCCTGACGAACTGGGACGACCTCGCATGGATCCGGGCGTCGGCGAGCGTCTCGACGCTCTCGCCCAACTGGTGACGGGTGGAACGTCAGCGCCGGCTCCGGTTCTTGCGGCAGTCGTGCACGGCGAATTGTTGGCACTGAGTCCGTTCGGTACCGCCGACGGCATTGTGGCGCGCGCCGCGTCCCGACTCGTCGCAGTCTCGTCCGGTTTGGATCCCCACAACCTCGGCGTCCCTGAGGTCAGTTGGCTGCGTAGGCCGCAGGCGTACGCCGATGGAGCCGCGGGATTTGCTTCCGGTCGTCCGGAAGGCGTCGGGAGTTGGGTAATTCTGTGTTGCGGCGCGCTTGAAGCTGGTGCTCGCGAGGCAACGTCGATTGCCGACGCCGCGAGTCCGAGCTAACCCACACCGACGCCGCGAGTCCGAGCTAACCCACATCGGGCTGGTTCCACATCGGGCTCGTTCCACATGGGGCTCGTTCCACACACAAAACGGGCGGCGCTGCCGATTATCGACTTCGCCGCCCGTTAGCACGGACTACTCGTTACCAAGCGTGCTCGGTGGGTTGTGTGGATGGCCTCGGCGAGGGATCGCCATTTTGAGGTCGTCCCCGCAACTTGTGCGGAGTCCTCGCTCAAATTGAACGAATCTCGCAGGCCCACAACACTTCTGCCCTTATAGTGGCTTGTGCTCCGCGTGGGTGCCCTAGTGCCCGTGCTGGGAATCCGGGTTGGGGAAACGGTCCTTCTCTTCTGAGCCGTTCCTGGCCTTCCGTTCTTCCGTAACTCCTTTGTACCCTGTGTTGCGGCTCACAGCAAGTATCAATTTTTGTTTGTGTGCTTGAAGTTTCACCGTTTTCGGCGAAGTAGTGCAAACGTCACAACACCGGCTGTCACAGCTCCGATTCCGAGCGCTGCAGTAGTCGCCACAGCGGTGCCCGACTGTGCTGACAGCCGAGCGCGAAGCGAGACCGGATTCGAGAAAGTCAGTATGGGCCAACCATTTCCGGCTGCTGCCTTGCGAAGCGCGCGGTCGGGGTTGACGGCACTCGGATGCCCGACGGCCTCGAGCATCGGCAAGTCGGTGATCGAGTCGGAATAGGCGTAACTCGCGGAGAGGTCGTATCCGTACTCGGCTGCGAGTTTTTCCATGGCTTCCACTTTGCCGGGGCCGTAGCAGTAGAAGTCGACCTCGCCCGTGTAGTGCCCGTCCTCTTCCTTCATCGACGTCGCGACCGAGTGCGTTGCTCCCAGTGCGCGGGCGATCGGAGCGACGATCTCCTCGCCCGACGCGGACACCACGATGACATCGTGGCCGCGCACCTTGTGGTCGGCAATCAAGTCGGCGGCCTCGGCGTAGACGAGGGGGTCGACAATGTCGTGCAGAGTCTCCGCGACGATCGACTTGACCTGTTCCACATCCCAGCCGGCACACATCGCGGTGATGTGTGCGCGCAAGCGCTCCATCTGATCGTGATCGGCGCCCGAGAGCAGGAACAGGAACTGCGCGTAGCTGCTCTTGAGAACCGAGCGCCGGTTGATCAATCCTTGCGCGAAGAACGGTCTGCTGAAAGCCAACGTGCTGGATTTGGCTATGACGGTTTTGTCGAGGTCGAAGAAAGCGGCAGTCCGCCCGGTTGTCAGTCCATTCCCAAGCTTGTCGGTCACAGCTACCGAGGATAGTCCGACAGTCGGTTCGGTTGCGTCACCACAACCGGGAAATGAACGGCGACACTTACGAATCGCTGCTGTTCAGGCTTGCATTTCCCGGACATTTGCAGTGTAGGATTACGGCAGTTCGACTTGCTCGGACTGTGTTCAGCCCAACCCCCCGGGGCTGAACAGACAAGACAACCCCCGCCTCCCCCCAGGCGGGGGTTGTCCACTTTCTCGGGTACATCAACTCGGCTTCGTCAAGTGAGAGTTATCCACAGAACCCGAGTTGTCCACAGCTCGATTCGGGTATCTGTTCTTTACCGGCGACAACGCTCAGGCTCGTGCTCATGAACTCGAATGCTTCAGGGGAATCAGGGCATGTCGACGCGGATGTCCTTGTGTTGGTCGAAGATCCGCTGGTTCTTGCCAGCGTGCGGCGCGTCGTGGCTGCCGTTGATCAGTCGGCGGACGAGGGGCCACAACCGGTATCGCGCCAACAATGGAACAGGGCATCCGCGGTGGTGCTGGACATTGCACACGCGAAGGCGTGCTCGAGCCGCAACCCGAGGCGTTCACGCGTCTTCCTTGTCGGTGAGTCCGAACCGACGCTCGACGAGTGGAAATACGCGACCTCGATCGGCGCCCAGGCGGTATTCACACTGCCGGCGGACGAGAATGCGCTGGTTGCAGTGTTAGCCGAGCACTCGGTGAGCCGTGGCGAGGGCACAGTTGTTGCCGTTGTCGGCGCGTGTGGCGGAGCTGGTGCCTCGGTAAGCGCCGCGGCGATCGCCTTGGCGTCCGCCGCCCGTCGCATCCCGACGATGCTTGTCGACGTCGACGCACTTGGTTGCGGCGCGGACGTCGTGCTCGGTGTCGAAAATGTTCCAGGGTTGCGATGGGCGGCGTTGACGGTTGAGGGTGGGCGTTTGTCGGCGGATGCGCTTCGTGATGCTCTGCCCGCTCGCGGGCAGCACCTGCGGGTGCTCTCGTGCAGCCGCAGGGAGATCGGTGGTCCTTCGGTCACTGCGCTCGGGGCGGTGCTCGACGCCGGCCGACGATCCAGCGGTCTTGTCGTGTGCGATGTTTCCGGCTGTCGCGGCCAGGAGGGTGAGGCGGTCTTGGAGGCGTCGGATGCCGTCGTGATGGTTGTTCCCGCGACGGTGGCGGCCTGCGTCGCTGCGGAGAAGGTGGGAATGTGGGCGGCGCAACATAATTCGAATATCGGGTTGTTGGTGCGCGGACCGGCTCCGGGTGGTCTGCGCGGGGCCGATGTTGCGACCATGCTCGGGTTGCCGTTGATCGCAGTTGTCCGGGGACACCGCTCGCTCGGGTCGATGCTCGAACGCGGCGGGCTGGAATTACGACGCAAGTGCGCGCTGACCCTCGGAGCGGACGCGGTGCTGGACGGACTCGCGGCGGGATCACGTTCCTGGAGTGCTGCAGCATGAGTGGTCTGGTCACGGCGGAACTGCTCGATCGGGTCCGTGATCGGTTGGCGGCGTCGACGGCCGCTGAGCCGACAGCGGCGACGGTCGCCGACGCCGTTCGGGCTGAGTCCGCCGGAGTGCTCGGTGATACAGATCTGCTCGAGGTCGTGCGAATTCTCCAGACCGAGCTGACCGGCGCCGGGCCGCTCGAGTCTTTGTTGCATGAACCAGGAGTCGCGGATGTCCTGGTGACTGCTCCGGACCAGGTGTGGGTCGATCGTGGGGTGGGACTGGAACGAACGAGCGTGAAATTTGCGGACGAGGCAGCGGTGCGACGCCTTGCTGCGCGTTTGGCCTTGTCGTCCGGAAGGCGACTCGACGACGCACAGCCGTGGGTCGACGGCCGGTTACGCGGAGTCGGCGACGGGCATTTCGGTGTCAGGTTGCACGCTGTTCTCGCGCCGGTCGCACAGGGGGGAACCTGCTTGTCGCTACGGGTGCTCAGACCTGCAACGCAAGGTCTTGACGCATTGTGCGCTCGCGGGGCGATCGAACCGGAGGCGCGTGCGCTGCTTGATCGAATCATCATGTGCCGTTTGGCTTTTCTTGTGATCGGTGGCACCGGTGCGGGGAAAACGACATTGCTGTCGGCTGTGCTCGGTGCGGTCGACCCCAGGGAACGGATCATCTGCGTCGAGGATGCGGCCGAGCTGGCGCCGCCACATCCGCATGTGGTTCGTCTGGTCGCACGCGCGCCGAACGTGGAGGGCGTCGGCGAGGTAGCGGTACGTGATCTCGTGCGACAGGCGTTGCGCATGCGACCCGACCGCATTGTCGTGGGCGAAGTGCGGGGAGCCGAGGTCATCGACCTTCTGACGGCCCTGAATACGGGCCATGACGGCGGGGCAGGCACCATCCACGCGAATTCGCCCGAGGAAGTGCCGGCGCGGTTGGAGGCCTTGGCCGCGTTGGGAGGAATGGATCGACATGCGTTGCACAGTCAACTTGCAGCCGCAGTCCAGGTGGTTCTACACGTGCATCGCTCCGCCGACGGTTCTCGGCGACTCGAGCAGATCGGGGTCATCAACCGCGGCGCAGACGGATTCGTACACATCAACCAGGCATGGCCGGCTGCTGGTCCGGGGCGCGATCAACTCGAAAGAATGCTGCGCCTCCGTGATCGGGACGGGCGCAGTGATCGGGACGGGCTGCCGGCATGAGCGCCACATTGCTGCTGTGCGCGCTGTCGGTGATGGTTGCTCCGACGGTGAATTCGCGTTCCAGGCTCCTCGAATTCGCAGATTCGCGGGGGAAGGCATCATTCACCGTGCCGTGGACGTTGATTGTCGCTGCACTGCCACTGGTACTGGGTGCGTTGTTCGGAGGTATCTCTGCATTGGTCGCTGCCGCGATTGCAGTGGGAACTGCGCTCTTTCGTGCTCGGCGGACGAAGGCATCGTTGGCAAGGGACTCGGAACTGGCGTTGCTGCTTGCCGGATTGGAGGTCCTGATTGCAGAGTTGCGGATCGGTGCGCACCCGGCGTCCGCGTGTTCCATTGCCGGTGAGGAGTGCTCGGGCGCTGTGGGGGAAGTATTCCGTCGCGGTTCGGCGCGAGCTCGGTTGGGTGGCAGTGCAGCCGATGCATTCCGATCCGGTGGTTCGCTCGTCGACAGGGAGTTGGTGCGTGTTGCGTCAGCGTGGTCTGTCGCTGAACGATACGGTCTGGCGCTGGCCGAACTTCTAGGAGCTGTGCGGACGGATATGTTGGGTCGCAACCGTTTCCGTCAGCGCACCGAGGCTGGACTGGCCGGCGCGCGAGCTACCGCGACGGTGCTTGCAGGGTTACCGGTCCTCGGCATCGGATTGGGTGAGCTGATGGGGGCGGCGCCGTTGCAGGTGCTGTTCGGGGGTGGCGCCGGCGGAGTGATGCTGGTAGTCGGAACGGGGTTGGTAGCTCTCGGCCTCCTGTGGACCGACAAGATCACGTCGAAGGTTACCTCGTGATCTGGCTGGGAGTAGTGACGATCGCGCTGTCGTTATGGATAGTTCCGGACACGCGAATGTCACTGCCACGCATGGCAACAATGCTCGACAGAAGTGCCGTGGATATAGTTCTGCCGGACGAGCCACCGGTCGGCGATCCTCTGGCAGTCGCAGCAAGTTTCGACCTTCTAGCTGCATGCCTTCGTGGCGGTTTACCGGTTGCCGAAGCAGTGGGGGCTGTTGCCGCTACTGCGCCGGCGCCGATGGACGCCGCTTTGCGGCGTGTATCGGATCTGCTCACCCTTGGCGCCGATCCGGAGGTGGCCTGGGGTGAAGCTGCGTTGGATCCCGACACCGAATCACTTGCCCGACTGGCGCGCCGGTCGTCACGGTCGGGGACGTCGCTGTCCGTCTCGATGGCGGAACTTGCAGAACGCCGTCGAGATGACGCGGAGGATGTTGCTGCCGCGTCCGCCGAACGTGCGGGCGTGCTGATCAGTGGTCCGCTCGGACTCTGTTTCCTGCCTGCGTTTCTCGCGCTGGGGATAGTGCCGGTGGTGATCGGATTGGCGTCGTCGGTACTCGGCGACGGGCTTATCTGAGAAGAACCACGATTCTTCCGCGGCAGAACAACTGTCGTGGTCTTACAGGAGGGGAAAACGATGTTCGGAATGATGGGAAAGTTGTCAGCGAGGTTGACGTTGCTCGTCGCCGAGGACGACGGAATGTCCACGGCAGAATATGCAATCGGGACCATTGCGGCCGCGGCATTCGGAGCGGTTCTCTATTCGGTGGTCACCGGGGATTCCATTGTCACGGCGCTCACCGGGATTATCGACAAAGCGCTCAAGACGGCTGTGTGATGTTGTCCACGAGTAGCATCCGCGAGGCTGATGACGGTGCAGTCACGGTCGAGGCAGCAATTGCGCTCGCCTCGATGATCACTGTGGTGGTGCTGTGCGTCGGCGCGGTTCTGGCGGTGACGATGCAGGTTCGGTGTGTGGATGCTGCTCGTGAGGCGGCGAGATTGACTGCCCGCGGTGATGGGGACAACGCGGTCACCACGTCGCGCCGAATCGCACCATCCGACGCCCGGATTTCCGTGCAGATCGTGGACGGATTTGCCGTGGCGGTGGTGAGCGCCGACAGTGTTTTGCTGCCGATGTTGGACATCACCGCAGAAGCAGTCGCAGCCGTGGAACCCGGAGCGGACTGATGACTCTGCAGGCGGACGACGGTATCGCAACAGTGTTTTCGTGTATTGTGCTGGCCGGGATCGTCGCGGTGACGGGTGGGCTGCTGCACGTGGGTTCGGCGGTCACCGCTCGTCACACCGCCCAGTCGTCTGCGGATCTCTCGGCCTTGGCGGGGGCCGGAGCGCTCGAGCGCGGCGCGGAGGCAGGCTGCGCCGCGGCAATCGACGTTGCGACGCGGATGCGAACAGTGCTCGCGGAGTGCACTGTCGAGGACTGGGATGTCATTGTTCAGGTGCGGGCGCCGGTATTGTTGTCCCGCTTCGGGGTCGGCGATGCGGAGGCGTCGGCGCGCGCGGGCCCGGTCGACTAGTCAGCTGATGGTGTCGATGACGGCCGTCAGAATCTTCACGGCGCCGTCCTTGTCGAGTGGATCGTTTCCGTTGCCGCACTTGGGGGAGTAGACGCACGATGGGCAACCGTTGGCGCACTCGCACGAGGTAATTGCGTCGCGGGTTGCGGAAAGCCAGCGTGAGAGTTCACTGTGCCCCCGGTCGGCAAATCCCGCGCCACCGGCGTGGCCGTCGTAGACGAACACGGTGGGCAGACCGGTGTCGGCGTGGATTGCCGTCGACACTCCGCCGATGTCGCCTCGGTCGCAGATGGCGACCAATGGCAGGAGTCCGATCGCTGCATGCTCTGCCGCATGCAGCGCCCCGGGGAACCGCTCGGGTGAGACGCCGACGGATTCGAGTAGTTCCGGTGTGACCGTGTACATCACGGCCCTGGTCTCCAGCGTATGTGCGGGCATATCCAATTCGATGGAATCGAGGACTTCGCCGGAGTTGAGGCGTCGGAGGTACCCGACAACCTGATGGGTCACTTCGACGCGCACGAGTGCGACGGTGATGTCGCCGTAATTCTTGTGTTCGAGTTGTTCGGTGATGATGATCTCGGTGGTTTCGCGCGCCGAGGTGGTCCAGTCCGGATTTTCCGCATGGACCAGTGCCAGACCGACTTCGAGGTCGAGTTCGTCCACCACGTACGCATCGCCCTGGTGAATGTGGACCGCACCGGGGTGGACGGTGGCGGGTGCCCGTCCGGTGTCGACGGTTCCCAGCATCCGCCCGGATTCGCCGTCGACAATTGCTACCTGGGTGCCGATGCCGCCGCGGATGTCCAGTGAGCCGTGGGGGTTGGCGTCTGCCGTGATGAACCAACCGTGGGTGCGCCGCCGGATCTTGCCTTCTTCGGCGAGCTTGGTGAGGACGTCGATGGCTCCGAACGAGTCGACCTCGGCGTCGGAGAGTGGGAGTTCCATTGCTGCGCAGAGCAATTGTGGTCCCAGGATGTAGGGATTTCCGGGGTCCGTCACGGTTGCCTCGACGGGTTTCTCGAGGATGGCCGAAGGATGGTGAACAAGGTAGGTGTCGAGGGGATCGTCTCGGGCGATCAGGACCACCAGCGACCCCTCGCCGCGTCGACCGGAGCGTCCGGCCTGTTGCCAGAACGAGGCAACGGTCCCCGGGAAACCAGCTACGACAACGGCATCGAGCCCTGCGATGTCCACGCCCAGTTCGAGCGCGTTGGTTGTTGCCGCACCAAGCAGAGTGCCGTCCGCAAGTGCTGCTTCCAGTTCGCGGCGGTCTTCGGCGAGGTATCCCGCGCGGTACGAGGCGACTCGTTCGGCCAGATCGGTGTCGACTTCTGCGAGTAGCCGTTTGGTGGTCATGGCGGTCAGTTCCGCGCCCCGGCGTGAGCGTACGAAGGTGAGGGTGCGTGCGCCTTCGATCATCAGATCCGCCATGATCCGGGCGGCCTCGGCGCCGGCGGGGCGACGGACTGGACTGCCGTTCTCGCCGGTGAGTGCCGGCACGAGTGGAGGCTCCCAGAGTGCGACGGTTCGTGGCCCGTGGGGTGATCCGTCGTCGGTGACCTCGGTGCAGTGCGCCCCGATCAACCGGGAAGCCGCTGTTCCGGGGTCTGCGGTGGTGGCGCTGGCCAGGATGAACGTGGGCTCGGCGCCGTATCGGGCCGCGATGCGTCGGAGTCGGCGAATGATGAGGGCGACATTCGATCCGAAGACACCACGGTAGGAGTGGCATTCGTCGACGATCACGTATTTCAGATTGCGGAAGAAATGCGCCCAGCGTTGATGGGTGCGGAGCAGTGAGATGTGCAGCATGTCGGGGTTCGTGAACAGCCAACGGGAGTTTTCGCGCGCCCATGTGCGCAGTTCCTGTGACGTGTCCCCGTCGTACGCGCTCGGATTGGTTCCCCGTAGTTCGGCGTCGAAGTCGGTGAGGGACAGCACTGCCCGTAGTTGGTCGCTGCCGAGAGCTTTCGTGGGGGAGAGGTAGAGCGCGGTGGCAAGAGGGTCCGAAGCCATCGCGGTCAGGACGGGGAGTTGGTATGCCAGTGACTTTCCCGAGGCGGTGCCGGTGGCGACCACAACATGGTTTCCGCTGTGTGCAAGGTCTGCGGCAGTGCGCTGGTGGATCCACGGAGCGGTCACACTGTGCTCGTTCAGGGAACGGACCACGCTGGGGTGCAACCACTCCGGCCATTCGGCGAACCGGGCGCTGCGAGCAGGTAGTTGAGCGGTGAACGTCAGTGGATCTTCGTTCCCGCTCACGCCGGCGACGACGCGACCGAGGAGCATCTGTCCGTAGGTTTCGCTCGGCGCCGCGTCGGGATCAGGAATGCGGGAGGCTGCGTTCACGTGACTCTCCGGGATCGGCGTTCGGGTGTCCCGACAGTTCGGAACTGCCGTTACCTGCAGTTTTGATGATACGCATCGGCTGGCGGAAGTGGAGGCACGGGGTGGCGGCCGACTGCGGCGGGTCGAAGCCGGTGATATTCGGTAGCAAATTCTTAACGTATTTCGACTGTTGTGCACGCGCAGAACATGGTTGACTGACAACCGGTCGCAGCTTCTGTGTTCGTAGGCTTGAGAAAGTGCACGCTCGCAGGATCTTTTGTTGCGGACGTGGTGCTCTTGCCCTTTCCTGCGAGGATGCAAGCCTGGGGGGAAATCAGCTGGTACTGCGGCCGGAACGGGCCCGATGGATTGAATAAGCGCAGTTCATCGAATCCGGTGTTAGAAAGAGAAGGAAAAGCATGGCACAGGGCACTGTGAAGTGGTTCAACGCTGAAAAGGGCTTCGGCTTCATCGCTCCCGAAGACGGTTCCGCAGACGTCTTCGTTCATTACTCCGAGATCCAGGGCAACGGTTTCCGTACCCTCGAGGAGAACCAGCGTGTGGAGTTCGAGGTAGGGCAGGGCAACAAGGGGCCCCAGGCGACAGGCGTTCGCGCGGTCTGATTCTTCCGAGCTGGACACGGTCTGTCCCTCGTTGCCTCGCCGCAATGGGGGACAGACCTTTTCGTAATAGGTCCCATTATTTATGCCGCAACGGTCCTCGTGCCCTACGTTGCACTCTGTGAGCCAACTGTCCTTTTTCTCCGCCGAGTCGATTCCCCCTGCCGTGACAGACCTGGCCGGCATGCTGGCCGGACACGGTCAGGTGGTGACAAACGAAGATCGTGCTCGGATCTCGATCGTCGTAGATCGAGACTGGCGGGCCCAGGCCATTGCCGAGCTGATCGCGCAATGCGGACTCGGCGCAGAAGTGACGCGTAGTGATGAAGGCAGCCCGCTCGTCCGAACTCAGGCGACGCCGGCCTTGCTGCCCCTGTCCGTGCAGTGGACCAAAGGTGCCGTGAAGTCCGTCCCGGCTGGATGGGTTCCGAATCCCCGCCAGCTCCGGGTCTGGGCAGTCTCGTCCGGCAGGATGGAAGAGGACGGCGAACGCTTCGTTTTCGGCCTCGATCCGCACGCGACTCAGACTCACGCGCCGTTGGCGCAAGCCTTGATGCGAGTGGGTATCGCACCTACTCAGCTGGGCAACCGGACGCCCGGTCCAGGGCTTCGTATCGCCGGCAAGAAGCGACTGACCAAGCTCGTCGAATACCTGGGCGAGGCACCCCGTCACGTGGACCTCGAAGCGGCCTGGCCACAGATCTGACCGTGTCCATACTGTACTGATCTGCACGAATGTCGTGCGGGTATGTCACTCTGTAAAGAGAGACACGGGGTATAACTTGCTCCACACGTCTAGTTCTGAAGAACTGCCGACGGCAGTGATCGTCCAAAGGAAGGTTCGGGCAGCAGGTGGCTAAAGCGGACAACGGCAGCGGTCAGGGAGCGTCCGGTAACCCTCGTCGCCTCGTGATCGTCGAGTCACCGACCAAGGCGCGCAAAATCGCTCCTTACCTCGGTAAGGACTACGTAGTCGAGGCATCGGTCGGTCACATTCGCGACCTGCCGCGCGGCGCAGCGGATGTTCCGGCCAAGTACAAGGGCGAGCCGTGGGCCCGTCTCGGCGTCAACGTCGATCACGACTTCGAGCCGCTCTACGTCGTCAGCCCGGAGAAGAAGGGCAAGGTCGCCGAACTCAAGTCACTCTTGAAGGACGCTGACGAACTCTTCCTCGCAACTGACCCCGACCGCGAGGGTGAGGCCATTGCGTGGCATCTCCTCGAGACCCTGAAGCCCAAGATTCCGGTTCGTCGAATGGTCTTCCACGAGATCACCGAACCGGCAATTCGTGCTGCTGCCGAAGACACCCGCGAGCTCGACATCGACCTCGTCGACGCTCAGGAAACCCGCCGTATCCTCGACCGTCTCTATGGTTACGAGGTCAGCCCGGTGCTCTGGAAGAAGGTCATGCCGAGGCTCTCGGCGGGCCGCGTCCAGTCGGTTGCTACCCGTGTCATCGTCCAGCGTGAGCGTGAGCGCATGGCGTTCAAGTCGGCTTCGTACTGGGACATCTCCGCCACGCTTGATGCCGGCGCCGACGCCAGCCCCCGCAGTTTCGGTGCGCGTCTTGTCTCGGTCGACGGTTCCCGCGTTGCTTCCGGTCGCGATTTCGGACCGGACGGAAAGCTCAAGGGCAGTGCGGTCACTGTGCTGGACGAGGCGTACGCGCGTCGACTGGCCGAGGCTTTGCACGGCGTCGACCTCACGGTTTCGTCTGCAGAAGACAAGCCGTACACCCGTAAGCCGTACCCGCCGTTCATGACGTCGACGCTGCAGCAGGAGGCCGGTCGCAAGCTTCGCTTCACGTCCGAGCGGGCCATGCGTATCGCGCAGCGTCTGTACGAAAACGGCTACATCACCTACATGCGTACCGACTCGACGACGCTGTCCGAGTCGGCGATCGCTGCTGCTCGTGCGCAGGCCACCGAGTTGTACGGCCCGGAGTACGTCCATCCGACGCCGCGTCAGTACACCCGCAAGGTCAAGAACGCGCAGGAAGCGCACGAGGCAATCCGTCCGGCCGGCGATGTGTTCCAGACGCCGGGGCAGTTGCACTCCAAGCTCGACGCCGACGAGTTCAAGTTGTACGAACTCATCTGGCAGCGCACCGTGGCTTCGCAGATGGCCGACGCTCGGGGCAACACGCTGACGCTTCGCATTTCCGGCACGGCCGGCACGGGTGAGGACTGCACGTTCTCCGCGTCCGGTCGCACCATCGTATTTGCGGGCTTCCTCAAGGCTTACGTCGAGAGCGTCGACGAAGAGGCAGGCGGTCAGTCCGACGATGCCGAATCCAGGCTTCCGATACTGGTCAAGGGCCAGGAAGTCACGGCAACCAAGCTCGATCCCGACGGTCACAGCACCAACCCGCCGGCGCGGTACACCGAAGCCAGCCTGATCAAGACTCTGGAAGAGCTCGGTATCGGCCGACCGTCGACGTATTCGTCGATCATCAAGACCATCCTCGACCGCGGATACGTCTACAAGCGGGGCAGCGCACTGGTTCCGGCGTGGGTTGCCTTCGCCGTGGTCGGTCTGCTCGAGGCGCACTTCGGCCGGTTGGTCGACTTCGATTTCACCGCAGGCATGGAAGACGACCTCGACGCTATTGCCGGTGGACGTGAGCAGCGCGGTAACTGGCTGAGCAGCTTCTACTTCGGTGGCGAGCACGGTGCCGAAGGTTCGGTCGCCCGCGAAGGCGGCCTCAAGAAGATGGTCGGCGTCAATCTCGAGGAGATCGACGCCCGCGAGGTCAACTCCATCCGGCTGTTCGACGACGCCGAGGGTCGTGAGGTTCACGTACGTGTCGGCCGATTCGGTCCGTACCTCGAGCGCATGGTTCAGAATCCGGACGATCCCGAAGGCGATCTGATCTCGCAGCGGGCCAATCTTCCCGATGACCTGCCGCCGGACGAGCTCACCCCCGAGTACGCCGAGAAGCTGTTCGCGACGCCTCAAGAAGGTCGCAAGCTGGGCGTCGATCCTCTGACCGGAAACGAGATTGTCGCGAAGGAGGGCCGCTTCGGTCCTTACGTGACCGAGATTCTCCCCGAACCGCCGGCCGAGCCGGAGCCGGACATCGTGCCGGTTCCGGAACCGGAAGAGGTCAGCGCGGGAACCACCAAGACTGCGGTGAAGAAGGCCGCAGCCAAGAAGGCTCCCGCGAAGAAGGCTGCCAAGAAGGTTGCGGGCCCCAAGCCGCGCACCGGATCGCTGCTCAAGTCCATGGACTTGGCGACGGTCACCTTGGAGGATGCACTTCGGTTGCTGTCCCTTCCGCGCGTCGTGGGTGTCGATCCCGAGAGCAAGGAAGAGATCACCGCTCAGAACGGCCGATACGGTCCGTATCTGAAGAAGGGCACCGACTCGCGTTCCCTGTCCGACGAAGAGCAGATGTTCACGGTCACCCTCGACGACGCGCTCAAGATCTACGCAGAGCCCAAGCGACGTGGACGTCAGGCGTCGGCTACTCCGCCGCTGCGTGAGCTGGGTGTCGACCCGGTCAGTGAGAAGCCGATGGTGATCAAGGACGGTCGTTTCGGTCCGTACGTCACCGACGGTGAGACCAACGCCAGCCTGCGCAAGGACGATGCCGTCGAATCCATCTCGGATGCTCGTGCGTCGGAGTTGCTCGCTGACCGTCGTGCCCGCGGACCGGTGAAGAAGAAGGCCGCTGCGAAGAAAGCCCCGGCGAAGAAGGCCGCTGCGAAGAAGACCGCCGCCAAGAAGGCCCCGGCCAAGAAAGCGGCTGCCAAGAAGGCTCCGGCGAAGAAGGACTGAGCCGGACTCGTCGGTGCCGACGGTTAAGGTTTTTGCATGAGTAGTGATGTGACCGAACGTGGTGT
Organism: Rhodococcus sp. ACPA4; assembly: GCF_002300185.1. NCBI lineage: Bacteria > Bacillati > Actinomycetota > Actinomycetes > Mycobacteriales > Nocardiaceae > Rhodococcus > Rhodococcus sp. ACPA4. The sequence continues at coordinate 5,066,149 of NZ_NSDY01000001.1, forward strand.
GTTCGGTCGGCTGGTAGGTCAGCACGACGTCGAGCAGAGTTTGCGAGCCGCCGCGCTGTCCGCCAGAGGCGACTCCAGCGGATCCGATATGACCCATGCGTGGCTCTTCACGGGGCCTCCCGGATCCGGGCGGTCCGTGGCGGCGCTGTGCTTTGCCGCAGCCCTGCAGTGCACGTCCGACGGCGAACCGGGATGCGGGCAGTGCCATGCGTGCACAACCACGATGGCGGGAACCCATGGTGACGTACGACGGATCATTCCCGACGGATTGAGCATCAGCGTCAAAGGCATGCGCGAGATCGTCAATATCGCGTCGCGCAGGCCAACGACCGGTCGTTGGCAGGTCATCGTCGTCGAGGACGCGGATCGATTGACCGAGGGCGCGGCCAATGCGCTTCTGAAAGTTGTCGAGGAGCCGCCGGACCGCACGGTGATCCTGCTCTGCGCTCCCACCACGGACCCAGAGGACATGTCGGTCACACTCCGTTCGCGATGCCGGCACTTGGCTCTCGTGACGCCGTCTGTCGAGTCGATTGCCCAGGTGTTGATCGGGCGTGACGGATTGGCTCCCGACCAGGCGAGATTTGCCGCATCGATCAGCGGTGGTCACGTCGGCCGAGCGCGACGCTTGGCTACCGACGATGTCGCGCGGGACGAACGTGCGCGGTCGCTCCGGCTTGCCTTTGATGCCGCGTCCGCATCGACGGCGTACAAAGCAGCCGAAAATCTGGTGAAGTCGATCGAGTCCGAAACCAAGACACTCTTCACCGACGTCAAGGAACGTGAACTCGAAGAACTGAAGGTCTCGCTCGGTGGCGGCGGAACCGGTAAGGGCACAGCCGGCACGCTCCGAGGGTCTGCCGGATTGATCAAGGAACTCGAAGCGCGGCAGAAATCGAGGGATACGCGGGCCAAGCGTGATCTTCTCGACCGGACGCTGATCGATCTTGCCGGCATGTACCGCGACGCCTTGTCGTACGCGTTGGGGTCGTCGTCCACGTCCACTCATCCCGATATGGCTGAGCGGGCATCCGATCTGGCATCACGGACGTCACCGGAAGGTCTACTGAAGTGCATCGAAGCCGTGCTTGCATGTCGCGAAGCCGTCGATTTCAACGTCAAGTTGCAGTGGGCTCTCGACGCGATGGTTGCGAGTATCGGCGAAGCCTTCCGACCCCCGTTTTCGCGTTCCGGGGGTTGACCAGTTAGACTCGCCATCGCCGAAAGGCACGCTGCCTTAGCTCAGTCGGTAGAGCATTTCACTCGTAATGAAAAGGTCGAGAGTTCGATTCTCTCAGGCAGCTCGGCCAAGAGCCCCGTACCAGGAAATTCTGGTGCGGGGCTCTTGTCGTTTACCGGTAAATACTCGATGCCCCGTTTATCCTGATCCTGCGTACACGCGCCTGAGCAGGGGAGAATCGCCATGTCGGAGCAGAACTGGGGATCTGGCGAGCAGCCGAACCAGCCACCGCAGTACGGGCAGCAACCGCAGTACGGACAGCCACCTCAGTACGGGCAGATGCCTCCCGTGTCGTCGCAGGGATATGGGCCTCCGCAACCTGCCTACCCGTACGCCTCCTGGATTTCGCGTGTCGGCGCGTATCTGCTCGATTACCTCATCGTGCCGCTACCTGGCGTGATCGTCGCGATAATCGGCGCGGTGATCGCGTTCTCGGGAGCGGAGGTCACCACGTATGACGACGGAACCGTCACTACGGAAGGTGCAAATTCGGTCGGCCTCTTGGTCATCGGGATCGGGATTGTTCTGACCCTCCTGATCGAGGTCTGGAACTACGTCTTCCGTCAGGGCAATACCGGCCAGTCATTGGGGAAGAAGTGGCTGGGCATCTCCGTGGTTCGAGAGTCCGACGGTGTTCCGCTGGGACCACCCATGGCTCTCCTGCGATGGATATTGGAAGCGATCCTCGGCGGAGCGTGCTTCCTCAACTACTTGTGGCCGCTCTGGGATTCGAAGAGCCAGTGCTGGCACGACATGATTGTTCGCTCAGTCGTTATTCGAGCGAGATAGAACGGGTTCGCGTGGCCGCAGCTGTCGGTGGCCACCAGCTTCTACAGTGGATCGTATGAAGACCGAGACCTCCGCAGTGCGGGGCTGGCGGGCGCTGAGCGCTCCGGCCGGCGTCGCTGCAGTGGGGGTCTCGGCTTTTGTGCTTTTGCACGTCCGAGATCCGCACAATTCCGGAAGCTACGGGGTCTGCCCCATGTATGCGGTGACAGGTCTGTGGTGCCCGGCGTGTGGTGGCCTTCGAGCAGTCAACGACCTGACGCATCTCGATATCGGTGCGTCGTTGTCGAGCAATGTGTTGATCGTTCCGTTGATCGCGGTACTGGTTGTCGCGTGGGGGCGGTGGGTTGTGCGCAGATGGAACGGGTTGACCGATTGGATGATCGTGCTTGCGCCGGCAATGACAATCGCGGTGCTCGGAACGCTTGTTGCCTTTACGGTTGTGCGGAACACCCCTTGGGGTAGCTGGCTAGCGCCGGCCTGAATGTGAGTGAGGTCGAAATGGCAATGCAGGTTTTTTCACTGATCGTGCTTCTCGGTGCACTGATCGTCTTGATCCCGACAGCCAGACGGGTCTTCGGCAAGAAGGATGACGAGTAAGTACTCGACATCGTCTGGTCTGAGGCACATGCTGGCGGTATGGCTGATTCGTTGAAGGCCCGCGTGCGCGAGAAGTTGTTGCGCCAACTCTCCGAGGATGGCCGACGCCCGATTCACGATGCAGAAGGTGACGATTCCCGATTGTTGTCGGTGTCGGACGACCTCGAAGCCCTCGAATTGGCGCAAGAGGGAGATCCGATCATCGAAGAACTGGCGCAGAGGTACTGGGTTCCCTGAAGTTTACAAAGCGCAGCGCTGTGACCAGGCGATTTGGTGTTGTGTTGATCTTCGCGTAACTTATTCCAGGTCAGAGCGACACGGACAC